>NZ_QZFU01000016.1 GCF_003598715.1 Nocardia panacis
TGAGCGGTTTGTCTTGGCGGACAAGATCTCTCTACCAGTAGTTCCGCTGTCCTACTCTCATGCCCCCACGCGCACGACAACACGATCCACTTGACACCCAGCCCAACCCACTAACTGAGCGGCATTGGGACTAGGGCCTGAGTCGAAGGGTCTAGCCGAGAACCGCACCGGCGCAACCGACCACCACGCCCGCGAGTCGTTTACCTATGGCGCGGAGTACAGCCCCTGCGCCAGCACCGGCCACGAAGTGTGCAGGTCGTCCTGCCAGTAGCCCCACGAGTGTGTGCCGGTATCGCGGTAGACGAAGGTGGCCGGAATGTTCAACTCGTTCAACCGCTGCTGCATATTGTGGGTGGACCAGTTGACACCCGCCTCGATCACCGCGCCGACCACGACGGTCGTTGGCGTGTCCTCCGGGTCCTCCATGCGGAATTTATTGCCCGGAATATCGTACGCACCCGGAATTCCGGTGCCGGTGGAGATGAAAAGGTTGGTGCCGCGCAGTTTTTCGGCCTGCAGCAGCGGATCGTTGGCCCGCCAGAGCGGACTGTCGTTCGGCCCCCACATATTCCGGGTGTCCCCACCACCCCAGGTTTCCACGGTCAACTTGACCATGCGCTGACCGATGGGATCGCTGACCTGCGCGATACCGCTGTATACCGCGACGCTGCGCCATTTGCCCGGATAGTCGATGGCGAAATTGAGCACCGAGGTTCCCGACATCGAAAGGCCCGCCATGGAATTGACGCCATTGGCGCCGAGTTGGGCATCGATCAGCGGCGGAAGCTCCTCGGCGATATAGGTTTTCCACTTGTTCGGGCCGAGCACCGGATCATCGCGTTGCCAGTCGGTGTAGAAGCTCCACTGGCCGCCGATCGGCTGGACAACATTGACGTCCTTGTCCGAAAGGAACTGCATGGCATCGGTATTGCGCTGCCAGGTCGCGTCGTCCTCGCCGCCGCCCGCGCCGTTGAGCAAATACAGCGTGGGGCGCGGGACCGAAGTGTCGGCGGGACGCAGTACATCGACCGGGATGAAGGCGTCCATGGCCGCGGAGCCGATATAGATCCGCCAATTGCGCTGGTCCTTGACCTCCACCTTCGCGACATACGACCCGTCGGGCGACTTCACCGTGGTCGGCACCGGGTTCGGGTCCGCGGCAGCGCTATCGACTCCCGTACCGATAGACAGTGCGGCCAGTACGGACGCCAGCGCGATACGCGCCCAGGTCCGAGGTTGTACGCCCATCCCCGCTCCTCTCTTCCGCCGAATCGTAGCGGTCCCGGCCGAGGATCCAAACTCCGTCCCAACCCTGGGGATATATCCGGTTCGAGGCGTAATTCTGTGTCGCACTGTGGGTTTGATTGAAATTCGGGCGGCGACCCGTTTTTCGAGGAATTCTGCCCGGGTGCGTCACCCCTCGGTCTCGAAGCTCAGGTTCGCCCCTTCCCGATATGCGCCCCGCCTTGCCCCGAAAGTAGCCCCGTTCTACGCGAGAGTGACAGTCAGTCCTTCGGGAAGCCCACCACGAAGCCGTAGGCGATCAGCACCGCGCTGACGACGCCGATGACCGGGATGATCCACATGAGGTCCATGGCGCGCAGCGTACGCGGCAGGCACCCGTCCGATCCGACGTTCGCGAGATTTTCCCGACCGGGAACCGTTCCGGTTGCGCGCGCGTCTAAACCCTGAAACGCTCGCATACTCCGAACGGAGCGCAGATGGACGAATGTACCAGGGGCGCGGGAGATTTCGTGGCACATGCCACCCGCGCAGCGAACTTGCAGCGATCAATCTCCCACCGGCACCGGAGATTTCGGTGATGCGGCGGCTACTGACGGCAGCGCTGCTCGCCTGCCTGTTGGCGAGCAGCGGATGCGCGGCAGGGAAATCCGATCCGGCCCGATTCGAGGGCATGGCGAAATCCTGTGTGGCACTGACCTATCCGGTCGAGGCGGCGGTCCGGGAATTCGCGGGCAAACTCTATTCGGCCGAGGTGAGCTTCGAGGATGTCGGCGCGCGATACGCGGCGGTCGGCACCGATGCGGCGGGAACCACCTGCTTCGCGAGCTATCCGGGCCGGGCGCAACCGTACCAACCGATCGAGATCGGCGAACCGCGCAGGCGCAAACTCTCGCTGACCTTCAAGATGCTGCTGGGTCCGGATCCGGTCGCCGCGGTCAGGCGCTATTTCGAGGTCAGCCGCGAGCACGACGGCGGCACCCAGGAGGCGGGAATCGGTGAGCAGTCCTATTCGGCGACCAGGGTCACCAATGAGCTGGGTGAGGTGGTCACGGCCTTCCGGATCAGCAATTTCTTCGTCGCCGTCTCCGCGCTGGGCGACAACAACGGCAGCAGGGGCGGGGCCAACTACAAATCGCCGGTCCTGTTCCAGAACTTGAAGTCCGGATCGGAACTGGTCGCCAAGGCATTGGCCACCCATGTGGACGCGGTGGTCGCGGGCCGCTGAGACTCGCGCACGGCGAGTTCAGGCCCAGTACGCACGCCAGTCGGCGGGCGCCAAGGGGATGCGCGCGCCGCGCGCGGCTTCGGCCGCGTCCTCGGCAGCGCGAATGGCAGCGGCGAAAGCCAAGGTGGCCTTGCGCAACCGCTCCTCGGCGCTGTCCGTCCCGCCGAGAACCACGGTGTGCAGGGCCTCGGGAATCAGGTCCTCGGGCAGGCCCGCCTTGGCGCTGCGGGTGCGCACCTTCTCGGCGAGAGCGAGGGCGGGCTGCGCCATGGCGATACCGTCCAGACAGGAGCGGCGCGCCTTCTCCTCGGATTTGCGCTGCTCCCAAGCGCGTTCCTGCGCGGCGATCTTCTCCGCGCGGGAGGCGGCGGCGGGAGGCCGCGGATCCGACAGGTGCGGGCTGCGGTTGACCAATTTGGCCACCAGCGCGGCCGCGACCTCGCCGACGGTGAATTCCCCTGCCGCCTCGGCGATTCGGGAGTGGAACAGCACCTGCAGCAGCAGGTCGCCCAACTCCTCCTTGATGGTCTCGACCTCGCCATGCTGGATGGCGTCGAGCAGTTCGTAGGTCTCCTCGAGCAGATAGGGACGCAGCGAGTCGTGGGTTTGGGTGACCTCCCAGCCGCCGAAGCGCCACAGCCGATCCATTACCTCGACGGCCTCGGACAGATCTGCGGTCAGGCGCGCGAGGGCGTCGTCGCTCATCGGGCCGCCGCGACCTCGGTGGGCACCCGAAGATCCACCGCGCCCTGCGCTTTGCCGTCCAGGGCCAGCAGCAGATCCGCGACGTACTGCAGCAGCACCACATCGCGCACCCGGTCGGCCCCGACGCTGTCGCGCACCCGTGGCAGCGGCAACTGCACGACCCCGCTGGCCGCCTTGTACGCGGCGCTCGGGTAGATGCGCTTGAGCCGCAACTGTTTGGAGTCGGGCAGGTTCAGCAGCGGGGAGATCTTCAACGTCGTTCCGGTGACGGTGATCTCGGTGACACCGTATTCGCGGGCCAGCAGCCGCAGCCTGGCCACCGACACCAGGCGGCCCACCTCGACGGGCAGCGGACCGTAGCGGTCCACCAACTCCTCCAGCACGGCGGCGAGCGCCGAATCGTCCTGCGCGGAGGCGAGTTTGCGGTACGCCTCCAGCCGCAGCCTGTCGCTGGCGATGTAGTCGGGCGGGATGTGCGCGTCCACCGGCAGGTCGATGCGCACCTCCTTCGGCTCCTCGACGGTGATCGGTTTGCCGTCGGCGGCGGCGCGATAAGCCTCCACCGCCTCGCCGACCAGTCGCACATACAGATCGAATCCGACGCCTGCGACATGGCCGGACTGCTCGGCCCCGAGCACATTTCCCGCGCCGCGGATCTCGAGATCCTTCATGGCCACCGCCATACCCGCCCCGAGATCGGAGTTCTGCGAGATGGTGGCGAGCCGGTCGTAGGCGGTCTCGGTGAGCGGCTTCTCCGGCGGGTACAGGAAGTAGGCGTACCCGCGCTCGCGACTGCGCCCGACTCGACCGCGCAACTGATGCAGCTGCGAAAGACCAAGGGCGTCGGCGCGTTCGACGATGAGGGTGTTGGCATTGGAGATGTCCAGACCGGTCTCGATGATGGTGGTGCATACCAGCACATCGAATTCGCGCTCCCAGAAGCCCTGCACAGTCTGTTCGAGCATGTCCTCGTGCATCTGGCCGTGCGCGACCACCACCCGCGCCTCGGGCACCAGATCGCGAATGCGCTTGGCCGCCTTGTCGATCGAGGACACCCGGTTGTGCACGTAGAAGACCTGGCCGTCGCGCAGCAGTTCGCGGCGGATCGCCGCGGTGACCTGCTTGTCGTTGTACCCGCCTACGTAGGTGAGCACCGGGTGGCGCTCCTCGGGCGGGGTCAGGATGGTCGACATCTCCCGAATGCCCGCCAGGCTCATCTCCAGGGTGCGCGGAATCGGCGTGGCGGACATGGTCAGCACGTCGACGTGGGTGCGCAATGCCTTGATGTGCTCCTTGTGCTCGACGCCGAAACGCTGCTCCTCGTCGACCACGACCAGTCCGAGATCCTTCCAGCGGACACCGGTCTGCAACAGGCGGTGGGTGCCGACGACGATATCGACCGAACCGTCGGCCATTCCCGCCATCACCTCGCGCGACTCCGCCGGATCGGTGAACCGGGACAACCCCTTGACGGTGACCGGGAAGCCCGCGACCCGTTCGGTGAAGGTCTGCAAATGCTGTTGCGCCAGCAGGGTTGTCGGCACCAGCACCACGACCTGCTTGCCGTCCTGCACCGCCTTGAAGGCGGCGCGCACCGCGATCTCGGTCTTGCCGTAGCCGACATCGCCGCAGACCACCCGGTCCATCGGGACCGGCTTCTCCATATCGGATTTGACCTCGGCGATGGCCGTCATCTGATCGACGGTCTCGGTGAAGACGAAGGCGTCCTCCATCTCCTGCTGCCAGGGGGTGTCCGCGCCGAAGGCGTGGCCCGGCGCGGCCTGCCTGGCCGCGTAGAGCTGCACCAGCTCGCCCGCGATCTCGCGAACGGCCTTGCGCGCCTTGCGTTTCGTATTCGCCCAGTCGGAACCGCCGAGTTTGGACAGGCTGGGCAGTTCGCCGCCGACGTAGCGGGACAGCTGATCCAGCGACTCCATCGGGACGAACAGGCGGTCCCCCGGCTGGCCGCGTTTGCCCGGCGCGTATTCGATAACCAGGTATTCGCGGCGCGCGCCGCCCACCGTGCGCTCGATCATCTCCACGAAGCGGCCGATGCCGTGCTGATCGTGCACGACCATATCGCCCGCCGTCAGGGCCAGCGGGTCCACCTGGTTGCGCCGCTTGGCGGGCAGCCGTTTGCCCTCGCCCGGCGCGGTGACCCGGTTGCCGGTGAGATCGGATTCGGCGACGACCACCAGACCCGCGTCATCGAAGATCACGCCGTCGTGCAGGGAACCGCACAGCACCCCGACCAGACCCGGCTGGGGTGCTGCGCCTGCCGCCAGCGCGGCGGCGGGCACGTCGGCATCGCCGAGACGCTCCAGAATGCGTTGCGCCGTACCGTGTCCCGCGACGACCACCACCGCGCGGCCGCCGGTGGCGACATGCGCGCGCAGCGAGGCGAAGATGGTGGCGACCAGTTCCTCGGAGCCGCGCGCGGCCGGACCGGCCAGCACCGGCAGCACCACCTCGGCCGGATCGCCGGAGGTGAGCGGGCTCAGCGTCCACCACGGCAGTCCGTTGCGGTTCGCGGCGGCGTGGATATCGGGCAGCGGGCGGTAGGAGGAGGCCGCGAGATCGAGTCCGTGGCCGCCGAGCGGGGCCGCGCCGCCGAAAGAGGCAGCGGTCCAAGAGGCTTCGAGGAATTCCGCGCCGGTGCGCACCAGATCGGCGGCGCGGGTGCGGATCTTCTCCGGGTCGCACAGCAGGATGTGCGCACCCTCGGGCAGCAGGTCGGTGAGGAGTTTGAGCTCGCCGGGCCGCAGCACCGGCAGCAGCGCCTCCATCCCCTCCACCGGCAGACCCTCGGCGATCTTGTCCAGCATCTCGACCAGCGCGGCGTCGGCGGCGTTCTGCACCGCCAGCTCCGCCGCCCGCGCCCGCACGGCGGGGGTGAGCAGCAGCTCCCGGCACGGTGTGGCGAGCACCGCACCCACCTCGAGTTCGGGCAGCGAGCGCTGATCGGCCACCGCGAACGGACGCAGTTCGGTGATCTCCTCGCCCCAGAACTCCACGCGCACCGGATGATCCGAGGTGGGCGGGAACAGATCGAGAATGCCGCCGCGCACCGCGAATTCGCCGCGCTTGCCGACCATGTCGACCCTGGTGTACGCGAATTCGACCAGGCGGGTGAGCAATTGGTCGAAATCGAATCGGGCGCCGACGCGCAGCACGATCGGTTCGATATCGCCGAGGCCGCGGGCCATGGGCTGCATGAGCGAGCGCACCGTGGTGACCACGACCCGCAGCGGCTCCGGAAATACCTCGTCGTGGGGGTGGGCCAGTCGGCGCAGGACGGCGAGCCTGCGTCCGACGGTATCCGCGCCCGGTGAGAGCCGCTCGTGCGGCAGCGTCTCCCAGGAGGGGAACTGCGCGACCGCCCCGCCGAGGATCTCCTGGAGTTCGACCGTGAGATCGTCGGCCTCGCGACCGGTGGCTGTCACCACCACCAGGGGCCGCTTCGCGGCGACGATATCGGCGACGAACGGGCGCACCGCCGACGGAGCCACCAACTCCACGGGTGATTTGCCGAGGAGGCTGTCCACGGTGCGCAGCGCCGAGTCGGCCGCGGCGGCGGCCGCCAAGCCGGCCAGGGGCGGGCGACCGGATTCCGGCGCCGACGGCTTGCCAGGCTCCGCCTGCGAGGGACTATGAGGCATGGGAACGACTCCTGAGCACGGCGTTTCGAGCGGCGAGTCGAGTCTAGTCATTCGGACCGACCGCCCCGACAACCGCCCGGCGCCGAACCGCTACAGGTTGCTCAGGGCACGTAGCGGCGCAGTCGCCGCGCCGCGAATTCGCGGAAGTAGGGCAGTTTCTCGCCGGGCACCAGCGAGGGCAGCAGGAAGTGCCAGGCCCGCTCCATCCTGGTGGCCATCTGCTCCATGGATTCGGTGCCGACCGCGACGATGTGCACGCCGGAGGTGACCTCCTGCAGCAGTACGCCGACGACCTCGGGATCGAGATCGTCCTGCAGATCGCCCTGGGCGATGGCGCGCTCGGCCAGCAGCCGATAGGTATCGCCCCAGGTCTTGGTGATGTTCTCGCCCTGAGCGCCCCGATAGTCGCCGATTTGGTGGGTGAGTTTGAGCATCGCGCCGACCATCGGATCGTTCATCGACAGGTCGGCCACCACGTAGGTGATGCCGATGCAGGCTTCCAGGGCGGGCACCCGAGGGTCGAAAAAGCCCTGGCAGGAGCCGACCAGCCGCTCATTGCCCTGATCGACCACGGCGCGGGCCAACTCCTCCTTCGAGCCGAAGTGGAAGTAGAGGGCGCCCTTGGTCACGTTGGACTGCGAAATGATCTCGCTCAGGCTCGCGTTCGCATACCCCAGCCGCAGAAAGACGTCGGCCGCGCCCGCGAGGACGGAGTCGCGGGTGATCTCCGCGCGCGCTTGCCTAGCCATCAGATCCGCCTGTCATCCAAAAACCAGCCATCCTGAAGTAGACCGACATCCCGGAGTTGACCTACATACCACCCGAACAGCACCCAGAGGATGCGTGAACCGTACCACCAGCCGCCCGCCCACCCGGCAATTCGAGCATTCGGCCCGAGCCCGATAGCAATTCACTGGTTAACACGCGTGGTCAGTCCGAGGAACCGGTCCGCCATTCCGAACTGATGAGCTGGGGGTCGGCCTCCAGATGCTGCAAACCGTTCCAGCACAGATTGACCAGATGCGCCGCCACCACCTCCTTCGGCGGTTGACGTTCGTCCAGCCACCAGGTAGCAGCCGTGGAAACCATGCCGACCAGTCCCTGCGCGTAGAGGGTGGCCAGGCCGGCATCGAAGCCGCGACGCCCGAAATCCCCGGCCAGAATGTGGGCGACCTGGTTCACCGCCTCATTGAGCAGACTCGAGTAGCGCCCCTCGGAGGCGGATGCGGGCTGATCGCGGACCAGGATGCGGAAACCGTCCGTGCGCTCCTCGATATAGGTCAGCAGCGCCAGCGCCACCTGTTCGAGCCGCACCCTGGAGCGATTCTGGGTCAGCGAGGAGGCGATCATGTCCAGCAGCATGGACATCTCCCGGTCCACCACCACCGCGTACAGCCCCTCCTTCCCGCCGAAGTGTTCGTACACAACGGGTTTGGAGACCTGGGCACGCTGGGCGATCTCCTCGATCGAGGTGGCGTCGTAGCCGCGCTCGGCGAACAGCGCCCGGCCGATCTCGATCAGCTGCTGCCGCCGCTGTGTGCCCGTCATACGCGGTCTCGGCGCCCGCGCCTCACCCGAAGACCGCATCTCACCTGAGGACAAAGATCCGCCCCTCTTCCTGCCGGCCCAACTGCATCGTCGCCGTCAACTCTGGCAGACAGACCGATCGGTCGCCCAATGACCCCGAGACCCGCGCAGGCCCAGTTCGCGGGTGCGCGATGGCGGATTCCGGCAGGCGGTTCGACGTAAGGGAGGTAGTCGTGCGAGGATTCATGCCGTGCCTCGGCACAGCGGCGGCTCGGGTCCTCGTCCAGCAGAGCCAGATCCGCCGGTGTGACAATCCGCCGTAGTGTAATGGCAGCACCTCTGATTTTGGTTCAGATAGTTCAGGTTCGAGTCCTGGCGGCGGAGCACACGGCACGCTGAACCACGCACAGCGAACTCAGACCGACCGCGCAGCCCGCTCGATGACAGGCAGCCGAGGGAGATCCATGCCACAGCAGACCGCCGTCGTCGTTCTCGCAGCCGGTGCCGGGACACGAATGCGGTCGAAGACCCCCAAGGTTCTGCATTCATTGGCCGGCCGGAGCATGCTGGCGCACGCGCTGCATGCGGCCGCCGAGATCGACCCCACCCACCTCATCACCGTGATCGGCCACGATCGCGACCAGGTCGGAGCGGCGGTCGCCGAGGTGGGGCACGAACTCGACCGCGAGATCGAATGCACGGTCCAGGAGCGACAATTGGGCACCGGACACGCGGTGCGGTGCGCGCTGGACGCGCTGCCCGCCGAGTTCTCCGGCGACCTGGTCGTCACCTCCGCCGACGTGCCCCTGCTCGACGGGCACACCCTTTCCGCACTCCTCGACGAACACCGCAGTTATCCCGAGCGATCGGCGGTCACCGTGCTCACCTTCGTCCCCGAGGATCCCAACGGCTACGGCCGGATCGTGCGCGACGCCCACGGCCATGTCGTCGCCATCGTCGAACATGCCGACGCCACCCCGCAGCAGGCCGCGATCAACGAGGTCAATTCCGGCGTCTACGTGTTCGACGCCCAGGTGCTGCGCACCATGGTGGCCCGCCTGTCCACCGCCAACGCCCAGCACGAGCTGTACCTCACCGATGTGCTGCGGCTGGCGCACGAGGCCGGACATCCGGTGCACGGCGCGCGCCTGGTCGACGCCGCCAAGGTCACCGGCGTCAACGACCGGGTCCAAATGGCCCATGCCGCAGCCACTCTCAACCGCTACCTGCTCGAGCGCCATATGCGTGCGGGAGTCACCGTCATCGACCCGGCGACCACCTGGGTGGACGCGGATGTGCAGATCGGCCGCGATGTCGTCCTGCGGCCCGGCGTCCAACTGCTCGGCGGCACCGTCATCGGCGAGGACGCCGAGATCGGCCCGGACTGCACCCTGACCGATGTGGTGGTGGGCGAGCGCGCGCAGGTGGTGCGCACCCACGGCACCGGCGCGACCATCGGCGCGGACGCCACCGTCGGCCCGTTCACCTATCTGCGGCCCGGCACCGTGGTCGGCACGTCGGGGAAGCTGGGCGCGTTCGTCGAGACCAAGAACGCCAGCATCGGCGCGCACTCCAAGGTTCCGCATCTGACCTATGTCGGCGATGCCACCATCGGCGAGTACAGCAACATCGGCGCATCCAGTGTTTTCGTCAACTACGACGGGGTGCGCAAACAGCACACCACGGTGGGGTCGCATGTGCGCACCGGAAGCGACACAATGTTCATCGCACCGGTGACCGTGGGTGACGGAGCTTATACCGGAGCGGGTACTGTACTGCGCAGAAACGTTCCACCGGGGGCACTCGCGGTATCCGGTGGACCACAAAAAAACATCGAGGGCTGGGTGCAGCGATTCCGTCCGGGAACGGAGTCGGCACGCGCGGCGGCGGAAGCCATCGCGGCCAATGAGGTATCGAGCAAGGCAATCGAGCAAAAGGATGGCAAACAGTAGTGACCGCGTCATGGATCGATAACCAGAAGAACTTGATGCTCTTCGCGGGACGCGCTCATCCTGAGCTGGCCGAACAGGTCGCCAAGGAACTGGATGTCCACGTCACCCCCCAGACCGCGCGCGATTTCGCCAATGGCGAGATCTTCGTCCGGTTCGAGGAGTCGGTGCGTGGCTCGGACGCCTTCGTCCTACAGAGCTTTCCGGCGCCGCTGAATCAGTGGCTGATGGAGCAGTTGATCATGATCGACGCGCTCAAGCGCGGTTCGGCCAAGCGGATCACCGCCGTACTGCCCTTCTACCCCTACGCCCGCCAGGACAAGAAGCACCGCGGCCGCGAGCCCATCTCCGCGCGTCTGGTCGCCGATCTGCTCAAGACCGCGGGCGCGGACCGCATCATCACCGTCGACCTGCACACCGATCAGATCCAGGGCTTCTTCGACGGCCCGGTCGATCACATGCACGCGCTCATCCAGCTCTCGGAGTACGTCCGCAACAACTACAGCCTCGAGCACATCACCGTGGTCTCCCCCGACGCGGGCCGGGTGAAGGTCGCCGAGAAGTGGGCCGATTCGCTGGGTGGTTCGCCACTGGCCTTCATCCACAAGACCCGCGACCCGCTGGTGCCCAACCAGATCGTGGCCAACCGCGTGGTCGGCGATGTCGACGGCCGCACCTGCATCCTGATCGACGACATGATCGACACCGGCGGCACCATCGCGGGCGCGGTCAAGGTGCTCAAGGAGGCAGGCGCGGGCGATGTCGTCATCGCCGCCACCCACGGCGTGCTGTCGGATCCGGCCGCCGAGCGCCTCGCCAACAGCGGGGCCAAGGAGGTCGTGGTCACCAACACCCTGCCGATCAGCGAGGAGAAGAAGTTCCCGCAGCTGACGGTGCTGTCCATCGCGCCGCTGCTGGCCCGCACCATTCGCGAGGTCTTCGAGAACGGCTCGGTGACGGGGCTTTTCAACGGCAACGCCTGATCGGCCGTAGCTGTCACGGCGGTCGGGACCACGGTCCCGACCGCCGTTTCCTTTATGACCGCCGGTCCGTCTTTTCGATACCCACCTGTCTGATTTCGCGGGCCGGGCGAGGGATACTTGCGGCATGGACACCGATCCCCTCGACATGGATATGGGTGACGACGAGCAGGCCGACGAGATCAGGGAGTACGAGCGCTACATCGAGGATCCACCGCACGACCTGGATATCGCCGACCGGGAAGACCAGGACGAGGGCCGCCTCGGCATCGAGGAGGAACTCGAACAGGAGTGGACCGAGCGCGACGGCGAGGTCGAGGACAATCGTCCCGCCGAGGTCGCGGCCGTGGAGATCGTGAACGACGACCAGCTCTGAGGCGCGCTCGGTGCGCCGTGGTACCCATGTGGTGAACGCACGACAAGGAGATGCCATGAGCACGCCGTCCGGCGCGGAACGCCCACCCGACGACGATCTCTACCCGCCCGACGAGGGTCCGCTGCGGCGGCTCGGCAGGCAGACCATGTCGTTGACCGCCTTCGGGTGCGCCGCGCTGGCCCTGCTGTTCTGCCCGCTGCTGTTCGGACCGGCCGGGATACTGTTCGGCTGGCTCGGACACCACCGGGGCGAATCGCTGGGCAAGTGGGCCGCCCTCACCTCCGTGCTCGCACTGGTGGGCGGCACGGTGCTCGGCCTGCTCTACTACCACTCCGAGCTGCGCGACGGCGGTACCGGAGTAGGTTTCCGGGTATGACGGAATTCCGCGGTTTCCCCTTGGCCGGCCTGGACTTCTACGAGGATCTCGAGGCCGACAATTCCAAGACCTTCTGGACCGCGCACAAGCATGTCTACGACGAATCCGTCCTCGCGCCGATGAAGGCGCTGGCCGCCGATCTGGAGGCGGATTTCGGCACCGCCAAGATCTTCCGCCCCTATCGTGACGTGCGCTTCGCCAAGGACAAGTCGCCGTACAAGACCGCGCAGGGCGCGGTGGTCGGCACCGCGCCGGGCTGCGGCTGGTATGTGCAGCTCGGCGCGGGCGGCCTGTACGTGGGCGGCGGCTTCTACCAGGGTTCGCCCGAGCAGATCGCCCGCTTCCGCACCACCGTGGCCGAGCAGGCGCGCGGCGCCGAACTCGAGACCATCCTGGCCGGTTTGCGCAAGGCCGGGTTCGACGTCGACGGCGAACAACTCAAGACCAAACCCAAGGGCTACGACGCGGACCACCCGCGCATCGACCTGCTCCGACACAAGTCCCTCACCGCGGGCAAGAGCTTCGGCGGCCCCGACTGGGTGGCGACGCCGCGCGCGGGCAAGGAGGTCCGCAAGGCGTGGGAGTCCATGCGGCCCTTCATCGATTGGTTGTCCGCCGTCGTCGGTTAGAACTCAAGCCCTGGCTAGGAGCAGTGCGAAGCGGTGGTCCGGGTCGGTCCAGACGTGGTCGGTGGCGAAGCCCGCCGCGGCGAGTTCCTTCGCCAGGCCGTCGAGGTGGAATTTGGCCGAGATCTCGGTGCGCAGTTGTTCGCCCGCGGCGAAGTGGACGGTCAGGTCCAGCTCGCGCAGGTGGACGGTCATCTCCTCCGTCGCGACCAAACGCATTTCGATCCACAGTCGTTCGGGATCCCAGACCGCGACGTGCTCGAAGCGCTCCGGGCGGAAGTCCGCGCCGAGGCGGGTATTGAGCACGTGCAGCACATTGCGGTTGAATTCGGCGGTCACACCCGCCGCGTCGTCGTAGGCGGGGACGAGCACATTCGGGTCGATCACCAGGCCCGCGCCGAGCAGCAGCAGTTCGCCGGGTTCGAGCACATCCCTTATGCCCGCGAGGAATTCGGCGCGTTCGGCCGGGACCAGGTTGCCGATGGTCCCGCCGAGGAAGGCGATCATGCGGCGGCCGCCGCCGGGCAGGTTGCGCAGGGTGTCGGTGAAATCGCTGACCACGCCCCGCACCGCGAGGCCGGGAAACTCCGCGGCGATCTGCTCGGCCGCGTCGTGCAGGGCGCTGGACGAGACATCCTGCGGCACATATGTTTTCAATGAACCACCGGCGGTGAGCGCGGACAGCAGCAGCCGGGTCTTGGCCGCCGAACCCGCACCCAGCTCCACCAGCGCGTCGACCCTGGCGAGTCGCGCGATCTCCCCCACCACCCGCTCCAGCAGGGCGCGCTCGGTGCGCGTCGGATAGTACTCCGGCAGTTCGGTGATCATCTCGAACAGCTCGCTACCGCGCGCATCGTAGAACCACTTGGGCGGCAACCACTTCGGGCTGGCGGTGAGACCGGTTCTCGCATCGTCGCGCAGCGCGGCGGTGAGGTCCGCGTCGGTCAGGTGGATATCCAGGGTAGGTGCGGTCATTGCGCTTGCCCCTTTCGGAGGACGGAATCGCGCTGGGCGGCCGGATCATTCGGCTCCGCCGCGAGCGGTGTGCTGGACAGCTCGCCCGGTCGGGCGCACACGAGCTGTCTGTCTTCGATGGGTAGCCAGGCGGGATCGTCGTCGTAGGGTTCGGAGGACAGGATGGCCGATTCGGGGGTGAGGAGTGCGTAGAGCGAATGGTGCACCGTTGTGGCCCAGAGGGTTTCGCCGTCGCTGAGCAGGAAGTTCAACCGCGAGGTCGGCGCGTGCGCGAGGATGGCCGCGCACAGCAGCCGCAGCGCCTCGGCCGGTCCCGCGACGAATTCGGCGCGCAGCAGCCGCGCGAGCAGGGTCCACACCGTCGCGGAATCGGTCGGCGATTCGGCGGTGAGCAGTAATTCGGCGGCGAACAGTCCGGCCGAGCCCGCCCGCAGCGCCAGCGCGTCCAGGTCGGCGCAGACCGCGGTGAGCACCGCCCGCCAGTCGGGGACGTGGCCGTTGTGGCTGAAGGCCCACACGCCGTCCACGAATGGCGCGCAGGCCGCGCGCTCCACCGGCATGCCCGAGGTCGCGGAGCGGATCGCGCCGAGTATCCCGCGCGAGACCAACTGCACCAGAACCTCGTCCACCGCCGGATCGGTCCAGATCGGCGCGGCATTGCGATACCGGGCAGCCACCACACGCGGGTGGCCATTGCGCTGCCCCTGCGAACCGGCGCCACCGGAGGCCGGATGCCACCAGGCCGCGCCGAATCCGTCGGCATTCACCCGCGCCCTGCTGCGCATCTCGGCGGGTGCGTAGGACTGCACGCGCAGGGAATGCGTTCCGCGCGTGAGGATTTCCCCGACCGGCAGCGGTGCACCGACGTATCCGATATGGCGGCACATCAGCGCTCACCCGCCCGCAGGTCGCGCGCGAGTCGGAAACCCGCGAAGATCTGGCGGCGGATCGGATGGTCCCAATTGCGGAAGGTGCCTCGGCAGGCGACCGGGTCGGTGCCGAACGAACCACCGCGCAGCACCCGATAGTCCCCGCCGAAGAAGACCTCCGAATATTCCCGATAGGGGAAGACACGGAAGCCCGGATAGGGCTCGAATCCCGAGGCGGTCCACTCCCAGACATCGCCGATGAGTTGGTGCACACCGGCAGGGGAGGCACCCGCCGGATACGCCCCGACCTCGGCCGGTTCCAGGTGGCGCTGACCGAGATTCGCGGTCGCGGCATCGGGTTCGGCCGCACCCCAAGGGAATCGGCGCGACGCCCCGGTCGCGGGATCGAAGCGCGCCGCCTTCTCCCACTCCGCCTCGGTGGGCAGCCGCTTGCCCGCCCACTTGGCGTACGCCTCCGCCTCGAACCAGCAGACATGCAGCACAGGCTGTTTCGGCCGCAGCGGGTGCACGACACCGAAGGCCCGCCGCCACCACTGACCGTCCGAGTCGCGCTCCCAGAACTGCGGGGCGACCAGACCGGCCTCCTGCCGATGCGCCCAACCGCGCTGCGACCAGAGTTCGGACCGCTCGTAGCCGCCGTCGGCCATGAAGGCCAGATACTGCGCATTGGTGATCGGGGCCGCATCGATGGCGTAGGCGGGCAGGTCGACCCGATGCGCGGGTCGCTCATTGTCCAGCGCCCACGGATCGGTCGAGGTGCCCATGGTGAATTCGCCTGCGGGAATGATGATCTCACCGCCGACCGGCATCGAGGCGGTCGGCGGCGGGGCGGCGGCGAGCACGGCGGCGCCGGTCCGCAACTGGTGGGTGGCCAGCATGGTCTCGTCGTGCTGCTGTTCGTGCTGGGCGATCATGCCGAAGGCGAAACCGCCATCGAGCAGCGCCGCGCCGCGCAGCGCACTGGCCCCCAGCACATCCCACACCTTCTCCCGCACCGTCGCGACATAGCCGCGGGCCTGGCCGGGATCGAGCAGCGGCAGCGCCGGACGATCCGCGCGCGCGTGCCGGAAGGCATCGTAGAGATGGTCGATATCGTCGCGAACGGGTTCGCGGCCGCCGACATCGCGAACCAACCACAGTTCCTCTTGATTGCCGATATGCGCGAGATCCCAAACCAGAGGACTCATCAGGCGGGAGTGCTGGGCGAGCAGTTCGGCCTCGTCCAGACAATCGGTGAGGGTGGCGGTGCGGCGGCGGGCTCGGGCGAGCACCTCGGCGATCTCGGCGCGCAGGCGCTCGGTCGCGGCATGGTCGGTGGCGGAGGGGATGGTCATGGCGGAGCTCTTTCCGGGCTGGGGATCGGCCGCGACGCGGCGGTAGCGGAAGCAGAACCTATGCGGCTCCCGGTGGTCCGGGGCCGCAGGTCACGGGCCGCCCGTTCCGTTACCGGATCCGGCGCGACACAGGGCGAACTCCTCGCGCGGCGTGCGGCCGCGGCGACATCGGTGCACGGCGGCGTCCAGTTCCGCCGCGGCGGCCCGCGAGCGCGCATGCCCGGCCGCGAGTTCCAGCAGCGCGACCGCGACCGCGCGAATCTCCGGATCGGCCAGACCGTTTCGGGCCGCGTCCAACCAGCGCCCGGCGACCGGCGCGGCCACCGCCGTCGCCCGCGCCACCAGTTCGGGCGAGGCGAGCAGGGCGTCGAAGAGATGGATCGGCACCGTCCACGCCCCGCCCGGCTGGGCGTCCAGATAGCGGACCTCCAGGTGGCCCGCGGCGCGGACCGGTGGGAAAAGCGTCGTCAGGTGATAGTCGAGATCGTCGCTGTCGGGGCGGCGGCCCACCTCGTCGTCCAGTGCGCCGGAGAGCCAGTCGGCGAAGGTCGCGCCGGGCGGGGCCGCCCAGTCGGACCCGCCATCCGGGCCGCGCACGCACAGCAGCGGCACATCCAGCGCCCAGCGGCCGTAGGAGGCGACCGGATCGGTCCAGTCCTGGACCGGTGGGCGGGTACGGGCAGTGTCCAACCGCAGCCACGCCCGCATGCGCTGCGAGGCCCAAGCGCCCGCGGGCGCACCGCGCAGCGCGGGTGAGCAGGCGAAGGCGGCCACCAACGCCGGACCCATGGCGTAGAGGGCGATCCAGCGGGCCGCGACCTCGGCGCGATCACCGCCCGCGTCCACGCTGACCTGGGTGGCGGCGGTATTGCACATCATCAGCTTGCCGAAGGGGCCGATACCGGCGAAGGAGCGCTCCATCGCGCCGTAGCGCGGCAGGCGAAGCAGGCGTTTGGCGCGGCGATCGGCGTCGGCGGCGGCCGAGACGGTGCGAATGGCGCGGGAATCGAGCAGCACCCGCAGCATGCGGGCGTCGGAGCCGAGTGCGTCGCACAATTGGGACGCGGTGGCGTAGGGGGAGCTCGAGAGTTCGATCTGACCGCCGGGTTCGATGGTGACCCGGCTGCCACCCGGCAGCGGAAGTGCCGGAGATTCGGGGGCGATGGACCTCGGTGCGTACGGTCCGAGAGCGTCCGCCAGGGCGGTGAGCTGGGGACGGGGGGCGGCCGATGGGCCTGCGGCGGAACACTCACCCTGCACCGTGAGCCACTCCAGTTCCGCGCCGATGAGTCGCGGTGGCCCCTGTTTGAAACAGATCTTGCCGATATAGGCCTCGGCGGCGGCGCGGCTGGACAGCTCGCCCGAAGCCGCCGCGCCCGCGACGGGCTGTTGATGTTCGAGCGTGACGGACATGTCGACCTCCATCATGGTGCGCGTCCAATCAGGGTAGCCAGACAGACCGACAAGAAACCGTCAGAGATTTGTGACGGGATGCTTAACAGATATCCCCAAAAGATGGGACGACTGCGCACCTGGCAGGCGGTACGGTCAGCCGCATGCTGGATGAGGTACAGGTGCGCGCCGAGACGCCAGGCGTCGGCGCAGGGCTGGTTTTCCTGGATAGTGCGGGGTCCTCGCTGCCCCCGCGAATCGTCACCGAGACGGTTGTCACCCACTTGCGAAGAGAGGCCGAGGTCGGCGGATATCGCGCCGCGCAGGAGCGGCTCGACGCGCTCGACGGCGTCAAAGCCGCCATCGGCAGGCTCATCAATGCCGCGCCGGCGAGTATCGCCCTGAACGACAGCGCCACCAGGGCGTGGACCGACTTCTTCTACGCGGTGCCGCTGCGGGAGGGCGACCGGATCCTCATCTCCGGCGCGGACTACGCCGCCAATGCCATTGCCGCGCTGCACCGCGCCCGCGCCACCGGCGCGACGGTCGAACCGATCCCGGACGATCCCAGCGGGCAACTCGACCTCGACGCACTCGCGGCCATGATCGACGAACGCGTGAAACTGGTTTCGCTGCTGCATGTTCCGACCAATGGCGGTCTGGTCAATCCCGTCGCCGAGGCCACCCGCATCGCGCACCGCGTCGGCGCGCTGGTGCTGCTCGACGCCTGCCAGTCCACCGGACAGTTGGCCATCGATGTCGCCGAACTCGGCGTCGACGCGCTCTCGGCCACCGGACGCAAATGGCTGCGCGGGCCGCGCGGCACCGGATTCCTCTATGTGCGACCGGATCTGGCGCTGGAACCGCAGCGACTCGACCTGCACAGCGCGACCTGGACCGCACCGCAGGAGTACCGCATCGCCGAGGACGCGACCCGATTCGAATTCTGGGAGTCCGATATCGCCGGACGGCTCGGACTCGGTGCGGCGGTGGAGTATCTGCTCGAGCTGGGACCGGAGCAGGTCTACGCCGCCATCGCCGCGCGGGCGGAGTATCTGCGAAAAGCCTTGCCGGAGATAGCCGGTGTGACGGTGCGCGACCTGGGCGCCCGGCGGGCAGGCATCGTGTCGTTCACGGTGGATGGGCTCGAGTCGACTCGGGTGCGGGATCGATTGGCGGAGCAGGAGATAACCCTCACGGTCAGTCATGCGAGTTCGACACTGCTGGATATGAATAGACGCGGATTGGCCTCGGTGCTGCGGGCCTCGCCGCACGCGTTCGTCAGCTACCCGGAGTTGGATCGGTTCGTCGCGGCGGTGGCCGCGCTGCGGTGAGAGTGGTTGCCGCCGCACGCGATAGGGTGGATCGCGTGCGGCGGCAAGCCATTTCGGTCGCGGTCAGGAGCAGCCGGTTCCGCAGACCGGCGCGGGTTCCGACGCGGGTGCGCCGATACCCGGCAGGCCGAGACCCACACCGATGGGGGCGGTCTTGGGCTTGAGACCCGCCTCGTGCGCATCGCCGGCACGGGTGCGGCGATGCCCGCGCAGCGGGTTGTCCGCGATGAGGTGGTGCGGTGCGGCGGCGGTGATGTCGGCGGTGACGATATCACCGGGGCGCACCGCGTTCTCGCCCGCGCGGAAGTGGACCAGCCTGCCGTCGCGGGCACGACCGCTCATGCGGGCGGTGACGGCGTTCTTCTTCCCGCCGTCGACCACCAGCAGTTCGACTTCGGCGCCGACCAGGGCCTCGTTGTTCTCCAGCGAGATCTGTTCCTGCAGGGCGAGCAGCCGCTCATACCGTTGCTGGACCACCTTCTTCGGGATCTGGTCGGGCATGATCGCGGCGGGTGTGCCCGGCCGGGTCGAGTACTGGAAGGTGTAGGCGCTGGTGAATCGCGCCTGCCGGACCACCTCCAGTGTCTGCTCGAAATCCGCCTCGGTCTCGCCCGGAAATCCGACGATGATGTCGGTGGTGATGGCCGCGTCGGGCATGAGCGCGCGGGCCTTGGCGATGATGTCGAGGTAGCGGGTCTGCCGGTAGGACCGCCGCATCGCCTTGAGGATCCGGTCGGAGCCGGATTGCAGCGGCATATGCAACTGCGGGCACACGTTCGGCGTCTCGGCCATCGCTTCCAGCACATCGTCGGTGAACTCGGCCGGATGCGGGGAGGTGAACCGCACTCGCTCCAAGCCTTCGATGCCGCCGCAGGCCCGCAGCAGTTTCGCGAAGGCGGAGCGATCGCGCTCGATGGTGGGATCGGCGAAGTTGACGCCGTAGGCGTTGACGTTCTGCCCCAGCAGGGTGACTTCGAGGACGCCCTGGTCGACCAGGGCCTGAGCCTCGGCGAGGATATCGCCGGGCCTGCGATCGATCTCCTTGCCGCGCAAGGCGGGCACGATGCAGAAGGTGCAGGTGTTGTTGCAGCCGACGGCGATGGACACCCAGCCGGAGTAGGCGGAGTCCCGCTTGGCGGGCAGCGTGGACGGGAACGCCGACAGCGATTCCAGAATCTCGATCTGGGCGGACTTGTTGTGCCGGGCGCGTTCCAGTAGCACCGGAAGCGCGGCGAGATTGTGCGTGCCGAAGACGACATCGACCCAGGGCGCCTTGCCGAGGACGGTTTCGCGATCCTTCTGCGCCAGACACCCGCCGACGGCGATCTGCATACCGGGCCGGTCCGACTTGACCGGGGCCAGGTGAGCGAGAGTTCCGTAGAGTTTATTGTCCGCGTTCTCCCGGACCGCACAGGTATTGAAAACCACCAGATCCGCGACCGCGCCCGGTTCGGCGGCCACATATCCGGCGTCTTCCAATAGTCCCGACAGTCTTTCGGAATCGTGGACATTCATTTGGCAACCGTAGGTACGGACCTCAAAAGTGCGCGAGCCCATACTCCGCATACTAACCGGTCTCCTGCCATTTGCGCGAGACCGGAAAATTCGTGGCAATTCACCTACCGATGATGAGGCAAACATCGGTACAACACGGGGCATCCTGTGGGTGACAGGCACCGGAGTCACCGAATGTTCACTGGCATAGCACTTTTCGGCCACCGCAATCGTCTACCGGCTTCGATTCCGAGGCTTGCGCGCGCACTATAGGCTATTCCCAGAATTGGCGATATGCAAAGTTCATCGGATCGATTTCTGTTTCCCCTCTTGCGTGGTCGGCAATCGATCCGATACCGTATGGTTCATACCCGGAAGGGAACAAAAACTTCAGAAGCGGCGAGAACTTCGAAAGAGTTGCGAGCGGATTCAAAATTCGCGAACGGGCTCGAATCGGGGCCGGATTCAAAATCCGAGAAATCGCGGCGCGGACTGAAAATCCGATAGCCGAATGCGATGGACGCCGCACCACAACTTGATAGCGGCGATGACTTCGAGCGGCGGACGATCTCAAAAATCGTGACCGCACGCTTCGGGGGCGGATTCAAAATCCGTTGATCCGGCCCGGACTCAAAATCCGGCTGCCCAACCTTCGCCGCACAGAACTCGAGATGGTGGCGAGAGCCTCGATCCCGGTGCCGAGCGATCTGAAAAGTCGCCAACGAACCAGGTCGGGGCACGGACTCAAAATCCGAAGCACCGAGGCCCGGACTCAAAATCCGGTCACCACGGCCACTCGCGAAGTGCGCCCTGACGAGACGAGCGATCTGAAAAGTCGCGATCGAATCGTGGGGCACGGACTCAAAATCCGTCGCACCACCGGCACGGACTCTAAATCCGCGAGCCGGTGCACCCACCACGCCAGGCCCCTCGGCAGCAGCCGAGGGGCCTGGCGGTGCTTCCAGGACTGAACCGCGACCGCCACCCGTACGTGTACGCAGCACCGGCCCTAGCGAAAAGGGGGTTAACACACGGCGGCCGGGCCGGGATAGTGGGAGGGGCCGGGTTGTGTCGGCAAGGTGAGGAGTGCGCAGTTGAGCAGGTTTACCGACGAGATGTACGCGACGGCCCGCACGTCGACGAGGGGTTTGGTGACGGGCGAACCGACCGCGCCGCTGCGCCGGGATTGGGGCGAGATCCATCGCATCGCGCGGCGCATGGCGGGCGCACTGGCCGCGGCCGGAGTCGGCCACGGGGATGCGATCGGGGTGCTCGCGGGACTGCCCTTCGATATCGCGCCCGCCTGCCAGGCCATCTGGATGCGCGGCGCGTCCATCACCATGCTGCATCAGCCGACCCCGCGCACCGATCTGCTGGTGTGGGCGCGCGACACCGAGACGGTGCTGCACATGATCCAGGCGCGGGCCGTGGTGCTCGGGACTCCGTTCGAGGCGGCCGAACAGGTGCTGCGCGAACGCGGGATCACCGTGGTGCGCGTCGACCGACTCGCCGAGGGCGCGGACACCGATCCGCTCCCGACCGCGGAATCCGATATCGCGTTGCAGCAGTTGACCTCCGGTTCCACCGGCTCGCCCAAGGCGGTGCGCATCACGCACGCCAATTTTCACGTCAACGCGCACGCCATGTTCGACCGGGTGAAGTTCCAGACCGCCGACGATGTGATGGTGAGCTGGCTGCCGCTGTTCCACGATATGGGTATGGTCGGATTCCTCAGTGTCCCCATGCAATTCGGTGCCGAGGTGGTGTGCGTGACGCCGCTGGAGTTCCTCACCCGACCGCTGCTGTGGGCGGAGTTGATCCACAAGTATCGCGGAACCGTCACCGCCGCACCGAATTTCGCGTACTCGCTGCTGGCCCGCCGATTGGAGCAGGCCGAGCAGGGCTCGCTCGATCTGAGCTGTGTGCGCTACATGTGGAACGGCGCGGAACCCGTCGACCCGGACACCATGGATCGCCTCGCCGTGGCAGGCGCGCGTTTCGGACTCGGCCCCGCCGCCCTCACGCCGGTCTATGGCATGGCGGAAACCACGCTGGCCGTATCCATTCCGGATCCCGGCCACGGCCAGGTCCTCGACCTGGTGGACGGCGAACTGCTCGAGGCGCTGGGCAAGGCCGTTCCGGTGCAGATCGAGCACCAGCACCAGGGCACGGTGCGCAGACTCCCGACACTGGGCTACCTGGTGGACAATCTGGAGGGCCGAGTGGTCGACGCCGAACGCGGTCCGCTGCCCGTCCGCACCGTAGGGGTCATCGAATTGCGCGGTCCCGCAGTGACTTCCGGATATGTGACGGTCGACGGTTTCCGCGCGGCGCAGGACGCGGACGGCTGGCTCGACACCGGGGATATCGGCTACTTCACCGAGGAGGGCCTGATCGTGGTGTGCGGGCGGATCAAGGACGTCATCATCATGGGCGGCCGCAATATCTACCCCACCGATATCGAGCGGGCCGCCCAGCGGGTGGCGGGCGTGCGGCCGGGCAACGCGGTGGCCGTGCGACTCGACGCCGGGCAGAAGCGGGAGAGTTTCGCGGTGGTGGTGGAGAGCAACGACCATCAGGATCCGGTGGCGGTGCGGCGGATAGAGCACGATATCGTGCACACCGTATTCGCCGAGGTCGGGGTGCGGCCGCGCACCGTGGCGGTGCTCGGACCCGGCGCGTTGCCCAAGACCTCCTCGGGCAAGCTGCGCCGCGCGGCCACCGCCGTACATCTGGGGTGAGCCCGGCATCTGGGTTCACCCGTTTCGCACACCGATGAATTCGCCTAGCACGCGCGGTCTACATCACCGAGACGACCGCGCACCCGAAGGAGCGACCCATGCCCAAACCCGAACTCGATCAGCGCTACAGCTCCCCCGGCGCGCGGCCACCCAAGTGGTCCGAGGTCGAGGCCGTGCTGGTGGCGGCCGAGATGTTCTGGCTGTCCACCGTGCGCGGGGATGGTCGCCCGCACGTCACCCCGCTGCCCGCCATCTGGTACGCCGGTCGCCTGCACATCGCCACCGGCCACGGCGAGCAGAAGGCGAAAAACCTGGCGGCCCAACCGCACTGCGTTCTCACCACCGGCACCGACCTGATGAACAGCGGCCTGGATGTGGTGGTGGAGGGCGCCGCGACTCGGGTCACCGACACCGAGACGCTGAACGCGCTCGCCCAACTGTGGAAGACCAAGTTGAACTGGGACTATCGAGTCGGCGACGGCGAATTCGTCATGGCCGGTGATGTCGTCGCGGGCGTCTATGGCATTACGCCACACAAGGTTCTGGCCTTCGGAAAGGGAGAACCATTCACCCAGACCCGGTTCCGCTTCGAGTCGAGCGAATAGGCGTACTGCTGAACGTAATCGAGCGCCGCTCAGTGCAGCTGGTTCTGCGCGGCCTCGAGGCCGACGCGCAGGACCAACTCGACGGCGTCGGCAGCCTGTTCGACGATCACCGGAACCTCTTTGCGCTCCGGCGTCGCGAACGGCTTCAACACGAAATCCGCCGGATCCTGGCGGCCCGGCGGGCGGCCGATGCCGATGCGGGCGCGGACATAATCCTTGGTGGTGAGCGCCGCGGAAATGGAGCGCAGGCCATTGTGCCCGCCCTCGCCGCCGCCGCGCTTGAGCTTGACGGCCCCGAACGGCAGATCGAGTTCGTCGTGCACCACGATCACCTCGGTCGGGGGCACGGAGAAGAATTTGGCCAGCGCGGCCACCGGCCGCCCGGACAGATTCATATAGGACCGCGGCTTGGCGATCAGCACCTGGCGGCCGTCCAGCCGGGCCTGTAACAGGTCCGCACCGGACTTCTTGTGCACGGCGAACCGGCCGCCGACGCGCTCGGCGAGCACATCGGCGACCAGGAAACCGACATTGTGGCGGGTGCGCTCGTACTCCGAGCCCGGATTCCCGAGTCCGATCACGAGCGCGGGTCCACCCGGGGTCACGCCACCAGGGTTTCCAGCCGGCACTCCTTTGGAGTTTCCAGGCAGCGCGGCGTTCACTCGACCTCCGTGGTTGTGCCGCAGGAGATTATTCGGCGCTCTCGGCCGGGGCCGCTTCCGCCTCGGCGGCCGGGGAAGCGATGACGTTGAAGATCAGGATCTCGGCATCGGTGGCCAGGGTGACGCCCGCGGGCAGCGTGATGGCGCCCGCGGTGATCTGGGTGCCCGCCTCGATACCCTCGACGGAGACCTCGATGGCCTCGGGCAGGTGCAGCGCGTCGGCCTCGATGGACAGGGTGGTCGACTCCTGGGTGATCAGGGTGCCCGCAGCGGCCTCGCCGACCAGGGTGACCGGCACGTCGGCGGTGACCTTCTCGCCGCGCTTGATGATCAGCAGGTCGGCGTGCTCGATGTAGCGCCGGATCGGGTGCACGACAACGGACTTGGTGAGGGCGAGCTGCTGCTTGCCCTCGATGACGAGGTTCAGCACCGCGTTGGTGCCGTGCTCGCGCAGGATCGCCGCGAACTCCTGGGCGTTCACCGAGAGGTGCTGCGGGTCGGCGGCGTGGCCGTAGAGAACGGCGGGCACATTGCCCGAACGGCGGGTGCGGCGCGCGGCGCCCTTGCCGAATTCGGTGCGGACGGTGGCCTCGAGAACGTTCACATCGGACATGGCTGGATCTACTCCTCCGGCTTGCGGCTGTCAGCGGGTGGCGGTAAGGAAAGGGTGGAATTCCCGAACCGCATTGGTCTGCTCGTCGGGCGAAGACCGCGCGGGGACGGCACGAAGCCGGGCCGCGTCGATCACGGTGTCGCAAGGTTGCGAATCACCCTCGCCGAGACAACCCGACCACCATACCGCAAGGACATCGCGCACCCGGAATCGGCACACCACCTGCGTCGAGAGAGTTAGGGGCGGGTGGGGGAAGAGGCACAGGGCGGGTGGGGGGAAGAGGCACAGCGGCGCGAGCCGGGCCGGTCACGTACCCTGGACAGGTTGCCGATCGCTCGTCCCGCCGAAAGGGTGTTGCAGTTGACCGCCTCCAGCCAGGGCGTCGCCGCCGAGGTCGCGCGCAGACGCACCTTCGCGGTGATCTCCCACCCCGACGCGGGCAAGTCGACGCTCACCGAGGCCCTCGCCCTGCACGCCAGGATGATCTCCGAGGCAGGCGCCATTCACGGCAAAGCGGGCCGCAGATCCACCGTCTCGGACTGGATGGAGATGGAGAAGGCGCGCGGTATCTCGGTCAGCTCCACCGCCCTGCAGTTCAACTACCGCGCGGCGGGCTCGGACCAGGACAGTGTCATCAATCTGGTGGACACCCCCGGTCACTCGGATTTCTCCGAGGACACCTACCGGGTGCTCACCGCGGTCGACGCCGCGGTCATGCTCATCGATGCCGCGAAGGGTCTGGAACCGCAGACGCTCAAACTGTTCCAGGTGTGCCGCCACCGCGGCATCCCGGTCATCACGGTGATCAATAAGTGGGACCGGCCGGGTCAGGCCCCGCTGGAACTGCTCGACGAGATCGCCGAGCGCATCGGGCTCACCCCTACTCCCCTATTCCTGCCGGTCGGTATCGCGGGCGATTTCCGCGGCCTGCTGCGGCGCGGTCCCGAGGGCGAGGCGCGCGAGTACATCCGCTTCACCCGCACCGCCGGTGGCGCGACCATCGCCCCCGAAGAGTCACTGACGCCCGAGCAGGCCGCCGCACGCGAGGGCGAGGCGTGGTCCACCGCCGTCGAGGAGAGCGAACTACTCGCGGCCACCGGTCAGGATCACGACCAGGAGATGTTCCTCGCGGGCCAGACCTCACCGGTCATCTACGCCTCGGCCATGCTGAATTTCGGTGTGCGCCAACTGCTGGAGACGCTGGTCGCGCTGGCCCCCGCCCCGGCGGCGCGCGCCGATATCAACGGCAATGCCCGCACCACCACCGATCCGTTCAGCGCGGTCGTGTTCAAGGTGCAGGCGGGTATGGACGCCGCGCACCGCGACAGGTTGGCGTTCATGCGGATCGTGTCGGGCGAGTTCGAGCGCGGCATGGTGGTGACGCACGCGCAGACGGGTCGGCCCTTCGCCACCAAGTACGCGCTCACCGTCTTCGGCCGCGAGCGTTCGACGGTGGACACCGCCTATCCGGGCGATGTGGTGGGTTTGGTCAATGCCACCGCATTGGCACCGGGGCACACGCTGTTCGTGGACAAGAAGGTGGAGTTCCCGCCCATCCCGTCCTTCGCCCCTGAACATTTCGCGGTGCTGCGCGCCAAGAGCGCGGGCAAGTACAAGCAGTTCCGCAAGGCCATCGATCAGCTCGACTCCGAGGGCGTGGTCCAGGTGCTGCGCAACGACATTCGCGGCGACGCGTCCCCGGTGCTGGCCGCGGTGGGTCCGATGCAGTTCGAGGTGGTCACCGCGCGCATGCAGGCCGAGTTCACGGTGGAGACCCAGATGGAGCATCTGGGTTATTCGCTGGCCCGACGCACCGATGCCGCCTCGGCCGACGAATTGGGCAGGCAGCGCGGCGTCGAGGTGTTCACCCGCAGCGACGGGGTGCTGCTCGCGCTGTTCAGCGACAAGTGGCGACTGCAGTACATCGAGAAGGAGCATCCGAAGCTCACCCTCGAACCGCTGGTCGCCACCGCCGACTAGCGCGGTTCGGGAGCGCGCGGCGGCTCCGAACCCGGTTCGCGTTCGACCGAGGCGATACCGTCCTCGCGCGCGATCAAACCCCATCTGCTCGAGGTCAACCGCAGGCTGGGCAGATCGCTGAGCGAGAGCACCACCTCGTAGGTGCGCTCGTAGCCGGTGTGCGCGATCCGCCAGCGGCCGTCGGCGCAGCGCACATAGCGGTCGGTATAGAAGGCCGCGCCCCGCAGCAGCATATTGTGGCCGGGAATCAGCACCGTATCGGCGAGATACCAAGTGCCGCTGGCGGTATCGCCGTCCACATCGATCTCGGGATGATCACAGCGGTGTTCGGTGATGACATGGGGCCCCAGCGTATTGCGCATGAAAGCCAGGAAGGCGTCGCGGGATTCGAATTGCAGGTACTCGCTGTAGGTCGCCGTGGCCTCGGGAATCATGGTGTCGGCGAACTCTTCCCACGATTTGGTGTCGAGCGTGCGCAGATAGCGGAACTTCAGCCTGCTGATGGCGGATAGGTCGGCCCATGTGGGATCGGTGTGCGGACCGGCCTCGCGCCGATCCGCCTCGGCCTGCTCCTCCTGTGTGGCCTGCGACTGAGTCAGCCCGATCGCGTCAGGCGATGTCGCGGCCTGCGCATACCTCGGATCCCGCTCCCCGGACTCGGTCCCGCCGCTTCCCTGATCCATATCTCAACAATCCCATCCGTCGCGCGCCGCCCTAGCCGGATTGCTCGATTTGTATCAGATTGCTATGACAAACGGACGGAAAATCGCCAGGAAAAGCGGTGGCACCCGGGTCAGAGAGTGAAACAGGTACGGCAGAAGTCGGCGCCGAATTCGGTGAGCCGCAGGCTCTTGCGCACGATCTTGGGCGCGCGACCCGCCTTCTTCAGCGCGGCCTCCACCACGGGTTGCACCTCCAGGACCATGTAGCGGCTGAGCACCACCGGATCCTCGGAGGTATGGGTGAGGCCCAGACGGTTCAGGTTGATCAGGTACATGCGGGAGCGATCCGGATAGCGCACCCCGGCCTGTTCGGGCACCGAGGTCAGATCGCCCTGCACCAGCTCCGATCCGATGCCGAGCGGACGATTGGTGCGCACGTCGACCGAGGGTTGCGCACCGTTCTGCGACATGAAACGCAGGATGCGCGCCTCGTCGGGGGCCAACTCGTCGAGGATGCGGTCGTAGGCGGGATGCACGTCCTCGGTGAAGTAGACATCGGCCGAACGGGCCAGCAGCGAATCCCCGCGCCTGCGCAACTCCTCGCCGTTGGCCGAGCGGACCCGCCCGCCCGGCAGCGGGTGCGGCCCGCCGGTGCCATTGGAAGTCGGTACGTAGCTGACGATTTCGCGCACCGAACCCTCGGTGACGCCCAGTGCGCTGCGGGCGATCGAACGCAGCGCGTTACCGGTGCGCTCGGCCAGATCGGTCGAGGATTCGCCGTCCAGCGCGGCCTGGGTGATCTCGCGGGTCACCTCGAAGGTGGTCTCGACGGCCCAGCGACTGCCGCGCACCGCAGAGCCCGCGGCCATCCCGGCGGCGCGGAACACGCCGCGAATGAGCCTGGCCTCATTGCTGATCTGCCGCGATTCGGCATCCGAGCTACGCTCCACGGCGCGGGAACCGGCCCTGGCCACATCCTGTCCGGCCCTGTCGTCTGTCACGTCCTACTCCGATGCCCAAGTGAACGAATCCGTTCACAGAGTATTGCCTGATGGCCGGTCCGGTATGTCGAACCCCCGACCCGCGCCGACCTGCCGCTCACTGTGGTCGCCGTCATTCTCGCCGCCCGTCGAGACCGGTGCGACATTCCGGGGAGCCACTGTGACCGATATCTCCGACACGCGGGCCGTGACTGCGACCATAGGACTGTCTGGGTCGATCGGCGCAGCACACCGGGTCGACCGGTTGACGTAGTGCTACCTTGGGGTGCCGGTGAGGCGGCGATCACCGGTTTATCGGCAGGAGGGTGTCGTGCTAGAGAGCGGGTCCGGAATCCTGCTGGAGTTGGGGACGATCCCGCTGTTCACCGGCATCATCGGCTATATCACCAACTGGACCGGCATCCTGATGCTGTTCCGGCCACTGCGCTTCCACGGTGTGCGGGTGCCCGGCCTGCGGTGGCTGTTTCCCTTCCTGCCCAAGCGAATTCAGGTACTGCCCCTGTTGAGCTACGACGGCCGCCTCGGCTGGCAGGGCATCGTGCCGTCGCGGGCGGACAAGATGGCCAGCATCGCGGTGGACAAGGGCCTGGCCAAACTCGGCAGCGTCGCCGACTTCTACCGCGAGATCGAACCCGACCGCCTCGCCGAACATTTGGCCAGGGTCGCCGACAATCGCATCCACGACATCGTCGAGGAGATCCTGCGCCGCGAACATCCGCAACTCTGGTACAACCTGCCGGTCCAGGTGCGAGATATGGTGCACGCCAGGGTAAGTCAGCAACTGCCCGAGATCCTGCGCGAACTCACCGAGGAACTGGGCAACAACATCGATCAACTGCTCGACGTCAAGCAGATGGTCATCCGCTACTTCCAGGCCCGACCCCAACTGCTCAACCAGTTGTTCCAGGTGCTCGGCGCGAAGGAACTGCGGTTCATGCAGAATTTCGGCTTCTACTTCGGCGCGCCCATGGGTGTCGCGCTGGTCGGCCTGCTGCACGTGACGCACTGGCCCGTCCTGGCGGTGCTGCCGATCGGCGGCATCGTCATCGGCTGGGTGGTCAACTGGGTCGGCATCAATATGATCTTCGCCCCCGCCTACCCGAAGTGGTGGTGCCCGTGGCGGCAGGGCCTGCTCATCAAGCGACAGGACGAGATCACCGCGGGCTACGCCGAATTGGTGTCCTCCGAGGTGATCACGGTGGCCAATATCGGCGACGAACTGCTCAACGGACCGCGCTCGGACCGCACCCAGCAGATGCTCGAGGAGATCCTGCGCCCTGCCGCCGATCGCGCCCTCGGCCCGGCAAGGGGGGCGGTCAAATTCGTGCTCGGCGGCCGCGAATACGACCAATTGTCCGCGACACTGACCAGCGAGGCCATGTCCATCGCGCCGATCGCCTTCGCGGATCCGGAATTCAATGTCCAGCAGGGCAAACAGGTCAACGAGTACATCGCCAAACAGATGGCGGCGCTGAGCCCGCCCGACTTCGTGGAGATGCTGCGCGCGGCGATAAAGCAGGACGAGTGGTTGCTTTTCCTGCATGGCGGTGTGCTGGGCCTGATGGCCGGATACGCTCACATTCTGGTCTTCGGAACGGAAGTGGCAACGGCATGGTGGTAGGCGAATCCGCCGGGGGCGGCGGTGAATCCGCAGATCGTGGCGGTGAATCCGCGGAGCGCGGCGGCGATCTCGAAGCGGCGGATCGCGCGCGGGCGTCATCGCGGGAACTGGTCCGACAGCCCGACCCGACCGCCCCGTCCGGGTCCGGCGGTCCGCTGCGCACGGTGCGCGGCGCGACGGGCGTGGCGCGGGTGGCCTGGAGCGCCGCCTCCGGCGTCACCGCCTGGGGGATCGATACCGCGCTGGGTGTGGCGGGCACGGTGGTCAAGAGCAGTATGGCGGGGACGCCGCCGCGTGAGGTCTTCGCCGAGGCGCAGGCCGAGGTGCGCGAGGCGGTGCGCCGCGCACTCGGCATCGCGGCGCCCGCGGCGGATTCGGATGCCACCGCGGTGCCCACCCTGCGCGAACAGGGGGCGGCGCTACTGCGCAAATCGGCCAATCCGCACGGGGAGCAACTGGATTCGCATCCGGCCTTCGCGAGCATGCTCAGCGAACTGACTCCCGACGAGGCCCGCATCCTGCGTTTCCTGCGCCTCGACGGCGCGCAACCCGCCATCGATATCCGACTCGGTCGACCGAGGGCGCTGGGCGCGGAGCGAATCGTGGCGGGGCTCAACCTGATCGGCGAACACGCCGGATTGCGCTTCCCGAACCGCATCCAGCAGTACCTGACCAACCTGCGGCGGCTCGGACTCATCGAATTCCATCGGGATCCGGTGGACGACCCGCACCGCTATCAGGTGTTGGAGGCGCAGTCGCCGGTGCGAGAGGTGCTCAAGCGCTCCGGATTCGGGACCAAGGTGTACTACCGCAGTATCGCGCTCACCGGATTCGGCGGCGATTTCGTGCAGACCTGTCTGCCGGTGGTGCAGGACGGCCGGGCCTCGGGCACGCAGTGACTTCTCAGCGGGCGGCGGCGATCATCGCGCGCAGGCTGCTCGCCGACAGGTCCCTATTGGGGATCTGCTTGTCGTTGACGAAGACGGTCGGCGTCGCGTTGACGCCGGTCGCGAAGACCTGTTTGGTGTTCTCGCGCAGCGGTTTATCGTATTTGCGGTCGGTGATGCACTGCGCCACAGCGGGATCGGTGTAGCCCGCGGACTTGGCGATCTCGATGAGCGTGGCATCGGGCAGACCCGCGCCGCCCTCGGCGGGCTGCTTGCCGAACAAGCTCTCCAACCATTGCTGATAGTGGCCGGTGCCGGAGCTCGCCACGCAGTAGGAGGCATTGCCCGCGCGGGAGGAGTACTGGTCGGTGGAGGCACGGTCCAGGAAGGTGATGATGTTGTACTCGACGGCGGTCGATCCCTCCTTGACCGCGTCCATCAGGACCTGGCCCGCGTCGCGCTCGAATGCCTTGCAGGCCGGGCATTGCAGGTCCGCCACCAGGCGCACCGTCACCTTGGCGGCGGCCGGGCCGACGCGCACCGCGCCATTGAGTCCGAAGGACCCGCCACCGGCGCTCGCACCGCCCGTCTCGGCGGCTTGGGCGACACCCGCGACGCGGGTGCCGCGCAAGTGCACCAGCGCGCCGACACCGATCGCCCCGACCGCGACCAGCACCGCCACCACCGCGAGCACGATCAACCGCCGATCGCGGCCGGGCCGCGGCGGCGGGGTCGCCTGGTTCGGATAGTCCGCCGGGTTCGGATCAGACACGGACACCACTCCTCGGTCGCCGGATATCTCGCCGGCCAACGATAGCGGTTCGGCCCCTGATCGGTGTCAGACGCCGTCGGCCAATTCCAGCCAGCGCTCCTCCGCCGCCTCTTTCTCGGCGATGAGCTGCTTGAGCTCGGCCCCCAGGGTGATGAGCCGGTCCGGGTCCGTCGCGGCGTCGACGAGTGCGGCGTGCAGCTTGCGCTCCCGCTCGTCGAATTTCGCGATGGCGCGCTCCAGGCGGGTCAATTCTTTGCGGGCGGCGCGGTAAGCGGCGGAATCGGTGGCGGCCGCGGACTTCTGCTCGGTCCGGCGGGTCGGGGCAACGCTCAGCGCGGCGCGGCGCTTCAGATATTCCTCGATGCCGCCGGGCAGGTTGGTGAGGCGGCCGTCGCCGAACAGCGCCCAGGTCGAATCGCAGATGCGCTCGACCAGGTAGCGGTCGTGGCTGATGACGACCAGGGTGCCCGCCCAGTTGTCGAGCAGATCCTCCAACTGCTGCAGGGTATCGATATCGAGATCGTTGGTCGGCTCGTCCAGCAGTAGGACATTGGGCTCCGCCATCAGGATGCGGGTCAACTGCAACCTGCGGCGCTCGCCGCCGGACAGATCGCCCACCGGGGTGCGCTGGCGGGCCGGGGTGAAGCCGAGCCGCTCGGCCAGCTGGCCTGCGGAGATCTCCTTGTCGCCCAGCATGATCCGCTGCGCCACCTGCTGCACGGCCTCCAGGACGCGCAGGTCGGTCGGCAGGTCGTCCAGTTCCTGGCGCAGCCAACCGATCTGGACGGTCTGCCCCTGGATTCGCTTGCCCGAGACCGGATTCCCCTCGCCCGCGAGGGCGCGCAGCAGGGTGGTCTTGCCCGAACCGTTCACACCGACCAGACCGACACGCTCACCCGGCGCGAGCCGCCAGGTCAACTCGTGCACCAACTCTCGGCCGTCGGGCGTGGCCAGGGTGGTGTCCTCGAGTTCGATCACCACGCGCCCCAGCCGCTTTCGCGCGAACGCGGCCAGCGAGACGCTGTCGCGCGGGGCGGGCACATCGGCGATGAGCGCCTCGGCCGCCTCCACCCGGTAGCGCGGTTTGGAGGTGCGGGCCTGCGGACCCCGACGCAACCAGGCCAGTTCCTTGCGGGCCAGATTGCGGCGACGGGCCTCGGAGGCATCGGACTGCCTGGCCCGCTCGGCGCGGGCAAAGATCCAGTCGCCGTAGCCGCCCTCATAGGTCTCGACCTTGCCGCCGACGACCTCCCACGTCCGGGTGGCGATGGTGTCGAGGAACCAGCGATCGTGCGTGACGACCACCAGGGCGCTGCGCCGGGCCAGCAGGTGGGCGGCCAACCACTGCACGCCCTCGACATCGAGATGGTTGGTGGGCTCGTCGAGCACCAGCAGATCCAGGTCGCGCACCAGCGCTGCGGCCAGCGCGACCCGCCTGCGCTCACCACCGGACAGATTGTCCACAATGGTGTCCAGGCCCAGGCCCGCGATACCGATTCCCTCGAGCACGGTGCGGATGCGCGGATTGGCGGCCCACTCGTGCTCGGCCACCTCGTGGTCGGCGAGCGGATCGCGCCCCGGCTCGTCGGCCAGACCGGCCAGCACCACCGATCCCACGCTCGCCCCCTCGGGCAGCACCCCGCGCTGGGTCACCACGGCCATCCGCAGTCCGCCGACCCGGCTGACCCGCCCGCTGTCGGGTTCCTCCAGCCCGGTCAGCACCTCGAGCAGCGTCGTCTTGCCGCCACCGTTGAGCCCGACCACCCCGATCCGCTCACCCTCGTGCACACCGAGCGACACATCCTCGAGCAGCGGTGCGATACCGAAGCTCTTGTGCACCTGCTCCAGGTTGATCAGGTTGGCCATGGATCCTTCCGATTACCTCTAGAAAACGCGCCGCGAACCACACTGGGATGCGTCGCTACCCCCGCGTCAGCGTACCTAGGCGTACCTCCGCCTTCGCTGCGGCCATGCGCAGGGCGTCGGTCAGGACCTCGGCGCTGAGCATCTCGGTCGCCTCGTAATTGTACGTAATCATGTACAACTGCGAGGACGAGCGCGACGGAACCACAGCGGATGGGCCGACTACTTGTGGTGGCAGACCCAGGACCGCGAAGTTCTGAAGCGGATCAACAAACTGATCGAGGACATCACCCGCAATGGGCACGACGGCATCGGCAAACCGGAGCCGCTGCGCCAGAACCTGGCAGGCTACTGGTCGCGCCGGATCACCCAGGAGCATCGGCTCACCTACGCCATCGAAAATGATGATTCAGCCGTCATCATCGCGTGCCGCCACCACTACGAATGATGCGCTACCACCGCAAACCTCCGGAAGCCCTGCAAGGCAAGGATATACGGGTAGATCCGGTGGCCGGTCGGGCGCTATTCGGTTGCGGCGGTTCAGGCACGGCGGATAGGGTGGGGGCACTCTGAAACGGGGCTCTCCGAGAAGTACTGCCGCAGAATGGGAGCCCTACCTCGATGAGGTCTGAGGGGGCGGCGCGATTTGTCGACCCCTTTTTCTCGGAGGAATCATGTATTACGGTGTTGGGCTGCCGATTTCGGATCCGGCGCGGCTGGTCGAGTGGGCGCGGCGGGCGGAGGCGGGACCGTTTCGGACCGTCGGGCTGCTCGATCGGCTGGTGTACGACAATCCGGAACCGCTGATCGCGCTGGCCGTACTGGCGGGGGCGACAGAGCGTATCCGGGTGCAGACGGAGGTGCTGCTGCCGCCGCTGCGCGATGCGGCGCTACTGGCCAAGCAGGTCGCCACCCTCGATCGAATGTCGGGTGGGCGGTTCGTCCTCGGCGTCGGCGTCGGCGGGCGGGCGGACGACCATCTCGCCTCGGGCACGGACCTGCGCACGCGGGGCAAGCGGCTCGATGAGCAGATCGGCCTGATGCGCAAGCTGTGGGCGGGCGAACCGTTCGGCGCCGACTGCGGCCCGATCGGTCCGGCGCCGCTGCGACCCGAAGGTCCGGAAATCCTCATCGGCGCATTCCAACCCGCCGCGCTGGCGCGGATCGGGCGCTGGGGCGCGGGCTTCCTCTGCGCCGCCCCGCCCGCGTGGGCGGGTGGATTATTCGATCGGGCGCGCGAATCGTGGCGCGAATACGGTCGCGCGGGCGAGCCGCGCATCGTCGCGCAGGTCAACGCGGTCCTCGGCGACGATGCGCTGATCGCCGAGGCGCGCGCGGCCATGGGCGGGTACTACGCCCTCAGCGGGCGGGCGGAGTACATGGTCGAGGGCATGCTCACCACACCCGAGCAAGTCCGTGCCGCGGCAAGCCAATTCGCGGATCTTGGGGCGGATGAGCTGATGTTCTACTGCTACGGGAGCGCATCCGAACAGGTGGACCGCCTGGCCGACGCGCTCGGCTGATTCAGCGCCCCGGCGCGTCGACGACGCGCGCGCCGGGGACCGGCCCGGCGGCGGTGCGGATGCTACGGCATACGCCCGCCCCGGCCAGTTCGGCGGCCACCGAGACGGCGGCCTCCTCGCTCTCGCACAGGAATGCGCAGGTGGGGCCGGATCCGGAGACCAGGCCGGCGAGCGCTCCCGCCGTGACACCCGCGCGCAGCGTCCGGCGCAGTTCGGGTTTCAGGGACAGCGCGGCGGCTTGCAGATCATTGCCGAGCAGGGGGGCGAGCCGGCGCGGGTCGCCGGAGGCCAGAGCCTGCATCAGGCCCTGTGGTTCGCCGAGGCGGGGCGGTGTCCCGTTGGCGCGCAGGCGATCCAGTTCGGCGTAGACGGCCGGGGTGGACAGTCCGCCTTTGGCCAGCGCGATCACCCAGTGAAAGGTGTTGCGGGACAACACCGGCAGCAGCCGCTCGCCGCGACCGGTGCCCAGCGCCGTCCCACCCTGCAACGCGAAGGGCACATCGCTGCCGAGTTCGGCGGCGAGCGTGGACAATTCGTCGCGGCCGAGTCCGAGATCCCACAGCTCGTTGAGCCCGACGAGCGCCGCGGCGGCATCGGCGCTGCCGCCCGCCATACCGCCCGCCACCGGAATGCCCTTGTTGATGGCGATCTCCACCAGCGGCGCGCGCCTCGCCAGGTGGGCCAGCCGCACGGCCGCCTTCCACACCAGGTTGGTCCGGTCGGTGGGCACCTGGGCCGCGCCCTCCCCCGTCACCCGCACCGCGAGGGTGGCGGCCGGGGTCAGTTCCAGGTCGTCCCCGAGGGATAGCGCCTGGAAGACCGTGGTCAGGTCGTGGTATCCGTCGGCCCGCAGCTCACCGACGCCGAGGTGCAGATTCACCTTCGACGGCGCGCGCACGGTCACGGGGCTTGGCACAACTGACAACACGAGTTTCAAGAATAATGGGCGCGGTCGGTCGAGGTCGCCCGAAGACCCTGCGCGATCGATCCCGGTGCGGGACACCACTTGCCATCAAATACCTATAGGGGGTATGTTCCGAGTTGTCGGGAACATACCCCCACACCGTATGATCATCGCGAACGAAGGAGCGGACATGTCCACCAGCACCTACACCGTCACCGGAATGACCTGCGGCCACTGCGTCGGCTCGGTCAAGACGGAAATCGGCAAGATCGACGGCGTCACCTCGGTCGATGTCGACCTGGCCACCGGCGCGGTGCACGTCCAGAGCGCCGCCCCGCTGGCCGATGCCGATATCGTCGCGGCGGTCGACGAAGCAGGCTACGAGGTCGCCGTCTGATGCAGGAACGACTCAAGCTCGCCGCGTTCGGCGGCGGGCTGGTCGTGCTGTTCGGCGCGGCACTCGGGATCGGCGCACTGGTAGGCGAGCCCGAGTCCGCGCCGGAACACGACATGGCCACCCACGAAACCCACACCGCGCCCAGCGACGAGACCGGACTGGCGGATTCCCGCTCCGGCTACACCCTCACCGACCTGACCGCACCGACCGCCCCCAATCAGGCCGGGCCGCTACGCTTCCGGATACTCGGCCCCGACGGCGCGGCCGTCACCGCCTTCACCCCGCAGCACGAGAAGAAGCTGCATCTCATCGTCGCCCGCACCGATACCACCGGCTACCGCCACGTCCATCCGGTCATGGACGACGCGGGCGCCTGGTCCATCGACTGGAACTGGTCCGCGCCCGGCTCCTATCGGGTCTTCGCCGATTTCGCGCCGGAGACCAAGTCGGGTCCGCTCCCGCTCACCCTCAGCCGCACCGTCACGGTGGCCGGTCCGGTCGACCTCCAGCCGCTGCCCCCGCCGGTCCGCACGGCGAATGTGGACGGCTACCAGGTGCGCATGGCCGGTGACCTGAGCACCGCGGGCAGTGAACTGCGTTTCACCGTCACCAAGGACGGCGCGCCCGTCACCGACCTCGATCCGTACCTCGGGGCGTACGGTCACCTCGTGGCCCTGCGCGGCAGCGACCTCGCCTACCTGCACGTCCATCCCGAGGGCGAGATCGGCCGCACCCCGCCGGGTCCCGAGATCGCCTTCCACGCGCAGGCCCCGAGCACGGGTCAGTATCGACTGTTCCTCGACTTCTCACACAGGGGCAAGGTGCGCACCGCGGAATTCACCGCCGAGGTGACGGGCGCGCCCGCCGCCGCAGGCGCGCACGGACACGGCCACTGATGTCCGCACCCGCCGAACCGCGCACGATCGAACTGGCCATCGGCGGGATGACCTGCGCCGCCTGCGCGGCGCGGGTCGAGAAGAAGTTGAATCGGATCGAAGGTGTGGCGGCCACGGTCAACTACGCCACCGAGAAGGCGAAGGTCAGTTTCCCGCAATCGGTTTCGCCGGAACGCCTGATCGAGCAGGTGGTCGGCGCGGGCTACACCGCCCGACTGCCCGAGCCGACCGAGGCCGCCGAACAGCCACTGCCCCTGCGGCGGTTGGTGTTCAGCGTCGTCGCGGCGGTGCCGATCATCGCCGTCGCCATGGTGGGGTGGCTCCAGTTCCCCGGCTGGCAATGGGTTTCGCTGCTGCTCGCCGTGCCGGTGGTGTTCTGGGGCGGAGCGGGCTTCCATCGCGCCGCCTACCGCAACGCCCGACACGGTGCGGCCACCATGGACACGCTCATCTCGGTCGGGACCCTGGCCGCCTTCGCCTGGTCGGTGTACGCGCTGTTCGCCGGGCCGGGCGGCGGATCGACCGCCGAGATGTCGGGTATGGGCGGGCTCACGACCGATGGCACGGCGCACGTCTACTTCGAGGTGGCCGCCGGGATCATCGTATTCCTGCTCGCCGGAAAGTATTTCGAGGCCCGCGCCAAATACCGGGCCGGTTCGGCACTGCGCGCACTGCTCGAACTCGGTGCGAAAGAGGTCTCGGTCCTGCGCGAGGATCGCGAAATCCGCGTCCCCATCGCAGAATTGGGCGTCGGCGAGTTGTTCCTGGTTCGCCCCGGCGAGAAGGTGGCCACGGACGGCACTGTGGTGGCAGGGTATTCGGCACTCGACCGCAGCCTGCTGACCGGTGAGTCCCGACCCGTCGACGTCGCGCCCGGCGATACCGTGACCGGCGCGACGGTGAATTCCGGCGGCCTGCTCACCGTGCGCGCCACCGTCATCGGCGCCGAGACCCAACTCGCGCGGATGGCGGCACTGGTCGAGCAGGCGCAGACCGGCAAGGCCCCGGTACAGCGGATGGCCGACGAGGTGGCGGGCATCTTCGTCCCCGTCGTCTTCGCCATCGCCCTGCTCACCCTGAACTTCTGGATCGCGAGCGGCGCGGGCGCGGCCGCCGCGGTCGGTGCCGGGGTGGCCGTGTTGATCATCGCCTGCCCCTGCGCGCTCGGGTTGGCCACGCCGACGGCACTGCTCGTCGGCACCGGACGCGGCGCTCAACTCGGCATCCTCATCACCGGTCCGCAGGTGCTGGAATCCACTCGCCGCATCGATACCGTCGTACTCGACAAGACCGGCACCCTCACCACCGGCGAATTGGCGCTCACCGGAATCGTTCGCGGTGGCGCTGTCGACGACGAGAAGCTACTCGCCCTCGCGGCGTCGGTGGAGTACGGATCACAGCATCCGGTCGCGCGCGCCATCGTCGCGGCAGCGGACGAACATGGGATCGAGCGAACGGCCTTGACGCGGTTCATCGACCATCACGGCCGAGGCGTCCGCGGGCACGTCGACGGGCACGAGGTAGTCGTCGGACGCGCGGCACTGCTCGCGGAGAATTCGATCGAAGTCTGCGACCATCTCGTCGCGGCGAAAGCCGATGCCGAGGCGGCGGGCGATACCGCCGTATTCGTGGCGTGGGACGGCCGCGCCCACGGCGTCCTGACCGTCGCGGACACCCTCAAACCCACCAGTGCCGCAGCCATTTCGGAGCTGCACGCCCTCGGACTGCGGACGGTCCTGCTCACCGGCGACAATGCCGAGTCGGCCCGTGCGGTCGCCGCCCGCGTCGGCATCGACTCCGTCATCGCCGATGTCCTCCCCGAGCAGAAACTGGCCGCCATACAGGATCTCCAGCACCAGGGCCGCACCGTCGCCATGGTCGGTGACGGCAGCAATGACGCCGCCGCCCTCGCCCAATCGGACCTCGGCATCGCCATGGGCACCGGCACCGATGTGGCCATCGAGGCGGGCGATATCACCTTGGTCGCGGGCGACCTGCGCGCCGTGGGCACCGCGATCCGCCTGTCCCGCAAAACGCTGCGCACCATCAAGGGCAACCTCTGCTGGGCCTTCGGCTACAACATCGCCGCCATCCCCATCGCGGCCCTCGGCCTGCTCAACCCCATGCTCGCCGGGGCCGCCATGGCCCTGTCCAGTGTCTTCGTGGTCAGTAATAGCCTGCGCCTGCGCAACTTCCGCTGACGCGCACCGGGACAGTCAGCCCTGTGCCGCCAAGCGGACGAAGGCGGCGGTATCGAGAGTCTCGCCGCGGGCGGTCGGATCGATACCGGCGGCGCGGAGCCGACGCTCCGCCTCGACAGCGGAGCCCGCCCACCCCGCCAACGCCGCCCGCAGCGTCTTGCGGCGCTGCGCGAAGGCGGCATCGATGACCTCGAAGACCCGACCGCGGTGCGCGGCATCCATGGACCACGGCGCTTCGGCATAGCGCTCGATGCGAACCAAACCGGAGTCGACGCGCGGAACCGGCCAGAAGACCTGGGTGCCGATCGCGCCCGCGCGACGCACCGTCCCGAAGAATCCGGCCTTGGCGCTGGGGACGCCGTAGGTGCGGTTGCCGGGTTCGGCGGCCAAGCGGTCGGCGACCTCCGCCTGAACCATGACCAAGGTGGTGGCGATGCTGGGCAGTTCGGCCAGCAGGTGCAGCAGGACCGGGACCGCGACGTTGTAGGGCAGATTGGCCACCAGTGCCGTCGGGGCGGCAGGCAGCTGGGCCGCCGCGACCCGCATGGCATCGGCCCGCACAACCGTGAGCCGATCGGCCAGCGCGGGCGCGCGATCGGTGACCGTCTCCGGAAGGTGCTGTGCCAGTACGGGATCGATCTCGACGGCGATCACCGCCGCCACCACGTCGAGCAGGGCCAGGGTCAGCGAGCCGAGCCCCGGCCCGACCTCGAGGACCGTGTCCGCGCGCCCCACCCCGGCGGCGGCCACGATGCGACGCACCGTATTCCCGTCGTGCACGAAGTTCTGCCCGAGCTGTTTGGTCGGCCGCACCCCGAACCGCTCGGCGAGCACCCGCACCTCGGCGGGTCCGAGCAGTGCGGCGCTGCCGCGCGCGGCGATCTCAGGTTCGGACACCGGAAGAACCTACCAACTACCCGACCTTGGTCAGGAACGCGTCCAGCGCGGCCCACATCCGGTCGTTGAGCTGGGTGTGACGGCCGGTGCCCGGCACGGTGCGGAAGTCGACGCCATTGGCGGCGAACTGGGCGGCCAGCGCGGCATGCAGCGGCGAGGGCACGGTGACATCGGTGATATTGACCAGCAGCAGGATCGGCCGGTCGTATCCGCTCGTGGGGACGGTCAGATAGTCGGTGTAGGCGGTGCGGATCGGCTCCTCCGCCAGCGGACGGGCCAGGATGTCGCCGACGCCGAGCCCTTTGACCCGCCCGATGATCCCGTCGAGGCATTTGGCGCCGACCTCGTCGAGCACCGATTTGCCGAGCGGGGTCAGGTACTGGTCGACATTCACGTCGGGGCGGGCGGCGCGCAGCCCGGCCAGGATGCTCACGAAGAAGCTCATCGCGCCATCGGTATTGGGCAGCACCGGGAAGCCCGGCCCGGTAATGGGGAGCACCTTCTCCACATCGGATTCCGGATCGATGGCGACGGTGCCGCGAAAATCCAACTCGGGCGCGTAGGTCCGCTGCAGGTGACCGGTGCCGAGCGCGGCCTGACCGCCCTGCGAGGCGCCCACCACACCCCAGGTGCGCGACAGTTCGGGATGCGTGGTGCGCGCGGCGCGCAGCAGATCGAGGGTGGCCGTCGCCTCGGTGCGCAGTTCCAGGTACGGGTGCGGGCCGGTATCGAAGGCGCCCAGACCGAGGTAGTCGGGGGCCACCACCGCGAAGCCCCGGTCGACCATGTGCTTGATCAGCTCGTCCTCTTTGTCGAGGATGCCCCGGTACGGATGGCTCGCGGGTTCGGCCTGTCCGCCGCAGCCCGCGCCGAGGCCGCTGGTGCCGTGGTCGTAGGCCATGATCGGCCAGCCGCCCTCCGGTGCGGGACCGGACGGCAGATACAGCGCGCCGCTGGCCGGGAGCGGGGCGCCCGCGGAATTCGTGGTCCAGTATTCGATGACGGATCCGCCGGACATACCGTGCCACCCGTCCGGACGCGCCGTCGCCGAGATCGGCGTCCCGGCGGCCGCGGCGGATGCGGGAATCGACTTGCCCGGCACGGGAACCGGTCCGGCGTGCGCGGGAATCACCTGCGACACAATCGCGCCCGCCGTCAATACCGCACAGGCCACCGTCGCCCGCAACCTCCGAACACCTCGCACCGCACACCTCGCCACTTCGGATCCGACACTGTCCAAACCCGGCGAGTGTACTGATCAACCAGGGCCAGCAACCATTCAGCCACTCTGAAGAGATCTCGATTGTCCGAAAACCGCCGGGGCACATCCGGTTCGCGCGACAAGAACGCGCCGTGCGAGCAAACCGAGCGCACTACCGCGTCGGAACTCAGTCGCCGATCCCGAGCCGACTGGTGCAGGCGGGCCACGCGCCCCACCCCTGCCGCGCCCTGGTGACTTCGGCGATGGCGATCTGCTCCTCCCTGGTCGCCATGTCGGCGCGCGGCGCGTATTTGGTTCCGCCCTGCCGCTCCCAGGTGCCCTGATCGAATTGGATGCCACCGAAATAGCCATTGCCGGAGTCGATACCCCAGTTGCCATTGGATTCGCAACGGGCCAACGCGTCCCAGATCGGACCGTCCTGGACCGCAGGCACCTCGGTGCCGGGTTTGACGCCCTTGCGCACCGTCCTGGGCTTCGCCGTCACCGTGACATTCGAGGAGATCGGTTGGCGGTCCACCTCTTTGCCATTGACCATGGTGACCGCGAAGGTGACGTCCTGAACGCCGGGTGCGCCCGCCGCTTCCACCACCGACCGGCTCATATTCATGGTCGGATCCTCGATGATCGAATCCGGCGGCTCGAGCCGAAGCCCCTTCTCCACCTTGGTCTCGACGCGTTTGCGCGTCACCACGACGCGCATATCGTCGGCGATCGGGGTGTTCGCGGCCGGCTCGACGCTGTCCTGTTCGATGAGCGGAATCCCCGCGGCGGCGAGGAATTCGCCGACGGTGGGCGCGGCGAGGCGGACATCGACCGGATTGCCGAGGCCGTCGAGCAGCGACACATTGTGCGGACCGACGACCCGCACGACCGCCCCGGATATGGGCAGCCTGTCGTCGCGGGCCGCGACGTACATATCCTTGGCGACATTCAACTGCGCGGCCGCCTCCCCCGCCGTGAGGCCCGTGGTCCACACCTTCTCGGGCGCTTTGCCCTCGATGGCCAACTCCACCTGTCTGGCGCGATTCAGCGTGATGATCCCGCCATTGCTGATGGCGGCGGCCAGCGCGGGCACCACCTTGTCGCGGTCGGACACTTCCAGGCCCGCCGCCTTCAGCACACCCCTGACATTGCGCGACATGGTGGTGAACAGCGCCCTCTGCCCGTCGACCACCACCGTCACCGTTTTGCGATTCAGGATCGCCAGGCTCGCGCCGACGATCAGCGTCACCAGCAACGCCGCGATCGCCGCGTACAGCAGCGGCGAGCGGGACTGGTTGATCCGCACGAAGGGGGACATGGTCACAGGACGATAACGAAGGAATCGGCGGTCGACAACAGTCACGTGCGGAGCTGGGCCTTTCGCGATCACGATCGGATATAGACGACGCAGGTAAATCACGAATCAGGACATGCCATGTGACCTGGACCACATCTGATTGTCCAGACCCCCTACCCGGCGCGTCGGATGCGCCGGGTGTGTCGAAGTGCGGAGGTTTCAGATTCCGTAGACGCGGCGCGCGTTCGCGGTACTCAGTTCGGCCAGCTCGACCGGATCCCGATCGCGCAGCTCGGCCAGCGCCCGCATGGTGTACGGCAGGCAGTACGGCTCATTCGGCGCACCGCGGAACGGGTGCGGGGTCAGATAGGGCGCGTCGGTCTCCACCAGGAACTGGTCATCGGGCACCAGCTTGGCCGCCTCGCGCAACTCGTGCGCGTTCTTGAAGCTCACCGTGCCCGAGAAGCTGAGGAGGTACCCCTCCGCGACGCACGCCAGCGCCATCTCGGCGCCCGAGGAAAAGCAGTGGAAGATCACGGTTTCCGGCGCACCCTCGTCGAGCAGCACGGTGAGCAGATCGTGATCGGCCTCACGATTGTGGATCATCAGCGGTTTGCCCACCTGCTTGGCCAACTCGATATGCCAGCGGAAACCCTCGATCTGGGTCTCGATATCCGCGCAGCCCTCCAGCTTTCCCGGCCAGTAGTAGTCGAGTCCGGTCTCACCGATCGCGACCACGCGGGGGTCGGCGGCCAGGCGGGTCAGCTCGGTGCGCGCGGCCTCGTCCAGGGCATCGGCGCGGGTCGGATGCAGCGCGACGGCAGCGAACACCCGATCGTCCCAATGCGCGGCTCGGACGGCCCACTGGGCGGCGGCCAGATCGTCGGCCACGGTGACCACTCGACCGACGCCCACCGCCGCGGCGCGATCCACCATGGCGCGCACCGACTCGGCGTCCTTCGCCCCGCACGCGTCGAGGTGGGTATGCGCATCGACCAGCGGCGCAAGGGGTTGCGGCGGTTCAGGCGCCGGACGCAGCTTGCTCATCGACGGGCTCCCATCGACAGCGCGGTCACTGGGCGGATATTCACGCGGAGCGAGACTGGCACGCGCATTACAGTAGAGGCCACCATGAATGCCGCCGAACGCCCCGCCTTCTACCTGACCACGGCCATCGCCTACCCGAACGGCGCGCCGCACATCGGCCACGCCTACGAGTACATCTCGGCCGATGCCATCGCCCGCTTCAAGCGGCTCGACGGATACGACGTCTTCTTCATGACGGGCACCGACGAACACGGTCAGAAGATGCAGCAGACCGCGCAGGCCGAGGGCATTCCGGTGGCCGAGCTCGCGGCCCGCAACTCCGATGTCTTCGAGGCGCTGGACAAGAAGCTCGATATCTCCTTCGACCGGTTCATCCGCACCACCGACGCCGACCACGAAGTGTCCAGCGTCGCCATCTGGGAGCGCATGCTCGCCAATGGCGATATCTACCTGGACAACTACTCCGGTTGGTATTCGGTGCGCGACGAGGCGTTCTACACCGAGGAGGAGACGACCCTCCGCGCGGACGGCTCCCGCGTGTCCACCACCACCAACACCCCGGTCACCTGGACCGAGGAGTCGAACTACTTCTTCCGCCTGTCGGCGTATCAGGATCGGCTGCTCGCGCTGTACGACGAGCGCCCCGAGTTCATCGCGCCCGCCTCGGCGCGCAACGAGATCGTCAATTACGTCAAGGCCGGGCTGAAGGATCTGTCCGTCTCGCGCACCACCTTCGACTGGGGTATTCCGGTGCCGGGCCATCCGGACCACGTGATGTACGTCTGGGTCGACGCGCTCACCAACTACCTCACCGGCGTGGGCTTCCCGGATACCGAATCGGCCGCCTACCAGCGGTTCTGGCCCGCGAACCTGCACATCATCGGTAAGGACATCACCCGGTTCCACACCGTGTACTGGCCCGCGTTCCTCATCTCGGCCGGGCTCGAGCCGCCGCAGCGGGTCTTCGCGCACGGCTTCCTCTACAACAAGGGCGAGAAGATGTCCAAGTCGGTCGGCAATGTGGTCGACCCCCTGGCCATCGTGGACGAATACGGCCTGGACCAGGTGCGCTTCTTCATGCTGCGCGAGATCTCCTACGGACAGGACGGCAGCTACAGCCACGAGGCCATCGTCGCGCGCGTCAATGCCGACCTGGCCAACGAATTCGGCAACCTGGTGCAGCGCAGCCTGAAAATGGTGGCGCGCGACTGCGGCGCGGCCATACCGACACCGGGCCAATTCACCGCCGAGGACCAGGCGATGCTGGACCGCGCCGCCGAACTGCTGGACCGGTGCCGCACTGAATTCGACGCCCAGCAAATGCATTTGGCGCTGGAAGCGATCTGGCTGACCCTCGGTGAGGCCAATCGCTACTTCTCGGCGCAGGCCCCGTGGACACTGGCCAAATCCGGCACCCCCGAGGATCTGGCCCGCGAGGCCACCGTGCTCTATGTGACGCTCGAGGTCGTGCGCATCGTGGCGCTGCTGGTACAGCCGGTCATGCCGGGTTCGGCGAGCAAGATCCTGGACCTGCTGGCGCAGCAGGGTCGCACCTTCGCCGATATCGGCACCCCGCTGGTGCCGGGTGTGGCGCTGCCGGAGCCGCAGGCGGTCTTCCCGCGCTACATCGAACCGAAGAACTGAGCTTCGGAAGGGCCTGCGGCGCAGGCCCTTCCGAAACCCCTCCAAGGCCCTTCGCTAGCTCCAGCGGGCCAACAAACGCTGCGTCTCGGCCGTCAATGTCCGCTGCAAATACGGCCCGAAGCTGATTCGGCCCACACCCGCCTCGGCCAATTTCGCCTTGTCCGCGACGCCCGGCTGGGCCGCCACGCTGATCGGCAGCGGCAATTCGCCGGTGAGACGGCGCAATTCGGATTCCGGTGCGCCTGCGGGGAACAGCGAATCCGCACCAGCCTCGGCGGCCAAACGCAACCGCTCGATGGCGCGATCGGTGCGGTCTTCCTCCGCGCCGACCCCGCGAATGAACAGGTCGGTGCGCGCATTGATCACGACGTGCACCCCGGCCGCATCGGCGAACTGCCGCAGCGCGCCCACGAAATCCGCGTGCTCCTGCGCCGACCGCAGCCGACCGCCCTCGCGGTGCACCGTGTCCTCGATATTGAGGCCGATCGCGCCTATCTCGAGCAGACCCTCGATCAGTTGCGCCGGTTCCAGCCCGTACCCGGATTCGATATCCACCGACACCGGGACCTCGACCGATTCGACCACCTGCCGCGACCTGGTCAGCACCTCGGCGAAACTCATCCCCTCCTGATCCTTGCGGCCGATCGAATCGGCCATCGGATGACTGCCGATGGTCAGCGCCGAGAACCCGGCCGCCACCGCGACATTCGCCGACCACGCATCCCACACCGTCGGGAATACGCCGGGATCGCCCGGCCTGTGCAGCGCGAGGAACGCCTTGGCCTTACTTTCCAAAGAGGTCATGGAAACGATCATCCTCTCGCCCCGGCGTGAACGTCAGTTCGTCGGCTGCCCCCGACTTGTCCACACAACCCAGTGAGCGCCGCAATCGGACACAGACGTGAACGTCAGTTCGTCGGCTGCCGATCACACGGTCTCTTCGCGCCGCGCTTCCAGCACCGCGTCGTACAGTTCCCGCCGCGAGACCCCCGCCTCGGCGGCGACCGCACCGCAGGCGTCCTTGAGCCGCATCCCGCCGTCGGTGAGCGCGGTGACCTCGGCGACCAGGTCGTGCGGATCGACCGATCTCGGCTGCGCCCCCGCGAGCACCACGGTGATCTCGCCGCGCGCGCCATCGACCGCCCAGGCCGCCAGTTCGGCCAGGGTGCCGCGCACGACCTCCTCGTAGGTTTTGGTCAGCTCCCGGCAGACCGCGGCCCTGCGGTCCGGACCGAGCACCCGCACCGCATCGGCCAGGCAGTCGGCCAATCGGTGCGGCGCCTCGAAGAAGACGCAGGCCCGCGGTTCGGTCAGCAGGGTGCGCAGCCATTCGCGGCGCGCCCCGGATTTGCGCGGTGCGAAACCGTCGAAGCAGAACCGCTCCACCGGCAGGGCCGAAAGGGCCAGGGCCGTCGTGACGGCGGACGGTCCGGGCAAACACGTGATCGACAGTCCGCGTTCGGCGCAGGCCGCGACCATCCGGTAGCCCGGATCGCTCACCGAGGGCATGCCCGCGTCGGTGACCAGCAGCACGGTGCGCCCGTCCTCGATCTCGCCGAGCAGCATCGGAATCCGCGCCGTCTCGACATGGTCGTAGAAACTCACCACCCGACCGGTGATCTCGACACCGAGCGCCTTGGCCAACGCGCGGGTGCGCCGGGTGTCCTCGGCGGCCACGATATCGGCCGTGCCCAGCGCCTCGCGCAGGCGCTGCGAGGCATCGCCGATCTCCCCCATCGGGGTCGCCGCGAGCACCAATCTGCCCGCAGTCCGCTCCACCACCCGCGCTCCCGTCTCACCGCCTGGTATTTCCGGCCATAGCTTAGGCCCTGTGCGCGGCGACCTCGCCGACATGCGCCGTCCTCACCGATGCGCGACCGGCTCCCCGCGACCGCATACCATCGGGGCGTGACCCAGGTGACCGACCAGCGCGCGACCGCACCGTTCGGGGCCGTGCCCGCCAGGTCGAGCCCCGCGCCACTGCGGCCGATCCCGGACTTCGGCCCCACCGATACGCTGCGCGGCTGGCTGGTGACGGCCTTCCTCACCGCCATCGCCGCCGTGACGCGCTTCACTCTGCTCGACTACCCCACCGACGCGCGCACCCCGGTATTCGACGAGAAGCACTACGCGCCGCAGGCGTGGCAGATGCTCACCGGCGGCTGGGTCGAGGACAATCCCGGCTACGGGTTGGTGGTGCATCCGCCGATCGGCAAACAGTTGATCGCGCTCGGTGAGTACCTGTTCGGCTATTCCGGTGCGGGATGGCGTTTCTCGGCGGCCCTCGCGGGAACGATCCTGGTGCTGCTGGTGATTCGGATCGCGCGGCGGTTGGCGCGGTCGACGCTGATCGGCGCCATCGCCGGAATCCTGCTCATCGCCGATGGTTTGACCTTCGTCTCCTCGCGCATCGGCATGCTGGATATCTTCCTGGCGCTGTTCGTCACCGCCGCGTTCGGCTGTGTCATCGTCGATCGCGATCGGATGCGGGCCGCGATGGCGCGGGTCGACGCGGAGGGACGGATCGGACAGACCCCGTGGGGTCCGCGCTTGGGCGTGCGGTGGTGGCGCTTCGGCGCGGGCGTGCTGCTCGGATTGGCCTGCGGCACCAAATGGTCCGGCGCGTATTTCGCGGTCGCGTTCCTGCTGCTGTCGCTCCTGTTCGACTGGTCGGCGCGGCGGGCGTACGGGGTGCGACGACCGTGGGCCGGCATCGTGGTGCGCGACGCGATTCCCGCGCTCTACGGGTTGATCGCGATCCCCATGGCGATCTATCTCGGCAGCTATTGGGCCTGGTACACCAGCGAGACCGGTATCGACCGCTACGCGGTGGGCAATCAGGTGGGCCGCGGCGGCTTGTTCCACCTCGTGCCCGACGCGCTGCGCTCGCTCTGGTACTACCACGGCGAGGCACTGAAATTCCATGAGGGACTGACCAATTCGGCGGGCAACCATCATCCGTGGGAATCCAAGCCGTGGACCTGGCCGATGGGCCTGCGGCCGATGCTGTACTACTACGCCGACGGGGGCGTCACCGGTTGCGGTCAGTCCACCTGCGTCAAGGCGGTCATGCTCATCGGCACCCCTGCCATCTGGTGGGTGGCTTTGCCGGCGCTGGCGTGGATGCTGTGGCGCACCATCGTGCGCCGGGACTGGCGCTACGGCGCGGTGCTGGTCGCGTACGGCGCGGGCATCCTGCCCTGGTTCCTCACGCTGGACCGGCAGATGTACTACTTCTACGCGGTGCCGCTGGCCCCGTTCCTGGCCCTCGGGGTCGCGCTGGTGCTCGGGGATGTGCTCGGTCCGGCCCGACGCGCCGGTGTGCCGCGCAGTCCCACCGGCACCTTCGTTCCGGTCGCGCCCAACGAGCGCTACACGCTCGGCCTGGTCGCGGTCTGCCTCTACCTCGGCTTGGTGATCGCGAATTTCGTTTGGCTGTGGCCGATCCTGACCGCGCTCCCCATCTCGCCCGCGAGCTGGCACGACCACCTGTGGTTGCCCAGCTGGCGCTGAACGGCGCAGCCGCCCGAGATCCCGCGCACGGCCGAAGCGAAAACCCGGACCTGATTCACGATTCGAGCGCGACGGTGATGTAGCGCAGCGCGCTCGCATCGTCCAAACCCAAGCGCCGCACCACCGACACGTACTCGGTGGCGGCCCGCCCGGCCAGGTCGCGAGTCGGATCGCCCGAGGAGGCGATGAACGAACCCTGCCTGCCCCTGGTCTCCACCACCCCGTCGGCCTCCAGTTCGCGATAGGCGCGGGCCACGGTGTTCGGTGCGAGACCGAGTTCGGCGGCCAGCGCTCGGACGGTGGGGATCTTGGTGCCCGCGGCCAGTTCACCGGAGCGGACCTGCCCGATGATCCCGAGCCGCAACTGCTCATAGGGCGGCACCGGCGACTCGTGCGAGACGGTGATGTGGAACATGATCTCTCCTACGCTCCGTCCGGCCCGGACGGATGATCGACCTCGGCGCGGGACAACGGACAGGACAGGCAGCGCGGACCCCCGCGCCCGGATCCGATCTCCGATCCGGGAATGCGTAGCACCTCGATGCCCGCGTCCTCCAGTCGGCCATTGGTCATCTCGTTGCGCTCGTAGGCCACGACCACGCCCGGCGCGAGGGCCAGGGTGTTGTTGCCGTCGTCCCACTGCTCGCGCTCGGCGGTGACGCCGTCCAACCCGGTATCGATGACCCGCAGCTTGCCGATGCCCATCGCCTCGGCCGCCGCGGGCAGGAACGGATCGGGACCACGCATCCCGACCGCACCGTGCCCGGCCCGACCGGCATAATCATCGGTGCGCTGAATCGTGAACGCGCACAGCGAATCCCGCACCGCCGGATACATCACCACGGCATCGGTGTCGACCATGGTGCACACCGTGTCCAGGTGCATGGTGGCCCGATTCTGCGCGATGGGCACCACCAGGACGGTGTGCGCCAGGTCGTCGTCGAAAAGGCTGCGCGCCAACGCTTCCGCACCCGCCGGGGTGGTGCGCTCGCCGACGCCCACCGCCACCACACCGGGCGCGAGCAGCAGCACATCGCCGCCCTCGATGGGGGCGGTGTGCGACTCGTAGGCCCGCCGCACGCCGAGGAAGCGGGGATGGAAGGCGTAGATCAGGTCGGTGAGGGAGGTCTCGCGGGTGCGGGCGGGCAGCGCCAGCGAGGTGATGGCCACCCTCGGCCCGACCCAGAACGAGGAGTCCCTGGTGAACATGAGATTGGGCAGCGGGTCGATGACGAAATCATTGCCATGGTGCATGCGGCGCACCAGCGAGGCCGCGTCCGGACCGAAGGGCAGTTCGTCGAAGGTCATGCCCGCCATGAGGATATCGGCCAACTCGGCGGCGGGGACGCCGCGCAGGTAGGCCGCCAACTCCTCGGCCAGGGCATGGCCGAGGCGGCGCGGATCGACCGCGCCGGTGATGCCCTGCACCCGCGCCGCGCCGCTGGCGGCGAGGGTCTCGGCGAGTAGGTCGGCCAGCAGCAGCACCTCTACGCCGCGCGAGCGCAGGACTCCCGCGAAGGTGTCGTGCTCCTGTTGGGCGCGCTCCACCCACGGGATGCCGTCGAAGAGCAATTGATCGGCATTGCGCGGGGTGAGTCTGCGCAATTCGTCGCCAGGCCGGTGCAGCAGGACCGTACGCAACGCGCCGACCTCGGAGGTCACCGACAGGCCGGGGCGCGACTCGGGGGATACGCGCCGGGCGGTGCCGTCGGCGGGATCGTCTGCCATGCTCCGACCGTAGTGTCCCGCGCCCGCTCGAGCACGGAAATCCCCCCGTTCGGAGCATCGGCCCTGCCTCGGCGTCCCGTGACCGGGCCTGAGTCCGAATCGCACCCGAGCGCACCCTAACCTGAAGTATGGTTGAGATGAATGGAGGAGTGCGCATGTCTACGGCCGATTGGCGAGCGAAGGAACTGACACCCGGTCAGTTGTCCGAGCGTAGCGGAGTCGCGGTGTCCGCGTTGCACTTCTACGAACGCGAGGGCCTCATCTCCAGCCGCCGCACCAGCGGCAATCAGCGCCGCTACACCCGCGAGACGCTGCGCCGGGTCGCCTTCATCCGCATCTCCCAGCGGGTCGGCATCCCGCTCAGCGAGATTCGCTCCGCACTCGACCGACTCCCCGAGGGCCGCACCCCCACTCGACGCGACTGGGAGACGCTATCCACCACCTGGCGCGCCGACCTCGACGACCGCATCGACCAACTGATCCGCCTGCGCGACAACCTCACCGGCTGCATCGGCTGCGGCTGCCTCTCACTGGGCAGCTGCAAACTGGTCAACGAGCGCGACCGCCTCGGCACCGACGGCCCCGGCGCGCGGGTGCTCGACACCCACCTCAACTGCCCGGAGAAGCCCGAAGCCTGCTGAAGCAATCGCTCGCGCGGAACAGGTCATCGCGGCGGACCACCGGGTGCTCGGTCCGGCAGAATGATGTGATGAATGACGTTTCGGCTCTGACCGCCCGCCCGATGACCAGACCGGACTGGACCTGGGTGCAGGAGTGGTTCGAGGACGAGACGCTGAATCGGGAACTGGGTCCCCTCGATACGGAGTGGCTCGACTACGTCCTCGCCGAGACCGAGGGTGCGCAACTGGTGATCGTCGATGGTGACGACAGTCCGGTCGCACTGGTGGGTTGCGCCTGGGACTCGGACCGAAAAGCACACGGCATCACCGATATCGCGGTCGACCCGCGCCGCCGTCGCTCCTCCCTCGGCAGGCACGGACTCGACTGCGCGATACGCTGGTCGGGCCATCCGCCCGCTGCGGGCTGGGTCGCCTTCGTCCATCCGGACAACGCCCCGGCGTTCCGGTTCTTCACCTCGATCGGGTGGAAATACGAGGGTCTCGACGACTCAATGCACCGTTTCTCGTCCCCGAGCTAGGGCCTGTGTCGAATCAACAACTGACACAGCGATATTCGCTGCCCTCAGCGCTCCAGGACTGCGAGCATCCCTTCGACGGCGCGATGCCAGGTGAACTCCTCGGCGCGAATGCGGGCGGCGCGGCGGCGGCCCGCGGTCGGCAGGGCGAGCACCTCCGTCACGGCGGCGGCGAAGGCGGCGGGGTGATCGGCGGCTATCGCTCCGCAGTCGGCGGTGACGATATCGGCGAGGGCCGAGGAGCGGCTGGCCACCACGGGGGTGCCCGCCGCCAGTGCCTCCAAAGCGGCGAGGCCGAAGGTTTCGTGCGGGCCGGGGGCGAGCGAAACATCGGCGGTAGCAAGGAGTTTCGCGACTTCGGTGCGATCGGAGATGAAGCCGGTGAAGTGTACGGCGGGTCGTCCGCCCGGTAGCGGGGACAGGGTGCGGGCGCGGCGTTCCAGGGCTTCGCGGCGGGGACCGTCGCCCGCCACCACGAGACGCACGTCGGTCCCCGCGCGGCGCAGGGCGGCGACCGCCTCGATACTGCGGTCGGCCCGCTTCTCCACCGACAATCGCCCGCAGTGCACCAGGAGGGGTTGGTCCATCGCGCCCAGATCGGCCCGCAGCCGGTCGTCGCGCCTACGCGGGCTGAACAGATCGAGATCCACACCCAGCGGGACCAACTCCACATTGCGCGCGCCGATGCGCTGGAATTCGGCGCGCGCGAATTCCGTTGTGCAGACCACGATGTCGTAGTCCGCGGCGGTGCGTCGATTGGCCACATCGGCGCAGCGGCGGGCCAGCGGACCGGGCAGCGCCTGGCCGAGCAGCCGATCCAGCCGCTCGTGCGAGATCATCACCCCGGCCACCCCGCGCCGCCGCGACCAGCGGCCGAATCCGCGCAGCGTCAACCGATCCGACACCTCGAGCACATCGGGTCGCAGCCCGCTCAACACATCGGCCACCCGATAGGGATCGGCCGCCCGATATCCGCCTGTCCAGGGAATCGCCAAGGCGGGCAGCGTGATCCGCAACGCCCCCGTGGGCAGCACCTCCTCCGCGCGCCTGCTGCCGGGAACAATGAGCACCACCTCGTGGCCCGCCCCCACATATCCTGCGCCGAGGTGATGCAGCGCGGTGCGCAGCCCGCCGGATCGCGGACCGTAGAAGTTCGCCAACTGAACGATGCGCACCTTCGGATCGTCCAGCGATCCGGGTTACCCACGGAACCGTCGCGTACAACGGCCCGTGAACAGCAGTGAAAGAACCACCGAACGGACCGGTCGGGGGCATCTCCGCACCCCGGTGCGGTCGACCCGGCCGGAACTACTCGGCGGCCTCGGGCCAAACCCGCAGCAACCCGTGCCCGGTGATACCCGGCTGCCCGGACCGATTGTGCACCAACTCCGCGCACGCCTCGATCCAGTCGGTTCCGGCGAAGCGAAGACGCAACCGCAACCGGTGCGCCTCGTCGGTGGTGAACTCCGGATCGTCCTTCAGCATCCGACCGCAGACCGCAAGGAAGGCGGCGGCATCGTCGGGGTGCAGGTCGGGGCGTTCGGTGGCCCAGCGTTCCAGCGGCGGGGGCGGTGGTTTGGGCCATTCGTAGATCAGGCCGAAACCCAGTTCCACGAAACCGATTCCGGTGCGCGCGCGGCGGGAGACGGCCCGCATCATGGACAGCGCCGGATCCGGTCGGGGTTCGCGCACATCGGTGACCTCGTGCACGAGGCCCTGGGTGCGCCGCGCCACCGGGTTGGCCCTGGCGATCATCTGGAACCGGCGCACCCGGTCGTCGTCGCCGAGCATGTCGACCTCACCCTGCCAGCGCCCGTCCACCTTCATCTCCCGGACCATGGCCATGTAGTCGATTCGACCGTCGAAGCCGACCATGGTGCCGAAGACCTCCGGCGGCGTGCGGGTGACGCGGACCTCGGCCGGGGCGCGCCGCCAGGCCAGTTCCTCCAAACCCGGCCCGTGCTTCGCCATTTGGGTATCGGCGTCCCAATCCCATGCCGCCGCGCCGCGTCTCGGCGGCGGCGTGGCATCGGCCGCGCCGACCCACACCTGAACGCCGTGCACCGCGCCGAACGCGCAGCGGACCGGAATGCCGAGCACCACCGACTCCTCGGTGGAACACGTTGCAGCGGAGACCGTTTCGACGCAGCGCCGGACGACTTCGAGGATCCGACGGCCCACGTCACCCGGTTCGCGCTGCGCCCGCAGCGGATTCGCCCAGTCGCGCACCCTGACGCCGTCGGCGACCAGCGTGGGTCGCCGCTCATAGCCGAGGGTTTCGATCAGCAGCCAATCATCGTGGGACATGGGCGAAGTCGCCTCACCGAGCGGTTTGGCCGCGACCCACCCTCGGCAGATCGAGTTCCAGCGGGATGCGCCCGACCGACAGGTGCGCCTCCACCTCGTCGGCGGGCATCGGCCTGGCGATGAGGAAGCCCTGCGCGCGGTAGCAGCCGAGGCCGACCAGGGTGCGCGCCGCGACGGGCGTCTCCACGCCCTCGCCGACCACCCCGAGTCCGAACGAACCGGCAAGGCCGATAATGGATTTCACAATGGCCAGATCGTCGGTGCTGGCACCGAGGCGCTGTACGAATCCGCGGTCGATCTTCACCGCGTCGACGGGGAGCGCCTTGAGGTGCGAGAGCGAACTGTAGCCGGTGCCGAAATCGTCGATGGCGATCTGCACGCCCATCCGCTTGAGTCCGCGCAACGTGACCTGGGTCCTGGCCAGATCCTGCACCACGACGTGTTCGGTGATCTCCAGGCAGACCGAACTGCCGTCGATGCCGAACAGCCGCAGGATATCCTCGATCCGCTCGACGAAATCCAGGCTCACCAACTGCACCGGCGAGACATTGATCCGCATCACCACATTGCCCGCCAGGCCGCGCCTGCGCCATTCGGCGAATTGGGCGCAGGCCGAGCGAATCACCCAGCGCCCCAACTCACCCGCGAGGTTGGTGGCCTCGGCCACGGTGACGAACGCGGCGGGCGGCAGCAGACCCCTGGTGGGATGCATCCAGCGGACCAGCGCCTCCAGCGCGACGATCCGGCCGGTGCGCAGATCCACCTCGGGCTGGTAGTGCAGCAGCATGGATCCGTCGGCGACCGCGCCGCGCAGGTTCAACTCCACATCGTCCTGGAGTTCGAATTGGGCGCGCATGGCATCGGTGAATACCGCGACCCCGTTGCCGCCACCGGATTTCGCCGACAGCAGTGCGTGATCGGCGCCGCGCAGCAGATCGGCCACCGTGGTCTCGCCCGGCATGCCGACCGCGACGCCGACGCTGGCCCGCCTGCTCACCGATTCGCCGCCGACGACCACGCGCCTGCCGATGAGCTGCTGAATGCGCACGGCCTCCAGTTCGGCGGCGACGGCGTCCATGGGTTTGGCGGGCACGATGACGAATTCGTCGCCGCCGAGGCGGGCGATCATGTCGTGCGGGTCGAGATGTTCGCGCAGCCGTCCGGACAGGGTGCGGATGAAGTTGTCACCGGCCGTGTGACCCAGGAAGTCGTTGAGCGCCTTGAGGCGATCGAGATCGAGGAAGAAGGTGGCCACCGGACCCGGACTGCCCGGTCGGAGCCGGTCCTCCATATGTTCCAGCAGTGCCCGGCGGTTGGCCAGGCCGGTCAGGTCGTCGTGCAGGGCGATGTAGCGGAGTTGTTCCTCGGCCACCACCCGCGCCTGGAGTTGGGCGAACAGCGCGGCGATGGCCTTGAGGACATTGATCTCCCTGGTGCTCCAATCCCGTTCGCCCGCTTTGACGAAGCCGAGTAGGCCGGTGGGTTCGCCGCGCGAGACCAGCGGGACGGCGGCCGAGGTCAGGTGGGATATCTCCCGGTCCCAGCCGAAGGCTTCGCGCATGGCCGCGCACATGGGCATGGGGCCGGTGAGGATCGGTTCGGTCGCGTGCTCGATCTCGCCGAACAGGAAATGCGGCCGGTCGAAGGAGACCGTGTGCATCGGGTCCGGATTCGGAATCGGTGCGCGCCGCGGCCATTCGGCCATCAGAATGGTTGCGCGTAGTTCGCGATCGGTATGACGCACATAGGCGTAGTCGACATCGAAATGGTCGATCAGTCGGGCCAGCACATCCTCGGTTGCCGCCACCATCGTGGTGGCATCGACACCCATCAGCTCAGAGGCGACCTGGGTCACCAGCGAGTCGAGCGTCCGCCGAGGCACCTTATCTCCCATCGCGCTAACTACGAGTGTCCGCGCCCGACGCCGGAGGCCGCCGATCACGGGCAGTGGCAGCTACCGCTGAGCTCAGGCGCGGCACCACCGTCATGGTCTCATGTCCGGGCGCCACCGGTAAGTCCAGGAAGCGACTCGCGAGTCCGGCCAGTGTATCCGCGAATGTCCGCTGCGGCGGCTGGGTCACCGCGCGAACCGCCGCGCCGGGGGTGCGTCACCGGGCCGCGCTGCTGCGGCGGGCCGCGCCGGGATGGCGGCGCTCGCTGCGAAGGTCATGGTCTTTCCACTCCATTACTGCGCGTCTGGCGCGGTTACGGGCCGTGCGGCTCACGCGTCGTAGCCGGGTGAGCCGCGAGCGGGGCCGGGTGCCTAGGGCAGTATCGTTCATCGGGCAGGAATTGAACAGATATCCGGCAAATATTCCGAAACCCGATGGCGCGCCCCGTTATTTCCCCAGGTCAAAAGGTTGCCAATGGGTAGCGGACAAAACGTGACGACTGGTTTGTTCTACATGAGCAAATGCTCAGCAATGGTCAGACAAGGATCGAAATGAACAATTCGACCGAATCCGGACCGCGCCAAACCTCGACCTCCTCGCGATAAGCCCTGGTGATCTCGGCCGAGGCCGTCGCATCGTCGACCTGCGCCCACACATCCTCCACCGGATCGTGGTAGTCGCCATTCGGGGCAAAGCGCGCGTAAACGCCTTTAGGCACCCGCACCAGCACATCACCGATCGGCACGGCAGCCGGATCCGGATATTCGAAACAGACCAGAGCATTGCAATTGCCCGCCGGATCCGGGACGTACACCGTATGCAGTCGATGCTCGTCACCCGCCCGATCGCGCAGCCGATCCTTCAGGAATTCGATGAGGTCGCTATTGCTCACCTTGAAGCTGGGACGCACCCGCGGCACCACCAAGCCACCGTAGGTGGCCTCGCCCCGCACCACAATCGTGTATGTCATCGCTCCGCTACCGCCAGGTATAGCTCGATCTTGTACGCGTGCGGATAGCACTCGAAATCCCCCGTATGGGTGCGCCGGATCTGATTGTGCTCCTCGGCGTAGGCGATCTGGGTCCACAGGTCGGTCATGACCTGCGGGAAATTGCCGACCGAGGAGAAACGGGCATAGGTGCCGCGCGGCAGGCGCGCCACCAGATGACCGCGGGTGACCTCGGCGAACGAATCGCACTGGTAGCCGACGATCTGCGTGTTGTAGGTGCCCAGGTCAACGGAGAAGTCGGTGTAGGCACTGGCCAGGGGGCCGCCCAGATCCTGGTGCAGCACCGCCGCCCAGGCGGCCTCCAGGTCATGGTCACGCAGTTCCCCGAGCGCACGCTTCGGGCTGCGCACCGGTAGCCCGGCAACCCACGTCTCGTCCCGCTCGACGATGTCAAACTGCATGGAAGGAACTCTCTCGAGGCGAATCCACCGGACCCGCGGCAGGCTGCGCGGTGCATCCGGATCGGTCGGAAAGGCCATGTTATCAACCTCGGCCTGGTCCGAGAGATCACTATTTGTCCTCGATGTTCGACTCTGCGGAATTGGCGTTCCGGCCCTGGACGTCATCCGATTCGAGGGATGATTCGATGCGGCGACGCCGTCCGCGCCGGTGCGGGATGTGTTCGAGAGCACACTCCGGATGGATACTCGGAGCGATTCGCGGACGGCAGCGGCAACGAACGGAGGTCCGATGGAGCAGGCAAGCGCGCGGCCCCTGGTCGTCGCGGGATACCCGGACACCCACTGCCGGACCGTCGCCGAGTTGGACGCGGCCGTCGCCGAATGCCGGGCCTGTCCCCGGCTGGTCGCCTGGCGGGAGAAAATCGCCAGGGACAAGCGCGCCGCATTCCGGGACGAAACCTATTGGGGCCGACCCGTCCCCGGATTCGGACCCCCCGACGCCCGCCTACTCCTCGTCGGCCTGGCCCCGGCGGCGCACGGCGGCAACCGCACCGGTCGTATGTTCACCGGAGACCGCAGCGGCGATGTGCTCTTCGCGGCGCTGCACGCCGTCGGCCTGGCCAATCAGCCCACCGCCACCCACCGCGACGACGGCCTGCGCCTGCGCGGCGTGCGCATCACCGCCCCCGTGCACTGCGCCCCACCCGATAACAAGCCCGCCCCCGACGAGCGCGACCGCTGCCGCCACTGGCTGCGCACCGAACTCGCGCTGCTGGCCCCCACCCTGCGCGTCATCGTGGTGCTCGGCGCGTTCGGCTGGCAGGCTCTGCTCCCGGCACTGGGTGAATCGGGCTGGGAAATCCCCCGTCCCCGACCGAGATTCGCCCACGCCGCCCACCTACTACTCTCCTCGCCGACCCGAAATCCCGTGCACCTGTTCGGTTGCTACCACGTGAGTCAGCAGAATACGTTCACGGGCAGACTCACCCCGGCGATGCTCGAATCCGTACTGACCGATGCGAAGATCGCGGCGGGACTCTGACGCAGCGGTTCAGTGTTCGCAGAGGGAGAATTCCCGTTCGTACATCTCCTCATTGTGTTCGTCGAGGAAGAATTTCCGCTCGCGCATCAGTTGCTCGCGGTATTCCTCGGCCTGGTCGAGGGTCATGGTGGTGGTCGGCGACCAGGGCTGCTGGGGCGGTATGTCGGAGGTCGAGACGATCGGAATCGAGGGTTCGACGAGGAAGAACGCCAGGATCTTTCGATGCCCCGGTCGCGTCGGGTCCGCGAGGCGGAACGGCGCGACGCGGTGCTGGAGGACATTCGGGAAGGCCAGGCAGCGTCCCGCATCGGTGCGCACCGAGCCGAGCAACTGATTCATTTGGTCTTCGTCATCGATGCCGTAGACCTCGCGCACACCGTTGTCGTCGTTCTGTTCGTAGTCCGGATCTTCGATGGCCGCCCGGAAACCGAGCGCGCTGTCGGTGATATTCGCGCTGTCCCAGTAGTAGATGCCGGTCGAGACAATGCGCTCGTTCAGCATGCCCTCGACATGCCAACTCCCGCCGGGATATTCGGGACTCTCGGGAGTGAGGTGAATATTGGCGAGTTTGACGATGACCTGGATTCGATTGCCGCGCAGATCCACCCGAGTATCCGGGCGTGCGGGCGGGCTGAAGGTGGGAGCGTCCGGGACCATCGGGCGACGGGTCTCCTCCCACTCCTCCCAGGCGCTTTCGTACTCGGCCACCGCCGCCTTGTCGTCCCCATCCGAGGGATAGACCGGCTCGTCGGCTTCGTCGTACCAGGAATAGGGATCGACCTCGATGCGCACCGGACGCGGCTGCCGCAGGTCGGTGAGCACCTTCTCGAACAGCGGACGCAGCCGCGCGAAGACCTCGGGCACAACGGCGGCGAGTTCGCGGTGGTCCTCGGGGTGGACATTGTTGATGTAGGAAAGGAAATCGACCGAACCGTCCGCGCCGATCTCGACATCGGTGGGCAACCACTGGAACTTCTCCGACACCGCGTACTGCGCATTTCGGGGCTTCTTCGGCCACGCCGACTCGTCCGTGCCGCTCACCCCGCGCACCCGGCAGAACAGCGACGGATGAACCAGATCCAGCACCTGCCCATTCGAGCCGGGATGCCAGTCCCGCTCCGCCTCGGGCACCTGCTCCAGCACCCGAACCGCCTCCCGCAGCCGGGATCTCAATTCGTCATCGATCAGGCTGTCCGACTGCCACACCCCATCGACCGCGGATACCTCGATACCCGTTCGCTCGTCGCGCAGCTCGGCGTAGTACGCCAATTCGTCCAGCACATAGCGAATCTGCGCCTCGGTCAGACCCTGTTCCGCCGCTTCCCGCGTCCACCTGGCGACGATCTCGGCGTCGTCCTTCTTCACGAACCACTGCGCCTTGGCCCGAATATGCGCGCTCAACCGCATCATTTGCAGTTCCCGCAGCGTGCGCGCCGGGGCGACCGGCAGCCTGTCTGATCCGAAAAAGGGCAGTGGATAAGCAGATCGGTCAGTCATTGTCTCGAATCTCTCATGGTTCCCCGGCGACACCGGGAATACTCGGCTGGGTCGACCGAGACGCGACTCTACGGTCCCGCGCCGACAAGTCCGGAATCGGTTGCCCGCCAATCCGATCAGAAGACGTTCGAGTAATGGATCAGTGCGTCGACGATCAGACCGACACCCACGATCGCGAACAGAATGCGAACCGAGGGCGGACCGTACCGGGCCAACCCGCGGACCAGAAACCGATAGACGCGGCGAGCGCGCAAGGACTTTCGCGTCGCGAGAGCCAGGACAACAACCGGCGGAAACAGGGCCAAGGCGCAATAGGCAACGACTATCAGCGGCCAAATCGCGGGTCGGGGGTCATAGGCCGACAGCATGGCCAACCCGGCCAGATAGGGCACGGCGGTCGGCGTCTTGCCGAGCCCGATCCCGATCCCGGCCAACCCGAGCAGCCACGGGCGGCGGCGCAGTGCCAGCGCCCACGGCGGCGTCGCCGATTCGGCGGGTGGACGCAGCAGCGCCAGCGGGAGCAGCACCAGACCGACCAGCAGTTCGCCGCGATAGCGGATGCCGGGGGTGATCCGGAAATCGAACATATCGGTCAGGAAGTTCAACCCGAGCACGGTCAGCAGCCCGAAGACGGTGGTCACCAGGAAAACGCCGCCGATGAAGCTCAAGCCGCCGGGCACCGGGGAGCGGCGACCGAGACGACTGTCGTACACGACGGCGGTGGTGACGCCGACTACCAGGACATCGAGGGCGTCGAGCAGCGCGAATCCGGTGAGCGCCAGGAGAAGTGTCAGCATCCCCACCGAACCTACTGGACGGTTGCTGAGACTATTTCTTGCGCCCGACACCGCCGACGATGCACTGCCGCACGGGGATCAGCGGGGACAGTCGCGGACCATCCGGCCACCAGTCATCGCACAGCACCAAACCGGGTTCGATCATCTCCAGGGTGCCGAACATGGCCCGGATCTCATCCCCGGTGCGGAATCGACCACTGCCCATCGGGCTGTGCACGAACTTGTCCTCCATCTTCTGGGCCAGTTCGCTCAACTCGGGGGTCTGCGGATCGTAGAAGTGCGCGATGGCGACGAAGGAGCCCGACGGCAGCGCATCGATATAGGTCTGCATGAGCGCGGCCGCGTCCTCGCCGAGGTAGTGGTGCAGCGTGCCGATCTGGAACAGCGCGATCGGCTTCTTGAAATCCAGGTGCTCGCGCACCGTCGGCTCCTTGAGCACCTCGAGCGGCTGGAAGATATCGGCGGTGGCGATGCAGGTGCGGCGGTTGTTGGCCAGCAGCGCCCTGGCGTGCGCGAGCACCATCGGATCGTTGTCCACATAGACCACGGTCGATTCCGGATCGACCCGCTGCACCACCTGGTGGGTGTTCTCGGCCGTCGGCAGTCCCGATCCCAGATCCAGATACTGGGTGATCCCTGCCTCCTTGGCGAGGAAGCGGCAGGCGCGAATGAGAAAATCCCGGTTGGCCCAGGCCAATTCGGCGACGGCCGGGGCGACGGCGCGCACCTGGTCCAGCACCAGGCGGTCCACCTCGAAATTGTCCTTGCCGTTCAGCGCCGCATCGTAGACACGCGCGATGCTCGCGCGGGTGGTGTCGACCCCGACCGGCACCGCGCTCGGATAGGCGGCGAAGGACTCAGACATCGAAAACTCCCCTACGCGTAGGCAATCATCGGCATGTCGAGTCTCCCGCACACCGGCGCTGCGCGGAGGGTTACCCCCACAACCGACGAATCGCCAGGCACACCAAGGCAATTCGACACGAAGACGCGACATCCCCCGTACCATACCGACCATCAGGCCACCTGCGGAATGCCAGATCGGAGCCCGATATGCCCCGTGTGACCCGAATCCTGGACACGGTGGGCAGCCGCCGGATAGCGGTGGCGACACTCACCGCGATCACCGGCGTCTACTACACCTTCGTCGCCTTCACCAACTGCGTGGACACCGACACCAATCGGCGCGGCGTGGCGGCGGTGCTGTCCATGCGCGGCACCATCCACCACGCGGGCGTCGACTGGCGGGCGATCACCGACAGCACTGTCGTCTGGGTCGCCTATGTACTGATCGTCGTCTGGGAATGGCTCATCGCGCTCGTGCTGCTGGCCGCGACGGTGGGGTGGGTGCGCGCCTTCGCCGGGCGTTCGGCGCGGCAGGCCGCCAAGCTGTCCGGTCTGGGCTGGACCATGGCGATACTGCTTTTCGCGGGCGGGTTCCTCACCGTCGGCGGCGAATGGTTCCGCATGTGGGCGAACAAGGAGGTCAACGCCACCGCGGCCGCACTACAGAACTTCCTCGTCGCCTCGGTCGGGCTGATCCTGCTGCATATGCCCGAACGAGCCAAATGGTTCTAGCGACTGCGATTCAGGAAGTCGTCGATCGCAGACCACATCGCCGAATTCAATTGGGTGTGCCTGCCCGCACCGAGGACGGTGCGGAAATCGACGCCGCCCGCGACGAATTGCGCGGCCAGGGTGGCATGCAGCGGGGAGGGGACCATGGTGTCGGTGACATTGGCCAACAGCAGGATCGGTTTGCCGTAACCACTGGTCGGCACCGTCATATAGCAGTTGTAGGCGGCGCGGATCCGACTGTCGGACAGCGATTTCGAGAGCAGATCGCCGATACCGAGATTCGCCACCCGCGCATCGATCGCGGGCTGGCACATGACGCCGATGGAATCGATGATCTCGCGACCGAGGGGACTCAGATAGTCGTCGACCGCCGCGTCCGGCCGGGCCGCACGCAATCCGGCGAGGATATCGGCGAAGAATCCGGCGGTGCCATCCAAACCGGAAATAGCGGGAATGCCGGGTCCTGCGATCGGCAACGCCTTCTCCACATCGGATTCCGGATCGATGGCGATAATGCCTCGGAAATCCAGGTCCGGCGCGTAGGTCTGCTGTACATAGCCGGTGCCGAGCGCGGCCTGCCCGCCCTGCGACGGACCCATCGACACCCAGGTGCGCGACAGTTCAGGATGCGCGGAGCGGGCCGCGCGCACCAGATCAATGGTCGCGGTGGCCTCGGTGCGCAATTCGAGATAGGGATGCGGGCCGGTATCGAACAGGCCGAGGCCCAGGTAGTCCGGCGCGACGACGGCGAAGCCCTGATTCACCAAATGCTGCATCATGCCGTCTTCCTCGGCGGTGAACACCGTATTCGGCGCGGTGGCCGGATCGGATTTCCCGCCGCAGCCCCGGCCGAGTCCGGTGGTGCCGTGATCGAAGGCCGCGATCGGCCAACCGCCGGGCGGCGGCGTACCCGCCGGGACGAACAGCGCGCCACTGACCGGACGCGGCGCACCATCGGAACCCTCGGTCCAGTAGGTGAGCACCGATCCGCCGGACATCCCGTGCCATCCGTCGGGTTGCGCGGATTCGGTCCCGAGCGTTCCCGGCGCGTCCGCCGCGGCCCGACCGCCGCCGACAACAAGGGCCGCACCGGCGGCCACCGCTACCGCGATCCGGCAACCACGGAAAATACCCATCGCTGACCCCTTCGATTCGAATCGGATCGTGCAGGTTCGCACCGCAGCCTAATGGGCGCCGCCTGCGAAGCAGTCCTCAGACATGCGCATGGCCGGAGCGAAGGCGGAGGTACGCCTAATGGGCGCTGCCTGCGAAGCAGTCCTCAAACATGCGCATGGCCGGAGCGAAGGCGGAGGTACGCCTATGCGGGCGACTCAGAATCAATGATCCGAAATCGAAGTGTCAGCGAATCAGCGGCAATTCATGCCGGTTACTTTCAGAGAATGACCACCGAGCGCAGCACGTCCCCGGAATACATGGTGTGGAATGCCTTTTCCACCTCGTCCAAGGTGATGCGCTCGCTGACGAAACGATCCAATGGCAGCCTGCCCTGCAGGTAGAGGTCGATGAAGGTGGGGAAATCCCGCTCCGGCAGGCAGTCGCCGTACCAGGCGGATTTCAGCGCGCCGCCGTGGGAGAAGAAATCGAGCATCGGCATCTCGAGGCGCATATCCGGGGTGGGGACGCCGACGAGCACCACTGTGCCCGCCAGATCACGGGCGTAGAACGCCTGCTCCCACGTGCTCGGATTGCCGACCGCGTCGATCACCACATCCGCGCCGAAGCCGCCGGTCAGTGCCCGCACCGCCGCGACCGGATCCTCGGCCGTGGCGTCGATGACGTGGGTCGCGCCGAGTTCGGCAGCCCACCGCAGCTTTCGCGGATCGCGATCGATGCCGATGATGGTGCGCGCACCCACCAGTCGCGCGCCCGCTATGGCCGCGTTGCCTACGCCGCCGCAGCCGATCACGGCCACCGAGTCGTCGCGCCCGACACCGCCGGTATTGAGCGCCGCGCCCAGACCGGCCATCACACCGCAACCGAGCAGTCCGGCCACCGCCGGGTCGGCGGCCGGATCGACCTTGGTGCACTGTCCGGCGTGTACCAGCGTCTTGTCGGCGAAGGCGCCGATCCCGAGGGCCGGGGTGAGTTCGGTGCCGTCGGTGAGGGTCATCTTCTGGGTGGCGTTGAAGGTGCTGAAGCAGTACTGCGGCCGCCCGCGCCGACACGCGCGACAGGTGCCGCACACGGCCCGCCAGTTCAGGATCACGAAATCACCCGGCGCGACGGATCGCACTGCGGGACCGACACTTTCGACGGTGCCCGCCGCCTCGTGGCCGAGCAGGAAGGGGAATTCGTCATTGATCCCGCCCTCCCGGTAGGTCAGATCGGTATGGCAGACCCCGCAGGCGGCGATCGAGACCACCACCTCCTCGGGACCCGGCTCCGGGATCACGATGGTGGTCAACTCGACCGGCGCGCCCGCCGATCGTGCGATGACACCCCGAACCTGTTGCGACATAAGACCTCCTGTGCATGGATCGCGATGCGCGCATGCGATCGATCTGGCTACGACCGTACGCGAGATGTCCGATCCGGCGGCGCGCGACCGGACCGGACGGCACTTTCGAGACACCGCCCAGCAACCGCGAAACCTCGACACCCGACCGGACCGTCACGCATGATCGAACGTATGGCGCACAATGCTGATCTGTCCCGCTCCACCGAATCCCCGGCTCTCACCTATGGTGCCTACCTGGCGCTGGATGAACTGCTGAATGCGCAGAAACCCCGCTCGGAAGAGCACGACGAGATGCTGTTCATCGTCATCCACCAGGTCTACGAACTGTGGTTCAAACAACTGCTGCACGAACTCGGCCGCCTGCAGAACAAGCTGGAGGCGGGCGACACCCCGCACGCGCTGCACACCCTGCGCCGAATATTGAGCGTGTTCAAGGTCATCGTCGCGCAGATCGACGTACTCGAGACCATGACCCCGCGCCAGTTCACCAGCTTCCGCGCCCGGCTCGACGCGTCCAGCGGCTTCCAATCCGCGCAGTTCCGCGAACTCGAGGCGGTGCTCGGCCGCCGCGATCCGGCGGCGTACGCGCACTATCCGGCCGCGAGCGCGGGCCGCGCCCGCATCGAGGCCGCGATGGCGCGGCCGTCGCTGTACGACTCGTTCCTGCACTATCTGGCCAAACAGGGCTACGCGGTGCCCGCGGAATTGCTGGAGCGGGCGGTGGCGAGTCCCGCCGAGCCCTCACCGGAGATGCAGCGAATCCTGTTGAGCGTCTACACCGATGACGGTGCGGCGGCGCAGGTGGCCGAACGCATCGTCGACCTCGACGAGGGGATGCAGGAGTGGCGCTACCGCCACGTCATGATGGTGCGGCGCACCATCGGCGACAAACCCGGCACCGGCGGTTCCTCCGGGGCGGATTACCTGCGCGACACCCTGTTCCGACCGATCTTCGCCGATCTGTGGGCAGTGCGGAGCCAACTGTGACCACCGTCGAGGAATTGAGCGCTACCCCGAATGCCTTGGCCGCGCACTACTCTCGCTTCCGCGTCGCCGAAAGGCTGCTGCTGACCGGACATTCGCATCAGGCGTGGCCGGATGTCGCGCTGCGCGGTCAAATCGAGGCCTTCTACGATGCCGCCGAGTCGGTGGACCGCAAGTGGGATCGCGCCTTCCGCAAGGCGGACGCGGTACGCGCCGGATTCCGGCGGTTCCTAGCCGATCCCGGTGCCGAATTGGCCCTCGGCGCGAATACGCACGAGTTGGTTGTGCGTTTCCTGTCCGCGCTCGACCTGCGCGCCCGACCCCGCCTCGTCACCACCGATGGTGAATTCCACAGTGTGCGCAGACAATTAGCGCGCATCGCCGAAGCGGACATCGAGGTGGTCCGGGTACCGGCCGCTCCCGTCGATACGCTGGCGCAACGCCTTGCCGCAGCCACCGACGATCGAACAGCCGCCGTCCTGGTGTCGGCGGTGCTGTTCGAAACCTCCCGTATCGTGCCCGGTCTCGACACGTTGGCCACCGCCTGCGCGCGGGTCGGCACCGAGCTGCTGGTGGACGCGTATCACGCCGTTGGCGCGATCCCCTTCCCCCTTTCCGAACTCGGGCTCGACGCTGCCTGGCTGGTCGCGGGCGGCTACAAATACCTGCAACTCGGCGAGGGCAACTGTGTGCTCCGGATCCCGCCGCACGGCCTGGCGCTGCGCCCGGTGATCACCGGCTGGTACGCCGAATTCGGCGAACTATCCGCCGAGAAGGCCTCCGACACAGTGCCATACGCCGCAGGCGCGAACCGCTTCGCCGGCGCCACCTACGATCCAACCAGCCACTACCGCGCCGCGCATGTCTTCGACTTCTTCACCGACCACGACCTGACCCCCGAGTTCCTGCGCCGAATCTCCCTGCACCAGACCGGACTACTGGCCGACCTCTGTGACAAACTCGACGCACCCCCGTCCCTACTCGACCGAGATCGCGCTCCGCGCACCGAATTCGGCGGCTTCCTCACCCTCCACTCCCCCCAGGCCGCCCGCATCCAACGCCGCCTCACCGAGCACGGCGTCCACACCGACAGCCGAGGCCCCCACCTCCGCCTCGGCCCCGCCCCCTACCTCAGCGACACCCAAATCGAATCCGCGGTGGCAGCACTCGGCGAGGTGCTGCGCGAATTCTGAACCAGCTCGCGCCCCAACGGTATTGGCCTTCGGGTTAGTACCAGTTGGGGCTGCGAGAAAGCCAGGTGCTGTAGGCATTGGCAGGTGAGCCGTAGCGCGACTTGATGTAGTTGCACATCCACAGCGCCTGCTCGGCCGGACTGCCCGAATTGGCCGCACGCGCTTGATCGGCAGTCAGACCGTAGCCGCCGTACTGGTTCCCCAAGCTGCCGGCCGTATTCGATTCGCCGTGCCCCAGCGCCTGCGCCAACCCGAGCGCACCGGACGAGGGATTGCGCGCCCTCGGATCGAATCCCGCTTCGCCCATTTCCAGGTGGGCCAGGGCCTCCCATTGCGCGCCGGTCCACCCGAACTGCGCGGCCACCTGCTGCAATGCGGAGCGTGCGTCGCCGCCGACGCCCGCGACACCGGCGGAAAGGAAGTCGGCCGACCCGCCACCGAAATCCGAACCGCCACCGGTCGATCCGCCACCACCCGAGTAGCCGCCACCACCTGAATAGCCACCGCCACCCGTGCCACCACCCCCGCCGGAACCGCCCTTCGGCCTGTGCGGTTTCGATCCATCGATACCGGCTGCGTGCCCGTTGATCTCCGTGCGCGCATCATCGACCGTGTCGCGAACCAATTTCTGGGCATGATTCAGAGCCTCGAAATAGACGGCCTCCTGGCTGGCTGTCAGGGTGTTGCGATCCTTCGGCGGTGACTGCTCGATCGCGAGCGCCTTCTGCAACTTCTTCACCTGTGGATCGATGACTTCCCTGGTCTTCTGGGTGAGTTCGCGGGTCTTCGCCGTGAGTTGTTCGACCTTTGCGTTCTGACGCTGCAATTGCGCGCCGAGCTTTTCGAGATCGCCCGCCTTGTTGTTGTAGGCATCGGTCGATTCCGAACTGTCGACACTGTCACCGAGACCGAGGTCGCGCAGTTGCTTCCCGAAGTCGGGAACGTCCTCGGGTAGACCCTTGCCGAGTGCGGCGCGGGATAACCGGAGGAAATCCTCGACACTCTTGACATAGTCGCTCAGGCCGGCGTTCGCGTATTTGGGCACCTCGAGGGTGATCAGTTCCTCGCTAGATGCCATCTGAGATCACCGCCGCCTAACTCGTTCGGTCCGACAATCCCGAGTATCCCCGACTCCCAACCTCGGAAATACGCCGCGCCGAAGCGGGTCAGCTCGTCGCGCAGGCCCAACCGTTGACCTCCAGCGGCAGCGCTGCCTCGCCCACCGGCATTCCACCATTGCCCGCGCAACGGATGGTGGAGTTGTCACGGCCCGCGATGGTGAAATCACCGACGATGAAGCCCATGGCGGGCGCACCGCCGTCGACCGCGACGCAGTTGCCCATTCCGAGGGCGCGTCCACCGCTGACCTGCGCGGAATCGCAAATGTACTGTTGGGAGTCGTCGGCCGCGGCCACGCCGCTGCCCGCCAGGACGCCCGCTACGGCAATGCCGCATAGTCCGATCGTTCGCAAACGCATGGCATACCTCGCTCTCCGGTATACCCGACCCACCCCTGAACTTACTCCGACCGGCCCGTCTTATTAAGGCGTCAGTAGCAGGCGGCGGGCGGTTCGCCGTCGACGCAGACCAAGAGGCCCTCGTGCACTGCGCGCACCGCCAGTTCGGTGCGGGAACGAACCTGCACCTTGGTGAGGATCCGCTCGACATGGGTGGTGACCGTGCGGACCGACGCGCCGAGGGTCTGCGCGACGCGGCGATTGTCGTAGCCGCGCGCGATGAGCGTGACCACCTCGAGTTCGCGCCAGGTCAGGCGATAGGGCTGCGGTGCGGGGGTGACCACGGCGATCGAGCGGCAGGCCAGGCCGAGTTCGGCGGTCGGGGCGAGCATGCGCACCCGCTCCCAACCGCCGGACTCGTCGCGCCAGCGGAATTCGGCCTGATCGACACCGTTGGCGACCAACCGAATCAGCTGTTCCCGCAGGGAATTCCGCCCCAGCAACGAACCGCCGTCGAGTCTGCGCGCCGCGCTCTGGGTGATCGCCCACAGTTGTCCCGCGCCGAAGGATTCCGCCAATCGGCCCACCGGATCGAGCAGCGCCGCGAGCGTCGGGCCGAGCAGTTCGCTCAGATCGCGCTGTCGGACCGAGGGATAGCGGACATCGACCGTGCTCAGGGTGAGGATTCCGACGCGGCGGCCGTCCGGGGCGAGCAGCGCCAGCCCCAGCCCCTCCCGATATCCGGCGGGCGCGACCAATTCCTGAAAGGTGCGCAGGTCACGACCGCGTCCCGGCACATCGCGAAAACGCAGCGCCTTCGGTTCGTCGAGCAATCCGAGCCTGCGGTATTCGTCCAGGTAGCGGTGGGTGTGCAGGGTCGAAAAGGTGGGGGCGTCGTAGCCGATATTGACCACCGGTCGATACGTCTCGCCGATCGGATCCCACGCGGACAGGCCGCCACCCGCATAGGGCACCAACCCGTGCATGGCCGCCAGCACCGACCGCGCCCGCTCAACCGCCGACAGCGGCTGGGCCGCCTTCGCGGCGATCTCGGCGAGTATGCCGAGGTCCTGGAGCTGCCTCATCGTCACCTCGGAGCCGACCATAGCATCGGGGGCGATGTTTCGGGTACGTCACATTGCGTATGGTTTGCCGACCGCCGAACTCGGAATATGGGATCTGTTCAATTCGAGAGGAAATCCCATGTCCGACAACGAAGAACTGTGCTGGCTGCCCGCGACGGAGCTGTCTCGGCGCATCGCGGCCCGTGAGCTGACGCCACTCGACATCACCGAAGCGGTGCTCGACCGGATCGACCGGATCGATCCCGATCTCAACGCCTACGTCTACCTGCGACCCGATGCGGCGCGCGCCGAAGCCCGGCAGCGCACCGAGGAGATGGCGGGCGGCGCGAAACTCGGTGCACTGCACGGCATCCCGTACAGCGTCAAGGAGGCGCTGCACGTCGAGGGCACCCCGATCACCCACGGGATCGTGGCCAACCGCGCGATGGTCGCCGATCACGACGAACCGGTAGCGGCACGGTTGCGCGAAGCGGGCGGCATCTTCCTCGGCAAGACCAACCTGCCGGAGGGCGGCTACTGCGCCAACTCCACCAACCACCTCTACGGCGCGACCCACAATCCGTGGCAGCACGGCATCACGGCGGGCGGATCCAGCAGCGGGGCGGGCGCGGCCGTCGCGGCCGGACTCGGCCCGATCGCGCACGCCGCCGACGGCGGCGGTTCGATCCGCATTCCCGCCGCGATCAACGGGGTCGTCGGATTCAAACCCTCGCTGGGGCGCGTACCCATCCTCGCCATGCCGAATCGGTTCCTCACCTTCGCCTTCCACGGTCCGATCGCGCGCACCGTCGGCGACGCGGCGCTGATGCTCAATGTCATGGCGGGCTACGACCCGGCCGACCCGCTGTCGCTGCCCACCGAGGAGGTCGACTATCTGGCCGCCTGCGACCGCCGCATCGCGGGCGCGCGCATCGCCTGGTCGCCGGATCTCGGCATCGCCGAGGTCGATCCGGAGATTCGCGCCATTTGCGAGCAGGCCGTCTCGGCGTTCACCGAGATCGGGTGCGCGGTCGAGAGTGCCGCGCCCCAATGGTCGGATCCCGCGCGGGTCATGTGGGAGGCCGTATGGACACCCACCTACTCGGCCATGCTGGACGCCACCGACTGGGACGCGCAGGCGGGTCAGGTGGACGAGCAGTTCGTCGAGGTCATGCGGGCAGGTGAGCGGCTGACCGTCAGGCAGGTGCAGCGGGCCGATGCCGAGCGCGGGCGGATGGTCGACCAGTTCAACGCCTTCATGGGCGATTTCGACTTCCTGATCACCCCGACGACCACCATGCCCTCGCATCCGGTGCACGAATTCTGTCCGGCCCCGCTGCGCGAGGCGCCCCTGCGCGAGCAACTTCTGGGCTGGTTGCTCACCTATCCGTTCAATCTCGTTCCCGCGCCCGCGATCACGGTGCCTGCGGGCTTCACCTCGGCCGGACTTCCGGTCGGTCTGCAAATCGTCGGCAGGATGCGCGCCGACGCCGATGTGCTCGCCGCCGCGGCGGCCTTCGAGCGGCTGCGGCCGTGGGCGCAGCATCGCCCGGTTCTCGCATAGGGCCTTTCTCGGACCGAGCGCAGATGTTCGGCTGCCCCGCAGCCGAATCCCGGCAATGGGCAGTGTGTCGGCGCACTGCCCGATTGGTGCCTTTTCCCGGAGTTCCGGAAAGGGCACCGAAAGGGCATTGGGAAGGCGGCGCGGTCGCGTCACCCTCGAAAGCGGTAAGAGATACCGACTACGCGATCAGGGGTATGGCCCAATGCTCGCAACTACTTTCGCCATGACCATGGTTCTTCTCGCGGTGCCATTCGCGCTCTGGATGGCCGTACGGGTCGGCCGCGCCGATCCCTGCGGCGCGGTGACCACGCACCTATTGGACCTGTTCGAATCCGAACGCGCGCTACGCGGGGACCCGTGGCAACTCGAACCCTCGCACCGCGCTCCCTCCCGCCCGCTCACCCCGGAGCAGGCGCACTGGGAGATGCAGCGCCACCGCACCTGCGGCACCGACCTGTGCCCCATGAAGCACGCCGCCTTCTGGACACTGGTCGACGCCGGACAGACCATTCCGGACCCACGGGCCAGCCGAATCGTCTGAGCGATCCGCGCCGCGACACTCGTCCGCCCGGCTAGAATTCGCCCGAATTGGTCAGCACCCGGTTCGACCGCACGTGAATTCCGCCCCGAGCGAGAAGCGAGGTCGAATGGCCGCCATCGGGCACGCCTTGGCACTCACCGGATCGATGACGTGGGAGATCCTGTGGGCGTTGATCCTCGGGTTCGCGCTCTCCGCGGTCGTGCAGGCGGTGGTGCGCAAAGCCACCATCGCCCGGCTCATGGGCGACGACCGTCCGCGCACCCTGGCCCTCGCGGCCGTCTTGGGCGCGGCGTCGTCGTCCTGCTCGTACGCGGCGGTGGCGCTGGCCCGTTCCCTGTTCCGCAAGGGCGCGAACTTCACCGCCGCCATGGCCTTCCAGATCGGCTCCACCAATCTGGTCGTCGAACTCGGCATCATCCTGGCGCTGCTGATGGGTTGGCAGTTCACGGCGGCCGAGTTCGTCGGAGGGCCGATCATGATCATGCTGCTCGCGGTCCAGTTCCGGATATTCGTGCGGCCCCGGCTGGTCGCGGCGGCTCGACGGCAGGCCGAACGCGGGCTGGCCGGATCCATGGAGGGGCACGCGGCCATGGATATGTCGGTGCCGACCGAGGGCTCCTTCCTGCGGCGACTACTGTCGCCACCGGGGTTGACGGCCGTATCGCGGGTATTCGTGATGGAGTGGGCCGCCATCCTGCGCGATCTGATCCTCGGACTGTTCATCGCGGGCGCGATCGGCGCATGGGTGCCGAATACGTTCTGGCAGGGCTTCTTTCTCTCCGACCATCCGGTGCTCTCCGCACTGTGGGGTCCCTTGATCGGGCCGCTGGTCGCGATCCTGTCATTCGTGTGCTCAATCGGGAATGTGCCGCTGGCCGCCGTCCTATGGAACGGCGGTATCAGTTTCGGCGGCGTGATCGCCTTCATCTACGCCGACCTGCTGATCCTGCCGATCCTGGCCATCTATCGCAGGTACTACGGCACCCGCATGACCATCGTCGTATTCGGCACCTTCTATGCCGCCATGGTCGGTGCCGGATACACGGTCGAAATCCTCTTCGGCACAGCGGGACTCATCCCCACCGAACGCAACGCGACGGTGATGGAAGCCGGAATCCACTGGAACTACACCACCTGGCTCAATATCGTCTTCCTGATCCTCGCCGCCGCTCTGGTGCTCCGCTTCCTCCGCACGGGCGGAATCCCCATGCTGCGCATGATGGGTGGTGCGCCCGATACGAATCACCTTGGGACACAGCCCTAGGCCGGTCTTCCTCGGTGAGTCACCGGCCCCCGACCAAGCCGACTACCGGATCGTCTCGACTTCCCGCACGAGAACCGCCCGCACGTAGAGCAATTGGAAGCCCAGCTTCTGCACATTCTGCTGAGAGGTGGAACCGGGGAGAGTCACCACGACGGCGAGATCACAGCCCGCGGCGGTGGCAGCGTCGATACGGTGGGCCAGCAGGGTGCCCTGTACGCCACGTCGACGGAACTCCGGAAGTGTTGAGGCGCCGCTGAATTGGGCGATACCCTCATAGAGGCGCCGGATCGCGCCACCGGCCGGGACACCGTCGATGGTGGCCAGCGAGGGGACGAATCCACTGGCAGCGCTGGTATCGCTGATCGCGGACCTGGCGGCATCGCGCGAATGTTCCTCGTGCGCGGCCACGCCTCGAATATCCGGTGCGCCGAAACCGTCGGCGACGACATCCAGCCAGGACTCCAGCCCGTCCGAGGCGACATCGGCGACTTCCACGCCCGCCGCCCTCGGCCGCGACTGCCCGTCCAGCCGCAGACCGAGCACGTTCTCGAAACCGACGAGCGCGTAACCGCGCCGGGTCAGCCTGGTCACCAGTTCCGGATCGGCGAGGGTGGACACCTCGAAATTCACCGCCGAATTCCGTTCGGCGAAGGCATTTTCCACCTCGTCGAGCAGCGCGTCCGGGAAGTCGTTGCCCAGCACGCCGACCACCTTGTTCAGCGGAGAACCGGGGCCGACCCAGAGCGCGCGTCCGCTGTCGATCTCGCTGATGACTACCTGATCCGCACGCGTCGCCACCGACCGCGCGGCCTCCTCGAGCAGCGAGCGCTCGGCCCGCTCGATGCGCGTCGCGAGATCGATTCCGACAAAGAGACCAGGGGAATATGACATGTCGACCACCCTGCCATTCCCCTTCGAGAGCGCAACCGATTTTCCGGCCGCGTCACTGTGTCGCGCGGGCCGACCGTTCGAACAGCACCATCGCGATCGTCGGCAGCGCGGCAAGGACGGCCGCGGCCAGCACCCAGGCGAAAGTCGTTGCGAAAGCCGCGGATTGGGCGTGGTCGGCGGTGGGCAGACGACGTTGCAGCACCATCACGAACGCGGCGGTGCCCATCGATCCGCCAACGCGCTGCATGATGTTGAGCTGCGGTGTGGCGTCGGCCAACTGGTCCGGGCGCAATGTCTTCATGGCTGCGGTCATGGCGGGCATGACGGCCAGGCCGATACCGAGTCCGCGCACCACCATGGCGGCGGCCAACAGCCAATAGGACGTGTCGGCGGTGATCAACATGAACGGCACGGTGGCGACGATGCCGACCACACCGCCGAGCACACAGGTGAGACTGCCGACCCGCTCGTAGAGCTTGGTGGACAACACCATGGCGATGGCCGCGCCGACGCCCTGCGGTGCGAGCAGCAGGCCGGTATGCGCCGCATCCTGATGACGCACGATCTGGAAGTACAAGGGCAGCAACACCATCGCGCCGAAAGTGACCGCGCCGAAAGTGAAGGTGGCCAGCGCTGCCGAACTGTAGACGCGATCGGCGTAGAGCCGCAGATCCAGGATCGGCGCGGCGACCCGCAGTGCGTGCCACACGAATATCGCGACGAGTAACGCGCCGCCGATCAGCGGCACGATCACCACCGGGTCACCGATCCCGCGCGAACCCGCCTGCGCCAAACCGTAGGTGACCCCCACCAACCCCATCGAAATCAGCGTCAGACCGCGCACATCGAACGGACCGGCCTGCTCCTCGAAGGTGTCGGCGGGCAGCAACCGCACCGCCAGCACCAACCCGAGGATCCCGATCGGTGCGTTGATCAAGAAGATCCACTGCCACCCCGCGTACTCCAGCAGCAGGCCACCTATGGTCGGGCCGATGATCGGCGTCAACACCATGGGGATACCGGCCGCCACCATCGCGCGCGCCATCCCGCGCCGACCGGCGGTGCGCACCAGGATCAGCTGACCCGCCGGAATCATCAGACCACCGCCGACGCCCTGCACCACCCGCGCCGCGATCAGCACCCACACGTTGCCCGCGAGACCGCAGGCGACCGAGGCGATCGTGAACAGCAGCAGCGCACCGATATACAGCCGTTTGGCCCCGATTCGGCGAGCCGCCCATCCGGTGGCGGGCAACACCGCGGCCTGCGTCAGCAGGTACACGGTGACGATCCACTGCACCGTATCCAGTCCGGTGTCGAACGCGCCGACCAGCGAGTTCAGCGCGACATTGACGACGGTGGCGTCCAGGAAGGCCAGGACCGCGCCGAGGAGCACCACGATGACGGCCCGACGCGCTTGCGGGCTCAGCCCTGGACGCTCGTCGACGTCGGGGGCGGCGTTGGAAGTAGTCACCGCACTATTGTCATCTGATCAGATACTTCAGTCAACCAGTGGGTTGATAAACTCGACAAGCCAGCTGAATCAGTCATCCCAGACAGCTAGACTTCGGTGATGAGCGATACCCAGGAGGACCCCACCGCCCGCCGACCCCGGCGCGCACCGAGCGGCGATCAGCGGCGCCGCGATGCCGAACGCTCCCGTCGAGCGCTGCTACAGGCCGCCCTGGACGAATTCGCCGACAACGGCTTCGATCGAACCCGAATTCAGGACATCGCGGCCCGCGCGGGCGTCAACAAGCAGCTCATCGCCTATTACTTCGGTGGCAAGGAGGGCCTGTACCGGGAGATTCAAACCGACTGGCCCACAAGCGAATCCACCCACAAGGATCCCGAAGCCCCCTTGGCCGAGACGGCCGCCAACTACCTGGCCGCCACCCTGCGCGACCCGCGCCCGGCCCGCCTGCTGATCTGGCGCGGCCTCACCGGCGACGGCATCGAAGACGATTACCTGGACGATGCCGCCACCGTCGAGGCCGACCTGGCCGACCTGCGCGCCGCACAGGCACGCGGCGAGATCGCCCCCGACCTCGACCCGGCCTTCGTCAGAATGGCGCTGATCGCCATCAATCTCGCCCCCGTCTTCCTGCCCCGCTCCACCCTCGAATCTCTCGGGGCAACCCCCGAATCACCGGAATTCCCGGACTATCTCCGCACCCAACTCCAGGCATTGGTCCGCCACCTGGCCGCGCCGGAGTAGTCCTCAGCTATCGGCGAAGGTCTCGTGCAGGTGCCGCCAGAGCACCCGACCCTCGGCACGCACGAAGTAGGCCGTCGATCGGCGCAATATCGCATCGGTGCCTGCGCGCTGAAATTCCGCGTAGCGCACCAGCCCGGACGTCGCCGTGGTCGCGATGGGCACGATCTCGGTGATATCGATGACCAGATCGGGCGTCTTGCCGAATCCGTCCTGGAACAGATTCCGCAGGCCCGCTTTGGTCAGCACCCCACCCACCGGCGTGATCATGGTGAATTCCGGATCGAATCTGTCCAGCAGTGCATCGACCGCGCCCGCTCGATCCGGCGCAGTTCCCGCGAACAGTTCGGTCACCGCGACATGGAAGTCGATGATCTCATCGATGAATCCCTGCGTTTCCATTCCTATTTCCCTCACTATGAGACGCCGACCGGCGTGCCATGCGGGAGATCCTGCCACCCTGTTCCACCAGCCGCGAGAGCCCGATGAGCAGCGCGGACCTCTGGAAATCTCGAGCGCGGTGCGGATCCACTCCAGGCACCCGGCAGCCGGGCGGATACTGTTGGCCGCCAAGGGTTTCGGCCCGACGGGTCTCGGCTTGGAGGTTCGAGTGTCGGTCCAGGGGTTCGTCGAGCGCGGATCGATGTCGACGCACAGCTGGTCCGCGCGACCGTCGCGACCAGAGACGCGGGCCGGGGCCGCACTCCGTTGAGAACCCGCCGCGCGATCGGCGGCGCCAAAGCGGCCACTCACACCACGGACTGAGTGCCTCTAGTGCGGCAATGCCGCCGAGCCGAGGCAAGACATTGCGCTCCCACACGACCGTAGCGATTCAAGCACCGAACCCCGGCTCGCCCACAAGCCCACGCCGGCGAACTGGAGGGTGTCTCTCCCAGCCGACCGGTGGCGATGCGTTCATGAGGTGGCGCACAAAGAAGTAATGGCTCGACCGAATCTTCAACCGCCCGGAATCCTTGAATCCCGATGCATAGTCACTCTGAAGACTATTTGGGCGCAACCAGTTCCAGCGCGATGTTGTCCGGATCGCGGAACTCCAAGATATAGCTGACGCCAATATCCTTGATACCGCCGTGCGCTACACCGCAGGCATCCAGATGCGCTGCGGCAGCTTCCAATTCGGCGAGTGACGCAACGGGGAAAGCGAGATGGTCGAGGCCGACCCGGTTCTCGTCGAATCGGTCGGCACCGACAGGCCGCAGTCCGATCAAACCATGCTCCAGCCGGTAGATCACCCCGCCGTAGAGAAAACTGAGGCGCTCGCGCGTCTCCTGATCCGCGTCGGCCGGGACCTCCAGCGCCACAGGCCAGTCGAAAACCTGCTCGTAGAACGCCCGCGAACGATCGATATCGCACACCGTGAGACGGACGTGAGCAACAGATCCCGTAGCAATCGCCATATCGATCATGCTCGCAGACCGCTTTCCCTACCCGCAGGTTCGTAGCGAACGACCGGCCTGTGGCGCCTCGGCCCCGCAGTATCAACCCGCTAGTCGGCGGTGAAGAAATCCAGCAGGCTGGGAGCCAACGCGTCCGGCTGATGCAGGATGCTGTGGTCTTGGCCGGGAATGGTGCGATGGTCGGCATGCGGGATGGTGTCGCCGAGCTCGGCCGCGGTGGCACGAATCCACGGCTCGCCTAATTGACCGGCAATGATCAAGCTGGGCACCGAGATACGGGCCAAACGGTCGGAGGGAAAGGTCAACTGCGGACCGCAGACAGCCATGTCGTAGGGCAGGCTGTCCGCTTGTGCGGACATGAACGACCACACCGGCGCGGCTTGCATGCCCGCGACCATCTCCGGCGGTACACCAACCTGTTCGGTGAGAAACAGAGCCGTCGCCCCGTCCCGATCGCCCAATGCGATGAGGGCACGCACACGATCGGGCACGTCGGCAGCGGGAAGCGGGCGCGAATCATCGGAGATGTAGGTCGCCTCATAGACCGCCACCCGATCGATCGGCAATCCGCGCATCGCGGCTTCCAGCGCGAGCACACCGCCCGAGGAGTGACCGAAGACTCCGGCCCGACCGCCGACATGCGCGATAACCGCAGCCAGATCGGCGATTTCGTCCTCGACGACGTAGTTGCGGCTGTTGTCCCCGCTTTCACCCCGGCCGCGGCGATCATAGATGACGGCCATCACGTCACTGGCCATAGACTCGGCCAACCCGGTAACAGTGGAGCGGTCGTTGAAGGCCCCCCCCGATGAGGATGACCGGCGCGCCCGCACCGATCGTGTCGACGGCGATCTTGCTTCCATCAGCGGAAGTGACGGTGTGGTGCTCAAAGGTATTGACGGCGTTCATAATTGACTCCTTGATCGGTACGGGTTGTGGTCAGTGCAAACGGAAGGCCAGATGGGTGACCTCCGGCGAATCGATGACATGCAGCCTGCGCAGTTCGATCATCTTGTCGGGCAGGTTGTCGAACAGCCGGGTCCCCTGCCCGAGCAGCACCGGGGCGATGTGCAGGTGCAGTTCGTCCACCATGTCCGCGGCAATGGCCTGAGAGACGATGGAAGCACCCCCGCTGATATGCACACCGAGCGATGTCGAATGGTCATTCCGCTCAGCACATGCTTTTCGGGCCGCTTCGACGGCGACCGCGACGGAATCGACGAAGTAGAAGGTGGTCCCGCCCTCGCGGTGCAGCGGCGACCGGGGACGGTTGGTGACAACGAAAACCGGCGCGTGAAACGGCGGTTCGTCACCCCACGGCTCTTCGCCCGAGTCGAACATGCGCCTGCCCATCACGTAAGCGCCTGCGCGAGCGAACTTGTCGGCAATCAGCGCATCGTCGGCATCCACCAGCCCGCCCTCCATACCGGCCCGCTCGCGCCAGGCGGCGCGCTTGACCGCCCAACTGGTGATACGAAAGAAGCCGTCATCCAGATACGGCGGTTGCTGGGCTCTCAGTCCACAGACGAACCCATCCAATGACAGGGTCATGTCGGTCGTGACGTCGAGTTGGGCGATGGTCATCGCGATGACTCCTCACACTGGGTTGTCAGTTCCTACACCCAGCAGTCGGAGCCGATCCCGAGATTTGAACATCGCTACTTCCTCGGCATGCCCAACCGGGCTTCTGCACCGCAACCGCCGTGCACGATTCCTGCGGCGCAGCCTCATGCATGCTCGAACGCACCACAGCCAGCGACAATCAGAAAGTCTGATTCTATGATTTCCATGACTGCGACCGAGACTGCGCGGAGCATTTCCGCAGTCCTCGATATGGCCGGACAGGGCGAGACAATCCAGGTCACCCGCGGCGGCGAACTCGTCGCGTCGATCGTCCCGCCGCACCGCCCAAACGGGTCCGCCATACTCGACGCCTATGCCGCTATCGAACCCGATCCGGACTTCGCCGCGGAATACGAAGCCGACCACCGACGAATCAACGCACCGATGGAGGCGCGCGACCCGTGGGGCGACGACTGATCCTCGATACAGGCGTGCAGGTGACACCCGAGCGCGGCCGCATCGTGATGCGCAACATCATCGACGCTGACGATGACACCGCATTGTCGGCGACCTCCCCGGCGTGCAGGCACTCGAGCTCTGAAGGTCACCTCGTCTCGACCCCGAATCGACCACAGCTAGCCGAGTTCCACCAGAATGTGACGGCAACCGGCCGATTCCAGCCGATGAACGCCCTATCTACCTGGAACGCTCGGCAATAATCTCAATGCCCTCCGCATCCAAATGGAGCAGGCAAGGCACCAACTCGGAGCTCGTATCCGGCGAGCCGAGCACAGCTTCCCTGATCTGCTCCGCCTGCCCCGAACCTGCCGCCGCGAAGTAGACGTGATCCGGACTGACCAGCCCCACCACCAGCCGATCGGCACCCACCTGCGCGGCAGCCTTCTCATGGAAATCATTGAGCAGGATCACCCCGAAGGCGCCTGGGCCGTCCCGCTCGACAGACACCAGGGTCCCGAGCTCATCATCCCGAAACCCCTTGAAGTTGAGCCCGGACATGAGGTTGTCGAGCGACTCCACAACCAGCTCCTTCAGCTCCTCCTCCCCCATCTTGTCGAATTTGCTCCGCATCAAGTGGGACATGCCGATCCGACCATTCGGCATGGTCGCGACCCTGGCGAACCCGACGTACAGCCTGCCCTCCACCACCGGCAACGTGGCCGTAAGAGGCAACGGCTCGGCTTCCGCTGTCAAACGCCGAGCGTCCTCGGTCCTATCCCGTTCCACGGGCCGCGACAGTACACGTGCGGGCGCACCGATCGAAGATCTCGGTATTCCCCCCGCTGCCACCCAAATCCCCCATCCACGGCGGCACTCGCTCAGAACGGGGAACCGCTCCCGCGCGAGAGCGATTCTCCGTCAGTGGGTCCAGGTTCCCGTCCGATGCTAGTCCTCGGTTTCCGGGACACTCGCGAGGGCGCCGCGGCCGGACCAGACAGCGAGGGTGGCCAAGGCCAGCAGCACTCCGGCGAATATCAGGACCGCTTGCAGTGAGACAGCGTTGACGACCGCGCCGCCCGCCAGTGCGCCGAGGCCAATCGCCAGGTTGAACACCGCGACCCACAGGGCAGAGGCCGCTTCCACCGCATTGGGAGCCGCCGTGATCATCCATGTCTGCAGGCTCACCGACACCCCACCGAAGATCAAGCCCCATCCGATCAGCAGTATCACGGCGCCGATCGGGCCGTGACCGAGCAGCGGGTAGAGCAGTACCAGCACGGTCAGGCCTGCGGCGATACCGAGCACGGTTCGGTGCAGGGCTCGTCCGAGTGTCGCGCCCGCGAGGAAGTTTCCGACGATGCCCGCCGCGCCGAATCCCAGCAGCAGGGGGCCGACGAACGCGGCATCGATGCCGGCTAGCTGTTGCAGGATCGGCCCGACGAAGGTGTAGGCGGCGAAGTGCCCGGTTACGAGGAGGAAGGTGGCCAGGATGCCTGCTCGTGCGCCGGGGTTGCGGAGTTGGTCGGCGAGCTGACGCGGTCCGACCGGTTGCGTGGCGACGAGGGGTGGCAGGACCGCGACCAGGACGAGGCACACCACCAGAGCCAGAATGCTCAGTGCCACGAATGCGAGCCGCCATCCCGCGAATCCACCGAGCGCCGTGCCGAGTGGCACGCCGAGCACGTTCGCGGCCCCGACCCCGCCGAAGATGAGTGCGGTGGCTTTCGACACGGCCTTGTCGGTCACCAGCCGCACGGCCAAGCCCGCGGCGACTGCCCAGAACCCGCCGATGGCGATGCCGACCAGCACCCGAGACGCGAGCAGAATCGCGAAGTTCGGCGCCACCGCGGAGATCGCGTTGGCGGCGGTCATCAGTCCCATCAGCACGACCAGCAACACCCGCCGATCGAGCCGGCCGATGACCAGCGGAACCGCCGGCGCCGCGAGGGCCGCCACGATACTGGCTCCGGTCATCATCAACCCGGCCGTACCCTCCGAGATCCGCAGCTCCGAGCCGACCGGGGACAGCAGTCCGATCGGTAGCTGTTCGGCCGTCACCAACAGGAACGTCCCGACCGCCACTGCGGCCACTGCAGGCCAGCGATTTGTTTGCGGGGCAACGGAATTGGTTGAGTCTTGCGTCGTGGTCAAAGCCACTCCTCCAGTTTGGTAGCGATCGTTCCCATATGGGGCAGCGTAATATGGGAACGGTCGCTCCACAACTGTGGTAGGTTGACGACGTGGCACGCCCGCGGGAGTTCGACGAGCAGGAGGTGGTCGCCAAGGCGACCGCGCTGTTCCGACGGCGCGGCTACCACGCCACCTCGGTCCGGGACCTGGGCGACGAGCTGGATCTCAAGCCGAGCAGCCTGTACCGAACATTCACCGACAAGCACACCCTGTTCCTACGGGCGCTGGACTACTACCGCGCGCACGACTCGGCCGAAGCCAAACGCCGCCTCGAAGCGTCGGGTTCGTGTCGGGAAGCGTTGCGGGACTGGATGATCTGGATGATCAGCGACGCACCCCACGACAATGTCGCCGACGGATGCTTCGTGGTCAACACCGCAACCGAACTCGGCACCACCGACAATGCTGTGCGGGAACGAATCGAGTCCGCTTTCGACGTCACCCGCGACACCCTCGAAGCGGTGCTGCGCCGCGGCCACGCCGCAGGCGAACTGGCACCCGATCTCGATATCGACGCGGCAGTCGAATCCTTATTCACCACGGTTCTGGGCCTGCGAGTCAGAGAACGCGCCCGCCACGAACCCGCCCGACTGCTCGCCGCGATCGACTTCGCCATCCACTCACTCGGCCCGGAACCCAAGCGCCACCGATCCTGAGCTTCCGCACAACGAAGCACAACACGCCCGCGCTACAGCGACGGGTTCCCGCTCGAGGACATCGGGGCGCTGCTCGACGCCGAACCGGACCAGGACGCCCGACAGGAACAGCGACGCGAGGAAGCCTTCGCGACCATGAGCCCAGCCGAACGTAACCGTCTGCATGCCCAATATGAATGGCATGGCCCCACCCGGCAATACCAACGAATCGGATATTCCGAACAGTCGACCTCACGTATCCGAATGGTAAAGATCAACAATCTTCCGCCATCCGCGAATTAGGCTTTACCGGCCGCATTCGTCGCCGAGAGGTCCTGGCTGCGCAGGAACCGATTCGGCATCAATTCGAAGATTCCTCTCGAACAGCACTAAGGGGAAACTATGAACCACAGAACACTCTCCCGCCTTTTCGTCGCCCTCGCGGCCTGCTCGATAATCGCGGCTCCGGTGGCACAGTCCGCCGTCGCAGCCGCGGTCCCGATGCACCATCAGCCACCGCCGGGGTCCGCAGGCCCGCGCGATGACCGCGACTGGCGCGAAGGCGGCCCACCCGACCGGGACCGTCACTGCGACCACAACGGCTACTGGCACAACGACGACAATGACCCGTTCGGACATCACGATGATCGGTGCCCCTCCTGGTAGGCACGCAACCTCGCAGCCCGACCGGCCCCTGAAGGTAACCGGCAGGGGCCGGTCGGCCAGGCAATCCGACAGCGAGTGGTACCTATCACCGCCCGATACGCCGGTGGTGTGCCGTCGATAGGGTTGCCGGCACATGAAAAAGCCCTTCACCTACATCGCGAGTGAAGGGCCTTCGGTGGAGCTAAGGGGAATCGAACCCCTGACCTTCTCGATGCGAACGAGACGCGCTACCAACTGCGCTATAGCCCCGTGCGGCCCCAGGAGGAACCGCGCTGTGCAACTGTAGCAGGGTGGTGGAGCAGATTCCGAATCGGGTGGTTTAGCTGGGGGTTTGGGGGGGGGGGGGGGGATCAGGCACCGCGTCGGAGATCGCCGGAGCGGCCGCGCAGGGCGCGGGCGGCGGCGGGATCGAAGGGGTCGAGGTGTTCGAAGGTGGGGTCCTCGTCGTCGGCGTCGAGGAGGGTGGAGCGGCGGCGCAGGGCGCGGGCGGTGTCGCGATCCATGGTGTCGGCGGCGCGGCGGTCGGGCTGGGAGCCGACGGTCTGCTGGGCGCGGGGGAGGCGGGCGGCGCGGCGGCGGCGGATGTCCTCCTCCATGCGGACCTGTTTGCGGAGGTAGGCGAGGTAACCGATGAGGATGAGGGTGGTCGCGCCGCAGGCCCACCACAGCAGCGGGTTGAGGGCGACGGCGACGCCGCCGAAGATGAGTGCGCTCAGGATCAGACCGAGGACGGCGCGCTGCCGGAAGGTGTAGCGGGCGGCGCGGGCGATGGCGTCGGCCTCGGGGTCGAAGCCGCCGCGGCCGCGTCGGTTGGGCACGAAATCGTCGGGATCCGAGGCGGGAGAATCGGATTCGTCCTCGTCGCGAATGCGGGCCGGTGCGGCGGAACGGACCGGAGGGATGCGGGCTTGGACGGCGGTGGCGGACTCATCCGCCGGTTTCGCGTCATCGGTCGGATGATCGCCGTTGGCTGCGCCACTGTCCTCGGCCGTACAAGGGGCAGCGATCGCACGATCATCTTTGTGCGCACGAACGTCGGCGGTCGCGTGATCGTCGGCGATCGCACGACTGCGCGCAATCACGCGACCACTGCCGGTCGCAGCACCGTCGTCGTTCGCCGCACCGTCCGTCTGGTCGGGATGATCGTCCGTTGAGACGGTCTTGTCGGCCTCGTCCGAGGCGGCGAGCTCCGCTGCGACACCTTGGCGACCCGTATCGACGGCGCGCCGGACCGACTCACGCGAGGTCACGCCCGCGTCGCCGGAGCCCGGCGACGCCACCGCCGCGTCTTCGGCGACCGAAGTGGTCTGCTTGTCCGCCTCGGTGACGGGCTCATCGGCCGATAGCGTCATCCGATCCTCCGCATCATCGCTATGGGTAAACCTTCTCTGCGCGCGGATCGGCTGGTAGTCCGGGTCGCTGTCGTGCCCGGTGGCCGGTCCTTTCTTGGCACGCCGCTTGGATCCGCCGCGATGCAGGACGCGGGTGGCCAGGGCGGCGTCGGTGGTCTGCCGGATCCGCGGATGCCGGTCGGCGAGGATGGGAAACAGGACGAAGACCCAGAGCACGACCAGGCCGATCCACAGGATCGAATTAGGCATCGTCTCCGCACCTCCGTCCCCGCCTGGTTTGTCCGTGCGGCCCGAGTGTCGATCGTGTTCCGTCCTCGGAGCGTCGCTCGGGTCGCCGTCTTTTACCACAGCGTCGACGGTGCAGGACGCACCACCGACGTCCGTAGGTTAGTTCGGCGTGGCGGCAAGTTCCGCCAGGCGCGCCGTGCTCATGCGCCACACCTGTCACACTCCCACCATAAACGCGGCGCGCCGCGGTGTCCGGCGCGTCAGGGCAGGGCGGCCCGCCCCTCTCGAATCAGTCTGTCCAGCACGGTGCCGACGACCTCCTCCACCGTCATACCGACAAGCAGATGATCGCGCCACGCGCCGTCCACATCCAGATAGCGCCGCAGCAACCCCTCCTCGCGGAAACCGACATTGCGCAGCACCGCCTGGCTGGCCAGATTCTCCGGCCGCACGGTCGCCTCGACCCGATGCAATCCGACCTGACCGAAGCAATGGTCCAGGCCGAGCGCCAGCGCCGCCGTCGCGACTCCCCCGCCGCCGAGATCCTTTGTCACCCAATATCCGATCCACGCCGAACGCAACGCCCCCCGCACGATATTCCCGATGGTCAGCTGCCCGGCGAACGCACCGTCCACCTCGATCACCAGCGGGATCATCGCCCCGCGCCGCGCCTCGGCTTTCAGGCTCGACCACAGCGACGGCCAGTTCGACACGTGATTGCGCGCCTCCCACGCACCGCGACCGGTGGGCTCCCAACGTTCGAGATGTTCCCTGTCGCGCAGGCGAGTTCGGCTCCACGCCGCAGCATCGCGCAGCCGCACCGGCCGCAAGCTCACCTCGCCCGCCGCCACCCGGACCGGACCGAGCCGCGCGGGCCATCCCGGATGCTGACCTGCCCGGAAAACGCCCATGGTGTCCACGCCTCAGCCGCGCTGCGACAGGAACGCGACGCGGACCTCGTCGCCGGTGCGGATCTCGGTGTCGTCCGGGTCGATCAGGATCAGGCTGTTCGCCTCGGCCAGGGTGGCCAGCAGATGCGCGGAGCTCGCGCCCGCCCCCAGCGGCTGCACCAGATATTCGCCGGTGGTCTCGTCGCGCATGAGTTGCGCCCGCAGATAGCCCTTGCGTCCGGCCATGGAGCTGATGGGGGTGATGGTCCTGGCCGGGATGATGCGGCGCATGGGATGCCTGCGGCCCAGCGCGATCCGGATCAGTGGTCGCACCATGACCTCGAAGACCACCAGCGCGCCAACGGGATTGGAGGGCAGCAGGAAGGTGGGCACCTCGTCGCGACCGAGGCGACCGAAGCCCTGGACCGACCCCGGATGCATGGCCACCCTGGCGATCTCGAGTTCGCCGAGCCCTTCCAGCGCCTCCTTGACCTGCTCGGAGGCCCACCCGCCGACCGCGCCCGCGATCACCACCACCTCGGAGCGGACCAACTGCCCCTCGACCACATCGCGCAATCGTCGCGGATCGGCGCTGACTATGCCGACCCGATTGACATCCGCGCCCGCGTCGCGCGCCGCGGCGGCCAGCGCATAGGAATTGACGTCGTAGACCTGGCCCGGCCCCGGCGTCCGATCGATATCGATGAGTTCGCCGCCCACCGAGATCACCGACAGTCGCGGACGCGGATGCACCAGCACCTTGTCCTGGCCGACGGCTGCGAGCAGGCCGACCTGCGCCGGGCCGATGATGGTGCCCGCGCGCACCGCGATATCGCCGGGCTGCACATCATCGCCGATGCGGCGCACATAGTCGCCGGAGCGCACCGGCTCGTACACCTTGATCCTGGCTCGGCCACCGTCGGTGAAGTCGACCGGCAGCACCGCGTCGGCCAGGGTCGGCAGCGGCGCGCCGGTGTCGACCCGGACCGTCTGACGCGGCTGCAACCGAATGGGTTGGCGCGAACCCGCGCTCACCTCGCCGACCACCGGCAGCGTCAGATCGACGAGTTCGCCCTCCTCGTTGCGGATTTCGGAACCCGCGGCCGCCACATCGACACTGCGCACGGCATAACCGTCGATGGCGGCCTGATCGAATCCGGGCAGCGGGCGTTCGGTGACGACGTCCTCGGCGCACAGCAGACCCTGGGCCTCGGAGATGGCGACCCGAACCGGCCGGGGCGCGACCGCGGCGGCGGTCACCTTGATCTGCTGATCCTCAACAGAACGCATCCAGCCCTTCCCTGCTTCTCTCGGCACACCCCGGCGGGTGTCCGACGGTGGCTCTCATTCGTACCCGACGGTCCACCGCGCGCGAAAGCCGACGCGTCAGTCGGTCGCCGTCAGCTGCGGATCCCAATCCGGACCGAGCCGATGATGCAGCCACTCCCGCAGGGCGGGGCCGTATTCCTCTCGTTCCAAAGCGAAATCGACCGCAGCACGAAGATAACCGCCGGGGTTGCCCAGATCGTGGCGCGACCCACGGTGGACCACGACATGCACCGGATGCCCCTCGGCGATGAGCAGCGCGATGGCGTCGGTGAGCTGCAATTCGCCGCCCGCGCCCGGTTCGATCCGGCGCAGCGCGTCGAAGATGGCGCGGTCCAACAGGTATCGGCCCGCGGCGGCGAAAGTGGACGGCGCGTCGGCCAGCGCGGGCTTCTCCACCATTCCGTTGACCCGCAACACATTCGGGTTCACCGCGTCCGGGACGGGCGCGACATCGAATACTCCGTACGCGCTCACCTCGTCCTTCGGTACGTCGATCGCGCACAGCACGCTGCCGCCGCGCTTGCGACGCACCCGGCTCATGACATCGAGCACCCCGCAGGGCAGCACCAGGTCGTCGGGCAGCAGGACGGCGATGGCGTCCTCGTCGTCGTCGAGCACCGATTCGACCTGCGCGACGGCGTGGCCGAGTCCGAGCGGCTCCTCCTGCACGACGGAGGCGACATCGAGCAGCGCCTGCGCCTTGCGCACCTTCTCCAGCAGGTGGAATTTGCCGCGCTCGGCGAGGGTGCCCTCGAGCACCAGATCCTCGACGAAATGCGCGACCACACCGTCTTTGCCCGGCGAGGTGACGATCACCAACCGCTGCGCACCGGAATCGGCGGCCTCGGTGGCGACCAGTTCGATTCCGGGGGTGTCGACCACCGGAAGCAATTCCTTCGGCACGGTTTTCGTCGCGGGGAGGAATCGCGTGCCCAGCCCCGCCGCGGGTACGACCGCCGTGCGGAAGCACGACCCTGCGGTGTCCCTCGCGGATCGCGCGGCTTTCGCGACCTTCCCGCCCTGCACCTCATCGGCCTGTGCTGTCATTTGCGTACCCTATCCATCCTCGTTGTTGGATCAGCTTTCTCGAGATCAGCGTCGCCGACGTGGCTCACGCTGAGCTTAAGGTGAACCCTGTGAATGTGCCCGGTGACGGCGGCAAGTACGCGTGGCGGACCGAGATCCGGACCCGACGGCTCGCGGTGCCGCGCGAGGAGCGCGAGCGGGAGGCCGAAGCCCTGGCCGAGGGGGTCGCCGCGCTGAACGCGCACAAGTGGGTGTGCGCGTATATGCCGGTGGGTGCCGAACCGGGTTCGATCGCGATGTTGGACGCGCTGCGCGCGGTCGGCGCGCGGGTGCTGCTGCCGATCACTGCGGCCGCCGGTCCCCTGCTGTGGGCGGAGTACACCGATCGGGACAGCTTGCAGCGGGCCAGGTTCGGTTTGCTGGAACCGACGGGCGCGACCCTGCCCGCCGCGGCGATCGGCTGGGCGGAACTGGTCCTGGTCCCGGCGATGGCGGTGGACCGGCGCGGGGTGCGGCTCGGTCGCGGCGCGGGCTATTACGACCGCACCCTCACCGCCGCTCGGGAGGACGCGCGGTTGGTCGCGGTCGTACGTGACGAAGAACTCGTCGAGCGATTGCCCGAGGAACCGCACGATCAGCGGATGGGGTGGGCGATGACGCCGTTCGGCGGGCTGCGCCGACTGGGCGGGACCGAGGCCGAGGAGAGCTCGAGCGCGGGTTGATCGGCGGCCGACCGTTCCAAGGAATGAAACACCGATTGGCGGTGTTGGCACTGTCGGCGGTAGAGTGCCAGATCGACGACCCAGCGGAGGAACGAAGTGCCTACTTACTCGTACGCGTGCACCCAGTGCGACAACCGCTTCGATATCGTGCAGTCCTTCGCGGATGAGGCGTTGAGCGTCTGCTCGGAGTGCTCCGGGAAGCTGCGCAAGCTGTTCAACTCGGTGGGCATCGTCTTCAAGGGCAGCGGCTTCTACCGCACCGACAGCCGCGGCGGCGGTTCGACCGCCAGCGAACCGGCCAAGTCGTCGGATTCCAGCTCCGCGTCCACCGGCTCCACCGCTGCGGGCAGTTCGGACTCCAGCTCGTCGAGCAGCAGTAGCTCCGCGCCCGCGAGCACCGCCGTGGCCAGCTGATACTCCGGTTTTCCACAGGCTTTTCGCCATCCACATCCGGCCTTTTCCCGGCCGCTGAGGCGTCGCCCGAACCATAGGCTTCGGGCATGACCCGCTCGCTCACCGATCTCGGCCGCACCCTCACCCGCTGGCCCCGTCCGCCATGGGCCGACGCGCTGTTCGTCCGTCGCATCGCCGCCGCGGCCCTGGCCCTGCTGGCGCTCTCCCTCTTTATTCGAGGCAACCCCGCCGCCGAACATGCCGAAGTCGTGGTGGCCGCGCGCGATCTGGCCCCCGGCCACCTCCTCGAGGGGGGCGATCTGAAACTCACCGCACACGCCGCGGGCGCGCTGCCCAGCGGCGCGTCCAGGGAATCCACTCCCCTTCTCGGCGCGACGCTGACCGGAGCGATGCGCGCGGGCGAGATATTCACCGACCTGCGGGTGGTCGGCCCGCGCCTGGCAGGCGTCGCGACCGGGGCGAAGGATGCGCGCATCGTCCCGATCCGGCTGGCCGACAATGCGGTCGCCGAGATCCTGCGGCCCGGCGACAGGGTGGATGTCGTCGCCGCCGAGGACAGTTCCGGTCTCGGCGCCAGACCCACCCGAACATTGGCCACCGACGCGGCCGTGGTCCTGATTTCGGCCGGTGAGCCGAGGAGCCGGGCCGCGCCCGAGCGCATCGTGCTGGTCGCATTGGATGCCGAGCGGGCGACGGTGGTCGCGGGCGCTTCGCTTCGCACCGCGCTGACGGTGGTCTTCCACTGAGACCTCGTCGCCGGTCACGATCGCGAACAGCGCCGACACGTGACGAACGGCGCGGCGCGATCCGATCGGGGTCGCACTTCGACGCGCGACGCCAACCCGGCCGCGATAGTTGCCGAGCATTTGCCTCAGTGGTCAACTAGCATCACAGTTCACCGGCGCGAAACAGCCGAGCACGACTGGTCAACTCCATCGACAGAGGAGATATCGGCAATGCTCAAGGGTTTCAAGGATTTCCTACTTCGCGGAAATGTGGTCGATCTGGCGGTGGCGGTCGTCATCGGCACCGCATTCGTCGCCATCGTCACCGCATTCACCAACGGCATCATCAACCCGATTCTGGCCGTATTCGGCGGCACCGATTCCCTCGGACTCGGATTCCGGCTGGTCTCCGATAAACCGGCCACCTTCATCCAGGTCGGGCCGATCATTACCGCAGCGATCAATTTCGTCATTATCGCGGCGGTCCTCTACTTCATACTGGTTCTGCCCGCGATCGCGGCGCGTAAACGCTTCGTCGCCAAGGACGACTCCGAGCTCACCGATTCGGAGGTGCTGCGCCAAATTCGGGATCTACTGGCCCAGGGGCAGAGCAGCGCGGGCGGGCGGCACGAATCCTGAATCGCGGCGCGGTCCCGGTAGTCGCGGCGTGGCAGTATCGGTGCCGCGCAGCAAATATCGGAAAAGGCCAGAAAATGGCGAGCGGGTCCGGTGCGTATCGCACCGGACCCGACTCACCTATCCGATCGGTAGTCCCCTCCGAACGGATCAGCCGAGGCTGAAGGGCTGACCCCACAGCGTGACCCAGGTGATGACGTTGGCGGTCTCCACCTCCACGCTGACGAAGGCGCGAGCCTGGGCGTAGCCGCCGCAGCCGCTGAGACCGATGGTCTCGTCGGCCCAGGTGACCGAGCCGCTGTTGCCCTTGAACCTATTGCGCTTCTTGTGCGATTCCTGGCCGTAGTCGTCGGCGGTTTCCTGGTCCAGCACGTAGAAGGACTTGGCCTGGCCGGGGCCGAGGCTCAGGTTGCCACCGGTGTTGGCGCTGACATTCGGCTTGACGTTCTGACCGTTGCTGTAGTCGACGGTGCCACCCGCGCCGCCGTTCACGCCGCCGCCCGCGATATTCACCTGGCAACCCACGGTGTAACCGGGGAAGATCTTTCCACCGGCGGCGGAGGAGCCGTCGGAGATGGTGGCGGAAGCGGAACCGGAAACCCAGGCATTGCGGTGCACCGGGGTGGCACCCATGGACGGGCTGATGTTGGCCGACTCGCCGGTGAGGCGGACGGTGACGACGGTGCCATCGGACAGGGTCTTGACGATTTCGCCGCCCGGCAGCGGCACGAAGGTGTCGGCGTTGGCCGCACCGGTGGAGAGCAGGCCAAGGGCCACCGTGGCGGCGGCGCCGAACCCGGCGACTTTCGCCACATTCTTACGGTTGATCATTTGGTATATCCCTCTAGGGTTCGAGTTCGATTCGGCGAGAAGGGTTTTCGATGACAAGGACACGTCAGCCGATGCTGAACGGCATCCCGTAGAGGGTTGTCTTCGAGTAGTCGTTGCCGATGATCTCGACGACGGTGTAGGAACGCGCCTGGGCGTAGCCACCGCAGCCCTGGACCTCGACCTGGAAGTCCTGGTACTCGACGGAGTAGGTGCCGGGCTTGGTGATGTCCTTGGCGTCGATCTGGACGAACTTCACCTGGCCGGGGCCGAGCGACAGACCGAGACCACCGCTGACGCCCGCGGCGGTCAGGCTGGCGTTACCGGAGAGGCTGGCAGAGATCGCGTTATCCGCGATGGACACCTGGCAGCCGATGATGTAGCCGGTGTTGAGCTGCGAAACTCCGTGGGTCGAGGAGTTGTTGGTGCCCGGATCGCCCTTGGGACCATTGGCCGGACCGGCCTTGCCCTCGGGGGTGGCGGTGATATCGGCGACGGCGTTGCCGGAGAGCCAGGCCACGCGGCCCGCGCCATTGGCGGACAGTGATGGCGAGATTACGGCGTGCTCGCCATTGCGGGTGATGGTCACACCCGGGCCGATCTTCTGGCCGTCCGGCAACGGCACGAAAGTATCGGCGTTTGCGGCACCGGTCGAGAACAGGCCCATGGCCACGGTAGCGGCGGCAGCCACTCCCGCGATCTGGACACCGCGGCGCAGACCGGCGGTGCGGTTGTTGCTCATACTTCCCCTCATCAGGTTCTAGCGGCCGGTCACGGTGGGTTCGCCGTGACCGATTGTCCCTTTCAGGTCGACTTGACCCGCTTGGAATGTACTGTCCAGCAAGGAATCATGCCGACCATCTCGTCGAACAACGATCTTGGGTCGCGCCCATCCTAAGGGTTTCCAAGGAAAATCTCAGGATTTTCGCTCGGGTAAAGCCGAAACCCGTGCTATCTCGTGACGATCCCGAAACGATGGCGAACGACGACCGGTGGCATAACGAATCGGCCGCGCTGACCGGGCAACGGACTCGTTAAGTTTGCTGGGATTCGCAGGTTCGTCCACCGTCGGGACGATGGACGAACCACGATCGATGTGGCGTATCTCTCATTTCCGGCGAGCTAACTATCAGCACGACGGGGCCGGTCCACGTCGGTGGCCCGCGATATCCGGGCCACCGATGGGCCGCTCAGCCCAGGCTGAAGGGCTGTCCCCACAGCGTGGTCCAGGTGACAACGCTGTCGGTCTCGAGTTCGACGCTGATGAAGGCGCGAGCCTGTGCGTAACCGCCGCAGCCGCTCAGACCGATGGTCTCGTCGGCCCAAGTGACCGATCCGCTATGCCCGTCGATCTTGTTGCGATGCCGGTGCGCCTCCCGGCCGTAATCGTCGGCCTTCTCCACATCGAGCACCCAGAACGAGGTGGCCTGTCCGGGTCCGAGACTCAGATTGCCGCCGGTATTGGCGCTGACATTCGGCTTGACATTCTGACCGTCGCTGTAATCGACGGTGCCACCCACGCCGCCGTTCACACCGCCGCCCGCGATATTGACCTGGCAGGCGACTGTGTAACCGGGAAACAGCAGCACACTGGGGGCGCTGGAATTATCGGATACCTGTACCGACGCGGTACCGGATACCCACGCATTGCGGTGCACCGGAGTGGCACCCATGGACGGACTGATATTCGCCGATTCATCGGTCAGGCGCACGGTGATCACCGTGCCGTCGGAGAGCGTTTTGGTGAGTTCGCCGCCCGGCAGCGGCACGAAGGTGTCGGCGTTGGCCGCACCGATGGACAGCAGTCCGAGGGCGGCGCTCACGGCGGCGGCGCAGCCCGCGATACGGACGACATGCTTGCGGTTGATCATGTTCGATCACCCCTCTGGGGTTGAGTTCGCCTCAGCGATAAGGCTTTTCGATGAGTTCTTGGACGGCGTGCGGCCGCGCGGACGGGCCGCGGCGGACGGCTCAGCCGATGCTGAACGGCATCCCGTAGAGGGTGGTTTTGTAATGGTGCAGGCCGATGATCTCGACGACGGTGTAGGCGCGTGCCTGGGCGTAGCCCGCGCAACCCTGGATGCCGATTTCGGTGTCCTGGTACTCGATGGAGTAGACGCCCGGCTTGGTGATGTCCTTGGAGTCGATCTGCACCCATTTGATCTGGCCGGGGGCGAGGTCGATCCCGATGGTCGCGCTGACGCCCGCGGATTCCAGGTCGGCATTGGCCGAACCGCCGAGGGATATCGCCGTGTCGGAGATGGAGACCTGGCAGCCGACAATGTATCCGGTATTGACCTGCGAGACACCGCTGGTGGATGAATTGTTCGTGCCCGGCTCACCCAGCGGGCCATTGCCGGGACCGGACTTTCCCTCCGGGGTTTCGGTGACATCGGCTATCGCATTTCCGCTGACCCAGACGACGCGGCCTGCGCCATTGGCGGCCATCGAAGGCGAGATCAACGCGTGTTCGCCATTGCGGGTAATGGTCGCGGCGGGACCGACCCGTTGACCATCCGGTAGTGGCACGAAGGTGTCCGCGTTGGCGGCACCCGTGGAAAGCAGACCCAGAACGACGGCCGTCGCAGCTCCGATACCCGCTATGCGGGCACCGCTGCGCAGACCGTCGGTGCGGTTCGCGCTCATTACTTCCCCTCATCAGGTAAAACTGCCGACCTCGCCCATCGAGGTCGAAGGTGGTCCCTCACGGGCCGACCAGGTTTGCCGCCGCTATGTAGCCGGTTGGTGGCCGGCCTTTTATTTCGGCGCAACGACGTCAGCTGGAAACGGAACCGAGCCGGGTTCCGTCGAGTCGGCGAAAGTGCTTGCCGCCCCGTGCCCGCGGGGTCCCAGTAGTCGAAGGCTCGTGGCGAACATTAAACCGCCGGTAATTGGGCCGCAATGCATGCTTCGGCAAACGTTTGCATGTGATCTGGATCACATCCGAGAGGAGCTATTAATGGGCGGCGTGCATAAATGGCAACAAGAATACCGACCGAAAGGTATTTATCGAGCCGAGAACGACCCGGAAAGGTCGCCGCGCCATACGCGCCGGCATCGTAAATTTATCGCCGAAATCGGCGGCATTTCGCGCATATCACAGCGCTATGAAAAATCCGCTACGGAAATAGCCCGTAGCACGGCGCGCGGTCAACCGTGGTGCGGTGGCACCTGGGAGCGCAGCCATTCATCGGAGGAACCGGCGGTACCGGATTCCGGATCGCGCTCGTCGCGCGTGGTGTCGGGCAGGGCGTCGCCGAAGATCCGCGCCAGCAGCGCGGCCTGCCTCGCCCGGCGCTGCGCCGGGCGAGGATCCTCGGAATGCGGTGCGGTGGAAATCAGTCGTCCAATCCGGACAGCTCGCCGATCACGCGGCTCGCCAGCGGCCCGAGAGTTGCCATACCGTCGCGAACGGCAGCGCGGGTGCCCGGCAAATTCACCACCAGGGTGCTGCCGGAAACCCCGGCCAAACCGCGTGAGAGACCCGCGTCCAGCGAGCCTGCCACCCGGCCGGAGGAACGCAGCGCCTCACTGATGCCGGGCAGCTCCCGATCCAACACCTGGGAGGTGGCCTCCGGGGTGACATCGCGCGGGGACATTCCGGTGCCACCCACCGAGATCACCAGATCGACACCGCCGATGACGGCGGTGTTGAGCGCATTGCGGATCTCCACCTCGTCGGCCCGCACGGAGACCGACGCGTCCACCAGGAAGCCCGCCTCGGTGAGCAATTCGGTGACCAGCGGGCCGAGCGAATCCTCACCCCCATGCGCCGTTCGATCGTCGACGACCACAACCAGTGCGCGCCCCGCGACGGGAGCATCGATGTCCATGGTCCTCACCGTAGCGCCTGGCGCCGACGGCACTTCGCCCGCGCCGAGATGGCGCAGGCCCGTACCCCGCGTCATCGGCCACCGTCCGCGGGCGCTCCCGCGAGGGTCACCTCGACGGTCTTGGGATTGTTGCCCTGGCCGTCGGTGTAGGTGATCTTCACCTTGTCGCCGGGCTGATGCGAGCGCACGCCCGCGGTGAGCGCGTTCCCCGAATCGATCGGGCGATTGTCGAGCCTGGTGACGACGGAACCCGCCGGAATACCCGCCTTGGCGGCCGGGCTGTCCGGGGCGACATCGCGAACCAGCGCGCCCGCCACCTGCTGCGCGCCCTCCGGCGTGCGGGCCACCGTGACACCCAACTGGGCGTAGGTCGCGTGACCGGATTTGATCAACTGGTCGGCCACCCGGCGAGCCTGATCGACCGGGATGGCGAAGCCGAGACCGATGGAGCCGCTCTGCTGCGCGCCCGTATCGCCCGAGCCCATGGTGGCGATGGCGGTATTGATCCCGATGAGTTTGCCCGAGCCGTCGACCAGGGCGCCGCCGGAGTTGCCCGGATTGATGGCGGCATCGGTTTGGATGGCGTCGATCACCGGATTCGCCGCCGGATTCTGCGGACCGCCCTCACCCTGGGTGGAGACGGGGCGGTTCAGCGCGGAGACGATGCCGGTGGTGACGGTGCCGGACAGACCGAGCGGCGCGCCGACCGCGACGACGGACTGGCCGACCTGCAGGTTGCCCGATGAGCCGAGTTCGATCGGCGTCAGGTTGGTCCGGCCTGCGACCCTGATCACGGCGAGATCGGAAACCGGGTCCGCGCCAACCAGATTGGCGCCTGCGCTGGTGCCGTCGGAGAACACCACCGCCATCTTGGCATTGCCGCCCGCTCCGGAGGCGACGTGGTTGTTGGTCAGGATGAGTCCGTCCGAGGAGAGCACGACACCCGAACCTTCGCCGCCCTCGCCCCGATTGCCCGCCACCTTGATGGTGACCACGCTCGGCAACACCTTCTGCGCGACCGCCTGCACCGAACCGGCCGGGGCGGCGGAGGTATTGCTGATATTGGGGCCGGGCGCGTCGAGCGCATTGGTGACCGGCGCGCGATGGTCGTCGCGGGTGACCAGCGCCCCGACCGCGCCGCCGACACCGCCGCTCAGCAGTGCCAGCGCCACCGCACCCGCGACCAGCACGCTGCGGACCGGACGCCGCGGCGGCTGCGCGCCGAAGGCCGCACCCGGCGGCGGGGCGAGCGGGTCGAAGGACATCGGGGCGTACTCCGGACCGGGAAACGGCTGCGTCGGATGATTCGGCGGCCCGTACTGCGGCGACGCGCCCTGCTCCGGACCCGGTGCCGCCCCCGACTGCGGCATCGGACCCGACTGCGGAGGACCGGAAGCAGCCCACGACCCCGACTGCTGGATCGACCCCGGCTGCATCGGATCCGACGGCGGACCCGGCTGCGGTGCGGCGCCCGACTGCTGCGTCAGCGGCCGCGCCCACGGCGGCCGCGCCCCGGCCTGCGGCCCGCCTGCCTGCGGCACACTCTGCGCGGGCAACTGTTCGGTGGGCGACTGATCCGGCGCGCCCGATGGCGTGGACTCCCGGTCCTTCGCATCCTCGGTCATGGACTCCTCGTTTCTCCCTGTCTCCGCCATAGTCTGCTGAGGGCGGCTGAGAGCGGACTGAGACGCGTCTTGCAGTTCTCCGTGACATCGGAGCAACGGACCCGGTCTCGCGCACATCCGGCCGAGAGCACCGGATACATCGTGGACGCTACCACTTTTCCGAATGAAAGTTATTGTTCAGCAAATGAAATCGCTCCCACCCCTGACAAGCCCCCTATGGGCGATTAGATCGGTGCCAGAACGTTTCATCACAGCATTTTTCCAGGTAAGCAGCAATTGTCTAGCTATGATTCCGGCGTCTGGTCGACGGGTGCGGCCGCCTCGCCGGGCAGCACGATCCGCACCTGCGCGCCGCCGCGCGGGGAGGTGTCGATGGTGATGGTGCCGCCGTGCTTGGTCACCACCTGTTTGACGATGGCAAGGCCCAGGCCCGAACCCGGCATCGAGCGCGAGGCCGTCACCCGATAGAACCGCTCGAACACCAACTCCCGCTCGCCGGGCGGAATTCCGGGACCCGCATCGTCGACGGACAGTTCGAGCAAGCCGCGCCCGGTTTCACGCATGGCGACCCGCACCTGCGCACCCGCCGGACTCCATTTGGCGGCATTGTCGAGCACATTGAGCACGGCCCGCTCCAAACCCGCCTCGTGGCCGTAGACGAACCACGGTCGCAATTCGGCGACGAATTCGATGGATCCGCGCCTGCGCCGGGCGCGTTCGAGTGCCCGCTCGGTGACCTCGCCCAGGTCGACCCGCTCGTAGACGTCCTCGGGGGCGTCCTCGCGCGCCAGATCGACCAGGTCGCCGACCAGGGTGGACAACTCCTCGATCTGCGCCATCACATCCGAGCGCAGTTCGGCCATCTCCTCCTCGGGGATGCGGGGCGCGCCGGGGCGGCTGGAGGCGATGAGCAGTTCCATATTGGTGCGCAGCGAGGTCAGCGGCGTGCGCAGTTCGTGGCCCGCGTCGGCCACCAATCTGCGCTGCCGGTCCCTGGATTCGGCCAGCGCCCGCAGCATGGTGTTGAAACTCTCGGTGAGTCTTGCCAGTTCGTCGTCACCCGCGACCGGGATCGGTGTCAGGTCGTCGGTTCTGGCGATGCGCTCGGTGGCCGCGGTGAGGCGAGCGATCGGCCGCAATCCGGTGCGCGCCACCGCCGTTCCCAATGCGGCGGCCAGCACCACACCGCTGCCGCCGACCACGAACAGCAGCCAGGCCAATCGGTCCAGCACCTCCCTGGTCGGCTCGAGTCGCTGCGAGATAACCAGCGTGGATCCGGAATTCAATCGGCGGGCCAATACGCGTTGATTGTCGGCGGTGCGCAGCGAGGAGTTCAGATCGCCGCGCGCGACCGCCAATTCGGGCGTGCCGAGCGGCGGATTGGTTCGCTGCGGCGGAATATAGAGCCGCAGATTCGGGAAGATGAGCGCGACGCCGATATCGTTGGAATACAGCGCGCCAACCAGCAAACCCTGGGGAAAGTCGTAGCGCTCGACATCGTGATCGATCATCGTGGCCGCACGCGTCTCCAATTGCGAATCCACCGACGCGTAGAGCGATCTCGCGACCATGGCGTAGGCGGCGATGGAGGTGCAGGCCACGGCGATGGCCACCAGCGAGGCGGCCAGCAGCGTCACCCGCCAGCGCAGCGAGACCGAGCGGGTCAGCGGCATGGGCGGGCGCAATTCGGCCGGTTCCGGCCGCTGCTGCCCGAGTTCGGCGACCACGGGGCGCCGGGGGTTGGTGCGTGCCATCGCCGACCTACGGCGGGGTCTCGCGCAGCACATAGCCGACGCCGCGCACGGTGTGGATCAGGCGAACCTCGCCCTCGGCCTCGGTTTTGCGGCGCAGATATCCGATATAGACCTCGAGGGCGTTGCCGGAGGTCGGGAAATCGTAACCCCAGACCTCCTCGAGAATGCGGCTACGGGTCAGCACGCGACGCGGGTTCGCCATCAGCATTTCCAGCAGTGAGAATTCGGTGCGGGTCAGGCTGATGGCGCGGGCGCCGCGCGACACCTCGCGGGTGACCGGATCCAGCGACAGATCAGCGAACTTCATCGCCTCCGAGGTCTCGGCCGCGTCGACGGTGGTCCTGCGCAGCAGCGCGCGCAGCCGGGCCAGCAACTCCTCCAGCGCGAAGGGTTTGGGCAGGTAGTCGTCCGCGCCCGCATCGAGTCCGGCCACCCGCTCGGAGACCGAATCGCGCGCGGTCAGGACCAGGATCGGCAGGTCGTCGCCGGTGCTGCGCAGCCGCCTGCACACCTCCAGCCCGTCCAGTCGCGGCATCATCACGTCGAGGACGAGCGCGTCGGGTCGCTGGGCGGTTGCCTTCTCCAAGGCGTCGACGCCGTCCACCGCGAGGTCGACGGAGTAACCATTGAAGGTCAGCGACCTGCGCAGCGATTCCCGGACGGCGCGATCGTCGTCGACTACCAGAATGCGCATGCCACCAGTTTGACCGGCTCGACTGAGAGGCGACTGAGAGGTCCGCTTCGACACGCCGCCCGCGGGCCGAGAGGCGTGACCAGCACGTTTTGCGGGAGCCTTGCGGGGACCCTCGCGGACCATCCATGATTAGGGCGCGAAACTCCTTCTGCCCAGCCAAATTCGAGCAATTGCGGGGCACGAACCCCAGATTGCCGCGGAACGCTCTGGACGGTATGTTCCGTGCGGTAAAAAGAAGACCTCGAGTTGGTTCTGCCGGTTGAATCCAAACACGAACAGCCACATGCGAACCGGGGGGTCACCGGCGATGCGGAGGCGAGGCGACTGAAGCGGATGGAAGCTGCACCGCGATCCTGGCAACTGAGCCTGTCCAACTGGTCGGTCACCCGGAAGGTGGGCATCGTCCTCGTCCTGCCCGTGTTGCTGGCCACCGTGTTCGCCGTGCTGCGCATCAACAACGAGCTGCGGGTCATGAGCCAGCTCGACATCGCCACCGAGCAGGCGGGCATCGTCAGGCCCATCGTCAAATTCAATACCGCCGCCGAACAACTCGCCGTCACCGCGACCGCGTCCTGGGGCAACACCGCCGATCCGCAGACCGATACCGCGCTCGGCAAATTCGATCAGTCACTGGCCGATCTGGAAACCGCGATCCGCAATACCCGCCTGTCGGCCAAGGCGAATCAGGAATTGGCCTCGGCCATCGCCACCGGCACCACCATGCGCAACAGCCTGCGCAACGGCTCACCCGCCATGGTCGGCGAGCAGGCCGATGAGATCGCCGCGCGCGCGGGCAACGCGCTGGCCCTCTCGCCCGCCGTCGACGATCTGACCGTGCAGCGCTACTTCCTGCAGCTGGGCGCGATCCAGACCGCGCGACGCACGCTGACCCAGCAGCGCTTGCTCATCGGCTCGCCGGGCGCGGGCAGCAACCCGAGCGTGCGCCCCCGTGTGCTCACCGCCGCGGGCGCGGAGATGACCGTCATCGGCACGTATTCGATGATCCAGCCGGAGAATTCGAACTACCTGCGCCCGCTGATGGACGCGGTGCAGATCCGGTTGGCCGCCTTCAGCCAGAACATCGGCGACCCGACCGCCAACCCCGCCGTGCTGGAATCGCTGCAGACCAGCGCCGACACCTACGACAAGACCACCGACCAGCTGACCGGTCTGATCGATAAGGCGCTGGCCGAGAGCACCTCCGAAGCGCAGGGCACCGCGCTGCGGGAGACGGCGGTGGTCATCGGCATGCTGCTCGCCGGTCTGGCGCTAGCGCTCGCGGTGGCGCGCACCCTGGTGGTCCCAGTGCGCAGGCTGCGCCGCGACGCGCTCGAGGTGGCGCATGTCAAACTGCCCGAGGAACTCGAGGTCGTCCGCGCGGGCGGCACCACCCCGCAGATCGAGCCGGTGGCCGTCGGCGGGGCCGACGAGATCGGTCAGCTCGCCCGCGCCGTGGACGAAATGCACGAGCGGGCCTTGAATCTCGCCGCCGAACAGGCTCGGCTGCGATTGCAGATCGGCAGCATGTTCGAAACCCTCTCCCGCCGCAGCCAGTCGCTGGTGGAGCAGCAGTTGGCGCTGATCGAGGACCTCGAACGCGACGAGGACAACACCGACCGTCTGCAAACCCTGTTCCGCCTGGACCACCTGGCCACCCGCATGCGCCGCAACGGCGACAACCTGCTGGTGCTGGCCGGAACCGCGCTGCGCCGCGGTCAACTCCAACCGGTGCGCCTGTCGGACATGCTCTGGAGCGCGGTTTCCCAGGTGGAGGACTACCAGCGGGTCGAGATCGGCGCGGTGCCCGACGGTATCGTCTCCGGCGAGCCCGCCGTCGATATCGAACATCTGCTCGCGGAGCTCATCGATAACGCGCTGCGCTACTCCCCGCCGACCACTCCGGTCGCGGTGACGGTGGCGCGGGCGGTGGACGGCGGCTACCTGATCGAGATCACCGACCGCGGTCTCGGCATGGCCGAGGACGATCTGCACACCACCAACGAGCGACTCGCCTCCGGCGGTGAGGTCACCGTCGAAACCGCCCGGCGCATGGGCCTTTACGTGGTGGGCCGCCTGGCCAAACGGCACAGCATCACCGTCGGCCTGCGCCGCACCTCGAATACCGTCCAGCAGTCCGGGATCACCGCGGGCGTGCATCTGCCGGGGGTGCTCGTCGCCACGCAACTCGCGGAAGCCGATCACCCGACCGGCATCCTGCCACCGGTGCTGATCGATACGCCGCGTCCCGAAGCGGCCGGGTCCGACAGCGTTTCGGGGACCCAGCCGAGGACATTGGTTCCGGTGCCCAATCTGCCGTCCAGCGGTCCGGTGCCACTGGCGAGCGGTCCGATCCCGATCGTGACGCCGACCGGCGCGACGGTGTCGGGTGGGGCAGCGCCCCTCGCCGACGTCAGCGGACCGGTGCCGATCGGAACGACTCCCAGTGGCACGCTCTCCCTTTCCGGGAGCGGACCGGTGCCGATCGGTACGACTCCGAGTGGCACGGTGCCTCTTTCCGGCAGTGAGCCGGAGAAGACCGGCTCCGCCACGACCTCCGAGTCGAATTGGTCGATACCGATCGGCGGCGGTGCGGCATCGGCCGGTCCGGTGCCCGCCTCGCCCCTCGCCTCGATTCCGGGGATCGGCGCGACCCGTTCCGGATCGGAGCCGACCAATTCCCCCGCGAGCGGGTCGATTCCGGTGGTTACCGGCCCACCGCGACCGGACTCCGATGCGACGCCATCGCACGGTGGCGAACCCGGCCGCGACGAGGCTCCCTTCGGCCGCACCAGTTCCGGTCTGCCGCAGCGCAGGCCGGCCCGATCGGCCGAGACATCCGGCAGTCCCACCTCCTTCGCGGCCTCGGATGCCGACCCGATGCCGACGGATGTGTGGGCCGAGATCACCGACGAACAGCCGACCGGCCCGCCCCTGTATCGCGCGCGACCGGAAACCCAGTCATCCGAACCGATCTCACCGCGACCGGTGCCGACGCTGAATCGCGGACCGGGTTCGGAACCGGATGATCCGACCCAACCCACCACCGGCACCCGGTTGCAACCGGTGGCCGGGTCCTCGCCGACCCCGATCTATCAGCGCATGGTCTCGGAGTGGCTGGTCGAGCCCGCCGCCACGCAGCGACCCGCCGACACGTGGCGCTCACCCGCCGACGCGGGCTGGATCGCCGCGGCGGACGCGAGTCATCCGACCGCGACCGGGCGCACCGTCGGCGGACTTCCGATCCGGAAACCTGGCGCGCAACTCGTGCCCGGCGGCGTGGATCAGGCCGCGCCCTCGGGCAGCATCCGCGACCCGGAAGAGATCCGCAACAACCTGACCAGGCATCTGAGCGGGGTCCGCAGCGGGCGGGCCAGCGCGCAGTACAACGACGGAGGGCATGCATGACCAACGCCAACAGCACGGATGAAAACCTGAACTGGCTCGTCGCCCGCTTCACCCGTGACGTGCCGGGGGTTTCCCATGCTGTCCTGGTTTCCGCGGACGGCCTGCTGCAGGCCACCAGCCCGCATCTGCCCGCCGATCGGGCCGAGCAACTCGCCGCCGTCACGGCCGGACTGGCCAGCCTGGCGGCGGGCGCGGCGGGACTGTTCGACGGCGGCAAGGTGATGCAGTCCATCGTGGAGATGCAGCGCGGCTACCTGCTGGTCATGAGTGTCGGCAACGGCTCGCATTTGGCGGTGCTGGCCAACAAGTCGCACGATATCGGCCGCATCGGCTATGAGATGGCGCTGCTTGTCGATCGGGTGGGGTCGGTGGTCACAGCCACCGCCCGCACCGCCGTCTGAGCGCGAAAGATGGTCAACCAGTACGGTTCCGGACACCACCGACCAACCACTCGCGTCCGGCCGTACGCCCTCACCTCCGGGCGTACCGAACCTGCGGTAGACCTCCCGCTGGAAGCGGTCATCGAGACCGTCGCCCACGGTGCTCACATCGACTGGCCCCTCGGCGATATCCGAACCGAGATCATTCGACTGGCCGCGCATCGGTTGTCCGTGGCCGAGATCGCGGCACACCTGAATCGACCTTTGGGCATGGTTCGGGTGATGATCGGTGATCTCGTGGTCGACGGCGCGCTGCGCGTGCATTCGACCCTGACCGAACAAGCAAGCTTCGACGAGCGTCGTTCCCTGATGGAGAGGACTTTGCGTGGACTCCGTGCCTTATAGGACGTTAGGGCCCAACGGAACATCCAAGAATGAGGATTCGGACACCAGGGTCGCCTCGACCAAGATCGTGGTGGCCGGTGGGTTCGGCGTCGGCAAGACCACTTTCGTCGGCTCGGTCTCGGAGATCGTGCCGCTGCGCACCGAGGCGATGGTGACGCGCTACTCCGACGGCGTCGACGATCTGGCCGATACCCCGGAGAAGGAAACCACCACGGTCGCCATGGATTTCGGCCGGATCATCCTGCCGGGCAACCTGGTGCTGTACCTGTTCGGCACGCCGGGGCAGCGGCGGTTCTGGTTCATGTGGGACGACCTGATCCGCGGCGCGATCGGCGCGGTGGTGCTGGTCGATACCCGCAGGCTGGAGGACAGCTTCGCGGCGGTCGACTTCTTCGAGGCGCGCAAACTGCCGTTCGTGATCGCGGTGAATCGTTTTCCCGATGCCCCGCGCTTCCCCATCCCCGAACTGCGCGAGGCGCTTTCGGTGCGCGATGGGGTGCCGATCATGGATCTGGACGCGCGCAATGCCAACGAGGTGCGTCAGGCACTGGCCGCCGTGACCGAGTACGCGATCGCGCAGTTGAAGTCGCTGGAGTTCGAGGGTTCGGCCCGAAAGGGCTGAACCGGGTGCGATATTCGGCGCCGATCGAATGCGGGCGCGCGCGATCGCCTCGGGTTCGCCGATGCGGGCATGTCGCGCGCGGGACCGACTTACAGTGGGAGACATGCGTTTCGGGTCACGGCCGGAACGAGACCGGTTGGTTGGGCCAGTAGCAGGGAAGGACCGGACGTGACGCCCGAGCAAGAGGAAGTGCTGCGTGACATCCAGGAGCAGTTGCACGGGCCGGGGCTGCGGGGTTGGCCGCAGTTGGGTACGGATGCCGACGGGCACCACCGCACCCTGGTCGACGGTTTGGCGCTGGCCTTGGATCGGATCGATCGGCTGACCGAGGAGTCGGCGGCGCTGCGCGATCAGGTGGTCGAATTGCGCAGGGAGATCGGCGATTTAGAGATGACGACGGCCGATCTGGATGCGGAGGTCCAGCGGTTGAGCGGGCGCGCGCTGCCGTGGCCGCTGTCGCTGCTCGCGGGTCCGGCGGCGCTGGTCGGCGAGCAGCTGGCCCGATTGGAGGCGGTGCTGGCGGATCTGTCGAATTCCGCTGGGCCGCCGCGGGGTTCCGGCAACGGCACGGCGGCGCCGCTGCCTCGGGCTCGGAGCTAGGGCGGCGAACGTTGATCGACGTGGGCTGCTCGACATAGGCGATCGCACACAGGGTGAACGCGCTGTGTCGTTCCGGCCCGAGCCGGCTTCAACGCGGAATATCCACTGCGGTAAGAGAATTGGATTCGGCGATGTGCCGAGATTTGGCGATGAGCGGGTTCTCACCGGAACCGGGAGAACCCGCCCTCCCGGATGAGACTACCGGCGCACGGTTGCGTTCGCATCTCGGCATGGAGACTTTTCTGGCCGCCAAAAACCAACTCCCAGTAGGTAATTCACGGCGCAGCAATCCTGCCGCAATCGACCGGATCGAAGCGCGCCTTGTGACCGCGAACACATTGATAGCTCGCACATTGCCGATCTCGGCGCACTGACCACTTTGCGTCAGCGCACCGAATCGGTCGATTCGGAGTTGACCTGGCGCGAAATAGTCGCTCTCGAAGCCGATCGGTCGCCACCGGGAGAGTCGCCCGGCACCGATCGGCTTCGAGCCGGTTTGCCCCGGAACCCGATTCAGAGTCGAGTCGGATCGACGACCCCGCGCCGAATCGCCGCGACCAGTCGGCGCGGCACCCGGTATTCGACTCCCGCGACCGTGATCGGCACCAGATCGACCGGTGCGGCCTTCCACTGCGCACGCCTGCTGCGGGTATTCGCGCGCGACATCCTCCGCTTGGGAACCGCCATGTCAGCCCTCCCTGCCGGGCCGCACCCGGCGGCCGTACCTGCGCTCGAACTTCTCCACCCGGCCCTGACTGTCCAGTACGCGATGCGCGCCGGTCCAGAACGGATGCGAATCGGATGTCACATCGACCACGATCAGCGGGTAGGTGTGGCCGTCGGACCACGCCACGCTGCGCTCACCGGTCGCGGTGGACCGGGTCAGGAACCGCTTGCCGGTGCCGGAGTCCTCGAACACCACCGGGTGGTAGTCGGGGTGGATGCCGGATCTCACTTCGCCTCTCCTCTCGAGTTGTACTGTTGCGCGGCACTGTCTTCCAGGGTTTCCCCGGAGTCCGCGCACGGGTCGGCGTGCCATTCGCCGAACGGATCGGGCCAGTGCGCCACCCGTTCGGGCGCGCGCTCTACCAGGCGCAACTCGTCGTCCTCCACCAGCGCCCAGTGCAGGGCGGTCCGGATATCGGCGGGATCGGCGTCGTGCACCAGGACGACCAGCGAGGTATCGCGGTCGCCGAAGGTGTCGTCCCAGCGCAGCGCGGCCAGTGCCCGCCGGTCCGGATCCGCCTGCGCCAGTTCGTCGGGTTCCATGGCGGCCAGCCAGCGGCCCGCCCCGCCGACGCGCAAACCGCCACCCGCCGATTCCAACCAGAGCACCTCATCGGGCTGGGTGGCCAGCCAGATCCGACCACGCGCGGTGACCACCCCGTCGAACAGCACATCCAGCGCCGAGTGCAGGCGTTCGGGATGGAAGGGGCGGCTCGCCGCGAACTCCAGGATCTCGACGCCGAAATCGCTTGTCAGCGGCGGTTGTCCGCGCAACAGCGGGGCGTGGGCATCGAAGACGCGGCCGCGGCGGGCGCGAGTTGGGATGCGGGCGAGCAGGTCCGAGACATGGTCACCCGCGAGGTGGGCGGGATGGTCGAACCAGGCCACCGGCGCATCCGGATTCAGTCGGGTCAGCACGGCGGCGAGTCGACCGCGGTCGGTCGGGTCCGCGGCAGGGCCGAAAGCCAGGACGGCATCGGCGAAATCGACCTGTCCGACGGCTACCTGAGCGACGGTGCGGTCGTCATCGGCGCGTGCCGCACCGCGTTCGGCCAGGGTGTCCTCGCCGGTGGCGTCGGCGAGCCAACTCTCGGCATCCAGGCAGGTCAATACCGCCTCGACGCGAATATCGCGCCCGGCGGGTCCGTCGACTCGGCCGAGTACGCCGGTGACCACCACATTCTCGACGGCCCGGCAGATGGCCTCCGCCTCGAAGGCCGGATCGAGTTCCAGCACTACCCGGCGCACCGAATCGCGGGTGGCGAGCAGGCACAGCAGCGGCAAGAGATCGATGCGCAGCGTGCACGAGGCACAGCCGTGGGCCAGTTCCAACACGGTCTCGATCTCCCGGTCGCCCTCGCGCACGGTGCGGCGCACGATGCCCTCCGACAGTGCGCCGAGATCATGGCGCACCACGACGGTGCCCGGCGTCTGCCCGAGCAGCGCGGCGGTGCGGGCGAGTCCGGCGGCGGCGGGTCCGGAGAACCCGGCGATCAGCACCAGGGGCTTGCGCCGGTCGCCCCCGGACGGGATGGGATCAGGCACGATACCCCTTTCGACAATGGTTTTCATTTACTGGAGCCACACGCTACAGTGTCGAACGACCATTGTCGAAAACGACTATCATCTTCGAAAGGAGGTCGCCGCCATGTCGGCCCACTGCCAGGTCACCGGACGCAAACCCGGCTTCGGCAAATCCGTCTCGCATTCACACCGGCGGACCAGCCGCCGCTGGAACCCGAATATCCAGCGCAAGACCTACTACCTGCCCAGCGAGGACCGCCGCGTCACGCTCACCGTCTCGACCAAGGGCATCAAGACCATCGATCGCGACGGCATCGAAGCCGTCGTGGCGCGGCTGCGCGCCCGCGGCGAAAAGATCTGAGAGAGGACGGTTCCCATGGCATCCAAGGCGACCGAGGTGCGGCCGATCATCAAACTCAAGTCGACGGCGGGCACCGGCTACACCTATGTCACCCGCAAGAACCGGCGCAATGATCCGGACCGGATGGTGTTGCGCAAGTACGACCCGGTCGTACGCAAGCACGTTGATTTTCGAGAGGAACGCTGATGGCAGCGGCATCCGAGAGCAGCCTTCGGGAGGAGCGCTGAATGGCCAAGAAGTCCAAAATCATTCGCAATGACCAGCGTCGCGAGATCGTGGCCCGCTTCGCCGCCCGCCGCGCCGAACTGAAGGAACTCATCGGCAAACCCGCCACCCCGCAGGCACAACGCCTCGCCGCGCAGGCCGAGCTACGCCGCCAGCCCCGCGATGCCAGTCCGGTACGATTGCGCAATCGGGACGCCGCGGATGGAAGACCGCGCGGACATCTGCGCAAGTTCGGCCTCTCCCGTGTACGTGTGCGCGAGATGGCGCATCGGGGCGAATTGCCCGGTGTGCGCAAATCGAGCTGGTAGGCAACCACTGATCTCCTGAGAAGGAACCCGTCATATGGCAGTCAAGCGAGCACCGTCGAAGAAGGTTCGCGCTGAGCAGGCCCGGCGCCCGAAGAAGAACCCGCTCATCGCCGCGGGTGTCGAAACGGTCGACTACAAGGACGTGAACCTGCTGCGCACGTTCATCTCCGACCGAGGCAAGATCCGCAGCCGCCGCGTCACCGGGCTCACCCCGCAGCAGCAGCGGCAGGTCGCCGTCGCGGTCAAGAACGCGCGCGAGATGGCCCTGCTGCCGTTCACCAGCCGCTGACCCCCAAGCGGAAAAGACCCCCGATGGTTCAAACCACCGGGGGTCTTTTTCTCTTGGCACCGAAGGGGTTTCGACCCTACGGGATGGTCAGCACCTGGCCCGGATTGATCAGGTCCGGGTTGTCGATGCCGCTGGCGGCGGCGATCTCCTGGTAGCGGTTGCCGTCGCCGTAGAAGCGCTCGGCGATGGCCCACAGGGTGTCGCCCGGCTCTACGGTGTAGGTCTGGGCGGCGGGCGGCGGCGGAACCTCCTCGGCGGCCGGCTCGGCCACCGGCGCGGCCGGGGCGGGCTCCGGCGCGGGCAGCGGGGTGTCGGTGTTGGTCTCCGAGGCCCACAGCGCGCCACCGTCGGTGCCGTAGAGCACGACATTGCGGTCGGGCTGTACGACCAGACGATCGGCCGAGCGGCCGTTGGTCTCGGTGGACCAGGCCGCGCCGTCACCCTTGTAGAGAACGAAGTTGCCGTCCTCCTGCAGCACCGCGCGCTCGACGCCCTGATTGTGCGTCAGGGTGGACCACACGACATTCCCACCCGGCTCCGACAGCACCAGGTTTCCGTCGGCCTGCAGCGTCAGGGTGTACGCACCGCCGGTGAGGGACTGCCCGAGTCCCAGCTGTTCTCCTACGCGCAGCGTGTCGCCCACGTTGTTCCTTTCGAGAGTTACTGTGCAGAGCATCGAATCCGATACCGCCCGAAGAGCCCTGGCGCGCATCAGGTCCTAAGCTAACGCGAGTGCCGCCGTTGCGGGAGGATTACGCGCAGGGTTCGCGGAAAGTTCACTGTGTGGCGTTCGCTACTGTGTTCGCTTGGCGCACAGACCGGCCGGTGCCCGTGCGGGTTTGCTGCGGGGTCGGCCGAGCGGTGCGGGCAGGCTGGATTAGGGTGGCCCCCATGCAACGGATCTCGCCCGCGCGCGCCGCGGCGCTGTTCGCCACCGCACTGCTCGGCCTCGCCGCCGCAGGTTGCTCCGGCTCGGATAGCGGTGCCGCACAGGGGAATACCGGATCGGCGCGCAGTTCCGCGCCGAGCACCCCGGTCCAGGACACCGGTGCGGGTCTCGGCCGCGACTTCACCGCCGATCCCACAATCGTTGGCGCGCACGCCATTTCCTTCCCGTCGTGGCGAAAGGTGGCCGAGGACAGGATCGCGGTGAACTTCCAGTCGGGCGCGCCGGAATGCTACGGCGTCGACGCCTCGGTCACCGAGACCGACAAATCCGTCACCGTGGAACTGCGCTCGGGCACCCGCCCCGCGGCCGTCGGCCGCATGTGCACCATGGTCGCGGTCTTCGGCACCCTGGAGGTGCCGCTGAAATCCCCGCTCGGACAGCGCCAGGTGCTCAGCGCCGCATAGGACCGAACGAAAACGAGCCCGGCCCAGTGGTTTCCGGGCCGGGCTCGCGACGGCGCGAATCAGTGCGCGAAGTGGCGCGAACCGGTGAGGTAGAGGGTCACGCCCGCCTCGCGGCACAGCTCGATGGTGTCCTTGTCGCGAATGGAACCGCCGGGATGCACAATGGCGCGCACACCCGCGCCGACCAGGATCTGCGGACCGTCGGAGAAGGGGAAGAAGGCGTCCGAGGCCGCGACCGCACCCTTGGCCCGCTCACCCGCCCGCTCCACCGCGAGCTTGCACGAGTCGACCCGGTTGACCTGCCCCATACCCACACCGACCGCCGCGCCGTCGTCGGCGAGCAGGATCGCATTGGATTTGACGGCACGGCAGGCGCGCCAGGCGAATTCGAGATCGCGCAGGGTCGCCGCGTCGGCCGGCTCGCCCGCCGCCAGCGTCCACGCCGACGGGTCGTCGCCCGCCGCGTCCAGGATGTCGCGCTCCTGCAGCAGCGCACCACCGCTGACCGGACGCAGCTCGGCGCCCTTGCGCACGGCGGGATCGGCGATCAGGACCCGCACATTCTTCTTGCGTCCCAAGACCTCCACCGCGCCATCGGCGTAGCCGGGGGCCACGATGACCTCGGTGAAGATCTCGGCCACCTGCTCGGCCATCTCCACCGAGACCTCGCGATTGGCCGCGATGACACCGCCGTAGGCCGAGACCGGATCGGTGGCGTGCGCCTTGCGGTGCGCCTCGGCGATATCCGCGCCCACCGCGATACCGCACGGATTGGCATGTTTGATCACGGCGACGGCAGGCGCGTCGAAATCATAGGCGGCCCGCCAGGCGGCATCGGCATCGGTGTAGTTGTTGTACGACATCTCCTTGCCGTGCAACTGCTTTGCCTGCGCCAGCCCGCGCGCACCGCTACCGGTGTACAGCGCCGCGCCCTGGTGCGGGTTCTCGCCGTAGCGCAGCACCGATTCGCGCTGCCACGTGGCACCGATCCACTCCGGGAACTGCAGCGGCCCTTCCGATTCCGCGCCCGAAGCGGGCACGGCCACATTCGTCATCCAGCTCGCGACCGCGACATCGTAGGTGGCGGTGTGCTGGAAAGCCTTGGCGGCCAAGGCGGTCCGCTCGGCCAGGGTGAAACCGCCGAGGCGCACCGACTCCAGCACGCTGTCGTAGTCGCCGGTCGAGACGACCACCGCGACCGAGGGGTGGTTCTTGGCCGCCGCCCGCACCATGGACGGCCCGCCGATATCGATCTGCTCAACGCACTCGTCGACACTGGCACCGCCGGCCACCGTCTCGGTGAACGGGTACAGATTCACCACCACGAGCTCGAACGCCTCGACGCCGAGTTCGACCAACTGGTCGACGTGCTCCTGCTTGCGCGAATCGGCGAGGATGCCCGCGTGCACCCGCGGATGCAGCGTCTTGACCCGGCCGTCCAGCGTCTCGGGGAAGCCGGTCAGATCCTCCACCTTCGTCACCGGGATGCCCGCGTCGGCGATCCGGCCCGCGGTGGATCCGGTCGAGACCAACTCGACACCGGCGGCGTGCAATCCGCTCGCCAACTCGATCAACCCGGTCTTGTCGTAGACGCTCACCAAAGCCCTGCTGATCGGCCTGCGTTCGCTGGTCACGGAAATACTGCCTTTCGTCCGTCGGAGACAATGCCGCGCGTCGCGACGGCGGCGACAACCTCCGCCAGCAACCGTCGCTCGACAACCTTGATGCGCTCGTGCAGACCGGCCTCGTCGTCGTCGGGCCGCACCGACACCGCCTCCTGCGCGAGGATCGGCCCGGTGTCCACACCCGCGTCCACGAGGTGCACGGTCGAACCGGTGACCTTCACGCCGTAGGCCAGCGCGTCGCGCACCCCGTGCGCGCCGGGAAACGACGGCAGCAGCGCGGGATGGGTATTCAGAATGCGGCCGCCGAAGCGCTCCAGGAACGCCGGGCCGAGGATTTTCATGAATCCGGCCGAGACCACCAAATCGGGCGAGTAGGCGGCGACGACGTCCGCGAGCGCGACATCCCATGCGGCGCGATCGGGAAAGTCGGTGAGCGCCACCCGGAAATGCGGGACGCCCGCCTGTTCGGCGTGTGCGGTGGCCGGGCAATCCCGGTCCACGCCCACCGCCGCGATACGGGCCGGGTAGCCGGGCGCGGCCGCGGCGTCGAGCAGGGAGCGCAGCAGGGATCCGGTGCCCGAGGCGAGCACGACGACAGCGGCCGGTACCGAGGCGGGCACCCTGGTGACATGCGGGGTCGTCAGCGCACTACTCCTGCGTGTAGGTCGAACGGCGGACGAGTACCGCCGCGACTAGGGCCTGTGTCGAAGTCTCATTCGGATGCATCCGTGGCTCAGCTCGTCGCCTGGCAAGGCGGAGGAGTTCCCGATACCGGTGTTGTATCGGGGACGACGACAACGCGGCCAGGCGGCGAGCTGGGCCGCGGAGGCGCCGGATGAGACTTCGACACAGGCCCTAGCGTAGTAGGCCCGCCGGGCGCGATCGTTCCCAGCCCGGCACTGCCCGAATTCAGTGCCGAGCGGCGGGTCCGCTCTCGGGCTGATCGGGCTCGACCACCTCCGCGTCCACAATGTCGGGGGCCTGCTCGGGCGCCGCCCGGGTGCTCAGCGCGGGCTGGTCCGCCACGACTTCGGCGTCGACCAATTCGGCATCGATGAGTTCGGCATCGATGAGTTCATCGTCGCGTTCGTCCTCGGGATCGGGTCCCTCGTGGTCGGGATAGTCGTCGTAGCGGTCGTCCGCGTCGTAGTGGTCGTCCGGGTGATAGTCGTCGTAATCGTCGGCGTAGTAATCCAATTCGTCGTCGGGCTCCGGATCGTAGCGATCGTCGGCCTGCGCGTATCTGTCCGCCAGCGGCGTTACCGGCACCACGAACCAGCGGGCGATCACCAACCCGATATAGCCGGGAACGGCAAGGCAGACGAAGGTCAGCAGCACGAAGAAGGGCAGGTCCGGACCGACCCGGCCGAAATTGCCGAGTTCGCCCCCTGCCGCTTGCGCGCCCACCGCCAACAGCAGCGCCGCCAATGCCGAGGACAGCAGGGTGGCCCACGGGGCGGTGACCCGGTCGTGCGAGGTGCGCGCGCAGTCGAGTCCGCCGAGCGCGCCGACGCCCACCGGAACCACCAGCAGCACCGCCCACCAGCCCGAAGCCGGTCCTTCGGGCAGGACCGCCATGATCGGCACCGCCGGAATCGGCCCGCCGACAACGGAGAACAGCCCGATCGAAGCGGTACCGAACTGCGCGGTCGAACCCACCAGCACCCCCACCGCGAGCAGCACCGCATTCGGCAGATAGCCCAGTGCGAGCACGCTCAGACCGATCGCCCCGGCGGCATTCCCCGCCGACCGGTACATCTCGCCGAGACGCGACCAGTGCGCGAGGAAGGAAAGCACGGTCACGGCCGCCGCACCGGCGAGCAGCCGCAGCGCGGTGCGCCCCGCGAAGTGCGCCCCGACCAGCACCCAGTCGGGCAGCAGCGCGGGCGCGGTCCGCTGCCGCAGGACCCGACCGGCGATACCGACCACTGCCGCGACCAGATGCAGTCCGCCGACCCAGCCGAAGGCGGCCAGTGAATTGGGCGGTTGCAGCGCGACCACGCCGGAAGCGTCCTCGGCGACGGCAAGACAGACCGCAGTGATCAGCAGCGGTCCGGCCAGGGACGCACCGAGAATCCAGCCCAGATCGCGTCGGGTCGCGCCCGACTCCACCGCGCGGGCGCATTCGCGGGCCGCCGCCCACAGCAGCAGCCCCGTCGGCAGCAGGGGCAGCAGGCCGAGCGTCGTCTTCCCGATGACCAGCGGAATCTGATGCGTGGCGAACCAACTCGCCGCGAGCGCGGCCGAGACGCCGCCCATGCCCCCGCCGGAGGTGAGCAGCGCGGCGAGCACCAGGACCGCGAGACCGATGACCGCGAAAGCCGAGGGACGCGCCGCGACGAGCAGCAGCGCCCGGCCCCGCTCGGGGGTCAGCGACAGAAATCCCGGCTCGTCGGCGTCCTCACGCGGGCGCTGTCGCGGCGGCGGACGTAGGGGCGCTCTCGCCGCTCGTGCTTCCTCGGTGCGGCGCACGACCGAATTCCTCTGGGAGCTCATGACATTTCAGCGTGGCAGTTCGCCGGACGCGCCACGGGAGGCGCGCCGCCACCTGATTCGACTACTTGTTCTCGTCGGTGGGACGGAACTGGTGCGTCGCGTCCGCCGCCGGATCGGCACTCTGCTCGGTGCCGAACGGCTGCCCCGACTGCGCGGGCTGCTGAGTCGAACCCTGTTGCGCCTGACCGAAATTCAGCGATCCATACGGCTGCTGCTGACCCGGCTGCGCGGCGCCGTAGTGCTGGCCCGCGGCGGGCTCGGACGGCTGGGCCTGCTGCGGCGCGACACCGTAACCGGCGGGGTAGCCCGCAGGCTGGCCGTAGGGCGACTGCTGGCCCTGGTACTGCTGGGTCGGCGGGGCGTAGCCGGGCTGCTGGGCCTGACCGTACGGGTTCTGCGGCTGCGCCTGCTGCGCGTAACCGGGCTGAGCGTAGGGCTGCTGCTGGCCGTACGGCGACTGCTGGGCGGCGTAGGTCTGCTGGGGCTGCTGGGTCTGGCCGTAGCCCTGCTGACCATAGGACTGCTGACCGTAGCCCGCGCCGTAACCGGCGGGCGCGGCGGGTTTCGGCGCAGGCGCGGTCAGAATGCCCGCCTCGAACAGCAGCGTCGCCACCGCCAGCGCGGCCTGCACGAACACCAGGAACAGCACGACGTACGCGCCCCACTCGAGCTTCACCGCGTCGCCGAGTTTGAAGGACTGGAACAGCAGGCCGAGGAAGCCCGCCACCGACAGCGCCGCCGCGACACCCGTCCAATCCTGTTTGGGCAGCAGCGACAATCCCGCGAGCACGCCGGCCGCGAGCACGATGGTCAGCAGCGGGGAGCCGAAGCCGATGCCGCCGTCGAACAGGCTGACGGTCTTGCTGGTCCGCAGCACGCTGCTGGTGGCGTACGGGAGGAAGCCGAGCAGGAAGTTGATCACGCCGAGCGCGAGCACGCCGATCGTCAGGAAATACGGCAGACCTTTGCCGGTCGCGCTCGATCCGGTACTGGCGCCGCCGAAGGCGGGCTGGGCGGCGGGCGTCGGCGCGGGTGCGTTGTACCCGGAGCCCCCGGTCGGGTATGACATGTCGTCGTCTCCTAGGTCGAGTCGTGCTCTGGCTGATCTTCACGGTCTGGTCTTCGCGACGTCTATCTCGTTCCGACGCTACTGCACTGTTGGCCTCCGGTCATCCTCGACCGACCCGCTTCGCGACCGCGACTCACCTGTTCGGGACCAGGATTCGGTCCGCGTAGCGATGCCAGCCGAATCCGGTCGCGACGAACTCCGCCCGCAGCGTCGCGGCCAACTCCGCCGCCCCGATCGCGTCGCCGCGCGCCGCGCGCAACGAGGTCTCCACGGCCCGCGCGGCCAGCAGCGGAATGCCGTACGCCCTCCCGCGCAAACCGTCGAGCAAGGTCGCGGCCTCCGCCCACTCCCCCTTGACGATGAGCACGTCGGCCAAGTCGACGCGGGCCATGCCCGTGGTCGCGCCCTCGTGTTCGAACGCGGCGCGGCAATAGGATTCGGCCGCGTCGAGCTCACCCGCGGCGCGGGCGACGGCGGCCCTGGTCAGATCGTTGAGCGGCAGGATCTGGCGGTCGTCGAGTCGGCGGGCGTAGCGGTCGGACTGTTCCACCGCCGCCAGCGCGGCGGCGGTGTCGCCGAGGTCGAGCAGCGCCTTGGCCTCATTGCTCAGCCCTCGGGACAGACCGTGCTCGTCATTGGCGGCCTTGTCGAATTCCGCCGAGCGCCGGTAGGCGGCCAGCGCGCCGACGGCGTCGCCCGAATAGAGCAGCGCGGTGCCGAGCGCGTCGGCGAAGGAGGCGGCCTGACTGTCGCGCTCGGCCAGTGCCTCACCGGTGCGCAGGTGTTCGATCGCGGTGCTCAGCCGCGCCCGTTCGATATCGACGATGCCCTGGTAGTAGCGCACCGTCTGCCCCGGTTCGGCGTCACCGAGCGGTGCGGCCACCTCGGCGGCGCGCGCGAGCAGATCGGCGGCCCGCTCCAGTGCTCCGCCCATGAGTTCGTGGAATCCGTAGTGGCTCAGGGCCTGCGCGAGTTCCGCCGGGGGCAGGTCGATGGCGTCCACCACCAAAGCGGAGAAGTGTTTGCGGGCCTCCGGGAACCAGGCCCGCGCCAGCCACGGCACATGCATGGCATTGGCCAGTCGCAGCCCGTCGGCGGCGCGCGGGGTGCCCGGCGCGTGCTCGAGCGCGGCGAGGATATTCGGCCATTCGGCGAATACCGAGGCCACCGCCTCGGCGGCGGCGAAATCGTCCGGCGCGCCCGCGACGGCGACCAAGTCCCGGCACCATGACAGGTGGGCCGCGCGCAGCGCCTCGAGCTCGCCCGCCTCGGCCGCACGGGACAGCGCATAGTCGCGCACCGTTTCCAACAGTGTGAATCGCCTTGTGCCGCTGTCGGATTGGACGGACACCAGGCTGCGGTTCACCAGATCCGCCAGTGCGGGCGCGATATCGCCGACCTCCATGGCGATCCCACCTCCCGGATCGGGCAGCACCGCCTCGGCGGCCTCGAGCGTGCAACCGCCCGCGAAAACACCGAGCCGGCGCAGAACCGCGCGCTCCCGATCCGCGAGCAGTTCATGACTCCAGTCCAAGGCGACGCGCAAGCTGGTGTGTCGCCCGCCGCCCGCGTTGCGCGCCCCGCCGACCAGCAGGCGGACCCGGTCATCGATGCGGGTGGCCAACTGGGCGATGGTGAGCGTCCTGGTCAGTCCGGCCGCCAACTCGATGCCGAGCGGCAGCCAGTCGAGGGCCGCGCAGATACGCACCACGTCTTCGCGTTCGGCGGCGGTGACCAGTCCGCCGAGTCCGGCCCGCTCGGTGAACAGGGCCACCGCGACACCGCGATCCAAGGGACCGAGCGGATACACCGACTCCCCCGGCGCGCCCAGCGGGGCCTGCGAGGTCACCAGAACGCTGGAACCCGTTGCCGTCCGGATGAATTCACGCACACCGCGACGCACATGCTCGGCATTGTCCAGGATCAGCAGCACCTGCGGACCGAACGCGGCCACCGGATCGTCGGTCCCGTCGAGCAGTCCGGCGGATTCCAGCGCGGCCATCCCGGCGGGCGCCACATCGTCGTCCCCGGTGAGCGGGGCCAATTCGACATGAACCACCCGCCGACCGGAATTCGCGGCGGCCCTGGCCAATTCGATCGCGAGCCGCGACTTCCCACTGCCCGCCACTCCGGTCACCGTGATCAGGCCCGGCCGGGCCGAACGCGCACTGAGTGCGGCGAATTCGCGCCCACGTCCGAGAAAGCTGGTGACAGGACCGGTCACCGGCGCTTCCGTCGCCACGCTCCCCGCTGAAACCGGTGCGTCCATGAATAATTCGACACTCGCCGCCGCGCGCAGCGCCGGATCGTGATCCAGGATGCGCATTTCCAGCCTCGCGGTATCCGGCGCCGGATCGACCCCCAGTTCCTCGGCCAAAACCCGACGCAACCGGGCCAGCCGCTCCAGCGCCGCACCCTGCCGACCGCTGCGATACAGCGCCAACGCCAGCAGACAACCCAGCGGTTCGTGCAGCGGATATCGGGCCACCAGAGCGGCCAACTCGGTCACCACCTCGTCCGGCGCGCCGAGTTCCAGATTCGCCTGCAACCCGGCCACGGTGAGCATCAGCCGCCAGTCGTCGAGTCGTTCGCCCTCGATCCTGGCGAACGGGATGGCCCGCAGATCGGCCAGCGCCTCACCGCGCCACAGCGACAGCGCCGCCCGCGCCGACTCCGCGATGACGGGCCAGTCGCCGCCGCGCTGCGCGGTGTGCATGCGCTGGGCGGCCGCCTCGGCGGCGAGCAGATCGGCGACCACCGCCGAGGTCTGATAGCCGGCGGGGGTCCGCGCGATCACCCCGGCGTGCGCGCCGAGCGTGGCCCGCAGCCGCGACACCACCACCCGCAACCGCTGCACCGGGCGCTCGATCTCGGCGCCCCACAGATCCCTGGCCAGCCGCGCATCGGGCACCGCGACCCGATTGGCCAGCGCCAACCGCACCAGTACGGCCCGCTCCAGCGGGCGGTCGATGGCCACGGCCCTACCCTCGGCCCACACTTGCACTGGACCCAACCCCAGTACGTCCACGCCCAAAGCATGGCACGCGGAAAGGGTTGTCGCGGTTGACCTCACCCGGTGGGCGCGACGGCGCGCGACATGCGAGGCTGTTGCACGATGCTGACCTACACCCAAGCCGTGATCATCGGCCTACTTCAAGGCGTAACCGAACTCTTCCCCATCTCGAGTCTTGGCCATTCGGTGCTGGTCCCGGCCTGGATCGGCGGATCGTGGAGCCAACTGGTCACCCAGGGCGACTCCGACAAGGGCACCCCCTACCTTGCCTTCGTGGTCGGCCTGCACGTGGCCACGGCCATCGCGCTGCTCGGATTCTATTGGCGCGACTGGATCAATATCATCGTCGGCTTCTGCACCACGCTGCGCACCCGCCGGATCGAGACCTCGAGTCAGCGGCTGGCCTGGCTGATCATCCTGGCCACGGTGCCGGTCGGTGTGCTCGGTCTGGCACTGGAGCATCCGCTGCGGACACTGTTCGCCAAACCCGTCTCGGCCGGAATCTTCCTGACGCTCAATGGCTTCGTCCTCATCGGCGGCGAGGTGCTGCGCCGCCGCAGCCAGCCGTCGCTGGCCGACTACGGCCGCGCCTTCGCCGAGGCCGAGGCCCGCCACCACGACGAGTCGCGCGGCCTGCCGGTCGATCCGGAGCCCGACAGCGAGACCAGGCTGGCGCGCCTCTCGGTGAAGGATGCGCTCGGCATCGGGGTGGCGCAGACCGGTGCGCTGTTCGCGGGCATCAGCCGCTCGGGCATGACCATGGTCGGCGGACTGCTGCGCGGACTCGATCACGAGGATTCGGCGAAGTTCGCCTTCCTGCTGGCCACCCCGGTCATCCTGGCCGCGGGTGTGCTCAAGCTGCCGACGCTGGCTGGTCCGCAGGGCGAGGGCATCCTGGGTCAGGTGCTGGTCGGCTCGATCGTGGCCGGTGCGGCGGCCTGGTTCGCGGTGAAATTCCTCGAGCGCTACTTCAAATCCAATTCGCTGCTGCCGTTCGCGGTGTACAGCCTGGCCTTCGGACTGGCCTCGGTCATTCGGTTCACACTGTTCTGAGACCGGCACGAATAAGGCCGCCCACCGAATCCGGTGGGCGGCCTTATTGTTTCGCGCGTGGATCAGGCTGTTTCCCGACCGCGGCTCAGGCGGTGATCGAAGCCTTTTCCAGGATCTCGCGGGCCAACGCGGCGGTCTCGGACGGCGTCTTGCCGACCTTCACACCCGCGGCCTCCAGCGCCTCCTTCTTCGCCTGGGCGGTGCCCGACGAACCGGAGACAATGGCGCCCGCGTGGCCCATGGTCTTGCCCTCGGGGGCGGTGAAGCCCGCCACGTAGCCGACGACCGGCTTGGTGACATTGGCCTTGATGTACTCTGCGGCGCGCTCCTCGGCGTCGCCGCCGATCTCGCCGATCATCACGATGAGCTTGGTCTCGGGATCCTGCTCGAACGCCGCGATGGCGTCGATGTGGGTGGTGCCGATGACCGGGTCGCCACCGATGCCGATGGAGGTGGAGAAACCGAAATCGCGCAGTTCGTACATCATCTGGTAGGTCAGCGTGCCCGACTTGGACACCAGGCCGACCGGACCCTTGCCGGTGATATTGGCCGGGGTGATGCCGACCAGCGACTCACCGGGGGTGATGATGCCGGGGCAGTTCGGGCCGATGATGCGGGTCTTGTTGCCCTTTTCCAGGTTGTAGGCCCACGCGTAGGCGGTGTCCTGCACCGGGATGCCCTCGGTGATGACCACCAGCAGCGGGATCTCCGCATCGATGGCCTCGATGATGGCGTCCTTGGCGAACTTCGGCGGCACGAAGGCGATCGAGACGTCCGCGCCGGTCTCCTTGATGGCCTCGGCCACCGTGCCGAATACCGGCAGTTCGACGGCCGAACCGTCCTTCGCGGTGTGCGCGACGGTGGTGCCCGCCTTGCGCGCATTCACACCGCCGACCACCTGCGTGCCCGCCTTCAGCATCAGCGCGGTGTGCTTGGTGCCCTCGCCGCCGGTGATGCCCTGGACGATGACCTTGGAATCCTTGTTCAGGAAGATAGACATGAGTTTTCGTCCCTTACTCGGCCGTCTTATCGGGCGGCAGCCAGTTCGGCGGCCTTGTCGGCGCCTTCGTCCATTGTCTGCGCCAGCGTCACCAGCGGGTGCGCGGCCTCGGCGAGGATCTTGCGACCCTCTTCGACGCGGTTGCCGTCCAGGCGGACGACCAGCGGCTTGGTGGCGGTCGCGCCCAGGATCTCCAGGGCCTTGACGATGCCATTGGCCACCGCGTCACAGGCGGTGATACCGCCGAACACATTCACGAAGACGCTCTTGACCTGCGCGTCGCCCAGGATGACATCCAGGCCCGCCGCCATGACCTCGGCCGAGGCGCCGCCGCCGATATCGAGGAAGTTGGCGGGCTTCACGCCGCCGTGGTTCGCACCGGCGTAGGCGACCACGTCGAGGGTGGACATGACCAGGCCCGCGCCATTGCCGATGATGCCGACCGACCCGTCGAGCTTGACGTAGTTGAGGTCGTTCTCCTTGGCCTTGAGCTCCAGCGGGTCCGTGGCCTCCTTGTCGGCGAAGGCCGCGTGATCGGGATGGCGGAACTCGGCGTTCTCATCCAGGGTGACCTTGCCGTCGAGGGCGAGGATCTCGTTGTCCGGGGTGCGGACCAGCGGGTTGACCTCGACCAGGGTGGCATCCTCGGCGATGAAGACCTCCCAGAGCTTCTGGATGGTCACGGCCGCGGCGTCGAGCACATCGGCGGGCAGGTGGCCCTGCTCGGCGATGGACCGGGCGAAGGCCAGGTCGACACCCTTCACGGCGTCGACGGGCACCTTGGCCAGCCGCTCGGGCTTGGTGGCGGCCACCTCCTCGATTTCCATACCGCCCTCGACCGAGCACATGGCCAGGTAGGTGCGGTTGGCGCGGTCGAGCAGGAAGGAGATGTAGTACTCCTCCGCGATGTCCTTGGCCTCGGCGACCAGGAGCTTCTTCACGATGTGGCCCTTGATGTCCAGGCCGAGGATGTTCTGCGCGTGGGTGAGCGCGTCATCGGGGCCGGCCGCGTACTTCACGCCGCCCGCCTTGCCGCGGCCACCGGTCTTCACCTGGGCCTTGATCATCACGGGCTTGCCGATTTCGACCGCGATGGCGCGGGCTTCCTCGGCCGTATCCGTGACGCGGCCCTCGGACGAGGGAACTCCGTGCTTAACGAAGAGCTCCTTCGCCTGATATTCGAAGAGATCCATGTACTCACCATCTCGTCTGCGTTGCGATGACAACGTCTTTGGTTGGCGGCCCGACGTCGGAAGCGGGTCTGGATCGGACTTTAATCAGTCACATGGACGGCCCAACGGCCACGTACATCCTAAGTGGCGCAGGTCACCGGCTTTTACGCGGATCGGCAAAACCGCTGGACAAGGCTACTCACGAGTAGGAAAAGCGCCCGCGCGGACCGCACGGCAGGTAGAGCGGCCCATGCCCGGACCGAAGCCGGTCAACTACACGCCGTCGTTGTGAACGCGCATCGAATCCCGCGCCGGATCATGGGATATTCCGGTGCGTTACCGTGATCAATCTCACATGTTCCGCCAGATTATCCGGAGCGCTTGCAGACCTCGCAATCGTTTCGTTACCGTTGAGGCGGTCGATGTCACAGCAAGGTCACGACTAGGAGGACGGCAAGCTTGACGCAGCACCCCGCTCCGCAGACGCACCGCCGCAGCCCCGGTGACAAGATAGCCGGCCCTGATGACAAGACGATCGCTACCACTCGCTCTACAAGGTGGCGCACCCGATGAACCCTCGCTCGACCTATGCCCCCGAGCCCACGCATACCGAATTCCGGTACCGCGACGCATATCCCGCCGACGAAGGCGATCCCTATAGTCCCTCGTACTCCGAGGGCGGCGCGCCGGATCAAGCCTGGCCGGTGGCCGACGCCTGGCCGGCCCGCGGCGACTGGCCGGAGGAGTCCTGGGAGGCCGAGGACGACTGGTCCGGAGATTCCTGGAATGCCGAGGATTGGTCCACCGAATCGGCTTCCGACCAACCCTGGACCGACGAGGGTCGCGAAATCGCCACCCCCACTGTGCTTCCCGGCACCCGCCCCGCCCGCCGCGGCGGCGCGCACCGGATGCCCGCCCCGCCCACCGCCCTCAAGGGTCGGGCCGCGGTCGCGGCCGTCGCCGCGGGCGCTTTCGTCGCCGCGGGCCAGGCCGCTATGGCCGCACCGGGCCAGTCCGCGCAGCCGGTCGACTATCAGGCGGGCGGCCAACTCCACGAGATCGCCAACCAATCCGTCAGTACCGTCGATCCGACCGCGAACGCGGAATCGCCGCAGGTACTGAATGTCTCGGCCCCGGCCAATCTCGAACAGTTCAACGACATCCTGCAAAAGGGTCAGAAGTTCGCGCAGGACCTCGCCGCCCAGGAGGCCGCGAAACTGCGCCCGCTGTTCACCCATTTCGCCGCGGGCACGTTTACCTCCGGCTTCGGCGCACGCTGGGGCGTACAGCATCTGGGCGTGGATGTGGCCGCGCCCATCGGCACCCCCATCTACTCCGTCGCCGACGGCACCATCATCGAGGCGGGGCCTGCCGCCGGATTCGGGATGTGGGTGCGCGTCCTGCACGACGACGGCACCGTCACCATCTACGGCCATGTCGACACCACCACGGTGTCGCAGGGTCAGCGCGTCACGGCGGGCGACCAGATCGCCACCGTCGGCAATCGCGGGTTCTCCACCGGACCGCACTGTCATTTCGAAGTGTGGCTCAACGGGGTCGACAAGGTGGATCCGCTGCCCTGGTTGGCTACTCGCGGTATCAGTCTCGGCATCGAGCGCGCCTGATACCCTTCAGACTTCCGAGCGCCGGACAATGCGGTCCGCTCCGCCGTCCCTGCTCAGAGATGTTCGCCCCGACCGACTATCCACACGGCTGCCCGACCGGAGGATGAAAAGCTCTATGCACGTCCAGAATTCCCGCATGGTCCGGTCCCCCCTATGAGCAGAACACGCACCCGCCGCACCGACGGCGGTCAGATCCGGGCGAAGGATCTGATCAGCAGCCTGCAAACCTCCGACGATTGGGCCGCCGAGGAGCCTTGGCCGCGTGCGGATTCCGAACGCGACGAATACGGGTGGCGATCCGGTCGCGAATCCGACTGGGGCGCGGCCGATTCCGAATGGAATGCCGACCAGGGTTTCGGTTGGGAATCCGACCGGTGGTCCGGTCCCGCCGACGCGGGCAGCACCGGCTATTCGGCGTATTCACCTCGGCCCCAAGCATTTTCACACAATACCGGATGGGACGACGATCCCGAACCGTGGTCGGATCCGCAGCATCCGCAGCAGTGGTCGGACCAGCCGGACGATTCGCGAGAGCAGACGCAGGACGCGCCCGAAGACCCGCTGCGCCGGGCCACCAGGGCCTTCATCCCCTCCCGATCCAGACAGGTCGTGCAGCCGCGCAAGGGTGGGGCGCATCGGGTCCCCGCACCGCCCACCGCGCTCAAAGGGCGCGCCGCCGTCGTGGCCGTGGCCGCGGGCGCGGTCGTCGCCGCAGGTCAGAATGCTTTCGCCGGGGTGGGCACCACCTCCGATTCCACCGTCGAATATCAAGCGGTCGGGCAGTCGCGGTCACTCGCGCCGGTCGGCGACAACAATGTCGCACCCGCCCCCAATACCGATGCGCCACAACTGCTCAGCACCGCGAGCCCGGCGAATATCGGCCAATTCAATGACATGCTCGGCAATGGCGCCGCCTTCGCCGAGGAATTGGCCGCCGAGGCACAGGCCAAGCTGCGGCCGCTGTTCATGAAGTTCACCTCCGGCACCTTCACCTCTCCATACGGCCAGCGCTGGGGCGTACTGCATCCCGGCGTCGATATGGCCGCACCGATCGGCACCCCGATCGTCGCGGTCGAGGACGGCACCATTATCGATGCGGGTCCGGCCGCCGGATTCGGCATGTGGGTGCGGGTGCTCGGCGACGACGGCACCGTCACCGTCTACGGCCACATCAACACCGCGACCGTCTCGGTGGGGCAGCGCGTCCTCGCGGGCGATCAGATCGCCACCGTCGGCAATCGCGGCGAATCCACCGGCCCGCACTGCCATTTCGAGGTGTGGCTCAATGGCACCAACCGTATAGACCCGATGCCCTGGCTCGCCACCCGAGGCATCAGCCTCGGACCCGAACGCGACTGAACCTCGGCGAGGGCTCGGGAATTCCGAGCTGACATTCCGCGGCGAGCCTAGAGCTTGACCAGTGTCCGGCTGTACTGCGGAATCAATCGGATCTTGCCCGCCGTACCGAAATCGATGGTGACCGTGGCGAGCGGGCCGAAACCCTCCGCGGCGATCACCCGCCCGAGTCCGTACTTGTCGTCGCTGACCCGATCGCCCACCGCGAGAACGAGATTCGTATTGTTGCGGGCCGCGCCACCGGGGGCGGGCCTGCGCGGGCCGCGCTCGCGCAGACCGGGCCTGGCCTCGGACCAGCCCTCGCCGCGCGTCCAGTCGCGCTCCCCGCCCTCGTCCTGGCCGCGCAGCCCGCGACCGGCGCGGGATCCGGCAGGCTCGAGTCGCCGCCACTGCAGCAGATGCCCCGGAATCTCCTGGAGGAAGCGGGATTCCGGATTGGACACTGGCTGACCCCAACCCGAGCGGACCACCGCGCGGCTGAGGTAGAGGCGCTGCCGGGCACGGGTGATACCGACGTAGGCGAGGCGGCGCTCCTCGGCCAGTTCGGTGGGATCGCCGAGCGCCCGCATATGCGGGAACTGGCCGTCCTCCCAGCCGGTGACGAAGACGACCGGGAATTCCAGCCCCTTGGCCGTGTGCAGCGTCATCATGGTGACCACGCCCGACTCCTCGTCGGGAATCTGGTCCGCGTCGGCCACCAGGGAGACTCGCTCCAGGAAGGCGGCCAGCGAACCCGGATCCGGTGCACCTTCGGCGGCATCGGGCAGCAGGCCCTCGCCGGGGTCCGGCAGCAGACCTTCGGCCCGCGCGGCCTGCGCGTTGTTGTGCGCCTCGGCGCTGAACTCGCGGGCGACACTGACCAATTCGTTCAGGTTGTCCAGGCGCGCGCCGTCCTGCGGGTCGTCGGAGTTCTCCAGTTCGGCGCGGTAGCCGGTGCGCTCCAGCACGGCCTCCACCACACTGCCGACATCCGGATAGTCCGAATCCTCCTGGACACCGGCGGCCCTGATCTCGGCCAACAGTTCCAGGAAGCCCGCGATGGCCCGCTGCGCGCGCGTATTGAGCAGCGCCACCTTGCCTGCGGCGGCATCGCGCAGCGCGGCCGCGAATCCGATACCGCGCTGATCGGCATGGACCGCGACACACGCCTCGGCCCGGTCGCCGATGCCGCGCCGGGGCGTATTGAGGATGCGGCGCATACTCACCGCGTCCTCGGGATTGTCGAGCACCCGCAGGTAGGCGACGATATCGCGCACCTCCTTGCGCTCGTAGAAGCGGACGCCGCCCACCACCCGGTAGGGCAGACCCATCCGGATGAAGATCTCCTCCAGTGCGCGGGAGTTGTTGTTGGTGCGGTAGAACACCGCCACATCGCCGTAGCGGGCCTCGCCCTGATCAACGAGGCGGTCGATCTCGCGGGCCACGAACGACGCCTCGTCGTGCTCGTTGTCGGCGACGTAGCCGACGATCAACTCCCCCGCGCCGGAATCGGTCCACAGCTTCTTGTCGCGGCGGTTCTCATTGCGCGCGATGACCGCGTTGGCGGCCGAGAGAATGTGCTGGGTCGAGCGGTAATTCTGTTCCAGCAGAATGGTTTCCGCATCCGGGAAGTCGCGCTCGAACTCCTCGATATTGCGAATCGTCGCGCCGCGGAAGGCGTAGATGGACTGGTCGGCGTCGCCGACCACGCACAACTCGCTCGGCTCGACCGAGTCGGCCCCCTCGGCGTGGTGACCGACCAATTCGCGCACCAGTATGTACTGGGCGTGGTTGGTGTCCTGATACTCGTCGACCATGACGTGCCGGAAGCGCCGCCGGTAGTACTCGGCGACCTGCGGATGCCGCTGCAGCAGGGCCACCGTCTCGCCGATCAGGTCGTCGAAATCCATGGCGTTGGCCGCACGCAGGCGGCGCTGGTACTCGGCGTAGACGCGGGCCACGAGGGCGGGCAGCTCGGTCTCGTCGGATTCGGCGTCGGCGGCGGCGCGCACCGGATCGATGAGTTCGTTCTTGAGATTGGAAATCGCGGTGGACAGCAATCGCGCCGAATATTTTTTGGTATCGATGTCGAAATCCCGACTGATCATCGTCAGTAATCGGCGGGAATCGTCGGCATCGTAGATGGAGAAATTGGAATTCAAACCCGGCAACAGCGCGGCCTGCGCGCGCAGGATACGCACACAGCTCGAATGGAAGGTGGATACCCACATATTCGTGGCACGCGGACCGACCAGTCCGATAACTCGCTCGCGCATCTCCGCGGCGGCCTTATTGGTGAAGGTGATGGCCAACACCTGGCCGGGGGTGACCCCGCGCGCGGCCAGCAGGTAGGCGATGCGGCGGGTGAGCACCGCCGTCTTGCCCGAGCCCGCGCCCGCCACGATCAGCAGGGGCGCGCCGGTGTGCACGACGGCGGCACGCTGCTGCGGGTTGAGACCATCCAATAGGCGCTCGGCCTCCTCGGCCTTGGCCGCCTCGCGTTCGGCGCGGCGGCGCGCGACCTCCGCGCCGTACGCGGCCGAACCTTCCGCCGCGTACGACGAATCGGACCCGCCGAGAGTCCGGCTCTGGTCCGTCGTGGCCTGGTTCTGGTCCGTCATGCTGTGGGGAGCCACCGTGATGTCCATCGTCCATCCACGCTACCGTCGCGCACCGACAGAGTTGAAGTCCCGTAGGCTGGTTCGCGGTTCGCCCCGCCTCCGCTCCCCGCACGGGCCGCCGGAACGGATGCCGAGAGCGGACCCGCAGGACCCGCCGTTCAGCTGATTTCTAAATAGAAGTGTTTTGCATAGCTACCAGCCCGTGGCAGACTGGCCACATGATCAGCGCTCCATCGAGACACCGGTTGTGGTTATCCCCCGGATATCCCGATCACCGACCTTGTCCCTGAGCGCAAACCATTCTGGGGGAAGTGCGAAACGGCCCGCCAGGTCTTGTTTTATGGTGAAAGAACCGGTCGGTAACGCGTTCGGCTCGTCCGCCGATGCCTGTTCTGACACGAGGAGATGAATAGATGGGCAACCCTGCCACAACGACTGGGTCGGACTCGGCGCTGCCGCAGTCCGAGGCCGAGATCGATAACCTCCGCAAGGAGATCGACCGTCTCGATGCCGAGATCCTCGCCGCTATCAAGCGGCGCACCGAGGTCTCCCGGATCATTGGTCGCACCCGGATGGCCTCCGGCGGTCCGCGTCTGGTGCACAGTCGTGAGATGAAGGTCCTGGAGCGCTTCAGCGAATTGGGCCAGGAGGGCCACACCCTGGCCATGTTGCTGCTTCGCCTCGGCCGTGGCCGCCTCGGTCACTGAATTGCCTTGGCCCGCGCCATTTCGCGCGCGCCGACCCGAGCCGCGGCGCTGACCCGCCGCAACCCGAAAGGCCGCCCCAGGGTGTTCGCACCCCCTGGGGCGGTCGCTTCTTCTCAGGGCCTGCTTCGCAGGATCTCGGCTCTCAGGTGAGGGCGATGTACTTGGTGCTGAGGTACTCCTCGATACCTTCGATTCCGCCTTCGCGCCCGAAACCCGAGGCCTTCACCCCGCCGAACGGAGCGGCCGGATCGGAGATGACGCCCCGGTTGACCCCGACCATGCCCGACTCCAACCCCTCGGCGATGCGCAGCGCGCGATCCAGGTCGCGCGTGTAAACGTAGGAGACCAAACCGAATTCGGTGTCATTGGCGGCGGACAGGCCCTCGGCCTCGGTCTCGAAGCCGATGATCGGGGCGACCGGCCCGAACACCTCCTCGCGCAGGATCCTGGCCTGCGGCGGCACCTCGCTCAGCACGGTGGCCGGATAGAACCAGCCGGGTCCGCCGGGCGCCTTGCCGCCGAGCCGCACCCGAGCACCGGCCGACACCGCGTCCTCGACCAGTTCGGTGACGATGTCGAGTTGCTGCTCATTGATCAGCGGGCCGAGGGTGGTGGCCGGATCCGCGCCGGGACCCATGGTCACCGTGCTCGCCATGGCATCCACCAGCTTGGCGGTGAACTCCTCGCGGACGCTCTCGTGCACGTGGAAGCGATTGGCCGCGGTGCACGCCTCGCCGCCATTGCGCAGCTTCGCCAGCAGCGCGCCCTCGACGGCGGCATCGATATCGGCGTCGTCGAACACCACGAACGGCGCGTTGCCGCCGAGTTCCATCGAGGTGCGCAGCAGGCCGTGCGCCGACTGGGCCACCAGTTTCCGGCCGACCTCGGTGGATCCGGTGAAGGTGAGTTTGCGCAGCCGGGGATCGTTGAGCAGCGGCCCGGTGACCGCGCCGGACCGGCTGGTGGTGATGACGGAGAGCACCCCGTCCGGCAGGCCCGCCTCCTGACAGAGTTGAGCCAGCAGCAGCATGGTCAGCGGCGTCTCCCCGGCCGGTTTGACGATCATGGTGCAGCCCGCGGCCAGGGCCGGACCGACCTTGCGGGTGCCCATGGCCAGCGGGAAGTTCCACGGTGTGATGGCCAAGCACGGACCCACCGGCTGTTTGTGCACCATGATGCGGCCGGTCCCCGACGGCGCGTGCAGGTAGCGGCCGTGCACCCGGACCGCCTCCTCGCTGAACCAGCGGAAGAACTCGGCGCCGTAGCGCACCTCATTGCGGCTCTCGGGCAGCGCCTTACCCATCTCGAGGGTCATCAGCAGCGCGAATTCCTCTGTGCGCTCGATGATCCGCTCATACACGGCGCGCAGGATCTCCGCGCGCGCTCTGGCGGGGGTCGCGGCCCATTCGGCCTGGACGGCGACCGCCGCGTCGAGCGCGCGCACCGCATCCTCCGGGGCGGCGTCGGCGACTTCGGCGAGGACCTCGCCGGTGGCCGGATCGCGCACCGGGAAGGTCGCACCGCCGGTGGCCGCGACCGGCCCACCGATCCACAGTCGCGTCGGGACGGATTCGAGAACTTCGCGTTCGGACACCATGGGGTCAGCCTAGGCCGCCACCCGACCCGCGCGGCCGCCTCGCAGTCGACATCTGTGTGCTGTGTGCGTACTCGTCGCGACTGTGCACAAGTACGGCCATACGAAGCCGCGATAGTACTCCGGCGGACCCCGTTGCGGCACATCGGAAATCTCACCGGGCGCATCGGCCGACGTCGCCGGAAACACGGGTGCGACATATCGTGCGGGGGCTCGGGTCGGTGAGTAATCTCGGCGGACGTGACCAGCGACATCACCGAAGCGGCGGCTTGGCGGAAACTGCACGAGCACCACGGCGCGATCGCCGGACGACATCTGCGCGAATACTTCGCCGAGGATCCCGAGCGCGGGCGCGACCTCGTCATCGAGGTGGGCGATCTGCGCATCGACTACTCCAAGCACCGCGTCACCAGGGAGACGCTCGCGCTGCTGGTCGAGTTGGCGCGCGAGGCCGAGGTGCCCGCCCGGCGCGAGGCGATGTTCCGGGGCGAGCACATCAACACCTCCGAGAACCGGGCTGTCGAGCATATCGCGCTGCGCCTGCCCGCAGGGGAGTCGCTGATGGTCGACGGCGCCGACGCCGGGGCCGAGGTGCACGAGGTGCTGCGCCGGATGGGCGTGTTCACCGACGCGCTGCGCTCGGGCCAATGGCGCGGGGCCACCGGGGAGCGCATCACGACAGTGGTCAATATCGGGATCGGCGGGTCGGATCTGGGTCCGGTGATGGTGCACCGGGCGCTGCGCCACTACGCCGACGCGGGGATCGAGGCGCGCTTCGTCTCCAATGTGGACCCGGCCGACATGGTGGCGGCGCTGCGCGGACTCGATCCGGCGCGCACGCTGTTCATCGTTGCCTCCAAGACGTTTTCGACGCTGGAGACGCTCACCAATGCCACGGCGGCCCGGCGCTGGCTGGTGGCCGCGCTGGGCGAGGCGGCGGTGGCCAAGCATTTCGTCGCGGTCTCCACCAATGCCGAGCGGGTGGCCGCCTTCGGTATCGACACCGCGAATATGTTCGGCTTCTGGGATTGGGTCGGCGGCCGGTACTCGGTGGACTCGGCCATCGGCCTGTCGGTGATGGCCACCGTCGGCAAGGAGCGCTTCGCCGAATTCCTGGCCGGAATGCACACCGTGGACCGGCATTTCGCCACCGCGCCGCTCGAGGCCAACGCCCCGGTGCTGCTCGGTCTGCTCGGTGTCTGGTACTCGAACTTCTTCGGCGCGCAATCGCGTGCGGTACTGCCGTATTCGAATGATCTGGCGCGCTTCCCGGCCTACCTGCAACAACTCACCATGGAATCCAACGGCAAGTCGGTGCGTGCCGATGGCTCACCGGTGCGCACCTCGACGGGTGAGATCTTCTGGGGTGAGCCCGGCACCAATGGTCAGCACGCGTTCTACCAACTGCTGCACCAGGGGACCTGGTTGGTGCCCGCCGATTTCCTCGGATTCGCCGCGCCCACCGATGATCTGCCCACCGCCGACGGCACCGGCAGCATGCACGATCTGCTGATGAGCAATCTGTTCGCCCAGACGAAGGTGCTGGCCTTCGGCAAGACGGCCGAGGAGATCGCCGCCGAGGGCACCGATCCGAAACTGGTGCCGCACAAGGTGATGCCGGGCAATCGCCCGAGCACCACCATTCTCGCGCCCAAGCTCACGCCCTCGGTCGTCGGCCAGCTCATCGCACTCTACGAACATCAGGTGTTCGTGGAAGGCGCGATCTGGGGTATCGACAGCTTCGATCAGTGGGGTGTCGAGCTGGGCAAGCAGCAGGCGCTGGCACTGGCCCCGCTGCTCACCTCGGCGGAAGATCCCGCGCCACTGGACGATTCGTCCACCGACGCGCTCATTCGCTGGTATCGCGCGCACCGCTGAGTGCGACGGACCGGCGCGCTATCGCTCGGCGAGCTGTTCGGCCGCGGCGGTGAAGTGGTGTCCGTTCGCCGCGACGGTGAAGTAGCGGCCGTCCTCGACACACAGCACCAGGTCGGCCCGGACACTGGTGGCGGCGACGAGGTCGGCATTGCGCAGGTCGCTGTCGTCGACCTTGACGCGCGCCTGGTCGAGGGTGCGGCCGCCGCGCAGGTGCCGGTCGAGCAGTCGGGTGGCGAGCAGGTCGCGGGGAGCGTCGAGGTACCAGCACTCGTCCAGGTGCTCGCGCACCGACGACCACGGGGCGAGGTGCGGATCACCGGTGAGTTCGGCATCGAGGAGCAGGTAGTTGCCCTCGGTGATGGCCACGATGTGCTCGGTGAACACGACGCCGCCGGGGACCGGCTCCTCGATGGCTCGGTCGAAGGTGGGCCACGGCACCTCGGCGCCCAGCGGGGCGCGGCGCAGTGCGTCGAGGGCCGCCACATAACCCGCCGCGTCGAAGGTGTCCGGCTCGCCCTTGCGGGCAAGGGCGCCACCCGCGCGCAGTGCCGCGTTCGACAGGTGGAATCCATCCATCGGCGCGATCTCGGCGATCGGCGCGCGGGTATCGAGTGCGTCGCGCTCAGTGGCATTGAGCGCATCGCGCAGTGCCAGGGAAAGGGTGGATTTGCCCGCGCCCGGCGGACCGGCGATACCGAGCAGATAGCGTCCGGGACGCGCGTGCGCCCGCGCCCGCACGCGCTTCGCGAGGACGCTCAGCGGAACTTCGACGTGTGCCTCGGCCACTGAAGCGACTCTACCTGTGTGATGTCGGCACCCCTGCGGTGCGCGGTCTTCCTCGAATAATCGCGCGGGCGCGGTGCGACGCAACGCTGCGCGGGCTCAGGATACGAAGCCGCGCTCGATGATCGGGCCGGTGTTCACCCCGGTCGGTAGCGTGCCGAGCGCGATACCCCAATCGTCGCCGAGCCGGGAGGCGCAGAAGGCGTCGGCGACGGCGGGATGACCGTGCCGGACCAACTGTGCGCCTTGGAGCACCAGTGCCATGAGTTCGACCACCCGACGCGCGCGGTATTCGATGTCGTTCAGATCCGACAGTTCCTTGCCGACGCGGGCAATGGCATCGTCCAGACGCGGATTCGCGCCCTTGGCGAGGGAGACCTCGTTGAAGAACGCCTCGACGGTCTCGGGCTGTCGCCCCATGGCGCGCAGCGCGTCCAACGCCGCGACATTGCCCGACCCCTCCCAAATCGACATGAGCGGAGCTTCCCGATACAGCCTGGGCATGCCGGATTCCTCGGCGTAGCCATTGCCGCCCAGACATTCCAATGCCTCGGCGACCTGGACGGGCGCGCGCTTGCAGACCCAGTACTTGGTGACCGCGAGCGCGATCCGGCGCAGCGCGGCCTCGGCCGGATCGGAGCCGGCCCGGTCGGTGGCGCCCGCGAGGCGCAGCATCACGGTGGTGGCGGCGTCGGATTCGATGACCAGGTCGGCCAGCACATTGCGCATGGCGGGCTGGTCGATCAGCTTCGCGCCGAAGGCTTCCCGATGCCTGGCGTGGTGCACGGCGAGGACGGCGGCGGCACGCATCCCGGTCGCCGAGCCGATGACGCAGTCCAGCCGGGTCATATTGACCATTTCGATAATGGTCTTGACGCCCGCGCCCTCCGCGCCGACGAGCATGCCGGTGGCGTTCTCGTATTCGATCTCGGAGGAGGCATTGGACTTATTGCCCAGTTTGTCCTTGAGCCGCTGGATGCGAATCGGATTGCGGGTGTCGTCGGGCAGTACGCGCGGCAGCAGGAAACAGGACAGTCCGCCGGGGGCCTGGGCCAGGGTCAGGAACATATCCGACATCGGGGCCGAGGTGAACCACTTGTGCCCGACGATGCGGTAGCTGCCGTCCGGCTGCGGGGTCGCGGTGGTGGTGTTGGCCCGCACGTCGGAACCGCCCTGCTTCTCCGTCATCGACATGCCCGCGATCAGACCGGCTTTGGTCGATGGTTCGCGCAGTCCGAATTCGTAGATTCGCGATCCGAGCAGCGACTCGTATCGGGCCGCCAATTCGGGATTGTGGCGCAGCGCGGGCACCACGGCGTAGGTCATGGAGATGGGGCACATATGGCCCGCGTCGGCGGCGCCCCAGGTGTAGAACTTGGCGGCGCGGGCCACATGCGCGCCGGGGCGGTCGTCGAGCCAGGCCGAGCCGTGCAGGCCGTGCGCGACGGCCACTCGCATCAGGTCGTGCCAGTGCGGATGGAATTCCACCTCGTCGACGCGGTTGCCCCAGCGGTCGTGGGTGTGCAGGACGGGCGGATACTCATTGGCCAGTCGGCCCCATTCCTGCGCCGGGAAATCGCCCGCGAGCCGACCCAATTCGCGCACCTCGTCCTCGGCCCAGCCCGCGCCCTCGCGACGCAGGCCCTCGAGCAGCGCGGGGTTGCGCGACATGTCGAACGGCACGATATTGGGCGCCTGGTTGAAGACTTCATGCGTCGGCATCGGACACTCCTGATTCCTGGTGCGCGCCTTGGGCGCTCGATGTTGTGTGCGCGCCGAGGGCGCGCAGGGCGAAGGTGACCAACTGCGGCACAACCGATTCCCCGTGCGGCGCGGCGACCAGCGGACCGACCAGGACCTCTCCGATCGCCCCCACCAGCGCGGCCGCGCTGGTGGCCGGATCCTGTGCGGGCAACTCTCCGCGCGAAACCCCGTCGCGCACTGCCGCTTCGAAAGCGGCGGCGAAGGCGCGACGGAAGTGCAGCCGCTGCGCGTCGACCACGGTGTCCACCGGTTCGACCAGCAGGACATAGGCCAGTTTGGGATTCTTCAAGGCGCGGCCCGCGAAGGTCTCGACCGCCGCGCTGACCCTGGCGACGGCGTCGCCGGTGCGCGCAGCGTCGGTGACCGCGGCGACTTCGCGGGCCACCACCTTGCGGAAGACGGCGGTGACCAGTTCGGCCTTGCCCGCGAAATGTTTGTACACGGTGCCGGTGGCTACTCCGGCTTCGGTCGCGACCGCCGCCATGGACAGGCCCGCGTAACCACCCTCGGCCAGGAGTTTGGTCGCGACCTGCACGATCAACCCGGTCTGGGCATCCAGCCTGGCCTGCACGGCCGGGGTTCTGCGATATGCCACCCAAGAAGTGAAACACGGATTCACTTCTTCACACAAGGGGTGCTCGGGCCGTATGGTCGAGCCGTGACAGCGCCATATGATCGAGCGCCGACAACGCCGCGCCCGGCGAGGAGGACACTCTGGTGAGCGAGCAAACGTCGAATACGATCCCGGCCGTTCGAGTCGAACATTCGGGACCGGTGACCACGGTGATCCTGTACCGCCCCGCCGCCCGCAATGCCGTCGACGGGGCCACCGCGCAGGCACTGGCCGACGCCTTCCGCGCCTTCGACGCCGACCCGGACGCCGCCGTCGCGGTGCTGTGGGGCGAGGGCGGCACCTTCTGCTCCGGCGCCGATCTCAAGGCCATCGGCACCGAACGCTCCAATCGCACCACCGAAAACGGCGACGGGCCAATGGGTCCCACCAGAATGCGACTGTCCAAACCGGTTATCGCGGCGGTCTCCGGCTACGCGGTGGCGGGCGGATTGGAACTGGCCCTGTGGTGCGATCTGCGAATCGCCGAGCAGGACAGCATCTTCGGCGTCTTCTGCCGCCGCTGGGGCGTCCCGCTCATCGACGGCGGCACGGTGCGGCTCCCCCGCATCATCGGCGCCGGTCGCGCCATGGACATGGTGCTCACCGGTCGCCCCGTCGGCGCACCGGAGGCGCTGCAGATGGGGCTGGTCAGCCGGGTCGTCCCGACCGGCGAATCCCGCAGTGCCGCCGAGGAATTGGCCGCAGAACTGGCCGCGCTTCCCCAGACCTGTCTGCGCACCGATCGGATGTCGATGCTGGAGCAGGACGGGCTGGACGAACAAGCCGCGCTGCGCAACGAGTTTCGACACGGGATCACCGCTTTGACGAATGGTGCGGTGGCCGGGGCGCAGCGGTTCGCCGCAGGGGCGGGTCGGCACGGGGCATAAAGTCCAGACCCGCGCATGGCCGGAGCGAAGGCGGAGGTACGCCAACGAACACTGCCGGCGAAGCCGTCCACAGACCTGCGCATAGCCGGAGCGAAGGCGGAGGTACGCCTAGTCGATCCGACTGAGCGGGGTCCGCTGCGCGACCTCGGACGGTGCCGCGATGCCCGGATCGAGGTCGGCCGAGTCGATCGGCGTACCCCACTCCTGGCGCAATGGCAGCACACCCGCCCACACACCGCCTGCCGCGATGTCCTCCGGTTCGTCGTTGGGCCCGCCCGCGCGCACCTTCACCGAAGCCTCGGTCAGATCCAGCGCGAGGACCGCGGTGGCGGCCAACTCCTTCCTGTTGGGGTGGCGCACCCGCGCCCACGCGCCGGGCGCGGTGTGCTCGGTGATGACGCGCAGGCCGTGCAGTCTGTCGGCCGGGTCGGTGAGTTCGGTCGGGCGGCCCCGGACCACCGCCGAGTGGTAGTTCATCGAGAAGTGGAAGGCCGAGCGGGCATAGACCACGCCGTGCACATGGGTGACCGCCACCGAGACCTCCTCGCGCATCGCGGCCCGCAGATTGCCCGCGCCGGTGGATCCGTGCAGGTAGAGGGTGTCCCCATCGCGACCGTAGACGGTGGGGATGACCACCGGGCTGCCCTCGAGCACCACACCGAGGTGGCACAGGACGCCCACGTCGAGCACGGCGTCCAGGACCGCGCGATCTAGGACGGCTTTGGACCGATCGCGGGTCAGGGTGCTGCGGGGTGTCGGTGAGAGCGGGAGGCGTTGGTCGTCCATACTTCCAGATTCGCGACCGGAGTGGCATTCTGAAATAGCCAATTCGTAGCCAAATCAGCAGACCACTTTCGGGGGAACCGTGACCAATCGCTTCGAGGAACTGCCGATCGAACTCGACCGCTCCGGCCTCACGCCGCTGTCGGTACAGGTCGCCGCCGGGCTGCGATCCGCGGCCGCGAGCGGGACGCTGCGGCTGGGGGATCGACTGCCCTCCTCGCGCTCGCTGGCCGATCAGCTCTCGGTGAGCCGGACCGTCGTCGCTGCCGCCTACGACCAACTGCATGCCGAGGGCTGGATCGACGGACGCACCGGTTCCGGCACGTATCTGCTTGCCGCACCGGAGATTACCGAACCGCGACCCACCGCGCCGAAACCGGTCGACACCACCGCCGAGCTGCTCGACCTCGGTCCCGGCGCGCCCTGCGCGGAGATGATCGATCGGGCCGCGTGGCGGCGGGCCTGGCGTGCCGCCGCGGACCGACCACCCCGCACCCGCAAGGATCGCGCGGGCGAACCGGAATTCCGCGACGCCGTCGCCGAACATCTGCTGCGCCATCGCGGACTCAGCGCGGGCGGTGCCACCGTCGTACTCGCCACCTCGGGAAGCAGCGCCGCCGTCACCGAATTCGCCTGCGCCGTACTGCGACCCGGCGATCGGGTCGCCATGGAGGATCCCGGATATCGGCGGGCGGCGCGCGGATTTCGCGAGGCGGGCATGCGGGTGGCGCCGGTGCCCGTCGACGCCGAGGGTCTGCGGGTCGACCGGGTGCCCGAGGATGTCAAGGTGGTGTATTGCACTCCGGCGCACCAGTATCCGCTCGGCGGTCGGATGCCCGCCGCGCGGCGGGTCCGGTTGATCGAATTCGCCAGGCGGCACGGAATACTCGTCATCGAGGACGACTACGACGGCGAATTGCGCTACGACACGGCACCTTTGCCGCTGCTCGCGGCACTCGCACCGGATGTGGTGGTGCACCTGGGCACCACGAGCAAGATCCTGTCCCCCAGCCTCGGCGCCGGCTGGCTGGTCGCGGCCCCCGGTGTCGCCCAGACCATCCTCGACTACCGCAGGCGCACCGGCACCGGGCCGACGCCCGCGGGTCAGTTGGTGCTCGCCGAACTGGCCCGCCACGGCGATCTGGCCCGGCACCTGCGCAAACTGCGCCGCGAGCTGCCGCCGCGGCGCGCACTGCTGGTCGAGGAACTGCGGCGACGCGGACTCGAGGTGCGCGGCGACGACGCGGGTTCGCACGTCGTGGTGCCGCTCGACTCCGCCGCCGACGAGGCGCGCGTCATCGCGGCCGCCCGCAGGCGCGGGGTCTACCTGGTCGGACTCGCGGACCACTACATCGGCGACCCGCACAGCTTCGGCATCGCCCTGGGCTATTCGGCACTGCCCGAATCGGCGCTGGGTACGGCCGCGCGAATCGCGGGCTACTGCCTGGCGCGGTCGTAGCATGGTCGACATGACCGAACAGGACATCCTGGCCCGCATCAAGGAATTGGTCGATCACGAACACACCCTGCGCTCGCAGGCCACCCGAGGTGATCTCGACCCCAAGACCGAACGTCAGCAGCTGGCCGAACTCGAGGTCATGCTCGACCAGTGCTGGGATCTGCTGCGCCAGCGCCGTGCCCGACTGGACGTGGGCCAGCCCCCCGAGAACGCGCAGGCGAATACCGCCAAGCAGGTCGAAGGCTACCTCCAATAGTGGACGAATACGACGTCATCGTGCTCGGCGGCGGCCCGGCCGGGGAGAATGCCGCCGCCTACGCCATCGCGGGGAGTACCCGCACCGCGGCCATAGTGGAGCGGGAACTCGTCGGCGGCGAATGCTCCTACTGGGCCTGCATCCCCAGCAAGGCGCTGCTGCGACCCGGACATGTGCTGGCCCAGGCGCGGGCCATGGACGGGGTCACCGCATCCGGATTGGACGTGGCGCCGGTGCTGCGCAGGCGCGATGCCTTCGTGCACGACCACGACGACACCTCCCAGGTCGGGTGGGCGCACGACAATCGGATCGAGGTCATCCGCGGCACCGGACGGCTGAGCGGACCGCGCCGGGTCGAGGTCGATGGGCGCGAACTGCGGGCGCGGCACGCGGTGATCCTCGCGACCGGGACCACCGCCGTGATACCCGATATCGCGGGTCTGCGCGCAGCACTGCCCTGGATCTCGCGCGATGCCACGAATCTGCACGAGGTGCCGGGTCGGGTCGTTGTCGTCGGCGGGGGTGTGGTCGCGTGTGAGGCCGCGACCTGGTTGTCGGCGCTGGGAGCCGAGGTGACCATGCTGGTGCGTGGCACCTCGCTGCTGGGTGCGAGCGAACCGTTCGCGCGGGATGCGGTGGCCGCCGGGTTGGTCGAGGCCGGAGTGCGGGTGCTGTTCGAGACCGAGCCGGTTCGGGTCGATCGGGCCGAGGTTCGCGATACCGGCGAGGGATGGATTCATGGCGGACCGGTGACGGTTGCGGTGCGGCGCGGCGGCTCGGCTCCTGACGACCGCGCGAGCGACGCGGACGCGGCGGAAATCGTCGCCGACGAGATTCTGGTCGCCGCCGGACGACGGCCCGCGACGGCGGGACTCGGACTGGACAATGTCGGGCTGCCGGAAGGCTATGTCGCCGTCGACGATCAACTCACGGCCGTAGGGGTCGATGGGGATTGGTTGTACGCGGTCGGCGATGTGAATCATCGGGTGGCGCTCACACATATGGGGAAGTACCAGGGGCGGGTGTGCGGTGATGTGATCGCGGCGCGGGCCGAGGGACAGCCGACGACCGGGTCGCGATATGCCGCGAGCGCGGATCACGGGCAGGTGCCGCAGGTGGTGTTCACCGAACCGGAGGTTGCCTCGATCGGATTGACCGAGGCGGCGGCGCGGACGGCCGGATATGCGGTGCGCACCATCGAGCAGGAGATCGGTGTCGCCGGAACCTCGCTGGCGCGCAATGATTTTCGTGGCAGGGCCAAACTCGTGATCGATACCGCGAGTCGGACCATCCTCGGCGCGACCTTGGTCGGACCGGATATGGGCGAGCAACTGCATGCGGCCACCATCGCCGTGGTCGGGCGGGTGCCTTTGGATACGCTGTGGCACGCCGTTCCGGCCTTCCCCGCGGCCGCCGAGTTCTGGCTGCGGCTGCTGGAAGGGCTGCGGTTACCGGAAGGCTGAGGCTGTCGGAAGGGTGAGCGGCTGACTACTATGCGGTAATGGCGGCTCGAACAGATATCGAGACCGCGGCGGGTGTCGTGCGCGGTCATCAGGGGCAGCGCACGCTGCGCTGGCGGTCCATCCCCTACGCCGCACCGCCCGTGGGCGAGCTGCGGTTTCGCGCGCCCCAGCCCGTGGCGAAGTGGGCGGGCGTGCGGGCCGCCACCGAATTCGGTTACGCCGCAATGCAGCATCGCTCCGGGGCGCGGATCGGCCCGCGCACCTTTCAGCCAACCAGCGAGGACGCACTGACGCTGAATGTCGTCGCCCCCGTCGCGCCCGCCGAATCACCCCGCCCCGTCATGGTTTTCATTCATGGCGGCGCGTACCTGATCGGAACATCCGCGCTGGGACTCTATTCCGGCGCGCGACTGGTCGAACGCGGCGATGTCGTCGTGGTGTCGATCAACTACCGGCTGGGCGCCTTCGGCTATGTCGATTTCAGCGAATACTCCAGCGCCGACCGGATTTTCGACTCGAACCTGGGCCTGCGCGATCAAGTCGCCGCGCTCGAGTGGGTGCGGGAGAATATCGCGGCCTTCGGCGGCGATCCCGACAATGTCACCCTCTTCGGCGAATCGGCGGGCGCGCACGCGGTGCTCAGCCTGTTCGCCACCCCGGCGGCGCGGGGCCTGTTCCACCGGGGCATCGCGCAGAGTCCCCCGGCCGACTGGTCGCTCAATGCCGAGGACGCCCGCCTCTTCGCCCGACGCTGCCGCACCGAACTCGGTGTCGCCCCCGAAGCCGCCTCCGATGCGCTGATCCGGGCCGACGCCAACGCGATTCGCCGCGCGGTCGACCGGGCCAATACGGCGGTGAGCCGCGAGCGGCGCGGCGTCTTCCCGCTCGCGCCGCAGGTGGATGGGGTCTTCCTGCCGCGAGCGCCGATCGACGCATTGGTCGCGGGCGCCGCGCACCGACTGCCACTGATCATCGGCACCAATCGGGACGAGGGCACCCTGTTCGACCGGTTCGCCGACGGCCTGCTCACCAAACCCCACCGGTTGCGCGCCGCCATCGGCTCGGACGGCGAATCACGCATCGCCACTGCCTATCCCGGATATCCCGAACATCGGGTCGCGGTGCGCGCGGGCGGCGACTACACCTTCTGGCGGCCCAGTGTCGCGATCATGGAAGGGCACAGTCGCCACGCGCCCACCTACGCGTACCGCTACGATTTCGCGCCGCGCGCACTGCGGCTCGCCCGTCTCGGCGCGACCCACGCCACCGATCTGATCCCGGTATTCGGTGCGACCGACGACGTGTTCGGACGGGCGCTCACCGCACTGGGCGGGCGGCGCGGGCTACGCGCGGTAACCCGCCAGTTCCAGGACAATTGGCTGGAATTCGCGCGGCACGGCGCGCCACTGCCGTCCTGGCCCGCCTATACCGAGCAGCGGCGCACCACGCTGATCATCGACGCGCCCGCGCGCCTGGTAGACGATCCAGAACAGGCGAAACGCCTTGCCTGGCAGGGTGTATCGGCCCCTAGGCTGGCGCAGGCCCTGGCCTAGCTATTTCAGCAGCCTGGACATGCGCCGGTCGGCGAGGATCTTGCCGCCGGTCTGGCAGGTGGGGCAGTACTGGAAGGAGCGCTCGGCGTAGGACACCTCGCGGACGGTGTCGCCGCAGACCGGGCAGGTTTCGCCGGTGCGGGCATGCACCCGCATGCCGGAACGCTTCTCACCCTTGAGTCGGGCCGCGTCCTGGCCGACCGAGCGCGTCACCGCATCGGTCAATACCGTGCGCATCGCACCGTACAGTTCCGAAACCTTCTCCTCCGACAGGGTTTTCGTATTCGCGAACGGCGAAATCCTGGCGGTGTGCAGGATTTCGTCGGAATAGGCATTGCCGATTCCGGCGAGCAGACTCTGATCCACGATCGCCGTCTTGATCCGCTGGGAGGCGCCGCGCAGAATCTCCGCGAACTCGGGCTCCCCCACCTCGAGTGCGTCCGGACCCAATCGCGCGATGCCCGGCACCGCTTTCGGGTCCGTCACCACGTAGACCGCCAACCGCTTCTTCGTCCCCGCCTCGGTCAAATCGAATGCGGGCGTGGCCCCCTCCGGTGTGAAGAAATGCACCCGCAATGCCAACGGCCCTTTTCCCGGTTTCGGCGGCGTGGCGCTCGGCTCATCGATCCACCGCAACCACCCGGCCCGCGACAGATGGGTGATCAGCCACAACTCCCCGGCCTGCATCCCCAAGAATTTCCCCCACCGCCCCGCCCCGGTGACATCGCGCCCCGAAAGCGCCGTCACCGCAGGCTCGAACGTCTTCACCGCACTCAGTGCCGCCACATCGACACGCCCCACCACCGCGCCGACCGCATGCTCCCGCAGGAACTGCGCCAACGCCTCCACTTCCGGCAGCTCAGGCACCCACCCAGCCTACCCACCACCCCTGACGACCACCTCGCGAAGCTCAGCGCCGCACCGACCGCTGCCCGACGATCGCGTTCAGATCCAGCTTCAACGGGAAAGGCTCGGACACCACCACCGTGCCGGAGAGCCGAGGTCCGTAGGTGTATTTGCCGGGCTCTTCCAACGTGTAGATGGTCAACCCCACTTCGTCGCCGTCGACGTCCAGGAGATCGATAACCCAGTAGCAGGCAATGTTATTGGCCGCGTACTCACGTGACTTGACAATGTAGTCGCGCACAGCGGACTGACCGGACGTGGCGACCTCGATCGCCAGCGCGATCTGATCGCTGCGAATTCTGGTCTGTTCCGCCGCCTCGACCGGAATCACCACGATGTCGGGAACTCGGCGGGGTGATCGACCCGAGAACTCGGCCTCTACTTCCGCGAAGGCCTCCCACCCTTCAGGAAGCTGAGCATTGAGCTGTTCGACGGTGCGGCTGAGCGCACGACTGTGCTTCGGTGCTGGGCGAGCGTTCACGAGCAAGAGTCCATTCTCGATCTCGTAACGATGGCTGGTATCGACGGGCAAAGCATCGAATTCTCGCACGCTGATCGGCTCGCCATGAGAGGTGGGCACCCACTCGGCTGTCATCCTGCGTCTCCATCCGTTCGTATCCGAACCCCACCACATCATCGCATCTCAGCAGGTCGAATGAGCGGCGCGCACGGCCGTCACCCCCGGCGCAGGAGGTAGATGTCCATGATCCAGCCTTTCTCGGCGCGCAGGCGGGTGCGGAGGTCGACTATTTCGTCTTCGACCTTGCGCAGGGGGCCTTCGATGAGGACTTCGTCGGGCATGCCGAGGTAGGCGGCCCACCAGATGTGGATATCGTCGCCGCAGAGGTCGGTGAAGGCGCAGTCGGCGTCGAGCATGACGACGGTGGCGGGGTGGCGCAGGCCCTCTTCGCGGAGTTTGCGGCCGGTGGTGATGTAGAGGGGTTCGCCGATGCGGTGCAGAACCTGGCGGTGGCGGGCGGCGAGGGCCTGGATGCTGGTGATGCCGGGGATGACGGTGTAGTCGAAGGTGCACACGCCGCGGGCGTGCACGCGTTCGACCAGGCGCAGGGTGCTGTCGTAGAGGGCCGGGTCGCCCCAGACGAGGATGCCGCCGACGCCTTCGGTTTCGACGAAAGCCTGTTCGAGCAGCAGGGAGCGGGCTTCGTGCCAGTCCGCGACGGCGCGCCGGTAGTCGACGGGATCGCGGTCGCGGGGCGGGTCGGCGATCTCGACGATCCGGTGCGGTTGGGTGGCGTGTTCGCGCAGGATGGTCGCGCGCACGTCCAGCAGTTCCTGTTTCTCGGCGCCTTTTCCGATGACGAAGAAGACCTCGACCTCGCGCATGGCCTTGACGGCCTGCACGGTCACCTGATCCGGATCGCCCGCACCGATGCCGATCACGTAGAGCATGCGCATGCGCCAGAGCTTGCCATGCGTGCCTCGGTAAGGTGGTCAGACGTGGCGACCACCGATACGCAGTACGAGGACCTGCTCCGCTTGGTGCTGGATTCCGGCACCCCCAAGGCGGATCGCACGGGCACCGGCACCCGCAGCATCTTCGGTCACCAGTTGCGCTACGACCTGTCGCAGGGGTTTCCGCTGATCACCACCAAGCGGGTGCACCTGAAATCGATCGTCTACGAACTGCTGTGGTTCCTGCGCGGCGATTCGAATATCGCGTGGCTGCGCGAGCACGGCGTGTCCATCTGGGACGAGTGGGCCGACGCGCACGGCGAACTGGGTCCGGTGTACGGGGTGCAGTGGCGGTCGTGGCCGACGCCCGACGGCACCCATATCGATCAGATCGCGCAGGTGCTCCAGACGCTGCGCACCGATCCCGATTCGCGGCGCATGCTCGTCTCGGCCTGGAATGTCGCGGAATTGGACCGGATGGCGCTGGCCCCGTGCCACGCGTTCTTCCAGTTCTATGTGGCCGACGGCAGGCTGTCGTGCCAGCTGTATCAGCGCAGCGCGGACCTATTCCTCGGGGTGCCGTTCAATATCGCCAGCTACGCGCTGCTCACCCACATGGTGGCCCAGCAGACCGAACTGCTGCCGGGTGATTTCATCTGGACCGGCGGGGATGTGCACATCTACAACAATCATGTCGAGCAGGTGCGCGAGCAGTTGACCCGCGATCCGTACCCGTTCCCGACCCTGCGGCTGCATCCGGCCCCGACCCTGTTCGACTACGGCTACGAGGATGTGGAAATCGTGGATTACCACCATCATCCGGCGATCGCGGCTCCGGTGGCGGTGTGAGAACGGTCGGCCTGATCTGGGCGCAGACTCCGGCGGGCGTCATCGGATTCGAGAACACCATTCCGTGGCGGGTGCCCGAGGATATGGCCCATTTCAAGGAGGTCACCCTGGGGCATCCGGTGGTGATGGGTCGCCGGACCTGGGATTCGCTGCCACCGAGATTTCGGCCGCTGGTCGGGCGGCGCAATATTGTGGTTACCCGTCAAGCCGACTGGTCGGCCGACGGCGCGGAACGGGCCGGTTCGCTTGCCGAGGCACTGGCGCTGGCGGGCGATACCGCCTGGGTCGCCGGTGGTGGCGAAATTTACGCGGCGGCAATGCCTTTCGCCACAGAACTGCTGGTCACCGAGGTGGACGCGCAGCTGGATGGCGATGCTTTCGCCCCCGCGATCGGCCCGGAATGGCAGGCCGACACGCCCGAGCCGTGGCGGGAATCGCGTGGCGGGTTGCGCTTCCGCACCCGCCGCTACACCCGCGCGCACTGACAGCTCGCACCGGAATGTCCGGTTACCGAACAAGACTCGAGCATTCAGCAAATGTTCAGCATCGTTCATGTGGGCGCACAACGCTATTCGGGAATCGAACACGCCGCGCCAAGGGCGGACTGCGCAAACCCGACCCGAAGGGCGAAACGGTCGGGCATACTCCAGGAATACCAGCCCGCGTTGCCCATCGCGGCGGACCGCGCCCGAGGGGCGGCGTCGATTGACGATGTCGATTCGGCACCGGCCGGGAACCGGCCGGTCTGCCCTGCGAAAGGCGGTCCATGGATAAGAAATCGCTCACCGCGGTGGCGCGCCAGCAGTTGAAGCTGGCGGCGACCGCCACGAGCGGACGCAGTTCGCAAACCATCTACGGCGGCCACGCCCATTCGCTGCGCCAGACCGTGGTGGGGCTCACGGCCGGACAGTCCCTGGCCGAACACGACAATGCGGGCGAGGCCACCCTGCTCGTACTCTCCGGCACCCTCACCCTGATCAGCGGCACCAACGAGTGGAAGGGTTCGGCGGGTGATCTGCTCGTGGTCCCCATGGCACGGCACTCGGTCAAGGCGGTCGACGATGTGGCCTTCCTCCTGACGGTCGCCAAACGCTAGCGGGGTGCGCGGGTCTATAGCCGGCTTCGCCTACTAGGCTGGCCCACATGGGTGCGCCGCAGCCGATCCTCGAGCCGCTCACACCGGCGGCACTGTTCCTCGTCGCGACCATCGACGCGGGCGGTGCGGATACGGTCCGCGACCTGCTCGCCGACCTGCCCGGCCTGCGGCGCTCGGTCGGCTTCCGGGTGCCGGGTGCGGGGCTGACCTGCCTGACCTCGATCGGGTCGACCGCGTGGGACCGTCTTTTCGCCGGGCCGAAACCGGCGGGGCTGCACGAATTTCCGGGATTTGCCGGCCCGTTGCACCGAGCCCCCGCCACCCCCGGCGATCTGCTGTTCCACCTCAAGGCCGAAACCCACGACGCCTGTTTCGAATTGGCCACCGCCCTCGGCGACCGCCTCGACGGCGCGGCCCGCTTCGTCGACCAGACCGTCGGCTTCCGCTATTTCGAACAGCGCGACCTGCTCGGTTTCGTGGACGGCACCGAGAATCCGGAGGGCGCGGCCGCGGGCAGCGCGGCGGTCATCGGTCCGGAGGATCCGGAATTCGCGGGCGGCAGCTATGTCATCGTGCAGAAGTACCTGCACGCCATGCCGGACTGGCGGGCACTGCCCGTGGCCGAACAGGAGTTGGTGATCGGCCGGACCAAACTCGAGGATTTCGAACTGGCCGAGGAGATCAAACCGCCGAATTCGCATGTCGCGGTGAATACCGTCTACGACGCGGCGGGCGCGCAGTTGCAGATCGTGCGCGCCAATATGCCCTTCGGCAGCGTGGCCGACGGCGAATTCGGCACCTACTTCGTCGGATACACCTCGACGCCGGAGAAGGTAGAGACCATGCTGCGGCGCATGTTCGAAGGCACCGACGCGGCCTCCCACGACCGCATCCTGGATTTCTCCACCGCCGTCACGGGCACGCTGTTCTTCACCCCGCCCGAGGACTTCTTCGACCGGCTGCCCGAGCCCGCGACAGCGGAGGGCGGGCCGCAGGAGCAGATCATCGATCCGCGCGCCGACGGTTCCCTCGGTATCGGCACGTTGAAAAGGAGTATGCAGCCATGAACAACCTGCACCGCGAACTCGCGCCGATCACCGCCGAGGCATGGGCGTTGATCGAGGAGGAGGCAGGCCGCACCTTCCGCAGGCACAGCGCGGGCCGTCGCCTGGTCGACCTGTCCGGTCCGCACGGCACCGCCTATTCGGCGGTGGGCCTCGGCTATACGACCTCGATCGCTGCCCCGGATGAGGGGGTGCAGGCGCGGCAGCGTGCGGTGGCGCCGCTGGTGGAACTGCGGGTGCCGTTCAAACTGTCCCGCGACGAACTGGACAATGTGGAGCGCGGCGCCCGCGATACGGATCTGGACGCGGTCAAGGAATCGGCCAAGCGCATCGCCTTCGCCGAGGACCGGGCGATCTTCGAGGGTTACGCGGCGGCCGGTATCACCGGAATCCGCGCGGGCACAACGAATCGCCCCGTCAAACTACCCACCGAGCCGGTGCTGGTTCCGGAGGCGATCGCGCAGGCGCTGTCCGCCCTGCGGTTGGCGGGTGTGGACGGGCCGTACTCGGTGGCGCTCAGCGCCGACCTGTACACGGCGGTCAGCGAGACCTCCGATCACGGCCATCCCATCCGCACGCTGATCGAGCGGCTGATTCCTGGCGGCGAGATCGTGTGGGCGCCCGCCATCGACGGCGCGTTCCTGCTCACCACGCGCGGCGGTGACTTCGATCTGCAACTGGGACAGGATCTTTCGATCGGCTACCTGTCCCATGACGCGGAGTCGGTGCACCTGTACTTCCAGGAGAGCCTGACCTTCCTCACCTACACGGCCGAAGCCGCGGTAGCGCTGGAAGCCTGAATATCCTGCTATGCCTCGGCAAGTAGGCGAATACCGAAGCCGATCATGATGGTTCCGGTGATCCGATCCGCCCGGCGGCGGATAGTGGCGCGGCGCAACCAGAGTGCGGCGCGGTCGGCGACCCACACGAGAACACCCAGCCAGACAATGGATTCGGCGAGGAACACCCCGCCGAGAGCGAAGAATGTCAGCGAGGTCGCGCCCGCCGGGACGAAGGCGGGCAAGAAGGCCAGGAACAGGACGCCGACCTTCGGGTTGAGCAGATTCGTCAGCACGCCGACCAGATAGGTGGCGCGCAGGCCGAGCGGCCCGGTGGGGTCGGGCTGCTCGGCTTCTTGGTTTCCGCGGCCGAGGCGCATCCCGAAAGCGGCCAGACCGAGCCAGATCAGATAGGCCGCGCCCGCGAAGCGCAGGATGTCGTAGCCGAGGCGACTCGCGGCCAGCAGGGCGGAGAGTCCGAAGGCCGCCGCCATGATCCAGACGGCCAGACCGCTGAGGATGCCCAGACTCGTCAGCACGCCCGCGCGGCGGCCGCCCCGCGCCGTATTGCGCAGTATGAGCAGGGTATCCGGGCCGGGAGCGAGAATCACCAGGGCCGCGGGAAGGGCGAAGGCGAGTAGTGAGTGCAGCACTCCCACCACGGTAGCCACCACGCGACGCGCCCGGAGAATGTCGCTCCCCCTGCCGGGATGTCCGGCATTCTGTACAGGTCACGCGTCATCGACACGAAGGAGCGAACCATGTGGGGCATCATCTCGATGATCGTCATCGGACTCATCGCGGGGGCGATCGCCCGGTTGCTCGTCCCCGGCAAGGAGAATTTCGGCTGGTTGGGCACGATCGTGCTCGGCGTGATCGGCGGGTATGTCGGCGGCACGGTGGGTAGCCTGGTCTTCGCTCCGCACAAGTTCAGCGTGCATCCGCCGGTGAATCATGCCTTCCTCGGGGCCATCGTCGGCTCGGTCATCCTGCTGCTGGTCTATAAATTCGTGCGTGCGCGCGTCTGAGCGCCCACCTCGACGGCTCCTCGCCCGGTCGCGTTCGCGCGATCGGGCGAGTGCGTTTGCGGCCCATAGGATTTGGGTCTTCCCGACCCGATGCGAACGCGGGCCGTTGCCGGCATGATCGACGGACATGGGTAGACGTCACTCATATACCGGAATGTTGCTGGTCGGGCAGGCGGTGATCATGGCACTGCTGCTGGCCGGTAATTGGCATCCGGTGCGGGCCGCAGTCTATGTCGCGATCTTCGTGGCGACGGCTGTCGGACTCTTCGCCTTGGGGCGGCGCCGCCGCGAGCCCGCCGCACCGCCCGCCGAGGCGCAGGCGCGGCCGCAGGAGGCGACGGCGGGGGTTGCCTCGGACGCCTGATCGTTCGCGAATGGCCCTGCGATACGGGCGGATTCACCCCGCTGCGGGTATGGGAACGTGAGCATTCGCACATGTCCGGGTCGTGGCGGCGGGAGTAGCGTAATGCGGGATGATGCCGCGACGTTCGGGGTCGCAGGCGCATTCGACCTCAGGCGCGCCCGCCTGCCAATTCGATACGGAGGCCGGGATGACGCAGGTTTGTGCGGGTGTGGTGCCGGCTCGCCGTGCGCTCGGCTACCTCGCGATCGGGTTGCTGGTGGTTGCCGCGGCCGGTGCGGGGATGGTGGCCGCCTTCGGTTTCGACCGGCTGTTCACCGGTCTGCTCATCGGATTGGTCGCGGGCGTGGCCACTTTGACGGCCCTGTTCGGCAGAGATTCCGTGATGCTCACCGAACAGGGCATCTTTCGGCGCAATCCGTGGTCCGCGCACAGTATCGGTTGGGACCGGGTGGTGGCGGGTCGTTTCGCCCTCGACGAGCGAGCGCGCTGGACGCTGGCGCTGGATCTGGCGGGCGGCGATGAGCGACACGGCGAACTGGTCCTGCTGTCCATCCCGCCCGTCGTCGGTCCGGTAGCGGGCGCATACGATCTGCGCAAACGCGAACAGGTCACCGAGATACGAGAGATGCTGCGCCACAAACAGATCCCCATCACCGTACTTCCGGAGATCGCGGGCGCACTGCACCACTACTGGCAGATCGCCCCACCGACCACCCGCTGATCCGGCCGCTTGTCTGGTGCGAAATCGCGAAGGTCAGAACGGCAGCAGCGTTCCCGGATCGATGGTGAGCTCGAAGGGATTTCGCAGCGTCACCGATTGCCCGGCGGATACTCGATGGGTCGGCGCATAGCTGCCGTCGACCCCCGGTTCGTAAGCGAAAAGGACCGGTAGCGCTTCATTCGGCAGTTGACCCTTGAACGGATTGATCTCAATGCGCCAGTAATTCGGAATTCCCGCTTCGGCATAGAAGACCGGTTTGAGGGTGTGGTCCTGCAAAGTGGTCGACTTCGATACCACCTCGACCGCCAATCGCACCTGATCGACCGGAATGCCGCGATCGTCGAGTCCGAACGGAAGCGTGCACACGATGAGGTCCGGAATCGGCTCGTCGTCGCCAACCAGCACACCGACACCGACCGCGGCGAAGCAGTCGGAGGGAACGGCCGCGTCTAGAGCTCGCTCCAATCCCTTGATCAGCACCTGGTGCCGGGGTTTGGGTGCGACGTTCACGACGAGTAGGCCATTCAACACCTCATAACGCGATCCGTCATCGGGCATGTGCTCGAGGTCGGCAGCTGTCCAGTAGCCGCCGCGCGGCCGACGATAGTCGGCGGCATGTGTCGGCATAGCCATGGAAACCACCTCCCACCTCGGTTGGCTGATTCACTCTCCGAAGCGATTCTATCCGCTGAGCCCGGCGACCGCTTCGCGTCGAATGCGTTATCCCTGATCTCGCCTGGATTTGCTCACATGGGGATGAGGATGGCCGGATCGAGGGTGAATTCGAAGGGGGTGCAGACGGTGGCGGTCTCGCCGACCGAGATGCGGTGGGTCAGTTCGTAGCTGCCCTCGGGGCCTAGGACATAGGTGAACAGGACCGGGGGGAGTTCGCCGGGGAGGCTTTGTTTGAAGGGGTGGATTTCGCAGCGCCAGAAGTAGGGAACGCCCGCTTCGGCGTAGACGACGGGTTTGATCATGCGATCGGTGACGGCGGTGGCCTCGACCACGACCTCCACGGCCAGCACGACCTGTTCGGCGGGGACGCCGGAGTCGTCGGGATCGATGGCGCTGGAGGTGACGATGAGATCGGGAATCGGTTCGTCCTCGCCGATGAGCACACCGATGCCGACGCCGAGTTCGTATTCGTCGGGCAGCGCCTCGACCAGGGCGCGGCCGAGAGTGTGCACCATGACCTGGTGGCGCGGGCTGGGCGCGGGCGTCACCACCAACTGACCGTGCAAAACCTCGTAGCGCAGCCCGTTCTCGGGCATCTCGTCCAGATGTTTGCTGGTCCAGCGGTCGGTGCGCGGAATCGGTATTGCCATGCCAAATCCACCTCCGACCCGCTCGCACAGGGCCGGTCCCCAAGCGATTCGCGATGATGCTATCGAAGGGCTCACGCAACCGGCACGACGGACCACCCCGGAACCTCCGGGCCGCTAGCGGCTTTCGGCAATCCACATCAGCTATCACACACACGAATCGTCGAAATGCACTGCGCCGGCACGATCAACCACTGCCCCAGCGCGATCACCACCGCGCCGACAGGATCACCACCGCCCAGCAGGATCACCACCGCGCCGACAGGATCGCCACTGCGCCAGCAGGATCGCTACCGCCTCGGTAGGAACGCAACTGCCTCAGTAGGAACGCCGCGGCCGCAGCATGATTGCCGCGGCCGCAGCAGAATCGCTACTGCTCCAGCACGATCCGCACTCCGTCCTCGGCCGCATCGCTCGACTCGCCCGGTGCGACGAACCAGTGCGTGACCTCACCGTCGGCCAGATCATCGCCCGCGGCGCCCGCCGGGAGCACCGACAGCGCACCGGCGGTGGCCGCCGCCAGGAATTCCAGCAGCGCCGTCCGCCCGGAAACCGCGCGGGTGTAGGTGGTGGACTCGTAGTCGACGCGATGTCCGTCGCGCACCCGCACCGCCAGGTCCAGCGCCTCGGTCTGGGTCAACACCTCCGGTGCGCCTGCGGCGAGCAGCACGAATGCCGGATGATCCTCGCCGAGCGGGCGCACCCGGTCCGCGTAGGACACCGGATGTGCCGGGGCCGCGGCCAATTCGTCGCGCACCGCCGCATCCGAGGGCACCAGCCACCGCACCGCGTCGCCACCGGCTGCCGCGGCGATACCGAATCCGACTCCGGCGGAGACGATCTCGGCCTCGGTCAGATCGGCGGCGAACAGGCAGGCCGCGCCCGCCTTCTGCACCGCCCACACCGCGACCACCGAATCCACCGAATGCCCGAGCGCGACCGCGACGGTATCGCCCGGACCCGCGCCGCGCGCGATGAGCGCCCGCGCCAACTGCGAGGAGCGTCGATCCAGCTCGTGGTAGGCGATCTCGCGATCGCCGTCGAGCAGGGCGGGGGCCTGCGGATCGGCCTCGACCACCTCGGCCAGCACCTTGGCCACCGTGCGCGCGCCCACCCAGCCGTTCGGCTCGGGGGTCGAAATCGCCGCGGCGGCACCGGATTCGGCGAGTAGCCGCGCCCGCTCACCGCTGTCGAGGATATCGATATCGGCGACCGGTGCGTCCGGATCGCCGAGCAGCGCCTCCAGCACCCGCAGGAACCGACCGGACAGGGTGGTCACCTCGTCGGCGGTGAACCGGCTGGTCAGGTACTTGAAGGTGAATTCGAGTTTCGCCTCGGCCATGACCAGCAGCGTCATCGGGTAGTGCGTGGCGTCGTTGACGCCGACGCCGGTCACCGACATGCCGTCGATCGAGCTGGCGGCGGTGAGCGCGTCCCGGTCGATCGGGTAGGACTCGAAGACCAGCAGCGTGTCGAACAGCGCGGCCGCGCCAGCCACCCGCTGGATATCGGTCAACCCGACATAGTGGTGGTCGAGCAGGTCGGCCTGCTGACCTTGCAGCGCCCGCAGCGCCTCGCCGATGCTCGCCCGCTCATCGATGCGCACTCGCACGGGCAGCGTGTTGATGAACAGACCGACCATAGACTCGACACCCGGCAGTTCGGCGGGCCGCCCGGAGACGGTCGCGCCGAACACCACATCGCCGCGTCCGGTCAACCGACCGATCAGGATGCCCCAGGCCGCCTGGACCAGCGTGTTCACCGTGACGCTGAGTTCGGCGGCGTACTTGGTGAGTCGCCGAGTCCGGTCCTCGTCGAAAACGATGACCTGCTTGTCGTGTTCGTAGTTCTCCGCCGCACGCGGTTGCGGCGCGAGCTGGGTCGGCTCGTGCGCACCGTCGAGCGCGGCTGCCCAGGCCCGCAGCGAGGCGTCCCGGTCCCGGCCCGCGAGCCAGGTCAGGAAGCCGCGGTAGGGGGTGACACGCGGCAGCGCCGAAGCGTCGCCCCGCACCGCGTACAGCACCAGCAGATCGCGCATGAGCAGCGGCATCGACCACCCGTCGAGCAGGATGTGGTGGGTGGTGATGACCAGGTGCCACTTGGCGTCTTCGGTGCGCACCACGGCGAAGCGCAGCAGCGGCGGCGCGGCCATGTCGAAGTGGGTGGCCCGGTCGGCGTCGACGAGTCGTCGCAGTTCGGGCACCCGCTCGTCGTGCGGCAGGTGGCGCAGGTCGATCTCGCGCCACGGCACCTCCAGGTGGTCGAGCACCACCTGCACGGCCTGACCCTCGGCATCGGTGACGAAGGCGGTGCGCAGGTTCGGGTACCGGTCGGCGATGCCCTGGGCGGCGGTGCGCAGCCGCTCGAGGTCGAGATCACCGCTGAGGTCGATCAGCGCCTGCATGGTGTAGACATCCACGGTCGTCTGGGTGAGCATCGCGTGGAAGTGCAGACCCGACTGGAGCGGCGAGAGCGGCCACACCTCGGAGATGGCCGGGTATTGGCTCTCCCACAGATCGATATCGGGTTGGCCGATCCGCACCAGCGGCAGATCCGACGGTGTCAGACCGCCCGCGGCCGGATCCGTGACGTGGGTGGACAGCGCGGTGAGCGCCGCGACCCACAGGTCGGCCAGTTCCTGCACCCGCGTCTCGTCGAGCAGGCCGCGCGGGTAGGCGAAGGACGCGCCCAACTGCGGTCCGTCCGGCCCGTCGGTGACGATGGCGTTGATATCGACGGTGGCGTTGGCGGGCATGTCGAGATCCATATCGCCGTCGAGGCGACCCAGATCCGCGACGGGCGCCCAGCCGATCTCGGCCAGTTGCTCCGGAACCTCCCCGGTCGAGACCCGGCCCAGATAGTTGAAGCTGATCTGGCCGACCGTGCGCAGCCGCTGGGCGGTGCTCGGGTTCAGGTAGCGCAGCATGCCGTAGCCGATGCCCTTGTCGGGCACCGCGAGCAACTGCTCCTTGACCGATTTCACGATCGCGCCGAGGGCCGCGCCGCCGTCGAATGCCGCGTGCACATCCATACCGGCGAGGTCGAGCAGGACCGGGTAGGCGGTGGTGAACCAGCCGACGGTGCGCGAGAGGTCCGCACCCGCGACGATCTCCTCTTCGCGGCCGTGGCCCTCCATCTTGATCAGCACCGAATCGCCGTCGCGCCAGCGCGCGACCGCCATGGCCAGCGCCGAGAGCAGGCCGTCGTTGACACCGCCCCGGTACCGACCCGGAATCGAGGTCAGCACCGCGTCGGTGACTGCGGCGGGCAGGGTGACCTCGACCCGTTCGACGGTGGCGAAGGTGTCCACGGTCGGATCGAAGGCGCGCGAACCCAACTGCGGGTCCGCCGTCTGGGTGATCTTCTGCCAGAACGGCACTTCCGCGATCCGGGTTTCGGCCGCGGCCTCCGCGAGCAGGGCGTGCGCCCAGCGCCGCATGGAGGTGCCGTTGTCGGGCAGCGCCACCGGCTGACCGGCGACCAACTGCGACCAGGCGATGGCCAGGTCCGGAATGATAATGCGCCAGGAGACGCCGTCGACCACGAAGTGGTGCGCCACGACGAGCAGCACATCGCGCCGCTCGTCGGCGAAGGCGAACCACAGGAACTGGGCCATGACGGCCGCGGCCGGATCGAGTCGGCCCATGGCCGCGTCGAATTCGGCGCTGGCCAGTCGACGCAGTTCGGGCTCGTCGGCGCCCGCGGGCACCTCCACCCGGTGCACCAGTGCCTCGACATCCACCGCGTCGGCGGGCAGCGCCTCGAATGTCCAGGCGTCCCTGACGGTTTCGTCGGTGTTGGGGCGCAGGCGGGCGCGCAGCACCTCGTGGTGGTCGTAGATCGCGCGCACGGTGCCGACCAGGGTCTCGCGGTCGATACCGTCGGGCAGCCGCAGCGCCATCGACTGCGAGAACCGCTGGTAGGCGGAGCCGCTGCCGAGGATCTGCGCCATGATCGGGGTCAGCGGGATGGCGCCGACACCGCCGCCGGGCAGTTCCTCCAGTCGCACCTGCTCGACCGCGCCACCGAGGGTGGCGATCTCGGCGAGCGCGGCCACGCTGCGTCGTTCGAACACATCGCGCGGACTGAAGACCACGCCGCGCGCTTTGGCCCGCGACACCAACTGGATGGACAGGATCGAGTCGCCGCCCATGGCGAAGAACGAGTCGTCCAGACCGATCCGGCCCACCCCGAGCACCTCGGCGAACACCTCGGCGATGATCGCCTCGATTTCGCTCGCGGGGGCACGGAATTCGCGCGGCGCCAGTTCCGGTTCGGGCAGTGCCCTGCGATCGAGTTTGCCGACCGGGGTCAGCGGGATCTCGTCGAGCACCACGATCGCCGCGGGCACCATGTGCGGGGCCAGGCTGCGCGAGGCGTAGTCGGTGAGCGCCGCCGGATCCAGGGTGGCGCCGGAGGCGCCGAGCACATAGGAGACGAGGATGGTCGCGCCCGCATCGGTCTTGCGACCGATGGTGATGGCGAAATCGACGTCCTCGTGCGCGGCCAGCACCGTATCGATCTCACCGAGTTCGATACGGAAGCCGCGGATCTTCACCTGGAAGTCCGAGCGGCCCACATAGTCGAGTTCCCAGGTGATCTCCGGCAGTGCCGCGTTGCCCGCCCGCTCGCCGGGTTCGGCGAACCAGCGCACCACGTCACCGGTGCGGTACATGCGCTCGCCCGCCGGTCCGAACGGGTTGGCCACGAAGCGATCCGAGGTCAGGTCGGGTCGGTTGTGGTAGCCGCGCGCCAGCGCGTCGCCCGCCAGGTACAGCTCGCCCGCGACACCCGGCGGCACCGGGTTGAGTCGACCGTCGAGGATCAGCGCCGAGACTCCGCGCACCGGACGGCCGATGGTGATGTGGTCGCCGGGGGTGAGCGAGGCGTAGGAGCTGATGATGGTCGTCTCGGTGGGACCGTAGGCGTTGAAGTAGCTGCGGCCGGGCGCCCACTTGGCCAGCAGTTCCGGCGTGGTGACATCGCCGCCGACGGAGGTCACCTCGAGGGCGACGCCCTCCGGGTCGACCGTGCCGAGCACCGCCGGGGTGATGATCGTGTGCGTCACCTGCTCGGTGCGCAGCAGTTCGGCCAGATCGGGTCCGCCGATGATGCCCGCAGGCACCACCACCAGCGTCGCGCCGGTGTAGCCCGCGCACACCCATTCCAGCACCGAGGGGTCGAAGCTGGGCGAGCAGATGTGCAGGAACCGGTGGTGCCGCTCGAGCTGGTACAGGTCGGTGGCGACACCGACCAGGCCGCCGAGACCCGAGTGGGTCACGGTGACGCCCTTGGGCAGACCGGTCGAGCCCGAGGTGTAGATGACGTACACCGGATGCCACGAGCGCAGCGGCGCGAGGCGGTCGGCGTCGGTGACCGGATCGCCGGACTGTTCGGCCAGCAGCGTGTCCATGGCCGGATCGTCCAGGCTCAGCCACTCGATATCGTCGGTCAACTGCTCCAGGTGCTCGGTCGCGGTGAGGCCGAGAACCGCGCCGGAGTCGGTGAGCATGTGCCGCATCCGATCCTGCGGGTAGGAGGGGTCGACCGGCACGTGCGCGCCGCCCGCCTTGGCCACCGCCCAGAAGGCGGCCACCATCTCGTAGGAGCGCGGGAAGGACAGGGCCACGATCTTCTCCGGCCCGACGCCGCGGTCGATGAGCACCCGCGCCAGTCGCGAGGAGTACTCGTCGAGTTCCCGGTAGCTGATCGAGCGGCCGCGGTAGCGCACCGCCGTGTGGTCCGGATCGAAGCGCACACCGCGCGCGAGCAGATCCGGCAGCAGGTCGTGGGTGTCCACATCGACACCGCAGACGTGGGTGAGCAGGCTGTACTCGTCCTCGTCCAGCAGCGGCAGGTCGCCGATCGGGATTTCGGGCCGCGCGGCGATACCTTCCAGCAGCCTGACGAACCGCTCGGCGAACACCTTGACGGTGGCGTCGTCGAACAGGTCGCGGGCGAAGGAGAATTCGGCGAACATGCCCGCGCCGCCCGCACCGGATTCCCGAACGGTCAGCGACAGATCGAATTTCGCGGTGTCGACGTCGAAATCGACGGCGGCGACGCTGAGTCCGGGCAGTTCGAATCCGCTCTCGGGCAGGTTCTCGAACGACAGTGCCACCTGGAACAGCGGATGGCGCGCGGTGGAGCGCTCCGGGTTGAGCAGTTCCACCAGTCGTTCGAAGGGCAGATCGGCGTGCGCGAACGCCTGCAGATCCGATTCCCTGGTCTGGGCCAGCAATTCGGCGAAACTCGCCTGGCCGCGCACGTGCGAGCGCAGCACCAGCGTGTTGACGAACATGCCGATGACATCGTCGAGTTCGGCTTCGCCGCGACCCGCGACGGGGGTGCCGATGGCGATGTCGTCGGTGCCCGACAGGCGCGCCAGGAACAGCGCGAGTGCCGCGTGCACCACCATGAACAGCGTGGCGTGCTGTTCGCGCGCGATCTCGGTGAGCCTGGTGTGCAGGTCGGCCTCGATCGGGAACACCACCCGGCCGCCGCGGAAGGACTGCGCCGTGGGGCGGGTCCGGTCGGCGGGCAGGTTGAGTTCGTCGGGCAGCCCGGCCAGCGCGGTGCGCCAGTAGGCGGCCTGCTGCGAGATGAGGCTCTCCGCATCCGATTCCAGGCCGAGGACCTCGCGCTGCCAGAGGCTGAAGTCCGCGTACTGCACCGCGAGCGGCGCCCAACCCGGTTCCACTCCCGCCGTGCGGGCAGCGTAAGCGACCATCACGTCGCGGGTCAGCGGCCCCATGGACCAACCGTCGGCGCTGATGTGGTGGGCCACCAGAACCAGCACGTATTCACCGTCGGCGACCTGGAACAGCTTGGCGCGCAAGGGCACCTGCGCCGTGACATCGAAGCCCGCGCCGATCACCTCGATGATGCGCTCGCGAATGTCCTCGGCCGCCACGGTTTCCGGCGTCAGGTCGGGTACGGCCCGTTCGATCGGCAGGATCACCTGGTGCGCCGCGCCGCCCTGTTCCGGGTAGACGGTGCGCAGGACCTCGTGCCGTCCGATGACATCGGCCACCGCGTGTCGCAGCGCCGCCACATCCAGTCCGCCCGAAAGGCGCACGGCCACCGGGATATTGTTGACCGCCGACGCCGTGTCGAACTGGTTGAGGAACCACATGCGCTGCTGGGCCAGCGACAGCGGAATCCGCTCCGGGCGCGGACCGGCGGTCAGCGCCTTGCGGCCGCCGGATCCGGCATGCTGCTCCACCTTGACCGCGAGTCCGGCCACGGTGGACGCCTCGAACAGCGCGCGCACCGGGACGCGGGCGTCGAGTGCCGCGCCGACCCGTGCCGCGACCTGCGTGGCCAGCAGCGAGTTGCCGCCGAGGGCGAAGAAGTCGTCGTCCGCGCCGACCCGCTCGACACCGAGCACCTCGGCGTAGACCGAGGCGACGATCTCCTCGATCGGGGTGGACGGCGCACGGAAGGCGACGGTCTCGAATTCCGGTTCCGGCAGTGCCTTTCGGTCCAGCTTGCCATTGACGTTCAACGGCAGCCTCGCCAACGCGACGAACGCGGACGGGACCATATAGGAGGGCAGACCCGCCGCCAGCGCCGATTTCACCTGCGCGATATCGATCTGCGCGCCCGCCTCGGCCGGGACCAGGTAGGCCACCAGACGGTCACCGGTCTTCGGATCGGATTTGGCCAGCACAGCGGTCTGCGCGATCTCGGGCAGCGCCAGCAGCGCGGCCTCGATCTCGCCCAACTCGATGCGGAAACCGCGAATCTTCACCTGGAAGTCGGTGCGACCCCGATACTCCAACTCCCCGTTGGCATGCCATGCCACCAGGTCACCGGTCCGGTACATCCGAGCGCCCTCGGTGTACGGGTTGGCCACGAAGCGATCCGCCGACAGATCCGGGCGATCGTGGTAGCCGCGCGCCAATTGCGCACCCGCCAAGTACAACTCACCCGTGACCCCGACCGGCACCGGCCGCAGTCGCGCGTCGAGCACGTAGACCTGGCTGTTCCATTCCGGCGCGCCGATGGATACCGAGTTCCGGTCGGCGGTGCGCACGCGGTGGCTGGTGATGGACACCGCCGCCTCGGTCGGACCGTAGAGGTTGAACAGCTCGATCCGCGAATGCTCGGCCAGGAACTTCTGCGCCAGCGCGCCCGGCAGCGCCTCGCCGATGGCCAGCACCCGCCACAGCGAGGTCGGGAATTCGCCCGCCAGCAGCGCGTCCAGCATCGACGGCACCACGTGCAGGGTGGTCACCCACTCGCGGGCCATCAACTCGTTGAGGTAGGCCGGATCGCGATGACCATCCGGCGCGGCGATGACCAGTCGACCACCGCACGCGACCGCCGACCAGAACTCCCACACCGACAGGTCGAAGGTGGCCGCCGTCTTCAGCAGCACCGCGTCGGCCGGGTCGAGGCCGAATTCGGTGACCTTCCACCGCAATTGGTTCGCGATCGCGCCGTGCGGCACGGCGACGCCCTTCGGGCGGCCGGTCGAACCCGAGGTGAAGATGACGTAGGCGGTATTCGCCGCGCGCAGCGGCGCGACGCGTTGCGCATCGGTGACCGGCGCGGCGGACATCTCGGCGAGATCCAACTCGTCGATGCGCACCACCGGCGCGATCTCGGTGTCGAATTCGGCCTCGGCGTTGGTGAGCACGCAGACCGGCGCCGCCGACTCCAGGATGTAGCCGGTCCGTTCGGCAGGCTGATCCGGATCCACCGGCACGTACGCGCCGCCGGACTTGGTGACGGCGTACATGGCCACGATCAGATCCACCGAACGCCGAATCGCCAACGCCACCCGCGACTCCGGGCCGACACCCAGCGAGATCAGGTGCCGGGCAAGGCGATTGACCTTGGCGTCGAGCTCACCGTAGGTCAGCGTCGCACCGTCGTCGGTGACGAGGGCGACTTCCTTGGGATCGGCCGCGACGGTGTCGTCGAGGATCGAGGCCAGCGTGGCCTCGGCGTCGACCTCGTACCCGGTGGCATTGCGGCGCACCAGCAGGTCCGCGTGTTCGGCGGCGTCGAGCAGTTCGATCTCGCCCACCACCGCGCGCGGGGCGGCCACGATCGCGGCCAGCAGGCGGTGGAAGCGGTCCACGAAGGTTTCCACCGTCGCGCGATCGAACAGGTCGGTCGCGTAGGTGAAGAAACCGGTGATGCCCTCGGGCGCGCCGGCGTCGCCGTAACGGTCGGTGGCGATGAGGTGCAGGTCGAACTGCGACAGCTGGGTGTCGAAGTCCAGACCGGCGACCGTCAGACCCGGCAGTTCCAGACGCGACTGCGTCAGGTTCTGGAAGGAAAGACCCACCTGGAACAGCGGATGCCGTGCGGTGGAGCGCACCGGGTTGAGCACCTCGACCAGACGCTCGAATGGCACGTCGGCGTTGGCGAATGCCTCGATATCGGTTTCGCGCTGCCTGCCGAGCAGTTCGGTGAACGGCTCGTCGAGCGCGATCCGGCTGCGGAAGACCAGGGTGTTGACGAACATGCCGATCAGGTCGTCGAGCGCGGCCTCGCCGCGACCCGCCATCGGGGTGCCGATGGCGATATCGTCGCTGCCCGACAGGCGCGCCAGCAGCACCGCGAGCGCGGTGTGCACGACCATGAACAGCGTCGCGCCCTCGGCGCGCGCGAGTTCGAGCAGCGCCCGGTGGGTTTCGGCGTCCACCCGCAACTCGACCTTGCCACCGGCGAAGGTCTGCACCGCGGGACGCGGCCGATCCGAGGGCAGATCCAGTTGATCGGGCAGTTCCGCCAGCGCCTCGCGCCAGTAGGCGACCTGCTTGGCCGCCAGCGACTGCGGATCCTCCTCGCTGCCCAGCAGCGCGCGCTGCCAGATGGAGTAGTCCGCGTACTGCACCGCCAACGGCGCCCAATTCGGTTCGGTCGCCATCGAACGCGCCGCGTAGGCGGTCATCAGATCCCTGGTCAGCGGGCCGACCGAGGAGCCGTCGCCGGAGATGTGGTGGATCACCAGCGCCAGCACGTATTCGGCGGATTCCAGTGCGGGATCCTCGATTTCGAACAGCGCGACCTTCAGCGGCACCTCGGTGGTCACATCGAAGATGGTCGAGGTGAGCGCCACCACGGCGGCCTCGATCTCCGACGTCGCGACCGCGCGCACCTCGAGTCCCGGCACCGCCTGCGTCGGCGGCAGCACGACCTGCACCGGGCCGGATTCGGCCTGCGGGTAGATGGTGCGCAGGATCTCGTGGCGGCTCACCAGATCCGCGACGGCGGCGCGCAGCGCGGCCACATCGATCGCGCCGGACAGCCGCACCGCGACCGGCACGTTGTAGGCGGCCGACTCGGTATCGAAGCGGTTGAGGAACCACATGCGCTGCTGGGCCAGCGACAGCGGGATCTCCGCCGGGCGCGGACCGGCGGTGAGCGCGACCCGCGCGCCCGCCTCGGTGTGCTGCTCGACCCGGACCGCCAGCGCCGCCACGGTGGACGCCTCGAACAGCAGGCGCACCGGCACCCGTGTGTTCAGCGCCGCGCCGAGCCGGGCCGCGACCTGCGTGGCCAGCAGTGAATTGCCGCCCCAGGCGAAGAAGTCGTCGTCCAGGCCGATGCGCTTGGCGCCTTCGCCGACGCGCAGCACCTCGGCGAAGGTATCGGCGACGATCTGCTCGATCGGGGTGACCGGCGCGCGGAAGACCGCCTTCTCGAAGGTGGGCTCCGGCAGGGCCTTTCGATCCAGCTTGCCATTGGCGTTGAGCGGCAGGGCGGCCAGTTCGATGAGCACCGAAGGCACCATGTAGGACGGCAGTTCGGCGGCCAGCGCGGATTGCAGCGCCCGCTGGTCCAGCGCCGAGTCCGCGACGTCCGACCCGGGCGCCACGTAGGCCACCAGTCGATCGCCGACATTCGGATCGTGGTGTGCCAGCACCGCCGCCGCGGCGATCTCGGGGCGGCGCAGCAGCGCGGCCTCGATCTCGCCCAACTCGATGCGGAAACCGCGAATCTTCACCTGGAAGTCGGTGCGACCCCGATACTCCAACTCCCCGTTGGCATGCCAAGCCACCAGGTCACCGGTCCGGTACATCCGAGCGCCGGCGTCGCCGAACGGATCGGCGAGGAACCTGTCCGCGGTCAGGTCGGCCCGGTCGTAGTAGCCGCGCGCCAATTGCGCACCCGCCAAATACAACTCACCCGGAACCCCGACCGGCACCGGCCGCAGTCGCGCGTCGAGCACGTAGACCCGGCTGTTCCACTCCGGCGCGCCGATCGACACCGACACCTGATCGGCGTCGGTGACCAGGTGGCTGGTGATGGACACCGCCGTCTCGGTCGGACCGTAGAGGTTGTACAGCGCGGCCGCGTTGTCGCGGCGGAACCGCTGGGCGGTGGCCGCGGGCAGCGCCTCGCCGATGGCCAGCACCCGACGCAGCGTGTCCGGCAGCGCCCCGCCCGCCGCGGTGAGCAGCGCGTCCAGCATGGACGGCACCGCGTGCAGGGTGGTGACTCCGGTCTCGCGCATCAGGTCGTTCAGGTACGCCGGATCGCGGTGGCCGTCGGCCGCGGCGATGACCAGGCGGCCGCCGCAGACCGCGGCGGTCCAGAACTCCCACACCGACAGGTCGAAGGTCGCGGCCGTCTTCAGCAGCACCGCGTCCTGCGCGCCCAACTCGAATTCGGCCGTCTCCCACAGCAACTGGTTGACAATCGCGGCATGCGACACCGCGACGCCCTTGGGCTGACCGGTGGAACCCGAGGTGAAGATGACATAGGCGGTATTGCCCGGCCGCAGCGCGCCCGCGCGCTCCGTCGGCCGCACCGGCTCGCCCGAGAGCGCGTCCAGGTCGAGCGTGTCGATCCGGACCACCTCGGCGGCCGCCGTCTCGAAAGCGTCGCGCTCGGTGCTGAGCACGCAGACCGGAGCCGAAGTCGAGAGGACGAACTCGGTCCGCTCGGCGGGCTGATCCGGATCGATGGGCACATACGCCGCACCGGATTTCGCCGCCGCGTACATGGCGACCACCAGATCGGCGGAGCGGCGGATGGCCAGCCCCACCCGGTCCTCGGGGCGGACGCCGCGTCCGATCAGGTAGCGCGCCAAGCGATTCGCCCGCGCGTCCAACTCGGCGTAGCTGAGTTCGACTCGACCGTCGGCGGTCTCGGCGACCAGCGCCACGGCCGTCGGATCGGCGGCCACCGAAGCGTCGAGCAGCGAGACCAGTGTGGCCTCGGTGTCGACCGCGTGCGCGGTGTCGTTCCAGGCGCTGCCGATCTGCTCGGTCTCCTCGGCGGAGAGCAGATCGATCGCGCCGACCGGTGCGGTCGGGTCGGCCATCACCGCATCGAGCACCCGCACGAACCGGTCCGCGAAGCCCTGCACCGTGGCCTGGTCGAACAGGTCGATGGCGTAACCGAATTCGGTGACGATCTCGGCGGGGGTGCCGTCCTCGGCGTAGCGGTCGTAGAGGGTGACGTGCAGATCGGTCTTGGCCAACTGCGCGTCGAAGTCGACCGCGCTCACGGTCAGACCCGGCAGTTCGAAGACGGTCTCGGCCAGGTTCTGGAACGAAAGACCCACCTGGAACAGCGGATTGCGCGCGGTGGAGCGCACCGGGTTGAGCACCTCGACCAGACGCTCGAACGGCACATCCGCGTTGGCGAAGGCCTCGAGGTCGCGCTCGCGCACATCGGCGAGCAGTTCGGTGAAGGTCGCGCCGCCCTCGACCCTGGTGCGGAACACCAAGGTGTTGACGAACATGCCGATCAGATCGTCGAGTTCGCGCTCACCGCGACCCGCGACGGGAGTGCCGACGGCGATATCGTCGGTGCCCGACAGGCGCGCCAGCAGCACCGCGAGCGCCGCGTGCACCACCATGAACAGCGAGGCGTTGTTGGCCCGCGCCAGTTCGCGCAGGCGGGCGTGGCGCTGCGGATCGATATCGAAGCGAATCGCCTTGCCCTGGAAGGACTGCGCGGGCGGGCGCGGCCGGTCCGCAGGCAGTTCCAGCTGGTCGGGCATGCCGGCCAGCGCCTTGGTCCAGTACGAGACCTGCTGGGCGGCAAGCGATTGCGGATCGTCCTCGGCGCCGAGCACGGCGCGCTGCCACAGCGCGTAGTCGGCGTACTGCACCGGCAGCGGCACCCACTGCGGCACATCGCCGCCGACCCTGGCCACGTAGGCGATCATCAGGTCGCGGGCCAGCGGCCCCATCGACGAACCGTCCGCGGAGACGTGGTGCACGGTGAATGCCAGCACGTGCTCATCGGCCGCGATCCGGAACAGCGAGACCTTCAGCGGCACCTCGACGGTGACATCGAAGGTGGTCAGCGCGAATTCGATGACCTTGCCGACCAGTTCGGACTCGTCGATATCGATCGGGGTCAGCGCGACCGCCGAATCGGCGACCGAACCGATCACCTGGTGCGGGCCGTCCGCCGAGGACGGGTAGGTGGTGCGCAGCACCTCGTGCCGCGCGAGGACATCGCCGATCGCCAGGGTCAGCGCCGCCACGTCCAGCGTGCCGGACAGCCGCACCGCGAGCGGGATATTGTCGACCGCCGAAGTGGCCGTGTCGAACTGGTTGAGGAACCAGTAGCGGCGCTGGGCGGGCGAGAGCGGGATTTGCTCGGGCCGCTCCCCCGCCACCAGGCGCGGCCTGCTGCGACCGGATCCGGCCGCCCGCTCGACCCGCGCCGCCAGCGCGTACACATTCGACGCCTCGAACAGGTCGCGCACCGCGAGCTGGGTGTCCAGTGCCGCGCCGAGCCGCGCGGTGACCTGGGTGGCCAGCAGCGAGTTGCCGCCGAGTTCGAAGAAGTCGTCGTCCAGGCCGACCCTGGCGACACCCAGCACATCGGCGAAGGTGTTGGCCACGATCTCCTCGATCGGGGTGACCGGGGCGCGGAACACCTTGGCCTCGAACACCGGCGCGGGCAGCGCCTTTCGATCGAGTTTGCCCGATGCGTTGAGCGGGAACGCGTCCAGCAGCACGAAGGCCGACGGCACCATGTACGAGGTGAGCTGACGACCGAGCGCGGCGCGCACCGCGTCGAGATCGATGGCGCGCTCCGGCTGCGCGACGAGGTAGGCGACCAGTTGGTCGCCGATGCGCTCGTCGCCGCGCACCAGCGCGACCGCCTGGGCGATCTCGGGCAGCCCCGTGAGGGCCGCCTCGATCTCGCCGAGTTCGATGCGCAGACCGCGCAGCTTGACCTGGAAGTCGGTGCGGCCCAAGTACTCCAGCTCGCCATCGGCGGTCCAGGCCACCAGGTCGCCGGTGCGGTACATGCGCTCGCCCGCACCGAACGGGTTGGCCACGAAACGATCCGAGGTCAGATCGGGGCGGGCCACATAACCCACCGCCAACTGCGCGCCCGCCAGGTACAGCTCGCCGGGTACGCCGACCGGAACCGGACGCAAACGCGAATCCAACACATAGACACGGGTATTGAACACCGGAGCACCGATCGGCACCGACGTCCGATCCGCATCGGTCACCTCGTGGAAGGTGACGTCTACCGCCGCCTCCGTCGGACCGTACAGATTGTGCAGTGCCGCGCCGGTCAGCCCGCGCAGACGCTGCGCGGTCGGGCCGGGCAGCGCCTCACCCGAGGCGAAGACATTGCGCAGACCGGTGCATTCGGCGGCCCGCTCGTCGGCGACGAAAACCGACAGCATCGAAGGCACGAAGTGCGCCGTGGTGATTCGCTCCTCGGTGATGATCCGCGCCAGGTAGGCGGGATCGCGATGCCCATCCGGACGGGCGACCACCAAGCGCGCACCGACCTGCAACGGCCAGAAGAACTCCCACACCGACACATCGAACGTCGCCGGAGTCTTCTGCAACACCGCATCACCAGCCGACAAACCATACACCGACTGCATCCACACAAGACGATTCACAATCGCCCCATGACTGACCGCCACACCCTTCGGACGACCCGTCGAACCCGACGTGAAAATGACATACGCCGTACTCGAAGGACGCACCTCGTATTCGGTGAGCGGCGCATCCGACAGTTCGGACAGGTCCAGCTCATCGATGCGCACCTGCTCGACCCGCGTGGTGGCCAGATCCTCGCCCGAGGTCAGCACGCAGACCGGCTGTGCGGTCTCCAGGATGTAGTCGATGCGCTCGGCCGGGAACTCCGGATCCAGCGGCACGTAGGCGCCGCCCGCCACCGACACCGCGTACATGCCGACCACCAGGTCGATCGAACGCCGCATACCAAGGGCCACATAGGAATCCGCGCCGACACCGGTCTGCCGCAGCCAGCGGGCCAAACGGTGCACCCTACCGGCGAACTCGACATAGGAGAGAGTTGTCCCCTCGAAGATGACAGCAGGCGCGTCGGGAGTCCGCGCCACCTGCGCCTCGAACATCGTCACCAGCGTCGCATTCGAATCGACCGGGTGCGACGTGGCATTCCACTCCGCGACCAACCTGGTCTGTTCGGCCGCGTCGAGCAGATCGATATCGCCGATGGCGACCGACGCGTCGGCCGTCACCGCGCCGAGCAGCCGCACCAGGCGCTGCGCCACCGTGGCGATGGTGTCCGCGTCGAACATATCGGTGGCGTAGACGAATTGGGCGATCATGCCGTCGGGCGTGCCCGCCGCGTCGAGCTGATCGGCCAGGTTCAGGTGCAGATCGAACTTGGCGGTGACCACGTCCAGCGGCAGACCCGCCACCTCGAGTCCCGGCAGTTCGAACGCGGCCTCACCGGTGTTCTGGAACGACAGCATCACCTGGAACAGCGGATGGCGCGCCTGCGAGCGGGCCGGATTCAGGATCTCCACCAGTCGCTCGAACGGCAGATCCGAGTGACCGAACGCGGCCAGATCCGATTCCCTTGTCCGCGCGACGAATTCACCGAAGGTCTGGGCCGGATCGACCGCGCTGCGCAGCACCAGCGTATTGACGAACATGCCGATGGCGTCGTCGAGGGCCGCCTCACCGCGACCGGCGACGGCGGTGCCGATGGCGATATCCGCGCCGCCGGAGAGCCGGGCCAGCAGCGCCGCGAAGGCCGCGTGCACCACCATGAACAGGCTCGCGCCGTTCTGGCGGGCCAGTGCGTTCAGTTCGCGCACCAACTGCGCGTCCAGCGCGAAGTCGTAGACGCCGCCCTGGTTGGAGGCCACGGCGGGGCGCGGACGATCCGAGGGCAGGTCCAGCTGATCGGGCAGATCGGCCAGGCTGCGCGACCAGTAGGCCACCTGCTGGGCGATCAGCGATTCGGGATCCTCCTCCGAACCCAGTGTCTCGCGCTGCCACAGCGCGAAGTCGGCGTACTGCACCGGCAGCGGCGCCCAGCCGGGCGCCTCGCCGCGCGAGCGCGCCGCGTAGGCGATCATCACGTCGCGGGCCAGCGGACCCACCGACCAGCCGTCGCCGGAGATGTGGTGCACCACGAAGACCAGCACATGCGTGGGCGGCTGCGATCCGTCCATGGACCCGGCGACGCGGAACAGCTTGGCGCGCACCGGAACCTCGGCGGTGACATCGAACCCGGTCAGCACCAGTTCGCTGATGCGGTCGCGGATCTCGGTCTCCGACACCGTGATCGGGGACAGGTCCAGGGTTTCGCGGCCCGCGGGCTGCACCACCTGCACACCTTGGCCCTCGGCGGTCTCCGGGTAGATGGTGCGCAGCACCTCGTGCCGGTCGATCACATCGGCGACCGCCCGACGCAGCGCGTCGGTGTCGAGGTCGCCGGTGAGCCGGACCGCGAGCGGGATGTTGTTGACCGCGGTCTGGTTGTCGAAGCGGTTGAGGAACCACATGCGCTGCTGGGCCAGCGAGAGCGGGATGCGCGCCGGGCGCGGACCCGCCACCAGTTCGCGGCGGCGGCCGGTGCCCGCCTGACCCTCGAGACGCGCGGCCAGCGCGGCCACGGTCGGCGCCTCGAACAGCGTGCGCACCGGCACCCTGGCGTCCATGGCCGCGCCGATGCGGGCCACCACCTGGGTGGCGATGAGAGAGTTGCCGCCCAGTTCGAAGAAGTCGTCGTCGCGGCCCACCGCGCGCTCGTCCTCGGCCGAACCGAGTCCGAGCACCTCGGCGAACACGCCGGCGACGATCTCCTCGATCGGGGTGGCGGGCGCCCGGAATTCCCTGGTCTCGAAGGCGGGTTCGGGCAGTGCGCGCCGATCCAGCTTGCCGTTGGCATTGAGCGGCATGGACTGCAGCGCCACGATGGCGGCGGGCACCATGTACGAGGGCAGGCACGCGGCCAGGTGCGCACGCAGTTCGTCCACATCGATGGCGGACTCGGCGGCGGGCACCGCGTAGGCGACCAGTCGGTCACCGGTGTGCGGGTCCGAACGCACCAGGGCCACAGCTTGGGCGACCGAGGCGTGTCCGGTGAGCGCGGTCTCGATCTCGCCGAGTTCGATGCGCAGACCGCGCAGCTTCACCTGGAAGTCGGTGCGACCCCGGTAGGTGATCGCGCCGTCCGCGCCGCGCACCACCAGGTCGCCGGTGCGATACATGCGGGTGCCTGCCGCGCCGAACGGGTCGGCCACGAATCGATCCGAGGTCAGATCCGTCCGCCCGACATAGCCGCGCGCCAATTGCGCACCGGCCAAATACAATTCGCCCGCCACACCCGGCGCTACCGGGTGCAGACGCGAATCCAGCACGTACGCGAGGGCATTCCACACCGGAAGACCGATCGGCACCGCCCCGCTCACCTCGGCGGGTGTCGGGCCGTGCGTGGCGTGCACGGTGAATTCCGTCGGGCCGTACAGGTTGTAGAGCTCGGCGTCGCTGACCCGGCGGATGGCGCGCACCGCCTCGGCGGTGAATGCCTCACCGGCCACGAACAGCAGCCGCAGCGAGGCCAGCGCCGCGCGACCGGTTCCGGCCGCCTCCGCGCTGCTCGCGAACACGCTCAGCATGGAGGGAACGAAGGAGGTCATGGTGACGCGCTCGGCGGCGATCACCTCGGCCAGGTAGACCGGATCGCGATGGCCGTCCGGACTCGCGACCACGATCCGGCCGCCGGTGCTCAGCGGGCCGAACAGCTCCCACACCGACACGTCGAAGGTGGCCGGGGTCTTGAACAGGACCACGTCCTGCGCACCGATGCCGTACGCGCCGGTGATCCAACGGATCTGGTTCACCACCGCGGCGTGCGGCACCGCGACGCCCTTGGGGCGGCCGGTCGAGCCGGAGGTGAAGATGACGTAGGCCGGATGTTCGGGCCGCAGCGGTGCGAGGCGCTCGGCGTCGGTCACCGGTTGGGCCGAATGATCCGACAGGTCGAGTTCATCGATCACCAGTGTGGGCAGCGCACCGCCGTTGAATCCGTCGCGGGCGGTGGTCAACACGCAGACCGGCGCGGCGGTGTCGAGTACGTACTCGATCCGCTCGGCGGGCTGGTCCAGATCCAGCGGCACATAGCCGCCGCCCGCCGCCTGCACGGCGTAGGCGGCGATCACGAAGTCGATCGAACGCCGCAGGCCGAGGGCGACAAAGGTTTCCGGTCCGACACCGGCCGCGATGAGCCGGTGCGCCAAGCGGTGCACCTTCGCGCCGAATTCGGCATAGGTGAGCGCGGCACCGGTGGCCGGGTCGATCGCCGCGACCGCGTCCGGCGTGGCCGCCGCCTGCGCCGCGAACTCGTCCACCAGCGTGCCCACCGCGCCGAGCGAATGCGCGGTGTGGTTCCAGCCGCGCAGTGCCTGCTCGGCCTCGCGGCGCTCCAGGATGTCGATATCGCCGACCGGCCGATCCGGCTCGGCGACGATCGCGCGCAGCACCCGGTCGAACCGCGCGCCGAACTCGCCGATGGTGGCCGGGTCGAAAAGGTCTGTCGCGTAGATCAATTCGGCGGTGATACCGCCCGAACGGCCACGCTCCGACAGCGACAACTGCAGGTCGAACTTCGCCACATCGATGGGCAGTTCCACCGCGCTGACCGTCACTCCCGGCAGCTCGAGCACGTTCTGACCCAGGTTCTGGAACGACAGCATCACCTGGAACAGCGGGTGCCGTGCCTGCGAGCGGGCCGGGTTCAGGATCTCCACCAGCCGCTCGAAGGGCAGATCGGCGTGGCCGAAGGCGGCGATATCGGTGGCGCGCACCGAACGCAGCAGATCGGTGAAGGTCGCGCCGCCCTCGACCGGAGTGCGCAACACCAGGGTGTTGACGAACATGCCGATCAGATCGTCGAGCGCGCGCTCACCGCGGCCCGCGACCGGGGTGCCGATCGCGATATCCGCCTCGCCGGACAGGCGCGCCAGCAGTACGGCCAGCGCGGCATGGGTGACCATGAACAGCGTCGCGCCGCGGGTGCGGGCGAGTTCGGCCAGCCCGGCGTGGGTCTCGGCATCGATCTCGAAGGTGTGGATCGCGCCGCGACCCGAGGCCACCGCCGGACGCGGCCGGTCGGCGGGCAGGTCCAGTTGATCGGGCAGGCCGCGCAGCGCCTGCGACCAGTAGGTGATTTGTTCGCCGATGACCGAACTCGGATCGTCCTCCGCGCCGAGCACCGCGCGCTGCCACAGCGCATAGTCCGCGTACTGCACCTCGAGCGGGCGCCACGCGGGTTCGCCGCCGTCGACCCGCGCGCCGTAGGCGACCATCACATCTCTGGTCAGCGGACCCATGGAGAATCCGTCGGCGGAGATGTGGTGCACCACCAGCGCCAGCACGTGTTCGGTGGGGCTGATCTCGAAGAGCCGCGCCCGGAACGGCACCTCGGCGGTGACGTCGAATGCCGTCAGCACCAGTTCCGAAAGCTGAAGCGGCAGTTCGGATTCGGTGACCTCGACCGGACTCAGATCCGGGATGACGCGCCCGGTGGGCACCCTCACCTGGTGGGCCGTGCCGTCGATCTCCGGGTAGTAGGTGCGCAGCGATTCGTGGCGGGCCAGCACATCGGCCACCGCGATCTGCAACGCCTGCCGGTCCAGCAGGCCCGACATGCGCACCGCGGCCGGGATATTGTCCACGGCCGATTCCGGATCGAACCGGTTGAGGAACCACATGCGCTGCTGGGCCAGCGACAGCGGCACCAGTTCTGGCCGCTGCTGGGGCACGAGTGGCGCACGCTTGCCCGCGCCGACCCGCGATTCCGCGCGCGCCGCCAGCGCCACCACGGTGGACGCCTCGAACAGTTCGCGCACACCGAGGTCGGTGTCCAGCGCGGCCGACAGTCGCGCCGCCACCTGGGTGGCGGTCAGCGAATTGCCGCCGAGGGCGAAGAAGTCGTCGTCGAGGCCGACCCTCGCCAAGCCGAGCACCTCGGCGAAGGTGGTGGCCACGATCTCCTCCACCGGCGTGGTCGGCGCGCGGAACACCGCGGCCTCGAACACCGGCGCGGGCAGCGCCTTGCGATCCAGCTTGCCCGAGGCGTTGAGCGGGAACTCCGCCAGCACCAGCAGCACCGAGGGAACCATGTAGGCGGGCAACTGCCTGCCCAGATCCTCGCGGACCAACTCGGTGTCGAGCGGAACATTCGACGCGGCGATGACATAGGCGACCAACTGATCGCCGGTGTGCGCGTCGGAGCGGACCACCACCACGGCCTGGGCGATCTCGTCGAGCGCGGTGAGCGCCTGCTCGATCTCGCCGAGCTCGATGCGCAGGCCGCGCAGCTTGACCTGGAAGTCGGTGCGGCCCTGGTATTCCAGCTCGCCGTCGGCGGTCCAGGCCACCAGGTCGCCGGTGCGGTACATGCGCTCGCCCGCACCGAACGGGTTGGCCACGAAACGATCCGAGGTCAGGTCCGACCGCGACACATAGCCGCGCGCCAGTTGCGCGCCCGCCAGGTACAGCTCGCCCGCGACACCGACCGGAACCGGCCGCAGCCGCGAATCCAACACGTAGACACGGGTATTGAACACCGGGGCACCGATCGGCACGGTCTCGGCGTCGGCATCGGTCACCTCGTGGAAGGTGACGTCGACCGCGGCCTCGGTCGGGCCGTACAGGTTGTGCAGCGCCGCGCCGGTCAGCTCGCGCAGGCGATGCGCGGGCTTGGGCGGCAGCGCCTCACCGGAGGCGAACACCAGCCGCAGCGAATCGCACTGCGCCGCCGCGGCATCGGCCACGAAGACGGCCAGCATGGAGGGCACGAAGTGCGTGACGCTGATCCGCTCGGTGCGGATGATCTCGGCCAGGTAGGCGGGATCGCGATGCCCATCCGGACGGGCGACCACCAAGCGCGCACCGACCTGCAACGGCCAGAAGAACTCCCACACCGACACATCGAACGTCGCCGGAGTCTTCTGCAACACCGCATCACCAGCCGACAAACCATACACCGACTGCATCCACACAAGACGATTCACAATCGCCCCATGACTGACCGCCACACCCTTCGGACGACCCGTCGAACCCGACGTGAAAATGACATACGCCGTACTCGAAGGACGCAGCGGCGCAATCCGATCCGCGTCGGTGACCGGCGTCTCGGACAGCCCGTCGAGATCGAGCAGGTCGATGCGCACCTGGGCGGTGTCGATGGCGAGGTCCGTGCCCGAGGTGAGCACCGTGACCGGATCGGCCGTGGCCAGAATGTATTCCGTGCGCTCGGCCGGATGATCCGGATCCAGCGGCACGTACGCGCCGCCCGCGACGGTCACGGCGTACATGCCGACCACCAGGTCCAGCGAACGCCGCATACCCAGCGCCACCGACGATTCCGCGCCGACGCCGCGTTCGATCAGCCAGCGCGCCAGGCGATAGACGCGCGAGCCGAACTCGGCATAGGACAGAGATGTCCCCTCGAAAGTGAGCGCCGTCGCTTCGGGGGTCCTGGCCAGCTGCGCTTCGAACAGCGACACCAGCGTCGCGGCGGTGTCGATCTCGCGCGCGGTGTCGTTCCAACCGGAAACCAGCAGCTCCCGCTCGGCCGCGTCGACGAGTTCGAGATCGCCGACGGCCGAATCGGGTTCGGCGGTCATCGCGGTGAGCACCCGAACCAGTCGGTCGGCGATGCGACGCACGGTCGCCTCGTCGAACAGGTCGCGCAGGTAGCCCGCGCGAATCCGCAGCCGCGAATCCAGTTGCGCGATAAGGGTCAGCGGGTAGTGCGTGGCATCGGTCGCGTCCAGACCCACCACGGCCATACCGTCGATATCGGCGGCCTGCGCGCGCAGACCCTCGGCATCGACCGGGTAGGACTCGAAGACCACCAGGGTGTCGAACAGGCCGCCCACACCGGTGGCGGTTTGGATATCCGCCAGACCCACATAGTGGTGGTCGAGCAGATCAGCCTGCTCGCCCTGGGTGCGAATCAGCAACTGGCGCACCGATTCCGCGGGCGCGACGCGCACCCGCACCGGCACCGTGTTGATGAACAGGCCGACCATGTTCTCCACACCCGTCAATTGGGCCGGGCGGCCCGAGACGGTGGTGCCGAACAGGACATCGTCGCGACCGGTCATCCGACCGAGCAGGATGCCCCACGCGGTCTGGAGCACGGTGTTCGGGGTGACGCCCAGTCCGGCGGCCAGCGCGGTCAATCGACCGGTGCTCGCCTCGTCCAGGTCGAACAGGTACTCACCCGACAGCGCGGTGATCTCGCGCCCGGCATCGGGACGGGCCAGCAGCGTCGGCTCGGCGATCCCGTCGAGCGCGCGGGCCCACGCCGCCAACGAGGCCGAATGATCCTGCTGCGCGGTCCATTCCAGGAAATGCCGGTAGGAGCGCGGCGCGGGCAGCACCGAGGTGTCGGCGTGCGCGGCGTAGAGCACCAGCAGATCGCGCATGATCAGCGGCATGGACCAGCCGTCGAGCAGAATGTGGTGGTTGGCCACCACGAACTGCCAGCGATCGGTATCCGATGGGCCGTCCGGGCCTGCCGCTCCCGCCGGATCCAATGGGGCGTCCGCGGGTCCCTCCGTGGTTACGCGAGCTGCCGCCTCCGGGCCTGCCGCTCCCGCCCTGGCCACCTGAATGAGGGTGAATCGGAGCAGCGGCGGCGCGGTCAGGTCGAAGCGCCGCATCCGGTCGGCGGCGATCAGATCATCGGCCTCACCGGATTCGGTGCGGTCGTGCTCGGCCCAGGCGACCCGAACATTGTTGAGCACCACCTGCACCGGGTTGCCCGCGGTGTCGGTCAGGAATGCGGTGCGCAGGTTGTCGTAGCGATCGACCAGCGCCTGCGCGGCCGCGTGCAACCTGGTCGGATCCACCCGGCCGGTGAGGGTGAGCACCGCCTGCGCGGTGTAGACATCCACCGAACTCGCGGCGAGTTGCGCGTGGAACAGCAGACCGGCCTGCAATGCCGAGAGCGGCCAGAGCTCGGCCAGTGTCGGGAAGCGCCGCTCCCACACCTCGATATCGCGCTGCGCGGTGCGCACCAGGGCGAAATCGGACGGGGTGTGCCCGCCCGCGCCGGTCGAATTGGCATGGCGGGCCACCGCTTCCAGCGCCGTGGTCCACAGCTCGCCGAATTCGCGCACCTCGGCCGCGCTCAGCAACGTGGTCGGGTAGCCGATCTGCGCGGTCAGCTTGTCACCGGCCACGATGGCGTTGATATCCAGCGCGGCCATGGCGGGCGTATCCGCGTCATAGGAGCCCGCGAGATCGGCCAGGTCGGCGGCCGGGATCCAGCCGAAGCCGCGCAGCGCCTCCGGCACATCGCCGTCGCCGACACGGCCCAGGTAGTTGAAGCTCACCTGCCCCGGAAGCAGCGCGGGCAGTTGCGCTTCGGTCTGCGGGTTCAGGTAGCGCAGCATGCCGTAGCCGATGCCCTTGTCCGGCACCGCGAGCAACTGCTCCTTCACCGCTTTGAGGGCGGCGCCCAGCGCCGGACCGCCGCTCAGCGCGGCGTCGACATCGATATCGGCCAGGTCGAACCGGACCGGGAACATGGTGGTGAACCAGCCCGCGGTGCGCGAGAGATCGGCGCCGGGCACGACCTCCTCTTCACGACCGTGACCCTCCAAGCGGATGAGCAGGGCGTCATCGGTGCGCGAACCCGCTTTGCGGGCCCGCCATTTCGCGGTGGCCAAGGCCAGCGCGGTGAGCAGACCGTCGTTCACGCCACCGTGGAACAGGGCGGGCACGGTGGTCAGCAGGGCCTTGGTGACCTCGGCCGACACCTCGACACGCACCTTGTCGAGCACACCGGAGACATCCACCGCCGGATCGAGCGCACGCGCGGTGAGCAGCGGATCGGCGGTGTCGACCACGGTGCGCCAGTAGTCGAGTTCACCCGCCCGCTCGACCGCGGCGCGCTCGAGCGCGTGCGCCCAGGTCCGCATCGAAGTGGCGGGAGCGACGAGTTCGGGCTCCTGACCGGCGGTGAGTCGACCCCACGCGGTGACGAAGTCCGGCACCAGGATGCGCCAGGTGACGCCGTCCACCACCAGGTGGTGTCCGACCACGATCAGGCGGCCCATCCGGTCGGCCTCGACCGGTTCCAGCCACACGAACCGAATCACCACGCCCGCAGCCGGATCGAGCCGGTCCAGCGCGGCATCCAGTGCGGCGGCGGCGATTTCGGCGAGATCGTCGGCGGCCGTGAACGCCACCCGATCGATGAGCGCGTCCACGTCGACGGTGCCGGGCGCGGTGGTCTCCAGCACCCAGTCCTCGCCGGCGCGCAGCAGGCTCGCCCGCAGCATGTCGTGCCGATCGATCACCGCGCCAACAGTTCTCGCGATACCCGCGCGGTCGATGCCGACCGGCAGCTCCAGCGCCATGTGCTGGTGGAACCGACCGAAGGACCCCGGCCGCTCCGCCATGAAACGGACCACCGGCGTCAACGGCATCCGACCGACGCCGCCACCCGGCAGCTCGGCCAGCACCGGCGCCGCCTGCGCACCGGGCTCCGCGGTCGCCGCGACCGCGGCCAATCCGGCCACGGTGCGCTGTTCGAAGACGTGGCGCGGTGTGATGACCACCCCGCGCGCCTTGGCCCGCGACACCAACTGAATCGAGACGATGGAATCGCCGCCGAGCGCGAAGAACGAATCGTCGACGCCGACCCGCTGCACACCCAGCACCTCGGCGAACACCTCGGCGAGGATGTGCTCGACCGGTGTGCGCGCGGCGCGGAACACCACCTCGGTGGCGAAGACCGGTTCGGGCAGCGCCTTTCGATCCAGTTTGCCCACCGGGGTGAGCGGCACGCGGTCGATCACCATGATCGACGAGGGCACCATGTAGGCGGGCAGACGCGCTTCGACATGTCCGCTCAGCGCCGCGACATCGATCGCATGACCCTGCGCCGCGACAACGTAGGCCACCAGCGAGACCGCGCCCGCGGAATTGCGGTGGCCCAGCGACACCGCGAAGTCCACGCTCGGATGCGCCGCCAGCGCGGCGTCGATCTCGCCGAGTTCGATGCGGAAGCCGCGCACCTTGACCTGGAAGTCCGAGCGGCCGACGTACTCCACCTCGCCCGCGGCGGTCCAGCGGACCACATCGCCGGTGCGGTACATGCGCGCGCCGGGCACGTGCGGGTTGGCCACGAAGCGCTCGGCGCTCAGCCCCGACCGCGCGTGGTAGCCGCGCGCCAACTGAACACCCGACAGATACAGCTCACCCGCGACACCCACCGGAACCGGTCGCAGCCGGGCATCCAGGATGAGCGACTGCATACCGCGGATCGGCCCGCCGATGGTGACCCGGTCGCCCGGCGTCAGCGCATCGGAGATATTGGTCATGATGGTGGTCTCGGTCGGACCGTAGCCGTTGTGGAAGCTACGACCCGAAACGTCGGCCGTCGCACCCCATTTGGCGACCAGATCGGCGGGCACGTTCTCCCCGCCCGCCACGATCACCCGCATACCGCTCAGCGCGGCCGAATCCAGCGAGGCCAGCACCGACGGCGTGAGGAAGGCGTGGGTGACCCGCTCGCCGCGGATCAGCTCGGCCAGTTCCTCACCGCCGTAGACGCCGGGCGGGCAGACCACCAGGGTGCCGCCGCCACCGATGGCCAGCAGGAATTCCAGCATCGACGCGTCGAAGCTCGGCGAGGCGAAATGCAGTGCGCGCGTGTCGGAGTCGACCGCGTACCGCTCGTTCTGCTCGGCGCGGAAATTGGCCAGACCCGCGTGGCTGACCACCACGCCCTTGGGCACACCGGTGGAACCGGAGGTGTAGATGACATAGGCGGCGTGCTCGGGGCGCAGCGGGCGCACCCGGTCCGCGTCGGTGACGGCCGCGCCGTCGAATCCGTCGAGCACCAGTTCGTCGAGCACCAACCAGTCCACCGAATCCGGCAGTTCGCCGCGCACCGACGAAACCGTCAGGCCCACCGGCGATCCCGAATCGGTGACCATATGGGCGATGCGGTCGGCCGGGTAGGCCGGGTCGACGGGGACGAAGGCCGCGCCGGATTTGGTGACCGCCCACTCCGCGAAATACGAATCCGCCGAACGGGGCACGGCGACCGCGATCAGATCCTCGGCACCGATACCGCGCTCGATCAGCAAGCGGGCCAGGCGATTCGAGCGCTCGTCCAACTCGCCATAGGACATAGCTGTCCCCTGGAAGATGACGGCGGTCGCTCGCGGATCGATCGCCGCGGCCTCGGCGAGCAGGTCGGGCAGGGTGCGCGCGGGCACGGCCGGTGCGCCGAAGCGGGCGATGAGCTCGGTCCGTTCGGTCGCGTCCAGCACATCGATCGCGCCGACGGCGACACTCGGATCGAGGGAGATGGCGTCGAGCACCCGCACCCAGCGATCCACGATCGCGGCCGCGGTGGCCGCGTCGAACAGTTCGGTGGCATAGGTCAGCGCCAGCGTCATCGCGCCGCCGGTGCTCTCCGAAAGGGTGAATTGCAGGTCGAACCGCGCCACCTGCTCCTCGATATCCAGCGCGGACACCGAGAGATCGGGCAGTTCGAACGCGGTCCGGTCCAGGTTCTGAAAGGCCAGCATGACCTGGAACAGCGGATTGCGCGCCTGCGAGCGCTCGGGGGCCAGCAGTTCCACCAACCGCTCGAAGGGCACATCGGCGTGACCGAAGGCGTCGAGGTCGGTGCGGCGGACCCGGCCGAGCAGGTCGGCGAAGGATTCACCGCCGTCGATCCCGGTGCGCAGCACCAGGGTGTTGACGAACATGCCGACCAGATCATCGAGCGCCTGCTCGCCACGACCCGCGATCGGGGTGCCGACGGTGATGTCGTCACCGCCGGACAGGCGCGCCAGCAGTACGGCCAGCGCGCTGTGCATGACCATGAACAGCGAGGCCCCGCGCGAGCGCGCCAGCGTGTCCAACTCGCCGATCAGTGCGGCGGGCAGCTCCCGACGCAGCGTCGCGCCGCGCAGCGAGGCCACGGCCGGACGCGGGCGGTCGGTGGGCAGCGCCAACTCGTCGGGCGCGCCGTCGAGCGCGCGCTTCCAGTAGCCGACCTGCTTGGCCATCAGCGAGGACGAATCCTCTTCGCTGCCAAGGACTTCCCGCTGCCAGATGGCGTAGTCCGCGTACTGGACCGCCAGCGGAGCCCAGCCGGGCGCACTGTCGCGCGTGCGCGCGGTGTAGGCGATCATCACATCGCGACCGAGCGGACCCATCGAGAAGCCGTCGCCCGCGATGTGGTGCACCACCACAACCAGCACGTGCTCGGTCTCGCCCACCCGGTAGAGCCGGGTGCGCAGCGGAACCTCCTCGGCCACATCGAATCCGGCGAGCGCGAATTCGGTGACCGCCGCGAGCAGCGCCCCGGATTCCACCGACACCGGGTGCAGATCGAGCGCGATCTCCTCGGCGGGCACGATGAGCTGCACCGGGATGCCGCCGTGCTCGGGGTAGCGGGTGCGCAACGATTCGTGCCTGCGCACCACATCGGCCACGGCCAGACCCAGCGCCTCGATATCGAGCGCACCGGTGAGCCGGATGGCCAGCGGCAGGTTGTAGGCCGCCGAGGTGGTGTCGTACTTGTTCAGGAACCACATGCGCTGCTGCGCGAACGACAGCGGCACCAGATCCTCGGCGCCGCGCGCACGCGCCACCAGGCTCGCCCGCGCCTCGCCAGTATGCGACTGCACCCGCGCCGCGAGGGCTTCCACCGTGGGCGCCTCGAACAGCGCGCGCACCGGAACCGTCGCACCCAGGGCCGCGCCGATCCGGGCCACCACCCTGGTGGCGATGAGCGAGTTGCCGCCGAGTTCGAAGAAATCGTCGTCGACGCCGACCTGCTCGAGGCCGAGCACCTCGGCGAAGACCGAGGCCACCGTCTCCTGCACCGGATCGCTCGCCGCGCGGAACGCCTTGGCCCGCACCGCGGGCGCGGGCAGCGCGCGCCGGTCCAGTTTGCCGTTGACGGTCAGCGGGATCCACTCGAGCCGCACGATGGCCGAGGGCACCATGTAGGAGGGCAGCGAGGCGGCCGCGGCCGCACGCACCGCGTCCAGATCCGGCGCGGTATCGGGTTCGGCGACCACATAGGCCACGATCCGCTGATCGCCCGGCTGATCCTCGCGCACGACGACGGCCGCCTGGGTGATCTCCGGCTGGGCCAGCACCGCGGCCTCGATCTCGCCGAGTTCGATGCGGAAGCCGCGCACCTTGACCTGGTCGTCGGCGCGGCCGAGGTATTCCAGTTCGCCGTGCCGGTTCCAGCGCGCCAGGTCGCCGGAGCGGTACAGGCGCGCACCGGGATCCAGCGGATCGGCCACGAAGCGGGTCGCGGTCAGGTCCGGACGGCCGAGGTAGCCGCGGGCCAATTGCGGACCCGCGACATACATTTCGCCCGCGACACCCACCGGCACCGGCCGCAGCCTGGCATCGAGCACATACACCCGCAGCCCGGCGATGGCCCGGCCCACCACGCTGCCGGAGGCGGCAGCGATGGTCGCGGCATCGAGCGCGCGGTAGGACACGTGCACTGTGGTCTCGGTAATGCCGTACATATTGACGAGCAGGGGCGTTCCGTCCGCGACGCTCGCGGCGCGGCCATCAGACCCGTCCGCGATGCTCGCAGCGCGGTCAGCCGGCCCGGCGCCGTGGCGGGCAGTCCAATCCGCCAGGCGACGCAGTTCCAGCGCCTCACCGCCGAAGACCACGTAGCGCAGCGCGAGCGGTTCGGCGTCGGCGGCGGCATTGCGATCGGCCTCGGCCAATTGGTAGAAGGCCGACGGCGTTTGGTTGAGCACGGTGACCCGCTGCTCGCGCAGCAGCTCGAGGAACTGCTCGGGCGAACGCGAGGTGTAGTAGTCGACCACCACCAGCGTGCCGCCGAACAGCAGCGGACCCCACAGCTCCCACACCGAGAAGTCGAAGGCGTAGGAGTGGAACAGCGTCCACACGTCGTCGGGGCCGAAACCGAAGTCGCGATCGGTATTCGCGAACAGCCGCACCACATTCCGGTGCGCGACCGCCACACCCTTCGGGCGGCCGGTCGAACCGGAGGTGTAGATGACGTAGGCGACGTGCTCCGGATGCAGCGCGCCCAGGCGATCGGCGTCGGTGATGGGCGCGTCGTCGGCGTCCTCCACATTGCCGGTCTCCACCGCGAAACCGCCGACCTCGATCAGCGGCAGCCCGGCGGGCAGTTCGACCTGCACGGCGGCGTCGATGATGACACCGGTCGGCGCGGCATCGGCGAGGACGTAGGCGATGCGTTCGGGCGGGTTGGTCGGATCGACCGGCACATAGCCCGCACCGGTCTTCACCACCGCGAGCAGCGCGACCACCAGGTCCAGCGAACGCGGCAGCAGCACCGCGACCAGCGACTCCGGACCGGCGCCGTCGGCGATCAGCCTGCGCGCCAACACATTCGCGCGGCGGTCCAATTCCGCGTAGCTCATCGCATCGTTGCCGAAGCGGGCGGCGATGCGATGCGGATAGGCGGCCACGGCGGCGTCGAACAGGTCGACCAGCGTAGTTCCCGGCTCGGCGAACAACCCCCTGCCCGCATCGGTGCCCGAAGACACCCAACGCTGCGACACATCCAGCCGCTCGGCCTCGCCGAGCAGATCGATATCGCCGATGGCGACGGCCGAATCCTCCACGACCGCACGCAGAATGCGCACGAACCGCTCCGCGAAGGCGACCACGGTCTGCGGATCGAACAGTTCGGTGGCGTAGGTCCACGACATGGCCAACCCGCCGTCGCGCGCGGCGCCGACGGTCAACTGCACGTCGAATTTCGACATGCCGGGATCGAATTCCAGCGCGGCGATCGAAAGTCCCGGCAGCTCAACCGAATCCATCGCGGTCGCGGAGGCGGCCTCGAAGGTCAGACCGACCTGGAACAGCGGGTGGTGCGCCTGCGAGCGGACCGGGTTGAGGGCGTCGACCAACTGCTCGAACGGCACATCGGCGTGCGCGAAGGCGGACAGATCGGTGCGCCGCACCTGCTCGAGCAGGTCGGTGAAGCGGGCCGCGGGATCCACGGCGGTGCGCAGCACCAGGGTGTTGACGAACATGCCGACCAGGTCGTCGAGTGCGCGTTCGCCGCGCCCCGCGATCGGGGTGCCGATCGCGATATCGGTGCCATTGGACAGGCGTCCCGTCCACGCGGCCAGCGCCGCGTGCACCACCATGAACAACGTCACCCCGCGGGCGCGGGCCAGTTCGGCGAGTCCGGCGTGCAGTTCGGCGTCGATCGAGAAGGCGTGTGTCGCACCGAGATTGCTCGCGACCTCCGGACGCGGGCGATCGGCGGGCAGTTCGATCTGCTCGGGCAGATCGCGCAGTTGCTCGCGCCAGTAGCCGATCTGCTTGGCGGCCACCGAATCCGGATCCTCCGGCGTGCCGAGTACGGCGCGCTGCCACATCGTGTAGTCGGCGTACTGGACATCCAGCGGCGTCCACGCCGGGATCTCCCCGCGCATGCGCTCGGTGTAGGCGAGCACGATATCGCGCAGCAGCGCGCGCAGCGAGTAGCCGTCCGCGCTGATGTGGTGCATGACGAGCACCACGACGTGATTGGTCTCGTCCAGGCGCAGCAGGTTCGCGCGGAAGGCGATCTCGGTGGTCACGTCGAAGTGCGCGCTCGCCAGTTCGACCACCCGCGCGGGCAGTGCCGCGGCCGACACCGTCTCCGAGGGGAGCCGCAACCGCATCTCCGACACCGGAAGCACCCGCTGGTAGCCTTCGCCGTCGACCTCCGGGTAGACGGTGCGCAGCGCCTCGTGCCTGGCCAGCACATCGGCGATGGCGGCGTGCAGTGCGGTGGCGTCGATGGTTCCGGTGAGCCGGATGGCGACCGGAATATTGTTGACCGCGCTGGCCTGATCGAAGCGATTCAGGAACCACATGCGCTGCTGCGCGAGCGAGAGCGGCACCAGTTGCGCCATCTCGCCGCCGGGCAGTTGGACCGGCGCGGGCCGCTCCTGCGGCTCCAGCGGGATCCGACCGCCCTGTCCGGCGGCCGATTCCACGCGAGCCGCCAAGGCGGCCACGGTGGGCGCCTCGAACAGCAGGCGCACCGGGATATCGGCGTCGAGCGCGGCGCCGAGGCGGGCCGCCACCTGGGTGGCGATCAGCGAGTTGCCGCCCAGCTCGAAGAAATCGTCGTCCAAGCCGACCTGCGCCGTGCCGAGGACCTCGGCGAACACGCCCGCGACGATCTCCTCGACCGGAGTGGACGGAGCGCGGAACACCTTGGCCTCGAATACGGGCGCGGGCAGCGCCTTTCGATCCAGCTTGCCGGAGGCATTGAGCGGGAACGCGTCCAGCACCACGAAGGCCGAGGGCACCATGTAGGCCGGAAGCCGCTGTGCCAGTACACCCTTCACCGTGTCCAGCTCGAGCATGCGATCCGGATCCTGGATGAGGTAGGCCACCAGCTGATCGCCCGTGCGCTCGTCGACGCGGACCAGCACGACCGCCTGCGCGATGGCCGCCTGCGCGGTGAGCGCGGCCTCGATCTCGCCGAGTTCTATGCGAAGACCGCGCAGCTTGACCTGGAAATCGGTGCGGCCCAAGTACTCCAGCTCGCCATTGGGCGTCCAGGCGACCAGATCGCCGGTGCGGTACATGCGCTCGGCGGCGTCGAACGGGTTGGCCACGAAGCGGTCGGTGGTCAGGTCGGGGCGGGTGACATAGCCGTGCGCCAACTGGACACCGGCGAGGTACAGCTCACCCGGTACACCCACCGGAACCGGCCGCAAACGCGAATCCAACACATAGACACGGGTATTGAACACCGGAGCACCGATCGGCACCGACGTCCGATCCGCATCGGTCACCTCGTGGAAGGTGACGTCTACCGCCGCCTCCGTCGGACCGTACAGATTGTGCAACCGCGCGCCCGTCAGCTCGCGCAGACGCTGCGCCGTCTGCGCGGGCAGCGCCTCACCGGAGGCGAAGACATTGCGCAGGCAGGCACAATCGGCCACTCGATCCTCGGCGACGAAGACCGAGAGCATCGACGGCACGAAGTGCGCCGTGGTGACCCGCTCGTCGATGATCAACTGCGCCAAGTAGGCCGGATCGCGATGGCCGTCCGGCTTGGCCACCACCAGGCGCGCACCGACCTGCAAGGGCCAGAAGAACTCCCACACCGACACATCGAAGGTGGCCGGGGTCTTCTGCAACACCACATCGTCGGCGGCCAACCCGTAGGCGGCATGCATCCAGACCAGGCGGTTCACGATCGCGGCGTGCGAGACCGCAACACCCTTCGGCCGACCGGTGGAACCCGAGGTGAAGATGACGTAGGCGGTATTCGCCGGGCGCAGCGGCCGGTGCCGGTCGGCATCGGTCAGCGGCGCGGCGGAGAATTCCGCCAGGTCGAGCAGGTCGATGCGCACCTCGCGCCCGTACTCGGCGCCGAGGTCGGCGCCGGAGGTGAGCACCCGCACCGGACCCGCGGTCTGCAGGATGTAGTCGACGCGCTCGACCGGGAAGTCCGGATCGACCGGGACGTACGCGCCACCGGCGACGTTGACCGCGTACATGCCGACGACCAGATCGATCGAGCGGCGCATGGCAAGGGCCACATACGATTCCGGCCCGACGCCCGCCTGCTTGAGCCAGCGCGCGAGCCGATGCACCCGACCCGCGAACTCGGCATAGGACAGAGAAGTCCCCTCGAACGTGACGGCCGTCGCCTCGGGCGTCCGCGCCACCTGCGCTTCGAACATCGAGACCAGCGTCGCCGCCGCATTCCCCTCGACCGCCGTGAGCGCGGCATCGATGGGGAATTCGGTCTCGTTCCACTGCGCCAGCACCTGCCCGCGCTCTTCGGCGTCGAGCAGTTCCAGATCACCGACCGGGATATCGGCCCGCTCGGTGACACCGCGCAGCACCCGCACGAACCGGCCCGCGAACGCGTCGGCGAAATCGGCGTCGAAAAGGTCGGTGGCATAGAGCAGTTCGGCGTCCATCGAACCGTCCGCGCCCGGCACCTCGCTCAGCGTGAGCTGGAGGTCGAATTTGGCGGTCGGCGAGTCGATGCCGAGTTCGGACACGGTCAGACCGGGCAACTCAATGGTGGTACGGCCCAGGTTCTGGAACGACAGCATCACCTGGAACAGCGGATGGCGCGCCTGCGAGCGGGCCGGGTTGAGCACCTCGACCAACCGCTCGAACGGCACATCCGCGTGCGCGAACGCCTCGAGGTCGCGCTCGCGCACCTGCGCCAGCAGCTCGGCGAAGGTTTTCGCCGGATCCACCTCGGCGCGCAGCACCAGGGTATTGACGAACATGCCGACCAGATCGTCGAGCGCCTGCTCACCGCGACCGGCCACCGGAATACCGATGGCGATATCGTCGCCGCCGCTCAACCGCGCCAGCAGCGCGGCATACGCGGAGTGCACGACCATGAACAGCGTCGCGCCGTGCGCGTGCGCCACCCGGTTGAGGCCGTCGATCAGCTCGCCCGGCACCCGGAAGCGGTGCGTGCTCGCGCTGTAGCTCGCCACGGCGGGCCGCGGCTTACCGGGCAGGCGCAGTTCGTCGGGCAGACCGGCCAGCGCGCGCGTCCAGTAGTCGAGCTGCTGGGCGATCAGCGAGGTCGGATCGTCCTCGCTGCCGAGCGTATCCCGCTGCCACAGCGCGTAATCCACGTACTGGACGGCCAGTGGCGACCAGCCCGGCTCGGATTCGGCGGTGCGCGCCAGGTAGGCGGTCATCAGGTCGCGGACCAGCGGACGCATCGAGAAACCGTCGGCCACGATGTGATGCACCACGACGGCGAGCACGTGGTCCTGCGGGCCGAGCTGGTAGACGCGCAACCGCACCGGCGGCTCGGCGGTCACATCGAAGCCCGAGGTGACGAATTCGTAGAGGACGCCGAACAATTCGTCCTCGGCAGCGGGCGTGACCGCGATATCGACCGGAGCCTTGGACGCCGAGAGCACCTTCTGGTAGGCCAGTCCGGCCTGCGACGGGTAGATGGTGCGCAACGACTCGTGCCTGGCCACCACATCGGCCACCGCACCGCGCAGCGCGACCATATCCAGCGCGCCGCGCAGCCGCACGGCGGCGGGAATGTTGTTGGCGGCCGAATCGGCGTCGAACCGGTTCAGGAACCACATGCGCTGCTGAGCCATCGACAGCGGCGGGAACTCCGGCCGCGGCCGGGCCGTGAGCGGTTGGCGCGCACCGTGTCCCACACGGGACTCCACCCGCGCGGCCAGTGCCGCCACGGTGGGCGCCTCGAACAGGGCGCGCACGCCGATCTCGGCATTGAGCGCCGCGCTCAGCCGCGCGATGACCTGGGTGGCGACCAGCGAGTTGCCGCCCAGTTCGAAGAAATCGTCGTCCACGCCGACGCGATCGACACCGAGCAGATCGCCGAAGATCCCCGCGACGATCTCCTCCACCGGAGTCGATGGCGCGCGGAAGACCTTGGCCTCGAACACCGGCGCGGGCAGCGCCTTTCGATCGAGTTTGCCCGAGGCATTGGTCGGGAAGGCGTCGAGCACCATCAGTGCCGCCGGAATCATGTATCCGGGCAGCGATCCGGAAAGGCCCGCCTTCACCGCATCCGGATCGAGAGTCGAATCCGGTTCGGCGACAAGGTAACCCACCAGCTGTTCGCCCGCGTGCGGATCGGTGCGCAGCACCACCACCGACTGGGCCACGCCCGGCAGGGCCAGCAGCGCGGCCTCGATCTCGCCGAGCTCGATGCGCTGACCGCGCAACTTGACCTGGAAGTCGGTGCGGCCCAGGTATTCCACCTCACCCGCAGCGGTCCAGGTGACCAGGTCGCCGGTGCGGTACATGCGCTCGCCCGATCCGAACGGATTGGCCACGAACCGATCCGCCGTCAGATCCGGGCGGCCCAGGTAACCCCGCGCCAACTGAACGCCCGCGAGATAGAGCTCACCCGCGACACCGGGGGCGACCGGGTGCAACCGGGCGTCGAGCACGAAAACCTTGGTGTTCCACAGGGGTCGACCGATCGGCACCGAGACGGTGTCGGTCGCGGTGACCTCGTGATAGGTCACCTCCACGGCCGCCTCGGTGGGGCCGTACAGGTTGTAGAGCGAGACACCGGTCAGTTCGCGCAGGCGCGCGGCGGTCTGCGCAGGCAGCGCCTCACCGGAGGCGAAAACGGTGCGCAGCGAGGAGATGGCGGCCGCGTCGCCGTCATTGCCGAGCATGGAGACGAACACCGACATCATCGACGGCACGAAGTGCGCGGCGGTGATGCCCTCCTCGGCGATGATCCGCGCCAGGTAGGCCGGATCCCGATGCCCGTCCGGTTTGGCCACCACCAGGGTCGCGCCGACCTGCAAGGGCCAGAAGAACTCCCACACCGAAACATCGAAGGTGGCCGGGGTCTTCTGCAGGACGACATCGTCCGGACCGAGCGGGTACCGCCCCTGACCCCACAGCAGCCGGTTCATCACCGACCGGTGGCTCACCGCGACACCCTTGGGGCGACCGGTGGAACCCGAGGTGAAGATGACGTAGGCGGCATTGCCGGGCAGCAGCGGGCGCACCCGCTCGTCGTCGTCGATGGGCGCGCCGCTCAGCGCGACGAATTCCGGTGTGGCATCCAGGGATTCGAGAGTCACGGTGGTGACCGCGCCCTCGGCGGCGAACCCGTCGCGTTCGGTGGTCAGCACCAGGTGCGGACGCGCGGTCTCCAGGATGTGGTTGATGCGGTCGCCGGGCTGATCCGGATCCAGCGGCACATAGGCCGCACCGGACTGCAATACCGCGTACATGGCGATCACGAGTTCGGTCGAACGCCGAATCGCCAGGGCCACACGGGATTCCGGACCGGCGCCGGTGGAGATCAGATAGCGGGCCAAGCGGTTGACCCGCTCCCGCATCTCGCGATAGGTCAGCCGCTCGTCGGCGAAGACCAGCGCCTGCCCGTCGGGAGTGGCGGCGGCCTGGCGATCGAACATCGAGACCAGCGTCTCGACCGGCACCGGACGCGCCGTGTCGTTCCACTCGATGACGACGCGAGCGTGCTCCTCCGGGGAGAGCAGATCGATATCGCCCACCGCGATATCGGGATCGGCGAGCACCGCCGCGAGCACCCGGTCGAGCCTGCGCGCGAACTCCGCGACCGTCGGCTCATCGAAAAGATCCAGCGCGTAGGAGAATTCGGCCGACATACCGGTCGACTCGCCCTGCGCGTCGCGCGACTCCTGCAGGGTCAGTTGCAGATCGAACTTGGCCAGGCGGGCGTCGTAGTCGATGCCATTGACCGACAGACCCGGCAATTCCAGGCTGGCCTGTCCGATGTTCTGGAAGGCCAGCATGACCTGGAACAGCGGATGCCGCGCCTGCGAACGCGCCGGATTGAGCACCTCGACCAGTCGCTCGAAGGGCACATCCGAATGCGCGAAGGCATGCAGATCGGTCTCGCGGGCCGCGCCGAGCACCTCGGCGAAACTGCGCGCGCCATCAATCTCGGTGCGCAGCACCAGCGTATTGACGAACATACCGATCAACTCGTCGAGCGCGGCCTCACCGCGACCCGCGACCGGGGTGCCGATCGCGATATCGCCGGTGCCGCTCAACCGCGCCAGCAATACCGCCAGCGCGCTGTGCATGACCATGAACAGGGAGGCGTTGTAGCGGTGCCCGAGTTCGACCAACCGCTGCTGGGTCTCGGCGGAGACGACGAACGGATAGGTGCCACCGTGATAGCTGGCGACCGCCGGACGCGGACGATCCGACGGCAGCACCAGCTCATCGGGCAGATCCGCCAATTCCCGCCGCCAGTACTGGATCTGGGAGGACACCAGCGAGGCGGGATCGTCCTCGGAGCCGAGGACCTCGCGCTGCCACAGCGCGTAATCGGCGTACTGGACCGGCAACTCGGCCCAGGCAGGGGCCTCCCACGAGGTGCGTGCCGCGTAGGCCACCATCACATCGCGGGCCAGCGGACCCATGGACCAACCGTCGGCGGAGATGTGGTGCACCACCATGCCGAGTACGTACTCGGATTCGCTGATCTCGAAAAGCCTTGCGTGCAAAGGCACTTCGTTGGTCACATCGAAGGCCATGGAGGCCAGCTCGACCAGATGGTCGATCAGGGTGGCCTCGCTGACCTGGAACGGGGTCAGGTCGGGCACGATCTGGGCCGCGTCCAGGACGACCTGCACCGGACCGTTCTCGGTCTCCGGGAAGACGGTGCGCAGCGACTCGTGCCGGTCGATCACATCGATCACGGCGACCTGCAGCGCGGCCACATCCAATTCGCCCGTGAGCCGGATGGCCACGGGGATGTTGTTGACCGCCGAATCCGTATCGAAGCGGTTCAGGAACCACATGCGCTGCTGGGCCAGCGACAGCGGCACCCGCTCGGGCCGCTCCCTGGCCACCAGCGCCTGCCGCGCGCCCGCGCCGACCTGCGACTCCACCCGCGCGGCCAACGCCGCGACCGTGGTGGCCTCGAACAGGGTGCGCACCGGAACCCTGGTATTGAGCGCGATACCGAGTCGCGCGGAGACCTGGGTGGCGATCAGCGAGTTGCCGCCCAGTTCGAAGAAGTCGTCATCCACACCGACCTTGGCGACGCCGAGCACCTCGCCGAAGATCTGCGCGACGATCTCCTCGATCGGGGTGGTCGGAGCGCGGAAGGTGCGCACCTCGAACACCGGCGCGGGCAACGCCTTTCGATCCAGCTTGCCCGAGGCGTTGAGCGGGAACTCCGCCAGCACCACGAACGCCGACGGCACCATATAGGCGGGCAGCGTGTTGTGCAGCGCCGCCCTGATGGCATCCGTATCGGCCGGAACCTCGGCGGGTACGAGATAGGCGACCAACTGATCGCCCGCGACCGTATCGATCACGAGCACCACGGCCTGCTGCACCGAGGGCAGCTCGAGCAGCGCCGTCTCCACCTCGCCCAGTTCGATGCGCTGACCACGGAACTTCACCTGGAAGTCGGTGCGGCCGATGTATTCCAGCACACCGTCCGCGCCCTCGGCGGGCGCGGTCCAGCGCACCAGGTCACCGGTGCGGTAGAGGCGACCACCCGCCGCGCCGAACGGATCGGCGACGAAGCGCTCCGCGCTCAGATCCGCGCGCCCGTGATAGCCGCGCGCGACCTGCGCACCACCGAGGTACAGCTCACCCGGCACACCGACCGGCACCGGTTGCAGGCCCTCGTCGAGGACGTAAGCCTGCGCGTTCCACACTGGACGCCCGATCGGCACCGAAGTCGGCTGTGTCTCGGTGATCGACCACGCGGTCGCGTGCACCGCGAACTCCGTCGGCCCGTAGAGGTTGTGCACACCCGCGGTGCTGAGTTTGCGGAACGCGCCGACCGTCGCGGGCGGCAGCGCCTCACCGGCGACGAGCACCGCACGCAGCGAAAGGCATTCCGCCACCGACGCGCTGCTCGCGAACACCGACAGCATGGAGGGGACGAACGAGGTCATGGTGACCCGGTACCGCTCGATGACCTCCGAGAGGTAGATCGGGTCGCGATGCCCGTCCGGCACCGCGATCACCATGGTCGCGCCGACCGCGAGGGTGCCGAACAGCTCCCACACCGAGACGTCGAAGGTGACCGGGGTCTTCTGCAGGATCACATCGAGTTCATCGATGCGGTACTGCTCGGTGATCCAGGCGATCTGGTTGAGCACCGAGGCGTGGCTGACCGCGACGCCCTTCGGGCGACCGGTGGAACCGGAGGTGTAGAGCACGTAGGCGGTATTCGCCGCGCGCAGCGGGCCGCGCCGCTCGGCGGGCTCGATCGGCTCGTCCGAGTACTCGTCCAGGTCGATATCGTCTACGAAAAGCACCGGGCAGCCGTCGGTTTCGACATCGTCGGCCCGAGTGGTGAGCAGACACACCGGATTCGAGCTGCGCAGCACGTAATCGGTGCGTTCGGCCGGATGATCCGGATCGATGGGCACATAGCCACCGCCCGCGGCCATGGTCGCGTAGATGGCGACCAGCATGTCGATCGAGCGGCGAATACCCACCGCCACCAGCGATTCCGGACCGACGCCCTCGGCGATCAACTGGCGCGCCAACCGATTGACCCGCGCGGCGAACTCCGCGTAGGTCAGTTCCACGGCATCCTCGCCGCCGGAGCGGTCCGCCGGATCGAAGATCAGCGCCGTGCGCTGCGGCCGCCGCTGTACCTGATCGGCGAACAGATCCAACACCGACGCGACCTCGGGAACCGGGTGCGCGGTACCGTTCCAACGGCCGAGCACGATGGAACGCTCTGCGGCATCAAGGATTTCGAGATCGCGCACCCGCGTGGTCGGCGCGGCCACGACCGTTTCCAGCACCCGCAGGTAGCGGTGGCCGAACTCGGCCACCGTGGCCGCGTCGAACAGATCGGTGGCATAGGAGAGCACGGCCGACATCCCCGCGGGCTCGCCCTGCGCGCCGCGCTGCTCGGTCAGCGTCCATTGCAGGTCGAATTTGGCGATATCGACCTCGAGCTCATCGGCCTTGACCGAGACATCGGCCAATTCCATGGTGACGTGCGAGAGCTCCTGGAACGACAGCATCACCTGGAACAGCGGATGCCTGGCCCGCGAGCGCGTCGGGTTGAGCACCTCGACCAGCCGCTCGAACGGCACATCCGCGTGCGCGAACGCCGACAGATCGGTGTCGCGGGTGCGCGCGAGGAATTCGGCGAACGGCTCGGCCGCCTCCACCCGCGAGCGCAGCACCAGGGTATTGACGAACATGCCGATCAGGTCGTCGAGCGCGGCCTCACCGCGACCGGCGACCGGGGTGCCGATCGCGATATCGGCGGTGCCGCTCAACCGCGCCAGCAGCACCGCCAGCGCGCCGTGCAACACCATGAACAGCGAAACACCCTGCGCCCGAGCCAGAGCGGCCAACCGCACGTGCAGTTCGGCATCTATCTCGAAGCCGACCCGGCTGCCGCCGAAGCTCTGCACCGGCGGACGCGGGCGATCGGCGGGCAGATCCAACTGATCCGGCAGACCCGCCAAAGCGCCACGCCAGTAGGCGATCTGACGCGCGGCCATGGACTCCGGATCCGATTCCGCGCCGAGCAGTTCGCGCTGCCAGATGCTGTAGTCCTGGTACTGCACCGGCAGGGGCGCCCAACTGGGAGCCTGCCCCTGCGTGCGCGCCAGGTAGGCTGCGGCCACATCGCGGGCCAGCGGGCCGAAAGAGACACCGTCGGCGGCGATATGGTGCACCACGATGGCGATGGCGTATTCGGGCACACCGTTGCTGCGGTCCGTCACCTGGAATACGCGCACCCGAATGGGCAGTTCGCGCGTCACATCGAAGCCGGTCGCCGCGAATTCGGTGAGCACACCGGTCAACCGGGCCGCGTCGATGGCCTGCGTCGCGATATCGAGAGCCACGTCCTCGATCGGCACCAACTGCTGATAGCCGCCGTCACCGGATTCGGGGAAGATGGTGCGCAGCGCCTCCTGACGCGCCAGCACATCGAGCAGCGCGGGTTGCAGCGCGTCCACCTCGACATGACCGCGCAACCGCACCACGAACGGCAGGTTGTAGGTCGGCGAGGTCGGATCGAACCGATTGATGAACCACAACCGCTGCTGCGCGGGCGAGAGCGGCACCCGCTCCGGACGCGGCCTGGCCACCAGCGGCGGACGCGAACCCGTTGCGGGCGTGGCATTCTCGGCGCGCATGGCCAATCCGGCCACGGTGGGCGACTCGAACAGCGCGCGCACACCCAACTGCACGCCGAAGGCCGCGCCGAGCCGCGCCATCACCTGGGTGGCGACCAGCGAGTTGCCGCCGAGATCGAAGAAATTGTCATCGATGCCGATGCGTTCCTGACCGAGCACCTCGGCGAAAACACCGGCCACGATCTGCTCGGCCTGGCTGCGCGGCGCGCGGTAACTCACCGCACCCGCCGCGAACACCGGCTCCGGCAACCCTTTTCGATCCAGCTTGCCGGAGGTGTTGAGCGGGAACCCGTCCAGCACCATGACCGAGGCGGGCACCATATAGCTGGGCAACCGCTCGGCCGCAAATCTGGTCAACTCGACCGGGTCGATCGAAAGTCCCGGCGCGGCAACCACATAGGCCACCAACTGCTGCCCGGTGACGGTATCCATCACCAGCACCGCCGACTGGCTCACGGCGGGATGGGCCAGGGTGACGGTCTCGATCTCGCCCAACTCGATGCGCTGACCGCGGAACTTCACCTGGAAGTCGGTGCGACCGATGTACTCCAGGGTGCCCTCGGCATTCCAGCGCACCAGGTCGCCGGTGCGGTACATCCGCGCACCGGAGTCCGAGAGCGGGTTCGCGACGAACCGATCCGCCGTGAGATCCGCGCGGCCGCGATAGCCGCGCGCCAATTGCCTACCGGCCAAATACAATTCGCCCGGCGCGCCGATCGGGACCGGACGCAGCAGCCCGTCGAGGACATAGACCTCGACATTCCACTCCGGAATACCGATCGGCACGCAGACCGTATCGGCGGCCGTGGCCTCCCAGTAGGTCACCGAGACGGCGGCCTCGGTGGGGCCGTACAGGTTGTGCAGACCGGCCTCGGTGCGTGCGCGGAACGCGGCGGCCGTCTCCGGCGGCAACGCCTCACCGATCACGAAAACCGCGCGCAGCGTGGCACATTGGGCGCGGGTAGCGTGCGCGGCGAAGACCGTCAACATGGACGGGACGAAATCGGTCACGGTGACGCCGTGCCGCTCGATCAACTCGGCGATGTAGAGCGGGTCGCGATGCCCGTCCGGTGAGGCGATAATCAGTTTCGCGCCCACCAGCAGGGGCAGGAAGTAACCCCACAGCGAGACGTCGAAGGTGGTCGCGGTCTTCTGCAAGTAGATATCGGCGGCCGTGAGCCGATACTCGTCGAGCATCCACAGTTGCTGATTGACGATCGCCTCGTGGGAGACCGCGACACCCTTGGGGCGGCCGGTCGAACCCGAGGTGTAGATGACATAGGCCGTATTCTCCGGCCGCAGCGGGGCGAGCCGATCGGCATCGGTCACCGGCGCGGTGGAATACGCCGACAGATCCAGCGTGTCCAGATCCATCCGGCGCACCGAATCCGGCAGTGCCAGACCGTCATCGGAGACGGTCAACACGCAGACCGGTGTCGCGGAATCCAGGATGTAGGCCGTGCGCTCGGCCGGATGATCCGGATCGATCGGCACGTACGCGCCACCGGCCTTCAGCACCGCGTGCATACCGACGACCAGCTCCAGCGAACGCCGCATCCCCAGCGCCACCAGCGATTCCGGGCCGACGCCATCGGCGATCAGATGCCGGGCCAAACTGTTGACCCGCGCGTCGAATTCGGCGTAGGTCAGCGTCTGCCCCTCGAAATCGAGGGCGATCGCGTTGTCCGACTCCGGATTTCGCGCGTCGAGCAGCGCCGCGAGGGTGGTCTCGGGCACCGACTGCTCGGAATCGTTCCACTGCGTGAGGGTCAACTCCCGCTCGGCCGCGCCCGCGAGCTCCAGCCCCCAGACCGGGGCGTCCGTGTCGGCCTTCAGGAAGCGCTCGAAGAATTCGAGGAAACGCTCGTGCTGGCGTCGGGTCTCGGCCTCGGAATACAGGTTCGGGTTGGTCTCGAAGTCGATGCGCGCGCGCTTGAAACCCTCGGACTGATAGAAGTTGACGCCGAGATCCTCGATGCTGCCGGTGGACAGCACCACCATGGTGCCGACCATATCGCCCATGGCGACCTGATCCTGGAACAGCATGATATTCACCCAGGGGCCGAAGAACTCCCTGGTCACCACGCCATCGCCCGCCGCGTCGCGGCGAATGTCCTCGTGGCGGTAGCGCTGGTGACGCAGCGCGCCTGTTACCTCGACCTGGACCTGCTTGAGCACATCGGCCACGGTGGTGCCGCGATCGATCCGCAGACGCAGCGGCACGATATTGGACGACACACCGCCCGAGCGGCGCATGACCGCCGTGGTGCGCGCGGTCACCGGCAGGCTCAGGATCACATCCGTGGATCCGGTCCACTGCGCCAGATATCCGGCGAAAGCGGCGAGCAACAACCCGGCCGGCGTCGAATCATGGCGTGCCACAGCCGCATTCAGCAGCTCATTGCGCTCGTCGGAGAGCAGTTCGCTGCTGATGGTGTTCAGTGGCGCGGGCGCCGCGGACCGACCGACCAGACTGGTCCCGTCCTCCAGACCGGCGACCCGCTCGGCCCAGTACTTCTTGTCCGACTGGAATCGGGAGCTGTCCCGATAGGCCATCTCCTGCTCGTAGAGCGTGTGCAACTGCGCGGCATTCGACGGGGCGGGCTTTTCGCCCTTCAACACTGCGGTGTACCAACCGGCGAGCAAGGCCAGGTTGGTGACCGCGCCGTAGCCGTCCATCGCGATGTGGTGCGCGCGCAGGTACAGGTACCAGTGATGGTCGCCGAGTTGCAGGGCGCCGAACCGCATGAGGCGGTCCTCGAGCAGATTGACCGGGGTGCTGTACTCGGCGCGCATCCACGCCATGGCCGCCGCCGCCGGGTCGGCCTCGCCGCGCAGGTCGACGTAGTAGATCTTGTCCCGATCCACGATCGAGTAGTCGATCCACTGATGGGGCTGGCCATCGATCTCGACGATCGACAGCATGCCGGTGCCGCGCTCCTCACCCGCGCTGATCAGCGATACACGCAGCACCTCCAAGTCGAGATCGCCGTGCAGGTCGACATACTGCGCGATATTGATCGGTACCTGCGGGTCCAGTAGCTGCGCATACCAGATGCCCAGCTGCGCCGGGGACAGCGGGAACGGCTCACTCGACTCCCTCGAAGCAGCCTGCGCCCGTTCGTCACCAGTTTCGCCGTTTCCGCCGAAATCCCGCCGGTCCAACCGTAACCTCGCTTCTGGAACACCACGCAAGCGCTCCCCGACAACACTCGGACCGGATGCGCGCGGCTATCGCACGGCATTCGGTCTCGGAGTGCAGAACTCATCAATCAGGCAAAAATGTCCATTGGCACTATCCGTTGGCCAGGTAGGTCTTGTTACATGGTCCCGCCAACGCCCGTGCCCCACCGCCGAGTCGCGTCGGGTTCTTCGCTGCTGATCACCGACCCAATCTACCGTTGCCGACCGGACCCGACCAACCACCCCTCATAGCCGTTGCACATCATGCCAGGCGGGCAATGTTTCAGGGCTTGACAATTCGCATTGTTGCCAGCGTCACACTCATTCGGCGGGATCAAGGGTGGCGCACGCGGGCCGGATCGTATAGATGGGATCGGGTGCAGGACAAGGAGTCCGAAAGGGCCCGGCCCACCAGGATCACCGCGGCCTGCTGCAAACCGGCCCGCTCGACCTGATCCGCGATATCGGCGAGGGTGCCGCGCAGGATCCGCTGCTCGGGCTGACTCGCGCGATAAACCACGGCAACCGGACAATCCCGACCGTAATCCTGCGCCAACTCCTCGGCCAGCGACCTGGTCTTGGTGATGGCCAGGTGCAATGCCAGCGTGGCGCCCGTACGCGCGAAATTCGCCAGCGCCTCACTGTCCGGCATGGCGGTGGAACGCGCCCGCATCCTGGTCAGCACCACCGACTGCACCACCTCCGGCACCGTCAGCTCCGTACCGAGCACGGCCGCCGCCGCAGCATAGGCGGGGACACCCGGCGTGACATCCCACGGGACGCCATGGGAGTCCAAGCGGCGGGTCTGCTCGGTGAGCGCCGAATACAGCGACGGGTCACCGGAACACAGCCGCGCCACCTCTTTACCCTCCCGATGCGCACGCACCAGGTGGTCGGTGATGACATCCAGATCCAGATGCCGGGTATCGATCAGTTCCGCGTCCGGCGCGCAGTGCGCGAGCACCCCCGAATCCAAATACGTTCCCGCATACAGACACACCCGCGCCCGCCGCAACAGTTCGACCGCGCGCACCGTCAGCAGATCCGCCGCGCCCGGCCCGGCCCCGATGAAGTGCACCGTCATGGGCCGCAGCCTAGTGGGCGCTGTCGGCGGCCTTTGAACCCGCGCACGGCCGGAGCGAAAGCGAAGGTACGCCTATTCTCCCGATCCGACCGCGTCGAAGTGCGCGATCACCTTCGTCGGCCGCAACCGCACCACCAGCTCCCCCGGCACCCCATTGCGCTTCCCGAACTCCTCGGCCCGATCCGCCCCCATATACCGACCCCCGAGAGCCGTTGCCGTCCTGACCAATTCGTCCGGATCCTCCGAAACCGTCACCGTCCCGATCACCTGCACCGACGGATAGGGCAGCGCCTCGACATCCACCACCATCGCCACCTCACCCCCACGCTGAAACGCCCGCCCCTTCAACGACTCTTTCCCCGTATTGAAAACCACCTCATCCCCCTCCACCACAAACCACACGGGCGTAACCCGCACCCGCCCATCCCCCAACCCAACCGCCACCTTCCCGGTCCTCGTCCCCTCCATCAAAAACGCCCGAACCCGCTCATCAGCCAGTGAAGTCATAGGCAGAGACTACGTACCTCCCCATTCCCCGCCCAGCCATCAATGCCCGTGTCGCGGTGACCCCGATCCCCAAACACAGCGGTGGTGCCGCGCACATGGCACGGCACCACCAAAGGTTCGTCGAGTCAGATGATCCCGAGATCGGAGATCGACCTGGCCGACAGCGCACTGTGAAACCAACTCTCGATCTGCATCGGGTCAGCTCAGCTGGCATGTGGACCGAAGTTGGCGACGGGGTCGACAGATATCGACCTGCGTGCGGAATTGGTCCGAAAGTCCTGGGCGTGACCCGATTCGGGACATGAGTACCGGGGTTAGATCGCGCCCTGTTCGCGGGCTCGGGCTACGGCGGAGGTGCGGGAGCGGACGCCTAGTTTGGCGTAGATGTGGACGAGGTGGGATTTGACGGTGGTCTCGCTGAGGAACAGCTGTTTGGCTATCTCCCGGTTGGAACGGCCGTCGGCCACCAGGCGCAGGACCTCGATCTCGCGGGGGCTGAGGGTGGTGTCGGCGCGGCGGACCCTGGTCATGAGTTTGGAGGCGACGGCGGGCGAGAGGACGCTCTCCCCCGCGGCGGCCGAGCGCACCGCGGCGAGGAGTTCGGGGGGCGGGGTGTCCTTGAGGATGTAACCGCAGGCTCCGGCCTCGATGGCGCTGAGGATATCGGCGTCGGTGTCGTAGTTGGTGACCACCAGGACGTTCGGGGGGTCGGGGAGGGCGCGCAGGTCGGCGGTGGCCTCGACGCCGGAGCGGCCGGGTCCGAAACTCAGGTCCATGAGCACCAGGTCGACGGGGGTGGTGGCGCAGAAGGCCACGGCCGCTTCGGAAGTGGGGACATCCCCGAGCACCCGGATATCGGCGCTACCGTCGAGCAGGGCGCGCAGACCGGCGCGGACGATGGCGTGATCGTCGGCGAGCAGCAGGCGAATCATCGGCCCGCCGCCGCGTCGTCGCGCTCCGGGGCCGCGGATTCGAGCGGAAACGACACGGTGACCGCGGTATGCCCCGGTTCCGACTCCACCGCCATGGTCCCACCCTGCTGTTCGACGCGCCCGCGCATGGCCGCCAACCCGAACGACCCGCTCGGCGTGCGGTCGAGTACGGCCGGGTCGATGCCGATCCCATTGTCGACCACGTCGAGATGCACCTCATCGGCTTCGTAGGTGAGGGTGAGCCGCATCAGATCGGCCTGCGCGTGCCGCACCACATTCGCCACCGCCCCCTGGGCGATGCGCACCAGCGCCGCCTCCACCGGCATCGGCAACCGCTCGGGTGCCCCCTCCACGACGAGTTGCGTGCGAAGTGCGGGTCCTTGCGCCCGCGCGCAGATCCGCTCCAATGCCTGTGCCAGCGACTGCCCCTCCAATGCGGCAGGCGCCAATTCGGCGATGAGTCTACGGGTTTCGGCCAGGTTCTCCGCCGCTGTCTCGCGCGCCAACCGAATCTGGTGCAGCGCGGGATGATCCGGTGCGCCCTGTTCGGCAGCGTGCAGCAGCAACTGAATACTGCTGAGACCCTGCGCCACCGTGTCGTGGATTTCCTGAGCCAACCGCTCGCGCTCACCGAGTTTGCCCGCGGTGCGTTCCCGCTCCGCGAGAGTGGCTCGAGCATTGAGCAATTCATCGATGAGCCGCTGCCGCTCGGCGGACTCCCGGAACAGCGCCTGATATCCGAGGGCGATACCCACCGCCACGGCCGCGCCGATCACCGGCCCGATCACCCCGCCCACCGACCAGCCGCGCTGCACTCCGTAGCCCAGTACGGACACGACGGTGGCGGCGAGGACGGCGAGCAGGCTCCAGGGCCGGTTCATCAGGTGCAGATAGAGAAAGAACAGTCCGAACGCGAGGTAGATGGCATCGGGCGCGACGAGGACCAACCCGAGCCAGAGCACGGTGAGCAGCACCAACCACTGCGGTATCCGGGCGCTGAACCAGCGGCCGGTGAAGTAGACGGCGAGAAAGACCGCGATGAGCACCGCCGTCGCGATCGGATGCGGTGCGCCCGGCAGTATGCCGCGCACCGCGACCACCGCCGCCAGCGCCGTCACCAGCACATGCAGACCCACGTGCAGGGCGGTGAAGACAGGGGTGAGCGGCGACGAGTGCACCCTGTCAGCTTATGTGCGGCTATTCGAGGGGCATCCATCGAAAGGTGTAAACGGCACCCCACCGTTCTATGGTGGGCATCTCCTTCGCGCGCTCGATGGCCGGAGGGCGCGGCACGGCGAGAGTGGAGCCATGTTCGTCGCACTTCGAGATCTGCGGGCCGCGCGTGGCCGCTTCCTGCTCATCGGGCTGGTCGTCACGCTGGTGGCGCTGCTGGTCAGCTTTCTCAGCGGCCTCACCGCCGGACTCGCCCATCAGAACATCTCCGCCATCGACGGGATTCGCGCCGACGCGATCGTCTTCGCCGAATCCGGATCGAAACCGTCCTTCGACACCTCCGCGCTGACCGACGAACAGGTCGAGCAGTGGCGCGGTGGGAATGGTTCGGTGGCTCCGCTCGGCATCAGTCACGCACAGGCGACCGGATCCGGCGCACCCGCTCAGGTGGCGTTGTTCGGCGGGCAGGGCGGAGCCTTTGGCAATCACCCGGCAATCGAACCGGGTTCGGTGGTGCTGAGCGCGGGCGCGGCCAAGGCGACCCACGCCGCGGCAGGCGACCGCGTCACCATCGACGGCCATGCGTTCACGGTCGCGGCCGTCGGCGCGGACGACTGGTACAGCCACACCCCGGTCATCTGGTCCACCCTCGATGACTGGCACATCGTGCACCCGCGCGGCGGCGCGGCCACCGTCCTGGCGGTCTCGGATGTCCCGAATATGGCCGCCCGCAATACTTCCGCGCACACCACGACGACCACCGTCGCCGGATCGCTGTCCGCTTTGAGCGCCTATCAAGCCGAAAACGGTTCCCTCACTTTGATGACCGTTCTGCTGTTCGCCATTTCCGCGCTGGTCATCGGCGCTTTCTTCACGGTGTGGACGGTGCAGCGCCAACCCGATATCGCCACCCTCAAGGCGCTCGGCGCGACCACGGGATCGCTCGTGCGCGATGCCCTTTCCCAAGCCGCCGTCGTTTTGACGGCGGGTGTGGCGCTCGGACTGAGCATCACCGCGACAGCGGCGGCACTCATGGGTGACGCGCTGCCCTTCGTGTTGAGTCCGGCGACCACACTGCTCCCGGCCGCCGCCTTGATCCTGCTCGGCCTGCTGGGCGCGGCCTTCGCGCTGCGCTTCCTGTTCACCACCGACCCGCTCACCGCCCTCGGCGCGAGCCGCTAGATCGAAACCGGGGAAATACCAGTGCTTTCCATCGAAGACATCACCCTCACCTACCCGGATGGCGCCGATCGTCTGACCGCCCTGGACCGAGTGGACCTGAGGGTCGGCGCGGGTGAGATCGCCGCCATCACCGGCCCCTCCGGCTCCGGCAAGTCCAGTCTGCTGGCCGTCGCCGCCACTCTCATCCGCCCCGATTCCGGCCGCGTCGTACTCGAGACACCGGATGGCGCGGCCGATCTCACGCGACTGACGCGCCGCGAGGCGGCCGCGCTGCGGCGCACCGGTATCGGCGTCGTCTTCCAGCAACCCAATCTGATTCCGGCTCTGACCGCCCTGGAACAGTTGCAGGCCATGACCCATCTGGGCCAACGCCTGTGGACCCCGCGCGCCGAGCGGCACAAAACCCGTTCCAGGGCAGCGGATCTCCTCGACGCCGTCGGCCTCGCCGAGCACGCGCACAAGCGGCCCGCCCAGCTCTCGGGCGGTCAGCGGCAACGCGTGAATATCGCGCGCGCCTTGATGAACAATCCGTCCCTGCTGGTCATCGATGAACCAACCAGCGCACTGGACACCGAACGCGGTTCGGCCGTCATCGATCTCATTCTCACCATGGCCGACACCCATCGCGCCGCGACCCTCCTGGTCACGCACGACCCCTCGCACCTGCATCGCATGACCGCCGTCTACCGCATGACCGATGGCCGCCTGTCCCCCAGCCCGGTCAGGATTTAGGCGAGTCCGAGCAGCGCCGGGCGCTGCGCTACCACCTGGGCGCGAATGGCATCGACGACGGCCGCGACCTCGGGGCGGCGCAGCGTTTCGGTGCGGGCGACCATCCAGTAGGTGAGGCGCACGGAGACCTCGGTGGGCAGCACGCGCACGAGATCGGCGTGGCGATCGGCCATGAAACACGGCAGCAGGCCCAAGCCCGCAGCCGCGCGGGTGGCCTCGACATGGACGAAAACATTGGTGGAGGTGACGGATTCGCGCATGGCGGGCGCGAAGGTGCGGGCGAGATCCAAATCGTCGACCTGGAGCATGGAGTCGATGAAGTAAACCAGCGAGTGATCGATCAGGTCGCCCCGATCGCGCGGAGCGCCGTGCGTGCGCAGGTATTCGACAGAGCCGTAGAGCCCCAAGCAGTAGTCCCCGAGTCGAATCGCCTTGGCGCGGTGCACCTGTGGTTCGCCGACCATGACCTCCAGGTCGAGTCCGGTCCGCTGCTGGGAGACGCGGCGGGTGACGGCGACGATCTCCACCGCTACCTCGGGATGATGCCGCTGCACCTGCGCGGCGGCCGGCGCGGCGATGTAGGCGCAGAAACCGTCGGTGGCCGAGATCCGGACGACGCCCCGCAGCACCTGATGCTCGCAACCACCGAGCGATCCGAGGGCCGCCTCCACCGCCTCGGCCGCGACCAGCGCCGAATGCCCGAGTTCGGTGAGTTCCCAGCCGCCGCCGACCCTGGTGAGCACCCGTCCGCCGAGCGCCTCCTCCAGCGCGGCCACCCGGCGCGAGATGGTGGTGTGGTTGATGCCGAGTTCGGCTGCGGCGGTGACGAATCGGCCGGTGCGGCCGACGGCGAGCAGGACGAGCAGATCGTCCGCGTTCGGTCGGCGCGGCGACCCCCGCGACGATCCCGAAGACACCATGTGTGCATTATTGCAGATGCCTCGTGCGAATCTGCCTCTTGCGGCAAAGAGAATCTGCACGAATACTCTTTCCAACCACGATTCTGTGGGGGCCATCACATTTGATGTCCGTTGTGGCCCGGATCATGAAGGAGTAGTTCGATGAGCGTGCGAGATACCTTCGCGCCCACCAATTTACGAAGAGTGGTCGCGGCTTCCATGGCGGGCACGGTCGTCGAATGGTACGAGTTCTTCCTGTACGGCACGGCGGCGACGCTGGTGTTCAACAAGGTCTTCTTCAAATCCGGCGGCAGCGAACTCGACGGCATCCTGGCCGCGTTCATCACCTACGCGGTGGGTTTCGCGGCCCGCCCGCTGGGCGGTGTGGTCTTCGGCCACTACGGCGACAAGTACGGTCGCAAGAAGCTGCTCCAGTTCAGCCTGGTCCTGGTGGGCGCCTCCACCTTCCTGATGGGCTGTCTGCCCACCTACGGCCAGGTCGGCTACCTGGCCCCGACCCTGCTGGTGATCCTGCGCTTCGTCCAGGGTTTCGCGGTCGGCGGCGAGTGGGGCGGCGCGGTGCTGCTGGTGGCCGAGCATTCTCCCAGTCGCAGTCGCGGATTCTGGGCGAGCTGGCCGCAGGCGGGTGTGCCGATGGGCAATCTGCTCGCCACCATCGTGCTGCTCACCCTGACCACCACCCAATCCGACGCGGCCTTCCTGTCCTGGGGCTGGCGGGTGGCCTTCTGGCTCTCGGCGGTGGTCGTGCTGATCGGCTACTACATTCGCACCAAGATCAGCGACGCGCCCATCTTCAAGCAGGCCCAGCAGGAGGCCGAGCAACTGAAGAAGACCTCGCTCAGCGTGGTCGAGGTGCTCAAGCGTTATCCCCGTGGCGTTTTCACCGCGATGGGCCTGCGTTTCGGCGAGAATGTCGTGTACTACCTGGTGGTCACCTTCTCCATCACCTACCTCAAGACGCAGGTGCACGCCGACACCAAGAACATCCTGTGGTGGCTGTTGATCGCGCACGCGGTGCACTTCGGCGCGGTGCCGCTGGCCGGGCGCTTGAGCGACCGATTCGGTAGGCGTCCCGTCTATTTCGTCGGCGCGCTCGCGGCGGGCACCTGGGGTTTCTTCGCCTTCCCGATGATGGACAGCCGCAACTACGTCTTGATCATCGGCGCGATCATCATCGGTCTGATCTTCCACGCCCTCATGTACGCCGGTCAGCCCGCGCTCATGGCGGAGATGTTCCCGACCAGGATGCGGTATTCCGGTGTCTCCCTGGGCTATCAGGTGACCTCGATCGTGGCGGGTTCGCTCGCGCCGATCATCGCCGTGCGACTGCTCGAGGATTACAGGTCCTCGGTCCCGATCGCCTGGTACCTCGCCGCCTCCGCCTTCATCACCCTGATCGCGGTGGTCGCCGCCAAGGAGACGAAGGGTATCGCGCTCGAGGATATCGACCGCGCGGACGCCGCGTACACCGAGAACCTTCCCGCCGGCGCGGCAGCGGTCGCCAAATGACCGACCTATCGGGCCGCAGCGCCTTGGTCACCGGCGGCGCCAGTGGTATCGGCGCCGCCTGCGCCAAGGCGTTGGCGGCGCGCGGGGCCACCGTCACCATCGCCGATGTGGACGACATCGGGGCCAAGCGCCTGGCCAAGGAGCTGGACGGAAAGGCTTGGGCGGTAGATCTTCTCGAGGTCGAGGCCCTGGAATCGCTGAGCCTCGAAGTGGATATCCTGGTCAATAACGCCGGGGTGCAGCGCATCGATCCCATTCAGGATTTCCCGCCCGAGCAGTTCCGCCGGATCCAGACCCTGATGGTGGAGGCGCCGTTCCTGCTCACCCGCGCCGCGCTGCCGCACATGTACGCGCGGGGCTACGGTCGGATCATCAATATCTCGTCGGTGCACGGACTTCGGGCCTCGCCGTACAAGGTCGCCTATGTCACCGCCAAACATGCCCTGGAGGGTTTGTCCAAGGTGACGGCGCTGGAGGGCGGTCCGCACGGTGTCACCAGCAACTGCGTCAATCCCGGCTATGTGCGAACCCCCTTGGTGGATAAGCAGATCGCCGATCAGGCTCGCACGCACGGCATTCCGGAGCAGGAGGTGCTGACCCGAATCCTGTTGACCGAGAGCGCGATCAAACGTCTGGTCGAACCGGAGGAGGTGGCCGCGCTGGTGAGTTGGCTCACCGCGCCCGAGGCGGGCATGGTGACGGGCGCCTCGTACACCATGGACGGCGGCTGGAGTGCTCGCTAGGCGAGCGCCGCGACCGCCATCTCCCGCAGCACGGGTCGCGCCTTGGCCGCCACCCCCGCCGAGGCGCTGTGGGGTGTCGAGTTGAGCAGACCGAAGGCGGCGTGGGCGCGCACCCGCGCCGCCTCCTCGGGCAGCTCCGAATGGACCTCGCGCAGCACCCCCACCCACACCTCGACGTATTCGCGCTGGGTGCGCCGGATCTCCCGGCGGGCGGGGGCAGGCACATTGTCCAGGTCGCGGTCCTGGATTCGGATGAGTTCGGGTTCGCCGAAGGCGAAGTCCAGGTGGAAGTCGATGAGTCCGGTCAGCACCTGCTCGGGCGTATCCCGCTGCGCCACCACGGCCCTGCCGCCGTCGAGCAGTCGGCGACTGACCCCGACCAGCAGTTCGACCAGCAGCGCCTCCTTGTTCGGGAAGTGCCGGTAGACCGCGGGGCCGCTGATCCCGGCGGCGGCGCCGAGGTCGTCCAAGCGCATGCCGAGGTATCCGCGTTCCGCGATGAGCCGGGCGCCCGCCGCGAGCAATTGTCTGCGGCGCTCGGCCTTCATCTGTTCGCGCCGGGTGGTCGCGGCCGGTTCGATCCTGGTCACCGCCGTTCCTCTCCGTGTCCTGGATGTCCGTGTCCTCGATATCCTGGCGTTCTGGACATCTCAGTTAGTCAAGGTTAACCTGGATTCCAGTTATCGGCCACTAACTGAGGGCAGCATCTCAGGCACGCACCCGAATCAGCCGCGAGGCTATCGGTGGAAAGGCAAGCGGGATGACACATACCGAACTCCTCGACAATCGCAGCGCGCACCGCGCGCTGGTCGAGGACCTGCGCGCACGACTAGCCACCGCCGCACTCGGCGGCCCGGCCAAGTCCAGGCAGCGCCATGTCGCGCGCGGCAAACTGCTGCCGCGCGAGCGGGTCGACGAACTGCTGGATCCGGGCAGCCCCTTCCTGGAGCTGTCCCCACTGGCCGCCACGGGAATGTATGGCGACGACTGCCCCGGCGCGGGCGTCATCACCGGCATCGGCCGGGTCTCGGGGCGCGAATGCGTCATCGTGGCCAATGACGCCACCGTCAAGGGCGGCACCTACTACCCGATGACGGTCAAGAAGCATCTGCGCGCCCAGGAGATCGCGCTGCAGAATCAGTTGCCCTGCATCTACCTGGTCGATTCGGGTGGCGCGCATCTGCCGCACCAGGACGAGGTCTTCCCGGATCGGGAGCATTTCGGCCGCATCTTCTACAACCAGGCCACCTTGAGCGCCAAGGGGATCGCGCAGATCGCGGCGGTGCTCGGCTCGTGCACCGCGGGCGGGGCGTATGTGCCCGCCATGAGCGATGAGGCCGTCATCGTGCGCAATCAGGGCACCATCTTCCTCGGCGGTCCGCCGCTGGTGAAGGCGGCCACCGGCGAGGTGGTCACCGCCGAGGAGCTCGGTGGCGGCGAATTGCATTCGCGCACCTCGGGTGTCACCGATCACCTGGCCGAGGACGACCGCGACGCGCTGCGCATCGTGCGCCGCATCGTCGCCACCCTCGGTCCGCGCCCGGACAGCCCGTGGGAGGTGCTGCCCGGCTCCGAGCCCGCCCGTCCGCACGAGGACCTGTACGACGTGGTGCCGGTGGATCTGCGCACCCCCTACGACGTGCACGAGGTCATCGACCGAATCGTCGACGGGGAGCACGGTTTCCACGAATTCAAGGCCGAGTACGGCAAGACCTTGGTGACCGGGTTCGCGCGCATCCACGGCCACCCGGTCGGCATTGTCGCCAACAACGGCGTCCTGTTCGGCGAATCCGCCATGAAGGGCGCGCATTTCATCGAACTGTGCGACAAGCGCAAGATCCCGCTGCTGTTCCTGCAGAACATCACCGGCTTCATGGTCGGTCGCGACTACGAGGCGGGCGGTATCGCCAAGCACGGCGCGAAGATGGTCACCGCCGTCGCCTGCGCGCGGGTGCCCAAGCTCACCGTGGTCATCGGCGGCTCCTACGGCGCGGGCAACTACTCCATGTGCGGGCGCGCGTATTCGCCGCGCTTCCTGTGGATGTGGCCCAATGCTCGAATCTCGGTGATGGGCGGCGAGCAGGCGGCCTCGGTGCTGGCCACCGTGCGCGGGGATCAACTCGACGGCAACGGGCAGCCGTGGTCGGCCGCCGACGAGGAGGCGTTCAAGGCCCCCATCCGCGAGCAGTACGAGAGCCAGGGCAATCCCTACTACTCCACCGCCCGCCTCTGGGACGACGGCGTCATCGATCCCGCCGATACCAGAACCGTGCTCGGACTTGCCCTTTCGGTGTGCGCGCAAGCGCCGCTCGAACCCGTTTCCTACGGCGTCTTCCGGATGTGATCGCGATGATGAACAAGAACCATCCCGTCCGCTTCGACACCGTGCTGGTCGCCAATCGCGGTGAGATCGCGGTGCGCGTCATTCGCACGCTGCGCGCCATGGGAATTCGATCGGTCGCGGTGTACAGCGACGCCGACGCGCAGGCCAGGCATGTCAGGGAGGCCGATACCGCGGTCCGCCTCGGTCCGGCCCCCGCGCGCGAAAGCTATTTGGATATCGAGAAGGTGGTGGACGCGGCGGTGCGCACCGGCGCGCAAGCCGTGCATCCCGGCTACGGATTCCTTTCCGAGAACGCCGCGTTCGCCGCCGCGCTGGCCGCCGCCGATATCGTCTTCCTCGGTCCGCCCGCGCGGGCCATCGAGGTCATGGGCGACAAGATCGCGGCCAAGACCACGGTCTCGGCCTTCGGTGTCCCGGTGGTGCCGGGTCTGGCCCGGCCCGACCTCACCGATGCCGAGTTGATCGAGGCGGCGACCGAGGTCGGCTATCCGGTGCTGGTGAAGCCGTCGGCGGGCGGCGGCGGCAAGGGTATGCGCCGGGTCGACGATCCGGCCGGACTGCCCGCCGCACTGGTCGGTGCCCGCCGCGAGGCGGCCTCGGCCTTCGGTGACGACACCCTGTTCCTGGAGCGTTTCGTCACCCGACCCCGGCATATCGAGGTGCAGATCCTGGCCGACGAATTCGGCACTGTGGTGCACCTGGGCGAACGCGAATGCAGTTTGCAGCGCAGGCATCAGAAGGTCATCGAGGAGGCCCCCTCACCGCTGCTCGACGCGGCGACCAGGGCCAGGATCGGCACGGCCGCCTGCGATACCGCGCGCAGCGTGAACTATGTCGGCGCGGGCACGGTGGAATTCATCGTCTCGGCCGATCGTCCGGACGAATTCTTCTTCATGGAGATGAATACCCGCCTGCAGGTGGAGCATCCGGTCACCGAACTGGTCACCGGCATCGACCTGGTGGAGTGTCAGGTGCGGGTGGCCGCCGGTCAGAAGATCGCGGTGGCCCAGGAGGATATCCGCCTGGTCGGGCATGCCGTCGAGGCGCGGGTGTACGCCGAGGATCCCGGTCGCGGCTTCCTGCCGACCGGCGGGCCGGTGCTGGCACTGTCCGAGCCGAACGGCGAAGGCGTGCGCGTGGATTCGGGCCTGGCGGTGGGCACCGTGGTCGGCAGCGACTACGACCCGATGCTGTCGAAGGTCATCGCGCACGGTCCCGACCGCGCGGCGGCGCTCGCGAAACTCGATCGGGCACTGGGCGATACGGTGCTGCTCGGGGTCACCAGCAATATCGAGTTCCTGCGCTTCCTGCTGGCCGATCCCGACGTGGCGGCGGGCAGGCTAGACACCGGACTGCTCGATCGCCGGGTCGGCGATTTCGTCCCGGCTCCCGCAGGCACCGCCGAATTACTTGCCGCAGCGGCCCGGCAGTGGCTGCCGCGCTGGCCGAGCGCGCCCGTCGACCCGTGGCAGGTGCCCTCGGGTTGGCGACTCGGCGCACCCGCCGCCACCGCGGTCCGGTTGACGGCGGGCGAGCGCACCGAGCACGTCTACCTGACCGGCTCCCCCGACGCCGCCGTCGCCAGGGTCGGGGAAGGCGAATCCGTCACGTTCACGGCCGCTTTCACCGATTCCGGTCTGGCGCTGACCATCGACGGCGTGCGCCGCGAATACCGGGTCGCCGTCGACGGCGAACACCTCTGGGTGGCCGGACCTTCCGGTATCGCACTGCTGCGCGAGGTCGCCGAGGCCGATGTGCGCGGCGGCGGTGAGCACATCGGCGATGCCGAGATCCACAGTCCCATGCCGGGTTCGGTGATCGCCGTCCCGGTCACGACCGGGGACGCGGTGGCCGCGGGCGATCCGATCGTGGTCGTCGAGGCCATGAAGATGGAGCATTCGCTCACCGCCCCGGTCGCCGGAACCGTCGAAATCCTGGTGGAACCGGGTGCGCAGGTGCGTCTGGACCAGGTGCTGGCCCGCATCGTCGCCGCACCCGAGGACACCGCGCCCGCGAATGCCGAAAATACCGAGCGAGAAGGAACTTCCGCATGACCGACTTCCTGTCCACCGGCACCCTGCCGGAGGAATACCGCGAACTGGCCCTGACCGTGCGCGATTTCGCGAACCAGGTCCTCGCGCCGGTGGCCGCCGAACACGATGCCGCGCATACCTTCCCGTACGAGGTGGTCGCGGGCATGGCCGAGATGGGCCTGTTCGGTCTGCCCTTCCCCGAGGAGTACGGCGGCATGGGCGGCGACTATTTCGCCCTGTGCCTGGCCCTCGAGGAGCTCGGCAAGATCGACCAGAGCGTGGCCATCACCCTCGAGGCGGGCGTCTCGCTGGGCGCCATGCCCATCTACCGCTTCGGCAATGAAAAGCAGAAGCAGCAGTGGCTCCCCCTCCTGACCAGCGGGCGCAACCTCGCGGCCTTCGGCCTGACCGAACCCGGCGCGGGATCGGACGCGGGTGGCACCCGCACCACCGCCGTCACCGACGGCGGCGAGTGGATCATCAACGGGTCCAAGCAGTTCATCACCAACTCCGGCACCGATATCACCCGCCTGGTCACCGTCACCGCGGTCACCGGCCAGACCGGCGGCAAGAAGGAGATCTCCACCATCCTGGTGCCGACCGACACTCCGGGATTCGTCGCCGAACCGGCCTACAACAAGGTCGGCTGGAACGCCTCCGACACCCACCCGCTCAGCTTCACCGATGTGCGGGTGCCCGAGGAAAACCTGCTGGGCGAACGCGGTCGCGGCTACGCCAACTTCCTGCGCATCCTCGACGAGGGCCGCATCGCCATCGCCGCGCTCGCGGTCGGCGCGGCCCAGGGCTGTGTGGATGCCAGCGTGCGCTACGCCAAGGAGCGCGAGGCGTTCGGACAGGTCATCGGCCGCAATCAGGCCATCGCCTTCAAGATCGCCAGGATGGAGGCGCGCGCCCACGTCGCCCGCACCGCCTACTACGACGCCGCCGCACTCATGCTGGCGGGCAAACCGTTCAAGAAGCAGGCCTCGATCGCCAAGCTGATCGCCAGCGAGGCCGCCATGGACAATGCCCGCGACGCGACCCAGGTCTTCGGCGGCTACGGTTTCATGAACGAATACCCAGTCGCCAGGCACTACCGGGATTCCAAGATCCTGGAGATCGGCGAGGGCACGACGGAGGTGCAGCTGATGCTGATCGGACGGGAGCTCGGCCTGTGAGGCGCGTGGTCCAGCGCGGACTGTGGTTCGAGGAGTTCGAGACCGATGTGGTCTACGAGCACCGCCCCGGCCGCACCATCACCGAGGCGGACAATGTCCTGTTCACCACGCTGACGATGAACACCCAGCCGCTGCATCTGGATGCCGCGTTCGCCGATGCGCAGCCTCCGTTCCAGCAGCGCCTGGTCAATTCGATGTTCACCCTGTCCACGCTGGTCGGGCTGTCGGTGGCGCAGTTGACACAGGGCACCCTGGTCGCCAATCTCGGTTTCGGCGCGATGACCCTGCCCAAACCGCTGTTCCACGGCGACACCATGTACGCCGAGACGGTGGTCACCGCGAAGCGGGAATCCAAGAGCCGTCCCGGCGAGGGCGTGGTGACCTTTGCCCACACCGCGCGCAATCAGCACGGCGATATCGTGGCGACCGCCGAGCGCAGCACCCTCGTCCTGCGGCGGCCCGCATGACCGAATTCGCCGGACCCGCCTGGCTTTTCTGCCCCGCCGACCGGCCCGAGCGCTACGCGAAGGCCGCGGCGGTCGCCGATGTCGTCATCCTCGATCTGGAAGACGGTGTGGCACCGGCCGACAAGGCCGCCGCGCGCAAGGCGCTGGTCGAGACACCGCTGGATCCGGCCCGCACCGTGGTGCGGGTCAATGCCGCGGGCACCGAGGAGCAGGTCCGCGATCTGGCGGCGTTGGCCGCCACCGGGTACCGGCGACTCATGCTGCCCAAATGCGAATCGGCCGAACAGGTCACGGCGCTCGACGGGTACGAGGTGATCCTGCTGATCGAATCGCCGTTGGGTGCGCTGACCGTCGAACGATCGGTGCGGGCGGACAACGCGATCGGTGTCATGTGGGGTGCGGAGGATCTGGTCGCCGGACTCGGCGGCAGTTCCAGCCGCACCGCCGAGGGCGGGTATCGCGAGGTGGCCCGCCATGTTCGGTCCACGGTGCTGCTGGCCGCCAAGGCGTACGGCCGTCTCGCGCTCGACGCGGTCTACCTCGATATCCGCGATCTCGACGGGTTGCGCGCCGAGACCGCCGACGCGGTCGCGGTGGGCTTCGACGCCAAGGTCGCCATCCACCCGAGCCAGGTGCCGGTCATCGCCGAGGGCTACGCCCCGTCCGAGCAGGAGATCGCTTGGGCGCAGCGCGTGCTCGCCGCTGCGCCCGAGCATCGCGGGGTGTTCGCCTTCGAGGGCACTATGGTGGACGCCCCCGTGCTGCGGCACGCCGAACAGACCTTGCGGCGCGCGCCGCGCGGGAGACAGCAGCACTAGTTCAGGAGGATTTGCGGTGCAACCACAGTGGGTGCCCACCGAACAGGGTATCGCCGAGGCGAAGCTCACCGACTTCGCGAAGTTCGTCGCGGCCCGCACGGGCACGACCACCTCGGACTACCGCGAGCTGTGGCAGTGGTCGGTGCGCGATCTGGCCGGCTTCTGGGGCGCGGTCTGGGACTATTTCGAACTCGGCCCCATCGCGGGCGAGGTGCTGGCGAATGCGGAAATGCCAGGTGCGCAGTGGTTTCCGGGCACCACCCTGAACTATGTCGACCAGGTGCTGCGCCAGGCCCGCACCGACCGGCCCGCGATCCTGCAGGCCCGCGAGGACGGCACCGTCGCGGAGGTGTCGTGGTCGGAATTGCTCGGCCGGACAGCGGCGCTCGCCCACACCCTGCGCTCGCTCGGCGTCGAGTCGGGCGACAGGGTGATCGGCTACCTGCCCAACATCCCCGAGACCATCGTGGCCTTCCTGGCCACCGCGAGCCTCGGCGCGGTGTGGAGCGCCTGCGGCCAGGACTATTCGCCCAAGGCGGCGCTGGACCGACTCGGGCAATTGGAGCCGAAGGTGCTGATCACCGCCGACGGCTACCGATTCAATGGCAAGCAGCACGACAAGCGCGCCGATATCGCCGCGCTAGCGGACGGATTGCCGGCGTTGGTCGCAACGATCGCCATATCCCAACTGGGACTGGAAGTTCCGAACAGCACCGGATGGGCCGAGGCCACAGCCGATCAGGATGCCGAACTCGTCCCCGAGCAGGTCGCCTTCGACCATCCGCTGTGGATCGTCTTCTCCTCCGGCACCACCGGACTGCCCAAGGGGATCGTGCACGGACACGGCGGCGTCGTGCTCGAACACCTCAAAGCCCTTGTGCTGCAAACCGATATCGGCCGCGAGGACACCTTCCTCTGGTACACCAGCCCCAGCTGGATGATGTGGAACTTCCAGATCGCCGGACTGCTGGCGGGCACCACCATCGTCACCTACGACGGCAGCCCGGCCTATCCCGCACCGGATGCCTTGTGGCGCATCGCCGCCCAGGTCGGCGCCACCGTCCTGGGCACCAGTCCCGGCTATGTGCTCGGCTGCATCAAGGCGGGCGCGGTGCCACGCACCGAACACGACCTGTCCCGACTGCGCACCGTCGGCATCACCGGCGCGACGCTGCCCACCTCCTCGGCACTGTGGCTCGGCGCGAACATCGGCGAACACGTGCAGATCAACTCGATCAGCGGCGGCACCGATGTGGTGTCGGCCTTCATCGGCGCCGTACCCACCGTCCCGGTGTGGCCCGGTGAGCTGTCCGCACCGCTGCTCGGCGTGGCGCTCGACGCCTTCGATGAGAAGGGCGCCTCGGTGCGCGGCGAGGTCGGCGAACTGGTCATCACCGAGCCGATGCCGTCCATGCCGGTCCGCTTCTGGCGCGACGAGGACGGAAAGCGTTATCACGACGCCTATTTCGACGACTTCCCCGGCGTCTGGCGCCACGGCGACTGGATCACCATCACCGAGCGCGGCAGCATCGTGGTGCACGGCCGTTCGGATTCGACGCTGAACCGGCACGGCATCCGGATGGGCAGCGCCGATATCTACCAGGCCGTCGAACAGCTGCCCGAGATCGCCGAGGCGCTGGTCATCGGGGCCGAACAGCCCGACGGCGGTTACTGGATGCCGCTGTTCGTCACCCTCGCCCCCGGCGCGGAACTCACCGAGGAACTGAAGGCGCGCATCGTGGGCGCCATTCGCACCGAGGTCTCCCCGCGCCACGTCCCGGACGAGATCATTCTCGCACCGGGCATTCCGCACACCAGGACCGGCAAGAAGCTCGAGGTGCCGATCAAGAAGCTGTTCCAGGGCGCCGAGGCCGCCCGCGTGGTGGAGCGCAGTGCGGTGGACGATCCGGAGCTGCTCGACTGGTACGCCGCCGTGCGACCGGGTAGGTAGACAAATCGGCCCGCCACCCGAATTCCGGGTGGCGGGCCGATCAGTCTGTCAGGGGATCAGGAGACTCCCATACCCTCCGCGAGCACCGGCCAGGAAGCGGGCAGGGTCCGCTCCCACAGCGGCCAGTTGTGGGTGCCGTCCGAGAACTGGTAGGTGGCCGGAATATTCAGCGATTCCAGGCGATTCTTCAGATTCGCGGTGCAGGTGTTGGTGGCGGCCTCGATGAGCATCCCGGCGCCCAGGTTGATCGAACCCGAAACCGGGCCGCCCTCGGTCATGTAGGTCTCGACATCCTTCGCGGCGGGAATGCCGCTGCCGCTGGCGATGAACAGCTTGGTGCCGCGCAGCTTCTCCGCATTGACCACCGGATCGTTCTGCGCCCACAGCGGGCTGTCCGTCGGACCGTACATATTCTTGGTGTCGCCGCTGGCCCAGGTCTCCACGGCCAGCTTGACGAACTTCTGCCCCATCGGATCGGAGGTCTGCGCGCAACCGCTGTAGGCGGCGACGGACTTCCACAGCCCCGGCTTGGCCTCGGCCAGCGCCAGCACCGCCGTACCCGAGGTGGACAGGCCCGTGAGCGCGTTGACACCCGAGGACCCGAGGGTGCTGTCGAGCAGCGGCGGCAACTCCTCGGTGAAGAAGGTGCGCCACTTGTTCATGCCGAGCACCGGATCGGCCTGCAACCAATCGGTGTAGTAGCTGCCGCGCCCGGCCAGCGGCTCGATGATATTGATCGGCTTATCGCCCAGCCAGTCCAGCGCCTTGGTCTTGTCGTGCCAATTCGCGGTTCCCTCACCGCCGTCCAAGCCGACGAGCATGTAGAGGTTCGGCGCGGGCTTGGATTCGTCCACCGGCCGGTGCACATCGATCGGGATCTCGCGATCCATCGCCGCCGAGTACACCTTCAGATGCCAGAGCCGCCCCTCCTTGGTGACCGAAGTCACCGACGACGACTTGGTCGCATCCGCCGTGGCGACCCCGCCGAAGAGGCCTGCGGTCAGTGTCGCCGTCAACGCCAATGCGGCGGCCTTGGCCACGGCGAACGTCGCACTCCTTCGGAGAGTGGATCGTCGCGTCATTCGTATCACTCCTCAAACATTGGCGGCGCGCTTCCGTTCCGCTATGTCCTCCGGAAGATCCGAATCGTTACAGCGTTCGCCGGAGGCCGCCGACTCGGTAATGTAAGATCCCGCCGATCGATTGCGCGATCGGCTCGACAATTCGGGACAGTCACCGCGATCGCCGTTGGCACGCGCAGGTCACCGGGCCGATGGCGGCCCACAGAGACGAAAGATGCGGGCGGGGTAAAGCTTCCCGCTCGGGGCTGCACCAGAGTTCACGCACACAGGCCGTGGTGACCATGACGTGGCGGATGGATCGGCTTCGCGCCACGGGAAACCCACCGCATCAGCCTATTGTCAGGACCACACCTCCAGTAGCCCGATTTCTAGGGTCATGGACACGCTACCCTACCGCGCACCGGCGCACGTCGCCGGGTCTCTTCCGGCCGCACGGTGCCCACGAATCCCGGTGCGACGCGGCCGTTTTCAGCGACGCGCGTGCAACCAGCGCGCGGTGCGGCGGGAGATGGCCAGCAGCAGCAGGAACGCCGCGAACAGCAGCACCACCATGCCGGAGTCCTCGAAGATCCGCAGGTGCCGGACATAACCCCAGGTGATCTCCAACAGCGACTTTCCGATGGTCGCGAGGCAGCCGAGCACCACGAGCGTGCGGCCGCCGCGCCGCCGCAGCGCCAGGGCGAGCGCTCCCGGCAGCAGGAACAACGCCATCACCGCGTACCCGGCCAGCGGTTCGATCGCCTCGAATCGCGCGACCTGCCGCGCCGATGCGGCGCCCGCGAACCACATCGACCACACCGCCTCGGCCCGCATCGCGGCGTACATCCCCAGGACGAACGCCAGCACCACCACGGTCCATGCGGTGAACGCACCTGCCGATCGCGAACCCGATCCGGCCTGCGCGGGTCGCGACGCCGTATCCCGGCCTACGACAGGACTTTTCCCTGGCGTCGCCGGATTGTCCCGCACACCGGCCTCTTTGCGTGCAGCCGGGACATCCCCGGCCTTGCGCGCGGCCTCCTGTCGGCCAGGAGACTGCCGCGCGCCTTCCAGATTCCGTGCGGCATAAGGGTTCCCGGTCACAGCCGCGTTGCCGACGGGGAGTCCGCCACCCGCGACCCGACCCGGATTCGTCCGGACGACTCCGCCCGCGGCGTGGCCCTGTGCACCACCGACCGCATGCTGTCCCGTGCCCCGGCCACCGGGAACCTGCGGGAATCCGCTCTGCGCGGCACTGGTGGGAGCGGGTGCGCCACTTGCCAACCGGGGCGCGCCCATCGAATTCCCGGCCATCGCCTGCGCGGTCCGATGCGGATTCGCGGCATGCCCCGGCCCCATCGACGCACCGGTCTGCCCCGCTTGGGAATTCCGATGCGGGGGAATGTGCACCCCCGGCAGGTGGTGCGCGGGACCGAGCATGGTCGGCGCGCGCCGCGCCGCCTGCGCCCCGCTCAGCGCCGCCCGCGCCGACGCCACGAATTCGGTGCAACTGCCGAATCTTTCGGCGCGAGACTTGCCCATGGCACGGGCGATGACGGCATCCAGGGCGGGAGGCAGGTCCGGGCGACCGAGCGGGGGAACAGGACGGGAGAGGTGTCCGGTGATGACCTGACCCGGATTGTCCCCCGCGAAGGGCGCGGCGCCGGTGAGCAAAGCGAACAGGGTGCAGGCGAGAGAGTACTGGTCGGCCCGATGATCGACGACCTCGCCGGAGAGCTGTTCGGGAGAGGCGAAAGCCAGTGTGGCGGTGAATGTTCCGGTGACCGTCAGATGCGTGTTGGAATTCTGGAGCCGCGCGATGCCGAAGTCGGTGAGCACGGCCCGCTCCGCCCGGCCCGCCGCCGGCGCGGCCAGCAGGATATTGGCGGGTTTGATGTCGCGGTGCAGTACGCCCTGCGCGTGGGCGTAGTCCAGCGCCTCGGCGGTGTCCTCGACGATGCGCAGGGCGCGCTCCACCGCCAGCGTGCGAATATCGAGCCGGGCCGCATCGATACCCTGCACGTATTGCATGGCGATCCACAGGTGGCCGTTGTCCACCCCGCGATCGTGGATACCGACAATGCCCGGATGATCCAGTCGTGCAACGACATTGGCCTCCCGGTCGAAACGCGCCCGCATCTCCGCATCCGAGGAGACCGACCGATTCAACAGCTTGAGCGCCACCATGCGCGGCAGCCGCGGATGCCGCGCGAGGAACACCGTCCCCATTCCGCCCTGTCCGAGTACGCCTTCGATGACATACCCGGCGAACGTCGCGCCTACCTCGACTTCCACACGAAACCTTCCGGCCGACCAACCGTCGCAGCATAGCCGCCTGCGAGGGGTCGCGTCAGCGTCGATCTCTTCCATCCGGGACAAGTCGCGCGGGGTGGTCCGCGTCAGCCGCCCAAGGAATTCCGGGCCTGCGCGACCGGTCGGTGTCGCGGATCGGCCGCCGCGAACCAGCCATCGGCGTGTTGCCCCGAACACACCGCGACCTGGGGAAACTACGCCCCCACCAGGTCGTTACCATTGCTCGCATGAGTGTCGACAATCGCCGAAAGGCACGCGAGGCGAACCTCGGCGACCCGGCACCCGGGGAGGTGCGCCGCCGACCGAAGAATCGCCGCGCGCAGATCGCCGCCGCCTCGGCGGCCGCCTTCGGCGCACAGGGCTACCACGGCGTCAGCATGGACGATATCGCCACCGGCCTCGGCATCAGTTCGGCCGCGCTCTATCGGCACTATCCGAGCAAATACGCACTGTTCCACGAGGAGCTGATGCGGGTGGGCCGCGCCATGACCGACGCGGTCCGGCTACCCGCCGAGTCCGAGCGGCACACTCCCGAGCAGCGCCTGCGCCAGGTGCTGGAGGCCCTCATCGCGGCCACCATCGACAATCGTGCCACCGTCACCCTGGTGCGCTGGGAGGGCCGCTATCTCGAACCCGCGGACCAGGCCCTGCTCAACGAGCAGCAGTCCGCCGTCCTCGGCGTGCTCGGCACGCAACTGCACGAACTGCGCCCCGAACTCGACACCAACGAGCTGCGGCTGCTGCGCGCGGCCATGCTCAGCGCCGTCACCAGCATCGCCGACCATCACGCCGCACTGCCCGCGAAATCCATTGCCCGCCTGCTGGCTTCGACCTGCTGGACCCTCGCCCTGGCCGTGCTTACGCCGGAACGTCCCGGCCCCATCGCCCCCGCCGCGCTCGAGATCCCGGATTCGTTCAAACACGAACTGCTGCTGCACAAGGCGGTCCAGCTATTCCACGACCGCGGCTACCCGAATGTCAGCGTCGAGGAGATCGCCACCGCCGCAGGGCTTTCCGCCGCCTCGGCCGTCTATCGCTTCTATCGCGGCAAGAGCGATCTGCTCGCCGCCGCGTTCCGTCGCGCCGCCGAGCGGGTCTCCGGTGCCATCGGCCCCGCGGTCGCCGCCGCCACCAGTTGCGAGGGCGCACTCGTCTCGCTGATCGACCAGTACGTGGCGGGGTCGTTCGCCGAGCGCGACCTCAGCTTCGTGTATTACACGGAGTTCCAACACGTTCCGCCGGAGGAACGCACCGTACTGCGCAATATCCAGCGGCTCAGCGTGGAGGAATGGGCGCGGCTGCTGCGCGAGGTGCGCCCCGAACTCTCCCCCGCCGAGGCTCGATTCCTCGTGCACGCGGGTTTCGCGCTGGTGGTCGATCTCGGCCGGTCCTTCGGCAATGAGCCGCTGGCCGATCAGGACCGGGTGCGCCTGCTGGTGCAGTCGGCCCTGTTCGGACGTCCGGCCCTGACCTAGGGCCAGGGCCCTTTCTCGGGACTTCGAGACAGGACCCGGGTCGGGCTGCCGGGGCGTGCCCCTTCATCAGCGCCCCGGCAGACCCGTGCGATCGACCGGCCCTGGTCGACCACCATTCGGTTGGTCCGATGCGCGCCGCTGAGGATCGGCGGCAGGCGCATACGCTCGACGCTAGGGGTGTCCGGACCCGCGCACATCAGGGTCGGGCCGACCCGATTGCTGATATTTCGCGGCGTCAATGCCCCTTGCGGGATGGCCGAAAGTTCATCGGCCCGGTCATGGACACAGCGCGTGGCCCACCATCGCGAGGCGGTCCGGGTTGCCAACTTCCTGACTGTTGAAGGCGAACGTCACGGCCAACCCCTGCCGGGTCACCCCGGACAGCGTCGAGAACCCGTGAATACCCCCGCTGTGACCGAAATATTCCACACCGCACGGCAATTGGACTCGACCGATACCGAGCCCGTACTGTGCCCCCGGTCCCTCATCGATCGGCACGCCATCGAGCATCTGCGCCAATTGCGCCCGCGGCACCACCCGCCCGGCCAGCAGCGCGGTGAGGAAGCGATTCACATCCGCGCCCGTGGAGACCAGCGCGCCCGCGCTCCACGGCACCGAAGGTTCGATACGCGAGACATCGGTGACCTTCCCGTTCACCGTCTCGTATCCCGTCAGGTGCGGCCCGCGAATCTCCCGCTCCCCGGCAGGCGGAAGGTAGGTGTCCCGCAATCCGAGCGGCTCCAGGATCCGGCGCGTCAACTCGTCGGCATATGTTGCGCCGGTGACCTTTTCGATCAGCATCCCGGCGACGATGTAGTTCGTATTGCTGTAGCGGTATTTGCTGCCCGGCGCGAATTCCGCCGGATGCTCGAGCGCGACCGCGACCTCCTGCTCGGGTGTCGTCGGTCGAACCGTCCCGAGCTCGTCCACCCTGGGATCGTCGGGGAGATCCGGAATACCGCTCTGGTGCCGCAGAATCTGGCGCACCGTGATCCCCCGCCCGTCGATCCCATTCCCCCGCAGCAACCCCGGCAGATACGTCTCGATCGGCTCATCCAGCCCGATCTTCCCCTCCCCCACCAATTGCATGATCACCGCACTGGTAAACGTCTTGGTGACACTGCCGATCCGCACCCGCCACGCTTGATCCACCGAAAGCGGCACCCCCGCCGCTCGGTCCCCAACCCCACTGGCCCGCACCACATCCCGGCCGTTCTCACTCACCGTCGCCAACCCCCCTGGCGCCCCCGCCCGCACCACCCCATCAACATCCCCCTGTACCTTCTCCATTCGCTCCCCCGTGATCGACTCCGCGACCCCCACCGACCCCCCCCACCCCACCAACCCCCAACCAAGCGCCACCACCCCGATACCCGCCAAAAGTCGCATACCCGCACGATAACCCGCACCACCCCCCACCACATCAGGGCCAACCCTGACTTCCCTCCCCAATCCTCCAGAGGTGATTTTTATTTCCCGCAGGGAACGTGTTCGATTAAAAATTTTCGGCAATATCGAAGTCGAGGGACCGCACTATTCTCGGTGGGCGAGATGGTATCGAGGTATGAAAGAGGGACGGATGAGCGTTGCAATTCGGATGATTGGGGTGGGGATCGGGGCAGCGGCATTGACGATGGGGGTGGCGGGGCCGGTGCAGGCGCAGTCGGGGATCATTGGGCCGTCGGCGTTCACGTTGACGGTCGGGGAGGGCGAGGCGATCGGGACGGCGGCGAATCAGCGGACGGTGTGGTTGGTGTGCGCGCCGACCGTATTCGGCACCCATCCGAAGTCGGGGCAGGCATGCGGTGAGCTTGCCGAAGCCGCAGGCAATTTCGACAAGCTCAAGGGACGCGGCACCCGATTCTGTCCGTTCGTCTACCGCCCTATCACCGTTTCCGCGCAGGGCGTTTGGAACGGGACGAAGGTGTCCTGGCAGCACAAGTACGCGAATTCGTGCGAGCGCGAGAACACCGACTCGTTCGTCTTCGACTTCTGAGCGGCGGCGGCGCGGAGCGGGCTACCAGGCCTTCCCGCCGCGATCAACGGCGTGCCCGCCGCGAAGCAGGTCTTCGCGGCGCACGCCGCGGACCGTCTTCGGTGTGGAGCCCCGATCGTGCCGAATCCCCGTCGGCGCCAAGGGGACCATGACCGGTCATCGCGGCGCCTGCCGGGCGCAGTAGGCGGCGGCCGCCAAGTACTGGCGGCAGTGCGCGCCGTGACCGCCGTGCACCGTGAGTAGGAAACGCGCGCGGTCGTAGTCGAGACCGAGCGGCTCTTCGGTGCAGTCGCGGCCTTGGATCAACCACAATTCCCTGATATCCGAACGCAATACATCCATCTGTTCACCTCCTGTCGCAATTTCGGGCTTCTCGCTACGGTTTCGGGTGCGGCTCAAGCCTGCTCTCGCGACCGGCGTGCGGACCAGCCCCGAATGCGGATAATTGCGAGTACTTTTCGGTGGTATCGATCCGCGACGCGGAAGGGGGATCCTATGGTGGAGGTGGACTGGACGGGCAAGGATGTGCTCGCACTGCGCGCGGCGATGCGGCGGAGCCGATCGGAATTCGCGCGTCTGGTGGGGGTCACCCAGCGCACCGTGATCTTGTGGGAGAAGGGCCGCACGGCTCGCATGCACGCCGCGAGTCAACGGCTGCTCGACCGGGTGCTCTCCGAGGCCGATTCGGTCGTCGTCGCGCGTTTCGAACGCGCGATCACCGCGGGCCGCAGCCCGGCCATCGACAAGGAAGTCGAGGATGACGACGTGAACAGGCGAGAACTGCTGGCCTGCCTGGGCGCGGGCCTCGCGGGACCGGCGGCGGCCCTGCTGGCGAACGAGCCCGAGAAGATGCTGGCCGCGTTGGACGCGGGTTCGATCGGCGAGCGCAGGCTCGGTCTCCTGGAGGAATCGGCGGAGGCGCTGGGCCGCACCGTGATCCGCGTCCCACCGCACGAGCTATTGGCCGACACCGTCGAGCAGTTCCGCACGGTGCGCACCATCCTGGTCGACCGGCAGGCCACCCACCACCAGGTCCGATTGGTGCGAACGGCGGGCAGGTTGGCCAATGTGGCGGGCGAGATCCTGTTCAACGAGGGCGATTTCGAGCACGCCCGCCGGTGGTACGGCACGGCCATGCACGCCGCGCAGGATATCGGCGACCGCTCCTCGGAGGATTTCGCGCTCGCGGGCCTGGCATACCTGCCGACCTACGCCGACAAACCACGCGAGGTGCTGAATCTGCTGGCCCCGCGCCTGGCCGAGAATCCGCGCCGCGGCGCGGCGGCGGCCTGGCTCTGGGGTATGGCGGCGCGGGCGCATGCGAATCTCGGCGACGCGGCGCAATTCGAGCACAGTATTTCCCGTTCTGCCGATGCGCTGGACGGCCTCCCCGATTCCGAACTCCCCCTCGGCATCTTCTCCTACCGCCGGGAGAAGCTGGCTTTCTACCGCGCCATCGGCTACGCCCAACTGGGCCGCGCCGAGGAGACAGCGCGCGCCGCCGCCGACGCACTGGCCCACTACGATCCGCGCGAGACCACCGAGCCCGCGCTGGTCCGCCTCGAATATGCCACGGCGCTACTGCATGCCGGGGAGATAGAGCACGCCTGCGCCGTGGCCACCGAGGCCATCACCGACGCCCACACCTACCTGGGGTTGACGGTCGGCAAGCGCGCCGCGCGCTTCGACGACGAACTGGGGCGGCGACGCGGCCGAGCGATCACCGAGTGGCGCGAGCGGGCTCGACCCGCGCTGCTCCCGAACCGCGCTGCGGTATAGGGCGATCCGCTCGAGCGCGCCGGTGCCGAACCTTCCCCGAGTCCGGCACCGGCGCGGCGCCGGCGGCCGGGACGGCTCCCGGCCACTCCGGCATCCAGCGTACTTGTCCTCGGCTCCCTGTCCGGCGGTTCGGCTTCGAATTCCGATAGCGGCCGAAATCAGCTAAGCCCCAGCCATTGCGCCGCCCGCTCGGCGATGAGGGCCACCGTGGCGTGCGGCCCACGACTCAATGGCACCGGCGCCACCGACAGATCCACCACGAACAACCCGTCCACCCCGCGCACGGCGCACCGGGCGTCGACCACCGCCAGGGCGTCGCCCTCGGGACCCATCCGGCAGGTGCCCGAAAGATGCTGTGAGGTACCAAGTTTCGACATCAGCCAGCTATCGTTTCCGGGTGAACGCCCCGCAGGCGGCGGATCGAGCGGTGTGACACCCATACCGCGCAGCACCGCATCGGCCACCGCGACACCCGCGCGCAACCGAACCCGATCCGCTTTTGCCGACAGATAGCCGAAGTCGATCAGCGGCGGATCATCCGGATGCCCGGATCGCAATCGCAGCTCCCCACCGGATCGCGGCCGCATGGCCGCCACCCCGACCGACCCGACCCCTGGCCGGAATCGCACCGTGTACGGCCGAATCTCGATATCGTCCAGGGCCAACACGTATTCCAGCGGCACGGTCGCGGAATCCGCGGCCGCGCCATATTCGAGACCGATCTCCGGATGATCCACACACCATGCCCCGACCGGCGCGGCCGCGACCACCTCGATCCCGAACGCCCGCAGCTCATCCGGCGGCCCGACACCCGAACGCATCAGCAGCGCCGCCGATTCCACCGCCCCGGCGCACAGCACGATCCGACCGGCCGACACCATCTCGACCAGACCCGCACGCCGGACTTCCGCACCGATCGCCCGCGCACCGCGAAAGACTATGCGCGTCACCATCGCATCCGCGACTACGGTCAGATTCGGACGCGTCGACGCGGGCAGCAGATAGGCGCTCCCCGCATCCATCCGCACCCCATCGGCGATATTGCACGGCACCCGCGCCACTCCGGTCGCGGCAGCATCGACCCCATTCAGATCCGGAATCTCCGCAAACCCCAGCCCCACCGCGGACTCCGCGAATTCCAGACTGGTCGCGACCGGATCGGCGACGCGACGCACCGGAATCGGCCCCTCGGTCCCGTGCTCGGGCCGAACACCGAAATCGAGGTCGGACTCCATCCGCCGATAGGCGGGCAGCACCGCCTCGAACGACCACAGGTCCGAACCCGCCGCCGTCGACCACGCGGCGAAGTCCGCGGCGGAGGCCCTCGCGAAATACCCCCCGTTCACCACCCCCGACCCGCCGATAACCTTGCCGCGCACAATATTTCCTGAAACACCGGGGGCGAGCGTCACCGGATACCGCCACAACCACGGCGCATCGGGCTCCAAGGGCAGCCGTGTGGCCGAACGCAACTCCAACTGCGCCGAAATCCCTGCCTCCAGCAGCACTACCTGATGGTCCGGATCAGCGCTCAGTCGTGCGGCGAGCACGCACCCTGCGGTGCCACCGCCGATGACGAGCGTATCGATCACCGTGGATACGGCGCGGCAGCGCATCACGCGGATTCAGCGCGGCGGCGCAGTGGGCTTGAGCGCCTCGACACTGCGGGCGCGAAAGGCCCCGACCCACAGTCCGGTGCCGTAGGCGATATCGTCGAGCCGCTTGTAGGCGACGTAGCGCACCGGGTCGAGCCCGCCCGCGTCGCGGTGGGTGAACCAGTCGGCGAGTCCGTCGGCCAGCGCCATGGTGACCGCGATGCGCCGAATCCGCCTGGACGCCAGCATGGCCAGCAGGGTGACCGGCCAGTAGTGTCGGCACATGGCCGAGGCCATCCGCCAGATACCCGCCACGAATCCGCGCGTCAGGTACAGCGCGGCGATGCGGGTGGAGTTGTCGACACCGGTGAAGACGCGCCGCAGCCGGACCAGCGCGGCGACCAGGGTGAGTATCGCGCCGATGAGTCCGCAGCGGGTCAGCGTGCCAAACAGCACGGCCGCCAGGACCGTCCAGGACGGCACCTGAAGCGGCGAGACCATCCCCTTGTGCCGAGCGCTGAGCGGCGCGGCCCCGGTGCCGTAGAACATTTTTCGACCGAACCAGGCCCGGAAGGACACCCGGTGGTCGTGCGCGACATGGGCGGCGGGTTCGTAGCGCAGCCGCCAACCCGCGCCCTCGAGCCGCCAGCACAGATCGACATCCTCGGCGACGTGCATGGATTCGTCGAAGCCGCCCTCGGCCAAGAGCGCTCGGCGGCGCACCAGCAAAGCCGCGCTCGGCACGTAGGACACCATTCCCCGCGATTGCACCGCCGCCTCGCGCCGCCCCAGATCCAGCGAGGATCTGGTGTGTTCGTAGCGGGCCAGCGTATTGGATTCCGGGTCGAGCGCCACGATGCGCGGCGCGACCAGTGCCACCTCCGGATCGCTGAAATGTCCGAGCATGACCTCGAGCCAGCCGCTGCGCGGCACCACATCGGAATCGAGGAAGGCGACGAACTCGGTTGTCGCGGCCCGCAATCCGGCATTCCGGGCGGCGGCGGGACCCTGTTTGCGATCGTGGCGCAGCACGGTGACCCGGCATCTGGTGCCGCGATTGCGCGGGATCTGGACGGGCTGGTCGGAGCCGTCGTCGACCACGATCACATTGTGTCCGCGCAGCGCTGCCAGCAGCCGGGCCAGACCGACGGCATTGTTGTGCAGCGGCACGATGACGGTGACATCCTCGGGCGAGGGGAGCAGGCGCGGACGCGGATTGCCGACTCCGGCGTCGAGCAGCCTTCTGGCAACAACGGCGGATTTCGGGCCGGTCACCTCGAGATAGCCGTCGCCGATCATCTCGGCGGCCTCCGGGGCAAGTCTCAGCAACCGCGCGGGCGAACCTCCGATGAGGATCCGTCCCCCGGAGTATGCGCGAACCCGTGGATCGATCCGCACCCCGAATCCGTCGGGCAGGCGATCATTGCGCATTCCAGGCATGCTAGGCGGAGATCGGCGCGCAGGCATCATCGGCTCGGTAAAAAGGACAGAATTCCGTCCGAAACCCGCTCGGGGCGGCCGCATTCGCGAGCGGCGCGTGCCCGACGGTCGCCGGAGCAACCCAGCGGATGCTCGGCAACCAGTCGGCAACTATTTGACGCGCGCACTACCGGTTGGCGATTCGTCTCATGCCAACGGACTCTCCGCGCAGGCTCGCGCCGGTTGGCGAACCGTCAGCGTCAAGGGCACCGGTCCGGCGCCGGCCGGTCGCCGCTGCGGCCGCGAATGATCCACCGCGGACCGGGGAATCGTACGCCCGACAGCCGCGAGCGCCGCCTCTCCGTAGCCCTGGACGCATTCCGGATCGGGTCCGTCCACCGGCAACCCGGTGAAGAATTTCGCCGCCATGCACCCGCCCCGGCAGGAGTCGTAGTGCGCGCAACCCGAGCACGCACCGCCGCCGCTGGGCACCCGCAATCGGGTGAACAATTCCGAATCGGTCCACACCTGCCGAAAACCGCCGTCCGCCACCACATTTCCGGCCAGGAACTTGTCGTGGATGGCGAACGGGCAGGCGTAGACGTCGCCCACCGGATCCACCAGACAGACCACCCGCCCCGCCCCGCACATATTCAGACCGGGCAGCGCCGAACCGAAGGCGGAGAGATGGAAGAACGAATCACCGGTGAGCACACCCTCGCCATTGCGCAGCAGCCACTCGTAGAGGTCGCGCTGCTGCTCCTGAGTGGGATGCAACTCGTCCCACACGTCCGCACCGCGACCCGACGGCCGCAACCGCGTCAAGCGCAGTGTCGCCCCGTATCTTTCGGCGATATCCCGGAACTGATCCAGTTGGGGGATGTTGTGGCGGGTGGCCACCACCGAGAGCTTGGCGTCCGCGAAGCCCGCTGCCGCGAGGTTCTCCAATGCGCGAATCGCCATATCGTAGGAGCCGGGTCCGCGCACCGCGTCATTCACCGCGGCGTCCGCCCCGTCCAGCGAGATCTGCACGTCCACATAGTCACTGGCGGCCAGCCGCGCGGCCACCGCGGGTGTGATCCGAACCCCGTTGGTGGAGAACTTCACTCCGACGTGATGGCTGGTCGCGTAGTCGACCAGTTCCCAGAAGTCGGACCGCACCGTGGGTTCGCCGCCGCCGATATTCACATAGAACACCTGCATCCGCTCGAACTCGTCGATCAGCGCCTTGCACTGGTCAGTGCTCAGTTCGCGCGGATCGCGCCGCCCCGAGGAGGACAGGCAGTGCACGCAGGACAGGTTGCAGGCGTAGGTCAGTTCCCAGGTCAGGCAGATCGGCGCGGCCAGACCGGATTCGAACTTGTCCACCAGTCGCGAACCGCGCGGCTGCGCACCGGTGGGCGTCGAGATCGCCCGCACCGCAGGTTGTTTCGGGGCAGTGGTGGTGAGCATCTGCGAGTCGGCCAATTGCGCGAGCGCGCGCTCGTAGGGTCCGGCCGACGCATCGGCCACGCCCGCAGCCCGCAGCGCGGCGCGGGCCGACGCGGATTCCCCCAAACCGCGCACGATCTCGACCATGCGCGGACTCTTCAGGAATGACAGTTGGCGGGTGCCGAAGTGATAGAGCAGCGCGCCGAACGGTTCCGGACGCAGCGCCACCCTCGGGTGCAGTTCCCACCGGGCATCGAGGTCGAGCATGGTCGCCTCCGTCGCGCTCAGTAGACGCCGCACATGCCGTCGATCGAGACCTCCTCAACGAGGCTCTCCTCGATCAGGTCCGCATCCGCGACCTCGTTGGTGGCGGGAATCACGTACTCCGACATGGCAACCTCCGAGTCAGGCTTGGCGACTACCCGATGTAGCGCCGATCACACGATAACGTCAGGGACTGACAAAATGGAACGCCTCCGTACAAATCCCTTTCGGCCGCCGACGCGCTCGCGATCGTCGCACCCGCGGCCACACGCCCCGACCGGCCGACCCGACGGCGCTCTAGACTGCCGGATGGAAAACAGCTGAACGGAATGTGACGGGTGAGCACCCGCGATGGTCGAGGTGGAGTGGGAGTCGAACGGATGCAGGCGAACCGGGGGCGGTGTGCGTAACCAGGGCGGACCGGGAAATCCCGCGAATGCGACCCTCTCCGAGGCCGAGATCGTGGAGGCGGCGCTGCGGGTGGTGCGCGAGGACGGAGTGGCCAAACTCTCGATGCGGCGACTCTCACGCGAACTAGGCGTCTCACCGATGGCCCCCTACTACTACGTCGCCGACAAACGCGAGCTGCTGGATCTGGTCGCGGGTGCTGCGCTCACCGGAGTGCGAACGCCCCCACCGGAATCCGGCACCTGGCAGCAGCGGCTGCGCCAACTCGTCGACCAGATCGATGAGAAGTTGCGCAAACATCCGGGCCTCGGCGATGTGCTGATCGAGCAGATGCTGGGCAAACAGCTGGATTTGATCGCGTCGGTAATGCAGATATTGTTCGACGCGGGCTTCACCGACCGCAATGTGCTCGCCGCCTACGCGACGATCCACACCTACCTGTTCGGCCGCAGTCGGGTGAATCCGCGCGACCGCTCGGCCCCCGCCGACGTCACCCTCCCCGATTCGGTGGCCAGGGCCATCAAATACATGCCGGACCTGCGCGGCAGGTACTCCTACGACTTCGGTATGGATGTTCTGGTCGCCGGACTCGAGGCGCAGCTTGTCCGGCAGGCGAGCGCCGACGTACGATAAAACTGCAACACGTTCTAGTTTTGCCGCTGATTCCATCCGGCCGCACCGCGGACCGGCCCGAGAGGACGACATGACCACAGTCGAGGTTCCGCACGGCTCGCGTTCGGTCGTGCTGCGGGTTGCCGCGGTCATCGCCGAGACCATCGACGCACGATCACTGGTCTTCGATGTGCCCGAGGACCAGCGCGCCGAATTCACCTACCGGCCGGGCCAGTTCCTCACCCTGCGCATCCCGAGCGAGCGCACCGGCTCGGTGGCTCGCTGCTACTCGCTGGCCAGCTCACCCTTCACCGACGACCACCCCAAGGTTACCGTCAAACGCACCGTCGACGGCTACGGCTCGAACTGGTTGTGCGACAACCTCAAAGCGGGCGACGAGATCGAAGTCCTCCCGCCCTCGGGTGTTTTCACACCCGAGAACCTCGACGCGGACCTGCTGCTGTTCGGCGCGGGCAGCGGGATCACCCCGGTCATGTCCATTCTGAAATCGGCGCTGGCCCGCGGCAACGGTCGCGTCGTGCTCGTCTACGCCAACCGGGATCCCGAATCGGTCATCTTCGCCGCCGAACTGCGCGAGCTCGCCGATAAACATCCCCAGCGGCTCATCGTGATTCACTGGCTCGAACAGCTCCAGGGCCTGCCCACCGCCGACGGCCTGGCCACCCTGGTGCGCCCCTACGCGCAGTTCGAAGCCTTCCTCTGCGGGCCGAAGCCCTTCATGGACCGGGTGCACGACGCACTGGCGGGCCTCGACGTCCCCCGCTCGCGCACCCACGCGGAAATCTTCAATTCCCTTGCCGGAGACCCGTTCGCCGATCGGGCGCCGGTCGAGGTGAGCGATGCGGAGGCCGCCGACGCCGCCACCGTCGAGGTGGAACTCGACGGCGAGATCCACACCCTGCGCTGGCCGCGCCGCCAAACGCTGGTCGACATCATGCTCGCCGAAGGTATCGACGTGCCCTACTCCTGCCAGGAGGGCGAATGCGGCTCCTGCGCCTGCACCGTCCTGGAAGGCAAAGTGGCGATGGACAATTCGGAGATCCTCGATCCCGAGGATATCGAGAACGGCTACATCCTGGGCTGCCAGGCGCATCCGGTCACCGACCGCCTGCGCATCCAGTTCTAGCGAGTCGCCGCGCGGTAGTGCGCGCGCTCGGCGGGCGTCAGATGCTCGGTGGCGTAACTCAGTGCGGTACGGCCGAGTTCGGCGGCGTGCTCGTCCAGGAAGCCGATCAGCAGCCCCCGATCGACGCGCTTACCCACCTCGCGCAGCATCCACCCCAGCGCCTTCTGGATCAGATCGCGCCGATCGTCGAGCAGCCGTTGCGCCAGCGCGAAGGTGGTCGAGGCGTCACCCGCTTTGATGAAGGCGAAGCTCGACAGCAGCGCCACCCGCCGCTCCCACAGCGAATCCGCTCGGGCCAGTTCGAAAAGCAGGTCACGCGGCCGATCGAGCAGCCACGGGCCGACGATATTCTCCGCCGAGACGTCGACCAGATCCCAATTGTTCACCCGGCCCCGCCGCACCGCCGCGAGATAGGACTCCACTATTCGCGCGCGGGCGTCCGCATCGAAGCCGCGCGCCCCACTGGCCCTGGCGAATTGGGTGTTGAGAATGACCAACCCGACGAAACGCTCCTCATGCGTCGGGGAATCGAGCAGGGCATCGACCTGGTCGAGTGGAAGGGCCGCGAAGCGTTTCGCGACCGCCCGCGATTCGGGCACCCGCACACCGAGGAAAACATCGCCCGCACCGTATTCCCCCGGACCGGTTTTGAAGAATCGCCGAAACTGGACGGCGGCATCCGGATCGGCGATCTCGGCGAGCGCCGCGGCCACCTCGGCCGCCGTCACCGCGGGCCGAACTGCGCGCCCAACACCCGCCCCGACTCGTAAACCGCCGCGCCTGCGGGCAATTCGCCGGGCCTGCCGCTATTGAAGACCGTGACCGAACCATTGCCGGTGGTGGGGCGGCCCAGCGCGTCCATGCGCCGAATCGTCTGCGCCGCCACGGCCTGGGCACTGTCGAACAAACGCACCGAATCCGGCAGCGCCGCGACGATCGCATCGAGCACCAGCGGATAGTGGGTGCACCCGAGCACCACACCCTCCACATCGGCCGACGTCTGCGCGGCGGCCGATTCGATCGCCGCGCGTGCCGCCGCCAAATCGCCGCGATCGATCGCCTCGGCCAAGCCGGGACACGCCACCCCGACGACCTTCGCATCCCCACCGAAACGGGCGATCAGATCGGCCTGATACCTGCTGGCCGTGGTGGCCACCGTGGCCCACACCGCGACCGAGGCGCAGGCCGCCGCGGCCGGTTTGACGGCGGGCACCGTACCGATGACCGGAACCTCGGGACCCAGTTCGGCCCGCACATGTTCCAGCGCCGTCACGCTCGCGGTATTGCACGGCAGCACAACGACCTCCGCGCCCCACTCCACCGAGCGCTTCGCCGTACCGACCACCCGGTCGATCGTCCACTGCTCCGGCTTGGGTCCCCAAGGCATGCCGTCCGGATCCAACTGGAGCAGCAGATCCACATCCGGGCGCAGCTTGCGCAGCCAGGACGCGGTCGGGAGCATGCCGAGACCCGAATCGATGAGCGCGACGATCACCAGACAACCGTATTACAGGCCGCCGAGCGCCCGCATCCGGATCGGCAGGCCATCCGGGGGAGGTCTCTCAGCTGGGTGTGAGCACCTCGGTGAGCTCGGCGCCCGCCGCGATCTTGGCCCTGGCCTTCATGACCTGCGCCGTCATCCCCGCGCCGACCACACCGGTGAGTCGGCCATCCCTGGCGTAGTAGGCCAGGAAGCGGCGACCGTCATCGGCCGCGATCGTGACCGCGTCGGTGGCGGCCGGCGTCCCGAGCGCCTGAATCTTCACGTCGTACTGATCGCTCCAGAAGTACGGAACCCGCGCCATGGTCGGCGGCTCGGCCCCCATCAGCGCACAGGCCACCAGACGCGCCTGCTCACCAGCACTGGTCCAGTGCTCGACCCGCTTGCGGACTCCGGTGTCGTGCAGCCACGCCGCCACATCGCCCACCGCCCACACACCGCCCACCGCGGTGCGGCCCACCTCGTCGGCGAGGACGCCACCGCCCGCCGCCGGATCGGCCAGGGGGATACCGGATTCGGTCAGCCAGTCCGTCGCCGGGCGGGAGCCGACGCCGATCACCACCAGGTCGGCGGGCACCTCGCTTCCGTCGGACAGGCGCGCGACGCGCACCCGGCCGCCTTCGCCCAAGAGAGTGTCCAGTCCGGTATCGCAGCGCAGATCGACACCCTCGGCCCGGTGCATGCGGGCAATGAGCGCACCCACCTGCGGCCCCAGCACACCCGCCAATGGCGTCGGCTGCGGCTCCACCAGGACCACCTCGACCCCGCTCGCGCGGAAACTCGCCGCGAGCTCACAGCCAATGAAACCCGCACCGACCACCAGAGCCCTTGTGGCATCGGCCAATTCGTCCCGCAGCGCATCCGCCTCGGCATACGCGCGCAGCACATGCACACCCGCCAGGTCGGGCAGACCCGGCAGGCGGCGCGGACGCAACCCCGTGGCAATGACGAGCTGGGCGTACTCGAGCTCGGATCCATCGGCCAGAGCGATCCGTCGGGCGGCGGTGTCCACTCCGGTCGCGGCCGTATCCAGGCGCAGCTCGATGCCTTTGTCCGCGAAGAACTCGGCCGGACGCAAGGTGGTGTCATCGGTTTCGCCGCGCACGAACTGCTTGGACAGCGGCGGGCGGTCATAGGGCAGACGCGCCTCGTCACCGATCAGGATCAAACCGCCCTCGTAACCGGCGCGGCGCAGCTCCTCGGCGGTGCGCAATCCGGCCAGTCCGGCGCCGACCACGACGATCGGGGCCGCGTTCTCGATTGATGACACGTTGCCAACCGTAACGGCCACTTGCCGCCGCACGAACGTGACCCCCGTCACGTTTCAGTAGTCGGTGAATAGCGGCGGAATCGTGCCCGAATGGGTATTGATCGGGCGGTCAATCAGGTCTATACCGAAGGCAGAACAGATTCCGAGCCCAAGGAGGCACACATGTTCAGCGAAAGTCGAGCACAGCACCTATTGATGACGGTGCTGGGCGTGTTCACGGCGCTGTCCCCGATCTGGGTGACCCACAGCAACAAGGCCATGTGGTCACTGATCGTGCTCGGCGTGCTCATCGCGCTGGTCGGACTCGGCCAAATGGCGCGCACCCTCGGCACGATGGGCGATTTCGCCGGCGCGATCCTCGGTGTGCTGCTATTCATCTCCCCGTGGGTGATGAACTTCGCGACGGACTACAAGGGCGCATCCTGGACGGCATGGGTGGTCGGAGTGGTGACGGCGGCGGCCGCACTGGCGGCGCTGCCGATGGTGGCGGGGCGCTTCGGCAAGATGGCTCCCCATCACTGACGCACATGCGCGGACCCCATCGGGCCGCATCCGGTGAGCACGGTCGAACCGGGCGTCGCCGCTCCGCCAAGGTGGACGGCGACGCCCGCCAACTCATCCTGGACGCGGCCGAGAAACTTTTCGCGGCACAGGGTTTCGATGCCACCGCGACGGCGGCCATCGCGACCGCCGCGGGCGTGCCCAAGGGATTGGTCTTCTACTACTTCCCCACCAAGGACGCCATCCTGTCCACGCTCATGGCCGAACGGGTGCCCAAACATCCGATCGACGACATCGGGACCGTGGTCGCCCCCGGAGATCCCGCCGCCAGCCTGGTGAACCTGGACGCGGCGATCAACCTGCGCGACCACCACTCCTCGGTGCTGCGGGTCATCATGTGGCGCGAGGCCGACACCCACCCCGATGTCCGCCGCCAACTGCGCCGACTGCGCGATCAACTGCTCGACGTCACCGTGCGGGTGCTCCAGGCCAGCGCACCGCAACCCGTTCGCCCCGGCACACTCTCGGCCTGCGCGGCGGCCTGGGTCTCGGCCATGTTCACCATCTCCAGCACCGATCGGCTGCACGCCCTCGACGGCATCCCCATCCCGAGCGCCGAGGAGATTTTCAATGTCGCACGGGTGGTCGCGGCCGGGATGACCCAACTGGGTTGACTATGTCGCGGTAAGGAAGTCCAGCACATCGGGTATGAAACGGCCATATCCGATCACGCCCGTATGCGTGGCACGCGGGTAGATGACCAAGCGCGAGTCAGGAATCCGATCCGCCGTACGCCGGAAATTCGCCACCGAATAGTAGGCGTCGCGCTCGCCGCCGATCACCAATGTCGGCGCGGTGATCTTGGCGAGCCTGCCGCCGATATCGAATTCGTGCTCCGCGCGGGCGAAACACACCGCATCCGCCGGATAGCGCGGCCGCCCGAAGGGATCGAGCAGCCACTCGGTCAGCGCGGCCGTGCGGGTTCGCACCACCGAGGCGAACAGTCCACCCGCCATCAGACGCATCGCGCGCCTGCCCTCCGCGGCGGCGGCCCCGTAGCGCAGCCGCGCGGTTCGGCAGGTCCGCTCCAGGCGATATCCGGCCGAGACCACCACCAGCCTGCGCACCTCGGCCGGATAGTCCGCGGCCAACTGCAAACCCAACGCACCACCCGAGGACAGGCCGAGCACATCCACCGGCCCACCGAACTCCGCCGCCAACGCCTCCGCGTGCTGCCCGGCGATATCGCGCATCGTGGTGCCGGGGGCGGTGCCCGGCGCGCGATGCACCGCGTACACCCGGAAGTGCCCGGCCAGCGGCGCGAGCATGCGGATCTCCGCATCGCGCAGCCAACCCCGAGGATTCGCGTGCTCGCAGATCGTCGGACGCAGAAACACCAGCGGCCGCCCGCTACCGAGCGCCAGATACGGCAGCCGATGCGACAACACACCGGTGGCCGCCCCGAGTGCGGCGGCAAGGCGAGATGTGCCCATTGCTTCCTCCGACTTCGACATCGAATACCGCGTGGACCACAGCCGACCGATGCGATGGTCGGCCGCTACACCGTAGTGCGCACCGCCCGCACCCCGACTCCCAGCCACGCCGCACCGGATTGCTCTACTGTGGGTTTATGCGGCTCACGGCAGTGGCCGTCCTCGCTTTCGCCGCCGTTGCGACGGCATGCGGGTCCGGCTCCAACTCCTCGCCCGGCTCCCTCACGCAGCCCGGCCCCTCCACCCCATCCGCCGTCGCGACTCCGGGCGGCTCGCAACCAGGCCCGAGCAGTGCGCCAGGCTCGCCCGATCCCGCCGCGCCCTCCCCTGAGCGGCCCGTATCCGCCTGCACCACAAGCAATCTGACAGTCACCCTGGGTCGACAGGAGGGCGCGGCAGGCCACATCTACGCCCCGCTCGTCTTCACGAACTCGGGCACGGAAGCCTGCACCATCTACGGCTATCCAGGCGTCTCACTCGCCGCGGGCACGCCGACCGCCACCATCGGCCCCGGCGCCGCCAGGGATACGGCGGAGGGCGCGCAAACCGTCACCCTCGCGCCGGGCGCGTCCGCGCAGGCCACCATGCGCTACACCCAGGCGGGCAACTACCCCTGCGAGCGCACCAAGGCCACCGCCCTGCTCATCTACCCGCCGGACCAAACCACCGCCATCGCAGTGCCATTCACCGCCGACGCCTGCACCGCACCGCCGGTCGCGCTGCTCACGATCGGATCGGTCAAGCCCGCCGCTTGACGCGCGGTAGCCGAATTCGGCTGTGCGCCAAGCAGACAGCGCTCACTTGACGATCGCGGTCACCCACCGCTTGCCGCCGACTCCGACAAGGTGTAGTAGTTGGGCATGAGTACCGTACTGGTGACCGGTGGCACCGGAACGCTCGGCCGACACCTCGTCGCCCGACTGTGCGACAAACACGAGGTCCGCGTGCTCTCCCGCCGCCCCGGCGCGGGCACCCACGTGGGCGACCTGGTGACCGGCGCGGGTCTGGCCGACGCCGCAGCGGGCGCGGACATCATCGTCCACGCCGCCTCCGACTTCCGCTCGATGGGCCGCGTGGACCTCGCCCAAACCGAACAGCTCCTCCGCCACGCGACCAACGTCTCCCACCTGCTCTACGTCTCCATAGTCGGCATCGACCACATCCCGATGCGCTACTACCGCAACAAACTCGCCTGCGAAGACCTCATCGCGAAAAGCGGTGTCCCCCATACGATCCAACGCGCCACCCAATTCCACGAACTGATCGCCTGGATCCTGCACACCGTCGAGGGCTGGCCCATCGCCCCCCTCCCCCTCGATTTCCTCTTCCAACCGGTGGCCGCCGCCGACGTAGCCACCCACCTGGCCGCCCTCGTCGACACACCCCCGCAAGGCCGCGCCCCCGACTTCGGCGGCCCCGAAACCCAACCCCTGTCCCAACTCCTCGCCACCTGGCTGCGAACCCACCCCGGCCCCCGCCACCCCCTGAATCTCCCCCTCCCCGGCAAAACCGCCGCCGCCTTCCGCGCAGGCCGAAACACCTGCACCCCCCACCCCACCCAACCCTGGTCCGAATACCTCGCCACCACCCCACCCCCGGCCTACACCCTCCGCCGCCACTGAAGGGACGTCTGCCAGTAGCATTGGAATATGACTGCTGCGCGCGACTACTCGGAACTTCACGCGCTCATCGATCGCCTCAGCCCGAGTCAGGCCGATGAGGTGCAGCAGCATGTCCTACGGCTAGTCAAACCGCTATCGTCCCGATTCTCCGTGCTGCGCACGTTCGATGGTCCGGCCACCAATCTCGGTGCTCGCGCCAAGGAAGTCTTGCGCCAGGAATTCGGCGGCAGCGGTGCTGATCGTTGATACCGGGCCGCTCGTCGCACTTCTCAATTATCGCGATGCCGATCACGGCCGGTGCGCAGATCTACTGATCAGCCGAACCGACCAATTCGTGCTGACACCCTACGTGGTCACCGAAGCGTGCTATCTCCTGTGCAAGAAGGTCAGCGCCGAGGCGGAAATCAATCTTGTCAGGGCGATCGCGGCAGGTGATATGACTCAAGCCGATACGACGTCCGCCGATTTGGCGCGCATGGCGGAACTGATGTCCCAGTACCGGAGCTTTCCACTCGGTATCGCCGACGCCTCGGTAATCGCCCTCTCCGAGCGCCTCGGACTGACCGACGTAGCCACACTGGACCGCCGACATTTCCACGCCATCAGACCCCGTCACACCAACGCCCTCAATCTGCTCCCCTGATCGAGCCGAGCCGCTACAAATCCCACCCCGAAAACGCGAGTGGCACCGCCACTGAAGGCCCCGCCCCACTAGTCGGTCACTTTGGGATGTCCCGTCCCCGCGTAGGTGATCCATGCCGTCCGATGCTCGTCGTCCACGAGCGGGAGGCGCCACCCGATCACCGCGCTTCGGGCTCATCCCTCCGCCTTCGGGATCGGCACCGGACCGAAGTCGCCCTCAGGGTTTTGCCGCACCAATTCCATAAGGACCGGATCCGCGTAGATCTCCGCGCTATTTCGCCATTGATCCAGCAGTGTCGCCACCGGTGCCAGATTCTCGAGCGCCGCCGCACCCTGCGTCACCTCGACCAGGTCGACCAGGAACTGGTCGATATCGGCAGCGGGCAGGAAAACAACCCAAGGAACGGCGTCCGGCAACACCGCACGTACGGCATCGGCGCCCAAGCGCCTGACCATCCCGGCCAGCAACCTCGCGGTGAAGTCCACCACGGTGCCTTCGGCATCCAGTTGCTCGACTCGCATGAGCGCCAGATCGCCCGCGTCGCGACGACGAAGCCGCAGCGCACGCACCTTATCGAGCAGGCCGGCGGTCATAGCCGGTTTATGTAACAGGTCGCTGAAAGGCACAACACTGTAGGCGTAGCTCATGACATCCACACTACTTAGGATGTCAGGCGAAGTCCAAGCTCACAGGCGGGCACGGGAATCAACGGCTCCGAAAACGCGAGTGGCACCGCCCCTTTCGGGACGGTGCCACTCGACTTACGGCGTTGCCACCGCGGCGTCGGTCAGATCACTTGACGATCTTGGTGACGCGACCGGCACCAACGGTGCGGCCACCCTCGCGGATCGCGAAGCGCAGGCCCTCTTCCATGGCGATCGGCTGGATCAGCTTGACGCTCATCTCGGTGTTGTCGCCCGGCATGACCATCTCGGTGCCCTCGGGGAGGGTCACGACGCCGGTCACGTCGGTGGTGCGGAAGTAGAACTGCGGGCGGTAGTTGTTGAAGAACGGGGTGTGGCGGCCACCCTCGTCCTTCGACAGGATGTACGCCTGGCCCTCGAACTCGGTGTGCGGGGTGGTGGTGCCCGGCTTGATCACGACCTGGCCGCGCTCGACATCTTCGCGCTTGATGCCACGAACCAGCAGACCGACGTTGTCGCCGGCCTGGCCCTGGTCGAGCAGCTTGCGGAACATCTCGATACCGGTGACCGTGGTCTTGGTCGTGGTCTGACGGATGCCGACGATCTCGACTTCCTCGTTCACGTTGATCACACCGCGCTCGACACGACCGGTGACGACGGTGCCACGACCGGTGATCGTGAACACATCCTCGACCGGCATCAGGAACGGCTTGTCGGTCTCACGCACCGGGTCCGGGATGGACTCGTCGACGGCGTTCATCAGCTCGACGATCGACTCGGTCCACTTCGGGTCGCCCTCGAGCGCCTTCAGGCCGGAGACGCGGACGACCGGAGCGTCCTCGTCGAACTCCTGGGCAGCCAGCAGTTCACGGACCTCCATCTCGACGAGCTCGAGGATTTCCTCGTCGTCGACCATGTCGGACTTGTTCAGCGCGACCAGGATGTAGGGCACGCCGACCTGACGGGCCAGCAGCACGTGCTCGCGGGTCTGCGGCATCGGGCCGTCGGTGGCCGCCACGACCAGGATCGCACCGTCCATCTGCGCCGCACCGGTGATCATGTTCTTGATGTAGTCGGCGTGACCCGGCGCATCGACGTGGGCGTAGTGGCGCTTCTCGGTCTGGTACTCGACGTGCGAGATGTTGATCGTGATGCCGCGAGCCTTCTCCTCCGGCGCCTTGTCGATCTGATCGAATGCGAAAGCCGCATTCAGATTCGGGAACTTGTCAGCCAGCACCTTGGTGATCGCTGCGGTCAGCGTGGTCTTGCCGTGGTCGACGTGACCGATGGTGCCGATGTTGACGTGCGGCTTCGTCCGCTCGAACTTCGCCTTCGCCACTGGTATGTCCTCCTGGACTGTCTGGTGCGTGCGTTTGCAGCAGTGCGGTTGTTACTTACTGGGGTCGTACGGACTCCCGGCTATTGGGGCAAGTGTCGCACCTGCCCCAATATGCGAATTACTCGCCGGTCGCCTTGGCGATGATCTCCTTCGACACGTTGGCCGGAACCTCCGCGTACGAGTCGAACACCATGGAGAAGTTCGCTCGGCCCTGGGTCTTGGACCGCAGGTCACCGATGTAGCCGAACATCTCCGAGAGCGGAACCAGCGCCTTGACGACACGGGCACCACTGCGTTCCTCCATGGCCTGAATCTGGCCACGGCGGGAGTTCAGGTCGCCGATCACATCGCCCATGTACTCCTCGGGCGTGGTGACCTCCACCGCCATGAGCGGCTCGAGGATCACCGGACCGGCCTTGCGGGCCGCTTCCTTCAGTGCCTGCGCACCCGCGATCTTGAACGCCATTTCCGAGGAGTCGACCTCGTGGTAGGCGCCGTCGAGCAGGCTGGCCTTCACGTTGACCAGCGGGTAACCGGCGAGGACACCGTACTGCATGGCGTCCTGGATGCCCGCGTCCACCGAGGGGATGTACTCCTTCGGGACGCGACCACCGGTGACCTTGTTGGCGAATTCGTAGGTCGCGCCGTCCTCGCCCGTGAACGGTTCCAGGGCGATGATCACGCGGGCGAACTGGCCCGAGCCACCGGTCTGCTTCTTGTGGGTGTACTCGTGCTTCTCGACCGTCTTGGTGATGGTCTCGCGATAGGCGACCTGCGGCTTGCCGATATTCGCCTCGACCTTGAATTCGCGCTTCATCCGGTCGACGTAGATGTCGAGCTGGAGTTCGCCCATACCGCCGATGACGGTCTGGCCGGTCTCCGCGTCCAGCTTCACGTTGAAGGTGGGATCCTCCTCGGCGAACTTCTGGATGGCGGTGCCCAGCTTCTCCTGGTCGGCCTTGGTCTTGGGCTCGATGGCCACCTCGATGACCGGGTCCGGGAAGGTCATGGACTCCAGCACGATCTGATTGTTCGGATCGCACAGGGTGTCGCCGGTGGTGGTGTCCTTCAGGCCGATGACCGCGTAGATGTGGCCCGCCTGCACCTCGGGAACCGGGTTCTCCTTGTTGGAGTGCATCTGGAACAGCTTGCCCAGCCGCTCCTTCTTGCCCTTGGTCGAGTTGATGACCTGAGCACCGGAATCGACATGGCCCGAGTACACGCGCACGTAGGTCAGCTTGCCGAAGAACGGGTGCGTGGCGACCTTGAACGCGAGAGCCGAGAACGGCGCGTCGATGCTCGCGTCGCGGTGGATGATCTCGTCTTCCTTGCCGGGGACGTGACCGTCCGCGCCGCCGTCGTCCAGCGGGGTCGGCAGGTAGTCGATGACGGCGTCGAGCATGGGCTGCACGCCCTTGTTCTTGAACGCCGAACCGCACAGCACCGGGTAGAGCTCGGAGTTGACCGTCCGCTTGCGGATGGCGGCCTTGATCTCCTCGATCGAGAGCTCCTCGCCACCGAGGAACTTCTCCAGCAGCGCGTCATCGGATTCGGCGACGGCCTCCAGCAGTTCCTGGCGGTACTCCTCGGCCCGATCCTTCAGATCGGCCGGGATCTCCACGACCTCGTACTGCTCACCGAGCTTGGTCTCGCCCCGCCAGACCTTGGCATTCATCTCGACCAGGTCGACGATGCCCTCGAAGGTGTCCTCCGCGCCGATCGGCAGCTGGATGACCAGTGGCCGGGCACCGAGGCGTTCCTTGATGGTCCGCACGGTGAAGTAGAAGTCCGCGCCGAGCTTGTCCATCTTGTTGACGAAGCAGATGCGCGGGACGTCGTACTTGTCGGCCTGCCGCCAGACCTGCTCGGACTGCGGCTCGACACCTTCCTTGCCATCGAAGACGGCGACAGCGCCATCGAGCACGCGCAGCGACCGCTCCACCTCGACGGTGAAGTCGACGTGGCCGGGGGTGTCGATGATGTTGATCTGGTTGTCGTTCCAGTAGCAGGTGGTCGCGGCCGACGTGATCGTGATACCGCGTTCCTGCTCCTGGGCCATCCAGTCCATGGTGGCTGCGCCATCGTGGACCTCACCGATCTTGTAGGTGATACCGGTGTAGAAGAGGATGCGTTCGGTTGTGGTGGTCTTACCGGCATCGATGTGGGCCATGATGCCGATGTTGCGGACCTTCTTCAGGTCGGTGAGCACGTCCTGTGCCACGGAAATCTTCCCCGCTCGTAGCTAGTTGGGATCTTCGGGTACGAGACCCGGTGTCGGGTCATCACTATGTCAACGCCGGATGTGGCACCGAAGTGCCACCGCCGACTGTGTGCCTTCCGGCGCCGACACATGTGACGGGCCGGACCGCAATCACCAGCGGTAGTGCGCGAAGGCCCGGTTGGATTCGGCCATCTTGTGGGTGTCCTCACGACGCTTCACCGAAGCGCCCAGACCGTTGCTCGCGTCCAGCAGTTCGTTGGCCAGACGCTCGACCATGGTCTTCTCGCGACGGGCGCGGGCGAAGTTGACCAGCCAGCGCAGCGCCAAGGTGTTGGCGCGGCCCGGCCGCACCTCGATCGGCACCTGGTAGGTCGCGCCGCCGACGCGGCGGGGCTTGACCTCGAGCGAGGGCTTGACGTTGTCGAGCGCGCGCTTGAGGGTGACGACCGGATCGGTGCCGGTCTTCTCGCGCGCCTGCTCCAGGGCGCCGTAGACGATGCGCTCCGCGGTCGACTTCTTGCCGTCCAGCAGGATCTTGTTGACCAACTGGGTGACCACCGGCGAACCGTAGACCGGGTCGTTGATCAGGGGACGCTTGGGAGCGGGGCCCTTGCGTGGCATTAGCTCTTCTCCTTCTTGGCGCCGTAGCGGCTGCGGGCCTGCTTGCGGTTCTTCACACCCTGGGTATCGAGGGAGCCACGGATGATCTTGTAACGCACACCGGGGAGGTCCTTCACACGACCGCCGCGCACGAGCACCATCGAGTGCTCCTGCAGGTTGTGGCCCTCACCGGGGATGTAAGCCGTGACCTCGACCGCGCTGGTCAGGCGAACACGCGCGACCTTGCGCAGCGCGGAGTTCGGCTTCTTCGGGGTCGTGGTGTACACGCGGGTGCACACGCCACGACGCTGCGGGCTCCCCTTCAGGGCCGCGGTCTTGGTCTTGGCGACCTTGTCGCGGCGACCCTTGCGGACCAGCTGGTTGATGGTTGGCATAGACCGGCTTTCCTTGTTTGGTTCTAACGCGGTGTCAGGAACTTCATGTCTGTGTTCAATTGGCCTCGCGCGCCGGAGCCTGCCATTCGGCCGTCCGTCGTTCACGACGCTTTCATCGAGCGTTCGCTCGCACGTCCGTCCACGTTCCTCGCGTCCCGAGGTCGGGCGTGTCGCGCGAGAAACGCAGCCCTTTTTCCGGGCACGCCGGTGGGATCGGCCGCTTTCGCTGGCCTACGCTTTCGCACGAACTTGCCCGGATGGTGCCGGGCACAGCGAACCAGAGTACTCGCGGCAGCGGAGCAGGGTCAAAGCGGGGGTCCCGAGAACCGCTCTCACCTGGCCAGATTGAGTGTGAGCTCGACCAGCTTTCGGGCCGAGGCGCACGGATCGGGATGGGCCGAACCGGCGCGATAGTTGATCCACCAGCCGACGATGCCGGTATCCGGCGCGGCGGCGCTGATACCGCACGAATCCGGATCATTGGGTCTGCGGGTCTCGAGGCCGAGACTCTCACCGAAATTCACATTGGCGGTGCTGTAGCCGAGCCGGTCGTTATTGGCCTTCTCATTGGTGAGCGAGCCGTTCTCGTACCAGTTGAGGGTGGCCATGGCATTACCGCCCGGCGCGCCCAGCACATCCCACATGCACACCGCGCCGTAGAACGACGACTGCGCGTAGGAACCCTTGCCACCGATGATCTCCGCGATCTGGTCGAGGGTCACCGCCTCGCATTCGCGCAGCAACTTGTCGAATTTGGTATTGACCGAATCTCCCGCACCCGCCGCCTGCGGCGTGCCCCGCACAGTCTGTCCACACCCGACGACCGTGCCCCCGACCGCGAGCAACGCGGCAACCACGGCCGCGCCTCGCCGCGCGCGCATCCGAATACCGCGCCGATCCATCTCCCGCCCCCTACTTCAACCGCTGCACGGTGAGCTCGGCCAATTTGCGCATCAAGTCGCACGGGGAGACGCGCCCCGTGGTCCGCCCGGTCTGCATGGACCATTCGAAGAAGTCGTCGTCCAGTTGCACCGCGAGATCGCAGACCGTGCCCGTGGGCTCCAGCGCCTGGAAACCCTGCCGCCCGGCGACCTCGATGGTCTCCGGGCTGCGGCCCTGGGTGGTGACCCAGGCCCGCTCCCGCGCGATGGGACTGCCCCGGTAGGAGGCGAAGGTGACGCTGGGCGAACCGAGTCCGGCCGACTGCCAGTTGCAACCGACGGAATTCCTGCGCACCTGCGAGATTTGCGGTACGCCCGCGGTGGCCCTCACCTCGTCGTCGGTGACATGTCCGCATTCACCGACGAAGGGGCCGAGCGCGGCGACCTTGCGCGGCGGGCGGATCGGCGCGTTGGTGGAATCACCGCTGTCGGAGCCGCAGGCGGACAGCGCCACCACCAAGGTCGCCGCGAGGGCGATCGCCGACTGGATCCGCATACCGGAACTCTACCGACAGATCGCCGCGCGCCACCGGGCGTGCCGTGGCCGGGCCGACCGCCGCGCGGTCGGCCGGGATCCCGTGACCGGTCGGACCCCGGCACGCCGACCGGTCACAGGTTTCCGCGCGCCTCCTGCTCGCGTTCGATGGCCTCGAACAGGGCCTTGAAGTTGCCCTTGCCGAAGCCGAGGGAGCCGTGCCGCTCGATCAGTTCGAAGAAGACGGTGGGGCGGTCGCCGATCGGTTTGGTGAAGATCTGCAGCAGGTAACCATCCTCGTCGCGGTCGACCAGGATGGCGCGGCTCTGCAATTCCTCGACCGGGACACGGACATGGCCGATGCGCTCGCGCAGTTCGGGATCCTCGTAGTAGGCGTCCGGGGCGGTGAGGAATTCGACGCCTTCCAGGCGCATGGCGTCGACGGTGGCCAGGATGTCATTGGTGGCCAGTGCGATGTGCTGAACGCCGGGTCCGCGATAGAAGTCCAGGTACTCGTCGATCTGCGAGCGCTTCTTGGCCACGGCGGGCTCATTGAGCGGGAACTTCACCCGGTGGTTGCCATTGGCCACCACCTTGCTCATGAGCGCGGAGTAGTCGGTCGCGATATCGTCGCCGACGAATTCGGCCATATTCGTGAAACCCATGACGCGCCGGTAGAACTCGACCCACTCGTCCATCCGGCCCAATTCCACATTGCCGACCACGTGGTCGATGGCCTGGAACAGGCGCTTGGGGCGGCCGGGACGCGGCTGCAACACCGATTCGCGGACGATGTAACCGGGCAGGTACGGCCCGTCGTAGCGGGAGCGGTCCACCAGCGTGTGCCGGGTGTCGCCGTAGATGCCGAGTGCGGCGGAGCGGACGGTGCCGAATTCATCGGTCTCGTCATGCGGTTCGACCTCGACCCGCGCACCGTGCTCGCGCGCCCATGCGACGCAGCGGTCCACATCGGGCACCTCGAGCGCGATATCGACAATGCCGTCGCCGTGGCGGTCGTGGTGGGAGATCAGCGGGCTGTCCGGATCGACCGCACCCTTGATGACGAAGCGGGCCGCGCCGCTGCGCAGCACGAAGGATTTGTGGTCGCGATTGCCGGTCTCGGGACCGGAGTACGCCTCGAGGCGCATCCCGAAGGCGGATTGCAGAAAGTGGGCGGTCTGTGTCGCATTGCCGACCACCCAGATCAGCGCGTCCCAGCCGAGGACCGGAAAGGGGTCGACACTGTCGTCGTGATCGACCAATCCGACTAGTTTGCGCAGCTCACCTTGGGTGGGCAGTTGCTCGATCGTCATGGGACCAAGTAATCGTCATCGGCCGTGGATAGGCAATATCGCGACATTTCGGTAGACACTCTGGCGAATTGGACTAGCTGGCCCCCTCCCGTGCTGGACAATTTGACTAGTATGAGCTGGACCACACAGGAGGACCCCGATGTCACGCTCACCGGCGAAACTCGACGAACTCGATCTCGCCATCCTCGCCGCCATGCACGAGTACCAGAAGGCCGGAATACTCGAGCTGTCGCGGCGCACCCGCGTGGCCAGAGCCACCGTGCAGTCCAGGATCGGACGAATGGAGGAGTCGGGGGTCATCTCCTCCTATGATCCCCAAATAGATGTCACCGCAGCCGGTTTCGACGTGCAAGCCTTCGTCACCCTGGAGATCGCCCAGGGCGCGCTCGATACGGTGGCCGCCGAGCTCGCGGCGATAGCCGGCGTGCTCGAGGCGTACGCGACCACCGGGTCCGGCGATGTGCTCTGCCGTATCGGCGCGGATTCGCACGCCGGACTGCAAGCCGTGCTGTTGAGCATCGATCGCACCAGCTCGGTGGTGCGATCGCACAGCGTCATCGTGCTGTCCACGGTGGTCGCGCATCGAACATTGCCGCTGCTGCGCACACTGACGCCGACCGGAACCAGCAAAGCCCCCGCGTACCGCGAGCTACGCGAGGGCTGAGCGGACTCAGCGCAGACCGACCACGACCTTGCCGGTGGCCGTGCGATTCTCCAGCGAGGCCACCGCGGCGGCCGCCTGCTCCAAGGGGTACAGCACCGGCTGCGGCGGGGCGATCGCACCTGCGGCGAGCAGCGGCGCCACCTCGGCCCACTGCTCGGCCAGGTAACCGGGGTGGTTCATCACCCATTCGCCCCAGGCCGCGCCGACGACCTCGACATTCTTGAGCAGCAGTCGATTGACCTTCACGGTGGGGATCTCGCCCGCGGTGAAGCCGACGACGAGCAGGCGGCCACCGGAGGCCAGTGCGCGGACACTGTCGGTGAAGCGGTCCCCGCCCACCGGATCGAGCACGATATCCACCCCGCGCCCGCCAGTCAGCTCGCGCACCGCCGCCAACCAGCCCTCGGCCAGGACCACATCGGTGGCCCCGTTGGCGCGCGCGACCGCCGCTTTGGCCTCGGTGCTGACCACCGCGATCACCCGGCCCGCGCCGAGCGCCGCCGCCATGCGCAGCGTGGCGGTGCCGACACCGCCCGCCGCGCCGTGCACCAGCACGGTCTCCCCCGCGGCGAGGCGGCCGCGATTGCGCAGGCAGAAATGCACCGTCAGATCGTTGAACAGGATGCCTGCCCCCGCCTCGAGCGAGATATTGTCGGGCAGCGCGAACACCATCGCGGTCGGAACCACCGCGACCTCGGCCATGGCATTGCCGAGCAGGGTCAACGCCACCACCCGATCGCCTCGGCGCACGTGGGCGTCGGCGGGCGCCTCCCGCACGATTCCCGCGACCTCGCCGCCGACGACGAACGGCAGTTCCGGTTTCATCTGGTACAGCCCGCGCGACATCAGCACGTCGGGAAAGGCGACCCCTGCCGCGTGCACGTCGATGACCACCCCGCCGGGATAGCCCGCCGGTTCCGCGATATCGACGACCGCGATCGATTCCGGACCTTCGAGCCTGCTGATCTGGGCTGCGCGCATGTGTCGACCTCTTTCGTCCGCTCGGCGATCCGACCTCGCCGAAGACACCTGCCAACCTAAAACACCGCGCGGCCACCGCGCCGCCCGCACCCCGAACCCTGTCCCCCTGAACCGATTCCGGCTATGCTTGCCCGGACTTCAGGCGGGCGGGAAGGGGGATCTTCCATGGCGGAGCAACAGTCGGTGACGGGTGTCCAGGTGGATACGGGCGTCCTGCGCATCTTCGCGAAAAACCTCGGCGACGAGGCCAATAGCATTACCGATCTCAAAGCGGGCGACGAATTCGGCGCGGCCGCAGGCGCGCTACCCGGCACCGAATTCGGCACGGCGGCCAAGCAGGCGGGTGAGGCGGCGAGCAACTGCCTGACCCGCATCGGCGAGCGCTTCACCACCCTCGCCGAGAGCATGCACAATGCCGCGGGCGCCTACGACCAGAGCCAGGATGATTTCGCCACCAAGCTGAAGACGATCGGACTGCGGTGATGGCACTCACCATTCCGGATATCGAGCAGTGGAATCCGCAGGCGCTCGCCACTGCGGGCACCCACGCCAAGACCGTTTACGAAAAGCTCGACGGCGCAGAGCAAAAGGGCATCACCGACACCCAGGGCTTGAACTGGAACGGCGCGGCGGGCAACGCCGCCGCCGAGCGGATGAATACCGAGAAGACGCGCGCCTCCGAGGTCAGCAAGGCTTTGCAGGAGTTGGAGACAGCCTTCACCAGCCAGGTCGACAATCTAGCCAATGCCAAGAGCAAGGTGCTGCAACTGCGCGATCAGGCGCGCGGCGACAGCGCGCATCCCGGTCTGGAAGTACTGCCCAATGGCACTGTCTCGGCGGCCGCACGGATCGCGCGGCTCGGCCCCGACGCGAGCGACAAGGTGGTCCTGCAGGAGGAACTGGCCGCCGCCCAGTGGGAACACCAGATCACCAACGCGCTCGCCGAGGCGGAGAAGGTCGCCACCGCCGCACAAACCGCGGTGAGCACCGCGGCGGGCAAACTCGACGCCGCCTACGGCGGACTCGGCGATCCGAAATCCGTGGCCCCCGCACCGAATACGCGGACCGCTCCCACCGCCGTCACTACTTCCGCAGCAACTTCGGAATCCAAATCCAGCTACTCGACGGGCGGTGGCGGCTCCCAGCATCACGGCAGTTCCGGCGGCAGCGGCTACGGCGCGCCCTCGGGCGGCGGCGTCCCCTCCAGTGGCCGCGTCTCCACTGCCCCGCTGCCCGCGCCCACCGGCGATATGGCCGACTGGATTCGCAAGGCCAAAGAGGAACTGATCAAGATGGGCTACAGCCCGGATCAGATCGATGAGCGAGCGCTGGCGCTGATCATCGAGAAGGAGTCCGGCGGCAACCCGCTGATCGTCAACGAGTGGGACAGCAACTGGGTGGCGGGCCATCCGTCCAAGGGGCTGATGCAGACCATCGACAGCACCTTCGACGCCTACAAGGCCGACGGCCACGGCAATATCTTCGACCCGGTCGACAACATCATCGCGGGCACGCGCTACGCCATAGCCACCTATGGCTCGCTGTCGAATGTGCCCGGCGTGGTCGCGGTCGACAGCGGTCAGGCCTATCAGGGTTACTGATTCGCGTAGGGCGACCGGAGCGATATTCAGAAGCGACCGGAGCGATATTGCGGCGCGCTCGAGCGTGCGATGGCATAACTATGGGTAGCGACGACTCGACGCGAGCATGCTCGACCCGACCCGTAGAGTCGTCTATCAAGCACCGCACGAAGTACGCGGCACCACGTGCAGCGAGGGAGTAGCACCAGTGTCATTCGATCAGCCACTCGCGCCGCTTCCCCCAGAGGGCATGGGTTTCGCCGCGGCGTGGCCCGTCCGGGTGGGCGATGTGGATCCCTACGACCGCCTGCGCTTCGACGGCGTGGCCCGATATCTGCAGGACATCGCCTGGGAGGAATTGCATCGCACCTTCCTGGCCCGGACCGATCCCAATTGGATCGTGCGCCGCACCGTCATCGATGTGGTGCGCCCCATCCTGTGGCCCGATGAGGTGCACCTGCTGCGCTGGTGCTCGAGCATGTCCACCCGCTGGTCCAATATGCGGGTCCGGATCACCAGCGACAAGGGCGGTCTGATCGAGACAGAGGGCTTCTGGATCAATATCAACGGCTCCACCAATATGCCCACCCGCATCAGCGACGAGGGCCTGGCCTACCTGGCGCGATCCACCGAGGAGACCAGACTGCGCTGGCGGCCCTACCTGACCGACGCCACACCGCCGGAATCGGATACCGATCTGCCATTCCCGGTGCGCGCCACCGATATCGACCAGTACAACCACGTCAACAACGCCTGCTACTGGCAGGCGGTCGAGCAGTTCCTGGTCGAATATCCCAAGCTGCTGGCCGCGCCGCACCGGGCGGTGATCGAGTACATCGCGCCGGTGTGGGCGCGCCAGCACGTGACGGTGCGCAGCCGCTACGAGCCCGGCGATGTCACGGGGCGGCCGATGCTGCGGTTGTGGTTCGTGGTCGGGGATATCACCACCACGGTGGTGCGGGTCATGCCACTGCCGAATTGAGTCGCTGCCCCGACATCGGCCGCCGCTCGACCGATGCCGGGACCAGGGCCTACCCCCTGGCGGCCTCGAGCAGATCCTCGCGAGAGGTCAGCTTGACCCGCGGTCGCCCGGCCGACTTGCCCGCCGCCTTCTCCGCCTGGTCGATGGCGCGCCAGCCGTCCCGATCCACCAGATCGGCATTCCGTTGCGCGAGCAGCGTTTTCAGCGCCGCCCGATCGCCCTTCGGCGCGGTGAGTCGACCCGCCGTGAAATCGGTGATCACCTGCTCCACCGTCTCCTCGGCGTCGACCCGGTTGGAACCGATCACCCCGCGCGGACCGCGCTTGATCCACCCGCTGACGTACACGCCGGGCAGCGGCGCGCCATCCGCCCCGATGACCCGGCCATGCTCGTTGGGCACCACGCCGCGCCGATCGTCGAACGGCAGATCCGGCACCGGCTCGCCGCGATATCCGATGGACCGCAGCACCAGCCCGGCCTCGACGCGTTCGGTTCGGTCGGTCGCGCGGGCCACCAATTGGCCGTTCTCCTCGACCAATTCGTTGTGCGCGAAATCCGCGGATGTCACCGCGTCGGCGCCGTTGAGCGCGGTGGGCGCGGCGAGGTAGCGGAAGACGATGCGGCGGTGGGCCGGATCGCGCCGCGCCTGCGAATACTCCACGGCCAGGTTGTATTTGAGCCGCAGCGCGGGCTCGGCCTCCGGATCCTCCAGCAGGGCTCGACTACCCGCGTCGAGCGTCGTCTCGGCCGCGTCGATGACGATATCGACACCCTTCAGGTGACCGAGGGCAAGGAATTCCGGCGAGGTGTACGCGGCTTGCAGCGGTCCGCGCCGACCCAGCACGACCACTTCGCGAATATTGCTCTGCCGCAACGCCGCCAGCGCGTGATCGGCGATATCGGTCTTGGCCAGCTCCTGTGGGTCCATCGTGAGCACCCGCGCGACATCGAGGGCCACATTGCCGTTGCCGACGATGACCGCCCGCTCCCCCGACAGGTCGAAGACGTGCTCCGCGTAATCGGGATGACCGTTGTACCAGGCGACGAATTCGGTCGCGGAATGGCTGCCCGGCAGGTCCTCGCCCGGCACACCCAGGCGCCGATCGGTGGACGCGCCGACCGCGTAGATCACCGCGTGGTGGTGGGCCAGCAGTTCCTCGTGCGAGATGTGGGTGCCCACCTCGACATTCAGGTAGTACTGCAGCGTGTCGCGGCGGAAGGCCGATTCGAACATGCCCGAGACCAGTTTGGTCTCGGGATGGTCCGGCGCGACGCCCGCGCGCACCAGGCCCCACGGCGTCGGCAGCCGATCGAACATCTCCACCTGCGCATCGCAGCGCCGCAGCAGATCCTCGGCGGCGTAGCAGGCGGCCGGTCCCGCGCCGACGATGGCGACCCGCAGCGTGCCCAACTCCTTGGGTGGGCGGACCGGCGCGAGGATCGGATCGAAGTTCGTCTCCAGCGGGTGCCGTTCGAAATAGGCGGCGTTGACATCGCGGAAGCGCGCCAGCGACGCGATCAGATCGTCCTCGGCGAAGATCGCCTCGACCGGGCAGGCGTCGACGCAGGCACCGCAGTCGATACAGGTGTCGGGGTCGATGTAGAGCATTTCCGTGGTCGCGAACTCCGGCTGATCCGGGGTGGGGCGGATGCAGTCGACCGGGCACTCTGGAACGCAGCTGGCGTCGTTGCAACAGCGCTGCGTAATGACGTAGGCCATAGTGTGCAGATCCTCGAAAAGGTACGTGGGCTGGGCTCCCGCAGCCGGGGTCGCGGGGCGCCGGATTGTGACGCACCTTTCAGTTTGCCTCGAGTGTGTTACAGACCTCCGCGCCGGAGGGGTTTAATCGGACGCCGTCCCGGAAGCATTACCGTAGCGCTATGGTGCGGACCCTGATCCTGATGCGGCACGGTAAATCGGCGTATCCCGAGGGTGTGGGCGATCACGAGCGGCCGCTGGCACCGCGCGGGCGACGCGAGGCCGGATTGGCCGGGCAGTGGCTGCGCCGCACGCAACCGCCCATCGACGCGGTGCGCTGCTCGACCGCCACCCGCACCAGACAGACCCTGACCGCCACCGGAATCGATGCGCCCGTGGTCTACGAGGCCGGAATCTACGAGGCAGCGCCGCGCGCGCTGATCGAGTTGATCCAGCTCGGCGACGATTCCGTCGAGACACTGCTCGTCATCGGGCACGCGCCGGGGATGCCGTGGACGGCTTGGGAATTGGCCGGCAATCGGGATTCCGACCAGGCGGTGGAGCTGAGCCGCAAATTCCCGACCTCCGCGCTGGCAGTGCTGGAATTCGACCGGCCGTGGGCCGATATCGACGCGGGCACGGGCGAACTGGTGCGCTTCCACATCCCGCGCTGAGCCTGCCCCGCTACTTCAGCAGCTTGCCTCCCGCCACAGCGACCACGCCGAGCACCACCAGCAGCACGAAGGCGGCGAATCCGCCGAACAGCCACCAGACGACGCCGAGCGCGACCACGAAGGGGGCGGCGGCGACGGCCGCGATCACCGGGGATTCCTTGACGGTCTCCAGGGCGGAACGCGCCCGAATCCGCTTGATTTCCTTACCAGGCATGGCATCCAGCGTATGCCGGAAATCCGGTTTTCGGGCTCAGTGTCTCGAGTGGCCGCCCAGCGAGGCGGTGATCACGGCGGGAGGCGTCCACGAGGCCAGTAGATTCGCGCGCTCCTGCGGGGTCAGGTGGTGCCTGGCCCACATCCGTTGCGCGTTGCGGCGGCACGCGGAAACGAGCTCGGGCGCGGTGCGGTAGCGCAATCCCATGACATTTCTCCTTCTCGAGCCTGTCATTGTCGATCCGCCGCGCCACGGCGCGCGAGAGGTACCCGATGATCTCTACGGGTTCCATATACGACCGTAAAGGCGTCGTGAGTACGCTGCGGGAAGCACCCACGGCATTCCGGAAGGAGCACCCGCCATGACCGAAGCGGCACAGATCGAGGTCGGCGACAACCCGGCGGAGCAGCGTTACGAGATCCGCTACGACGGCGCGCTCGCCGGATTCGCCGAATACGAGGAAATAGGCGACGAGACGGTATTCGTCCACACCGAGGTGGACAGCGCCTTCGCGGGTAAGGGGCTCGGCGGCATTCTGGCCAAGGGCGCGCTCGACGATGTGGTGCGGCGCGGCCGGGTGATCCGGCCGCTGTGCCCGTTCATCAAGTCGTGGCTGGACAAGCATCCGGAGTACGACGCGCAGGTGATCGGGAAGGGCGTCATTCGGTGAGTGATCTCGAGGCCGCGCCGGGCTGCGACGTCTGCGAGCCCTCCCCCGGTCCGGGTCCGGTGGCCGAGCGCTATCCGGCGCGGGAGGTGCCGCTCGGCGGTGTGCGCGGCGTCTTCGTCGAGCGGGTGCTGCCGCAGCGCGATCTGCCGACCGTCGGGGCGTGGTGCTTCCTGGACCATTTCGGTGCGCCGACACTCACCAAGACCGATGCGCCCCCGGATATCGATCCGCACCCGCACATCGGCCTGCAAACGGTGACCTGGCCGTTCGAGGGCCGCATCCGGCATCGGGATTCGGTGGGTTCGGAGGTGATGATCGAACCGGGCCAGCTCAATCTGATGACCTCGGGTCGCGGCATCGCGCATTCGGAGTACGCCGACCGCGCCGCGCCCGCGGGTCACGGACTCCAACTGTGGATCGCCCTGCCCGGCAGCAACACCGGCATCGAACCCCACTTCGAACAGCATCGCGAATTGCCCGTCTACACCGCGCCGGGCCTGCGCGCCACCGTACTCATCGGCACCCTCGCGGGCCTGACCTCCCCGGCCGTCGCCTACACCCCGATCGTCGGCGCCGATATCCGCCTCGAACCCGGCGCGAAGGTGCGCATCCCGCTCGAGAACCGTTTCGAGCACGCACTTCTCGTGATCGACGGCCAACTCACCGCCGACGGTCACGAACTCGCGCCGGGTCCGCTGCTCTACCTGGGCACCGACCGCGAAGACCTGGTCCTGAGCAGCACCGTCGGCGCGCACTTCGCCCTGATCGGCGGTGAACCCTTCGCCGAGGAACTGGTCATGTGGTGGAATTTCGTCGGCCGCACCCACGAGGAGATCGCCACCGCCCGCGCCGACTGGGAGCGCCACGACACCACCCGCTTCGCCGATATCGCGGGCCACCCACCGACCCAACGCATCCCGGCCCCACCCCTGCCCCCGCTGCACCTCAAACCCCGCAAACGCCGAATCGGCCCGAACCACCACTGAATTCGGCTGCCGATCCCACCCCGGTGCTCAGCTAGAGGCATGTCCCGCCTCGGCGGTCAGCGTTTGAGTGCCGATGACACGCAGCAGGTCCAGACGCTCGGCCGCGTCGGTGCCGGGGAGCGGCAGGTACACCAGGAGGCGCTGTTGGGCGTTCGGGGTCAGCAGTGTCTCGCAGGTGCACGCGATGAGGCCGACCTCCGGGTGAGCGATGCGCTTGACGTCCGAAAGGCGCACGGCCACCTCGTGTTCGTCCCATAGCGCGGCGAATTCGGTGCTGGCGGAACGCATGAGCGCGATGTACTCGGTGACGTCGGCGTCGCCCGCGCGGCGCGCGGCGGTGGCCCGCAGATCGGCGACATGTTTGCGGCCCAGCCGATCCCAGTCCTCCTGTGGGAAGGCCGACCGCGACTCCGGTTCGACGAACCAGCGATAGGCGTAGAACCGCTGCCATCCGCGCAGCAGCGTGTTGTCGCCGACCAGCAGGGTGTGCATGCGGTTCTGCACCAGCGATTCGCCCAGATCGGTGATCACCGTGGCGGGCGCGTCGTCGAGTTTGGCGAGCAGATGCATGATCCCCGGCCCGACGTGCCGGTCGGCGCGCGAATGCGCGGGGGCCGGATGACCGACCAGGTGGTACAGGTGGTCGCGCTCATCGGCCGAGTAGCGCAGCGCCCTGGCCAGCGCGTCGAGCACCTGCACCGAGGGGCGAGGGCCGCGCGACTGCTCCAGACGGGTGTAGTAATCCGTGGACATACCGGCCAGCATGGCGACCTCGTCCCGGCGCAGACCGGGGGTTCGCCTGCGCGCGCCGGGCGGTAGCCCGACCTCCGCCGGGGTCAACTGCTCGCGACGTCTGCGCAGGAAATCGGCCAGTTCGGGGCGATCCATACCCGTAACTCTCCCGGAGACCCGCGCCATTTGCCAGGGATCGGCGATCCCCCGATGAACAATCTCTGCCGCGGCCCGCGATCATAGGACAGGCTCTATTGCATGACGCAGACGATCCCCTCAGTCCAACTCGGCAGCACCGGTCCCCGTGTCGGCCGCATCGGCCTCGGCGCGATGGGCATGTCCGGTATGTACGGCCCCGCCAGCGAGGTCGAATCAGTGGCCACCGTGCACGCGGCACTCGATTCCGGAGCCAACCTGATCGATACCGGCGATTTCTACGGCATGGGCCACAACGAGATGCTGATCGGCCGCGCCATCGCCGAACGGCCCCGTGACGAAGTTGTCCTGAGCGTGAAGTTCGGTGCGATGCGCGGCCCCGACGGCGCTTTCGTCGGCACCGACGGCCGCCCCGCCGCCGTGCGCAACTTCCTGTCCTACTCGTTGCAGCGGCTGGGCGTCGACCATATCGATGTGTACCGCCTGGCCCGGCTCGACCCGAATGTCCCGATCGAGGACACCATCGGGGCCATCGCCGAACTCGTCCAGGCGGGTTATGTGCGCCATATCGGACTGTCCGAGGTCGGTCCGGACACCATCCGGCGCGCCGCCGCCGTGCATCCGATCGTGGATCTCCAGATCGAGTACTCGCTGATCTCGCGCGGTATCGAGGACGCCATCGCGCCGACCTGCCGTGAACTCGGTATCGGCATCACCGCCTACGGTGTGCTGTCCCGAGGTCTGCTCAGCGATTCGGTGCGACCGGGAACCACCTTCGCCCCCACCGATTTCCGCGCGCACAGCCCGCGTTTCCAGGGCGAGAACCTGGATCGGAATATGCGACTGGTCGACGCGCTGGGCGAGATCGCCCGCGCGCGTGGAGTTTCGGTGGCGCAATTGGCCATCGCCTGGGTGCTCACCCGCGGCGCGGATATCGTGCCCATCCTCGGCGCACGCACCACGGCGCGCTGGGCGGAAACCGTTGGCGCGCTCGATATCACCCTCACCGCAGCGGAATTGGCGGCCATCGAGGCCGCGGTGCCCGCCGATCAGGTGGCGGGCGAACGCTACGCGAGCGCGCAGATGGCCATGCTGGACAGCGAACGCTGAGACGCATTCAGGAGGGCGCGAATCGCGCCCTCCCGCGCGGGCAACGGATCAGCGGCGAACGAACACCGCCGAATTTCCGGATATGCCGAGCAATTCCGAAATATTCGCCAATGGTGAATCACCACCGGACATCGACGTCGGAGAAATATCCGCCCTAACGGCCACCGGTCGACCGGCAGGCCCGCTCCCCCGACGACGCCGATATCGCTTGCAGGACACGACGTTCCACAGCAGCGCGCAGTACGCGCAACCGCCGCCTGAACCCCATCTCCGTCGCCATCATGTACTACCTCTCGTCATATTCGGTATCCCGACGGTAGCAAGGACCACCGACAATCGAAACCGAATTTCGGCGATTGGTACGCCTACGTGGTTACCGACTGAGCGGCAAACGCGAAGATCACCACGACCAATCCGATCGCATTGGCGACGGTCGTTGCGATCGCCCAGGTCTTCGCCTTGTTCGAGGATTCGACGGCGCCCTGGTAATCGCCCATGCCCCACTTGGATTTCACCTGGTTGGCGAACACTACCGAAGTGATACCCAATCCGAGACCGATAAACCCGCAGAAGAACAGGCCGAACACCGTGGCAATGATGGCCCACGCCAAGTGATTCGGCGGCATCTCGCCCTGCGGCTGCTGATATCCGGGCTGATATCCACCCGGTTGGGGATATCCCGGCTGATATCCGCCCGGCTGCGGATATTGCGGCTGAAATCCCGGATCCTGCGGCTGGCCGCCACTATTGGGGTACGGCTCATTGGGCCAGCCAGGGGTCTGCCCATATGTCATGAAAAGCACTCTCCTTCACGCGAGGAGGAATGTCCGATTCCCCCCTCGCCGAGCAATCTAGCGCCCCACAATCCCGCAGTCGAATCGACTCGCGGAATCGAACGCCGGTACCGGAGTTACCCCACCGCATTCCTCGCGAAACGCGAACGGCCCCCGCATCTTTCGATGCGGGGGCCGTCCTTGCTCTAGTGCCTGATGGGCACTGCCTGCGAAGCCGCCCATAGCCCCGCGCATGCCGGAGCGAAGGCAGAGGTACGCCTAGCGGTAGTCGCTGAACCCGTAGTCGTCCAGCGGCACGGCAGCACCGGTGGTCTGGCCGAAGCTCTCCGGGCTGTAGTAGGTGTCGTCGTAGGACGGCACCGCGTACGCCTGAGCGCGCGCCTCCTCGGTGGGCTGCACCTGGATGTTCCGGTACCGGTTGATACCGGTACCCGCCGGGATGAGCTTACCGATGATCACGTTCTCCTTCAGGCCGATGAGCTTGTCGGAGCGGCAGTTGATCGCCGCGTCCGTGAGCACACGGGTGGTCTCCTGGAAGGAGGCCGCCGACAGCCACGAATCGGTGGCCAGCGACGCCTTGGTGATACCCATCAGCACCGGACGACCCGAGGCGGGCTCCCCGCCCTCGGCGACGACGCGACGGTTGGCCGCCTCGAACTCCGAGCGCTCGGTCAGCGAGCCGGGCAGGAACTCCGTCGCACCCGAATCGATGATCGTGACGCGCCGCAGCATCTGCCGGACGATGACCTCGATGTGCTTGTCGTGGATGGACACACCCTGCGACCGGTACACCTCCTGGACCTCGTGGACCAGGTGGATCTGCACCTGACGCGGACCCATCACGCGCAGCACCTCGTGCGGATCGGCCGCACCCTCGAGCAACTGCTGGCCGACCTCGACGTGGTCGCCGTCGGAGAGCAGACGCTCGGAGCCGTCGTCGTGCTTGAACACGCGCAGCCGCTGCCGCTTGGAGAGCTTGTCGTAGACAACCTCTTCGCCACCGTCATCCGGGATGATGGTGATCTTGTAGAAGCGGTCGTCGTCCTCCATGCGCACCCGACCCGAGACCTCCGCGATGGGGGCCTTGCCCTTGGGCACGCGGGCCTCGAACAGTTCCTGCACACGGGGCAGACCACCGGTGATGTCGTCACCCGCGACACCACCCTGGTGGAAGGTGCGCATGGTCAGCTGGGTACCGGGCTCACCGATGGACTGGGCGGCGACGATGCCGACGGCCTCGCCGATATCGACCAGCTTGCCGGTGGCCATCGAACGGCCGTAGCAGACCGCGCAAACGCCGGTGCCGGTGGTGCAGGTCAGCACGGAGCGGACCTTCACCTCGGTGATACCGGCATCGAGCAGCGCCTCGAGCGCCGGATCACCCAGGTCGTGACCCTTCGACACGATGACATTGCCCTTGGCGTCGACCGCGTCGGCCGCCAGGGTGCGCGCGTAGGTGGAGGTCTCCACATGCGCGTCGCGAATGAGCGAGCCATCGGCCTGCTTCTCCGCGATCGGCACGATGATGCCGCGCTCGGTGCCACAGTCGGTCTCGCGCACGATGACATCCTGCGAGACGTCCACCAGACGACGGGTCAGGTAGCCCGAGTCGGCGGTGCGCAGGGCGGTGTCGGCCAGACCCTTTCGCGCGCCGTGGGTGTTGATGAAGTACTCCAGCACCGTCAGGCCCTCACGGAAGGAGGACTTGATCGGCCGCGGGATGAACTCACCCTTCGGGTTGGTGACCAGGCCCTTCATACCGGCGAGGGTACGGGTCTGGGTGAAGTTACCGGTCGCGCCCGAGTCGACGATCGTGATGATCGGGTTGTCGGCCGGGTAGTGCGCGCGCAGCGCCTTACCGACCTCCTCGGTGGCCTCCTGCCAGATCTTGACCAGGGCGTTGTTGCGCTCCTGGTGGTCCAGCGCGCCGCGCTGGTACTTCTTCTCGATCTGGTCGGACTGCGCCTCGTAGCGCTCCATGATCTCCGCCTTCTCCGGCGGCACCAGCACGTCGGACATGGAGACGGTGACACCGGAGCGGGTGGCCCAGTAGAAGCCCGCGTCCTTGAGCTTGTCCACGGTTTGCGCGACCACGATCATCGGGTAGCGCTCGGCGAGATCGTTGATGATCGTCGCCTGCCGCTTCTTGGGCATGGGCTCGTTGATGAACGCGTAGTCCACCGGGAGCAGCTCGTTGAACAGCACCCGACCCAGCGTGGTCTCGGTGGTCCACGCGTCGCCGCGCTGCCAGCCCTCGGGGAACAGCTCCGCCTCGACGTCCTTGGGCGGACGCTGTTCTGTCAGCCGGACCTTGATGTTGGAGCGCACGGTGAGCTCGCCGCGATCCACGGCCATCTGCGCCTCGGCGGGCGAGGAGTAGACGCCGAATTCCGGCTCGTCCTTGGTCGCGGGCCGGTACTCGCCCTTCGCGCCCTCTTCCAGGCGGGTCAGGTAGTACAGGCCGGTCACCATGTCCAGGCGGGGCATGGCGAGCGGGCGGCCCGAGGCGGGCGAGAGGATGTTGTTCGACGACAGCATCAGGATGCGGGCCTCGGCCTGCGCCTCCGCCGACAGCGGCAGGTGCACGGCCATCTGGTCACCGTCGAAGTCGGCGTTGAACGCCTCACAGACCAGCGGGTGCAGCTGGATGGCCTTGCCTTCGACCAGCTGCGGCTCGAAGGCCTGGATACCGAGGCGGTGCAGGGTGGGCGCGCGGTTGAGCAGCACCGGGTGCTCGGCGATGACCTCTTCGAGGACATCCCACACCTGGGAGCGCTGCCGCTCCACCATCCGCTTGGCGGACTTGATGTTCTGCGCGTGGTTCAGGTCGACCAGGCGCTTCATCACGAACGGTTTGAACAGCTCCAGCGCCATCAGCTTGGGCAGACCGCACTGGTGCAGCTTGAGCTGCGGGCCGACGACGATGACCGAACGGCCCGAATAGTCGACGCGCTTACCGAGCAGGTTCTGGCGGAACCGGCCCTGCTTGCCCTTGAGCAGATCCGACAGCGACTTGAGCGGACGGTTGCCCGGTCCGGTGACCGGACGGCCGCGGCGGCCATTGTCGAACAGCGCGTCCACGGACTCCTGCAGCATCCGCTTCTCGTTGTTGACGATGATCTCGGGGGCGCCGAGATCGATCAGTCGCTTGAGGCGGTTGTTGCGGTTGATGACGCGGCGGTACAGGTCGTTCAGGTCGGAGGTGGCGAAGCGGCCACCGTCGAGCTGGACCATCGGGCGCAGTTCCGGCGGGATCACCGGGACCGCGTCGAGCACCATGCCCATGGGCGAATTGCCATTGGCCTGGAACGCCGCGACCACCTTGAGTCGCTTGAGCGCGCGCAGCTTCTTCTGGCCCTTGCCGCTGCGAATGGTTTCGCGCAGGTTCTCGGCCTCGGCGTCGATGTCGAAGTTCTCCATCAGCTTCTGGATGGACTCCGCGCCCATCGCGCCGGTGAAGTACTCGCCGTAGCGGTCGATGAGCTCGCGGTAGAGCACCTCGTCCACGATCAACTGCTTGACCGACAGCTTGGTGAAGGTGGTCCAGATCTCCTCGAGCCGGTCCAGCTCGCGCTGGGCGCGGTCGCGCAGCTGACGCATCTCGCGCTCGCCGCCGTCCTTGACCTTGCGGCGGACGTCGGACTTGGCGCCCTCCTGCTCGAGTTCGGCCAGATCGGCCTCGAGCTTCTGGGCGCGGGCCTCGAGGTCGGCGTCGCGCTGATCGGCGACGGCCTTCTTCTCGACCTCCATCTCGGCCTCGAGGGTGGACTGCTCGTTGTGGCGCAGTTCGTCGTCGACGCCGACGATGACGTAGGCGGCGAAGTAGATGATCTTTTCCAGATCCTTCGGGGCCAGATCGAGCAGGTAGCCCAGGCGCGAGGGCACGCCCTTGAAGTACCAGATGTGGGTGACGGGAGCGGCCAGTTCGATATGGCCCATCCGCTCGCGGCGCACCTTGGCGCGGGTCACCTCGACGCCGCAGCGCTCACAGATGATGCCCTTGAAGCGCACGCGCTTGTACTTGCCGCAGTAGCACTCCCAATCCCTGGTGGGACCGAAGATCTTCTCACAGAACAAGCCATCCTTCTCCGGCTTGAGCGTGCGGTAGTTGATGGTCTCCGGCTTCTTCACCTCACCGTAGGACCACTGGCGGATGTCTTCTGCGGTGGCCAGGCCGATCCGGAGTTCATCGAAGAAGTTGACGTCTAGCACGTAACTTCCTTTCCCCTGTTCGGGTCGAATTCGAGCAAAAGTTCACTGGTTACCGAACGCGGAGGCCGAATGTCGTTGACGAACAACGACATTCGGCCCACCACCTAGTTGGCCAAATCGTCGACGGTGGCCGCTTCGTTCCGGGACAGGTTGATGCCCAGATTGGCGGCGGCCCGCTCCAGATCCTCGTCCTCGCCCTCGCGCAACTCGATCGCCGCACCGTCGGAGGACAGCACCTCGACATTGAGGCACAGCGACTGCAACTCCTTGAGCAGCACCTTGAACGACTCCGGAATACCCGGCTCCGGGATGTTCTCGCCCTTGACGATCGCCTCGTAGACCTTCACGCGGCCAACGACATCGTCGGACTTGATGGTCAGCAGCTCCTGCAGCGTGTAGGCCGCGCCGTAGGCCTGCATGGCCCAGCACTCCATTTCGCCGAAACGCTGACCACCGAACTGCGCCTTACCACCGAGCGGCTGCTGGGTGATCATCGAGTACGGACCGGTCGAACGGGCGTGGATCTTGTCGTCGACCAGGTGGTGCAGCTTCAGGATGTACATGTAGCCGACCGCCACCGGGTACGGGAACGGCTCGCCGGAGCGACCGTCGAACAGGATCGCCTTGCCGTTCTCGTCGACCATGCGCTCACCGTCGCGGTTGGGCAGGGTCGAGGCGAGCAGACCGGTCAGCTCCTCCTCGCGCGCACCGTCGAACACCGGGGTGGCGATATTCGAGTCGGCGGGCGCGCCGAGCATCTCCTCGGGCAGGTTCTTGGCCCACTCGGGTTCGCCGTCGACCTGCCAGCCCGCCTTGCCGATCCAGCCGAGGTGGGTCTCCAGGATCTGACCGATATTCATACGACGCGGCACGCCGTGGGTGTTCAGGATGATGTCGACCGGGGTGCCGTCGGGCATGAACGGCATGTCCTCGGTGGGGAGGATCTTGCCGATGACGCCCTTGTTGCCGTGGCGACCGGCGAGCTTGTCGCCGTCCTGGATCTTGCGCTTCTGCGCCACGTACACGCGCACCAGCTCGTTGACACCGGGGGGCAGGTCGTCGTCGTCCTCGCGGGAGAAGACCCGGATGCCGATGACCTTGCCGGACTCGCCGTGCGGCACCTTCAGGGAGGTGTCGCGCACCTCGCGCGCCTTCTCGCCGAAGATCGCGCGCAGCAGCCGCTCCTCCGGGGTCAGCTCGGTCTCGCCCTTCGGGGTGACCTTGCCGACCAGGATGTCGCCGTCGCGGACCTCGGCACCGATGCGCACGATGCCGCGCTCGTCCAGATCGGCGAGCACCTCATCGGAGACATTCGGGATATCCCTGGTGATCTCCTCGGCGCCCAGCTTGGTGTCGCGGGCATCGATCTCATGCTCCTCGATGTGGATCGAGGTGAGGACGTCCTCCTCCACGAGGCGCTGCGACAGGATGATCGCGTCCTCGTAGTTGTGGCCCTCCCACGGCATGATGGCCACGAGCAGGTTCTTGCCCAGCGCCATCTCGCCGTTCTCGGTGCACGGACCGTCGGCGAGCACCTGACCGTGCTCGACCCGCTGACCCTCGTCCACGATCGGACGCTGGTTGGAGCAGGTGCCCTGGTTCGACCGGTTGAACTTGCGCATCCGGTAGGACTTGCGGGTGCCGTCGTCGGCCATGACGGTGACGTAATCGGCCGAGACCTCCTCGACCACGCCCGCCTTCTCGTTGACCACGACATCGCCCGCGTCCACCGCGGCGCGCAATTCCATGCCGGTGCCGACCAGCGGCGACTCGGAACGGATCAGCGGCACGGCCTGACGCTGCATATTCGCGCCCATCAGTGCGCGGTTCGCGTCGTCGTGCTCGAGGAACGGGATCATGGCCGTGGCCACCGACACCATCTGGCGCGGCGAGACGTCCATATAGTCCACCTCGGCGGCGGCGACGAACTCGACCTCTTCACCGGCACGGCGCACCAGGACGCGGTCCTCGAGGAACCGGCCGTCGGCGTCGACCGGCGAGTTGGCCTGCGCACGGATGTGGCGGTCCTCCTCGTCGGCGGTCAGGTAGACGACATCGTCGGTGACCCGACCGTCGATGACCTTGCGGTAGGGCGTCTCGATGAAGCCGAACGGGTTGACCCGCGCGTACACCGACAGCGAGCCGATCAGGCCGATGTTCGGGCCTTCCGGGGTCTCGATCGGGCACATGCGGCCGTAGTGCGAGGGGTGCACGTCGCGGACCTCGAGGCCCGCACGCTCACGGGACAGACCGCCGGGACCCAGCGCCGAGAGGCGACGCTTGTGGGTCAGGCCCGAGAGCGGGTTGTTCTGGTCCATGAACTGCGAGAGCTGGGAGGTTCCGAAGAACTCCTTGATCGCGGCCACGACCGGGCGGATGTTGATCAGGGTCTGCGGCGTGATGGCCTCGACGTCCTGGGTGGTCATCCGCTCGCGGACCACACGCTCCATCCGGGACAGACCGACCCGGATCTGGTTCTGGATGAGCTCGCCGACGGTGCGCAGGCGACGGTTGCCGAAGTGGTCGATATCGTCGACCTCGACCGGCACCTCGGCCCCGCCCGGCGCGGTCATCATCTTGTCACCGGAGTGCAGACGCACCAGGTACTCGATGGTGTTGACGATATCTTCCTTCGTCAGCACCGAGCCGGTGACCTGCTCGCCCAGGTGGATGCCGAGCTTCTTGTTGATCTTGTAGCGACCGACGCGCGCCAGGTCGTAGCGCTTCTCCTTGAAGAACAGGTTCTCCAGCAGGGTCTGCGCCGACTCCTTGGTCGGCGGCTCGCCCGGACGCAGCTTGCGGTAGATATCGAGCAGCGCCTCGTCCTGGCCCGCCGTGTTGTCCTTCTCCAGGGTGGACATCATGATCTCGGAGAAGCCGAAGCGCTCGTGGATCTCTTCCGCGGTCCAGCCCAGCGCCTTGAGCAGCACGGTGACCGGCTGACGACGCTTGCGATCGATGCGCACACCCACGGTGTCGCGCTTGTCGACGTCGAATTCCAACCACGCGCCGCGGCTCGGGATGACCCGCACGCTGTGCAGATCCTTCTCGGTGCCCTTGTCGACGGAGTGATCGAAGTAGACGCCCGGCGAACGGACGAGCTGCGAGACGACCACACGCTCGGTGCCGTTGATGATGAAGGTGCCCTTGTCGGTCATCATCGGGAAATCACCCATGAAGACCGTCTGGCTCTTGATCTCGCCGGTGTTGTTGTTGATGAACTCCGCGGTCACGAACAAGGGGGCCGCGTAGGTCATGTCCTTGTCTTTGCACTCGTCGATCGAGGCCTTGACCTCTTCGAAGCGCGGATCGGAGAAGGACAGGGACATGGAGCCGGAGAAGTCCTCGATGGGCGAGAGCTCCTCGAGCACCTCCTCCAACCCACCGACTAGGCCGACGTCACCACGAGCGGCGGCCCGCTCGCGCCATTGCGGCGAACCGATCAACCAGGCGAACGATTCCGTTTGAAGATCGAGAAGACCCGGTACCTCCAAGGGCTCGCGAATTTTCGCGAAAGACACCCGCTTAGGGGCTCCGGGGATTCCGGCAACTGCCTTGGTCTGGGTGGAGACTGCCAAGATGCGTCCTTCCAGCACCTCACGCGCGTCGCGTGGTGGTCCGCGACCGTCGCTTGTCTGCTACGTTCAGATTCTCGCTGGTCACGTCCCACATGAACCCGAAGCAGCAAGCAGCGGAAGTAACACCGGAAGGGTGAACTTACGTGTGCAAATCGAGGTATGGACAGGAGGCAGCCAGCGCAACGTCCAAACTTACACCCGTACATACGGGAGTGTCAACATACCACCCGTGCGGCCTCTCACGTGGCGGGCGCGCCGAGGTCGAATTCGCTGGCTGCGCGATGACTCGAGCCGCTTGAAGCCACTGTGACAGTTGCCGCTGTTGTGAATAGCGTGACGTGTCCGAGGAAACTCGTCAAGTGGCGGACGGTCGACCGAGTCAGACGCCGCCACACCCGAGATCGACTGTCCCGCTGGAAGATCACCCCGAAACATCACGGCGTTGGCGGCCGCACCACCGGTCGATCCGGGATCTCGGCGGCCAACCAGTGGCCACCGACCTTCTGCATGCGCACCAAGATCGGTCCGGTGGCGCTCGGCTGGGACTGACCGTCCTTCGTCGCGCTCACCACCAGGTTGACCAGCAGTTCGGCATGGTCGTCGGTGAGCATCGTGACCCCGGTCGGACCCGGTTTGGCGGCGGCGACCACCTTCGCCTGCGCGAGCGCGGTGAAGGTGGTGTCGGCGTACTTGTCGAATTCGGCCAGCATGGCGCCGGTGAGCACCTCGTGCAGCCCGGCCCGGTAGGCGTCGAGATTCTTGGCGTCGGTCGAGTAGATGGTGGTCAGGGCATGCTCGGCGGCGGCCTTGACCTCCTGGGTGGACGCGCTGTCCAGGAAGGCGTGATTGGCGGCGTCCACACCCGGCCGGAAGGCGGCCGCGGTCGCGAAACCGGCGAGCACGATCGCGGCCCCCGACATGATGGCGACGCGGAACCAGGGGTTGCCGGGGCGCGAGGTGGGGGCGGGGGCGGGGGCGGGGGCGGATTTCCGCGCGGCGCGTGGCTCGCGTCCGGCGACGCGGACAGGGCGGCGCTGGGTTGTCTCGGCGGGCCTGCGCTTGGAGGTGACCCGGTTGACCGGTCGGCGTGCAGTCATCGGTTGGGTCCTCCTACGAACCGGGCTTGGGCGCGGCGGGCGGGTTCCCCGGAACAGCGGGCTGCGGCGCTTGATTCGCGGGCGGTGTTCCCTGGTTCGCGGGCGGCGCCGCCGGACTGGCCGGAGCCGCGTCCGCGCCGAGGGGCACCGGATTCTCGAGCGAGGCCACCTGCTCGGCCTTCCAGATATCGCCGACCTTCACCATGTTCAAGCTCCAGGTGTAGCGGTAACTGGCGGGCGGCTGGTCCTTCCTGGTCTCGGTGACCCGCAGCACTACCAGCGCCGCGGCGCGGTCCAGCTCACTGTCCAGTTCGGTCAGCGCCGAGCCGACCACCTTCGAGGTCGTGTTCACCGCGGCCGAGACCATCTCGGCCTCGATCCTCGGCTGATTCTTGGTCGCCGAATCCAGCAGCGCACCCGCCATGGACGAGCGCTGCGTGGCGGTGGTGCCCGGTACATCGGCGAGGTTGGTGGTGGTCATATTCAGCGCGGTCTGCCGGGCGCCGTCCAGCGCGGCCTCGCGCGCGGCGGCGCGCGGACCGTCGGTGAAGAAGGCCGCGCGCGCCCAACCGATACCGAACCAGCAGGCGGCCGCCAGTGCGAGCACGAGCGCGACCCCGACGACGATCGTCGCGACGCGACGCGCGTCGAACGGGCGCGCCGCCGCAGGCACCGGGTCCGGCGGCGCCTCGGCGGTCTTGGTCATATCGATGCTCACGCGAGACACCTAACGTGGTCGGGCCTGGTCACCGCTTCGGTGTGACTCCCATGAGGGTGGCCAACTGGATGGCGATCGGGCTCAGGTTCAGCTTCTCCGGATCTGTCTTCGGCACCGAATCCCACGGCTGGACGATACTGGGATCGGCCAACTCGGCCCGTGCGCCGCCGCGCACCGCCGTGGGATTGCCGAACGGCACGGTGCACTTCGCGTCCTTGTTGAACGGGAAATCGTCGCGGGTGTCGTCGAAATTCGGATCGCGCGCCTTCATCTCGGCCAGGATCCGCTGGGTGCCCTCGTAGCCGACCGTACACGCGGGCGGGTTGTTGGTTTCCAACACCAGGCCGAAATGACTGGTGTTGTCGCCGGGGGCCGTCGCGGACGCGCCGACCGACAACTGCGGCAACATCTGCAGCAGCGGTCGGACCGCGTAGAACTTCGGGGAGATGGCCAGCATGAGCTGACGCAGATTGGTCAGATCCTCGGTCAGTGCGCCACCGCTCTCCTTCAGCAGCGCCTGCACCTGCGCGCCCGCGTCCTTGCCGGTGCCGATGAGCCTGCGAATATCCGGATCGTTGGCGCGCAGTTGCGCGGTGAGCTGGTCGAGTCCGTCGCTGAAGCGGCGGATCGCGTCCGACTGGTCGGCCTGGGCGCCCAGGGCGACCCTGCCGTCACGGATCAACCGAATCGTCTGCGGCAAGGTGTCGTTGAAGGTGGCGGTGAACTTGTTGAGCGAGTCGACGAGGATCTTCAGATCGTCGCCCTTGCCGTCCATCGCCTTGCCCAGTTCGGTGACCGTGGTGTTGAGCGCGTTGAGGTCGACGGTGCTGGTGAAGGTGTCCACACTCTGCACCAGTGTCTGCACCGGCACCGGCGTGGTCGCGCCGTGGATCACCGACCCCTCGCGCAGGTACGGGCCGTTGTCGGTATCCGGTTGCAGGTCCAGGTACTGCTCGCCGACGGCGGATCGGTTGGCCACCACGGCCTTGGCCGTATTCGGGATCCTCGGTGCGTCCGAATTGACGGCGAGATCGATGAGCACGCCATCGGAGGTGAGTTCGACATCGCTGACCCGACCGACCGGAACTCCGCGATAGGTGACCTCCGCGCCCTTGTATATGCCGCCGGTCCGATCCGAAGCCACCTGGACCCGATACTGGCCGAAGCCGAACATCTGCTCCAGCCGGATATAGCGCGCGCCGACGAAGACGACGCCGACCACCGCGATGATCACGAAGGCCACCAACTGCCAGCGAACGAGACGGCTCATCGCGGGGCCACCCCCAACTGCTCCAGAATCCGGCCGAGCGGATCACGCGGCAGCCCCGCCGCCGGGGCCACCGCCATATTCGGTGGCAGCGGCAGCAGCGAGACCGTCGGCCAGCCGGGTCGCGGACCATTGCCGTTGTAGTACGGATTGGACGGATTCACCGGCACCTCGGGACCGGTCGGCGGAATATAGACCGGATCCGGTTTGCCCACACCGAGATTGCTGAGCGTCACCCCGATCTGCAGATCCACCGAGAGCCAGGTGTTCACCGCGCCGCCGAAGGTGCTCTCCAGCGCCGAATCCGGGAACGGGTAGGTGGGGATCAGCGGGAAGGCCGTCACCAGATCCGGTGCGGCCCTACCCAATTCCTGCAGGGTTGGGCGCAGCGAGGTGAGGTCGCGGATCAGGTCGGTCTTGGCGGTCTCGAGGATGTCGAAACCCGCCTGCCCGACCCGGTCCAACTGGCGCAGCAGCCCGATGAACTGCGGGCGCTGCTCGTCGAGAATCTTTATGCCCTTGGGCAGTTCGTCGAGGATCTTGCCGATCTGATCGTTCTGGGCCGCCACCCGCCCGCCCAGGGTGTTGAGACCGTCGAGGGCGGTGGTGATGTCGTCGACCTGCTTGTTGAGGCCGGTCACCAACTGTTCGGTCTGCTCCAGCAGTGAGCGCACCCTGGTCTCGCGACCGCCGAGCGTCTTGTTCAACTCGGTGACGATCGGCGTCAGATTGGCCACGCCGCCGCCATTGAGCAGCAGCGACAGTGCGCCGAGTATCTGTTCGATCTCGGTGGCATGTCTGGTGCGGCTCACCGGGATGGTCGCGCCGTCGCCGAGCTTCTTCGCTTCGGGTTCCTCGGTCGGCCGGACGAGTTCGATGAACTTCTCCCCCAGCAGATTCGTCTGTTTGACCTCGGCACGCGCATTGGCGGGCAGATCGACCGAGGAGTTGACCAGCGCGCGCACGCTGGCCGTCCAGCCGTTGCCCGCCAGGCCGATCGTCTCCACGCGCCCGACCGGAACGCCATCCACCTTGACCGCGGACTGCGGCACCAGATCGAGCACGTCGTCGAATTGGATGTCGAGGTGCATCGGGTGCGCGCCCACATCCGCGCCACCGGGCAGCGGCACGCTGTAGATGCCGTCCGCGGCGCAGCCCGTCAACAGCAACCCGGCCGTGGCCAGTGCCGTAGCGCCCGCCGAAGCGCGTCGAATTCCCTTGCGACACAGCATCTATCGACCACCCCCCTGGGACGGCGGCAACTGATCCGATGGCGTGCCCCCCACCGTGCCCGGCACCGGAGCGCGCTGCTCGTTCTCACCGCTGAGCAACCCGAACGGTAGGATCAGCGTCGGCGTCTTCACTCCGGCGGTGATCTGGTCGGTGATCTCCTTGCAGTGATCCAGAATCGGTCGCATCTGCCTGCCGATGGCCTCGAACTTCGGATCGCCGGGCCGCAACTTGCTCAGGTCGAGCATTCGGCACACCACGCCGAACGGATCCTGCAGATCGGTGAAATTGGCCCGCATATCGAGGGTTCCGGATTCGCCGTTGTGGACATTGATCAGATTGCTCAGCGCCAGCGGCACTACCGGCAGCGCCGCGGCCAACTGATCGCGCTGATCGGCCAGCGTCTTGGTGAGCGCGGTGAGCGCGTCGGCATTGCCGTGCAGGCGATCCCGATTGTCGTCGACGAATCGCGCGACATCGCCGAGCGCCACCGACAGCAGCCGCAGCGCCTCGCCCAGATCCTGACGCTCCGAGGCCAGGAAGCTCGACAGATCGGCCAACTGGGTATTGAAGGTCCGCACCTGCTGATCGTTGTCGGCCAGCATGGTGACGAACTTCTGCAGATTCTTGACGGTATCGAAGATATCGCCCCGCGCGTCGGCGAAATACTTTGCCGCACGTGACAATTGGGTCAGGCTATTGGCCAGCGCCTCCCCGTTGCCGGACAGGTTCGCCGCCGAGGTGCGCAGCAACTGATTCACCGCGCCTCGGGAGTTCGCGCCATTGGGTCCGAGCGCGTCGGACAGTTCGGTGATGCTCTTGTACAACCGGTCCACCTCGACCGGCGTCGCGGTGCGATCGCGCGGAATGGTCGCCGTGCGAGCCATTTTCGGTCCACCCTTGTACACCGGCGTGAGCTGGATATACCGATCGGAGACGATCGACGGGGTGATCTGGGCGGCGCGCGCATCGGCGGGCACATCGTAGGAGCGGTCCACGCTCATGACGACCTTCACCTGATCGCCCACCGGATCGACCGAATCCACCTTGCCCACCGGCACACCCAGGATGCGCACATCCGAACCCTGGTAGATGCCCACGGAGCGATCGAAATACGCGGTGATCGTCGTCGTGGTGAGTCGGTCGAACATCCACCACAGCACCCCGACCGCGACCAACGCGGCCACCAGCACCAGCGCGATGGCCGTCTTCGCGCCGCGTCCCGAATTACGCAGCGCGCCAAGGGGATCCTTGCGCCAGTTCGCCACCTCAGTTACCTCCCACAGTGCGCACCGGCGGCCGGTCGCCGGGCACCTCGGGCAGTGCGGGCGGGATCAGATTGACGATCACCGCGTCGAACCAGCGGCCGGTGCCGAGCACATTGGCGTACAGCCCGTAGAACGGCCCGGCCAATTCGAGCGTCTTGGAGATGTTCTGCTGGTTGGCATTCAACATCTCGATGGATGTCTGCAAATTCTTCAGCGCCGGGCCGATCTGCTGCTCGTTGTCGTGCACCAGCGCGGACAGCTCGGCGGCGACGGTCTTCGCGCCCGAAAGCAACTGCGCGATGGACTGCTGCCGAAAGTTCAGCTCGGTCAACAACTGACCGCCCGAACCGAGCAGCTTCTCGAACTGCGCGCTGCGATCGGCGAGCACCCCGGTGACCCCGCGGGTGGCGGCGAACAGCTTCTTCAACTCCTCGTCGCGCTTGGCCAGCGTCTCCGACAACCGGGCCACGCCATCGATGGAGTTGCGGATCTCCGGCGGCGTGGTCTCGAACGCCTCCGACAGCACCCGCATGCTGTCGGCCAACTGGGCCGTATTGATCTGGTCGATATTCTGGGCGGCATCGCTGAAGGCGTCGATCACGTCGTATGGGGAAACCGTGCGCGACAGCGGAATCGGCGCACTCGGATCGGCAGGTTTGGACCCCTTCGGATCCAGTGCCAGATACTTCTGCCCGAGCAGGGTCTTGATCTGGATGGAGGCCGTGGTCTCATTGCCGATCCAGGCATCCTGGGTGCGGAATTCCACCCGAACCCGATCACCCGCCAGCTTCACCTCCGAGACCGCACCCACCTTCACACCGGCGATGCGCACCTCGTTGCCCTTCTTCAGCCCGGCCGCCTCGGAGAATTCCGCGATGTACTTGGTGCCTGCCCCGATGATCGGCAGCCGATCCAGGAAGAAGGTCGACACCGTCACCAGCAGCACCACGCCGAGTCCGAGAACACCCATGAAGGCGGGGCTGCGCCGCCCCAGCAGTATCCGGTCGTCCATTCAGTGACCTCCCTTACCACTGCAACGCGGCGCGGGGTTGGTGTAAACCGGCTGATTGACCGTCGGCAGGTCGGCGGGCAGGTTGAGCTGCGGCGCCGCGACCGCGCCCGGCCCGACGACGACGTCGATACCGCACAGATAGAACTGGAACCACGACCCGTAACTGGCCGCGCGCCCGAGCCTTTCCATCTTCAGCGGCAGATTCCTCAGCGCCTCGTTCACCTCGTCGCTGCGATCGTTCAGGGTGCCGGTGAGCTGATTCAAACCCGCGATGGACCCCTGCAGCGTCGGACGCACCGGCACCAGCAGGTCGGCGGTGGCCGAGGCCAGGTTGCCCAGGGAGCTCACCGAGCGGCCCACCGTATCGCGCTCGGCAGCCAAACCGCTGACCAGCGCCTCGGTATTGACGATCAACTGGTCGAACTGATCGTCGCGCTTGTTCACCGTATCCAGCACGGTGGTCAGGTTTTTCACCAATTGACCGATGACGGCGTCCTTGTCGGCGATCCGGTTGGTCAGATTCGCCGTGGTGGTCACCAGGTCGTGAATGGTGCCCTGCTCCCCCTGGAAGACCTGCACGATCTCGTAGGAAAGCTTGTTCACATCGTCGGCGGTGAGGGTGCGGAACAGCGGCCGGAACCCGTTGAACAGCGTGGTCAGATTGAGTGCGGGACGGGTCTGCGCCAGCGGAATCGTCGCGCCGCCGTTCAACTTTCGCCCCTGTGCGCCCGCGCCCTGCTCCAGCGCGATATACCGCTGACCGACCAGGTTGCGGTATTTGATGGTGGCGATGGTGGAGGCGGGCAGCCAGTCGCGGTCGGTGATCTCGAAGGCCACCTCCGCCTGCCGCCGATCCACGATCCGCACCGCGGTGACCTTGCCGACTCGCACGCCTGCCACCCGCACCTCGTCGCCCGGATTGAGCGAGGTGACATCGCTGAAGCGGGCCTTGAACGCGGTGCCGCCGCCACTGTAGTTGGCGATGGACAGCCCGAGGAATACCGTCGCCACCACGGTGACCACCAGGAATATGGCGAGTTTGGTCAGCGGCCCGCCCATGCCGCGCAGTAGCTGTCTCATCGCACGCTCACCTCGCTGCCGCGCAGGGCGGGCGCGCCGATCCGGGTGATCCAGGACGGCACGTCGTCCGCCGGAACCCCTTGCGCCGCACCGTAGATGACGCCGAGCGTGTGCTGCTCGAGCGGGGAGCCCACCGAGGTCGGCGCCGCGGCGGGGTAGGCGCTGAACTGCGCGGGCGCGAGTTTGCCCGTCTCCAGATCGCCGGGATTGCGGGAGGGCACCGCGTAAGCGCCGTCATTGTTGGCGCCGCCCGCGTACTGCCCCGGATCGGTGCCCGGTGTCTCCGGCACACACCACGGCCCCCTGGTATCGAGCCAGCGCGGCTCGTCCTGATTGGGCAGGTATTTGCCGCGAGTATTGGTCAGCAGAATGCTCACCCTGGATCCGGGACGATCGGTGCCCTTGCCGAAAATGGCGTCGATGCGCGGCTTCATCTGCGCGAAATTGGCCAGGGCACAGGCATAACTCGGCGAATAGTAGGCCAACTGCTCGAGCAGCGGCCGCGAATCGGCCGCCAGATCGACGATATTGTCGCGGTTGGCCGTCAGGAAATCGGCCGTCGTGGCCGAGGCGGGGGTGAGCACCGTGTAGAGCGCGTCGATATCGGTGCGCCGCTGCACGATGGTGGCATTGGTGGTGCGCAGATTGTCCAGTGCCTCGATCAACTGCGGCAACGCATCCGAATAGGTGGCCGCCACCTTGGCGAAGCTGCGCAGATCCTGCTGGATGTCCGGCATCACGCCATTCAATTCGCGAAAGATGGTGTCCAATTTGTCCACACTCTCGCCGAGGGTGAGCCCCTGCCCCGCGAGGGCCTGCGCCAGCGAACCGAGCGTCTCGGCCAGATCCTGCGGCGGAATCGCCTGCAATACCGGCAGCAAATCGTCGAAGAGCTTGCTCAATTCGATGGAATTGCCGCTCCTGTCCTGTTGCAGGGTGACACCGTCGACCAGTTTGCCATTCGGCGCGTCCGGAATGACCAGATCCACATACCGCTCGCCGAATAGCGTCTTGGGCAGCAACCGGGCGGTGGTGTTCGCCGGAATCTGTTGCGCCTTGGCCGGATCGATCGCGAGATGCAGCGTCACCCGGCCTGCCGCGGTCTCGCTCGAACGCACCTCCCCGACCGAGACGCCGCGCGCCTTCACCTCGGCATTGCGGGTCAGCGCGTTGCCGACCGTATCGGTGATCACGTCCACCCGGACGGTCCGCACGAAATCCTTGTTGTAGATGGCGATCGTCGACCAGATGAAGACCGCCACCACCACGAAGAACACGATCCCGAGCAGCCGCACGCGCAGCTTCTCGGTCGCGCGCCAGGCCTGCACCCCGCTCACCCGGCCACCCGCACCGTCGTCGTGGTGCCCCAAATGGCCAGGCTGAGAAAGAAATCCAGCACGTTGACCAGCACGATCGCCGCGCGCACCGCCCGACCCACCGCCACACCGACCCCCGCAGGACCGCCGGTCGCGTGGAATCCGTAGTAGCAGTGCACCAGGATGATCACGAACGCGAAGATCAGCACCTTGAGGAAGGAATAGAGCACATCCTCCGGTGGCAGGAACAGGCTGAAGTAGTGGTCGTAGGATCCGCTCGACTGCCCGTTGAACCACACGCTGATCTGCCGCGAGGCCAGGTAGGTGCCAAGCAGACCGACGACGTAGAGCGGGATGACCGCGACGAATCCGGCGATCACCCGGCTGGTGACCAGGAATGGGATGCCCGGCACCGCCATCACCTCGAGCGCGTCGATCTCCTCCGAAATCCGCATCGCCCCGAGTTGCGCGGTGAACCCGCACCCCACTGTCGCCGAAAGCGCGAGCGCCGCGACAAGGGGCGCGATCTCGCGGGTGTTGATGTAGGCGGTCAGGAAGCCGGTGAAAACCGAGGTGCCCAGCGCGTCAAGCGCTTTGAAGCCCTGCAGACCGACCACCACGCCGACCGAACCCGACATCACCACGATCACGCCGATGGTGCCGCCGATCACCGCCAGCGCGCCGGAGCCGAAGGTCACCTCGGCCAACAGCCGCATGACCTCCTTGCGATAGTGCACGGCGGTGCGCGGAATCCAGGCGATGGCCCGCGAGTAGAACGCCATCTGCTCGCCCGCCCGATCCACCACTTTCAGCGGCGCGCGCACGATTTCGGCTGCCCGGCGGGTCGTCTTGGCGAGCACCGGGTTTCGGTATGTGGTTGCCACTATGCACCTTTAGCCGGGACGACCTGCAAATACACCAGGGTGAGAACGAGATTGACGAAGAACAGCACCAGGAACGTGATCACCACGGATTGGTTCACCGCGTCACCCACGCCTTTCGGTCCGCCTTTGGGATGCAGCCCCTTGTACGCGGCGATCACACCGGCGATGACCCCGAAGACCAACGCCTTGATCTCACCGATCCACAGGTCGGGCAATTGCGCCAGCGCCGAGAACGAGGCCAGGTACGCGCCCGGCGTCCCGCCCTGCAGCAGCACATTGAAGAAATAGCCGCCCGCGATGCCGACCACCGACACCAGGCCGTTGAGCAGCAGCGCCACCAGCGTCATCCCGAGGACGCGCGGCACCACCAGCTTCTGGATCGGATCAACGCCGAGCACCTCCATGGCGTCGATCTCCTCGCGAATGGTGCGCGAGCCGAGGTCGGCGGCGACCGCCGAGCCGGCCGCGCCCGCGATGATCAGCGCCGTCACCACCGGTGCGGCCTGCTGCACGGTGGCAAGCACACTCGTCGCGCCGGTGAACGATTCCGCGCCGAGCTGTTTGACCAGCGAACCGGTCTGCAGTGCGACGACCGCGCCGAACGGGATGGCGACCAGGGCGCTGGGCAGGATCGAGACACTCGCGATGAACCACGACTGCTCGATGAACTCGCGCAACTGGAACGGCCGGCGAAAGATCTTGCGCACCACGTCGATGAAGAGCGCAAAGATATTGCCGGCCTGGGCAAATCCCGACTCGAGCGGTGTCAGGAGTCGGGCCAGGGTCGAATCCACGATCGCAGATGTTACCGGCTAGTCGGGTTGTTTTGCGTGCTACCACCGGGATATCCCGCGAGGTCACCGCCGTTATAGGCGATTACCTGCGTGTCGTCATTGCTGTCGAGTGAATCGCGAATCGCCGCCTGCGCGGCGGGCGGCAGCGTGTGCATGATCTCGCGGACCCGCTCCTTGCGCCGAATCACGCCCTGCCGGACCGGCATTCCGGGAGTCGCGCGCATCTGCGGAATGATGCCCTCGACCTCCTCCGCGCCGCCGTGATGATGACCCGCGTCGAACATGGCCTGCTCGCGGGCCATGGTGGCCTCGTCCTTCTCCTCGCTCATCCCGATCGGACCCTGCATCCGACCGTTGAGGAACTGCTTGACCACCGGTTCCTCCGAGGTGAGCAGCACCTCGCGCGGGCCGAACATCACCAACTGCCGCCGGAACAGCATGCCGATATTGTCCGGCACGGTGCGGGCCAGATTGATGTTGTGCGTGACGATGAGGATGGTGGCGTCGATCTGGGCGTTGATATCGATGAGCAACTGGCTCAGATACGAGGTGCGCACCGGATCCAGGCCGGAGTCGGGCTCGTCGACCAGGATGATCTGCGGGTCGAGCACCAGCGCGCGGGCCAGTCCGGCGCGCTTGCGCATACCGCCCGAGATCTCGCCGGGCAGTTTGCCTTCCGCGCCGAGCAGACCCGTGAGCTCCAACTTCTCCATGACGATCTGCTTGATCTCGGCTTCGGTCTTCTTGGTGTGCTCGCGCAGCGGGAAGGCCACATTGTCGAACAGATTCATCGAGCCGAACAGCGCGCCGTCCTGGAAAAGCACACCGAACAGCTTGCGAATCTCGTAGAGCTGCTTATTGGTGCAGGTGGTGATGTCGGTGCCGTCGATGAAGATCGAACCGCGCTCCGGGCGCAACAGCCCGATCAGCGATTTGAGGAAGACGGATTTACCGGTGCCGGAGGGGCCGAGCAGCGCGCTCACCTCCCCGGCGGGCAGGGTCAGCGAGACGTCCTGCCAAATGCGCTGGGATCCGAAGGATTTGGTGACACCCTCGGTCCTGACTTCGACGCCCACGCCAACCTCCACATTTCTCAGCGAGCCGACCACCGGGGCAGACCGCGCGGCCGGGTCGGCGGTGTAGCACATCACAGTGGGTGCGGTCACTGTAACCCATGCACTCGAGGCGGCACACCCCCAACTTGACTGAAGAGTAACCACGAATCGGAGGTGCTAATAGGGATTCGGTGTGGTGTCGAGACAAAAACGAGCGGGCGGCTCCCCAAAGGGAACCGCCCGCTCGGCGAGTCGTAATACGCGCGCGGCGAATTACTTGACGGAGACCTTCGCGCCCGCCTCTTCCAGCTTCGCCTTGGCGGCCTCGGCGGCATCCTTGGCAACCTTCTCCAGGATCGCCTTCGGGGCGCCCTCGACCAGGTCCTTGGCTTCCTTCAGGCCCAGGCCGGAGACGATCTCGCGGACCACCTTGATGACCTGGATCTTCTTCTCGCCCGCACCCTCGAGGATGACGTCGAACTCGTCCTGCTCCTCGACGGCCTCGACCGGCGCGGCGCCGACGGCGGCGACGGCGACCGGAGCGGCGGCGGTGACCTCGAACTTCTCCTCGAACTTCTTGACGAAGTCCGACAGCTCCAGCAGGGTCATGTTGCCGAAGGTCTCGAGCAGTTCTTCAACGTTGGCCATTGTTGTGTTCCTTTCGGTAGTGGGTGTCTATGGGATGCGGGCCGAGAATTACTCGGCGCCGCCCTCGGTCCGCTTCTTCTCCTCGAGCGCGGCGGCCAGGCGGGCCACCTGCGATGCGGGAGCGGCGAACAGACCGGCGGCCTTGGCCAGATTGCCCTTCAGGGCACCGGCCAGCTTGGCCAGCAGGACCTCACGGGTTTCCAGGTCGGCGATGCGCTCGACCTCGGCCACGGACAGCGCGGCGCCGTCCATGTAGCCGCCCTTGATGATGAGGGCCTTGTTGTCCTTCGCGAAGGCCTTGATCGCCTTCGCGGCCAGCACCGGCTCGCCGGTGATGAAGCTGATCGCGGTCGGTCCGACGAACAGGTCGTCCAGACCCTCCACGCCCGCCTCGGCGGCGGCGCGCTTGACCAGGGTGTTCTTGGCGACGGAGTACGTGGCGTCGGCACCGAGCGCGCGACGCAGTTCGGTCATCTTGCCGACCGACAGACCGCGATATTCGGTGACCACGGTGGCCGTGGAGCTCTTGAACTGCTCGACGATCTCCGCGACCGCGGTGACCTTCTCAGCTTTTGCCATGCTTCGCCTCCTCTCTGGTGATCGGGTTCGTATTCCAACTACCGACCGTCGATCTCCAGGGCCTTCCGAGGATCCGGCGACAAAACAAACGCCCCGGACGCAAGCGTTCCGGGGCGCACAAGAAACGATGCGGGACGAACCCGTCTCGAATCCCAGCCACGGTCCTGCCTGCGTGGGCCGCCGGCAATGTCGCCGGACCTTCGACCGCACCCTCACGGGAACGGCGACCAACGGTCTTCGGTAGAACGGATTGGGTAGTCGTCAAAACGACAACTGACGCACAGCGTACCCCGCCCCTTCACCCTCTGCCAAAACGGGTCTCATTCGACGCCGGAATCACCATGAGGCAGCTCACATTTCACCATCGACTGTGGCTGAAGTCGCGGAAAGAAAGTGTTACTGGCGGTGACATTTACTGCTTCACTTGCGAAGCATGGCAACCTCCCTAGTCGAGCCACCGGCGCTGCTGGAACGACGATCCCGGCGATACCTCGCCCTGGCCGTGCTGTGCCTGGCCGAACTGCTCGTCGTCCTGGACAACACCATCGTCAATGTGGCGCTGCCCTCCCTCGGAGTGCAGCTGGCCACCGGCGTCAGCGGCCTGCAATGGGTCGTCGACGCCTACACCCTCACCTTCGCGGGCCTGCTGCTGGCCTTCGGCAATCTCGGCGACCGCTACGGGCGACGGCTGGTGATGATCATCGGACTCACAGGCGTCGGCATCATGTCGATGGCAGGCGCACTGGCCCAATCCATGGGCGCGGTCATCGCCGCGCGCGCCGCCATGGGCGTCTTCGCCGCCGCCGTCTTCCCGGCCACCCTCGCGCTGATCATCAATATCTTCACCGAACGCCGCGAACGGGCACTGGCCATCGCCGCGTGGACCGCCATGGCGGGTTTCGCCATCGCCATCGGGCCGATCTCCGGCGGCTGGCTGCTCGAACACTTCTCCTGGGGTTCGGTCTTCTGGATCAATGTGCCGGTGGCCGCCGCGGCCGTATTGGCGGCGCTGCTGTGGGTGCCGCAATCGCGTGCGGCACAGGTGGGTCGGCTCGATCTGCCCGGCATCGCGCTGTCCATCGCCGGTATCACGCTGGTGGTGTGGGCCATTATCGAAGGCCCGCGCTACGGGTGGGGATCGCTGGTCATCCTCGGCGCCGGGTTGCTCGGGATGGTATTGCTCGCCGCCTTCGTCATCTGGGAATTACGCACGGCCGCACCGGTTCTCGATATGCGGCTGTTCCGCGATCGACGCTTCTCGCTGCCCGCGCTTGCCATCGCGATCGGCTACTTCTCCATGTTCGGCTTCCTGTTCCTGATCACCCAGTACTTCCAGGGTGTGCGCGAGTACACGCCGCTCGAATTCGGTATCGCCTCGCTGCCCTTCGCCTTCGCGGTGGGGCTCGGCGCGCCGATCGCCACACTGCTCGCCCACCGATTCGGCGCCACGCCCGTCATCGTGGTCGGCCTGCTCGTCATGGGGCTCGGCTTCTATCTCGGCGGTCAAGTGACGGTAGCGAGCCCATACCTCACCGACGTGCTGCCCTCCATGGTGTCGATGGCGCTCGGTATCGCGATCGTGCAGGGTCCGGCCACCGAATCCATCATGGGCGCATTGCCTTTGGACGAGGCGGGCGCGGGCAGCGCCGTCAATGACACCACCCGCGAGATCGGCGGCACCCTCGGCGTCGCGGTCCTCGGCTCCATCGTCGCCTCCTACTACACCACCACCATCGCCCCGAAAGTCGACGCCATCCCGGCCACCCTCATGACCGAACGGGAAAAGGGTTTCGTCAAATCCAGCCCCCTCGGCGTCCTGGAAATGCGCACCCGACCCCTCCCCGCCTTCCTGGAGTCACAGCGCGAAACCCTCATCACCGCAATGAAATCCGCCGCCCTGCACGGCTCCCACACCGCCTCCTTGGTCGCCGCCGCGGCAGTCCTCGTCTGCGCGGCAGCCGTAGCGATCTTCCTCCCCTGGGGTCCCCCCGAAACCGAATCCATCCTCCTCGGCCGGCGCAAACCCGCAGGCTCGTAGCCGAACTCGACGTCAGCGGCATAAACACTCTGCTCAGAGCAGTTTGACGAACTCGTCCACGGTCATTCCGATCGTTGTCAGGATTCCGCGCAGGGTGCCCTTTGCCATGTCCTTGGATCCATGCACCGGCACCGAAACTACGCGGCCATCGGAATGACCCACGATGTGGTGACTTCCACTAACTCGAACAAGCGACCAGCCAACCTTCTGTAGGGCCCGAATCACCTTGGTAGCGGGCACAGAAGGCACAGGCGGCATCGACTCCCCTTGATGCTTATAAGTTCGAGTGATCAGGCGACTTCGAGGGTCACAGTGATTTCGGGTGGCGGCCCAACGACATCCAACAGCGCGATCAGCCCCGCGCGAAGATCCGCGAGCGCCGCCTCTTGGCTATCGCCCTCACCGAATGCCGCGACGCCGGGACGAAGCGTGGCGGCAGCGCACCACACTCCATCTTCATCCCGCTCCAAGCTGTAAGGAACGTGAACTACGCGGCTCATGGGATCAACTCTACCGGTGGTTCGCACCCTGCCCTACTGACGCCGGCGAACTCCCGCCATCGCGCGACCCATGCGGCATTGCGAATCTCATTCCAGTTACGACCCCTGACCACCTGCGGAATCGAGACGCTTCCTGCCAGAGCCAGAAGATCGGGCACTTCCGCCTGACTGTTCATATCCCTCCCGTCACTATGTCCGAGCCGGGGATGGCCGACGGTGAAATGCCGCGAGGGCGGGAACGCATGATGCGTTCCCGCCCTCGCGGTGTGATTCGCGCTTACGCGTCCTCTTCGAGGAGGTTGCGGGTGCGGTTCGGGTCCACCGGGATGCCCGGTCCGGTGTTCGTGGAAACCGTCACCTTCTTGACGTAGCGGCCCTTGGCGGTGGAGGGCTTGACACGCAGGATCTCGTCCAGCGCGGCGCCGTAGTTCTCCACCAGCTTGGCGTCGTCGAAGGACGCCTTGCCGATCACGAAGTGCAGGTTGGCCTGCTTGTCGACGCGGAAGTTGATCTTGCCGCCCTTGATGTCGTTGACGGCCTTGGTCACATCGGTGGTGACGGTGCCCGTCTTCGGGTTCGGCATCAGACCGCGCGGGCCGAGGACACGCGCGATACGGCCGACCTTGGCCATCTGGTCGGGGGTGGCGATCGCGGCGTCGAAGTCCAGCCAGCCGCCCTGGATCCGCTCGATCAGATCCTCCGCGCCGACGGCGTCCGCACCGGCGGCCTCGGCCTCGGCGGCCTTCTCACCGGCCGCGAACACGATGACGCGGGCAGTCTTACCGGTGCCGTGCGGCAGGTTGACGGTGCCGCGGACCATCTGGTCGGCCTTGCGGGGATCCACACCGAGCCGCACCGCGACCTCGACGGTCGCATCGGTCTTGGTGGTGGCGGTCTCCTTGGCCAGCCGGGTGGCGGCCAGCGGGGAGTAGAGCTTCGTGCGATCGACCTTCTCGGCCGCGGCGAGATACGCCTTGCTTCGCTTTGCCATGATTGTCTGTCCTTAAAGTACTTGGTTCAGAAGTGGTTCACGGGTCTGGCCGACCCTCCCACCTGGTGGTGCGGGACGCGCCTCAGGCCTCGACGGTGATACCCATCGACCGGGCGGTGCCCGCGATGATCTTGGCCGCCTGATCGAGATCGTTGGCGTTCAGATCTTCCATCTTGGTCTTGGCGATCTCACGGACCTGGTCCATGGTCACCTTGGCGACCTTGGTGCGGTGCGGCTCGGCCGAACCCTTCTGCACACCGGCGGCCTTGAGCAGCAGCCGAGCGGCGGGCGGGGTCTTCAACTTGAAGTCGAAGGACCGGTCCTCGTACACCGAGATCTCGACCGGGATGACGTTACCGCGCTGCGACTCGGTCGCCGCGTTGTACGCCTTGCAGAACTCCATGATGTTGACGCCGTGCTGACCGAGCGCCGGACCCACGGGCGGGGCCGGATTCGCCTGACCGGCCTGGATCTGAAGCTTGATGATCCCGGCGAGCTTCTTCTTCTTGGGGGGCATCTTTCGTTCCTAGGTGTGTGTCGTCCTTGCGGTTTGCAAGCTGTTAAATCTTCGCGACCTGCGTGAAGGCCAACTCCACCGGGGTCTCGCGGCCGAAGATCGACACCAGCACCTTGAGTTTCTGCTGTTCGGCGTTGACCTCGGAAATGCTGGCGGGCAGCGTCGCGAAAGGACCGTCCATCACGGTCACCGACTCGCCGACCTCGAAATCGACCTCGATGACCGGCTTGGGGGCCAGATCGGTGGCGGCCTCGGCGTTGGCGGCCTGGGCCGCGGGCTTCTTCTGCTGCTGCGCGGCGGGCACCAGGAACTTCACCACATCGTCGAGCGACAGCGGAGAAGGACGCGAAGTCGCGCCGACGAATCCGGTGACACCGGGGGTGTTGCGCACCGCGCCCCACGACTCGTCGTTGAGTTCCATCCGGACCAGGATGTAGCCGGGCAGCACCTTGCGGTTGACGTGCTTGCGCTGCCCGTTCTTGATCTCGGTGACCTCTTCGGTCGGCACCTCGACCTGGAAGATGTACTCCTCGAGGTCCAGGTTCTGCACGCGGGTCTCGAGGTTGGCCTTCACCTTGTTCTCGTAGCCGGCGTAGGAGTGGATGACATACCAGTCGCCGGGAGCGCGGCGCAGCGCCGCCTTCATCTCGGCTACCGGGTCGGCCGGTTCGGCATCGATCGGGGTGGCCGCGACGGCCGGGTCGATCGGCTGCTCTTCGGTTGGATCCGCTTCGGCCGGATCCGCTTCGACCGGGGCGGGCTCGGCAGCGGACGCGGATTCGGCCACCACGGCGTCGTCTTCGGTCGCGTCATCGGCGGAGGTGGGCTCCACCACCGCGTCATCGACCGGGAACTCGTCGTTTGTGTCGTTCTCCGGGGTGCTCACTGCGGCACTCGCTTCCTGTGTCGTCACGTACATCCTCTGCGTGCCGGGTCGGGCGCTGCGGAGGCAACCGCACGTCCGCCCCGAATCGGCTCACCGGCTTCGGCGTCGAAAAGTCCTAGCCGAACAGCCAGTTGACACCCTTGATGAACGCCAGATCCAACCCGCTGATGTACGCGACCATGAAAATCACGAACACCAGAACAACGCTCGTATAGGTGACCATCTGCTTCCGGTTGGGCCAGATCACCTTGCGCAGTTCGGCGATCACTTCCCGCAGGAATTTGATCAGCCGCTTGAACGGGTTGCCCGTTCCGGTGCGCTTGGCCTTGCCGGCAGTCTTGTCCGCCTTGCGCGAGGAGGTCTCCGGCCGGTCGAGGGTGGCGATCGCGCCGGTCTCGGCGGCCGAGGACGAACGCGTCCGCCGAGCGGACCGCTTGCCGCTCGGGCGAATCGCTGCGGCGGTGTCGTCGCCCTCGTCGGTCGCATGCGCGCCGTGGCGAAGATCCCGCTCGTCGCTCACGCTTGCTCCTCGCTTCGCTCGGCATCGGCGCGGCGTGCTGCGCGATGTGCTCGCTCGCTCACGTCGATCCTTTCTCGTCGCTGGCTTCCAGGGCAGGGGCGACAGGACTTGAACCTGCAACCTGCGGTTTTGGAGACCGCTGCTCTGCCAATTGAGCTACGCCCCTTCGGTTGAACGATCATGCTGTCCAACCACATTCACCTTATTCAATTAGCCGGGCCAAAGCCCCAACAACTGGCTTCACACAATACGCGCGCCGCTCCGGCGGTGACCGGCCCCGTCGGTATCGACCGAAGTCGATACCTGGAACCAGCCCCAAGGAGCAGCGCGCAGCGGCTGGTGACCCCAGAAATCCGAGTGTACGGTACCGCCTACCGCATTCGCCAATCCGGGGCAGCCGCGCAGGTCAGGCCAACTGCACCGTGGCGGTCGCGCGGCCGAAGATCTTCTTGCCGCCCGATTTCGCGACAATGGCCACCACGGCGGTGCGCGTCTCGGGATCCATCGACTTGATCTTGCCGGTGTATTCGATCTCGGCCGCCTGGTCCACGCCGACGTACACCGGGCTGGTGAAGCGGACGTTGTATTCGCGCACCGCACCGGGATCGCCGATCCAGGAGGTGATGAAACCGCCGCCAAGGCCCATGGTGAGCATGCCGTGGGCGACCACGTCGACCAGGCCGACCAGCTTGACGACCTCACCGCTCCAGTGGATGGGGTTGGCGTCGCCGGAGACGCCCGCGTAGTTGACCAGATCGCCGCGCGTCAGGCGCACCACGCGCGTGGGCAGTTCGAAGCCCTCGGCGACATCCTCGAAGCGCGGGGCGCGAGTGACGGGCGCGATCTGCGGTGCGACGGTGACCGGGACGGGCGGCGGCTCCACCGGCGGGGTGCTGCGCGGCTGATGTCCGGGTTCGTCCGGGCCGATGCCGTGCATGAGGACGTTGCGCACGGCCTTGTTCAGATTCGGGTCGATATCGCCGCCGCTGCGGCCGACGAGGGTGGTGTAGGTGGTGAGCACGAGTTCGTCGTTCTGGGCGGTGACGATGTTCTTGGTGACGATGATGTCGCCGCCGAACGCCTGCCGGAACGAGTGCAGGTAGACATCGCAGGTGAGCTGGTCGCCGACGCGGATGGGCCGGTGGAATTCCAGGATCTGGTCGGTCTGCATGATCTGGCTCAGGTCGTAGCCGGTGACGATCTGCTCGAACAGCTTGCGCTGGGCCAGGATTCCGACGAGCGAGATGAAGGTCAGCGGGGCGACCAGGCCCGAGTAGCCGTATTCCTGGGCGATGTCCTCATCCCAGTGCACCGGGTGGTAATCCTGCACCGCGCGGGCGTATTCGCGCACCTTCTCGCGGCCGACCTCGTAGTAGTCGTCGACGCGGTAGTGGTGACCGACCATGGCCGCCGCGTGCGCCGCCGCGTCGAAGTCCCCGGCTTCGCCCGGATGGACCGCTTCGTCTGTACCGGTGTTGATTGTCACGGGAGGGAACTGTACCCATGCGCCTCGGTCGCGCTCATCCGGCTCTACCGCAGGGCGCCCGACCTCGAAAATGACAAAGGGGCCGGACTTTTCGTCCGACCCCTTTGTGCGGCGTCTGTATCAGCGAGATTCGCGGTGCGCCCGGTGCGTTCCGCAGTTCGGGCAGAACTTCTTCAGCTCCAGCCGGTCCGGGTCGTTGCGCCGGTTCTTCTTGGTGATGTAGTTGCGATGCTTGCACTGCTCGCAGGCCAAGGTGATCTTTGGCCGGACATCGGTGGACTTCGCGGCCACGACTTTCCTTCTTTCCGGTACCTGGTTGCTTAATCGGTTTGTGGTAGCGATGGCCGGACTTGAACCGGCGACACAACGATTATGAGTCGTTTGCTCTACCGACTGAGCTACACCGCCACGTGGACGCATTGCGATGGTGCTGCGCCCAACCCTACATAGCGATGCCGAGTCGGTCACCACCGGCAATCCGGCGAGCCCCCTAACGGAATCGAACCGTTGACCTTTTCCTTACCATGGAAACGCTCTGCCGACTGAGCTAAGGGGGCGCGACTACATCCGCACCGATCTCGATCTCCTCGAGAACCGGGGCGGTGAAGCCTTGAACGAGGTTACACACTCCTCGTGCCGACTACCAAACCGCCTGATAAAGCCCTATTTTTCCGGACCGATTCCGCAGCGGGGCCACGCGCCTGGCGTACCTCCGGCCGCGCGCGGGTTCAAGGACAGCTTCGCCGGCAGCGCCTCTCAGCGGTAGTTGACGAATTGCAGCGCGATCCCGAAATCCTCGCCCTTCAACAGCGCGATCACGGCCTGCAGATCATCGCGCTTCTTGCTGCTGACCCGCAGCTCCTCGCCCTGGATCTGCGCCTTGACGCCCTTGGGACCCTCATCGCGGATCTTCTTGGAGATCTTCTTCGCGTGCTCGGTATCGATACCCTGCACCAGCGTCCCGGTGATCTTGTAGATCTTCCCCGAGGCCTGCGGCTCGCCCGCATCGAACGCCTTGAGCGAGATATCGCGGCGGATCAGCTTCTCCTTGAACACATCCAGCGCCGCCTTCACCCGCTCCTCGGCCTCGGCGGTGAGCACGATCTTGTCCTCGCCCGACCATTCGATCTTCGCGCCGGTGTTGCGGAAGTCATAGCGGGTGCCCAGCTCCTTCTCCGCCTGATGCAGGGCGTTGTCGACCTCCTGACGATCGACCTTGCTCACGACATCGAAAGACGAATCAGCCACGCTGCGCTCCTGTCCAAACGGTTCGAAGAGGGTTACCGAACGCCGAGGGGAATCCGGCACGTCAGTTGTACCCGCAAGCCAGACGTTAGTCCCGTCGCACGGCCGTTGCCCAGCCGGTTTGCATTTCGGGGGGAGGTTCGATGTATTCTTCTCACCGCACGAAAACAGTGCGCGAACGGCAGGTTGCCCGAGCGGCCAATGGGAGCAGACTGTAAATCTGCCGGTGAAAGCCTACGTAGGTTCGAATCCTACACCTGCCACCGTCGTTCGCTGAAAGAGCCTCATCCGCGCAAACGCGGATGAGGCTCTTTCTCGTTTTGTCGCGCGAGGGCGCGATCCGGTTGTGGCGCAACCATATTCACCCGATAGCTGCCGGTTCGCTCAGTAGCGATGATCACCGCCTGCCATCTGCTCCAGCCGGGCGATCCGATCGGCCATCGGGGGGTGGGTGGAGAACCAGCGGGCGGCACGCTCACCCGCGCGGAACGGGTTGGCGATCATCAGATGCGACTGGGCCGTCAACTGCGGTTCCGGCGGTAGCGGCGCGGCCTGGACGCCGCGTTCCAGCTTGCGCAGGGCCGAGGCCAAAGCCAAAGGGTCGCCGGTGAGTTCGGCGCCGGATTGGTCGGCCTGGTATTCGCGCGATCGGGACACGGCCAGTTTGATCAGTCCGGCCGCGATCGGACCGAGGAGCGAAACCAACAGCACACCAAGGAAATTCGGGCCTTCGCCCTCGCGATTGCCGCCGAAGGCCGAGGCGAAGAACGCGAGATTGGCCAATCCGGAGATGACGGCGGCGAGCGCGCCCGCGATGGAGGAGATCAGGATGTCGCGGTTGTAGACGTGGGAGAGCTCATGGCCGAGCACCGCCCGCAATTCACGCTCATCGAGCAGTTGCAGGATGCCGCTGGTACAGCAGACCGCGGCATGGCGCGGATCGCGTCCGGTCGCGAAGGCATTGGGCGCGTTCGTCGGGCTGATGTAGAGCCGGGGCATCGGTTGGCGGGCGGCGGTGGCCAGCTCACGCACGATCCGGTAGACCACCGGGGCCTCCAACTCGCTGACGGGCTGGGCGTGCATGGCCCTGAGTGCCAGCTTGTCGCTGTAGAAGTAGGCGTAGGCATTCATACCGACGGCGACGAGGATGGCCAGCACGAGTATCACCGGGCTGCGGAACATGGCCCCGGCGAACACGATGAGGGCCGACAGGCCGACCATCAGCCCGAACGTCTTGAGTCCATTCGCATACCCGTGCCCGTGCATACGTCTCCTTGCCCACGCCCCGGCTGCTGTCCTGTGCCGCGCCGCCGATACCGAACGACGAGCGCCTTACACCTGACAAACGATAGGAGCCCACTCCGGAGTTCCGCGACGGACTCGACCTCGGTGCCTATCCGACGCGTTCGATGGTGTAACGCACCAGAGACTCCAGCGCCTCATTCGCCGGCCCCTGGGGCAGCGCGGCCAGTTCCGCGTGCGCGAGATCGGCGTAGCTCTGCAACTTCTCCTTGGCCAGCAGCATGCCGCGCGACCGCGAGAGCAGCTCGAGGGCGGTGTCGACCTCCGCATCCGTACGCAGCGGGCGGGCCAGCAGCGCCCGCAGCCGATCGCCCTCCGCACCCTCCTCGCGCAGCGCGTACAGCACCGGCAGGGTGTGCACGCCCTCGCGCAGATCGGTGCCCGGCGTCTTGCCGGACTGCTCGGAGGCCGAGGAGATATCGATGATGTCGTCGGAGATCTGGAAGGCGGTACCGACGGCGTCGCCGAGGCGGGCCAACCGCTCCACACTCTCCGGATCGGCCCCCGTGAAGGTGCCGCCGAATCTGCCGCAGGCGGCAATCAACGATCCGGTCTTCTCCCACACCACCCGCAGGTAGTGCTCCACCGGATCCTCGGAATCGCGCGCCCCCATGGTCTCTCGCATCTGACCGGTGACCAGTTCGGCGAAGGTCTCGGCGATGACGCGCACCGCGTCCGGCCCCAGGGTGGAGGTCAGGCGCGAGGCGTGCGCGAACAGGTAGTCGCCCGCCAGGATCGCGACACTGTTGCTCCAGCGCGAATTCACGCTCTGCGCGCCCCGACGCATAGGGGCCTCGTCCATCACGTCGTCGTGGTACAGCGTGGCCAGATGCACCAACTCCACGACGGTGGCGGCGGTGATCAGGTGCGGATCATTGGGGCGCGGCCCGAACTGGCCGGTCAGGACGGTGAACAGCGGTCGGAACCGCTTACCGCCCGCCTTGGCCAGGTGCAGCGCCGCCTGCTGCAGGAATTCCTCCCCGTCGGACAGTTCGGCGACCAACAGCTTCTCGACCTGTTCCAGGCCGTTGCGCACCGTAGCGGCGAGCTCCGGATCACCGAGTTCCACCCCGGCGACCACCGTATTCTGCGCACTCACAGCCGATGTGCTCATCTCTTCTCCCAGCGCCGCTTCCGACCCCACGGTAGAGAACCTAGCGTGTCCCCGCATGAAGGCCCCATGAACACCGTCACTGCGGCGCGGGGTGACAGGATGGATCCCATGGGTTCACCGGAGGAAAATCCCGCGGCGGCGCTGCCCGACCGGGTCGAGGTGCTCGTGGTCGGCGCGGGGCCCGCGGGCTCGGCCGCCGCCGCCTGGGCCGCGCGCGCCGGACGCGAGGTGCTCTTGCTCGACGCCGCGGTCTTCCCCAGGGACAAGACCTGCGGCGATGGCCTCACCCCCCGCGCCACCGCCGAGTTGGAGCATCTCGGCCTCGGCGAATGGGCGCGCTCGCATACGGTGAATCGCGGGCTGCGGATGGCCGGATTCGGGCGCGAGGTGGAGTTGCCGTGGCCCGGCGGCGGCTTCCCGAAATACGGAAGCGCCGTCCCCCGAATCGAACTCGACGACAAGTTGCGGCGCACCGCCGAGACCTCCGGCGCGCGCGTGATCGACGGCGCGAAGGTGGTGGATATCACCAAGGAGGGCGACCGGGTCGCGAGTGTGACGGTGCGGACCGCCGAGTCGACCCACACTGTCGCCTGCCGAATCCTGGTGGTGGCCGACGGGGTTCGCTCCCCCATCGGCAAAATGCTCGGCCGCACTTGGCATCGGCGCTTCGCCTACGGCACCGCCGCGCGCGCCTATATGAAATCCGCGCGCAGCGATGATCAGTGGATCACCTCGCACCTGGAATTGCGCAATCCTCAGGGCGAACTGGTGCCGGGGTACGGCTGGATCTTCCCACTCGGCAATGGCGAAGTGAATATCGGCGTCGGATCGCTGGCCACCGAGCGGCGGCCTGCGCATGTCGCGCTCAAACCGCTGCTGGAGCACTATGTCGAGTCGCGCAGGCCGGAGTGGGGGCTCGAAGGCGAGCCGCGCGCGGTGGCCTCGGCACTGCTGCCGATGGGTGGCGCGGTATCGAATGTGGCCGGACGCAACTGGGCGCTGGTCGGCGATGCCGCGGGCTGCGTGAACCCGCTCAATGGCGAAGGCATCGACTACGGCCTGGAAGGCGGACATCTGCTCGCCGACCTGCTGGACGAGCCGAATCTCACCGCCGTGTGGCCGCGACTGCTGCGCGCCCGCTACGGGCGGACCTTCTCGATGGCGCGGCGGCTGGCCGGGTTGGCCACCCATCCGCGCACGGTGCCGCTCGGCGGGCCGCCGGTCATGCGGTCGAAGGTTCTGCAGCGCACCGCGGTTCGCGTAATGGGCAATCTCGTCACCGACGAGGATGTCGATTTCGTCGCGCGCGCGTGGCGCACTGCGGGGCGCGCCTCGATGCGCATCGACGGACTGCCCCCCTTCGCATAGAAATGGTCGAGCACAGAAATGGCCGAGCCGGGAAGTAGCCTGTTGCGGTGGCGGAAACCAGGCAGTCCGAGAGGCGGCGACCAGGACTGCTGCGCAGGCTCGAACGGGTGACCGCCGCCGAAGTTCCCCCTTCCGAGACCGCGCGCCAACGGCGACTGCGGCGGATCGGAAACGGCGTGCTGTGGACGGCGGCGGTGGTCAGCGCGCTGACCGTGCTGCTGGTGCTGGCCGCTTGGCGCAACGACTACCTGATCGGCTCCGACAAGGGCGTGGCCACCGCCGAGGTGCTCTCCGCGGGGCGGCTGCGCTCGGCGGTCATGTACGTCACACCGGACGGGCGCTCGCACAATCCGAAGGTCGGTGTCCTCTACCCGACCAACCTCACCGCCGGTGAGCGCATCAATGTCGAATACTCGCGCAGCGATCCGGATCTGGTCCGGGTCGCCGGACGCGATGTCCGGGTAGCCGTACCCCCGGCCCTGTCGGTGCTCGCGGTGAGTTGGGGTTTGGCGCTGCCCACCGTGTGGGTGCTGCGCCGCCTGCGCCGCAGGCCCGAGCCACGCCCCTAGGCGTACCTTCGCCTTCGCTGCGGCCATGCCCACTCGGCCGCGCCCGAAGCGTTCGCCGGAACTTTCCGTGGGCTTCATGTTGGTGTCGGGGGACGGCGCGGTGCGGCGGCCACGCTGGGGGCGTGCGAGTAGCGATCGTCGCGGAGTCGTTCCTGCCGAATATGAATGGCGTGGTCAACTCCGTGCTGCGGGTGCTTGACCATCTGGACCGCCACGGACACGACGCGATGATCGTCGCGCCGGACACCGTGCGCGGGCGGCCGCCCGCGCCGCGCCGGTATGAACGCTTCCCGGTGCATCGGGTGCCTGCGGTCATGGTGCCGAAGATCAGTTCGCTGCCGGTCGGGCTACCGCAGCCCGCGATCACCGCGGCGCTGGCGGATTTCGACGCCGACGTGGTGCACCTGGCCTCGCCGTTCCTGCTCGGAGCGGGCGGGCTGGCGGCGGCGCTGCGCCTGGATCTGCCGAGTGTCGCGGTGTATCAGACCGATGTGGCGGGCTTCGCCAAAAGTTACGGCCTCGGGCTCGCCAGTCGGGCTGCCTGGGCTTGGACGCGCCGCATCCACGAGGGTGCGACGCGCACGTTGGCGCCGTCCACCGCGGCGGCCGAGGATCTCGCGCGCCACGGCATCCCCAGGGTGCACCGCTGGGGGCGCGGGGTGGATATCGCTCGATTCACCCCGTCGGCGCGCACACCGGAGTTGCGCGAGCGCTGGTTGGGCGGGCGCAAGCTGCTGGTCGGCTTCGTCGGCCGACTCGCGCCGGAGAAACATGTCGACCGGTTGGCGGTGCTCGCCGCGAATCCGGAGATCCAACTGGTCATCGTCGGTGCCGGGCCGGAGCGGGGCAAGCTCGCGAAGCTGCTGCCCGACGCGATATTCACCGGCGAACTCGGCGGCGACGAACTGGCGCGGGCGTACGCGAGCCTGGATGTGATGGTGCACCCCGGCGAGCACGAGACGTTCTGTCAGGGTGTGCAGGAGGCTCTGGCCTCGGGTGTGCCGGTGATCGGACCGGACGCGGGCGGGCCGCGGGATCTGATCGCGCACTGCCGCAACGGATATCTGCTCCCGGTGGACCGTTTCACCGAACTGCTGCCCAGTGCCGTTGCCGCGCTGCGGGATCCGGCGCTGCGCACCAGATTCGCGGGCGCGGCCCGCAAATCGGTGCTGTCGCGGACCTGGCCCGCCGTCTGCGCCGAGTTGATGGGGCACTACGCCGAGGTGACGGGCGCGGGACTCGCGCTGCCGCACACCGCCTGATCGCCGCCGCGACCCGATACAGCGTCACGGGATACAGGGCGGGCGGATAGCCTCGTGGGGTGGCGAAAACTGACTCGGCCTGTGCCTCGCTGGACAAGCGACCGCGCGAGGTCGCGGCGATGTTCGACGGCGTCGCGAAGCGGTACGACCTGACCAATACCGTGATCTCCCTGGGTCAGGACCGGTACTGGCGCCGCGCGGTGCACCGGGCGGTCGCGCCGCGCCCCGGCGAGCGGATTCTCGACCTGGCGGCGGGCACCGGCATCTCCACGGCCGACCTCGCCAAATCGGGTGCCTGGTGCCTGGCGGCTGATTTCTCCAAGGGCATGTTGGCCGCGGGCAGCTTCCGCGAGGTGCCGATGGTCGCCGCGGACGCCACCGCGTTGCCCTTCGCCGACGATTCCTTCGACGCGGTGACCATCTCCTACGGTTTGCGCAATATCTCCGACACCGACGCGGCACTGCGGGAGATGCTGCGGGTCACCAAACCCGGCGGTCGGCTGCTGGTGTGCGAATTCTCCACACCGATCGTCCCGGTGTTCCGGACCGTGTACATGGAGTATCTGATGCGGGCGCTGCCTCGGGTCGCTCGCACTGTGAGCAGTCATCCGGATGCCTACATCTACCTGGCCGAATCCATCCGGTCCTGGCCCAATCAGCGGCGACTGGCCGCGCGGATCGCCGAGAGCGGCTGGTCCTCGGTGCGGTGGCGCAATCTCTCCTTCGGCATCGCGGCCATGCACCGGGCCTACAAGCTGGGTTGAGGCGTCCTCACCGCCGGAAATCTCGACGATGAGGCGGAACGTCACCTATACCTAACGCGCGGTAAACCCGGCGCAATCGGCGCTGCGCATGATCGGTGCCATGGCGGATTCGGTCACCGCGCCCGGTGCGCGCACCACCCGGACCGCGTGCTCGTACTGCGGTGTCGGCTGCGGCATCACCGTCGAGACGCGGCCCGACGCGTCGGGCGCGCCCGTCATCGCGAAGGTCACCGGTGATCGGCTGCATCCGGCCAATGCCGGTCGGCTCTGCACGAAGGGCGCGACCCATCCGGAGTTGATGCGCGCGCCGGGTCGCATGACCTCGGCCTACCTGCGACCCGATCGCGCCGAGCAGGCGCGGCCCGCGACGGTGGACGAAGCGGTGCGGGCGGCCGCGACGCGATTGCGGGCCATCCTCGACGAGCACGGTCCGGATGCGATCGCGCTCTATGTGTCGGGCCAAATGTCGCTGGAAGCACAGTATTTGGCGACGAAACTGGCCAAAGGCTATGTGCGGACCAAACATATCGAGGCGAATTCGCGCCTGTGCATGGCCAGTGCGGGCACCGGCTACAAGCAGTCGCTCGGGGCGGACGGCCCGCCCGGTTCCTACGACGATTTCGAGCGGGCCGACCTGTTCTTCGTCATCGGCGCGAATATGGCCGACTGCCACCCGATCCTGTTCCTGCGCATGGCCGAGCGCCTGCGCGCGGGCGCGCGCCTGATCGTGGTGGATCCGCGCCGCACCGACACTGCGGCCAAGGCGGATCTGTTTCTGCAAATCGCGCCGGGCACGGATCTGGCGCTGCTCAACGGCCTGCTGCATCTGCTGCTCGAAAACGGTGATATCGACAAGGATTTCATCGCCGAGCACACCGAGGGCTGGGCGGCGATGCCGGAATTCCTCGCCGACTATCCACCGCATCGGGTGGCCGAACTCACCGGTCTGGCCGAACAGGACATTCGCACGGCCGCGCGGTGGATCGGCGCGGCGGGGGAATGGATGTCGCTGTGGACCATGGGGCTCAATCAGTCCACACACGGCACCTGGAGCACCAACGCACTGTGCAATCTGCACCTGGCCACCGGCGCGATCTGCCGTCCCGGCAGCGGACCGTTCTCGCTCACCGGTCAGCCCAATGCCATGGGCGGACGCGAAATGGGTTATATGGGACCGGGTTTGCCCGGTCAGCGCAGTGTGCTGGCCGCGAAGGACCGCGCCTTCGTGGAGGCGGCGTGGGATATCGAGCCGGGTAGCGTCCGCAGCGAGGCCGGACCGGGCACCATCGAGATGTTCCGAGAGATGGCCGAGGGGCGCATCAAGGCGGCCTGGATCATCTGCACCAATCCCGTAGCCAGTGTGAGCAATCGGAAGACGGTGATCGCCGGGTTGGAGGCCGCCGAACTGGTGATCGTGCAGGACGCCTTCCGCGAGACCTCGACCACCGCCTACGCCGACATACTGCTGCCCGCCACGCTCTGGGCGGAATCCGATGCGGTGCTGGTGAATTCGGAACGCACCGTCACCCTGGCACAGCAGTCGATCGAACCGGCGGGTGCGGCGGTGCCCGATTGGCGACTCATCGCCGCGCTCGCCACGGCGATGGGTTTCGATGGTTTCCGATTCGATTCCGGCGCCGAGGTTTTCGAGGAGATCAAGCGCTTCGCCAATCCGGCCACCGGCTACGACCTGCGCGGTATGAGCTACGAACTGCTGCGCGAGGGACCCATGCAGTGGCCGTGTCCGGATTCGGATCGACGGCGCAATCCGGTGCGCTACCGCAATGACGGGGTGAGTCAGCACACGCACCTCGACGCCGAGGGGCGGCGACCCGCGCTGGCCTTCGCGACGCCGAGCCGCCGCGCCGTGTTCTGGCCCCGTCCGCATCTGCCCGCCGAGGAACTGCCCGACGACGACTACCCGTTCGTGCTGAATACCGGTCGGCTGCAACATCAGTGGCACACCATGACCAAGACCGGCCGGATCGACAAGCTGAATCGGCTCACCGGCGAACCGTTCGTCGAGGTGCATCCCGAGGACGCCGCACGGCTCGGGATACGCGCGGGCGACCATCTCGAGATCGCCTCGCGCCGCGGCCGGGCCGTACTCCCGGTGCGCATCGACGACCGGGTGCGAGTGGGCGACTGCTTCGCACCGTTCCACTGGAATGACGAACAGGGCGAGTACTTGACCATCAACGCGGTGACCAATGACGCGGTGGACCCGTTCTCGCTGCAACCCGAGTTCAAGGTGTGCGCGGTCGCGCTGCGGCGGGTGACGGGTATTGCCGAGCCCGTCACCGAGGCGCCCCTCGAATCACCGTTCACCGCAGCGGGTTCCACCCATCCGCTGGCCGCGACGCTCGGATTGGACGCGGGCAGCACGCCGACGCTGAGCGAGGGCGAGCGCACCTACCTGAGCGGCTATCTCGCGGCGCTGCACGCGATTCCCGGCACCGGCCTGCCCGTATTGCCCGATACCGCGCCCATTTCGCCGCTGAGCAGGTTGTGGATCGATGGGCTGCTGGCCGGAATGTACTCGCGGGCAGCAGGTTCGCCCGAACAAGCCGAGGAAGTCCCGGCGCGGCGGGTCACGGTGCTGTGGGCCTCGCAGACCGGAACCGCCGAGGAATTCGCGGCGGCCGCCGCCACCCGGCTCGGTGCGGCGGGATTCGCGCCGCACCTGCTGGAGATGGACTCCTGCGACCTGTCCGCGCTGACCGGTGACACCCTGGTCATCAGCAGCACCTTCGGCGACGGCGGCGCACCCGACAATGGCGCGGACTTCTGGACCCGCCTGGACGACAGCGCTATTCGACTGTCCGGGCTGCGCTACGCGGTATTCGCCCTCGGCGACTCCTCCTACGACGATTTCTGCGGACACGGACGTCGGCTGGACGAGGCGCTGGCCGCGCGGGGCGCGCTGCGGCTGCTGCCGCGCGTGGACAGCGAACCCGATTGCGGCGAACCGGCCGCGCGCTGGCTCGACGAGGTGGTCGCCGCGCTCACCGGAACCGTCGAGAACCCGACACTGTCCGGGGCAAGCACTCAACCGGCCGTCCGCACTATTGAGCAGGCTCCGGCTGTCTTCACGCGCACCGCGCCACTGCTCGCCCCGCTGATCCGCAATGAGCGACTGTCCGTGCCGAACGCACCGAAGGAGGTGCGCCGCTTCGGATTCGAGCTGCGCGGGCACGCGGTCGGCTACGAGGTCGGCGATTCGCTGGGCATCTATCCCCGCAATGACACCACGCTGGTGGACGAATGGCTGACGGTGACCGGACTCGACGGGCGGCGCGCGGTCGAGGTCGCGGGTCGGGAGATGCCGCTGGCCGCCGCGCTGGCCGACCATTACGACATCACCAAGGTCGGCCACGATCTGCTGAGCTTCATCGCCTCCCGCAGTGTCACCTCCAAAAATGGCGACGCGAACCTGGCCAAACTGTTGCGCCGGGACAACCGCAACGAACTCGACAACTATCTGTGGGATCGGCAGGCCGTCGACGTGCTGCGCGAATTTCCGGTGCGGGCCGATCTGGTCGACTGGCTGACCGTCCTGAAAAAGCTGCGACCGCGCCAGTATTCGATCTCCTCCAGCCCGCTGGTCAGCCCGCACGAGGTGGAGGTGACGGTGGGCGTGCTGCGCTACGGCCGTCCGGCGCGCGGCGGGGTGTGCAGCACCTACCTGGCCGACCGCGCCGCCGACGAAGTGCCGATCTTCCTGCAGCGCGCCCCGCATTTCCGGCCGCCGTCGGATCCGTCGGCCCCGATGATCATGATCGGCCCCGGCACCGGAATCGCGCCCTTCCGCGGTTTCCTGCACGAGCGCCGGGCACTCGGCGCGACCGGCCGCAACTGGCTGTTCTTCGGCGAACAGCACGCGGCCACCAATTTCTACTACCGCACCGAACTGGAGGAGATGTTCCGCGGTGGCTTCCTCAACCGCTTGGACCTGGCCTTCTCCCGCGACCAACGGGAGCGGATCTACGTGCAGCACAGGATGATCGAACACGGGGCGCAACTGTGGTCCTGGCTGTGCGACGGCGCGCACCTGTACGTCTGCGGCGACGCGAACAGGATGGCGCGCGATGTGGACGAGGCGCTCCTACACATCATCCGCGTACACGGCGATCTCGACACCGACGCGGCCCTGGCGTATCGAAAGTCGCTGGTGGCGAACAAGCGCTACGTCCGCGACGTCTACTGAACGGTGCCTGCCGATATCAACCCGTAGCGGCGAAAGCGCCTGGAAAAGCGGAGAATTGGTAGATGAAGGGCGATCGGGTGGAGATCGTCGTCGATATCGGCGGCAGTACTCGCGACTATGAAGTTTCCGCGACCAGAGCGGGTCGACGGGTCGAAGTGCGCATCGCGCGCGGCGTGGTGGAGGTCAGCGAGGTGACCAGATCCGGGACGGCGGTGCGCACCGCGCGTTTCCTGGCGGCCCGCACGCTGGCGCTGGTGGAACATCCCGCGAATGGAGCGGCCCCGGTAGCCGACGAGTGAACCGGTTGCCGAGCCGCTCGGAGCGGCGCATGCTCGGTGGTAGCCGCGCTACCCACCCCGACCGAGGAGCGCCGATGACCGATCGCAGCAGCCGGCGCGTCCTGGATTCCATCCCGGAGGCCGATTTCGCCGAACAGTCCGTCCCCGCGAACCCGAACGACGAGACCGAACTGAACGAGGCGCCGGAGCAATCGGTGCACGCTCGCGACGCCTTCGACGCCGACCCGGCCGACCTGGTCGAACAGTCCATTCCGGCGCCGATGGACGACGAACCGGACCGGGACTGACGGTATCGATTCGCGGCGCTCACGGGTCCCTCCGTGGTCACGCTCCGCTACCGCCTCCGGTCCCGTCGCTCACGCTGCGGGCGGGCTCAGTCGGCGATGCGCGCCCGCACCGCGGCATGCAGCTCGCGCAGACTGGATCGCTCGGTGGCCACTTCGAGCACCCGCATACCGTGCGCGTGCTCGGTCAGTGCGACGGCCAACTGCTGCGGGTCGAGCTGGCGGTGCGGAATCCGATAGGCCGCGCACATCGCCGCCAGATCCATGCCGTGCGGTGTGCCGAACACCCGCTCGAAGACGCCCGCGTACTGCGGATCGCCCTGTTCGAGCAGTTCGAAGATGCCGCCACCGTCGTCATTGGCGACCACGATGGTCAGGTCGGCGGGCCGGGGCTCACCGGGGCCGATCAGCAGTCCGGACGCGTCGTGCAGGAAGGTGAGGTCGCCGATGAGGGCGATGGTGCGACCGCGATGGTGCAGCGCCGCGCCGACAGCCGAGGACACGGTGCCGTCGATTCCGGCGACACCGCGATTGGACAGCACTTTCACCCCGCGTTTGGGATGGGCGACCAGGGCGGCGTCGCGCACCGGATTGGACGCGCCGAGCAGCAGTTGATCGCCCTCGCGCAGCGCGTCCATGACCACGGCGGCCACATGCAGTCCGGTGGGCTTGGGGTGGCGGGCCAGTTCGGCACGGACGACGCGGTGGGCGTTGTCGTTGAGGTCCGCGCAGTGCGCGAGCCACTGCGCGCGGGGCGCGCCCGCGACGATCGCGCGCGTCCCGGTGCCGAGCACATTGCCCGACACATCGGGCCAGCGCGGACCGGTGGTGAGCGCGAACACCCGCACCTCGGGATCGGAGAGCACCTTGGCGACCTGCCGATGCAGAGTCGGTCTACCCGTAATGACGGCCTGTTTGGGCCGCAGCAGCGGCAGGGCCAACGGATGCAGCGCGGGACCGTGCATCGGGGCGGTGGGCTCGGCGACGGTGGGCAACACCGCCAACTCCGGCCGCAGGCCCGCACCGTGGCCGGAGATGACCACCGTGTCGGGCGTCAGGTCCAGGTCGAGCGGGACATCGAGGGTGGCGTACTCGGTGCGGGTCCACGGGCTGTCCTCGGCGCGACCCGCCGGGGCCGATTCACCGGGCAGCAGGTCGGGAACCAGCGGCTCGCGCAGTGGAATGTCGAAGTGCACCGGTCCGGCATTGCCGGAGCGGGTGCCGCGCGCGGCGGCCAACACCCGACAGACGGCCGAGCGCCACTGGCTGTTCTGATGACCGTAGGGCGCGGCGTCCTCGGGACACCGCTCGACCTCGGCCAAGCCCAGGCTGATGTTGGCCCGCACTTGGCTGCCGAACAGACCGAACTGCTCGACGGTTTGATTCGCGCCGGACCCCAGCATCTCGTAGGGGCGGTTGGCGCTGAGCACGATCAGGGGCACCCGCGCGTAGTTGGCCTCCAGCACGGCCGGGCCGAGATTGGCCACCGCCGTACCCGAAGTCATCACCACCGGGACCGGTAGTCGACTGGATATCGCCAGGCCGAGAGCCAGGAATCCGGCGGTCCGCTCGTCGATGCGCAGATGCAACCGGAGCCGACCGACCGCGTCGGCCGCCTGCAAGGCGAAGGCCAACGGGGCGTTGCGGGATCCGGGGCACAGGACGACATCGCGCACGCCACCGCGTACGAGTTCGTCGACGACGACCTGCGCCTGTGCTGTTGACGGGTTCACCACCCCAGCCTCCCAGACGGACGTACGGTCGGCGGCGTCACCCTGCTCACACCGAGCCGCCCCGAGCCGCCGGACGAACCGGGTTCGGATACCGGCCCCGGACGCGACCGGCGCGCCGCATCGGGAAAGCCGCCGCGGGCAACGGCTTCCGACAATGCGACGCGCTCGACGCGCACGGCGCGCGAAATCAGTTGGCGTGCCGCTGGATCAGCTCGCCGACGCGGGGCAGCGCCTCGATGACGTGCTTCTTGGCCGAGTTGCGCATGGAGGAGTACACCTTCTGCAGCGCGGGCCGGGTCGAGGCGTTGGCGCGCTCGTCGGTGACCACGAGCAGGGCCTCGGCCACCTCGTCGGACTTGCCGGTCAGCAGGTCGGCGAAGCTGCCGCCGCCGTTGGCCGCGAACTCCTGCCAGAACGGCTCCAACTGGGCAACCAGCTTGGGGGCCAACGAATCCAGCAGATCCGGCACGATCGACGGGCTGATCTTCTTGACGGCCGCGTATCCACCCTTCACAGCCAGCCCGGACGCACCACCCTTGTCCGAGACCTCGGCGTTGAGAACCTCAACGGCGTCGGCAAGGAAGGCCGGGCGCTTGGCCGCATCGAGCAGGGATTCAGACAGTGCTGCAACCACTTTCAGGTTCCTCCGGATAGATTCGATGAACGAGCAGCCGCAACTATACGCACCGCCACGCGGCGGCTCGCGGCGCTCACCCGCTAAATGCGCGTAGGGATGCCTCCGATACCGCGCCGCGCCAGGCCCCGACCGGCGTTTCGGGGTGTTCGAAACGCAAATCGCCCTGCTCATCGCATAATTCGGCCGCGCGAACGCCGCGTTCGGGGCGTGACCTATTTGTAATTGATATGCCGCCGAAGTCCCGCTCGCGGTCGCGAGAATAATCGCGGGGGTGACGTTCAATCCGACGCTGTGGCGGTCGATCCCCGGATTCGAGGACCTGACCGATATCACCTATCACCGGCACGTGGACCAAGGCACCGTGCGGGTCGCCTTCGACCGGCCCGAGGTGCGCAATGCCTTCCGCCCGCACACTGTCGACGAGCTGTATCGGGTGCTCGATCACGCCCGGATGTGCTCCGATGTCGGCGCGGTGCTGCTCACCGGCAATGGGCCGAGCCCGAAGGACGGCGGCTGGGCCTTCTGTTCCGGCGGCGATCAGCGCATCCGGGGCCGCAGCGGCTATCAGTACGCGAGCGGCGAAACGGCGCAGACCGTCGATCCGGCGCGCGCGGGCCGTCTACACATTCTCGAAGTGCAGCGACTGATCCGCTTCATGCCGAAGGTGGTCATCGCCCTGGTCAATGGTTGGGCCGCGGGCGGCGGGCACAGCCTGCACGTGGTCTGCGATCTCACCCTGGCCAGCCGCGAGCACGCCCGGTTCAAACAGACCGACGCCGATGTGGGCAGTTTCGACGGCGGCTACGGCAGCGCCTACCTCGCGCGCATGGTCGGGCAGAAGTTCGCGCGGGAGATCTTCTTCCTCGGTCGCACCTACACCGCCGAGGAGATGCACCATATGGGTGCGGTCAACCATGTCGCGGACCACGCCGAACTGGAGAATGTCGCCCTGGAGTGGACCGCCGAGATCAATGGGAAATCACCGCAGGCGCAGCGCATGCTGAAGTATGCGTTCAACCTGCCCGACGACGGCCTGGTCGGCCAGCAACTCTTCGCGGGCGAGGCCACGCGAATGGCCTATATGACCGATGAGGCCGTTGAAGGGCGCGACGCGTTCCTCGAGAAGCGTCCACCGGATTGGACCCCCTACCCCTGGTATTTCTGACAGCGAAGGCTCACCGATGGACATCCTGAGCAGCCGAGTCCTGCTGCGTCCCGCCGACTACGACAAGACCCTCGCCTTCTATCGCGACGGTCTCGGGCTGGCCGTGGCGCGGGAGTATCCGGGCGGCACCGTCTTCTTCGCCGGACAGTCGCTGATCGAGGTCGCGGGCCACGGCGCGACGGGCAACCCGTCGGCGTTCGACGGCGCGCTGTGGCTGCAGGTGCGCGATGCCGCCGACGCGGCGGCGGAGTTGGCGCTCAAGGGAATTCCGATCGAGCGCGCCCCGGTCCGGGAGGCGTGGGGGCTGGTCGAGATGTGGGTGCGCGATCCGGACGGGGTGTCGATCGTCCTGGTCGAGGTCCCGACCGAGCATCCGCTTCGGCGGGATTCACGCTGGTCGGCGGGCTGATCGCGGCCCGAAACGCGGTGAATGGGCGATAGGCCGGGTTGCCAAGCGCGGGCGCGGCGAGGACGATAGCCCACGATGCCTCCCCGACCGCCGCTGTCCGAGGTGGCCGCCGCTGACCATCGTCCGACGAGGGAATCGCTGTCTCGATGCCTGGCCTGCCAGAACCCCATGCCGCGGCGGTGGCCGCGGTCTCGTCGCGCCACCCCAGCAAACCGCCGGGTCGCCGACATGACACCATCGCAGGGATGAACGAGCGCATGAGGCACCGGGCGCCGGGCAAGGAGGGGTCGTGACCAGAACGCTGCGGACCCTTCCCATGCCCACCGGATCCGGTGTCGGCGACGTCCTGCCCCACCTGCGCGAAGCGCTCGACAGCAATGGTCCGGCCTGGCTGCCGATCCCCACCTCCGACCGCCGCGAGGCCCGTCGCCTGAGCGACGCTCTGGCCCCCGGCGAACCCATCGGTGACGAGGTGGCGCTGGTCGTCACCACCTCGGGCACCACGGGCGTACCCAAGGGCGCGCTACTCGGCGCGGCCGCGCTGCGCGCCAGCGGCACCGCCACCCACGAGCGCCTCGGCGGACCGGGTAGCTGGCTGCTGGCCCTACCCACCCACCACATCGCGGGTATCCAGGTGCTGCTGCGCAGCATCCTCGCGGGCACCGAACCCACCGTGCTCGACGTCTCCGGCGGTTTCCTGCCCGAGGCGCTGGCCGGGGCCATCTCCGGGATGCGCGGTGAACGTCGCTACACCGCGCTGGTGCCCACCCAACTCATCAAGGCCCTGGACGCGCCTGTCGCCACCAAGGCCCTCGCCGAGCTGGACGCGGTCCTGATCGGCGGCGCGGCCACCCCGCTGCCCGTCTACGAGCGCGCCCACGAGGCCGGGATCAATGTGGTGCGCACCTACGGGATGAGCGAGACCTGCGGCGGTTGCGTCTACGACGGAACCCCGCTGACCGGCGCCGAGATTCGCCTGGAGGACGGCCGGGTGCTGCTCGGCGGCCGGATGCTGGCCCACGGCTACCGCGGCATGCCCGATCACCCCGCCTTCGCCGAACCGGGTTGGTTCCGCACCGACGACGCGGGCGCCTTCGTGGACGGTCGGCTCACCGTCACGGGCCGCCTGGACGAGGCCATCATGACCGGCGGCCTGCTGGTCATCCCGCAGGTGGTGGAGGCGGTGCTGATCACCCATCCCGCCGTCAGCGAATGCGTGGTGCTCGGTGTGCCCGATGAGCGGCTCGGTCAGCGGGTCGCCGTCGCGGTGGTGCCCGCGCGCAATGCCGTGCCCACCCTCGACGAGTTGCGCGACTTTGTCATCCGGGAACTCGACCCGATCGCCGCACCCCGCGAATTGATGCTGGTCGAGGAGATTCCGCTGCGCGGTCCCGGTAAGCCGAACCGGGCCGAGCTGCGCGAATACCTGCTCGCCGATTCCGCCGGGTAGGCGTACCTCCGCCTTCGCTCCGGCCATGCGCGGCTCTGCGGACAGCTACGCAGGCAGCGCCCATTAGGCGTACCTCCGCATTCGCTGCAGCCGGCACGCCACCGCCACGCAAGACCCGTGCAAGTCGCGGCACGCAGTGTTGCCGCATGACTTCTTACCCACCTGATACGGCGCTCGCCGTCGAGGCCGATCGCCTGGTCAAGGTGTTCGGGGAACAGCGCGCCGTGGACGGGGTGAGCCTGGCGGTGCCGCGCGGCGCGGTCTACGGCGTGCTCGGACCCAATGGCGCGGGCAAGACCACGACCATCAAAATGCTGGCCACCCTGCTGCGACCGGACGGCGGCAGTGCCCGCATCTTCGGCCACGACGTGGTCGCCGAACCGACCGCGGTCCGCTCACTGGTCGGTGTCACCGGGCAGTACGCCTCGGTGGACGAGACGCTGACCGCCACCGAGAATCTGATGATCTTCTCCCGCCTGCTCGGCATGAGTAGGGCCGCGGCCAGGCGGCGCACCGCCGACCTGCTGGAGGAATTCAGCCTCATCGAGGCTGCCGACAAACCGCTGGCCAATTTCTCCGGCGGTATGCGCAGGCGCCTGGACCTGGCCGCAAGCCTCATCGCCACCCCGCCGCTGCTGTTCCTCGACGAACCGACCACCGGACTCGACCCGCGCACCCGCACCCAGATGTGGGAGACCATCCGTCGCCTGGTCCGCGAGGGCGCGACCGTACTGCTGACCACCCAGTACCTGGACGAGGCCGATCAACTCGCCGACCGGATCGCCGTCATCGACCACGGCCGGGTGATCGCCGACGGCACCGCCGACGAACTCAAGGCATCGATCGGCGGCTCCGCACTGCACCTGACACTGACCGAGCGCACCCACCTGGATCAGGCGCGCCTGATCATCGGGGAGGTGCTCGACGTCGAAGCGTCGATCACCCCTGAGGCCGGACGGTTGACCGCACCGCTTCGCGACCCGAATGCCACCGCCGATCTGCTGATCCGGTTGCGGGAGCACGGTATTCCGATCGAGGAGATCACCGTCACCAAACCGAGCCTCGATGAAGTCTTCCTGACCATCACCGGCCACCCGGCCGAGGACACCGCATCCGAGAGGAGCCCGGCGTGAACGGGTCAGCTGCGGAGGCGGTAGCGAAGCGTAACCACGAAGCAAGCCCCGTTCAGGCCACAAGGAACCCCGCGTGAACGGGTCAGCCGCGGAGGCGGTAGCGAAGCGTAACCACGAAGCAAGCCCCGTTCAGGCCACAAGGAACCCCGCGTGAACGGGTCAGCCGCGGAGGCGGTAGCGAAGCGTAACCACGAAGCAAGCCCCGTTCAGGCCACAAGGAACCCCGCGTGAACGGGTCAGCCGCGGAGGCGGTAGCGAAGCGTAACCACGAAGCAAGCCCCGTTCAGGCCACAAGGAGTAGAGCATGACCACGCTGACCGCACCCGAGACGAGCACGGCACCGCGCACCGCGCGCCCGATTCCGACGGCGAACAATCGAATCTCCTTGCGGCAGACCGCGGCCACCTCGCTGACCATGGCCTATCGCGGTCTGCTCAAGATCAAGCACAATCCGGAGCAGCTCTTCGATGTCACCGTGCAGCCGATCCTGTTCACCGTGCTGTTCGCCTATATTTTCGGCGGGGCGATCTCGCACAATGTGCACGACTACCTGCCGACGCTGATTCCGGGCATTCTCGTGCAGACGGTGGTGCTCACCTCGGTCGTCACCGGCACCCAATTGCGCGAGGATATGGACAAGGGCGTCTTCGATCGCTTCAAATCCCTGCCCATCGCCCGCATTTCGGCGCTGGCGGGGGCGCTGCTCGCGGATATGGTCCGCTACGGGCTGGCCACGGCGCTCACCATCGTGGTCGGATTGTGCCTGGGCTACCGCCCCGAAGGCGGCGTCTTCGGGGTCGTACTGGCCGCGCTGGTCGTGGTGTTCTGCTCGTTCGCGGTCAGTTGGATCTGGGCGCTGGTCGGCGTGACAGGTCGCAGTGCCGCAGGCGTGCAAGGGCTTTCGATGATGATCATGTTCCCGCTGACCTTCATGTCCGGCGCGTTCGCGCGGGTGCAGACCATGCCGGGCTGGCTACAGGGCATCAACAAGGTGAATCCCGTGTACTACATGGTCAATGCCTGCCGGGAACTGATGAACGGGGGCGACTACGCGGCGGATCTGACCTGGTCGCTCTTGGGCGCGGTGGTGGTCATCGCGATCTTCGCGCCGCTGGCGGTGCGGGCGTACATGCGACGCGCGTGAACCGTCGCGACGAGGGGTGAAATGCCGGGCGGCCCTGTACCGTCCGGCATTTCCGTAGGACCGCAAGGGCGAAGACCCCCAGGGGTGAAACGAGATGCCAACCACAGAACACGATGCGGGGGTCTTCGTCACCTATTCGGTGAAGACCCCAATTGTGTGAAGCATGCCATCAACCACATGAAGCGGGGGTCTTCGTGGCTTACCCTACTGTGCCGCAGTCGAATTCGGAGGGGATTCGCGATAGTGCCGAGCCGAAGTTCAGCGCTCGATTCGAATCTCACCGAGCAGTTCCAGGATTCGCGCGGCCGCGTCGCGGCGGCGAACAAGGGCGGCTCGCTCGATGGCCGCCCGCATCCGATCCGCGCCGACGCGTTCGCGGGCCGCCTCGACGTGCCGGGACCGCAACATCGTCGGAAAGTCCTGTCTGGCATTGATTCTCCCGGACAGCGTGAGCAACTCCAGTCCGGTCTCCTGATCGCGGGCGGTGCCCACCAGATGTGCACCGATCGTGACGGCGGCCGCGCCGATCTGCGGGAGATCGCTGATGAGGCTCAACGGCCCGAGGGTCGCGGCGATCAGGCCGTCCAGCATCGGGTCGAAAGCGTGCGGCGCACCGTAGAGCGCCTCCGCGTCGAGCGCACCGCAGGCGAACATCACCCCACCCGGTCCGGGACCGAGCATCTGCTGGGGCCAACCGAATACGTCCAGGGCGCGCCGATACAGGCGCAGTCCGCTATCGATCCGCGCGCGCGCGAGTTCGAGTTCGGCGTAGGCGGCGACGAGAGTGGCCATCAGCGGGTTGGCGCGCGCGACCCCCTCCCCCATCAACTCCTCGAACTCCGCCGCGCCGACCGCCGCGCGAATCTCGCGCTCCGCCTCGTCGAACGCACCGCAGCCGACCAGCGCTCCCGCCATCATGCCCGCGTTCTCGATCGCCTCGTTGACCGCGCCGAGCGCACGCAGCGGACCGATGGCGCGCCGGTAGTGCTCAACCGCCTCCGAATAGCGCCCCACCTGCGAATACACCGAGGCAAGGTGCCGCAGCACCGCCGAATGACCCCAAATATCACCGGGACGCATGGCCCGAATCGCATTCTCCGCGTCGATGGTCGAGCCGAGCACATCGCCGAGGTTCTCCCGCCCGTTGGCCCGGATGATCAGCGCCGCCGCCTTGGTATCGGGATCCTCGGAACGGGTGCCCATCGCGATCGTCCGACTGACCGCGAGGGCCGTGGGCGGCGCGAGCACCACGGTGGCGAAGAAGTGCAATACGGGCAGAATCCCGGTGCGGCCGCGCATCAGCCTGCGCAGCCGGGTCCGCAGGCGCGTCAGCCTGCGAATATCCCCCCTGATGACCGCCAAATGCATGAAGAACAGCACGTAGGTGGCGATCTCCTGATCGGCGGTGGGCGGATGGGGCCGCGCCGCATCGGGTTCCAGGTCGAGGATGCGCGCGTACCAGGCCGTGACCTCCTCGTGCGCACCGCGGATCACCCACAGGAATCCGATCACGGGAAAAATGCTGTAGGCCGCGTTGCCGTCACCGGTGTCCACGGCGCGGCGCAGTGCCGCGAGCAGGTTGTCCAGTTCCGCGCCGACCGCGTTCGTGGCCCCGACCTGATCGGTGGTGGTTCGGCCCGCGGCCGTCCAGTGGTTCGCGGCGACGACGACGAAATCGCAGGCCCACTGCACCAGGTTGTCCAAAACCAGATCGCCCTCGCCGGGTATGGCGGCCAACTGTTCCTCGCCGTACTCGCGGACCGTCTCCAGCATGCGATAGCGGAGGGTGTCGCCGTCGTCGAGCACGGTCAGCAGCGACTGATTGACCAGGCCGTCCACCGCCGCGGGCACATCGTCGAGATCCGGTCCCCCCGCGACCGCCGCCGCGGCGTCGAGGCCGAAACCCGCCGGGAAGCGGCACAGTCGCCGCAGCGCCACCTGCTGCGGCTTGTCCAACAGATTCCAACTCCAGTCGATCACCGAATGCAGCGTGCGGTGTCGCGCGGGCGAACTGCGGTCGGTATTGAGCAGCAGGGCGAACCGGTCCTGCAGCCGCGTATTGATCTCGGCGACACTCATGGTGCGCACCCGCGCTGCGGCCAATTCGATGGCCAGCGGCAGACCGTCCAGTGTGTGGCAGAGTCGGGCGATCTCGCCGGGATCGAGGCGCGCACCCGGTCGGACCGCGCGCGCCCTGGCCGTGAACAACTCGGTGGCCGGTGAGCCCGCGGCATCGATGGCCAGGGGCGGCAGCGGATAGACCGCCTCGGCGGTGATCATGAGCGGCGCCCGGCTGGTGGTCAGCACCGTGAGCCGATCGCAGGATCCGATCAGATCGGCGACCACCACGGCCACCGCATCGATCAGATGCTCGCAGTTGTCCAGGATGAGCAGTGTCGGGCGGACACCGAGCGCCTCGCGCAGTCGTCGCCCGAAATCCGGCGGTGGCGCGCCCCGCAGCGCCGCATTGTCCAGTGCGCGGTCGCCGAGTCCGAGTGGTGCGCCGATCGCGGCCTCGATCTCGAGGCGCGCCTCCTCCCCTTCCGAACGCACCGAGGCCAGTTCCACCAGCAGCACCGAGAAGCGTCCCGCCGCGCACGACCCCAATTCATTGGCGATCCTGGTCTTTCCGGATCCGCCGGGACCGAGCACGGTGGTCACGCGCGAAGTGTCGAGCAGCGCGGTCAGTTCCGCGAGGTCGTTCTCCCGGCCGAGCAACGCGTTGGGCGCGGCCCGCAGACCGATCGAAGGGCGGGTCTGTTCCGTCGGCGGGTCACTCGAGCTGAATTCCGCTGCAGCCGGCCCGGATTCGACACCCAAAAGGTGCGATATCGCGGCGGGATCGGCATTTTCGCGGACATCCGCTGCCTGCGCCCGCTCCTCTCCCCGCAGGATCGCGGTATTCAGATCGACCAGCGCCCGTCCCGGATCGGCGCCGAGTTGATCGGCCAGTCTGCGGCGGAAGGCCGCGAAACATTCCAGCGCCTCATTCGGTCGACCGGCAGCGGTCAAAAGGCGCATCAGGGTGTGATGTGCCGGTTCGTCGAGAATATGTTCCGCCGCACGGGATTTGGCCAGGCGCAGCGCGCCCGCGAGATCGCCGCGCAACTCGCGGGCGGCGAGTTCGAGTTCATCGAGATCCTCGCGCAGCCGAGCGGCGGCGAAGCGCAGTGCGTCGGCCACCTCGCCGTCGGGGAGATCGGCGGCAGGTTCACCGCGCCACAGCGCCCTGGCCTGCTCGATGGCCGACAGGCTTCCCGCGGCATCACCCGCCGCGCGACGCTGCGCGGCGGCCGCGGACAACCGATGTGCCAGCGCGAGATCCACCGCATCCGAGGACAACGTCAGTCGATAGCCCGCCGGGCCGATCTCCAACGCACCGTCGGGCAGCGCGGCGCGCAGGCGCGAGACCTGAGTGTGCAGGGCATTCATCGGTGCGCGCGGCGGACTCGCGCCCCACACCTCGTCGATGAGGGCCTGCGCGCTGCGGCTGCGACCCGGATGCAGGGCCAGCGCCGCGAGCAGCAATCGGGATCGGGTGCCGGGCAGCGCGGCGAGCGCACCGTCGCGACATAGCGCGATCTCGCCCAGCAGGGCCACCACGAGCGAATCACCTGCGGGCGTCGAGGCTCGACTGCCACCGACGTGGCCGCTTATCTCCGGATACATCCCGCGCTCATCGTATGCGACCAGCACCGGGAGGGTTGTCATAGATTCTTGCTCTCAATCACTTGATGCGGCCTACGCTGGCGCCATGGCTGAGTTCGAAGTGGTCCGGCAGGCCGTCATCTCGGCCGAGCCATCGCGCGTGCACGGTCTGATCGACGACTTCCACCGGTGGAGCATCTGGTCACCGTGGGAGGACATGGACCCGCAGATGCTGCGCACCTTCTCCGGCGCGGACGCCGGGGTCGGCGCGAAATACGCCTGGAGCGGCAATCGCAAGGTGGGCAGCGGGAAGATGGAGATCCTGTCCAGCACCGACCGCGAGATCCTGCTCCGATTGGAATTCGAGCGCCCGTGGAAGGCGACCAACGAGGTCACCTTCACCCTGGCGCCCAACGGTCCGGCCACGGAGGTGACGTGGCGGATGCGCGGCGAGCGGCGCGGGCTGATGGGTCTGCTCACGCTGGTCATGCCGATGGATCGGATGATCGGTCGCGATTTCGAGAAGGGCCTGGCCCGGCTCCGGCAGGCCGCCCAGAACTGAACGAACCACCCAGTACCGAACGAACTACGCTGCGTGTATGGCTACCGCAGCGCAATGGATCGAGGGCGCACGGCCCCGCACCCTCCCGAACGCGATCGCACCCGTCATCGCCGGAACCGGGGCCGCAGCCGCCTACGATGCCGTGAACTGGCCCAAGGCCGTTCTCGCGCTGCTGGTTTCGCTGGCGCTGATCATCGGGGTGAATTTCGCCAACGACTATTCCGACGGAATTCGCGGCACCGATGAGGTGCGGGTCGGCCCGGTCCGGTTGGTCGGGCAGAAGTTGGCCGCGCCCAAGCAGGTTCGCACCGCCGCGTTTATCAGCATGGGGATCGGGGCCGCCCTCGGATTGCTGCTCGCCCTGCTCACGGCCTGGTGGTTGGTGCTGGTCGGCGCGGCCTGCCTGGCGGGGGCGTGGTTCTACACCGGCGGCAACAAGCCCTACGGGTATCGGGGGCTCGGTGAGGTCTCGGTCTTCGTCTTCTTCGGTCTGGTCGCCGTCCTCGGCACCGAATACGTGCAGGCCGAACGGCTTTCGTGGGTCGGGCTCGGCATGGCCGTGGCCGTCGGCTCCTTCTCCTGTGCGGTGCTCGTCGCCAATAACCTGCGCGATATCCCCACCGACACCGAATCCGGAAAGGTCACCCTCGCGGTAAAACTCGGCGATCCGCGCACCAGAGCGCTGTATCTCGCGCTGGTCGCGGCGCCGTTCGTGATCAGCATCGCACTCATCGCGAAGACACCATGGGCACTGGCCGGTCTGGTGGCAGTCCCGTTCGCGGTTCGGGCCGCCGCGCCGGTGCGCACCGGCGGCAGCGGGCCGAAACTCATTCCCACGCTGCGGGATACCGGCCTGGCCATGCTGGTGTGGGCGCTCGCCACCGCGCTCGCCCTCGGCTTCGGGAGCTGAACGGCTCAGCGCCGATCGGGGATCAGCAACTCCAGCACCCAGTTCACCACCGAGATGATCACGGCCCCGATGATCGCGGTCCAGAAACCCTCTACCCGCAAACCGTATTCGTTGCTGACCGCCTCGGTGATCTTGGCGGTCAGCAGCAGCATCAGCGCGTTGATCACCAGCAGGAACAGCCCCAGGCTGACCACCACCAGCGGGAGCGACAGTATTCGCACTATCGGCTTCACCAGCGCGTTGACAATGGTGAACACGAGCGCGATGCCCAGGACCACCAGGATTTTCACGCCGGTGCCGCGATCGACCGGGCTCAGGATCTCGATCTTGTGAACCCACGCGGCCGCGAGCCAGATGGCGACCCCATTGATGATCAGCCGAAGCACAAGCGTCATGGGGCCAATGCTAAAGGCAGCGAGACCGCCGTAGGGGGTTGAATCGCAACCGCTGGCGATACTCGCTGCCTACCCCTCAAGCCGCGTCGTCGAGCAGCGCGTGCACCCTGGTGCGCAACACCGCGATCGACTCCGCACCGCCGAGCAGCCGCTCGGTGGTCGCGTTCGGGGCGCGCAGAATGCCGAGCAGCAGATGCGCCGATTCGATCGCGCCGTCCTTGCGGGCCAGCGCCTCGCGCAGCGACAGTTCCACCACCTTCTTCGCCTCACGGGAGAAGGGGATGTGCCCGTACTTGGCGGGCGTGAAACCGAAGGGACCGCGCCGCCCCCGCTCGGCCGGGATCGGCCGGTCCAGCGCGTCCGCGCCGAAGGTTGCCTCCAGACTCTCGCGCACCGCATCCAGATCTATCCCGATGGACCGCAGCGCCTCGGCGTCCTCCGCGCCCAGCGGTGCGGCCGCATTGTCGGCGCCGACCGTTGGCTGCAACGCCGCTACTACGCCGTCATGGGTGATACCGGCCTGCTCGAGCAGCGCCAGCAATTCCGGATCCCCCTCGGCGAGCAGGCCGAGCAGCACATGCTCCACCTCGATGCGCGGGGAACGCAGCGCCCGCGTCTCCTCCTGCGCGATGACGATCGATGTGCGCGCCGTCCGACTGAATCGCTCGAACATCAGCGGTCCCCGCCTCTCCTGTTGTGCTTCTGATGTACCGCCTGCTTGCTGACCTCGAGCGCGTCCGCGATCGCCTGCCAGGACCAGCCCTGGGCACGGGCGTTGCCGACCTGGATGGCCTCCAGGCGCTCGAGCAGCCGACGCAGTGCGAGGACCGCCCGCAGCCCGACCCGTGGATCGGGGCTGCCCGCGGCCGCCGCCAGTGTGGTTGCCTCTGTCATATCGTCAATTTAAATTGACGATCGCGGCGGTGTCAACGAAAATTGACGCATCTTCGCCGAGGGCGAAACGAAACACGCCCCGCCCTCGGATCACTCCGGAGGACGGGGCGTGCGGCCCGAACAATCGGCCCGATCAGCCGGACCAGGAACCCGTGGCGAAGAACTTCTCCAGCACCGCCGTCGGCTCACCCAGGTGCAGATCCCGCTCACGCACCCACTCGTCGCTGAAATATGTGTCCGCGTAGCGGTCGCCCCCATCGCAGAGCAGCGTTACCACACTGCCCGCGCGTCCCTCGGCCAACATCTCGCCGACCAACGCGAACACGCCCCACAGATTCGTGCCCGTCGACCCACCCACCCGACGGCCGAGCACCGCACTGGCATGACGCATCGTCGCCAACGAGGCGGCGTCGGGAACCTCGATCATCCGATCCACCACCTGACCGACGAACGACGGCTCCACCCTCGGCCTGCCGATCCCCTCGATCCGCGAGGGCATCCCGGTCTGATATCCGGCGTCGGCCGTCTCGTAGCCGCCGTAGAACGCCGAATTCTCCGGATCCACCACCGCCAACCTCGTCGTATGCCTGCGATAGCGGATATAGCGGCCGATGGTCGCGCTCGTACCGCCGGTGCCTGCGCCGACCACAATCCACTCCGGCACCGGATTGGGCTCCAGCACCATTTGCTGAAAGATGGACTCGGCGATGTTGTTATTGCCGCGCCAGTCGGTTGCCCGCTCGGCATGGGTGAACTGATCCATATAGTGGCCGCCGCATTCGCGAGCCAGCCGCGCGGCCTCGGTGTACATATCCGGCGGACGCCCCACGAAATGACAGCGACCGCCCTGCGCCTCGATCAGCGCGATCTTCTGCGGTGACGTGCTGGCGGGCATCACCGCCACGAAATCCAAACCGAGCAACTTGGCGAAATACGCCTCGCTCACCGCGGTCGACCCCGACGACGCCTCGACCACCGTGGTGCCCTCGGTAATCCAGCCATTGCACAGGGCATACAGGAACAGCGAACGGGCCAGCCGATGCTTGAGACTGCCGGTGATATGGGTGGACTCGTCCTTCAGATACAGCTGGACATTCCATTGCAGCGGCAGCGGATAGCGAATCAAATGCGTATCCGCGCTGCGCTGCGTGTCGGCGTCGATCAGACGAACCGCGTTGTCCACCCAGTCGCGCGGGGTGCTGTGATCACAGAACCTCATGCGTCCGGACCCGTTTCACCGCGCAACCTCGCCCGCAATTGGGCCTTGTCGCGGCGACGCTTCTCGTCCACCTGCGCGATGTCCTCATTCACCCGCGCCCGCAACCGCTTGAACAGCGTCAACGACAGCGGCAACGCGATGATCAACGCGAACAGAATGGCCACGATCATTGGGATATCGACCTGCACGGCCCTGGCCAGCAGCCAGATCACCACCGCGAGCACGGCGACGAGTCCGAGCCGGGCCAGCGTGTAGAGCGCGAGATTGCGCGCCAGCCGCTTGCCCGCGCCCTGCGGTCCGGGAACACCTTGCGGTGGAGTTGCGTCACTCACGCTGATCAGCCTATGCGACGACTTTGCCGGACCCCGGCGCAGACCGCGCCACAAGGGCCGTTCCGTATCCGTTTTGTCTATTACTTCCCCTTTACCAACAGTAGGTGGTTCGAGTACCTAGGGGTTTCAGTGCAACGATGACGCCACTGATGAGGGAACTGTCGAAACGGAGAGGTTAGCTATGACTGCGATCACCGTCGGCGGCCAGGACACCCTGCTGACACCGGGCCAAGTGGCTGCCATGTTCCACGTCGATCCCAAGACCGTCACCCGCTGGGCGCATGCCGGGCGTCTGGGGTCGTTGCGCACACCGGGCGGACATCGCCGCTTCCGGGAGTCCGAGGTGCTGCAACTGCTCAAATCGCTCACCACCGAGGCCACCGCGCACTGAGATCGCGGGCGCGGGTCCACCCGGCCCGCGCTTCCCGCGCGCCCCGGATTTCCTCTCCGCGCTACGCCGACGGCACCCACGCGACTACCCTCGATAGCAGGAGGTGAGCGACGTGACGTACCTGTTGGCACTCATCGCGGTAGTGACAGTCGCGGTGCTGTGCTGGAAGGCGTTCGGCCCCGAGAAAGCCGCCGGACCCGCCCAACACACCCGCTCACCCCGCAACAAGGTCCTCGGCCCCGACGACGACCCCGAATTCCTCTGGCGCATCTCCCGCCAACATCGCGACGGAGACGGTCCCACCGATCGCTGACCCCCGTCCAGCGCCCTTTACCGGTCACCCGGTCGAATTCGATTGCCCCGGTTCATACTCGCCACAACCCTTTTCGACGAGCCGGCGGCGAACGGCTGCTGCACAGTCCGGATGCGCAACAACGCATTCCATCATCCACACCCACCCATCCGGACACGGCATCATTGGTCCACCCCAAATACCATGAGCGACATGCCATCACAGCATCGCATCAACCAACATTCTCTCAGCGGCTAGTATGTCGGGCGGGGGACATCGGGCCTCCGATAGTTGGGTGCGCGAGGGGGGAAGATGGCCGATAGCCTCAAGGTCGATCTGGACGAGTTGAATCGACTGAGCGATACCGTGCGAGACCTCGCCCGCGAGGCCGGCGAGATCAAATGCGCGAAGGGCGCCGTGGCGGCGTTCGGTGCGGGTAAGCCCGGCGGAGTCATGACCTCCCACGAGGCAGCGATCACACTCACGAAATCCCTGCTGCACGAGGCATTGATTCCGGGCGCGAAGGCACGCCTCGCGGGCATCTCCGAGGCGATGTCGCACGCCGCGAAGTCCTATCGAGGTCAGGACGAGCGATTCCGTGATCAGCTGGCGACCACCTTCCGCGACGATTCCGGCTCGTGGACCGCGGAGGCCGCGAAATGAGCCTGACCCCCGATCAAATCCGCAGTTGGCGCCCGCACGACCTGGTCGAGGTCGCGGCCGAATGGAACAACCTGGCAGACAACCTCGACGAGGTGTTCAAGAAGTACGCCGACGCACTGGTCCGCACCGGCGACGGCGGATACTGGGAGGGCAACACCGCTCAGACCGCACAGCAAACCGCGCAGGACGACAAGAAGCACGTCGGAACCATGACAGAAGACGTGCGCGAACTGGCGAAGCTGCTCAACGACAATTGGTACACCATCGAGGCGCCGCTGCAGCGAGCGAAGGCGGCATTGGATGGGTTGGCGGCGCACAATTGCGAACCATCCGGGAAACAAGACGTCTATTTCTACAGCGTCCTGGTCGAATCGATGATGATCAACGGCAAGACCTTCGCCGAGTTGCCGGAGGCAACCAAGCAGGAGATCCGGCAACTCGCGGCGGATCTCCACCATGCCGCCGAGACCGCGAAAACGGCCGACGATAATCTGCGCCAACAGCTCGACGCGAAAGCGGAAGCTCTACCCGCGGCATTCACGAGCGCCGCGGCGCTGGGGCCGGACCAGGCCAGGTCGGATGGTCGCGATCTCGTCAACGGAACAATGAGCCCCTATGAGCTGCAACGACTTATCGACGCGGGCACGTTGTCGCCGGATCAGATCCGCACCCTGCAGGCGGGCGACGCGGTACACGTGACCGCGTCGAGCATGGAGTACATGACCGAGGTGGCCCATTCCCTGGACGGCAAGAGCCCCAAGGAAATTCAGCAAATCATGGACAAGCTGCCGCCGGAAGGCCGTCAGGCACTGGCCAATAGCCTCCAACTCGTTTCCAATGATCGAGTCGACGGTGGCCCGGCAGGCAAAGGTGGCTTCGACAGGTTGCCTGCCAAGGTCAAGGATTCCCTTACCCGCAAAGATCTGGTCACCGAGGGCATCGACTACCGATCGGGAAACAAGTCGATCAAGCTCAATGGCGTCGCCGACAACCAAGCGATCGCCGGCATCGTGGCGGCGGGCGATGATCGCTACAAGCAGGGCAGCACCCTGGACAACCACCTGATGGATGTCGGTCGCCAGTACTTGGACGCCCAGGTCAAACATGAGCGGAACCCGAACCGGGACTTCGAGTTCTTCAGCGCGGATGGTTACTCGCCCAAGGACGGGCGCGTCACCGAGCCGATCTTCCAGGCCGCGGGCCAAGACAAGTTTGCTGTCGAAACTGCCGTCGTCGACAAGGCGCACGGTAAAGACTTCGTGACCGAGGTGCTGACGCACACCTGGTCGGATCATGGAGCGGCCGCGTCCACCCTGTTCAAATTCAACGATGGTGACGCCGACGTGACGGATCCGAACAACAAGGTCGACGTCGCGACGGCCACCCGCACCGGGCACATCATGAGCAAGGTCGCCGAATACGCCGCCACCGACGACCAGTGGAAGAAGTTCGCCGACACCGGGGACCACCACTCGGTCGGAGAGAAGAATCCGGACCTGGTGCGGACTGTGTCTCGAAGCATGTCGCCGTACATCGACTCGCTTGTTGACGAACCGAAGCGGGAGCTGCCCGGATTCCGAACGCACACCGACGACAACAAGAGCTGGATCGACCCGGACGGCAACCGAACATATCGGGGTGCGGAGCGCGTTTTTGCTCTGATGAATACCGATAAAGCGGCCAGTGAGCAGTTCACGGGTGCTGCGATGGATCGAATACTGCAGAACGAGAACGACTATGCCCGCGATCCCCATCGCCGTGGCGCCGAGGGCGCCCTGGCGACGGCGGGGCGGATCAACGGACTCATGGATCGCGGGCTGCAAGACGGCATCCAGGCGTCCAACGACGCACAGCACGATATCGCCAAGGAAGCCTACGATCGCAAATCCCACGTCTACGATGCATTGAAGTCCGGGGTCCAGTTCAGTGCCACAGCAACCAGCTTGGTGAACCCAGCGCTTACCCCCTTCACCGAGGCCACCAAGAGCATCATCGACGGCGGTGGCGATGTGTTCAAATCCGCCATCATCGGCTCGGCTCCCTCGGACGCGGACGGCGCGAAGCTCGCCCCACCGAATTTCTCGCAACGCAACTACGAGGTGCTGGCCCGGACCGCCATTCCTCCCGAAGTGCAAGCGCATTTCTACGATCTTTTCGACAACGGGAAACTCAAGCCATGGGATCAACTTCAGGGCGATGGAAGTAATACGCGGCAAAACATGAGCAATGATGTCGACGAGATGATGAATATGGTTATGAATCCTCAAATCTTCCGCAATGCGTACGACGACGTTACCCGCACGGCCGCCAGGCCCAAATGAAGACTGGACGCTACGGTCTTACTACTTCCATGACTGCCCTCACGTTGACCCTCATCTGTGGCTGCTCGTCGAACACCACTGCTCCGGCGGATACGAAACCCAAAACTGTGGCGAATATCGCCTACACCGAAGTGTGGTCCGCCGACACCGGTATTGACCTCTTCTCACGCGGCGCGGAACTAGTCCGCGCCACGAGCGAGGCCGGGTACCTCACGCAATTCGCTGGTGTAGACAAGTCGTATCCGGGCTACAACCGGGCAGTGGGTGCGCCGGTGTCGTGGCATGACGAGGACAAATCGGAAAAGCTGGCCTGGTCCAACCCCGTCGACCCGGTGATACCCAAACCGGGTACCTTCTACAACCACATCACCGACTACGCGGCGAGTGATACACAGATTACGGCCAGTGTGTGCAGCTACGGCATATCGGCGGTAGCCAGTACACGTCCCGCTTCGACTCAGGTGTTGAACGACGCCGTGCAGATTCACCTGTCCAATTACGCGCCGACGCCGGGCGTAGCCGGAATTCCGGATATTGATCCGACGAAACGGGATCCGCGCGGCCACCGGGTTCCGACATGGAATGTTTTCGGCACCTGGACTGTCGCCCGGATCAAGTTCCATACACGCGACTCAATCCCTGCCGGATGCACGGACTGGTGGCAGCAACAGTTCCCTGACTTCATCAGGTCACCGAACTACAATTTCCTCACCGCACCGCCCGGCTACCAGCCACCAGTCCACCCTATCGTTGAGCAGTACCCCGAATGGATCGGCCCCTCGGCCAGCGGATAACCGTAGACTTTCCTACCTAATTCGAGGCTGACCCAGGGCTGGAAAAGGACGCGCGCTGCGGGAGATCGCGATGGGAAACGATGCCCTCGCTCCGGAATGTGCGCCGACCAGACTTGCTGACCAACTGACGCAGCAGCGCCGTGGCGGCCGGTACCTGATCGTCGGGCAGCGCCTCGGCGAGTCGGAGCAGTTCGTCATGAGCGGCACTCATGGTCACAGTGTAATTCCGATGTCCCGCGGCACGCTCACTGCGTACCGACGTCGCCCGACTCCGATATCTCCTATGCCGGAATAGTTCGGAAAGCGCCGTTGGAAGACCTCTAGTTCAGCCCCGCGTACGAGTGCAGACCGCTCACCACGATGTTGATGATGAACAAGTTGAAGAGCATGGCTACGAAGCCGGCCACGTTGATCCATGCCGCTTTGGTGTCGCGCCAACCGGAGGTGGCGCGGGCGTGGAGGTAGGCGGCGTAGAGGACCCAGGCGATGAAGGAGCAGGTTTCTTTGGGGTCCCAGCCCCAGGGGCGGCCCCAGGCCGCTTCGGCCCAGATCGCGCCGAGGATGATGCCCGCGCTGAATAGGGGGAAGCCGATGATGGTGGTTTTGTAGGCGAGGCGGTCCAGGGTTTGGGCATCGGGGAGGCGGCGGGCGACGCGGCCGAGGGGGTTGGCGGATTCCGCGCCGTCGGGTTGGTGCAGCCGGTAGAGGAACAGCAGGCTGCACACGCCGGAGAAGAGGAAGATGCCGCTGCCGACGCTGACGATGGTGACGTGCACGGGCAGCCAGTACGACTTGAGGGCGGGCACCACGGGGGCGGCGTCGGCGTAGAGCACGGTGCCCGCGAGGAACATCAGCAGCAGCACCGGCAGCAGCAGGAAGACGAACATGGACCGGTACCGGCGATCACGCAGGAAGATCAGGCCCATGACCATGGCGGCGCCGGTGGCCATGGTGACGAATTCGTACATGTTGCCGAGCGGGAAGCGGTGGGTCGCGAAGCCGCGCAACACGATCGCCGCGATATGCAGCAGCACCGCCACGTGCAGCACCGAGAAACCCATATTGCCGTAGCGTTCGCCGAGCGGCGTCGGCAGCGGTGTGTCGACCCGCCCCGGCAGGGCCGGATCGGGTGTCGGGCCGCCCGCGCCGACGAGTTCGCGTTCGACGACCTTCTTGGTTTGCGCGGCGGCGTACTGCACGATCAGCAGCACCAGCACGAGCGCGTACACCACGATCGCGGTTTTGAACGCGAAATCGCTGTAGCGGGCCAAGGTTTCGTCGATCGGCATGGTTATTCTCCCGTGGTCGGCGCCGGCGTGGTGTCGAGCAGTCGGTCTCGGAGGCGATCGAATTCGCTGCCCCAGCCCGCCTGGTCGCTCCTGGCCAGCCCACCCATTTCTACTACACTATGTCGTTGGTCAACGGTACCCGCCGGGGTGGCGCGCAACCAGATCCGGCGCCGCCGCACGACCAGCGAGACCAGCAGCCCGCCCAGCATGGCAATGGCGCTGACCAGCACCCACTGCTGTGCGGGATCGTGCGAGACCTGCAGATTCACATATTCTTTCGCACCATCGAAGGTCACCTTCGTGCCATTGGGCAGGGTGGCCGACTCACCGGGCCGCAGGTTCACCCTGGCCTCCTTGGTCAACCGGCCTTGGCGGACCATCTCCTGATCGAGCCCGAAGATCGATTGCGGTTTCCCGGTGTCCAGGCCGGTGTCGCCCCGATAGATGTCGACGGCGACGGCCGGATCGTCCATGCGCGGGAAGGCGGAGGTGAGCAAACTGCCGTGCATGAATGCCTTCGGCGCGAACAGACCCTCGATGGCGATCTGATTCTTGCGCCGCTCCTGTTCGGTCGGATACATACCGCCGGGCGGGTCGATGCGCAGCGCGCCGCTGGACAGGAAGGTCCGCGCGTCATCGGGCCGCCACTGCATGGTCTCGGTGCGAGTCTGCCCATTGGGGAAGGTGACGGTGAAGGTAGGCGCGAAACCATGCCCCTGCAGGTAGAGCCGGTCCCCCGCGACGCGCAGCGGATGGTTCACCTGGATGGTGGTATCGCGCCAGTGGTTGTCGCGCAGATCGTTTCCGGCCTGGTAGGCGATATTGGAGGTGAACATCTCGGCCTGACCGGAATCCAGGTAGTCGGCCTTGAAATCCTTGACGCGCACGCAGAGCGGGGTCATCCCCGTCCCGTCGTTCACATTGCCCGCTTTGAACGAGTCGAACACCGCGGGCGAGGTGGTGCAGAAGCCCGGTCCGTCATCGGCGATGACGATGACATTGCCCTCGTAGCCGAACAGCTTGCCGAGGGCGAAGGTGACCAGCACCCCCAGCAGCGAGACGTGGAATACCAGATTCCCTAATTCGCGCAGGTAGCCCTTCTCCGCCGACAGCGTGACCTCGCCGTCCCGATCGCCCGGTCGCACCGCGACCCGCCAGCCGCGCAGCCGCGAGCGCGCCTGCGCGATGACGTCCTCGGGCGCGAGCGCAACCTCGACGCGATGATGGTGCGGCAGTCGAGCGAGGTTGCGCGGCACCCGGACCGGCGGCGTGCGCAGCGCCCGATAGTGGTCGTAGATGCGCGGCACCACGCAGCCGACGAGCGAGATGAACAGCAGCGCGTAGATGGCGGTGAACCAGAAACTGCCGAAGACGTCGAACAGTTGCAGCCGGTCCATCCACGGCCCGAGCGTGGGCCGGTCGGCCAGGTATTGGGCCACCTTCTGCGGGTTGAGACTGCGCTGGGGCAGCAGCGCGCCGGGAATCGCACCGAGCGCGAGCAGGAACAGCAGAACCAGCGCGGTTCGCATGCTGGTGAGTCCGCGCCAGGTATTGCGCAACAGGGCGAGGAGTCTGCCCAGCGGCGATTGCCGCGGCATCGGCGGACGAATGTCGGGTTGGTCGAGCACGGTCATATCGGCAAGGTCACCTCGGAGATGAACCCATCGCGCACCCATCCGACGAACTGATCCCACGCGCCGGTGACCAGCGCGATACCCACGGCGACGAGCAGCAACCCGCCGATGACCTGAATGGTGCGCGAATGCCGACGCAACCAGCCGACCCCGCGCAATGCGCTGGCCGACCCGAAGGCGAGCACGATGAACGGAAGTCCGAGGCCGAGACAGTAGGCGACGATCAGCGCGACGCCGCGCACCGCCGTGGTCCCCTGTGTCCCCGCCGAGACGGCGAGCACACCGGACAGCGTCGGCCCGAGGCATGGCGTCCAGCCCAGGGCGAAGACCGCGCCGAGCAGCGGCGCGCCCGCGATGCTGGTGAGTCGGCGCGGCTCCATCCTGGTGTCGCGCTGCAATGCCGGAATCAACCCGATGAACACCAACCCCATCACGATGGTGACCACGCCGCCGACGCGTTGCAGCAGTTCACGATTGACGTTCAGGGTTTGGATGACACCGAATACCGTGGCGGTGGCCAGCACGAACACCACGGTGAATCCGGTGACGAACAGTCCGGCCGCACCAGCCACCCGCGCCCTGCCGCGACCCCGTTCGCCGTTCACCTGGGTGACACTGGCGGGCGGAGCTTCCGCACCGACCAACCCGGCCAAATAGGACAGATATCCGGGCACCAACGGCACCACGCACGGCGAGGCGAAGGACACCAGCCCCGCCAGCAGGCAGGCGCCGAGCGCGAGCAGCAGCGGCCCGGTGGCCGCCGTCTGCTGGAAGGTGTCGCCGACGCTCATCGGCCCTCACCCGCCAACTGCTCCACCACCGGTTGCAGATCCTGCGCCAGCAGCGGACGCAGGTACACCGCGGCCACTCGATGCTGCCGATCGAGGATCAGGGTGGTGGGGATGACGCTGGTCGGGAAGTTGCCGCCGAGGGCGAGCAGGCTCCGCATGGCCGGGTCATAGAGGGAGGGGTAGCCGACGTGATTGCTGACGACGAAGTCCTGCGCCTTGTCCTGCTGGTAGTCGCGGACATTGATACCGAGGAAGGCGACACCGCGATCCTTGGTCGCGGTGTAGACCTGTTCCAGCGCGGGGGCCTCGCCTCGGCACGGACCGCACCACTGACCCCACAGGTTGAGCACCACCACCTGGTCGCGGAAATCATCGACGGAGATGGTCTTTCCCGCCGTCATCAGATCGGGTCCCGACAGCGATCCGATGGTGCCGCGACTGGACGGCGGATCGTAGCGGATCTCGGTTTTGCCTCCGGGAGAGACGAATTCGAAGGTGCCGCCATTGGCCACCGCGTCCTGTCCGGACGTGCACCCGGTCAGCGCGACGGCCAGCGCCGCGCAGGCGGATGCGACGCGGATCAGGGCGGTGGCGCGGCTCATGCGCCGTGCACCGAGGGATCCGAGCCGCCCGCGGGTTCGGAATAGACGATATCGACGAGCGTATCGCCTTGGTAGACAAGCGAAGTCAGCGAAGCAAGCGAGCACTGCCGGTGACGCGGATCGTGCCAGAGCCGCTGTCCCTGCAGGAAGCGGCGCAGCGTCCACACCGGCAACTGATGCGAGACCAGCACCGCCTCATGTCCGGCGGCCTCCACCCGCGCCTTGTTGACCGCTGCCAACATGCGGTGCGCGATCTGCAGATACGGCTCGCCCCAGGACGGGGTGAACGGGTCGCGCAGCTTCCACCAGTGCCGCGGCTTGCGCAGCGCGCCGTCGCCGACCGAGACCCGCAGACCCTCGAAGGTATTGCCCGCCTCGATGAGGTTCTCGTCGGTGCGGATGGACAGGCCGTGCGGCCCGGCGATCGGCTCGGCCGTCTCCTGTGCGCGCTGCAGCGGCGAGGCGATCACCAGCGCGATATCGTGATCGGCCAGCGCGCGCCCCACGGCGGCGGCTTGGGCGCGGCCCGTCACCGAGAGACTGAATCCGGGCAGGCGACCGTAGAGGATGCCTTTCGGATTGTGCACCTCACCGTGGCGCAGCACGTGCACGATCGTTTCCACCTGGGCGGCAGGCGCACCGGATACAGCCCGCGCAGCGGGCCTACCGGACACAGCCCGCGTGGCGGGCTCGGCGGATTCGGAAGCGTCTGTGCCGATCGGCTTCTCGGTCTCCGATCCGGCCGATGGCCCGGTCTCGGTGTCGTGCTCGGAACTCACGCGGATCCTTCGGGGGTGGCGGCCGCGGCCGCTTGCGCGGCGGCGGGCATGGCGGCGGCAATTCGGTCGAACGCGTTCTCGTCGAGCGCCGCGGAGACGAACCACGCCTCGTACGCGCTGGGCGGACCGTACACACCCGCATCCAGCAGCGCGTGGAAGAAGTCCGGATAGCGCCAGGTCTGACTGGCTTTGGCGCCCGCGTAGTCGGTCACCGGACGGTCGGCGAAGAACACGCTCACCATATTGCCCGCGAACTGCACCTGATGCTCGACCCCGGCGGCGCTCAACGCCTCGGTGAACAGAGCACCCAACCGGCGCGCATTGCGATCCAAGGCCGCGTACACCTCGGCGTCGGCGGCGCGCAGAGTCGCCAGTCCGGCCGCGACCGCGACCGGGTTACCCGAAAGGGTGCCCGCCTGGTAGACCGGTCCGAGCGGAGCCAGTTGATTCATGATCTCGGCCCGTCCGCCGAAGGCCGCGGCGGGCAGTCCGCCGCTCATCACCTTGCCGAAGGTGTACAGATCGCCCGCGACACCCTCCACGCCGAACCAGCCCGCGGCGCTGACCCGGAAGCCCGTCATCACCTCGTCCATGATGAGCAGCGCGCCGTGCGCGGCGGTGAGCTCGCGCAGACCCGCGTTGAATCCGGGCAGCGGCGCGACAACGCCCATATTGCCTGCGGCCGCCTCGGTGATCACGCAGGCGATCTGCCCGGGATACTCGGCGAAAGCGGCGGCGACGGCATCCAGATCGTTGTAGGGCAGCACGATGGTGTCGGCCGCCTGCGCGCCGGTGACGCCCGGCGAGGTGGGCAGACCCAGCGTCGCCACACCCGATCCCGCGTCGGCCAGCAGCGCGTCCACGTGACCGTGGTAGCACCCCGCGAATTTGATGACCTTGCCGCGACCGGTGTAACCGCGGGCCAACCGCACCGCGCTCATGGTGGCCTCGGTGCCGGAGTTGACCAGCCGCACCCGCTGCACCGGCGCGACCCGCGCGGCGATGGCCTCGGCCAGGTCGATCTCGGCCTCGGTCGGCGCGCCGAAGGACAACCCGCCCGCCGCGGCCCGCTGGACGGCCTCGACCACAGCCGGATGCGCGTGCCCCAGAATCATCGGACCCCAGGACGACACCAGGTCCACATAGTCGTTGCCGTCGGCGTCGACCAGCGTGCAGCCATGTGCGGAAGCAATGAATCGCGGTGTGCCGCCGACGGATCGGAAGGCGCGCACCGGGGAGTTGACCCCACCGGGGATCACCGAACTCGCCCGATCGAAAAGTTGGGCCGAAACCGGTACCGACGACCTGGTCACGCGCGGAGAAGAACTCACGCGATCCAGTCTGTCAGCCCGCCGAATCGGAGTCGACGACAGGGTGTAGTGGAGTGACCCACGCCGCAACACGCCGAACCGGATTGTGCGCGATTTCGATCATCGCGCGAGCGCCGATGCGTAAGGTTGCCCAGCGTAAACAGGGCGCTGGGATGTGGGAGGGTCTAATGCGGATCATTCTCGGAACTGTCGCGATCATCGGCGCGGCGTTGACGGCGCTCACCGCCGGATCGGGTATCGCGGCGGCGGCCGAACCCGTCGGCCAGCCGGATCGGATCGGGTTGCGCCTGAATCACGCGGAGACCGCCGGTCTCGCCGACGGTCCGCTGCCCGCGCTGGTAGCCATGGTCGTCCCGGTGAACCGGATGGGCGCGGGACTCGAGCCCGACACCCAGATCTACCGCGACGACAGCGGCGGGGTGCACGCCTCGCTGCGACAGATCTTCCTGGAGGCGGCCGCTCATCCGGACGGCTCGGTCACCGTCTTCCTGAATGCGCCCGGTTCCCGCGACGGGCGCATCCTGGACTTCTATCAGAACTGGCGCTGAACGGATCCCCGCTTGACGAATCCGTCGACGCCGCAGGGTTTTACGTGTACATGCAGGGTGCGGCGGGCAGGATCCTGTGCAACATGCACATGAAGGAGTTGTAGGGGCCCGCCGAACCGGTCTCCGGCACGAAATCCAGGATCGGCCGCGCCTGCTCCGCCGTCGAATTCGGCTGCGCCGTCGACACCTGAACCGGCTCAGGGGCTCCGGGATTCGCACTCGCGCCACCCGCGCCCGCTCCCACGCCGAGCGCGATCATTACCGCGACACCCGCACCGATCCGACCGAACAACGACTTCACCAGGTCTACCCTTCGTTTGCTTTTCTTGAATCCGTGAGCGGTCGAAATCTTAACGGCCGCACGGATATTCCGAATGTTCGCCAATGCGCCGCGAACACGTGCACGCTACCCGTGGGCGGGGTCGCGGCGGTAGGGGGCCGCTGGTCACAATTCGGATCCACCGCACCGGAAATCCATCTATCGATTCGGCGATCCTTCTCGGCGCCACCGAATCCCGGTGCTCGGGGCAGCAATCGACAGCGTGCTAATCCACCGCGGCGAAATCCGAGCAATCGCGCGGCGGACCCGCTGGTTCCGCCGTCAAGCCCGAATGGTTCGGATACCGCGCGCCATCCCATCGATCGCGGCGATACCCGCGACCACGACCAGCAACCCGGCCAGCAGCAACCACGGTGGCGCGTAGCGGGTGGAGGTGTAGGCCGGGATATCACCGGCGGCGGCGAAGACGGTGGAGTGGGTGCCCGCGCGCCAACTGACAACCGCGACAACCAGGCAGATCGCCGCTACCACCGCATCGACCAGGACCACCGACCACTTCCGCACCATCAACTCCGTTCTCCGCTCGACTCGCCGTCGGGAGCGGGCACCCGCGCCAGGGCGGTGCCGAGTGCGTCGCGCAGACCGCGATGATCCTTGGCCCACGCCTGCACCAGCGCACCGTCGACCAAGCGCAGCCCGATGCCCTTGCGTCTGCGCGGCACCCCGGTGAGTTCACCGAGTGCGCGCGCCGACTCCCACTCCTCATCATCCCTGGCGTGCTCATCGCGTTCGGGCAGCACCTCCGCGATGGTGCGCAGCGGCAGGGTCTCGGCGCCCGAGCGCAGCGCGTCATCGGTGAGGGCGACGCTGACATGTCTGCGCCCGGCGATGACCTGCAAAACAACGAATCCCGCCAGCAGGACGGCACAGAAGGCAAGGGCGAACCAGTGGATATCGGTGCCGGTCGCCACCTCGATGACCAGAACGAGCAGACACAGCAGCGGCCCGTAGGCGACGCTGCGCCAGCGCGCGCCGGGCTCGGCGAACAGCACCGACTCAGCACTCACCGGGCGACCCGGTCACTGTTGCGCTCCGCGCCGGGCCTCGCGACTCGGCGCCACGGTGAATACCTCAGCGCGACAAACTCGGCAGCAGTAGCACGGCAATGGTGAGCAGGCCGAATACGATCAGCAGACTCAGTACGACCAATTCCCGTCGCACGCTGTGCGGCTGTGGAATGACCACGCGCATTGAAGCCTCCGATCATCCGGCTGACCACCCACCACCGGTAAATCCGTCCACTGTGACAACCCTCACCATACCTGCGGCTCAGGCCACCCAGTGCGCGGCCTCCGTCGCCCAATAGGTGAGCACGAAATCCGCGCCCGCCCGTCGGATGCCGAGCAGTGATTCCAGAATGGCCGCGCGCCGATCGATCCAGCCGCGTTCGGCGGCGGCGGTAATCATCGAGTACTCGCCGGAGATCTGATAGGCCGCGACCGGAACCGTCGAATTATCGGCGACCTCGCGCAGGATATCCAGATAGGACATGGCGGGTTTGACCATGACGATATCCGCGCCCTCGGCCAGGTCCAGTTGGAGTTCGTGCAGGGCTTCGCGGCGATTGGCGGCGTCCTGCTGGTAGGTGCGGCGATCGCCCTGCAGGGAGGAACCGGCCGCTTCGCGGAACGGACCGTAGAAGGCCGAGGCGTATTTGGCGGTGTAGGCCAGGATGCCGGTATCGGTGCGGCCGATTGCGTCCAGACCCCGGCGGATCGCGCCGACCTGGCCGTCCATCATGCCGCTGGCGCCGAGCAGGTCGGCACCCGAATCCGCTTGGGCCAGCGCCATTTCCACATAGCGGTGCAGGGTGGCGTCATTGTCGACCGCGCCGTGGGCGTCCAGTACGCCGCAGTGGCCGTGATCGGTGAACTCGTCGAGGCAGGTGTCGGCCATGATGACCGTGGCATCGCCCACCTCGTCGGCGAGGGCGCGCAGGCCGCGATTGAGGATGCCGTGCGGGTCGCTGCTCTGGCTGCCGATGGCGTCTTTGTCCTCCGGGCGGGGGACGCCGAACAGCATGAGTCCGCCGACGCCCGCCGTCACCGCCTCGACCGCCGCCTTGCGCAGCGAATCCATGGAGTGCTGCATCACACCGGGCATCGACGCGATCTCGCGCGGTTCGTCCAAGCCGTCGGCGACGAACATGGGCAAGACCAAATTCCTTGGCTGCAAAGAGGTTTCGGCGACGAGGCGGCGCAGAGCCGGGGTGCGGCGCAACCGTCGCGGACGATCCATTCCGGTCATATTCGCGAGCCTACGCCGCCGCGCACACCTCGAACCGGCCGGCCCGAGCGGCTGTGCATGGCTCGAATGAATGTGAACAGGCCGTGTGTCACCGACAGGGCGCGCGATCCCCACCGAGGGCGCATACTTCAAATCGGACGCGGAACCTCCGGGGGCAGTCATGATCGATCGGCAGACCGACGCCTCGCTGGCACGCGCCGCCGACTTCGAATCGTGGGCGGCGGTCGCACTGGCCCAGTGGTGGCCGCTGCTCACCGGAGGGCTGCCGCCGCCATCCACCACGCTGCGGTCTTGGCGCGCCCTCGACGGCGCGGCACTCGAGTTCCGCGTGGGATTCATCGCGCGCAAGATGGCCGAGGCGACCCTGATGCCCTTGGCGCGCAAGGCATTCCACGAACTCGGCATGACACCCGACGAGAACGAGTGGCGGCAGTCCAGGGGCAAGCACCTGGTGGGCGATACTGCGGACGCGCTGGTGCGGGTGCGCTTCTCCGATACCGCGCATACCGTCTTCATCAGACTGGAGAGCAGACCCTGCCGGGTCTCGCGCGAGGCGGGCCTGCGCCTGCTCGGCATGCCGGACGAGAACCTCCCCTTCCCGATGCCCACGGTAGGCCCGCTCGATATTCGGGTGGCGCGCAACAGCGCCCGCCATCTGTTGACCCAACACGGCGCGAGCCCGGCCGATCCGAACGACCCTTTTCAGCTCGGACCACCGGACCAGGTCTTCGATGTGGGCTGGGCCTATATCTTCCCGTGGTCCACCGCGTCCTGGTACGAGCAGGGCGCGCCGCCGCGATTGCCTGCCGAGAGCGGCGGCCCGATCGCGGTGGTCAAGCACACCGGCCACACCTGGATGCTGCGCGGTATCGGCGGTTTCGACACCCAACTCGCCGACTACGCCCGCGAACAGGGCATTCGGCACACGATTTCGTATCCGGCCGAATAACCATCCCGCCCGGTTTGTAGAATTTCGAAACCAACTGGTGCGCAACATTTTCCATCGGCGAATTGCGGTGACGACACGCCGAGCGCGGCGGCAGAATGCGTGCGGAGGTTTTGCCGGAGCGAAGGAGCCAGATGACACCGTCCACGACGCCCGCCGCGCACGCACTGCTGCTGCGGCTCGCAGGCAGATTGCCGGACGGGTTGCTCACCGAGCTGCGCTACAGCCTCGCCCTGGACGATCTCGCCGGGGTGGCGCGGGCCGTCATCCGGGTATCTGAGCGCTTCGGCGTGCGGGTGGCGCGCGCGGATCACGTTCTGCTGGAACGGATTCTGGATACACCGGGCGGCGCGGCCGGGACGCGAGTCGCGGCGGAGGCGCCGACGGCGGCGCAGTACCGCTTCCGCCCGATCGCGGGACGGGACCTGCCCGCCCTGGATCTGACCGGCGACTGGTCCGGAAGCCGCGAATTCGCCGACACCCCCGTGGATTCCGTGGACGCGGCACTTTTGAACACGATCGGGCGGCACGCGGGCGTTGTCGGAGTGTGGCGGACGTGGCGATATTCCGCGACGGAAGTCGACGGTGCGGCGAAGCGGGTGTACCTGGTCGAGCTGCGAGATCCGCTGCGCCCCTGGGCGATAGCCGCCGAGGCGGCGGCCCGCCTGCACGGTGCGGGCGAGCCGGAGGCGCAGGTGGAGGTCTATGGGTCGCGGGATCCGCTGCCGCTGTATCACCTCGCGGCGCGCGCGGGCGCGGCATTGCTGTGGGCGGCGACGAATATCGCGGTGCGCCTTCCCGGCGCCTACGCCGATCCGGAACCTCGAGTCACTGTCGGGCAGCGTCCGGATCATATCGACGGCCCGCTCCACTATCTGCGCACCGCGCCGATCGTCCGCGAATCCACTTGTCGCGCACGGGATATAAAGCAACCGAATCGCGGCGCCGTGGTGCCGATGACCCTGCGCACCGACGGATACTGGGTGTGGCCCGAGGCGGCGGCCTACTATCTCGACCGCCACGGCGCGGCGCCCGATCCGGAATTCCTGGCCCACCTGCGCGGCGCGGGTCCGCCACCGGAATTCGTCGACGGCGTGGCACTGTTCCGCGCGGCCCTCGCGGCCCGGAATCTGCTGGGCGATACCGCGATTCCCCAACCGTCACGAGACGAAAAGGTAGCGCACCGGTTCGCCGCCATCGGACCGAGGACGCTTCGCGCCGGATGGTGGCGCATGCCGCAGCGGCTCGATCTCACCGACCTGTCCGACTACGTCGGATTGCACCGCATGCTGCTGGATCCGGTCGACAGCGCGGTGGTGGCGACCGTGGCCGCCCTCCCCGGCACGGCGGCGCTGTGGCGGGCGTGGCGACTGCCCGCGGACCAACCAACGCGCCACGGCGCCCGGTGCTATCTGGTGCAACTGGACTCGAATGCGCAACTGCCGCCCCGACGTTCCCACACTCCGGAGGAGGCATTGGCCGGTCAGGTCAACCTGGCCATGGTGCGTGCCGGTGAACACAATGGGTTGACCGGTATCTACCGCAGCGGGAAGCCGCTGACCGCCACACAATCCGCGGTCCGCGCGCACGGTGCGCTGCTGTGGACCCGCCGGGAGTCGCCGCCGCTGCCGGGCGGTCCGATCGGGCAGATCCTCGCCCGAGTCCCCTCGCCGTTCCCGTTGGACGAAATCCTCGAATTCCGTCGCGAATCGGTCGCGGCGCAGTCGCGCACCCCGCTCGCGCCGTTCCGGGACGAACTGCGCCGCAACCGATCCATGACGAGGGAGGTGCGCAGACCACCGGACTCGGCGCACGCTCCGCACCTTTCCCCGCTGACGCTGCCGGATCCGCTGCCACCCGGCGTGCTCTGGCCACAGGCGCGCGCGGGCAGCACCGAATCGCGAGTGCCGCGCCGCCCGCTGTTCGTTGGCGGACAGACGAAGGCCGATTTCGATCGAACCGACCTCGCGGCGGCGTCCGCCGCCGCGACCGACGCGCTGATCCGGTGGTGGCCCGCAGTGGCCGAATCCTGGCCTGACCCGCGAATCATTCGACGGCACTGGCAGATTAGAAAACATCGAGTTCGTGTCGTGTGCACCGTGCGGCGCGAACTCGACGATATCGAGGCGGGAATCCGCACCCTCATGCGCGCCGTCGACCTGCTCGCCGAACGGGGAATCTCCACCGACAATCAGGGCGACTACACGGTTTTCGACGATGTCATCGACGATCACCGGGCGGAGATGTTCGGGACCGTCGATCGCCACGATATCGCGGTCTCGGTCGGCGGCGGACCGCAATCGGCGGGTCGAAGCACTCCCCTATTCCAAGTCTGCGTTTCGGGACGGTGGCGCAAACTTCCCGCCGCCGTGCCGACCTCCTGGCTCGCGGAGGTCGAATACCTGCCCTTCGCACCGGCCTACCCGATCGAATATCTTTCCCGCACAATCGATTCCGCCCCGGTGGCAGCCTTCGAGGAGTTTCGCCGCCCGACCACTCCGCTCCCACCCGCGCCGGTCGGGGTCGCCGAATTCCTCGCCAACTACCGGGCCGCCCCGACTCCCGATCCCCTTGATCCGGCGCTCGGCGACGGCTTCCACCGCAGGACCTTCGACTTGAAGGAGTATCTCGAAAAGGAACGAAGCACCCGCAAAGCAACCCGCCGCACCGGCGGCGGCGGTAGCGGAGGTGGGGGTAGCGAAACCTCGAGTTGGTTCGTCGGGGATCTCGGCACGAGCCAATCCAGTTGCGGCGGCGGTGCCAACTGTGGCGGCGGGGGTGGGGGCGGCGGCGATTGAGTCGACCGTCGGAATCTGTCGGTGCCCGGCGATATACTCGAAGATGTGTTCGAGGGGGTTGAACACATTCGCGATGGGAGGATCTCGTGCCCAAGCCCGCCCCGGTCGTCATCGACGGCCCCTATGCGCCGCTGCTCAAACGACCGCTGCCCGCCGGACGTCCACGCTCCTGGTATGTCACCCACAATCGGCGGCTCAAGGCCATGCGGCTGGCCATCGCCCTACTGGATTCGGGTACCTATCGGGCCAGCCAGGCCGATAACGAGAAAATCCGCCGCACCGCGGATCTGGTCGGCATTCGCCCGCCGTCCAATCTCACCTGCCGCCTGGTGCGCGACATGATGCGAACCAGGCGCTGAGGACCGCGGCCGAGCACGGCAGGTAACCACGGAGGGACCCGCGAGCGCCGCAATCAGACACCGCGGCGTGAGCGACGGGACCGAAGGAGGCAGCGCAGCGTAACCACGAAGGAACCCGCGAACGCCGCGAGTCAGAAAGAGCACGCCCGCACCGGATTCCGGTGCGGGCGTGTGGTCAGCGGCTGCGGCGGCTCTTCTTGCGCGGCGGCGGCAGCAGCCCCTCGGCGCGCAGTCGGGCCGCGTGTTCGGCCAGTGCCTCCACCAGCGGACCCACCTGCGCCACCTCGGGCTGCACATCCACCCGCAGTCCGAATTCGATGGCGGTCTCGGCGGTCTTGGGGCCGATGCAGGCCACGATGGTGCGCGCGTGCGGTTTGCCCGCGATGCCGACCAGATTGCGCACCGTCGAGGAGGAGGTGAACAGCACGGCGTCGAAGCCGCCGGTCTTGATCATCTCGCGGGTCTCGGCGGGTGGCGGCGAGGCGCGCACCGTGCGGTAGGCGGTGACGTCGTCGATCTCCCAGCCCCGGTCGCGCAGGCCCTCGGCGAGGGTTTCGGTGGCGATGTCGGCGCGGGGCAGCAGCACCCGGTTCACCGGGTCGAAAACGTCGTCGTAGGGCGGGAAGTCGGCCAGCAGACCCTCCGAGGACTGCTCCCCGCTGGGCACCAGTTCCGGATTGATGCCGAAGGAGCGCACCTTCTCGGCGGTGGCCTCGCCCACGCAGGCGATCTTCACACCGGAGAACGCGCGCGCGTCCAGACCGAATTCGGCGAACTTCTCCCACACCGCGCGCACCGCGTTGGTCGAGGTGAACACCACCCACTGGTAGCGGCCGTCGACCAGGCCCTTCACCGCGCGTTCCATCTGGGCCGGGCTGCGTGGCGGCTCGACGGCGATGGTCGGCACCTCCATGGGGATGGCCCCGTGGGTGACCAGCCGCTCGCTCATCTCGGCGGCCTGATCCTTGGTGCGCGGCACCAGCACGGTCCAGCCGTACAGGGCGCGCGACTCCCACCACGACATCTTCGAGCGGCCCGCGACGGCCTTGCCGACCGTCACCACCAGCGGGCCGACCAATTCGGATGCGGCGCTGTTCAGTGTGGCCAGGGTGGCCTCGATGGTGCGCTGCTGGCGCGTGGTGCCGCGCACGGTGACCGCCACCGGGGTCTGCGGGGCCATACCGTGCTCCACCAGTGCGCTCGCCGTCTCGGCCAGATGACCGGAGGTGGCGTGCAGGACCAGCGGGCCGGGTGCGGCGGCCAGCGCCGCCCAGTCCACCTCGCCGCGCACATCGGCCTCGGTGTGGCCGGAGCCGAGCGCGATTCCGGCGTAGCTGGGCACGGCGGAGGCGTTGGGCAGGCCGGGCAGCACCTCGAACACCATGTGCGCGCGGGTGACGGCGGTGACCTCGGCGATCACCGAATCGGTGGTCAGCGGATCGCCGGCGACCACGCGCACCACATCGTGTCCGGTGCGGGCCTCGGCGATCAGCGTCTTGGCCACCTCCGCCGGTTCGCCCAGGGCCGGGCGCACATCCACCGGGCTGCTGCCGTCCGGCTCCTCGGGGACCTCGATCCCGATCAGGGCCAGCACGCCCTTGTCCACATCGGGATCGGTGAAGGCCAGTGTCGCGCGCCCGAGCACCTCGCGGGCGCGCACGGTCAGCAGCGCCGGGTCGCCGGGTCCCGACCCGACGAAAAGAATCCGACCAGGATGCTTCTTGGTCGCTCGACTCACGACAGCACCTCGCTGACGTTCGAGGCGGTCGTGTCCGAAGACGCGGTGTCGATGATTCGCTCGCTGCGCTCACTCATTGGAGGTTCTCCATCGGACTGGAATTGGCAAAGTTCTGTGACCCGGTGTCGGGCTGTGTCGCGCCCAGCAGCTCACGGGCGCCCATATCGAGCAACTCCGCGGCCAACGCGCGGCCCAGCGCCGCCGCATCGTGCGGTGCGCCGACCACGGAGGCGCGCAACACCTCGGATCCGTCCACTGCCGCCGCGCAACCGCGCAGCGACAGCTCGTCGACGACGTGTCCGTCGTCGTCGAGCGATTCGACGACCTCGGCCAGCGCGCCGACCGGGGCGGTGCACCCCGCCTCCAGCGTGGCCAGCAATGCACGCTCGGCCAGGACGGCGGCTCTGCTGGCCGCGTCGTCGAAGGGTGCCAGCGCCGCCACCAGCGCCGGGTCGTCGCTGCGGCATTCGACGGCCAGCGCGCCCTGTGCGGGTGCGGGCAGCATCTGCACCGGCTCCAGCGACTCGGTGATCGCGTCGGTCCGACCGATTCTGGCCAGACCGGCCCTGGCCACTACGACCGCGTCGAGTTCGCCCTCGGCGACCTTGCGCAACCGGGTGTCCAGATTGCCGCGCAGCGGCACGATCTCCAACCCCAGCCCGAGCGCGCGCAACTGCGCGGCCCGGCGCGGAGCCGAGGTGCCGATGCGCGCGCCCGCAGGGAGTTCGCCGAGCACTAGGCCGTCGCGGGCGACGAGCGCGTCGCGCGGGTCCTCGCGAGCGGGAATGGCCGCGATGGTGAAACGCGGATCCGCCGCGGTGGGCAGATCCTTGTAGGAATGCACGGCGATATCGATGTGGCCCGCGATCAGTTCATCGCGCAGCGCGGAGGTGAACACACCGACACCGATCCGCTCCACCGGGTCGGCGGACAGATCGCCCGCGGTCTTGACGACCACCAGTTCGGCCGGATGCCCGGCGGCGATCAGCGCGTCGCGGAAGATGCCCGCCTGCGATAAGGCCAGCAGGCTGCCCCTGGTGCCGATGCGCCACGGCGACCGCGTGCCCGCGCTCGTCACATCGTCCTCCTTGTGCACCATCGTCATACCTGCTGCTCCTGATCGTCTCCGCGATGTCCGGCGGTGAAGTCGTCGGTCGGCTCACCGATCGCGCCGACCTCCGTAGGTGCGGCGACCGCTTGCGCCGCACCGGGTTTGAGTTCGAAAAGCTCGCGCAGCGCCTCGGCGTAGCTGTCGCCGCCCGGTGTGGAGGCCAACTGTTTGACGCGCACCGTCGGCGCGTGCAGCAGTTTGTCGACCACGCGACGCACCGTGCGCGCGACCTCGTCGCGTTCGGGATGGGCCAGACCGGGCAACCGCGAATCCAGGCGCAGCAGTTCGGCTTCGACCACCTCGGCGGCGCGCTGACGCAGCGCGGCCACGGTCGGGGTGACCTCGGCCATCCGCTGTCCGGCAAGGTATTTGGCCAGTTCCTCGGCGACGATGGCGCGGGCCGCCGCGGTGTCGGCGGCGGCCGCGCCCGCGGCCGGATCGCGCTGCAGGGATTCGATATCGATCACGGTGACCTCGGGCAGGCCGGCTACCGCGTGTTCCACATCGCGGGGCAGGCCGAGGTCGCAGAAGACGAGCGGTCTTGTGGCGGAGCGGTTTTCGCTGCTCAACGCGCGATGCACATCGGCGAGGCCGACCACCGCGCCGACCGCGCCGGTACAGGTGAGCACCAGGTCGGCGGCGGCCATGGCCTGCGGCAGCCGCGACAGCTCCATGCCCTCGGCGGCGGATACGCCGTGCGAGAGCGCGGTCTCGGCGAGCCGCTCGGCGCGCTGCGCGGTGCGATTCACCACCAGGATCCGGCGCACGCCCGCGCGGGAGAGGTGCGCCACCGACAGTCCGCCCATCGCACCCGCACCCACCACGACCGCGGTGCGGCCGGTCAGGTCGCCGAGCACCTGCCCGGCGCGATCGAGCGCCACCGAGACCACCGAGGCCCCGGCCCGGTCGATCCCCGTCTCCGCGTGCACCCGTTTGCCGACCCGCAGTCCGTGCTGGGCCAACTCGTGCAGGGTGCGTCCGACGGCCTGCTGCGCGTCGGCCGAGGCGTAGGCGCCGCGGATCTGGCTGAGCACCTGCTGTTCGCCGACCACCATGGAATCCAGGCCGCTGGCCACCGCGAACAGATGTTCGGCGGCGGCCTCGCTGTAGCGGACATAGGCGTGCTTGGTCAGATCCGGCAGCGGTAGACCCGAATGTTTGGTGAGCAGCTCGCCGATCTCGGCGAGGCCGCCGTGGAAGGCGTCCACCACCGCGTACACCTCGACGCGGTTGCAGGTGGACACGATCATCGCCTCGGAGACGTGGCTGGAGGCCAGCAGGCGGTCGATCAGCTTGGGGCGGTCGGTATCGGTGATCGCGACCTTCTCCAGCACCGACACCGGCGCGCTCCGATGCGAAATCCCGACTAGCAGAACACTCATGCCCTAAACCACCGATCCCTTGCTGGAAGGCTCCGTTGCCGAATGGGATGTTGTCGAATGTTTCGTGGACGTACGGCCGTGCTTGAGCACGGGATGCGCGGGCGCGGCGTGCGAGGGCGGAACCCGGTGCGCGATGCGACCCGAGGAGACCGCGTGCACCACCTCCGACAGCGCCGCCTCGGCGGGCGCTGCGGCGTTGCGCGCCGTCTCGAACGAGAGCAGTTGCAGTTCGACGGCGAGATCGACGCGGCGCACCTCGACGCTGCCGGGCACGTTCAGCTCACAGGCGGCGAAGCTCAGAATCGACTGGAGCCCGGCGGCGACCAATCTGTCGCAAACGTCCTGGGCCGCCTCGTCGGGCACGGTGAGCACCGCGATGGTGGGCGCGAGCGCGGCAACCGATCCGATCAGCTCGGCCACGTCGCCGACGACATATCCGGCCACCTCGCGCCCGATCACCTCGGGATCGCTGTCGAACATGCCGACCACACTGAATCCGCGCCGCTGGAAGCCGCCGTAGCCGACCAGCGCGCGACCGAGATTGCCCGCACCGACCAGCACGACTCGATGCCCCTGGGACAGGCCGAGCACATCCTCGATCCTGGTGTGCAGCTTCACCACGTCATAGCCGACACCGCGCACGCCGTTGGGGCCGAGAAATGACAGGTCCTTGCGCAACTTCGCCGAATTGACACCCGCCGCGACAGCCAGTTCCTCACTCGATACGATGGCAACACCGTCGTCGGCCAACATGGCGAGGACCCGAAGGTAAGCGGCCAACCGCGCCACCGTGGCCTGCGGGATGTCCTTCTGCAGAGCCCTGGAGACACCGCTCGGCGCCTCATGCTGCTCTGTCACGTCGTCGGCTCCTCGTCCGGCCCGAGCGCGGTCCGGGTCGTCGGTCGACCCGGCTTCCGGAAGGCGGTCCGGTGCCGTCGGTCGATGTTTCGGATTTCAGGGGTGGGTTCGCGACCTCGGCACTGCGGGTCGCGTGCCACCACCGTAACCGCTTGTGAAGCCCTGCACAAAGTCGGTGAATTGCGGCTCAGTAATTATCGGCCGCGCTTCGGTTGCCTGTTCGAGGCCTGCGGTGTCCCGCACCGAAACGGCCGGGACTTGCGTCTTCGGCTCGTGCGCTTCGGCCGCCGCGCGGCGAGACGGCAGCGAATCTCGCTCGGACGACTCGCTCGCGGCGGGGTGGGCGTGCGGCAGAGGTGACCGTGGAATGTGGTTCATGTCATCTCCGGCGGGGTGGGGTCCTCGGTGGGCGCGGTAGGTAAATCATCCACCGCGATGCCGGGATTTCGCGGGAGGCGGGCGGTTTGTTCGGTCAGCTCAGGTCGGCGCGCAGGCGGGATTCGTCCACGTCGAAATAGCTGTGTTCGCGACCGTCGAGCAGCACCACCGGGAGACGGTCGCCGAATTCGGCCCGCAGCGCGGGATTGGTCGACGCGATCTCGTCCACATCGATGGCGCCGGGTTCGATCCCGAAATCGGCGCAGATGCCGCGCAGTTGATCCAGGGCGCGCACGCACAGGCCGCAGCCCGCGCGGGTCAGCAGGGTCACCGAATGTGTGGGATTGGTCATGACAGCCATTAAATCCCGCCCGGACAAACCACCCGGCGCCGCCGAGTCGGTATGGCTGTCACTCGATCCGGTTAATGTGGACGTGGTTCGCGCGACGGGCGGAGGTACTGGTGCCGGAACGATCGAAAGAGGCCCGCGGTTCGCGGGCCGGGGATTCGGGGGCGGCTGATTCGGTGTCGGCCCGTGCGCATTCGACTAGCGAATCCGAGCGGCCGGAATCGTCGGACGTGAAAACATCGGGCTCATCAACCGGCTCGGCATCGACGGGCACGGAATCCGCTGCGACAGGCGGGAAGTCGGGTTCCATCGCGGGCCGATTCGGGGAATTCCCGGCCCGCTGGGGCCGGGGCGCGATCGGGCAGAGTCTGCAAGAGCAGTTGGCGCGGATCTCACGCAGCCCCTTCGGGCCGAGCGAGGAGGAGGTGCGGGCCAATGTGGCGGGCGAGGCCAGCGCCGACGCGGCGCTGGCGCTGCACGACGCCGAACTGGCCACCGCCGAGGCGCAGCCGGAGGCCCCGCGCGATCTCACCGCGGCCGCCTTCTTCGATGTGGACAACACGATGGTGCAGGGCGCCTCGATCGTGCACTTCGCGCGCGGACTGGCCGCGCGCAAATACTTCAAATCCGCCGATCTGGTCGACATGGCGTGGAAGCAGGTGAAATTCCGGGTCACCGGCAAGGAGAACAGCACCGATATGGCCAGCGGCAAGGAGAAGGCGCTCGCCTTCATCGCGGGCCGCTCCACCGCCGAATTGGCCGCACTCGGCGAGGAGATCTACGACGAGATCATCGCCGACAAGATCTGGCCGGGCACCCGCGCGCTGGCGCAGATGCATTTGGACGCGGGCCAGCAGGTGTGGCTGGTCACGGCCACCCCGGTGGAGTTGGCCCAGGTGATCGCCAAACGCCTCGGCCTCACCGGCGCGCTCGGCACGGTGGCCGAGAGCGTGGACGGCAAATTCACCGGTCGCCTCGTCGGCGATATCCTGCACGGCCTCGGCAAAGCACACGCGGTGCGCACCTTGGCGATTCGCGAGGGGCTCAATCTCAAACGCTGTACCGCCTACTCCGACAGCCACAATGACGTGCCGATGCTGACACTCGTCGGCACGGCCGTGGCCATCAACCCGGATTCGGATCTGCGCGAGGTGGCCAAGAATCGCGGCTGGGAGATTCGCGATTTCCGCACCGGACGCAAAGCCGCCAGGGTCGGCGTGCCCACGGCATTGGTATTGGGCGCGGCGGGCGGCGCGGTGGCCGCGGTGATCAGCCGCCGCCGCGAAGGCGGAGGTACGCGCTAGCCGGTAAAAGCGTTGCGGCGCTTGGTGAGCAGTTTGTACAGGGTCTGCTGGATGTTCTCGCGGACCTGATCGGTGACCTCGAACATGCTCATCGGGTCGTCGGCCGCCTCGGGTTCGTAATCCGTTGTGGAAATGGGGGTTCCGAATTCGATGTACCACTTGGACGGCAGCGGCACCGCACCCAGCGGACCCAGATGCGGGAACAGCGGCGTCACCGGGAAGTACGGCAGTCCGAGCAGCCGGGCCAGCGGCTTGATATCGGCCAGTTTCGGATAGATCTCCTCCGAACCGACAATGGCGCAGGGAATGATGGGCGCGCCCGTACGCACCGCTGCGGCCACGAATCCGCCCCGGCCGAAGCGTTGCAACTTGTATCGGTCGGCGTAGTTCTTGCCGATGCCCTTGAAGCCCTCCGGAAAGACACCGGTGAGTTCGCCGCCGCGCAGCAGGCGTTCGGCATCGGGACGGCAGGCCAGGGTGTGTCCGGCCTTGCGGGCCAGCACCCCGAGGACCGGCAGTTCGAAGACCAGGTCGGCGGCCAGCAAACGCAGCGCCCGCTGTTTGGGGTGCCGGTCGTGCACGGCCAGTTGCAGCATCAGACCGTCCAGCGGGAGGGTGCCCGCGTGATTGGCCACGATCAGCGCCGCACCCGCCTCGGGGATGTTCTCCATACCACTGACCTGCACCCGGAACCACAGCTGCGACAGCGGCCGCAGCGCGGGCAGCAGCAACGATTCGAGCAGGTGCTCGTCGAAGCCGAATTCGTCGACCTGGTAGTCGCCGGTGATCCTGCGGCGCGCGAATTCCGCCGCCCGCGTGATCGTCTTGCCGATCTCACCCCGGATCGCATCCGAGATCGATTGCGGCGCTTGCGGTTCGACAGCGGCCAACCGGTCCGACAGTGAGGTCACCGGCGCGGGCTCACCGCCCGATGGCCAGCGCCGCGCCGCCGGACGCGGCCGCGGCTCCGGTAGGTCGTGCAGGTGGATGACCTTCGCTACCTCGTTCATGACTGTGCTCCCGTACCGGCCCCGACCAGGCCGAGCAGTTTCCGTTCCGCCACATCGATCCAGCCGGGATCGATGACGGGCCGCAGCGCTGCGCCCCCGATGTAGTCGTCGAATGCCTGCACCGTCGTCCAGCGCGGATGGAAGCCGAGCTCGGTGCGCATGCGAGTGGTGTCCAGCCCGCAGCCGAAATGGAAATAGTCGAGCTGCTCGCCGGTGAACTGCCGCAGCACCGGCCCCATCAGAACCCGTCCGGCGGTGCGGAACAGGATAAACGGGATCGGCAGTTCGAGACGTCCGGCGCGCCGCACCGCCTGCGACAGGGCCAGCGCGCCATCGCCCGCGATATTGAACGTGCCGCCGCGACCGGCCGACGCGGCCTCGGCCAGCGCCGCCACCGCGTCCTCCTCGTGCACGAACTGCAGGCGGGCATCGCGGCCGAGAACCGTCGGGGTGAACGGGGGACGCAGATACTGCGCGCCACGACCCGCCATCCGCGGACCGACGATCGGCGCGAATCGCAGAATGGTCGCCGCGATATCGGGCCGTCGTCGCGCCAAACCCCGGACGAATCCCTCGATTTCGATCATGTCGCGCGCGAACGAACCACTCGGCGGGGTGCGCGCGCTCATTTCCTCGGTGAATTTCGCCGGATCCTGCGCGCTGGTGCCGTAGATCGCCGAGGAGGAACGCACCACGACCCGGCGCACCGACGGCGTCTTCTGACAGACGGCCAGCAACTGCATGGACCCGAGCACATTGAGGTCCTTCATCACCGCGCGACCGCCGCCCGACGGCGGGCGGGTGAGCATACCCGCGTGGATCACCGTATCGACGTTGTTTCCGCCGATCACCTTGCGAATCAAGGGATTTCGAATATCGGCCCGGACGAGTTCGGCGCGGCCCATGCGGCGGCGGAGCTCCGGACCGGGGGTCATGGTATCGACGGCGATGACACGTTCGATCCGGGTGTCGCGCACCAGGCGGGCCACCGCATTGCCACCGAAGAAGCGGCTGGCACCGGTCACGAGCACCACCCGAGGTGCGTTGTCGATCGCCCGCGTCTGGTCGATAACGTCAGAATCCACCACCGGATCCCACCTGCTCTATTGATGTTCTCGTGGCCCCCTGATCCCATTCAGAGTAGCCGCTGTCACGGGTGACCCCGAGGGTATTTACCAGCTTCTAACGATGACTTCAATCACCCGAAACAGACATTGCCGCCGCGATGCCGCAACTAATTTCGAATCCGAAATATGGGATGAAAATTCATGGCGCTGTGACGGTGCACACACGTCCCGGAAATACGAACAGGCCCGCCACCGTGACGGTGGCGGGCCTGCCGCTCAGGCGCGCTTACTTGCCGAGTTTGCGACGCTGAACACGCGTGCGGCGAAGCAGCTTGCGGTGCTTCTTCTTCGACATACGCTTGCGGCGCTTCTTGATCACAGAACCCATAGGGTTGTTCCTCGCGTTCTCTCTACTCGGCACGCACGCCTTCACGTACGTTCGTTGTCGGTCGTTCGGCAAGCCTCACGCCCCATGTCCGCGCCGCCGGGAACCACGGTGCACCGCAGCGGTGCCCGGCGGCGGGCGAACACGAACCGAGGGTTCATCGTACCGGCTCGTCTCGATCCGGCACTATGCAGGGGTGCGGGGCTTGACCGGCCTGATTCGACCGACCTCAACCAGCATCGAAGTAGGACGTCTCCAGATAGTCGTGCACCGCTTTGGCATGAACCCGGAAGGATCTGCCGACCCGCACCGCGGGCAGCTCGCCGGAATGCACGAGCCGGTACACCGTCATCTTGGAGACCCGCATGAGACCGGCGACCTCGGCGACCGTGAGGAACTGTGTTCCGCCGCCTAGTACGGGCTGAGCGCCCCGACCGCCCGGTGCACCGGCACCGGACGACCCGCCATTATTAGCCGACATCTTGTTCGAAGACATCATCGCACCATTGACCTCCGGCACGTCCGCGCCGCCGGCTTCCCCACCGGCGGAACAGACACGCACGTGCTCCTTGAAGCTTAGCGGGGCCAGTGGGATTACTGCGACGGGTGTGAGAAATCGGGTTTTCCGATTGAGAACCGACCGGTCATCGGACCGATGCGCGATGTTTCATTCACCGCCCACCGGAGCGTTTTCCGGATGGCGAGAGAGTTATCCCTCCACACCGCTGTGTCTGATTGCGGCGCTCGCGGGTCCCTCCGTGGTCACGCTGCGCTACCTCCTCCGGTCCCGTCGCTCACGCCGCGGTGTCTGATTGCGGCGCTCGCGGGTCCCTCCGTGGTCACGCTGCGCTACCTCCTCCGGTCCCGTCGCTCACGCCGCCCTGTTCTGCAGAACGATCCTTCGCGGCGTGCAGTGCCTCGTAGAAAGCCGAGCGGACACCGCCGCGCTCGAGTTCGCGCACGGCCGCCGCGGTGGTGCCCGCGGGCGAGGTGACCGCAGCGCGCAGCTCGACAGGGCTCTGATCGGACTCGTCGAGCAGGGCGGCCGAGCCGACCATGGTCTGCACCACGAGTTCGGTGGCGATATCCCTGGACAGGCCGAGACCCACGCCCGCGTCGATCATGGCCTCGGCGATCAGGAAGAAATAGGCCGGACCCGAACCGGAGACCGCCGTCACGGCGTCCATCTGGGATTCGGCGACGGTGGCTACCCGACCGACCGCGCCGAGCATCTCGGTGACCTGAGCCAGTTGCTCGGCATTCACATACCGACCCGGCGCCACCACGCACATGCCCTGACCGACCAGCATCGGCGTATTCGGCATGACCCGCACCACCGGGAATCCGGCGGGCAGCGGCCGCTCGAGTCGGGCCGTCGGCACGCCCGCGGCAAGCGAGACCAGCACCTGGTCCCCGTCGCCGCCGATGACGGCCTTGCTCAGATCGGTCAGCACCGCGTCCACATCGCCGGGTTTGACGGCGATGACCACCAGGTCCGCGCCGAGCGCGGCATCCTCGACCGATTCGGTGACCCGCACCTCGAATCGGCTCGCGAGCTGGGTCGCCCGGTCCGCGTGGGGCTCCACGATGACCAGATCCTTCGCCGCCCGCCCGGATTCGAGCAATCCGGCGACCAACGCCTCACCGATCCGACCGCCGCCGATCACCGCAATCCTCGTCATGGGATTCAAGACTAATGGGCGCAGCAGACGAAGCCGTCCGTCGCCCCGCGCATGGCCGGAGCGAAGGCGGAGGTGCGCCTGGACGGCACACCCGCGAACTGTTCAGTCGGTCAGTCGCGCCCCGCGTGCGAATGCTCCGGCGCCTCGGTAGGGGGTGTGTCGGCGGACCCACCCAGATGGGTGCGGGCGAACTCCAGGGTGCGGCGCAGCATGGCGACACGCTCGGTGGCGGTCCGCGCGTTCTGGGTATTGATCTCGGCCACCGCGTGACCGGTGAATCCGGTGCGAACCAGCATGGCGCACACCTCGGCGCACGGCTGGGCGCCCTCGCCGGGAATCAAATGTTCGTCATGGGCCGCGCCGCGTCCGTCGGCCAGATGCAGGTGTGCCAGGCCGTTTCCCATGCGCGCGGCCAGCGCCAGCGGATCCGCGCCCGCCGTGGCCGTATGCGACAGATCGAGGGTGTAGTGCCGGAAACCCGTGTCGGTCGGATCGAAGGACGGGCTGAAGGCCGTCACCGCCAGGCCGGGGCCGCCGCGCTTCTCGAGGCGTTTCACATCCGCGCCGCGCCGAAACAGGGTGTCGGCGCGCATGGGGAACATATTCTCCACCGCGACCCGCACCGGACTCGCCTCCTCGAGCTCACCCACCTGATCGGCGAAATTCTCGGCGTAGCGGCGCTGCCACCGGAACGGCGGATGCACCACCACGGTGTCCGCACCGAGCGCCTCGGCGGTGTGCACACTGCGTACCAGCTTGGCCGCCGGATCCGCGCCCCAGACCCGCTGCGAGATGAGCAGGCACGGCGCATGCACGGCCAGCACGGGCACACCGTACTTGTGCGCGTACGCCTGCACGGTGGCAATGCTCTGGCTTGCCGGTTCGGCCCACACCATCAGCTCGATGCCGTCGTAGCCGAGTTCGGCCGCGTAGCGGAAGGCGGCCTCCGCGTTCTGCGGATACACCGAGGCCGTGGACAGGCCGACCAGGATCGGCGCGGCGGAACCCGCCGGATCCTGTTCGCGCGTGCCGCCGGCCTGTTCGGAATTCCCCACAGCCGCTCCCTGACTCAGTTGGTGCTGAGTAGGAAGGCTAGCGGCCCCAGCGTGACGAAGCTGCCGACGACCACCGCGATGACCGTGGACAGGATGTCGTCGGTGCGACGCAGGATGCGAACCAGAGCGACCAGACCGAGGATCACCACCATGGCCAGGGTCAACGCGACCCACGGCAGCATCTCCCACATGCGCTCGAAACCCTTGAACAGCAGCATGCCCGCGACGGCGGCCCCTACGCTTTGCCCGCCGAGGATCAACCACTGCTTGCGATTGTCGGCCTCGGTGGGTTTGGCGACGCGGGCGCGGCGACTGGCGGAGCGGCCGGGGCGCGGGGACTCCGGTTCGGCCTCGTCCGCGACGTCGTCGACATCCTTGCGCAAGCTGACCGAGGCGTAGACCTCGGTCCTGTTCTCGTCGGCGAAATCGTTGTCGGCGGCGCGACCGCGCTTGCCGCGGCCCTTGCGCCCCTCAGCGGCGCGCTCGGCCCGGTCCACCCCCTCGCGCATCAGGTCGCCCGCCACCGTGGGGCCGGACAGCAGTTGCTGATCCTGGCTGGCCAGCGACCAAGCGGCCGTCATACCGCCGGTCTGCGGTGGCGGCTCGGGCGATTCGGCGGACTTGTGCCTGCGCGCGGACCACGCAGGCAGCGCGGATCCCCGCCTACCGTTTCGTCGATCCGAATCGCCCTGCGGCGCTTCGGGATTCGATCCGCGTGACCAGTCACGCTGCTCCGGGATCTCGCCCGAGCGCGGCGCGCCGGCCCTGGACCGATCCCGCTGCTCGGGGATGCCACCCGACGGGGGCGCATAGCCGTTCGGCCCGAACTCGGGCGCGCGACCTGCCGGGTCGGCCCCCGGAGTGCGCCTCCCGAACTCCGGAACCCGGCCCTTCGCGTCGAACTCCGGTGCGACGCTGTTCGCGCCGAACTCGGATACCCGACCATTCGGACCGAACTCGGGTGCACGGCCAATCGAGCCAAGCTCGGGCGCACGGCCAATCGAACCAAGCTCAGGCGCACGGTTGCTCGCTCCGAACTCTGGAGCGCGACCGTTCGGCCCGAACTCGGGCGCGCGCGGCATGAACTCCGTCGCGTGACCATTCGCACCCAACTCCGGACCGCGACCATTCGCACCGAACTCTGGGCCGCGACCATTCGCACCGAACTCGGAGCTGCGACCATTCGCACCCAACTCCGGACCGCGACCATTCGCACCGAACTCGGGTACACGACCCGGACCGAATTCCGGCGCATGACCATTCGGGCCGGGCGTGCGGCCGGGCAAGGCGGTTTCGGGCGCACGAGCGGGTTCGGCGATCCGACCCATCGGCCCCGACTCCGGGGCACGACTATCCGGGGCGAAACCGCCCGCCGCCTCCGCGGCCTCCTTCGCGCGGCGACGCGCGGCGCGACCGCCCGGCTTCGGCTCCTCCGGCGCGAATTCCGGCGGGGTCTCCCGCAGCGGACGCGCCTGCGCGGCACCCTCGATGGTTTCGGGACGATGCCTGCGACCGCCGAAACCCTCCGGCACGTCGGGCGTGCCGAGCGGGTTGTACATGGTGATCGGACCCGACATCGGCGAATACGCCACCGGGGCGGGCTGTTCCGGCCCACCGTAGGGAACCGGTTCGGGCGCTTGATAATTCGTGGCCGCGCCGGGAGCGGCGGAATGGGGCGCCGCGGGCGCGGACGGGTCCTCGGCCGCCTCGTCCTCGGGGGCGGCGTGCGCGGAATGACCGCTGCCGACCCGGATGACGGGCAGATCGCCGGTCAGTTCGGCGACCGAGATGCCTCGGCCGCCGCGCCTGCGCCTGCCGCCGCTCGCGGCGGGGGCCGCGCCCTGCTGACCGTTTCGGGCAAGCAGTTCCGCGACCGAAAGCTGTTTCTCACTCACGAAGGCACAACTCCAATCGGGCCCGATAGGGGCGCGCCGCCACCCGGTTCCTGGCGGTCGTCGGCCGCCGGGCCGGGGGTGCACTTGGCGGTGGGTCCGCCGTTCATATCGGTATCCAGTTTGCGCAGGATCAGCCCTTCGCGCAGCGCCCACGGACAAATTTCCAGGGTGTCGAGCGATAGTGCCCGCATACTCGCCTCCGCGACCAGCGCGCCGGCCACGAGCTGCTGCGACCGATCCGAACTCACGCCCTCCAATTCTGCACGGTCGGCGGCCGTCATTCGGGAGATGAACGCGATCAGTTGGCGCAGACCGGAACTGGTGAGGGTGCGGCGCACCCTGGTGCCCGCCGCCGACGGCGCGGCGCCGGTGAGTCGGGCCAGCGAGCGGAAGGTCTTGGAGGTGCCAACGGCCAGGTCGGGCTTGCCCGGTTCGATGAGTTGTTTGGCGGGGGTGACCAATTCGGCGTCGAGCCAGTCGCGCAGCACCGCGATGCGGCGCTTGCCGGGCGGATCCTCGCGCAGCCACTCCCTGGTGAGTCGGCCCGCGCCCAATTGCAGCGAGACCGCGACATCGGGGGCCTCGTCCGCGCCATTGGTCATTTCCAATGAGCCGCCGCCGATATCGAGGTTCAGGATGCGGCCCGCACTCCAGCCGTACCAGCGGCGCACCGCGAGAAAGGTCAGTCTCGCCTCGTCGACGCCCGCGAGCACCTCGAGATCGACGCCGCTCTCGCGGCGGACCCTGGCCAGCACCTGTTCGGAATTCGTGGCTTCCCGCAGCGCCGACGTAGCGAAAGGCATGAGCTCCACGCACCGGGACGTCTCCGCGATGCTGGCGAATTCGGCCACCGTATCGATGAGTCGACGCGCACCCGCCTCGGTGATCCGCCCGTGGCTGTCCATGTTCTCCGAGAGTCGAAGGGTGGCCTTCGTCGAACTCATCGGCATGGGGTGACCACCACGATGGGCGTCCACCACCAGCAGGTGCACGGTATTGCTTCCGACGTCGAGTACCCCTAGCCGCACAAAGAACACGGTACTGGGTCGGCCGCCGCAACAGGTCACGCGATCGAACTGTTAGCGTCTCGCCTGTGACGGTAGGCGCATCCGGTAAGTCCACTCCCCGGCCCCGACCAGCGGGAAAGATCGATCCGAGCCCCGAGGTCGATCTCGATTTTCCCCGCGAGTGGATCGAGTTCGTCGATCCAGCAAATGACGAGCATCTGATCGTGGCCGACCTGACGTGGCTGCTGTCGAAGTGGACGTGTGTCTTCGGCACGCCCGCCTGCCAAGGCATCCTGGCCGACCGTCCCGACGACGGCTGCTGCTCGCACGGCGCGTTCCTGTCCGACAAGGACGATCGCAGACGGTTGCAGCAGGCTGTGAAAATGCTCACTGCCGAGGACTGGCAGCTCATGGGTGAGGCCCGCGACGCCGACGGGAAGATCGGTAAGAAGGGCTATCTGGAACTGGATGACCTGGAGGACGAGCCCGCCCTGCGCACCCGCCGCCACGAGGGTGCGTGCATCTTCCTCAATCGGCCGGGTTTCGCGGGCGGGGTCGGCTGCGCGCTGCACCGGATGGCACTGCGCAAGGGCATCGAGCCGCTCGAGGTGAAGCCGGATGTGTGCTGGCAGTTGCCGATCCGCCGCACCCAGGACTGGGTGGACCGCACCGACGGGGTGCAGATCCTGCGCACCGTGATCACCGAATACGACCGGCGCGGCTGGGGTCCCGGCGGTCTGGATCTGGACTGGTACTGCTCCGGCTCCCCCGACGCGCACGTCGGCGCGCGCCCCGTGTGGCAGTCCTACGCCCCCGAACTGAAGGAACTGCTGGGCGAACCGGCCTACGACGAACTGGCCCGACACTGCAAGCGACGCGAAGGTCTGGGACTCATCGCCATCCACCCGGCCACCGTGCACGCCGACCGGATGCGCACGGCCGACCAGACGGCATAGCTGTGGGAGAGCCGATCGGTCGGCCCAACAATGGCAGAGCCGACCAGACGGCATCACCGCGGCAGAGCCGACCGGTCAGCCCAACCGATCGGACCGCCTGATCGAAGGCGGAGTTGCCCGCCGGGTCACACGACGGTAGTGCGCACTTCACCGGAATACGGTTCGATATGCGGTTATGTCCAAAAAAGTCCTGACCCTCGCGACCCTCGCCGTCGGAGCGGCACTCACCGCGCCCGGCCTCGCGCATGCCGAACCCGCCGACACCACCAAATTCTCCGATCGCACGGCGGAATTCGTGAACTTCTCCGACCCGGCCGCGATCAACGCGCAGGCGCAGGGCAAACAGCTCATCGTGAGCCCCTACGGCACCCGCAACACCATCGCCTGTCGCGGCGACGGCGCGGCCGTCCCCCTCTATGACTGCATGCAGGAGGACGCCTTCGGGTGGATCACCCTGAACAAGCAGGACACGCCGCTGGGCACCGCCTGGGTGCACATCGTGTGACCACTGATCCGGGTCCGGTGCTGTGTTTGATCTGCGGCCTCCCGGTGACCTACGTGGTCACGCTGCGCTACCGCCTCCAGCCACGTCGCTCGGCCGCGGTGTCCGATCTGCGGCCTCCCGGTGACCTACGTGGCTACGCTGCGCTACCGCCTCCAGCCACGTCGCTCGGCCGCGGTGTTCGATCTGCGGCCTCCCGGTGACCTCCGTGGCTACGCTGCGCTACCGCCTCCAGCCACGTCGCTCGGCCGCGGCCGGGCCCGGATCACGCCTCGAGCTTGTATCCCAGGCCACGCACCGTCACCAGGTGTTCCGGCTTGGCCGGATCGCCCTCGATCTTGGAGCGCAGCCGCTTGACGTGCACATCGAGGGTTTTGGTGTCGCCGACATAGTCCGCGCCCCATACCCGGTCGATGAGCTGACCTCGGGTGAGCACCCGGCCGGAATTGCGCAGCAGGTATTCGAGCAGGTCGAATTCCTTGAGCGGCAGGGTGACCGGTTTGCCGTTGACCAGCACCGTGTGCCGATCGACATCCATCCGCACCGGACCGGCCTCCAGCACGCCGGATTCACTGCCGCCATCCAGATCGTCGCCCGCGCCGCGCCGCAGCACCGCGCGGATGCGCGCGATGAGCTCACGCGCCGAATAGGGCTTGGTCACATAGTCGTCGGCGCCCAGTTCCAGGCCGACCACCTTGTCGATCTCGCTGTCGCGGGCGGTCACCATGATCACCGGAACACCGCTGCGGGTGCGCAGTTGCTTGCACACATCGGTGCCGCTCATACCGGGCAGCATCAGATCCAGCAGCACGATATCCGCGCCGGAGCGATCGAATTCGGCGAGCGCGGAGGGTCCATCGCCGACCACGGTGACCTCGAATCCCTCCTTGCGCAGGAGAAAGGCGAGCGGATCGGCCAGCGACTCCTCATCCTCGACGATCAGAACACTCGTCATCTGCGTGCCTCCACACCGTTGGTTCGACCCGGCCCCATGGGACGCGGGCTTATTTCTCTCGTGCCCACTGCGGATTCGGCGGAATCCTCATCACCGTCGGTCTCGTGGTGGGCGGGTATTCGCAGGGTGAATGTCGATCCGGTCCCCAGTTTGCTCCACAGGGTGATCTCACCGTTGTGGTTGGCCGCCACATGTTTGACGATAGCCAGCCCGAGGCCGGTGCCGCCGGTGGCGCGCGAACGGGCCTTGTCGGAGCGGAAGAATCGCTCGAACACCCGCTCCTGGTCCTCCTTGGCGATACCGATACCGCGATCGGTGACGGCCATGGCCACATGATCGCCGCGCAGCGAGCGGCTGACCGAGACGTGCGAGCCGGGCAGTGAATAGGCGATCGCATTCTCCACCAGGTTGGACAGGGCGGTGACCAGCAGCGTCTCATCGCCGAGCACCTCGAGGCCGCTGGGCCGGTCGGTGCTGACGGTGATGCCCGCGGCCTCGGCGGCGGTGCGGGACCGGTCCACGGCCTGGTTGACCACGGTGTCCACATCGACCACCGACAGGTCGGGCAGTTTCTCCGCACCCTGCAGGCGCGAGAGCGCGATCAACTCGGTGACCATCTTGCCGAGGCGGCGCGATTCGCCGAGGACCCGCTGACCGAAGTGCCGCACCGCGTCCGGGTCGTCGGCCGATTCCAGCAGTGCCTCGGCCAACAGGCTCATCGCGCCGACCGGCGTCTTGAGTTCGTGGCTGACATTCGCCACGAAATCGCGGCGGGTGGCCTCCATGCGGGCCTGTTCAGAATCGTCGTCGGCGAACAGAACGGTGAAGTTGGTCTCCTCGCGCGAGAGCGGCCTGGCCACCCCGCGCACGGCGATGCGGCTGCGGCCGGGCATCGGATTCTTCGCGGTCAGGTCGAATTCGGCGGATTCGCCGGAGGCCAGCACCTTCTCCACGGCGGCCCAGGCGCGCTCGTCGAGCAGACGGTTGCGGACCAGGCCCAGTTCCTCCGCGCGGGGGTTCACCAGCACCACGTCGCGGTACTCGTCGACGACGGCGATACCGCTCTCGGAGGCGAGCACGATGAGGTCGAGCACCTGGGACATGGTGAGCCCCGATTCGGCCTGGCGGCGCGCGGCCTGCCTGGCATTCATGTAGGGGATCAGTAGCCCGCCGACTGCCAGACCTACGACGGCCGCGACAACTGCCAGCAGCACGGTCTGGGGAACACTCACAGTTGAATCGTACGATCGCCGACCGACGCGCCGAGCACAGGTACTCGAAGTTTCACGCAGGTCACAGGCGATTGTGCCACCGTTAGCCTGCCGTTCACGCTCTGTCCGCCTCTCCGCGACTTTTGCCGGTCGTAAGTGCCTCGACTGTCGGTCACCGGACCTGCGGTTGAGCAACACTCGACCTTTGGGCGTTCCCGGTGAGTTACCCGGACTCTCACGAAATCAGTTGTTACGTCGAATAGTCAGGGGCTGCTCCAATTCGTCGGCACCCGCCGCCATGGCGGCAGTCACTGTGCGTCCATCCGCCTCCCCGCGACTTCTGCCGGTCGTAGTGCCTCGACTGTCGGTCACCGGACCTGCGGTTGAGCAACACTCGACCTTTGGGCGTTCCCGGTGAGTTACCCGGACTCTCACGAAATCAGTTGTTACGTCGAATAGTCAGGGGCTGCTCCAATTCGTCGGCACCCGCCGCCATGGCGGCGGTCACTGTGCGTCCATGTTTGTCTACCCAGTCACCGAGGGCGTAGAGGGGGATCAACAGGTCCGTGCCCGCGGTGGTGAGTCGGTATTCGACGCGCGGTGGGGCCTCGGCGTAGCGGTGGCGCTCGACCAGGGCCATCCGTTCCATGCGGCGCAGGGTCTGGGTGAGCATCTTCTTGCTGATGCCGCCGATGGCCGCGCGCAACTCGCCCGGACGCATCGGACCCTCGCGCAGCGTGTACACCACTACCGGCAGCCAGGAGTTGCCGAACAGGTCGACGCCGAGTCGGGCCGGGCAGTCCGCCTCGTAGTCGCCGTAGGGCGGTAGGAACTGAATCGGTTCGGCCTGGTCGAGCGTCATTGATCCCACTATGCCAAGCCGTTGGGCACCCGCGGGTGCCTATCGGGGTGCCTAGTTTCTCGAATGTTGTTCTCTCGAATGAGGAGTTGAGATGCGAATCGGGATCATCGGTGCCGGCGCGATGGCGCGGGCATTGGGTGCGGGGTGGGTCGCGGCCGGGCACGAGATCCGCGTCGGTGCGCGTGATGTCGGCGCGGCCGAGGCGGCGGCACGGGAACTGGGCGGCGCGCGGGCCGGAACCATCGCCGCGGCGGTGGATTTCGGCGAGGTGCTGCTGCCGGCCATCCCGCCGAGCGCCTGGGATGACGTATTGCGTTCCGCACCGGAGGGATTCACGGGCAAGGTGCTGATCGACTGCTCCAACGCGTTCATTCCGGACGCGGCCGCGGGCGAAGGGATGACGGCGTTCGTGCTCAGCGAGGAGGCGGTGCCCGAGCGCATCGCGGCGAGTGTGCCGGGCGCGAGCGTGGTGAAGGCGTTCAATCTGTGCGCGGCGGAGGTATGGGCGTCGCCCGCACGGGAATTCGAGGGTCGCCGACTCGGGGTCCCGCTGTGCGGTGACGAGAACGGTGTGCGGGTCGTCTCGGGGCTGATCGAGGATCTGCGACTGCGACCGATGCCCGCGGGTGGACTGCACCAGGCCAGGTATTTGGAGGCGATGTCGGTGCTCGTGGTCGGGCTCTGGTTCGCCGGACATGATCCGCGCGCGGCGCTGCCGCCGCTCGACGCCGCGTTCGCCGAAGTCGACTGAGCCGAAATCAACCGGGCCGAGATACCGGAAGGGCGTCTTCGTGCGACGCCGTTGTCGCGCGAAGACGCCCTTCGAATCCGCCACTACCAGCCGGGATTACCGCGCACCGGCAGGTTGACGAAACTCGGGCGGGCCGGGTCGAGTTGCAGGTGCTGCGGGCGCAGACCGGTGTCGAGCAGCAGTGGGAGGACGGGCAGGCCCTTCGGGAAGTTGCCCGCGTAGACGTCCACGCGCAGCCGGTGGCCGGGTCGCAGCACCGCCTCGGTGGCGGGCAACGCGATATCCAGCGTGGTCGCCTCCCCCGGCACGGTCGGCTCGCGCCGGTCCAATGAGGTGAACGCGCGCGGATCGGTGTAATCGCCACTGGCGGAGCGAGAACTGTTGGCCTCGTCGACCTGCCGCAGCGAGGCCATCAACTGCCCGGAGGACAGCACACTCGAACGCCCGTCCGGCGCGACATCGTTCACGGTGACGACCCAGTAGCCGTCGGCCGCGTCCTGAACGGTATTGAGCCGCACCGCGATCGGACCCGACAGGTCGGTCGCCTCGGCGACCGGTTCGCTGGTGAAGGTCAGTCCGTTGAGTTCCTCGACGCGGGAATCCTTGGCGCAGCCGTCGATGATCGACAGCGCGCCCGCGCTGCCCTGCGCGGCGTCATTGGAGCACAGGCTGGTCAGCCCCGGTGCGACGGTGAGCCGCGCGTCCTCGGAAGTGGCCGTGCCGCTGAGGGTTCCGTCGTAGCCGCTGTTGGCGGTGCCGCTGCGGGCGGCGGACAGGTACATCCTGCGGTACTCGGCCGCGTCGGCGCCGGTGGCCGAGGGTCCGAAACCGCCGCTGGTCACCCAGCCGCCGCCCTGCTGCCGCAAGGTCACCGGACCGAATCGGTCGATCCCGTTGTCGATGTCTTTGAGCCACTTGTCGAACCAGGCCCGCTGCAATACATCCAGCCGCGGCGGCAGGCCGGGTTTGCCGTATTCATTGCCCGAATTCACGTGGTAGGTATTGCCCATCAGCAGTTGCTTCTGCCCTGCGGGCAGCGGAATCTCGTTGTAGATCTTGGATTCCGAATAGGTGAACAGATCGTGCCAGCCGCCGGTGACGAAGGTGGGCACCTGGATTCGGCTCGGCTCACCGAACCAGGCCTGACGCGGCGCGGATCCGTCGGTGAGCAGTTCCTTGGCGCGCGTGTCGAGATCGTCCACCTTGGTGGCGGTGTAGACGTTGAGCAGCACGTCCATGAAGGTCAAGGGATCTCGGGCGCGGTCGGCCAGCCAGCGGGTGTCGAGGCGTCCGTCGAGCGCGGCGGCCAGATCGGGAATCAGCTTGAGCCCGTTGATCGCGGTGAGCCACAGCGGAATGAAATTGAATCCGAAACCGCCACCGGGGGCGAGTACATCGTCCACCAGATCGCTGCCCGGCACCACCGGGAAGATGGCGCGCAGCGCGGGCGGGCGCTCGGCCGCGACCTGCACCTGATTGATCCCCGAATAGGAGATGCCGTTCATGCCGATGCGACCGTTGGACCACGGTTGCCGAGCGGCCCAGTCGATCACCTCGACGGTGTCGCGCTGCTCGCGTTGGCGCAACATATCCCAAACCCCTTGGGAGAAACCGGTTCCGCGCACATCGACGACGACCTGGGTGTAGCCGCTGCGAATCAGTTGCCGGTCCACGGTGAAGTTGCGCAGTTCGCCGCCGCCGAATGCCTTGGTCATATCGGTGACGCCGGACAGCGGGGTGTCGCTGAAGTCGATCTGTCGGAAGAACTCGAGCAGCGCGTCGGAGAGTCCCGGAATGGACTGCGCGTGATCGGCGAGGTTGGAGACGAGCTTGGTGTAGGGCGTCAGATTGACGACGGTGGGTGTCGGCGTATCGATCGGGCGGCCCGAATCGTCCGCTGGGTGATAGACATTGCCCTTCAGAACGGTGCCGTCGCTCATCGTGATCGGGACATCCCAGTCAATGAACACTCGCGGATACTGTTGCGGCCCATCGTGGGTCGCGGTCCAAGCGGCCCCGGCGGCGCCTCCATCGGGGCCGGTCGAGATCGGGACTGCGGAATCCGGGGTGGGGGCCGCCGGATCCGAGAGGGCGGGGGCCGCCGAGGCTCCGGAGGCGAGGAAGGGGACGAGCACCGCGGCGACGACGGTCGCCACGGTGGCCCGCAACGCGTACTTCATCGGACGTGATCCACCTCTCGTACTGGTCGGACGTCCGAAAGCTAACATACTTACCTGTCGGTAAGAAACCCGAGTAACATCAACGCATTCGGCCGGTCAGAAGGGTTTGAAACCCGAACCCGGACCGCCCGCCCGATCGATATCCCCCAGGACCAGCGCCATCGTGGTCGACAACTCGGGCTGATGCAGCAGATCCCCGCCGCCCTTGCACAGCGGCAGCGGCACCGTCACCGGCCCCGCCTTGAAATCCGATCCGGCCACCACCATCCCGACCAACCGATCCCCGGCCAACACAGGCGCGCCGGAATCACCGTGATTGGCGCAGACCTGACTGCGGAACCAGGCCCGCTTGGTCTCCCACGCGACACCGCAGGTGAAACCGGTGGTGCGGCCGTTCTTGCAGACCGTATCGCCGACCTTCGGCGGCTCGCCGACCCCGTTGATCACCGACTGCGCAACCTGCCGGGTCGGCGTCACCCGCGCCGGATCGAATCTGACGACGGCCCAGTCATTCTCGGCCGATTTGGCCGCCACCACACCCAATGTGCCCGACTTCGGCGAATATTCGGCCGCCACCCGCATACCGACCTCACCGCAGTGGCCCGCGGTCAGCCCGACCAGCGTATTCGTCTTGTCGAAACCGATTGCGGTGAGCGTGCATTCGCTGACCGTGTCCGGCTCGGAGGTCTCGATGAACAGACCGGAGCCACCGCCGAGCACGGCGGGACCATCCACCGCCGCCGCCGGACCCGCGCCCAGTGCCGGGGCGGCCGCGAGCAGCGCCGTCGCCGCGAGCCATCGACCGAGCCGAGCCATCACTGCCACCACGCACACTCTTTTCGCTCACCCGGACCCGCCGGAGCGTACGAGCAGGCCCCGCACCGCGTACCCCCGGCGCGGCGGACCGAAATCCCCCCTGGCAGAAAGCATCTCAACGGCCGAACAAGCTCATCGACGCTGGCGAGGGTACCAAGCCGGACCGAATGGCGGCCAGTCACCGACGAAGACCGTGAGCAGGTCGTGACACAACACCCCGAACACGACACTGCGCCGCAACCGGAGCGGCTGCGGCGCAGTGGATTTCGCGGCGGGCTACGATCGGCCGCCCTGATTGGCGACGGCGGCCGCGCCCGCGGCGGCAGCCGCCGGATCCAGATACTCCGCCGCACGCACCGGACGCAGATTCTCGTCCAGTTCGTAGCGCAGCGGGATGCCGGTGGGGATATTCACACCCGCGATATCGGCATCGGAGATACCGTCCAGATGCTTGACCAGCGCGCGCAGCGAATTGCCGTGCGCGGCGACCAGCACCGTCTTGCCCGCGCGCAACTCCGCGGAGATGGTCGACTCCCAGTACGGGACCATCCGATCGACCACATCGAGCAGGCACTCGGTCTTGGGCACCTCGATACCCGCGTAGCGCGGGTCGCCGGTCTGGCTGTACTCGTCGGCGGCGTCGATGGGCGGCGGCGGGGTGTCGTAGCTGCGCCGCCACAGCATGAACTGCTCATCGCCGTACTCGTCGCGGATCTGGGCCTTGTTCTTGCCCTGCAGCGCACCGTAGTGCCGCTCGTTGAGCCGCCAATCCCGCACCACCGGAATCCAGTGCCGGTCGGCGGCGTCCAGGGCGATATTGGCGGTGCTGATCGCGCGGCGCAGCAGCGAGGTGTAGACGATATCGGGCAGCACACCGTGCTCGGCCAGCAGTTCCCCGGCGCGTTTGCCCTCGGCGATGCCCTTGTCGGTCAGATGGACATCCACCCAGCCGGTGAACAGGTTCAGCGCGTTCCATTCGCTCTCGCCGTGGCGCAGCAGCACGAGGGTGTACGTCATATGCGCCATTGTTGCAGGTCCGCTCGACGCGGGTGGCATCGGCGAGGTGGGAGGTCCCTCCGGCGATGGGCTCAGTCCGCCATCTCCGCGAGCACCCCCGCGCCGACGAGGGTGGCCCCGTTGGTGATTCGGGACCGCACCACCCGCAGTCGATCGAGGAAGCGCAACCGGGCGTGCTTGGTCACGGCCGCACGCAACGGTGTCCACAGTGGTTCGCCGGACTGCGCGAAACCGCCGCCGACCACCACCACCTCGACATCCAGCAGGGCCGCGGCCGAGGCAATGGCCTGACCGAGCGCGGTGCCCGCGCGATCCAGGGCGGCCAGCGCGATCGCATCACCGTCGCGGGCCGAAGCCGCCAAATCCTCCCCCGTCCTTCCGGACCAACCCTGCTCCCGCGCCCAGCGCGCCGAGGACATGCCGCTCGCCACCGCCTCCACGCAGCCGACCCCGCCGCAGCCGCACGGCGCCGCCCAGCCGGGCACCACGATATGACCGACATGCCCGGCATTCCCGGTGCGGCCCAGCGCGACTCGACCGTCGAGCACCACACCGCCGCCGATTCCGGAGGAGACGGTCATGGCCAGCCCGTCGGGCACACCGCGCAGCGCGCCCGACCGGTGTTCGGCCAGCGCCAGGCAGGCGCCGTCGATCGCCAACCGGACGCGGGCCACCGGGAACAGGTCCTGCACGGCGGCGACCAGTGCGAACCCGTCACACCACTCCGGGATGTTCAGCGGCATGATCACCCCGCGCGGCACATCGACCGGCCCCGCCGCACCGATGCCCACCGCGTCGACCCGCCGGGTGTCCGCCACCGCGCGCAGCAGGTCACGACACGCGGCCCACACATTCGCGCTCGGCACGGCGACCTGCCGCACTTCTCGCACCCGGCCTGCGCGCACCACCCCCGCCGCGAATTTGCTCGCACCGATATCGAGCGCGATCACCGTCATCGCGCCTGCGCTCAGGGCTGGTCGGATTCGATGAGATGCGCGAAGGCCCGCAGGTTCTTCAGCGATTCACCGCGCTCGACCCGCCACCGCCATTCCTTGCGAATGGATTCGGCGAAGCCCAGTTCCAGCAGCACATTGAAATCGGCGTCGACCGCCTCGAGCACCTGACCGAAGACCCGATCCAATTCGTCAGGTGTGACGGCATGCGCGGCGATCCGGCCGACCAGGTAGATATCGCCCACCCGGTCCAGGGTGTAGGCGACGCCGTAGAGGCGGCGGTTGCGGCGCAGCAGGAATTTGTAGACGCCCTCGAAGTTCTCGTCGGGTCGGCGGCAGACGAAGGATTCCACCCGCACGCTGTGCTTGCGCGCGGTGAGCATGACGGTGGTCTCGAGTTTGCGCTCACCCGGCAGGACGACCACGAAGGTCTCTTCGCTCGGGTGGGTGTACTCGATCTCCCGCGCGCGCAGGGTCTCCTCGATGACTCCGATCATCGCGCTCACTGCCGCACTCCCGTCCTGCGCCGCCACAGCGCCCGCGACCTGGCCTGACCGCCTTCGCCGAGCGCGCGCTCCAGGCTAACCCGCTCCCCGAGCGCACGGGACAGGTCGTGATCGACGCGGTAACTGTCGATGGCCGCCGAATAGCTCGCCAGCAGGCCGTCGGCGGTGTGCGCCCAGGAGAAATTGGCGGCGTGGGCCTCGGCGCGGCGACCCATGCGGCGCAGGCGTTCCGGATCGGCGAACAGGTAGGTCAGCGCGTCGGCCCAATCGGGGATGCGGTGGCCGGGGACCAGCAGACCGGATTCGCCGTCGCGTACGGCGGTGCCGAGTCCACCGACGTCAGCGGCCAGGACCGGGGTGCCGCTGGCCTGCGCCTCGATGGCGACCAGACCGAAGGATTCGTTGTAGCTGGGCACCGCGACCAGGTCGGCGGCGCGATACACCTGGACCAGCCGGTCCGGCGGCTGCGGCGGCAGGAACGTGACGCTGTCGGCGATGCCGAGCGCGCGCGCCAGTTCGATCAGCGCGTCGGGCCGCTCCAGTCCGGTGCCGGACGGTCCGCCGACGATCAGCACCCGCAAAGCTCCCGGATCCCGACGCAGCACCTCCGCCGCCGCGGCGACCAGCACGTCGGGGGCCTTCAGCGGCTGGATGCGGCCGACGAAGGCGACGATCTTCTCGTGCACCGGAAGACCCAATTCGGCTCGCGCGGCGGCCTTGGCACCGGGGGAATACCGGGTGAGGTCGGCGCCGGGCGGCACGATATCGATGCGGCCGGGCGCGGCGGCGTACAGGTCGACCAGTTGCGCGGCCTCGTCGGCGGTATTGGCGACGAGCCGATCGGACTGCTCGATGACCTGCTTCTCGCCGATCTCGCGGGTCTTCGGCTCCGGCAGGTCGCCCGCCGCCAGCGCGGCGTTCTTCACCGCGGCCAGTGTGTGCGCGGTGTGCACCAGCGGCACCCGCCAGCGCTCCTTGGCCAGCCAGCCGACCTGACCCGAGAGCCAATAGTGCGAATGAATGAGGTCGTAGTAGCCGGGCTGCTGCCTGGCCTCCTCGCGCAGGACTTCGGCGGCGAACGGGCACAGCTGGGTGGGCAGATCGTATTTGTCCAGCCCCTCGAACGGGCCTGCGACCACATTGCGCACCAGGACGCCGGGCGCGGCCTGCTGGACCGGCGGGAGGTGCGAGGAGGTGGCGCGGGTGAAGATCTCCACCTCGGTGCCGCGTGCCGCCAGTTGCCGGGCGGTTTGCAGCACGTAGACGTTCATGCCGCCCGCATCGCCGGTGCCGGGTTGCGCCAGCGGTGAGGTGTGCACCGACAACACGGCGATCCGACGGGGCCGTACGTCCGGGCGTTGACTCACATATCCATAGTGCACGGTGGATCGACGGACTCAGGCACTCCTACCGTCGGCAGTGACAGCCATCACAGCACTGTGGTGAGTGCGCTCACGCCCGATAACGCAAGAGTTTTACCGCCGTCGAGTCAAAGTCGTTCGACGAATCCGCTCACCTCGGCCACGAAACGCGCTCGATCCTCCAGGAACAGGCCGTGCTGCGCACCCTCCCAGAACGAGGCGTGCGCGTGCGGCGCGGTTTCCAGGATGTAGCGGGCGTTCTCGATCGGGACCACCGGATCGGCCGTCCCGTGCAGCAGCAGCACCGGAATATCGAGGGCGCGCAGGGTTTCGGTGTTGTCGACGGTTCGGTAGAACAGTGCCTTGCGCACCGAAGGCGCGGTCGCCAGGCTGGCGCCGAACAGCCGCTGCGCGTCCACACCCCGGTCCGCACCGGGGCCGGTATTGGCATTGCCGAACGCACCGAAGGCGCGCACCGCGCGGCCCGCGCTCTCCTCGAATACACCCGGAATCGCCGCCTGCATGGCCGAACCGGTGGCCGCGCCCGGCACACCGCGGCCGATATTGGCCATCGATCCGGAGTAGATGACGCCCGCTACCGCACCCGCGCCATAGGCGCTCAGGTAGTCCGAGAGCACGATCCCGCCGTAGGACCAGCCCAGCAGTACCGCACCCGAGGTGATGTCCTCGGCCGCCAGCACCGCCGCCACATCGGCGGCCCAGTTCTTCGGATCGTCGTAGCCCGTCTCGGGCGCGCCCGAATAGCCGTGCCCGCGCAGATCGACCGCGATCACCCGGAACCGCTCGGCCAGATCCTCGGCCGCACCGCCCCAGCAGCGCAGGTTCGCCGACCACCCGTGCAGCAGCACCAGCGGACGACCCGCGTCGGGTCCCGTCACCCGATAGACGATTGAGGTCCCGTCAGCGCTGATCGCTTCCCGTATAGCCATGACGCCCAGGCTAGCGATATCCGTGGCGGTCCTCGAGAGAAGAAGGCCACACCGCCGGGGTGGGGGCTTTGTCTTTAGGATTTGCCACTATGAGCACTCGCACCGCCGTCGTCACCGGAGCCAGTTCGGGTATCGGAGCAGCCACCGCCCGTACCCTCGCCGCACAGGGGTACCACGTGGTCGTCGGCGCCCGCAGACTCGACCGACTGCGCGCGCTGGCGGCCGAGATCGGCGGGACCGCACTGGAACTCGACGTCACCTCCGACGAATCGGTGCGCGCCTTCACCGAAGCCGTCCCGCAGGTGGACGTGCTGGTCAACAATGCGGGCGGCGCGAAGGGTATGGCCTCGGTGGCCGAATCCGACCTCGACGACTGGCGCTGGATGTGGGAGACGAATGTGCTCGGCACCCTGCGCATGACCAAGGCGCTGCTGCCCAAACTCGTCGACTCCGGCGACGGGCTCATCATCACCATCACCTCCATCGCCGCGCTCGTCCACTACGACAATGGCGCCGGCTATACCTCCGCCAAGCACGCGCAGGGCGTGCTGCACCGCACGCTGCGCGGGGAATTGCTCGGAAAGCCGGTGCGGCTCACCGAAATCGCGCCCGGCGCGGTGGAAACCGAATTCTCGCTGGTGCGTTTCGACGGTGACGCGGAACGGGCCGCCAAGGTGTACGAGGGCATCGACCCGTTGGTCGCGGGGGATATCGCCGAGATCGTCGGATTCGTGGCGAGCCGACCCGCGCACGTGAATCTGGATCAGATCATCGTCAAACCGCGCGATCAGGCGGGGGCCGGTCGTTTCGCGCGACGTTCCTGAATTACGCGGCCGGACATTCGATTTCGCGAATGTCCGAACTTTCGCGTATGTCGTGAATTAGACGTGCCGCGACGCAGCCGTTAGCCTCTGGTGTCCGAAACATTGGTACACCGGATTGGAGTCAGCGGAAATGCTCAAGGGGTTCAAGGATTTCCTCATGCGCGGCAATGTCATCGACCTGGCGGTGGCCGTGGTCATGGGCACCGCGTTCACCGCCGTGGTCACCGCGGTGACGAAGGGGATCGTGAACCCGCTGCTCGCCGTGCTCGGCGGCAGCAATGAGCTGGGCCTGGGCTTCCAGCTCGTGGCCGACAAGCCCGCCACCTTCGTCGCGGTCGGCCCGATCATCACCGCGATCATCGATTTCGTCATGATCGCCGCGGTCCTCTATTTCCTGCTCATCCTCCCGATGAAATCCCTCCAGAACCGCTTCGCCACCCCCAAGAAGTCCGAACCCACCCAAACCGAACTTCTCCTCGAAATCCGCGACCTCCTCGCCGCCCGAGCCGAATCCACCGCCCCCGAAGCAAATTCACTCCGCTGACGCGAAATCGAAAGCGGCCCGCGATATCTCGCGGGCCGCTCACATTCGAATTCCGATTGTCACGAACCCGGCTTGGCGGTCAGGGCGGACATGGATTGCCAGGTGGGCCAGTCGATGGTCCAGTCGTAGAGGTCGCCGTCGGCGGCGGACATGGGGATGGAGGTGCCGGTCACCTCGACCGGATCGCCGTAGAGGGCGGTGGGGAAATAGGACTGGGCATCGGAGGGGGACAGGTTGATACAGCCGTTGGTGACATTGGCCGAACCCTGGGACGCCACCGATTCCGGATTGGCGTGGATGAACTCGCCGTTATTGGAGATGCGGACCGCCCACCGCTCGCGCACATTGGTGTAGAAGGGCGGATTCGACATGAGGAAGTCCTCGTACTTCTCGGTCACCACGTGCACACCGGAGCGGGTCACATTGCGCGCCACATTGCCCTCGCCGTAGCTGACCGCGAAATCGAAGATGGTCTGCCCGTCGCGCACCACCTGCATGCGGTGGCTAGGCGCACTCGCCTTCACGATCTGGCTGCGGCCGATCCGGAAATCCGAGGTCAGATCGGTGTACCCGTAATTGCCGCCGCCCAGGTCCAGACCATAGAGTTTGGCCGCGACGTGCACGGTGGTGCCGGGCGCCCAGTATTCCTTGGGCTTCCAATGCAATCGGGAGCCGTTGTCGTCCGGGAACCAGGCCCACGCGCCCTCGGTGGGTGGTTCGGTGGTGACGGTGAGTGCCTTCTCGACCGCGGCTTTGTTCGTCACCGACGCCTTGAATTGCAGAATGATCGGGGCCGCGATGCCGACCTCTTGATTGTCGGCGATATTGATGGTCGCGGGGACGGTGTTCTTCGGCGCGAGCGTCGTGAAACCGCCCTCGATCGGGATCGGCTTGTGATCGCTGCCGACGGCGGTGCCGCTCCAGGTGTAGCTCGCGTCGTAGCCCAGCGCCTCGGTGATCTTAAAGGTGCGGCGGTCCGACGAAAGCTCGCCCGTGACCTGCTTGCCCGCGGCATTGGTCAACGCGATCTGGTCGATGGTGCCGTCGGCGACCGATACCGAGGCAGGCGCGGCCGGATTCACGTTCTGCGCCTTGTCGGCCGGGGCCAGGGTGACCTTGGCGACCGGGGCCGCGGCGGCCGGGTTCTCCTTCTTGTCGCCCGCAGTGCCGCCACACCCCGCGACCAGGGCGATCACTGCGACAAGCGCGAACGAGGCGGCCGCTCTCCGGCCCGCTGGACGAATGCTCACTTTTTCGAATCTACGGGAGCGCGCCGCAGGGCCGTATCGCGCGAGCGCGCTCTCACCCCTAGAGCCGCACACCGACCATGACCGGCTCGGGCTCGAGTTCGATGCCGAATCGATCCGCCACACCGGCCCGCACCGTCCTGGCCAGCGCGATCACGTCGGCGGCCGTGGCAGCGCCCCGGTTGGTCAGCGCGAGCGTGTGTTTCGTGGACAGGCGCGCGGGCGCGTTCGCGCCAGGGTAGCCCTTGGCGAACCCGGCCCGCTCGATCAGCCAACCTGCGGAGAATTTCACCCCGTCGACTGCCGGATAAGTCGGAATCGTGAGATCGCCCACATAGTCGGCGATCGCGGCCCGCACCCGCGCCGCCCGCTCGTGCGGGACCACCGGGTTGGTGAAGAAGGATCCGGCGCTCCAGGTGTCGTGATCGGTCGGGTCGAGCACCATGCCCTTGCCCGCGCGCAGGCCGAGCACCGCCGCCCTGACCTCGGCGGCCGGGCGCGAGTGCCCCTCCCGCGCCCCCAACGCGGCGGCCAGTTCCCGATAGCGCAGCGGTGCGCTCGCACCGGTGGGATCGAGTCCGAACTCGACGGCCAGCACCACGGCGGCCTCGCTGTGTTTGAGCAGGCTGGTGCGATAGCCGAGGCCGAGTTCCTCGGGGGCGACCCAACCGATCTCGCCGGTCGTTCGCTGCAGCAACCGCACCCGGCGCAGCGATCCGGCCACCTCGACGCCGTAGGCGCCGACATTCTGCACCGGCGTCGCCCCCGCGGAACCCGGTATGCCGGAAAGGCATTCGAGTCCACCGAAGCCCGCCGACACCGACGCGGCCACCACCGCGTCCCAGTCGGCGCCCGCCTCGGCGCGCACCCAATCCGTGCCGAACTCGATACCCGCGGTGGCGACCCGAACGACCACGCCGTCGAAGCCCGCATCCCCGATGAGCAGATTCGAACCACCCGCCAGCAGCAGCAGCGGGATATCGGCGGCGTCGAGGGCGCGCACCGTGGCCGCGAGCGCCTCGGTGCTCGCGCAGGTCGCCACCGCGGCCGGACCGCCGACCCGCAGCGTGGTCAGCTCCGCCAGCGGCGCCTCGGCACGCACCTGCGCGCCGGTCGCGGCCAGCAGCGCGCACAGTCGGTCCACCGACACCACCCGAGAAGTTCGCACAGCCAGACGGTAGCCTGTCCGATCATGGCAACCCGCTTGGCGTTCACGGCCCGATACGCCCACTCGATCGACGCCGTCCACGCGGCGTTCGCGGACGAGCAGTACTGGAAGGACCGCATCGCCGAGGTGGGTGGCCCCAATGCCCGGCTCGACTCGTTCGTCGCCGAGGGTGGCCGAGTCCGCGTCGAACTGGTGCAGGCCATCGCCGCCGAATTGCTGCCGCCCGCCATCACCGCCGTGCGCCCTGGCGACCTGATCATCCCCCGCGTCGAGACCTGGACCGGCGACTCCGGGGTCTTCGAGGCCAGAGTCGATGGCGCGCCCGCCGAGGTGCGCGGCACCCTGTCGCTCAGCGCCGACGGCGCGGGCACCCTCGCCACCGCCGAGGGCACCATCGAGGTGAAGGTTCCGCTGTTCGGCGGCAAGATCGAGTCCGCCATCCAGGAGCGTCTGGTCGAACTGCTCGGCAACGAAGAGGAATTCACCAACGGCTGGCTCGCCCAGCGGTAACCACCCGCCCGCCGCGCGGCGCGCGGGCGATCCGCTCGCGTAATCTGTCCCCTCATGGCACGCCGACTCGACTACTCAGCACGGTATCCGCTGCACACCAACCAGGAGCTCTACGCGGCCTTGTCGGACCGCGACTACTGGGAGGGGCGGATGGTCGCGATGAACCATCTCGCACCCGGCAACGTGGTGGTCGAGTTCGCGACGGACGATTCCGGTATTGAGGTCGTGCTCAACCATGTGCTGCCCCGCGACATGCTGCCCGAGTTGGCGCAGCAGGTGATGCGCAAGGACATGATCATCACCCGCAAGGAGAGCTACGGCCCATTCGGTCCGGAAGTCACCGGCAAGTATTCGGCTGCCATCCCGGCCGGACCCGGCAGCCTCGGCGGCAAGATGCGCCTGTTCCCCACCGAGACCGGCTGCACCCTGCGCTACTCCTCGGAGGCGAAGGTCTTCATCCCGATGCTCGGTCCGCGCCTCGAGCAGATGATGCTGATCAACCTGACCGACCTGTTCCGCGCGGAGGCGGAGTTCACCAAGCAATGGCTGGACGACCGGATCCCGGCCAACTGAGCAGACCCGTCGGGGCGATCACCAGGGGCACCACGGGCGTCAATCGGCTGCGCCGCAGCGACCGCTGGTTGAGCAACGACGGGTTGGTCACCGGGCGGTTGCGCGCGGCGACCGATCCGCTGGTGGTCGATCTCGGCTACGGCGCGAGCCCGTGGACCACCTTCGAGTTGGCGGATCGGCTGCGGCGGGTGCGGCCGGATGTGCGGGTGGTCGGGTTGGAGATCGATCCGGCGCGGGTGGCACCCGGCCGCGACGGTGTCACCTTCGCGCGCGGCGGATTCGAATTGGCCGGGCTGCGGCCGGTGCTGGTGCGGGCCTTCAATGTGCTGCGGCAGTATCCGGAGGCGGCGGTGCCGGGAGCGTGGGAGACGGTGCTGTCCCGACTCGCGCCGCAGGGACTGCTGGTCGACGGGACCTGCGACGAGTTGGGGCGGCGCAGCGCCTGGGTGCTGCTCGACCGCGACGGCCCGGTCTCGTTGACGTTGGCCTGGGATCCGTTCACGGTGGCGCGACCATCCGATCTCGCCGAGCGACTCCCGAAAGTGTTGATTCACCGCAATATTCCCGGCGAAGGTGTGCACGATCTGCTCGCCGCGGCCGATCGCGCGTGGGCGCACGCGGCGCCGCTGGCCGTCTTCGGGCCTCGGGTGCGCTGGCGGGCGGCGGCGGAGATGTTGCGGGACAGCGGATTCCCGGTTCGGACGTATCGACGACGAATGCGCGACTGCGTGCTGTCGGTCCCCTGGTCCTCGGTCGCGCCGCGCGAAAGATAAGCCCGGCGCGAGCGTTTCAGAAACCGGCGATCGAGCGGGCCACCCGATCGGCGGCGCGTGGCGTCAACACCTCGATGGCCCGCAGTTCGTCGACGGTGCAGCGGCCGATGGCCAGCGCGTCCCCGATCACCTCGTCCAGCGAGGTCTGCCCGATCTCCGATTCGGCGAGGTCGAGCACGGTGCGCAGCGGCGTGGTCACCAGGAACGGGCCTGCCGATTCGGCTTCGATATCGCGCAGTCGCCGCCGCAGCACCACCAGCCGCGCCGTCAGCGGCGGCCTGCCCGCACCGACCGACAGGTGCAGGAAGCGCGGCCGCAGCCGTCCGAGCCCGTGCAGATCGGCGGCGCTCTGATGCGAGACCACGGCGGCGCCGTCGAACCAGGCCGCCCACATGGCGTATTCGTCGAGTGGGCCGCTGGGGAATTCGGCCAGCCGCAAGAGTCCGACCCCGGCCCGCAACACCGACCCGTCGCAGATCCCGGCTTGAACCAACCCGGCGCATCCGGTGCGCAGCGCCTGCCTGGTGGTGAAGTATCCGGCGTGTCGCCCCGCGTATCGCCGCAGCACCCGCCACCCATCCGACTCGGACATGCCCCCAGGCTAGCTCGGATGCTTGTGTCACATGTCACATTCGAACCCCTCACGGCGTCCTCAGAGCGAGCACAGAAAGTTCGTGAAGAATCGTTGCTCATGACGACGCAGGCACCCGCGCAACCCGGCCGGAACAGGACCGGGCGCATCCTGGTCATCGCCATCGCCATCGCCGTGGTCGCGGTGCTGTTGGCGACCGCGCTGGTCGGTGGCGAGATCTATGCCAGACGCTCGGTATCCGGGTGCATCAGCTCCCAATTCGAGCGCGAGATGGGCTCCAAGATCGACGTCCGTTTCGGGACCAAACCGCTGCTCATCACCTGGCTCGACCACAAGGTGGGCGAGGCGACCGTCGATACCGCCGATTCCAAATTCGGTCCGGCGGTCGGGATGGCGGTCCATGCCAACTTCCGCGATATCGAACTGTCCGGCGGCGCGCAGGGCGGCGGGGTGATCGGCAGTTCGTCGGCCCATGTCACCTGGAACAACGATGGCATCAGGCAGACCCTGGGCGGACTGGTGAGCGGAGTGCGTTCCTCCGCCGCCGACGGCAGGCTGACCCTCGATGTGCTCGGCGGGCTGGCCCAACTCCAGGTGCGGCCGGAGATCCGCAATGGCGCGGTGCAGGTGGACACCACATCGGCCCGCCTGCTCGGCATCGGGGTGCCCACCGAACTGGTCGCGGGCATCGTCGATGTCTTCACCAAGAGTTTGCAGAGCTATCCGCTCGGCCTGCAGGCCACCGAGGTGCGGGTGACCGATGACGGTATCGTCGCCGAACTCGCGGGTGGTCGCACCGACCTGACCCCGGCGCCCTCGGGGACCCAAACCACCGCGCAGGCCGGTATCCAGGCCGGTTGCTAGTCCGAAACACGGTGCGGCACGCGATGATTCGATCGGGCGGACCTACGCCTTCGCTCCGGCCGTGCGCAGGTTGGAGCAGGCCGCGCCGACAGCGCCTTTCAGGCCGGGAATCCGTCCAGCACCGCGCGGGATTTCGACAGGCCCAGGCGCGTCGCGCCCGCGGCGATCAGTTCGGCCGCCGCGGCGGCGGTGCGAATACCGCCGCTGGCCTTGACCCCGAGCCTGCCGCCAACGGTCTCGGCCATCAACCGCACCGCGTGCACACTGGCCCCGCCCGCCGGATGGAACCCGGTGGAGGTCTTCACGAAATCGGCGCCCGCCCGCTCGGCGGCCCGGCACACCTCGACGATCGCGTCATCGGGCAGGACGGCCGATTCGATGATCACCTTGAGCAGCGCCCGGTCACCCAGCGCCTCGCGCACGGTGAGGATATCGGCGAGCACCGCACCGTATTCCCCGGCCAGGGCCGCGCCCACGTCGATGACCATATCCACCTCGGCCGCGCCCTGGTCCACCGCCAACCGCGCCTCCGCGCCCTTGACCAGCGAATGGTGTTTCCCGGAGGGGAAGCCCGCGACGGTGGCCAGCACCGGCCCGCCGGTGCGCAGCGGCAGCATGGCCGGGGAGACGCACACCGCGAACACCCCCAGTTCCCGCGCCTCGTCCACCAGCGCGGCCACCTCGGCGGTGGTCGCCTCCGGGGCCAGCAATGTGTGATCGATCATGGCCGCCACCGCAGCCCTGGACGGCAGGGCCGCGACCTCGGCCCTGGACGGCATCGCATTATCTGCCACGGGGTCAGAGTCTGGCACACCCGGCGTGAATTCCATTGCGCGCCTCGGGCGCTTCGCGCACACTCGTACTGCGGCGGCCGCACGGTGGTCGAGCGTCCAGTAGTCGAGTTGCCGGGCAGGTCGCGAACGGCGCATTCGGGTGGCCCCTGCGGTCGGGAGGAGAGGACACGGTGCTGATCCGTCGCGAACGCACCGGGGACGCCGCCGCCATCGCCGCGGTGCACCGCAGCGCGTTCGGCCCGCAATACCCGCACTCCGATCCGGACGCGCGCGAACCCATCGATCCCCCCGAGGTCGATCTGGTGCCCCGGCTGCGCAGCGATCCGAGTTGGATACCGACCCTGTCCCTGGTGGCGGTCGAATACGACGAGGTCATCGGCCACCTGTGCCTGACCCGCGCCGCGGTCGGCCCCTATCCGGTGCTTGCCCTCGGCCCGATCGGCGTCCTGGCCGATCACCAGGGCGTCGGTATCGGTTCCGCCCTCATGCACGCCGCCCTCGGCGCGGCCGACGCGCTGGACGAACCACTGGTCGGCCTGCTCGGCAGCCTGGATTACTACCCGCGCTTCGGCTTCGTCCCCGGTGTCCGCGTCGGCATCACCCCCGATGAACCATCCTGGACCACACATTTCCAGGTGCGCACGCTCACCGCCCACGACGCGCAGATCGTCGGCGAATTCCATTACGCGGATCCGTTTTACGAACTCTGATCCCGCGCGCGCCAACCCGAGTCCCGGCAGCGGGTCCTGCATCGGGGAGGATGAAACGATGAGCTCCTCCCCCGACGACCGCCGCTTCGTGTTGACCCTCGGCTGCCCGGACCGTCCCGGCATCATTGCCGGGATCACCTCGTTCATCGCCGGATTCGGCGGCTCGATCGTGGAGGCCGGATACCACTCCGACGTCGAGACCGGCTGGTTCTTCACCCGGCAGGCGATCAAGGCCGAGACGGTGCCGTTCGGACTGGACGAGCTGCGGCAGCGGTTCGCGCGGGTGGCCGCCGAACTGGGTCCGGAGACGGAGTGGCAGCTACTCGACTCGGGAGCGCGCCGTCGCGCGGTGCTGCTGGTCAGCCGGGACGGGCACTGCCTGCACGACCTGCTGGGTCGCGCGGTGAGCGGCGAACTGCCCGCCACCATCGAGGCGGTGATCGGCAACCATCCGGATCTGGCCGAACTGACCGCGGCGCACGGCGTGAAATTCCACTACGTGCCGTTCCCCAAGGATCCGGCCGAGCGCGGCCCTGCCTTCGAGCAGGTGCGCGCGCTGGTCGACTCCCACGATCCGGACGCGGTGGTGCTGGCCCGCTTCATGCAGGTATTGCCCGCCGAGTTGTGCGCGCACTGGGCGGGCCGGGCGATCAATATCCACCACAGCTTCCTGCCCTCCTTCGTCGGCGCGCGACCCTATCACCAGGCTTTCGCGCGCGGCGTCAAGCTGATCGGCGCGACCTGCCACTACGTCACGGCCGAACTGGATGCCGGACCGATCATCGAGCAGGACGTCACTCGGATCGATCACTCCGACGATGTGCGCGATATGGTCCGCCAGGGCCGCGATATCGAGCGTGTGGTGCTGGCGCGCGGGTTGCGCTGGCATCTGGAGGGCAGGGTGCTGGTGCACGGCCGCCGCACCGTGGTGTTCTCGTAGTTCTTCTCCAAGCGTTCTGCTCCAAGCGCGCGACCAAGATTCGCTCCGACCCGTCAGCCCGCGACCTCGACCCCCCGATGGACGGCCGCGAGGACTCGACTCAATTCCTCGTTGAACCGCTCGTAGCCTTCGACATTGCCCAGGTGCCCGGTCCGCAACACCTCGTAGCGCACCAGACTTCCCGCTTCGCGCAGCAGTTCGGCGATGCGCTCGGCATGGACCGGCGGGGTCATATCGTCGAGGGAGCCCGCGAGGATCGTGGTGGGCACCACCAGGTTTCGCGCGGCATCGCCCAGGTCGAGTTCGGCGAGCAGCGCGCCGAAGCGGGCGCGCACCAGCGCCGGGCATGAGCGCACGATGTTCTGACCGAAACTGCGCGCGTCCGCGCTCGCCTCGAGGCTCATGACCTGGCGCGCGAGCACCCAGCGCACCGGCGCGAGCGGCGGGAACAGCAGCGGGGCGCTCAGCGCGAGCCGACCGATCCGGTGCGGCAGCGGCAGGCGCAGGCCCCACGGCAGCGGCCGATTGAGCAGCGGCACCACCGTGGTCTCGGCGAGCAGCCGGTCCGGCGCGGTATTGGTCAGCAAGACCGCCAGCGCTTGGCGGGCGACCCGCTCCGGGTAGCGTCCGGCCCACGCCTGCAGGGTCATCCCGCCGAGGCTGTGGCCGACGAGGACCGCCCGCTGACCGGGTCGCAGTGCCGCCGCGAGCACATCGGCGAGATCGTCGGCGAGCAGGTCGGTGCTGAGCGGGCTGTCGCCGAATTCGCTGGCGCCGTGACCGCGCTGGTCGTAGGCGATGACCCGGTACTGTCCCCCAAACGCGTTGATCTGCGCGTTCCAGTATTCGATGGCGCAGCTCCAACCGTGGACCAGCACGATGACGGGCCGGTCGGCCGATCCGTAGGCGTGCACCCGCAGTTTCGTGCCGTCACGGGTGGTCAGCGGGATGACCTCGTGCGGCACGGTCGGCGGGTTGAACGCCGCCGTCGCGTAGGTGCGGGTGCGCAGGTCGGCGCGGTGGGCATCGAGCAGCTCCCGCAGACGAACCGGCATGGGCAGGGTTGCGCGCATCGGACACTCCTTTGTGTTACTGCTCGATACAGTAAACCCGATTCGCAGCGCGCCAGCTAGCGCGAACACCCTCGAAACGTTGGAGGTATTCCGACTACCAGCGCGGACCGCGCTGAATCTCGTCCACCTTGGGACGCACGTCGGCCAAATAGATGCCGGTCGCGATGATCGCGAACAAACCCAGGAACGGCAACGAGAAGCCGAGGAACAGCATCGCCACGAGCACCAGCGTGGCCGCCGTCAGAATGCCGGACCAGATGGGTTTGGTGAGCTTGTCGACGGCGGTGAACGCGTCGGCCCGCTGCCGGACCGCGTGGATCAGCGCGAAAATCGTCGCACCGAGCGCGCCCAACCAGATGACCAACACGATGAGCTGAGTGAATCCGTGCGCGATGTTCACCCCATCCATGATAGGAGCAAGCACCCCGCGCACCGGAGGCGCGCGGGGTGCTGCTCACCATCCTCGACAGGCGTCAGTCCTGCTTCGGCGCGGCCTTCTTGGCCGGGGCCTTGCGCGGGGCGGCCTTCTTGGCGGCGGGCTTCGCCTCCGCATCGACCTCGGCGTCCGCTTCGGCTTCGGCAGCCGGGGCGGGCTCGGTCTCGGTGATCACCTCGATGACCTCGGCCTCGACCACCGAGTCGACCGGCGCGGCCTCGTCCTCGGACTTGGCGGGACGACCGAAGATCTCGTTGACCCGGCCCAGGACATCCTCGGCACGGTGGGTCGCGTCCTTGTACAGGTTCTCGACCTGCTCGATGCGCTCCTCGACCAGGTGGTTGGCGCGCAGCCGCTCGGCGGTCTCCTCGCCGCGCACGGCGAGGTCGGAGTACAGGTCGAGCAACTGGTGGTAGTACCGGTCGGCGAGGGACCGCAGTTCCTCGGCGGTGAACTTCTCGCGCAGTTCGGCCAGGTCCTCCGGGAGTTCGGAAGGCAGGCCGCTCAGCCGCTCGCGCAGCGATTCGAACTGCGTCTGCGCATCGGCGGGCACGTTGGCGAAACGCTCGCGGACCTCCTCGACTCGGCCGGTGCGCTCGCGAACCTGGGTGACCACGTCGACGACGGCGGAGTAGAGGGCATCACCCGCACCGAGGGTGGCGTAGAGCGGCTTGGCGGCGGTGGGGTTCCTGTCGGTCATGGTTGTTGCCTCTCCTGGCGTGAGGGAGTGTCGGATGTGCTGTCCGGGTTTTCGGATGTGCTCGGAACATCGGTGTTCCGGTCGCGTCCCCCCGAATCGCTCGCGGCCGCGCCGGTGGCTGAGGCCGAACCATTCTCACGGCGGAACGATTCGTAGATGTCGAGCAACACCTGCTTTTGCCGTTCCGTGATACCGGTATCGGCGAGCAGGGCGTCACGGAACGGGCCGTGCGGGCGCTGCTCCAGATATCCGGCCTTGACGTAGAGGACCTCCGAGGACACCCGCAACGCCCTGGCGATCTGCGCGAGCACCTCGGCGGAGGGATTGCGCAATCCGCGCTCGATCTGGCTGAGATACGGATTGCTGACCCCCGCCAGCTGGGCGAGTTGACGCAGCGAGACTTGCGCGGCCTCCCGCTGCGATCTGATGAAACCTCCGATGTCGTGCGCCGCTCCCGCGACGCGCCCCCCTAGTTCGCCGGCGGCCGATCTCTCGGTCGTAGTTCCGGTGTACTCGGCGGAAACCTCGGGCTGGTCTGCCATCACTCACCTTCTGGCGGTTGTACGTGTCCAATTCTAGGCCGGAGTGCTAACTCTTGCAAGCAGTCTGTTAGCACCCCGTCGGCAAACTTCCGGCGGCGACGCCTCAGCCGCCGAAGGTCAGGTAGGAGATCGTGTAGATCAACAGTCCCGCAATGGAACCCACCACGGTGCCGTTGATCCTGATGAACTGCAGATCGCGACCGACCTGCAATTCGATCTTGCGGCTCGCCTCGTCCGCATCCCACCTGGCAACCGTATCGGTCACCAGCGTGGTGATCTCCTGTGCGTAATTCCCAGCCAGGTAACGCGCACCCCGATCGATCCACCCGTCGACCTTGTCGCGCACCTGCGGATCATCGCGCAACCGCGCGCCGAGCTGCTCGATATTCTCGGCGACCTTGCGGCGCAGCGTCGAATCCGGATCATCGGCCGACTCCAGGATCAGCCGTTTCGCCGCGCGCCAGGTGGCCTCGGCCATCCCGGTGATCTCCTCGCGGCCCATGATCTGGGCCTTGATCCGCTCGGCCTTCTTGATGGTGGCCTCGTCGTGCTGCAGATCATCGGCGAACTGCTCGAGGAAGCGATTGGCGGCCAGGCGCAACTCGTGCTCGGGATTGGAGCGCACCTTCCAGGTGAACTCCACCAGCTCGCGATAGATCCGTTCGGACAGCAGCACATTGACGAACTTCGGCGCCCACTGTGGCGCGTCCCGATTGACGATCTTGTCGATCGTCTCCTGACTTTCCAGCGCCCACTGATGCGCGCGCTCGGCGAGCATGTCCAGCAGCGGCAGCTGCCGATTGTCGGCGAGCAGTTCGGCCAGCACCCGACCGATCGGCGGACCCCACTGCGGATCGGCGATCCGTTTGACGATCGTATTGTCGATGATCTGCTCGACATCCTCATCGCGCAGCACCCCGACCACCGCGCGCAGAATCGTGGAACTCTCCTGCGCCACCCGCGCCGCATGCGCCGGATCGGCCATCCAGCGTCCCACCCGCCAGGAGATCCGCGCCGATTCGACCTTCGCCGAGACCACATCGGGGGCCAGGAAGTTCGTGCCGACGAAACTGCCGAGGCTGGCCCCGAGCTGATCCTTCTTCTTGCGGATGATCGCGGTATGCGGAATCGGCAGGCCGAGCGGATGGCGGAACAGCGCCGTCACCGCGAACCAGTCGGCCAGCGCGCCGACCATCCCCGCCTCCGCGGCCGCGCGCACGAATCCGACCCACCCCGCGCCCAAACCGCGCGATTCCAGCCAGCGGCAGGTCAGGTAGATCACCGCCGCCACCGCGAGCAGACCGGTGGCCACGGCCTTCATCCGGAACAGGTCGCGTCGCTTGTTGGCCTCGTCGAGCACGGTCGCCAAACCGAGCGGCTGCGGCGCGGGGGCCTGCGGCACATCCAGCACGGCGGTGTTGCCGGGGGATTTCTCCATGTCCTCCATTCTGCGGTCATCGCGGGCTCGGGCTCGCGCGCCCGAGGTGTCCGCCACGCGAAATGCGCTCGGCCGAGATGTCCGAGACGCGAAATGCGCGCGGCGGTGCGGCGAATTCGCCCGGTGACGCGCCGAATTTCTGTGGTTCGCGCCGCATCGGCCACCAAAGGCGCATATCCATCATTGGCGGCACCTAAGCTGGTGGAGCCGCGAGGGCATCGTGCGCGCGGCGGCACAATCTCCAAAAAGCCCGCACCCACCCACGAGCGAGGGAGCCCACGCTGTCCACCGAAGACCTTGTCGACATCGGCGAGCGAGCCGAGCGTCCGTCGGCGGTGCGCGGCGGCCGGATGGACGGCCGCAAACGCCGGTGGCGTCAGCACAAGATCGACCGCCGCGAGGAACTGGTCGACGGCACCATGGCCGCCATTCGCGCGCGCGGCTCCGGTGCGGGCATGGATGAGATCGCTGCCGAGATCGGCGTCTCCAAAACCGTGCTCTACCGATACTTCTCGGATAAGAACGACCTGGTGCACGCCACCATGGAGCGTTTCATCGAATCCACCCTCATGCCTCGGGTGTACGAGGCGATCAGCATCGCCGACGCCGACGAGTATCAACTCGTGCGTTCGGCGCTGGCCGCCTATGTCGGCACCGTGGACGAGGATCCCGAGGTCTACCGCTTCATCATGGGCAACGGTTCGGCCGATCAGTCCTCGCTGGCCGAATTCGAGAAGCTGTTCGCCGAGGTGGTGGCGGCGGTCATCGTGGACAGGGCGGGTTCGCGCGGCATCCAGACCGACGGCGCGCTGCTGTGGTCGTATGTGCTGGTCGGCGGCATCCAGTTGGCCACGCACTGGTGGACCACCGACAAGGAGATGTCGCGCGAGGAAGTGCTCGACTACCTGACGATGATGGCCTGGAGCGCGATCGAGGGGATGGCCCGCGCGAATGGTTCGCGCGAGATCTTCAACGCGCAGGAGCATCTGCTGCCCGAACCGAACTCCGCCGAGAACTCCTGAGTCACCCCCGCTAGCTGGGGTGCTAGCAAAAGTTTGGCCGCAGGCTCGACATCGCGGTTTCCTTGGCTACTCTGAACCCGAGCGGTGCGACGCGGGGGCTGCGTCACCGCGTGCGCGTCGGCACCAACGGAGGTACCTCGATGGCGAAGCATGTACCGACGTCCCGGCTTGCTCGGGGCACCAAGCTGGGCGCGGTGGCGGCCGGTTCGGTGCTGCGCACCCAGCGCGCCAAACTCTCGATGCGCGGCCGCTCGCAGCGGGTGAAGGCCAAAATGGCCGAGGAGTCCATGCTGCGCACCACCGAACAGGTGGTCATGGTGCTCGGCACCATGAAGGGCGTGGCCATGAAACTCGGCCAGATGATGTCGGTGCTGGATATGGATCTGGTGCCGCCCGCGCATCGCGAACGCTTCCAGCAGCGGCTCGCGGTGCTGCGCAATGCCGCGCCGACGGTGTCCTTCGAGGCCATGCGCCGGGTCATCGAGGAGGATTTCGGCGCACCGCTGGAAACGGTGTTCGCCGAGTTCTCCCCCGAGCCGGTGGCCGCGGCCTCGATCGGTCAGGTGTATCGGGCCACACTGCGCGACGGTCTCGATGTCGCGGTGAAGGTGCAGTATCCGGGTATCGACGCGGCGGTGCGCGCGGACCTGAAGAACCTGGCCATGTTCCGGCGCATCCTCCAGTCGGCCATGCCGTGGATCACGCCCGCCGTACTCGACGAGCTGCGCCTGAATATGGAGGGCGAACTCGACTATCGGGCCGAGGCCGCCACCCAGGCGCAGATCGCGGCGCTCTACGACGGACATCCCTTCATTCGGGTGCCGCGCTCGTTTCCCGAGATCAGTTCCACCAGGGTGCTCGTCAGCGAATATCTGCCGGGCCTCGGCTTCGAGGAGATCCGCGCGCTGCCGCGGCCCGAGCGGGACCGGGTCGGCGAGATCATCTACCGGTTCTATGTCGGCTCGCTGTTCACCTTCAACGAGTTCTGCGGCGACCCGCATCCGGGCAATGTGCTGCTCTGCGAGGACGGACGGGTCGGCTTCCTCGACTTCGGACTGTTCAATCGGATGGATCCCGAACATGTGCGCTTCGAAACGATCTGCCTGCGCGCGGCGGCGGAGGATCGCGCGGAGGATCTGCGGCAGTTGATGATTCAGCGCGGCGTCATCGATTCCCCGGACGAGATCGGCGCCGAGGAATGTCTGGAATATGTGCTGTCGGCCTCCGAATGGTGTCTGATCGACGAGGAATTGACGATCACGCCCGATTTGGCCAGTGGCGCTTTCCTGCTCGCCGTCGATCCGAGGGCGAGTGATTTCGCGGGGATGAAGCAGCAGAATCTGCCGCCGGAACACCTGTTCTCGCGCCGGGCCGACTTCCTCACTTTTGGCATGCTGGGGCAGTTGCGGGTCACCGCGAATTGGCATGCCATCGCGCGCGAATGGCTCTACGATGAGCCGCCGGTCACCGAACTCGGTCTGGCCCACCATCGTTGGTTGGCCGACAATCCGCCGCCCACCCCCAAACCCGCGCGCACCAAGCAGCCCGCCAAGAAGCGGGCCGCGCGCAAAGCATGATCGGAAAGTAGTGGTATGGCAGACATCTCGAACGACCGCGAATTCGATATCGCACTGTTCGGCGCGACCGGTTTCGTCGGCAAGCTCACCGCCGAATATCTGGCCGAGCACGCACCGGAGGGCACGCGCATCGCACTGGCCGGTCGGTCACTGGACAAATTGTCCTCGGTGCGCGCGGGTGCGGGTGCGCGCACCGCGAATTGGGAACTGATCGAGGCGGATTCGGGGGACCGCGCTTCGCTGGACGCGCTCGCGGCACGCACACGGGTCGTGGTCACCACGGTCGGACCGTACCTTCGTCACGGGATGCCGCTGGTGGCCGCCTGCGCCGCGGCGGGCACCCACTACGCCGACCTGACGGGTGAGCCGCCGTTCGTGCGCGCGGCCATCGACGAGTACCAGGACGAGGCCGTCCGCACCGGGGCGAAGATCGTGAACTCCTGCGGATTCGATTCGATTCCTTCGGATCTGAGCGTGTATCACCTGTATCGACGCACGGTCGCCGACAACAGCGGTGAACTCACCGACACCACCCTCATCGCCGCGCTGAAGGGCGGCTTCAGCGGCGGGACCATCGCCTCGGGCCGGGCCGTGATGGAGGCGGTCGCGGCGGATCCGACTACGGGCGCGATCCTGGCCCATCCGTATTCGCTCAGCCCCGACAAGGCGAGGGATCCCGATGTGGGCCGCCAGTCCGATCAGGCGTTCATGCGGGCGGCCGAGATCCATCCGAGTCTGGACGGCTGGGTGGGCACCTTCCTCATGGCCTCGCACAACACCAAGATCGTGCGCCGCAGCAATGGTCTGCTCGGCTGGGTGTACGGCAAGAACTTCCGCTACCGCGAGGTGCAGAGCGCGGGCGCGGCCCCGATCGCCCCGCTGGTGGCCGCGGGCTTGGCGGGCGGGATCGTGGCCGCCGCGGCGGTGGGCGCGGTGCTGTCGCGGGTCGAGGTCGGACGCAAACTGCTGGACCGGATGCTGCCCGAACCGGGCACCGGCCCGAGCGAGCAGACTCGCCGCGGCGGCTGGTTCACCATGAAGACCTACGCGCACACCACCTCCGGCGCGAAATACCTGGCCACCTTCGCCGGCCAGGGTGATCCCGGCTATCAGGCCACCTCGGTCATGCTCGGCGAGAGCGGACTGTGCCTGGCCTTCGATACCGATCGACTGCCCGAGGCCGCCGGACTGCTCACCCCGGCGACGGCGATGGGCGAGGCGCTCACCGAGCGGCTGCGCACCGCCGGGATGACCATCGAGGTGGAGCGGGTCTGAGGATGGACGCCTCGGCGCGGCGGTGCGATGAATCTCGCGCGGCGCTCGATGAACGCACCCGCCGCGAATCGAGTCAGTGCCAATCCTGGTGGAACAGCCAGCGTCCCGACGGGAACACGATCTCGTCCACCTGGATGACGCCGCCGTCGGCCGCGTAGCAGGTCAGTTCGTGAATCAGGACGGCCGAAGGTGTGCCGAGGCGCAGCGATTCGACTTCCTCGGCGGTGGCGAGCCTGGCGCGCATCCGACCGCGGGCGCGGACCGTGCGCTGCCCGGTGGCGACGGCCGGATCGCTCGGCAAATACTCGGCGACAAGCAGTTTCGGGGCGACGGCGGCGAGATTCGGCGGATACCAGGAGATCGCCAACTCGGTGCTGCCGGATTGGCTGGTGGCCAGCCGCTTGCGCATGATCACGACCCCCTCGGCAGACAGACCCAGGACTTCGGCGATATGTTCGGGCGGGACGGCCATCGTGGCCGCCAACACCGTCATCTCGGGTGATTCGAGATATGGGGTGCCGTAATGCCCTGTGCGGCCGTTGTGTTCGGATTCCACCGGCGACAGCGCACGATCGGCGACATAGGTGCCCGACCCGCGCCGCGACTCGACGATCCCCTGCCTGCGCAGCGTATTCAGCGCCTTGGCCGCCGTGGGGCGGGCCACCCGCCAGCGCGCGGCCAGCACCCGTTCGGAGTCGACCTCGTCGCCCACCACCAGCTCGCCGCGCTCGATCCGGTCCCGGATATCGTGGGCGATGCGCAGATATTTCGGGAGTACCGCTTCGAATTCGGGCACAGGACGCCTCGTTCTGTCTGGCAACCGTCACCTACTTCCCGAAGTCTAACAACGCCGCCTGTCCCGCCACACCGGCCGGGACACCCCTGTGGCACAAGCGGATATCGCGAGAGCACACCCCGGTAGAGTGCTGCGCAACGGTACGGCCGAGTGGAAGGGGGACCCCGGATGCCAATGCCGGAGATAGGACAGGTCGCGGCGCGAGAACTGTACGCGGCGGCCACCGAAGCGGGCGGGGCGGACAGGTTCGAACTTTCCGGGGATGTCGCCGAGCGGCTCGCGGCGGCTTGCGACCAACTGGTTCGGGACCTGCAGCAGGCCAAGGCGACCGGTCATCTCGTGACCCAGGTGCGCGGGTTCCCGAATCTACCTACCGGACAGGGCCTCTCGCGCGGTTTCACCGCGAAAGGCGGCCAATTGCTCGATCTGCTCACGGCATTCCAGGAGACGGCCCTGCTCTACAAGGCTGCCTACTTGGCCGCAGCGCAGCGACTCACCGCCGCGGACGCGGCCAACAGCGCCGCGCTCGCGTTGATCGCCGATCATCTGGAGCCGTCGTGAACGATCCGAACGGCGGCCCGGCGGGCGAGGCGCGGGCGAACGCCGAACGGCTGCGCACCCTACTGACGACCGAATCATCCAGCGCCGCGACTGATCCCGCGTACGCACCCGAACGCGAGCATTTCGGCGGCTACGACCACCGCGAGATCTGGGACCTGGTGCGCGAGGAGCTCGATCCGGCCGCGCTCGGCGCCGTCGCCGCGGGGTGGCGCGCCGCCGCCGACGCCCTCGCCGCGGCCTTCCACACCTTCTCCGACAGCACCGACCGCGAATTCGCGCACTGGGCGGGCCGATCCGCGACGGCGGCGCGCGCGGCCACCCGCGAATTCGTGCACACCGGTGCGGAAGCATCCGAGGCGTCGCGGGCGATACAGCGATTGATGGAACTCAATAGCGATGCCGCACAGACCATTCGCACCGCACTCGCGCCGCCGCCGGAGTACCGGCCGCTGACCGATCCGGCGGCCGAGGTGGCGCACGGCGGCCGACGCCGCATGGAATACGACATCGCCGCGGCCGCCGCGCAGGCCGACGCACAGGACACCATGACCTACCTCTACACCCCCACCATGCCCGCCACCGGCGACCGCGTGCCGCGCCTGGGCAGCCCGCCCGCCACCATCGCCCCCAATCCGGACCCGCCGCATACCGGTCCGCCCAGCGGCGGAGGCGGCGCGCGGTGAAATGGGTGCTCACCCCGGACGAATTCACCCACGTCTGGGCCAACGAAACCGGCCTCGAACGCCGCCCCTACCCGATCAACCTGGTGCAGGCCAATACGGTGCGCACCGAAAACGATTACACCGCACTACGTTTGCCGCAGCGCTTCGGGAAGCACGCCGATCCCGAGCTCACTGCGGCGCTCACCCTGTGCACCAGACGCGACGCCACCGCGCTCACCGTGTCCGGAGTGCGCGCCCCCCGCGCCCCGCACACCGAGCAAGATGAGCGGACTCTCGCCTTCGCCGCCGCCATCGACAATCACGCGGCCATCCTCATCGCCACCCCGGATTTCGTGACCGTGCTGATGGTGCACACCCGCGCCCTCGGCGAACATCTGGTCGCGATCATCGGTTCGGCCCCCGCCGGGCGGCTCGCCCCGATGCGCGAACCGCAGGAAGCGGTGCTCGGCCCGGATCGCGCGCCCGCTCCCGTCGCCGATCCGCCCGCGGGCGCGGATCACTTCCGCCACACCCTGTGCCAACCCGTCGACGGTCGCGGCTTTATCACCGTCACCGTCGATCCGGACAATCCGGTCTCCCCGGCCACCCGGCACCGCACCTGGCTCGACTTCACCGGCGACGGACGCTACCTGCTCACCACCGCGCAGGAGATGGCGCTCACCCCGATCTCCGACACCGATTTCGCCGCGGAACTGCTGCGCCTGGCCCATATTCGCTGATCCGACCCGCGCGTCTCGTCGATCATTCGCCGGTGCATCAACCCTGTCCTGCGCGACTTCCGCCCGAACGCGTGATAGTTCTGGGAGATGACCACTCACTGGTCGCGTCCCGCCACCAAGGCCCTGCGGGCCGACGGCTTGCGGATCGCGGAGCTGGATACTTCGGGCACGCCCGGTTTCAAGGGCGGCAAAAAGGCGGGGAAGGAGCTGCTGGCCGAACGCACGGGCGTGCTGTCGGACCTGCAGGAGAAGCTCTACGCCAACGGCCGCTCCGGCGACCCCCGCAATGTGCTGCTGGTGCTTCAGGGCATGGACACCGCGGGCAAGGGCGGTATCGTGCGCCACGTCATCGGGTCCGTGGATCCGCAGGGCGTGGACCATGCCGCCTTCGGCCCGCCGACCACCGAGGAGAAGCGCCACCACTTCCTGTGGCGCATCCGCAAGCAACTGCCGCGCGGCGGCCAGCTCGGCGTGTTCGACCGGTCGCACTACGAGGACGTGCTGGTGGTGCGGGTGCACAATCTGGTCGCGCCCGAGGTGTGGGGCAAGCGGTACGCCGAAATCAACGCCTTCGAAAGGGAATTGGTCGACGAGGGCGCCACACTGGTCAAGGTGGCGATGTTCGTCTCGCTCGACGAGCAGAAGAATCGTCTGCGCGAGCGGTTGGAACGACCGGACAAATTCTGGAAATTCAGTCCGAACGATATCGAGGAGCGCGCCTTCTGGCCCAGCTATCAGCAGGCCTACCAGGTCATGCTGGATCGCACCAGCACCGATTGCGCGCCCTGGTATGTACTGCCCGCCGACAACAAATGGTTCTCCCGGCTGGCGGTGACCGAACTGCTCATCAACGCGCTGGAGGGGCTGAAACTCGATTGGCCTGCGGCGCGATTCGATGTGGCCGAGCAAACGCGGCTGCTGGATCGTTCCTGATAGCGGGTGCTCCCACAGGCCGGACGCGCCGGGAATGCTTTCCGGAACTACCATCGTGTCGGCAGGCAACCCGCAGGCGAGCGAAAGGCGTGGTGAACGCACGGTGAGCAAGAATCCGGGTCGGAAAAAGAGTGCTGCGCTGACCAAGGTGCAGGGCGCCGACCGAAATCGGACCATCCTCATTCAGGTCGCGGTCGCCGCGGTGCTGATCGGCCTGGTCGCCGCGATCGGCGTCGGTATCGCGATCAAGAAGGCCCGCCGCGACGATCCCGGCCCGACGCCGGAGATCGCCGCGAGCAAGAGCACCACCGAACTCGCCGCCTCCATCACCGATACCGGGGCCATCCGGTTGAGCAAGCCGGGCGCGAAGGTCACCGTGCGCATGATCGCCGACCTGCAGTGCCCCGCGTGCAAGACCTTCGAGGGCGCCAACTCGCAGGTGCTCGAGGACACGGTGAAGTCCGGCACCTCCGCGATCGAATACAACATCATCTCGTTCCTGGACCAGGCCTCGGGCGGCACCGAGTACTCCTCGCGCGCGGCGAACGCAGCCTACGTCCTGGCCGGAACCGATCCGACGAAATTCCAGGATTGGCTCGCGCGCATGTACGCCCAGCAGCCGCCCGAGGGCGCGACGGGTCTGCCCGACAGCACGATCATTCAGATCGCCAAGGACGCGGGCTACAACGACGCCGATATCACCAAGGACATCACCGACCGCAAATACGACAAATTCGTGAAGGCCCGCACCAAGGACGTCTTCGCGACCGGGGTCAAGTCCACCCCGACCGTGTACATCAATGGCAAGCAGCTCAGCGGTCAGGCCATGGCGGGCGGGCTCGGTCCGGCCATCCAGGCCGCTGCGGGCGCGCAATAGGCAGGGTCGGGAGACGAGTGTGAACACGGCAGCGGCGCGCGCAGGCTGGATAGTGCTGATCGGGGGGCTCGCGGGCTGGCTCGCGGCCGTCGCGCTGACCATCGAGCGCTTCAAACTGCTGGTCGATCCGAGCTACACACCCTCGTGCAGTATCAATCCGATCCTGTCCTGCGGTTCGGTGATGGTGACCGAGCAGGCGGCCGTGTTCGGATTCCCCAATCCGATCATCGGCGTCGTCGGATTCTCGGTGGTGGTCACGCTGGGTGTCCTGGTGGTGGCCGGTGTCGGTCTGCCGCGCTGGATCTGGGGCGGGCTGTGGCTCGGCACCGTCTTCGGTATCGGCTTCATCTGCTGGCTGATCTTCGAGAGCCTGTACCGGATCAACGCGCTGTGCCCGTACTGCATGGTGGTGTGGACGATCATCGCCCCGCTGTTCGCGGTGGCCACCGAACAGACCTTCGGCGGGACGCGCGGACCGCTGCGGGTGCTGGCCGAATGGCGCTGGACGCTGGTGGCGCTGTTCTACGCGGTGGTGGTGGTGCTGATCTTCCTGCGTTTCCAGGACTACTGGCTCTCGCTGGTCTGACTCGGGTTTCGGATCAGCTCGGTGTGCCGAGCGCGAGGACCACGGCGACGGTGCGCGGCAGGCCCGACCCGGCCGCGGCGACTCCCAAGCGCACCGTCTCGCCGGGTTTGCGCACATTGATCGCGGCGCGCAGCGCACTCGCCGTGGTGATGGCGTGGCCGTCGAGTTCCGTGATCACCTCGCCCTCGGTCAGACCCGCCACCTGCGCGGGCAGACCGGACACCGCCACATCGATGCGCGCACCCCACGGCGCGTCGGAGACCAGCACACCGAGGGTGGCCGTCGGACCGATGTGCACCGTATCGGTCGGCGCGCCGGAGCGGATCTGCTCGACGACGCGCATGGCCACATCGATCGGCACCGCGTAACCGCTCGGCGTGCGCCCGGTCGCCCGTCCCGCGTCACCCGAGGCGGCGGCCACCACCCCCACCACCGCTCCGCCCCGATCGGCCAGTGCGCCGCCGGACTGGCCCGAACTCACCGCGGCCGCAACCTCGAGCATGCCGCGCAGGGGTTTTCGGCTCATATCCGCGGCATTGACCGCGACAATGGTGCTGTTCAGATCGGTGACCGTGCCGCCGACGGCGGTCGGGGTGCCGCCCGCGCCGCCCGCATTGCCGATGGCCAGCACCTCGTCGCGCACCCGCAGATCGGCGGAGGCGCCGATGCGGGCGGTCGTCAGGTCGGCCGCGCCCGCCAGTTCGAGCAGCGCGATATCGGCGGCGGCGTCGTAGCCGAGCACGGTGGCGGCGTAGCTGCGGCCGTTCCCGACATCGGTGACCTTGACGGTATCCGCGCCCTTGACCACGTGATGGCTGGTGAGCACCTGCCCTTCGGCGGTGAGCACGATCCCGGACCCGGCCGCGCCGAGGCCGAAGGGCCGGGTGGAGGCATTGATATGCACCAGCGCCGGATCCACCACGGCCTGCACATAGCCGGGATCCAGCGGGGCCGAGGCCAGCGTGATCGGGGCCGCGCGGTCATCGGCGGTGAATTCGGGCACCCCGCCGCGCAAGCCGAGAAATGCGGCCAGTGCCAGCAGCGCGGCGACAAGAAGGGCCAGGACCCGACCGCCGCCGGAGGTTCGCCTGCCGTCGTCCATGGCGCTCCCATCGTCGACGACGCTGCCGAATTCCCGCAGCGCATCCATTGTCGCCGCAGACGCGCCACCGCGATCGGGAATCGGCCATCGCGGGCCGGACCCACATCCGAGGCACCGCTACGACCTGGGCGAATCCGCCCCCGGTCGACAATGGCATCCATGCGGCGGTAGGCATAGAAGCATGACCACCGCTGCTGCCTATGCCATCACCGCGCCCGACGGCTCCTTCGAGAAGGTCTCCATCGAGCGGCGCGACCTGGGTCCGCACGACGTGCTGATCGACATCAAATACGCGGGCATCTGTCACTCCGATATCCACACCGCCCGCAACGAATGGCACGGCACCAGCTACCCGTGTGTGCCCGGTCACGAGATCGCGGGGCTGGTCGCGGGCGTCGGCTCCGCGGTCCAGAAGTTCAAGATCGGCGACCGGGTCGGCGTCGGCTGCCTGGTGAACTCCTGCGGCAAATGCGGCCCGTGCCTGGCCGACGAGGAGCAGTACTGTCTCAACGGCCCGATCTGGACCTACAACAACCCGGTCGAGGAATCGGTGCAGGTGGGCGGGATCACCTTCGGCGGCTACTCGACCGAGATCGTGGTGACCGAGCAGTTCGTGCTCTCGATACCGGAGGGTATCGGCCTGGATGTGGCCGCGCCGCTGCTGTGCGCGGGCGCCACGCTCTACTCGCCGCTGCGGCACTGGGAGGCCGGGCCGGGCAAGCAGGTCGCGATCATCGGCATGGGCGGCCTCGGCCACGTCGGGGTGAAGATCGCCGCCGCCATGGGCGCGGAGGTGACCGTGCTGAGCCAGTCGCTGCGCAAGCGCGAGGACGGCCTGCGCCTCGGGGCCTCCCACTACCACGCCACCAGCGACCGCCAGACCTTCCGCGAACTGCGCGGCCGCTTCGACCTCATTGTCAATACCGTCTCGGCCGACCTGCCGATCGACGACTACCTGAAGCTGCTCTCGCTCAACGGCACCATGGTGCTGCTCGGTCTGCCCGACGCCGCACTGACGGTGCGGGCCAACACCCTCGCCACTCGCCGCCGCGCGCTGGCGGGCTCGATGATCGCGGGTATCGCCCAGACCCAGGAGATGCTGAATTTCTGTGCGGCGCACGGGATCGGCGCGGAGATCGAGGTGATCTCCGCCGACGAGATCGACGGCGCGTACGACCGGGTGATGGCCAGCGATGTGCAGTACCGCTTCGTCATCGACGTGGCGACGATGTGATCGGTCGTCTTCCGCTGCCCGCATCGGGCAGCGGAAGACGGTGCGGGACGGGCATTGTCGCCGATGGGCGTAGCCGCCCGAAAGCCCGCGCACGGTCGGAGCGGAGGCGAAGGTACGCCTAGTCGGCCAGTACTGTCGCGCACACCCGGTCCAACCGGGCGACGAGGGCGGCACCGAGATCGGCCATCCAAGGGTGGCCGTATTCGGCCGAGTCGTACTCCATTTGGATGGTCAGCCGCTCGCCCACGGTGAATACCGACAGTTTGGGCGGCATCCCCGGTGCGACGGCGTAGATGTCGTCGCGCACGAACCGCAACTCGTCCGGCAGCGAATGCGCTTGCACCAGACCCATATTCGACAGGGCGAAGGTGGGCGGCGCGCCCAGGATCGCGGCGGTGAACGCGTCGAGCGGCTCCTGCGAGGCACGCAGGAACAGCGCCGGGAACCGAGTATCCTTGGCGACCCGCATCCCCTCGGCCACCTCACGGCCGAGCGCGATCGGGTCATCGTCGCGATCCACCGCGACCAGCGTCCCCGTGCCCGACGCGCAGTTGACGACCGTCTCGGCCGCCACCCTCGGCCACAGTTCGTAGCGCAGATCGACCGCGTGCCCGCACATCAGCGGCAGCTTCCCGGCGCCGGGCGTCAGCCGATCGCGCACGGCCGCCAGTGCCACGCCGGTGAGTAGGCTGTTGACCGAGATCCCGTGCTGCCGAGCGGTATTCATGAGTTCGGTGGTGCGTTCGGGGCTCAGCTCGATGCGGCGCAGTCCGAGTCTGCCGCAGGGGTCGTTGCTCACACCGCCCGTGGGGAGGCGCCGAGGCGCGTCCGAAGGCGCCATGGCCGCGGCCCCGGCGCGCACGCCCGCGAGGAACAGTTCGATCTCCGCCCGCGTGGTGACCTCGGCGAGCCGAATATCGACCGCGCCCGGCAGTTGATCGGAAAAGGTTCGCGGCAGCGGGATTCCCGCGACGTAGGCGGTGTAGCGCCGCCACATCTGCTCCAGCAGCGCGAAGGCCGAGCGGCCGTCGGCGATGCCGTGGTGGATGCTCAGCACCACCTGGTCCACACCGTCGCGGCGCAGCACCTGCGCCTGGAACAGGCCCGCGTCCCAGTCCGGCCGGGAGTTCGTCAGCCGCCGGTATTCCTCGGGTCCGCCGTCGCGCACCGCGAACGGTACGCGGTAGTCGTCATCGATGCGGAAATGCGGTGCACCGTTCACCTCGACGACCCGGCTGCGCAGCAGTGGATGTCCGGCGGCCAGATCGGCGAGCACCTGCCGCAGGATGTCGGGGTCCAGGGCGCCGCGCACGGTGGTGCCGATATAGAGCGGCAGGCCGAGGACGGGCACGCTGCCCAGGTGGGGCGCGGCCGCGAGGAAGTAGGCGGACTCGAACGGGGAGAGCGGACGCTGGGTGGCCATGGTGTCACTTCCGGGTAGATGTTCGGACACGCCCACCATATAGATGTTTCAAACGCTTGTCACAAACAATGTATGAAACGTAAGTCACAAACGTACGTTTGCCGTACTGCTACTCTGGCGAAGTGGGAACCCGAGAAGATCTACTCGTCGCGGCCAAGCAGTGTCTGGCCGAACGCGGCTACGCGCGCACCACGGTCCGCGATATCGTCGCCGCCTCCGGCACCAACCTGGCGGCCATCAACTACCACTTCGGCACCCGCGACAAGCTGCTCAATCAGGCCATGCTCGAGTCGACCGCGACCGCGGTGCACCAGATCTTCGTCTCGCTGCCCGAGACGGCGGGCGGCGATCCCGCCGCCCGCCTGGATGCCTTCTGGCACAAGCTCATCGCCTCCTTCGAGGCCGATCGCGCGCTGTGGACCGCCAATGCCGAGAGCACCGCGCAGGCACTGCACAATCCGGAGATCCGCGCGGAATCCGCTGCAGCACAACGCGATGCGCGCGTCGGACTATCGAACGCACTGGGACAGGCCGACCTCCGCATCGGCAGCATCCTGAACCTGCTCATCACCGGCGTACTCATCCAGTGGCTCATCGACGCAGACAACGCGCCGACACCGCAGGATCTGTCCGCCGGATTGCGCGCGCTGGTCGACATGATCGGCCCGGCGCGCACCGAGGCCGAAACGCCGCCCCAAGACAGTTGAAAACAGAACCGGCCGAGCGGATTTCCCGCCCGGCCGGATCGACTACTCCGCTGCCACCCTGCGCCGCAGCCGCCTGGCCGCCGCCACCAGATTGCGCAGCGAAGGCTCCAACTGCCAACCGTGCCTGGTCTTCAGACCGCCATCCGGATTGGCCCACAACCGATCCGGGGTCACCGCCTCGGCGGCGGCGGTGAGCAGCGCATCGAGTTCGTCGATATCGGGGATGCGCGCCGAACGACTCTCGTACACACCGGGTCCGACGCCGTGACTCAAACCGTGACCGGAGGCGCTGTCGGATTTGAGCGCGCGCAGCACCCACTCGATGGACCTGGTCGCCACGATCGCGGTGACATCGGCATCGAGTTCCTCGATCGCCTCGACCACCTCCGCGCGACCGGAATAGCCGATATGCGTGTGGATTTGGGTGTCCGAGCGCACCCCGGAGGTCGCCAGCCGGAACGCGCCGACCGCCCACCGCAGGTATTCGGCGCGCCCCGGCGCGCGCAACGGCAGCATCTCCCGGATAGCGGGCTCATCGACCTGGATGATGGCGATACCCGCGCGCTCGAGATCGGCCACCTCGTCGCGGATCGCCAGCGCCACCTGATCGGCGGTCTCGTGCAGCGGCTGATCCTGCCGAACGAACGAACGCGCGATCATGGTGACCGGCCCGGTGACCATACCCTTCACCGGGCGGTCGGTCAGCGACTGCGCGTAAGCCGTCCACCGCACCGACATCGGCTCGGGCCGCGCCACATCGCCGTAGAGGACCGGCGGGCGCACACACCGCGACCCGTACACCTGCACCCACCCGAAGTGCGTGGTGGCGAAGCCGTCCAGCAGTTCGGCGAAGTACTGGATCATGTCATTGCGCTCGTGCTCGCCGTGCACCAGCACATCGAGACCGATATCCTCCTGCAACCGGATGGTGGCCTCGATCTCGGCCTCGATGCGCTTGCCGTACTCGTCGAAGGACAGCTTGCCCTGCCCCAGGTCGTGGCGGGCCTGCCGGGCGCGATCGGTCTGCGGGAACGAGCCGAGGGTGGTCGCGGGCACCGGCGGCAGATTCAACCTGGCCTGCTGCGCGGCGCGGCGCACCTCGTAGGGCTCGCGCGCCCGCATCTCCCTGGTAATGGCGTACACACGCTGGCGCACCGCGTGCTTCTGCTTGAAATGCACCTCGGTCGGGCGCTTGCGCCACCGATCCGACGGACCCTCGGTCAACGCCTTAGCAAGCGAGACCACCTCGCCCACCTTCTGTTTGGCGAAGGCGAGCCGATCGGCGACACGACCGTCGATCTCGTACTCGACCAGCAGGTCGTAGGGCACATGCAGCAGGGTCGTCCCGGTGGAGACCACCAGATCCGGACACACCTGCGCGAGCGCGTTCAGGTACTGCAGCGTCACGTACCGGTCCGCGCGCCACACATTGCGTCCGCTGATCACGCCCGCGTACAAGCGCTTGCGCCGAATACCCGGCACCGCGGCCAATGTCTCCGGCTCGATCCGATGATCGGCCAGGTCCAGGCCGATCGCCTCCACGCCCGTCGCCGCCAGAATCCGCAGCGCCGGACCGAAATCGCCGTACTGTCCGGTCACCAGCATGCGCGGCCGCAGCGGGGCCGTCGAAAGCTGTTGATACGCACGCTCGAACGCGGCCAACTCGGCGGGAGTGCGATCACTGGTGAACGCGGGCTCATCCAACTGCACGCAGGTGGAACCGCGCTTGGCCAGGATCTCGAACAGTTCCTCGTACACCGGCAGCAGCTTGTCCAGCAGGCTCAGCGTGTCGAATTCCGTCTCACCGGGGACCTGCCCGGCCTTGGCGAGCAGCAGCAGCGACACCGGACCGAGCACCACCGGCCGCAATTCGATATCGCGCGCCTTCGCCCGATCCCACTCGTCGAGCAGCGCCCCTGGATGCAGCGAGAACTCGGTGTCCGCGTCGAGCTCGGGCTGACGGTAGTGGTAATTGGTATCGAAGAAACGCACCAACTCCAGCGGCGGCAGATCCGGCCGACCACGCGCCATCAGGAAGTAGAAGTCCAGCGGATCCATACCCTCCCGAAACGGCTCGAACCGCTTGGGCACCGCACCGAACAGCAGCGCATTGTCCAGCACATGATCGTAGAAGGAGAACGTATTACCGGGGACCTGAGTCAAGCCGGTAGCAGCCAATTCATTGAACTGCCGCTCTTGAATCTCCCGCCCCACCGCCAGCAATTCGTCGCGCGAAATACCCCCGTGCCAGTAGGACTCCAAGGCCCGCTTGAGTTCCCGATGCGGTCCAATCCGCGGATAGCCTAGAACGCTCGACCCGAACCCATCGCTGACATTCACCATGAGCGGGAACACTCCTTCCGAGCTGCCGGTCCTCGACCTCTTCGCAGCCTAAGCCCGGTAACGCCACACACCGCCACGATCCGACGACGTGAACCTCTTTTGATGTGCGAGCACCCGACCTCTGCTCGGCGAATCTACGCAACGCAACAACTGATTTCGCAAGGGCCGGGTAACTCACCGGGTACGCCCGAAATCGGCACCGCACCCCAACCGCCGGCACGCGTACAAACGCGAGACGGCACTCAGCCGCGCGCTAAATACGCGGAGAGGCGGAAGCGGTGGCGGGCGAGTACTGATAGAAGCCGGCGCCGGTTTTTTTGCCCAGCAGGCCTGCCTCGACCATGCGCATCAGCAGCGGGGGCGCCGAGTACAGCGGCTCCTTGAACTCCGAGTACATGGAATCCGCGATCGACTTCACGGTATCCAGGCCGACCAGGTCGGTCAGTGCCAGCGGACCCATCGGGTGGGCGCAGCCGAGCACCATTGCCTTGTCGACGTCTTCCTTTGTGGCGAAACCGGATTCGACCATTCGGATGGCGGAGAGCAGGTACGGCACCAGCAGCGCGTTGACCACGAAACCGGAGCGGTCCGCCGAGCGCACCACCTGCTTGCCCAGCACCTCGGCGGCGAATGCCTCGGCCCGCTGGGAGACCGACTCGCTGGTCTTCAGCGTCGTCACCAACTCGACGAGGGGCAGCACCGGAACCGGGTTGAAGAAGTGCATGCCGATGACCCGCTCCGGATTCGCGGTGGCCACCGCGATCTTCATCAGCGGGATGGAGGAGGTGTTCGAGGCGAGCACCGCGTTCGGGTCGGTGACCACCTTGTCCAGTTCGGCGAAGATGGCGGTCTTGACGTCCTCGTTCTCGAGCACGGCCTCCACCACCAACTGGCGGTCGGCGAAATCGCCCAGATCGGAGGTGAAGCGCAGCCGCCAGGCGGCCTGCTCGCGTTCGCGCTCGGTGATCTTGCCGCTGCTCACACCGCGATCCAGCGAACGCAGGATGCGGGCGCGGCCCGCGGCGGCCAGCTCGCGGGTCTGCTCGTAGACCAGCACGTCCACATGCGCCCTGGCACACACCTCGGCGATACCCGCGCCCATCTGTCCGGCGCCTATCACGCCGACGCGTTGAATCTTGTCGCTGCTCACGTCCCGCTCCTGCTGGTTGAAAGTGGCTTCGGTGGCTGAAAGGGAAGGTCGCCTCCGGAGTGTGAGCGCCTTCGATGGACCAAGGTATAGGGATGCCCTCCCCACTGGGGCTGTTCAGCGGGAAGGGCGGGTGAGCCGTTGCCGGGAGCGCCGCTCCGCTCCCGGCAACCGCTCGGGATTCGAATGCTCGAGCATTCGATGGTTCGTGCCGACTCAACGGAATCGAGAGTCGTGCTGAGGGCGTGCGGCCCAGAACTCAGTGGAACTGGCCCTCTTCGGTCGAACCCCGCAGCGCCGCGGTGGAGGTGTTGGGGTCGACGGTGGTGGCGATCAGGTCGAAGTAGCCCGCGCCGACCTCACGCTGATGCTTGGTGGCGGTGTAACCGCGCTCCTCGGCCGCGAACTCGCGCTCCTGCAGGTCGACGTAGGCGGTCATACCCTCGCGGGCGTAGCCGTAGGCCAGGTCGAACATGCCGTAGTTGAGCGAGTGGAAGCCCGCCAGGGTGATGAACTGGAACTTGAAGCCCATCGCGCCCAGCTCCTTCTGGAACTTCGCGATGGTCGCGTCGTCCAGGTGCGCCTTCCAGTTGAAGGACGGGGAGCAGTTGTAGGCCAGCAGCTGGTCCGGGAACTCGCTGCGGACAGCCTCGGAGAACTTCTTGGCCAGCTCCAGGTCCGGGGTGCCGGTCTCCATCCAGATGAGGTCGGCGTAGGGGGCGTAGGCCTTGGCACGCGCGATGCAGGGCTCGATGCCGTTCTTCACGCCGTAGAAGCCTTCGGCGGTGCGGGTGCCGTCCAGGAACGGACGGTCGCGCTCGTCGACATCGGAGGTGATCAGGGTGGCGGCCTCGGCGTCGGTGCGCGCGATGATGACCGACGGCACATCGGCGACGTCGGAGGCCAGACGCGCGGAGGTCAGGGTGCGGATGTGCTGCTGGGTCGGGATCAGCACCTTGCCGCCCAGGTGGCCGCACTTCTTCTCGGAGGCGAGCTGGTCCTCCCAGTGCACACCCGCGGCGCCCGCGGCGATCATGGCCTTCTGCAGTTCGTAGGCGTTCAGGGCGCCACCGAAGCCGGCTTCGGCGTCGGCGACGATCGGGGCCAGCCAGTTCGCGACGGAGGTGTCGCCCTCGACCTTGGCGATCTCGTCGGCGCGCAGCAGCGCGTTGTTGATGCGGCGGACCACGGCCGGAACCGAGTTGGCCGGGTACAGCGACTGGTCGGGGTAGGTGTGACCGGAGAGGTTGGCGTCACCGGCGACCTGCCATCCGGACAGGTAGATGGCCTTGAGGCCCGCGCGGATCTGCTGCACGGCCATATTGCCGGTCAGCGCGCCGAGGGAGTTGATGTAGTCCTCGTTGTTGACGAGATCCCAGAGGATCTCCGAGCCGCGGCGAGCCAGGGTGCTCTCCTCGACGACGGTGCCCTGGAGCTTCGACACCTGCTCCGCGGTGTAGTTGCGGGTAACGCCCTTCCAACGCGGGTTGCTATCCCAATCCTGCTGGATTTCCGCGGCGGTCTTCGGGGTGCCGGTGGTCGACATCTCTGACTCCACTTCTCTGGTCGGTCGGTGCCCCACGGTCGAGTTCGACTCGAACTGCTGGAGCGGCAATTTGCAGGCTTGCTAGGCCCATGGGGTGTACTTCCACACGATGGCACACAGCGAAATAGCCGTCTACCTGTTGCAAATGTGAATCTTGGCTAGGTTTCCACCCCGCTTTGCCAAGTTTGCAAAATTAGCGGGCACATTGCACGCCCGAAATCTACCGACTGGTAGCTCTGACATGCGGTTTCAGCGTAACGCCCGTACTGTTAGATCTCGTCGCCCTCCCCGACCTCCACTCCCCCCACACTTCTTCTTGTGATCACATTCACAAGCGAAGGCACCCGCCTACCCATGTGTCCCCCGACACCCAGGCGTCGTCGATCCGCCGCGATGGACTTTCCTCCCCATAAGGGATTGACGTTCATCGCGACCACATAGATACTGGACCCGTCCGTAGCACAGCGTCTGCGGAAAGTAAGCCCTGGGAGCTCTCCGGACGGTGAGTCGCCTGGGGCTTTGCGCATTTCAGCGCACTTCGCGCACGGTCACCATGTCTTTCACCTCGCGTCGGAACTGCCCACCCTTGCCATAGGCCCAAGCGATCACATCGGGCAGCCACAGCAGCGGTTCATCACCGCCACCGGTATGTCGATAGGGGAATCCACTCCCCGATGCGGAATCGAGCGCATTTCGGAGCACCTCGCGGTCGCGCCTGTCCTGACCACACGATTCGATCCACAACTGGCGGACTCCGAGGTCGTCGAGGCGGACCGCCATGGCCGCCAGCGCCGCATCGCGCGCGGATCGCTCGGGCTGGCCGACCAGCTCGACCATCTGCAACTCGGCGCGCAGTCCAAGCGACAACACGCCGCGAACAATGGTCGCGGCTCGCCGACTGTCCTGTGACATGTGAATCCGCGACGATCTCGGTGCGCGCAACTCCTTCAGCGCCTTCCGCGCATCGGCCAGTTCGCCGGAGCCAACTAGGACGGCGCAGATCATGTAGTCGCTACGGCGTGACTCATCCATGAACGCATGCATCCGCTTCCCCCTTCGCGACTCCCCGTGACGCTGCCGCAACCGACGGCGATGCGGCGCTAACAGGTTATGTCAGCGCGTCTGAGCAAATGCCGGCGCAGGCCCGACAGCACATCGGGTGGTTTCTAACACTTTTCGGTCACCCGGTGGCAACCGGAACCGGTTACCGTCTAGCCATGGCAGGCCGCGCGGGGGCGTTCGGGTTCGGGTGTGTTGGGGTGGTGCTCGCGGCGGGGGCCGGGACTCGGTATGGGATGCCGAAGGTGCTGGCGGAGGGGGGTGCTTGGTTGCGGGGGGCGGTGGCGGCGCTGCGCGGGGGTGGGTGTCGGGCTGTGATCGTGACGTTGGGGGCGACCGGGCCGGATGTGGCGGCGGTGGGGTTGCCCGAAGGGGCGCGGGGAGTGTGGGTCGCGGAGTGGGCTACGGGAATGGGGGCCTCGGTGCGGGCCGGGTTGCGGGCGGCGGCGCGCAGCGGGGCCGAATATGTGGCGATCATGCCGGTGGATACGCCCGATGTGGGGGCCGAGGTGGTGGCGCGGGTGATCGCGGCGGCGATCGATTCGCCAACGGGTATGGCGCGGGCGGTGTTTCGGAACACTCCGGGACATCCGGTGGTATTGGAAAAACGGCATTGGGAACCGGTTTATTCGGCCGCGCAAGGAAATTCCGGTGGGCGGACCTATTTGCGCGGCAACAACGCTATGGTGTGCGTCACGTGCGACGATCTGGCGACGGGCAGCGACCGTGACTACCCGACCACGACCGCACGCTGAGCGGAGCGAGAACTGATGCGCGACATCGTCGACGACCTACTCCGGCTGTGGCATTCGGGCCGGATGGGTGGCCTGGCCACCATTGTGCGCACCGTGGGGACCGATTCGTTTCCGGTGGGTTCGGCGCTGCTGGTCGGCCCCGACGGCGCCGCGCACGGCACGATCGGCGGCGGCCCACTCGAGGAAACGGTGTACGAGGCGGCATTTCAGGCCGCACGCATCGGCAGGCGCGGCTTGCAGCGCTACAACGTGGCCATCGGTCGCGAGGTCGGCTCGCTCGGCGAGGGCACGGTGGATATCTTCATCGAACCGTTCTCCCGCCGCGATTTTCCCGAATTCCCCACCGTCGCCGCCGAAATCGCGGCGCATCGGCAGATCACCGTATTCACCGTCGTCTGGAACTCGGACCCGGATGTGATCGGTCAGCATCTGATCACCGACAAGCGGCACGCCACCGATCTCATCGCGCTACCGGAATCGGATGTGTTCGTCTGCTCCTTCGCGCCGCCGCCGCGGCTGATCATCTTCGGCGCGAACGCTTTCGCCGCCGCGCTCACCACCCAGGCCAGGATGATCGGCTACCGGGTCACCATCTGCGACGCGCGCCCCGACTTCGCCTCGGCCAGTGCCTTTCCCGGCGCGGAGGTGGTCTCCGATTGGCCGCATCGGTATTTGAACTCGCTCACCGCCGCGGGCGAGATCGATGCGGGCACCGCGATGGTGGTGCTGTCGCACGATCCGAAGTTCGAGATCCCGCTACTCACCATCGCTTTGCGACTACCTGAGCTGGGTTATCTTGCCGCACAGGGTGATCCGATCACCCATGCGCGACGGATGGAGGATCTGCTCGCCGGCGGGTTCGACGAGACCACCTTGGCGCGCCTGCACTCCCCCGCGGGCCTCGATATCGGGGCGCGCACCCCGGCCGAGGTCGCGGTATCGATCACGGCCGAACTGCTGGCCACCCGCAGCGGCCGGTCCGGACGCGCCCGTTCCGATCCGGCGGTGCCCAAAGCCCCTGCCCGCATGGGGCTTTGATACTTCGCGCTATTTCAGCTCGGAATGTTCGGCGAAGACCTCGCGCAGGATCGACAGGTCGAACAGCCGCTCGGATCGGATATCGATCTTGGCGCTGCGCAGGGCCGCGAGATTGTGCTCGATCAACTGATCGGTCATGGTGAACAGCCCGTTGGTCTTGGTTTCGGCGGTGGCGACCAGCGTGTTCTGGGAGATGGCCTGCTTGTTCTGCACGGCGAGGTCCAGTTTCTGATCCTTGCCGTAGACCTCGACGGCGAGCCGCGCGGACTGCGCCGGATCCGCCACCGCGTCGCGCCAACCTTTGATCTCGGCGATCAGGAACGCTTTGAGCCGGTCGCGCTCGTTGTCGATGGTGGACTGTTTGACGGTGATGGTCTCCGCGACCAGGGGCAGATCGTAGTCGGCGAAGAGGAAGTTGGTGTTGTCGAATCCCTTGTCGGACAGGGTGATCGGCTCATTGGTCAGGTAGCTGACCCAGCCGTCGACCTCGCCGGTGGTCAGCGGTGTCGGATCGAATTGCGCGGGCACGATAGTGACGTCGCCGGGTTTCATCCCGTTGGCCGACAGCAGGGCATTGAAGATCAACTGGTTGGTGTCCTGCACGCCGATCCGGCGGCCCTTCATCTCCTGCGGATTGCGGATCGGTTTGGCGGCGGAGGAGACGAGGCAGAACGGACTCTTCTGATAGGTGGTGCCGATGATCTTCGCGGGCAGACCCTCCAGGACGGCGGGCGCGGTGGTCTGCGGCGCGGACATGCCGATCCACACCTTGCCGGTATCCAGGCCCGCCTCCACCGAGGTGCTAGCGGCGCCGCCCGCCACCAGATTCACTGAACCGAATCCGGCCGCCTTGTAATAGCCTCTGGAATCGGCGAAGTACTCGCCCGCGAATTCGATATTCTTCAGCCACGAAAGCTGCACCGCGACCGCCCCGAATTTCGATCCGTCCGCCGATGAGCCGCCTCCGGAATCGTCACCGGAGCCGCCGCACGCGGTCAATAGGCCGCCCAGTGCGGCTCCGGTCAGCGCGCAGTAGCGGAGAAAGGCTCGACGATCCGGTTTGGTGCTGTGCACGGGTGTCATGGGCCGAATGTAGGTGGGTTTCGTGTCGAATTCTCCGCTTTCGCGCTCCGGACGGGAGTTTCCGGCGGGTCGGGAATTTCAGCTTCCGGCCTGCGGGGCGAATCGCGCCAGGACCAGATTCTCCAGTACGCCGACAAGTGCGTACAGCGCCACCGATACCAGTGTGATCAGCACGATCGATGCCCACAGTCTGCTGTACTGGAAGGTGGGGATGGCCCGGATCAGACTCGCGCCCAAACCTGTTCCGCTGCCCAGCCATTCGCCCAGGAGCGCACCGATGAGCGCGCCCGGCACCGAGATCCGGGCTGCTGCGAATATCGAGGGCAGCGCCGCGGGCGCCGCCACCATCCGGAGCCCGGTCCAGCGTGAACCACCATAAGCCGCAACGAGATCCAGCGCCTGCGTGGGGGCGTCGCGCAATCCGGACATGATCAGCACCAATGCCGGGAAGAACACCACGATAGCGGCGAGCACCGTCACACCGAGCACGCCGCGTCCGAAGACCAGCACGATGACCGGCGAGAGCGCGACCAGCGGCACCGAGCGCAACAGCATGGCCACCGGCAGGAAGGTCTGCTCCACCGCCGCGAACGAGACGAACAGCGCCGCGACGATCAGCGCCATCAGCATCCCCGCCGCGAATCCGATCGCGGCATCGCCGAGCGTGATGCGCAGATCGTCGAGTATCGCGGCACGCACGGTGGGTGCGCCCGGCGCGGTCACCAGGTAGCGCCAGATATCGGCGGGCGTCTTGCCGACTCGCGGGCCTACCTGGGGGAATGCCTTCAGGAAGACGACCCAGATGAGCACCATCAGCAGCAGCGAGGTGATGAGCGGGAACAAGAAGCGCAGGATCCGTCGCAGCACGGTCACTGTTTGGCCCCTCCGTGCGAGCGGCGCACCAGCAGGGTCAGGCTCGGTCGAATGCAGCGGCCGGGGCGCGAAGTCCAGGTGAATGGACCGCTGTCGGCCGTAATCCCCTGCAGTACAACAGAACCCATTCTCGAACGACAGCGTTTCATCGCGCCTCCCTCGTCCACGGCGCGACCGAACGGGCCAGCAGCGCCACCACCGCGTACCCGACGCCTGCCAGCGCGGCCGCCGCCAATGCCATCCCCCAGGTGCGCGGGACATTGTAGGCCGTCTGCGCCGCCGTGAGCGCGACGCCGATACCGCTGTCCACCCCACCCAGGTATTCGCCGATGATCGCGCCGAGCACCGCCGACGGCGCCGCGATCTTCAAGGCCGCGAACATCTTCGGCAATGCCGCGACGGCCTGCACCCGCACCAGCCGCTGCCACCGTCCGCCACCGTAGGCGCGGACCAGATCCAGACTGGCCGCGTCGGCCGAGCGCAAGCCCGCGACGGTGCCGACCATGGTGGTGAAGAAGCAGTAGATCGCGGCGAGGAAGACGGTCGGCGTGCGACCGCCGAAGACCACCAGAATGATCGGCCCGAGCGCCAAAAGCGGTGTGCAGTAACTGAGTATGGCCAACTGGGTGGCGACGACCTCGATCGGCGGCGCCAGCACCACCAATACGGCCAATCCGATCGCGAGCGCGTTGCCCCAGACGAAGCCCCGCAGCGCGCCGAGCGCCGTGATCCGGAAGTTCGGGCCGTAGAGGCCCCACCCGTCGGTGTACATGGTGTGCAGCACCTGCCATGGGCTGGGTATCGCGCCGCCTGCCGCGCCGAGTGCCGCCGCGAGCCACCACAGCGCGATCAATCCGAGGACGCCCGCGACGCCGCCCAGCCGCCTCACGCCTGCTTCCGATCCGCTGCGGCGCTCACGGTTTCGGCCATCGCGGCGGTCCCGAACAGCAACTCCGACAGGTAGTCGCACACCCGATGGAATTCGGGCGCGCGCATGATCTCGGGCAGTCGCGGCCGCGGCAGCTCGATCCGCACCAGTTCCAGCACCCGGCCGGGGCGCGGACTCATTACCGCCACCACATCGGAGAGGAAGACCGCCTCGGCGATGCCGTGGGTGACCATCAGCGTGGTGGCGGGCTGCTCGGTCCAGATGCGCAGCAGTTCCAGGTTGAGGCGTTGACGGGTCATATCGTCGAGCGCGCCGAACGGTTCGTCGAGCAGCAGCACCCTCGGCTCGACCACGAGTGCCCGCGCGATCGAAACCCGTTGGCGCATACCGCCGGACAGTTGCGCGGGCTTGGCCTTCTCGAAACCCTCCAGGCCGACGAGGCGGATCAGGCCTGCCACGCGCGCCGGATCGACCGGCAATCCGGCGACTTGCAGGGGCAGTTTGATATTCGATTCGACGGTGCGCCACGGCAGCAGCGCCGCGTCCTGGAAGGCGATACCGAGTTCGTGGCAGCCCCGCGCCTCGGCCGGGGTCTCGCCATTGATCAGCGCCCGCCCCGCAGTGGGGCGCTCCAGGCCCGCGAGGATGCGCAGCACGGTGGATTTGCCGCAGCCCGACGGGCCGAGCAGCGCGAGGAACGCGCCCTGCTCGGTGCGCAGATCCACCGAATCCAGCGCCCGCACCGTTCGTCTGCCGACCTTGAAGGTTTTGGACAGTCCACTGATGTGTATGCCCTTGCCTGCTTGCGCCCCCGCCGCCCCCGGATCCGTGCCCATCAAGCCAGATTAGAAGGACCGGTTGGGCTGATATCGGGAATGGTGGGCGCGGATAGCGCAATCGTTACGCCGCAACCTAATTCCGCAGGATTTGCGGAGCGATTTCTGCGGCGTTCGCGGGTCCCTCCGTGGCTACGCTGCGCTACCGCCTCCGGTCCCGTCGCTCACACCGCTGAGTGAAATTTGCGGCGCTCGCGGGTCCCTCCGTGGCTACGCTGCGCTACCGCCTCCGGTCCCGTCGCTCACACCGCTGAGTCAAATTTGCGGCGCTCGCGGGTCCCTCCGTGGCTACGCTGCGCTACCGCCTCCGGTCCCGTCGCTCACACCGCGGGTATACGAACAATCTCGGTTCCGAGATTCCGCCGCCCGGATGAAAACGGATACCTTCTTCGTTGCACAGCAGATGAACCCCATCGTCGCGCTGTTGGACGCCAAACTGCACATCGCGGGATCGGAGATCCTCTGGCGCGAGGTTGTCGGCAATGGTTTCGGGGTGGCCTCGGCCATCGGCGGGACGCGGCGACGGGTGTGGGCTTGGCCGGTGGGTATCGCGGGCAACGCGCTGCTGTTCACCGTCTTCGTCGGCGGGATCTTCCAAACACCGCAGCATCTGAATATGGCGGGCCAGGCCGGGCGGCAGTTGATGTTCATCGCGGTCAGCGCATACGGGTGGTGGCAGTGGCATCGGTACGCGCGCCGCGAGACCGGGCTGGAGCATCGCGGTGTCGAACCGCGCTGGGCCAGCACCCGCGAACGCCTGGTCCTCGTCGGCGCCATGGTGGCGGGCACGGTGCTGTTCGCCCAACTCTTCGCCGCGCTCGACTCCTACGGTCCGTGGGCCGAAGCCTGGATCTTCACCGGATCCCTCCTCGCCACCTACGGTATGGCACGCGGCTGGGCGGAATTCTGGCTCATCTGGATCGCCGTGGACCTCGTCGGCGTCCCCCTGCTTCTGAAAGCGGGCTACTACCCTTCCGCCGCACTGTATCTCGTGTACGCGGGCTTCGTCCTCTGGGGCTTCACCGTCTGGTCCCGCGGTCTGCGCAGTTCAACCCCCGTAAATCCCTTGCAGGACAGCCCGATTGGCGCTAGCCGTGCCGAGCGTCGTTGACCCATCCGGGGGTTTGCCGGATCGTCACCCGAGGGGTATCTTCTCCGTTGTCAAGCTTCATCGAATCACAGTTCTGTTTCGATAGGGGGAGAGTCATGACACATCCCATCTCCGATGTCCGAGTGGACATGCTGGAACGTCGGATGGACACCGTTGAATCCAATCTGTCGCTGACCAGCGGTGTAGGACTGGACGCGCTCAGCAAAGCGTCCGCTGCCAAACACGCGCACGAGCACAGCATCGAACTGATCACAGCATTGCAGAAGGATCTAGAACTCCAAGGCGGAACCCGCCACACCGTAGTGCCGCCCGCAGACAATGAGACGCTGGGCAAACACACCGACATCCTGAATGAGCACACCGGAAGGCTGGACGACCACACGAGGATGTTCGAATCGTTGACCAGCACAGTCGATGATTTGGCAGCCCGCCTCGAGAAGGCTGAATCGGCGCTCACCTTGGAAGCGCTGCTGCGCAAGCACTTCAACAATCCTGCCAAGAATTGAGGCGGCTCCGAATGACCCAACTCGCGACCCGCGTGGATCTGCTGGAGGATCGAGCCGACGGGCTCGAAGCGGAACATGTGCATCTGAGAAATCTGTGCATGATCGCGACCAGCAACGCGACACTTGCCCTGCAAGCCCATGAGCAGAACACCAAAATGCTCCAGGCATTGCACAACAATCAGGTCGAATACGGCTCCACTCTGCGCGTGCACACCAGGCAACTGGAGGATCAGAAGTCGATCCTCGACAAGCACACGCGGCAACTTGATAAGAACACAGAAACGCTCGACGCATTGGTCAACGAGGTCGGCGGCGTTAAGGAAACCGTAAGCGGCCTGGAGAAGACGGTCGGCGGCCTGGAAACGACCGTCGGCGGCATTAACGAGACCGTAAGCGGCCTGGAAAAGACCGTCGGAGGCCTGGAAACAACCGTCGGCGGCATTAACGAGACCGTAAGCGGCCTGGAAAAGACCGTCGGAGGCCTGGAAACAACCGTCGGCAGCATTAAGGAAACTGTAAGCGGTCTGGAGAAGACCGTCGGCGGCCTGGAAACAACCGTCGGAGGCCTGGAAAAGTCCGTCAACGGTCTGGAAACAACCGTCGACGGGTTGAAAGAGCGCTTCGACACGTTGGAATCGACCATCGGCACCCGCTTCGATATGGTCGAATCGACGGTGCTCACACTGGAAACACTGCTGCGCAAGCACTTCAACGACCCAGCCAACTAGACCGATGGGGCCGCGGACGTCCGCGCCCCATCGCTCGGGATATCAGACGACGTCGACGCGCAGGCCGGTGGCGCGCAGGGCGGTGAGGGCGGTGGGGTCGGCGGCGGCATCGGTGATGAGGAGGTCTATATCCTCGAGGGCGCAGATGCGGGCCAGGGCGGTTTTCTCGAGTTTGTCGGCGGTGGCGACGACTATGACGTGGTGGGAGCGGCGGACCATTTCGGTGTTGACGCCCGCCTCGTCGAGGTGGCGGCATTGGGCGCCGCCCGCGGCGGAGATGGCGTTGACGCCGAGAATCAGTTCGTCCAAATGTAATTCGGCGAGGGCGCGTTCGGCGAGGGGGCCGTGTAGCTCGTAGGATTCGCGGCGGGCGACGCCGCCGAGGCAGATGGTGCGCAGGTGCGGGCGCAGCACCATCTCGCCCGCGATATTGAGGGCGTTGGTGACGATGGTGAGCTGGTCGTCGGCGGATTTACCGAGATCGGGGCGGCCCGCGAGGGCGCGGGCCACCGCCGTGGTGGTGGTGCCGCCGTTGAATCCGACGACGGCGCTCGGATCGACAAGTGCGGCAGTGTATTCGGCGATGCGCTGTTTGGCTTCGCCGCCGCTCTGGCGGTAGCGGGTGGGCAGTTCGTAGGCGACGGAGGTGGCCACCACGCCGCCGTGGGTTCTGGTGGCCAACTGCTGTTCGGCGAGGGCGGTGAAGTCGCGGCGCACCGTGGCCGGGGAGACGCCGAGCCGCTCGGCGGCCTCCTCCACCGAGAGTCGACCGGAGTCGGCGAGCAGTTCCAGTAGCCGGTTCCAGCGCTGCGGTCGATCTATGGGTGCGGTCATCGCGCGCCGCCGTCACCTGGTATTTCGCTTGCCACGCGAACAAGTATGCCCACCGGGCGACGCGCACGGGCGCGCAATGCCCGGCGCGCGTCGTCGCGGCGGAGCTGCGCCTCAGCCGACCGCCAGTCCGGAATCGACGAAATACCTGATCTCTCGGCATATTTCGTCCAGTGACGGTTCGGCGTCGGGCCTGGTGGACTGCACCAATTCCTGGGCCAGCGAACTCACCGCACCGATGAGCGCCAGTATGAACAGGTCGAAGCGGCGCGGCGGGATCTCGCCTCGGCGCGCGGCCCGTTCCACCTCGCCGACCAGCAGCGCGGCCAGTACCCGCCGCTGTTCGCTGCGCCAGTTCTCCACCGCTTGGCTGACCCCCACCACCTCGACGTGGCAGACCCGCGCGGATCGGCGGTCGGCGCAGGTGACCTCCAGGTAGGCGCGGAATCCGCGCACGACCCGGCGGGCGATCGGCTCGTCGGCGGCGGCCGCGAGTTCGGCGGCGACCCGCTCGTTGGCCACCGCGCTGGTCCGGTTCACCAGCGCGATGAGCAGGGCTTCGCGGCTGCCGACGTCCTCGTAGAAGCTGCGGGTCGAGACATTCGCGGTGGCACAGAGCCTTTCGATCGATGTCGCACCGTATCCCCTGGTGCCGAACAGTTCCAGGGCGGCGTCGAGCAGACGCGTGCGCCGCCGCGCGACCCGCTGTGCTCTGGACAGTCCGCCATAGCTGCGATCTCGGATCGCGACACTACCCTCACCCAACATCCTCGACTGCCTTCCCGGATAGGCGAGGCCGGCGGGCGGCACACGGTTCCGGCAAACCGAGAGCGAGACTCTCCATGGTGTGCCGCGCGCCAGCCGGCTCCTATCCCGTTGTGTCCTAACCTATTTCACACTCCCCGCAGTCAATCCGGCGACGAGCCGCTTCTCGATGAACGCGAAGAGGATCACCACCGGGACGATGCCCACCGTCGAGATCGCGAACACGTACTGCCACGCGGTGTCGTACTGTCCGACGAATTTGGTGAGCGCCACCGACAGCGGTTGATTTTCCGGCGTGGTCAATACGACCAGGCTGGCGGCGAATTCGTTCCAGCAGGAGACCACCACGAAGATGGTCGCGGTGACTATGCCGGGCCAGACCAGCGGTAGGGACACCCTGGTCAGGATTTGGAAGCGGTTCAACCCGTCGAGTTGGGCCGCCTCCTCTATCTCCACCGGTATTCCGGCGAAGAAGCTGTGCATGATCCATACCGCGAACGACAGGTTGAACGCGGCGTTGACCAGGATCATGGCCAACCAGGTGTCGTTGATGCCGAGTGCGAAGAACTCCCGAATCAAGCCGGTGACCAGCACCGTCGGCTGCAGCATCTGGGTGATCAGCACCAGTCCGAGGAAGACCGTCTTGCCCGGAAACCGGTGGCGCGCGGTGTGATGCGCCGCCGGGATGGCCACCAGCAGGACCAGCACGGTCGCGCAGACCGAGATGATGATGGTGCTGGCCAGGTTGAACGGCAGTGGCGTCTCCGGGGTGTGCCACATGGTGGCGTAGTTGTCCGGATGCCAGGTCTCGGGCAGGTAGGTCGGTGGGATGCGCAGGATCTCGGCGCGGCTCTTGAGCGAGCCGAGCACCATCACCAGGTAGGGCGCGAGGAACAGCAGCGCGATCACCGCACCGACGGCGGTGAGTTCCCAGCGCCTGCGTCGGGCGCCTTCGGTAGCGCTGCCGGTCGGCAGCCGGTGCAGGGTCATCCGTCCACCTGCCGGGTCGGTTTGATGACCTTGACGTAGATCGCGATGATCACGATGATCAGCGCGAAATTGAAGACGCTCATCGCGGCGGCCGTATCTATGTGCTGATTCTGTCGAATCAGCTTGAAGGTCAGGGTCGTTGTGGTGTCGGCGGAGAATCCCGCGATGCTGCCGGTGATCACCTGGAGGATGGGCAGCGAGTTGAACGCGTTGATGATATTGATGATGGTGGCCACCGCGATGGCCGAACGCAGTTGCGGCAGTACGAGATAGCGGTAGCGCTGCCACGCGCCCGCGCCGTCGATCCGCCCGGCCTCGTCGATCTCGGCCGGAATGGCTTGCAGCCCGGCCAGAATCGTGTAGGTGGTGAAGGGGATGGAGACGAAGACGGCCACCAGGATGGCCACCAGGAATGCCGGTGTGGGCTGTTTGGTGAACCCGTAACCGCGGTCGAGCAATCCGAGGTCGACCAGCAGCCGGTTGGCGATGCCGACATCCGGGTCGAGCAGGTAGTAGAAGATGCTGGTGGTCATGACCACCGAGGCCGCCCACGGCACCAGGATCGCCATGCGCACGGCGGTGCGGCCGGGGAAGTCCTTGTTGAGGAATTGGGCCAGGGCCGCGGAGATCAGCAGGGTGATCCCGACGACCGCGACCACCCAGATCACCGTGTGTACCAGCACCGCGCCCAGTTCGGAGATGCCGAACAGCGCACGATAGTTCTCCAGTCCGCCCGCGCCGCGGTCTTCACCGTAGGCGCTGAGCTTGCGGGTGCTGGTCCACACCATATAGAGGGCGGGGAAGGCGACGATGGCCGCGATCAGGACCAGCGATGGTCCGATCCAGGGCAGCGCCGCCAGCGTTCCCTTGCTGCGTCGCACGTTATTTCGCGGCGTCCGCGATCCGCGCCAGGACCTGCGCCGGATCGGTGCCCTGGCCGATGGTGCCGATCTGCTGCCGGATCGCACCCTGCGCCTTGGCCCAGTTGGCGTTGTTGCTGGGGTAGAACTTGGCGGCGGGCAGGGTGGGGCCGAAGGCCTTGGTCACCGGATCGTCGGCGAGTTTGGCGGCGGCGGAGTTGGTGATGGGGATGAAGCCTTCGCGCTGCACGAATTTGGCGTAGACGTCGGCGGTGTAGAAGAAGCTCAGGAACTTCTTGATGCTGTCGGCCTTCTTGCCGTCCTTCTTGAAGGCCATCAGGTGGTCGGCCACGCCGAGGGTGACCGGCTCGCCCGCCTTGGTCGGAGTCGGCGCGGTGGCGTACTGCAGGCCGGGATTCTTGTCCTTGATCTGGCCGATGGTGGGCGGCAGGCCCTCGATCATGCCGATCTTGCCCTGGATGAAGGCGTTGATCACATCCTTGCGGTCGGTGGCGCCCGGATTGGGTTGGGTGGCACCGGAATCGATCATCGCCCGCATGGCCTGGACCCCCTCGAGATTCTGCGGGGAGTTGATGGTGAGCTTGTCGCCGTCGGCCCAGTTGCCGCCCGCGCCGAAGGTCCAGATGGAGGTTTCGCCCTGGGCCTCCTCACTGCCGAGGGGCAGGCCGTAGCCGGAGACGCCGCCGCCGAGGGCCTGGATCTTCTTGGCCGCCTCGGTGAGCTCGGACCAGGTCTTGGGCGGCGCCGCGATGCCCGCCTTGGTGAACAGGTCCTTGTTGTAGAACAGGGTGCGGGTGGAGGCGAACAGCGGCAGCGCGTATTCGGTGCCGTTGAGCGAGGCATTCTTCTTGAAGCCCGGCTGAATATCGGCGAGCACCTGATCGGAGACGATCTCGGAGGCCGGGAAGAGTTGGCCGTCGCCCGCGAAGCTGGCGTAGGCGTCGATATTCAGGATGTCCGGTGTGGTGGACTTGGACTGGAGTTTGGTGCGCACCACGTCGTTGATCGAATTCCAGGACTCCATCTGAAGATTGACGGTGATGCCCGGATTCGCCTTCTTGAAGTCGGCGATGATGCCGTCCCACAGCGTCTTGGTTCCGGTGGCGCCGTCGCTGTAGACGGGGGCGAGGAAGTTGATCGTGGTATCCGAGTCGCCGGAGTCCTTGGACCCGAACCCGCACGACGAGGTCGCGAGCACCACGCTGGCCGCCAGTGCTACCCCGGCCACTATGCCGTGGAGTGGTCTGTTCACGAGCAGAACCTTTCAAAATTGGCACACCCCACACCACCGAACCGCCGATGATGTAGCGAACGATCGTATTGACCGCCAATGTAGACCCAATAGTGATCGAATGTGACCGATTTGCTCGGAAAGTTGACATGAACGATCACCGGGCGGATTCTGTTCGTGTGCCTGAAAACCCAGCCCCCCACTTAGCCGCAGAGATCGCCACCCAGCCCGACGACTGGACCCGCGCCGCCACGACCGCCGCCGAGTACAAGGCCGTGCTGCCACAGCCGGGCGAGCGCGTGGCCGTAATCGGCTGCGGCACCTCACTTTTCATGTCCCGCGCGATATCCGCCCTGCGCGAGGGCTCCGGCCACGGCCTGACCGACGCCTGGCCCGCCAGCCAGGTCCGCTTCGGCCGCGACTACGACCGCTACCTCGTCATCTGCCGCTCCGGCACCACCACCGAGGTGGTCAATGCCATGCGCCGGATTCCCGACGGCGTGCCGCGCACCGTCATCTGCAGCAGTCCCGGTACGCCTGTGCTCGATCTCGCCGACCCCGTCCTGATCCAGGAGGTCGACGAAAAGTCCGTCGTACAAACACGTTTCGCCACCACGGCGCTGGCCATCCTGCGCTGGCATCTCGGCGAGGATCTGCATCCCGCCATCGCGGCGGCCCGCGCCGTCCTCGCCGAGGATCCCGCCGAATCGCTCGCCGCCGTGCGCCGGGCCGAGCAGATCAGCTTCGTCGGGATGGACTTCGCGGCCGCCATCGCCGATGAGGCCGGACTCAAACTGCGCGAATCCTGCCAATCCTGGACCGAGGGCTACCCCGCCACCGAATGGCGCCACGGCCCGATCAGCATCGCCGCACCCGGCCGCGCCGTGTGGGCTTTCGGACCGCTGGAACCCAATTTCGCCGCCGATGTCGCGATCACCGGCGCACATCTCGAGCACCGGGATATCGATCCGATGGCGGATCTGGTCCGGGTGCACCAACTCTGCGTACTACGCGCCGCCGACCTGGGCCTGGACCCCGACCATCCGCGCAGCCTGGCCCGCTCGGTGGTCCTGGACCGGTGATCTCGGCCGTGCCGCCCGCTCCCGAGGCCCCGCCGGGCGCGCGCACCGGAACCACCGGTCCGACGACAAGTCCGGCGCGGGCCGCTACTGTGCCGGAAATGGGAATGGTACGGCCTGCGAACGATCCACCGGCGATCCCACTCGAACTGCCGCCGGAGGCGTTGGTGCTCGGTATCGATGTCGGCGGCACCACCATGAAGGGTGAGATCACCGACGCCGCGGGTGCCGTACACGCGGCCGGTGTCATCGAAACACCGAAGGGTCTGGCCGCTTTCGACGCCATGACGGCGCTCGGCGATCAACTCCTCGGCGAATTGTCCACCGAGCAGCGCGCTCTCGTGGCGCGCGCCGCCGTCATCCTGCCCGGCATTGTCGATACCGCGCGCGCCATCGCGGTATTCAGCAGCAATGTCGGCTGGCGCGATGTGGTGATCGGCGACCGGTTCAGTGCCCGCTGGGGTATGCCGGTGCTGATCGATCACGATGTCACCGTGGGGGGTTGGGCCGAGTGGCGCTTCGGCGCGGGGCGCGGCATCGACGATGTGTGCGTGCTCATGATCGGCACCGGGATCAGCGGCACGCTCTCGGTCGGTGGCAGGCTGGTGCGCAGCGCTTTCGGTCAGGCGGGCGAATACGGGCACATCCCGGTCCGCTATCCGGATGGATTACCCTGCCCCTGCGGCAATATCGGCTGTGTGGAGACCCTGGCCTCCGGCGCGTCGGTCGCGCGCGCCTATTCCACCCGCACCGGGCACGAAACCAAAGGCGCGGCCGAGGTTTTCGCGCTGCTCGACACCGATCCCGATGCCGAGGCGGTGATCTCGGACGCGGTGCACGCGCTCGCCGACGGACTGATCGGCGTGGTGCACGCGGTGTGCCCCCGACTGATCGTGCTCGGTGGCGGTCTGGCGGGCGCGGGCGCGGCGCTCACCGAACCGCTGCACCGGGCCATCGCCGAGCGGCTGCGCCTGGTGCCGCCGCCACAGGTGGTGGTCGGCGAGTTCGGTGCGCGCGCCGGTTTGATCGGCGCGGCCCGCTTCGCCCGGTGTGGAATCGTGAGATGAATCGCCCCGGTTCGGTGCGCGCCGACGGATTCCGGGACCTCCGTACCGCATTGGTGTGCCGTCGCGATGAGGGCGACGGTAGCCTGTGCGGTCAGGGGCGTGAGCGACGGGACCGCAGGAGGTAGCGCAGCGTGACCACGAAGGGACCCGTGAGCGCCGCCAATCGGTCCCGGCAGCCGCCGGGACGTTCATCGGAAGCAGGGGTGAGTGCGATGAACCCGAATACGGTACGGGGGCGGATCGTTTCGGCGTCCGCCGAGCTGTACGACGGGGTGATCTCGATACTCGGCGAGCGGATCGCCGAGGTGGCGCCGTTCGCGCAATGGGTTGCCGCGCACCCGGATTCACCGGTGCCGAGCTATGCGGGCACGGTGCTGCCCGGCCTGGTCGACATTCACAATCACGGCGGCTTCGGCCACCGCTTCGACACGGTGGATCCCGAGCAGGCGCGGGGCGCCGCGCAATTCCACCGCTCGCGCGGGAGCACCACGGTGGTGGCCTCCGTGGTGACGGGTCCCGGCGCCGAGATGGTCGCTCAGGTCGCGACGCTGCGTGAGTTGGCACAGCAGGGGATCATCGGCGGAATCCACGCCGAGGGGCCGTTTCTCGCGGCAGCGCGCTGCGGGGCGCAGGACCCGCGCTATCTGCGCGATCCCGATCTCGAACTCACCGAACAGTTGCTCGCCGCGGCGGGCGGCCACCTGCGGGTCATGACGCTGGCTCCGGAACTGCCCGGCTATGACAAAGTGGCACAGCGCCTTTCCGACAGCGGCACCGTGGTGGCGCTGGGCCACAGCGATACCGACTTCGCGCGCTTCCGCGCCGCGCTGCGGCCCGGCGGCCCCGCCGCACTCGTCACGCATCTGGCCAATGGCATGCCGCCGCTGCACCACCGCACACCCGGCCCGGTCGCCGCCGGTTTGGTCGCGGCCGCCGACGGCGCCGCGGTGGTCGAACTCATCGGTGACGGCGTCCATGTCGATTCCGGTTTCGGCGCCTTGGTTTTCGCGGCGGCGGCGGGTCGGGTCGCGCTGATCACCGATGCCATGCAGGCCGCGGGGATGCCCGACGGCGACTACGTCCTGGGGCCGCAACGGGTGCGGGTCTCGGGTGGTGTCGCGCGCATCGCCAACGGTTCGATCGCGGGCGGCACCAGCACCCTGCTCGACGGGTTGAGCTGGGCCGTCAATAGCTGCGGCGTCCCGCTGCGCGCGGCGGTGTGCGCCGCCACCTCGGTGCCCGCGCGCGCCGCCGGACTCACCGAAGTGGGCGATCTGCGGCCCGGTCTGCGGGCCGACCTGCTGGTCGTCGACGCGGATCTCCGGTTGCGACGGGTCCTCAGTAGGGGACAGTGGTTGTCGTGATCCTCACTGTGACAATGAATCCCGCCTACGACATGACCTACCGGGTCGAACGGTTCGAGCGGGGCCAGGCGCACCGGGTCCGATCCGTCGAGCAGCGCATCGGCGGCAAAGGCATCAATGTCACCAGGGTGCTCAATCAGCTCGGCAAGTACGCGCGCGCCACGGGTTTCAGCGATCATGCCTTCGCCGCGGCGGCCGAGTTGGAGCTGCCGGTGGATTTCGTGCACGCCCTGCCCTGGGTGCGCCGCACGGTGGTGGTCAGCGAATCGGTGGACGGCACCGCGACCGCGCTGTGGGAGCCGGGCGCCCGCGTCACCAACCCGCACGCGGCCGAGCAGCTCGCGGTCCGGGTGGCCGGACTGCTGCCCGATATCAATGGTCTGGTCATCTCCGGGTCGCTGCCCGGCGGTGTCGATCCGGGGCTGCCCGCCGAGATCGCCCGCACCGCCGTCGCGGCGGGCGTGCCCACGGTCTGCGATGTGGACGGCGAGGCGCTGCGCCGGGCCGCGCGGATTCCGGGTGTCGTGCTGATGCCCAATACCGATGAGTTGCGACGACTCACCGCGTCCATGCCGGATTCGCCGCGCGCGGTGGTGGATTCGGTGCGTCCGCTGTTCGCGCACGGTGTGCGCGCCGTGGTGGCCACCCGCGGCGCGGAGGGGATGGTGCTGGTCACCCCTGAGGGGGCCTGGTCGGCCCGACTGCCCGAACCGCTGGCCGGAAATCCCACCGGCGCGGGCGATTCCGCGGCGGCGGCGGTCATCGCGACACTGTCGGAGTCGAAGGATCCGGATTGGTCGGTCGTGCTCGCCGACGCCGTCGCCACCTCCGCCTCGGCCGTGGTGGTGCCGGTGGCGGGCGAGATCGACCGCGCCCTGCGGGATCGGCTACTACCGACCGTCATCATCGAGAACCTAGCTGCCCCATGATCGTTCAGGAGTTCGCACCGTGCCGTTGACACCCATCCCCGAACTGCTCGCCGCCGCGAGACCCGGTGGTCTCGGCGCGTTCAATGTGATCACCCTGGAGCATGCCGAAGCCATCGCTGCCGCCGCCGAATCGGTGGAACGCCCCGTGGTGCTGCAACTTTCGGAGAATACGGTGCGCTATCACGGCGCACTGGCCCCGCTCGCGCTGGCCTGCCTGCGCATCGCGGCCGACTCCACCGCGCCGGTCGCGGTTCATCTCGACCACGCCACCGATGCCGAACTTGTCCGCGCCGCGGTGCAACTCGGCATCGGCTCGATCATGTTCGACGGCTCGACCATGGACTACATCGTGAATGTGGCCGCCACGGCCGATATCGCCCGCTGGTGCCATGCCAGAGGGGTGTTCGTCGAGGCCGAGCTCGGGGAGGTCGGGGGCAAGGACGGCGCGCACGCGCCGGGTGTGCGCACCGATCCGGATGAGGCCGTCGCCTTCGTCACCGATACGGGCGTCGACGCCCTCGCGGTGGCGGTGGGGTCCTCGCACGCCATGCGCGATCGCACCGCCGAACTCGACAATGAGCTCATCGCCCGGCTCGCCGCGAAGGTCCCGGTGCCGCTGGTGCTGCACGGATCCTCCGGTGTGCCCGACGCGGGTCTGCGCGCGGCCGTCGCACACGGCATGAGCAAGATCAATATCGCGACCCGACTCAATGTGCTGATGTCGCAGGCGATTCGGGACACCCTCGGCGACGAGATCGCCGACCCGCGCAAATATCTCGGCCCGGCCCGCGCCGCGGTGCGGGCCGAGGTGGCCCGCTTCCTCGAGCTGCTCGCCGCACCGCAGCGGTAGATCCGAATTAGTCCTGACTCGGCCACGTGTGTTCGTCCAGGCGCACGCGGACGCGGGCGATATCGGATTCGGCGGGGAGTTCGTTGGTGATTCTGGTGATCATCACCTGGATGTCGGTGCGGTCGACGGGGTGCGGGGCGGTGGTGAGCAGTTCCTCGGCGATCTGGCGGACCTCGTCGTCGGAGAGGCGGCGGCGCAGCAAGGCCAAGAGGGGGATGTAATCGGATTCCGGGATGCCCTCCGGGTATCCGGCCCGCAGCCATTCGATGATGGCGTTCAGGAAGGGCGGCATGGGAAAGCCTCCGGGTCAGTCGGATTCGGGCAGGGGCGCGGCCAGCGGCCAACCGCCCGCCGCCAGATGGGAGGCGACGCGCGCCACATCCTGCTCGCCGGGGTGTTCCTTGGCTACGCGGGCGATGGCGGATTCGATCTCGGTATGGGCGATGTGACGACCCTCCCGCTCGCGCACCAACTCCTCGGCGATGGTGACCACCTCGTAGTCGGTGAGATGCCGGTGCAGCACCGCGAACAGCGCGACGTAGTCGGCTTGCGGCACGCCCTGCGGATACCCGGCGCGCAACCAGCCGATGACCCGACCGAGCACACCCGGCCTCGGCTGCGGTGCGGGTTGGGGGGATTGCGGAAGCTGCTCGGTCAACTCGGTCCCCTCACGCCTGTCCGAAAAGATGGATGCCGAAGTGCGTGGCGATGAATGCCTTGGCGGTGTACAGAATGCCGACGGCGATGGCCAACAGCACCATGGCGAAGCACAGCATCGCGCCGGCCAGCGCCGGATAGCCGCGCCGCTCCCCGGAATAGAGTCGCACTCCGAGCGCGAAGACGCTCGGCAGCCCGGCGCCCAGTACGAGCGCGGCCAGCAGCACCTTCCACAGCTCGCTGAGGTTCGTGATCAAGGTGTGCACGCCGCCTCCTAAATCTGCGCGGGCGCGGCATTGGCGGCTTGCGTGCCGCCACCGGGCCACTCGTTGACATTGTCGCCGGTCACCGCGTCCCGCCGCGACCGCAGGTAGATCAGTGTCGACAGCGCCACCAGTAGGGCGAACACCACCAGCACGCCGAGCAGACCGCCGAGCAGGTGCGCGATGGCCCAGCAGATCGCGCCCGCGACCCCGGCCAGCGGCAGGGTCAGCCCCCAGGCCACCACCATCCGCCCCATGACGCCCCAGCGCACCTCCGCGTGCTTGCCCAGGCCGGTGCCGAGGATCGAGCCGGTCGCGGTCTGCGTGGTGGACAGCGGCAGGCCGAAGTGCGCGGAGCTGAGAATGATGGCCGCCGATGCGGATTCGGCGGCCAAGCCCTGCGGTGAATCGATCTCCACCAGGCCCTTGCCGAGGGTGCGGATGATGCGCCAGCCGCCGAGGTAGGTGCCCAGGGCGATGGCGCAGGCGCAGGCCGCCATGACCCACAGCGGCATATCGTCGTTCTGCCCCAGGGTGCCGTGCGCGACCAGCGCGAGGAAGATCACGCCCATGGTCTTCTGCGCGTCGTTGGTGCCGTGGGCCAGCGAGACCAATGCGGCCGAACCGATCTGCCCCCAACGGAATCCCGCGCTGACCCGCTGCTGGTCGATCCCCCTGGTGATCCGGTAGACCGCCCATGTCCCGATGGCCGAGACCGCGGCGGCGACCACCGGCGCCAGCACGGCGGGCAGGATGATCTTGGTGACCACGCCGTCGGCGCCGGATGCCCAGATCACCCCGTTGAAGCCGAGCGCGGCGATGGTGGCCCCGATCAACCCGCCGAACAGCGCGTGCGAGGAACTCGACGGCAGACCGAACAGCCAGGTCAACAGGTTCCACAGAATCCCGCCGACCAATCCGGCGAACACGATGATGAGCAGGTCGTGCCCGTGCACGGCATCGAGTCGGACGATGCCCTTGGCCACGGTGGCGGCGACGGCGACCGACAGGAACGCCCCCAGCAGGTTGAGCGCGGCCGAGAGCGCGACGGCGATCTTGGGCCGCAGCGCGCCGGTGGCGATGGAGGTGGCCATCGCATTGGCGGTGTCGTGGAAACCATTCGTGAAATCGAATGCGAGTGCCGTGATGATGACGATCAATAGAACAAGTAGTTCACCGGTCACCCCCATAGTGTGCGATACCGCCCGCATCGATTGCCAAACGGTTGCCCAATGCTGGGTGGCCGCGACGATGCGCTAGCGTGAAGATTTATCGACCGCGCGGCACTGTTCAGCGCAGACCTTCCGGGAGCAGGGCGCGCACCGCGCCGATGGTGTCGGCTGCGGCGGGATCCTTGTCCGGCCGGTAGCGCACCACCCTGGCGAAGCGCAGCGCGACACCGCCCGGATAGCGCGGGCTCGCTTGCACACCGTCCAGCGCGATCTCCACCACCAGTTCCGGACGCAGGTACACCGTGTACTCGTCGCGACCGCGTTCGTGGCGCGGGAATTCGGCGGTCTGCCACTGCAGCAGTGCGTCGGTGAGACCCTTGAAGGTCTTGCCGACCATGACCGGCTCGCCCGTCTCCGGATCGCGCGCGCCCAGATGCAGATTCGACAGGTACCCGGTGCGGCGGCCGTATCCCCATTCCGCGCCGAGCACCAGCAGATCCAGGGTGTGGGTCGGTTTGATCTTCTGCCAGGAGCGGCCGCGGCGGCCCGCCGCGTAGGGCGCGGTGAGCGATTTGATCATGACACCCTCGTGTCCGGCCTCGAGGGCGCCGTCGAAATATTCGGCGGCGGTCTCGGCATCGGGTTCGAGCAGCGCGGGCATGGTGTGCGCGGCCGCGACCTTGGTCAGCGCGCGGCGCCGCTCGGAAAGCGGCGCGTCGAGCAGATCGGCGCCGTCCAGGTGTAGGCAGTCGAAAAAGTAAGGGTGCAGGAGCAATTCGCGGGTGTTGCTTACATCCGCGAAGCGGCTCATGGTCTCCTGGAAGGGGCGCGGACGACCGGAGTCGTTGAGCGCCAGCGTTTCTCCATCGAGGACGACGCTCTCGCAATCCAGGCCGGCGACCAATTCGACCAGTTCGGGCACGCCCGAGGTGATATCGCGCAGCGTCCTGGTGAATACCCAGACCCGAGATCCGCAGCGATGCACCTGGATTCGCGCGCCATCCATCTTCAACTCGACGCTCACCGCGCCGTCCAACTCGGCGAGCGCCTCCTCGAGCGACGCGCCAGGGGAGGCCAGCATGGGCTGGATCGGGCGACCCACCGTGAGCCGGAACCGCGCCAGCTCCGCCGCACCGCCCCGCATGGCCGCCGCCGCGGTGATCGGCAACTGACCCGAGAGCATGTAGGCGCGACGCACCAGGTCCACCGGGACCGCGGCGGCCTGCGCGAGGGCCTCGGCCACCAGCGCGGCGAGCGCGCCCTGCCGCAGTTCGCCCATCAGCAGGCGCAACAGGAATTCCTGCTCGGCTTTGGTGGCCGCCTGCCACAGCGCGCCGAGGACTTCCTTGCGGCGCGTGGCCGAGCCGGCTCCGGAGAGCCCGGCCAGTTCGGTGAGCACGGCGTCGACCCGCGCGACCGTCAATGCCGCCACCTCGGCGGGCGCACCGTCGAGTCCGGTCACGGTGCGCCAGCCCGCGCCGATGCGGCCCTGCAACAACTCGCCGGACACCCACGCCACGACGGCAGGCACCTCGTCGACCGCGGCAGCGCCGATCAGCTCGGCGAGCGCGGCCGTCTTCGCCTTGCGCGACCTGGTGGCCCGCACGGCTTCCGAGGCGGAGACGACGGCGGTGAACAGCACGAACTAGACGGTATCGCGCCCCTGTGACACCCCGCGGGGATCCCACCTGCTAATTCGACATTGGCAGGAATGCGAAATCCCCATAAACTGGACGAATGGCCAAGACATATGTCGGCGCGCGGCTGCGACAGTTGCGCACCGAGCGGGGGCTGAGCCAGGTCTCGCTGGCCCAAAAGCTGGAGATCTCGGCCAGCTACCTCAACCAGATCGAACACGACGTGCGCCCGCTCACCGTACCGGTGCTGCTGCGCATCAGCGAAGTCTTCGGTGTGGACGCCACCTTCTTCTCCTCCCAGGACGACACCCGGCTCATCGCCGAACTCCAGGAAGTGGTGCTCGATCAGGAATTGGGCATCGAGGCCGACACCCAGGAGATCGCCGATATGGTCTCCGCCCACCCCAGCATGGCGCGCGCCATGGTGAGTATGCACCGGCGCTACCGCAACACCTCCGCCCAGTTGGCCGCGGCCACCGAGGACCGCTTCGCCGACGGCTCCGGCAGCGCCGCCATCAGCAAACCGCACGAGGAGGTGCGCGACTACTTCTACCAGCGGCAGAACTACATCCACGAATTGGACACCGCCGCAGAGGAATTGACCGCACGCATCCGCTTCCACGGCGGCGATGTGCACAGCGAGATCGCGCGCAGGCTGCGCGCGCACGATGTGCGCATCGTCGAACGCATCGACCTCGGCAATGGCGTGCTGCACCGCTACGAACCGCAGACCAGGCAGCTCGAGATCGCCCCGCACCTGTCCGGCGGCCAGCGCACCTTCAAACTCGCCGCCGAACTGGCCTACTTCGAATGCGGCGATCTGCTCGAGAAGCTGGTCGAGGAGGGCAATTTCGCCTCCGAGGACACCCGCAAACTGGCCATGCTCGGCCTGGCCAACTACTTCGCGGCGGCGACTGTGCTGCCCTACACGCACTTCCACGAAGTGGCCGAGGATTTCCACTACGACATCGAACGGCTCTCGGCCCTGTTCACCCAGAGCTACGAGACCATCTGCCATCGGCTTTCCACTCTGCAGCGGCCCAAACTTCGCGGGGTGCCGTTCTCGTTCGTGCGGGTGGACCGCGCGGGCAATATGTCGAAACGCCAGTCCGCCACCGGATTCCACTTCTCCTCCAGCGGCGGCACCTGTCCGCTGTGGAATGTGTACGAGACCTTCGCCTATCCGGGCAAGATCATGACCCAGATCGCGCAGATGCCCGACGGTCGCAAATACCTGTGGGTGGCGCGCACCGTCGAGCGGCGCGCCATCCGCTACGGCCAGCCGAGCAAGATGTTCGCCATCGGTCTCGGTTGCGAACTGCGGCACGCGGGGCGGGTGGTCTACGCCGACGGGTTCGACCTCGACGAGGTCAAACCCACCCTCATCGGCGCGGGCTGCCGAGTCTGCGAGCGCGCCAACTGCCCGCAGCGCGCCTTCCCGCCGCTGGGCAAGACACTCGATATCAGTGAGCACCGCAGCTCCGTCTCCCCATACGTGCTGAAGTAGCTAGTACACGAACTCGTAGCTCGGCAACCTGCGCAGACCCGCGCTCACCTCGTGCACCAAATCCTCGTAGCCGATGGCCAATTGGGCCAGTCGGTCCCAGGCGGCGTGGATCGCCCATTCGGGCTCGGTGTAGAGGGCGGCGTGGGCGGCGACGGAATATTCGGCCAGGCGGTCCACCACCGTGCCGACGCTCTCGGTGTGCATATGCGCGCCGCCGGGCGGCAGCGGCAGTTCGACCGCGACCCACCGGTCGATATCGTGCACGATGCGGGTGCGGTGGGTGTCGATCGCCACGACGGCAACGGTTTTGGCGTGCGGGCGATGCTTGTGCAGGCCCGCGAGCAGATACGCGGAGTCGAGAACGGGGTGGCCGCCGCGCGGCGCGATACGCACGGCGTCGAGCACCTGTTCCTTGGTCGGCAGTTCCATGGGATAACCCCTCTGGTTGGGCGGATGGTGGCGGCGCGGCGGAAGGTGGGTGGGATCTGCGAATTCGACTCGGGGATAGGAGATTTCGGCCCGTTTCAACTTCGGTTCCGGCCCGAGCGTCGATTCGGGCGACGACGGCCGGGGCCGCTGTCCCACGGATGTTCGAGCGCGATCAACCCGAGAACCTCCAGCGCGGTGAGCCCCACCCGCTCGGCGAGTTCGGCCAGCCACTGCGCGGCATCGGCGGCTTGGATGGCGGCGGCGGCCTGTTCGGTGCTGAAGGCGCGCCCGCGCAGGTAGGACACCACCCAGCGGTCGTCGCCGACCCGCCGGGCCTGGTGATTCGTGTGATCGCCCGTCAGCCAGACCCGATCGACAACGTGCACCGCCATATTCGCCAACCCCCTGCCATCCCGCCGTGCGGGACTGGCCGAAAAGCCCCCGCCTGTTTGATGCACACGCACAGTAGGTTGGCTCGCCGAGGTCGTCAAGTGTACCGACGGACGGTTCGCAAATGGCGAGCGATCGACCCGAAATGACTCGCACGCAGTACTTTTCCCGAACCAGCCGACCGACGGTTCGCGCCCCGCAACGCACCCGTCCGGCAGCCGACCTTCGTAGGTGGCGTCGGCATCCAGGGGTGCCGCCAGGGGCGGTTCGGGAGATTGGTGACGAATTCGCCGAATCGCCGCAGGTCGGGTCGACGACCCGCGCCCGCGTGCCCGAGAGCTACCCGATTCGAATCGTCACGGTACGCGGCGAGGGGCGGTGCGATCCCGCACCACCCCTCGAATTCCACTGCCGCGCAACCGTCTACTCGACACCGCGACGGAGCCGGATCCCGACGAACGTGAGCACCAGCGCCGCCACCAGCAGCAGGGCCAGGGTCCAGGCCAGCACCGAGAATCCGTGCGGTGCGGCGGCGGAGGCGACGATCGGACCGGCGGTGGCACCGACATAGAAGCTGAACATCGCGACAGACGTCGCGGCGGCGCGTGATTCGCCACCGAACCGCCCTGCGCTCTGCAGGACCGCGGGGGCGATGGTGCCGAGGCCGCCGACCAGCACCGCGAGCAATACGGTGAGCACGGCCAAGTGGGCGCCCTCGAAGGTGGCCACCACCATCGCCGCGGCGGCGATGACGACGCCGAGCATGATCTGTCCGTGCAGCGACAATCGCGACAGCGGGACGGCCAGTAGCGGCAGCGCCACCATGACCGGCAGTGCGCCCGCCCGCAAGGTCAGCAGTTCACTCGAACCCTTGACCAGGCCGGTCAATTCGATCCCGGTGTAGACCCCGACCATCACCGCCATACTCAGCGCGCCCGCCGCAAGCATGGGTAGTAGCGGCCGGATGCGCAGTATGGCGGGGATGGCGGCGTAGCTGTGCCGCAGCGGTTTGTCCGCGCCGGTCGGGGCGTCGTCGAGCATGACCGCGCGCAGCGCGAAGGCCAGTGCCGCGAAAAGCACTGCGGAGCCGAGGAATACGGTGCGCCACGGGAAGGCGGCGGCCACCGTCTGCGAGACGATCTGCGCGATGACCGTGGCGGCCAGGAATGACGTGGCCACCGACATGGTGACGACCGCGCGATGCGCGGGTTCGATGCGGGTGGCGACGTAGGCCATGATCGCGGGCGGGATGGATCCAACCACCAGCCCCTGTGCGATGCGCAGCCCGATGGCCACCGGCACATCGAAGGCCAGACCGGTCAATAGGGTGACCACTGCGGCGACCAGCATGCCGGTCAGCAGGACGCGGCGGTGCCCGAAGCGATCAGAGAGCGGGCCGAACAGGACGAAGCCGCCCGCGTAGCCGAAGGCGAAGGCGCTGATGATCCAGGTCATGGCGGCCGAGCCTGCGCTCCACTCCGCGCGCATGGCGCTGAACAGGGGAATCGGTGTGTACATCTGGCCGGTGGCCAGGAGGGCGGACAGGACGAAGACCGGCAGGGTGCGCGCGGTGTGCGCGCGGGCCGAGAGGCCGGTGGCGGCGACCCGGACCGTCGTGGCCGGAGCGTGGAATGTCGGCGATGCCATGCGGAGAACGCTACGGTCGAGCCGATCCGTTGTCAACCAAATAGTTGGTTTGAGACGGTGGTAGAGTCCACTCCATGACCACAAGTCGCAGTGCCGCGACCTCGAGCAGCGGTGACACCGCCTCCGGCGACGCGCCGACCAAACGCAGCGACGCGACGCGGCAGGCGCTGCTGCGCGCCGCGCGGGACGAATTCGCCGAATACGGCCTGGCGGGCGCGCGCGTGGATCGCATCGCCGAGGCCGCCGGGGTGAACAAGGAACGCATCTACGGCCTTTTCGGCAGCAAGGACAAGCTATTCGACGTCATCATCGTCGAGACGCTGCAGGAGTTCATGGCCATCGTCAATCCGCTGGCCGAGACCGATCCGGGGCGCTATGTGGCCAAACTGTTCGACTACCACAACAGCAATCCGCAACTCATGCGATTGATGCTGTGGGAGGCGCTGCACCGGGGCGATGACGCACACGATGTCGACGGCTGGCGCGCCCACCACTACGAGGCCAAATTCGAGCGCGCCAGTTCGCAATTCGGCGTCAGCAAGGAAGACGGCGGCCGCGTGCTGCTCGCGCTGTGCGGATTGTCGAACTGGAATCTCGCTGTGCCGCAGACGGTTCGAATGCTACTGGGGCCGGAGGCGGCCACCGACAAGACGGCCACGCGGGATTTCATGGCGAAATTCGCCAGAGCGGCCATGACGAGCTCCGATCTGGTGGTGCGCCAGGATATTCCGTCGGACGAGCCGGCCGGGGAGCCTGCGCCGGTCAAAGAGCTGACCGATCCGGTGGACCGCGCCGCCGAACGCCTGCGCACCGCGCAGCTCGCCGTCGACGCGGCCCGCGAACAACTCGCCGACGCATTGCGCGCGGCCAATGCCGAAGGGGCCGGCGCCAATCAACTGGCCCGACAGGTCTCCGGCACCCTCTCCCGACCCGTCGTCCTCAAGCTGCTGGCCGACTAGGACCTGAGCCGGTTCGGATCAGAAGGCGGCTTCGTCCAACCGCATGATGTCGTTGTCGAGTGCGGCCAGCACCGCCTTGGTCGCCGACAGTCCGGGCAGCACATTCTTCGCGAAGAAGCTCGCCACCGCGACCTTGCCGGAATAGAAGGCCCGGTCCTGCTCCCTCGCGCCCTCGGCCAGGGCCGCGGCGGCGACCTCGGCCTGCGCCAGCAGCCGCCAGGCGATGAGCAGATCGCCCACCGCGAGCAGCAAGCGCACCGAACCGAGCCCGACCTTGTACAGCTCGGTCGGATCCTGTTGGCCCGCCATCAGATATCCGGTGAGCGAAGCGGCCATGGCCTGGACATCGGCGAGCGCGGTGGCCAGCAGCTCCCGCTCGGCCTCGAAGTGGCCCGTCCGCGCCTGCAGGAAGGCCGCGATCCGCCCGGTGACATGGCCGATGGCCACGCCCTTGTCCCGAATGATCTTGCGGAAGAAGAAGTCCTGCGCCTGGATGGCGGTGGTGCCCTCGTAGAGCGAGTCGATCTTCGCATCGCGAATGTACTGCTCGATCGGGTAGTCCTGGAGATATCCGGACCCGCCGAGGGTTTGCAGCGATTCCGTCAGGTACTGGTAGGCGCGCTCGGAGCCGACGCCTTTCACGATCGGCAGCAGCAGATCGTCGACCCGGTGCGCCAATTCGGCATCGGCGCCCGAAACCAACTGCGCCACATCGGCATTCTGATGGGCTGCGGTGTAGAGGTAGATCGCGCGCAGACCTTCGGCGTACGCCTTCTGCATGGCCAGCGAACGCCGCACATCCGGATGGTGCGTGATCGCGACCCTGGGCGCGGCCTTGTCCGCCATCCTGGTCAGGTCCGCGCCCTGGATGCGCTGCTTGGCGTACTCCAAAGCGTTCAGGTATCCGGTGGACAGCGTGCCCGCGGACTTGACGCCCACCATCATTCGCGCGTTCTCGATCACCTTGAACATCTGCGCGATGCCGTTGTGCACCTCGCCGACCAACCAACCCTGCGCCGGACCCTGCGGCCCACCGAAGGTGAGTTCACAGGTGGGCGAGGACTTCAGGCCCATCTTGTGTTCGACATTGGTGACATAGACGCCATTGCGGGTCCCCAATTCGAGGGTCTGCGAATCGAAAAGGTATTTGGGCACATAGAACAGCGACAGGCCCTTGGTGCCGGGACCCGCGCCCTCGGGACGGGCGAGCACCAAATGGAAGACATTCTCGGCGGTGTCGCCGACATCGGCCCCGGAGATGAACCGCTTGACGCCCTCGATATGCCAGGTGCCGTCGGCCTGTTCGATCGCCTTGGTGCGCCCCGCGCCGACATCGGAACCGGCGTCGGGTTCGGTGAGCACCATGGTGCCCTGCCAACCGCGCTCGAATCCCGCTGTGGCCCAGTGCCGCTGCTGTTCGGTGCCGACCTCGTAGAGGACGGCGGCCATGACCGCGCCCATTCCGAAGAAGCTCGCCGACGGATTGGCGCAGGTGATCATCTCGTTGACCGCCCAGACCAGTGCGGCGGGCGCGGGTGTGCCGCCCATTGCCTCGGGCAGGCCGAGACCGGCCCAACCGGACTCGCGCACGGCCGCGACGGTGCGCGCGAGCGGTTCGGGCACCGTGATCTCGTGGGTGGCCGGATCGAAGCGCACCGGGTCGCGGTCGGCGGCGGCGAAGGATTGCGCGACCGGCCCCTCCGCCAGCCGCTTGACCTCGCCCAGGATCGCGTGCGCGGTCTCGGAGTCGAGATCACCGTAGGCGCCGGTGTCGAGGAGCTTGTCCAGTCCGAACACCTCGAACAGGTTGAACTCGATATCCCGGACGTTCGCCCTGTAGTGACCCACGGGTCCTCCTGCTCTCGACGACCCTGCTTTTGACGCCACACAGGGTCTCTTGACGACGTACAAACGAAGCGTGCCGCACCGCGTTCCCGCTACGCAACCGTAGGCGAATCGAGGCGCTCGCGCGTCGGTGAACATCGGATCACACAGGTTCACCCCGCGGTAACCGGCAAAGTTCACGCGCCGGAAACACCGGCAATCGACTCGTCATCGAGAGACATTCCGGTGCAACAACTTCCGGATACCGTTCGCAGCACGAACTCCGCGGCGTATACAGCCCGGTGCACAACCCCCAACCGGGGGAAGCCTGCGGATTTCGTCGCGGCGCACACGCGCCGCCGAATCGCCCGAAAGCTAGTTCGGCGGGGCTGCCCCATGTCAGAAATCCGTGCCATCCCGCGCCCGCGCCCGCGGCGGGCGCTGCTCGCGCCGACGGCGCTCACGCTCGCGGGACTGTTGCTGAGCGCCTGCGGAGCCAGGGATGACGCCGCGTCCGGCGTCCGCGCGGTCCTGCGTCGACACCGGGCGCGACACCATCAGGGTGGGCTCGCCGCACTCGCTGTCGGGCACCATGGCCATCTCGGAGATCACCGTCGCCAATGCCACCGAACTGGCGGTGGATCAGATCAATGCCGCGGGCGGTGTCCTGGGCAAGAAGATCGATCTGGTGCTGGAGGACGGCACGTCCGATCCCAAGACCTTCGCCGAAAATTTGCGGAGTCGGTAGGAAAGCGCTGTGATTCGTGATGGCGCTCAGGGAGTTTCGCTCAGCACCCCGCTTGAAGCGGCCAGCATTCGACCGGGCGGTAGGGCGGCGGGGATGGGGTGGGGCGCACGGAGGTTGTTTGAGTGGGCGTCGGGTGGGCCGGGTTGGTGACCCAGGCGTTGATGATGACGCCGCCGATAATGAGCATCCCGATGACACCGATGGCGGCGACGATCCAGGCCGCCGCGGTCTGGCCGCTGCTGCCGGGGCCGGGAGTCGCGGGTTCGCGCGCAACCACTTCGCGGGCGATGGTGCTCGGGGATTCGGGGACCACCTCCTCGAATCCGTCGGCGATCAGATCCTCGCGGGTCGGCGCGCCCTCCGCCACACCGAGGGCGGCACAGGCGGACAGGACGCGATCCGCGGTCCAACTGCGCGGCCCCGCCGAGAACCCTTCGAGGTAGATGCGCAGATCGGTGGGGTCGGCGGCATTGCCGATGACCACGTCGCGGCCGGGGCGCAGATTGGTGCGGGCCGGGCGCACCACCACACCGCGCAATGGCACCAAAACCACTGCGCCGCAGATATCTCCGGCATCCAGCAGCGCCCGCTCCAGCGCACCGCGGACCTCGAAGACGGACTGCTCCAGCTCATCGGACGGGCTGCCGGTGCGGGTGTCGTCGAAGTCGGCGGGCGTATCGCTGATGACCCATTCGCCCGCACCCGAAATGGTGAGTATGCCGCTCTGTCGGCGCTTGAAACCGAGTACGTGCAGCACCGTGAGTCCGCGCGGGGTGAAGACCACCGCGCTCACCCGACGCTTGCCGCGCGCATCCCCGACCCGTAGCTCGACCAGTGCCAGCGAGGGGGTGGGATATTTGCGCAGACAGTCCACGAATTCCTGTTCCGCGCCGGACAATTCCGCCCCGGTCTTGACCCGCACGAGCATCCCGAAAACCCCTACCCGAACCCGAATTCCGACGCCTGTGGCGCGAACGATCCCTCGTTCGCGCGTCGGTACTGATAATGACCTGGTATCCCGACACGGGCTACCCGAAACACCGGATCCGACGCACCCAATTCCCTGACGAACCGACCGGTATGCCACGGAATGTCCACTGACACACCCACCCTGGTACATGTACCGCCGCATTCGCTGCGGCCATACGCGAGTTCAAGGAAGGCCCCGCCGGCAGCGCCAACTAGGCGTACCTCCGCCTTCGCTGCGGCCATGCGCGGGATTGTGGACGGCTGCGCCTACTAGGCTCACCCTGTGGCGGCGGTGCCGCCCGCAACGGCGAGGAAAAGGCGGATAGTCCATGGTTTCGGCGCTGCGACCGCGTATCTCCCCCGGCAGGCTCCGGGAGCTCGGCCCCGTCAATTGGGTTGTATGGCAGATCCTTTCGCGCGCTGCGGGCACCTCCGACGCGCACCTGTTCAGCACACTGGGCCGCACCGGCGGCCTGTTCCGCGGCTGGCTGCACTATTCCGGCCGACTCATGCCGGGTGGCCGCCTGCCCCGACACGAATCGGAACTCGTCATTCTCCGAGTGGCCCACCTGCGCGACTGCGACTACGAAACCGACCACCACATCCGCCTCGGCCGCCGAGCCGGGGTGACACCGGAAATCCTGGACCGGCTGCGCCAGGGACCGCAATCCCCCGACTGGTCGGCCAACCACCGCGCCTTGCTCGCGGCCGTCGACGTTTTGGTGCGGACCCGCGATATCGATGACGCCACCTGGACCGAACTATCCACCCACTACGACGAGCGCACACTCATCGAAATCGTGCTCCTAGTAAACCAATACGAGGGTCTGGCCTGCACCATCACCGCATTGCGGATCCAGCGCGACGGGGTTTAGGCGTACCTCCGCCTTCGCTCCGGCCATGCGCAGGTCTATGGACGGCCTTCGCCGACAGCGCCCATTCGGCGTACCTCCGCCTTCGCTCCGGCCATGCGCAGGTCTATGGACGGCCTTCGCCGACAGCGCCCATTCGGCGTACCTCCGCCTTCGCTGCAGCCAGGCGCGGGTTTTTGGACGACTGCGCCTATTCGGCCAGCGCAGCGCGGAAGACCTCGACCGCCGGGGTGCTCGGACGACCGAGCAGCTTCTGCAAATCACCGGAGTCCACATCCAGGATGCCGGTGCGAATTCGGTAGTCGGCGTCGGCGAGGACTTCGGCGTAGCCGTCGGGGATGCCCGCCGCCCGCAGACCCGCCTGGTAGTCGGCCTGCGAAAGGTCTTGGTAGCGAACCTCTTTGCCTGCGGCGCGGGAAATCTGCGCCGCGATCTCGGCGTGGGTCAGCCGCTCGTCGCCGCCGAGTTCGTAAACGCGACCCGCATGCCCCTCGGTGGTGAGCACTTTGGCGGCGGCATCGGCGTAGTCGGCGCGGGCCGCGCCCGCTACTCGACCCGAACCGGCCGCACCGGGGAGTACACCCGTCTCGACCACGTGCGCCAGACCGCCGGTGTAGTTCTCCCAGTACCAGCTATTGCGCAGAATCGCGTGCGGCACGGTCGAATTCGCCAGCACCTCCTCGGTGCCCCGGTGTTCCTGCGCGAGCAGCAGCGGATTCTCCAGCGCCTTCGGAATGCTGGTGTAGGCGAGCAGCGATACGCCCGCGCGCTCGGCCGCGCGAATCACATTGGTGTGCTGGGCGATGCGCGCACCCATCTCGCTGCCGGAGATCAGCAGCACGCGATCAACCCCGGCCAGCGCACGATCCAGCGCGGCGGCATCCCCATAGTCGGCCTGGCGGATCTCGACACCGCGCGCGGCCAGGTCGGCCACTTTCCGCGGATCGCGAACCACAGCGATCACGCCGGTAACTCCGTCGCGCAACAGCGCCTCGACAACGAGACGACCCAGGTGGCCGCCTGCCCCGGTGACTGCGATTGTCATGACTTACCTCCGTGAGTAGTGACGATCTCGATAGCACTAACTATTCGTAAGCACTATGCCTACGGTAACTACTGCCGTCAAGTTCGGTACCATCTACACCATGAGTATCCGGCAGAGCGAGTCGACAGAACACGAGTCGACAGAGTCGGATCCCACGCTCGAGGCCGATGTCTTCGCCAAGAACTGCACCTCGCGCCCGGTCCTGCAGAATGTGGCGGGCCGCTGGGGCATCCTCGCCCTGGTCGCGCTGCGCGAGAGTCCGTACCGATTCGGCGCACTGCGCCGCCGGGTAGACGGCGTGAGCGAGCGCATGCTCTCCCAGACCCTCCAGGCGTTGGAACGCGACGGCATGGTGCACCGCACTGTGCACGAAACCATCCCACCCCACGTCGAATACACCCTGACCGAACTGGGCGCGCAGGTCGCCGCGCAACTCGAGGGCCTGGTCCAGGTGATCGAGCGGAATATGGACCGGGTGCGCGAAGCCCAAGCCGACTACCACCGCGCCTGACTCACGATTCCTTAACCCGCCGGACGGCATTCTCGACGCCATGAGTGTCGTGACAAGTCGTTCGCCCACACCGACCGTGCCCGTCGCGCGCCCGTCCGGTCGCAGCCGGATCTCCGCGCTCGATACCGCCAGGGGGCTCGCGGTCATCGGCATGATCTCCGTGCACACCCTGGACTTTCCGGAACTCACCTGGTCCGATCCCGCCCACTGGTACGGCATTACCCAGGGACGCTCGTCGATCCTGTTCGCCGTCCTCGGCGGCGCCTCGCTGGCACTCATGACCGGCCGCACCCGGCCACCCACCGGCCCCGACCTATTGACCGCGCGACTGCGGGTCATCGTGCGCGCGGTCCTGCTGTTCGCCCTCGGCGGACTGCTCATGGCGACCACCACCAGCGTCGCGGTCATCCTGGAGTACTACGCGGTCCTGTTCGTGCTGGCCGTGCCGTTCCTCACCTGGCGACCGCGGCGATTGATCATGGCCGCCATCGCGTGGGCGGTGGTCATGCCCACCCTCGTTTGGGCTATCGCGGGCGTGCTCCCCGCCGAGACCCTGAGCACCGGCGGCATCGTCGAACTCGCCTTCACCGGAACCTATCCGGCCTTCCTCTGGGTGTCGTTCCTGCTGCTGGGCCTGGCCATCGGCCGCAGCGACCTGAGCGCGATGCGCACCCGCAGGCTGCTACTCGGCTGGGGTTCGCTCGCCGCATTCCTCGGCTACAGCATCGCCTGGGTGGCCACCTACTTCTGGGGTCCGACGGCGGAGCAGTGGCAGCGCTTCGACGCGGCAGCCACGGACCAGGGCGCGGCCCGACCGCAGCTGGGATTCAATTTCCTGCTCAATGCCGAACCCCATTCCGGCACCACCTTCGAGATCATCGGCTCCGCGGGTGTCGCCGCCGCCATAATCGGCCTGCTGCTACACCTCCCGCCGATGCTGACCCGAATCCTGGCCCCGCTCACCGCGATCGGCCTGATCCCGCTCAGCATCTACACCGGACATGTGGTGTCGCTGGCCATCTGGGATCCGGAGATGGGCACGCCGAACTTCTTCTTCGCCTCCATCGGCGTAGCCGTGATCGCCGCGTGGGTATGGACCAGGCACTTCGGTCGCGGCCCGATGGAGCGACTGATGACCAGGATCACCAACGCCGCCGTGCGCGTGCCATAACGAAAAGGGTGGCGTCCAATCCATTTCGGATCGGACGCCACCCTTCTACCGGATCAGAAGTTGATCATGTGCCCGGCCAGACCGTGGAAGGCCTCCTGCAGGGCCTCGCTCAAGGTCGGGTGGGTGTGCACATTGCGGGTCAGCTCGTTGACCGTCAGATCCCACTTCTGGGCCAAGGTCAGCTCCGGCAGCAACTCCGACACGTCCGGACCGATCAGGTGACCGCCGAGCAGCTCACCGTATTTCGCGTCGGAGATCAGCTTGACGAAACCGGTCGGATCGCCCAAACCGTGCGCCTTACCGTTGGCCATGAACGGGAAGCTGGCGACCTTCACGTCGTAGCCCTCGTCGCGGGCCTGCTGCTCGGTCAGACCGAAGCTCGCGACCTGCGGCTGACAGAAGGTGGCGCGCGGCATCATGCGGTAGTCGCCGAGCGGCAGCGTGGGCGCGCCCGCGATGGTCTCCGCAGCCACCACACCCTGCGCCTCGGCCACATGCGCCAGCTGCAGCTTGGCGGTGACATCGCCGATCGCGTAGATATGCGGAACATTGGTGCGCATCAGATCGTCGATGACGATCGCGCCGCGCTCCAGCGCCACACCCGTATTCTCCAGGCCGTAGCCCTCGACCCGCGGGGCGAAGCCGACCGCCTGCAGCACCTTGTCCACCGTCACGGTCTCCAGCGCACCGGACTTGTTGTCCTTGATGGAGACGGTGACCTTCGCGCCGTCGTCCTCGATGGACTGCACGGCCGCGCCGGTGCTGATGGTGATGCCCAGCTTCTTGTACGCCTTGGTGATCTCCTTGGAGACATCGACGTCCTCATTGGGCAGCGCGCGATCCAGGAACTCCACGATGCGCACGTCGACACCGTAGTTGCGCAGCACGTAGCCGAACTCCATGCCGATCGCGCCCGCGCCGACGATCAGGATCGAACCCGGCAGGTCGCGGGTGAGGATCTGCTCCTCATAGGTCACCACATTGGCGCTGCGCGAGGTGCCCGGCAGCAGCTTGGTGACGGTGCCCGCCGCGATGATCGCGTTGGCGAAGGTGATGGTCTCGGTGCCGCCGTTGTTCAGCGCGACCGAGAGGGTATTCGCGTCGACGAAGGTGCCCTTGCCGTCGAACTCGTCGATCTTGTTCTTCTTCATCAGGAAGTGGACGCCCTTGACCCGGCCATCCGCCACCTTGCGGCTGCGATCGAACGCGGCCCCGAAATCGAAGCTCACCTCACCGGAGATGCCGAAGGTCTTGGCCTCCTTGGTGAAGATATGCGCCAGTTCGGCATTGCGCAGCAGCGCCTTGGACGGGATGCAACCCACATTCAGGCACACCCCACCCCAGTACTTCTGCTCCACGATCGCGGTCCGCAGACCGAGTTGCGCCGCCCGAATGGCGGCGACGTAACCGCCGGGACCGGCACCGAGAACGACTACGTCGTAGTGGGAAGTCACGCCCCGAGCCTAACGCCGCCCACCCGCGCGCAACCACCCGTCCCCCACCTGGTGGTGATATCCGGTTCACCACACTTCGGTGTCCGCGTCCAGACGCCTGCGCGCCTTGTCGAACCATGCGGCGAACTGAGCGGTCAAGTCCTTCGGGGTGGTGGGGCGGATACGGAGGCGATCGATGGTCTGCCACTCGGTGTAGCGGCCGTCGTCGGTGATATCGCGCCATTCCACGAAGTGCAGCGGATCGGTGCGCGACAGGAGCGGACCCAGATACAGCGCGGCACTGCCGCCGCCATCCGACGGACGGCCGATGAGTTTTCGATAACTGTCGCGCAATTGGGTGCGACGGGAATTGTCGAAGTGGGCGTCGCGGTCGTCCAATACGTCCTGGCGATGGAATTCGGCCTGCGGTTCTCGCCCTGGCTCCGCAGGAAGCAGGCGATGCACTATGCGCGCCGGGAGATGATCCGGGTGGCACAGGCGCAACCGGATCGGGCCGTCCGCCTCGGCTGAGCACGTCTGCGACAACACTGCGGCCGAAACCTCGTTGCGGACACCGAGAACACGGTATCGACGGGCCGTTCCATCGTTGGTTTTCGTTGTGCCACCGACGATTTCGATGCGGACATCCGAAGCTTGCAAGACCTCGAAGGCTCGGACGATGTCCATCAGGTCATCTCGCGAATAGTTCGCGCGAACCCGCGCCGCATGCCGACGATAGTCCTCAACGAACCGGAAGCGGCTCTGGAAATGCAGTGGACGCGGGAACCTATCCCGTCCGTCATCCAGCCATAGTGCGGCGAAATCATCCGGCTCCCACGACCATTCGAGGCCGTCACCGGTCATGGTCGCCGCCGAGCACGCCATCGGGGAGTGTCCTGGGTTCCTCACCCAGCAGTTCGCGCGTGTTGTCCATATTCTTCAGATAGTCGGGGCTCTTGTGTTCCTTGCCGTCCTCACCCTTGCCCTGGGCCGCGCCGGGAGCCATTCCGCCGGGAACTCCCGCGCCACCCGGCTTCGCTTGGGCCGCGACGGGAGACATGGTCGGTTTGCCGGATTGCGGCTGCGGAGGGACCGGGACACCGGTCGCCACGCGCGGAGCAGGAGTGCGATTCGGCGCGCCGGGGCCGACACCCGTTGTGGTCCTGGGAGATCCGCCAGACCGTATCCCTGGCGTGGGTGTGGCCGAACCGGATGATGCCGGCGAGTTCGAGGTTGCCTGCTGCGTGGCGGTTGCACTCTGTGGTGTTTGACCGGTTCCGGTCGGCGCGGTCTTCGTTGTGTCCGAAGGGCTTTGCGCCTGGCTGGGGTTGGTCGCGGTCGATCCGGCAGGCATCTCGCCTTTGCTACCCGACGAATCCCCTTGCTTCCCAACGCCATCCGCGGCAGTCCCCGCGCCATCCGCTGTCGGCCCCGGCTGACCGGAATGCGAACCCGTTCCTCCTGGCGGCTGCGAACCCCCTGGACCCGGCCCACCCGTCAGCGGAATGTCCGCCGGATCAGCCAAGTTCTGCGGCTTCGGCAGCACGGGCACCGAATGATCCGCCGTCGCGAACCGCGCCACATACGCATCCCGCATCTTGTCCTGCGCAGCCGAAATATGCTCGTTGCGATCATTCTCGAAGCGGCTGCGCATGAATGGCCACGCGTCAGGATTCCACCAGCGCGGGTTGTCCGCGATCGTATCGACGGCCTTCTTGGTATCGACCGAGGCCTGCGCGGCATCACCGATAAGCCTGTTGAGCGTATTGAACGCACCCGAAAGTTGGTCGGCACTGGTCGTATAGCGGACGATCGCCCGCTTCGATGCCTCCGCCGCCTGCCCCTCCCAAGCCTCCGCGACAGCACTCATCATCCGCTGCTGAAACTCCCGCAGACCATCGGACCACTTCTGCTGCGCCCGCTGAAAAGCCGCAGCGGCATTGTGCGCCTCGGTGGTCTCGACCGATCCGAAAGCGTCCTTCAACTTCACCCGGTCATACCACGGCGGATTCTCGGTCTTCGGAATCCGAGGCGGTTCAGTCCCTTGCATCGTCCTCCCCCTTCCCAGAGCTCTTGGAAGTCACTTCGGCAGTTTGTCGATTCTGGCGGCTTCGGTGTGGAAGCGATCCGCGAAGTGCCGATCCTGTTCGATGTAGCGGTCGCGCATCGCTGCGAAGAGTTGGCGAATCTCTTCGACCGCATGCGCGTTCTCCGTCAGCACCGTAGCGAAGCTGTTGCCGTCTTCCTGACCCATTGCCTTTTTGCGGAAGCGTTCCGCCATGGCCGGCGCCGAAGTGAGCAACGAATCGGGATGATCGCCGAATCCCCACAGGTTGATGCCCGCGACGTATTTCATCTCACTCTGCACATCAGCAATCACATGATCCACAAAGTGGGCGCACTCGCGGTCGATCCGCGCGAACTCCTCCGGGCTCATCCGCAGATTCAATCTACCCTCGGCGGCCTCGGCTATCAGTCCCGCGAGCTGCCCAGGCTTCTCTTGGTCGGCCATGTCGCGAATTCCTCTCTTCCAGAGTCGAATACCGATACTTACGCGCTGGCGGGCATGCTGGGAGCTATCTTCTCAGCCACCCCACGGGCCAGTTCACACGCATCAGTTTTCGACGTGCTCGCATAGGGCGGATTGTTGAGCAGAAACTCCAAGGTGCCGCCCTTCATATCCACATTGACCCAACACGCCTCGCTATCATCGGGCCGCCTGGTTGATACGGCCGACCGTAGGCCGATGGTGAAATCACGCGTATCCGGGAACCCCTTGGCGCGCACCATGCCCAACGTGAGGTTGGTCGCGGTAATCCCAACGGTATAGCCGCTCGGCTTCACCCAGCCACAGCCGCGCCACTTGATGCCGCCACTACCGTCGAATACCTTCGGGCTGGTTGGTTCGAGACTCAGCGATTCCATGACAGTCGCCGGGATGTCCTTGCACGGATCGAACCCCTGTGGAACATCCGCTGCGACGGCGGGCCGATCCTTACCCGGCCCCGAGGACGAGGAACCCCCACTGTCACTGCACCCCGCGACGACAACCACCGCCGCAACGGCAAAGACAGTGGCCCGCACCGCTTTAGACCTACCAGTCATCCACACCCCTTCACGCGCCCCCGCATCGGTACTCGGCCGGAGGTAGACCCCGAATACTATGCGCAGACCTTACCGCCGCCCACGATCGGACGACAAGGAACACGCCAGGATCCGGCACCCCCTGCCACTCCGAGCCGCAACCGAGGGGCGCGAGTCCCCAACCTCACCCGATTCGCCACGGCACCAACAGATTCCGCAGAACGTAGCCTTGCGCCACAAGTGCGGCCAACCTTGTCGGTCCATGTTCCAGCCGCTTCGCCATAGTCGACGCAACCGGGCATCGAGTCGCGAACTACAACTGGTCGCCGTCGGGTGTCCAGCCTTCATATTCGGTGCCGACGAGATCGCCGCAGAATCGTCCCGGCAGTTCGGTTTGTCGGCTCGGGAAGCATCCCGTTTGCGGACGAAAACCCGGCCGCTCCGAATAGAAGTTCAGAGCAGCCGGACTCTCGCAATACACCTACGCCGCTAGGACGCGCGGTTGAGCCTTGCTGCCAACCAGTCGGCGTGCGGGCCTCTCACCTCGCACGACACCTCGGCGACGGGCGCGGGTTCGGGCGCGGGGTCTGGTAGCTGCGCGCGTCCCAGCTTCCGAAACTCCGCATAGGTGAGCGGGGCAGTGCCGTTCCCGGGCCACCAGCCCGGCGGATTGGCGAAGCTGACCAAGGCGGCGAATACGTCGGCGAAATCGATCTGCCGATTCCCGCGCGCCGAGGCCTCACCGGCAGCCAAATGTAGAAGAGTCACCAGTCCCGGAGCAGCCGGGTCCACAGTCACCCGGCACTCATCCTCACTGTGTTCCATCGTCGGATTCTTTCCTTTTCTCCGTCCCGCCGAATCATTCGACGCGGATGATTTACGTCGGGCTCAACGCTGGACCTCCGAGGCGGACAGGAGTTGCGGTCAATCGCTGTCGGATGTCCAGCCTTCATATTCGGTGCCGGCGAGGTCGTCGCCGCCGAACCGCCCCCGCAGTCCGGTTGTCGACTCGGGGAGCATCGCGTTGCGGTCGGTGTTGAAATCCGCGAACATCTGATCCAACTTCTTGCCGTATTCCTCGCTGATGGTCCAACCCGCCTCCTCGGCGGTGCGGAATACCTTTCCTGCTTTCTCTTCCATAGCGTGTCCTTTTCCGGTTTCCCCAGCCAATGATTCGCATCGGGTTCGGCGAGTCGCTGGGGCAGACAAGAGGTTTATGACCGGTCGCCGTCGGGCGTCCAACCTTCGTATTCGGTGCCTGCGAGGTCGTCGCCGCCGAACCGCCCTGGCAGTTCGGCTGTCGGCTCGGGCAGTACTGCGTTGCGGTTGGCGTTGAAGTCGTCGAACATCTTCTGCACCTCGCTTCTCTCCTCTTCGCTGAGGCCCCAGCCCGCTGCGGCCACCTCTTCGGGAGAGTAGAAGATCTTTCCTGCTTTTTCTTCGGGCATGTCTGCTGTCCTCGGCTAGCTTTCTCTCATCTGGATGATGATCCGCCCCGTTTTCGGGTCGGTGAATTTATTCAACACATCGAAATTCGTCCCCGATTTGAACAGCACTTCCAACTCCTGAGGGGCATTGGAGTAGTGGCCGACGTATTTTCCGTGGACGGAGACGATCTGGTATTCGACTTCCCGTTCACCTTTCATCGCGGCCTCGGCGGTCGCCGAGGAGGAGGTGAATCCCTTCTCGGTGCTGACACCGCCGATTTTGTACCTGTCGAGAACATCCTGCGGGAGGGTGGTGCGCCGGGTGACCATGCCCTGGTAGTCGGGCAGTTTGTCCAGTGTGGCGTTGAGCTGATCGGCGCGGACCTGCTGTTCGACGCTCAGGTTCCCGCTGCGCAGGCCCGCGTTGAGGTCGTAGGCGCCGCCGCCGGTGTAGTCGGCGAGTGCGGTCTTGTCGGCGGGGGCGAGATCGATCTTCGGGATCCCTTCCGGGTGTACGACCGGTTCGAGGTCGACCGGCTTCTTCGGCGTCGGGGTCTTCGCCTTCTCTGCCAGTTCGGCGATCCGCCGCACTTCCCGCTCATTTTTGGCGATATCGATCTCGGTTACAACGCCCTTGGCGATGCCTTGTTCGAACTTCCATTCCTCGATGAGGGTTTTGATCGGCTTGGCGAAGCGGGCGGCGATCTGCACCGCCCGCGCGGAGGCGACCGCGACCCCGATACCGAAGGTGACGGTGCTCAACGCGATACCGATGGCATAGTTGATCGCCAACTCTTTGAGCAGTTCCTCGCCGAGCTGCTCGAGTTCCTTCTTCAATGCCGCCCGCAGGGCATCGAGGGCTTCGCGATGGTGCTGGGCCGAGATCCCGAGCTCACTCATCCCCGCGATCACGTCTTGCACGGCGGTCTTCAAATGAGCGAGGTCTTCGCCGATGAACGCGACCTCGGGGCTGCGCACCGAGCCGTCGAACTGATCGATGGCCGCCGCCAGCGCGGCGGGGAATGCGGTGATGCGCGGGTCGGCGGCGATGTCGTGCCAGGTTGTGGCGATATTCGACAGCTTTCCCGCGTTGCCGTCCGGGACGATGATGCCGATCTTCGCTACCAGCGCGAGGGCCTCCTGTAGGCCGGATCCGGGTCCGCCCGCGCTGGGCAGCGGATACCGACACGTGGTGACGGGTGGGTACAGGCTCGGCTTGGTCGGTGCGGCCCCTTTCGCACCGGTGGTGGCGTTGTATTCGGCGGTGGCGTGGTTGAACCCGGCCTGATTGATCAATCCGGCGTAGTTCCCGGTGGCGCCGGCGATATTGGTGACCGCGAGCAGCAGAGTTTTGGCGCGGGCATCGTAGGATTCTGCCCATTTGCGGGCTTCCTCGTAGGATCCGCACATGTCGCCGCCCTCGTCGAGGCGCGGATAGTACGAGTCGACGCAGGCGAAGAAGTCACCGGCCGCGGTATTCAGTTTCTTCGCGATGTCGTAATAGGTCGCGACGTCGATGACCAGCGACGCGGTCATCGACCGAACACCTTCATATTCATCGCGCACACATCGCTGTAGTGCGCGTGGGCAGTACGTGCGGCCTCATGCATCGCGTCGACGCCCGCGCGAATCTCGGCCACTCCCTTCGCCCAGTCCTGGTGGGCCTGAACGTGCATGGCCGCGGACGCGCCGCTCCACTCGCTGTGCAGCGCGCGGACCCGTGTGTCGATGCCTTGCAGCGATTCATCGAGGAATCCCAGTAGCCCGGCGACCTTCGCGGTGACCTGGTCCAGATGCTCCAGATCGACCCGGTAGACAACATCGTCACCGCTCATGGCAGCACCAGGCTGGACATGTAGTTGCGCTGCACCTCGGCGCGGCGGGCGTCGACCGCGGCCACCGCCTCGGCGCAGGCCCCGAGCGCGGTCGCCAGTTCTTTGAGCGCGTCGAAAGCGGCGAGCGCACCGCGATGCACCTGCTCCCAGCCCGCGCCGTAGGCGTCGGCGGCCGTACCGCGCCACGATGCGCGCAGGCCGCGCACCTCGGCGTCGGCGGCGCGGAATCCCTCCATCAGCGCCTGTGCGGTCGCGACGATGAATTCGCCTGCGCCGCGTACGGATTCGGGCACCATCGCGAACTCCGTCGATGATGCGACCATGCCGACCTCCTGCTTCCCGAGTGGGTTGTGCCCTGTATTCCTGGACACCCCTCGACCACGAAAGGCGCCATCCGAACCGGTACCGCTTACTTCTCGACCGCAACCAGCGGCAATGGCCACTGCCACCGCCACGAGAACCACCACCCGGAGCACGTCGGACCTGCTCATCGCCGAGCACCCGGTCATGCCTCGACCCTCCGGCGCACGGGTACTCGCCGTCGTCCGGTGGATAGCTCCGCGACCAGGTCCTCGTAGCCGAAAGCGGCCTCGGCCAACTCTTCCCACGCATCCCACAGCTCGTCCCCGCCCGCATCGCGCGAAGCGACAGCGGCGTACGCGGTCCGTTGCGCGACCCTGTCTACTACTGCCCCAACGGATTCCGTATGCAATGCCCAAACCCCGTCGAGGGCGGGCGGGCGCGATTCGACCCACCGGTCGATCCGATCGACGAGTTCGCGTTCGAGGCTGAGGCTTTCGCCGATATCGCAGCGCGAGTCACCGATCCGGGACTCGTGCAGCACGGTCAGCATCCGCGCCCAGCGCAGCAGTGGATGTTCCGGAACCTGTTCGCCGCGGCAAGCCCGGAGTAATTGGTCGCGGGATGGAAATGGATTCATGGTCGAGCAAGCCCCCTTCTTGTGTGCGATCTCGCGCGGGCACGAAGGGCGAGGAGCCGGTATCGCGTCCGCAGCCGAGATCAGACACCTGGCCGCCATCGAAGGAAAGGGGTTCGGGAAAAGTGGTCGAAGTGGGGTATATGCCCAGGACACGACCCTCGACAGGGGCTCGCGGCGACCCGCGCCCGCGGCGGATATGTCCCGAATCGGATCGGCGGAACATGACGGTTCTCACAGCGGGTTGGGGTTGAGGTGGACTCGAACGGGAGGACGGCGAGAATGTGGGGATGAGTGGCGTTGACGAGAGCGTGACGGACCCCTACCTCTGGCTGGAGGAGGTCGCCGACGAGCGGTGCCTGGATTGGGCTCGTGCCCGCAATGACGTGGTGGTGGACCGTTTCGCCTCCTCGCCCCGGTTCACCGAGACGCAGCGCCGCATCCTGGACATGCTCGACACCGACGCGAAGATCGCCTATCCGGGCCGTCGGGGCAGTTGGCTGTACAACTTCTGGCGGGATGCGGATCATCCGCGTGGCCTGTGGCGGCGGACCACCTTCGAGGAGTACGCCAAGGACGCCCCCGACTGGGATGTCCTGATCGATCTGGACGCGCTCGCCACGGCCGAGGACGAGAACTGGGTGTGGGGTGGGGCCGGCGTGCTGCGCCCGGCGCAGAATCGCGCCATGATCAGCCTGTCGCGCGGCGGTGCGGATGCCAAGGTGGTGCGCGAATTCGACTTGGAGACAAGGCGATTCATCGAACAGGCGGACGGCGGCTACTTCCTCCCCGAGGCGAAGTCGCAACTGAGCTGGATCGATATCGACAATGTCTATGTCGGAACGGATTTCGGTGCCGGTTCACTGACCGACTCCGGCTATCCGCGCATCGCCAAGCGTTGGCGGCGCGGCGCCCCGCTCGCGGATGCCGTGACGGTGTACGAGGGCGCGGCGGGCGATGTCGCCATCTCCGCCGGTTACGACCGAACCCCGGGCCATGAGCGGCATTTCGTCGGCCGCGCCACCGACTTCTTCAATGAGGAGCTGTACCTCCTGGAGTCCGATGGCGCACTGATACGGGTGGACACCCCGACCGATGCCGGCACCTCCTGGTACAAGGATTGGCTCACGATCCGTCTGAAGTCGGACTGGGAGGTGGCGGGCCGGACCTACCCGGCGGGCGCGCTTCTGGTCGCGGATCTCAAGGAATTCCTCGATGGTGCAAGGGATTTCGAGGTGCTGTTCACCCCGGACGAGCACACTTCGCTGCACGGCTACGGCTGGACCGAGAACCATCTGCTGCTCATCACCCTGCAGGATGTGCAGACCAAGCTGTCGGTGCTCACCCCCGGCGTGGATGGTTGGACCAGGGCGCCCCTCGCCGATTCCCCATCGATGGCCACCACCAGCGTGCTGAATCTGGATCCGCTGGAGGGCGGCGACGAATTCATGCTCAGCACAAGCGGTTTCACCACGCCGGGCACGCTGCTGGCCGGTTCGGTGGGCGGCGCGACGACCCGACTCAAGCAGGAACCCGGCTTCTTCGACGCCGACGGTATCGAGACCGAACAGTTCTTCGCCCGCTCCGAGGACGGAACCATGGTGCCGTACTTCGTGATTCGGCACCGCGACCATCGTGATACGCCGCGTCCCACGGTGATGTCGGGTTACGGCGGTTTCGAGGTCTCGCGCACCCCCGCCTACAGCGGTGCGTCGGGTATCGGCTGGTTGGAGCAGGGCGGCACCTGGGTGACCACCAATATCCGCGGCGGCGGCGAATACGGCCCGCAGTGGCACACCTCGGCGCAGAAGGCCAACCGGCACAAGGTGTACGAGGATTTCGCGGCCATCGCGCGGGATCTGGTGGCGCGCGGCATCACCACGCCCGAACAGTTGGGCGCGGTGGGCGGCAGCAATGGCGGCCTGCTCATGGGTGTCATGCTGACCCGCTACCCGGAACTGTTCGGGGCCATCGTGTGCCAGGTGCCGCTGCTGGATATGCGGCGCTACCACCTGCTGCTGGCGGGCGCGTCCTGGATGGCGGAGTACGGTGACCCGGACAACCCGACCGAATGGGAGTACATCTCGAAATACTCGCCGTATCAGAATGTTCGGGCCGATGCGAAGTATCCGCCCATCCTGCTGACCACCTCGACCCGCGACGACCGCGTGCATCCCGGTCATGCCCGCAAGATGGCGGCGCTGCTGGAGTCGCAGGGTCATCGGGTCTGGTACCACGAGAATATCGAGGGCGGACACGGCGGCGCGGCCGACAACAAGCAGTCGGCTTTCCAGGCGGCGCTGATCTATGAGTTCTTCTCGGAACTGTTGAGGTGACTAGCGATCGCGCAGCCATTTCTCGATCCGGTCGATGGTGGTGGCGGGCTGCGCGATCCATCCGTTGTGCCCCAGCGGTTCCGGCTCCCGCCACCAGGTGAGCTCCGCATTCGGCATCTTCGACACCAAATGCTCGGCCGCGCCCTCGGGAGTCAGGTCGTCGCCGGTCACGGTGATGGCGAGGACGGGCAGTTTCAGCCGGGACACGCGCTCCTCGTAGTCGATATCCGCACCGAGCGGGACGAAGCGTCCGGTGCGGGCGAGCCGGGCCCAATCCGAGATGAGCACCTTGGACTGTCGTCCGAATCCGGTCTGTCCCAGGCGATCTCCCGGCCAGAAACCCGCCAGGTTGGCCGTCAGCGAGATGGCGGCGGTGCCGAAGAGCATGCCGGGACCGGACAGTCCCCGGTAGCCGCGATGGTATGGGGTGCCGGAGGCGATGAGGATCAACCCGCCGAGGCGGCCGCGCACCCGCGCGGCGTAGAGCACGGCGAGCTGTCCGCCCATGCTGTGGCCGAGCAGGTAGGGAGTGCTGTCCGGGAAGCGGTCGCGCACCACCTCGAAGATGGCCGGAAAGTCGACCGAGACCAGTTCGTGGTAGCCGTAGGTGCTGGTGGCGCTGGGTTTGGGGCGGCTGTCGCCATTGCCGCGCAACTCGCCGATGGCCACGTCGAAGCCGCGCCGGGCCAGTGCGAGCGCGAAACCCTCGTAGTATCCGGCGGGTACGCCGAGGCCGGGCGCGATGACCACGGCGGCGCGCGGCGCGTCGGGGGTGACCGGATGGCGGTGCGTGCCCGCGGCCGGGAGCAGCCGCACCGGGACCGAACTTCCGTCCGGCATCTGGATCGGAACCGTCTCCATGCCGCGAACGCTACTACGGCCATGCGCGGGTTTAAGCTCCGACGGCTCCGACGATGACACGACTGAGCACCCGGATGACATCGTCGAGTGGTGCGCGCGGACTCGCGCCGCTCCACGAGTCGACGACGTAGTTGACCGCGCCGATCACCGCGAGCACCCGCATCTCGTAGTCGCCGGGCGGGATCTCGCCGTGCATGGCGGCGTTCTTGGCCGCGCCCGCGAGCAGTTTGCCCCACACCCGGCGCAGCTCGAGCCGGAACTTCTCGATCTTCGGCCCCGCGCCGACCACCTCGACCAGCGCGACGCGGGCCTTGCGCGGATCCGTGCCGATCGCCTCGATGTAGGCGCGCACCGCGGTATCAATGGTGTCGACGGCGCTCGCATCGGATTTAGCCTCCAGGGCTGCCGCGACCGCCTCGCGCGACTCCCTGTCGATGCGCTCGTAGATCTCGAGCAGCAGCGATTCGCGGCCGTTGAACTCCTCGTAGAACTGACGCGAGGAGAGTCCGGCGTCCTTACAGATCGCGCCGACCGAACTGGTGGTGTAACCGTCGCGCGCGAAGACCGTCAGGCCGGATTCCAGAAATCGCGCGCGTCGTTCCCGTTGCCGGTCCGCCACGGGCAACCCGGCATACATTCGTCGCGTATTCGCATCCTGTGACATTGGGGCAGACAATACCCAAGCCGATCCCCGCCTCGACATGGATCCGGGTGTTCGCTTCAACCATTGTGAACTCTCTAGTTTGCCGAAAGTTGGCCGCCCAGTGGTCGACTCGCCATTTATCGGCCTTCGACCCCGCGCACCCCACGTCACCACGGGTTTGCCATAAATATGGATCGTGACCGATCGATCGGTATCGGATAATTTAGAGGAATATTCTAGAATTATTTAGGCCCGCCGGAACGGCAAACTAATACCACGGTCCGGATTTGTCGGCCGACGCAATTCGAGAGAATCAGTCGCGCCGGAAACGACGCACGATCGTCGACCAGCCGACGATATCGATCACCAGCGCCACGAAGCCGATGACCACCAGAATGACGAAGGCCGCCCCCGCCCAGTGGATGTCGAAGGCGGCCACCACCGCGGCGGGCGCGGCGAGCCCGAAGGCCACGCGCCAGGTGAGCTTGGCTGGGTAATCAACCGCCACCACCACAGCTTCCTCCTCCGCCGCCGCCTCCGCCACCCCCGCGGCTCGAATCAGCCGGTGACCTCGGGTTCGCCCAGGCTGAGCATCATCCGGTTGGCCCAGGAGAAGGAGGCGGTGGACAGCACCAGATCGTGAATCTCGGTATCGCTCAGGCCCAGGGCGCGCAATCGATCCAGGTGCGCGGGTTGGGCTCGGGGTGGTTGCGCGGTGAGTGCGGTGACGAAATCGATGATCGCGTCCCAACGTTCATCGATGCGCACGTCGGTTCCGGTATCCAGGAGGCGTTGGACGTCCTCGGTGCGCTTGGCCAACTGGGCGGTGAAGCGGGAGTGCACCGAGGCGCAGTACACGCAGCCATTGTGTCGGGAGGTGACCGTGGCGGCCAATTCCCGTTCGGCCCTGGACAATCCGTCTCGACCGTAGAAGATCTCCCGATCATTGGCACTGCGCTCGGCGAGCACTTCGGGGTTGCGGGCCAGCAGACGGAAGTATGGACTCTCCCCGCGTTGCCCTTCCAGCAGGGGACGCTGCGCGGCATCGGCGTCGGCCAGGCGAATGGGTTCCACCCAGGGCACCCAGTCCAGCTCGTCCAGGGTGAATCCCGTTGGCCGCCTGTCCGGTTCGACCTCGCGCACCTCGCTCATGCGGCACCTCCGAGCAGTGTGAGGCCGGCGAGCAGCCGAACCTGGTAGTTGACGTAGCCGACGAGTTGGGTGAGCGTCACGATGTCGTGTTCGCTCAGACCTGCGGCGGCGAGGGCGGCGATATGGGCGCGGGTGCTGGTCGCGGGTGCGGTGGTGAGGCGTTCGGCGTGGTCCAGTGCCGCATCGAGCGTCGCATCCGAATCTCGCTCCGCACCTGCTATTTCCGAATAGTGTCGGGCGAGCTCCGGCGCACCCGCGAGGGTCGCGACGCGGGCCGCGATGACGGCCGAGCGCTCCCGGCCGAAGGCCACCTCGCCCTCGAACAGCGCCTCGTATACGCCCTGCGTATGCGCGACCACGGTGGGTCGCGACTGCCGGATCGGAACGGCCGATCCGAGCACCTCGTCGATAATGTCTGTCACCGTCAACCTTTCGCCCGCCACCCGAGGCGCGGGGCGACCTCGGTGGCGATGAGTTCGATGGACCGCAGGGTCGCCCGCTGGTCCGGATCTATCGGATGGATCTGCACAATGAGGTCGGTGGCGCGGGCGGCAGCGGTATCGGCGGCCAGTTGTTCGACCACCTCATCGGGTGTGCCGAGATAGGAATCGCGCAGCACCTGCGCGACGGTCGAGGCGATCTCGGGCGTGCCTGCCGTCCGCAGATGATCGAGGAAGCGCCGCGCGCCGCGCTCGGCGTGGCGCGCGACGGATTCCGCGTCGTCGGCCACGAAAACCGTTCGGGACGCACCGATTCGGGGCTCGACCTTCTTCGGTAGGGCGTCGAGGTATGCCTCGATCAGCGGCCGTTGGATCGCGTCGATGCCCGCATCCGGCGCGGCGGGATCACGCGGCTGCGTTCGGGAGAGCAGCAGTCCCGCACCCGCCTTCCCGGCCCGCTCGGCACCGGCAGTGGAGAAGGTGGCGTGCCAGACGCGTTCGCGCAGGTTCGCGGCGGGCGGATGCAATCGGCGCCCCGGCAGCAGTTCGGCATTGTCGAGCGCCGCCGAGACAACCCGCAGCTTCTCGGCGTAGACCTGCTGCCGGTCTCCCGCCTGGCCGAACAGCTCGAACGAACTCCTCGAACCGCCACTGCCGAAGCCCAATTCGAGTCGACCACCGGACAGGGTGTCTAGCACCGCGGCGTCCTCGGCGACCCGGATCGGATCCTCCAGCCCGAGGGTGAGGATGGCGGTGCCGAGCCGAATCCGGGTATTCCTGGCCGCCGCGTGCGCCAGGAACACCAGCGGGGCGGGCAGACCGCCCTCGGCGGGATCGACGTGATGCTGCGCCACCCAGGCCGTGTCGTAGCCCAGGCTTTCGGCAAGGTCGAACTGCGCCAATGCGTCTCGATAGACTTCGGCCGCGCTCTGCCCGTCGTCGTGGCGCACCAGGCGGGTGAACAGGCCGAGGCGCTTCGGGGTGGTCATGAGGTCACCTTTCCCAGGTATGCGTCGCGGACCCGAGGATCGTCGAGCAGTTCCGCCGCCGTGCCGCGCAGCACGATCTCGCCGCCGCGCAGCACATAGCCGCGGTGCGCGATGGACAGCGCCAACTCGGCCTGCTGTTCCACAATGAGGATGGCCAACCCCAATTCCCGGTTGAGCCTGGCGATTTCGTCCAGCACACGGTCCACGAACAGCGGTGAGAGCCCCATGGTCGGCTCGTCCATGCAGACGAGTCGGGGTTTGCTCATCAGCGCCCTGGCGAAGGCCAGCATCTGCTGTTCGCCGCCGGACAGCGTGCCCGCCTGCTGACCGCGCCGCTCGCGCAGGCGTGGAAAGTGCTCGTAGAGTTCGGCGGCTCTGGCCGCGAGCGCCGAGCGGCGCTCCTTGCGAATGTAACCGCCGACGTAGAGGTTCTCCTCGACGGTCATGGCCGGGAAGACGCGCCGCGCCTCCGGCACCGAGGCCAGACCGGCCGCGATACGCGCGGGCGGCGCGGTCGCGGTCAGTTCGACGCCATTGACGCGGACCGCGCCCGAACTCGGCCGCAGCAGGCCGAGCGCGGTCTTCATGGTGGTCGATTTGCCCGAGGCATTGCCGCCGAGCAGCGAGACCATCTCGCCGGGACGCACGACGATCGAAACCTTGTCAAGCGCGCGGGACGCACCGTAATGCACTGTCACTTCATCGAATTCGAGGATCGGATGCTCAGACATCGGCGACCGCCTCTTCGGTGCCGACACGCCTGCGGCCCAGATATGCCTCGATGACACGGGGATCGGCTCGCACTTGGGCGGGCGCGCCCTCGGCGATGATCCGCCCCTCATCGAGCACGATCACCCGATCCGAGAGCGCGTTGACCAGTTCGAGTTTGTGCTCCACCAGCACGATGGTGTGTCCGGCCGCCTTCAGTTCGGCCAACTGCGCGCCCACCTCTGCGGTCTCGGATTGGTTCATACCGGCCGCGGGCTCATCGAGCAGCAGCAGGATCGGTTGCAGCGCGAGCGCTCTGGCGATCTCGGTGCGTCGCCTGTTGGCATAGGACAGGGTGTGGGCGAGCTGGTCGGCGCGCGGACCGAGTCGTTCGGCGAAGCGGGACAGCTGGGTGTCCACCTCGGCCTCGGCGTGCAGGCGTTCGGCACGCACGGCCGGTGTCGGGATCAGAGCCAATGCCAGTTCGGCGAGCAGCGGCAACCACCGCAGCACCGGGAACCCGGCCAGTCCGCGCCACGGCTGTGCCGCCCGCAGCGCGGTATGCAGGCCGACCGAAATATTCTCGCGCACCGTCAGATTCCCGAAGACGCGCCCGTTCTGGAAGGTTCGCGCGATACCCGCCGCCGCGGCCGCCTCTTGACTACCCGGCCGCAAACGAACCCCACCGACCCGGATCTCGCCCGCATCCGGGCGCAACACCCCGGATACGAGGTTCACCGTAGTCGTCTTCCCGGACCCATTCGGCCCGATGATCGAAACGAATTCCCCTGGAGCGACGGACAATTCGACACCATCAACGGCCTGGACACCGCCGAATGCCTTGCGCAACCCCGTCACGGTCAGCACCGGTTCATGCGGCGACTCGGACACGATCCCTCCTCACCAGAACTCCCTGCGGTCGGAACCGAATGAACAGCAGCAGCACCACCCCGTACAGCAGAATGCGCAACTCCGGTGTGAGCCGTAGCGCCTCGGGCACCCCGATCAACACCGCGGCGCCCACTACCGCGCCATAAGGCGATCCGGTGCCGCCGAGCACCAGGATGGTCACGATCAGCAATGACATGGGCAAGTTGAACACCGACGGATCGATATAGCTGTATTGGTGGGCCAGCAACGCGCCCGCGATCCCGGAGAATAGCGCGGCAAGCGCGAAGGCCAGCGCCTTGTAGTCGCGGACCGGCACACCGGAGGAGCGCGCCGCGATCTCATCGGCCCCCACCGCCCGCAGCGCCACCCCCAGCCGAGAGTGTTGAATCCCGACGATCACCGCGACCACGAGCGCCAACACCGCCAGGTCGAGCAGGAAAACCTGGGTGCCAGAGGTGAATTCGTATCCGAACAGCGTCGGCACCGGAATACCGAAGATGCCGTAGCTGCCGTTGGTGAGCGATTCCCAGTTGCGGATCACCGCCACGATCACCATGCCGATACCCAGCGTGGCGATGGCCACGTAATGCCCATTGAGCCGCCACAGCGGCGCGGCGAGCACCGAGGACACCACGGCCGCCACCACGCCCGCGACCGGCACCGCGGCGAGGAATGGCCAACCGTGATCAACGGTGAGGATCGCGGAGGTATACGCGCCGATGGCGATCGGCCCGGCCTGCCCGATCACCAACTGCCCGGCCGACCCGGCCACCAGCGTCATCGAGACCGCCACAATGGCGTACACGATGATCTGGGTGCCGACAACCACGGCATAACTGTCGGCCACCAGCGGAACCAGCACGGCGGCAACAACAAAGGCCGCCACCGCGTGCCACCGGCGAATCCGCAGGGGCCGCCCGGCACCGAGGAAGGTCCCGGTCATCGGTTCGGCCGCGAGCGCGGGCGCCTTGGCCAGCAGTCCGCCGGGCCGCAACACCAGGAACGCGACCAGCACGCCGAAGGTGATCAGATCCCGGTAGCCGTCGCCGAAGAGGTAGATGCCGTAGGCCTCCACCAATCCGAGGACGAGTCCGCCGAGCACCGCGCCCGGAATCGAGCCGAGTCCGCCGATGGTGGCCGCGACGAATCCGGTGAGTCCCGCCGCTGATCCGCTGGTCGGCGAGATATTCGAGTTGTAAAGGCCGACAAAGATTCCCGCCAGTCCGCCGAGTCCGGAGGCAATGGCGAAGGCCAGCACCTGGATTCGGCCGACACCGATCCCCATCTGCGCGGCGGCGTCGGGATCCTGCGCGGTGGCCCGAATGGCCAATCCGAATCGGCTGAAGCGCAGGAATCCGCCCAATCCCACCATGACCGCGACGGTGATGGCGAGCATGACCAGGTCGGAGGTGCCGAAGCGGACGCCGCCGAGCCGAAAGTTATTGGTGGGCAGCACCGCCGGGAACGGCCGGGTATCGGGTCCGAAGATGAGCTGCGCCAGGTTCTCGATGATCAATCCGGCCGCCACCGTGGCGAGCAGGGCCGCGATGGCCGGGGCGCGGCGCAGCGGATGCACCGCGAACACATTGATGGCGACGCCGACCAAGGCTGTCACCGCGACCACCAGCACCGTGGCCAACCACAGCGGCGCACCCTGCTGGGCGATCAACCACCACCCGAGCACCGATCCGAGCGCGAACACCGCGCCGTGCGCGAAATTGATGACATTGGTGACGCCGAAGATGAGGGTGATCCCCACGGCCAGCAGCGCGTACGCGTTGCCGTGGATCACGCCCGCGATGAGCGTGTCGACCATCAGCGATTCCCGGTCGGTACGAAAGCGCCCGCGCGCAACACGAGTTCACGCGGTGTCACCCCGCGCGGGCGACGGGTCTGCTGATCGAAGCCGAAGGTGCCCAAACCGATGCCGTAGAACTGGGTTTCGGTGCGCAATCCGTCGAGGATGCCCTCGCGGGTGGCCCCGCTCTTCTGCGCCGCCTTGATCAGCACCTTCAGCGCGTCATAGGAGTAGACGTTGAAATCGCCGGGATCGGTGTGGAACTTGGCGCGGAAGCGAGTGACGAAATCCTGCACCTTCGGATCCGGATCCGCCGGGCTGAAGACGCCGTTGACGATATCCCCTTCCCCGGCCGGTCCGGCGAGCGAGATGAATTGGGGCGTGTTCTGGCCGCCGAAATACGGCCCGGTGAAACCGATATCGCGCAGCTGCTTGATGACCAGCGCGCCGTCGGGTCCGTAACCGAGGTGGACGAACGCCTCCGGATCGGCCTGTCTGCCCTTGATCAGGACGGGTTTGAGATCGGTGGAATCGGGCAGGATCGGCGAGGAGTAGGCGATCTCGATCCCCTTGTCTTTGGCGTACTTCTCGAAGTATTGGAAAGCTTGTTTGCCCCAATCGGTTTCGAGGTAGACCACCGAAACCCGCTTGGCCTTCGCGCGCACCCACTCCGCATTGCGCTCCTGAAATACGTCCAGTGTGATGGACGGACTCCACGAATAGTCGCCCGCCTTGGTGAAATCGACGGCGGAATTGGTGAATCCGTACTGCACGAGCTTGCCCCGGTTGTAGACCGGCGAGGCGGCGATGGAGGCGGGCGAGGAGAAATCGCCCAGTTCGGCGATCACCGAGCGATCATTGACGAACTTGGTGGCGATCGGCACCGTCTGCTTGGGATCGGATTGTGAATCCTCCCATTTCAGCGCGACCTTCCTGCCATTGATCCCGCCCGCGCCGTTCACCTCGTCGAGCGCCAGTTCGAAACCCTGCTGCCAGAGCCTGCCGTACTCGGCGGAATTTCCGGTCCTCGGCCCGGATACCCCGAAATACACGGTATCCGAGGCATTTTCGGATCGGGTGCCGCAGGCCGCGACCGAACCTGCGGTCGCGACGGCGACGAGTACCCCGGCGGCGAATCGAAATGCGCGCCGGGACGGGGACTTGCTCATTTGCGTTATTTCCTCACGGGATCGGGCCGCAGATATCGGTGGCCCTCCGCCGCAACGCTAACAGCGCGCAATGATCCGGCAAATCCTTCGAATCAGGCTGAGATTAACGGAGTTTCGGATCTTCCGGGATGGCCTCGAGGAAGTCGGCGCAGCGGGTGAGCAGTTCGCGCAGCGCGGCATGTTCGGTCGCGGTGAATTCGGCGGCGAGCGCGCGCTCGACCCCGACCGGTCCCGCATCGGCCTCGGCCAGGACCCGCTCGCCCGCCGGGGTGAGTCGGGTCTCGAGCACATTCTTGTGCCAGGCGTGCTGGTGGCGTTCGACGAGATCGCGGTCCTGGAGGTTGGCCAGGATCGTATTCATGGTCGGGGGCGTCACCCCGCACAGCCGGGCCAGTCCGGCGGCGGAGATGCCCGGATTCTCCTCCAGGAACAGCAGCGCCGAATACTGCGGCACCGTGAGCCCCGCCGGCTTGAGCGCCGCGGCCTTGGCGGCCTGGAGGGCACGCTCGGCGCGCTTGATGAAGCTGCCGAGGCGCTCGGCTACGGGCATGGGGGTCATGCAGGCATCGTATCCACCCGTCGAATCATTCGAGTCTTGACGATTATTAGAGTTCTAATCTACGTTCGTGTCAGTTCGATCATTCGGGCACACATGGTCGACGGGCCAGTCGACACAATGAGAGGTAGGACCATGTCCCACAAGCCGCGCCGGAGCATCGCGACCCTGGCCACGGCCTGCGGCCACGCGGGCGAGCAGGCCATCACCCCCGCCGCCGCCGAGAAACCGCAGCTCGCCACCGCCTACACGCTCCCGAGCGACCGCGCCTACCCGGAAAGCATCACCGTCGACGCCAAAACGGGCGCGACCTACGTCAGCTCGTACCTCACCGGCGAGGTCTTCCGCGCGGCGCCGAACACGGACGCGGCGGAGATCTTCCTGCCCGCGGGCGCGGAGGGACGCAATACGGCCAATGGCGTGAAGGTCGACCCGGCCGGGCGACTGTGGGTCATCGACTCGACGAAGGGCGTAGCCGTCTACGACACCTCGACCCGCGCGCTGCTCGCGCAATTCGCCGCCACCGGGACCGACAGATTCTTCGTCAACGACCTGGTCTTCACCCCGGACGGCACCGCCTACCTGACCGACAGCGTCCGCCCGGTCCTCTACCGCGTCACCCCCGCGCAATTCGACACCGCGCGCGCCAATGGCGGTCACGGCGACCTCATCGCCGCCTTCGACCTGGGATCCGCACTGGCTCCGCACGCACCCGACGCCTACAACCTCAATGGCGTGGTGGCCGATGCCGCGGGCCGCTACCTGCTGGTCGTCGATATGACCGGCGGCGACCTCTACCGGGTCTCGCTCGCACCCGGCGACAACGCCCCCATTCGCAGGGTGACACTGCGCGGCGACGATTTGAAGGGTACCGACGGTATGGAGCTGCGCGGCGAAACCCTGTGGGCCGCACAAAACTCCGCCAATGCCATCAGCCGCTGGCACATCGGCGACGACGGCGCGAGCGCCACCGAGGAGCAGCGGTTCACCGATCCGGGCCTGGCCATCCCGACCTCGCTGGTGCACCGGGGTGACGAATTGCTGGTCGCCGCCTCGCAATTCGACAAGGGCGGCCCGTTCGGCCCCGGCACGCCGAATCGCCCGTTCCGGGTGCTGAAGGTCTCGGGCATCTGATCCTCCCGAAACGCCGGAAGCCGGCCCACCCGAGGGTGGACCGGCTTCCGGTTCGCAAGGGGTTGCCGAGCGGCAGGACTCAGAAGTCCATGCCACCCATGCCGCCGGTCGGGTCGCCCGCGGGAGCGGCGGCCTTCTCCGGCTTGTCGGCCACGACGGCCTCGGTGGTGAGGAACAGCGCGGCGATGGAGGCCGCGTTCTGCAGCGCGGAACGGGTCACCTTGACCGGGTCGGCGACGCCGGCGGCCAGCAGGTCCTCGTATTCGCCGGAGGCGGCGTTCAGGCCGTGGCCCGCGGGCAGGTTGGCCACCTTCTCCGCCACCACACCGGGCTCGAGGCCCGCGTTGAACGCGATCTGCTTCAGCGGCGCGGACAGCGCCACCTTCACGATGTTGGCACCGGTGGCCTCATCGCCGGTCAGGCTCAGCTTCTCCAGCGCGGGAGCCGACTGCAGCAGGGCCACGCCGCCACCGGCGACGATGCCCTCCTCCACGGCGGCCTTGGCGTTGCGCACGGCATCCTCGATGCGGTGCTTGCGCTCCTTGAGCTCCACCTCGGTAGCCGCGCCCGCCTTGATGACCGCGACGCCGCCGGCCAGCTTGGCCAGCCGCTCCTGCAGCTTCTCGCGGTCGTAGTCCGAATCCGACGCCTCGATCTCGGCCCGGATCTGCGCGACCCGACCCTTGATGGCCTCCGCGTCGCCCGCACCCTCGACGATGGTGGTCTCGTCCTTGGTGACGACGACCTTGCGCGCCTGGCCGAGCAGCTCCAGGCCCGCGGTCTCCAGCGAGAGACCCAGCTCCTCGGTGATGACCTCGCCACCGGTCAGGATGCCGATATCGGCCAGCTGCGCCTTGCGACGATCACCGAAGCCGGGGGCCTTGACCGCGACGGACTTGAAGGTGCCGCGGATCTTGTTGACCACCAGGGTGGACAGGGCCTCGCCCTCCACGTCCTCGGCGATGATCAGCAGCGGCTTACCGGCCTGGATGACCTTCTCCAGCAGCGGCAGCAGATCCTTGACGGTGGAGATCTTCGAGCCGACCAGCAGGATGTAGGGATCCTCGAGGACCGCTTCCTGACGCTCCGGGTCGGTGACGAAGTAGCCCGAGATGTAGCCCTTGTCGAAGCGCATGCCCTCGGTGAGCTCGAGCTGCAGGCCGAAGGTGTTGGACTCCTCGACCGTGATGACGCCTTCCTTGCCGACCTTGTCCATGGCCTCGGCGATGAGCTCGCCGATGGACGAGTCGCCCGCGGAGATTCCGGCGGTGGCGGCGATCTGCTCCTTGGTCTCGACCTCCTTGGCCGAATCCAGCAGGGCGGTGGTGATGGCCTCGACGGCCTTCTCGATACCGCGCTTCAGACCCAGCGGGTTCGCACCGGCCGCGACATTGCGCAGGCCCTCGCGCACCAGTGCCTGGGCGAGCACGGTGGCGGTGGTGGTGCCGTCGCCCGCGACGTCATCGGTCTTCTTGGCGACCTCTTTGACCAGCTCGGCGCCGATCTTCTCGTAGGGGTCCTCCAGCTCGATCTCCTTGGCGATGGACACACCATCGTTGGTGATCGTGGGGGCGCCCCACTTCTTCTCCAGGACAACGTTGCGACCCTTCGGGCCCAGCGTCACCTTGACCGCGTCGGCGAGGCTGTTCAGACCCCGCTCGAGACCGCGACGGGCCTCTTCGTCGTACGCAATTGTCTTGGCCATTGCGTTGGAATCCTCCACATGTATATGGGGCTGACACGCAGGACGACCGCAGGTTGGGATCGTCCCAGTTACGCCGGCCAGGTTCGGTGCCCGCGACGGACGACCGAGGGTGTCGATGGAACCCGGTCTCACCGTCCCGACCCTGGCACTCACAGGTCGAGAGTGCCAAAGCCATTTTTAGCACTCACCGATGGCGAGTGCAAGGTCCCTGTGGATAGGTTGAGCGGTCGGCTTACCTCAGACCGCGCGGCGGTCGGCCCACCTCAGACCGCGCGGCGGTCGTCGACCCGGAGCACCAGTGCGACGAAGGCGTCGGCGCGACGTTCCTCCGGGGAGCGCGGCTCGCCGGTGTCCACGGTGACCAGTTCGGCATCGTGCAGGAGCAGTTCGGCCTCGACGCGCATGATCGCGCGAATGAACGGCGGCGCCACCTCGGGGGGCAGGTCGCCATTGATGATGTATTCGCCGTCGGGACCCGATTCGGTGGAGACGTACAACAGAGCCCGCATCAAATCCGCGCGCCGCTCTCCTGCGATGAGGTCGGCGTCTCTGTCATCCGCCATAGCCACATCTTAGCTATCCCCGATTCCCGGTCCGGAACGCGACCGCCCGGTATATCCGAGGCCGGGCGCGGGGTCCGAGTCGGGCGTAGATTTCAGCGCAGCACCTCCGTGGTCGACCCGCCGAGAGGGGACGCCGTGCCCGCACTGCCGTTCGACTCGCTCTACCGGCACGGTTTCGCGCGGGTCGCCGTCGCGGTGCCGCGGGTGCGGGTGGCCGATCCGGCGTTCAATGCCGAACAGACCATCGAGTTGGCCGGGCTGGCCGCCGCCGACCACGCGGTGCTCACCGTCTTCCCCGAACTCGGCCTGTCGAGCTACACCGCCGAGGACCTGTTCCACCAGGACGCGCTGGACGACGCCGTCACCACCGCGCTGCACGCGGTCGTCGCGGCCAGCGGCGACCTGGATACCGTGCTGGTGGTGGGCGCACCCGTGCGGGCACAGGGGCGACTGTTCAACTGCGCCATCGCGATCCGGCGCGGCGCCGTGCTCGGCGCGGTGCCCAAGAGCTACCTGCCGAACTATCGGGAGTTCTACGAGAAGCGCCAATTCGCGGCCGCCCGCGAGGTTTTGGACGACCACGCGACCATCGCCGGGCAACGCGTCCCCTTCGGCGCCGATCTGCTGTTCGAGGCCACGAACCTGGACGGGTTCACCATGCACCTCGAGATCTGCGAGGACGGCTGGGTTCCCCTGCCACCCAGCGGATTCGCCGCGCTCGCGGGAGCCTCGGTGCTGGTGAACCTGTCGGCGAGCAATATCGTCATCGGGAAGGCCGACTATCGGCGCGCGCTGTGCGCCTCGCACTCCGCCCGCTATCTCGCGGCATACCTCTATGCCGCGGCCGGACACGGGGAGTCCACCACCGATCTGGCCTGGGACGGTCAGGCGCTGGTGTGCGAGAACGGGGAATTGCTCGCCGAGGGCGCGCGTTTCACCGACGAACCCCGATTGGTCAGCGCCGATATCGATCTGCGCCGCCTCGCCGCCGATCGGATCAGGACCACCAGTTTCGCCGACAATGTGCACGACCACCGCGAGCGCCTGATCCGCCTGCGGCGCATCGCCTTCGAACTGCCGGTGCCCACCCGCCCGGTCGGGCTGCGCCGGGAGATTCCCCGCTTCCCCTACGTACCGAGCGATCCCGCCGCCCGCAATGAGCGCTGCGCCGAGGTGCACCACATTCAGGTGGAGGGGTTGACCACACGGGTGCGCGCCACCGGATCCCGGCACCTGATCATCGGTGTCTCCGGCGGTCTGGATTCCACCCAGGCGCTGATCGTGGCGGCCAAAACCATGGATCGGCTCGGTCTGCCGCGCGCCAATGTGCTCGCGTACACCATGCCCGGCTTCGCCACCAGCACCCGCACCCACGCCGACGCCCATCGGTTGATGGCCGCGCTGGGCGTCACGGCGGGCGAGATCGATATCCGTCCATCCGCCGAGCAGATGCTGCGGGATCTGGATCATCCTGCCGCGCACGATATTCCGCAGTACGACACCACCTTCGAGAATGTGCAGGCGGGCGAGCGCACCTCACATCTGTTCCGGCTGGCCAACCATCACGGCGGTTTGGTCGTCGGCACGGGCGATCTGAGCGAACTCGCCCTCGGCTGGTGCACCTTCGGCGTCGGCGACCACATGGCGCACTACAGCGTGAACGCCTCGGTGCCAAAGACACTGATCAAATATCTCATCGCCTGGGCGGTGGACACCGACCAGTTCGGCGCGGCGGCGGGCGAGGTGCTCTCCTCGATTCTGCGCACCGAGATCTCACCCGAATTGATTCCCGCCGCGGATGATTCGGCGCCCGGCCAGCGCTCGGAGGACACCGTCGGCCCCTACGAGCTCCAGGACTTCCACCTCTACTATCTGCTGCGCTTCGGCTACCGGCCCAGCCGCATCGCCTACCTGGCCAGGCACGCCTGGTCCGATCCCGAGCGCGGCCACTGGCCCGACCTGGTGGAGCATCGCGGCGCCTACGATCTGCCCACCATCAAATACTGGCTCGCCGAATTCCTGCGCCGCTTCGTGCGGACCAGTCAGTTCAAACGCTCCACCCTGCCCAACGCGCCCAAGGTCGGCTCGGGCGGATCGCTGTCCCCGCGCGGGGATTGGCGCGCGCCGAGCGATGCCTCGGCGGCCGCCTGGCTCGACGAGCTCGCGCGCGATGTTCCCGACTGAAAACCACAGTCCTACAGGGCCTATCGTTGCGGAGTGAGTGAAGCACCCGGCTGGCAGGCCATCGACGCCGCGCTGCGACCGCTGTACGGCCAGACCCGACCCGCGCACTGGGGGACCGTACAACCGTATTCGCTCGGTGGCCCCGATCCGCTCGACGGTGTCAGCGCCTACCCGCGCTCCGAACCCGTCCCGCACTGGCACTACATCGGATACGGACTGTCCGAATTGCACGAGAAGGAGTGGGACGACCCGAACATCTCGGGCTGGGGTTTCGAATTCACCTTCCGGCTGGCGCGTCGCCCCGAGGAGAACGATGCCCCGAATTGGCCTGCGGGATTCCTGCAAACGTTGGCGCGCTATGTGATTCAGTCGGGCAAGTGGTTCGAACCCGGCCACACCATCAAGGCCAACGGTCCGCTGGACCCCGAGCGCGCCGAATCCCGGATCCAGGCGTTCGCCTTCACCGTCGATCCCGAACTCGGCGCGATCGACACCCCCCACGGAAGGCTGCGCTTTCTGCAAGCCGTCGGCCTGACCATGACCGAATACCGGGCCGCGCTGGGCGGCAAGGCCATCGACCTGCTGAGCACCTTGGAATCGCGAATCCCGCTGCTGTGCACCAACCTCGACCGCGACTCGCTGGTTTCCGAGCCCAAACCGCAAGCAAGCTGGCCGATGTGGGGCGGCGGACTGCGCGGTCGCGGCTGATCACTCGGCGACGATACCGGCCAGCATTCGCGCCAGACTCGCCTCGGCCGCCGCCTTATTCAGGCCGAGGTCGCTGAGTGTGCCCGAACCGTTCTCGAATTCGAGCAGAGCGAGCAGGATGTGCTCGGTGCCGATGTAATTGTGGCCGAGCCGCAGCGCCTCGCGGAAGGTCAATTCGAGCACCTTGCGGGCCGGTGCGCCGAAGGGAATGATCGGCGGAATCTCCGCCGACGCCTCCGGTAGCGCCGCGGCGGCCGCCTCGCGCACCGCGTCGGCGGTGACACCCTGTTCGACAATCTGCTTGTACGCCAAGCCTTCCGGCTCGCTCAGCAGCGCCAGAATCAGATGCGGCGGGTCGATCCGATCATTGCTCGCGGTCTGCGCGGCTTGCTGGGAAGCCATCACGACCTGTCGGGCGCGCAGGGTGTATCGGGCGAAACCCGCATTCGGATCCAGGGCCGCGGCGGGATCGCCGCCGCCCTTGGGGACGAAGCGTTTCTGCGCGGCCTGCTTGGTGACGCCCATGCTGGCCCCGATATCGGTCCAGGACGCGCCGGAGCGCCTGGCCTGGTCCACGAAGTGGCCGATCAGGTGATCGGCCACTTCGCCGAGGTGATCCCCGGCGACCACGGCGTCGGAGAGTTGTTCGAGCACATCGTCGGGACGGGCCTTCTTGATGCCTGCGATCAGATCGTCGAGGCGAATATCGAATGTCATGCGTCAACGATAGGTTGACGATCCGTGATCGTCAATGCTTGGTTGACGCCACATCGAATCACGCCTGTCCACTCCGCGATACCGACGAGGCCGCATCATCGACACCGGCTGCGGCCCGCGGCTTCATTGAGCAGAGCGGCAGAATGCGGCTTCATCAACACCGGCCACGAGGGCGCTCATGGCGCGAGCGCCTCATCGCGCGGCCTTGCCGAATCGGTCGCAGGGCCACGAAACACTCAGTACCGCAATATTATTCGGCTCGTTGCCGACTACCGGGGCGACGCAGTCGCAACCGCGCGCTCGAACCCTTGATGGTCGGTCGTCTGATGACCGGTCGCCTGCGGTCGGCCCGGCGCTGGGCGCGCCGCTCGGCGGGCTTGTGCTGCCAGGTCTCCGGGCGCGCGGCGACCCAGCGCTGCGAATGCCAGGCGAACGGGATGTGCCCCAGGTACAGCAGGACCAGCACCAGCAGCAGGATGATCGGGTAGGTCACCAGCGCCGCCGCCGCCAGCGCCACCAGCACCAGCAGTCCGGCCGCGGCCTGCGGCGCGACCGAGACCGACTTCATGGCCAGGGTCGGAATGGTGCTCACGGCCAGTGCCGCCGCGAACAGCGTCCACGCCGCGGTGACGTAGAAGCCGTCCCACCAGCCGTCCCCGAATTGGACCGAGATGGCGACCGGAACCATGGCGATGAGCGCGGCGGCGGGCGCGGGCACCCCGACGAAGTACTCCCGTGACCAGTCGGGGCGGGTGTCGTCGTCGAGCAGGGTGTTGAACCGGGCCAGCCGCAGCACCAGGCTGACGGCGAAGACCAGCGCCACGATCCAGCCCGCGCTCTCCTTTTGCAGTTGCGCCACATAGAGGATGAGGGCAGGCGCGACGCCGAAGGAGATGGCGTCGGACAGCGAATCCAGTTCCGCGCCCATCTTGGTGGTGGCGTCGAGCATCCGGGCCAGGCGACCGTCCAGGGTGTCGAGCACGGCTGCCGCGCCGATCATGGCCAGCGAGATGTCGAACCGGCCGTCCAGTCCGAATTTGACCGCCGACAGACCGGCGCACAGCGCCAGGATGGTCACCACGCTCGGCAGCAGCAGAATGCTGCGTCGCCTGCGCTTGGGAGTGGATGCGGCCTCGATCATGGCAGGACGGCCAACACGGTCTCGGCCCCGATGGTGCGCTGGCCGGGCCGGACGAGCAGTTCGGTGCCCACCGGGAAGTAGGTGTCCACGCGCGATCCGAAGCGGATCAGGCCGTAGGTGTCGCCGATGGTGAGTTTGTCGCCGGGGCGGGCCTCGCACACGATGCGGCGCGCCAGCAGCCCGGCGATCTGCACGACCACGATCCGCTGGCCGGATTCGGTCTCCAGGACCACGCTGTTGCGCTCGTTCTCGGCGCTGGCCTCGGGCAGGTCGGCCGAGCGGAATCTGCCCGCCTGATGCAGCACCTGACGCACGATGCCCGAGACCGGGACCCGCTGCACGTGCACATCGAGGACCGACAGGAAGATGCTGACCCTGGGCAGCGGTTCGGTGCCCAGGCCCAGTTCCGCGGGGGGAGCGGCGGTGTCGACCAACGCGATCTCGCCGTCGGCGGGCGCGACGATCACGCCGGGACGGTTGGGCGGCACCCGATGCGGGTGCCGGAAGAAGCCGGCGCAGATCGCGGCCGTCGCCAGGCCCGCGCGGCGCACCCACCGACGACGGCCGCCGAGCACGGCGACCGCGAGGGGTGCGGCGACGAAGGGCAGCCCGGCGGGGTGCAAGGGGGGGATCGCATTGCGCACCAGGTCAACGGTGTGGCCGAGGCCGGTGCGGTCGGGCGTGCCGGGCGGGGTGGGGCGGCGTGCCACAGGTTCCTACTTTCCTGTTCCTGACATAACTGAGGCGAGCGTTCACACACTACGCCGCGCGGACCGTCGGCCGGTCGCGCCCTTACCAGGCACAACATCGGTACCACCGGTCCCGCTTCGGACAAGGGTTCACGCGGCGTACAGCAAGCGTTGCGCTAGCAGGCGTATACCGCAAATGTGAGCATAGGCACTCGACGCCGTGATCGTCGGGCTAATATGAGGGGGCCTCATGTCTACGGCACCGTAGGCACGGGCAGATTGAGTTCGCCGAAGCTTTCGGTCCTCCGGCCGAGCCGGCGCCGGACCGCGAGGTTCGGTGAGGATCGCGACAACATAGGAGACGGACCATGGCTGCTCGCATCGCCCGGACCGCAGGGCAAGAGCACACCGCGATCCTCGGGCTCGGCGTCTACCGCCCGGCCCGTGTGGTCACCAATGCCGAGGTGGCGGGTCCGATCGACTCCAGCGACGAATGGATTCGCACCCGCTCCGGCATCAAGACCCGCCGCTTCGCCTCGAAAGAGGAGACCATCCGCAGCATGAGCGTCGCCGCGGCCCGCGGCGCGCTGGAATCGGCCTGCGTCGCGGTCGACCAGGTCGACTGCGTCATCGTGGCCACCTCCACCCATCTGCTGCTCACCCCGGCCGCGGCCCCGCAGATCGCCACCGAACTGGGGATGAACGGCGCGGCCGCCTTCGATATCTCGGCGGGCTGCGCCGGGTTCTGCCACGCGCTGGCCGTGGCCTCGGATCTGGTGCGGGCGGGCACTTCGCAGCATGTGCTGGTGATCGGCGTGGAGAAGCTCACCGACACGGTCAACCCGCGCGACCGCTCCACCGCGTTCCTGTTCGCCGACGGTGCGGGCGCCGTCATCGTGGGTCCGGCCGCCGAACAGGGCATCGGCCCCACCGTCTGGGGTTCGGACGGCACCCAGAGCCACGCCATCCGCCAGGACAAGGACTGGATCGAATTCTTCGACGAGATCGAGGAGAAGGGTCTCGCCGCCGTGCGGCCCTACCTGGCCATGGAGGGCACAGCCGTATTCCGCTGGGCCGCGCACTCGTTGGAGAAGGTGTGCCGCGACGCCATGGACCGCGCGGGCCTCACCCCCGAGGATATGGACGCGATGATCCCGCACCAGGCCAATGGTCGGATCATCGAGATCATGGCCAGGACGCTCAAACTGCCCGAGCACTGCGCGCTGGCCAACGATATCGAGGAGACGGGCAACACCTCCGCCGCCTCGATCCCGCTGGCCATGGAGGCGCTGCTGCGCAAACAGCAGGCCCAGCCCGGCGATACGGCGCTGCTCATCGCCTTCGGCGCCGGGCTGTCTTATGCGGCCCAGGTCGTGAAACTGCCCGCCTGGCAGTAATTCTCAGCCGAGCGCCCAGGTGACCTTCACGGTGAAGGTCACCGTTTGGGTGCCGGGCTCGAGCGAGAACGCCTCCGGCGCGGCCGGACTCGGCTGGCGCTGATTCTGCCCGCCGGTCTCATCGATGGTGACGACCGCGCCGAGTGCGCGCCCGGCGAGCACCGCGTACTGCTCGGCGCGCGCCTTGGCATCGGCGAACGCGCGGGCGCGGGCGTCGGAGATGAGTTTGGAATTGTCCTCCAGCGCGAAGGACACACCGCGCACCCTGGTCTCATTGCCGCCCGCCTTGGTCGCGCCGTCCAGGACGGCCGAAGCCTTCGGCAGATCGCGCACCACCACGTGCACCATGTTCGCGGCGCGATAGCCGGTGACGACGCGACCATCCGGACCGTACTGCGGTTGCACGGAGATATCGGCGGTGCGGATGTCCTCGCGGGCCGCGCCCGCCGCGACCATGGCATCGGTCATGGCGCGGGCGCGCGCATCGGCGGTGGAGATGGCGGCGGAGACATTGTCGGCGGTGGCCTCCACGCCCAGGTCGGCATTGAGGGTGTCGGGTGCGCCGCGCACCTGGCCGGTGCCGACCACGGTGACCTCGCGGTCGGTGTGGGCGGGCTCCGCCGCCCGGCCACAGCCCACGAGCAAGCAGCCCACGAGCAAGCCGCAAACGCCCGCCACAGCGGCGGCCGTGCGACGTGTCCCGATGCGCATATCGCGGAACCTACCCGTGCCCGACCGCCGCGCGGGTCAGCCGCGCTCGACGGCGGCCTTGATCCGGTCCAGGGTCTGGGTCATCCCGCGAATCAAATCCGCTTCGAAGGCCTTCTCGCCGCCGAGGGCGATGTCGATCACCTTGCGCACCGGGCCGGGGATTCCGCTCGGCGCGACCTCGCGGCGCTCGGTGAGCCGGGTGCCGGATTCGGTGGGCTCGAGCAGGTAGCTCCAGGTGGTGCGGTTCTCGTTCATGCGAAAGGCGAAGGCCCGGTTGGGATCGAAGGCGACGATGCGCGAGGAGGTTGGCCAGTACTTCTTGCCGTCACGATTCAGATTGAGGGTCCAGGTGCCCGCCGCGGGCGCGCCCAGCGGCATCATCCGCACGCACTGGGGGCTGAACTCCGGCATCCGCCGCAGATCGGAGACGACGGACCACACCCGCTCCGGCGGCGCGTCGATATCGATGGCGACTTCGAGATTGTTGGGCACGACTGCCTCCATGTGGTGCAAGCGAGCGATACGGCGCACATCTTAATCGGGAAGGCAGTTGCGTCACATTTTTGCATGTTGCGACCCTGCGGCGGTAATGCCCGGCGCACAATTCTGATAGATCAAGCAAGACACGCCACCGGCTTTCCGTACCCACGTGAGGTGATCGGCCGTGAAACTGCGCTCCCTCCTCCATCGAAGGCAGTCGGAAAAGCTGCCCCTCCTTCCCGAAGCCGAGCTTTCCGAATCCACCGACGCATCACTGCGCGCCGTGTTCGCGTCGCGCGAAAAAAAGAAGACCCGTGCCGCAGAGGAAAGACTGGAACGCCTGCTCACCCCCACCGAACTCGATCTGGTTCGGGAACACCGACTGTGAATGGGCCGCGACACGCGGACCATCGAGGATTCATACTTTCCCGGTGAGCTCCCCCAGCGCCGGTAAACCGGCCATCCTCAGCGTCGACGACGATCCGGGCGTCTCCCGCGCGGTGGTGCGTGATCTGCGCCGCCGCTACGGCGCGGAATATCGGATCCTGCGCGCGGAATCGGGTCCGCAGGCGCTGGAGGCGCTGCGGGAGATGAAATTGCGTGGCCAGCCGGTTGCCGTGCTCATCGCCGACTATCGGATGCCGGGTATGGACGGTATCGAATTCCTGGAGCAGGCCATGGATCTGCACCCCTACGCCCGGCGGGTGCTGCTCACCGCCTACGCCGACACCAGCGCCGCCATCGATGCCATCAATGTCGTCGACCTGGACCACTACCTGCTCAAACCGTGGGACCCGCCGGAGGAGAAGCTCTATCCGGTGCTCGACGGCCTGCTCGACGCCTGGCGCTCCAGCGAGCAGCGTCCGGTCCACGAGACGAAGGTCATCGGCAATCGCTGGTCGCCGCGGTCCTCGCAGGTGCGGGAATTCCTGGCGCGCAACCAGTTGCCCTACCGCTGGTACGTCGCCGACGAACCCGAGGGCACGCGACTGCTCGAGGCCGCGGGGGCCGATCCGGTGAACTGCCCGGTGGTGATCACCTCGGGCGGGCAGGCGCTGGTGCAGCCGACCGATGGCGAACTGGCCGAACATGTCGGCCTGTCCACGACGCCGACCGGCGAGTTCTACGACCTCATCGTCGTCGGTGGCGGCCCGGCCGGGCTGGGCGCGGCCGTGTACGGCGCTTCCGAGGGTTTGCGCACGGTGCTCGTCGAGCGGACCGCGACCGGCGGCCAGGCCGGGCAGAGTTCGCGCATCGAGAACTACCTCGGCTTTCCCGACGGCGTCTCGGGAGGGCAGTTGGCGGACCGGGCGCGGCGGCAGGCCGCGAAATTCGGCGCGGAGGTGCTCACCACCCGCGATGTCGTCGGGCTCGAGGTGAACGGTTCGGCGCGCACGGTGCGTTTCGCCGACGGCGGGCGACTGTGCGCGCATACGGTCATCATCGCCACCGGCGTGGACTACCGCAGGCATCCCGCACCGGGCGTGGACGAATTCACCGGGCGCGGAGTGTATTACGGCTCGGCCATGACCGAGGCGTTCGAATGCGCCGATCGCGACGTCTACATTGTGGGTGGGGCGAATTCGGCCGGACAGGCCGCGGTCTTCCTGTCCCGCAACGCGAAAACGGTGCACCTGGTGGTGCGCGCGGACACGCTGGAGAAATCCATGTCGCACTATCTGATTCAGCAGATCGCGCAAATTCCCAATATTCGGGTGCGCGCCCGCACCGAGGTCGTCGCCGCCCACGGCGACGATCATTTGACTCAAATCATCTTGCGCGACAACGAATCCGGACTCGAGGAGAAGGCCGACACCGAACGGCTGTTCCTGTTCATCGGCGCGGCGCCGCAGACCGATTGGCTCGACGGGGTGATCGAGCGCGACGCGGCCGGATATGTGCTGGCCGGTCCGGATCTGATGGTCGAGGGCGAACGTCCCGCGGGCTGGGAGCTGCCGCGCCCACCGCACCATCTGGAGACCAGCGTGCCCGGCGTCTTCGTCGCCGGCGACGTCCACGCCGATTCGGCCAAACGGGTCGCCTCGGCCGTGGGCGAGGGCGCGATGGCCGTCATGCTCGTGCACCGGTACCTGGCCTGACGGCCGCGAAGGAAAGGCTGGGAAAATGACCTCCAAGGAAACCGCGGACCGCACCAGCCGACTCGTGTGCGATCCGGCGGAACTGCGCTCGCTGTTCCTGTTCGAGAAGCTCGACGAGCCGCAGTTGGACTGGCTGTGCCGCGACGGGCGCATCGAATACATCGAGCCCGGCAAGGTATTCGGCGAGGGCGATCCGGCCACCTGCTTCTACGTGCTGATGGACGGCGAGGTGGTGCTCACCAAACTCTCCGGCGGCACCGAGATCGAACTGGTGCGCACCGACCATCGCGGCGCGTACGCGGGCGCCTGGATGTCCTATATCGGGGACCGGGTCGAGCAGGTCTACAACAGCGCCATGTACGTCAGCCGAAAGTCGCGCTTCTTTGTCATCGAGGCCGCGACCTTCGCCGAGATGGTGCAGCAGTGGTTCCCGATGGCGGTGCACCTGCTGGAGGGCGTGTTCTTCGGCAATCGGAACTTCAACGCGCGCATCGGCGAACGCGAGCGGTTGCTCGCGCTCGGCTCGCTGTCGGCCGGTTTGACCCATGAGCTGAACAATCCGGCCGCGGCGGCGGTGCGCGCCACCGCGGGCCTGCGCGAGCGGGTGGCCGGGATGCGGCACAAGCTGGCCATGATGGCCGACGGCAAATTCGAGCCGAAATCCCTGGTCGCCATGGTCGGTTTGCAGGAGGAGGCGGCCGCGCAGGTGGCCAAGGCCCCCGAGCTGACGCCGATGGAGGCCGCCGACCGCGAGGATCTGCTCGGCGACTGGCTCGAGGAGCACGGTGTCGAGGACGCCTGGAATCTCGCGCCGACCTTCGTGCAGGCCGGACTCGACACCGCCTGGCTGGAGAAGGTGTCCGCCACCCTGGACGAATGCTCGGACAAGGTGTTCCAGGGCGCGATCCGCTGGTTGAACTACACCATCGAGACCGAGCTGCTGATGAACGAGATCGCCGATTCCACCACCCGCATCTCCTCGCTGGTGGACGCGGCCAAGCAGTACTCGCAGATGGATCGGGCGCCGTTCCAGGTGTGTGATGTGCACGAACTGCTCGACAGCACCCTGGTCATGCTCAGCCGCAAGATCGGCGACGGCATCGAGGTGGTCAAACAGTACGATCGCAGCCTGCCGCCGGTGCCGTGCTACGCGGCCGAACTCAACCAGGTGTGGACAAACCTGATCGACAATGCGGTCTACGCCATGGGGGGTGCCGGTACGCTCACCCTGCGCACCCGCCGCGAGAACGAGTGCGCCGTAGTGGAAATCGGCGATACCGGGCCGGGTGTGTCCCCCGAGGTGCGCAGCCGGATCTTCGAACCGTTCTTCACGACCAAACCGGTGGGTGAGGGCACCGGACTCGGGCTCGATATCTCGTTCCGGATCGTGGTGAACAAGCACGGCGGGGATATCCGACTCGAATCCGCGCCCGGTGACACCAGATTCGCGGTGTGGCTGCCGCTGCACCGCGCGGCCGCGGAATCCGACCAGGAGGAGCAACAGTGACACAGGAGATCGAGGGAATCGACCCCGCCGTGCCGCCGAGCGGACCCGGTTGTGTGGAATGCGAAGCGGCGCAGGGGTGGTGGGTGCATCTGCGGCGGTGCGCGCAGTGCGGGCACATCGGCTGCTGCGACACCTCCCCCGCCCAGCACGCCAGCAAGCACGCCGAGCAGACCGGCCACCCGTTCATTCAAAGCTTCGAACCGGGTGAGGAGTGGTTCTGGAATTTCCGAACCGAGCAGATGTACGGCGGTGGCCCGGAATTGGCTCCGCCGCACAATCATCCGATCGAACAGAGCGTCCCCGGACCACGCGAGCGAGTGCCCGCCGACTGGCGTTCCCATACGCACTGAGTTGCGTCCCGTACACACTGGCGGGTGCGTACGGGGAGAGGGACGCCGGATTCGGTAGGCTGCTGCCGATCGCGCCGGGGGCACCGGCGTCCCGACCACCATTGTGAAAGCACGCGATGAAGCCTTATCTCGTCACCGTCCTGGCGGCCGGGGCGCTGGCAGCGGCGCTGGCCGGCTGCGGAAAATCCACCGACAACAGCACCGACGCCAATGGGTTGCGCACGCCCGGCGCGTCATCGGGCTCCGCGTCGACCCCGAAGGCGGGGTCCGCGGCGGCTTCGAAGATCACCTGCGGCGAATTCAAGTCGATGAACGAGGCCGCGGAGAAGTCCGTGATCGAGCAGATCCTGGCCGAACATCCGGACAGTTCCTTCGCGGGGAGCCCGAATGTCGCGCTCGGCACCGCCAAACTGGTGTGCCTGTCGGCGAGCGCCGCCGACACCCCGGTCGCGGTAGCGGCCAAGATCGTCGGCAAAACGGGCTAGGGCTACCTGTGTCATCGCGCCGGCCTACGCAAGTCCGAGGGCAGCTTCGCAGGCAGCGCCAGGGCCGGGACTGCTTGACACCCGGCAGAATGGCACGGTGGCAGAACTAGCGCTCACCGCTCGCTTGAATTCCTCGGCGGCCGACGCCCGACGCGGCGTGGTCCGACTGCATCCGGAGGCGCTCACCGCGCTCGGGTTGCGGGAATGGGATGGGATCGCGCTCGTCGGGGCGCGGCGTACGGCTGCCGTGGTGGGGTTGGCGCCGGCGGGCACACCGGCGGGTGTGGCGCTGCTCGACGATGTCACGCTATCCAATGCCGGGTTGCGCGAGGATGCCACGGTGCTCGTCGCCCCGGTCACCGTGTATGGCGCGCGCCAACTCTCGGTCAGTGGTTCGGTGCACGCGACCCGCACCATCGCGGCGGCCACGCTGCGACAGGCGCTGCTCGGCAAGGTGGTGACGGTGGGCGATACGGTCTCGCTGCTGCCGCGCGATCTCGGCCCCGACATCAGTTCGGCGGCGGCCAGTCAGGCGCTGTCCCGTGCTTTCGGTATCGCGTGGACCACCGAATTGCTGACCGTCACCGGGATCGATCCCGGCCCCGGTCCGGTGAGCGTGCAGCCGAATACGGCCGTGGCGTGGGGTGCGGGGACGGTGGCGGCGCGGGATGCGGCCGATGCCGCGATCCCGGCGGCGGAGCAGCCCGCGGCCGCGCTCGCCCCGCCGATCGCCCGGCACAGCGGATCGTGGACGCCCGCCGTCACCGTGGCGGAGTTGGCCGGGATGCAGGGTCAGGCCGCCAAACTCACCGAGTGGCTCAGCCTGGCCCTCGATGAACCGGAACTACTCAAAACCCTCGGCGCCACACCGCATTTGGGTGTGCTGATCAGCGGGCCGGCGGGGGTCGGCAAGGCGACGCTGGCCCGCGCGGTCAGCGCGCCGCGGCGCATTGTCGAACTCGACGGACCCACCGTCGGCGCGACCGAGCACGGTGCGCGGCTGCGGCAGGTGGCGGCCGCGGTCGCCGAGATCGGTTCCGGACCGCGCGGCATCCTGCTCATCACCGATATCGACGCGCTGCTGCCCGCCCAGTCCGAGCCGGTGGCCACGCTCATTCTCGATCAGTTGCGGGCGGCGGTCGCCGAACCAGGGGTGGCCTTCCTGGCCACCACCGCCCATCCGGCCGATATCGATGCCCGGTTGCGGACGCCGGAGCTGTGCGATCGGGAACTGGCGCTGACACCGCCGACTGCCGCCGTGCGCCGCACCCTGCTGGAGGCGCTGCTGCGCAAGGTGCCGACCGAGGATCTCGCACTGGAGGAGATCGCCTCGCGCACACCGGGTTTCGTGGTGTCGGATCTGGCCGCGCTGTGCCGGGAGGCGGCGCTGCGGGCGGCGTCGCGGGCGAGCAGGGAGCAGGCCGAACCACGGCTGGCGCAATCGGACCTGTTGGGTGCGCTGCAGGTCATCCGGCCGCTGTCGCGGTCCGGTATGGAGGAGTTGGCCATCGGCAGTCTCGGCCTCGACGATGTCGGCGATATGGCCGAGACGAAGCAGGCATTGACCGAATCGGTGCTGTGGCCGCTGCGGCATCCGGATTCCTTCGCCCGTCTGGGTATCGAGCCGCCGCGTGGCGTCCTGCTCTACGGTCCGCCCGGCTGCGGCAAGACCTACCTGGTGCGCGCATTGGCCGGAACCGGCCATCTGAGCGTGCACGCGGTCAAGGGCGCCGAACTGATGGACAAGTGGGTCGGCTCCTCCGAGCGGGCGGTGCGCGAATTGTTCCAGCGCGCCAGGGATTCCGCGCCGTCACTGATCTTCCTGGACGAGATCGACGCCTTGGCCCCGCGTCGCGGGCAGAGCACCGACTCCGGTGTGGCCGACCGGGTGGTCGCCGCGCTGCTCACCGAACTCGACGGGGTCGAACCGCTGCGCGAGGTGATCGTCCTCGGCGCGACCAACCGGCCGGAACTGATCGATCCGGCGCTGCTGCGGCCGGGCCGATTGGAGCGGCTGGTTTTCGTGCCGCCGCCGGATGCCGATGGGCGGCACGCGATCCTGCGCACCGCCGGGAAGTCGGTCCCGCTGGCCGCCGATGTCGATCTCGGCGTGCTCGCCGGTGAGCTCGACGGGTATTCGGCCGCCGACTGCGCGGCGCTGCTGCGTGAGGCGGCGCTGGCGGCGATGCGGCGCGATGTCGAGGCGGCCGATGTCACGGCCGCCGATCTGGCGGCGGCGCGGGCGGCGGTGCGGCCGTCGCTGGATCCGGTGCAGGTGCAGTCGCTGCGGCGCTATGCCGAGAACCGCGGCTGAATCGCGTTATTGACCCATTTCGAACAAACCCACGGGTATGTTCGGCAGGTGCGTCGGATCGGCGAGGCGGTGGACACGCTCGCGGCCTTCCTGGGAGCCGCGGTCGCCGGTGTGGCCTTATTCCTGCCGATCGCCTTCACCTGGACCAAGGAGACCACCCCGTACCGCATCGCCAGCCTGATGAACAGCGTCCCGCGCGGCGCGGCGATCGCGATGATCGTCGCGGTGGCGGCGGCCGTCGTGGTGACCACCTTCACCAGACCCGCCGCGGCCTGGCTGCTGGCGATGGTCGGGGCGTTCGCGCTGTTCGTCAATCACATCGTGGGGCGCAATGTCTCCGATCCCGACCTGCTCACCACGCAGAACTTTCTGGACTCGCTGTGCGCGGGCACCCTGCTGGGCGCGTTGGGCGCGGCCGTCATGCGCCGACCCGCACCGGCCGCCGCCTACACCGTCGGTGTCGCGGGCTTCTTCGTCTTCGGCGACCTCGCCGAACTCCTCGATATCGCCGACCGCGACCCGATGACGGTGCTGGAGACCCCGCCGCGCTGGCTCATCGCCGCCGCCCTGGTCCTGCTGGTGATCGGCACACTGCACAATCGCGCCAAGGAACCACCCGGCCAGGGGCGCGGGGCGGTGGAGCTGCCGATCGCCCCGATCGTGGCGGCCATGGTGCTCGCGCTGGTGGTGCTGGTCGCCTCGGAATGGCTCGCGCGCCAGATCCAGAACACGCCCGACGCATCGCATGTCATCGATATCGGACTGGCCGTCGCGGCCACGGTCGCGGCGGCCATTGTCGCCGCCATGCTGCTGCCGGGCCGCGACGGATACGGCGTATTCCTGGCGGTGGGTCTGGTGGCGGCGGCCGAGGCGATCGGTGCCGCGCCGCGACCGCCGTGGAGTGTGCTGGTCCTGCTGGCGCTCACCGCGTTCGGACTGTTCGTCGGGCTGCGACTGCCCTCGATGACGGTGGCCTCGATACTGGTGATCGGACTGTGCGTCTACGCCATGCTGCTGCCCGATGTACACGACAACAATGTGCTGCACGCGACGGGCAGTTCCGCGCTGGCGCTCACCGCGGGCTACTGCTGCGGCGCGGCCCGGCCGCGCTACGCGCCGAGCGGCGTGCTCGGACTCGTCGCACTGTATCTGCCCTCTGTCGTCAGCGCGTTGCCGCTGGACCGATCCACCTGGCCCGCCCCCGACGCGAACGCGCACGGCACCCGACTCGGCGGCACCGCGCTGGCCATCGCGATCGGCTGTGCGGTGGGCACGGCCGCGCTGCACCGCATTCGACCGCCCTATCGCCCCAAACCGAAACCGGTGCCGGACGAGAGGTTTGCCGACACATAGCGAGATCGGCGCGACATGAGGTGCGCCATAGCCGCTCGTGACGCGAAACCACCAGGGATTACCTAGGATTGTCCTGCACCACCCCGACCGTCCGACCCGCCGGAGTGAAGTTTGCTCGCAATCCTGCTCGCACACGCGATCGCCGCGCTCGTCGCGCCGCTGTGCGTGCGGGCCTTGGGACGCAACGGGTTCTACCCGCTGGCACTGGTCCCGCTCGGCGGTCTGGGCTGGGTCATCGCGAATTGGGGCCGCACCCAAGAGGTTCGGGTGCCGTGGGCGCCCACCGTTTCGATGAATATCGACCTGCGCTTCGATTCGCTCGCCGCCATCATGTGCACACTGGTCCTCGGTGTCGGCGCGCTGATCGTCGCCTACTGCGCGCGCTACTTCGAGAACGACGAACCTCGGCTCGGACTGTTCGCCGCCCAGTTCATCGGCTTCGCCGGGGCCATGTTCGGGCTGGTCACCAGCGACAATATGGTGCTGCTGTTCATCTTCTGGGAAGCGACGACGGTGCTGTCGTTCCTGCTGGTCGGCCACAATGCCGAACAGGCCGTCAGCCGCCGCGCCGCCATTCAGGCGCTGCTGGTCACCGGGGCGGGCGGCTTGGCCATGCTGGTCGGGATCATCATCATCGGCGAACGCTGCGGCAGCTACCTGCTCTCGGACCTGCTCGCCAGGGCGGACCTGCCGACCGGAACCGCGGTGCACGTCGGGGTGGCGCTCATGCTGGTCGGCGCGCTCAGCAAATCCGCCATCGTGCCGCTGCATTTCTGGCTGCCCGGCGCGATGGCCGCGCCGACACCGGTCAGTGCCTACCTGCACGCCGCCGCCATGGTGAAGGCGGGCGTCTACCTGGTGGCCCGGCTCGCGCCGATCTTCGCGTCGAGTCCCGCATGGCATCCGCTGGTGCTCACGCTGGGCGTGACCTCCATGGTGCTGGCGGGGCTGCGGGCGATGCAGGTCACCGATTTGAAGCTGCTGCTGGCCTTCGGCACGGTGAGTCAGCTGGGATTGCTCATGGTGCTCACCGGAATCGGGACACCGGAGGCGGCGCTGGCGGGGACGGCGCTCATCGTGGCGCACGCGCTGTTCAAGGCGTGCCTGTTCATGGTGGTGGGGATCATCGATCATGCGGCGGGGACACGGGATCTGCGGGAGCTGTCCGGGGTCGGGCGGCGCGCGCCGGTGCTGTGCGGGATCGCCGCGGTGGCGGCGGCAAGTATGGCCGGGATACCGCCGATGCTCGGATTCGTCGGCAAGGAGAGTGCGCTGGACGCGATTCTCGGGGCGGAGAATCTGGCACAGCCCGCGCGGATCGCGCTGTGCGCGGGCGTGGTGTTGGGGTCGGTGTGCACGGTCGGCTACAGCGCGCGGTTCGTGTGGGGCGCGTTCGCGACAAAAGAAGCTGTTCCGGTCCTGGCCGCCGATCACGGTGCGGCGCAGCCGAAGACGCTCGTGGCGCGGGTGTGGCATCGGCCGGGAGTGTTGTTCGTCGCCGCGCCCGCGATTCTCGCGGCAGGCAGCCTGGTCGGCGGCCTGTCGGCCGGGTGGGACGACACGCGATTGACACCGTACGCGGAAACTCTTCCCGGAGAGCTGGATTCGCATCTGGCGCTGTGGCACGGCTTCGGCACGCCGCTCATGCTGACCGTGCTGGTCATCGGATTCGGTGCGGCGCTGTTCGCGATTCGGGACCGGTTCGCCGAATCCCCGCACCCCAGGCTCGGCAATGCCGACCGCGCCTACGACGCCACCCTGCGCGGCATGGACCGGCTCTCGCTGCGCATGACCAGGGCCACCCAGCGCGGCTCGCTGCCGCTGAGCCAGACCACCATCCTGCTCACCCTGCTCGTGCTGCCCTCGGTCATGCTCGCCACCGGTTCCCGCGCGGGAGTCGGGCTGCGGCTGTGGGATTCGCCGTTGCAGGCGGTGATCGGCGCGCTCATGATCGCGATGGCCCTGGCCGCCACCACCGTGCGCAATCGCCTGGCGGGTGTGCTGTTCGTCGGCGTCACCGGCTACGGGTGCGGTGTGCTGTTCGCCCTGCACGGCGCACCGGATCTGGCGCTGACCCAGTTCCTGGTCGAGACGCTGACGCTGGTCATCTTCGTGCTGGTGCTGCGCGCCTTCCCGGCCGAGTTGGAGGCGGGCCGCACCGCGTCGTTCAAGAAGCGCAGGGCCGTACTGGCCGCGCTGGTGGGCATTGTGGTCGCCGGACTCGGCGCGTTCGCGCTCGCGGCCCGCTCCGCAGCGCCCATCTGGCCGCGAATACCGCCCGCCGCATACGAATTCGGCGGCGGCAAGAACGCGGTCAATGTGCTGCTCGTCGATATTCGGGCCTGGGACACCCTCGGCGAGATCTCGGTGCTGGTGGTCGCGGCGACCGGTGTGGCCTCGCTGGTCTTCCGGCATCGGCGCTTCGGCGCGGTGGCGCGCGCGGTGGAGGCGCCCAACTATCGACCGGATCTGGTGAGCTGGCTGCCCGCGGGTCGACTGCTCGATCGACGCTACCGTTCCGTCGTCCTGCAGATCACCACCCGGCTGGTCTTCCCGACCATCATGGTGCTGTCGGTGTACTTCTTCTTCTCCGGCCACAACGCGCCCGGCGGCGGATTCGCGGGCGGGCTCACCGCCGGATTGGCGCTGGTGCTGCGCTACCTCGCGGGCGGGCGCTACGAACTCGGCGAGGCGCTGCCGGTGGAGGCCGGACATCTGCTGGGGGCCGGGTTGGCGCTGGCCGCGGGCACCGCCGCCGGGTCGCTACTGCTCGGCGCACCGCCGCTGTCCTCGGCGGTGCTGTCGGTGACGGTGCCGGTGCTGGGGCAGATCAAATTCGCGACCGCGTTGTTCTTCGATCTCGGCGTCTATCTCATCGTGGTCGGGTTGGTCCTCGATGTGCTGCGCAGCCTCGGCGTCCGTTTGGGCACCGAACTGGAAGCCGAAGCACCGAAAGGGGATTCGCGATGACTTCCAATCTGACCCTGCTGATCGTGATCGGCGCGCTGGTCGCCTGCGGGGTGTATCTGATCCTGGAGCGCGCCGTCTCCAAGATGCTGCTCGGCATGATCCTGTTCGGCAATGCGGCGAATCTGCTGGTCATCATGGTCGGCGGCCCCTCGGGGCGGCCACCCATCCTCGGCAGTGCGCATCCCGTGGTCGAAGGGATGGCCGATCCGCTGGCCCAGGCCATGGTGCTGACGGCCATCGTCATCACGATGGGCATCGCCGCGTTCGTGCTCGCCCTCGCCTATCGCTCATTCGCGTTGACCACCACCGACCAGGTGGAGAACGATCCGGAGGACACCGAGGTCGCGGGCAGGCGCGCGGGCGAGGATCCCGAACGGTGAGCGGCGCGATGAGCGTGCTGACGCCGCTGCCGGTCTTGGTTCCGCTGCTCGGTGCGGCGCTGACGCTCATCGCCGGGCGCAAACCGCGCACCCAACGCGCGGTGACGCTGCTCGCGCTGAGTTCGGAGGTGATCGTCAGCGGGTGGCAGCTGTATCTGGCCGACCGGGACGGTATTTCGGTGCTCCAGGTCGGCGACTGGGAGACGCCGATCGGGATAACCCTTGTGGTGGACCGACTTTCGGCGGCCATGCTGGTGGTGTCGGCCATCGTCATGCTGTCGGTAATGGTCTACGCGGCCGGACAGAACATCCGCGACGGGGACGACAAGCAGCCCACATCGATCTTCCAACCCACCTATCTCGTTCTGAGCGCGGGGATTTCGCTGGCCTTCCTGGCCGGGGACCTGTTCAACCTGTTCGTCGGATTCGAGATCCTGCTCGGCGCGTCCTTCGTACTGCTCACCCTGGGCGGCACCCGCGACCGGATCCGGGCGGGTGTGTCGTATGTGATGGTGTCGATGGTGGCGTCGCTGATCTTCCTGTGCGGCATCGCCTTCGCCTACGCGGCGACGGGCACCCTGAATATGGCCCAGTTGGCGCAGCGCATGGACGCGGTGCCCGGTGGGGTGCGCACGGCCGTGTGCGCGGTGCTGCTGGTGGCCTTCGGCATCAAGGCGGCCGTCTTCCCGCTGTCGAACTGGCTACCCGACTCCTACCCCACCGCGCCCGCGCCGGTCACCGCCGTCTTCGCCGGACTGCTCACGAAAGTCGGTGTGTACGCGATCATTCGGACCAGTACGCTGCTGTTCCCCGACGGACACTTCGACAGGCTGCTCATGGTCTGCGGGCTGCTGACCATGCTGCTGGGGATCTTCGGCGCGATCGCGCAGAACGATATCAAGCGATTGCTGTCGTTCACCCTGGTCAGCCATATCGGGTACATGATCTTCGGCATCGGGCTGGCCACCAGGGAGGGGTTGGCGGGCGCGATTTTCTATGTGGCGCACCATATTCTGGTGCAGACCACACTGTTCCTGGTGGTCGGGCTGATCGAGCGGCAAGCCGGATCGGCCTCGCTGCGTCGACTCGGCGGACTCGCCGCCGCCAGTCCGGTGCTGGCCCTGCTGTTTCTGATACCCGCACTGAATCTCGGTGGCATACCGCCTTTTTCGGGATTCATCGGCAAGTTGGCGCTATTGCAGGCGGGTGCGGCGGACGGCAGCGTGCTCGCCTGGGTGCTGGTCGGCGGCTCGGCCTTGACCAGCCTGCTCACGCTGTATGCCGTCGCGCGCGTTTGGAGCAAGGCGTTCTGGCGACCGCGCGCCGACGCGCCCGAGGGGCATCTCGCCGCCGCGGCCCCGCCCACGCTGGTCGAGGACGACACCGATGTGCGCTACGACGAACGCGCCGATCCGGGCCGAATGCCCGCGCTCATGCTCGCCGCCACCGCGGCGCTGGTCGCGGTCGGCTTGGCGCTGACCGTCTTCGCCGGGCCGCTCTTCGGCGTGGCCGATCGCGCGGCGGCCGACCTGCGCGACAGATCGGTGTATATCGGTGCGGTGCTCGGTGGTTCGTCATGAGACGACTGCTGCCGGAGCGGAGCACACTGGTGCAGATCGGTGTGCTGAGTTGGCTCGCGGTGGTCTATGTCGCGCTCTGGGGCGACCTCAGCGTCGCCAATGTCCTCGCCGGCCTCGCCATCGGCGCGGTGATCATGCTGGCGCTGCCGCTGCCCAGGCTTCCGGTGGCCGGTCGGGTGCACCTGCTCTCGCTGATCCAGCTCATCGCGGTGAGCGTCTACTACGCGCTCGAATCCAGTTTGCAGATCGCGTGGTTCGCCATTCGGCCGGCGCCGCCGCCGATCTCGGGCGTGCTGCGGGTGCGTCTGGCCATCAAATCCGATCTGGTGCTGGTGCTGTGCACCGACCTGCTCAATGTCATTCCGGGCACCATGGTGCTCGAGATCGACCGCGAGCGCCGTCTGGTCTACGTGCACGTCCTCGATGTGAGCAGCGAGGCCGCCGTCGCGCATTTCCACCGCACCACACGACGTTTGGAACAACTGCTCATCGACTCATTCGAGCGACCCGCCGAATGGGACGACACCGCATGGCAGAAGGAGGGCACGTCGTGATCGTCGTCGCCGTCATCGCGGCAATCCTGTTGTCGGCCGCCGCGATTCTCACCGCGTATCGCATTCTGGTCGGGCCGAATACGCTCGACCGGGTGGTCGGCATCGATTCGCTCATGGCCATCGCGGCCTCCGGTCTCGCGGTGTGGGCGGGCTACACCGACGACGCCACCGTCGTTCCCGGCATCGTCGCGCTCGCGCTGGTCGGCTTCCTCGGGTCGGCCGCCGTCTCCCGGTTCCGGGTCAGGGACGACCGATGATCGTGCTGGAATGGATCGCGGGCGCACTGATTCTGACCGGATCGACACTGGCCCTGACAGCCGCCATCGGACTGGTGCGCTTTCCCGATATCTTCTCGCGCATGCACGCCGCGACCAAACCGCAGGTCGTGGGGCTGATCATGGTGCTGATCGGCGCGATCATCGAATTGCGCGGGCACGGGAATGTGTGGGCGCTGGCCCTGGTCGGCCTGTTCACCCTGCTCACCGCGCCGGTCATCGCGCACCTGCTCGGCCGCACCGCCTACCGCGAACAGCGACACCGCGACGGGCTGCTGCGGGTCAACGAGCTGGGCGACGAAATCGACTGAATCACAACGGGAACCGGAGGGGTGGGACGCTGTCGTACAGCCCACGCACCGTCGACGCTCTCCTCCCACCCCGGTGTCGCGCGTCCACCGTCGCGGTCGGACCTGCCCGGTACTGCGTTGGGCCGCAGTCGATTCCAGGCCCGCCCCGGACTCGGCGAAGGGCTACGCCCGAATCATCTCCCGCGCTTGCGCACTATCCCGATCGCCAGCGAACCAGGTGGCATGGAAGGCCGCGATGACCCCGGCCAACAGCGCCAGCACCACCGTCCCGGCGAGCACCGGATAGTCCGCCATCGCCACCGCGAGGTAGCGGTAGGACAGCAGCAGCACCGCGAGCACCACCACACCGAGCCCGACCAGACGAATCCGGAACCAACCCCAACCGCGCGCCGGATCGCGCAGCACGGATTCCACGGTGAGGCACAGCACCGCGCCCGCCACCAGGTCCACGCCGTAGTGGTAGCCGAAGCCGAGGGTCGCCGTCAGCGTGGCCAGCAGCCAGAACGTGCCGAGCACCCGCAACCACACGGGCGCAGGCCCACCGTCGAGCGAGCGGCGGGTATGCAGGAATACCGACAGCGCCCACGCCGTGTGCATGGACGGCATGCAATTGCGCGGGGTGTAGGCGTCGAATGGCATGGCCGTCGGACTCCGGTCGATGGGCGGCACCACATTCGGCCAGAAATTGCCCAACTGGAGGCCGTGACCGGCCGAACCCGCCGCGAACATCGGACCGACCACCGGGAACAGAACATAGATGAGCGGCCCCACCAACCCGAGCACCAGGAAGGTGCGCACCAGATAGTGCCGCGGCCACACGCCGGCGCGCACGACACCGCGCAACTGCCAGACCGCGACCACGATCGCCGCCACCGGCAGTTCGATATAAACCCAGTGCAGGATCGCGGAGACCACCGGTCCGAGTTCGTCGAGCAATCGACCGAGGACCCACGACGGATCGCCCAGCGCGTGATCGGCCAGCATGGCGTAGTGATCGAAGACGGTGGGCCTGGTCACCACGGTGATGTGCAGCCAAACATCGCCGACCTTGGTGGCCAGAATGAGCAGCGCGCCGAGCGCGGCGGCGTGCAGTGCGTTGCGGCGCTGCACGCCTTGCCGGCGCAGCGCGGCCAGCACCGCGATCCCGGTGAGCACCCACACCGGACCGTTCCCGACGGCGAACGGCGCACCGTGTAGCAGCCGAACGGTGACCCACACCGCATCGATACCGATCGCCGCGCCGAGCGCGATGAGCCTGCTGCGCAGGGGAATCCCCACCAGCGCCAGAATCAGCCCCGCCCACGGCACCGACATCGATTTCGGGGTGCCGACATAGTCGTGCCACACACTGCCGAGCGGACCCTCATAGTCGTGGCCGATCGAGACCACCTGAAGCACGATGAGCAGCAGCGGCACCGCGGCCGCGCCCAGCCGGATCCAGGTTCGCGCACTCCGCGCCCGCACCTGCTGGGCGACGCTGCCTGCGGCCTTTCCCGGATCTTCGACGAGCACTCAGCAATAGTAAACGTCGCATGAACTGCATACCCGTTGCCGGTTGACGGGGGTCGACCAGTTAGTGGCGCCGATACTAAGGGTTCAATTCCCTGACCAGTGCGTCCACCACCGGAACCAGATCGCCCTGCGCCGCCGCCGCGACCCGACGCTGCCGCTGGTAGGAGGCGCCGCGCTTCGGGATGTCGGCGACCAGGGCCAATTCCTTGGCGCAGCCGAGCCGATCCGCCACGGGCTCGAGCCGATTCAACATATCGGTCAGATCCTCGGTGACCAATCGCTCATTGCTGTCGGCGTCGGTGATGATGATCGCATCCAGCCCATACCGCGCGGCGCGCCATTTGTTCTCCTGCACATGCCACGGCGGCAATGTCGGCAGCGTTTCCCCGCTTTCCACCCGGCGATCCAAATCGACCACCAGACAGTGGATCAGCGCGGCCACCGCCGCCAATTCGGTGCGGGTCGGCACCCCATCGCAAATGCGCACCTCGATGGTGCCCCATTTCGGCGAGGGCCGGATATCCCAGTGCATCCCGCCGAGTTGTTCGAACACACCGGTTTTCAACTGGTCGTACACGAAAGATTCGAACTGCGACCAGTTCTCGAACTGGAACGGCAGACCGGCGGTCGGCAACTGCTGGAACATGAGTGTGCGATTGCTCGCGTATCCGGTATCCGAACCCGCCCACATCGGCGAGGAGGCCGACAGCGCCAACAGATGCGGATGCGCCATCAGCAGCGAGTTGAGAATCGGAAAGACCTTCTCGCGGTGCGAGACCCCGACATGGACGTGCACACCCCAGATCATCATCTGGCGGCCCCACCACTGGGTGCGCTCGATCAATTCGTCATAGTGCGCCGAGCGGGTGAGCTGCTGCGCCGACCACTGGGCGAATGGATGTGTGCCCGCGCAGAACAGGTCGACGCCGAGCGGATCGGCGGCGTGCCGCAGCGCGTCGAGGGTGCCGCTCAGATCGTCCACGCATTCGGCGACCGTATTGTGCACGCCCGTAACGATTTCCACGGTGTTGCGCAGCAATTCCTTGGTCACCTGCGGGGTGCCGTCGGGGGCGCGCAGATCACCGACCCGATCGAAAACCGCCGCTGCGGTGTTGGACAGATCGCGCGTGACCTTGTCGACGAGCGCGATCTCCCACTCCACACCTATCGTGGGCCGGGGCGAACCTTTGAATGGGACTGTTGCGATTCGTGCCCCGGCCATGGCGACCTCTACTGGATGACGCCGCAGGCGACGCGGCCTCCCGCGTCGCCCGTGGCTAGCGTGGAATCGTCCGGACCCGCGGCGCCATCGGCGCGGACGTAGCGACTGGGAATGTTGCCGAAGTTATCCGCATCGGCGTGAATGATCAGAGCCCGACCCTTGAGATCCTCCAGGGTCACCGAGTCGGTGGTGGTGATCAGCTTGGCCTGTCCGTCCGCGCGCACCTCGAGGGAGGTCAGATCGCCGCTGGAGGGATGGGTGTTGGCGCTGCCGACCTGCAGGTGGCCGCCTGCGGACAGGAACTCACCCGCCGGACCGCCGGTGGGGGCCACCGAATTCGGCTCGCACTTGCCGACCTGGTGAATGTGGAACCCGTGGAAACCGGGGCGCAGACCATGCGCCTCGACGGTGACCTGCAGGTGCCCGCCGTCCTTGACGATATTGGCGGTGGCGACCGCCTGACCCGCCGCATCCTTCAGGTCGACCTTGTAGCCGGAACCGGCACTGCCCGACTCCTTGGCCGAACCACTCGCACCGCCCGCGGGCTGAGACGAACCCGTCCATGTCGGCGGGGTCGTTCCCTTCACGTCACTGGACTCCTGGCTGTTCGAGCAGCCTGCGAGACCGAGGACCGCGATTGCGAGCACCGGGGTCACAGTCCGCCAGGACGGGCGACGAGTTGTGGACGGGGCCATCGGGGAACTCCTTTACGAGTCCGAGTTTACGAGCAGAGCTTGGTGTACACGATCGTTACGGGACAAGATGATGCCACGCCCGCCGTGTCGCGCCATGACAGGGCCGTGTCGCGAGATCCCGAGTCGGCGCGGCGTTGTTATCGCGCCAATCGCCGACCGCTCAGTTTCCCGTCACAATGACGACGACACCGGGATTCGGATCGGAGAATCCACTGCCCTTTTGTTGGGCCACCGCACCGAGTTCATCGGCGATGGCGAGCGCAGCTTCCCGCTCACCCGGTGAAGTGCCGTAGAACACAGTTGTTTTCGTGAGATTCTCACCCGCGTAGTTGCCGCTGGAGGCGTTGGTCCAGCCATCGGCGCTGAGCTGTACCGCTGTCTTGCCCGCCAGCCCGGCGACCATGCTGTTGTTGAGCACCCGCACCGGAATCGAATGATTCACCGACGCAGGACCACTCGACGCACTCGGCGGCAATGCCGATGCGGGCGTGGGGATTACCGGCGGCGGACTCGGCGGCGGCGCGGGCGCGGCCACGGGGGTCGACGGCTTCGCCGGGGCGGGCGCGGCCACCGCCGAACTGCTGCTCGGCGCACCCGTTCCGGAACTGTCGGCATCGGACTTCGACAGCGACATCGCACCCAGACCGCCGAAGACGATGGCCAGCGCGATCAACACCATGGCGAGCGCGCGCAGCGGCGGGCCGCCGGAGGGCGCATTCGGGTTGTTCACAGTACGAACCCTAGCCGCACATCACACCTGAAACCCGAGACGCCGCGCTGCCCTCGCCTTCTGTCTGCTCGCGCGGAGCCTGCGCAACCGCTTCACCAGCATCGGATCCACCGCGAGCGCCTCCTGCCGATCCACCACCGCATTCAGTACCTGGTAGTACCGGGTGGGCGACATGGAGAACAGTTCGCGAATGGCCTCCTCCTTGGCGCCCGCGTACTTCCACCACTGCCGCTCGAAGGCGAGGATCTCCTGCTCGCGCGGGCTCAGGCCCGAATCGTCGGGGGCATCGGTGACCTGTGCGGCTGCGGGGGCCGCGTTGTCCACGGGGGCGTCTTCGAGATTCCGAGCCGCTGCGCCGTCCATCTTGCTCCCTCGCCGAGTAACCACCTGACGAAAAAATGCTTGTACGTCGCGGATCATTGAACCATGGGTCAGCGACGTTGCCCGCCCCACCGCACGGCGTGTTCGGCTACCGACCGGCAGGGCGTGTTGCCGGGTGGGTGGCCGCGGATTCTATGCGACGGGACCGGAGGAGGCAGCGCAGCGTAACCACGGAGGGACCCGCGAACGCCGCAAATTCGACTCAGCGATAATTGCCCTATGGCAATCCTCCCCATCGTGATCGTCGGTGACCCGGTCCTGAACACTCCGACCGAGCCGGTCACCCAGACCCCGGAGGAACTGGCCTCGCTCATCGCCGATATGTACGAGACGATGGATGTGGCCAATGGCGTGGGGCTGGCCGCCAATCAGGTGGGGGTGTCGCTGCGGTTGTTCGTCTACGACTGCCCGGAGGTCGACGGCGACGGCACGGCCAAACGCCGCCGAGGTGCGGTGATCAATCCGGTGCTGGAGACCTCCACGATTCCGGAGACCATGCCCGACCCGGACAATGACGAGGAGGGCTGCCTGTCGGTCCCCGGCGAGGGTTTCCCCACCGGCCGGGCCGACTGGGCCAAGGTCACCGGCACCGACGAGCACGGCAAGCCGGTGCAGGTCGAGGGCAAGGGCTTCTTCGCCCGCATGCTCCAGCACGAGGTCGGCCACCTCGACGGCTACCTCTACGTCGATGTGCTGGTCGGGCGCAATGCCCGCGCCGCCAAGAAGGCGATCAAGCGGAATGGCTGGGGTACACCGGGACTCACCTGGATCCCCGGCACGGTGGCCGATCCGTTCGGTCATGACGACTGATCTGCCCGATATCCCGCTCGGCCGTCGGGTGGTGCTGCGCTATCTGCTGCCCGCGGGATATCCCCAATCGATGACCGATGTGATCGGGGAACTGGTCGGCCTGGATCCGCTCACCGTGCGCGGCGCCGACGGAACGACCATCGCGGTCGCATCCGATCGGGTCGTCGCACTGAAAGCCTTGGGTCCCAGGCCCATTCGCACCGCCGAGATCCGGACGCTGGAGTCCGCCGCCGCCGACGCCTGGCCGGGCGTGGAGCACGCGTGGATCGACGGATGGTTGGCGCGGGCGGGCCACGGTGTTACGCGGCGCGCGAATTCGGCTGTGCCGCTGGGGGGTCCGGGATCACCGACCCTCATGACCGGGGAGACCTTGGCGCGGATCGAGCAGTGGTACCTGGCGCGCGGGCTCACACCCCAACTGGTGCTGCCCGATCGCCTCGCCTCCGCACCACCCGGATGGTCGACCAACGGGGAGACCACGGTGCTCGCGGTCGACCTCGACAATGTCGTACTGCCGCAGGGGCCGTCGATGGTGCGCGTCGCCGACGCGCCCGATGCGGCCTGGTCCCAGTTGCACCGGTCGCAGGGGGAAGAGGCGGTACCGGAAGAGATTCCGGGATCGTTCGAGGTTCTCACGGCGGTGCGCGACGGTATCGCGGGCTACGCCTCGCTCGGGTTGCCCGCGCCGATCACGGTGGGCCGCGCCGCGGTGACCGGCGCCTCGGATGGGCGGCAGTGGGTCGGGTTGTCCTGTCTGGCAGTCTCCGTCGCGCATCGCAGGCGCGGGCTCGGCACGCTGGTGTGCGCGGAACTGCTGCGCTGGGGGCAGGTGCGCGGAGCCACCCACGCCTACCTTCAGGTCGAGGCGGACAATGCCGGGGCGTTCGCGCTGTATCGGGAGATGGGGTTCATGGAGCACCACACCTATCGGTACGCCGCACCCGGTGTCGAATAAATCTGTGCAGAGAGGCTTTTCGTGCGTCTGGCAACCTGGAATGTGAATTCGATCCGCACCCGGATGGATAGGGTGGCCGCCTTCTTGGACCGGCAGGACATCGATGTGCTCGCCATCCAGGAAACCAAATGCCGCGATGATCAGTTCCCGTACGAGCGTTTCGACGAACTCGGTTACGAGGTGGCGCATTTCGGCGTGAACCAGTGGAACGGCGTGGCCATCGCCTCCAGGGTGGGACTCGCCGACGTGCGGCACGCCTTCCCCGACCAGCCGGGCTTCGACAAGGACGCGAGCGAATCCCTGCTCGCCGCACCGGTGGTCGAATCCCGCGCCATCGGAGCCACCTGCGGCGATGTCCGCATCTGGAGCCTCTACGTCCCCAACGGTCGCGCCCTCGACGACCCCCACTACACCTACAAGCTGGAATGGTTGGCCGCCTTGCGCACCAACGCCGCCCAATGGCTGGCCACCGATCCCGCCGCCCGCATCGCCCTCGTCGGCGACTGGAATATCGCCCCCACCGACGACGACGTCTGGTCCCCCGCCTATTTCGCCGAGAAGACCCACACCTCCGCACCCGAACGCGCCGCGTTCAACGCCATCCTCGAGGCCGGTTTCACCGACGTCGTCCGCCCCTTCACCCCCGGCCCCGGCGTCTATACCTACTGGGACTACACCCAGCTCAGATTCCCGCGAAAAGAGGGTATGCGCATCGATTTCACCCTCGCCTCACCAACTTTGGCCGCCCACGTCACCGACGCCCTGATCGACCGAGACGAACGCAAGGGCAAGGGCGCCAGCGACCACGCCCCGGTGATCGTGGAAACCTCCGATTAATCGGGCAGCTCGATCGCCTCAACGGGAGCGGTGATCGCCGCGTAGGCTCACCTTCGACCGAAGGTCAGACTCGAGCTGCCGCGAGGAGCGAAGGTGTTCGAAGCGATCGACTGGGAGTGGTTGCGGAGTTCGATGGACGCGCCCGAGGTCACCCTCGAGGTCTACGCCGGTATTCCCGAAGATCTCGGTCGCCGGATCGAGGTGGTGGATGGGCGGATCATCCGCTGCGAATCTCCCGGCCCGGCCCATCAAATCATTCAGCACAACCTGGTGTCGGCCTTGCGTGACGCGGTCAAGCAAATGGATGCAGGCGATCAAACCTTCCACAAGGTGGTCGGTGATATCGATATGCTCATCACCGAGGTTCCCCGGCTGCACTATCGACGGCCCGATGTCGTCGTTTACCGCTGTATCGAATTCGATCGCGGGCGCTGGCACCGCAAACCCTATGCCACCGATTGCCTGCTGGTGATCGAGATCGTCTCGCCGGGCACGGTTATCACCGACACTCGCGACAAGCTCGCCGAGTACGCTCAAGCGCGGGTGCCCCACTATTGGATCGTCCAGATGGCGGGCAACGACGGTCAAGCGGTATCCATCGAACGTTTCCGGCTGACCGTGTCCGGCAAGTACATTTCCGACGGCGTCGCATTGCGCGGCACCACCTTGCATGCCATCGACATCATCGACCCTTTCACCTCTCGCGTCACTTGGGAACAACTCGACGACGGAATCTAGCGCTGTCACGATATTTCATTGCAGCAGAATCGAATCCGCAGACGCAGCGACTCCACCTCTCGATATGACCAGAGAATTCGCGTGAGGCGGAATGGGTGGGGTCGCTGATACGTTGGGGGGATGGGTAGCGAGTCGGGGGTGCGGGCGCGGGCTCGGCATTTGGGGCCGGGGCGGCGGCGGCCGCAGGTGCTCGATGCGGCGCTCGAGATCGCGGTGGCGGAGGGGATCGCGGCGGTGACCATGGCGGCGGTGGCGGAGCGGATGCAGGTGACGCGGCCGGTAGTGTACGCGTGTTTCGCGGATCGGGTGGAGCTGCTGGGTGCGCTGCTCGAACGCGAGGAGAAGTACCTGATCGACGGGTTGCGCGAGGTGCTGCCCGCGCGGGATGTCGATGCCGACGAGGCGGTGTTCGTGGCGGGTTTCCGCGCGCTGCTGGTGAAATCGGCGGCCCGCCCGGCCGCGTGGCGGCTGCTGTACGGCAATCCCGATCCGGCCGTGGCGAATTCGTTCGGCCGGGGCCGCGCCTTGGCGGTGGAGCGTTGCCGCCAATTGCTGCGCCCCACGCTGCGCGCCTGGGGTATCGAGGACGCGGACCGCAAACTCCCGGCCCTGGTGGAACTCTGGGTCTCGGCGGGTGAGGGCGCGGTCCGAACGCTGCTCACTGGAGAACAGGATTGGACTCCGGAGGCGCTCGGCGCCTTCGTCGGCTCCGCTGTCTATCGCGCCCTGCGGCACGCCTGAAAACCGGTGGCGCCGAGGGGATTCGGCGCCACCGGGCCGATCAGGAGACGACGGGGAGATAGACCTGATTGCCGGAGTCGGCGAATTCGGCGGATTTCTCGGCCATGCCGGCATCGATGGCTTCGAGGTCGGTGAGGCCGTTGCGTTCGGCGTAGTCGCGGACATCGGCGGAGATGCGCATCGAACAGAACTTGGGACCGCACATGGAGCAGAAGTGCGCGGTCTTGGCGGGTTCGGCGGGCAGGGTCTCGTCGTGGTATTCCCTGGCGGTATCCGGATCCAGAGACAGCGCGAACTGGTCGCGCCAGCGGAATTCGAAGCGCGCCTTGGACAGTTCGTCATCGCGCGCCTGCGCGTGCGGATGCCCCTTGGCCAGGTCGGCGGCGTGCGCGGCGATCTTGTAGGTGATGACGCCGACCTTCACATCATCGCGATTGGGCAGGCCGAGATGCTCTTTCGGGGTGACGTAGCAGAGCATGGCGGTACCCGCCTGCGCGATGATGGCCGCGCCGATGGCGGAGGTGATGTGGTCGTAGGCCGGGGCGATATCGGTGGCGAGCGGCCCGAGCGTGTAGAAAGGGGCCTCCTCGCACAGCTCCTCCTCCAGCCGCACATTCTCGACGATCTTGTGCATCGGCACGTGGCCCGGACCTTCGATCATCACCTGCACACCATGGGATTTCGCGATCTTCGTCAACTCGCCGAGGGTGCGCAGTTCGGCGAATTGGGCGGCGTCATTGGCGTCGGCGATGGATCCGGGCCGCAGGCCGTCGCCGAGGGAGAAGGTCACATCGTAGCGGGCGAGGATCTCGCACAGTTCGGCGAAGTTGGTGTACAGGAACGACTCTCGATGATGGGCCAGGCACCACGCCGCCATGATGGACCCGCCGCGCGAGACGATTCCGGTGACGCGCTTGGCGGTGAGCGGGATGTAGCGCAGCAGCACGCCCGCGTGCACCGTCATGTAGTCGACACCCTGTTCGGCCTGCTCGATCACGGTGTCGCGGTAGATCTCCCAGGTCAGCTTGGCCGGATCGCCGTTGACCTTCTCCAGCGCCTGATACATCGGCACGGTGCCGACCGGGACGGGCGAGTTGCGCAGGATCCATTCGCGGGTTTCGTGAATGTTCTTGCCGGTGGACAGGTCCATGATGGTGTCGGCGCCCCAGCGGGAGGCCCACACCATCTTCTCCACCTCCTCGGCGATGGAGGAGGACACGGCCGAGTTGCCGATATTGGCATTGATTTTGACCAGGAACTTCTTGCCGATGATGGTCGGCTCCAGTTCCGGGTGCCGGTGATTGGCCGGGATGACGGCGCGGCCCGCCGCCACCTCCGCGCGCACCAGTTCGGGTTCGACCTCCTCGCGCGCGGCGATGAAGCGCATTTCGGGGGTGATGAGACCCGCACGCGCCCAGGATAATTGGGTGCGCGGTCCCTCGATCTCCCGACGTTCCCAGCCGTCGCGCAGCTTCGGTAGGCCCGCTTCCAGGTCGATGGCGGCGGCGGTGTCGGTGTAGGGCCCCGAGGTGTCGTACACGTCGAAGTGCTCACCATTGGTGAGGTTGATCCGGCGCACGGGAATGCGCAGGTCATCGACCTCCCGATAGTGCTTGGCGCTGCCCTCTATCGGGCCGGTGGTGACAGAGTCGACGGTGTCGACAGAGTTGGACGCAGTGGCGACGGAGTCGCCCCGATTGGACACGGTGGCGACAGAGTCGCCCCCATTGGACGCAGTGGTGCCCATGTATTCCTCCCTACGCCGGCATTACCCGGTCAGGTTCATACGGTCGACGGCCCGGTAGCCGTCCTCTCAGCCCGCTGGTGCGAGCCCCCGTTGGCAGTGAAACTTCCGCGCCCGACCTTACCCGTCCCGGATTCGTTCGCGCGGGCAGATCGGGTCGACTCGACCGTCGGGCGCGGGGATCGGGCGAGTAGCGTCGCCGATGGTGTGACGAAATGCCCTGGTCGGGCTTGGTGTAGGAGGTGTGGTGGAGGGTTTCTATCTCCCCGAGGGCGATGGCCGGTTCCTGGCTACCGAATTGACGCGGGGGCCGTGGTCGATGGATGCGCAGCATGGCGGGCCACCCGCGGCGTTGCTGGGGCACGTATTGGAGGGGTGTGCGCCCAGGGAGGAATTTCGGATCGGTCGGGTCGCGGTGGAGATTCTGGGACCGGTCCCTTTGGCGCAGGTGCGGGTGGCTGCGCGGGTAGTGCGTCCGGGGCGAAGCGTCGAGATGCTGGAGGCGACGCTGGAGAGCGAGCGGGGGCTGGTGATGCGGGCGGTCGCTTGGCGGTTTCGGGTGGCGGAGGGGCAGGTCGAGGTGCCCCCGGCGTTCGCACCGAATGAGCGGCGGCCCGGACCAGAGCGGGAGAGTTCGGAGTTTCCGACCGCCCATGCCGTGGGATTCCACAAGGGCCTCGAATATCGGTTCGTCAGTGGATCTTTCACCGAGCCGGGGCCTGCGGTGTGTTGGATGCGATTGCGGTATCCGATTGTCGCGGGGACGACGCCGAGCCCGTGGGAGCGGGTGCTGGTGGCGGCCGATCACGGGAATGGAATCAGTTCGGTATTGGGTTGGGACAGCTATGTTTTCATCAATACCGATCTGACCGTACAGTTGCATCGAATGCCCGAGGGCGAATGGGTGTGCCTGGACGCGGTCACACACGCGCAGCCGGAGGGGGTGGGGCTGGCCGAATCGGCCCTCTTCGACGAGAAGGGGCCGATCGGACGCTCGACACAGACGTTGCATCTGGCGCGACGCTAGTCGCGACGCAACCTCTGACCCTGATCGCCGGATTGGACTCGAGGGCCGAGACGCGGCCCACGCCCCCTCATCGGCGCGCGGGCCGCGTCATCGGCACAATCACTGCGAAACCTACCGTCCGGCAGCATTTTCCGCGCGGTGAGCGGGGAGGCCCGAACGTCGCGAACAGTGTGAATTCCGACATACCCGACACCGACTTGCTATCGACCGAACGATCGATGACCGCGCGCGTGCTCAGGCGTGATTGTGCAACTCTCCCCAGGACGGGAAAGGGTCGGGGTATTCGGCCCAAATGGCGGGTCCGGCCGCGAATTCGGCATCGGTGAGCAGCGCGTCGTCGAGAAGTCCGCGCACCCGCGCGCCGTCGAGTCTCACCCCGATGAACACGATCTCCTGTCCGGCAGGCACTTCCAGCGCGGACCACCAGGCGGCCGGTTCGAAGGTCAGGTTGGGACCGGCCTGCGACCAGATGGCGGCCAGGTCGGATCGACTGGCGAGCCAGCAGAAACCCTTGCTGCGCAACATGCCGCGCAGCTGCCCGAGGGCGTGCTCGAGCCGCTCGGGATGGAACGGTCGCTCGGCGGTATAGGTGATGCTGCGAATACCGTACTCCTCGGTTTCGGGTGTATGTCCACCCGCCAATTCCTCGGCCCAGCCATCGGTTTCGGCCGCGAGGGCCGGGTTGTAGCGGCCGGTGTCGAGCACCTGCGCGAGGTCGACGACGCCGTTGACGGTGCGCAGCACGTGCGCGCGCGGGTTCATCCGGCGCACGGTGGCCTCCACCGTGCCCGCCGCGGTTTCGCCGACCAGATCGGTTTTGCTGATCAACAGGACATCGGCGAATTCCACCTGGTCGACCAGCAGGTCCGCGATGGTGCGGGTATCCCCTTGTCCCGCTTGCATATTCCGTTCGGCGAGCCCCTGCCCGCGCGCGATCTCGCCGAGGAAGGTCACCGTGTCGACCACCGTCACCATGGTGTCCAGTCGGGCGATATCGCCGAGTTTGAATCCGTCCTCGAATTCCCAGTCGAAGGTGGCGGCCACCGGCATGGGTTCGGAGATGCCGGTGGACTCGATGACCAACTGGTCGAAGCGGCCCGCGCGGGCGAGTTCGCCGACGGCCTCGAGGAGATCTTCGCGCAGCGTGCAGCAGATACAGCCGTTGGTGAGTTCGACCAGCTTCTCCTCGGTGCGGTCCAGATGGCCCTGACCCGCGACGAGGGCGGCGTCGATATTGACCTCGCTCATATCGTTGACGATCACCGCGACCCGGCGGCCGTCCCGATTGGCCAGGATGTGGTTGAGCAGCGTCGTCTTGCCCGCGCCGAGGAATCCGGAGAGCACGGTGACGGGCAGCGGGGGGCGGGTTGTCAGAGTCACACGCTAATGATAACCATTTTCATTTACCGGCGAGGGTCCGGGTCAGACCGCAGCCGACTTCACCGCCTTGGCGATCTCCCGCCGCGCGGCCAGGAATTCAGGCGAAGCACGCAGTTCGTCCGGATCGACCCCGGTCCGCGGCAGCTCGACCGGCAACTCCAACGCGATCCGGCCCGGTCGCTTGCTGAGCACCACCACCCGCGAACCCAGGAAGGCCGCCTCGTCGGCACTGTGGGTGACGAAGACCGACGTGCGCCCCGACCCGACCGGACGCAGATCCTCCTGCAGCCGTTCCCTGGTGAGCGCGTCCAATGCCGCGAACGGCTCATCGAGCAGCAGCAGCGAATGCTCGCCCGCGAGTGCGCGGGCGATGGCCACCCGCTGCTGTTGACCGCCGGAGAGCTCCCACACCCGCCGAGCGGCGGTGTCTTCGAGCCCGACTCGGCCCAGCAGTTCCGCGCGCCGCGCCGCACGCCGATCACGCGGCACCCCGGCGTATTTCAGCGCCAGATCGACATTGCCGCCGACACTGCGCCACGGGAACAGCCGCGGCTGCTGGAACACCATGCCCGCTGTGCGGCCCGGTGCGGGCGCGCTCCCGGACACCTCGATCCGCCCCTCCGTCGGCGTCTCGAACCCGGCGATCAACCGCAGCAGCGTACTCTTCCCGCAGCCGGAAGCGCCTACGAGAACCAGGAATTCACCCGCCGCGACGCTCAGATCGACCGGTCCGAGCGCCTGCACGGCACCGTACCGATGCGAAACCCGCTCGATGCGAACACCTGTCTCGGTCGCGACCTCAACCGATACCATTCGGCAGCCCCCACACATAGATCGATTCCCGAATCCGCTCGACACTCGGCGCGGCCTCGATCTGCCGCTGTCCCGCTAAGAATTCCGCCGCGCTGCGCAGACTGTCCGCCAGTTGACCGACCGCACCCTCGGTCCCCAACCATTCGCGCGAGACCAGTTGCTCCCCGGTCAGGAACACCGCCTGCCGCAACTGCTGAGCCGCATCCGCCTGCGTGGTCCCGATCTCGGCCGCCACCCTCCGCGCCGCCACCTCGGGCTGCTCGTGAATGGTGCGTAGGGCGCGCGATTGCGCCCGCCGCCAGATATCGACCACATCCGGATGCGCCTTGGCGAATTCCGTTGCGACAACACCCAAATCGAGCGTCGGCTTACCCGCAGCGGCCAATTCGCGACTGGTGAGGAGTGTCTTGCCGCCCTTGCGCAACTGATCCAGGGTGGGCAGCCAGGTGTAGACGGCATCGATATCGCCGCGCTCCCAGGCCGCCAGCGCTGCCTGCGGTTGCAGGTCGACCAGCTTTACCTCGTTGGCGCTCAATCCATTTCGGTCCAGCGCGGCCAGCAGGCTGTAGTGTGCGGTGGAGGCGAACGCGGTGGCGATCCGCTTGCCGCGCAGCGCGAGAACCGAATCGATACCCGTACCCTCCCGCGCCACCAGCGCCTCGTTGTCCCCGGCGACATCGAGGATGAAGGCCACCTGATACGGGATATTCAGCGGTGCGGACAGTCCGCGCGCCACCGGACTCGAACCGGCCGTGCCGAAGTCGACCTGCCCGGCCAGGAAGGCGGTGTTCACATCCGCGCCCGAATCGAACTTGATCCATTTGATGTTGTAGCCGGGCAGCTCCTGCTCCAACCACCGAGTGTTCTTGACGATCAGGTCCCCGCTGGGCAGCGTCTGATAGGCGATGCGCAGGGTCGGTTTGCTCGCATCGGCTCCGGAGTGGTCGATGGCGCATCCCGTAGCAGCGCCCGCGAGACCGATGGCCACCGCGACGGCCGCCGCGAGCGCCCGGAGGCGGCGTGTCATATCTTTCCTCTCCATGGGGCGGCACGCCTCTCGATCGCGCGCAGCAAACCATCGATGACCAGGCCGGAGATCCCGATGGCGGCGATGCCGACCAGGACGACGGGCGTGTTGTTGTAGTTGCTCGCGTCCTTCACCACACCGCCGATGCCGGGCATTCCGTTGAACAGCTCCGCCGCCACCACCGACGAATAGGCCAAGCCGACAGCGAGTCGAATACCGGTGAACGTCTCGGGCAATGCCGCCGGAACCACCACATCCCGGATGACCTGCCCGCGGCCGGCCCCGAGCGCCCGCGCCGCCTCGATCAATCCGACCGGAGCGGCCGACACCGCCGCCGCGGTGGCGATGGCCGCGGCGGGCATGGCGGCCAGCGCCAGCAGCGTCACCTTGGGCGCCTCATCGATGCCGAGCCAGATGACCAGCAGAAAGAAATAGGCCAGCGGCGGCAGGGTGCGCAGAAAGGTCAGCCACGGCTCGAGAATCGCGCGCAACCAGCCGACGGTGCCCATGGCGATCCCCAGCCCGACTCCGGCGACAGTTCCGATCAGCACACCGGCCAGCACCCGGCGCAGCGTCATGTACAGGTGCTCCCACAGCAGGTAGCCCTGATATCCGCGCACCCCGTCGCGGGTGGTGGACAACTGAATCGCCGTGCGCCACACCGTGATCGGGCGCGGGACGAAGGTCTCGCCGCACCAGCCCGCCGCGGCGAGCACCTGCCACGCCAAGACGAAGACCGCGACCGACAGCAGCGGCAGCGCGATGAGTCGAACCCGCGCCATCGCTATAGCGCGGAGACCGCGCGCGGCGCGGGTGCGACCGGTTCGGCCGGATGCCGCCACACCCCGCGCGCCGCCAGCCGAGGCAGCACACCCTCGCCGAACCAGTACGCCTCCTCCAGGTGCGGATACCCGGACAGCACGAATTCGTCCAGGCCGAGGGCGTGATATTCGAGAATGCGCGCGGCGACCTCGTCGTGACTGCCGACCAGGGCGGTTCCGGCGCCACCGCGCACCAGGCCGATTCCGGCCCACAGGTTCGGGTAGATCTCCAGATTCGCGCCGTCACCGTTGTGCAGGGCCAGCATGCGACGCTGCCCTTCGGATTCGCTCTTGGCCAGGGATGCCTGGATCTCGGCCACTTTGGCGGGCTCGAATCCGGCGAGCAGCCGATTCGCCTCGGCCCAGGCCGCCTCCGAGGTGTCGCGGGTGATCACGTGCAGCCGGATACCGAAGCGCACCGTGCGGCCCGCCTGCGCTGCCAACTCCCGAATCCGGGCGATCTTCGCCGCCACCTGCGCGGGCGGTTCACCCCAGGTCAGGTAGACCTCGGTATGTTCGGCGGCGATGGCGCCCGCGATGGGTGAGGACCCACCGAAGTAGATGGGCGGCACCGGATTCGGCGGTTGCGCCAGCGTCGCCTTCTCGACGCGCAGATGTTTGCCGTCGAAGTCGACCGTCTTCCCCGCCCACAGCCCGCGCACGATCTCGAGGAATTCGCCGGTCCGCTCGTAGCGGGCGTCCTTGTCCAGGAAGTCGCCGTAGGCGCGCTGTTCGCGGGATTCGCCGCCGGTGACCACATTGAGCAGCAGCCGACCGCCGGTCTGTCGCTGGTAGGTGGCGGCCATCTGCGCGCCGAGCGTCGGCGAGAGGAATCCGGGGCGGAAGGCCACCAGGAATTTCAGGCGCTCGGTGCGCTGACTGATCATCGCCGTGGTCAACCACGCATCCTCGCACCACGCGCCCGTCGGAGTGAGCGCGGCCTCGAAACCGACCGCCTCGGCGGCCGCCGCGATCTGGGACAGGTAGTGCACACTCGGCGGGCGATCGCCCGCCGACGACGTAGCGCCCGCGCCGTGACCGCCGCCGACGACATCGCGGCTGTCGCCGTTCGTGGGCAGGAACCAGTGGAAGGTGAGCGACATTCGTCCATCGAACCGGCGCACGGCCGACCCGAACAGGAATGCGATCGGTCAGATTCCAATCTCGGGTCGGCGGGGTCGGGTCGCTGTCGCGTAGGGTCGGGTCGTGCGACTGCTTCCCCTTCCCGCTCCCGGTCAGACCCCGGTTCGCGTACTCACCATCGCGGGCACGGATTCCGGGGGCGGCGCGGGCATCCAGGCCGACACCAGGACCATGGCAATGCTCGGGGTGCACGCGTGTGTGGCCATCGCCGCGGTCACGGTGCAGAACTCGTTGGGCGTCAGCGGATTCCACGAGATTCCCGCGCAGGTGGTCGCCGATCAGGTCCGGGTGGTCGCCGCGGATATCGGCATCGGCGCGGCCAAGACGGGCATGTTGGCCTCCACCGCGATCATCGAGGCGGTGGCCGGGGTGTGCCGGGAGGTCGGGCTCGGCCGCGACGGCACGATTCCGCTGGTGGTGGATCCGGTGGCCGCCTCCATGCACGGCGATCCGCTGCTGCACGCGGAGGCGTTGGCGGCGGTGCGACACACACTGATCCCGCTGGCCACCGTGGTGACACCGAATCTCGACGAGGTCAGGCTGATCACGGGGATCGAGGTCCGCGACGCGACGACCGCGCGGCAGGCCGCCGAGGCGCTGCACAAATTGGGCGCGCAGTGGGCCATCGTGAAGGGCGGGCATCTGCGCTCAGCGCCGGTCAGCACCGACGTGCTCTACAACGGCGACAAATTCTACGAATTCACCGCGCCGCGCATCGACACCCGCCACGATCACGGCGGCGGCGATACGCTGGCCGCCTCGATCGCTAGCGCCCTCGCGCACGGCTACTCGGTGCCGGAGGCGGTGGAATTCGCCAAGGAGTGGACGCGGCGCTGCCTGGAGGCGTCCTATCCGCTCGGCAGCGGGCACGGTCCGGTCTCGCCGCTGTGGCGGCTCCGCTGAGCTTCCGCGCGGCGAACTTGTCGGCGGCGTAGTCGAGGAGTCGCAACGGCACAACGCGGTTTCCCGCTGTGAATAACAGCTACCTTGGTGAAAAGGCAAGGTGCAGGGGCAGGTTGGGGTTGATCGTCACCCCGTGCAGGCGGGAGTTGGCCTGTGCGATGGCGGCGATGACCTCCGCGAGATAGTCGACGAACCGCTCGATCGACATGGCCCGCGCCCTGGTGCGGTTGACACCGAGCCACCAGTCGGTGGCCGAGGCCACCGCCCCGAAGACCGAATAGGCGATCAGTTCGGCGCTGTCCACATCGATCGAGTCGTCGCCGAGCGCGGCCGTGCACAGTTCGGCGGCCCGGCGCGCCGACAGCCGCGCCGATTGCAGCGCCCGCTCCGAATCGCTGGCCTGCTGCGCGAAATGACTGTGCAGAATGAAGCGGAACACATTCGGATGCCGCTGCACCGCGAGCGCGTACTCGGCCGCACCCCGGCGCACCAGATCCCGCGCGGAATCATTCGTCAGATCAATACTGGCGACAACCCGCTCCCACAAACCTTCGCGGACCCGATCCACAATCGCGTTGTAGAGATCGGACTTGTCCTCGAAATGCCGATACAGCTTTGGTTTCGCCGCACCCGCCTCCCTGGCGATATCCCCCATACTCACCTCGGGACCGCAGCGATCCAGCGCCCGGAAGGCGGCATCGACGAATTCGTGGCGCACCTGGCGTCGATGTTCGCGCCACCGCTCGGTCCGCGCATCCGTGCGGCGCGTCGTCGGGTGCTCGGCGGCGCGGCCGCTGCTGGTCATAACCACGGAATCGTACGCGAGGCCGGACATTTCGGTCGCGAGATCGTGGAATCGCCACGTACAGTTGGGCGCCCGTCAGAGCGGGACATCGACGGTCTGTTCCTTGCCCTCCGATCGCGGGCGGCGGTAGGGTCTGCGCATAACATTGGGGGCTTACCTCCGGCTGGGTACCGATGCGGGGGCGCGCGAAGGGGTGCTGATGACTGGTAGGTCCAGGGCGGTGCGGGCCACCGTGTTCGCGGCTGCGGCGATAGTCGTTGTCGCGGGGTGCAATGGCGGTGGCGACTCGGCATCCGGCGGACAGAAGAAGCCGACCGTGGCGGCCGATGTCCCGAAGGGGTTTGACCCGTGCAAAGACATCCCGAAGAGCTTGATGGATTCACAGGGATTCATCGCCACCAGCCGGAAGGACACCGATGGCGGTGGCGGCATCATGTGGCGAGGATGCGGGTGGGTGAACGATAGCGAATACACAGTGAGCATCACGACTACCAACATCACGCTGGACATGGTGCGTGCGAAAGGTTTTCGCGATCCGCAGGAGTTCATGATCGGCGGTCGTCATGCGATGACGACACACCAGTTCAAGGATGACGGAGCCTGTATCGCCGACGCGGAGATGAAGGGCGGCAGCCTGGAAATCCTACTCGATGTACCCCCGAGCGCGAGCGCGGCGGGCGATGCATGCCAGTTGGCACATTCGTTGTTGGAGAAGATAAGCCCCCTCATGCCGGCCACGGCGTGAGGGGAATCGAGCGTGATGGAGAATGAACATGGCCGATCAGTTCGATTTGATAGCCGAAGCCAAATCCGGTGCACTGTCGGTGCGAATGAGTCCTGAGGAATTCGCAAGAATTGACCACGAATGTAGGCGATTCGTGAAAGAGACAATTCGTGAAGTACAGAACGATATGCGTGAGATATCCAAGATTGACAAGTGGGGATTCGGTGACCATCCCGACTCGAAGCTGACTTCCGCACCCACGATGGCGAGAAGGTTTCGAGAGAAAGCCATGGGCCAGCCCGACGGAAACGACTTCTACACAATACTCGAGGAACACAAGTCGGCAGTCGAGAGTATCCGCCAACTATTCGGCGCAATGCGCGACCGTTACATTGCGCAGGACAGCACGTTGGCTGCTCGATTCAAAGCCGAATCGGAGCGACTCGGCAATCCGATAAAATAGTCGACAGCTAATAATCCAGGGAGGGGCCAGATGTCCGGGACGGAACCACCGCAGATCCCGAAAACCGAAAACCCGCCGTGGTATCAGCGTGTGGAGTTGAAGAACGCCTTCGACCCGATCGACACAACGCTCGCCCATGACGCGGCCGGTCGCTACCGCCATGCGGAGCAGAAATGGCGAGAGGGTTTGGACACCTTCCAACAGCGTCTGATCAAATCAATCGCCGAGGCGTGGGAAGGAGAGGCAGCCGAGGCCGCGAAGAAGTCCATAGTGCACTACGCGACCGACGCCGACCATCTTACCGATTCTTTCAACACACTCAACAAGCTCGTCAGCGATACGGCACAGTCTTCGTCCGACACAAAGAAGGCAGTGGACCAGATCGCGGACAACCCTCGATGGTGGAACCACAATGCTTGGCCGTTCTTTCGTAGCCGGTTCGAAAATGAACGGGACGAGCACATCGCGGCCGCGCAGGACAAAATGCGGGACTCGTATATCGCGCAATTCGCGACCGCGGATCGCTCGATACCACTGCTGGGGCGTCCGATAGATATTGCCAATCCGATAGATATTCCCCAGACGAGTGGGTATGGTCCGGGTGGTTCGCGTTCGCAGGCGGAGGGGACAGGAACGCACGGCACGGGTTCCACCGGCCCGGGAGCAGCGACGGATAGCCGTGGTAGGCAGGAAGATTCGCCCGGCACCAAGAACGAGCAGTCCGTTTCGCCGACCGCAGTGAATCCGACGCAGGCGCAAAGCTCTTCGGATGCAACGAAAACCGCACCGACCGGCACCTCTCAAACAACACCTGCGGGCACCACCGCGCAGCCGACGTCGCCGAACTCGCCTACTCTGTCGCCCGCCTCACCTTCACCAGGATCGGCTACGCCAGGTGCCCGCACCGGAGTTCCCTCCGTAAACCCCAGGTCGACAACAGGTTTCACGCCGGGCTCCCCCGGCACGTCGGGTCGCCCTCAGCCGCCCCGCACCCCGACCGGCATTCCCGCGCAACAACCCCAAGCCGGTAAACCCACAATGGCGCCGGCCGCACAGGCTCGACCTGGTCAATCGGGAGCTCCCGGTGGCATGGCCCCCGGCGCGGCCCAGGGCAAAGGCGAGGACGGCAAAGAGCACAAGACCCCCGACTACCTGAAGAATATGGACAACACTCGCGAACTGCTGGGTGCGGAACCCAGAACGCTCCCCGGCGGCGTGCTCGGCGGCGATCATGACCAATGACCTCGAATGGTCCTGGGAGACTGACGATTTCGCCGCACTGTGGTTGAGCGAGGCGCAGGACAGGTTCCCTCGTCCACTGTATTCTCGCAGCCGCTTCCAGTACGCGGAGGACTGTCAGGCGCATCTGGCGCGGGTCCGCGCGAACTATTCGCAAGATGACCTGATCGACATCAAGCGGGCCTTCGAGGTGGTCACCTCTTCCGATGTGCGCATTGAAATCCGTGGCGGCACAACGAAGACCAGCGATGGTAGCACCCGCCAATATCGAATCCTCGGTGTCCGCAACGAGGTTTCGGCCGCGGTCCTGTCGCAAATCACCACCTACGAGATCGCCGGTCCGATCCGCCTGCGCCTGTGTCACCCGGACCATCTCCCGGCCCGCATTGTGCATCGCATGGTTCCGGCGGAGCCGGGGCGGCAACCGCAGGCCGAATTCCACCAGCAGGACATCATGGGTGACCGCGACCCGTACTTCGATGATTCCCGCCGCGCGCGATTGCGCGACAGGTACCGCGAATTCGTCGGCCGCCCCGCCGACGGCGGCGGCAGCGCGGCCCTCTACGTGGGTCCTTTCGCGGCCGAGGCCAATCCCCTGCATTTCGTGGAGTGGCGCGATATCACCGAGGACGGCCGCTACACCGAACTGCGGACACTGGACCGCATCCGCATCCGCCCCACCACCCCCAAAGATCTGGCAACCCACTTCGCCACCTGGATCGACAAGGCTCGCGACCGTCTCAGCGCGGACGCCGACGTGTGGTGATCGGCACGAACGTGAACGCGTGCCACAAAATTCGTAGCAACTCCCCTGGTCTATTCGCCGGTGAGCTGCCTTTCAATTCCCGCCGTTCTCGGGCAAACTATCACTATGCCCGCTCAGGATGATGCTCGTGAACAACAGATGCTCTGGATGTTTAATCTGCGGGTGCCAGATGGCCGAACGCGCGGTGGTCTCGATGCAGTGCTAGAGCTGGACAACCACCCTTCACCGATCCCGTTCGAGCTCAAGTCGACGACCGGTGATTCGGTTTCAACCGTGCGCGACTTCAGTCCAGAGCATATTTCCAAATGGGAACATCTTCATTGGCTGTTTGCCTTCTACAAAAAAGATGCGACGACGTTGCGATACTGCTACTACGCATCACCGGCAGACATGTCCGACTGGATCAAAGATAAAGAAAAGTATATTCAGCCAGATTTCGTCCTGGCACAGCAGGCACCTCAAAGAATTACCGACGGCGACCTGGATATAATTTTCGGAAATGGAACTTCATTCTCGAAAAAAGATGCGCAACGAATCATGAAGAATCAATGGTCGAAAGAAAAATACTCCAAACATGCAGACCTCCCTGGAGGCAGATACTCGCGTGACGCCATGCTCGCCCTACTCCGAGAGCGGTGCGAGTATGTCATCCGCCGAGGAGCCACTCTGAACAACCCCCATATTCCCGAACGCTATCTGGAAAGCCGCGTTGATCGAATTTTCGATGATCATGCCGCGACGGTCCGGAGGCTCGTGCGACGATACATCGACTTACGTGCCGATAAAATCGCGATCGACCAAAACCTGCCGACAACACCCTAGAGGCTATTTGAGCGAATCAACGAGAGGCTTCGCGTGGCGATGGTTCGTCGAAAGGTCGACGAACCCGCCTCCGCGTCATGAAGACGACACCGGACCACAGACGCGCTACCGTCGATCAAGCTTCAAACGCGGCGGCCACTGATGACGCCACGGCGTAACCCATCGGCGGCGGAACAGCGTTCCCGAGTTGACCTAGTTGCATGTACGTCGCGCCGTCGAATGGCCAATCTTCCGGGAAGCCCTGCAAAACGGCGACATCCTGGACTGACAGTCTGAAGTGTCCATTGTTTGCCACGTAGGCACGCGCTTTTTCACGGGTGGCCGCAACACCATTGGGCCATATTTGCAAGGCCTCGAATGTGCGCTGCGCCGCAACGCTGTTGAGAATACTTGTGGTATGGCGCGGACCGGTCAACGAACTCCGGATCGTCGGCGAAAGAGCATCGAATCCTATATCGGGAAGGCCGAGCGCCTCACGTGCGCCCATACAGCGTTCAAGGTTTTCGGTGAATTCCAGTTGGCTGTCACCCCAGCGGTGGGTAGCCGCAGGCGGAACAAAACGAACCGCGTCCTTTTTGCGCGCAAATCCAACAAAAACGACTCGGCGCCGAATCTGCGGAACCCCGAAATCCTCTGCCCGCAGCATCAACATCTTGATGTGGTATCGATAGCTGAGCATGTCAATTATTTGACTCTGCACATATGGAGCGAACTTCTTCGAGGCGAGCGCAGGAACATTCTCTGCCACGAATGCGCGTGGCTTGACCGCGCGGATGCATCGCACCAACTCTGGCCACATATCGCGAGTATCATCGGCACCCTTTTGTCTTCCAGCAATGGAGAACGGCTGACACGGCGGGCCACCGTGAACAATATCCACTTCACCACTCAGGCTCGTCCACTTGGCAGAAGTAACGTCACCATCCTGGTTGCCGTTGACAACCCAGTTCGGACGAGCACGCTTCAAGGTTTCTGCGGCGTGCCCGAGTATTTCGTATGAGGCAACATGAGAGAACCCAGCACGATCGAAACCCAAGTCCAAACCTCCACCACCGCTGAATAGAGAAAGGGCACGCAACCTATTCGACTCCCGTTGTGGCATGAGGTCATAGGGATCGAGTTTCGGCACATTAATCTCGTGCAGAGGCTCTACCTCTCCCTGGATGGCGCGCAATTTGGCCTCACGCGATTGCACAGACATCTGGCGGAACGCTTCACGCTGACGCGCAGTGAGTTTCCGTGGTTGGTGATGGGGATTCGTCGACCGAATACGAGAGGGCACGACAGAGTCCAATTGGGCATCGGCGTCAATCTCTTCGGCTCCAGCATCACCAGCTTTTGGCTCACGTTCACCACGTATAGTCGGCGTCTGTCCGTCGACTGCGTTTCGTCTGCCCATCCGAACCCTTCCTAGTGAACGCCAAGTTCGGCATGCTCCGGAATTGCCTAAGCCTAGTGCAAGGCACCGACAACTATCGCCAGTCCTGCTGCTACCTCGTGAGGCCGGACCGTCCTCGCCCAGCCACCGCGAACTGGACTGCGACAAGATTAGGTGACCGGTTGGCCTGCCGCTTCGCCGGCACGGTCGAAACCAGACTGTGCACATTGCACGCGCTGATTTGTCAGGTGGCACGGGCCAGGTCCTCATCATGATAATCCCGGCGGCGACTCCACCGCTGATTTCATCAACAACACGGTGTCCTGGTCAGCGAGCACGACGGCGCGCCGGAGTGGGTTCGGCCAGAACACCATTGGCTGTGCGCGCCACCGCCTGCTTGAGCCGGTGCAGGATCGGGGTCAGTTCGAAGTCGTGAATACCTTCCAGTCGCGCCATTTTGGTGGTCACCTAGCGGTGCAGGTCGTGTGCGGTCGCGACGTTGAGCACGGTGTGCAGGTTGGTCGGTCCGGATATGGCGGCGGTATAGAGGGTTTCGTCGTGTTCGGCGATGGCCTGCCCGATCGCGTCGAGCCGCGCGGGCGCCGATCGAGCGAACCCGTTCCGCGGCGGATACCCGATATGAGCTGATCAGCGGCTCACCGGAACCTCACAGCCAGAGCCCAGCCGGGGGCCGGCTGGGCTCGACAGGGTGGGGGCCATGACCGAAACCGCGACCGCCGGGCACCGGGCGGAGATTTCCGAGCCGGTGTCCGTGCCCGTGCTCGACGTCGTCATTCCCGTCTACAACGAAGAGACCGATCTAGGGATCTGTGTGCGGCGGTTGCGTGCGTATCTACGCGACGGATTCCCTTTCCCGGCCAGGATCACCATCGCCGACAATGCCAGCACCGATGCCACGCTGCAGGTGGCGCGGTTGCTCGCGGCGGAGTTCGACGATGTGCGGGTGGTGCATTTGGACGCGAAGGGCCGCGGGCGGGCGTTGCGCGCGGTCTGGGAGCATTCCGACGCGCAGGTGGTCGCCTATATGGATGTCGACCTGTCGACGGATCTGAACGCGCTGCTGCCGCTGGTGGCCCCGCTCATCACCGGCCATTCGGATCTGGCCATCGGCACCCGGCTCAGTTCGGCCTCGCGGGTGGTGCGCGGCCCGAAGCGCGAGATCATCTCCCGCTGCTACAACCTGCTGCTGAAGGCCTCGCTGCAGGCCCGCTTCTCGGATGCGCAGTGCGGATTCAAGGCCATGCGCACCGAGGTGGCGCGGCGGCTGCTGCCGCTGGTGCGCGACGGCGAATGGTTCTTCGACACCGAACTGCTGGTTTTGGCCGAGCGGGCCGGGCTGCGCATTCACGAGGTGCCGGTGGACTGGATCGATGATCCGGACAGTCGGGTCGATATCGTCGATACCGCGCGCAAGGATCTGCTGGGTATCGGTCGCCTGCTGCGGGCGCTTTACACCGGTGCGCTGCCGCTGGACGAGTTGCGCCGGGCGGTCGGTCGCGAACCGCTGGTGCCCGGCGTCCCGCTCGGCATGGTGGGGCAACTGGTGCGCTTCGCCATCGTCGGTGTGCTGAGCACCCTGGCCTACCTGCTGCTCTATGTCCTGCTGCAACCGTTGACGGGCGCGCAGGCGGCGAACTTCCTGGCGCTGTTGACCACGGCGATCGCGAATACGGCCGCCAATCGCGCCTTCACCTTCGGCGTGCGCGGCAGCGCGAAGGCCGTCTCGCATCAGGTGCAGGGCCTGCTCATCTTCGGCGTCGGGTTGGCGCTGACCAGCGGATCGCTGTTCGCGCTGCATCATTGGGCTCCGCAGGCGGAAGTGCATCTGGAGCTGTTCGTCCTGGTCTTGGCGAATCTGCTCGCCACACTGCTGCGTTTCGTGGGGCTGCGCTGGGTTTTCCGTAATCCTCGCCCGGCGCAGGTGCGCGAATGACCGCGACCCTGTCCGCGCCGGAGACGGCCCCCGCGCCGGTGCCCGCGCGTCGAATCAATTGGGAGAAGCCGGCTCTGGCGGTATTGCTGCTCGGCACCGGCATCGCCTACCTGATCAACCTCGGCGCGAACGGCTGGGCCAACTCGTTCTATTCCGCTGCGGTGCAGGCGGGTTCGGAGTCCTGGCAGGCCTTCTTCTTCGGTTCCTCCGATGCCGCCAATTCCATCACCGTGGACAAGCCGCCCGCCTCGCTATGGCTGATGGAGCTGTCGGTGCGGCTGTTCGGGCTGAGCAGTTGGAGCATCCTCGTGCCGCAGGTGCTGCTCGCGGTGGCCTCGGTGGCGGTGCTGTGGGCGGCGGTGCGACGGCCGTTCGGGCCTGCGGCCGGGCTGATCGCCGGCCTGGTGCTAGCGCTGACGCCGGTGGCGGTGCTGATGTTCCGCTTCAACAATCCGGACGCGCTGCTGGTCTTCCTGATGACCGCGGCCGCCTGGGCGATGGTTCGCGCGGTCGAGGACGGCCGCTGGCGCTGGCTGGTCCTGACCGGTGCGCTGATCGGATTCGGTTTCCTGACAAAGCAATTGCAGGTGCTGCTGGTGGTGCCCGCGCTGGCGCTGACCTATCTGATCGCCGGTCCGCCGCGACTGGGCAAGCGCATCGCGCAATTGTTCGCGGCGGGTGCGGCGATGGTCGTGGCGGCGGGCTGGTGGCTGTTGGCGGTGGAGTTGTGGCCCGCGGGCTCCCGACCGTGGATCGGCGGCTCCCAGCACAATTCGATCCTGGAGTTGACCCTCGGCTACAACGGTCTGGGCCGGCTCAATGGCAATGAGCACGGCAGTGTCGGTCCGGGTGGCGGCGAGATGCCCGCGCGCGGCGGCGGCATGTGGGGCAGCCCCGGAATCACCCGACTGTTCGAACCGGCGCAGGGCGGTCAGATCGCCTGGTTGATCCCGGCCGCGCTGGTCGGCTTGGTCGCGGGAATCCTGCTGTGCGGCAAGGCATCCCGCACCGATGCGCGGCGGGCCTCGCTGATCCTGTGGGGCGGTTGGGCTCTGGTGACCGGCCTGACCTTCAGTTTCATGGCGGGCATCTTCCACCAGTACTACACGGTGGCGCTGGCGCCTGCCGTGGCCGCGTTGGTCGGCGCGGGCGCGATCATGGGGTGGCGCGGGTGGGACCGCAGGTGGGTGCGACTGTTCGCGGCGCTCGCGGTCGGCCTGACGACGGCGACATCCTGGTTGCTGCTCAGCCGCGGCAGTCATTTCGTGCCGTGGCTGCGCTGGGCGGTGCTCATTGTCGGCGCACTGGCCACGGTGGCGATTCTTTGGCAGGTGCTGCGCCGCGGGACCCCGCGCCGCTGGATGGCCGCCCTCGCGGTGGCTTGTGCTTTCGTCGGTCTCGGCGGCCCGACCGCCTACGCGATCGACACCATCGCCACCTCCCACGCCGGCGCGATCCCGAGCGCCGGACCCAATGTCGGCCGCTTCGGTCGCCCCCCGCTGCTGAACGGCGATCTTCCCGGCGCTTTCCCCGGCCGCGCACCGAACGGGCACGGCCCCGGCCGTCCGGGACAACCTCCCGGTCAACAGGGGCAACCTGCCGGTCGGCCCGGCTATTTCGGCGCTGCGGGCGGCCTCCTCGATGCCGCGAAGCCCAGCGACCGCGTCGTAGCACTGCTCGAACAGCAGGGCGCCGACTACACCTGGGTCGCCGCGACGGTGGGTTCCAATAGCGCCGCGGGTTTCCAGCTCGCGACCCGGTTGCCGGTCATGCCGGTGGGCGGATTCAATGGCAGCGACCCGTCACCCACCCTCGCGCAATTCGAACGCTATGTCGCCGACGGGAAGATCCACTATTTCCTCGGCGGCGGCCGGGCGGGCGGGGAGACGCCCTTCGGCGAGGCGGCTTTCGGCGCTGCATCGACCAGTCGGGAGATCACCCAGTGGGTGGAACAGCGTTTCACCGCGACGACGGTGGACGGCGTCGTGCTCTACGACCTGACCGCCCCCAAGTAGCGATTCGGTGACCCGCACCACGTTCACCGCGGAATGAAATGACTACCGGCCGTGTGACATCCCATGAATGGGTGTCCGCGGCCGGTTTGTCACGAACCGTAATCGACAGGTGCGGCCGGGATTTGACGTGTCACCCGAGTGGTGTCATGCTCCCGAGAATGAACGATCGCCTGAAACTCGTTTTTCCGTGGATGGAGTCGTTGCCGGAATCGGCCCGCGCGCAGTTCGTCGGCGACTTTCTCGAGAATTGGCGCGGCAGTCTGGATGTCGCGCGCATGCGGCGGCTGAGCGCCACCGTGGCCACCTGGCGCGGCACCGCCCGCTCCTACGCGGGATCGCAGTAGTCGCTCGCCGATCTCACGGCGGCCGCGCACGATAGCCCCGCGCCGCGGCGAACCGGGCTGCGCGCCGGGCGATTCCGGTCCGACCTGCGATCACGCTTCGATCGGATCCGGTAACAGCGGTGCGGCATTAGGGTTGCGGCTCGGTCTCGGCGCAGATATCGGCGGAATCGAGCACCGCGCAGTCGAGCGCCGGTCGCACGGGTCGATAGTCGGCGGACACGCCGCCATCGGCGATCAGGCGGGTGTAGGCGGCCACGGCGTCGGTCGGATTCCTGGCCAATGTCGGATCATTGAGCACATCCACCGTGTAGAGCCCGAATCGGGGCGTGTAACTTCCCCATTCGTAGTTATCGGTGAGGCTCCAGTAGTTGTAGCCGATGATCTTCATCCCGTCGGCGACCGCGCACTGTATCCAGTACAGAGTGTCGCGAAGGTGATCGGAACGGGTGTAGCCGTCGGGGCGCGGCTTTCCGTTCTCGGTGGCCATGCCGTTCTCCACCACGAAAAGTGGCCGATCCGGAAATAGTCGCGAATAGTGGCGCAGCGCATAATAGATACCCTGCGGTTGCACCGGCAGCTCCCAGATGGGCGGCCCGTCCGCTCCCCCCTGTGTGGCCGGATCGTCGGGAGATCGCTGCGCGAAATAATAGTCGACGCCGACGAAATCGATTTTCGGCCCGATCCGATCGACCAGTTCCTGATTCACCTGCACCTCGGCCCCGGCGACATAGCCGATATTGCTGGTGACCATGGCGGTCGGCTGACAGCGGTGAATGGTGTCGTAGATCGCGCTGTGCGCCTGCGCGATTCGATCCAGCATGGCGGGCGCTTCGCCGCCGGAGATGCCGCCTATCCGCAATTCGGTGCCGATGTAGGCGGCGGGCTCGTTGAAGGTGACCCACAGCGGATCGCGAGCGGCATAGCGGTTCACCACTTTTCGCGCGTTGACCAGCCAGTCCTCCACCATGCCCTGATTGCGCCAGCCGCCGCGATCCCACGCCCACCCCGGATACACCCAGTGGTCCAGGGTGATCATCGGCCGCATACCGGCCTCGATGATGCGGGCCACCAGATTGTCGTAGAACCCTAAGGCCGCCTCGTCCCAGCCCTGTGGCTGGGGCTGCACCCTGGCCCATTCCACGCTCATCCGGAACACCCGCGCGCCGAGTTCGGCGGCCAGGTCGATGTCGGCGGCGTAGCGGGTGTGGAAGTCGACCGAATCGCGGAGTTCGTCGACGGCCGCGCCGGAGGCGATATAGCGGGTCCAGTTGCTGTCGGGCGCATGGCCTTCGGCTTGGAAGCCCGAACAGGACACACCCCACAGGAACTCCCGCGGCAGTGGCGATACCGGCGGGGTGGGCGGCACGGCGGCGGGGGCGAGCGGCGGAACGGCCTGTGCCACACCGGGAATCAGCAGCGCGGCGGCCGCAGCGGCAAGGGCGGGCAATTCGCGGCGGCGGATCGGCATGGCCCTCCTGTCCGACAACGTCGCCGGTCAGCTTAGCTGGACGGTTGCTGCAACCCTCGCAGATGCGCACCGACGCGCGGAGGTTTTTCCCCACGGCCCGCGTGCGGACTGGACAGCGTCAAACCGGGCCGATAGCGTCGCCGCCATGAGCTTGGGGCAGTACCCATTCCTGGATGCCGTCACCGATTTCGCGGGGGCGGTGCGAGCCGAGGACGGGTCCGGCTCCGAACAGGCGCATCGGCGCATGCTGGCCGCCTTCCCGGATGCCGCGCCGGACGAACTGGCCGCCGCGGCACCGGAACTGGCCGCGTTGCTGTCCGCACTGCCGCCCGGCCCGCGCGCCAATATCGCGGTGGTCGTCGGCGCGTGCGTGGAGCGCGGGGCCGATCCGCTGCCCTGCGCCGGACCGGTCTTCGAGACCTTCGCCACCGCGCTGGACGACGCACTGGATTTCGTCGATCAGTGGACCGAGGCCGCGGGCGAGGAAGACCTGCCCGATAACGAGACCCAGCCCGATCCGGCGCTGCTGGCCCGCTTCGGTCACCGCACCACCCTGGCCTGGTTCACCCTCTCGGATTGGGAGCGCGCGGCGCTGGCCCTGCTCCAACATCCCGATGTGCGCGCGAATTTCGACGGCCGCGAGCGGTTGCGCGAATTGCACGAGGAACTGATCGAGACGGCCGACTGGTGGAGCAAGGGTCTGGAGTACGCGCTGCTGGTCCTCGACGACGAACCTCTCATCGCGCTGCACCGCGAGTCGGGCACCGGATACCGGTTCCGGATGAGCGGCCTCGCCGACAATTTCCAACTGCACACCCTGCTGGCCGACGCGCTCATCGGCGGCGGACACCTCCCTGGCGAACCGCCGTCGGCCGAGGCGGCGGCGGTGTGCCGGGACGCACCGGGCCAGGTCTCCACCCGCGGCTCGTTCAATCTGGTCGCGCCGAGCGGGGAGTGGATCTGGAACGAGGGCACGCCCTCGGATATCCCGGTGCTCGACGGCACCCGCCTGCTCGTCCTCGATCCGGAGCCCTACCAGCGCAGTTGGCGCGGCGGCCGCTACTTCCCCGAGATGGTCGGCGAGTTGACCCTCGAAGGGGTGCTGCCCGCCGAGGAGTCCGCGCGCTGGTTCGCGCACGTCGCCCCCGCCAAGGGGCCGACGGAGCAGTAACTCAGCCTTCGGGATACAGCGCGGCGTGCAGGGTGGCCGCCCACTGCTGGATGATGTCCTTGCGCCGCGCCGAATCGTCGGTGAGCACATTGGCCAGCCCGAGCCCGCGCGCCAGATCCATGGTGGCCTGTACCAGATGGTGGGCCACCGGGTCGCGATCGTCGACACCGAGCGCCTCCACCGCCCTGCGGTGCGAGACGCGACCGAATCTGGCCTCCAACGGCACGATTCGCTCGCGCAGCACCGGGTCGGCGGCCGCGTACGTCCACACCTGCAGTGCCGCTTTGAACAGCGGGCTGGTGTAGGACTCGACCAACCCGCGCACCACGGCGTGGGTGCGCGCCACGCCGACGGTGGTGGCGTCGAGCAGGGCCGCCTCCTGCTTGGCCTGGGCGGTCCTGGTGTCGAACATGTACTCCAGCGCGGCCGTGATCAGATCCTCGCGGGTGGGGAAGTGGTGCTGGGCAGCGCCACGTGACACCCCGGCCCGCTCGGCGACCACGGCCACGGTGGCCGCCGCCCAGCCGAGTTCGGCCAGGCAGTCGATGGTCGCCTCGAGCAGGCGCTGCCGAGTTGCTCGGCTGCGGTCCTGCTTGGGTTCGTGGGGTGTCGCCATGGCGTTATTCTGCCCTGTTCGGCGTGGCCGCCACGTCGGCCGCTACCGCCCAGCTCGCCGGGCGACGCTGCAGAAAGGCCATCATGCCCTCGTGCACCTGCGCGGTGCCGAAGAAGGCGGCCGAGCGGCGGGCCAACTCCTCGGCGGAAGTGTCGAATTCGGCGAGGATCGGCGCGTTGACCAACCGTTTGGCCTCGGCCAGCCCCTGCGGTGCGCCCTTGCGCAATTCGGCGCAGAGCCGGGCGATCTCGGCCGCAGGATCGGCGACGGCCGCGGTCACCAGGCCGATGCGGGCGGCCTCCGCGGCGTCGAACCGCTCACCGGTCAGGTAGTAGCGGCTCGCCGCGCGCGCGTCCATCCTCGGCAGCAGGCTGAGCGAGATCATGAACGGGGCCAACCCGATTCGCACTTCGGTGAGCGCGAAGGAACTGGCGGGTCCGGCCACCGCGATATCGCAGGCCGCCACGATGCCCATACCGCCCGCCCTGACATTGCCATCGATCTGCGCGAGCACCGGTTTCGGAATCTCGACCAGCCGCCGCAGCACTGCGATCATCAGCCTGGTGCGCTCGTCGGCGGCGACGGCCGGATCGGCATTGCCCGCCTCGGTGAGGTCGGCGCCCGCGCTGAAGGTATTCCCGGTGTGCGCCAGCACGATCGCGCGCACCGCCGGATCGGCGGCGGCGCGATCGAGTCCGGCGCGGAATTCCCGAACCAGCTTGCTGGAGAGCGCATTGCGGTTGTGCGGGGAGTCCAGTGTGAGCGTCGCGATTGCCGCATCCACCGAATAGCGCACGAAAGGCACCGCACCACCGTCGTTCTCGGTCATCGACCCTCCTCAGTAGGACTTGGGCAGGCCGAGCGAGTGCTGGGCGACGAAATTGAGCACCATCTCCCGGCTGACCGGCGCGATGCGCCCGATCCGGGCCGCGGCGAGCATGGCGGCCAGACCGTACTCCTTGGTGAGGCCGGACCCGCCGTGGGTCTGAATGGCCTGGTCCAGCGCCTTGATACTGGCCTCGGCGGCGGCGTACTTGGCCATATTCGCGGCCTCGGCCGCACCCATCTCCTCGCCCGCGTCGTAGAGGGTCGCGGCCTTCTGCATCATCAGCTTGGCCAGCTCCACCTCCACCTTGACCTGGGCCAGCGGATGCGAGATACCTTGGTGCGCACCGATCGGCGACTTCCACACCGTGCGCTCGCGCGCGTACTCCACGGCCCGATCGATGGCATAGCGGCCCATGCCGACCGCCATGGCCGCGCCCATGATGCGCTCGGGATTGAGTCCGGCGAACAACTGCATCAGCGCCGCGTCCTCCTTGCCGACCAGCGCGTCGGCGGGCAGGCGGACCTCGTCGAGGAACAGCGTGAACTGATGGTCGGGCTCGATGATGTCCATCTCCTGCGGCGTCTTCACGAAGCCGGGGGCGTCGGTCGGGACGATGAACAGCGCGGGCTTGAGTTTGCCGGTCTTGTGATCCTCGGTGCGCGCCACGATGAGCACCGCCTCGGCCTGATCCACCCCGGAGATGAAGATCTTGCGGCCGGTGAGCAGCCAATCGTCACCGTTGCGGTGGGCGGTGGTGGTGATCTGGTGCGAATTGGAGCCCGCGTCGGGTTCGGTGATGCCGAAGACCATCTTGGCCGACCCGTCGGAGAGTGTGGGCAGCCAGGTCTGCTTCTGGGCGTCGGTGCCGTAGCGGGTGATGATGGTGCCGCAGATGGCCGGCGAGACCACCATGAGCAGCAGACCCGCGCCCTGCGCGGCCAATTCCTCCATCACCAGCGCCAATTCGTACATGCCCGCACCGCCGCCGCCGTACTCCTCGGGCAGGTTCACCCCGAGGAAGCCCAGCGCGCCCGCCTCGGCCCACAGTTCGTCCAGCGGTTCGTTGCGGCGCGCCTTGGGCAGGACGTAGTCGCGGTAGTTGTATTTGGCGGCCAGCGCGGCCACGGCGGCCCGCAGCGCCTTCTGCTCTTCGGATTCGATGAAGCTCATCGGATTCACTCCTGGGTTTCCGGGTCGAGCACCGCGAGTACGGCGCCGACATCGACCTGCTGACCAACGCTGACATTGAGGGCGGTGAGCACGCCTGCGGCGGGGGCGAGGATCTTGTGCTCCATCTTCATGGCCTCCAGCCACAGGATCGGCTGACCGGCCGCGACCCGCGCGCCCGCCTGCGCCCCGAGCCGAATCACGCTGCCGGGCATGGGCGCGAGCAGCGATCCCAGGGCCACCTGATCGGCCGGGTCGGTGAAGCGGGGCAGCCTGCGCACGCTCACCGGACCGAGCGCCGAATCGACGCACACCAGCTCACCGTAGCGGGCGACCGCGAAATCCCTTCGGACACCGCCGGATACGCCGAGTACGACGCGTTCGGGAGTGGCCTCGATCAGCTCGAGCCCCGCCGATCCGTCCACTTCGACACCGCCCCTGGTGAACCGGTATCCGATCTCGTGCACACCGCTGACCCGGCTCTCGTACCGCTTCTGCTGCGACTGCGCAGGCAGGTTGCGCCAGCCGCTCGGCAGAGGGCCGCCCACTCGCGCCGCACGGCGGTTGGCCGCCGCGTCGGCCAATGCCGCCGCGACAATGCTCAGTCGCTCATCTTCCTCGCTCGCCAAAGGTGCTGCGAGAGTGGATAATCCATGTGTCTCGAAGAAGGCCGTATCGGTGTCGCCCGCGAGGAAGGCCGGGTGGCGCAGCACCCGCACCAGCAGCTCCCGGTTGGTCACCAGACCGTGCACGCGCGCGCGGCGCAGCGCGTCGGCCAGCAATCGCGCGGCCTCGGCGCGGGTTTCGGCGTAGGAGATGACCTTCGCGAGCATCGGGTCGTAGTGCACGCCGACCACCGAACCGTCCACCACACCCGAGTCCAGACGCACGCCCGACCGGTCCAGCAGATCGAATTCCGCTGCCACCATGGGGATTTCGATACGGTGCAGGGTGCCGCTCTGCGGCTGCCAGTCCTGTGCGGGATCCTCGGCGTAGAGGCGGACTTCGATCGAATGTCCGCGCATGGCCGGCGGTTGCGCGGGCAGCGCCGCACCGGCGGCGACCGACAGTTGCAGCCGGACCAGATCCAGTCCGGTGGTGCATTCGGTGACCGGATGTTCCACCTGGAGACGGGTATTCATCTCCAGGAAGAAGAATTCGCCCGCCTCGTCGGCCAGGAATTCGACGGTGCCGGCTCCGGTGTATCCGATGGCCTCCGCCGCCAGCCGCGCGGCTTGGAAAAGCCGCTCGCGCATGCTGTTTCCATTGGCGATGCGCGCGACCCCTCCGTGGTTACGCTCCGCTACCTCCTCCGGGCCTGACGCGCGCATCGCGTGTCCGATACGCTCCACCAGCGGCGAGGGGGCTTCCTCCACCACCTTCTGATGTCGGCGCTGAATGGAGCATTCGCGCTCCCCCACCGCCCAGGTGACACCGTGCGCGTCGGCCATGATCTGCACCTCGATATGGCGACCCGTGGCCAGGTAGCGCTCGCAGAAGACGGTCGGATCGCCGAACGCGGATTCGGCTTCCCTACTGGCAGCGGCGATTTGGTCGTCGAGCTCGGCCAACTCGCGCACCACGCGCATACCGCGACCGCCGCCGCCCGCCGACGCTTTGATCAGCACCGGCAGGTGCGCCTCGGTCACCTCGGCGGGATCGAGTTCGGCCAGCACCGGGACGCCCGCGGCATCCATCAACTTCTTGGCGGCCACCTTCGAGCCCATCTGCTCGATGGCCGCCACGGGCGGCCCGATCCAGAGGAGGCCCGCGTCCTGCACGGCGCGCGCGAAATCCGCGTTCTCGGAAAGGAATCCGTAGCCGGGATGGATGGCATCGGCACCCGCCGCCCGCGCGGCGGCGATCACCGAGTCGCCACGCAGGTAGGTCTCGGCAGGCGTGTTGCCCGGCAACCGGACGGCCGTATCGGCCTCGACGACATGCGGGGAGTCGGCATCGGCGTCGGAATAGACCGCCACGGTGCCCAGCCCCATGCGCCGACAAGTGGCGAATACCCGGCGCGCGATCTCGCCGCGATTCGCGACCAGAACCTTCGAGATTTCCACTGGGTGCCTCACATCCGGAAGACGCCGAAGCCGTCGGCACCCTCGATCGGGGCATTGTGGATGGCCGAGAGCGCCATACCCAATACCGTCCTGGTGTCGCGCGGATCGATCACGCCGTCGTCGTAGAGGCGGCCCGACATGAACATGGCCAGCGATTCCGCCTCGATCTGCGCCTCCACCATGGCGCGCATACCCGCGTCGGCCTCCTCGTCGAAGGGCATACCGCGCGATTCGGCGGCGGCGCGGCCGACAATGGAGATGACACCGGCCAATTGCGCACCGCCCATGACGGCGGACTTCGCACTGGGCCAGGCGAATAGGAAGCGCGGATCATAGGCCCGCCCGCACATGCCGTAGTGACCCGCACCGTAGGACGCGCCGATGAGCAGCGAGATATGCGGCACCTTGGAATTGGAGACCGCGTTGATCATCATCGCGCCATGCTTGATGATGCCCTTCTGCTCGAATTCCTTGCCGACCATATAGCCGGTGGTGTTGTGCAGGAACAGCAGCGGCGTATTCGACCGGTTGGCCAGTTGAATGAACTGGGTGGCCTTCTGCGACTCCTCGGAGAACAGCACGCCGCGCGCGTTGGCCAGGATGCCGACCGGATAGCCGTGCAGCTCCGCCCATCCCGTCACCAGGCTGCCACCGTAGAGCGGTTTGAATTCGTCGAAATCCGAATCGTCGACGATGCGCGCGATCACCTCGCGCGGATCGAAGGGGATCTTCAGATCCGAGGGCACGATACCGAGCAATTCCTCCTGGTCGTACCGCGGTTCGACGATTTCGGCGCGCGGACTCGGCCCCTGCTTGCGCCAATTCAGCCGTTTGACGATCGAACGTCCGATCCGAATCGCGTCCGGCTCGTCGGCGGCCAGGTAGTCGGCCAGACCGGAGACGCGGGCGTGCATATCGGCGCCGCCCAGCGATTCGTCATCGGATTCCTCGCCGGTGGCCATCTTGACCAGCGGCGGACCGGCGAGGAAGACCTTGGAGCGCTCCTTGATCATGACCGTGTAGTCGGACATGCCGGGGATATAGGCCCCACCCGCCGTCGAATTGCCGAAAACCAGTGCGATGGTGGGTATTCCGGCGGCCGAGAGCCGGGTCAGATCGCGGAACATGCGACCGCCCGGCACGAAGACCTCTTTCTGCGTCGGCAGATCCGCGCCACCCGATTCCACCAGCGCGATCACCGGAAGCCGGTTCTGCATGGCGATATCGTTCATGCGCAGGTTCTTGCGCAGCGTCCAGGGATTGGAGGTGCCGCCGCGCACCGTCGGATCGGGCGCGACGATCAAACATTCGACGCCCTCGACAATGCCGATCCCCGCGATCACGCTCGCGCCGACATGGAATTCGCTGCCCCAGGCGGCCAGCGGACACAGCTCCAGGAAGGGCGCATCCTCGTCGACGAGCAGTTCGATGCGTTCGCGCGCGGTGAGCTTGCCGCGCTTGCGATGCCGCGCCACCTTCTCCGGGCCGCCGCCACCGATATTCTTGGCGAACTCGGCGTCGACCTCGGCGAGTTTGGCCATCATCGCCTCGGCCGCCGCCCGGTACTCCGCGGTATTCGGATCGAGCGCGCTGCGCAGCCTCGTCATGACTGATACCCCAATCGCTTCGCGGCCAGGCCGGTCAGAATTTCGGTCGTACCGCCGCCGATACCGAGGATCCGCATATCACGGTACTGGCGTTCGATCTCCGATTCGCGCATATAGCCGAGTCCGCCGAACAATTGCACGGCCTGATTGGCCACCCATTCCCCCGCTTCCACGGCGGTGTTCTTGGCGAAACAGACCTCCGCGATCAGATCGGTCTCGCCGGCGGCCGACCGCTCGGCGAGCGTGCGGGTGTACACCCTGGCGACATCGATGCGGCGCGCCATCTCGGTGACCGTGTTCTGCACGGCCTGCCTGCTGATCAGCGGGCGTCCGAAGGTCTCGCGCGCACGCACCCATTCCAGGGTCAGATCCAGGCAGCGCTGCGCACTCGAATACGCCTGCACCGCCAAACCCACCCGTTCGCTGACGAACGCGCCCGCGATCTGCAGGAATCCGGAATTCTCCGGTCCGACCAGATTCTCCACCGGCACCCGCGCGTCCACATAGGACAGTTCGGCGGTGTCGGAGGCCAGCCAGCCCATCTTCTCCAGTTTGCGGCCGACGGTGAATCCCGGGGTGTCCTTGTCGATGATCAGCAGCGAGACGCCGCCGGAACTCGGCCCGCCGGTGCGCACGGCGGTGACCACGTAGTCGGCCCGCACACCGGAGGTGATGTAGGTCTTCGCGCCATTGACCACATAGTGGTCGCCGTCGCGGCGCGCGGTGGTCCGCAGATGCGAGACATCCGAGCCGCCACCGGGTTCGGTGATGGCGAGCGAACCGATCCGCTCCCCCGCGAGGGTCGGCCGCACCCAGCGCTCGATCTGCGCGGTATCGCCCGCGGCGATGATGTGCGGCACCGAGATACCGCAGGTGAACAGCGAGGCGAACAGCCCGCCCGACGCGCCCGCCTGGTGGAATTCCTCGCAGACGATGAGCGCGTCCACCGGGTCGCCGCCCGCGCCGCCCGCCGACTCCGGGAACTGCGCGCCGAGCAGGCCCAGCGCGCCCGCCTTCTGGTGCAGTTCGCGCGGGATCTCCCCGGACCGCTCCCATCCGTCGAGCTGGGGCAGCACCTCGCGTTCCACGAAACCCCTTACCGTGGCGCGTAATTCGCGTCGTTCGGGGGTGTCCCACACCTTGGTCATGCCAGCAGCTCCCTCGGAATGTCGAGGTGGCGGGACCGCAGCCATTCGCCGAGTCCCTTCGCCTGTGGATCGAATCGGGCCTGGTAGGCCACGCCCTTGCCGAGCAGGTCCTCGACAATGAAATTCACCGCGCGCAGATTCGGCAGCACGTGGCGGGTGACGGTGAGCGAATCCGTCTCGGGCAGCAACTGTTTGAGCCGGGTGACGGTGAGCGTGTCGACCAGCCAGCGCCACTGCGCCTCCTCGCGCACCCACACGCCGATATTGGCATTGCCGCCCTTGTCGCCGCTGCGGGCCATGGCGATCGCGCCCAGCGGGGCGCGGCGGGTCGCGCCGTGCGGCCAGGGTTGCGGCAGTTCGGGTTCGGGCACCTCGACCAGTTCCCTGGTCTGCGCCGCCGGGTCGATATCGACCCGCGTGCCGTCCGGGAGCACCGCGATATGCGGCACCTGCGTCGCCTCGACATAGCCGGGCGTATAGACGCCGTAGGGCGATCCGTTGCCGGGCAGGGTGGTGAAGCTGCATCCGGGATAGCTCGCCAACGCCAATTCGACCGCGACATTGGCGAAGGCGCGTCCCACCTTGTTCGGGTCCGGATCGCGCACCACACAGCGCAGCAGCGCGCTGGCCTGCTCCTCGGTCGCGGCATCGGGCCGGTCCAGGCGGGCCAGGGTCCAACTCAGCTCGGCCGGACGCACCGGCAGCCAGGCCTCCAATTGCCGCTGTGCCAGTTCGGCTTTCGCCTCGATATCGAGTCCGGTGAGGATGAACTCCATCTCGTTGCGGAAGCCGCCGAGGGTATTGAGCGAAACCTTGAGGGTGGGCGGGGGCGCCTCGCCGGTGACCGCGTCGATGCGCACCCGATCGGCGCCCGCCGCGGACAGGCGGATGCTGTCCAGGCGGGCCGTCACGTCGGGACCGGCGTAGCGCGCGCCCTGGATCTCGTACATCAACTGCGCCGCGACGGTATCCACCGTCACCGCGCCGCCGGTGCCCGCGTGCTTGGTGATGACACTGCTGCCGTCGCGACGGATCTCGGCGATCGGGAAACCGGGGCGGCCGAGGTCGGCCAGTTCGGTGAAGAAGGCGAAATTGCCGCCGGTGGCCTGGGTTCCGCATTCGACCACGTGGCCCGCCACCACCGCGCCCGCGAGCGCGTCGTAATCGGTGCGGCCCCAACCGAAGTGGGCCGCCGCCGGGCCGAGGACCACGGAGGCGTCGGTGATCCGGCCGGTCACCACGATATCCGCGCCCGCGTTCAGACAGGCCACGATGCCCCACGCGCCGAGATAGGCATTGGCGGTCAGCGGTGCGCCGAGGCCCAATTCGGCCGCGCGGCCGGTCAGGTCGTCGCCTTCGACGTGGGCGATCTTGGCGTCGAGTCCGAGACCGGCGGCAACCTTGCGCAGTTGTTCGGCCAGTCCGGCGGGATTGAGTCCGCCCGCGTTGGCGACAATGCGCACGCCGCGTTCGAGCGCCAGCCCGAGGCAGTCCTCGATCTGGCGCACAAAGGTTTTCGCGTAGCCCAGGTTCGCGTCCTTCATTCGGTCGCGACCCAGGATCAGCATGGTCAACTCGGCGAGATAGTCGCCGGTGAGCACATCGAGGCGCCCGCCTTCCAACATCTCGCGCATGGCGGCGAATCGGTCGCCGTAGAAGCCGGAACAGTTGCCGATTCGGATCAGATCCGGATCGGCGGTCAGCGCACTCATCAGGGATTTGCCTCCTGTACGGAGCCGGGGGCGACCACTGCCGCCCCCGGTGCGGTCCACGTTCCGGAGTCCAGCATCACATCCGACTTCCAAAAAAGCAAGCACGCGTGCTTGTTAATTCGCGCCTTGCGATCCGCGCGGGGGAGCCACCTTGCAGGATGACAAAATCGAGGGGTGAACGCAGCGGTTATCGTCCTGTTCGCCCTCGCCGGATTCCTCCTCGGCGGGGCCTATACGACATGGAAGACCTCGCGCAGGCTGTCGATCTCGCTCGGCGTGTGCGCGGTCCTCGCCGCGGTCGGCGCGGTGCTCTGGATGCGGTAACTACGCTCCGGACAACCGGAAGATCCGCAGGTCCTCGGGCACCCCGCTCAGCGGCGCGGCGAAGAAGCTGCGCCGATACGGTTTGGCCACCAGGCCCAGTTCGGCCAGGGTCGGCTCGTCCAGCCCGTCGAGGGTGGCCTCGGAGAGCATGGTGTTGCCATTGCCGCCCGCCTCCATCACCCGCGCCGCGATCGTGACATCCACCCCGAGCCAGTCCCCGCCGATCTCGCGCGGCGACCCGGTGTGCAGACCGATCCGCATGCGCGGCCGGTAGCCGTTCACCTCCACCTCACCGAGGGCCGCTTTGGCCGCGATGGCCGCGCGAACCGCCGGGTCCGCCGACGGGAATACGGCCATCACGCCGTCGCCCATCCGCTTGACGACCTGCCCGCCGCGTTCGGCGATCGGCGGTTCGATGGCCTTGGCCACCCGCCGCAGCAGATCCAGGGTGGCCTCATCGCCTGCCGAGAGCGACCAGCGAGAAAAGGCCACCAGGTCGGTGAACATGACAGTTACCTCTTGGCTACCTTTGCCGCGCCCCATTCGCTCGAGCATCGCCTGCCACACCTGCAGTGCGCCGAAACCGATCTCGCGCGCCGCGCTCGGGGTGTCGCCGACCAGTTTGTCCGCCGCGCGGGCCACCGCGCGGGCGCCGCCGGGGCCGGTGACCGACAGCGGATCGCCGAAGGCCGGATCGCCCGGCAGCAGTTCGCGCCCGCGCCGCAGCACGCCGATCAGGTCCCGCTGATTCATCAGGGTCGACAGCGGACGCGAACGGCGCGCGGCCCGGCGCTCGACCTCTTCCAAGGGGATGACGACCTCCGGCTGCTCGTCGCCCGGTATCGCCCCGGATTCTGCACCGCCGGAAGGTGTTCGACTCACGGGTGAAGGGTATCGCAGCCGCTCGCGGGTCGGTTCGTCGCTGATGATCGCCACCGTCGTACCTCTCATCGGACGGAGCGGGCACGCCATTGGGTCCGCCGATGGGTAACGCTTTGGTTGCTGAGCCGATGCTAGCGGCGGCCGCAGCCCCGATGCTGCGATCCGCGTCACATCGCACCCGATGTTTACGCAACGCTACCGTTTGGAAACACCAGCGGCCCGGTGTGAAGGGGAATCACACCGGGCCGCCGGCCGCACCGCCGCCGGGCAGTGGCGGGCGGTGGTCGGATACGCGGCCTCCCGACAAGGCAGGCGTATCCACAACCCGAGTGGCGAGGGAGGGCAACTCGGGCCGTCTAATCAGGCGTCGCGCTTATTCACCACCACCAGCGCCGCGCCGAAGACAATGGCCACGAAGGCCGCGAAATAGATCAGGCTGACCCAGGGTCCCCAGTGCCAGTAGCTCGAATCGGCCGCCGTGCCCAGGAATCGGTCCGCGTTCTTGAAGGGCAGGAACACCTCGATGTTCTTGCCGTACTTGCCGAAGGCACCGACGATCGGCTCCACCAGCACCGGCCACACGATCAGCAGACTGATCGCGCCCGCCGACTGCCGCAGCAGCGCACCGACACCCACCGCGAGGAAGACCGTGAGCGCCACGAAGATCGGCACCGCGTAGAACACGCGCAGACTGCCGTTCGACAGGCTCAGCGTCTGGCCGACCACGTCATTGGTGACGCCCTTCAGGATGAAGAATCCGAGGAAGGTGAGCACCGCCGAGAGCAGCGCGCCGCCCACCGCGATCATGGCCGCCTTGGTGGTGAGCACCAGGCTGCGATTCGGCATGGCCAGGAAGGTGGATTTGATGGTGCCGAAACGGTATTCGTTCGTCACCGCCAGGGTGGCCAGGATCATGATCAGGATGTAGCCGAAGCCGGGAATGATCGGCGCGGCGCCCATGATGCCCAATCCGGCCAGGGCGTTGTCCGCGTTCGGCGGCGGTGCGCCGAGATCGGGCCTGCTCTCCCAGGTGCTGTGCGCGACATTGAGCAGCAGGCCGAACAGCGCCGTGATGCCCAGGGCGAAAACAACTGTCAGCACCGCACACCACAGGGGCGAGCGAGTCGAGGTGAGCTTGATGCGCTCCGCAGCCAATACGCCCATCAGAGTGCGCCTCCCATCACCAGATCCGCGCCTTCGCCGTGGTATTGCACCGCGCCGCCGGTCATCCGCATGAACGCCTCCTCGAGGGAGGCGCGCTGCGGCGCGAGCTCGAACAGCGTGATGTCATTGGCGCCCGCCAACTTTCCGACCGCGTCGCTGGTGGTCGCGGCGACCACCAGGGCCGGACCGTCCTGGCCCGCACCGTCCTCGCGGACTGTCATCCCATTGGAGGTGAGCAGGCTGCGCAACTGATCCAACTGTGGACTGCGCACGCGCACCGAGGATTCCGAGGCGCGCTCGACGAACTCCTGTGTGGTGGAATCGGAGATCAACTGACCCCGGCCGATGACGACGAGATGTTCGGCGGTGAGCGCCATCTCGGAGAGCAGGTGACTGGAGACCAGCACCGTGCGCCCCTCGGCGGCCAACCGCTGCATGAACCGGCGGATCCACAGGATGCCCTCGGGATCCAGACCGTTGACCGGCTCGTCGAACAGCAGCACGTGCGGATCGCCGAGCAGCGCGCCCGCCAACCCGAGCCGCTGCGACATGCCCAGGGAGAAGCCGCCCGCCGGTTTGCCCGCCACCTCGGACAGGCCGACCAACCGCAGCACCTCCTCCACCCGCGACATGGCGAGGTCATTGGAGGCGGCCAGCCATTGCAGATGCGCGCGGGCCGACCTATTGGGATGCACCCATTTGGCGTCGAGCAGCGCACCGACGGTGCGCAGCGGATGGGTCAGCTCGTGGTAGGGCTTGCCATCGATGAGGGCGGTGCCACCGGTGGGGCGATCCAATCCCAGGATCATCCGCATCGTGGTCGACTTGCCCGCGCCGTTCGGACCGAGGAAGCCCGTCACCTGTCCGGGATGGACGGTGAAGGACAGATCCTGAACCGCGACGGTCTGGCCATAGTGTTTGGTCAGTCCCCTCAGCTCGATCATGCGGTCCAGCATTCCGCATATTCGGCGGCCGCGCGTCAATAGAAGGTGCCGAATTCGATCATCCTCGAGGATGACTCGGACCCCTACCGCACCCCTGCCCCGGTAAACGGGGGTGAATCGGACATCGCGCCAGGTTCCCGGCCGTTGAGCTCGCGGGGAAACTCAGCGTGCGGGCGAGGACGCCTGCGCCCAGAAACGCTTCGGAATGCGCCCGGCCCGACGCGCCAGCCGACCGGCCCGCACCGCGTCGGCCATCGCCGCGGCCATGAGCACCGGTTCCTGCGCCCTGGTGACCGCCGTGGCCAACAGCACCGCCGAACAGCCCAGTTCCATGGCCAGGGCGGCATCGCTGGCGGTGCCGATCCCCGCGTCCAGGATGACCGGCACACCCGCCGCCGCCGCGATCATCTCGATATTGTGCGGATTGCCGATGCCGAGTCCGGTGCCGATCGGCGCGCCCAGCGGCATGACCGCCGCGCAGCCCGCCTCCTCCAGCCGCCGGGCCAGAATCGGATCGTCATTGGTGTAGGGCAGCACGACGAAACCCGCGTCCACCAATTGTTCGGCGGCATCGAGCAATTCGAGCGGATCGGGCAGCAGGGTGCGCTCGTCGGCGACCACTTCCAGCTTGATCCACTTGGTGTCGAGTGCCTCGGCGGCGAGCTGCGCGGTGAGCACCGCCTCGGCCGCCGTGCGACAACCCGCCGTATTCGGCAGCGGTGCGATACCCAGTCGTTTGAGCAGATCGAGCACACCGGTGCGGCCCGCCGCGTCCACCCGCCGCATGGCGACCGTGGTCAGCTCGGTCCCGGAGGCGAGCAGCGCCTCCTCCAGCACCGACAGGCTCTCCGCGCCGCCGGTGCCCATGATCAGCCGGGAACCGAACTCCCGGTCCGCGATGCGCAGCAGGTCCTCAGCCACCTTGCACCGCCGTCAGGATCTCCACCGACCAGCCGCGCCCGACCGACTCGTCCCAGCGCGATTTGGGGAAGACCGCGCCGTCCACGGCCACCGCGACCCCACGGGTGGGCAGGTCGAGCCGGGTCAGCAGGTCGCGCACCGACAGCGGTTCGGCGAACTCGTGCGCGCTCCCGTTCACGGTGATCCCGATCGGAATACTCATCGAACTCCTCCTGCGAGTGACGAAAAACGCTGCGGGGCGGCCGATGCCACCTCCGCGAGACCGGCGCCGCCGAGTTCGGCGCAGACCGCGTCGGCGGTCAGTGCGACGGCGAGCATGCCATTGCGCCCATGACCGGTGGCCGCGACCACCCGGTCGGACAGGCGGCCGAGCAGCGGCAGATTGTCCGGGCTGCCCGGACGCAGACCCGCACTCGCCTCGGCCAGTTCGTAGTCGCCGATACCGGGCAGGACGGCCTCGGCGTCGGCGATCAGATCGCGCACACCGGCCACGGTGACCTCGGTGTCGCCTGCCTCGTATTGTGTCGCGCCGATGACCAGGCCGTCCGCGCGCGGCACCATATAGACGGGGCGGCCGTGCACCCTGGCCCTAATCACCCGCTGCGGCGGCGGCGCGACACCCGGCCTGCGGCGCAGGCGCAGGATCTCGCCCTTCACCGGGCGCACCGGCAGTTCGGGCCAGAGCCGGGCCGAGGCCGATCCGGCGGCCAAGACGATCTGATCGTGCGGCAGGTCGGCCAGGTCGGTGACGGTCTCGGCGCGCGACTCGACTCCCGCATCGGCGCAGGCGCGACGCAGTGCGCCTACCAGGCGGCGATTGTCGATGGCGGGTTCGGCGGGGGCCAGCAGGCCGGCTCGGACGGTGCGCGCGAGGGCCGGTTCCAGCGCGCGCACGGCGGACCGGTCCAGCAGGCGCAGGTCGTGACCGCGACCGCCCACCCAATCCGCGACGGTGCGCAGGTCGGCGGCGTCGGCGGCATCCAGCGCGACGGTGAGCGTCGAATCGGCCACGAAGACATCGATCCCGGTGACCCGCTCGAGCCGCGCCGCGAACTCCGGCCAGTGCGCCAAAGCGGCGGCGCCGAAATCGAGGACTCGATCCTCGCCCGGCCAGCCCTCCGACAGCGGGGCCAGCATGCCGCCCGCGACCCACGAGGCGCCGGTGCCGGGGGCGGGATCGAACAGCGTCACCGACCATCCCGCTGCGGCGGCCCGCCAGGCCGCGCCCAGACCGATGGCACCGCCGCCGACGACGGCCACTGTCCGCATGCGCCTCACCTCTACCACTCGATGCGCGACCGGCGGACCGACCGATGATCCGCGAGGGGGCATGTCGGGTCCGCCCGCCGCTCGTTCGCATCCCAACGTTAGCGCGGCTACGGTCGAGCACGTGCAACCGTCCCATTCCCACCGCGGCGCCACGCCCGGACAGCGCCTGACCTCGGCGCGGCTGTATCTGTGCACCGACGCCCGGCGCGAGCGGGGCGACCTGGCCCAGTTCGCCGAGGCGGCGCTCGCGGGCGGGGTGGACATCATCCAACTGCGCGACAAGGGTTCGCCGGGCGAGGCCCGCTTCGGCCCGCTCGAGGCGGGCGCGGAACTGGACGCGCTGGCCGTGCTGAAAGCGGCCACCCACCGGCACGGCGCGTTGCTCGCGGTGAACGATCGGGCCGATATCGCGCACGCCGCCGGAGCGGATGTGCTGCACCTCGGTCAAGGGGATCTGCCGCCCCGGCACGCCAGGCGGATCGTCGGGCCGGAGGTGGTCATCGGTCGGTCCTCCCACGATCGCGATCAGGCCGAGCTCGCCGCCGTCGACCCGGACATCGACTACTTCTGCACCGGCCCGGTCTGGGACACGCCCACCAAACCCGCCCGCGCGCCCGCAGGGTTGGACCTGGTCCGCGCCACCGCCGACGCGCGTCCGACCCGCCCCTGGTTCGCCATCGGCGGTATCGACGGGGAGCGCCTGCCCGAGGTGCTGGCCGCGGGCGCGACTCGAATCGTGGTCGTGCGGGCCATCACTCGGGCCGAGGATCCCGAAGCCGCCGCCCGCGCACTGAGATCCGCGCTCCCAACCGACTGATTCAGGAGAGCAACTGCGCCCTGGTCACCGCCAAACCACCGGATTCGACGGCGGCGGAATCGGATTCGAGCAGGTGCGCGTAGTCGCCCGGTCCGCGCAGGTCGGTGTGCAGCCAGAGGAAACCGCGGTCGGCGAGATCGACGGTGCGCGGCAGCAGCCGCGCCAACCTGGCGGAATCGGCCAGTTCGACCAGCGACAGCCGGGCGGGAGCGGCGCGCAACCCTGGCCACGCCGCCGCGAAACCGGGATGCAGCGGCCGGGATTCGACCTCGTCCTCCGGAATCCACGCCAGTGCGGTGGATTCCAGATTATGCGTGGTGGGCAGGGGGCGTTCGGCGTCGGCGATCACCGTCGTATAGGTCCAGCCGCTCGGCGCGGACGCGGTGACCCGCTCACCACGCACGGTGATCGCGTCGGGCTTGATCCCCGTTTCCTCCCATGCCTCGCGCACGGCCGCCAGCACCGCGCTCTCGTCGCTGTCGCGCGCACCGCCGGGCAGCGCCCAGGTATCGCCCTGATGGCTCCACGGCGCGCGATGCTGCAAGAGCACCGCCGAACCACCCCGTGCCAAGGGGGCGCGCAGCAGCAGACCGGCCGCGCCGAAGCGGCCCCAATGCCGCACTCCGTTCGCGCCCAGCGCCCAGCCGTCTCCGTCACCACGCATCACATCCACCTCACCAGCCGCTGCGGCAGCGAGCACCGGGGGGCGTTTTCCACCGCACGGCGCCCGCAGAACCACAATAAACTTCCGCAACAACGCAACGGGCGGCCCTCGGGCCGGTACGGTGCGCGAGGGGTCGTCCTCGGCGGTGGGAATGCCGAGGCAGCGGCTCAGACTGGAGAGGTGGACATGGCGCTCGTCGAGCAGCAGCCCCCGACCACGCAGCGGGCCGAGGCGGGATTCTTCCGGCCCGCCGCACTGCGCGGGCAACTCGACCCGGCCGACTTGCGCGCGTTCGTGAAGTCCTCGCCGGGGCGGCTGATCGCGATGGGTCTGCTGCTCATCGCGCTGTGCCTGGCGGCGGGCGCGACGACGGCGGCAACGGTCAGCGACCGTCAGCATGCCCTGGACGTGCTGCTGGAGGAGACCGAGCCGGACGCGCAGAGCGCCCATCACCTCTACACCTCGCTGTCCATCGCGGACGCGGCGGCCAGCACCGCCTTCATCGCGGGCGGACTCGAGCCGCAGGCGGTGCGCGATCGCTACACCCAGGCGGTCGGCGAGGCGGCGGCGGATCTGGTCGCCCAATCCGGGCACGGGCCGAGCGCGGCCGATCCCGAGGTGCGGCTGCGCACCGGAATCGCCACCGGTCTGCCGGTGTACACGGGTCTGGTGGAGACCGCCCGTGCCAATAATCGCAGCGGATATCCGGTCGGCGCGGCGTACTTGAGCGAGGCGTCCAACCAAATGCAGACCAAACTGCTGCCGATGGCCCAGGATCTGGCCGATGCCCGTTCCGCCGCGGTGAACACCGCCCAGCGCAATCACATTCGCCCGCCGTGGCCCGCGATCGTGCTGCTGTTGCTGGCGTTGATCGCGCTGGTGCTGGTGCAGTGGGAGTTGGCGCGGCGCTGGCGGCGGGTATTCAATCTCGGTCTGCTACTGGCCTCGGTCGGGATATTCGCGCTGCTGGCCTGGACGGTCGCCGCAGGCGCCATCTCGGCTTCGGCGATGATCGAGGGCCGCGACGAGGGCGCCGTCCCGTATACCCGGTTGACGCAGAGTCGCATCCTGACCCAGCAGGCACGCTCGGCGGAAACGCTCAAACTGGTGCGCCGCGACGCCACCGGCGACTACGACCGCACCTACGAGGCGAGTATCAATCGACTGACCGAACTGCTCGCGGGTTATCCCAAGAACGCGCCCGCCGTCGGGGATATCGCCAATGCCCGTGTGGCGCTGGATCGTTGGCGCTCCGCGCATCAGCGCATGAACGACACCCTGGCGCGCGGCGACTATACGGGCGCGGCCGCGGTGGCCACCGGCCCCGGCGCGGCCGACGCCGCCGCACAGGTGGCCACGCTGGACTCGGCGCTGGACAAAGGGCTCGGCGTGACGCGAACCACGTTGCGCGACAATATCTCCGAAGCCGCCCGGATCCTCGACTTCCTCTCCCCCGGTGCCTTCGCACTGGGCATCCTGGCCGCATGTTATGTGGCGATCGGCCTGTGGCCCCGACTCAGGGAGTATCGATGAGACGTGCCCGCGTCATCGCCGTGGTTGCCGCGACCGCCGCACTACTGGGCGGCTGCGCCAAATCCGAAGGACCCGCCACGCCCGCGCGCGCCGGCTCGTACACCGAGATGCCGCTGCCCGCCCAGGCCGTGCCGATCCTCACCAATTCCCCACTGCCCCCGGTGAATCAGAGCCGGTGCGGCGATCCGACGGCCAGTCTGCGACCCGCCGCGACCGGCGGTCCGACCCTCGACGCGATCCGCGCGCGGGGCAGGCTGGTGGTCGGCCTGGACACCGGAAGCAATCTGTTCAGCTTCCGCGACCCGATCAGCGGCACGGTCGTCGGCTTCGACGCCGATATCGCCCGCGAGGTCGCCCGCGACCTGCTCGGCAATCCGGACCTGATCGATTTCCGCACCATCGGCTCCGGCGACCGGGAGCAGGCGCTGCAGAATCACACCGTGGACGTGGTGACCAAGACCATGACCATCACCTGCGAGCGCCGCCAGAAGGTCACCTTCTCCACGGTCTATCTGCGGGCAGGCCAGCGGGTGCTGGTGGTGCGCAATTCCGGGATCAACGGCATGGCCGACCTGGCGGGCAAGCGGGTGTGCATCGTGCGCGGCACCACCTCGCTGGACAATATGCGTCGCGGCCAGCCCGCCGCCACCGTGCTCACCGTGCCGAGTTGGGCCGACTGCCTGGTGGCATTGCAGCAGCGGCAGGTCGACGCGGTCAGCACCGACGACGCCATCCTGGCCGGTATGGCCGCGCAGGACCCGTACACCGAATTGGTCGGCGGCCCGATCAGCTCCGAACCGTACGGCATCGGCATCTCCAAAGGCAGCGACGATCTGGTGCGCGCGGTGAACGGCACGCTGGACCGCATCCGAGCCGACGGCACCTGGAATCGCCTCTACCGGCAGTGGTTGCAAGCCGTGCTCGGTCCCACCCAGGGGCCGCCCGTTCCCACTTATCAGGACTGACACCGATGACCCAGCCGCAGCCCCCCGGCCAGGAACCTCCCGAATCCGGTTCCGGGGCGCAGCCTTCCGTCGATCCGTCCTCGGCCGCCAAACCCACCGAACTCAATCCGGGCCGGACCGAATCGGCGATGAATTCCGGTGCGACCGTGCGAACTTCGGGACGCAGCCGCTCGGGTCGGGCGCGCGGCGCTGTCCGCAGACTCGGCGCGGGTCTGGTGCCCATCCCCGCGGTGCCGCCGGTCGATCCGCGCACGGCGGTGCTCGACGATCCGGTGGTCGCCGAGGGCAGGCGGTTCTGCTGGCGCTGCGGCAATCCCGTCGGCAGGGCCAGTGCCACCCGTCCGGCCACCACCACCGGCGTGTGCAAAACCTGCGGCGCGCCATACGATTTCCGGCCCTCACTGAACGAGGGCGATACCGTCGCGAGCCAATACGAGGTGCAGGGCTGTATCGCGCACGGTGGACTCGGCTGGATCTATCTGGCCGTCGATCGCAATGTCAACGACCGCTGGGTGGTGCTCAAGGGCCTGCTGCACTCCGGCGATGCCGAGGCTCAGGCGGTGGCGCTTGCCGAACGCCAATTCCTCGCGGAGGTGGCGCATTCCAGCATCGTCAAGATCCACAACTTCGTCGAGCACACCGATCCGGACGGCGCGCCGGTGGGCTATATCGTCATGGAGTACGTGGGCGGGCGCTCGCTGCGCGATATCCTCGACACCTACACCCGGCCCGCGCGCATGCCGGTCGCCGAGGCCATCGCCTACATCATGGAAATCCTGCCCGCGCTGGACTACCTGCATTCGATCGGCCTGACCTACAACGATCTGAAACCCGACAACATCATGGTCACCGAGGATCAGGTCAAACTCATCGATCTCGGCGCGGTGGCCACCGTCGAATCGTACGGAAACCTCTATGGCACCAGGGGTTTTCAGGCACCGGAGATCGCCAAGACCGGTCCGACGGTGGCCTCGGACATCTACACCGTCGGTCGCACCCTGGCCGTGCTCACGCTGAACATGCCGATGGAACAGGGCCGCTACCTCGACGGCATCCCCGAACCGCAGGACGAGCCGACGCTACGCCGCTACGAGTTCTTCCACCGACTACTCCTCTGCGCGACCGATGCCGACCCGGCGCAGCGTTTTCCATCGGCCCGCGCCATATCCGCGCAACTCGCCGGGGTGTTGCGGGAGATCCTGTCCATGGAGACCGGGGCCGAACATCCCCAACTGTCCACGGTTTTCAGCCCGCCGCGCGGCACCTTCGGCACCGAGGAATTGATCAGCCAGACCGACGCCTATGTCGACGGGGAGGCCCGCAGCAGTCGACTACGCGCGGCGGAAGTCGTCGCGGCACTGGCCTTCCCGCTGCTCGATTCGACCGATCCGGCGGCCCCGCTGCTGGCCGCGACCATGCATCCCGATCCGGCTCAGGCGCTCGACGCCATTCGCGAGGCCCGCGAGCGCGCCGAGAAGGACACCGAAAACGCCCCCGCGACACTGGATCTCGAACTCACCCTGGCCGAGGCGCGGGTCAGGCTGGATCTGGGCGAGGCGGCGGCCGTACTGCATCTGCTGCAACGCCTGCCCGAGCGACGCGACTGGCGCGTCGACTGGTACACCGGCCAGGCCCAACTGCTCGAACTCGACTTCGAGCCCGCTTTCGCCGCCTTCGACGCGGTGCTTCGGGTGCTGCCCGGCGAGATCGCCCCCAAACTCGCCCAGGCCGCCACGGCGGAACTGATCCTGCAGAACTGGGAAGCACCAGAACCCGAGCTCTGGCGCGACTACGCGACCACCCTGTACCAGACCGTGTGGCGCACCGACCGCGGCGCGGTGAGCGCGGCCTTCGGCCTGGCCAGACAGCTCGCGGCAGCCGATCGGGTGCCGGAGGCGGTCGACGCCCTCGACCAGGTGCCCGCCACCTCCCGCCACTACACCACCGCCCGGATGACGGCGGTGCTGCTCCTGCTCACCGCCGCCCCCGTGGCCGAACTGGCGGAGGCCACCCTGCACATCGCGGCCTCGCGGATACTGAGCCTGCCGCCGGGCGAAGGACGGGCGGTGCAGATGCGGGTGCTGGTGCTCGGTGCGGCCCTGGCCTGGTTGCAGGCGGGCAATACGCCGAAACGCCCCGACGCCAGGCTGTTCGGCAATCCGTTCGACGAGCGGGACTTGCGAGCGGGCACGGAGGCGGGGCTGCGCACGCTTGCCCGAGGCGCGCCCGGTCGTCAACATCGTTACGCCCTGGTCGATTTGGCCAATACCATGCGCGCCAAGACCTGGATGTGATGGCGGGGATGGCCCGGTCGGGAGGGAAGTGCGGCCGACCGGGCCGGAATCGGTCGCGGCACGAGTGGTGACCGCAATCCCGTCTCCGCCACAGGGTGTCCAATGGGCAGTCGGACACCGCGGGTTGTGGCGAGGGCTATGGGGAGCCCAGTGGCGGAGCATCGGGTTCGACTACTGGGCGCACCCCGCGAACCGATTCGGGACCCATCCTCGCGGGACGACAATGAGTATTTCGTGAAGGAGCTTCAGTCCTGGATCACCAGCGCCAACGCGGCCCGCGCGATGGCCAACTCCTCATTGGTCGGAACGACCAGCACCGCGACGGGCGCGTCGTCCGGCGAAATACGCCGTGCGACACGGTCTTTCGCGACATTGCGCACCGGATCGACCGCGATGCCGAAGCGTTGCAAACCCGCCAGCGCGTCGGCGCGCACCGCCGGACTGTTCTCGCCGACCCCGGCGGTGAAAGTCAGGACATCCACACCGCCCAGGTCGATCAGGTATGCCCCGAGATAGTGCCGCAACCGGTGGATGTAGACGTCGTAGGCCAGTCGCGCCGCCGGATCACCCGCATCGATCAATTCCTGTAGCGCGCGGAAATCATTGACACCGGAAAGTCCCTTGAGTCCCGAATCCCGGTTCAGCAAGGCGTCGACCGCATCGATATCCAGTCCGGCCGAACGCATCAGATGCGGAACGATACCCGGATCGAGATCGCCGGAGCGGGTGCCCATCACCAGCCCCTCCAGCGGTGTGAGACCCATACTGGTATCGATCGGCCGACCACCCCTGATGGCCGAGGCGGACGCGCCATTGCCCAGGTGGAACACGATCTGATTCAACTGCGCCGGTTCGCGTCCGAGGAACTGCGCGACCTGCCCGGAGACGTACTCGTGCGAGGTGCCATGGAATCCGTAGCGGCGAATACCGTGCGCGGCAGCGACTTTCGCATCGATGGCGTAGGTCTTGGCGGCGGCGGGCAGCCCGTGGAAGAAGGCCGTGTCGAATACCGCGACCTGCGGCACCCCCGGCAGCAGCGCCCGCGCGCTGCGAATACCGGCCACATTCGCCGGATTGTGCAGCGGCGCCAGCACCGACAGCTCATCGATGGTGGCCAGCACCTCGTCATCGATCAGCGTGGGTCGGTAGAACACCTCGCCGCCGTGCACCACCCGATGCCCGACCGCACGCAGTCCGGCCCGCGTCAGATCCCGTCCCGTGCGGGCGAACATCTCGAAGACCAGCCGCAATCCGGCGCTGTGATCGGCGATCGGCTCGCGCTGCTCGATCCGCTGCCCGCCCGTGCGATGTTCGATCCCGCCCTCCGGCTCGCCGATGCGCTCGACGATGCCCGCGGCCACGACCTCGCTCGTACGCGGGTGCAGCAGTTGATATTTGATCGAAGACGATCCGGAATTGAGCACCAGCACCGGATCATCGGTCCCGAGGTCCATCACGTCTCCTGCCCCGGTCGCGCGCACCGCGACCCGCACACCTTCCGCAACCGCCCGTGCGGGGCGATTGTTCCGACGAAACCGTGAATGTGCCGCATCGAACACTCAGCCGTTCTGGGCCTGAATCGCGGTAATGGCAACGGTATTGACGATGTCGGCGACCAGCGCGCCGCGCGAGAGATCATTGACCGGCTTGCGCAACCCCTGCAGCACCGGGCCGATCGCGATGGCGCCCGCACTGCGCTGCACCGCCTTGTAGGTGTTGTTGCCGGTATTCAGGTCGGGGAAGACGAAAACCGTTGCCCGTCCGGCGACTTGGGAATCGGGCAGCTTGGTGTTGGCCACCGTCGCATCGATCGCGGCGTCGTACTGGATCGGCCCCTCGACCGGTAGTCGCGACGCCCGTTCGCGCACCAGCTTGGTGGCCACCCTGACCTTGTCCACATCCGCGCCGCTGCCCGATTCGCCGGTCGAATAGGACAGCATGGCCACCCTGGGTTCGATGCCGAACCGGGCGGCGGTGCCCGCCGAGGAGATCGCGATATCGGCCAACTGCTCGGAGGTGGGATCCGGAACCACCGCGCAGTCGCCGTAGGCGAGCACCCGATCCGCCAGACACATCAGGAACACGCTAGACACCGTCGAGACGCCGGGCACCGTCTTGATGATCTCGAACGAGGGCCGAATGGTATGCGCCGTGGTGTGCGCCGCACCGGAAACCATGCCGTCGGCAATGCCCAGATGCACCATCATGGTGCCGAAATACGAGATGTCGGTGACGGTTTCGCGGGCGCGCTCCAAGGTCATCCCCTTGTGCGCGCGCAACCTGGTGTACTCCTCGGCGAACTGCTCGAGGTATCGGCTGGTGCGCGGATCGAGCACCTCGGCAGCGCCGATATCGACACCCAGTTCCGCCGCGCGCGCCCGCACCGCCGACTCGTCACCGAGGATGACCAGGTCGGCGATCTTGCGCTGCAGAACCCGACCCGCCGCGCGCAGGATGCGATCATCACCGCCCTCGGGCAGGACGATGCGCCTGCGATCCGCGCGCGCCCACTCGATGAGCTGATATTCGAACATCTGCGGAGTGACCACGCCGCTGAGCGGAACCTCGATGCGGCGCAACAGCTCCGGAGCGTCCACATACTGCTCCATCAGGGCCAGCGCGGTATCCACCTTGCGTGGACTGCCCGCCGCCATCCGCCCCCTGGTGTTGTGCACGGCACTCGCCGTGTCGTAGGTGCCCAAGGCCGTGGTGAGGATCGGCAGCTTCGGCCGCAGCCCGCTCATGAGTCGGGCCACCGCCGGATGCGGCAGCATGCCACCGTTCATGATGATGCCCGACAGCGACGGAAACCCCTCCGCCTCATGGGCATTCACCACGCTGAGCAGTACATCGGAGCGGTCGCCCGGCGCGATCACCACTACACCGTCCACCAGCCGTTCCAGGATGTGCTCCGCGGTCATCCCGCCGACCATCACGCGCAGTGCCTCGCGCTGCAGCAATTCCGGGTCGCCGCTGTACATCTCGCCACCGATCGCCGTGCACAACTCGGCCATGGTCGGCGCGATCAGCAGCGGCACCTCCGGCAGCGACCACACCGGGACGCCGAAACCGGCCAGCACGGCCCGGATCTCGTTCAACCGGTCCGGATCGCAGCGGTTGGCGATGATCGCGGCGAGTTGGGCGTGCTCGTGCGCCAATTCGCTCGCACACAGCTCGGCGAGGTGCTTGACCTCCTCCGGGGTGCGGCCCGCACCGCGCAGCACCAACAGCATGGGCGCGCCGAGATTGGCCGCGATGCGGCCGTTGAAACGCAACTCGCTGGGGCTGGCCACATCGGTGTAGTCCGAACCGATCACCACCACCGCGTCGCACACCTTGGCCACCTCGTGGAACCGCAGCACGATCTCGCTGATCGCCGCATCCGGATCGGCATGCACATCCTCGTAGGTGACCCCCACCGCCTGCTGATAGTCGATATCGGCGGTGCTGTGCTCGAGCAGCAGTTCCAGGATGTAGTCGGGTTCGGCGGTGGAGCGGGCGATCGGCCGGAACACCCCCACCCGCGCGGTGGTCGCGCACAGCATCTGCAGCACGCCGAGCGCCACCGTCGACTTGCCGGTGTCCCCCTCCGGCGAGGCGATGTACACGGTGGAAGGTGCGTTGTCGGCCATAGTCGTGAGCTTAGGCGTACCTCCGCCTTCGCTCCGGCCGTGCGCATGTTCAGGGCGACTTCGCCGACTGCACCCATGGTGAACCTACCGCTACCAGCACCGCCGGAGGAGACGGCGATCACGCGACACCGCTATAGTCCCCGCCATGGCCGAGCAATTCCCGACCCGCATGTGGGGTTCGCGCACGAATGCCTTGGCCCGCCTTGCCAACCGGTTCGCCGCGACACCGGTGGGCTCCTGGGTCATCCGCAAGCTCACCCCGCTGGACCGGGCGGTGCTCGAACGCACCGACGCCAAATACACCGTGCTCGGGCCGATCGGCGCGCCCGTCATCCTGCTCACCACCGTCGGCCGCAAATCCGGGCAGCCACGCACCGCACCGCTGCTGTACGTGCACGACGGGGCGGTCCTGTACGTCGTTGGCAGCAATTTCGGACAGGCGCACCATCCCGCGTGGACGGCCAACCTGGCCGCCGAGCCGACGGCCACCGTGGCCATCGCGGGACAGCACATCCCGGTGACGGCCGCGCGGGTGACCGATCCGACCGAGCAGGAGACGATCTTCGCCCGCTTCGTCGAGGTCACCGGCGCGTACGCCGCCTATCGCGAGCGCACCACCCGCGATCTGCGCATCTTCGCACTGCGCCGCGTCCGATCCACCGACGCGCCCGCTGCTCCGACACAGCCCTGACCCGCCCAGCCACGAACCGTACCGACAACGCCCGGTCCGAGACGCCGAGACAGGGCCTCAGCCCAGGGCGCGCAGGCGCGGAGCCAGATCCCGCTCGAACAACTCCAGGAAGCGCCGCTGATCCTGCCCCGGCCCGTGGAACACCAGGTGGTTGAGACCCGCATCGATGTAGGGCTTGATCTGCGCCACGGCCTCGTCCGGATCGCTCGCCACGATCCACCGCTTGGCGATCTGCTCGATCGGCAGCGCGTCGGCGGCGGCCTCCATCTCGATCGGATCGGTGATCGAATGCTTCTGCTCGGCGCTCAGCGACAGCGGCGCCCAGAAACGCGTATTCTCCAGCGCCAGTTCGGGATCGGTGTCGTAGGAGAGTTTGATCTCGATCATCCGATCGATCTGATCGATACTGCGACCGGCCTTGGCCGCGCCCTCGGCCACCGCGGGCAGCAACTTCTCGGTGTAGAGGTCCATCCCCTTGCCCGAGGTGCAGATGAAACCGTCACCCGCGCGTCCCGCGTAGCGGGCCACCAGCGGACCGCCCGCCGCGATGTAGACGGGGATACCGCCCTTGGGCACGTCGTAGATGGACGCGCCGACCGTGCGGTAGTACTCGCCGTCGAAATCGGTGCGCTCACCGGTCCACAGTGCGCGCATGAGCGCCACCGCCTCGCGCAGCCGGGCGAAACGCTCCTTGAATTCCGGCCATTCACCGGTGTAACCGGTGGCGATCTCATTGAGCGCCTCGCCGGAGCCGACACCGAGCATGACCCGGTTCGGGTACAGCAGCCCCATGGTGGCGAAGGCCTGCGCGATAACCGCCGGGTTGTAGCGGAAGGTCGGGGTGAGCACCGAGGTGCCCAGCATGATGCGTTCGGTGCGCTCGCCCACCGCCGCCATCCAGGCCAGTGAGAACGGCGCGTGACCGCCCTTGTGCCGCCACGGCTGGAAATGGTCGCTGACGGTCGCGCTGTCGAGGCCGTGCCGTTCGGCCAGAACCGCGAGCTCCACCAGTTCGCGGGGGCCGAACTGTTCTGCCGATGCCTTGTAACCGAGCTTGAGTTCGCCCATGTGCCTTACTCCTAAAGGTCGGTGTCGACTCTTTGTCCGAAGGTAGTCAACCGCGCGGCGGGCGGCGAATATGCCCGAATTCGCGGGGTTTGTCGGGCCGCCGCCCCGGCGTCGGGGCCCAATTGGATTTGCGGCGCTCACGGGTCCCTCCGTGGTCACGCTGCGCTACCGCCTCCGGTCCCGTCCCTCACGCCGCGGTTGTTGCGACCGTCAGGTATGTATGACGGATACTCAGGTGGTGACTGCAGCAGAACCGATTTTGTCTTACCTCACGGACATGGATGGCGTCTTGGTCCACGAGGACCACCTCGTGCCCGGTGCCGACAAGTTCCTGGCCGAACTGCGCGCGAACGAGACGCCGTTCCTGGTGCTCACCAACAACTCCATCCGCACCCCGCGCGACCTGCAGGCCCGCCTGCGCCACACCGGACTCGATATCCCCGAATCGGCTATCTGGACCTCGGCGCTGGCCACCGCCACCTTCCTCGACGAGCAGCGCCCCGGCGGAACCGCCTACGTGGTGGGCGAATCCGGACTCACCACCGCGCTGCACGAGATCGGGTACGTCCTTACCGACAGCGATCCGGACTATGTGGTGCTCGGGGAGACCCGCACCTATTCCTTCGAGGCGATCACCACCGCCATCCGGCTCGTCGAGCGCGGCGCGCGGTTCATCGCCACCAACCCGGACCCCACCGGCCCCTCCCGCGACGGTTCGCTGCCCGCAACGGGCTCCGTCGCCGCCCTGATCACCCGCGCCACCGGCCGCGAACCGTACTACGTCGGCAAACCCAACCCCCTCATGATGCGCTCGGCCCTGCGCCGCATCGGCGCCCACTCCCAATCCACCGTCATGATCGGCGACCGCATGGACACCGACGTCGTCGCGGGCCTGGAGGCAGGCCTGCGAACCATCCTGGTCACCTCCGGCATCTCCAGCCGCGAATCCGTCGAACAGTTCCCCTACCGCCCGACCATGGTGGTCGATTCGGTGGCCGACCTGGTCGGCAGCACACCGAATCCGTTCACTTAGACCATTTCTCAGTCGTCGTAGTGCGAACCCACCTGCACCACAACGATTTCCGTGTCTGTCACGTAGTAGACGAGCCGATGCTCCTGCGTAATCCGTCGCGACCAGTGCCCGGCAAGGTGGTGGCGCAACGGCTCGGGTTTGCCGATGCCCTCGAACGGATCGCGCAGGGCGGCATCGATCATCTTGTTCGCGCCCTTGAGGACTGCCCGATCGATGCTGAGCGATTCGCGGTAGGACTTCCAACCCTGGGCAGTGAACGCGAGTTTGCGATCCGGCACCGATCAGTCCGCATCGGGATCGATGAGGGCGTGGGATTCGGTGCGCCCCGCGCGCGCGTCCTCGGCCGACCTGAGCAATCTCGCCCCACCGTGTGTCCGCAGCACGTAGAGGGTCTCCATGAGCGAGTTGTAATCGCTCTCGGCCATCAGTACGGCGTTCTCGCCGCTCTTGCTGACCACGGTCACGGTGTCGTGGTCGTCGTTGACGGCGCGGACCAGGTTGAACAGATCTTGGCGCACGGTCGATATCGGAAGCGCCTTGCTCATCACACAACCCTCTCGCAAAACAACCCCCTTTGAAGTCGTACAACTTATTGTACGACACCGTAGCGCGCTACGGTCGGCACGCGCAATACCGATCCGCCGCGCTCGCGCTCGCCATCGCCTGAAATGCGATGAACCCGGTCAGGCCAGTGCCTGGTCCAGATCGCCGAGGAGGTCTTCGACGTCCTCGAGGCCGAGGGAGAGGCGGACGACGCCGTCGGTGAGGCCGATGCCCGCGCGGCCTTCCGGCCCCATGGCGCGGTGGGTGGTGGTGGCCGGGTGGGTGATGAGGGTTTTGGCGTCGCCGAGGTTGTTGGAGATATCGACGATGCGCAGCTGGTTGAGCACCTCGAAGGCGCGTTTCTTGGCCTCGTGCTCGGGGGCCGCCAGCTCGAAGGTGACGACGGTGCCGCCGCCGGTCATTTGGGCGGTGGCGAGGGCGTGCTGGGGGTGGGATTCCAGGAACGGGTAGCGGACCCAGCTCACGGCGGGGTGGGCTTCGAGGAAGCGGGCGACGCGCAGTGCGGATTCGGTGGACTGGCGCACCCGCAGCGGCATGGTCTCGAGGCCCTTGAGCAGGGTCCAGGCGTTGAACGGGCTCAGTGCCGGACCGGTGTGGCGCATGAGGGTTTTCACGGGGCCGTCGATGTAGTCGTGCGCGCCGAGGATGGCGCCGCCGAGCACGCGGCCCTGGCCGTCGATGTGTTTGGTGCCGGAGTAAACCACGACGTCCGCGCCCAGTTCGAAGCCGCGCTGCAGCAGTGGGGTGGCGAAGACGTTGTCCAGCACCACCTTCGCGCCCGCGGCATGGGCCAGTTCGCTGACCCGACGCACATCGACCAGGGTCTGCATCGGATTGGCGGGCGTCTCGAAGAACACGGCCTGCGTGGGCACCGACAGCGCCTGTTCCCACTGGTCCAGGTCCTCGCCGTCGACGAAGACGGTCTCCACGCCCCAGCGCGGCAAAATCTCCTCGCACACCACGAAGCAGGAGCCGAACAGGCTGCGCGCGGCGACGAGTCTGTCGCCCTTGCCGAGCAGCGCGCCGAGCGCGGTGAATACCGCCGACATGCCGCTGGCGGTAGCGAAGGCCGCCTCGGCTCCGTCGAGCAGCCGGATGCGCTCCTCGAACATGGCGACGGTGGGATTGCCGTACCGGGAGTAGACGAAATGCTCGACCTCGCCGGTGAACGCGGCCTCGGCCGCCTCGGCGCTCTCGTAGACGAATCCCGATGACAGGTACAGCGCCTCGGAGGTTTCCTCGAAGCCGGAGCGGCGCAGACCGCCGCGCACGCCGAGAGTCGCGGGGCCGACGCCCTCGGGCAGCGGCCTGTTGAACGCACCACCGGTGATCATGCCAACCTCCCGCACGAAATCACTGCCGCACCACGGGAATTCGCGCGGCCAACGGAACGTGTCGCGCTCACGACTGCCGCCAGGGCAAACCGGAGGCCCGCCAACCGGCGCCGCCGCGGTGACCGGAGGCGTCGAGTCCGCCCTCGAATCCCTCCGACACGTTGAATGCGGGTGCGATACCGAGGGCGGTCGCGGTGGTGGCCGCATGCGCGGACCGCTGACCGGAGCGACACAGGAAGACGACGGGCGCGTCGGCGGGGCGCTGTTGCAGCGCGGCGACGAGCTGATCGGCGAAGGCCGGATTGCGGGCGCCCGTGCCGTCGACCCATTCGATGAGCACGGTGGGTCGCTCGATCGAGCTGGTATCCGGCACGCCGACGAATTTCCATTCGGCTTCGGTGCGCACATCGATCAGGATCGCGTCCGGATGCTCCCGCAGCAGCTCCCACGCCTGCGCCGCGGTGATATCACCGGCGTAACTCAATTGGACCTCCTCGGAATCCACGCTTGCCGCGCCCGGGTCCGGCGCACGGCCAGGTCGTCACCCGGAGCACCCCACCGTGGCGGAGGGTTGCCGACCAGCAGAGCCGGGGCTTGACGCTGGTTCTCATGACCTCCGAATGAGGATGGCTGGCGCGGGGTCACCGTGTCAATTGCAGACCTGCCACTTCTGGCCTGTCCTGGTGAGATTCCAGGTGCCCGGATGTTCGGTGTCGGCGAATTTCACGGTGACGCTCACCTTGGCCCGATCGCCGTCGGCGGTCGGATTCTCGATCTTGGTGACACTGACCGCCTGCCCGCTCTGGCGTTGCGCCAGCGGGGAATGCTTCGGATCGAAGTCCTTGCACACGGTTCCCGCCGCGCCGACGCCGTCGGTGTTGTTCACACCGTCGACGAATTCGCGGACCGCGCCCGCGATCCGATCGGCGACTGTGACATTTTTCTCAGCGGGTGCGAGCAGTCCGCCGATGACGATCGCCACCAGCACCGCGACCGCGATGATGCCCGCCGCGATGAAGGGTTTCATCGATCGGCGATCGGTCTGGTCGATCTCGATCGGGGGTTCGTCGGACGGGGTTCGCTGGTCGGTCATGCACAGATCATCCCTGGTGGGCGTGCCGATACCGGATGCGGGCCGCCGCCGGTTCGATCGGTCGCCCGAGCCGCCCATCCCCGATCATGGCGCGAACTTTCGGCCATCGCCGCGAACTCGGCGCGCATACTGGGAGGCGCGCAACCGCCGTAGGGCCGGTCCCGAGGGCACCGATAGAATCGCCGAACCGCGGCCTGCGGTCATAGCCGCCCGGCAGACGTCGCGACCGGAGCGTCCGCAGCGGGTACGTCGAGTTAGCCTAGGCTAATCAAGGGTTAGAACCGACGTCATTAATGTTCTCGAAACCGTAAGGGTGCGCGTAAAGATGACCGAACAGAGTGCCGACACTCAGGCGGCCCGCCCGCTCCGCATCGCCATCGTTGGCGCGGGTCCGGCAGGCATCTACGCCGCCGACGCTTTGATGAAATCCGACGCGGATGTGTCCATCGACCTGTTCGAGCGCATGCCCGCCCCGTTCGGCCTCATCCGTTACGGCGTCGCACCGGACCATCCGCGTATCAAGGGCATCATCACCGCCCTGCACAAGGTGCTCGACAAGCCGCAGGTGCGCCTGCTCGGCAATATCGACTACGGCGTGGACATCAACCTCGACGATCTGCGCGCGTTCTATGACGCGGTGATCTTCTCCACCGGCGCGAACGCCGATCGCGCACTGGGCATCGCGGGTATCGACCTGGACGGTTCCTACGGTGCCGCCGATTTCGTCTCCTGGTACGACGGCCACCCCGATGTCCCCCGTACCTGGCCGCTGGAGGCGGAGAAGGTCGCGGTCCTCGGCGTCGGCAATGTGGCGCTGGACGTGGCGCGCGTGCTGGCGAAGACCGGCGACGAACTGCTGCCCACCGAGATCCCGCCGAATGTCTACGACGGACTCAAGGCCAACAAGGCGATCGAGGTGCACGTCTTCGGCAGGCGCGGCCCGGCCCAGGCCAAGTTCACCCCGCTCGAACTGCGCGAACTGGACCACTCGCCCACCATCGAGGTCATCGTCGATCCCGAGGACATCGACTACGACGAGGGTTCCGAGGCGGCGCGCAGGCATTCCAAGCAGGTCGACATGGTGTCGAACACCTTGGAGCAGTGGGCCATTCGCGACCAGGGCGACCGCCCGCACAAGCTGTTCCTGCACTTCTTCGAATCGCCCGCCGAGGTGCTCGGCGCCGACGGCAAGGTGGTCGGCCTGCGCACCGAGCGCACCCAACTCGACGGCACCGGCAATGTGAAAGGCACCGGCGAGTTCAAGGACTGGGAGGTGCAGGCGGTCTATCGCGCCGTCGGCTACCTGTCGCAGAACATCACCAACCTCCCCTTCGACGACCAGGCGGGCACCGTGCCCAATGAGGCGGGTCGCGTGCTGCTGGACGAGAACGCCGACGGGGCTGCCCGCTACCTGGCCGCCACTTATGTCACCGGCTGGATCAAGCGCGGCCCGGTCGGTCTCATCGGCCACACCAAGGGCGATGCCAACGAGACCGTCGCCTGCCTGCTCGACGATGCCCCCGCCTTCGCCCCGGCGCCGCAGCCTGAACCCGCGGCCGTCACCAAGTGGCTGGAGGACAAGGGAATTCCGTTCACCACCTGGGACGGCTGGTACCGCCTCGACGCGCACGAACGCGCCCTCGGCGAGCCCGAGGGCCGCGAGCGGGTGAAGGTCGTGGAGCGCGAGGACATGCTGCGCGCCAGCGAGCCGCACAAGATCTGAGATCCGGGGCAACGGTCAGCGGAATAGTCGGCGCTGAGGCATTCTGTACAAGTGTTCGATGCCCATGTCCACATCATCGATCCGCGGTTCCCGCTGATCGAGAACGAAGGCTACCTGCCGCCGCCGTTCACCGTCGCCGACTATCGGAAACGCATGTCGCGCTACGACATTGCGGGCGGTGCGGTGGTCAGCGCCTCGTTCCAGGGCAACGACAAGACCTTCCTGCGGGCCGCGCTGGCCGAACTGGGCGCGGACTGGGTCGGGGTGATCGCCCTGGACCCGGACGCCACCGACGCCGAGATCGTGGAACTGGACCGGATCGGCGTGCGCGGGGTGCGTTTCAACCTCAAGCGGGCCGCCGCCGATATCGCCCAGATGACGTTGAGCGCCCTGCGCGCGCACGAGTTGGTCGGCTGGCATGTCGAGGTGTACATCGAGGGGTCGATGCTGGCCTCGCTGCAGCCGGTCATCAGCAAACTGCCGGTGTTCTGCGTCGATCATCTCGGCATGTCCGAGGAGAGCCTGCCGTACCTGCTGGAGTTGGTCGACAATGGCGCGCGGGTGAAGGCGTCGGGATTCGGGCGGGTCGCCATGGATGTCGCACAGACGCTGCGCCGCGTGCACGCGGTGAATCCGCGTGCGCTCATGTTCGGCACCGATCTGCCCGGCACCAGGGCGGGGCGGCCGTTCCGTTCCGCCGATGTGGATCTGATCTGCGATGTCGTCGGGGTCGATATGCGCGCGGTGCTCGAGGACAATGCCCGCGAGTTCTACCGGTTGCCCGCGCGGGAGCGGGCCGAGGATCCGCAGCCCACCCTGCCGCTGCATCGGGTCTATGAGCCGACGCTGCCGCTGCGCCGCGTGGACCTGCCCAAACCCGAACCGGCCGATACGATTCCGTTCCCGGTGATCGAATAGCGCTCCCGGTCCGCCCTGGACACGGCGCCGCGTTGTTGTCATATTGTCAATATCCACGGCAGCGCAGCCGCGGGACAGCAACGATGAACCGAGGTAGGGCGTGAGCACACCATCCAGCACCAGAACGGGTCCGCTCGCGGGCGTCAGAGTGGTCGAACTGGCCGGTATCGGCCCCGGACCGCATGCGGCGCTGCTGCTGGCCGACCTCGGGGCGGAGGTGGTCCGGGTGCAGCGGCCCGGTCTGCTGCCCGGCTACATGGAGCGCCCGCAGTGGCGGGGCCGCACCATTGTCGAGGCCGACCTGAAGGATCCGGCGCAGATCGAGCAGGTTCTCGGACTCATCGAGAAGGCCGATGTGCTGATCGAGGGTTTCCGACCCGGTGTCACCGAGCGCATGGGTCTCGGCCCGGATATCGCGCTGGCCCGCAATCCGCGCCTCGTCTACGGCAGGATGACGGGCTGGGGCCAATACGGACCGCTGTCCGACCGCGCGGGCCACGACATCAACTACATCTCCCTCACCGGCATCCTGCACGCCATCGGCCGCGCGGATGAGCGGCCGGTCCCGCCGCTGAATATGGTCGGCGATTTCGGCGGCGGCTCCATGTTCCTGGTCTTCGGTATCCTCGCCGCGCTCGTCGAACGGCAGACCTCCGGCGCGGGGCAGGTCATCGACGCGGCCATGATCGATGGGGCGCTGGCCCTTTCGCACATGATCTGGGGTATGCGCGGTATGGGGCTGTGGTCCGACAAGCGCGGCGCCAATCTGCTGGATACGGGCATGGCCTTCTACGACACCTACGAGACTGCCGACGGCAAGTACATGGCGGTCGGGGCGATCGAACCGCAGTTCTACGCGGAACTGTTGCGCGGCTTGGCGATCGATCCCGAAGGACTACCCCACCAACTCGACCCGAACGGTCAGGCGCAACTGAAGGAGCTTTTCGCCGCACGGTTCAAGACCAGGACCCGCGACGAGTGGACGGCCGTCTTCGAGGGCACCGATGCCTGCACCACACCGGTGCTGACTTTCGAAGAGGCCGAGAAGAATTCGCATATCAACGCCAGGGAGGGGCTCATCGACATCGAGAATGTCGTCCAGCACGCGCCCGCGCCGCGCTTCTCCCGCACCCCTGCGGGTCGGCCGACACCGCCGCCCACCGAGGCCACTCCCCTCGAATCTGTCTGGGCTGATTAGCTTTTCAGTACAGGATGAGCGGATTCAGCGGGTCGGCGGCGCGCGGAGTGAGGGCATCGTAGGCTGCGGCGATGCCCTGCACCGCGAGCCGCAGATCGTGCTCGTGGTGGGTGAACGGCAGCCGCAGGAAGCGTTCGAACGCGCCCTGCACGCCGAAACGCGGTCCGGCAGCGAGCAATACACCATGATTGGGCGCGGTGGCCGCCAACGCGGTGGAGACCGGCGCGGGCATTTGCGCCCACACCGACATACCGCCCGCGCAGTCGGCGATCTGCCATTGCGGCAGATATTCGCCGATCGCGGCACTCAATGCCGCTCGCTGTGATCGCAACTGTTCGCGACGTCGCGCCAGGATGTCGTCGGCCCGACTCAGTAGATCCACCATGGCCAACTGATCCATGACCGGGGTGCCGAGGTCCACCGTTGAACGGATGCCGAGCAGTTTGGTGATCAACGCCTGGTTGGTGCGAATCCAGCCCACGCGCAGACCACCCCAGAACGACTTCGACGCCGAACCGATGGTGATCACCTCGCCGCCCTTGGCGAACGCGGCCACCGGCAGCGGCATATCGCCGTCCAGATTCAGGTCGACCATGGATTCGTCGATGACGATCGTCATCCGGGTCTCGCGGGCGATGGCGGCGAGTTCGGCGCGGCCCGCCGAATTCATCAGCAGGCCGGTCGGATTGTTGAAATCGGGCACCAGATAGGCCAGCGTCGCGGCGGTTTGCCTTGCGGCGCTGCGTATTCCATCCAGATCCCAACCGTCCGCAGGCAGTTCGGGACGGACCGGCACCGGAATCGGGCGGGCGCCGACATCGCGAATCGCCTCGATGGCATTGGGATAGCTGGGGTGATCGATCAGCACCCTGGCGGCGGGCGACGCCAACACATTCAGCAGCAGGCGCAGTCCGTGCTGCGCACCCAAGGTGACCAGGATCTGATCCGGTTCGGTGGGCAGGCCGCGCTCGGTGTAGCGGCGGGCCAGCGCCTCGCGCAGCGCGACGATACCGACCGGATCCATGCCGTGCGTGCCCAGATAGGCCGGAATGCCTTCCAGGGCAAAGGAATACGCCTCCTCCATCTCCGCAGGGGCGGCCATCGCCGCATAGGTCATATCGACCGTGGGCACTTCGGTGTGCGGCATCGTCGCCATGATGCCCCTGGTCGGCTTCATTCCGTCGTGGGTGACGGCGGGCGGCAGGGCCACCGTGCTGCGCGAACCCTGCCTACTGATCAGGTAGCCGTTCTCGCGCAGCAGGGTGTAGGTGGAGGTGATGGTGGTGCGGCTGACACCGAGGGTGCCCGCCAGATCGCGCTCGCTCGGCAGCGCGACACCCAGCGGGGCGCGGCCGTCGTGGATCAGCAGTCGAATACCCTCGGCCAGCGCCAGGTAGGCCGGGCGGGCCGGGCGACGCACCTCGCCCCGCTCATCGGCCGTATTTCGCCAGCGGCCCAAATCCCTGGCCAGACCGGCCGCTCCGATCACCCTTGTCGCCATACGGTCCAGTATTGCCGCAGTGGATATTTATTGGCAAGGCCAGTCGGGCGCAGGCTGGCCATATGGAAGCCCTGCTCACCCTCGCCGCCGTCATCGCCTTCGCCTATGTGGTCCGGCACTACGCGCCCGCCAAGGGCTCCGCTCTCCCGCCACGACCCTCCGCGCAGAACGGGGGCCGGTCATACTACGAGGAGCAGCGCCGATACTCGGACCTGACCGCCATCTATGGTCGCGCCGACTGCCCCGAATACGGAATCGATGAATCCAGCACCCGAGACAAGTCCAGTTACCGAAAACTGGCCCCGCCGTGCCACTAGTTCGACCACATCGGACCATGTCCGGGCCGTGTCGGGCCGTGTCGGTCTCAGAAGGCACACTGACCGGATGAGCTTCGCCGCGACACTGTTCGACACCGAGATCGGATACTGCGCCCTCGCCTGGACCGAAACCGGCATCTTCCGATTTCAACTCCCCGAGGCCACCCGCGAAGCCACCCGCACCCGAATCCTGCGCCGCCACAACGGTTCCGAGGTGGTCGAGACCGAACCGCCCGCCCCGATCACCGCGGCCATCGCGGGAGTTCGCGCCCACCTTTCCGGCTCGCTCGACTCGCTGCGCTGGATTCCCTTGGACACCACCGCGATTCCGGAATTCCACAACGCCGTCTACACCGTCACCCGCGCCATAGATCCGGGCAGCACCCGCACCTACGGACAACTCGCCCACCGTATCGGCCACCCCTCGGCCGCCCAAGCCGTCGGCCAAGCCCTCGGCCGCAATCCCATCCCCCTGCTCATCCCCTGCCACCGAGTCCTCGCCGCCGACCACGCCCTGCACGGCTTCTCCGCCCCCGGCGGCCTCACGACGAAACTGAATCTGCTGACCATCGAACGCACCGCGGGCTTCGGCGAACCCACGCTGTTCTGAGGGCTAGCTCCCCGCCTCGCCCCGCATGAGCGCGGCGAGCGATTCCCGGTCCGTCACATCCATTTTGATGCACGCACGGTAGAGGTGGCCCTCGACGGTGCGGACCGAGACGGTGAGGCGGTCGGCGATTTGACGGTTGGACAAACCGGCCGCGACCAGGTTGGCGATCTCGCGTTCGCGCGCGGTGAGCGGCAGTGGTTGCGCAGCTTGGCGCAGGGCGGGGGTGGCGGCGCCACCGCAGGCGGCAGCCAGGCGGTTGGCGGCGGCGGCGGATTCCAGCAGGCGGCGACGGTCCCCGGCCCGCTCGTGCGCGGTGGCCGCTTGGGCGGCGGCGTCCGCGGCGGACAGCAGGACGCCCATGCGCTCGAATTCGGCTGCGGCGGTGTCGAGTCCGGATCCGTCGTGGGCGGCGAGCGCGACGGCGTGCCGGGCCTGGGCCTGCACCAGTCGACCGTCCACCTTGGCCGCCAGGTCGGCGAGGCGTCCGGCGACGGAGGTTTCGCCGAGGCGGGCGGCGGTGTGCAGGGCAATGGCCTCGATGGCGTGCTGCTGCCCGCGGGCGGCGGCATCGGCCGCGTTCATGGCCAGGCGCACGGCCGGGGTGACGGTGCCCTCGGCGGCGGCCAACCACGCTTTGGCCAGTTCGATCTGCGGTTCGTATACCGCGGTGTGCCTGCCGTGGCGCGCGGCGGCCTCGGCGATGGCCTCGGCGGCCTCGGTGCAGCGGCCCAGCGCCGAATACGCTTCGGCCAGTCGGATTCTCGCGGGCAGCATCCAGGCGGCGGCCCCTTCGGCGTGCAGTGCGGCCAGCGCCTGCTCGAGGTGTTCGATCCCGTCGAGGAAGCGACCGCCCGCCACATCGGCGGTGCCCTGCAGGATCTTCGACATTCCCCACGCCAGATACTGTCCGGGCGAGGAGTAGCCGAAATACGAGGTGGCGCAGCGCCGCGCGGCTTCCAGATCACCGGTGAAGGTCAGGGCGAGCACCTCGGCGTGCGCGGACATGAACAGGTTCAAGCCGTCGATATGCGCTTCGACATCACGGCCGCGCGCCGCGTACTCGCGCGCCGCCTCGCCGCGCCCCATGAGTGCGAGCGCGAGCCCGCCTCCGAAAGCCGCCCACCACACCGCCCAAGGCGGCGCGTCCGGCATCGAGATGACGCTCTCGGCCAGGGTGAAACCCTCGTCGAGCCGATTCTCGTTCGTCGCGCACGCGGAGGCGAGACCGGTGAAGATGGCGGCGATCCTGGGGTGGACGGCCTTGCCGCGCACCAGGTCCAGCACCTCGTCGGCGCGGTCGGCATCGCCCATCGCCCACAGCAGATTCGCCACCCTGGTGCTGCCCCAGCGGGCCAACTGCACCTGGTTCAGCTGGTCCGGATCGAAGCTGGCCAGGGTGCGTTCGGCCTCGATGCGATGTCCCTGCCACAGCAGCGCGCGGGCCAAGAGGTCCGCGGCCTCCACACCGCCCTGCCGTTCGACGGCGGCGCGCGCGAATCGTTCGCCCAGGGGCAGATTCGCCAGCGCGATGGCGTCGGCCGCCGAGGCGACGAACAGTTCGAGATCGGCGGATTTATCGCTGTCCAAAGCCAATTCGGCGAGGCGGATGCGGTCGGCGGCGGAATTGATGGGCCGCTCGCGCAGCGAGGAGTACAGCCGACCGCGCAGCCGCCGCGCCGAGGCGATACCGAGCCTGCGCCGGATGACCTCGCCGAACAGCGGATGGTTGTAGCGGACGATGAGCTGGTGGGAGTTCTCCACCACCCGGATGACGCCCCGATTCTCGGCCTGCTCCACCGCCTCCTCACCCGCCAACCCGGCCAGCACATCCAGGTCGATCGGCTCGCAGAAGGTGAGCAGTTCCAGCACCCGCAGCACCGGTTCGGGCAGTTGCTCGACCCGATCCTCCAGCAGCGCCGCCAATTCCGAAGTGACCGCCGCGCGTCCGCGCAACTGCCACACGCCATTGACCTGCCGCAGCGAACCGGCCTCCAGCGCACCCTCCACCAAATGCCTGAGGAATAAGGCATTTCCGCCGGAGGACTCCCACATCAGGTTGGCGGTGAAACCCTCGAGCTGCCCGCCGAGCATGGATTCGACCAGGTGCACGCTCTGCCGCTGGGTGAACGGGCGCAGGTCGATCCGCAGCAGATGCCCGTCTTTCCACAGCGAGGTGACCGCGTCGGGCACCTGGACCCCGCTGCGTACCGTGACGACAATGTGGGCGGCCTTGTCTATCGCCAATTGCAGTAGCAGCGTGGCCGAGAGCTGATCGAGCAGGTGCGCGTCGTCGACACCGATGATGGCGTGCCCGTCGGCGAGCAAGGCTTCGCGGGCGGCGGACATGAAGGTGACCGGATCGTGCGCCGTGTAGACGCCGACCATATGCGCGAACACCCCGAGCGGAATGCTGCGCGCCGATTCGGTGCCCGCGACCCAGCGGGTATTGCCGCCGATCGCCGCGGTGGCCTGTCTGGCCAGCGTGGTCTTACCGACGCCCGCGTCTCCGGTGAGCACCACACCCACATGCTGTGAGCCGGTGAGTGCCGCACGGATTGCCTCGAATTCGCTCTCGCGCTCGATCATCGGCCAGTTCCGAGCCATGGCTCAACTCTAGGCCCTGACCGATCATGTTGTAGCCGAGGGACCGAGGTGAGCGCGGGTTTCGGCTCAGTGGGCGCCGCAGGCGAAGCCGCCCGCAGACCCGCGCACGCAGCGAAGGCCCTACCCGAGCACGTCGTGGCGCACGATGGTCTGATCGCGGCCGGGGCCGACGCCGATGCAGGAGATGCGCGCGCCGGACAGTTCCTCGAGTCGCAGCACGTACGCCTGCGCGTTGGCGGGCAGATCCTCGAAGGTCTTGGCGCCGGAGATGTCCTCCCACCAGCCGGGCATCTGCTCGAAAATCGGCTTGGCGTGGTGGAATTCGGTCTGCGTGGTCGGCATCTGCTCGACCCGCTCGCCGTCGATCTCGTAGGCCACGCAGATCGGCACCGTCTCCAGACTGGACAGCACGTCGAGTTTGGTGAGGAAGTAGTCGGTGATGCCGTTGACGCGGGTGGCGTAGCGGGCGATGACGGCGTCGAACCAGCCGCAGCGTCGGGCGCGCCCGGTGGTGACGCCGACCTCGCCGCCCGCCTTGGCCAGGTACGCGCCGTGCTCGTCGAACAGTTCGGTCGGGAACGGGCCGGAGCCTACGCGGGTGGTGTAGCACTTCAGGATGCCCAGCACCGTGCCGATCCTGTTCGGCCCGATGCCCGCGCCGACGGCCGCGCCGCCGGAGGTGGGATTGGAGGAGGTGACATACGGGTAGGTGCCGTGGTCGACATCGAGCAGTGTGCCCTGCGACCCTTCCAGCAGCACCGTCTCACCGCGCTCGAGCGCCTCGTTGAGCTTCAGGCGGGTATCGGCGATGCGGTGCTTGAAGTGCTCGGCCTGGCCCAGCACCTCCTCGACGACCTGTTGCGGGTCCAGAGCGCGGCGGTTGTAGATCTTGACCAGCACCTGATTCTTGAATTCCAGTGCGGCCTCGACCTTTTGGGTCAGGATCTTCTCGTCGAGCACATCGGCGACGCGGACGCCGACGCGGGCCACCTTGTCCTGGTAGCAGGGGCCGATACCGCGCCCGGTGGTGCCGATCTTCTTATTGCCGAGGAAGCGCTCGGTGACCTTATCGATGGCCACGTGGTACGGCATGATCAGGTGCGCGTCGGCCGACAGCAGCAGCCCGGAGGTATCCACGCCGCGCTCCTCGAGCCCGGACAGTTCGGCCAGCAGCACGCCGGGATCCACCACCACGCCATTGCCGATGACGTTGGTGACGCCGGGGGTGAGGATGCCGGACGGAATCAGGTGCAGTGCGAACTTGGACCCGTTGGGCAGCACCACGGTGTGGCCCGCATTGTTGCCGCCCTGGTACCGGACGACCCATTGCAGCCTGCCACCGAGTAGATCGGTCGCTTTGCCCTTGCCCTCGTCGCCCCACTGGGCGCCGATCAGGACGATTGCCGGCATGGAATCTCCTACGAGTTCGACAGGCAACACCCCGCGTGTTGCAGCTACCTGCCGTGCAGAGGCGGTGGCCGGAAGCACAGTCTAGCCGACGCGTCGGGAACCTCATCCGAGCGGTTCAGGTCGTAGGCTCGACAACCGGTGGCCGAGCAACGGTGCGGCGGCGGACAAGTATCCGTCCGGTGACGACCATGTCGCCGGTGCGCCGCCCGGCTATGGTTGCACCCGAATGAGGCATTACGTGGCTGGCGTGGTGGTGGTCGCCGCGGACCAGTTGGCCGATGGTGTCGGCCGGACCGAGGAGGGTGTACCGCAGTTTGAGTACCCACGTTCTCCGCTGCGACGGCGCACCGGTCCCGATCGCACTGGCCGCGCAGCCGATGACCCAGACCGACGCCATTCCCGATACCGGCACCATCGACGAACTGCTGCCGGTGCTCGCCGCCGACAGCCTGCCCCGGCTGATCGTGCTCGGCGAGGACGCCGCCCTGGCCACCGTGCTCACCCATCTCATGCGCACCGAGCGCCTGCACGTCGAGATCGGATATGTGCCGATCGAACGCACCCAGGGTTCGCGCGTCTATCAGGTCGGCAGCGGCAACGCGGCGGCCAAACTCGCGCTCGAGGGTCGCGCCCAACAGACTCCCCTCATCCGCGACGATCGCGGTACTGTTCTGGTCGGTCGCGCCGTGCTCACCGGACCCGGCGGCGGCAAACTGGAGGGGGAGGCGTATGTCGATGACGCCCAACTATTTTCGGGCAGGGTGCGAGCCATGTATGTGTCGCCGACACTGGAACTGCCCGGCGTGAGCGCCGCAGTGGGGCACGGACTGCTCAAGCGCAGGCTGGCGGGGCGCGCGGCGCAACTCGGCACGCCGGGGGCGCTGGTCACCCGCGACGGCGTGCGCGCCGAACGCACCGTGCCGCGGTCGAGTTTCTATCGACATCACGAACCCTGGCTGCTGGTCCGATGAGGTTCGCGCAGGCCGGACCGCATCGCCCCGGTGGCGCGGTGCGGCCGAGTCCGATCTTCCTGCTCGTCGTCATCGGCGCGGTCGTCGGCGGCGCGCTCGCCTGGGACGCGCCGCTCACCTCGACGCAGGCCAAGATCGGCGTCTTTGTCATGGTGGTCTTCGGCTGGATCATCTCGCTGTGTCTGCACGAGTTCGCGCACGCCTATATCGCGTGGCGGGCGGGCGATCGGGAGGTGGAGCTGCGCGGCTATCTCACGCTCAACCCGCTCAAATACAGTCACCCGCTGCTCTCGATCGTGCTGCCGATGGTGTTCATCGCGCTGGGTGGGTTCGGTCTGCCCGGCGGCGCGGTCTATGTGCACACCCAGAATTTCAGCCCGCGCACCCAGCGACTGATCAGTCTCGCGGGTCCCGCCGTGAACGCGGTGTGCGCGGTGGCGCTGCTGTTGACGGTGCGCCTGGTCGGGACCTTCCACACGCACACCGCTTTCTGGTTCGGACTGAGTTTCCTTGCCCTGCTCCAGATCTCGGCGACCCTACTGAACATCCTGCCGATACCCGGCCTGGACGGCTACGGCGTGCTGGAGCCTTCGCTGAGCTATCAGACCAGGCGCACGCTCGAACAGTTCAAGGGCTTCGGCATGCTCCTACTGTTCGCGCTGATCTTCACACCGTCGGTGAACCACTACTTTTTCCAATTGGTTTACGGCCTGTTCGAGTTGTCGGGGGTCCCGAGGGAGTGGGCGCAATTAGGTAGTTACCTGGTGCGCTTCTGGCTCTGACCTCCCGGGAAGACGCCGGTCCCGTGATCGGATAATCTACCTGGGTTGGATCAGTCAAGCGTGTCTAAAGAGGTATTTACCAGTAGGTTTCACTGACGGCTGCGAGACGGCCGCAACCGTGCGGCAGCGCGCGGGCCGCCGGCGGAGCACGAAAGGCCCCCCGCTGGACAGGATGCGCGCGGCACGGCATTATCAGCGCCGGTTATATCCGCGCACACGGCAATGCGGCCTCCGGTTCACCGCCCGAAACCCCTCCACCGGTGAATTCGCGCGCGCCCATTTCGGAACACCCATCTCTGAAAAGCTTCGAAACGGAAACAAATCCGATGATTGAACCCCAACAGCCGACGCTGTCGGTCGTGATCCCCGCGTTGAACGAGGCCGACTCCATCGAAGGCTGCCTGCGCCTGCTCGTCGCCCAAGAGGCGATCGACGAGGTGATCGTGGTCGACAATGGCAGCACCGACGGCACCCCCGAGATCGTGCGCACCTTCGCCGCCACCAATCCCAAAGTGGAAATCATCCACGAGGCCCGACGCGGCATCCCACCGGCCCGCAACGCCGGATTCGACAAGGCCCGCGGCGATATCATCGCCCGCACCGACGCCGACACCCTTGTCAGCGCGAATTGGGGCCGGGTCATCCGCGACTATCTCGACACCCACCCGGAGACCTCGGCGGTCGCGGGCCTGTGCACCTACCACGATTCGCCGATCGGCTTCCTTTTGAAGTTCGGCCTGTGGATCCAGCACCGGCGCGGCAAACTCGGCGGGCAGATCGGCAATCTCTACGGCCCCAATATGGCCCTGCGCCGCACCGCGTGGGAGCAGGTCCGCGAGGACACCCAGGTGCGCATCGATGTCGCCGAGGACCTGGACCTGGCGCTGTGCCTGTCCAAGCGCGGCCTGCGCATCGACCAGGTCGAACAGATGCGCGCCCAGACCTCCGCGCGGCGGCGGCGCACCAGTCCGGGCCGCTGGTGGAAATTCCAGATGATCGGCCTGCGCACCCTCGCCGACCACAACTTCGGGGTGACCCGCCAGGCCCGCGCCATCGTGGTGGCGTCCTGGGCCTCCCACACCATCCAGTGGCCCATCTACCGGTTCTGGGATTTCGATCGGAAACGTTTCGCGCTGCGACCGGGCGTCGAACGAGTCTCCGCCATCGGCTGAACTGCCGGTCGCCCGGTCCGAAGACCCGGACCGGGCGACCTTCCCCTTCGCCGACTACGTCCCCGCCCCTACCCCGCACGGCCACCACACCACTATGGCCGGAGGGTGCTGCGCCGTCTGGCGAAGTACCGACCGCGATTACCCCTCGCAGAACGCGGTCACAGGAGAAAAATATGTCCGCACAAGGTCGGGAACACGAGTAGCGGGCTACCCCAAAACACCCTGCAGTACCTGCCCCGACCAGGGCGGCTACTCGATCAATCCTCCGGTGCGACAAAGGGATGCGGCACCGTCGGCGGCAGCAGCGCCATCGCCGAGATCCGCTTCACCCCGCACACCTGCATCAGATCCACCAGTGTCGAACGCACCTGCGCGAACACCACATGCGCCGAAAGTCCGGCCCCCGCGACCAATTCCGGACGCGCCAACTTGGCCACCGAACGCAGCACCCTGGCCGCCTCCGCCTGATCGGGCTGCTGACCGGGATCGGCCAGCATCATCCGGCGCAGCACATCCACCGCCTCGCCCAACCGCTCCACCAGATCGATCAGGCGCGGATCCAGGATCTCGTCGTCCTGCACCAGCGTGCGGGAACGCCGCAGCAACACACGGGTATTGCGAATGGCGTTGTCCAGCGGGTCGGCGGTGGCCTTGATCCGCTCCAGTCGAGCCCGAGAATTCCAATACAGCGGCGAGATCCGGATGATCTCGCGGCCACCCTCGAGCGCCGAACGCAACGCATCGATCTTCGACTGGGTGGCGCGCGCCGAATCCAGGGCCGCGCGCACCTGGTCCGCGTCCTGAGCCAGCAAGCCCTCCGCGCACCGCGTCAGCGACTTGCCCATCACACCCAACACATCGGCGGCCTCCTGGCGGGCGCGCCGCACCGGATGCAGCGGAATCGAGGCCACCACCACCACACCGACCAGACCGCCGACCAGCGCGTCGATCATGCGCGAGAGCCCGCCGCCATTGCTCGGCGGCATGAGCGTGGCCACCAGCACCGCCGAACCGGCCGCCTGCATGGTGATGATCGACCCGCCGTCGAGGAATACCGCCAGCGCCATGGCGACCGCCACCACCAGCGCGATCTGCCAAACACCCGTACCCGCCCTGGTGATGAACAGATCCCCGATACCGATCCCCACCGCGACACCGACCACCAACTCCACCGAGCGGCGCAGCCGCGCGCCGAAGGAGAGACCGATCGACACCACGGCCGCAGTCGGCGCGAAAAACGGCTGCGGATGACCGACCACCACGTGCGCCACGAACCAGGACAGCGCCGCACCCAGCGCGCACTGCACGATCGGCAGCGCCGACAGGCGCAACCGCGACCACGACGCGCGCAAGGTTTCGATACTGCCCGCCGTCGCGACGCCGACGCGGGAATTCGGGTCGATCAAGTGTCAGTCGAGGCCGAGTTCGACGGCGGCGCGCGGGTCGCAGTCCTCGAGCAGATCCAGGCAGCGGGCGTATTCGTCGGTCTCCTCGATCAGCTTCGCGGCCCGCGCCAGCGCGCCGACACTGCGCAGGAACCCGCGATTGGGTTCATGACTCCACGGGACCGGCCCGAAACCCTTCCACCCATTGCGGCGCAGCAGGTCCAAACCGCGGTGATATCCGGTGCGCGCGAACGCGTAGGCCGCCATCACATCGTGATTGATCGCCGACTCCTGCGCCTCCCCCCGCGCCAGCGCGGCCTCGGCCAGGGCCGCCCACGCCACCGACGCCGCCGGATGCGCCGCCGCCACCCGCACCGGATCGACATTGTCCAGCAGCGCCTCCTCCGCATCGGGAATCTCCGGCAGCAGTACCGGTTGCGGTCCGAGCAAATCACCGAACGAGGTCATGGGCTTCATTCTGCACGCCCACCCCCACCCCGGCGACCGCCGACACCCACCACCGGAAACGCGCGTCCACATTCGCCGCGGTGACGAGCGGGGTTGCGCTCCGGCCATGCGCGGAGTTTTGGGACGGCATAGCCGGCTGCGCCCATTAGGCTTGCCGTCGAGTTCGAACGTTCCGCCTTCAAAAGGGGTAGTAGGTGTCCGACAAGAAAGACGAGAAGAACCCGGCGTCCAATGTCGCGCGACCGGCCGATGAAGCACGCTCGGCGGCACCCGCGACCCCGAACCCCGAATCCGGCACCCCATCGGCCGCTCCCACCACCCCCTTCCCGCGCCCCATCGCGGGCCGCGCGGCCGCCAAGGGCGAGCCCGCAGGAACGTCGAAGAACTCACCCCAAACCTCCACTCCGACAAGCCAATCCCCCGCTCCGGACGAGCAGCCCGGTCAAACACCCTCCAGCCGAACCCAGCCCGGCGGCACCGCCGAAACCGTCGCGATCAAGCGAAATGGGCCGGGATCGCCGCATGCGACGACCGTTCGCGAGCAGGTGGTGCAGGGTGACGCCGCGGGCGGAGCATCGCCCGCCGGGGACGCCTCCGCACAAGGTTCAGGCCCCTCCGGGAACGCAGAGCAGCGGGGCGCGGCGAACTCTCCGACCGAAACCACCGGACGGGGCGGTCCCAATCCCGTTGGCGGACAGGCAAAAGGCCCCACTCCGGGCGGTAATACCTCGAACAGCGGTGCGACACAAGGCAATCGCTTCCAACCGAATGCGCCGACCGTTCGGCAGCAGATCGTACCGGGCGCGCCTTCGGTCGGCACAACCCGCACCCCCGCAGCGGTCACGAAACCCGCAGGCCCGCAAAGCTCAACCACCGCCCCGACCGGTACCCGCCCCGGCGGCAACCCTGACCAATCCCCCAGTGGGGCAAGCGATTCGGCCGCCGACAAGGCAGGCCGCGCAGCCGTTCCGACCGGCGGCACAGCGGGACTCGGAAACCGACGGCCCGACGCGGGAGTGCGCGTACACGAATCCGGCCGCACGCCGATCGAGAGCGCTATGGCGGGCGATGGAACCGACGACACCGGCGGAGCCGGATCACGAAGCGGGGCCTCGCCTACCGACACAAAGGCCCGCGAGGGAGCGGGAGCCGCAAGCGGTGCGGCGCAAGCCAATCGGGGCGAATCCGATCGCGCACCATCCACCGGCGGCACGGGCGCGGACCGCCGTACTCCTGGCGCCAACGCAGCAGGCGGACCAACTGCCGCAGGTGCGACTGCCCGCAGTGGTGCGGGCTCCGCTCGCACGGACAGCCGCTCCGCAACGGAAGGCTCGGCCGGCACGCCGCGGAATGCGGGTACGCCCGGCGAACCTCGGTCGGCGGCAGACGCAGCCGGGAATGCGGGTACGCCCGGCCAACCCCCGTCGACGACAGGCGCAGCGCGGCAAGCTGGTACGGCCGGCCAACCTCCATCGACGACAGGCGCAGCGGGGACACCGAGCACTACCGGTCAACCCCCGTCGACGACGGGTGCAGCGAGGCAAGCCGGTACGGCCAGCCAACCTCCATCGACGACAGGCGCAGCGAGGCAAGCCGGTACGGCCAGCCAACCTCCGTCAACGACAGGTGCAGCGGGGACACCGAGTGCCGGCCAACTTCCGCAGGCAGCAGGCACGGCGAGGGATCAGGCAGGCGCGCAAACAGGCCGAAGCGCCACCAACCCGCCTGCCGGAGCCAGCGGCGCGCCCGACAGCAGCCGAGATGCGGCGAGCGGCGGGACCACGCCTGCCGCTCGAGCCGCGACGAGCGGCGGGACCGCGCCTGCCGCGACTTCGGCTGTGCCCGGCCCGGTATCGAGCAAGGGCACCGGGCCACAGATAGGCAGTGCCCCATCGGCCAACAGCGCCACGGTGCGCGGCGGATCCGGCACCCAACCACGAACAGCCGCCGAACAGAGTGCAGGGCAAGCAGATTCGGGCCGAGACTCGGGAGTCGCAGGCGGCTCGGTCGCGCCCGGCGCAGCTTCGAGCAAGGACGTCGGACCGCAGGCAGGCAGTGCCCCATCGGCCAACAGCGCCACGGTACGTGGCGGATCCGGCACCCAACCACGAACAGCCGCCGAACAGAGTGCAGGGCAAGCAGATTCGGGCCGAGACTCGGGAGTCGCAGGCGGCTCGGTCGCGAATCGCGGATCCGGCGCACCCACCGGGAACACGACGGTGCAGGGTGGCGACCGGCCGGGGCCAGGCGCGAAAGCTGATCGAGGTACCGCAGGCGGACCGGCCGCCACACCGATCGAGTCCGCGACAGCCAAACCCGGTGCAGGGCAAGCGGGGCCGAGTGCCGGTGCCGGTGCCGGTGCCGGTGCCGGTGCCGGTGCCGCGAGCGGATCAGCTGCGGCTCGCGGATCCGGTGTGCGTACAGGGAGTGCGACCGAGATTCTCGGATCCGGCGCACCCACCGCGAACACGGCGCAGCAGGGTGGCGACCGGCCGAGTTCAGGTGTGAAAGCTGATCGAGGTACTGCGGGCGGACCGGCCGCCATGCCGATCGAGTCCGCGACGCGGTCGGAGAGCCCCGCCAAACCTGGTGCAGGGCAAGCGGGTGCGGGTGCCGGTGCCGGTGCCGGTGCCGGTGCGGCGAGCGGATCAGCTACGGCTCGCGGATCCGGTATGCGTCCGGAGAGTGCGACCGGGCAGGTTGGGGACCGAACCGGTTCGGGCGCGAACGCCGGCTCGGCGGGTGATCCGGAGACGATGGTGATGCGGGCGGTCCCGCCTTCGGGGCGCGCACCCGAGAACACCGTGCCGGGGTCGGACGACAAGACCATGGCGATGCCGATCGTGCCCAACCCCGCCGAGGCGCGGACGATGGCCTTGCCGATTCAGCGACCCGATTGGGCGACGCAGCGAATCAATATGGCGGACAAGGGCTCCGGAGGCAGGCCGGGCGGAACCGATAGAGTCCCGCCGACAGCGGCGCCGCCCACCAAGCCGCCGAGCACGCCGCGACCCGCCGCCGGTCCGCGCCAGCCGGGCTCCGGCCCGAAACAGCCGGGCCAGCAGGGTCCTTCGGGTCCATTGGGCGGGGCGCCCGGCACTGCGGGACCGAACGAGCAGGCTTCGCCGGGTGCACCCGGTGCGCTACGCGGATTCGCAGGGCAAGGTCCCGCGGGGCCGCTCCGGAGCGGGCAGCGTCCCGGAACTCCACAGCAGAGCGATTCCACTGCGCAACAGGGAAATTCCCCGCAGCACCAGAACAACCAGGGTGCGGACCCACAGCAGGGCAATGCAGCGCAGTCCGACAGTTCGACACGACCGGATAGCGCACCGCAGGGCACCCCCGCCGATCAACACGGCGGCGGGTCGAAACAATCGGACGGCGGCCCGGCGCAACAACGCGGCCCGGCGGGCTCCCGGCAGAGTGGCGGTACACAGCCGGGCAGCACAGCACAGAAAAGTGCCGCCGCGCTGAACCAGGGCGGCACGACCGGCGATTCGGCGCAACTGCGCAATAACGCAGGCTCTCGGCAAGGCGGCGGACCGGCACAGCAAAGCGCCGCCGTGGGCCAGGGCAGTACGACCGGTGATTCGGCGCGACAGCGCAACAATGCGGGTCCTCGGCAAGGCGGCGGACCAGCACAGCAAAGCGCCGCCGTAGGCCAGGGCGGCACAACCGGGCAGCTACGCGGTCCCGCTCAGGGCGGGACAATCCAGCAGAGCAATATTGATGCGCCGCAGGGTGATTCGGCACAGCAGCGCGGCGGGGCAGGCGCTCGGCAAAGTGGCGGCACACAACCCGGATCAACGGCGCGGCAAGGCGCCGCCGCACTGAACCAGGGCGGCGCAGTTGGACAGCAACGCGGTTCCGGACCGGCCAGGCAGGGCAATGTCGGTGCGCCGCAGGGTGGTTCGACCCGGCCGGGCGGCTCGCCGCACAGTGGCGTTCCAGCGGCCGATTCGGCTCGAAAGGGTGCGGCCTCACCGCAAGGCGCGGCGACAGGGCAGCAGGGTCCGGATGCGCCGAAGCAGGGCGGCGGTGCGGAGCAGGGTGCGCCGAAGCAAGGCGGCGGTGCGGGTCAGCAGGAACCGGCGGGCCGGGGTGATGCGCAGGGTGATGTGGCGCACGGTGCGCAGCCGCGAGTGATGGCGGCCCCGCAGAAGATTGAGCCGCCGCAGGATGGGGTCGAGAAGGAGCCATCGGCGGCGCGGTCGAAGCGGTGGGTCTGGCTGGTCGCGGGGGCGGCGGCTTTGGTGGTCGTTTTGGGTGTCGTGGTGGTGACTTTGGTCACGCGCGGTGGCGGGGATTCGGCGGAGGCGAAGGTGCGGGGGGCGATCGGGGATTACACCGCGGCGCTGGGCAAGGGGAATCTGGCAGCATTGCAGCAGACGACGTGTGGGCCGCTGCACGACTTCTATAAGGGCATTCCGCCGGAGCAGTTCGCGAAGGTGTACCGATTGTCGGTGGACCGCAAGAATATTCCCATTGTGGACAATGTCGATACGGTGCGGATCACGGATAATAAAGCGATCGCACAGGCCGTCGTGTATACCGATGCGGATCCGTCGAAGCGCACCGCGCGCACCTTCGATTTGCAGCGCACGCAGGACGGTTGGAAGGTGTGCGATCCGTCCTCGGCGGCCAAGTAACCGAGGGCGGCAACGGTTCGACTATCCGGTCATGCGGATCACACCTACCTGGTCAACAGACCGGTTGGCCAGTAGCATGGCTCGGATCATGGGCAGGGATACGATTGTGGCAGAGCCGGAATCCGAGCGGTTGGTACGGACTGCGACGCTGGCGGGACGACGTTTTCGGGTTCTCGATCATTACGAGGTGGGCCGGGAGAAGGTGCGCGAATTCGCTCGCGCGGTCCAGAGCTACCACGGCGCGCATCACAGCGAGGAGCAGGCTCGCACGCTGGGCTACCCCAGCCTGATCGCTCCGCCCACTTTCGCCTCGGTAATCGGTCTGACCACCACCAGGGCGCTGCTGGATACGGTGCTCACCGAATACGATTTGTCCCAGATTCTGCAGACGGACCAGGTTTTCGAGACCTTCCGCCCGCTGGTGGCCGGTGATCGCATCACCACCGACATCATTATCGAATCCATTCGCCAGTACGGCGACAATGACTTCATCACCGTGAAGTCGGTGCTGACCAATCAGCGCGACGAGGTCGCCCTGATCGGTCAGACCACGATCGTGGCCAGACGCGGTGCGGAGATCGACCCGGATCTCACCGAATTGGTCTCGAGCATCATGATGCACACTCCGCCGAATAAGCCAGCGGGACAGCCTGATTCGGAGGTACTCCGCGAATTCGGTGACACCACCATGGATTTGGTGGTCGACTCGGCGGCGGCTCCGGTGCATACCCTGCCCCGCTTCGGCGATCTCGTTGTCGGACAGGAACTTCCGGCGGCAACAGCGCAGGTGACCCGCGGTGACCTGGCCAACTACTCCGGCGTGTCCGGCGATCCGAATCCGATTCACTACAGCGAGGCGGCGGCGCGTTTGGTCGGACTGCCGACGGTGGTCGGGCACGGCATGCTGTCGATGGGCTTGGCCGGGGACTACCTGACCTCCTGGCTGGGCGATCCGACGGCGATCGAGAAGTTCAGTGTGCGGCTGTCGAGTTTCGTCGCGGTGACCAAGGACAAGGCGAGCGTCATCGAATTCACCGGCAGGATCAAGTCGTTGGATCCGGTCCGGCGCACGGCGACCGTCGTGCTGAACGGAACCTCGGAGGGGCGCAAGATCTTCGGTCGCGCGGTCGCCGAAGTCCGTCTGACATAGGGTCGCTCACCTAACCGGTTCTGCTCACAGGACCGCGGCGTGCATCAAGTAGACGTTGTAGTCACTCCACGTCGAGATGGTGAAGTACAGGTCCGATCCGGTGGACCACGGATGGATGAATCCGCCGTACAGTTCCGGATAGTCCGCGACCCGCACGGTCGGGGTCGGATCGGACCACAGCCCCTGCGGCGTCTGCGCTTCGCGCACCACGATGGCCGTGCGCACGGTATCCAAATAGCTCATCTGCCAGATCTTCCTGGCGGCGTCGAAGCGCACCGACAGTTCGCCGACGGTCCCGTCGACGATCGAACTCGCCGCCGCGAAACCACCGACCGGGGTCCAGTTTCCCTCCCGCCAGTACTGGTAGGCGGTGGTATTGAGCAGTTGGTCCTTCGGCACGCGCGCCAAACCGACCTGCCCGAGGCGAGTATTGGGCGTACCGAACAGGTAGACGTAGTCGCCTTGCGGAACCATCGCGCTCACTTGGAAATTCGCCAGCCCGAAGATATTGTCCCAGCGCGCGTAGGGGTCTTTGGTCCAGGTCTGGCCGTGATCGTCGGAGTACGCGATACCGCCGTAGTTGGTGTAGAAGGTGCCGGGCAGGCTGGTCCAGGTGCGAATCGACATGTAGCTCAGGTACTGTCGCTCGCCGATCGCGAAGCCGGAGGTGGGGATGGTGGTGATCTCCACATTGTCGAGTTTGCGGCTGGAGAGCACTTCGGCGGCGTGACAGCGGCCGTCGGTGACCATGCGGTCGAGCACCATGCCGTGGCCGAGGTCGCGATCGGTGCTGAAGCCGAGAACATTGCTGCGCCAATCGGTTCCCATACCGCCGGGCGGATGGAATTCGCGGCCGATGGTGTCGCCGAAGGCCACGGCGATCTCACCCGGCGCGCTCTCCCACATGATGCCGAGATCGGTGCCCTGGACCTGCCAGCGCTTGTCGGTGCGGTTCACCGAGTTCGCGCCGGTCACCTTGGCGACCTCGCGGACCGCGCCGATGCGCGGCGCGGGCCGGATCGGCGCCTGCGCCGCTGCCTCGATAGGGGGTTGCACGGGCGGGGGCGGCGGTGCGACATTTCCCGGATCGGGCGCCGGACCGGGCAGCGCGAAATAGAAGGGTTTGGGATTCAACAGGATTTCGGGGATCCCGAGCTGCTGGGCCAGACTCGGCGGCGGAGCGGGCAGATCGGTCAGATCCGGGCACGGGTTGGTGCAGGGATCGGGCGGCAACTCCATCCGGGTGCGGACGGGCGTGGGCTCCTCGGAACGCGGCGGCACGACGGTGACGGCCGGATACGGAACGGGCACCTCGACCTTCTTGGGCACCAGCGATTCATGGGTCGGCACCGGATCGCTCGCGCACGGGCCGACGCCCACCGGACGCACCGGCCCACCGACCGGATCGGCGGAGGCGGGTCCGCCGACCAACGCGCCGACCCCCAGCACCACCGCGCCGCACGCGGCAACGAGTCGCCTAGCCATGGGAAACCCCTCGATTCCGTGGGCAGTTCACGAACCAGCGAGTGACCATACCGGCTGGAAATGATTCAGGAGGCGCGACGCGCGAGATTGCCGCGTGACGCGACCCGGACGGACAAATCTCCCTACAGGGCGCACGATGGTGTGGTGAAGGTTCTGCGAATACTCCCGGCGCTGTGTGCCGCGACCCTGGCATTGACGGGTGCGCTCGCCCCGACCGCCATGGCACTTCCCACCGCGACGGTCATCTCCACCGACGAACCCGGCCGCTCGGCGGATGTCGACCCGCACCCCAAGCGCGAGAAGTCCGGCGAAAATTCCAATGCCCCACGCTATTTCACCGATTGCAGCCAGGTGCGCATCTACCATCGCGGCCCGCTCTACCGCGGCGACCCGCAGTACAACCCGGCGCTGGATCCGGACAATACCGGCGTCGACTGCGGCGGCTACTGAACCGAACTACGAGATCGCCTGGAACACCAGCACGGTCCCGCCGATGCGAATCGAATCGCCATCGGCGAGCAGGGCGCCGTTGTCGATCGGCAGATCGTTGATGAACACGCCATTGGCCGAATGCAGGTCCTTGATGAGCAAACCGGCTCGGCTCGGCATGATGTGCGCGTGATAGCGGCTGGCCTTCGGGTCGTCGAGGACCAGGTCGTTATCCGTCATGCGGCCGATACGTAAGCCGCCCCTGGCGATTCGCACAATGCGCCCGTCGGGCATACGCAATTGTCCGCTGCGGACCGCGCGCGGCATCTCGGTGACCGTCTCGGTCATGGCGGCGGCCATGCGCTCGGCGCGCTTCATCTCCAGGGTGGACAGCGGCTCCTGGCGCAACACCTTCTGCTCCAGATCGATGAGGGCCGGACTGGGATCGATCCCCAATTCCTCGGCCAGCACCGTGCGCACCCGACGGCAGGCCTCCAGCGCGTCGGCTTGGCGACCGGACAGATACAGCGCGGTGATCAACTGCACCCAGAACGGTTCGCGCAGCGGGTTCTCCGTGGTCATGGCGACGAGTTCGCCGATGACCGAAGACGCGCGCCCACAGGCGATTTCGGCGTCGATGCGGGCCGAGGTGGCCAGCAGCCGCTCCTCGTCCATGGCGGTGGCGAAGCCGTCGGCGAATTGCAGTCCGGCCAGGTCCGACAGGGCGCGGCCCGACCATTCGCGCAGCGCGGCACCGAACAATTGGCCTGCCGCCGCATGATCCCCGACCTCGGCGGCTCTGGCCCCGGCCTCACGGGCGGCCTCGAATCGGCCGAGATCGCATTCGTTCTCGCTGATTTCCAGCCGGTAGCCCGAGGATTCGGTGCGCAGCACCGACGCCGCATCCTCCACACCCGAATTGCGCAGCGCCTTGCGGATATTCGAGACGAACACCTGCAGGCTCGAGTTGTAGGCGTCGGGTGGGTCCTCGCTCCACACCATATCGGCGAGGGCGGCCGAGCTCACCGCGCGTCGCCGATTGACGGTGAGCGCGGCGAGCAGAGCCCGCGGCTTGGGTCCGCCGAACGCCACCGGCTCACCGCCGATGAACAGGCGCACGGGCCCGAGCACGCGCACATCCAAACTCATGGGCTCTCAGCCCCTTGGGTTTTCGGGTCAGGCGCTGATCGACCGTCCCGCGGACTTCAGATCATTGCACGCCTCAACGACACGCGCCGCCATCGAGGACTCGGCCTTCTTCAGGTAGGTGCGCGGGTCGTAGGTCTTCTTGTTGCCGACCTCGCCGTCGATCTTCAGCACACCGTCGTAGTTGGCGAACATGTGCCCCGCGATCGGACGGGTGAACGCGTACTGGGTGTCGGTGTCGACGTTCATCTTCACCACGCCGAAGCGCAGCGAATCCTCGATCTCGGACTTCAGCGAGCCGGAGCCGCCGTGGAAGACGAAGTCGAACGGCGCACTACCCTGCGCCAGACCGAGTTTGGCCGCCGCGACGCGCTGCCCCTCGGCCAGCACCTCGGGACGCAGCACCACATTGCCCGGCTTGTACACACCGTGCACATTGCCGAAAGTGGCTGCCAGCAGGTACTTTCCGTTCTCGCCCGCGCCGAGGGCGTCGATGGTCTTCTCGAAGTCGCGCGGGGAGGTGTAGAGCTTGTCGTTGATCTCGGCCTCGACGCCGTCCTCCTCGCCGCCGACCACGCCGATCTCGACCTCGAGGATGATGTTGGCCGCCGAGGTGGCCTTCAACAACTCCTTGGCGATTTCCAGATTCTCGTCGATCGGGATGGCCGAACCGTCCCACATGTGCGACTGGAACAGGGGCAGACCGCCCGCGTTGACCCGCTCCTGCGACAGCGCGATGAGGGGCCGGACGAAGCCATCGAGCCTGTCCTTGGGGCAGTGATCGGTGTGCAGGGCGATGGTCACGTCGTAGCGGGCCGCCACCACGTGCGCGAACTCGGCCAGCGCCACCGCGCCGACCACCATATCCTTCACACCCTGGCCGGAACCGAATTCCGAACCACCCGTGGAGAACTGGATGATGCCGTCGCTGCCCGCATCCGCGAAGCCCTTGATAGCGGCATTGATCGTCTCCGACGACGTGCAGTTGATGGCCGGGAAAGCGAAGGCATTCGCCTTGGCCCGACCGAGCATCTCGGCGTAAACCTCCGGAGTCGCGATGGGCACTGTGAAGACCTCCGTGTGTGCGTCAAGAGACAATTCCGTCAGCTCATAGCGTAGGCCAGCGCCCCAAGAGGCGAACACCACAGTGCGGCACGCGAGCCAAATCGGATACAGGTACCCTGGGCCGGGTGATTGCGCTGGCTGCTACCGATGCGGTGACGAGCAACCTTGCCCTGCCCCAGTTGCTGGATCCGATGTACCTGCTCACCGAGAGTTCGCTGAAGAGCGCCGTTCTTCCCGCGATCCTGGTGATCGTCTTCATCGAGACCGGCCTGTTGTTCCCGCTGCTGCCGGGCGACTCGCTGCTGTTCACCGGCGGACTGCTGTCCGCGCAGACACCGCATCCGGTGTCGATCTGGGTGCTGCTGCCCGCCGTCATCGTCACGGCCTTCCTCGGCGACCAGTCCGGATACTGGATCGGCAGGGCGATAGGCCCGGCCATCTTCCGCAAGGAGGACACCCGCTTCTTCAAGAAGCACTACATTGTCGAGACGCACGCCTTCTTCGAAAAACACGGGCCGAAGACCATCATCCTGGCCCGCTTCGTCCCCATCGTGCGCACCTTCATGCCGGTGCTGGCCGGGGTGTCGAAGATGGACTACCGCAAATTCGTCGCCTTCGACATCGTCGGCGCGATCCTGTGGGGCGGCGGCGTCACCGTCCTGGGCTATTTCCTCGGCAATGTGCACTTCATCGCCAAGAACATCGAGGCCATCTTCATCCTGATCGTGCTGATCTCGATCCTGCCCGGCATCGTCGCCGTCGCCAAGAAGCTGCTCAACCGGGACAAGGCCGCCCCGAGGGACGGTGAACTGACCACCCCGAACGAACACACGCGCTGAGCCCGGTGTCGGTAGTGCAGTCGTCTTTGGCCGTAGGCAGTTTCGATCCGCTGGTCTCCGCGGGTCCCGTCCTGGTGTGGACGGTGGTGCTGACCTTCGTCTTCCTGGAGTGCGCGGTCATTCTCGGGCTGTTCCTGCCCGGCGACTCCATGCTCATCACGGCGGGCATCGTCCTGGCCTCCAACGGGGCCCATCAAAGCCAGGTGTGGGCGCTGTCGGTCGGCACCATGCTGGCCGCCATCGCGGGCAACCAGGTCGGCTATGTCATCGGGCAGCGCACCGGACACCACATCGTGGCACGCAAGAACGGCCGGTATTTCAACACCCGGAATCTGCGCAAGGTCGCGGAGTTGCTGCATCGGCACGGATTCCTCGCGGTGCTGGTGGCACGCTGGATCCCATGGGTGCGCACGCTGTGCCCGACGGTGGCGGGCGCGGCCGGGATGGACCATCGCCGCTTCACCATCGCCAGCACCATCGGGGCGATCATCTGGGCGCCGGTGCTGCTGCTCATCGGCTACTACGCGGGCGGCTTCCTGGAGAAGGTGCGGTGGTTGATGCCGGTGGTGATCGGCACGCTCATCGCCGGATTGGTCATCGGGACCGTCCTCGGCATTCGGCATTACCGCCAGGAGATGCGCAAACCGGCCGAGGAGTTCGACCTCGAGACCACCGCCGCCTGCGACGGCGAAAAGTAGCACACACAGCCCGGCGGGCGTCGGAAATTCACAGCCCGGCGGCGCTGACCAGATAGGCCGACTCCATCAGCAGCCACCCCGAAAGCTGAACGGACAGATCCCGTTCCGGGACCCGCGAGGCGGACACCGATCCGCCCTCGGTGAATCGCCCCGCGCCCGCGCTGCCACCGGGCAGGGTGGCCGATTTCTGCCAGTTGTGCCCGAACAGCGGCTCGCCCTCCACCTGGAGCCGGTTGGCCCACGCGGCCTTGGCCGAGGCGCGCACGATCGCCGCGGCTTTGCGGCGGTCGGCCCGCTGCTCGCGGTCGGCGCCCGGCAACATCAGCGCTACCTGCGCCAGGTTGCGCACCAGAATCCCGTTGAACAAGCCCCCGTCGCCACCGCCGCCGCCATCGACGACGCCATTGGTGGTGAGCTGCCCCTCGACGACCGTCAGCAGCCGATGCACCCGTTCGAGGTGGCGCGCCTCTCCGGTATGCATGGCGACCTCCGTCTCCAAGCCGAGCACCACGCCCTGGCAGTAGCTGAAGATCGCGCGCTCCATCTCGCCCGAGGGCAGGTGGATGCCGTCGAAGATGAGCCCCGTGCGCGGATCGCGCAGCGTGCCGTCGAGCCAATCGGCCATCTCCTGGGCTCTGGCGTGATGACCGAGCCGAGCCAGCGCGATCCCCGCAGGTCCGTTGGCAGGGGTATTGAAGAAATCCGAGCCGACCCGCCACGGCAGCCCGCCGCCGCGTTCGGGAGCCCAACCCTCGTAGAGCGGCTTCTCCAAGGCGACCAGCGCGCCGCGCGCCTCGGTGATGCGCTGGGTGCGCACCGCGCGTTCCAGAGCGATCGCCAGCCAGGCCATATCGTCGTAGTAGCGGTTGGTCCAGCCGGTGAGATTGCGCAGGCGATGCGAACGGGTCAGCGCGCGAAGACGTTTGCGGCGCGCCGGAGTGGGTTGCCGGTTGGCGGCGTCGACCGCGCAGTCGATCAGATGCGCCTGCCACCAGTAGTGCCAGTGCGCGAAGCCGCGCTCGCGCTTGGTGGCGGGCCAGCCGACCACACCCAATTCCGTTCCGGGACAGGCCCACAGGGCGCGCAGATGTCGGGAGGCAATGGCCGACTCCGCCATATCGGCGCGTTCGGACCACACCTGCGTCGTCGGTTCGGTCCAGCCGCGCGCCCGCGCCGAACTCGACTGATCCGGCAGTGCACCCGGACGGTTGGGCACCGACCTTCGCCGATCGGAGACCGCCTCCGGCTTGGATGCGCCCCCCGACAAATCGGATGCCGTCCCGAGCCGATCGGACGCTCCTCCTCGCCGATCGGACGCTGCCTCCCGCCGATCGGACGCTGCCGTAGGCGTATCGGCGCCTGCCTCGTGCCTATCGGGTGCCGATTCCGGCCGATCGGACGCCGCCCCTGACATATCGGATACTGCCTCTCTCCGATCGGAAGCCACCCCTGGAGTAGCGGTCGCCGCCCCTGATCGATCCGACGCTGCCCCCGGCCGATTGGACGCCGCGGCTGGAATATCGGACGCGGCACCGGCCCGTTTCTGTCGTTTCGGGCCGCTGCGCGAGGTCATGGGTCAATGGTGCCAGTTTTCCACGATGTTTCGTGCCCGATTTGTTACTCGGCCGAGGCTTTCTCGTCGGCGGCTGTGCGCCCGCTCACCATGCGGCGGACAGATCGGCATGCTGTCGGATCCAGGCGTGCATGGCTATTCCGGCGGCGACACCGGCGTTGATACTGCGCGTCGATCCGAATTGCGCGATCGAAACCGTCATGGCCGCAGCATCTTTCGCATGTTCGGTGACCCCTGGTCCCTCCTGGCCGAATAGCAGCAGGCAGCGGCGCGGCAGCCGAGCGGTCTCCAGCGGTATCGCCCCCGGCACATTGTCCACCGCGACCACGATCAGATCCTCGGCCGCGGCGAACTCCAGTAATTCCGCGATGCCCGAATGGTGATGTATGTGCTGGTAGCGGTCGGTGACCATGGCCCCGCGCCGATTCCAGCGGCGGCGGCCGACGATGTGCACCGCCGCCGCGGCGAAGGCATTGGCGGTGCGCACCACGGTGCCGATATTGGCGTCGTGTCCGAAATTCTCGATGGCCACATGGAAGGGGTGCCTGCGCCGGTCGATATCGGCGACGATCGCGTCCCTGCGCCAATATCGGTAGGCATCGACCACATTGCGCCGATCCCCGCCCGCGAGCAATTCCGGATCGAGGCGGGGATCTGCCGGCGGCGGGGCCCCGTATTCCGCTTCCCACGGACCGACCCCGTGCGGATGTTCACCCCATTCGGTCGGACCCGCCGCATCGTCTTCCGAGAGCGAGTCGGCGGTTTCGTCGGGCGGTGCGGAGATCACTCGGTCGATGCTAAGCCCTGTCTCGGGGGCTATCGCGCACCCGGCCCGCCCGAAGCTACCGGATGTGGGCATGGTGTGGCTGGCACCACCATGAATGGGGCGGACACCACAATCGAATCGAACAGGCGCGGCGACCACTATGAACGATATGACCGAGACCCACCTGGCACCCACCGGCGCCTCGGACACCCCCGCCGTGGAATCCGGCGCTCGGGTCCGCACCATCGCGAACGCTGTTCTGCGCGCACCGTTCACCGCGCGCACCTGGAAGGAAATCACCTATCTCATAGCGGCTTTCGTACTCGGCGGCCTGGCCGCGGGCTGGGGCTGGATCGCGGGCAGCGGCGGGCTGCTCGCCGCGTTGACCATCGTCGGGATCCCGCTACCCGCCGTGCTGCTGCTCGCGGGCCGATACTGGGCCAAGGTCTATCGCGAACTCAGCCGCCGCCTGCTCGACACACCGGTCGCCGAACCACGACCGTTCGCCCCGCGCCCCGGCCTGTTCGGCTTCCTGCGAGACGCGTTCGCCGATATCCCGAGTTGGCGCGCACTGCTGTTCCTGTTTCTCCAGGTGATAGTCGGCATCGTCGGCGGCTGGTCCCTGTTCGTCGGCGCCTTCGTCGCGGTCATGCTGGCGATCTCGCCGATCATCTGGCAGTTCTTCCCCTCCATCGACAATGCGGGGCGCCGCTCGCTCATCCAGTTCAACGCCTTCTACGCCGACAACTGGCTCAGCGTGCTGGTGTTCTGCGTCCTCGGCGTGCTCGGACTGTTCGCGGTGCCGTGGGTGGCGCGCGCGCTGTGCCTGCTGCATCGACTGCTGACCGTGCTGCTGCTCGGCCCGACCGAAGGCGACCAGCGGGTGACCCGGTTGCGGGAGAGCAGGCAGGCCGCAGTGGACGACGCGACGGCCACCCTGGCCAGGGTTGAGCGCGATCTGCACGACGGCACGCAGAATCGTCTGGTGACGATCGCGATGACACTGGGCCGCGCCGAGGAGCGAGCGGCGACGGGAGCCGACACGGGCGCGCTGATCTCCGACGCCCGCGCCTCGGCCAAGGAGGCGCTCACCGAGCTGCGCGATCTGGTGCGCGGAATTCATCCCCCCGCACTGGATTTGGGGTTGGGACCGGCATTGGAGACGCTCGCGGCGCGCTCCTCGATCCCGGTCGAGCTGCGGGTGAACCTGCTTCAGCGGCCCGGCCCCGCCGTGGAGGCCATCGCCTACTTCGCGGTCGCCGAACTGCTCACCAATGTGGTCAAGCACGCGCACGCCGAACGGGCGTGGGTCTCGGTGCTGTCCGACAATCGCGGCGCGATCACGGTGACGGTGCGCGACAACGGAATCGGCGGCGTGCTGCCACCGGGACACTCCACCGGGGGCAGCGGACTCGCGGGCCTGGCGACGCGCGCGAGCGCCGTCGACGGCACACTCACCGTGCACAGCCCGACCGGCGGACCCACCGTGGTGACGCTGGTGCTGCCCGTGAACGACCCGCGATGAGCGCGCTGCGGGTGGTCATCGCGGAGGACAGCGCCATCCTGCGCGACGGACTGGCCGCGCTGCTCGCCGACCACGGCCACCGGGTGGTGGCCGCGGTCGGGGCGGCGAGCGGTCTCGATGACGTTGTCGCACAGCACAATCCGGATGTCGCAGTGGTGGATGTGCGGATGCCGCCCACCTTCACCGACGAGGGGTTGCTGGCCGCGATCGAACTGCGGCGCAAATATCCGCGCACCGGTGTGCTGGTCTTCTCGCAGTGGATCGAAACCCGTTACGCCACCGAACTTCTCGCCAACGGCGCGGGCGGAGTCGGCTATCTGCTCAAGGATCGGGTCGCCGATGTCCGCGAATTCGTCGACGCGCTGATGCGGGTCGCCACCGGCGGCACCGCACTGGACCCGGAGGTGGTCAGCCAATTGATGGGAGCGTCCCGCCAGCAGGATTCGCTGGCGCGCCTGACCCCGCGCGAACGCGAGGTGCTGGAGTTGATGGCGCAGGGACTGTCCAACAGCGCCATCGCGGCGGCGCTCACCGTCACCGAGCGGGCGGTGGAGAAACACATCGGCAATATCTTCACCAAACTCGATCTGCCGCCGTCGGAATCACAGCATCGGCGGGTACTGGCGGTACTGCGTTTGAAGGGATGATCCGGGCCGACGGGCGGGTTTATCCTGGAGGTCTGGGAGGTCGATGTGGACCACTCGCGCATACTCCGCACCGTGCTCGCCGTCAGCGCCGGGTACCTGATCATCCTCGCGTGCTGGCTGGGTTGGCTGGTGCGCTACACCCCGCCCGATACCGTTCCGTATCAGATTTTCGCACTGGTCGGCCTGTTCGGCTCCGCGCTCGGGCTGGGCATGCTGCTGGCCGCGCGACCGTCGAAGGCCGATCGCAAGCTCTGGCGCGACGGATTGGAGGGGTGGGCCACCATCGAGGGCGCGCACCCGATCGAACGCACCGACCATCACACCACACTCACCGAATTCGATCTGGAACTCACCGTGCCCGGTTCGGAAAGTTACCGGGGCACCATCGTTTTCGATGTCACCCCGGCGGACAGTTCGCGGCTGACGGTGGGTGGGACCATCTCCATCCGGGTCGATCCCGAGAATCGGGACCGGATCATTGTCTGCCTGTGACGGCGTCGGGCCGGCTCGCGTGCACTCGCGCATCGATCAGCAGATATTGGGCGGCGGCGTAGGTGATGAGGATGACGCCTTCGGTCACCCGACGCGTCCGGTCCCCACGCGCGAACAATCGGCGCAGCACGATCAAGCCGTCCGACACCGTGAACAGCAGCGCGCCCAGACCGAGCCTGCTGCGCGGGTCCGATCCCGGAATATTGAGGCCCGCAACAGTTTTCGCCTCGGGCGCTAGATCGGGGTCGGAGGCGAGCACGGCCGCCGTCCCCAGGGTTGCGCCATACACGGCCAGCGGCACCGCCAATCGCGGCGCGCGCGACCGCAACAGACCCGCCGCACCCAGCCACGCCGCCGCGCGCGGCAGCGCGATCTCGGCGCGCGCCCGAGCGCCGCGCCGCCGCCACAGCGCCGCGTAACCGAGCTGCATCAGCGCGAAAAACGAAGCGCCACCGATCAATCGACGATCATCATCGGGATCGATCAGCAAGACGTCACCGACGGCCGCCGCACCGAGCGAGCCGATCAGCAGGGCGCGATCGGGCTGGGAGACGTGCGCGCCGGAGGTGGCCAGATCCACCGCGAGCAAAGGCATGAGCAGCGGTTTGGCCAACCACTGCAAGCGCTCCCGACTGGTGACCGCACCGTAGACGGTCACCGCCGCGGCGGCGACGTAGCCGATGCGGAAAGGCCGCACCCGCCGCTCAGACACCGAAGCTCGGCTCCCTCGGCGCGGGCGGCAGGGTGACGACCTGGCCCGCGTAGCTCAATCCGGCCCCGAAGCCCAGCAGCAGCGCCAACTGACCGCCCTTGGCCTTACCCGTGACCAGCATCTCCTCCATGGCCAGCGGAATCGAGGCGGCCGAGGTATTGCCGGTGTTCTCGATATCGTTGGCCATCGGGATATCCTCGGCCAGGCCCAGATTCTTCTTCATCAACTCGTTGATGCGGGCATTGGCCTGATGCGGGACGAAGACCTCGATATCCTCCTTGGCCACCCCCGACACCTCCAGCGCGGTGGACAGCGCGCGCGGCAAAGTGACGGCGGCCCAACGGAATACCTTCGGCCCCTCCATCCGCAGCGACATCCGACCGATCGGGTCCAGCGCCGGATCGCTGCCCTGCATGGCCTGCGCCCTGCGCATGTACTCCAGGAAGTCGACATCCTGGGCGATGGCGGCGGCATGCTCGCCGTCGCTGCCCCACACCGTCGGCGAGATGCCATTGTCCTCGCTCGGGCCGACGACCACCGCGCCCGCACCGTCGCCGAAGATCATCGCGGTGCCCCGATCGGTCGGATCCAGGCCGACCGTCATCGTCTCCGCGCCGATGATCAGCACATACTCCGCCGAACCCGCGCGAATCAGATCCGCCGCCACACCGAGGCCGTAACCGAAACCACCGCAGCCGGAGGTCAGATCGAAGGCCGGAATACCGTTCATGCCCAGGTCGAAGGCGACCTGGGGCGCGCCGTGCGGGGTCAGGGTCAACCAACTGGAGGTGGCGAAGATCAGCGCGCCGATCCGCGACCGATCCACACCGCTATTGACCAGTGCCCGCTCGCCCGCCGCCGCCGCGATGCTGCGCAGCGTCTCGTCCCCGCTGATCCAGCGGCGATTGCGAATACCGGTGCGCTCGAAGATCCACTCCGGTGTCGAATCGAGCATCTCGCAGACCTCGGCATTGCTGACCACGCGCCGGGGGCGATAGGCGCCGATGCCCAGCATCGCGACGTTCTGCCGGCTCTTGTTGATTGCAAGGCTCACCACGGTGTGACACTCGACCCTTCACGGAATGAACGATTGACCAGCGTCCAGGCTAGCCCAACGCGGACCGGGGACCGCCGTCAGCTCAGGGCCAGATCCCGCAGTCCGAGAATCGAGCGGTATTCCAAACCCTCGGCGGCGATGACCTGGTCGGCGCCGGTCTCGCGATCCACCACGGTGGCCACCCCGACCACGGTCGCTCCCGCCTCGCGCAGCGCCCGCACCGCGGTGAGCGGCGAATTGCCGGTGGTCGTCGTGTCCTCCACCACCAGCACCCGCTTGCCGACGATATCCGGCCCCTCGATCTGACGCTGCATACCGTGCGACTTGGCAACCTTGCGCACCACGAAGGCGTCGATCGGGCGACCCGGTGCGTGCATCACGGCCAGCGCCACCGGATCCGCGCCCATCGTCAGACCGCCGACGGCGTCGAAATCCCAGTCCGCCACCAGTTCGCGCAGCAGCTTGCCGATCAGCGGCGCGGCACTGTGGTGCAGGGTGGCGCGACGCAGATCGACGTAGTAGTCGGCCTCTTTCCCGGAGGAGAGCGTGACCTTGCCGTGCACCACTGCCAGCTCGCGCACCAACGCGGCCAATCTTTCCCGGTCCGCGGCGGTGCCCGCGTCGGTACGCCGGTCTGTTGCCTGATCGATCATGTCTAAGTCCTTCCGCGTGCGTTGAACAGTCCGCGATTGAGTCGGGACGCCAGGGAGCGCGGGATCAGCCCTGCGACGGTGGTTATCGCCTTGTACTGCACACCGGGCACGCTGATCACCCGGTTCTTCTCCAGATCGCTCAGCGACCCGGCCACGACCTGGTCCACACCGAGCCAGAGCGGTTTCGGCAGCGCCGACATGGCGATACCGGCCCGCTGATGGAATTCGGTGCGCACGAATCCGGGACACAGCGCCTGCACCCGGACCCCGGTTCCGGCCAGACCGCCCGCCAATCCCTCGGTGAAGGATACGACGTAGGCCTTGGACGCCGAATACGTCGAGCCGCGTCCCGGAATCAGTCCGGCGACGCTGGCCACATTCACCACCGACCCCTTGGCCGCCGCGATCATCGCGGGCAGCGCGGCCCTGGTGAGTTGCAACACCGAAGTGACGTTGACATCCAACTGCGCCTGCAAATCCTGCGGCGACAGCGTCCAGAATTCCCCGGAATGCGCGAAACCCGCGTTGTTGACCAGGAATTCGAGTCCATCGGCGGCCCTGGCGGCCACCCGATCCCTGGCCGCGTCCTGCGCCAGATCCGCGACGAGCACTTCCGAGCGGGTGCCGTAGCGGCGTTCGACCTCGGCCGCCAACTCCGATAGTCGGGCCTCGTCGCGAGCGACCAGCACCAGGTCGTAGCCGAGGGCGGCCAACCGGGTGGCGTAGCCGTGCCCGATCCCGGAGGTGGGGCCGGTGATCATCGCCACGGGACGCACTGCCCCCGGCAGGCGGGCGGGTTTTTCGGTCATGACGGCTCGAATCGGTAGCTGCGGGCAATGGACGCGCGGCACTGCGTCTTGCGCTGCCGCGCGGGTGTCGAGCTGTGGGGTCGCGATCCGGTGGGACGCGGCCCCATCACTTGGGCACGGGTCCCTGGTATGGGCGGAAGCCGGGATGGAACGGGCCGCCTGCCTGTTCCGGCGCGGCGGGCTCGTGCGGGCGCGGGACCGGGCGCTGCTCGGCCTCGGGCACCCAGTCGTCCTCGTCGTCATCCGGCCAGGTGTCGGCCTGCCATTCGGCGCGGGCTTTGGCGCGCGCGTCCGGAACCACGGCCAGCGACGGGCGGCGCGGGGCATCGCGGTCGGCCGGGTCCATCCGGGGTTCCGGACGAATCTCGTCGGCCGGGGCGGATCCGCCGGACGGGTGGCGGTCCTCGGACCGTAGGTCAGGGCTGTGCTGGTCCCCTAGTGGACGGCGATCCTCGACCGGGCGGCGTTCCTCGACCGGGTGCCGTTCCCCGACCGGACGGCGATCCTCAGCCGGACGGCGTTCCTCGGGGCGGCGGTTCTCCTCGGCGGGACGCTGCTTGTCGAAGGTGCGCTGCGGCGCGAATTCCGCACGGTCGGCGGCGAATTCGTCGGACTCCTGACGCGAACGGGGCGCCCGGCCCGAATCGGGCGACGGTTCGGGCACGCGCGAGTCACTGACCGGGGGCAGCACATGCAGCAGACCCGACAGCCGCAGCACCGAATCGATCGCCGACTCCCAATCGCGCGACGCGGTGCCGACCGAGAGCATGCCGAGAGTCCAGTTGCCCTCGCTCCACAGCATCTGCACCGCATCGGGCAGCGTCTCGATGAAGGCGACCATGCGCTGATCGACGGCGTGCCTGGCGATCTCCGGATTGGTGGCGAACACCACCCGATCGCCGATCGCGCCGAGCAGTTCCAGGTCGGCGTCCTTGGGTGGGGAGGCGGTCTTGAGCCGCATGTCGATATCGATATCGGAGCCGATCTGGCGGCGCACCGCCACCAGCGTCGCCGAATCCTCCAGGTCGAACAGGACGAACTTCTCGCCCTTGCGCACACCGGAGACCACATCGACCGCGGACAGGTAGCCGAGTTTGGCCAGCGCGCCGCGCCGCCAGGTGGAGGCGAGGGCGGGTTCGACCGAAACATAGGTGTAGGCCTGGGATTTCGCCCACACCTGCCGGGCATGCCCGGTCCGCTGCCGCTGCTTACGATCGAAATAGAGCAGCACGATCGCACCTATCAGCGCGATCGTCGCCAACCCGAACCACATTGCCGTCATCGCCGTTTACCCTATCCAGCCGTTCGAGCGAATGCCCGGCACCGCGCTCATTTCGGTTCGCCGGTAAGTGAAGTACTAATGATGACCCGCGCCAGAATCGAGCCGTCGGCCGCCTTGTCTCCCTGCACCACCACGACATCGCCGACCTTGAGATCCTTGGCCCGCGCGGCGGTGGCCGAGACCACCGAGGTCTTGTCATCGGTGCGCACCGTGACGGCCGGGCCGATCAGCGAATTGACGGTAAGGGTGCCACCGGCGTTATTGGAGATGGTGCCCATGGTGGTGCCGGACAGCTCGAGCCCCCCACCCAGACCGGGCAGACCAGGGGAAACCGAGGGCGGGGGCACCGCTTGACGCGGGGCGCTCGGCGCGGGTTGGCGCGGGGCCGAGGTGAGGGGCGCGGCGGCGGGTGTGGAGCCGTTCCCACCACCCAGCGTCATCCCGACCACGAGTCCGATGACACCGACCAGCAACACCACGCCGAGGCCGAGCGCCACCCACAGACCGGTATTGCGCTTGCGCGGCGGCTCCGGTGCGACGGTGGGCGCATTGGCGACACCCAACGGCTCGCCGTAGCCGGTGGGGTTCGCGCCCCATTGGGATTCGTGCGTCGGCAACACCCTGGTGGCCTCGGGCGGCGGCGCCGTCCACCCGCTGAACTGCTCCACCGTCGGATACATCGAAGGGGCGGGTTGGCCGTAGGCCTCGGCGTATTCGGTGGTGTGGGCCGACTCGAACCCGCTCCGGCCGGGAGCGGCCAGATGTTCGGTCGGCGCGTCCTCCGGCCGCTGCCCCCAGGGATCCTTCGGGTTCGTCATGCGTCCAGAGTAGGTTGTCTTCGTTTTGCCGCGCTCGCGGCGCGACGCCCCAGCGGCGAAGATCCACCGCCCCGGCCTGCTCGGGGCCGGGGCGGCAACGGGATTCAGCGGCCGACGATGAGGCCGTCGCCGTCGGAGCTGACGCCGACCTTGACGGTGTCGCCGTCCTGGACCTCGCCCGCCAGCAGTTCCTTGGCGAGGGTGTCGCCGATGGACTGCTGGATCAGCCTGCGCAGCGGGCGCGCGCCGTAGACCGGGTCGTAACCGCGCACGGCGAGCCAGAAGCGGGCCGAATCGCTCACGTCCAGCGTGAGCCGCCGCGCACTGAGGCGGCGCTGCAACAGGTCGAGTTGGATATCGACGATCCGCTCGAGCTGCTCCTCGTCCAGGGAGTGGAACATGACCACATCGTCGAGGCGGTTGAGGAATTCCGGTTTGAAGGCCGCGCGCACCGAGCCCATCACGAATTCCCGATCGCCGCCCGCGCCCAGGTTCGAGGTGAGGATGAGGATGGTGTTGCGGAAGTCCACCGTGCGGCCCTGACCGTCGGTGAGTCGGCCCTCGTCCAGCACCGCCAGCAGGATGTCGAACACATCCGGGTGCGCCTTCTCGATCTCGTCGAACAGCACCACCGTGTACGGGCGGCGCCGCACCGCCTCGGTCAGCTGACCGCCCTGGTCGTAGCCGACGTAGCCGGGCGGAGCGCCGACGAGCCGGGCCACCGAATGCTTCTCGCTGTACTCGCTCATATCGATGCGGACCATGGCGCGCTCGTCGTCGAAGAGGAAGTCCGCCAATGCCTTCGCCAGTTCGGTCTTGCCGACGCCGGTGGGGCCGACGAACATGAACGAGCCGGTGGGCCGGTTCGGATCGGCCACGCCCGCCCTGGCCCGGCGCACCGCGTCGGATACCGCCTGCACGGCCTCGGCCTGGCCGACCACGCGACGGTCGAGTTCGGCCTCCATGCGCAGCAGCTTCTGCGTCTCGCCCTCCATCAGGCGACCGACCGGGATACCTGTCCAGGCCCCGACCACCTCGGCGATATCGTCCGGGCCGACCTCCTCCTTGAGCATCACCTCGCCGTCACCGGCCGTCGCGGAGGCCTGCTCGGCGGCGGAGAGCTCCTTCTCCAATGCGGGGATGCGGCCATAGCGCAGTTCGGCGGCCTTGCCCAGATCGCCGTCGCGCTCGGCCCTTTCGGATTCTCCGCGCAGGGATTCCAACTGCTCCTTGAGGATTCGGACCTGGTCGATGGCCTTCTTCTCGTTCTGCCAGCGGGTGGTGAGCTGGTTGAGCTTCTCGCGGTCGTCGGCCAGTTCCTGGCGCAGCTTCTCCAGCCGGGCCTTGGATGCCTCGTCGGTCTCCTTGCTCAGGGCGACCTCTTCGATCTCCAGCCGCCGCACCGCGCGCTCGACCGCGTCGATTTCCACTGGGCGCGAATCGATTTCCATGCGCAGCCGCGAGGCCGATTCGTCCACCAGGTCGATGGCCTTGTCGGGCAGGAAGCGGGAGGTGATGTAGCGGTCGCTGAGCGTGGCGGCGGCCACCAGCGCCGAATCGGTGATCCGCACGCCGTGGTGCACCTCGTAGCGGTCCTTGATGCCGCGCAGGATGCCAATGGTGTCCTCGACCGACGGTTCGCCGACCAGCACCTGCTGGAATCGGCGCTCCAAGGCCGCGTCTTTCTCGATGTGTTGGCGATACTCCTCGAGCGTGGTCGCGCCGACGAGGCGCAATTCGCCGCGCGCCAGCATCGGCTTGATCATATTGCCCGCGTCCATCGCCGATTCGCCGGTCGCGCCCGCGCCGACGATGGTGTGCAGCTCATCGATGAAGGTGATGATCTGGCCCGCGCTGTTCTTGATGTCCTCGAGGACGGCCTTGAGGCGCTCCTCGAATTCGCCGCGATATTTCGCGCCCGCGACCATCGCGCCCAGATCCAGCGAGACAACGGACTTGCCGCGCAGCGATTCCGGGACATCGCCCGCGACGATGCGCTGGGCCAGCCCCTCCACGATGGCGGTTTTACCGACGCCGGGTTCGCCGATGAGTACCGGGTTGTTCTTGGTGCGGCGGCTCAAAACCTGGACCACGCGCCGGATTTCGGTATCGCGGCCGATGACCGGGTCGAGTTTGCCCGCGCGCGCGGCGGAGGTGAGGTCGGTGGAGTACTTCTCCAGCGCCTTGTAGGTGCCTTCCGGATCCGGACTGGTGACCCTGGCGCTGCCGCGCACGGCGGTGAACGCCTCGCGCAGCGCGTCGGGCGTCGCGCCGCGCTTGTTCAGCAGCATGGTGACATCGGAGTCGCCCGCGGCCAGTCCGACCATGACGTGCTCGGTGGAGATGTACTCGTCGCCCATTTCGGTGGCCAGCGCCTGGGCGGCGGTGATCGCGCCCAATGCCTCGCGCCCGAGCTGCGGTGTGGTGGTCGCGCCGGTGGCGCGGGGCAGTCGGTCCACCATGTCTTGCGCCTCGCGGCGCACCGTCACCGGATCGACGCCGACGGCCTTCAGCAGGGGGGCGGCGATGCCGTCGGTCTGGTCCAGCAACGCCACCAGCAAGTGCGCCGGACGGATCTCCGGATTGCCCGCGGCCGAGGCCGCCTGGAGGGCGGCGGTGAGTGCCGCCTGAGTCTTGGTGGTGGGATTGATCGAGTCCACAGTCACCTTCCTACTAGTCGTTTTCCGCAGTGCCTACCCGGTCCAACGTTGGAAAGGTTGAGTCTGTTCCGCTCAACTTTATTGTGTCGCGGATCACTGCCGACGCTACGCCGCGACACCACCGAAGGGGACTAATCATCGGGTCCTCGGCAGTTGCATGCCTACGATGACCCTGGCCGTTGGTTGATGCATCACTTGTCAGTGCGATGCGAGGAGAGATGATGCGCGCGATCGTGGTACGGAACTTCGGAGCCACACCGGAACTGGCCGATATGCCGCTGCCCGAACCCGGACCGGGCCGGGTGCGAGTCCAAATCGAGGCGGCAGGTGTCAACCCGTTCGATCAGCGCATGGCCGAGGGATATCTCGAAGGCATTATGCCGCACGATTTCCCGATGATCCTCGGCGTCGACGGCGCGGGCGTCATCGCCGCGGCCGGACCCGGCGTCCATCGATTCGCGGTGGGTGAGCGGGTGGTGGGGAAATTCCTGTATCCGCCTGCGGGCCACGGTTCGTTCGCCGAATTCTCGATCGCCCCCGAGGACGGCGCGCTGGTGCCGATACCGCAGGGCGTCTCGACCGTCGCCGCGGCCGCCCTGCCCACCGCGGGCACCACCGCGCAGGATCTCGTCGACGCCGCCGCGATCAAACCCGGACAGACGGTCCTCATCGTCGGCGCGACCGGTGGCGTCGGCTCATTCCTGGTGCAGTTGGCCAATATCGCGGGCGCACAGGTGCTGGCCACCGCGCGCGCGGCGGCCGCCGACCAGGTGACCCGCCTCGGCGCGGCCGAAACCATCGACTACACAGCGGGTTCGGTGACCGACCAGGTGCGCGCGCTGCGCCCCGACGGTATCGATGCGCTCTTCGACCTGGTCAGCCCGCCCGAAAAACTCGCCGAGCTCACCGATTTGGTGCGCTCGGGCGGCGCGGTCTATTCGATTATCGGCGCCGCCGACGAAACCGCGCTGCGCGAACGCGGAATTACCGGCGGAAATCTCGTATCCTCCAGCGGCGCATCGGAATTGGCACGACTGCTGGCGCGAGTGGCCAATGGCGACGTGGTGGTGCCGATCGAGGGCACCATCCCCTTGGAACAGGCGCCGACCGCCATCGGGGCGGGCGGCGCGCGCGGCAAAACCGTGCTCACCCTCTGAGCCCCGAGCACCCGACGGGCAACCGACCGGTCGGGTGGGCAGGGCGATCCGCGCCGGGCCACGGCATTTTCAGGAATACTGGTCGGCGGGGGACCGCCGGTTACGGATAGGTCGCCGGGCAGCAGTCAGAGGGAAAGGAAGCTCCACGTCGTGGATGCGCGTTCAGCAGCGCTGGTCCGCGCCGATTTCCGCGCGGTCACCGAATCGCCGGGCGGAACCGAGCGGTTGATCGGCGCCTTCTATGGCCACCTGTTCGCCGAGAGTCCGGCACTTCGCGAACTGTTCCCGCCCGCCATGGATATGCAGCCCAAGCGGCTGGTGACGGCCATCCAGTATGTTCTCGATCACCTCGAGGATTGGGGTCGAGCCCAGAAATTCCTCGAGCAACTCGCCCGCGACCACCGCAAGTACGGTGTCGAGGCCGCCCACTACGACGCGGCGGGACGCGCGCTGGTGGCCGCGATGCGCACATACAACGGCGGGGCGGCGTGGTCGCGCGAACTCGACGAGGGCTGGGGCGATATCGCCATCCTCATCTCCGCCTCCATGGCCATCGGCGCGAATTCCGATAAATCGCAACCCTTTTGGGAGGCGACAGTGGTCGGCCACCGCAGGGTGCTCGAGGATTTGGCCATCGTGCGACTGCAAACCGAGACCCCGGTGCCGTATCAGGCGGGTCAATACGTCCCCGTCTGCCTGCCGCAGCGACCCAAGATGTGGCGCTATTTCTCGCCCGCCATTCCCTCCAATCCCTACGGGGAGATCGAATTCCACGTCCGAAAGGTGCGCGGCGGCTGGGTCAGCCCCGCCATTGTCAACGAGACCCGAGTCGGGGACCGCTGGCAGATCGCGGGACCCCTCGGCGGCCTGCATGTCGACCGGGACAGCGGGCGCGATGTGCTGCTGATCGGCGCGGGCACCGGAATCGCGCCGCTGCGTGCGCAACTCATCGAGATGGGGCAGCGCGGCATCAATCCCCGCGTGCACTTCTTCATCGGCGGCCGCTACCCCTGCGACCTGTACGACGTGGAGAATATGTGGCAGCTCTCGCAGAGCAATCCGTGGCTCACGGTGGTCCCCGTCTGCGAGCACAAGACAAATCCGTGGTGGTATCCCCACCCACCCAACGACGCCCCCTACGGTATGCACCGCCGCCTCATCGGCAATCTCGGCGCGGTGGTGGCCAGCTTCGGCGCGTGGGCCGACCGCCAGATCCAGATCTCCGGTTCGGCCCGCATGATCGCCGACACCCGCCGCGCCCTCATCGCGGTCGGCACCCCGGAATACGCCATCGCCGCCGACCCGGTGTAATCGGTGCGACCACAACACCATTGAACACAGGTGACAAATGACAATCGATCCGAGCGTGCTCGGCAATGGCCTGGGACACGAGCCCGAATGGACCGCGACCGTCGTCGGGCATCACCGGCTGCGCCATGATCTGGCGGTGATCCGCCTCATCGGCGAATTCGTGCCGTTCACGGCGGGGCAATCCGTCGAGGTGCAGGTGCCGCGATTGCCGGGGCTGCGGCGCAGGCTGTCCCCCGCGCTGCCGCCCTCACTGGACGGCAAACTGGAATTCCACGTGCGCACCGTGCCGGGCGGCTGGTGCAGCGGATCGATCGTCGCCGAGACCGCGCCCGGTGACGAATGGCGCATCGCCGCACCGCTGGGCACCTTCCTCATCGATGCGGCGGGGCCGGATGTGGTGATGGTGGCGGGCGGAACCGGCCTGGCCCCGATGCGGGCGCAGATCCTGGAATTGGCACGCAAACCGCGACAACCGAATACCTATCTGTTCCTCGGCGGGCGCTCGCCGCGCGACCTGTACGCGGCCGATATGCTCGTGCTGCTCGCCGAGGAATTGCCTTGGCTCACCGTGATTCCCGTGGTGGAGTCGCAGGACGATCCGCACTGGGCCGACGAATGGTACGAGCGCGCGCGCGTCGATGTCGGCTTCGCGGAGGACGAACTGCTGCTCGGCACCCTCGCCGAGGTGGTCGGCTCGCACGGCGCGTTCGACGATCACCAGGTGTTCGTCTGCGGGTCCCCCGCCATGACGAGGGCAACCGTCGACCGCCTGATCGCGACCGGCACTCCCCCGGAACTGATTCAGTACGAGGGGATTTAGAACAGCGGGTCGTGGCGGATGTTCTTCGCCGGGGTGCCCGCGGCCATCAATCGGAACTTGGTGGTCTGCACCATCGAAGGCGATCCGGCGATCTGCACATCCCGATCCGACCAGGGACCCGCGGCGGCGACCACCTTCCCGATCTGCCCGGTGATCCGGGGTTCGAGTCCGGGCGGATCGGGTCGCAGCGCATCGGAATCCGAGTACCACCACGGGTTTTCCGCGCTCTCGGCGACCGGTGTGACGGTGAGCCACTTATTGGCGGCGGCCAACCGGCCGAGCAGCGGCAGGTCGTAGAGGTCGCACGGGTGGTGGCCGCCGACGAACAGGTGCACCTTCGGATTGGCCCGCCGCCGCGCCATCGCGATCAATTGCGCGCGCAGCGGGGCGATTCCGGTGCCGCAGCCGACCATGAGCAGTCTGCGCTTGGTGTTGCGCGGGACGCCGAGGCCGCCGAGCGGGGAGCCGAGCAGCCACTGTTCGCCGACCTCGGCGCGACCCACGATGGCCGGGCTGACCCAGCCGCCGAGGACGCCGCGAATGTGGAATTCGATCTCGCCCTCCGGACCGGCGGGTACGGCCGGTGAGAGATAGCGCCACATGCGGGGACGCCCCGGAATCTGCACGCTGAGATATTGGCCCGCGGCGTACCGCATCGGCTGATCCAGGCGCAGTCGCACGATCGACAGATTGCGCAGCACATCGCGGCGCTCGAGCACCGTACCGGTCCAGACCGCCGGGGTGGCCTCCTGCTCGGCCGCGCCGATCATGGTGTCGCCGATGATGGTCAGGCCCGCGTCCCAGGCGCGGTCCACCTCGTCGGTCCACATCTCGCTGCCCGCGAAGGCGCGGATGGCGGATTTGAGCGCGACGGCGACGGCCAGGTAGTGCGCACGCTGCACCCCGTATTTTCGGTGGTCGCGGCCCAATTGGGCGAGGAAGGGCAGGAGTTCGTCGGGCTCCTCCAGCCGGTCGAGCGCGTAGGCGATGGCCTTGACCAATCTGTCGCGCTGGATATCCATCGCGGCCGGGAATAGTTCGCGCAGGTGCGGATGGGCGGTGAAAAGGATCGCGTAGAAGGATCTGGCCAGGCGCTGCGTGCCGTCCTCTGTCGCGGCGACCGCCTTGAACGTGGTCCGAATCAAAGCGACGGTCCGCGAATCCATGTGCGCTACAACCCCATTTCGCATCGAACACAAAACTGTGCCGGCGAGTGTGGGTGCTGCGGACACTCGACAGCAGCCGTTGCCACCGAGTGTAGGGGAGGTTTGCCGGTAGCGGAATGCTCGATCCGAACCTTGCCGGTGTAATTCGATGGTGATACGAGAGAACCCGGTGTTAAACAAACTGAAAGATCGTTATCTAGCACGAGATCGGGTGTTCGAAGCATGAATTCGACTGCCCCACTATGCAAGACTCATGCGGAATCATCAATTATAGCTATCATCTAGCAATCTCAATGACTCGGCGTATTTCACCGCATCATCGCGGCGCCGACCCCTACTGTCGAACATTCGCGAGGCCACTCGGCAATCTCGATACCGAACGGAATGTTCCGAGTGTCGAATAGCGGCTGATACCAGGCCGATTCGCGCGAACCCGGACCGATTCGACCCATAACACGATCATCCGACCACCGCCCGGCAACGGGTTTGCCGACCGGTGTCGGACGCGGTTGCGACACATTTCCCGGCCGAAAACGCCAACGGGCCTCGGGAATCCGCTCCTGACGAAGCGGCCCCGAGGCCCGAAGTGCCTACCGAGGCTCAGGTACGGCGATTACGCGGCTGCCACACCACCAGCGCGGTACTGCGCTGCGGAACCGGATGATAGGCCGTGCGAAGCCGATCCAACTCGGCGCGGGCCTCGATCAACTGCTCGCGAAGCGCCTCCACCTCATTGGTCAGATCGATAATGCGTTTGATGCCTGCGAGATTGACGCCCTCGTCCTGGGACAGCCGCTGCACCTCGCGCAGCAACTCCACATCCCTGGTCGAATAGCGCCGCCCGCCGCCCGAAGTGCGTTGCGGCGTCACCAAACCCAGGCGGTCATAGGTGCGCAGCGTCTGCGCGTGCATACCCGCCAACTGAGCCGCCACCGAGATCATGAAGAACTCGGCCCGCGACGGCCCACCGGCCGCCTGGTTCGGATCTGTGGACATCACGCACCTGCCCATCCCGCACGGGGATCGAACCCACTGGCCTGCTCGGCCTGTGCGTAGTTCTGCAACGATTCGGTGGCCGCCTCGTCGAGCTTCTGCGGAACGGCCACCTTCACCGTCACCAGCAGATCACCCGCACCGCCACCGCGCTTGGGCACACCGCGCCCACGCACCCGCAGAATGCGGCCGTCGGCCGTGCCCGGCGGCACCTTGACCCCCACCCGACCCTCCAGGGTCGGCACGGAAACCGTGGTGCCCAACACCAATTCGGCGTAGCTCACCGGCAGCACCAGGGTCAGATCGTCGCCATTGCGGCCGAAGACCTTGTCCTGGTTGACATGCACCGTAACGAACAGATCACCCGACGGCGCGCCGCGCAGACCCGCCTCGCCCTGACCCGCCAACCGGATCCGCTGCCCGTCACCCACGCCCGGCGGAATCCGGACGGTGATGGTGCGGGTGCGGTTCTGGATGCCGCTGCCGGTGCAATCGACACACGGGTCGTCGATGATCGAACCGCTGCCGCGACATTCGTCACACGGCTCGCTGAACCCGAACGCGCCCTGATTGCGGCTGATCACGCCCGCGCCATTGCAGATCGGACACACTCTCGGGCTGGTGCCCGGCTTCGCGCCGCTGCCATGACAGGTGGTGCACGGCGAGGGGCTCGTCATCCGCAGCGGCACCGTGACACCCTGGGCCGCCTCGCGGAAGCCCAGTGTGGTCTCGGTCTCCACATCGGCGCCGCGCCGCGGCCGACCACCGGCGGTGCGGGTGCCGCCCCGGTTGAACAGGCCACCGAGCAGATCGCCCAGGCCGCCGTCGCCCGCCTGCGCGCCACCGAAGATATCGCCGAGATTGAACTCGCTGGAGAACCCGCCGCCGGGACCGGGAGTGAAGCCACCCCCGGTGCGCGGATACCCGCCCGCGAACAGCTTGCGGGTCTCGTCGTACTCCTTGCGCTTGGCCGGATCCGACAGCACGGCATGCGCCTCGCTGACGGCCTTGAAACGCTCCTCGGCCTGCGTATCACCCGGATTGGCATCGGGATGCAGATCCCGCGCCAGCTTGCGGTACGCCTTCTTGATCTCGTCCTGCGAGGCGCTGGAGGAGACGCCCAGCTCCTTGTAGAAGTCCTTTTCGATCCACTCCCGCTGACTCACCGAGCATCTCCTCCTCTCGCAGTGGGGGAATTATTCGTGGGGTACGTCGGCATCACCGGATGCCTCTGTCTGTGCGGTGGCCAGATCGGCAGCCTGCGCCATATCCGCCACACCGTCTGTCACCCCGACGAGCGCGTGCCGCAGCACCCGCTCCCCGAGGCGGTACCCCTTGCGCATGACCAGGCCGAGCACCGGATCGTGACCGGAGCCCTCGTGCTGCACGGCCTCGTGCAGGGTCGGATCGAAGGGCTCACCCTCCGCGCCGAACTGCTCGAGACCCTGCTTGCGCAGCGCGTCGGCCAGTTTGTCGGCCACGCCGCGCAGCGGGCCGGACTCCAGATCGCCATGGGCGCGGGCCCGGTCCAGATCGTCGAGCACACCCAGCAATTCCGAGACCACCGCGGCCTTCGCCGAGTCGACGGCGGCCTTGCGGTCGCGTTCGACGCGGCGACGGTAATTGGTGTATTCGGCGGTCAGGCGCTGCAGGTCGGCGGTGCGCTCGGCGAGTTCACCGGACTCGGCTTCGGCCGGTATCTCGATCTCCGGGGCGGCCGAGCCGTTCTCGGCCGCCTGCTCCCGGATCTCGCCCGTGTCGGGATCAATCCTGCGATTGTCGACCACGGTGATCGGCTCCTGTTCGGAGTGGCCCTGTGTCACTTCTTCTCCGTGTCGACCGGTTCGTCCACGACCTCGGCATCCACCACCTGGTCATCGGCGGCGGCCGAAGCCGCGGCGCCGTTGCCCGAGGCCGCCGACTCCTTGGCCGACGCCTCGTAGATGGCCTGCCCCAGCGCCTGCGACTCGGTGGCCAACTTCTCCACCGCCGCCTTCACCTTGGCGATATCGGTGCCCTTCAGGGCCTCCTTCGCCTCGGTGACCGCCGCCTCGACCTTGGTCTTCACCTCGGCCGGGACCTTGTCCTCGTTGTCCTTGACGAACTTCTCGGTCTGGTGCACCAGCGATTCGGCCTGGTTGCGGGTCTCCGCCTCCTCGCGCCGCGCCTTGTCCTCGGCGGCGTGCTGCTCGGCGTCCTTGACCATCCGGTCGATCTCCTCCTTGGACAGGCCGGAGCCGTCCTGGATCTTGATCGTGTTCTCCTTGCCGGTGCCCTTGTCCTTCGCGGTCACGTGCACGATGCCATTGGCGTCGATATCGAAGGTGACCTCGATCTGCGGCACACCGCGCGGAGCCGGCGGGATACCCGTCAGCTCGAAGGAGCCCAGCAGCTTGTTGTGCGAGGCGATCTCGCGCTCGCCCTGGAACACCTGGATCTGCACCGAGGGCTGATTGTCATCGGCGGTGGTGAAGGTCTCCGAACGCTTGGTCGGAATGGTGGTGTTGCGCTCGATGAGCTTGGTCATCACGCCACCCTTGGTCTCGATACCCAGCGACAGCGGGGTCACATCGAGCAGCAGGACGTCCTTGACCTCACCCTTGAGCACACCGGCCTGCAGGGCCGCGCCGACCGCGACGACCTCGTCCGGATTCACGCCCTTGTTGGGCTCCTTGCCGCCGGTCAGTTCGCGCACCAGATCGGTGACGGCGGGCATGCGGGTGGAACCGCCGACCAGCACGACATGATCGATATCGGACACCTTGATGCCCGCGTCCTTGATGACGGACTGGAAGGGCGCGCGGGTGCGATCCAGCAGATCGGAGGTGATCTTCTGGAATTCGGCCCGGGTCAACTGCTCGTCGAGGAACAGCGGGTTCTTGTCCGCGTCGACGGTGATGTAGGGCAGGTTGATCGAGGTGCTCTGGCTCGACGACAGCTCGATCTTGGCCTTCTCGGCGGCCTCGCGCAGCCGCTGCATCGCCATCTTGTCCTTGGTCAGGTCGATGCCGCTGGTGCCCTTGAACTTGTCGACCAGCCACTGCACGACCCGCTCGTCCCAGTCGTCGCCACCGAGGTGGTTGTCACCGGAGGTGGCGCGGACCTCGACGACGCCCTCGCCGATCTCGAGCAGCGAGACGTCGAAGGTGCCGCCGCCCAGGTCGAAGACCAGGATGGTCTGCTCTTTGTCGCCCTTGTCCAGGCCGTAGGCCAGGGCCGCGGCGGTGGGCTCGTTGACGATGCGCAGGACGTTCAGGCCCGCGATCTGCCCGGCCTCCTTGGTGGCCTGCCGCTGGGCGTCCTCGAAGTAGGCGGGGACGGTGATGACCGCGTCGGTGATCTCCTCACCGAGGTAGGCCTCCGCGTCGCGCTTGAGCTTCATCAGCACCCGCGCGGAGATCTCCTGCGGGGTGTACTTCTTGCCGTCGATGTCGACGGACCAGTCGGTGCCGATGTGCCGCTTGACCGAGCGAATGGTGCGGTCGACATTGGTGACCGCTTGATTCTTGGCCGGTTGCCCGACCAGGACCTCACCGTTCTTCGCGAAGGCGACGACCGACGGGGTGGTGCGCGATCCCTCCGAATTGGCGACCACTACCGGCTCGCCGCCCTCCAGGACGGCTACGACCGAGTTCGTGGTCCCGAGGTCGATTCCGACCGCACGAGCCATGGTTCCTCCTAAGTATTGACCTGAACAATCTGTGTCGGTGCGGGGCGATCCGTCCGGACGGCCCGCTCACGAGACCTCGCCCCAAGCACCTCGCGGAGCACGGTCCCAGCAACGCTGAGCGTGGTCGGCTCAATCCTGCCTCCGCACCGGGCGGGAGTCAACCTGAAACTTGAGTCGAATCCACTCAACCTTGTCGGAACGCTCAACGGACGACCCGCGCGAATAATTCCCGTGACTATTCGGCGAGCAGATCCAGTGCGCCCTCCGCACTGCGGGCGGCGGTCAGACAGGCCGCCGTCGTCAATTGGTCGGCCAGCGGATGGCGGGCGCGTGTGCGCCACTTGCGCACGGCAGCCACCGCGCGCTCGCGCTGCACGGCCGGTGCGGCATCGGCGGGTAGGCCCAGGCGCAGATGGGTCGCGATACCCGCGCCGCCGATGAGGCGGTGCAATTCGGTCATATCATCGGCGGGCAGGATCAGCTCGGCGGTGCGCAACCGACCCAGTAGGCGCAATTCGGCAAAACCGTGCACATCGGCGAGCAGGGTGCGCACCTGCGGCAGCAACTCATCGGCGACCGGGCCGGGATGGGCGGTCAACACCGCGGCGACCGTATTCAGGGCGGAATGGGCCTTCAATTGGTCCGCGCGCTGGGCGAATTGGACATCGAGCACCGAACGCAGCTCGTCGATGCCACTGCGTGCGGTCAATTCGGTGGCCAGCGTGGCGGAATCGCGCACACCCAACCGGATCAGCGCGATCGCCACCCGAATCCCGAACAGCCCGAAGCGATCCGCCAACTGCGCCCGCAACTCGGGGTCGACCGGCAGCCGAATATCGGGCCGGGCGAAACGATCCGCCGACAGAAGGGCGACCGACAACTCCTCGACCGGGACCGAGGCCAGCGCCTCGAACGCGGCGAACTCCTGCTGACGCAGCGTCGCCGCGGCGAAAGCCAGCAGACCGGCCACCGGGATCACCGCCTGGCACAGGCCCGTTCGGCCCAACTCCGCGGCGAAGCGCACCGCTTTCTCATTGGCCGAATGCAGCGCGTCTATACGCCCGGCGCCGAGTTCGTCCGCCCGCGAGATCACCCCGACCACACCCAGCGGGCCGCCCGCGCCCGGACCGGCGGCGATGCGCTCGAGCATGGTGATATCGGCGGTGTCGAGGCGACGCAGCAGATACACGACCGCGTCCGCGCCCGGCACCGTCGCATCGGTGAGCAGGCGTTCGGTGCGGTGCGAAATACTGTGCGAGAGCGAGGAAGTGCCCGGAGTGTCGATAATCGTGGTCTGCGCCAGGGCGGCGGCGGGCCACTCCACCTCGAGGTGATCGACCTCGTGCGGACCCGGTCGGGGACGCCACGCGAGTCGGGTCAGCTCGAAACTCAGGCCGCCCGCACCGCGCCGGACCACCACATTCGCCCGATCCCCGTCCGGGGCGTACGCGGTGACGCTCGGTGTCGAACCGTAGCGGTACCGGGTCACGATCCTGGTGCACTCGGTCGCATCCGTGGGCGCGATATCCTGTCCGACAAGGGAATTCAGCAGCGTCGACTTGCCCGCCTTCAACGAGCCCGCCAGCGCGACCCGCAGCGGCTGATCCAACCGCCGCGCGCACCGCTCGAGCGCCGCACTCGGCCCCGGTTGCCCGGCGAACACCTGCCGCGCCGCCGCCACCAGCCGATGCGCCTGCGCCACGACACCCGGCGACCGCTCCGGCTCGGCTCTCATCCGCTCAACCTTCGTCACTCATCCATGGTCAACACCCTCCCCGTGCGGGCCGCCGACCACCGGCGCGACGCGTTCGCGCGCGCCGCCGGACGATACCGCGACCTGCGCCCCGACCGCAGCCCCCACCCCGAACTCGGTGCGTGTGACCTGCCGTGGCGACGGATCGACCGCACCGTTGCGATCTATCACCTGCGCCTCGATCCGCGGCGACATCGCACCGCCGACCCCGGCGGTGCGGCTGGAGTGCTCGAGCGCGGGGGTTTCGTAGGCACCCATCGAGGCGGCGAAGCGGCGCAGGGCGGCGACGGTGTGGAGTTGGCGTTCGAGGAGGGTGATGCGCTCGGCGCGGCGGGCGGCCGCCATGGTGGCGGCCTCTTGGGCGGCGCGCAGGGAATCGTCGATCGAGCGCAGCCCGCGTTCGGCGACGCCGGTGAAATGGTCGCGCAGGGCGCGATGGATGCGGTGCAGGCGGTCCTTGGATTCCTTGCCCGCCTGGAAGGCGACATCGTCGAGGAAGCGGCGGACGGCCTGCTTGGCCTCGGCGCGTCTGCGCAGCAGCCTCGCATGCTGCTCGTCGCGGAATGCTTTGCCGCCCAAGATGACTCCGGCACCGATGGAGATGGGGTTGAGCATGGCGAGGCCCGCGAGGGTGCTCGCGAGACCGACCATGAGCACGCCGCCGTATGAGCCGCGCATGCCGATCAGCACCTTGCTCACCAGGCCGATATCCGGCTCCAATGCGGCCAAAGTTCCCGCACCCGAGCGACTTTCCGCGATCTGCGCCTCGGGGTCCACATCGGGGAGTTCGACCGCACCGATCTCGGCGAAATGCGCGGCCACCCTCTCCGCCAACCGGACACCCCTGGCGTGCACGATGAGCAGATTATCACCCAGCGCGAGATCAATTGTGCCGCTGAGCCATTCGGCGATTCGCTCCCAGTGCCTACCCGGATCGTTGGCATCGATCCATTCGTCGGCAGCGGCGGCGATACCGCGAAGACGTTCCCGCAGATCGTGATCGACATCGCCCGCCAGGTCGGTGATGCCGTCGGCGAGCGTCTGCTGCCACGCGGCGGCGCGCCGCTGCAATTGTTCGGCCGCGCTCTTGGCCGACCGGAGTTCACGCACCGCCGCCGCACCCTGCCCCGGATCGCGCAGCGCCACCAGTTCACTGCCGAGTGCGAGCGCCAAATGCTCGGCCGCCGAATGGATATCACGCGCCACGGCGGCTCGGGTCGCCACCACATCGCGCGCCAGGACCTGCTCGCGCAGATAGTCGTACAGCGGACCGAATCCGGATTCCCGGCCCAATTGCGGATCCTGCGAGCGCATCGCGTGCTCGCGCAATGACGCCGACACCGGCAGAACCGACACCTCCAGATTCGCCCGCGCCAAGTGCCCCCGGTCCGCCGCACAGACCTGCCGCCAATGCGGGTACAGATCGATCTTCCCGAGCAACAGCGCGGTCGCCGGACACAACTCACGCACCTGACGCAGCAACGCGAGTTCCGGTTCGGTCAACTCCGTCGACGCATCCGAGACCACCAGCACCGCGTCCGCCGCCGAGGCCAACCCGAGCACCGTTGCCGCACCGGTACTTCCGTGCCCACCAACCCCCGGCGTATCGATCAGCACAATCCCGTCGGCCAGCAGCGGATTCGGCAACCGAACCTCGAGCCGAACAATGTGGCGCCCCCGCGCATGCGGCGACCGCGCCGAGACACTCCCGATCTCCTCGATCGGCACCGCGACCCTGATCTGCCCGCCGGTCGCATCGGCCGCCGCCAACACCAACTCCGCCGCGGGCCGCACCCCATGGGACAGCAGCGTGGTCACCGTCGTGGTCGCGTCATCCCCAACCGGGCAGATATCCACATTCAACAGCGCATTGATGAACCGACTCTTCCCCTGATCCACCAACCCGGCCACCACGATCCGCCGCCGCGGATCCCGAACCCGCTCCCCCGCAGCCACCAAACTCTCCACCAAATCCCCCCGCCCGGCCCCCCGAGCCACCCCGATAGCCTCCTCGAGCGCCGCCGACAGCGCTCCCGCCGAACCCCCAGCCGAAGCCCCCATCACGCCCTCTTCCACTTCAGATCAATTCAACTCGGTGCTGACATCGGTCGGTTCATTCGCACCACCCGCAATCCAAAGCCGTCGTCCTATCCACCGATCCGGCACTGTGCTCACTCATTTCAATGCAGTTCGAATCCGCCGTGCCCTTGCCCACCACCGCCGATCTCGCCGCCCGCGTGCGCATCCCCGTGCACCCCGCCGTGCACACCCGTATCCAACCCGGACCCGAACGCACTCGAAACATCCACCGCGGACCAGGTATTCGCGGCCGCGTCGATGGTCGATGCCACACCCGTGTGCAATCCGCCCCCAATCCCGGCCCCGGTATCCACAACCCCGTGTGCGGCGCCGCCCACACCGGCCCCGCCGAACGCTCCACCTGCGGCACCGACGGCGGAACTCAGGCCCGAGCCGAGATCGGCTCCACCGTGGATCGCCCCGCCAATTGCGCCGGACGTTCCGGATTCCAGCCCTGCCCCCACTTGCGCACGACCGTCGACACCCGCGCCGAAAGCCGATGCGAGACCTGTCCCCAGGTGCGCACCGCTGTCGATACCCCCACCGATCCCACTGGAGATTCCCGCTCCCAAACCAGTTCCACCGTGCACACCGGTATCCACCGCCCCGCCAATACCTGTGGACAACCCGGTTTCCACACCACCGGCAACCCCCGATGCCGCGTGCAGACCGCTATCCACAGCACCTGCGACATCTGCGGATACCCCGGTCCCGAAAGCACTCCCGACCTGCGCGCCTGCACCGAGTCCGCTCGAAAGGCCGGTATCGAGACCAGAACCGGCCTGTACACCGCCGCCGATCGCACTCGACAGCCCACTCGAGACATGGCCGCTCACACCGGCTCCGGTATCCACAGCGCCGTGCAGACCGTCCGACAAGCTGCCACCAGCCTGTGCACCAACATTCGCTGCACCCTGGAGCCCTGTGGACAAGTCGGCGCCTATCTGCCCGGCAGCCTGGATTCCGGACGAAACTCCGGTGTCGAACTGGGTGGCGGCAGTGGTCGCGCCCTGCAGACCGGTCGACAGATCAGCGCCGAGGCGGGCTCCGGCATCCACAACGCCTTGCAGCCCTGTGGACAGACCGATAGCTGCCTCTTGCATGCCGCTGGAGAGATAGGCGCCGGTATCCACAGCGCCCTGCGAGCCGATGCCGATATGGGCACCGGTGTTCACGGCGCCCTGAATGCCTGTGGCGAGATCGCCTCCGGTCTGGATGCCCGTGTTCAGGTCGCCGCCGAACTGCGCCGCGGTGTTCACCGCGCCGAGAACGCCTGCCGACAGGCCGGTGGCGAGGGACGTTTCGAGGCCGCTGACGGCTTGGGCGCCCAGGCCGAGAGCACCGTTGAGGCCCGCAGCGAGGTTCGCGCCCGCTTGGGAGAAGCCGTCGAGGCCGAGATCGGCCGCGGTGTGCAGGCCGCTGCCGATGGTCGAGTTCAGGTCGAGACCGGTTCCCGCCTCGGCCGCCGCGCCGGTTTGGACAGCCGCGCCCAGATCGAGCCCCGCGCTCGAGCCGAGCCCGACGCTGGAATTGAGGCCCGCGGTGGAGTTGAGGCCCGCGGTGGAGTTGAGGCCCGCGGTGGAATCGGCGCCAACGCCGACACCCGCACCGACGCCGAGGCCCGCACCAGCACCGACGCCCGCGCCGGCCGCGACGATGGCCGACAGTTGGGAACCTCCGGCGATGAGGGCGGATTCGGCGACCATCGGCGCGACCGCGGCGATGTCCTCGGGGGTGACGGCGCCGAGTCCGGCGGTGGCGAGCGCCTCGGTGGGATTGGCGCAGTACCCGACGGCGGCATCGGGATGGCGCAGCAGGTTGAGGATGAACTCCAGAATCGCGTTGGGTGTCACCGAGAATCATCTCCTCCACAGGGGCGGACCAACCCGATCCGCTGTCGTTGAAATGAATTTCACGCTAGGTAGCCGGCTCGTTACGGCGAAACGGGGTGCACCCCTACTCCCCGTCGGATGCGGCGGTTAGGGACGCGGTTGGGATTAGGGGAATTTCCCCGAACCCACCCCCAATCGGTAACGGCGGCCCCCCAGCAACCGACAGATGTGTACGGGTCGAACGACCGACCAGGCCGTTCCGTACTACACAGCGACCACCGGACCACACAGTTCTCGAACGGGGTTCTCGTAATGACAGAGCGTCTGGCGCTCGGCATCACTGTCGGAGCGTCGAATTCGGTTGCCGTGGCGGCCGCGGGGGAGGGCGATGGCGAGACCGGTCCGGCGCGCGGCGGTACGGTCCGCGTCCGTCCGAGCGCACTGAGCCTGACCTCCGGCACCCCCGCTCTGGTCGCCCCGACGGGCGCCGCCGTGGTGGCGGACTTCCTGCACCGGGTGGGCGATCCGGTGGATATCCGCACCGACGACGGCCGCGCCTATCGCGCCGCCGACCTGGTCGCCACCACCGTGACCTGCCTGATCGACGAAATGACAAGGCGCACCGGATATTCCGCATCCACGGCCGTGGTCTGCCATCCGGCGTGGTGGTCGCGCCACACCGTCGAGGCGCAGCGGACCGCCCTGGCGGAGGCGGGTCTCGACGAGGTCACCCTGGTCCCGGAGCCTGCGGCGGCGCTGCGCTGGCTGGCCGCCGCGCACGGCCCCCTCGAGGATGGCGCGACGGCGGTCTACGATCTCGGCGCGTCCGGCCTGACGATCTCGGTGCTGCGCACCGGCGAACAGTCGGGTCCACTCGGTGCACCGCTGCGCAGCACCGACATCGCCGGGTCCGAATTCGATCTGCTCACCATGCGCTATGTGCTGGCTAATGCGATGGGCGGAAATGATTTCGACCCGTTCGATCCGGCCCTGGAACGCGAATTGTCCGCTTTGCGGGCAAGATGCCGGAATGCGAAGGAAGAGCTTTCCATAAATACCGCGACCGTGGTTCCGGTGCGGTTGGGCGGGGGCGCCGAGCAGATCCGCCTGGTCCGCGACGAGCTCGAGGAGATGCTGCGCGGACCATTGTCGGCCGGCGCCGATCTGCTGCGCGAGGCGGTGCACCGCGCCGGATTGGGCATCGGCGACATCGATCGCGTATTGCTCACCGGCGGCGGCGGATCCATACCGCTGGTGGCCGAACTGATCTCGAGCGAATTCGGTCTCGAGGTCGTCGCCGCACCGCAGCCCGCGCAGACCTCCGCCCGCGGCGCGGCCCTGCTCGCCGCCGACCTGGCGACGGCCGCGCGGACCGACGCCCTGCCCGCCGCGCTCGCCATCGAACCCGCAGTCGAACCGGAAGCCACTCGGTTCCAGCCACTTTCCCGCGAGCCGCGGTTGCCCGAGACCCCGCAGCGCCGTCGCCGACTCACCACCAGGCAGCGGGCCGCCATTGTCGCGGGTGCGGCCGTCGCCATCGGCGTGCTGACCACGGGCACCCTCGCGGTCGGCACCGGCGCCCAATCCGGCCCGAATCCCATTCCCGTCGCGCGGAATACGACACCCGCACCGGACGGCGCCCGGGTCGCGGCGACCAGTCCGACTCCGAATGAGCCCGACCGGAATCCGGATCCGATGACAGCGGGAAGTCCGAGACCGAATGTCACACAGCCGGTCTCCACATCCGATCGGACTGTCGTTGTGCCCGCGAACAATCCACAACCATCCACAGCCGCCGATCCTGGTGCTCGAGATCCATCCACAAGTGAGCAGTCCCCACCTGCCAATCCACCGCCGAATCCCCGGCCCAACCCGGCACCCAATCCCCAGCCCAACCCGGCTCCGAATCCTCAGCCCAACCCGGCTCCGAATCCCCAACCCCCGTATCTGCCGCCTGCGCCCCCACCCCCGCCGACCCTGCCCTCCCCGCCGACGCTGCCACCGGTGCAGAATCCGGTCGATCCGGGCAGCATGTTTCCCTCCGGCCTGCGCGTGCCGCCCGTGATTCCGGGAGGCAACGGTGGCTGAGTTCGCCTTCGAGACCCTCCCCTCGGCCCGCGAGATCTTCCGCGAATTGGACAGCGCCGACCACGAACCCGCGATATGCCTGATCCGTGGACGCTCCGGCACCGGCAAGTCCACCCTGCTCGGCGCGATCCGCAACCGCCTGCGCGAGGGCGGCCTGGTGACTCGCGACACCCCGTTCGAGGCGGGCAGGACCGCCGACCAGGCGCTGGTTGTTGACAATGCCCACACGCTGACCGCGGCCGAACTCCAATCCCTGTGCGCCACCGTGGAATCGGGCACGACGACGGTGATAGTCGCGAGCAGGCCGCGCCCGCACCAGCCAACCCTGCGCGCCCTGGCCGAGGCGGTGGCGCGGCGCGGCCGGGTGGTGGACCTGCGTCCGCTCGGCATCGCCGATATCGCCCCGTTCGCCAGGGAACTCGGCATGACGGTGCCGCGTCCGGTGGCCCAACACATCCATCGCCAGACCGACGGTATTCGCGGCGGTGTGGTCGCCGCGCTGACGGCCGCCTGCTCGACCCGACTCGACGCGGGCATCCGCGCCGTCGACGCGGCCGTGCGCGCCTGGACCCGCACCGTCCTCGACGACACCGAACCCGATCTGCTGGAGACCCTCGTCATCGCCACGACCGGCGCGGGCCTCGACGCGGGCGAGCTCACCGAGGTGCTCGGCGTGGAATCCGGTGTGGCGCAGGACCTCATCGATCGCGCCAGGGCCTGCGCACTGGTCACCGACGCCGATCTACTGCTGGCCCCCGCCGTCGCACCGCTGCGCACCCTGCTCGGCGAGCGCCGCTTCGTCGGCGTGCAGCGCAGGTTGCTGGCCGCGCGCCTCGACGCGGGTCTGCTGCGCGACAACACCGCGCTGCTGCTCGCCGAATCCGGGGTCCGAGACCGCCGACTCGCCGAATTCCTCACCGCCACAGCGGAGAAAGCGGGCCGCGACGCGGCGCGCTACTACGCGGCCGCAGCCGCGGCGGGTGCCGCCCCCGACGAGATCGCGCTGCGCTGGGCCGAGGCCGCCGCGCGCATCGGCGACGGCGCGACAGCCATGCGCCTGGCCGAACCGATGCTCGCCCGTCGCGATGTCCCCACACCGGATCTCGCCGCCGCCGTGCGCATCTGCGCGGCGGTACTGACCCGCCGCGGCCTCGTCGACCGCGCCGCCCAGCTCTACACCTGGCTCGGCCCGAACCGCGTCGGCGCGGACTGGGCGGTCGGCGCCACCGTCCTCTCCCTGGCAGGCGACCGCACCGGCGCCCAGACCCTATCCACCTACGCCGGTCACTGGCCCCCCACCGCCGCCACCGCACAAGCCGGTCTCATCGCCACCGCATTGGCCCGCACCATAGGCGAAACCACCGATGCGTCCGGCACTCTCGGCGTGCCGGAGTCAGGCGGCAGGAATGGTCTGCCGCCTCGAGCCAACGGCCGAGACCGCGTGCCGACACCGGCCGTCGGCGGCAACGGAACACCACGACCAACCGTGCGCGATGGCGCCGCAGGGCGATCCGGCGGCGAGCCAACCGGTTTCACCACGGCCAACCCGCGTTCCCTCGGCGGAACAAACACCGCCGCAACGCGATCGACAACCGAGCCAACCGGGTTCACCACGGCCATGCCTGCCATCAACCCGCACCCGATCGGCGACACGACACGGGCCGGCAACGAACCCACCGGCTTCACCACAGCCATGCCCGCGATCAGCCGAGACCCCTCGCGCCGCTTCGACGGCACGAACGCATCCGGCGGCGCCACGAGTTTCGCGACCGCCGGGCAGTCCATCAACCACTTCCCAGCCCGCCCCCTCGGCGAAACAAACACCACCGCAGCCATTTCCGCGCTGATCCAAGCGACCCACGCCGACGCGAGCGTCGGTCTGTTCCTCCCCGTCACCGCCGTCGCCACGGCGACCCTGCTGTGTCTGAGCGTCGGTGCACCGCACCGCGCCGAGGACGCGCTGCGTCGGGCGACGGCGAATGGCGCGCGGTCACCAGGGGTTCAGGTGCTCATCGCCTGGACCGCCATGCTCGGCGGCGACGAGCAATCCGCTGCGGCGGCACTGGCCGCTCTCGACCCGAATGCCCTCGATATCCGCGATCAACTGCTGGCTCACGCGGTAGCGGTGGGGTTGGCGCGGCGCGGCGGGGACCATGCGGCGCTGGTTCGCGCGTGGCAGGCGGCCTGTCCACTGTTCGACGACGTGAACGCCGATCTGTTGGCCCTGCTGCCGATCGGCGAACTGTGGTTGGCGGGTATCCGGCTGCGCGATGAGCGCCGCATCGCCCCGCTGGTCGATGCGGCGCTGGCACTGCTGCGTCGCCTCGGTGATCCGCCCGCCTGGGCCAATGCCTTCCACTGGTACGGGGTGCAGGCCGCCATCGCGCACGAGAGTCCGCAGGAGTTGCTGCCGCACGCGCACGCGCTGCGCGCCGCCGCCGAGGCGGGGGATCGGCACGCGACCCTGTTGGCGGCGGCGGGTCGGACCTGGGTGCTGGTGTTGCGCGGTCAGGTCGACGCCGCGGCGGTGCGGGCGGCGGTGGCTCAATTGAGCGAGATCGGTCTCACCTGGGACGCGGCCCGGTTGGCCAGCGAGTCGGCGCTGGCCGCCGCGGATTCCGCGACCGCGACCGTGCTGCTCAAACTGGCCAGAACGGTGCGGGCCGAGGCGCGACCGATGCAGCGCCCGGTTCCGGCGGCGACCGCACCCGAACCCGCACCGCAGGACGGTTCGGTGCTCAGCGAGCGCGAGCGGGAGGTGGCCGAACTCGTTCTGCTCGGCCTGACCTACCGGGAGATCGGCGCGCGGCTGTACATTTCGGCCAAGACGGTCGAGCATCATGTCGCGCGCATTCGGCGGCGGATCGGTGCTCGGTCCCGTTCGGAGTTATTGTCGATGCTCCGCGCCATGGGACACGGCTCGCTGCTGGTGTGAGTTCCCGGCGCGCCGGCCGAAGCGAGGTATTGAGGATGGCCACAGGTGTGGGCCTGCGCATCGCCGAGGATGTGTGCACGGCGTCGATCGTCAGCGACACCGACGAGCCGCGCTACATCGTCCGCGAGTCCGTCCTGCACATGTCCGAGGACGGTGACACGGTTCTCGGTGGACCCAAGCCCGAGGGGTACGGCCATTCGGTCACCGGGTTCGTGCAGGCGATCGGCGATCCGACGGGTATCACCGTGGACGACGGCGAGGCGTATCGGCCGGAGGATCTGGTCGCGACGGCGCTGTACTGCCTGATCAATCTGACGGCGGATCAGTTGGCGGGTTCGGCCGAGTTCTTCGCCGCGCATCCGGCGTCGTGGCCTGCCGAGTACGTGCAGTCCCTGCGCGAGGCCATGGACTATCTGGGCTTGCGCTCGGTGGTGCTGATCAATGAGGGTGATCTGCCGAGCAATACCGATCCGCTGGCCGCGTTGGGCGCGGGCGGTGCGGCCGATATCGGCCAATCCGTGGCCTACGACGCCGCGCGTGCGGCATTGGCCTCGGTCCTGGCGACGCCTGCGGGTGCGACGCCGCCCGATCCGAGCACCGCCGAGAACTCCACCATCGACACCGTGGTCTTCCCCGCGGTGAATACCGAACGCCCGCAGGCGTATTCGGCGGCCATCCCGGTGGCGGGGCCTGCCACCGAGGCCGTCACGGTGGCCGGTGTCCCCGAGGTGCACCCTGCCGAACCGACCCCCGCGCCCACCCCGCGGAAGGGCAGGCGCACCCCGTTCCTGATCGGTATCGCCGCCGCGATCGGCTTGGCACTCGGCGCTTTCGGCGTCGCCATGGTGTTGCGCGCCCGGCACGAGACCCCGGCCCCGCCCATTCGCGACGCCCGCTCCGAGATCTCGGTGACCCCGACTCCCGCGCCGCCGCCCCCACCGCCGACCACCACCGTCGAACCGACCACCACCACGCAACCGCCGCGGGTGTGGACGCCGGATCCGACCACCACCGTCGAGCCGCCGCCGCCACCTCCGCCGCCGCCCACGACGACCACCCCACCGCCCACCACCACGACGACGCCGCCACCGACGACAACCAGGTATCGACCCCCGACCACCACCCGATATCCGCGTCCGCCAATGACTTTCGAGCCTTGGCCGGAATTGCCAGGGGCGCCGCCGTTCCCAATCCCCGGCATGGGATGATTTCACGGCGCCCCGCCCCGGTTTGTGCCTTACAGTGGTCGCACGAATGAGCGGGCACATCGGTGCCGACGAAGGGACTCCATGCGCAAGTTGGTGGCGCGTCGCGCCGCGGTCAAGGCAGCCACGCTCGCCTCGACCGTCATCCTCGCCCCGGTAATCGGAATCGGCCTGGCACAGGCGGATACCGCGACGCCCGCTCAACTGTCGGAATCGAAGCTGCCTCCCGAACTCGTACAGGCCATCTCCCGCGATTTGAAGATGAGCGCGGGCGAGTATCTGAGTCGCGCCGCCAAGGCGCAGCAGCTCAGCGACTACGCGCGCGGATTCCGTTCGGAGCGGCCGGAATCGTATGCGGGCGCCTGGATGGGCACCGACGGCAAGCCCACCATCGCGGTCACCTCAGCCGACGCGGCCAAGATCGCCGCGGCCGACGGCTATCAGACCAAACTGGCCCCGATCTCCGCCGACAATTTGGAAAACTCACTGATGCAACTGAATCAGTGGGTTTCGAGTCTGCCGCGCGAACTCGCCGAGGCCATCAATAATGTGGCGATCGATTTTCTCAATAGCCAACTGGTGGTGAGCCTCGCCAACACCCCCGCCGGACATGTGCTCAATCTCCCCACGCTGATCGCCAATGTGAAGGTCGTCCTCGGCCCCGGTGGCGGCGGCCCGGTGGAGCGCCGCCCGATGGGTGGCGATACCTACATCAGCGCCCCCACCTCGCTCAAGGACGCCTCGCTCAAGGCCGTCGATGTCTGTTCGTTCGGCTTCAACAGCGTGGACGCCGCAGGCAACGCGCTGAATATCAGTGCGGGGCACTGCAATCCGAATCTGGGCAAGGGCGACGGACAGGCCACGGTGTATCTGCCCAATGTCAAGGACGTCGCGTCCAGCCCGGAGTTGGGCACCTTCGTGCACGGCAGGCTCGGCGGTCCGAGCGCGCTGGACTATTCGGTCATCAAGCTCAATGATCGCGCGGTTCGCGCCGGAATGGATCAGCCGTCGGTGCGCGGCGCGAATGGCACCACGCTCTCGGTCACCGGCATCGCCGATCCGGTCACCGGCGCGCCCGTCTGCAAATCCGGCCAATCCTCCACCTTCACCTGTGGTTTCGTGGTGGCCGACAGGGTGGAGACCCAGTTGTTCACCGCCGAGGGCGAGAGCAAGGTGGTGCGCGGGTTCGCCAGTTCGGCCTGCACCCTGGGCGGGGACAGCGGCGGCGCGATCGTCACCGGCACGCTGGCTCTCGGTATCACCAGCGGGTCCAACGCGGCCGACGCTCCCGACTGCAACGAGGCCAATGTGGCGCTCGCCCAGTACGGCGGCACCGCCACGCTGGGTATTCCGATCCGCGCCATCCTCACCGATATCGACGCCGCCGCGGGCGGCGGCCTGGGCAGCGGCATCTCGGTGCGCACCCGTCCCATCGCGAGCTGAAACATATCCATCCACCGGTGTGCCACTCACTCCACAGGTGAACGTGGATAAGTAGGCATACCGGTCCGAACCCCATATAGTCTGGACATGCTCCTGCCACGTAAAGGTCAACTCCGATCCGCTGCGCGACAGACCGGGATCCGCAAATCCCTCGTTGCCGGCGCGGCGGCACTTCTCCTGTTCGGCCCCACCGCGGCAGTAGCGCACGCCGAACCCGATCCGGCCCCCGCCCTACCCCCCGAGCTGATCGCCGCGGTCGTCCGCGACCTGCGGATCTCGCCCGAGGAGTATCTGCATCGCGCCGAGGCCGCCCAGCAGGTCGCCGCGTTCGCCACCACGGCGCAGCGGCAGTTCCCGCAGGTGTTCGCGGGCTCCTGGCTCGACGACGCGGGCCGCGCCGTGGTCGCGCTGGCCCAGGGCGCGGGCAATGACGAGGCCCGCAAAGCCGCGCAGTCCGCCGGTTTCGAGGTCCGCAATGTCGCCAAGAGCGAGACGACGCTGCGCGGCGAGAAGACGGCCTTCGAGAACTGGCTGGGCGCCCAGCCCCCCGAGATCGCGAACCTGGTGCGCGGCGCGGTGGTCGACACGGTCAACAACTCCATCGCGGTCCGGGTCGATAAATCGGGCTTGCCGATGCCGAGCTTCATCGATCCGGCCAGGGTCATCGTGATGCCCGCGCCGCCGCAGGCGGGCGAGCCCATCGCGGCGGTTCCGGTGGCCGGTGCGAACAATCGCGGCCCGCTCGCCGCGGGCGATGGCTACCTGTCGATGTCGAACCGGCTGAGCCTGCGCTGCTCGCTCGGCTTCAACGGCACCGACCGCAATGGCAATGTGGTGAATATCAGTGCGGGCCACTGCAATCCGGATATCCCCGCCGCGGGCACCCCGGACGCGGCCTTGGCCGTGGAGATGATCGGCGACCACAAGGGCATCGCCCTGGGCCAATTCCAGAAGTCGGTGCTCGGCGCGCAGGACTACTCGATCATCCGCATCAACGACGACAACCGGGACCGCTTCGGCAACAACCTGGTCCGGGTGCCGAACGCGGCCCCGATCGCCGTGGAGGGTGTGGCCACCCCGGTGATCGGCGCGCCGGTCTGCAAGTCGGGTTCGCGCACCGGTTTCAGCTGCGGTGTCATCAACGCGGTAGACCAGACGGTCCAGATCGGTGAGCGGCAGCAGACGCAGAGCTTCTCCGCCAACATCTGCGCCCTGCCGGGTGACAGCGGCGGCCCCGTGGTCACCGGTCGACTGGCCCTCGGCATCTCCAGCGCCTCCTCGGTGGCCGACTACCCGATCTGCGAGATCCCCAACATCCTCGGCGCGCTCACCGGCAATGTGCCGCAGTTGTTCGCGCAGCCGCTCAGCGTGGTGCTCTCCGACAATCCGGGTCTGTCGGTACGCACCAACTGATCCACGCCACCAACTGATCTCGACGCCGAAAGGGCCGACTGCCAACGCGGTCGGCCCTTTCGCTGTCACTTCCACCGACATCCCCCGCTCGGTGCGGCATTCTGGATGACATGTGTTTGGTGTTGGTCGGCTGGCGGGTGCATCCGGAATATCGCTTGATCGTCGCCGCCAATCGCGACGAGTTCTATCGCAGGCCCGCCGAATCCCTGCGCGGGTGGCCGGAGGTTCCGGGTCTGCTGGCGGGTCGCGACCTCGGCGCAGCCGACCGCGCCGAGGCCGATCCGCCCGGCACCTGGCTGGGTTTGCGGCGAGAAACGCAGGGCCGCAATCGATTCGCGGCCGTAACCAATGTGCGCGATCCGAAGGATGAACGGGCCGACGCGCATTCGCGCGGCACGCTGCTGATGAACTTCCTGCGCGGTGACGGCGAATTCCCGAGTCCGGAGAAGTACCTGCTCGATATCGCGGACGGACCCGACGACTACAACGGCTACAACCTGATGGTCTCCGACCTCGACACGCTCTGGTGGCACACCAATCGCGGCACCGGGCGTCCACAGGAGCTATTTCCGGGCTTCCACGGGCTCGCCAACGGATCGGCGGTGGCTTCGGCGGGTCCGAACCCCGGCGATGCGGAAATCACCGCGTCACAGCCCGTTTGGCCCAAGGTGCGTTCGGGCCTGACGGCGCTGCGCACGGTCGTCGGGACCGAGCCCGCCGCGATGGATCGCTATTTCGCGCTTCTCAGCGACCGAACCAGAGCCCCGGACGAACAATTGCCCAATACCGGAGTGGGTCTGGCGCGCGAGCGCGGACTCTCGGCCCGATTCATCGCCGACATCGCGCACGGCACCCGCGTCAGCACGGTCCTGCTGGTGCGGACCGACGGCTCGTTCACCATGGCGGAGCGCACCTTCGGTCGCTTCGGCAAGCCGCGCGGCGCACGGGAAGTCGCCGGGGCACTGGATCTTCCTGCCGCACAATGACGATCGGCCCGTCCCCCGGAGGGAACGGGCCGATCGGCGGTGCTGAATCAGTTCTGCGGCGCGGGAGCGGCCGCAGGGGCAGCGGCGGGCGCGGCAGCCGGCTGCGGCTGGTCGGCCCACTGGCTGGTGCCGGGTGCCGCGTTGAAGGTGTTGAGCAGCTCCATGCCCGCGGCGACCAGGGTCGGACCACCGGCGACGATGGTGCCGAGGATGCCACCGACACCGGCGCCGGGGAGGCCGCCGGTGATGCAGCCGGCAACGAGAGTGATGACACAGCCTGCGACGAAGCCGATGGCGGTGCCAATGAAGCCGCCGACGGCCGTGGCCAGGCCGAACTTACTGGCGAATTCGTTCTGGGCGCGCTGGTTCTCCATCGGCGAGGCGATCGGCTTCACCTGGATGGCGCCCGGCTGGGTGGCCACCTGCATGCCCTCGGGCTTCTGCGGGACGATCTCGAGGACAGTGTCGTCCTGCTTGGCGACCGCTTTCACCGGAATCTCGATGCCCTCGACCTTGTAGTCGAGGGGGAAAGAGATGAGGGTCGCGCCCTTGTCGTCCTTCACGTTGGCGATCTGAGTCTTCGGCGCCTCGGGGGTCGCACCGTCCTGCTCGGTGATCGCGAAGGTGCCTCCCTTGACCGACGCGACGATGGTCTTGTCAACCAGCTTGACGGAGTACTTCACCCCCTGGTCGGCAGCAGGCGCGGGGTCGGCGTGCGCGGTCCCCAGGCCGATGGTCACTGCACCGATGGCCATCATGGCAGCCGCGGTGGTGCTGCGGAGTTTCATTCAGTTTCCAATCCATCATCAGGTTGTCCACGGGCCGTCACCGCCACGCGAGAACTCATGCAACCCAGGGCGATACACCCCGGACCTCCCCGAGCAGTGGTGGAAAACGACACGGCAAACAGAAAACGAGGCTGAGCGTAATCGAACGGAGACCTGGATGCGAGATCAGTAACAGATCGAGTCCGATTTGGCCTATTCCACGTGACCTGAGGTTTTGTGGCGCCGGTTACCCCATTTGCCGTGGTAGAAGATCTTCCCAACCAGAGATGGGTTCGAAATCGGTGATATAGATCACGTTTCTTATCCGCGTCAAGACCCCATAAGAGGGGGCATATTTCTCGGTCAATCGTACGATGAGCGGGGGTTATTACCGGCGGGTAACTTACCGCCAGTTAGGATACGAGCCAGTCGGGCGGCGCTCTCGTCGTCCCCGTGTTGCCTCTAAAGAAAGGTCGCGACATGAATGCCCTGACAGTGTCGCTGGGCACGATTGGTGTGGCGTACACCCTCCTGGCTTGGGCCTCGTTCGCGGGCGGCGTCGACAAGATGGCGCGCTCGATCATGCTCGGCCAGCCCGCACCCGATCGTTGGCGGCCCTTCTTCCCGCGCCTGAAAACGATGATCATCGAATTCCTGGCCCACACCCGGATGAACAAATTCCGCACGGTGGGCTGGGCGCACTGGCTGGTCATGATCGGCTTCCTCGCCGGATTCATCCTCTATTTCGAGTCGTACTTCCAGACCTTCGACCCGGAATTCCACTGGCCGATCATCGGCGGTTGGGGCATCTACCACCTCCTGGACGAACTGCTCGGCATGGCCACCTTCGTCGGTATCGCCGTGCTGATCGTCATCCGGCAGCTCAACCATCCCCGCGTCCCCGACCGACTGTCCCGATTCAGCGGTTCGCGCTTCGCGCCCGCCTACGTCATCGAGACCATCGTGCTCATCGAGGGACTGGGCATGGTGCTGGTCAAGGCGGGCAAGATCGCCACCTACGGACACGCCGAAGTGTGGTCGGACTTCTTCACCATGCAGGTGGCCAAGCTGCTGCCCTCCAGTGTCGCCATGGTCTCGGTCTTCGCCTTCATCAAGATGGTGTCCGGCAGCACCTTCCTGCTGCTCGTCGGACGCAACATCAACTGGGGCGTCGCCTGGCACCGGTTCGCGGCCTTCCCCAATATCTACTTCAAGCGCGAGGACGACGGCTCGGTCGCACTGGGCGCGGCCAAGCCGATGATGTCCAAGGGCAAGCCGGTCGATATGGAGACCGCCGACCCGGACACCGACACCTTCGGCGCGGGCCGGGTCGAGGACTTCTCCTGGAAGGGCTGGCTGGACTTCACCACCTGCACCGAATGCGGTCGCTGCCAATCCCAGTGCCCTGCCTGGAATACCGGTAAACCGCTCTCGCCCAAGCTGCTGATCATGTCGCTGCGCGACCACGGCGTCACCAAGGCGCCCTACCTGCTCGCGGGTGGCCGCAAGGACATGGGCGGCGACGAGGTCGGCCTCCTCGACGCCGAAGGCAAGCCCAACGAGGCGGCGCTGGCCAAGATCTCACCGGCCGCGCGGGACGAGGCCGAACGTCCGCTGGTCGGCGGCGCGGAGGTCAACGGGATCATCGACCCCGAGGTGCTGTGGAGCTGCACCACCTGCGGCGCGTGCGTCGAGCAATGCCCGGTCGATATCGAGCACGTCGACCACATCATCGATATGCGCCGCTACCAGGTGCTCATCGAATCGGAATTCCCGTCCGAGCTGGCAGGTCTGTTCAAGAACCTGGAGAACAAGGGCAACCCCTGGGGACAGAACTCCAAGGACCGGCTCAACTGGATCAACGAACTCGATTTCCAGATCCCCGTCTTCGGGCAGGACGCCGAGAGTTTCGACGGCTACGAATATCTGTTCTGGGTCGGCTGCGCGGGCGCCTACGAGGACCGCGCCAAGAAGACCACCAAGGCGGTCGCCGAACTGCTCGCCACCGCGGGCGTGAAATTCATGGTCCTCGGCGCGGAGGAGACCTGCACCGGCGACTCGGCCCGCCGCGCGGGCAACGAATTCCTGTTCCAGCAGTTGGCGCAGCAGAACATCGAGCTGTTGAACTCGGTATTCGAAGGTGTCCAACAGCGGCGCAAGAAGATCGTCGTCACCTGTGCGCACTGCTTCAACGCGCTCAACAACGAGTACCCCCAGGTGGGCGGCACCTACGAGGTGGTGCACCACACCCAGCTGCTCAACCGACTGGTGCGCCAGAAGCAGCTGATTCCGGTGGCCTCGGTCTCGCAGAACGTCACCTACCACGACCCCTGCTACCTGGGCAGGCACAACAAGATCTACAACGCGCCGCGCGAACTCATGGCCGCCGCAGGCTCCACCCTGGTGGAGATGCCCCGGCACGCCGAACGGTCCATGTGCTGCGGCGCGGGCGGCGCCCGCATGTGGATGGAGGAGCAACTCGGCAAGCGCATCAATGTCGACCGGGTCGACGAGGCGCTGTCCACCTCCCCCGCCAAGATCGCCACCGGCTGCCCCTTCTGCCGCGTCATGCTCACCGACGGCGTCACCGCGCGCCAGGAGCAGGGCGAGGGCGAAGGTGTCGAGGTCGTCGACGTCGCCCAGCTCATGCTCGACGCCATCGACCGCGTCGAACCGGCCACCCTGACCGCCAACCTCACGGTCATCCAGGAGCCCAAACAGGCCACCCCCGAACCGGTCTCGGAACCCGAACCGGAACCGGTCGCCGAGGCCGCACCCAAGGCGGCGCCCACCGGCGGTGGGCTCGGCATGAAGGGTGCGGGCAAAGCGCCCGGCGGACTCGGCATGAAGGGCGCCGCGAAGGCGCCCGGCGGCGGGCTCGGCATGAAGGGCGCGGCCAAAGCGCCCGGCGCCAAAGCCGAAGCGCCTGCCGACGAGGCCCCCAAGGGTCTCGCCATGAAGGGTCCGGCCAAGGCACCCGGCGGACTCGGGATGAAGGGCGCGGCCAAAGCACCCGGCGCGAAACCCGCCGAAACCGAGACTGCCCCTGCGGTCAAGGGCCTCGCCATGAAGGGTCCGGCCAAGGCGCCGGGCGGACTGGGCATGAAGGGCGCGGTCAAGGCGCCGGGAGCGAAAGCCCCGGCCGCCGAATCCGCCACTCCCCCCGCGCCTCCCGCTAAGGGCCTCGGCATGAAGGGCGGCGCGAAAGCCCCCGGCGGTCTCGCGATGAAGGGCGCTGCCAAAGCCCCCGGCACCGCCAAAGCCCCTGAACCCAAAGCCCCCACCGAACCGGCGCCCGAACAGGTTTCCCCCACCGAGACCAAGCCGACGGTGCCCGCCAAAGGCTTGGCCATGAAGTCCGGCTTCAAACGTCCCGGCCCCAAGGCCCCCCAACCCCCAACCCCACCGGAACCCACCGCAGAATCGGCCCCCGAGGAACCAACCGATTCCCACGGCACCCCGCCACCCCCCGCCAAACCAGGCGGCCTCGGCTTCAAATCGGGCGCCAAGGCCCCCGGCCGCAAGAACTAACCCCCACTGAGCCCCGGATCCAAGCCAGATCCGGGGCTCACCCATTTCCGCCCAACTCAGGCACCATTGTCTCCGGACATCGCACCAATCCGGGAGGTTCCGATGACAAGCGGCCTAGCCGATCTCGATCCCGAACACACACGGCGAATTCGAGGCGAGTGAAACTCGCCCCGGCCGTTGAGGTACAAGACGCGAACCGACAGGCAGTCGCGACCATGCTTCGACATCTCCGAGAAAGCAACGCGGACCTGTCTCCCGAAGCCATGCGAGGAGCTTGGCACTGAGGCCACCGACTACTGGCTGCTACTCGGTCTCCTTGGGATGCCCTGGTTGACAGCGTTCCAATAGAACCCGCCCTGCGGTTTTGCTGCCTTTCGGCGCGTGTTCGACGAAATACCAGAGGCGACCGCTGTCGGTGAACTTGTATTGATAGCGCACGTAGGTTTGGCCGGCGTAGGTGCCGTACCGAAGCTTCCCTTCAAGCGGATACATCCTCGGCGTCCGTTGCTCGGGCGCGCGGGTCAGCGTCTCCCAGGCGTCCACCATCGCGTTGCGCGCGGCGGCGACGCAGTCGATCCAACCTTTCTGCGCTTCGGAGGAAATGAAAACGAGTGCGTACTCGGCACGCTTGAGCGGGCGCGGCACATCTCGCTGTTTGGTCATCCGATATCGCTCGGATTCGGTACGGGGACAGGTTCTTTCAGATAGTGCAGATCGGAGCCGTCGACCTGGATCGTCGGATCCGCATAGGCGGTCGCGGTATCGCGCCAGGCCGCCAAAGTGGTGGTGAGCGTGTCCAGGCGGCCGAGGGACAAACCCGCTCGGGCCTGGTTGAGGAAATCCGCGACAAACTCCGGGCGCTCGTCCTCGGGCAGCAGTTCGATCCACGGGAACGCATAGGTCAGTTTGCCGACCAAACGGGTCAATACATCGTCGTCCATGGCCAGTGAAAGCAGCAGTGTCAGCGAACCGAGAGTCTGCTCGGTCGCCAGGGCGGCTTCGGCGTCGGTCAACCGCACATCCGGCGCCGAGCGGCGGACGAGCGTTATCTCCCCGCTCGTTTCCATTGCTTCGATGACCCGATTCGGATCACGTAGGAACTCCGACCACGTCGCTGTCGCACTCATACGTCCTGTATATCAGAACTAGTTCTGATATTCGACCCGTTTGGTTCGGGCAGTGTGAAGGGCGACATACTGCTCGCGAAGCAGGAACGGGCGGGTGTGAGGTGGGTCGCCTGCTGTACATCCGATGTTGGAATGGGTCTTGCTTCAGGGTTGGGGTGTGGCCATCGCGGGGGCCTACCAATCGATCATGCGATGCACTGTCTTCGGAACCGGGTACCTGGGGGCCACGCATGCGGCGTGTATGGCCGAACTCGGACACGATGTGGTCGGGGTCGATATCGATCCCGGCAAGGTGGCGAAGCTGTCCGACGGGGTGGTTCCGTTCTATGAGCCGGGGCTCGAGGAAGTGTTGCGGCGGAATCTGGAGGCGGGGCGGCTGCGGTTCACCACCTCGTATCCGGAGGCGGCCGCGCACGCGCAGGTGCATTTCCTCGGGGTTGGCACACCGCAGAAGAAGGGCGAGTACGCGGCGGACCTGAAATATGTGCACGCCGTGGTGGATTCACTGGCCCCGCTGCTGGAGCATCCGTCGGTGATCGTCGGCAAGTCGACGGTCCCGGTGGGCACGGCGGCCGCATTGGGCGCGCGGGCGCGGGCGCTGTCTCCGGCGCAGGTCGAGGTGGCCTGGAATCCGGAATTCCTGCGCGAGGGTTTCGCGGTGAAGGACACCCTGCACCCGGACCGCCTGGTGCTCGGCGTGGACCGCGAGCGAAACTCGGCCAGGGTCGAGGAATTGGTGCGCGAGATCTACGCCGACCTCATCGCCGACGAGGTGCCCTTCCTGCTGACCGACCTGGCCACAGCGGAATTGGTGAAGGTCTCCGCGAATGCCTTTCTGGCGACCAAGATCTCGTTCATCAATGCGGTCTCGGAGGTGTGCGAGGCGACCGGCGCGGATGTCACCGTGCTCGCCGACGCGCTCGGCTACGACGCCCGGATCGGCCGCCGATTCCTGAACGCGGGCCTGGGTTTCGGCGGCGGCTGCCTGCCCAAGGATATTCGCGCGTTCATGGCCCGATCGGGCGAGTTGGGGGCCGATCACGCGGTCGCGTTCCTGCGCGAGGTCGACAACATCAATATGCGTCGCCGCACCAAGATGGTGGATATGGCGACGCGGGCGGTGGGCGGTTCGCTGCTGGGCGCGAATGTGGCGGTGCTCGGCGCGGCGTTCAAACCCGAATCCGATGATGTGCGTGATTCGCCCGCGCTGAATGTGGCGGGCATGATCCAACTGCACGGCGCGGTGGTCACCGTGTACGACCCGAAGGCGCTGGAGAATTCGCGGCGGGTGTTCCCGACGTTGAACTACGCGACCTCGGTGGTGGAGGCGTGCGAACGCGCCGATGTGGTGCTGGTGCTCACCGAGTGGAATGAGTTCACCGCGCTGCGACCGCGGGATCTGGATCGGGTGGTGCGCGGGCGCTCGATCATCGACGGTCGAAACTGTCTCAATCGAGCCACCTGGCGTGCCGCGGGATGGGTATACGCGGGACTCGGCACCCCGTAGAGTTCCCTGGCAGCCGTCCTGCCTTACATATGGTCGGTCTGCGACGGTAGGGTCCGTGGAGCGGGTCCAGCGCTGACTCGCAGATCGCGCAGTGGGAAACGAGATGGGCAGCTGATGAGTTCGGTTCTGGGAGTTTCGGTGGGGGCCGGTGCCGTACGCATGGCGCGGCCGCACTCCGGCGATCCCCGCGGACCCATCGGGGCGCACGCTTTCGATCTGCAGAACATCCCCGTATCCGGCCATTCCCCAGCGGAATTGGCGGCCGAGGCCATCGGTGTCACCCTGGCCGCCGCGCCCGGCCCGACGACGACCGCCATCACCTATCGCGGCGAGGAGCATGCCAGGGGCATTCGCGCCGCCATGGCCCGCCAGCAGATCACCGATTACGAACTGGTGCCCGAGATCGCGGCGGCGCTCGAATTCGCCGAGGCCATCGGCGCTTTGCGCGGTATCGGATCGCTGGTCGTCTACGACCTCGGCACTTCCGGACTGTCGGTGAGCGTGGTGGATGTGCAGACCCGCGAGGTGCGTGCCGTCGAACGCACCAGCGATATCAGTGGCGACTACTTGGATTCGCTGATCCGCGAACAGCAGATCGCCTCGGGCCGTATCGCGCATCCGCAGGATCCGGCGGGTTTGGCCGCGTTGGACGGATTGTGTCGCGAGGCCAAGGAGCAGTTGTCCAGCAATACCGCGGTGGCGCTGCCGAGCGAGCAGGGCCTGGTCCTGTTGGCGCAGGAGAACTTCGAGGCGCTGATCATGCTGGCCATCGAGGGGTCGGCGCGGATGACCAGGGAGGTGGTGGTCCGTTCCGAACGCGGGGTGCAGGGTGTGCTCGCGATCGGTGGCGGCGCGCGGATCCCGCTGATCGCGCGGGTGCTCGAGCATTGGATCGGTGTCCCCGTCATCGTGCCGGAGAGTCCGGAGACGGTAATGGCGCGCGGCGCGGCCCTTTTGGCGCGTCAGGTGCGACCGGTCCGGCAGGCGCCGCCGCCGCCCGGTCCGCTGCCGTCGGAGGACGAGTTGTCCCCCGCGTGGCTCGCGGCCCCGCCCAAGAGGGGGCGCAGGCGCGAACTGAGTGCCGCGGTGGTGACGGTGAGCGCGCTGGCCGTGGTCGCCGCGATCGGTTTGGGCCTCGGGTACGGCCCGCAGGTGCTCACGAAGGATTCGCAGAGTTCGGATCATTCCAGCATCACCTCGACCACCACCCCGCCGCGGACCACCACCGCCGAACCGCAGATCGCGGTCTCGGTCGCGCCCACCACTTCCGAGAGCGAGGCTCCCGCCGCCCCGCCGCCGCGCTACGTCACGACCACCACACCGCCCCCGCCCACTCCGGGGCCGAATACCATTGTGGTGCCGGGCCTTCCACCGATCGTGATCCCGCCGGAGATCTTCCCCGGCTTCCCGCCACCACCGCCGGGACCGCCGCCGCACTAGGGCCTGTGTCGAACGCCGCCCGCGCCGACTGGCTCCACACCCACAGTCAGTGCCGCGCATAGCCGGAGCAAAGGCGGAGATACCCCTACGCCCGAGCGTGCCGCGCATGACGCGGCGGCGGGGTGGGCCGACCACCGAAGGGGCGGGCCAGCACAACGGCGATGGCGGTGGTCAGCGGCACCGAAAGGGCAAGGGCGATACCGCCGACACAGGATCGGGCGATCTCGATGCCGACGGCGTCGCCGGTGAGTACATCGCGAAATGAGCGGCCCGCCACGCTGAACAGCAGCAGCAGCGGCAGCGCGCCGCCAGCGTAGGCGAGTACGAGGGTGTAGACGGTGCTGGCGATGTGGTCGCGGCCGACGCGCATGGCGGCGGTGAAAATCTCGCGGCGGGAGGCGGATCGGTCGAGGGCGGCGAGTTCGAAGGCGGCCGATGCCTGGGTGATGGTGACATCGTTGAGTACGCCGAGCGAGCCGATGATGAAGCCCGCCAACAGGAGTCCGGTAATGCTCACATGCTGCAAGTAGGTGGCGACGTTGGTGTTCTGTTCCTCGGAGAACCCGGTGAGGTGGGTGATCTTCAGCGCCACCCAGGACAGCAGCGCCGCGACGAGCATCGAGGTCAGCGTGCCGAGCAGGGCGGAGCTGGTGCGCAGGTTCACCCCGTGTGCCAAATACAGCACGGCGTAGAGGATTGCCGCGCCCGCGACCAAGGCGACGGGGATGGCCGGTTTGCCGTCGAGCAGGGCGGGCAGCATGAAGACGACGAGAACGGCGAAGGCGAGTCCGAGTCCGAGGACGGCGCGCAGTCCGCGCCAGCGCGCCACCGCGACGACCACGACGACGAAGGCGAGCGCGATCAGGGTGAGCGGCAGTCCGCGCGCGTAGTCCTCGAAGGAGTAGAGCGGCACTCCGCTCGGGTCGGCCTGCCGGATGACGCGGAGTTTGTCGCCTGCCGCCAGGTCGGGTTGGCCGGGTCCCGGTGCGACCTCGAACAGGGTGTGGCTGCCCTTGTGCGGTCCGGATTCGATGGCGATGACGCTGCGCTGGCAGTTGTAGCCGCTGGTGCGGGGTGGTTCGGGTCGGTCGAGGAAAACCTTGCCCTGCGAAGAGCTTCCGCATGGACCCACGTCTTGGTAGACGACCGTGCCTGCCTCGGTCTGTACCGCGCCGCCGCCCGCGTTCTGCATGGGTAACGGGATGTCGATGTGTTGACTGCTCGGCCACAACCAGATCGCCGCGCCGACGATGAGGACGCCGATGGCGATGAGCAGTCCGATCACCACTTTGGCCGCGGTGGCGCCGATCTCGATCGGTCCGTCGTGGTGGTGATGATGGTGGTGGTCGTCCAGTTGGGCGCGGTCGCGCCTTTCGCCTCGCTCGCTCACCGGGCTCCCTACCTGTTCGTCGCGTGTCGGCTGCGAGCTTAAGGGATCTGATTTTCAAGATCGGCTCGCAGGGGCGCGAGGGGGAGAAGTAGAGGGGGCGGCGGAGAGCAGGGGGATGTCTCCGCCGCCCGCAGGTCGGCGCCCAGGGGGGTAGGCGGCCTGACCTGAGGCCAGGTTGCTCAGGGGGGTAAGCAACCCGACCGGGCACTCGAAGTGCCGAGAGCTACTGTACACAAAAGATCGTCTTTTGCGCTAGATCAGTATCCAAAACTCGCTATATCCGGACCCGGAGTATGTTTCAAGTCCGAAACCGGGGCGATTCAGTTGCTCGACGCCATGCTGGGGACTACTGCCGATAGCTGGCCAGGAAGTTGCCGAAGCGTTCGATGGCGACCGCCAGATCACGCGCCCACGGCAGCGTGACGATCCGCAGATGGTCGTGGTTGGGCCAGTTGAAACCGGTGCCCTGCACCATCAGGATCTTCTCCGACAGCAGCAGATCCAGGATCAGCTTCGAATCGTCGTGGATCTCATACACATTCGGATCCAGCCTGGGGAAGGCGTAGAGCGCGCCGCGCGGCTTCACACAGGAGACGCCCGGAATCATATTGAGCCGCTCCCACGCCACATCGCGCTGTTCGAGCAGCCGACCGCCGGGCAGGATCAGATCCTCGATGCTCTGATGACCACCGAGCGCTACCTGAATCGCGTGCTGCGCGGGCACATTCGGGCACAGCCTGGAGGAGGCGAGCAGATCGACGCCCTCCAGGAAGCCCGCCGCGTGCTCCTTCGGACCGGTGATGGCCAACCAACCGGAACGGTAGCCCGCCACCCGGTACGCCTTCGACAGACCGTTGAAGGTGAAGCACAGCAGATCCGGGGCCAGCGTGGCCAGCGAGATGTGCTTGGCGTCGTCGTAGAGGATCTTGTCGTAGATCTCGTCGGCCAGCAGCAGCAGACTGTGCTTGCGCGCCAGATCCACCATCTGCTGCAGCACCTCGGCCGAGTACACCGCCCCGGTCGGGTTGTTCGGATTGATCACCAGCAGCGCCTTGGTGCGCGGGGTGATCTTGGATTCCAGATCGGCGATATCGGGCTGCCAACCATTGGTCTCATCACACAGGTAGTGCACCGGAGTGCCGCCCGCGAGGCTGGTCATGGCCGTCCACAGCGGATAGTCCGGGCTGGGGATCAGGACCTCGTCGCCATTGTCGAGCAGGGCCTGCATGGTGATGGTGATGAGTTCGGAGACGCCATTGCCGAGGTAGACGCTGTCCACATCGAGTTCCGGGAATCCGGGCACCAACTCGTAGCGGGTGACGATGGCCCGCCGCGCCGAGAGGATGCCCTTGGATTCGGAATAGCCCTGCGCGTAGGGCAGCGCGGCGATGATGTCGCGCATGATCACATCGGGAGCGTCGAAGCCGAAGGGGGCCGGGTTGCCGATATTGAGCTTGAGGATGCGGTGCCCCTCGGCCTCCAACCGCGCCGCGTGTGCGTGCACCGGGCCACGAATCTCGTAGACGACGTTCTGCAGCTTCGTGGATTGCTCCAGGACGCGCGGCGGGTGATGCGGTAGATGACTTGGGCTCACCTGTCCCATGGTGCCATCAGGCGCAAGAGGTTAATCCAGGTCACACCCGCTTTGCGGCAATCAGCCCGCAATCAGGCGGCCACGCGATCCGACGCGCCGAGGACGGCGCTCGTGACGAGGTGCAGTTGCCGCACCCCCGGATCGGTGAGCGGCGGCACGAGCAGGGTCGGCATGCCGACCTCGACCGCGACACCGTCGCGGGAGGGGCGATCGCCCACCATGAGGGTCGCACCCGCGCGAGTGCCGAGTCGGGTCAGGATCAGGCGGAAGATCGCGGGATCGGGTTTCTGCATACCCTCCTCGCCGGAGAGCGCGAAGGCATCGATCGCGTCGAGCAGCCCCGCCCGGTCGAAACAGGGGCGGACATCGAAGTGGATATTGCTGAGAACACCTATCTTGCAACCATTTTCCCGCAGCATCGCGATCGCCTCGGCCGCGTCCGCGGCGAAATCGTTGTAGGTCGGATCGGAGTCGACGGCGAAAAGGGCGTCGGCGACCTCGGTGTCGAGCCGGGCGGCGGCGAATACCTCGTAGTAGGTCTGTCGATGCCGTGCGGCGCTGGTATTGCCCTGCGGCGATTGCAGCCGATTCGGTTGCCCCGCCGCCGCCCGAATCCGCGCCAGCAGCGCATCGGCCGCCGCCGGGTGATGGGCACGGCCCGCTCGCCGTAGCGCCTCGCTCGCCCAACCCCTCGGGGTCAGTTCCGAAACCAGGGTGCCGCGCCAGTCGAAGACGACCGCGCGAATGCACTGCGCACGTGAGTGTATGGGCATGATGCCGATACGCTATCGACAAGATCGCGCGGCCATCGACCCGGGGCATCCCCCGGATCGATGGGCCTCGCGGTCAGGAACTCGGACCAGGCGGAATCCCCTTCGCGGCCGTGGAATCACAGAATTCCTCGATCCGCTCATCGAGTCGACGCGCCTGCACCGCATCGCGGAAATCCGGACCCGCGATCCTGCGGCGAACCCTGGTCAAGCGCTCCTCCAACTGCGCTATGCGCTTGTCCTCGGCCAGGCCGAGCACCGGTTGCAGCGCCTCGGCCGCGCCGTCGAGACTGCCGTTCAGCAGATGCGCGGCCGCGTTGTCCACCCGCGCAAGCGATTCCGCACCATAGGAACGCTGCTCGGAGGGACCGGTCGAGTAGAGCTCGATCGCCCGCTGCGTCGCGTCGAGCGCCAACTCCGCCTGACCGAGATGGATGTAGGTGGCGCCCGCGTAGTAGTGACTCTTGGCGTCATTGAATCCGAAAACCCCGCCGACCTCGTCGTGCAACGTATCGGCCAGCGACACCTCGCGCGCCACGGCGGCCGCGCGAATACAGCGATCGGCATCGGCATCGCTGCCCAATTTCGACCAGATCCTGGCCTCGATATTGAGCAAACGCACCTTCGCCGTGGCGGACTCGGCATACTCCTGTCCGCTCTGGGCCAGCACCACCCCGCGCCGCGGCCGCTCCGACCAATATTCGATCAGCGCGTGCATACCGCGGATCCAGGCGCGTAATCCGTTGTGTCCGCACAGCTCCGAATACGCCCAGGCGGCGCGCACCTGCTCACCCGCGGCATCGAAATAACCCAAATCGGTACTGGCATTGGCCAGCAGCCCCGACAGGCTGCCCGCCAGCAGGTACAGATGGCTGGTATCCGCGGGCCGCTGATGGCCCTCCAGCAGCCGGTACACCCGGCGGCGCACGCGCAGCATCTCCACCATCATCGGTACGGGTGGAATGTGCACATAGTCGTTCGCGATCCGCCTTACATCGGCGTCGAGTTGATCCAATGTGGTCGCCCCGACATTGGTACTCTCCGCCTGGCCTGCGTGTTCGCTGGCCTCATGGGCAGCTGCCATGATCAGATCCCTCTCCGAAATCCCTGCTAACGCATCACCTCTCATCGCACCGGCATCTATGAGAGCCAATAGGTCCGCGTCGCTCGAGTAAGGGGCGTGCCGCAACTGCCCGGCACGCGCGTCCATTCCGGACACGGGTGGACGATCGACTACGGGCTGATCGATCATCGCGGCGAACCGTGCCCGCACCACATCGTCGGACCTGGCAAGGGATGTATCCAAGGCAGCCTGATTTATCGGACGCGGGTGGACACGCGCACCGCCTGCCTCCCACTTCGATACCAGGCGTTCGTGCACACCGAGGTGTGCGGCGAACTCCCGGATGCTCATGCGCTTGGCATCGCGAAGGGCACGGGCCTCTCGTCCTGACCACTCCCTGACCACGATGTCATCCCTTCCGAACGAACTCTTTCTCCAGGGTACGAGTGCCGTGTGAGACCGGCCACAGGACAAACCTTTCCACTATCAAATCCGGCGGCCACATTGGGATTTCGCCAACGCGGACACCGACGTAACCGGTGGGGCAGCGGAAGGGCAGTGAAAGGCGGGCATGGCGGCCTTACCGGTCGGCCGACCACAGCGGACCCTTGTAGGCGGAGGCAAGGAGTTCGCCGTGAATGTGGAGAAGCTCAGAACGGTCGACGATTGGGTGGCCTACTACCGACATGAGTTCGGGCTACCGGTTACCGAACGTGGCGGATTCGTCATGTTACCCATCACCGGCCGGATCTGTGTAGTCCATCTGCCGACCGCAAGAGCCGAAAAGGTCAGGGCCGCATTGGAACAGCAGGGGACCTGCGGCCCGATGCTCGCCAGGCAGATCCGATGGAGTTTTCTCGCCGAACCGGACAGCAAGCCCGGTGCACAGGTATTGGAGGTACTCAACCGGCTCGATATCGGAATACCAGCCGTCGGCAGCGCCGTAATGCTGCCGACCGGACTCGGCCGCTGGACCAGAGAAGGGTGCTTCTGGGTCACCGCGCCGAGTCGCGGCGATACGCTCCCACCGCTGTCCGTCCTCATTACGACGGCGCTCGCGGTGGGAGCGGGCGACGGAGACTGACCGGGATCGGTCTCCGTGGTCGCCCGGCGCTCGGACCGAGCCGCTTCCGCCCCATTCTTGGCAGTCGACGGGGCGGAATCGGTCGGGGTTCGTGCGCCGGGCAAGGCCGTGTCCGAGACACGGCCTATCGGCTGTGCGCGGCTTCTATCGCCACCGATGGCAGGGGGAAGTTCATATAGGAGCGCGAGGGAGTCGGCCCGCGCTGACCCTGGTACTTCGACCCCACCGCCGCGCTTCCGTAGGGATGTTCGGCCGGGCTGGTCAACCGGAGCAGGCAGAGCTGGCCGATCTTCATACCCGGCCACAGCGTGATCGGCAGATTGGCCACATTCGACAGTTCCAGCGTGATGTGACCGCTGAAACCCGGATCGATGAAACCGGCCGTGGAGTGGGTGAGCAGACCCAAACGACCCAGACTCGATTTACCCTCCAGGCGGCCCGCGAGGTCATCGGGCAGGCTGCACACCTCGAGCGTCGAACCGAGCACGAATTCGCCCGGATGCAGCACGAATGGCTCGCCGGGGGCGGGTTCCACCAAACTCGTCAGTTCGTCTTGACGCTGCGCCGGATCGATATGGGTATAGCGGGAGTTGTCGAAGACCCGGAACAAACCATCCAGGCGCACATCGATACTCGAAGGCTGAATGAGGTTCTCCAGCAACGGCGCAACCCCGAGACGCCCAGCGGCGATCTCCGCACGGATGTCACGATCGGAAAGCAGCACGACTTCGAGCCTAGCGTCCCGGGTCCAGGCATTTCATTCGGGCCGCAGGAGCTGTCTGACCGCCATCAGGGCGAAGCCCAGCAGGTTCTCGCCGCGCCAGGCTTTGGGGTCGGCCGCTCTCGGGTCGTCGGCCGACAGACCGATGCCCCACACCCTGTCGAGAGGGCTTGCCTCGACCAGGATCCGATCCTCGGTGCCGAGCAGGTACTCGCGTAGGGCTTCGTCCTGGCCGAACTTGGCGGTGTTCGCTTCGACAACAATTCGGAAGCTGTTCGCCTCCCATATCGCCGAATCGAATCCTCGCACCTGTCTGCCGAGGGCCTTGACCTGTTTCGGATGGTCGGTTGTCAGGATTTGGCCCGCGGTGTCCCTGTCTCCGAAAAGGGTTGCCTTGCGCCACATCATGTAGTGCTCGGCGGTTGGGAAGTGGTGGTCGTCCAGGTCGAATTCGGCGGGCCACCATTGGGATAGGCACCACTTGCCCTGGCTCCTGCCTGGTTGGTGGCCCCAGAAGTAGAGGTATTCGACCTCGTTTCCTGCCCGGATGTAGTCGATCAGGTCCGGTCGCGAGCGCGGGGTCATGGTTCAGTCTCGCTGAGAGTTGTTGGGGCGGCCAGTTTTTATCGACGCTTCGAGTCGAACGTTCGTCACCGCCCCGTCGCCCTGAACTCAGGGTCGTGGGAACTCCGGATCCTCGTCGGCTGCGGAAGCATCGGCACGGTCATCGGGGCGGCGCAGCTCTGGATGTGTCGCGCGACTGCGGGTGATCCAGTCACGGGCATCTTCGGCCGTTTCCAGATCCACGTTCGCGTACTCGGCCAGTTCGGCGACGGTGTACGGCGGATCGCGATGCGGCAGTTTGGACAGCGCGCGGACAGTCGTGGACCTGCGCATATCGATGGCGATCCGATCGAGGGACGGCACCGCCCACTCGAGCGCAGGCGAATCGGAATCCGTCGCACCCGCCGCCCTCTTCCGGCGTGCGACCTCGGCTAGTTCCGCCGACGCTTCGGCAAGCATGGATGTCATATCCGTCAGCCAGCGATCGTAGTCGTCGTATTCCACCGGGCAAGCATCGCTGCCATGAATTCGATTGTCCAGGGGCACTTTTCGCCATCGGCGCGCCATTCGAGACACGCTCCGGAGGTGCCGGATCTCATTCGATTCGAACCATCGAGCGGCCCGGAATGAATCGGTGCCGGGACCTGAACTCGGTCGATCCGTACCGACCTTCGTGATACGAGGCGCCACTGGGTGATTCGCGAGCGCCACGCACATACGTTGCCACGGTGATTCGAGTGCCGTCGTACGCCCAATCCGAGCAGCCAACACCGCCTCCCCGCCCCGCAAAAGCCCTCTCCACAACATCTCCGTCACACCCTCTCCCAAATCCGTGATCACCCTCGCTACTCCATCGAGCACCTGTCCAATTGCGCCCTTCGCAGGTTCGCAAAATCTCGCCCAGCGCAAATCAATCCGCGCCCTATGGTCCTGTTATCTCGTCCTGGTACGTGGATCCGACACCGAGTCGCGACTTGCATCGGTCGACCCGATGGACGCATCCGCTGTCATCGATGGGGTTGTGGACGCCCGAGACAAAATGCCACTACCGTCGTGCGCATGGGAGACAGTGGGGGGTCTAGCGGAGCTGGTCGAAATCTTTCGATTGTACCCGATGACGCAGTAGCCTATTTTTCCGAGGAAGAGATCACTGATATCAGGAGTCGGTCGATCAGGTTGAGTACGGGCGAGGAACGTGATGCGATTCGCCTCGCAGAATCATGGGAGGCACATGTCGAGAAGATAGATCGAGACAGGTCGCTCCCCTGGTCGGATCGCACTGTTTGGAATGAATACGATCTGTGCGCCGCCCTGCTCATCCGGGATCGATTGGAAAGCGCCATCCGCAAACTTCCCGAGCCGGTTGCTTCCAAGATGAACAGTTATGCCACCGGAGCCGACGAGAGATTCATGTCCATCACTGTCGAAGATTCAGGAAAACGCATGGCAGCGGTCGCAAAAATTGATTTGGCGGGGCAGGGGTGGTGGTGGTTTCGTATCCCCGATTCCGGTCCGATCATCGAGGATCTAGCTCGCTGGAGCCGATTCGAGGAGTAATAGGCACCGGTCTCGATCTACGTCGGAGGAGACCACTCCTTCGAATGCCTCCAAATCGGTGTTAATCCGATGACATCGTGAATCCATACGATGCCGGAACCTCGATGCTGGTCGGTGCTTGCTCCCGATTGGCATCCCTTCTGCGAGAGATTCAGGCCAACGTCCGAAACTGCTGTGCTTCTTTCTCGAAACCCTGCCGAACACGCGCACCTCGACGAAGCAGAAGCCGAACTACAGAAGGTGGAATCCGAGCGCCAGGTTCAATTCTCCTGGAGACGCCTACGACGATGGGTATGGCGGATCTATTCATGCGTTTCGGCAACAATCCGCACCAGTTCGTTTCGACCGAGAACCATATGGCACCGCAGCGGCACCCCGGACATGGAATTACTTGTAGTTTGCCCACCCAACGCTTGCGGTAGGGACCATTTTGGCCAACCGCGCGACGCTTACGCATTGATGCGCTAGATAATACTCAGCAACTCCTCAATATTGTGATGTCAGTCACAATAACACCCTCACCGGCGCCCGGGGGCGAGGTACATTCGCCGCATGTCGATAGCGCAAATCGCCTCGGCATCAATCCTTTTCGCCTCCAAGGAGTTGCCATGAGTCTCGACGGCCACCGCTCCGTCACTGTCGTTGACGGGTATGTCCCGGTGATCGACCTGTCGGCAGCGAACAAGCAGGACATCGCACGCGCCGTCGGCGACGCCTGTACCCAGTCGGGGTTCTTCGCCATTGTCGGGCACGGTGTCGCGCACGACCTGATCGATCGGATGTATGCGATCACCCGGAAGTTCTTCGAACTTCCTGCCGCGCAGCAAGCAACGGTCGTGAGCGGTCCGGGCACCTGCGGACTGCGACCGGGTGGCAGTGCCGCCAAGAGCGCGGGTATGGACGCACCGCCGGACCTGTGTGATGTGTTCACCGCCAACGTGCTGGGTGATCGTGGGCACGCGGACCGGATGCGGTTCGGCACCGACACAGATCCGTGGACTCGGGCCAACCTATGGCCCGACACCCCAACGCGATTCGAACAGACCTGGCTGGACTACATGGCCGCCATGGAGACGCTGGGCCACCGGTTGATGCGGCTGTTCGCCCTGGCATTGGGGCTCGACGAGACCTTCTTCGACGACAAGGTCGACGAACACATCTCGGCGATCGTGGCCAATTTCTACTACCGGCAAACCGATTCGCCCGCCCCCGGCCAGTTGCGGCGCGGAGCGCATACCGACTGGGGTGTGTTGACCATCCTGTACCAGGACGATATCGGCGGACTGCAAGTGCGCCAGGAGGGCCGCGGCTGGCGTGACGTGCCGTTCGTGCCGGGGAGTTTCATCATCAATATCGGTGACATGATGGCGTTCTGGACCGGCGGGCACTGGGTCTCCACCCCGCACCGCGTGCTCAATCCCGGTGCGGGACAGGACAATACCCGCCTATCGATACCGTACTTCTACCTGCCGAACCAAGACGCGCCGGTGCGGCCGGTGACGAGGCCGGGCGATCCCATCGACACGCACGCTACGACCCCCCGGCCGGTGGTACCGGGAAAAGTTGGCCGCCACCTACTCCTGATCGGGCCAGGCCGCTGCGTACCCAGCAGTCGCAGCGGCCGCGGATCTGGAGCATGGTTGCTGCGGTCCCCTGCCGACGGCGTTTGGTCCACGGTCACTGTGGTTGCTACATAAAAGGATTAGGAACGGCTCGCCGGCGATCGTTTCGCTGCTCGACCTTCAGGTGAGGCAGCACATCAACATCGAAACTCGGGAACGCACTACCGGATGCAAGTCGACTTATCCTGCGGTGCATTACTTTCCGAATCACACAAGCCAGCCGTCGCGGCGCTTTTGCTCGAAGTACTCGTCGTCGTCATCCCAGTCCGCGGGTTCGGGATTCCGTTTCGGGCGCTGAACAGAAGGCGGTCCCATTGTCCGGGGCACATTCGACGGCGAAGTGGTCTTGCGACCTGGAGATGCCCACGGATCGGGTGCTGGTTCCGTAAATTGCTGCGGTAGTTGCTTTTCTGCTGCGGATGGCTTTGCCGGCGCGGCATCTTCCGGTAGGGGTTGGACCAGCGCATCGGTCTTGCGGTCGCGTTGGGCACGAAGTCGAGGGTCTTTTTCGATTCGGTCAACCGCGACCGCGACGGACTGCCGAGCATCGGCGAGAGCTGTTGCGTGTAGGTGCACAACCGTGTCAAGCAGGGTATCGGCATCGAGGCCGCGGCCCGTGTCGGTAAGTCTGATCCTGTGCAGGCTGCCGTCCGCGCAGACCTCAACCGTGACCGCACCATCCGGTAGCGACGCACTGGCGCGGTGTTTGAGCGAGGCCTGCAATTGGTCGATATTCCCCGTCAATGGATCAAGATCAAACATTGAGTCATCCCCCTTTCAGATTCATCTAGCCTATAGTGGCTTGGGATTGCACACCAGCAGGATCGGTTGGGTTTCCCGGCCGTATCGGAGGGGCGGGCCGTGGATTCGCATGACATCTTTTTTCTCGACCCGGTCGCGGTCCGCGCGATGGCAGACGGGATGGGGACCGCGGGTGCGGAGATCCGCGTAATCGGCAGAGGCGGTGCGATTGCCGACGGCGTAGCCGACGGGCTTCCCGGCGCCACTATGCCGACGACCCTGCACACCGTGGCCCGACGTGCCGATGCCGCAATGGGGGCCGTGGCGAGCGCGTTGCTGGAAATGGGTGGTATCGCAGTCGGTGCGCTCATCACCTATGAACAGCAGCAAGAACAGGTGGCCGCAAAGATCAACGATGCGGCCGAGACCGTGCGATGAGCGACCATCTGACCGTGGACCAGGTACTGGCCTGGAGGCCGGAACGCCTTGTCACACAAGCAAATGAGTGGGATCGGCAAGCAGGCGAGCTGCGGATCCACATGGAGGCCCAAGCGCGCGCGGTCGACAGCTCGCACGAAGCCTGGCAGGGCGGTGCGGGTGATGCGATGCGCGAGCGGTTCATTCGAGTCAATGACAAGGCCACCATGGTGCGCGGGGCATTGGAACGCGGCCGTGATGCCGCCAAGGTCGCGAGCCTGAACTTCACCACCGCCAAAAGCCTGATGGCCGCAGAGAAACGGACGGCTGAAGGCAAGGGGCTGGAGGTCCACGTTGACGGCACCTGTGTCATCACCGAGCAGAAGAAGCAGTACGTCTACTCGGCGGTGAACGGCGACGCGGACAACTACAGCACCGCGATCGCGGCACTGACCGTCGACTGCGACGCACAGACCGCCGTGATGAAACGCCTGTTGAATAACGCCGCGCAAGTCGACATCGACGCGCGGCAGGCCATCAACAACGCCTTCACCGATCTCCCCACTGCCGAATCCTTCGGCAACGCGACAACTCCCAAAGCCGAGACGAAGCAGCCACCGAAAGACGGTGCCCCGAAGCAGAACCGGCAGTGGTGGGATTCGCTGACCCCTTCCGAACAGGAAGCCGTCATCAAGACGCAGCCCGCGTCGGTAGGCAACCTCGATGGCCTCCCTGCCGATGCGCGGGACCGGGCCAACAGGACGGTCCTCACCACCGAGCAGACTCGGTTGACCAACGAGGTCAACGACCTGACCAGCAAGTTCAACGAGATAAAGGACCCGTCCTCTCGTGAATGGACCGAGACCTATCGGGCACTCGAGGACAGCAAACGCCGCAAAGCCGATGTGGACAAGGTCAGCGACGTGTTGAACGACAAGTCGAATCAGCCGCACAAGCTGCTGTTGCTGGACACCACCTCGGGTCGGCAGGTACACGCGGCGGTGGCGACCGGCGATCCGGACAAGGCGGATCACATCTCTGTGACCGCACCCGGATTGGGCACAAATATCCGCGAATCGCTCGGGGGCATGGTCGGGGAGGCCGACAGGCTGAGGGATGAGTCCCAAAGGCAGTTGGAAAAGGCAGGTAGGCTCCACGAAACTGTCTCCACGATCGCTTGGATCGGCTACGACGCACCACAGAAGGACCCCGACATAGTGAATGTTGGATTCGATGCACGGGCGAAAGAAGCTGCCAAGCCACTCGCGAACTTCTATGAGGGACTTGATGTAGCCGGTGCCAAGAACGATCCACATATCACTGCCCTCGGACACTCATATGGATCGCTCGCGACGAGTATGGCTTTGCAACAGAAGGCCGGTGGCGTCGATGACGTGGTGTTCTACGGCTCGCCAGGGCTGGGCGGTCATATACCGTCGGCCGAGACTCCGATTTCGATATGGGGCTTGAATGATGTTGTGCGGTCGCCTGCCGATCTGGGCTTGCAAGACCATCACGTCTACGAGATGACCGAGAAGAATGATCCGGTCGGCTATTTCAATTCGTTTGGGCGGACTCCGCATCTGATGCCGTGGGTGACGCATCTGGGAACCGATCAGATCACTATCGACAACCGGGTCTACACCGGTGCCGAGGGTCATGCGGAATATCCGCGCACCGATCCGGCCACCCACAATCTGCATCGTTCGGGATACAACCTGGCCGCCGTGGTCGCCGGCATTCCCAACAACGCAATCAACCCACCGAGCCAATGACACGCAGATTCAGCGCGTTCCAACGAGTCGCCCTCGGCGTTGCCGCCCTGGGCACCGCCGCAATGCTGCTACTGATCGGATGGACTGTCGTGAACATCCACGATCCCTACCCGCATACCGACGCGAAGGAAACCGCCGAGGCGGCACAGCGGCTTCGAAGCCTGCCACCCTTGGAAGACGCGGAAACCGAGCTCGAGAATATCGTGCAGCAGGTCGGCGCCGCAGCGACCGAACTCATTCCGGGAATGAAATGGCAATGGAACAGGGAACTTACGCGGTCCTACTGTACGGCGCCCTATGATCAGACCAACGGCAGGATCTCCTACCTTCGGCACTACTATTCCGACACCCCGATTCCGGATGAGATATGGCCGCAGCTCATCGAACGCGTTCGAGTGATCGTGGCAACAGTGGGAGCAACCACCCCCGATATCATGCAGGACAGATCCGGGACCGCGAGCAGTCCGGGAAATCATGACGTGTGGTTCTCCAATCCCACCACCGGTACCACGATAACGGTCGGCACTCAACAGGCGTCAGTTATCACAGGAACTGTAGGCTGCCATCTGCCGAAGGATGGGTTCAATTCGCCGACCCCCACGCCCAAGTCGACTCCTTGAGCTGTAGGCGGTGGATCCACGCACACTCGAGTGGTCGACTTCCAGTTCCGCTTCATCAACACTTCAATTCGCAGCACAAAAATTGTGCAGAATATGCATACAGCCCGGCATGATTCGCTGCCACGGAATTCGAGGGCGTTACAACCTCCGGTCGTCAGAAACATTCAGTCACCAATGAACCATAAGTAGCCATGTTTATCGATCGCGGACTGGGCCGCTCGCCGCAACACCGAGAACAACTCCTCTCCCCTCTCATTTCGCGCCTTCATGGTTTCCAATTCATCAAGGAAGAATTTCAACTGATACGAATTGAACATAGTGTCGGCGTACATATGAATACCTCTCGTCATCGAGCCGAGAGAAGTATCCAGAACCAATTCGAATAGCGTCTGCGCCGGAGCTCCTGAAATAGACTCCATTCTTCCGTGATTCATATCTTGAACTACGATGGTGATACCCACTTGTACTCCCATATCGGAAATATGTTCATAATAGATCTCGCGCTCGGCGCTATCTGCGGACTTCTGAGCGGCTGCCTCCGTGGGGTAGCGCTCTAGCTTGCCGGAGAGCGGACTGAGGACCGGACGGTACTGACCGTCTGCGCCAACGAAGTGTGCAGTGAAGTAGAGAGTGCCCTCGGTGCCGTTGCGCCGCTTTGTAGTCGCCACAGCAAGTCTCCCGAAACGTCGATGGATAGACGGGGGTTGACGGCTCACCGACCGGTATCGGTCTATTTGCCGTGCGGGTCGCGTCTTGCTCATCCATCTGACGCCCCTGTGTCTGGCCGGGACACAGGTTCTCGTTGGCAAGGGTAGCGAGGCCACCGGAGCCGACGCAGCGAGATACGAATCATGTGCCGACACGAACATTCTCAGCAACCATCCCACTGGGGGCGCTGCTGGACAGTTTCGAAAGGGGTCGTTCGAGGAGACTCGGCGCGGCAGTTTTGGGAAAATCTGGGAAAATCCGCCGGACGGAGAACCGTCGAAACCCGTCGAAACAGACCGAATGCCCTCCCGCCACAGGGCCTCACCGACGCTCCCGGACACCCCGACCGATTCACCGTATCCGCTGGTCAACGGCCTATGCACGGGGAAACTTGCGCCGGGAGCCGGGGCTGCTGGTAGAGTCGTGGCGACCCTCGGGTCAGGCCGATGTAGTTCAATGGTAGAACTTCTGCTTCCCAAGCAGACAGCGCGGGTTCGATTCCCGTCATCGGCTCCACGAAATACATTGGTCGACAAGCAAACTCATTCCGGGCCATCGAGGCCGAGCAGACAACTGTCGCCTCCGAGTTCTTTAGCGATACCCTCCGAAGCCGCCAATTCCGCCACAGCCAGGTGCCCGGCTGCGCCGAAACCGGCGGCCTCGAATTCGCGCGGGTGATTGCGGGAGCCTTCCGCGCCGGTGCCAGTCGAGTGTGCCGCACAAACAGGGCCTCGTACTGGACACACCCTCGTTTGCGGACGTGCGACGTCACCATCGGCGGGGTAGGCCCTGTTCACGCAAATCCCCGCACCCCAACATACAGACGCTTGCGAATAGTGTTGGGCCGCGATCCCTGTCCAACTATCCACGCCGCGAACCCGGCGAGGGATTCCTCATCCTTCGCTGCGTCCGACAGACCCAGCGAACTCGCGCCGAGCCGCGTAACGGCACGCGAAAACCGACTATTCGTCAGTGCTATCAGGTTGTCAGTGACCTGCCCCGAACCGGCTTGTCATCGACCAGCCGCAGTCGCCGTGCCAGATCCGAGACAAACACCTGTTCCGGGTCGGCGGCGTCTCGTACCCTGCGCCATTCTTCGAGCCGCGGATACATAACTCGGATCGTTTCCGGTGTGGTGCGTGACTCCTTGGCGAAGTAGAGGCGACCACCCGCATCCACCACCCGCTGGTCGAGCTCGGTGCAGAACTCGTGCAATCCTGCCTTCAACGGGAAATCCAGGCTCAGCATGAACCCGGGATGTGGCCATGACAGCGGGGCGCGACTGCTCGGCCCCATTCGCTTGAACACGTTGAGAAATGATCGATGACCCGAGTGCGCGATCGCCCGGACCGCCTCGGCCAGTTGGTCTTCGGCGCCGTACGGCATCGAGAACTGATACTGCAGAAAGCCACGCCGACCGTAGCCGCGGTTCCACTCCCCAAGCAGGTCCAGGGGATGAAGGAACTGGGTGATGTTCTGAATCAGGCCTCGGCCGCGCTTGGCGAAGGTGCGGTGGGTGACCTCGCCGCCGAGGCGGATGGTCAGGTTGTTGACCATGCCGTTGGGGAGGACATCGGGAACCGTGAACAGCTGCGGCGCATGGAAATACAGCGGATTTCTGCGTAGTTTGGTGGGCAATTGATCGAGTGTGGCAAGGTTGCCGCGGCTGAATCCCGCGCGACCGAGCCGCGGGCCGATGCTGATGGTGTCGGGTACTGCCACCGAGTACTCGTAGCCGTCGTCGGAACCGCCGGTCAGCAGCTCCATCGTTTGGTCGAGGTTGTCGGTGCGGTCGCTGTCGACGAGGAAGTACGCGGTTTCGGTGTGCTTCATCCTGATTCGGGCGCGCACTACGATGCCCGTCAAGCCCATTCCACCCACCGTGGCCCAGAACAGATCCGCATCGAGCCCGTCGGGTCCGATCGTCCGAATCTCACCCTCGGCGGTCAGCAGGTCCATCGACAGCACGTGATTGCCGAAACTGCCTTGGGAATGATGGTTCTTGCCGTGGATATCGGAGGCGATCGCACCGCCGATGGTGACCTGCCGAGTGCCCGGCAGCACCGGAACCCACAGTCCGTGCGGCAGGGCTGCCCGCATCAACGTGTCCAGGCTGACGCCCGCCTCGACGTCGGCCACACCGCCATCCGGGTCGATCGTGTGGATGCGGTCGAACGCGGTCATGTCGACGACGAGACCGCCGCCGTTCTGCGCCGGGTCGCCGTAGCTGCGCCCCAGCCCTCGGGCGATGACACCGCGTGGCCCCGCCGCACGGACAGCCTTGGCGATCGTGTCGATATCGGGAGTGGAAAGCACCTGCGCGACAGTCGGTGCGGTACGGCTCCAGCCGGTCAGTGGACGTTGGTCGATCACCGATCCCCCATTCGTGAAATGCACGTCCGCCACCGTAGCGGCTGATTGGCCGCGTCGTGTCCTGCGTCCCGCAGTTCTGCCGCCTCTTCAAGTGGAGCCGACTCGTAAGCTGGGGCATCGCAGGTCCGGACGTTTGGCGTGTGCCCGCTTGGGCGATCTCATGGATTCGGTCTCGGATGGGCTCGCCGTCGGTCCCGTTCGAATTCGACCGCGCCGGCGGTCGAGTCGCATGCTTTGTTCGAATTCCGCACGTGTAGCGCATGATCCGCGTGCCAACGCGGACGTTCGGATCCGCCCAGTTCAGAATTGATTGGGCGGGGTCAAGCACGCGCCAAGATGCGCACCGCGGCTTAGACTCGGTCTGGGGTTTCGGTTCCATCCCCTTCGGAACCGAAACCCCTCGGCTGTTCGGTGGGCTCGCCGAGGGCGGGCAGGAGGGTGAGGCGGGCCGGTTTGCGGGGGAAGGGGTTGTGCGGGGCGGAGCAGACCTCGACCGGGGCGGAGAGGTTCTTGGCCAGGGTGGCCGGGTGTAGGGCGCGCGCCTGCGCGTAGGAAACGTCGCGGTCGTGGCGACGGTCTGCGAATCGCATGGGTTCTCTCCTCGCTGCCGGTACTGGATATCTTTCCCGACAACACCCCTACCAGCGTGATTTTCGGGTCCGACACCCGCGATTGGATTTCGGGCGCTGCCGGACACCCGACCGGGAGGAATTCCGCCGTACCGGGCCACCTTCGCCGAAGACCGCCCTGCCTGCAAGTGAATTTTCGTGTCCGGCAGGCGGTCCGAGGTGCGGGAACGCGGCCGGTGACACGCCGGGGGCGGGCGGACTACCAGCGTCGATCCATATTTCCGCACCGGAGCGCCGCCGACAAGTGATACAACATTTCACTAGCACCGAGCGGTGCGGAGCCGACAGATCCACGCGCGCAGCAGATCTCACGCCGAGCAAGCCGAGGGAGCCCATGAACCCCCTACCGGACTACAACCGCACGATTCCCGCTGCCTGCGGCCGGGCGATCACCCTCACCATCGCGCAGGGCCGGGGCCGTCTCACCGATGGTCAGGGCGCGGGTCACGTGCTGGCCACCGAGCAGGCGCACAAACTGCTCTCGGCGCTGCGAGCCATCGATCGGCAGGCTGCCGAAATGCGCTACGCGGCGGCCAGCGCTGTCCTGGACGAGCACACTCCGTTCTGGATCCCGCTGGACGCCGAGCGGGTCTTCGAGGCGATCTCCCCGCGTCCGAGGTTGATTCGCACCGACGGCACGGCGGTGGAACTCGAGGCTTCCGAGGCGCGTCGGCTCGCGCGCACCTTCCTGGAGATCGCGGCGACGGCCGCCCGCTCCCGCTACACCGCCGCGGTCGACCTGATGAACGCCATGGCCGCCGCCGAGGCCGCCGCACCGTATTCCGGCGATTCGCGGGCGCTGCGCCACCCGATGCGGGTGCGGCTCTATGTCGCCGAGTTGGATCGCTGGGTGGAGCGAAAGCCATTCCGTCTCTCGCCGGGTGCGGGTGTGCGAATCACGCTGCGGCGCGCGCGAAGAACGCGATGAGTGGACCTACGGCGCACGCCGCTCGAATAGGCGGGTGCGAGCGGTATCCAAGGCACGGGAGACCGCGCCGACGAGTACCCCGTCCGCTCCGAGCGCGCTGGCGACGATGCGGGGTCGCAGCGGCCCGAGTTCGACCATGCGGTCGGCGATGGCGGCTTCGAGCGGCTCGAGATTGTGTCCGATTCCGCCGCCGAGGACGATCAATTCCGGATCGAGAATGGCCGTGACCGCGGTGATGAGCGCGCCGATGCGCCGTCCTTCGGCCGCGACGACGGCGCGGGCGGTGGGGGCGCCCGCTGCGGCGGCGGCGAAGATCTCCTCCACCGATCCGGTCTGTAGGCCTGCCAGTCCGGCGGTGTGTGCGATTCCCGCTGCGGCGGCCACGGTTTCGGTCATGCCGCGGGCGGCGGCATCGGGGGTGGTGTCGGCGTCGACGGCGGGTAGGAAGGAGACTTCCCCTGCCGCACCCCCTGCCCCGACATACAGTTCGCCATTGATGACGATGCCCATTCCCACCCCGGTGCCGATGGAGATGAGCACGAAATCCCGCAGACCGGTGCCCGCGCCGCGGGTGAGTTCGCCGACGGCCGCCAGGTTGATGTCGTTCTCGATGGCGGTGTCGACGGCGAGTGCGGCGCGCAGGTGCTCGACGAGTCCGGCACGTCCCCACCCCGGCAGGTTCGGGGCGTAGTCCAATTGTCCGGTGCGGAGTTGAGCACGCCGGGACTTCCGATGACGGTGTAATCGACGCTTCCCCAGTCGATTCCGGCGTCCGAGGCGACCTTGTCGGCGAGGGTGCGCACTCGCCGCACCAGCTCGGTCCCCGAGCGCGCGGTGTTGCGCACCTGCCTGCGCCCGATGAACTCGCCCCGTAGGTCGGCGATGGCGAGCCGAATCCAGTTGCGGCCGATGTCGATTCCGGCGACGACCCCGGCGCGCACGTTCACGTCGTAGATGGCGGTGGTCGGTCCGGGGCGTCCGCCGAGCGAGCCGACCAGGCGCACCAGGTCGGACTCCGCCAACCCCGAAAGCGCCGCCGACACGGTGGGTTTGGAGAGTCCGCTGGCCTTGGCCAACTCCTCGCGCGAGGCAGGCCCGTTGACGCGCAGGTGGTCGAACAGCCACCGCTCGTTCATGGTGCGCAGACCGGCGCCGTCCTGGCCGTCTCGGTGGCCATCGATTCGATGGCCAGACGCCCGACGGCCCGCCTGATTCACTCCGACTGGGTCCAGGCGGCCACCGGCATTTGCAGGAACACCCCGAAATCCTCCAGGTCGACCACCTCGGCGATGCGGTCGTGCAGCATATCGGTGCGCTGCTGACGATCCCTGGCGCGGCTCTCGAAATACTTGGACCGCACCTCGATGACGACCTCCATGGAGCAGCGGTCGTACGGGCCGTGCGGGCGGAAACGCAATTCCACATCGCCGGGCTGGAGGTCGCCGTCGTAGGGCTCCTCCGGACATTCCACTGCCGCCGAGACGATAGGGGGAAGTTCATCGGCCAGCTTGCGCAGCGTGGCCTCGGGGATATGGGGAGCGTAGGTCACCTCGACTAGGGGCACGCGGCCAGCATAGCCGGCTCGCGCGCCGACCGGCACCGTCAATTCCGGCCAGTACTGCGGGGTGAGTGCGAATAGCTCACCGGGGTGATGTGCGCACGCGACGCACGCCCCGAGGATCTGCGATATGGCATCTCGAATCCTGCACGCGGCGGTCACGGCCGGGCTCTGCGCCCTGTTCGCCACGGCCTGCTCACCCACCGCGCCCGCCACACCTCGACTCGACTGGAAGGCCTGCCCTGAGAAGGCCGAATTCGATTGCACCACTGTGCAGGTCCCGGTGGATTGGGCCAAACCCGCAGGGCCGAAACTGGATCTGGCGCTGATTCGACACCGTGCCACCGACGCCGAACACCGGATCGGCGCACTGCTCTCGCTGCCGGGCGGGCCGGGCACCTCCGGGGTGGATGAGATCCTGGCGGGCCACAAGTTCTCGCCCGCCCTCGAGGCTCGGTTCGACATTGTCAGCCTCGATCCGCGCGGGGTGAAACGCAGCAATCCGATCCGCTGCGATGCCGCGTTGGCGGCGTATCAACCGAACCTGGTACCCGAACAGGGTGGTCGGCTCGACGAAATCCGTGACTACGCGCAGGCTCTCGCGCAGAGCTGCCGGGACTTCACCGGACCGCTCATGGAACACCTCGACGCGGTGAGCGTCGCCAAGGATGCCGACGCCGTGCGCGCGGCTCTCGGCGCGGACAAGGTCAGTATCTACAGTCGGTCCTACGGAACCATGGCGGCTCAGGAGTACGCCGAACTGTTCCCGAAGCGCATCCGCGCCATGGTGTTGGACAGCGTCGACGATCACAGTCTCGACGGGCGCGGATTCGTGGAGACCCAGGCGTCGGCCGCGCAGGATTCCTTCGAGGAATTCGCCGGATGGTGCGCGCGGGAGACGGCGTGCGCGCTGCATGATCGAGACGTGCACGCGGTCTTCGACGGGATCTATTCCAGGGCCGTCGCGGGCACGCTGCGCGACCCGCAGAAGCCGGAGAAACGGCTCGACCCCTCGGATTTGAGCACCGCCGCCACCAAGCGCCTTTTCCACCCGGACTGGGCGAAGCTGGCCGATGATCTGCGCGGTCTCGCCGATCAGCCACCGGCCGAGGCCCTCGCGCCGACGCCGATGCCGCGCCCCTCGGGTCAACCCGCGCCTTGGCCGGGTGTGATCGCCTGCTCCGATTGGCAATTCGATCTTCCCGATCAGGCAAGCTGGGAAGCGGAATGGCGGCGGCAGAATGCCGTCGCACCTACCCTGCGCGCCCACTTCGCTTGGGCGGGAGGCAGTATCTGCTCCGGTTGGCCGATTGCCGCCACGAATCCGCCGCACCGCCCGAATGTCGCGGACGCGCCGCCGATTCTGGTGCTGAGCTCACGCCATGATCCGTCCACACCGCATGAGTGGGCGGTTCAGGTCACCGCGCAGACCTCCGGTGCGAAAATGCTGACCTATGACGGGTGGGGGCATTCGGTCTACGAGCGATCCGCCTGCACCACCGGTGCGGCCGATGCCTACTTCCTCGGGCTCACCATGCCGACGGCTACGAATTGCCCTGCGGCGTAAAGCCCCCTGAGCGATCAGCCCGATACTGCCAAGCGCCACAGCGAAGTTGTTTCGGCTCGGCGGGCGGCATACAGCGGATCGGCGGTGTTGCGCGATCTGCTGTGGCGCGGTTTGGTGTCGAGCCGGTCGACGACGCGCAGCCCTGCCGCCTCGATCCGCGCCAATAGTTCGGCGCGCGAACGTAATCCGAGGTGTTCGGCGAGGTCGGACATGACGAGCCAACCTTCACCGTCCGAGGTGAGATGTCCGGGCAGCCCGGCGAGGAATTCGCACAGCATGGTCGAATCCGGGTCGTAGACCCCGCGCTCCAACAGCGAAGCCGGCTGGCCGGGCAGCCAAGGTGGATTGCAGACGATCAGGTCGGCACACCCCTCCGGATACAGTGTCGGACCGACGATCTCGACTCGCTGGGACAGACCCAGTCGCCCGATGTTCGCCCTGGCGCAATCCAGGGCGCGCAGGCTGCCGTCGGTGGCTGTGATGCGTTGGCACCCGCGCCGGGCCAGGACGGCCGCCAAAACACCTGTCCCGGTGCCGAGATCGAAGGCGCGCCGCGGCGCGGACTTCCATGGCGCCGCAGCGACCAGATCCACGTATTCGCCTCGGACAGGCGAGAATACGCCGTAGTGGGGGTGGACGCGGGCGCCGAGCACCGCCACCTCGACACCCTTCACCCGCCACTGGTGCGCGCCGAGCACTCCCAGCAGTTCGGTGAAGGAGATGACCCGACTCGCGCCGGGTGGTCCGTATGCCGCACGACAGGCCTGCCGCACGTCTGGGGCGCGCGGCAGGTCCAGGCAGTAGTCCGCGTCGAGCAGCACCACGAGCATTTCGAGCAGGCGCGACCGCTCCCGGCGCGCCGCCCGCTCCTCGTCGAAGGTGTTGCCGCTGGGGCGTCCGGTCCGACGCTCGATCCGGCGGCGCAGGGCGTTCAGCAGTTGGCGACCATTGTGGAAGTCACCGCGCCACAGCAGCACGGTGCCGGCCCGGACGAGTCCGTAGGCGGTGTCGGCGCCGGTGCGATCATCGACGACTCTCGGTTCTTCGCGAACGGAATCCTCGCGGGCCGAACCGTCGATATGTTCTTCGGACCAGGCAATGGTGGGCAATCGGGGCACTCCTCGTCGGCGAACGCTCAGGATCCGAAGAGCACTCCGCGGTGGAATGCGGTGGCGCGAACCGCGTGCGTCAGCACGAATTCCGCGGCGAAGTGCGGATATCGCCGTTGTCCGGCTTCCTGCCCTTGCCCACGCTCACACCTCCCGATACCGAAGCCACCTCTGTCGCGAGTTTATCGACCGCACACCGGTATCCGCTCCATTCTTTGGTAGCTACTTATCCGGTGTGGACATAATCCCTTCGAGGGATTGACAATGGGTGATCACCACTAGTGTTCTGCGAAAGCATTCAGCTATCACCGCTGTTGAACCTGCGGCATCGGCCCGCAATGCGCGGCAGGGGCGGAAGTCGCGACCCCACCTGGCGTGGAGCAGGTGCGGGATGCCGGATCCGGCCCGTATCCCCCGAGATGTCATCCCGCGACGCGCGTGGCCTCCACGGCGTGCATGCGACGAAATCGGCTCCCGTGGAACACCAGCGGATCCACGTCCGCACGTGCCGCGAGCCGGTGAATGCGCAGGATGACCACCGTGTGGTCGCCCGCGGGCACCTGCGCCTCCGGCACACCCTCGATCCAGGCCGACGCACCGTCGACGAACAGCGCCTCGCCCGAGCCGCGATGCACCCGCAGACCGGCGAACCTGTCGCCCTCGCGGGTGCCCAGCGAACGCGCCGCGTCCTGCTGGTCGGTGCCGAGCAGGCTCAGGCCGAGATGGGTGGCATCCGCCAGCCGCGGCCACGTCGTGGACGTATTCTGCACGCAGAACGACACCAGCGGCGGATCCAGGGAGACGGGAACAAAGGTGGCCACCACCAAACCGTGTGGTATGCCGCCGATTTCGGCACAAACGGCAACGACCCCGCTGGGGAAGTTGGCGAAGGCTCGGCGCAACCCCGCACCGTCGGCCGGAAATTCGAACAGCTCATGCATGATTCGCGACCTCTCCGCCCGATACCTTCGAAGCCAAAGCGGTGAGGACCGGGCGCCATCGACCAGCATACCGTTCGATCGCGCCGTCCTCGGAAAAAGTACGGTCCGAAAGATAGAGGCCGGGAAGTGCCGTGGTGGCACCGATCTCGGTCAAAACGGGTTTGAGCAGCAGGTCCGGTGCGAGCGCGTGCGTCGGCCCGGCGCCGAGCATGAGCGGGACCGCCACCACATCGGCCAGTCCGGTCCCGCCGTCGAACTGCTCGAGGAAGAGTTTGAGCAGTCCGGTATAGGTGGCCTTGAAGGTCGGGCTGGCGAAGATCGCCACCTGCGATTCGCGCACCGTCCGCACCGCTTCGGCGACAGCGGGATCCCCCCAGCCGAGCAGGGCCGGTCCGAGTGTCACCAGATCGAGGACGGTCGGTTCGGACTGCGGCGCCAATGCGGAAGCGAGCAGTTTCGCCGCAGTCAGCGTTCGCGAGGCCGGTTTCGGATTGCCGACAACAACAGTCACAGCGGTCACATTCGTATCCTCTTCGTCTCCAGGTGATTCGACGCGTCAAACAACCCCGTGCCAGGGCGGCGCGGTATCGTGCAGCAGCGCCCGGCCCAGATGCTGGTACTTCCAGCGCACCGGATCGTGCAGGGTGTGCGTGCGCGCATTGCGCCAGAAGTGGTCCAGATTCAGATCCGCTGCGGCGCTGCGAGTTCCACCGAGCTCGAACAGTGCCGCAGGCACCTCCAGTGCGGCGCGGTCGCCGAGCACCCGAGCCGCCGCCACGGCGAGCGAGGCTCGCGCCACGAGGGACGCCTCCTGGTCGGCGGCATCCACCGCCGCACCCGCCGCCGCGAGTGCGGCCTCGGCGGCGGTAACCGCCACCGAGAGCTCACCGAAGCGCTGCACAAGCAGGGGATCGTCGATGGCACGTGCCACGTCCGCCTCGAACCAAGGGCGGGTCTTGGTGCGGACGAATTCGATTGCGGCGGTGAGCGCGCCGCGAGCGATGCCCGCGTCGATCGCGGCGTGCAATAGTTGGGCGAACGCGCCGTAGGCCGTCGGCGCGGCGACCGCCGGGGCGCGTTCGATCACCTGATCTCGGCGCACCACAACGTTGTCCAAGCGCACGGTGCCGCTTCCCGTGGTGCGCTGGCCGATTCCGTTCCAGTCGTCCTCGATCCGAACACCGGGCGCGTCGACGGGCAGGAAAGCGATGTACTCCCCCGCCGCCAGACCGGAGCGGCCCTCGGGATCGTCGAGGCGGGTCAGCACGGCGAGCACATCCGCGAAAAGCGATCCGGTGCAGTAGAACTTGGCCCCGTCGACGCGGAATCCATCCTCCGCCGGGCGCAGCGTGGTCGAGATCTCGGCGACCGTGGCTCCGCCGCGCTCGGATTGCGCGTTGGCGATACGCGCGCCGTCGAGAACGACGCCGAAGTAGTGCCGCCGCTGCGCCTCGGAGCCCGCCAGTCGCACGAGGTTCAGGTAGACGAAGTGGCTGTGCGGTATCTGCGCGATATTCGGATCCGCCGCCGCCAGTATGCGAATCAGCTCGGCCACCACGCTCGGCGGGAGTCCGGCGCCACCGTATTCGGCGGGCACGCTCGCGGCGAGCAAACCGCTCGCCGCGAGCCGTGCCACCTGCGCGTGCGGCAGGATCCGATCTCGGTCCCGCGCGGCCGCCCCCGACGAGAAGTCGGCCGCGAGTTCGCGGACACTTGCCAGCGCCGCCGCCGCGCCGTCGATTCTGACAGCTGAAACCCTGGACCGCACCTCGAAATTCGCGGAGACCTGCTCGGCGATCTGCTCCGTGGTCATTGTCGCTCCATCGGTCGGGGGCCGGTCTCTACTTCAGCATCCGTCGCCCGGCCGGGACGAGGGTTTGAATCGGTGGGATCGGATCCTCAGGCGTCGACCAGCGGCGCGTAGCCGGATCTGGCAAAGCGGCCCGCCGGAGCGAAACGCGCCAGGATCCGCGCGGCGTCGGTGCCGGTGACGCCGGTGAGGAAATCGTGTGCCGCGCGCTGGGAATCGACCGCGAGGAAGGGCTGCGGGCGGTGCAGCAGCCCGACCAGCGCGGTGGCCGCGCGCGGGTCGACCGAGGCCGCCGCGAACAGATCACCGCCGATATCGGCGAATTCGGGATCACCGAGGAACAGGCGGGTCACCTTGTTGGCGGCGTCGGCGCGCCCGGCGAGGAAGGCGCGGTATTGCGACTCGATCCAGTCCGCGTCGAACGCCTCCTGATGCACCGCCGCCGCGGCGACCAGCCGCTGCGCCTGGATCAGTCCGCTCTGCGCGCCTTGACCGGCGATCGGATCGTAGGAAATGGCGGTGTCGCCGAGTGCCGCCACGGGATGTCCGCCCGCCGTGCGCCCGAGTCCGGCCCGGACCACGGGCCGCACCGCACCCTTCAGCCAGGAATGCGGGTCGTCCGCGATCACCTTGGTGGCCAATACTTCCGGCAGATCCCAGTCGATGAAGTCGCGGTAGAGCTGCTGCACGATGCGATGCGCCGACTCGGCCGAATCCGCTGCGGCGAAACGGGTTTCCCATTCGCTGCCCGGCTTGGCCCAGCCGAGGAAGGCCCAGCTCGGCCCGGCGTCCTTGTGCAGATACGGACCCCACCAGCCCTCGCCCTGATCGGCGAGGATCGAAAACCCGCTGTGCGCACCGCCTACCGGACTGCGATGAGCGAAAACATCCGCGCCGTGACCGAGTCCGGTAACGGTCACCGTCAGCAGGCGACGCTGTGGCGCGTCGTACGGGGTGCGCGCGACATCGATGGGGAACAGGTCCGAGAGTCCGCCGCGTCCGGTGGCGACCAGCGTCAGATCATTCGCCGCGGCGATCGGATCCAGCGTCTCCGGCGTCACCGCGGCGACCACGAATTCGCCGCCGCGCTCGCGAAAGGCGGTGAGCCGCTCGTCGGCCTTGAGCCTGGTATCCACCGCCACACCCGCGTAGCCCTCGAAATTGCCGTCGAATTGGATCAATTCGGCCCGATCCGGGCCTGCGATGCGGACGCTGAGCCCGGTGTGGCGCGGCGCGCGTGCGGTATAGGCATCGAGGCCGAGCGCCGCCTCCGCCTGCTGGGTTTCCCCGAATTCGAGCGCGGTGCCGGTGGCGGGTCCGTCATCGCGCAGGGCACGCTGGTCGCGGTCGCTGTAGAGGGTCACGGCGAAGCCCGCGTCGAGCAGACCGAGTGCGGCGGTGACGCCCGCCTGTCCGGCGCCGACTACCGCGGCCGCGCGGGTGGAACGGGATGCGGAATTCTGCGAAGTCATATCGGAATTCTCCGGATCGATCCGGGTGCGCGGCAATGTTGCGATCACCGAGAATCGATTGTCCGCCGAATTTCGGCGGTGCCGTACCATTCGGCCATGTCGTTCACCGTCACCGTCCCGACCGGAAATCCGGCCGACCAGTATCGAGAGCTCGCCGAGCAGGCCCGCGCGCTGGTGGCGGGCGAGTCCGACCGCATCGCGAATGCGGCGAACCTGTCCGCACTGGTGTATCACGCACTGCCCGAGCTGAATTGGGTCGGCTTCTACTTCTATGACGGCCACGAACTGGTCGTCGGCCCCTTCCAGGGCAAACCCGCCTGCGTGCGGATAGCGCTCGGCCGGGGCGTCTGCGGCGCCGCCGCGCACACTCGGGAGACCCAGGTGGTCCCCGATGTGCACGCATTTCCCGGACATATCGCCTGCGACGCGGATTCGCGCTCGGAAATCGTCGTCCCGCTGGTACGTGACGGCGAATTGATCGGCGTATTCGATATCGACAGCCCGAAACCGGGCCGTTTCGCGGAAACGGACCGGTTCGGAATAGAAGCCATCGCCGAGATATTCGTGAATTCGTTGCCGAACTAGGGCCGCGATATGGCGTCCGACAGTGCCGTCGAGGCCGGGCCACCGAGTCGATATCGCGCACCCCGATGCTCGGCGGGCAGTCGGTCGCCCGCGCCGAATAGCGCGTTGCGCAGCGTTCCCGGCACGTAATCCGTGGCGTAGACGCCTCTTTCGGTGAGGACCGGCACCACATGCCGGACCACGTCCGCGAAACTGCCGGGGGTGATGGCGTAGGCGAGATTGAACCCGTCCAGGTCGGTCTCCTCGACCCACTCCTGCAATCGATCGGCCACCGTCGCTCCGGAGCCGACGAAAACCGGTCCCATACCGCCGATTCCGGCCCAGCGACCGATATCGCGCACCGTCCACTCGCGACCGTCGTCGTCGAATTCACGGAAGGCGGCGACGGCGGACTGGATGGCATTGCTGTGCACATCGCCGATCGGATCGTCCAGGTCGTAGCGGGACAGGTCGATCCCCATCCATCCCGACATGAACACCAACCCGCCCTCCACACTGGCGTAGGACAGGTATTCCTCGTGCTTGCGGTGCGCCGCCTCGTCGGTGGTATCGGTGATGATGGTGGCCAGCCCGTAGACCCGAGCCGCGTACGGATCGCGCCCGGCCTCGACCAGGGCGGTACGGATCCGTGAAACTGTCTGAGCGACAACTCGTTTCGAAGGTCCGCCGAGGAAGATCGCCTCGGCATTCTCGGCGGCGAAGCGGACACCGCGCGGCGAGGCGCCCGCCTGATAGATCACCGGCGTCCGCTGCGGCGACGGCTCGGACAGGTGAATGCCGGGCACCGTGTAATGGGTGCCGCGATGCCCGATGTGATGCACCTTCGCCGGATCCACATAGATGCCGCGTTCGGCGTCGCGCACCACCGCGTCATCGGCCCATGACCCCTCCCAGAGCTTGTAGAGCACCTCCAGGTATTCATCGGCCTGGTTGTAGCGCTCGTCGTGGTCGAGTTGATCATCCGCGCCGAAATTCCTTGCGGCCGAAGGTAGATAGCCGGTGACCACATTCCAACCGACCCGACCGTTGGTGAGGTGGTCGAGCGTGGACAGCCGCCGAGCGAAGGGGTAGGGATGTTCGAAGCCGGTGCCGGTCGTGATACCGAACCCGAGGTGTTCGGTGACCGCCGCCATGGCCGAGACCAGCAGCAGCGGATCGGCCACCGGAATCTGCGCGCCTTGGCGCAGCGCGGCAATGTCGTTGCCGCCGTAGACGTCATAGGTGCCGAGCACATCGGCGATGAACAGTCCGTCGAAGCGACCGCGCTCGAGCAGTTGGGCCAGTTCGGTCCAATAGGCAAGCTCCTTGTACCGGTGCGATTGGTCCTCCGGATGCCGCCACAGCCCCGGCGACTGATGCGCCACGCAGTTCATATCGAAGGCGTTGAAGCGAATTCGACGGCTCATCGGACTGCCTGCGCCGCGCGCTCGCCCGCGCTCCACCCGAAGGGCAGCGCCGCGCCATTGAGCAGGTGATCACCGATCGCCCGCGCCTTCTGGATGGCGGGATTGTGGACCGCGAGCGTTCTGGCGTTGCGCCAGTGCCGATCCAGTCGCAGACCCTCCGAGACAATCGACGCACCACCTACTTCGAACAGCAGGTTGGTGGCGGGCAGCACCTGATCGATGACCGCGAGCTGTGCCTGCGCCGCGGCGAGTTCCACCGCGTTCAAGGCTGTTTCGTCGGTCGCGCCGTGTGCGAGGACCTCATCGAGCTGTTCGGCCACCGCGAGGACCACGGCTCTGGCCGCGAATGCGGCCGCCGAGAGTCGACCGATCACCTGCTGCACCAGCGGATCTCGCCTCGGGATCGCGGCGGCGTGGCTGAAACTTCGGGTGCGGGTCGAAACCCAATCCCGCACATCCCGTTCCGCGCGCTGGGCGATACCCGCCAGCGCGGCCAGCTGAACGAGCTGAAGGTAGGAGGTGGCGTAGGTGGGGCCGGGCGCACCGTAGCCGGGGCCGAGGATATCGGTGTCGGCGACCGCGACGGCGGCGAATTCGGTGGTGCCGCTCGCGGTGAGTCGCTGGCCGAAACCGTCCCAGTCGTCGTGCCGGACCACCCCGGCCGCCTCGGCGTCGACCAGCAGGGCCACCCGCTCGCCGTCGCGATCGGCGGCCACCACGATGTGATCGGCATACAGCGTTCCGGTGCTGTAGTACTTCACGCCGTCGAGTCGCCAGCCCGCGCCGTCGCGGGTCAGCCGGGTCCGATAGCGGTCGACGGCGCCGACACCCGGTTCGGTCGTGGCATTGCCGACCACCGCGCCCGCCGCCACCGCGCGCAACCAGTGCTCGCGGGTGGGTCCCGACGCGGCCAGCAGTTGATCCTCCACGAACGAGTAGTGCACGCGCAGCGCCTGCGGCAGGTTGGATTCGGCGGCGGCCAGGTCGATGAGCAGCCGGAACAGCTGCCGCACCGTCGCGCCGCGGCCGCCGAACTCGACGGGGACCCGCAGGGCGCCGAAACCCGCCGCGCGCAGCCAGTCCAGTTGCTCGTGCGGCAGTGTCCGGTCGATCTCGCGCTCGACCGCCCCCGCCGCGATGCGCTCGAAGATCGGCCCGAAGATCGCATCGAGCGCGGCGTCGGAGGTGGTGGCTGGTGCCTCGATGGATGTCATGGCCCCACGATGACGCAGGTCGGCGCGGCGCTCACCGGTTGTGCGCAGCCGGATCGAAACACCTGTCGGTGGGTTTGACTACAGTCGGGGCGTGGCTGGATCGCGATATTCGTTTACCGCCGAGGTGTGGGAGCACAACGGCGGCTCGTGGCATTTCGTCTCCCTACCCGAGGAGATCGCCGACGAAATCGAGGAGCGCTACGCCCACCTGGCCAATGGGTGGGGTTCGGTGCGGGTCACCGTCTCTATCGGGGCCACCAGTTGGTCCACCTCGCTGTTTCCGGACAAGGCCAGGGCCACCTACATCCTCCCGGTGAAGAAGTCTGTCCGTACGGCGGAGGATCTGGTCGCCGGATCCGAGGCCGAGGTCGAGTTGGCGGTGGCGCTTTAGTGAGACTCCGAAACAGGGCCTAAGTTACTGCGGTTTGCCCACGCACTGGGCGACGATCTTCTCCTGTGCGGCGCGGACCTTGTCGGCATCCTTCGCGTCCATGCCGAAGGTGTTCGGGTCGGCGGCCTTCCTGTCGTACTCGTCGCTCACCATCAAGCGCAAGCCGTCCTGCGAAATGCCCTCCACCACATAGAGTTTCGCAGCACAATCGGTCAGGTTCCGATCGTGCATACCCTTCTTGTACATCGAGTCCGACAGGTCGGCGGCCGTCACGTCGGGCCGTGAGTTCCCGCCGCACGCGGTGAGCAGCGGCACGGCGGCCAACGCGGCCGTGAACAGGAGTATCCGCACCCTTATCCCTTCGTCGGAATTCATCGAATCGGCCATGATCATGCCGCATGTACGGCCATTGCGAAATGCCGAATAGTCGCTGCCCGCAAAGCTGTTGGCAGACCGCGCACGGCCGGAGCGAAGGCGGAGGTACGCCAACCGGCGCTGCCTGCGAAGCAGTCCGCAGACCTGCGCATGGCCGGAGCGAAGGCGGAGGTACGCCCTTTGGTTCACAGCGGATCACAGGTCCATGGCGGCGCGCAGTGCGGTATCCAACCGCTCCAACACCTCCGTATCGGTCTCGGCGACCCGCTCGGCCAGCCAGCCGCGATAGATGCGACCGATATTGCCCGCGTGCACCCACCCGTGCGGCGCCAGCTGAACCGCAAGGATGTCCTGCGGATCCTCGGCCATCACCTCGGCCGCGATCAGCCACGGACGCGGCGATTCGTGAATGCCGTCGCTGCTGATGAGCACAATCGTGCGCTGCCGAGTGAAGCCGTGCGGGTGGTAGGTCCAGAGCTCACCCCTGCGCACGCAACTCCTCTTCGGCGGCGGATAGTTCTGCCTCGTCGGCGGCGGCCAGCGACCCGACCTCCCCGATCGGACCGACCCCCGTCCGCACGGCCTCCCGCCTGGCGGCCCGCGAGATCCAAGCCGACGGGGACATGCCCGCGCGGGCGGCCGCCTGTTCGGCGAAGGACCAAGCGGCAGCGTCCAGCGAAAGGGTGACCTTACGCGTTGCCATACCATTTATCGTACCGATGCCCGGCTGAATCCGCCTTGTTCACTGTTCGAAGTGTGAACTGCCCGAACCAGGGCAACTCGGCCCCCTTCGCGGTATGGACTGCCACTACCCGACTTCGATCCCTTGGCGGACGACTCGATCCATTCGCGGTACGACTCGGAGTCGCTCCGGGCGACTTCGCCGGCGGTACGCTCGACCCAGATGAATCACCCTGGATGGCGCATATGGCACTGAACTACCACCGTGTCGGCGCGGGCGAACCCTTGGTCCTCGTGCACGGCATCGGCAGCCACTGGCAGGTATGGGAGCCGCTTTTCGCCACGCTCACCGCATCTTTCGAGGTGATCGCGCTCGACCTGCCCGGTTTCGGCGCATCGACCCCGCTCGAACACACGACGGTCGACGCGCTCACCGACTCCGTCGCGGAATTCCTTGCGACGCAAGGGATCGAGCACCCGCACGTGGCGGGCAACTCGATGGGTGGGCTCATCGCGCTCAACCTCGGCGCCCGCGGTCTGACCCGCTCGGTCACCGCATTCTCACCGATCGGATTCTGGGACCGACCCGGCCGAATCTGGTGCCAACAATCCCTCGGACGGTCGGTGCGGTTGGCGCGCGCCCTCCGCCCCGCCCTTCCCACGCTATTCGGCAACGCCGCAGGCCGCACCGCCCTACTCGGCCTGGTCTTCGGCAAGCCGTGGGCCATCACCCCGCAGATCGCACTCGCCACCGCGCACGGCGCGATCGACGCACCAGGTTTCGCCGAGGGACTCGCATCCTTCGACTCCGCGCGACTGTCCGAAACATCCGCGCTCACAAAGATTCCCGTCACCATCGCCTGGGGTTCGCGCGACATACTGCTCACCTACGTCACCCAGAGCAGACGCGCCAGGACGATGCTGCCGAGCGCACGACACCTCACGCTGCACGGCAGCGGACATACGCCGTTCTACGACGACCCAGCCGCCTGTTCCGCCGTGCTCTTGGACGCCCTCGAGCACTGAACTGCGGCGCAGGGCTGACTCGGTCGACGGGGGGAAGAACCGTCCAACCTCACCCACACCGGACAGAAGTGAGCCACGGGAAGGTTCGCGCGCCACGTGGCCGCGTCGAGCAGGGTGGCCTACTGGGCGGTATCGAGGAGGGTGTCGGGTGTCGCGGCGCCGAGGAGGATGCGGGCCGCGTTCTGCCAGCGGCGCTGGAGGATTCGAGTGCGATCGACTCGGCCGGTGAGCAGCGCGCGCATCGCCAGTCCGGACATGATCTCGATGGTGAATTCGGTGATGGTGGGCACCCGCGGGTCATTCGGGAACTCCGCGCGGAAGATATCGCGGACCGTGGTGTACATGAGTGCGAAGAGACGCTCTTCCAGTGGAAGGAAGGTGGCGAGCAGTTCCGGGTCGGTGCGCGCGCCCACCCAGATCTCCAGGGCCGCAAGGAAGGTCGGTCCGGTGAACATGGCGCTGGACAACTCGACCGCCGCCGCCAACCGATCCCCTGTGGGCGGGATGGCCGCCAATTCGCTTGCCAGTTGAGCGGATCGGCGCGCCGCGAGGAATTCCACCACCCCGGTCAGCAGATCCGCCTTGGTCGGAAAATGATGCTGCAACGTCCCGCGCGGCACCCCGGCCCGCTTCTGCACCGCCAGGGTCGTCGTCCCCGAATATCCCGCCTCGACCAGCCCCGCGACTGCCGCCTCCAACAGCCGCGTCCGCATTCGCTCGCGCCGCTGCGCCTGCGTTTCACGCACCCGCTCAGCCAAGAACCACGCCCACGTCTGCGTCTGCGTCTGCGTCTGCGTCTGCGTCTGCGTCTGCGTCTGCGTCTGCGTCTGCGTCTGCGTCTGCGTCTGCGTCTGCGTCTGCGTCTGCGTCTGCGTCGTGGATGGTCGCGGCGAATCCTTGTTCACCGCAATACCGAATCGCCGCGAGGGCGTCGCCCGGCGACAGGGGTGTCCCGATCGCATCGGTCGAATCGAGGCGATCGGGGGTCACCGCGACGGGCGACATGTGACTACTGTCCTTGCCAGCGCGGCTCGCGCTTCTGCGCGAAGGCCAGTGCGCCCTCGGCGGCATCTTTGGAAACCAGTGCGGGCAGCGCGACTTCGCCCTGTTTGGCGAAACCTTCGCTGACGGACCAGTCCGGGGATTCGTCGATGATGCGTTTGCTCGCCGCTACGGCGAGTGGGGCGGCGGCGACGATTTCGGCGGCCAACTCCAGGGCGACCGTGAGGGATTCGCCGGGTTCGGTGATCCGGTTGACCAGGCCGAGTTGGTAGAGGCGTTCGGCGGAGATGCGTCCGCCGGTGAGGGCGAGTTCGGCGGCGGTGCTGCGTGGCAGGCGCTGGGTCAGGCGCAGCACACCGCCGCCCGCCGCGACCAGTCCGCGTTTGACCTCCGGGATTCCGAATTGGGCGTTGTTCGCGGCAACGATGAGGTCGCCCGCCAGCGCCAATTCGAAACCGCCCGCGAGGGCGAACCCTTCGACTGCCGAAATCATCGGCTTGGCAGGTGGTTTCGCGGTGATGCCGAGCGGGCCGCGTTCGGTGATCGGCATCTCCCCGCGCGTGGCCGCGACGAGATCCATTCCGGCGCTGAATGTTCCGCCCGCCCCGGTGAGGACGAGCACGCGCACGCCTGCATCGGCCTCGAAGGCTTCGACGGCGGCCTGGATGGCGCGGGCGGCGGCCGGATCGATGGCATTGCGGGCGGCGGGACGATTGATGGTCAGCACGGTGATCGCGTCGCGGCGTTCGATCAGAACCGGGTCGGTCATGAATGCTCCTCGGGTGTTCAGTGCAGGGTGATCCGGTCGGGTGCGGCGATATCGGCGGGCGCGCCGAGCGGATCGCCGTCGACGCAGGCGGCGACGGTGTCGGCGTCGGATGCTCGCACCAGTATGCGGGCGCCCGACGGTGTGCGGGCGCTGATCACCACGGCTTCGGGTTCGTCGACGTGCTCGGGCGCCGGACCTTTGCGGTACACCGCGGTGTATGCCTCGATTTCGACCGGACCGCGATAGTTCGGATCCGAATCGCGGTGTGCCGAAAGCACTTCCGGTTCGAGTGCCCGGAATCCGGCGGCGGGTGGCCGCCCGGAATAGACGCCAACGGCGTGTTTGGTCGCGTACCAGCCGAGCGCCGTTGCCAGACCGTAGGATTCGGGGTCCTCGCGCAGCATTCCGGCCAGGGTCGCGATGGCATGGGTGGTGTAGTTGTTGCCCGGCCCGCCCGCGAAGGTCAGTCCGCCGGTGACCGACAGCGGTCGCGTCGGATCGTCGATCGGCAGACCGAGCTCGGCTGCGGCGATCTGCACCGCGACCGGGAAGCAGGAGTACAGATCGAGGTGCGCGACGTCATCGATACCGATACCGGCCGCGCGCAGTGCGGCCCGACCCGCGGCGGCGATGGCGGGTGCGGCGGCCATATCGGCCCGCTCGGTGACAAACCACTCGTCGGCGGCGACCGCCCCGGCATGCGGGAAGATCCAGCGCTCATGCGGCACGCCTGCCGCATCGGCGGCTTGCGCGCTGCAAAGGACAAGTCCGGCACCGAGATTCACCGACAGGTTGGCCACCAGCAGTTTCGGGTACGGCGTCGACACCATGCGGTTGGCCGCCGAGGGTGTGCACAATTCGGCGGCCGTGCGCTCGACCGGCTGCCAAGCGTACGGATTGCGCGCGGCGATGCCGGACATCCGTGACCAGAGCGCGCCGATCCGGTCGAGGTGCGCGTCCTCGGTCGCGCCGAGTCGGCCGCGCAGTGCCGATTCCATCAGCGCGTAGAAATACACCGGTCCCCACATTCCGGCGGCGGTCTCCATCTCCGAATTCGGTGGGCGGTCCGAACCGATGGTCATATCGGGCGCGGCAGCGTCGGACTGTTGCGGCCAAGTCAATTCCGCGCCGGTTCTGGTCGCGCCATTCCAGGCGGCTACCGCCTCCGCGCCGGCAATGAGGGCAATTTCGCAGCGACCGGCCACGATATCGCACGCGACGGTATTGACGAGCCGTTGCGGCGCGTCACCGCCGAAGCGCACCGACTGGAGGGTGCGCTGGGGTTCGATGCCGAGTTCGGCCGCGATCAGTGCGCCGAAATTCGGATACGGCCTGGTCACCGGGGCCACTGCGGCGATGGTGTCGGCGGTGCGCAGCAGTTTGTCGCCGGTGCCGCTGTCCGCGCCCGCGCGGCGCAGACCGCGGGCGGCCAACTCGACCGGTCCCGGTAGTCCGGCCTCGCCGGTGCGGTGCACGACCTGACCGGCGCCGACCAGGACCGGGGTGCGCGGATCCATTCCCGCGGGCAGCATGGGACCTCCGTTCACGGACTCATACCGTCAGTACTGACGGTTACTTTCGTACGATTAGAGCAGACCCCTCCCGGCGAGGCAATGCCCCGAATGATCCGCCGCCGCAGGCAACTTCACCGCATCGCGCCAACCACATTTCCGGATACGGAATTCAACCGGCACCGCGTTTCGCAAAAAACCGGGACAAGCCGCCAAATTCCACCCGGCGACTGTTAGCATCTTGTGCGATTGCCAGCCGGTCGAAAAGTAGTGCGAGACACTGCGAGATGGTCTGTGGATCGCACCCGAGAAACGGGAAGGCTCACAGACTTTGTCCAGGACCGCGAAATTCCTGCTTTCGATGCTCGCGGGCGGCGCCGCGCTACTGCTGACCGCCACCACCCCCGCCACGGCGAACCCCAATGCCATCAACCCGATTCCGGTGCTCAACGGCACGGCCGGGTTGCCCAATCTGGTGGGTCGCACCAGGGCGGTATTCCAGGTGACAGGGATGGCCAGCCCCAACAACACCGAGTCCTACAACGTGCTCGGCACCGACCTGGGCATCATGTGGGACAACGGCGCGGGCGAAATGCTCACCGCCTTCGGCGACAGCGCGGGCCTCGGCCTGCCCAATCTGCTCGCGGGCAGCATTTGGGCCTGGCGCAGCAATATCCTGATGCGCAGCCACACCCACAACCCGGCCGATGGCATCTTCTTCGACAGCGTCGTTCGCGATGTCTTCGGCCAGGCCCGCGATCTGATTCCCAGCCCGAAGATTCCCTTCATCGAGATCAGTCGCATCCCCACGGCGGGTATCGCGGTCAACGGTGTGCAGTACATGAGTCTGATGTCGGTGCGGAGTTGGGACAACGTCGGCCAGTGGACCACCAACTTCTCCGGTCTGGCCGCTTCGGCCGACAACGGCGAAACCTGGGCCGATCTGGCATTCACCCGCCGACCCAATGAGGGCGGCCACGCCAACTTCCAGATGAACGCCTTCCTGAAGGACGGCGGATTCGTCTACGAATACGGCACCAGGTCCGGCCGCAACAATGCGGTGCATCTCGCGCGGGTGCCCGAGAACGATATTCAGAACCTCGACGCCTACGAGTACTGGACGGGCCAGAACTGGTCGCACCGGGGCGATGTGAACGCGGCCGCCCCGATCATGGGCGGAGTCGGGGAACTGTCGGTCATGTACAACGCCTACCTCGGCCAGTATCTGGCGTTGACCACGGATCCCTGGAATTCGGTGGTCATGCGGCGGGCCTCGAGTCCGACCGGTCCGTGGAGCGAGCCGGAGGTGCTCATCGACACCCGCGAGCTACCCGCCGCCTACGCGCCGTCGATCTTCCCGTACCAAACCGGGCGTGACCTGTACTTCCTCACGACGGTGCACAATCAGTACAACGTCATCCTGATGCGCACCGCGCTGTAGTCGCCCCGCGAGCCCGGACCTCGAGCGTTCGTCTTCGAGGTCCGGACCCGCAATAGACTCGAGCACATGGATGCGGCCGAGTGGGACACGCGCTACGCGCAGAGCGAATTGGTGTGGGGCGCACCGCCGAACAGCACGGTGGTCGAACATGTCTACGGCTTGAACCGGCGCACCCAGTCGCCGTCGGAACTACCGCGCGCCCTGGACCTGGCGTGCGGTGAGGGCCGCAACAGCCTGTGGTTGGCCACGCACGGCTGGCAGGTGCACGCCGTGGATTTCTCCCAGGTCGGTATAGATAAAGGACGCACCGTCGCCGCGCGGCTGTCGCGTTCGGTGCGCGCCAGGATCACCTGGCAGTGCGCCGATGTCACCGATGTGGTCGCGGCGGGCGTCACCGGCCCGTACGAGTTGATCCTCATGGTCTTCCTGCAACTGCCGCAGGAGCTGCGGCGCGCCACCGTCCGCACCGCCGCCGCCCTGTTGGCTCCCGAAGGCACTCTGCTCATCCTCGGTCACGACACCACCAACCTGACCGACGGTTTCGGCGGTCCCCAAGATCGGGCCGTCCTGTTCACTCCCGATGACATTCGCGCCGACCTGGGTCCGCTGTCCTCCCGCATCGCCATTCAAACCGCGGACCGCGTCTTGCGTCCTACCGAAGGGCGCGATGCCATCGACGCGTTGGTCATCGCCACGCGCAGGCCGCAGTAGCGCCGAAAATGGGCAGTCCTACTCGGACCACCGCCGCAGCCACGGCGTCACGGTCTGTCCGATGACATCGAATCCGGAGCGGAACGCGTGTGCCTGACCGGGTATCACCCGCACCTCGGCGGCGTCGGCGGCATCCGGGATGCCGAAGGGATCGCTGCCGCCATTGATCACCACCACCTCGATGCCTGCCGCCAGCAGTTCGTCGCGGCGGGTCCGTTCGGGCTTGCCGGGCGGATGCAGCGGGAATGACAGCGCGATCACGCCGCGCGCCGCGGCGAGTTTCGCAGTGCGGCACGCGACCCGCGCACCATTGCTGCGACCGCCTTGAATCAGTGGCGCGCCTTTGACCTTCGGCCGCAGGGCCGCGACGATCTCCAACCACGCCTCGTCCTGTTTGACCGACGAGCCCGGCGCGCGCCTTCCGGCGACCCGGTAGGGCTGTACCACCCGCGCCACCGCGCCGCCCAGTGACAGCGCCGAATCGCGCACCGCCAGCAAATCTTTCGCCTCGACCCCGCCGCCCGCGCCATGGGTGAGCAGCAGAAGGAAGGTCGGTCGCCGCGGCTTGTCGAATTCGATTTCCGCAGGTCCAGCGCCCGTTTCGATTCGCACACCGCACCCTACCGCCGTCGGCGCTTCCGACCGCTCGCGCAGCGCCCGGATCGAGCGATTGCCGGCGGGATGCGCGCTGCTGCCCGCGCGCCGGGCAGGCCCGATTCGAGTTGTTCGTCTCATCACATTTGGCCGTATCGGCCTTGGCCGAGCCCATTACCCGCCGGTAATATGGCGCATAAGTTACCCGCGAGTAGCATGTCCGACTCCGGTACGGCTACCCGGTGGCAACAACGGGCGGGAACGGCACACAACCGACCGCACCAACTCAACGGAGAGTGAGTACTGACATGGGCCACTACAAATCCAACGTGCGCGACCTGGAGTTCAACCTCTTCGAGGTGCTGGGCCTGGGTTCGCTGCTCGACAGCGGCGCCTACGGCGACCTGGATACCGACACGGTCAAAGAGATGCTCAACGAGGTGCGTCGCCTGGCCGAAGGTCCGCTCGGTGAGTCCTTCGCCGACGCCGACCGCAACCCGCCGGTCTTCGACCCGAACACCCACTCGGTCACCCTCCCCGAATCGTTCAAGAAGAGCTACCGCACCATCCAGGACGGCGGCTGGGACAAGCTGGGTGTCGCCGAGGATCTCGGCGGCCTGAACATCCCCCGCCCGGCCTACTGGGCCATCGCCGAACTGATCCTCGGCGCGCAGCCCGCCGCCTTCATGTACGCCGCGGGCGCGGGCTTCGCCAATATCTTCTACAACAACGCCACCGAGGAGCAGAAGGGCTGGGCGAAGATCGCCGCAGACCAGGGCTGGGGCGCCACCATGGTGCTCACCGAGCCCGACGCGGGCTCCGATGTGGGCGCGGGCCGCACCAAGGCGATCAAGCAGGCCGACGGCTCCTGGCACATCGAGGGCGTCAAGCGGTTCATCACCTCCGGCGACTCCGATGACCTGTTCCCGAACATCATGCACCTGGTGCTGGCCCGTCCCGAGGGCGCCGGACCGGGCACCAAGGGGCTGTCGCTGTTCTTCGTGCCGAAGTTCCACTTCGATCATCAGACCGGCGAATTGGGCGAGCGCAACGGCGCTTTCGTCACCAATGTCGAACACAAGATGGGCCTGAAGGTCTCGGCCACCTGCGAGGTCACCTTCGGCGGACACGGCGTGCCTGCGCAGGGCTGGCTGGTCGGCGAGGTGCACAATGGCATCGCGCAGATGTTCGAGGTCATCGAGCACGCGCGAATGATGGTGGGCACCAAGGCGATCGCCACCCTTTCCACCGGCTACCTGAACGCACTCGAGTACGCCAAGCAGCGCGTCCAGGGTGCGGACCTGACCCGGATGACCGACAAGGCCGCTCCGCGCGTCACCATCACCCACCACCCGGATGTGCGGCGCTCGCTGACCATGCAGAAGGCATACGCCGAAGGTCTGCGCGCGGTGTACCTCTACACCGCCTCGCATCAGAACGCCGATGTGGCGCAACTGGTCTCGGGCGCGGATCCGGAGCTGGCGGCGCGCGTCAACGATCTGCTGCTGCCGATCGTGAAGGGCGTCGGCTCCGAGCGGGCCTACCAGTACCTCACGGATTCGCTTCAGACCCTTGGTGGTTCGGGCTTCCTCCAGGACTACCCGATCGAGCAGTACATTCGCGACGCGAAGATCGACTCGCTCTACGAGGGCACCACCGCCATCCAGGCGCAGGACTTCTTCTTCCGCAAGATCGCTCGCGATCGCGGTGTGGCGCTGGCCCACGTGGCGGGCCAGATCCAGAAGTTCATCGACTCCGAAGCGGGCAACGGCCGCCTCAAAGGTGAGCGCAAACTGCTCGCGACCGCACTGGAAGATGTGCAGGGCATGGCCGCCACCCTGACCGGTCACCTGATGGGTGCCCAGCAGGACGCCAATGAGCTGTACAAGGTCGGACTCGGTTCCGTACGCTTCCTGCTCGCGGTGGGCGACCTGCTCATCGGCTGGCAGTTGCTGCGCCAGGCCGAGATCGCCATCAAGGCGCTCGACAAGGGCGCGACCGGCGCCGACCAGGCGTTCTACAGCGGCAAGGTGGCCGTCGCGCAGTTCTTCGCCCGCAATGTGCTGCCGGAGCTGACCGCCACCCGCGCGGTGCTGTCCAACCTGGACAACGACATCATGGAGCTCGACGAAGCGGCCTTCTGAGCCCAAACGTGAAGGGTCCCGTCCGGATTCGGACGGGACCCTTTTTCGTCACGGTACTTGTTCACCGGATCTCTTGATACACCTTCGGTTTCACATGTGACGGGACGTGCGCGCGATCTGCGGGCACAATGGCCCTGATCGTGCGCCGTTCGCCGGAAGGGATGATCTGGATGAATCTGTTCGCTCTCACCAGAATCGGCGGGCTCGCCGCGGCGCTATCCCTCGCGGCCGCGGGCATCGCCGGGGCCGATCCCAATCTGGTCATGCCAATACCGGTGCTCAACGGTATTCACGGACTGCCGCAGCTGCCGGGACCCGCCAAGGCCGTCTTCCAGGTCACCGGTATGGACAGCCCCAATCAGACCCAGAACGTCAATGTGCTCGGCACGGACCTCGGCATCATGTGGGACGACGGAAACGGCCGCATGCTCACCGCCTTCGGCGATACCGCGGGACTCGGCCTCCCGAACCTGCTCGTGGGCAGCATCTGGGCCTGGAGCAGCAACGTCCTGTTCCGCAGCGGGACCCACGACCCTTCCGGTGGCATCTTCTTCGACGGTGTGGTGCCCAATCCCCTTCCGAGCCCGAAGATTCCGGGTATCGAGATCAGCTTCATCCCCACCGCGGGGATCTCGGTGGGCGGTGTGCAGTACCTGAGCATGATGTCGGTGCGCGACTGGGGCGAACCCGGCCGGTGGGAGACCAACTTCTGCACCCTCGCCGCCTCCGCCGACGGCGGGCAGACCTGGGGGCAACTGCCCAGCACCCGCCGGGCCAATGTCGATGGATTCGAACGGTTCCAGCAGAATGCTTTTGTCATTGACGGTGGATACATCTACCGGTACGGGACGCCTGCGGGTCGCCGAAACGCTGGATTCATCTCGCGCGCACGGGAATCCGATATCGCCAATATCGACGCCTACGAGTACTGGGACGGCGGAGCCTGGCGGGCGGGCGATGCCAGGGCCGCCGCGCCGATCGTCGGCGATGTCGCCGAACTGTCCGTGATGTGGAACGAATATCTGGGCCGCTTCGTCATGTTGACCACAGACGGGGCCAATTCCGTTGTGCTGCGGACCGCTTCGGCACCGCAGGGACCATGGAGCGAACCTCGGGTGCTCATCGACGGCCGCGCTCTGCCTTCGGCCTACGCGCCGATGATCTTCCCGTATCAAACCGGTGGCGACCTCTACTTCATGGTCACCCAGCATCAGCAATACAACGTCATCTTGATGCGTGCGCCGCTGTGAGGCGGAAAAAGCGGCCCGGACGTCTCCGGGCCGCCCTCTCCGTGCGGTACGAGATCAGTGGCCGCCACCCGAGCTGCCGGTCATTATCAACGTGATCAGCGGGATGAGGACCGCGGAGGAGCCGGAGCTGACGGAGCCGGCGCCGCCGGTGCCCGCCGTCCCTTCGGCCGCGGTCTGGGCCGGCTGCGACGGCTCGAGCGGGAGCACCGCGGCCGAGGCCAGCCCCGAGCCAGCGGTGACGATTCCGGCCGCAGCGATCGCAACGCCGAACACACGCAACTTGTTCATCAAGTCTTCACTTCCTAGGAGACGCTCACCGGCCAAAGTCGGATAGCCGGTAGAACACGTTCTAGCACGAGACTTCGAGAAATCCAGTGGTACCAGCGAAAATGGGACTTAAGACCCTAATTGCTGAAGATTTGCGAATCGAGCAGAACGTGTTTTGCAGAGCGAATCATCCAGGTGGAGTTTCCCGGCCGTACGCATTCGGTCCCGCTGCGCGGTAGCCCTACCCGTCGCAGCTTATCGAAAACGGAATCCACATTCGCCCGGCAGTGCGTTCGCCACTCTGCGCCACGAGCGGCGATCGACTGGCCACAATGTGACCGGCCCCCTACCAATTGGAAGTAACAAACAGCGGTTTCGAAACGATCGCGTGTGGCGCTCGGGATCCACCGAAAACGCCGAAGCGGCCCGAACTCGTGCCGGGCCGCTTCGCGTTGGTCTGCGGACTACCGACTCGTTGCCCTAGCCCCGCCGGAGCCGCTGCTGAGCGACTTCACCAGATCGGGAAGGAACTTGCTCGACCCCGTACCAGTCGGGTCCTGCTCACCGGGGGCGATGATTTCCTGCACCTGCGGAGTTTCCAGCGGAACCACCGCGGCCGAAGCCAGCCCGGTTCCCGCACCCAGAATCCCGGCCGCGATAATCGCCACACCGAACACACGCAACTTGCTCATCTAACCTCTAACTCTTTGGGATGATCCGTGCGACCCATGGGTCTCGATTGTCGACAAAGGTTTTTCTACCACACCGAAACAAATATCCACTCCCAGGAATGGGAAATGAAACCGCCTTCAATTAGAGTGCCCCCGATCCTGGGGTGGCGGGATCGGTTGCTACCATTGCCCCTCGATGCGCGAACCGCCTTCGAGAATTCCGATCTCAACCGCGTATTGATGTCTTGACAACCTGACTCTGGGTACTCTATTCGCGAACTCGATTGCCAGTCTTTCTTGGGGAAAGCAGTTGGGACCGGCCACGAAAATTCCCTGCGCTACCCTTCATCACGCCGACGGAGTCGACCGCGTTCACAAGCGCGGAAACATTTGGATCCAGCAGATTTCTGATACCAAGCAATCAAGACCGATAACTCCCAGCATTTCCCTGCCGCGACCGCCTTCGGAGGGAAGCCGAGCTGATCGTCCACCTGGAACCAGGGCATCAGCGCGCTCCCGCGCTCACCTCGCGGTCGATCGCCTCGGCGAGCCGCTGAATGTGCCCGTACCGCAGGTAGTCCTCGGTGTGGCGACCGTCGGCCAGATAGCCGCGGGCGTAAGCGACCGCACCTCCCCAGGTCCGCCAATTGGCAGGCGACCACCACTGCTGTAGTTGCCGCTGCACCGCGACATCGACGAGGCTCTGTCCCCAGCGCAGCACCGCGCCGGGGTTGGCCAGGCTGAAGTATTCGGTGAGGTCGGCGATCGACCGCAGCGGACTGCCCGCCGGAAGCGCCGTGATCGGATCTCCCTCGGCGGCAGCCCAGTACGCGGGCATCCCGAGAACCTCCCGCTGCCCGGCGATCCCGTAGCCGCCCGGATCGTCCCCGACGCATTCCCCTTCGGGCCGCAGCGGATCGGCGATCAGCGCACAGGCGACCACATCGAGCTGTGGCAACTCGCCGCGCCCGATCTCGGCGGCGACATTCCCGGCGATGGCCGCTCCCTGGGAATATCCGGCCAGCACAACCCGATTCGGGGTGGATTCGATCGCCTCGATGAGCAATCGCCGCCCCTCCGCCACACTGTCCGCATAGGCGACGTCGCGACCGTAGTCGGCCGGATACGGGATCATGCGCGGCGCGAACAGCTTCGGGTCCAATGTCTCGGCGAAGGCCCGGCACACGCCCTCACCGTCCGGATTCCAGGTGCCGCCGACGATGCAGACATCGAACACCTCCCGTCTCGACCGGGGTACGACCATGGACTGCTCCCTTCATAGGCGGGTGTGAACTACGCGAATACCACTGTGGCACCGCCAGTTTCGAATCAGCTGAGATCAGGCGCGGATCTGGGGACACGCCGCGGGGGATCGGCGGGCGCGGATTGGCCGGGTGGGTCGCGATGGCGCGGCCGAGATCGCGGCGGATGGGATTCGGATATCCGTAGTCCACCAGGTTGGGGGTCAGTACGATTCAGCGCTTCGAGAATGGCGAACGCTCACCGGATATGCCACAGCTACACGCGCTGTGCGCGGCTTTGCGCATTCCGATGCGCGAATTGGTCGCCAGGGCGCTACGCGATGTGGAGCACCCCGAACAGTAGGGATGCTCGACTGCCGAACCCGATTCAAGCGCACCATGGATCGGGCGCATCGGCGATCCCGCTTCCCACCGCCGCGCCTACTCGCACTTGACCACCGGTATCGGGTCGTATTTGACCGTCCTTGTGTGGCGCGAGATCTCGCGTCCCGTGCGGTGATCGGAGATGACCCTGGTATCGGAGATCGTGAAGCCCGGCGCACCCTCCGAGGCGATGCAGTCGTGCCCCTTCGCCAGCTTGACCGTCTGCGGTTCGGTGGGTTTGGACTTCTCGCCGGTGATCGACTCGACATCAACCGTCTTCACGCCCCACAGCCGCACGGTGATCTCCGAATCCGAGGCCGAGGTCTCGATATAGATGCCATTCGGAGTGTTGTTGCGGAAACGCAGATCGATCGCGCCATCGAAGACGGTGGCCTCGCGCGCGGCTGGATAGCGCGAGATGTAATAGCTGTGCTCGGTGTGGCCCGCGTCCTCGAGCCCCGCGAAGTAGGCCGCGTTGTAGAGGGTGGTCGCGAACTGGCTGATCCCGCCGCCGACGGCCGTGCTCGGCCTGCCGTGATCGATGATGCCCGACTCCACATAGCCCTCGGCGGTGCCGCGCGGACCGGTGAAATCGTTGAGCGAGAAGGTATCCCCCGGTTTGATGATCGCACCGTCCACCTTGCGCGCCACGGTGCGGATATTCACCCCGGACGGTCCGCTGAACCCGCCGGTCGTGAATTGACCCATCACCTCGGTGATGTTCAGCCCCTGCGCCGCCTCGGTGGTGAGTTTCGGATCGGCCTTCTCATAAATCGCCGGTGCCGTGCGCTGTTGCGCCACAATCAGATTCGGCAGTTGCTCGAGCGATTTGGGCCAGTTCACCTTGTCGCCGACCACGGCGGGAACCACCTTGGCCGCACCCGCGGCGAAGCTGAACCCGGCATCCTTCGGCTCGACCTCGGAGGCGCCCAACTGCGGAGCCAGCAAACCGATCGCAATATCCTGCTTGAAGCTGGGGGCCAGACCGCCCTCCCCATTGGGGATGAAGGTGAGGATCGAGGCGATCTGCGCCGGATCCAATCTGGCCTCGGCACCCTTGCCCGCGAACACAATTGGCGCGGAGACGGCCGGTACGGCGAAATCGCGCATGGCCCGATCCACCGATTCCGGGCGCACCGTCATCGGCGCGGCGATCTGCGGCAGATCGAGTCCGCCCCCGAGCATCCAATCTCGCACGATCTGCTTGCGGGCCGCGTCGACATCCAGCACTCGCCCCGGAACCGGTGGCACCGCAACGGGTTTGGCGCCCTGGAAAATCACCGTGCCCTCCACGGTCGGTCGGTCGTGCACGCGCAGCGCGGCCATCTGACGATCCAGCGCCGCACTGTCCACGGCGCTGACCACCGGCACGGTGTGGGTCTGCAACAGCGACAGCACCCTGGTGAACGGATTGAGCGGCTGACCGCCGATCCGCGACCAGGTGGCGGGCCAATCGAAATCCAGACCTGCCGCATTCGGCACCAGCGTGGACCGCATATCGCCGATGGTGACCGGAATCTCCCTGGTGGAACGCGATTCCAGGGCCGCACGTAGTCGCGCGTCGGCCGATCCCGGATTCATCCCCCCGATATCGACACCCGCCACGACGGTGCCGCGCGGCACCGATCCCGAAGTCAACAGCAGATCCGCCACATAGACCAAGCCTCCGACCACGGCCAGTGCGCCGACCGCCAAGCCGATCCGCTTGGTCAACGGTCTTTTCAGCAGCGGGGTGTGCGGAGTCTCGACACGCGGGGTACGGGCGGCATTCCAGCGGTCCGCCGGAGTTGGTTGCTCATCCTTCGCGGATCTTCCTCGACGCGAACGCTTCCGAGGACGCTCGGAGCTGTCGGGCGATTCGGATTGCTCGGTCTCCGATGCGTGCACATCCGTTGACGCCACATCCGCGGTCGCTACCGTGTATGCCTCGGTCGGTGCGACATCCGCCCGAGTCGCCGCGTACGCCTCGGTCGGCGCCACGTCCGCCGGAGACGCCGCCGTATGCACCTGGGTCGATGCCACATCTGCCCGAGTCGCCGCCGCGTACACCTCGGTCGATGCCACATCTGCCCGAGTCGCCACGTACGCCTCGGTCGGGGCCACGTCCGCCGGAGACGCTGCCGTATGCACCTGGGTCGATGCCACAGTTGCGCGGGTCGCCGCCGAATATGCCTCGGTCGACGTCACCTCCGCGCGGGACGCGGCCGAATACGCCTCGGTCAATACCACATTCGCGCGGGATGCCACCGGATAAACGTCGGTCGGTGCCACCTCCGGGCCTGACGCCACCGGATAGACCTCTGTCGGCGTCGCATCCGCAGGGATCTCCGCGATGTGTGCCTCGGTCGGTGCGACATCTGCGGGAGTCGCTTCTGTATAAGCGCTGTTCGCTGCCACATCTGCGGCGACCGCTTCCGTGTGTGCCTCGGTCGCGGCGGTATACGCCGCAGTCGATGCGCCATATGCCTCGGTCGCTGCCGCATTCGTCTTGGTCGATGCGGCTTCGGCCGATTTCACATCTTCAGCCGAACCGAACTCGAAAGGCGCACCGGCACTACCGGATTCGACAGACCAATCCCGCACCCGACCCGACTGCCCTGTCGTGACATCGTAGGCTGCGGATTCCGCGCGCCGCGCCGATTCGACAGGCTCACCCGCAGGTTGCTCCCGCTGCCGCACCGACGCTGCCGACTCGATCGGCGGCGCTATCGGGCGCATCGGTTCGGTGACCCCACCCGACTCGACCGGCCCGCCCCGACGCCGCACGGGCAGCGGCATCGTCGGCATATTGTCGACACTCCACCCTGGACCTTGCACCGGAAGCTGCTCGGTCACGGGATCATTGGCATCGAATGCCCGGAATGGTTGCGCCACGGCCCCGTTCGACTCCGCCCGGCCAAACGCATCCCAAGACGACTCGGCCGTATCGCGCGGCGCGCGCGCCTCCCGCCGAATCGAGTCCTGGAGACCCACCGACCCCGAATCGCCCATGCTACCGAGCGAATCCGTCACCGGTGGGACGTCACCGGTCGCTACCGGACCGATCGCCTCTTCGGGCCTCATGGGAACATCCCCCTCGTCGGCACGGGCAGACCTAGCCTCATCACGGGGTGGCGTGGGTACACCCCCATCTCGGGGCCACGCAGGCGCAGTCTCAGCACGCGGCGAGCCAGGCACGCCCTCATCGCGCGAAAACCCCTGCGGCACCGCCTCTTCACGAGGCCACATGCGCCCACCGGCGTCGTGGGGCCACACCTGCGCCGTCTCCTCACGAAGTGACATGGGTACAGCCTCATCACGGGGCGAGCCGGGCACAGCCCCATCACGAGACCACGCAGGCACACCCTCATCACGGGGCCACGCCGACGCAGTCTCAGCACGCGGCAAGCCGGGCACACCCTCATCACGCGAAAACCCCTGCGGCACAACCTCATCACGAGACCGCTTCCGCACGCCGTCCTCGTGGGGCCACGCGGGCGCGGTCTCATCACGCGGCGACATGGGCGCGGCGTCATCACGAGGCGACAGGGGCACGACCCCATCGCGAGACCAGGTGCGCACACCCTCATCACGGGGCCACGCAGGGGCAGTCTCAGCACGCGGCGACGTAGGCACAACCTCATCACGAGGCCACATACGCACACCGCCGTCGTGGGGCCGCTCGGGCACCGTCTCATCGCGCGCCGACATAGGTACAGCCTCATCACGGGGCGAGCCGGGCACAGCCCCATCACGAGACCACGCAGGCACACCCTCATCACGGGGCCACGCCGACGCAGTCTCAGCACGCGGCGAGCCGGGCACACCCTCATCACGCGAAAACACCTGCGGCACAACCTCATCACGAGGCCACATGCGCCCACCAGCGTCGTGGGGCCACACGGGCACCGTCTCATCGCGCAGCGACACAGGTACAACCTCATCGCGGGGCGATCCGGGCACGACCCCATCGTGAGACCAGGTGCGCACACCCTCATCACGGGGCAAGGCGGACGCAGTCTCATCGCGCAGCGAGCCAGGCACACCCTCATCACGCGAAAACACCTGCGGCACAACCTCATCACGAGGCCACATCCGCCCCCCGCCGTCGCGGGTCCACGTGGGCGCGGTCTCGTCGTGAGATGACATGGGCGCGGCCTCATCGCGCGGCGACATAGCTGCAATCTCATCGCGGGGCGATCCGGGCACAGCCCGATCGCGTCCTCCGCTGCGCGAACTCCCCGATACCCCGGCCGGGCCGGTGACATCCTCGGACTGCACGCCCGGCCCCATATCGCGGGGCGGGATTGCCCCCTCGTTTCCACGCGGGTTCTCCGCCAACGGCGCATGCTCACGCACGCCCCGACCGCGCGAGTCCGCAGACCGTCTGCCCCGCGCAGGGCCGATCAGCTCCTCCGGCCACATGGGCAACGCCGGATCGGCGCCGCCGCGCGAATCCCGTGTCTCGGGTTCCTGCGCCGGTTCGGGCCGCGTCTGTTCGGGACTCCCCCCGTCCGGCGTGATCCGGTTCGATTCGAGCAGCCGCCGCAGTCCGACCTCACCCGCATTCTTTCGGTCGCGGCGCCTGGCAGTCGACTCGCTCGTCACGAACCGTCCTCCACGCTTTCAGTTGGCTTCCGGTCGCGCACAGCGCGCGACCGCCGCCCAGAATAGTTGCCGCTACGGGGGCGCGCCGTTGCCGCCACCGCAATGCGGCGTATCGGGCGCATCGTGGCAGTGAAAGCCCCGCGTAGTTGCCGGGTCGGGGGTCTGGCAACTGCGCGGGGCAACCCATTTATCGGTGTCGCGTTCGGCGCGTTACAGATGCCCGCCGACATGATCGGGGATCGACGCGGGACAATCGTGCTCGACTCTCGCCACACGGCTCGGACTGAACGAGGGAGATGGATGGTATGCAGCTGGGAATGATCGGCCTCGGCCGAATGGGTGCCAATATCGTGCGCCGCATCGTCGGGGATGGGCACACCGCCGTCGGCTACTCGCGGAATGCGGAACAGATCAAGGAGTTCGCCGACGAACTCGGCGACAGCTTCCAGGGCGCCACGGATTACCCGGCGTTCATCGCACTGCTGGAGAAGCCGCGCATTGTCTGGGTGATGATTCCGGCCGGTGCGACGGGTGCGGTGATCGAGCGGATCGCCGAACTGCTGGAGCCGGGCGATATCATCATCGATGGCGGCAACAGCCGCTACCACGAGGACGTCAAGCGGGCGAAGGCGTTGCGGCCCAAGGGCCTTCACTATCTGGATATCGGCACTTCCGGCGGCGTGTGGGGTCTGGAGCGCGGCTACTGTCTGATGGTGGGCGGTGAGGCGGAGTCCGTCGCGCATATCGAACCGCTGCTCAAGTCCATCGCTCCGGGTGTCGCGGCCGCCGAGCGCACCCCTGGCCGCACCGGTGAGCCGTCACCTGCCGAGCAGGGTTACCTGCACTGCGGTCCGGCGGGCGCGGGTCATTTCGTCAAGATGGTGCACAACGGTATCGAGTACGGCGCGATGGCCGCCTACGCCGAGGGCTTGAATATCCTGCACAAGGCCAATATCGGCAAGGAGCGCGATGATCAGCACTCGGCCGAGGAGACCCCGCTCGACAATCCCGAGTACTACCAGTACGACATCGACGTTCCCGAGGTCACCGAGTTGTGGCGGCGCGGTTCGGTGGTGGCGTCCTGGCTGCTGGACCTGACGGCGGGCGCGTTGCACGCCGATCCGGCGTTGGAATCCTTCGGCGGCCGGGTCTCCGATTCCGGTGAGGGTCGCTGGACCGTCGATGCCGCCATCGATGAGGGTGTGCCCGCGCCGGTTTTGTCGGCGGCGCTGTTCGCCCGCTTCTCTTCGCGCGGTGAATCGCTCTACGCCGACAAGGTGCTCTCCGCGATGCGCAAGGCGTTCGGCGGCCACAACGAGTTGCCGTCTAAGTGACCGAATCGGCCCTCGCTCAACCGTTTTCGGCGGGCGAGGGCCGATCTGTCAGTCGAACTGCCGGTCGATCCAGTCGATGGTCTGCATGCCGAACAGGTCGGCGCCCCATCCGTAGAGGTCGGTCAGCATGCGGGTCATGGAGCAATCGGTGGGCTCGTAGGTGACGTCCGTGCCGCGTTCGCGATAGGTTTCGGCGAGATCCCTGGATTCCTGTGCGGGCACCAGCGACATGAACGAGTCGTCCTTGGCGCAGGAGGCGATGAGCACCTTGGATTTCGGGGTGCCGGAGCGGCCGAGGACATTGTCTTCGAACGCCTGCTGGAAATCGGGTTCGTCGGCCGGGCCGACCCCGGAGGTGAACAGTGTGCGCAGCGGTAGCAGGGGCAGCCCGAAGTAGGCGGGGGTCTGGCACTGGGTTCGGAAGAAGTCGGCGATGCCCCGCCCCGCCGGGGTCAGCTTCTCCTCGACGCGCATCTGCGGGTAGGCGGGCTCCATGCCGAGCAGGGTGGCCAGCGCGAATCCGGAGCCGACCGAGCCGTCGGCCACGCGCAGGAAGTTGCGGGTGTTGACGACCATGCCCTCGAGCACGGTGGATTTCACCGCGAGTTCGGGCGCGTAGGCGGGGGCGAGTTCGGCGGAGAAGGCCGCGCCGACACCGCCGCCCGCGATGCCGAACAGTGCCACCTGCGCCTGCGGATTCAGTCCGGCCGGGCGGTGGTGCAGGGCCGCGCGGATGCCGTCGAGTTGGGCGTGCGCGGCGAATTTGCCCGCGAAGACGCCGTGCGGGTTGCGGTCGGCGTCATTGCCGACGTCGGAGATCATCACCGCGTAACCCTTGCCGAACATGAGCGCCAGCGGGCCGAGCGCGGACCAGGACGCGCCGTCGAGCGGATCGCCGCCGGTCCACTGGGTGCTGGGATGGCAGGACCAGCCGACGCTGTCATTGGCCTCCTGGTAGGAAATCAACCGCTTTTGGTCGGCGGGTTGACCGTCCTTGGGGATCATCAGGATCCCCGTACTGACCGCCGGGGTGCTGCCGTCGACTCCGGTGGTGACGTACATGAGTTTGTACGCCTCGACGTCGGGCGGGGTGACCCCGCCGAACATGACATCGACCTTCTTGGCCTTCAGCAGCGTCCCCGGCTGTTCCGATCCGGTGAGCGCGGGTTCCCGATAGAACGGGTCGTTCGCGGTCAGCGCCTGAAAGGCCTGGTCCGGCGTGGCGATTCGCGCGCCGGTGAATTGACCGACCACGAAGCCGTTGAAAACCTGACCGAGGCTCGGCGTGCCGGTCTGCGGTTGCGCTGCCGCGGTTCCCGTGCCGAGGACCAGTGCGGCGAGCGCCGCGACGACTAGCTTCCAACGAGTCATCTCAGCTCGCCTCCACCTTCACTTCGTGTGCCGCGGATTCGAGCAGTTGCGGCATATTCAGCAGCGGCCGCTTGGATTCCAGCTGCTGCTCGTAGGGCACGCGCATGGCGGCTTCCAGTGCGGGCCAATTGTTTTCGACCTGTCCGCGGTATTTGGGCAGCAGTTCGGTGGTGATGTAGTCCCAGCGCGCGTCGAATTCCGACCAGTTCCAGTCCGGCAGCGGCAGGGTGAGCAGTGCGGGCCGACCGTCGGGCGTGGTGAAAGGGATTCGCGCGGGGTGGAATTCGCGCATCGGCACCACTGCGGCGACGGAGGGTGAGCCTGCCGCACCGGTCAGGTAGGTGATGGCCTCGCCGATCTCGCCCTTGTAGGAACGCACTTCGTCCCACTGCGCGCCGACCGCCCACTGCTGCTCGCGGCGCAGCAGCACGGCATTGCCCGCGGCGATGCGATCGGGATCGCCGGAAGCAACCTCGCGCCAGGCGGACATGATGTCGGCGCCGAACAACCCGGCGGCCATGAATTCCGACAGCGCGGGCAGACCCGCCGTGACGTAGGCGTCGTGCATTGGCATCAGGTCCGAGAAGATGTTCTTCTGCATTACCAGGATCATCCCGATGATGTAGTTCAGATCCTCGGGTGTGATCCGCGATCCGGCAGTGGCCAGGGCACTGAGTCCGCGCGGAAGTCGCTGCGCGACTTGCGGTCCCGCCGCATTGGTCACCGCGCCCACCACGCCGCGCGCGGCCTCGGCGATACCGGGCAGCGAGTAGAGGGCGCCCATGAGTTCGAAATCGACCAGCCCGCCGCCGAAGTCGGCGCCGACCTGTCCGCCCATGCCCGCCCACTGCAATTCGCGGTGGGCCAGTTGCAGATCCTCGTAGTAGCGGTAGGAGCGAATCAGGTTGTCCCGGTTGGCCGCTACGCCCGCGCGCGGATTCCACGAGCGCAGATCTATTCCGGCCTTGCCGGTGGCGTCGACCAGCCAGTACTGGTACAGCAGCGCGGCATATCGGGTCGGCGCGACGCCCTCGGCCCTGGCCTGATCCAGCAGCCGACCCAGTTCGGCGTGGTCGTAGGGCAGGTCCGGATTCACTCCGCCCGGCGCGCTCGCGGCATTCCGGTTGGTCAGCGGCAGGTCGAGGTAGCGGTCGATTTCGCTCGCGTGCGCGGAACCGGTGCTCGCGAGGCCGAGGGCGATCGCTGCGGTCAATGCGGCCGCCCCGGCCCGCATTGCTTTTCCAATACGCATCAGCAGTACATCCCTCCAACGACAAAGCACGCGCGATCACGATTCGATTTACCGCCGAGGGCAGAACCGGGGTCCGAGCCGGAAATGGCATGGCAGACCGCATTATCTGGGCGGCACAGCAGGTAACGAATACGTAAACACACAGTTCACGGCGCAGGCAACAGGGTTCGCACACTGGGCGACCTGTCGCGGGAATCACAAATTGCTGCAAAGTTGCTGATCAATGCACGCAATACTTGAATAAATCCCAACGAGGGAATTATGAGACATATCACCGCCGACAACCGGAGCGGCGACCAGAGATCGCCACCGATCGACATCGACCTCTTCGAACGAGCAAGACTCGAGGTCAGCAACCCGCTACCGTCCGCGAGCGCCGGTTCGAACGGACAACCTCTAGCACAGCTCACGAGCACCCGCCGAAGTCGACTTACCAATAGAGGGAACAACCTGGTGACGCGCTGGCCCTACTCTAATCAAGTGCTGTCGGATTGCCCATGAAAATTGGTTCGTAACAAGCGGACCCGAGCGATCGACATGTCCCACAGAAAAGATCGCTACCGGACAAAATTGTCCACTACCGAGGGAGACGCATCGTGGGTTCCGCAGACTTGATGACCTGGCTGTCCGAGGGCTACCTCAGCGGCGACCCGATCCGCTACCCGCTGTACGTGGCCATGATGTTCCTCAGCATGCCGTTCCAACTGTTGACCGGACATGGGTTCTGACCGACCCGGTTGGCTCCCCCGAGCTACGACGGCTCGTCGATCTTCCATGAAAAAGCCTGACAGGTAAAGGAACTCGATAAATGAAGATCAGCGCGTCCAAGCAGTTGATCGTCGCCGTGACCTGCGGCGCGGCACTGCTGCTCAGCGCATGCAACGAGGACGTCACCCCCACCAAGGGCGCGACAGGCTCGACGGCATCGACCAGCGCCGCGGCGGGCGCGCCCACCACGGCCAAGGCGGAGGGTGGCTCCGCCACGGGGAACACCCCCACCGAGGCCGGCGGCAACGGCGGTGGCTCCGCCGCGGGCAACACGCCCACCGAGGCCGGTGGGAACGCGCCGACGACCAAGAAAGCCGCCCCGGTCTCGGACGAACCTTGGGACCCCTGCGCGATCATGGATCCCAACGTCAGCGCCGCAGGCTTGAACACGTCCACCAAAAAGCGGCGAACCGAGAACCTCAACTACCCACTCGAGAACTCCTGCCAGTGGCTGACCAACGATGGCAGGTTCGAAGTCATCATCGAATCGCTCGGCAGGAAGTGGGGTGATTTGAAGCCCGGCAGCTACGAGAATCTCCGGCGAATCAAGATCGATGGTCGGAACGTGATGATCTTCAACGCGGCCCAGGACGGCAACCACATCGGCTGCATCATCAGCACCGAGGTCTCGTACGGGACGGTTGACTACGTGTTGCGCAGCCATGACCTCAAGCCGGCTCCGGACGCCTGCGATGTCGGCCAGGCCATCGCGGTCAAGTTCAGCAAGAACCTCCGGGATTAGCCGACGAAGAAGGGTGGCACCCGGCCGATTCCGGCCGGGTGCCACCCTTCGGAACCGCCAAGGCGAACGCAAGGAACCCGATAGATGAAGATCAGCGCGTCCAAGCAGTTGATGGTCGCCGTGACCTGTGGCGCGTCGCTGCTGCTCAGCGGCTGCAACGAGGAAATCGTCCTGCGTAGTGAGACGAGTTCGATGACAGCAGCGCCGAGCCCGACGACCGCCGCGCCGACGACCGCGCCCAGTACGACGACCGCCGCGCCGAGTACGACGACCGCGCCGGATTCGACGACTACGCAGCCGCACCCGATCACCACGACCAGGCCCAACCCGTTCCCGGAAACCACCCGCACCGAACCCACGACGACCACCACCACGACGGTCGTTGTCGATCCGGCGTCCTGGGATCCCTGCGCAATCCCGTCCGGCTCCATCGCGGCCGCAGGGTTGGACCCGGCCACGAAAGAACGCAGGAGCCTCCCCAACCCCCGCGCATGGGGATGCCAGTGGTTGTCGAGCGATGGCAACTACGAGCTGCTCATCGAGACCGACGATCGGACAGTCGATGAGATAGCTCAGTCTCCCAAAGTCGTGAATGTCCGGCGGATCGCGTTCTTCGGCAGACGAACGATCGTCTTCAACGCGCGGCAGGACGGCAATAACATCGGTTGCCTGTTGGCCACCGAGACTTCCTTCGGAAACGTGCTTTTCACCGCGCGCAAGCACGCGGATCAGCAGCCGGAGCAGGAGCCATGCGACGCCGTTCAGCAGTTCGCGGGCAAGTTGGGCATATCCCTGCCGTCATAGTCGGCGACACGAAAAAGAGTGGCACCAGCCCGATTCCGGCCGAATGCCGTTCAACTGCTGACCGGACACGGGTTCTGACCGTCCGGAGCCCTGAGCGCTCGTCGATCTGTTGTGAACAGCCTGAAAAGTAAAGGAGCTCTACAAATGAAGATCAGCGCATCCAAGTACTTGGTCACCGCCGTGACCTGCGGCGCGGCACTGCTGCTCAGCGCGTGCAACGAGGACGTCACACCCACGAAGGGAACGACAGGCGCAACCAGTTCGACGAGCGCGCAGGCGAATGCGCCCACCACGGCCAAGGCCGATGGCGGGTCCGCCCCGGAGACCACGCGCACCGATTCCAGTGGCGGCACGCCTACCACCAAAACCGCCACACCGGTCTCGGACGAACCCTGGGATTCCTGCGACATTCCATCCGCCGACATCTCTGCCGCAGGGTTGAATCCTGGCTCGAAAGAACGGAACAAAAACCCCAACTCCCCCGCACCGGGCTGTCATTGGCTGTCATCCGATGGGAAGTACGAGTTGCAAATCAACACCGACGATCAGACAATCGACCAGATAGCACAGTCCCCCAAAGTCGTAAATGTCCGGCGGACCAATTACTACGGCAGGCAAATGATCGTCTTCAACGCGCGCCAGGACGGCAACCACATTGGTTGTCTGCTGGGCCTGCAGACCTCATCCGGAAGCGTCGTGTTCACCACGCGCAAGCATGGCGATCAGGCGCCGACACTCGAACCCTGCGCCGCCGTACAGGAGTTCATGGGCAAGTTGGGCAACAAGAATCTGCCCGCATAGCGAGCGGACGAAAAAGGGTGGCACCCGGCCGATTCCGGCCGAATGCCACCCTCGAGTCGTTTCAGCGCTCCAGGATCGCCACCACGCCCTGGCCGCCCGCGGCGCAGATGGAGATGAGCGCGCGCCCGGACCCCTTCTCCGCCAACATCTTCGCGGCCGACGCGACAATGCGCCCGCCGGTCGCGGCGAACGGGTGACCCGCGGCCAGCGAGGACCCGTTGACATTGAGCCTGCTCCGGTCGATGGACCCGAGCGCGCCGTCGAGGCCCAGCCGCTCCTTGCAGTACTGGTCGGACTCCCACGCCTGCAAGGTGGCCAGCACCACCGAGGCGAACGCCTCGTGGATCTCGTAGAAGTCGAAGTCCTGCAACGTCAACCCGTTTCGGGCCAGTAGGCGCGGCACCGCGTAGGTGGGGGCCATGAGCAGCCCGTCCGGGCCGTGCACGTAGTCGACCGCGGCAACCTCACTGTCGACGAGAGTGGCCAGCACCGGCAGATTGCGCTCGGCGGCCCACTGCTCGCTCGACAGCAGCACCGCCGAAGCGCCATCGGTGAGCGGGGTTGAGTTGCCCGCCGTCATGGTGGCCTCGCCCAGTTTGGTGCCGAAGACCGGCTCGAGCGTGGACAGCTTCTCGATCGTGGAGTTCGGGCGCAGGTTGTCATCGCGGGTCAGGCCGAGGAACGGGGTGACCAGGTCGTCGAAGAAGCCGCGATCGTAGGCGGCGGCCATATTCCGGTGCGACAGGTAGGCCAGTTCGTCCTGGGCTTCGCGGCTGACGCCGAACTCCTTGGCGGTGATGGCGGCGTGCTCGCCCATCGACATTCCGGTGCGCGGTTCGGCGTTGCGCGGGATCTCGATGCCGACCATATTCGGCCGCAACCGACCGACCAGCTTCACGTAATCCCGGTTGGAGCGGGCGCGATTGGCGTCGAGCATCCATTCGCGCAGGGATTCGCTCACCCCGATCGGCGCGTCGGAAGTGGTGTCGGTGCCGCCGCCGACACCGGCCTCGATCCGACCCAGCGCGATGGCGTCGCCGACGGTGACGATCGATTGCAGGCCGGTGCCGCAGGCGAGTTGGAGATCGTGTGCCGGGGTGTAGGGGGAAAGCGTGCTGCCGAGCACGCTTTCGCGCACCATGCCGTGCTCGCCGACCCGCTTGAGCACCGCGCCGCCGACCACCATGCCCAGACGTTCGCCCTGCAGACCGAACCGGCTGACCAGACCGTTCAGCGCGGCGGTGAACATGTCCTGATTGGAGGCGTGCGCGTACTTGCCGTCGGAGCGGGCGAACGGAATGCGATTGCCGCCGACGATCGCGACCGGGCGGGCGGTCTTACCTGGTTGGGCGGTGGTCTTCGCCGAACGGGTCTTCGTTGTCACTCGAGTCTCCATGGTCTCGTCGGTGCGGGTCCGGCGGCCCGTGTCGGTGTGCACTGCACACAGCTGCATTGCACACCGACCGGCGCCACGTCGCGTTGTTTACATTAAACTTACTCTGGAGTAAGTTCATTGTCGACACCGGGACCTGAACGCCGCACGTACACACAGAAAAGGTAGGAACAGTGGCAGCCAGCAAGAGTAAGGGCGCTCCCAACCTCTACGGATCGTTCATCCATTCCGCGCCCGGCGCATTCCTCGCAGGCAAACTCGGCCTGCCCAAGCCCGAGACGCTGCGCCGCTACGCGAAGGGCGAGCCGCCGCTGCCCGGCCCTGTCCTGCTCGGCGGCAAGGGCCGCACGGCCGATGCCATCCGAAACCTGCTCTCGGACTACACCTTCGCCGAAACACCGGTCCCCGGCACCAAATACGGCGCGCTCGTCTTCGACGCCACCGCCATCGCCTCGATCGATGAGCTGGCCCAACTGTTCGAATTCTTCCAGCCCGCCATGCGCGGCATCGCCGCCTCGGGCCGGGTGCTGGTTGTCGGCACCACCCCGGAATTGGCCGCGAGCGTGCAGGAGCAGATCGCCCAGCGCGCGCTCGAGGGCTTCACCCGCTCCGTCGGCAAGGAGCTACTGCGCGGCGCCACCGCGCAGCTGGTCTACCTGCACCCGGAGGCGTCCGCCTCGGCCACCGGGCTGGAATCCACACTGCGCTTCCTGCTTTCGGCCAAATCCGCCTTCGTCGACGGACAGGTCATCCGCGTCGGCAAGGACGACGCCACCGCCCCCGCCGACTGGGATCGCCCACTCGAGGGCAAGGTCGCCGTGGTCACCGGTGCGGCGCGCGGTATCGGCGCGACCATCGCCGAGGTGTTCGCGCGCGACGGGGCCAAGGTCATCGTCGCCGATATCCCGGCCGCGGGCGAAGCGCTCTCGGCCACCGCGAACAAGGTCGGCGGCACGGCGCTCGCGCTGGATGTCACCGCGCCCGACGCCGCCGAGAAATTGGCCGAATTCGCCACCGAACGCTTCGGCGGCATCGACATCATCGTGCACAACGCGGGCATCACCCGCGACAAGCTGCTCGCCAATATGGACGAGGGCCGCTGGAAGGCCGTGCTCGAGGTGAATCTCGCCGCGCCGCACCGGATTACCGAGGGCCTGGTGGCGCGCGGCGCGCTCAAGGCAGGCGGCCGGGTCATCGATGTGTCCTCCATCGCGGGCATCGCGGGCAACCGCGGCCAGACCAACTACGGCGCGTCCAAGGCGGGCGTCATCGGCATGGTCGATGCCGAATCGCCCAAGTTGGCCGAGCACGGCATCACCATCAACGCCGTCGCGCCCGGCTTCATCGAAACCGCCATGACGGCGGCCATCCCGCTCGGCACCCGCGAGGCGGGTCGGCTGCTCAGCTCGCTCTACCAGGGCGGTCAGACCGTCGACGTCGCCGAGACCATCGCCTACTTCGCAGGCCCGGCCTCCAATGCGGTGAGCGGCAACGTGGTTCGCGTCTGCGGTCAGGCACTGATCGGAGCATGATGACCCAGACCATCACCCTCACCGAACCACCCAAGCACGCAGGCCTTTTCGTGAAGGCCGCGCTGGGGGCCGTTCCGGTGCCGCTGATCTCGGCGCGCAAGCCCACCCTGCCCGACCGGGTGATCCGCATGCAGGGTTACCGGGTCGACCCGGAGCACCTGGGGGCCTACTGCAAGGCCACCGGACTGCGCTTCGGCGACGCGCTACCGCTGACCTACCCGTTCATCCTGTCCTTCCCGCTGGCCATGCAGTTGGTGGTGGCGCGCGACTTCCCGTTCGTCGCGGTGGGCGCGGTGCACGCGAACAACCTCATCGAACGCGCCCGCGAGATCTCGGTGAGCGAACCGCTGGACTTCACCACCCACATCGCGAACCTGCGCGAACATCCGAAGGGTCTGCTCGTCGACGCGATCACCTCGGTCAATGTCGGTCGGGAGGAGGTTTGGCGGCAGGTCACCACCTTCCTGCACCAGCAGCGCACCTCGCTGTCGGATCAGCCGAAACCCGCACCGCAGCCCGAGCAGGCGCCGCCACCGCCCCTGCGCACGCTGCGGGTGGACCAGCGCACCATCAACCGCTACGCGGCGGCCTCGGGCGATCACAACCCGATCCACATCTCCACCTTGGGGGCCAAGGCATTCGGCTTCGGGCGCACGATCGCCCACGGCATGTGGTCTGCCGCGGCGATTCTCGGCGCCATCGAGGGCCGGATACCCGAAAAGGCCACCTACGCGGTCAAATTCGGCAAGCCGATCCTGCTGCCCTCGACGGTCAATGTCTACGCCGACCACGTCGAAGGCGGATGGGACCTGGCGCTGCGCCATCCCCGCAAGGGATATCCCCATTTGACCGCCACCATCAGGTGAGTCCAACGGTGTGGGTCGCGATGCGCTGCCCACACCGCTTCCCGGTCAGCAGTCGCCGCAGCACCCGTCGGCCGCGGGCGCGGCCCGCAGGCTCGAATTCGATTGGCGCAGTAGCTCATACGCCTCGGCGATATCGCTATTCGGCCTTCTTGCGCCCGGCCAGGCCGCTCCAGGCCAGATCGTCGAGCAGGTCCACAGCTTCGGATACCTCGATCCGACCGCTCGCCACCCGATCGGCGATGGCCTCGCCCGCACCGATGACGGCGACCGCGACAATATCGAAATTGGTGCCCGGTTCCGCGTGTTTCGCACTGGATTCCAGGAGTTTGGCCGTGAGCTCGATGACCCGCTCGCGCGCGTTCTCGATCTCCGAGGCGAAGGCCTGCTGCCCGATCGCCTGGCGGTAGAGCACATGCCAGGAGTGGCGGTTGTTGTCGACGAAGCCGAGGAAGCCCTCAAGCGCGGTGCGCAACTGCTCGTGCGGGCTGAGCAGCGGATTGCCCGCCGGGGCCACCGACTCGATGAAGCGCATACCCTCGCGCTGGATGCAGGCGCGGAAAAGTTCGTCCTTGGAGCCGTAGTACAGGTACAGCATCGGCTTGGAGATTTTCGCCTCGGCGGCGATGGCATCCATCGAAGTATCGTGGAAACCCTTGCGCGAGAAGACCTCCACCGCGGCGTCGAGCATCTGCTGCTCACGAACCGCCCGAGGAAGTCGCTTCGTTCCGCCCGCCATCACTCTCCTACCGCATGGTGAAGCCCTTATATTACTCCAAGGTAAGTTTCGGCAGACGTTTTTGCTGCTAGCAACCCAGCGGCACATCCTTGAAACGCGCCAGCCGGATGACCGAATCGTCCACCCGCGACATGGGCAGTTTGCCCGAAGCGACGGCCCGCTCCAATCGGTCCAGCACGCTGGGCACCGCATCGGTGGTGATCCACAGCGCACTGTCGGCACCCGCCTCGAGGGCCGCCTCCACCGCGTCCTCGATGGACATCCGCGCGGTGATCGCGGCCATACCGCCGAGATCGTCGGTGAAGATCGGACCCTGCAGCGGCTGCGCACCATAGCCGGAACCCTCGCGCACCAGGCGCATCACCTCCGGGCTGATGCTGGCGGGCACATCGGGTGCGGTCAGTCCCGGCACATCGAGGTGGCCGACCATGACCGCCGCACCCGAATCGATCAGGTTCCGGAACGGCACCAGATCCGACTGCTGCAATTGCTCCAGCGGCGGTGTGCGGACCGCACCGCGATGCGAATCACCCGATCCCGAGCCGTGACCAGGGAAATGCTTCATCACCGTGCCGACGCCGACTTCGCGCATCGCACGGATGTAGGCCTCGGCATAGCGGGTGACCACATCGGGGTCATCGGAGAAGGAACGATCGCCGATCACCGCGTCATCGGGTTCGCCGCTGACATCCACATCGGGGGCGAAATCGACGGTGACACCCAGATCCTTCAGCGCCCGCCCCCTGGTCAGCGTGGCCCGGTAGAACTCGTCCGGACTCATCGTCTGCGCGGTCACCCGCGCCGAGGGCGCGGCGCCGATCAGATCCTTGACCCGCGAGACCCGGCCGCCCTCCTCATCGATCGTCACCATGAGCGGAGCCTTGGCGGCGGCCTTGACCTGGACGATCTGCTTCTCGGCGAGCAGCGCGCGATCGGTCCATCCGCCGACGAAGATGCCGCCGACACCTTGGTCGCGCACCACCCGCGTGGCATCGGCGGCGCCCGTCACACCGACGGTCAACAACTGGGCCAGCTTCTGGCGGGTGGTGAAGCGCGCGAGATACGCACTGCGGCAGTCGCCGCCTGCGCCGGTCACCGGGGTGGCCGATTTCACCGCGCTGGTGGGCGCGGCGGCTGTCGTGGTGGTGGGTGATTTGTCACCACCGCTGGAACACGACGTCGCGACGGCGGCCAGCAGCGCGAACAGCGCGAGGGGCGTCTTCCGCATGGGACCCCACCGTAATGCGCGCGCGGGTCGGCCGCGCGGGCGGGTCCCCGCGCACCGGAATTTCGGCAAATAGAATTGGGCGGCAGCACTATTCGAAGCGTGCACCGGATTCTCGGAAACAGTCGAATCGCCCGCGTGCCGGGGCGAATACATTCTGCGACAACGGGTATTCTTGAATATGTAGCCGTGCGGCTGCCCCCGCAGTGAAAGCTACACAGCGAAGGCAACACAGCGAATGCTACGGCGCGTTCCCAGGAGGTCGCCATGCCCTGCGATCTGATGCTCATCGCCTACGACGGATCCGAAAACGCCAAGCGGGCCATCGAATACGCCGGGCGTTTCCTCAGCGCGAACCGAGCCGTCGTCGTCACCGCCTGGGAGCCCATGGTGCGCCAAGCCGCCCGGCTGTCCGGGATATCGGGTGTCATGCAGCCGGAATGGCTGCCCGACGAGGAAATCGAGGACATCGCCTACGTCGACGCCAAGGCCATCAATACCGAGGGCGTGCGGCTGGCCAAACTCGCCGGACTCAATGCCGAGGCGCGCACCGCCGAATGCGCGAGCACCGTCTGGAATGCCATCGTCGAATGCGCCGACGATCTCGATGTCGACATCATTGTCGCGGGTACGCGCGGCGCCACCGGAATTCGCGCCCTGCTGCACAGCAGCGTCGCCGACGCGGTGCTCAAACACTGTCATCGGCCCGTGCTGGTGGTGCCTCCCGGAAAGTGAGAGCGGTCTCGCTCGCCCCGAATCAGTAGAAGTATGGGGCTAGGGTTTTGGCATGTACGGATTTCTGCTCGCCCAGCCCGCGGGCGTGCTGCGGGCCTCCGGACTGCGAGCGGCCTACGACGACCCCGCACGCGCCGTCGCGGCGCTGCGGTCGGGCGCGGCGGAGCTGATCGTCGGCGCGCTGCCCTTCGACCCGCGCCGCCCCGCCGCCCTGGCCCAGCCGGACCGGGCCGAACACACCGCGGGTCCCTGGCGGCCCGCCGCGGTGCCGGACCTGCCCCCGGTGCGTGTCGTCTCCGAATTGCCCAGTCCCGCAGAACATGTCGCGCGAGTGACCAAACTCGTCGAACAGCTCGACGATCCCGCGCGACCGCTGCGCAAGGTGGTCGCGGCCCGCTCGGTCCTGGCCGAGGCGCAGGCGCCGCTCGATCCGGAACTCACCGCCGCCCACCTGCTGGTGCGACACCCGAAGGCCAATGTGTTCGCGGTGGACCTGACGCCATCGGGCCGGGCCGCCGCACTGGTCGGAGCCACCCCGGAGGTGCTGGTCACCCGGCAGGGCGACACCGTCACGCTGCGACCACTCGCAGGCACCCTGCCGCGCAGCACCGATCCGACCGTCGACGCGCAGCAGGCGCGAGAACTATTCGCCAGCAGCAAGAATCGGACCGAACACGCCTACGTCATCGACTGGATTCGGGAGCGGCTCGCGCCGGTCTGCCGGGAACTGACCATCCCGGACGGCCCGGAATTGGTCAGCACCAATGAGGTCTGGCATCTGGCCACGCCCATCACCGCCACCCTGCGGCAGCCCGCGCCGACCGCGCTCGAATTGGCCGTACTGCTGCATCCGACACCCGCCGTCTGCGGCACGCCGACCCAACTGGCGTTGGACACCATCATCGAATCGGAGCCGGATCGCGGCTTCTACGGCGGCGCGGTCGGCTGGTGCGACGCGCGCGGGGACGGGACCTGGCTGGTCGCCATCCGCTGCGCCGAGATCTCCGGCGACGGACGCGCCGTGCGGGCCTTCGCGGGCGGCGGGATCGTGGCGGCCTCCGATCCGCACGCCGAACTCGACGAGACCACCGCCAAACTGCGCACATTCCTCGGCGGATTGCGGTGCGCGGCGCCGGAGAACTGAGACCCGGCACCGGCCGATCGACGGGCTGCGAGCACACCCGACCCGACGGTCCTGCTAGGTTGGCCCGGAATGTGCCTGCATCGAAGTATTGGAGTGCGCGATGAAGTTTGCCGTCCCCGGTGTTGCCAGCGCGGTCGTCGGCGGCCTCTTGGGCGTGGCCTCGGTCTTCCTGATCACCATGGCCGTCGAACAGAACTCCGTGCCCACTATCGATCGCAGCGGTGACAAGGACTCCTCGCTACTCAATGACGTGCAGTACGGCAGCCGCTGATTCCAGCCGCAGCCGCAGCCGCCGCGCACACCGCGCCACTGGGCCGAGGCTGGTTCGCCGGATCCGTTGTCGCGGCATTCCTGCTCACCTTCCTCCAGGCACCGGGCCTGACCGTCGCCGACACGAAATACGATCTGGCCCAGAACCCCCTCGGCTTCCTCGAACGCGCCGCGCATATGTGGAGCAGTCAGGCACCCATGGGTCAGGTGCAGAATCAGGCCTACGGCTACTTCTTTCCGCACGGCGCTTTCTTCTCCGTCGGACATCTGCTCGGGATACCCGCGTGGATCACCCAGCGTGTCTGGTGGGCGCTGCTGCTGCTCGCCGGATTCTGGGGCATCATCCGGCTCTGCGAACTCCTCGGTATCGGCGGACGCGGCTCCCGCGTCATCGCGGGGCTCACCTTCGCGCTCGCACCCCGCGTGCTGACCACCCTCGGATCCATCTCCTCGGAGACGCTGCCGATGATGCTCGCGCCGTGGGTGCTGCTCGCCCCGGCCGCCCTCGGCGTACGACGCCGTCAGCAGGCGCGGAGATTCGGCGGGGCGCGATCGCCTGCCGGAAGTGCGCTGGCATTGGCGCTCATGGGGGCGGTCAACGCGGTGGCGACGGTGGCGGCCTTCCTGCCCGCGCTGCTGTGGTGGGGGTCCTACCGGCCCTCGCGGCGATGGTGGCGATTCACGGCGGCGTGGGTGCCGCTGCTGGTGCTCGCGACCTTCTGGTGGGCGGTGCCGCTGCTGCTGCTCGGCAAGGTCAGCCCGCCGTTCCTCGACTACATCGAATCCTCCGGTGTGACAACACAGTGGGCCGCGCTGTCGGAAGTGCTGCGCGGCACCGACAGTTGGACACCCTTCGTCTCCCCTGAGCGGATCGCGGGCGCGGTGCTGGTCACCCAACCCGCCGCCGTCCTGGCCACCGGGTTGCTCGCGGCGGCGGGTATGGCGGGACTCGCCATGCGGTCCATGCCTTTTCGCGGCCGACTCACGTTGATCCTGCTCGTCGGGATCGTCGGGATCTGCGCCGGGTACGCCGGTCAACTGGGGGGCCTGTTCGCCGAATCGGTGCGCGTATTCCTCGATTCCGGTGGTGCGCCGCTGCGCAACGTGCACAAGCTGGAACCGCTCATCCGCATTCCGCTGGCACTCGGGCTCGCCCACCTGCTCGGCCGGGTGCCGCTGCCCGCCTCGGTGCCGATGCCGGTGTGGCGCAACGCTTTCGCCCATCCCGAACGCGACCGGTCCGTCGCGCTGGCCGCGCTCGTCCTGGCCGCGTTGACGCTGTCCACCTCACTGGCCTGGACCGGGAAACTCGCCCCGCGCGGAGCCTACGACCGCGTACCCGCCTACTGGCAGCAGACCGCGGATTGGTTGGCCGACAACGCCGCCGACACCAGGGCGCTCGTCGTCCCTGGCGCACCCTTCGGCAGCCAGATCTGGGGACTGACCCGCGACGAACCGCTACAGGCACTCGCCGGCACCCCGTGGGCGATTCGCGACTCGGTGCCTCTCAACCCACCCGGCACCATCCGCGCCATGGACTCCGTCCAACGCCTCATCGCCGACGGCCGCCCCTCCACTGGGCTGGCCCGCACCCTCTTCGACCAGGGCATCGGAATCCTGGTGCTGCGCAACGACCTCGACCCCGAAACCTCCCGCTCCACCCGGCCCCTCCTGGCCCACCAGGCCATCGAGCACTCCCCCGGCATCACCAAGGTCACCGAGTTCGGCCCACCCGTCCGAACTTCCGTCCTGGCCGACGATCTCGTCGCCGACGGCGACCTGCGGCCCACCTATCCCGCCATCGAGATCTATCGCGTCCTCGGTGCCCAACCCGGTGCACCGGCCGAAATCCACAGCGGCACTGGCGCGCCCATCGCATTTCCCGGCGCCTATACGGTCCCGCTCGCCGATGTCCACGCTGTCCAAGGCGGACCCGAGGTCCTGGAAAGGCTCAACCGCACCGCGCATGGCGCACCACGTGATCGCACCACCGATTCCGAATGGGGCCAACCCGACGTTGTGGGACCGCAGCGGCCCACCGATGCGGTTGGCGACGGCGCGACCGAAACCGGCGGTCGCGGACAGCGGGTGCCCGCCCGAAATGGTTCGGAGGAGATAGGGCCTCGGGTTTTGGCGGCGGATGCGGCACGGGCCGGGGTGCGGGTCGACGGGGTGGTGCTGACCGATACGCCGATGGATCGGGAGGCGGATTTCGGGCAGGTCGACAATCACAATTCGGCGCTGCGGGGGCCGGGGGATCCGCGACGGACGCACAATTTGGCGCCGGATTACGCGGTGCCGGGGGCGGAGTTGGTGGAAGGGGAGTGGTCGGGGGCGACGATTACGGCTGCCAGTTCCGCAGCGGATGCGACGCAGATCGGAGGGACCGCGCCGGGAAGTTCGACGGCGGCAATGGTCGACGGGGATCCGTCCACCGCCTGGATCAGCAATGGCGCGGAACGCGCACTCGGGCAGTGGGTTCGGTTGGATCTGGATCATCCGATCGGGGCCGGGTTGCTCACCCTCACCACCAGCACCGCAGCGATCGGCGATCCGGTGCGCTGGGTCGCGGTGGCGACCGAGAACGGGACGGTTTCCGCGCTGATACCGAAACCCGGTGCACCGGTGTCGATTTCGCTGGCACCAGGTCGCACCCGTTGGGTTCGGATCACCGCGATGCACACCGAGCGCGGCACCCGCGGCGGTCAGTTCGGTATCAGCGAACTCACGCTCGACGACTACACCAACCGTGCGGAACCGGTGCGCGTGGATATCCGCCATCGCACCGTACTTCCGGCACCCCCGGCGGGCGCCACCGTGCGCGGCTGGGACCTCGGACAGGAATTTCCCGGTCGCAGTGCCTGTTTCGACGCGCCGGATCGAGTGCGCTGCCACAAGGGACTAGCCCTCGCCCCGGAGGAATCGGGCACCTTCGAACGCACTTTGTCCGTGCCCGAATCGATGACCGTCGCCCCGGAGTTGACCGTGCGCACCCGACAGGGTCCGGCACTGGCCGCGCTGCTCACCGACCACGACCGCCCGGTGGCCCGCGGGCACGGCGATGTCGGCGATCTGCGCGGTTCCGCCTTCGCCGCCACCGACGGCGATCCGCGCACCGCCTGGACCGCGCCCGAGGATTCGGTGCGCCAAACAACCGGCGGCAAACCGACTCTCACCCTTGAGCTGCCCGCCCCCACACTGGTGACCGGACTCGAACTGACCCCGTCGCTCGGCGGCCTGCCCGCCGCACCGATTTCGGTAGCTGTCGACCTCGGCGCGGGTCCGCAAGTGCGCGAACTGGAACGCGGTGCGCCCACCCGAATCTCCTTGCACCCGACGGTCACCGACCGCATCGAGGTCAGCCTGCTCGACTGGCATCCCGTACTCGACCGCACCGCACTCGGATTCATCCTCACCCAACCCGCGGGCCTGGCGGAGATCAATGTCCTCGGCCCCGACTACCCGCCGCCCGCCTCCCCCGACCGACTCATCACCATCCCCTGCGCCACCGGACCTGTCATCGCACTCGGTGGACGCGCCCTGCATACCAGTGTGACGGCGACCGCCGCCGAATTGCGTTCCGGCGCACCGGTTCCGGCCCGTGTCTGCACGAACCCGGACGCGACGGACGCTTTCGATATCGCCCGAGGCCGCGCCGAGGTCACCGTCGCCCCCACGGAACTGTTCTCCGTCGACCGCCTCCAACTGAATCGCAACGACCTCCCGGTCGCACCGGACCTGGCGGCGCCGGCCGATACCAACCTGCTCGTTCTCCCTTTGAGCACCAATGTCGGCTGGCAGGCCCGCACTGCCGACGGCCACTCGCTGTCCCCCATCGTCGTCAATGGTTGGCAGCAGGCATGGTTGATCCCGGCAGGCGTCACCGGCCCGATCACCCTCTCCTTCCCCATCGACCGCTGGTACCGCCTCGCCATCTTCGGCGGCCTGCTCCTGCTGCTCCCCCTCCTCTACTTCGCCTTCCCGCGCCGCCACCGCGCCACCGCCCTGCTGAGCCGGTTGCGCCTGCGAAAAACCACAGCGGCACAAGATATTCCGGAGTCGATCGACTTCCCCGAGGCCGATCCGGCTTCCGCACAGCGCACGTGGGGAAATCGCACGGTCGGCGCGCTCGCCCTGATCGCGGCCGCCACGATCATCTCCGGCCCGATCGGGTCGGCGATCGCCGTCACGGGTCTAGTGGCCTACTACTTCCTTCCCCGCCACGCGCCGACAACATTGGCCGCCCTCGCGGGTATCGGCACCGCCGTATCCGCGGCCGCGCTGTCGACCGGCCCTTGGCGATTCCCGCACGGCTACATGGGCGGATCGCTGTGGGCGCAGTTCCCCGCGCTGGTCGCGGTCATCGCGGTCGGCCTCGCCGCACTCCCACCGGCGCGCGGTCGACTCCGGCTGCCGCTACCGCGCAAGGATCGGTGATTCGCGCACCCGGCGTCGATCCCATCGACGCGCCAGACGCCGGGCGGGATCCTCGATGAAGGCGTAGCTCGCCGCCGCCACGGGCAGGGTGAGGCCGATCGTGAGTGCCAGGACGTAACCGAAATTCCCTTGGAACGGCAGGATCCCGAAAACGGGGAAGACGATGGAGAGTATGGCCAAGTGCCAGAGGAAGATTCCGTAGGACCAGCGGCCGAGGGTGGCCGCCGTTCGGGATTCGAGCCGGCGGCGCGGGCGGTTGTCGAGGATCAACGGGGCGAGTAGGCAGAAGCCGATCAGTGCGCCGAAACCCATTTTGGCGACGTACTGCCATGGATGCGCGCGGGTCAAACCCATTGGGCCTGCGAGGTCGGTGGCCGACAGCAGGAAGGCGACGAGGGCGATGGTCCACAGCAGCGGCCGATTTCGGAGTATCCGGCGCAGTCGCGACTGCGAGTGGGCACTGTCGGCGAGTTCGGCCAGGAGCATGCCCGCGGCGAACCAGGGCAGATAGCCGGGCAACCAGTTGTCGGCGTGGATGGCGTCGGGCGTCGGCACGGGCAGGAAGTTCCAGCCCAGGCACAGTAGACCGAATGCGAGCACCGCGCGGGCGCGCCAGCGCGCGGCCGGTCCACGCAGCCACCGCATCGCGAAGGCAAGCAGCGGCAGTGCGAGATAGAAGGCGACCTCGACCGAAAGACTCCACATCTGAGTAAGTCCGTCGGTGAGCGTGAGCGGTACGAAAACCTGGAGCAGCGCGAGATTGGCCAGCCATACTCGAAACCCGGCCGTACCCGCCGCATTGGGAAGCAGCACCAGCACCGCGACCACCACCGCCCAATACGCCGGCAGAATCCGCGCCGCTCGATGACGCAGGTAATGGCCGACCGAAGGTGCGCTCCCGATTCCGCGCGCGGCGGCGGCGTGCGGCCGCCAGAGCAGAAATCCGGAAAGTCCGAAGAACACGGCGACCGCCATATCGAAGCGGCCCCAGATCCGACCGAACACCGGCGTATTTGTCGCACCGGTTTGAAAGGCGACATGGGTGAGCAGCACACCGAGCGCGGCCATTGCGCGCATACCCTCGAGCGCGGGCACGAATGGCCTGGTTCGGTCCGCGATTGCGGGAACGGGTGCGGTCGCGGTGGCTGTCATCGGGCTCCAGTCTGCTGCACCGGGGAACAATGGTCGCGAACCGGGGCCGAATGGTGAGAATGTCGGTATTCACATTCCGGGTTAGACTCGGGCGATTCTGCGCCGAATCCGGCCTCGGCACCGCATGGTGCGCGGCCGGGCTGTTAGTGTCGGGGCTCACGAGCGCCGCAGTGGGTCCGGGATCAGCAGTCGCTGGAGCCACGGCTTGCCGGAACCACACGTGCTACGACGAGGAGTGTTTGCATGGCACTGAGTGCCGGTACCAGAAGGACGGTCGCCTGCCTGCTCATAGGTTTCGGCGCGCTGCTGATCGCCGTCGCGATCATGGTGCCCACCTACACACTCGGCAAGCTGGCCAAGACTCCCCTCAACCTGGAGATCACCACGATCGCCGCCAACCAGCCCGGTGAGGAGAGCCTGGTCCTCGACGCGAAATCGCTGACCGCGTCGGATGGTTCGGCCAAGGTCGACAAGGATGTGCCCCTCGTCTCCCAGCGCTTCCTCACCATCGAGGACCCCTCCGACGCCGACGAGATGACGGTGCAGGCGGGTCAAACGCTGCGCCGCATCGATAAGCAGGGCGATACCGGCCTGCTCACCGCGACCATCGACCGCGTCACCATCTCCCGCAAGTCCGGTGAGCCGGTGGACAAAGACCCCAACGGCGCGATCGCGGTGAATGTGGACAAGCAGTTGCAGAGCGTGCTGGATCCGGTGCAGCACAGTGGTTTGCAGTACCGCTTCCCGATCGGCACCGAGAAGAAGGACTACCCGTACTTCGATCTGAACGCGCGAAAGACGTTCGATATCAAGTACATCGAGCAGGCCGAGATCAATAATCTCGAGGTCTACCACTTCCAGCAGACCGTCCCGGTGACGAATCTGAACGACGTCTACCCGACGCCGACCAGCAAGCTCAGCCTGCCCGCCAAGAAGTGGGGTGTGGAGGGCGAGGGCGATATCACCATGTACCGCTTCTACACCAACACCCGCGACCTGTGGGTCGAGCCGGAGACCGGCACGGTGATCAAGGGCGGCGAGCAGTTGCACCTTTTCTACGCCCGCACCGGCGACAAGCCGGAGGTCACCGCACTGAAGTCGCACCTGGTCTTCGATGAGAACACCATCGAATCGCAGATCTCGGTGGCCAAGGACAATATGGACAAGCTGTCGCTCTACGCCCGTACCCTGCCGATCGTGGCGGGCATCGTCGGCGCGATCCTGCTCATCGGTGGGATTGTCCTCGCGGTGCTGGGCGGCGGTTCCGCCGGAGCTTCGGCCCGGCGCGGCGGCGGTCCGGTTCCGGCCGGGGCGGGTCAGCACCGACCGTCCGCGGGTCCCTACGATCCGCCGACCGAGAAGATCGACATCTCCAAACAGCCTTAGCGTGTGTCGAATTCGGCCCCCGGTGTGTGCACCGGGGGCCGAATTCGTTTATCCACAGGAGAGATTCATCGAGCGCGCACCGCCTCGCGCCAGGTAATGCGCGATCCGGTGTGCAGAATGCTGCGCGCGTAGATCTTGGCAGCCACCATGGCCACCAAACCACAGGCGAGCACCATGAGCAGCAGCGAACCCGCGATCTCCCCCGGCCGCGCCACGCCGGCCGCGATCCGAATCGGCATGACGAAGGCCGACAGCGGCGGGATCCAGGTGAGTACCTTGCCGAGGGTATTGTCCGGCTCCGAGATCACCGTGATGCCAACGAAGTACGAGGCCATGATGACCAGCAGCAGCGGCGCGGTCGCTCCCTGCACCTCCTCCTGCCGCGACACCAGCGAGCCCGCCGCGGCGTACAGCAGCGAGTACAGGAGATAGCCCAGGATGAACCAGGCCAGGGCCGCCAGCAGAATGCCCGCCTCGGTCCAACTGAAGGTGATCAGTCCGGCGAAACTGCCCGCCACCGAACCCACCGCGCCGAGCACCACCACCTGTAGCAGCGCCGCCGCGCCTATCCCCAGCACCTTTCCCCACATGAGTTGGAGCGGCCGAATTGTGGCCAACAGCAATTCCACAACGCGGCTGGACTTCTCCTCCACCACTCCGATCGCAACATAGACACCGAAGCTGATCACCGACATCACCAGCAGGATCAACACCACCCACGACATGCGCACCCGCTCGTCGTGATGCGGATCGACCGGTTGCAGAGTCTGTACGGCGACCGTCGCCTTGCTTACCGCGCCCAAGACCGCGGTTTTGTCGGCACCGACCGCGCTCAGCGCCTGATTCAACGCGACGGTGCGCACCACCGAGGTGAGCACCGCGCTGACGGTCTCGTCGAGCGATTTGGCCACCACGGCCGTATAGGCGCCCGCCCCGGAGCCGACCAGCGCCACATCCGCCGCACCCTTCGAAACCTCCTGGCGGGCTTGCTCATCCGAGAGATCGGCGTGTACCCGCACCTCCAGACCCGCCGCCTTGCCGGTCTCGGGCAGTTGCGCGGCGACGGCGGCGAGCGGACCGGTGACGGCGATATCGACGGTGCGCGGCCCCTCCTTGTGCACCAGTGCGTAGATCACCGCCGCCGCGACGATCCCCAGCGCCGTGATCAGCAGACCGATGCGATACGCCTTGGTCCGCACCTGAGCCAGGAATTCGCGCCGAACCACCAGGCCGACGGCCCGAAGATACTGGGCATCGGGCCGTTTCACGAGGCCACCACCTCTCGATACAGCTCGCTCAGCGAGGGTCGGTACGAGGCGAAGTGGCGCACGGGGCCTGCCGCCAGCGCCCTTTCGAGCACCAACTGATCATCCACACCCTCATCGAGGGAAAGTACGAGGCGCCCGCCATCGCGGGTCTCCGATCCCAGCACGCGCACGCCCGGAATGTCCTGCGCCCAGGTCGCCGGGGCGTCGGACACCGAGACCGCCAAGCGGCGCTCACCGCGCGCCCGCAACTCGTCCACCGCCCCGACCGCGCGCATCCCACCGGAGACGATGATGCCCACCCGATCGCACAATCGCTGCACCAGCTCCAACTGGTGACTGGAGAACATCACCGGCACACCGGCTTCGGCCTGTTCGCGCAGGACGCCGCTCATCACATCCACCGCCACCGGATCCAATCCGGAGAACGGCTCGTCCAGGACCAGCGCGATCGGCCGGTGCACCAGCGCCGCCGCCAACTGCACACGCTGCTGATTGCCCAGGCTCAGCGCCTGCAGGAACTGGGAGCGCTTATCGGCGATGCCGAGCCGCTCGGTCCAGCGCGCCACCTCGGCGGTGGCCTCGGCGCGCGCCATTCCGTGCAATTCGGCCAGGTAGGTGAGTTGTTCGCCGACCCGCATCTTGGGGTAGAGGCCGCGCTCCTCCGGCATGTAGCCGAAGCGGCGACGCAGCGCGAAATCGACCGGCGCACCGTCGAATCGGACCACCCCGGCGTCGGCGGCCAACACCCCGAGCACAATGCGCATGGTCGTGGATTTGCCCGCGCCATTGCTGCCGACGAAACCGAATATCTCGCCCGCGCCGACGGTGAAACTCAGCTCGCGCAGCGCGGTGACGGCACCGAACCGTTTATCGAGCCCGGCTATCTCCAGCACCCGCGACCACCTCCGCGCATCTCGACATTCCGCCAATGTATACGGCCGATTCGGTGGAGAATCGCTACCCGCGATCGTCGCGAACCATGCCGGCCTCCGATGTGCGTCTCGGTTCGAATTATCTTGTACTGCACCACCATTCCGCGATCGAACGGGAGAACCGCCCACCGCTAGCGCGAATCACTTCCGGTTTCAGCGGAATTCGCGGACCCGCTGCGCAACACGGTGATCGTCACCAGCGATGTGGTCACGGCGGTGAGACATACGGCGGTGAGAATCAGGGCGGGCACCGAACGGGCCGCAGCGAGCAGCACGATCACCTGCACCATCAATCCGAGCCACGTGATGGCGGCGGGCGAGGTGCGATCGGCGGCTATCGCCGACAGCAACGCCCCTTGCAGCACAGCGAGAATCGCGCCATTGAGCGCGAACAGCCACAGCATCCCCTGGATCGGTGCGTAGTCCCGCCCGGCCAGCAGCGGCGCGAGCGGTGCCGCGACCGCCGCCCCCACCACCGCGACGATCCCGATGCCGAACAGCACCGCCAGCGCCTCCCGCACCGCGCGCGCCGAATGCGTGGGCTGCGCCATCCTCGGATACAGCACCACCCCAACCGCCTGCGGCAGCCAGAACGCGATCTTCGCCGCGATGGTCCCCAGCGCGTACCGGCTCGCATCGGCCTCGTCCAGCACTATCCGCGCCACGATCAAATCCGCCGACTGCAATGCCATGAGCGCCGCCTGCACCTGCGCGGCCCGCAGCACCGGCAGCACATCCGCGATCCGCGCACGCGGATTGTCGGAGTTGTCCACAGCCGAACCTCGACTGCCTGCGGTGGTATCGCAGCTGTCCACAGCTGAATCGCGGCCATCCACAGCCGTACCGCGCCCCTCCGCAGCGGTATCGAGACTGTCCACAGTCGAATCGCGACTTTCCCCTGGCCGGTGCGCCGTCTGCCTGCTGGAATGTGCCGCTTCCTCAACAGTTGTCGAAGGGCCGACGACGAAGCGGGCGTAAGCAGCCGAAAGCGCGATGCCCGCGGCTGCGGCCCAGAGTGCGGCAGCCGCGCCGCCGCCGAGGGCCAGCGTCGCTACGGCCGGGACCACCCTGGCGACTCCGGCTACCCCGAGCACGATGGCAAGCGTGCGAAACCTTCTGCTGCCCTGAAGGATTCCCTCCTCGCCCGCGAGCAGCACCAGTGCGGGGGCGGCGCCGAGGGCGGCTGCCGACGATGCCGCGCCGACATTCAATAGAAGCGTCACCGGGAGGATCAGCACTGCCGCCGCGACGGCGACCAGAACCGCGCATCGCAGGCCCAGGCCGCGCAGTCGGGCGATACCCGTACCGAGGACCAGTTCCCGCGCGACTACGTTCTGCAAAGCGAGCGCGGGTACCGCGCACAGCAACTGCACCGCAAGCAGGCTGGCGAATTCGCTGTATCCGGCGACACCGAGCCAGCGCCCGGCCAGGAGCTGCAGCAGATAGCCCGCCACATTGGCGACCATCGCTCCGCCCGTCACCAACGTCAGATCCGCCACCACGGGAAGTCGACGGACACCAGACACACGACCCATCGTCCCTCATCCGCGGCGCGACGCGGTGACCGGCACACCATCGATCCCCAACCATCCACACCCCGCTGTGCACAACCTGCGCACACCATTGCCCCGAGCGGTGGGGATGAAGCCGACGGAACGTAGGGTGCACAGACGTGAACGACGGCGAGCGGGGGCGGAGCCGGGGGGCGCGCTGGGCGCCCGCCGGGTATAGCGCGCTGCTGGCGGGGATTGTCTTGGGGCCGCTGGGACGGCCCGGATATCTGCTGTTGCGGGATGCGGTCAGTACGCCGAGGTCATACCTCACCGATTCGGCGCTCGGGTTGGGAGATGCTGCGCCGCGCGCGGTGCCGCAGGACGCGGCGCTCGCGGTGATATCCACTGCCGTGGATGGCGGGGTGGTCGTCAAGGTCGTGCTGTTCGGCGCGCTATGGCTGGCCGGGTGGGGCGCTGCGGCACTGGTCCGGGAACTGCTTCGGGTCTCGATCGGCCCGCAGTTGGTCGCGAGCACGCTCGGCATCTGGAATCCGTATATCGCCGAGCGGCTGCTGCAAGGACATTGGAGCCTGCTGACCGGATACGCCGCACTGCCGTGGATCACGCTGTCCGCGTATCGGATTCGTCTCGGCACGGAAGAGCCGCTGCGCGCTTGGGCGATACTCGGCGGCTGTTTCGCGGCGGCGGGGCTGACACCCACCGGAGCCATTCTCGGCGGATGCGTCGCGCTGATCCTCATCGGCCGCCGCAACCTCATCGGTGCTTTCGCGCTACTGGCCGCCGCCTGCGCGCCATGGTTGATGGCCACCGCACTCTCCGGTGCGGGCGCCGACCCCTCCGACCCGACCGGTATCGCCGCCTTCGCCGCCCGCGCCGAACCGGGACTCGGCACGCTGGGCAGCCTCGCGGGTCTCGGCGGCATCTGGAACGCCGACGCTGTACCTGCATCCCGGACAACCATTTTCGCGGTGGTCGCCACGGCGCTGCTGCTGCTCACCGTGGGATCCGGACTCCGAAGCCTCGCCTTCCCCGGATCACGCGTGTCGACCGCCGCCCTCGGTCGCTTCCGCTCGGCCCGGCAGCATTTGGACACGGGTGAGCTGCGGGGTGCGGCTCACCTCTGGATTCGGCGTCGCTCCTGCGGCGAAGCGGCTACCGGAACAAACGAGCCCGCTCCGGGATCAAGCGCGGTTTCGGAGTCCAGCAGGATTCCTCTCCGCTCGTCGCCCGGCAAGGCGGACGAGGAGCCGGCGCACGGGTTGTTTCGGCAACGACAACGGGGCCGGGCTGCGGCGGCACTCGAGGCGACCTCGAGACAAGACCTGGACCTCGCCTACGTCTACCGTGCGCTGCTGATACTGGCCGCCATCGCGATCCTGCTGCCCGCACTGGGCGCAGCCCCTTGGGGCAGGCAGGTTTTGGAGTGGTTGGTCGCCAACATTCCCGGCACCGGCCTGCTGCGTGACACGCAGAAATACGTTGCCCTGGCCCTCCCCGCCTACGTCTTGTGCGCCGCGGCCGGTGCCGATGCACTCACCCGGCGCCGCACGGCGTTCGGCGCGCGCACCCGCCAATTCTCCCGAATGATCTCGGCGGTTTTCGCGACCCTGCTGATCCTGCCGCTGCTCGACCTGGCCTGGGGCGCGCTGGGCGCGATTCACTCGGTCACCTATCCCCGCGACTGGTCACAGGTCGCCGAAAAGATCGACGGGCCAGGCGATATCGCGGTGCTCCCCGGCGGCATGTTCCGAAAGTTCTACTATAGCGGCTCAGCCCCCGTACTCGATCCGGCCCCGCGCATGCTCCCGCGCGACGTACTACAGACGGGCGAACTCCCCGTGCGCGGCCACACCGTCACAGGCGAGGGGACCCGCGCCCGCGAGGTGGAAACCGCACTGCTCCAGGGTGATTCACCGACACACCTGGCCCGGCTGGGAGTCGGCTGGGTCCTGGTGGAACACACCACTCCCGGCCCGCTCGGCGCTTCCGCCAATACCCTGGCCCAACTCCCCACCGTCTACTCAGGTCCGACCCTCACCCTCTATCAGGTCCCCGCCCCCGTCGAGCGCCCCTCCGCCCCAACCACCCACCGCTACTTCGCGTATGCCGCCCACCTCCTGTGGGCCGCTCTCCTCGTCCTGGCGGCAATCGCCGCGATCAGCCTCCGCCGCCCCCCAATGCCCTAGGGCGCAGGTGGAATCAACCCGGAGCGATACTCCCCGCGCGCGGCCGAGGCCAGCACCTCGTACACCCCGTTCCCCGTTTGCTCCCAAGAGAATTCGCGAGCCCGCGCCCGCGCCTTCTCCCCCATCACCGTGCGCGCCCCGTGATCGGTGAGCAACTCGGCGACGACCTCGCCGAGTTGGCCGACATCGTCGACAAGCTGGCCCGTCACCCCGTCCACGATGGAGTCGGTGAGCCCCCGTGAGCTGCGGTAGCCGACGGTCGCGACGCCGTGCTGGGCCGCCTCGATGACAGCGAGCCCCCAACCTTCCTTGCGGGACGGCAGCACGTGCACCCAAGCACGGGAGAGCAGTTCGTGTTTGCGGTGTTCGTCGACGTGTCCGTGGAAGGTGACCGCGTCGGCGATGCCGCGGGCGGCGGCGTCGGCGCGCAGGTTCTCGGCCCACCAGCCGTCGCCGATGACGTCGAGGCGCAGGCCGGGAATTCGCGCGCGCAGGCGGGCCACGACCGCCAAGGCGTCCTCGATCTGCTTGTGCGGCACCAGGCGCGAGAGCACCACCAGGCACGGTGCGGCCGAACGGGTTTCGACGGCCCCGGTGGATACGGTGTCGGGCACGGGCTCGGCGCCGTTGCGGACCACGGCGATTCGCGCGCGGTCCACGCCCAGTGTCGCCAATTCCTCGGCGGAGGGCAGGGAGACGGTCAGGTATTGGTTGCGACGATGTACCCGTGGCGAAAGTCGGGATTCGATCCACCAGCCGATCCGGCCGACCAGCCGCCCGGCCACCGGCCACTGTTCGCGGTGTCCGTGGTGCACCAGCACCACCGAGGGCGCGGCGCAGGCGAGGCCCGCGAAGAAGGGGATGCCGTTCTGGGTGTCGATGACCGCGTCGGGGCGCAGACCGCGCAGCGGACCGATCCCGCAGCGGCCCAGTGCCAGCGCGATCAGCGCCCGCGGATAGACGGTGAAGCGCCCGCCGCCGCGGCTGATCTCGATGCCATCGAGGTGTTCGCGCCGGGGTGCGCCGGGATATCCGGCCGTGCGCAGGGTGACCTTGACGCCGCGCGCGGCCAGTTCGGCCCCGACTCGTTCGAGGTAGCGCTCGCTGCCGCCGCCCTGCGGGTGCCCGGTGTCACGCCAGCAGAGCAGGAGGACTTCGCGCACAGTGGAGCTTCTCTCGGGTCGGCAGAGCGAACGGATATCGCGCTACACCATAGTCGGCGGGGTGGGTATCGGACGCGCAAGCCCGATTCGCCCGGCCTTCGCTACCGCCCCACCGGGGCGCTGTGCGAAACTCTGCGCCGTGCTCCGCGTGTCCACGCCCGTCAGCTTCGCCCGCCGCGCGACGCTGCGCCGAACGCTCCGGCTGCTCGGCAGCTTCCGCCACGAGCAGACCGATCCGGCGCTGTTCTACGGCGGTATCGCCGCCGACAGCGCGGAATTGATCGCCGATTGCTACGCCGACCTGACCGGGCGCACCCTCGCGGGCGCGACGGTGCTCGATGTCGGTGGCGGCCCAGGGTATTTCGCCGACGAGTTCGCGACGGCGGGCGCCCGCTATATCCCGGTCGAGCCGGATCCTTCGGAGTTGCACGCGGCCGGACTCGCGGTGGCGGGCGCGGTGCGCGGTTCGGGGATGGCGCTGCCGTTCCGCGATGACGCGGTCGATATCTGTTTCTCCTCGAATGTGGCCGAACATGTGCCGCACCCGTGGGCGATGGCCGAGGAGATGGTCCGGGTGACCAGGCCGGGCGGGTTGATCGTGCTGTCGTACACGGTGTGGCTCGGGCCGTTCGGCGGGCACGAGACCGGCCCGTGGCACTATCTGGGCGGTCATTTCGCCGCGCGCCGCTATCAGCGCAAATTCGGTAGACCGCCGAAGAACCGGTTCGGCGAATCGCTGTTCGCGGTGCGGGCCTCGGCCGGATTGCGCTGGGCCGGTGCGACTTCCGCCGAGGTGCGGGCGATCTTCCCGCGCTACCACCCGCATTGGGCCTGGTGGGTGGTGCGGATTCCGGTGCTGCGCGAGTTCCTGGTGAGCAATCTCGTTGTGATAGCTACCAAAAGGAAGTAGCTAGAGCCAGCCGCGCCGCCATGGGCGCCTACCGCACATTTCGCGCATGGGTTGCGCCCATGGCGATTCCTGGATGGCCAGGCCGACGGTCTCCAGTGTGGTGAGCCCGACCTGGTCGGCCAGCGCGCCTACCACCGCGACCGCCTCCGCCGCCTGTATCGCGGCCGTGGCCTGTTCCAGGGTCAGGGTGCGGCCCGGCAGGAACGACACCACCCAGCCGCCACCGCCGACGCTTCTGGCTTGGTGTTCGGTCTGATCGCTGGTCATCAGTGATCGACCGACAACTTGCAACGCCATGACACTCCCCAACTGCGGTATCGGTTCATGAATCGTGCGAGCTGATCAGTAGCCCAAATCATGCCCCGGCCGAACCTGGAACGCAATAGTGCGTTCTACGGAAAGCGAACCGACAGGTTGGAATTCACGCAGGTCAGAGACTTGCGCGCTGGTTATATTGAAACATGTTACAGACAGTGGGGCCACAAAACTGTAACGTGTTCTCATGCATTACGACAGCTTGTTCATCGGCGGCCGGTGGACCGCGCCGTCCGGCTCCGAGCGACTCCAGGTCATCTCACCGGCCACGGTCGAGCCGGTGGGCAGCGTCCCCGCGGTGACCCGCGCCGATGTCGACGCCGCCGTGGCCGCCGCCAGAGCGGCATTCGACTCCGGCCCGTGGCCATCGACACCGCCCGAACAGCGCGCCCAAGTGCTCACCCGCGCGGCACGACTGATCGAGCAGCGCTCAGCCGATCTGCTGGCCGCGCTCACCGCGGAGATGGGCGCGACGCAACTGATCGGGATGACACTCAACCAGATCCCCGCCGTCGCCGCGCTGGACACCTACGCGGAATTGGCGAAATCCTTCCCCTGGAACGAGACTCGCAGCGGCATGTTCGGCACCTCGCGCGTCTCGCGCGAACCGCTCGGCGTGGTCGCGGCCGTCACCGCGTGGAATGTCCCACTGTTCCTGGCCGCCAACAAGTTGGCCCCGGCACTGCTCGCGGGCTGCACCGTGGTGCTCAAGCCCGCACCACTGACACCGTTGTCCGCCAACATCATCGCCGATATCTTCACCGAGGCCGGACTGCCGGAGGGCGTCCTTTCGGTGCTGCCCGCCGAGGCCGACGTTGCCGAATACCTGATCGGCCACTCCGGCGTGGACAAGGTGACTTTCACCGGCAGCACCGCCGTCGGCCGCAGGATCGGGGCCATCGCCGCCGGAGCGCTGAAGCGGGTCTCACTGGAACTCGGCGGCAAGTCCGCGGCAATCCTGTTGCCGGATATGGATATTGCCGCGAGCATGCCGGTGCTGGCCTTCGCCGGTCTGATGAACAGCGGACAGGGCTGTGTGGCGCAGACCCGAATCCTGGCCCCGCGCAGCCACTATGCCGAAATGCTCGACGCGCTGGTCGAATACGTCAAGACCATGCCGGTCGGCGATCCCACCGACCCGAGTGTGCAACTGGGACCGCTGATTTCGCAAAAGCAACGCGAACGGGTCGAAGGCTATATCGAGAAGGGCAAGCAGGAAGGCGCGCGACTGGTGCTGGGCGGCGGGCGCCCGGCCGGACTGGAACGCGGCTGGTATGTCGAACCGACGATCTTCGCCGATGTCGACAACCGCTGCACCATCGCGCAGGAGGAGATCTTCGGACCGGTGCTCTCGGTCATCCCCTACGAGACCGAGGCGCAGGCCATCGCCCTGGCCAATGACTCGGTGTACGGGCTGGCGGGCTCGGTCTGGACACGCGATATCGAGCACGGCGCGGATATCGCGGCCAAGGTGCGGACCGGAACGTACGCGATCAACTGGTACGCGTTCGATCCCGGTTCGCCCTTCGGCGGCTACAAGAACTCCGGTCTGGGCCGGGAGAACGGACCCGAGGGGCTCGACGCGTTCTGCGAGCAGAAATCGCTGCTCATGCCGCTCGGGTGGACCGGTTAGTTCTCCGGCATCACAACCCGCAGCACGGACTCGCCCGCGTCTGGCGCGTCGACCACGTCGACGCGCCAGCCGGGAGGCAGTACGGCCTCGAGGCGGCCCGCGGCGCGGCGCAGCGGCGTGCTCACGGTCGAATCGATGCCCGCGAGCGTGTCCAGGGTCATATCATCCGATGCGGGGACACCGGTCTCCAGATCGGTCATGGTCCAACCACCTCTCGCGCGTCGATATCTTCGTTTGACCGCCGGTCGGGGCAGCGGAGCCACGAGTCGATATGGGAAGTAGTTCAGTCGATCAGCTAACACTTAGCAATCGGACGGTTCTGCCCTGAGACACAGAACACAGCCACAGCATAGGACACTTTCGCGCAGACGGAGCACAGCACGCAACTACCCCAATTCCCAGGGCGGCAAACCTGATCCCGCAATTGCTCAGCACAGTCGAAGTTCCGACGACGCGTACCACTACCGCGCACCGCAACACCGTAAACACCTTCGCGACACACCGAAGCCGCCGATGGTCAGCAACTCATCGGCGGCCGACGCTCAGTGCGCGGGGTGTGACTCCAGGAACCAGCGCAGGGCGACGGCGACACCCGCTTTGCCGGAGCTCGGGTGGTCGAGCGGGCCGAGGTCGGTGATCGGCGCGTCGACTCCGTTGCGCCCCAGGTCCGTTCGACACTGCGCCGAATTGTCCTGCGCCACATCGGTATCGGCGGAGGCGGTGTAGAGCCGGATCGGGAAGCGCGGGGTCCAGTCCCGGCACGAGGCATCGGCGGTGCGCAGGGCGTCGGCGAAGGGACCGCTCGGGTCGCGCAGCAGATCGAATGCCTTCGGGGTCAGAAGGGCATCGAGGGGCGGCAGGGTCTGGGCGATCTCGACATCGGAATGCGAACCGTCGAAGAGGGATTCGATACCCGCGGCGTAGGGCGCGCGGAAAAGTTCCTCGGGGGAGCGGTAAATCGGGTGCAGTCGATTCCAGGCCACCAGCGTGTAGGAGATGTAGAGGGTGCCGGAGACGGGGTTGATCCGATTGTCCAGCAGCGCGGGCAATTCTGCGGCGCGCACGGCGTACGGGCCGCTGATGGCCGCGACGGCGGCGGGCCGGAATGCCGAAACCGAATCGTTCTGAAGGGCGCGAGCGAGGGCCAGCGCCGCCGGACCGCCCTGCGAGAAACCGGAGATCTCGAGTTCGGGACGCAATGGACGATTGATGGACTCGGCCTGAATTCCGGCCGCGCGCACCATATCCAGCGAGGCGGTGGTCTCGGAGGGCAGATCGAGATAGGGGTGCGCGCCGGGTCCGGCACCGAGACCCAAGTAGTCGGGCGTGATCCCGGCGAAACCCGCCGAGGCGAAAGCCAGGGTGGCCGCGAGATCCCCGCTGTGCTCGGCCACCGAAGGCGCGTCGGCTTTGGCGAACATGGTGCCGTGCTCGAAGACCACCCCGGTCAGATCCCGATCGCCGCTGATGGGCACCGCCAGCAAACCGCTCGCCGTCGTCGCCTGACCGCGCGAATCCACCGTGTCGTAGACCAGGCGATAGGTTTCCACGCCGTAGCGCACCGCGGCGGCGTCGAACCCGGTGTCGCCCAGTTCCTTCGCCACGTCAATCGGGGAATACGTATGCACCGACTCGGCCCGTACGAGCCGCCCCCGTTCCGAATGCTCGGCGCGCGGCGCCGAATCCGCCTGCGCCGCACAGCCTGTCACCAAACCGGCGATCAAAAGCCCGGCGGCCGCGCACGCCCCTAATGCCCTCGAGGGCGTCCAACCTGTCATGATCCCAGCTCACCGGTCGACCGCACAGGGGTCAATCGCGCCGCGGGGTGAATCGCGCTCCCCCCTGGGTATGAGTACACCGACGCCCGCGCCGTAATCGGCGCGGGCGTCGGTGTGTCTCGGGATCAGGCCAGGCGCTGCTTGAGCGATTCGAACTCGTCGCGAATGCCGGAAGGCAGTCTGTCGCCGATGAACTCGAACCACTCCTCGATGAGCGGTAGCTCCGCGCGCCACTCCTCGGCGTTCACCGCCAGGGCCTCGTCCACATCGGCGGCCTGCACATCCAGCCCCGCGAGGTCGAGCTGGGCGGCGGTGGGGACATTGCCGATCGCGGTCTCGGCGGCCTGCGCACCGCCCTCGATCCGACCCACGATCCACTCCAGCACGCGGGAGTTCTCACCGAAGCCGGGCCACAGGAAGCGGCCGTCGGCGCCGCGCCGGAACCAGTTGACGTAGAAGATCTTCGGCAGCTTCGCCGCGTCGGCGTTCTTGCCGAGATTGATCCAGTGGCCCAGGTAGTCGCCGACGTGGTAGCCCATGAACGGCAGCATGGCCATCGGGTCGCGGCGCACGGAGCCCACCTTGCCCTCGGCCGCCGCGGTCTGCTCGGAGGACAGCGTCGCGCCCATGAAAACGCCGTGCTGCCAATCGAAGGATTCGGTGACCAGCGGGACGGTGGTCTTGCGCCGCCCGCCGAACAGAATCGCCGAAATCGGCACACCCTGCGGGTCGTCCCATTCCGGGGCCAGGGTGGGGCACTGCGACATCGGCGTGCAGTAGCGCGAATTCGGGTGCGCGGCAAGGGTTTCCGTCTCGCGGAGAATCCAGTCGTTACCCTTCCAATCGATCAGGTGATCGGGCTCGCCCTCGAGACCCTCCCACCAGACATCGTTGTCATCGGTGCGCGCGACATTGGTGTAGACGGTATTGCCCGCCTCCATCGTGGCCATCGCATTCGGATTCGACGAATGATTGGTGCCCGGCGCGACACCGAAGAATCCGAATTCCGGATTCACCGCGTAGAGGCGACCATCGGCGCCGAAGCGCATCCACGCGATATCGTCGCCGAGGGTTTCCGCGCGCCAACCCGGCACGGTCGGCTGAATCATCGCGAGATTCGTCTTACCACATGCGCTCGGGAACGCCGCCGCAATGTAGTACGCCTTGTTCTCGGGGGAGATGAGCTTGAGGATCAGCATGTGCTCGGCCAACCAACCCTCGTCATGGGCCATGGCCGAGGCGATACGCAGCGAGTAGCACTTCTTGCCGAGCAGCGCGTTGCCGCCGTAGCCCGAGCCGTAGCTCCAGATCTCGCGCGCCTCGGGGAAGTGGGTGATGTATTTGGTGTCGTTACAGGGCCACGGCACATCGGCCTGACCGGCGGCCAGCGGCGCGCCCACCGAATGCAGCGCCTTCACGAACGGGCGGTCGGTGCCCAACTTCTCCAGCGCGGCCGTGCCCATGCGGGTCATGACGCGCATGGAGACCACGACGTATTCCGAATCGGTGATCTCGACGCCCAGTTTCGGATCGGCGGCACCGAGCGGACCCATGCAGAACGGCACCACGTACATGGTGCGGCCCTTCATCGAGCCGCGGTACAGCTCGGTCATGGTGGCGCGCATCTCGGCCGGATCGACCCAGTTGTTGGTCGGACCCGCGTCGGCCTCGGCCTCCGAGCAGATGAAGGTGCGCGATTCGACCCTGGCCACGTCGGACGGATCGGACAGGGCGAGGAAGGAGTTCGGCTTCTTCTTCTCGTCGAGCTTGCGGAAGGTGCCCGCGGCGACCAACTGCCCGGTCAACCTATCCCATTCGGAATCGGAACCATCGGCCCACACCACCCGATCGGGCTGGGTGAGTTCCGCGATTTCTTGTACCCAGGCGAGTAGTTCCCTGTGCTCGGTCGGCGCGTCGGATCCATGAAGACCAGGAATGGTCGCTGAGGTCATGAAAACTCTCCTGAGATGGGCGGAGCGCGATGCTGGCCCGGCATCGAGCGCCACCATTGGCGGGATGGCGACCGCTACGACCTATATGCGCTGCCGAACCGGACGGCGAGCACGGACTGAAGCGGACGCCCAGGTTCCTGAGTAGAGGTTAACGCGATGTGACCGTCGGAACGGAATCGGGTTGCTCACATAAGCCATTTCCGTCGAGGTGTGCGCTAAACCACAAAGTAATCTAATTAACACTCGAATCCCGGCGATCCAGACAATCGATATCGCGGCGGCAAGCGGCCAGTTGTCCCGGTTGTTCCGCGGCCATCCGCCGTAATCGGACCTCCAATTCGGCCACGCGACGATCGGTTTCCACCATTGCCGCCGCGCTCGCGCGCACCACCCGATCCGAGAGCGCCGTCTCGATTTCCACCAGCGCCGTGGTGACCCGCTGCTCGAGCTGCGCCTTCACATTGACCAGCGCCTCGGACATCCACTGCCGAACGTGGTTTCGGTCGGCCACCTGACCACGCGCGCGCACCACCCAGGCCGCCGCACCCGCGCCCAGCAGCAGCGTCACCGGCACGCTCGCCACCTCCAACGCGGGCACCAGCGACAGCGGCGACACCAGCAACCGACCCAACCCGACCCCGGCCGAGGCCCCCAGGGCAATCATGAGGTGATCTTCGACACCGCGGTGGCGCGGATCCGGCTCCGCACCGACGCGCGGGGCGGGATCGCGACGACGATAGGGGGTGGGCTCCGCGGGCGAGAGCTCGCCGACCCGATGCGTCAGCGGTTCACCGACCCCATGGGTCGATGGTTCACCGACCCCATGGGTCAACAGCTCGCCTGCCCGGTGGGTCAACTCGGCCGAGCGCTGCTCGATCTCGGCGTCCACCTGACCGGTCAACTCGGTCACCGCGTGCTGCAAACGCTCGGGATAGTCCCGGAATTCGCGGCGCCGCAACCGGTCGAGTTCGGCGCGGGCGGACGCGTGCAGGGCGCGCACCCGGCTGCCGGCCTCGGTCAGCAGGTCGACCCGCGCCAGGTGCAACTGGCCGCGCAGCGTGGACAGGGCGGTGGTGCGGCCGCCGTCGCGACCGGCCAGCAGCCTCGCCCGCTCCTCGCGCAGGCGGCCCGGTTCCGCACCGGAACTCAACTGCCGCACCTGATCCTCGACGCGGGCGCGGGTCTCGGCGATGACCCGCGCGGTGATCGCCGCAGCGCGCTCGGCGTCCACCGTGTCCGCGCCCGTGGCGGCGGCGGTGAGGCGGGCGTGCAGCGCGCCGAGTCCGGCGCGGTCGATGAGGCCCGGATCGCCGGTGCTGCGCCCGGCCACCGCGAGTCGACCGGATACGGGCAGGATCTCGAGTTCACCCAGGCCCGCCGCGGTCAGCGACGCCCGGTCGAGTTCGAGCACCGAACGCCAATCCTGGTGTGCGTGAATGCCATTCATCGCCAGTATCAAATGCGTCCCGCTCCGGTGCAGCCGTCGCAGCGCCCGCAGCGTATCGCCGCCGAGGGCGCTGCCCGCATCCAGCAGGATCAGCGCGACCGGGGCCTGCGTCGCCGAGGACGCTCCGGTGATCTCCACGGCGGCCACGGCGTCCTGGACCGGATCTCCGAGCGCGATGGTGGGTTCGTAGCGGGCCAGCTCGGTGCGCAGCAGGGTGGTGTTCGCGTCATCGGGACCGATCAAAGTGACCGCGCCGGAACGGGATCCGGCGCGCACCGCCTTCAGCAAGGCCATACCCTGCGGATTCCACCGCGCCACAACGGCTTCCAGCTCCGGGTCCAGCTCGCTCGAAGGAGATGGCGGATTCGACCGCGCCGCACCGGGATCGGCGATCGGCTCGGTCACCTCCCGGCCGTCGGGCGCGCCGAGCCGCGGCGCCCCGGTCTGCTCAGAGTCCGGCACCGCTCAAACGATCCCATAGTCGGATGTAGCCGTTGTGCACCCGCAGCGCGGCACGGCGTGCGGCGGGCGACATCTCCCCGGACACCACCGCCCGCCAGCGGGTGGCGCGGGCGATCGCGTCGTCGGCGTCCACCGGGGACGGATTGGCGTAACCCGCGGCCAGATGGGCGACATCCGGGCAAGCCAGCCCCGCGCACAGGCCCAACCAGCTCGCCTGGTCGCCCGCCAGGAAATCCTCCAGCAGCGCACGGCCGTGACTATCGGGCGAGGGGATGGCCCGAGCGGCCAAGCGGGTCAGGGTGTCGAGCAGGTCGCCGCCGCGCAGCGCCTGCACCCGCTCGTAGCGCAGATGCACCAGATGGTGCAGTGGCTCGACGCCGCTGGCGGCGTACAGCAACTGCAGCAGCGAGGTGGGTGCGATATCCGGATCGTGGCGCACGGCGGTGAGCGCGCACGCCACGCCGTACAGATCCCAGCGGCTCAGCAGTTCGACGCGTTCGGCCACGTCCGGACCCGCCGCAGGGGAGGTGAACAGCTCGGGGGAGAGCGTGAACGCCGGATCCGCAGTGACCGCATGCCTTCTCAGGGTGACCAGATCGGCCGCCGTCACCACACCCGACCTGGTCCGCGCCGCCAGCGAGGCGATCACCGGCAGTGTGGACATGCCCAGATCCCGACCGATCCGATCGGCCGCGACCACCGCGTCGGCCCAGCGCGAACCCACCGAATCGGCCTTGTTGAGCACCACCACCGTGCGCGCGGCGGGCAATTCGCCCAGCACCCTGCGGTCGGCGGCGGTCGGCGTGCCCGCCAGCACGTAGAGGACGATATCGGCGTCCAGCACCGGATCGGGAGCGCCCGGCGCGTCCACCGGATCGGTCTCCAACGCCGACATGAGCGCCAGCGCGCCCAGCAGGGTGCTGCGCCCGGAATGGGCGCGACCCGCCACCTGGATGCGCGGCAGCCTGCGCCATTCGGTCACCGCCGCGCCGACGTGATCACCGAGTCGGGTATCCGCGCCACCCGCGACCATCAGGTCGTTCAGCAATCGCTGCATCCGGTCGCCCTCGCGACCGGGCAGGCCGCGCGCGCGCATCTGCCCCGATCCCATCTGTGCGGCCATCGCACCCCCTATCACGCGGCGCAATTGTTACAGATCACGGCCGCGCGCTCAGCTACCACTGAAGTATTTGTTGGCGGTGCGCACCGCCCCGGCGCCTCGAACGGACCGGCGCGCAGGATGCCCGCGTTGTTGATCAGTAATGTCCAGCCTGCCTGACGCGCCGTGGAACTCCGCCAACCACTCGGCCCATTGCGTGGCATTCGTCACATCGAGCACGCCCGTGCGGATGAGTCCGCCCGTGCCGTTCACCTCGCCCACGAGCCTGCTCAGACCCACCTCGTCGATGTCGTAGGCGCCGACCTGAAAGCCCCGCGCGGCGAAAAGCAGCGCGGTGGCCCGGCCGATTCCGGCCGCGCCACCGGTGATGAACACCGACGGACCGGTCATATCCGCAGTCTAGTGCCGGGCCGCCCAACGGCCTCGGGGTTCCCAGACCGGCTCGAGTTGACCTAGTCTGATCGGATCGTCGCGGCCAGACCCGGTGCGCGGCATGGCGTTTCGGCCTCGAGCACTGCCGCGCGGCAGCTCCGGCCCGAGAAGACTCGATGAGGAGGGTGCCATGGCGGCCGTCGAGTCGGCAACCGGTAGCAAACCCCTGCTGCCGAGCAGCGATCCGTTCTATCGGCCGCCGCGAGATCTCGCGACCGAGTCGCCGGGCGCCATCCTGCGCAGCCGCCAGGTCGAACTGGCCCTGTTCGGACTTGTCCCGCAGCGGGTCTCGGCCTGGCAACTGCTCTACCGCAGCTGCGATCTGCACGGCACACCCGAGGCCGCCGTCACCACGGTCCTGCTGCCGCTGGGGGCCGACCCGCGAGAAATGCGGCCGCTGCTGGCCTTTCAAACCGCGATGGACGCCGTAGCCGAGACCTGCTCCCCCTCCTACGCTTTGCGTCGCGGCGCGGACGCGTTCGGCTCGGTGACCCAGTTCGAATGGCTGCTGCTGGCCAACGCGCTGCGCCGGGGCTGGGCGATCAGCATCGCCGATCACGAAGGCCCGCACGGGCATTTCGGCGCACCACGCGAACCCGGATACCGCACGCTCGACGGCGTGCGGGCCGCGCTGCGCTTCGCGCCCCTCGGTCTGGCCCCCGATACACCGGTGGCGGTGTGGGGATATTCCGGTGGCGGCATGGCGAGCTCGTGGACAGTGGAGATGGCCCCCGACTACGCGCCCGAGATCGATATCGTCGGCGCGGTATTGGGCGCGCCCGTCGGCGATCCGGGCCAGGTCTTCGTGCGACTCAACGGATCCCGCTTCGCCGGACTGCCCACCATCGTGGTGGCCGCGCTGCGCGGGCTGTATCCGGTGCTCGGCGCGGTCATCGACGAACTCGACGCCGACGGGCGACGCATGGTCGCCCGCGCCGCGCGCGCCACACCGACACTGGCCGTACTCGCCCTGGCGGGCCGCCGCTTCGACGACCACCTGCCGCGCCCACTCGCCGAGGTGCTCGCCACGCCGGAACTGCGGCGCGTCTTCGACGAGCTGCGCCTGGGCAATTCCGCCCCGACCTGCCCGGTGCTGGTGGTGCAGCCGGTGCACGATCAGGTCATCGACGTCGAATGCGTCGACGGCCAGGTGGCGCGCTATCGCGGCGGCGGCGCGGCCGTCACCTACGTGCGCGACCGACTCAGCGAGCATTTCTCGCTGCTCCCGCTGGCCACCCCGCTCAGCCTGAACTGGCTCGCCGACCGCCTGGCCGGTGCGCCGGTCCGCGACGCGGGCACCCGCACGGTGTGGTCGGTCGCGGCCTCGACATCGGGGCTGCGCGGACTGTGGACGATGGCCGAGACCGCGCTGCTGGTCGCGCTCGGGCGTCCACTGCGTCAGGAGTCGGCACCGACGGCGCGGATTCCCCGCGTGCGCGCCGCCTGAGCGGCCGGGAGGGCGGCAGCGCGCGGTCGAGTGCGGCGCTGATCGTCCAATGCTGGACAATGGACGGCGTGAACGACGCCGCCAACCACACTGCCGAGTCGGTTCCGGGCCCGCCGTCCACAGCATCGGCCGGTACGGCCGAGGCGGCTCGCCCGAATTCCGGCTCGCGCCTCTACCCGAGGGTGACGAGCTTCCGCTCCCGCCGCGGGGCACTCACCCCGACCCAGCAGCAATCCTGGGATCGCATGTGGCCCGTCATCGGCCGCGAGGTCGCCGACGCGCCACTGGACGCCGCCGCCTGGTTCGGCAGATCCGCCCCGCTGGTCGTCGAGATCGGTTGCGGCACCGGCACGGCCACCGCCACCATGGCGCAGGCCGAACCGCACCTGAACCTGATCGGTATCGAGGTGTACCAGCCGGGGCTGGCCCAGCTGGTCCAGCGCGTCGAGCGCGAGGCGATCCCGAATATCCGGTTGCTGCGCGGCGATGCCGTCGACGTACTGGAAAACATGATTGCCAAAGGTTCGCTCACCGGGGTGCGCGTCTTCTTCCCCGATCCGTGGCCCAAAGCGCGCCACCACAAGCGCAGGCTGCTGCAGCCCGCCACCGTCGCCCTCGTCGCCGATCGGCTCATGCCCGGCGGGGTGCTGCACGTGGCCACCGACCACGCGGAGTACGCCGAGCAGATCCTGGAGGTCGGATCGGCCGAACCCCAGCTCATCGGCCTGAACGAGACCACGGGCGGGGTGAGCGCCGAACACCGCGACACCGCCCCGATCGGATTCGAACGCCCCGTCACCAAATTCGAGGGCAAGGCACATCGCGCAGGTAGCACCATCACCGAGCTCATATGGGGGAAGATCGACTCATGAGCGTCAGCGAGATGGCCCACCAGGTGGCCGATGTTGCCGGGGAGGTGCACGCGAACGTACCCGAGGGTATGAATCCGGCGCCCGACGTGCGACGCGTCCTGCTGGTCTGGGACGCACCCAACCTGGATATGGGCCTCGGCGCCATTCTCGGCGGACGCCCCACCGCCGCCTACCGCCCCCGCTTCGACGCGCTGGGCCGCTGGCTGCTGGCCCGCACCGCCGAGCTATCGGTCGGCAGCCCCACCAGGGTCGAACCCGAGGCCACCGTCTTCACCAATATCGCCCCCGGCACCGCCGATGTGGTGCGGCCCTGGGTGGAGGCGCTGCGCAATGTCGGCTACGCGGTCTTCGCCAAACCGAAGATCGACGAGGACTCCGACGTCGACGCCGATATGCTCGCCCACATCGAGATGCGCCGCCGCGGCGCCGGACTCGCGGGCATCATGGTCGCCTCCGCCGACGGTCAAGCCTTCCGCGAACCACTCGAGCGCATCGCCGCCGCGGGCGTGCCCGTGCAGGTGCTCGGCTTCCGCGAGCACGCGAGTTGGGCCGTCACATCCGATACCCTCGAATTCATCGACCTCGAGGACATCCCCGGTGTGTTCCGCGAACCGCTGCCCAGGGTGAGCCTCGACTCGCTGCCCGACGAAGGCGCTTGGCTGCAACCGTTCCGTCCGCTGTCCGCGCTGCTCACCTCACGCCCCGCCTAAGGAGTCGCTTAGTGTTCACACGCTGGGGCGATCTGGTCTACAAACTGCGTTTTGCCGTCATCGGCATAGTCGGTGCCGCCCTATTGGCCTTGGGCGCGTACGGATTCGGCGTCGAAGACCGCCTCAGCTCCAGCGGATGGGACGATCCCACCTCGGAATCGGCCAAGGCCGCCCATATCGCCGACGGCGCCTTCGGGCGCGACCACCTCAGCGATGTGATCGTCTTCTACACCGCGCCCGACGGCAAGACGATCGACGACCCGCAGTGGAACAGCAAGATCATCGAGAACCTGCGGACACTGCACACCCAGTATCCGGACGAGATCGACAAGGTCAACGGCGCCTACTGGAAGATCGACGACAAAACCCCCACCCTGGCCTCGACCTTCGGGTCCAAGGACAAGAAGTACGCCTTCGCCTCGATCGCCATCGTCGGCAACAACGACAGCGATATGGTGCGCAACTTCCGCAAGGTCAAGGACGCCTTCTACATACCGGGCGTCGACGTGCAGGTCACCGGCCTGCAAGCGGTCGCGGGCACCCTCAACGACACCATCGCCAGCGACGCCAGGCGCATGGAGTTGATCGCCATCCCGGCCGTCGGGATCCTGCTGTTCTTCATCTTCGGCGGTATCGTCGCCGCCGCGCTGCCGCTCATCGTCGGCGGGCTGACGATCATCGCGGCCAACGGCATCATCATGGCCATCACGCAGTTCACCGAGGTGAACTCGTTCATCTCCAATGTCGTCTCGATGATCGGCCTCGGCTTGGCCATCGACTACGGGCTGTTCATCGTCAGTCGCTTCCGCGAGGAACTGGCCGAAGGCTATGACACCCGCGCCGCCGTGCGCCGCTCGGTCGTCACCGCGGGCCGCACCGTCGTGTTCTCCGCGACCATGATCATCGCCAGCCTCGGCGGCATGCTGCTGTTCCCGCAGGGCTTCCTCAAATCGATCGCCTACGGCTCCATCGCCACCGTGGCGTTGGCCGCCCTCACCGCCATCACCATGCTGCCCGCCATGCTGGCCGTCCTCGGCCCGCGGGTGGACATGCTGGGCCTCAAACGATTCCGCCGCACCAAAACCGCCGAAGAGGTGGAGAACGGCATCTGGGGCAAGACCACCCGCTGGGTGATGCAGCACCCGCTCAAGATCGCCATCCCGCTGTGCATCGTGCTGCTGCTGCTGATCATTCCGGTCAAGAATCTGGCCTTCGGCGGTATCAACGAGCGCTACCTGCCACCCGACAACAAGGTGCGCGTCGCGCTGCAGAACTTCACCAAGGTCTTCCCCATGAAGAAGACGGACCCGGTGCAGTTGGTCATGGTGTCGGACAACAGCCAGGACGTCGGCAAGGTCTGGAAACAGGCCCAGCAGGCCCCCGGCCTGATCGGCACCTTCGAAGCGCCCTCCCAGTCGAACACCGACAAGACCATCTACCGCACCAGCGCCACCCTGATCGACTCCGAGAAACCCGACGAGACGATCGACTACCTGCGCTCGATGGACATACCCGACAACGTTCAGCTCTACGTCGGGGGCCAGCCCGCCATCCAGAAGGACAGCATCGACACGCTGCTGGCACGCATGCCATGGATGATCGGCATCGTTCTGCTCGTCACCACGCTGCTGATGTTCCTCACCTTCGGCTCGCTGGTGCTGCCCATCAAGGCCGCGCTCATGAGCGCGCTCGGATTGGGTTCCACCCTCGGCATTCTCACCTGGATCTTTATCGACGGACACGGGTCCGGACTGCTCAACTTCACCCCGCAGCCGATCATGTCGCCGGTCCTGGTGCTCATGATGGCGGTGATCTATGGCCTCTCGGTCGACTACGAGGTCTTCCTGCTCTCCCGCATGGTCGAGTCCAGGACCAGGGGCGCGTCCACCACCGAGGCGGTGCGCGCGGGCACCGCGCACACCGGCAACATCATCACCGCCGCCGCGCTCATCCTGCTCGTGGTCACCGGCGCGTTCGCCTTCTCCGACCTGGTGATGATGAAGTACCTCGCCTACGGCATGGTCGCGGCACTGTTCATCGACGCCACCCTGCTGCGCATGCTGCTGGTGCCCGCCACCATGAAACTGCTCGGCGACGACTGCTGGTGGGCACCCAAGTGGCTCAAGAAGATCCAGGAGAAAGTCGGACTCAGCGAACCCGTCCTCGACGACGAGATGCCGGGCAATGCCGAAGTCGTCGACCTGGTGAAGACCACGCCCGTCACCGACCCGGTCACTACGATCATGCCCGCGCTCGGCAGCACCAAGAAGTCGCCGCCGCGCAAGCGCAGCATTCACGAGATCGAATCGTCCGCGCCGACCGTGCGGTTCGATAGGATCAAGACCGCCAAACCTGTTGTGACCAAGCATGATCCGACGCGGCCCATGCCGCCGCAGACGGTAGTCGCGCCCGAGGGCGTCGAGAATGCCGCTGCCGGTGGCGAATTCAGCGCCGGCTCGGACCAATTCGGCACTCCCCCGAATCAATCAGGTACTGCGCCAGGCCAATTCAGTGCGGCACCAGGACAATTCGGCACAGGATATTCGGGCGCCGCAGGCGAGCCTGGTGCTCGCCCCGGCGAATTCAGGAGCGCCCCCGGCGAGTCCAATGCCGCCTTCGGTGAATTCCGGATCAATCCGGTCGAGTCCGGTACCGGCCTCGGCGAATTCAGGAGCGCCCCCGGTGAATTCGGCCCCGGTCAAGGCGGATTCGGCGCAGCGAACGAGCCACCGGCACGCGCCTCCTATGGTCCGCCTGCCGAACCCCGCGATTCCTTTGGACCGCAGGCCGAAACGCCCGCTCGCGACTTCTACGGCACGCCCGTGGAGCGCGACACCTACGCGGCGTCGACCGAATTCGCGGCCGCTGATGCGGACGCCGCCATGGCCGCGGCATTGCGCAATGGCGACTTCAGCGCCTGGACATCACCCTCGGATACCGTGCGCTCCAACGAATTCCCGACTCGCACCACCCCGCCGGGCGCGACCAAGCCGCCGGCACCGCCGCGCACGGTTGCCCCCGCACCCATCCCACCCGCCCCGCTGACCAATACGGACCGCGGCGGACAACCCAATCCCCCCGCCACCGAACCGATGGCGCGCGAGGACTATCCGAACACCTTCGACCAGGATTCGTCCGCCCACAACCTCCCCCCGAATTCCCTTCCGGCGGACCACCTTCCGCCCGCACAGCGCCCGATCGCGCCCCCGCGCTCCGCGCCGCAACCCGGCAACCAGCCGCGCGTCCTGCCGCCCCATTCGGGTCCGCAGCCCACCGATCCGGCGGGACGCGGCCAGTCCGGACCGCAGCCCGCGGGACGCACCCACCCCTCGGGTCCACAGCCCATCAACCGGATCCAACCTCCCACTTCGGGTCCACAGCCCATCGACCCGACGGGACGCATCCAGCCTCCCACCGCCGGTCCGCAGCCGATCGATCCGCGCAATCTGCCGCCGAACCCGGCACCGCGCCCGATCCAGCCCAGCCCCCAACGCGGCGAACAGTTCCGTGCCCCCCAGCCGATGCCCCCGAACCCGCCGCACCCCACCCAGCCGGGCTACCCCACACCTGATTCGGCCATCCGCAGGCAGCCGATCAACCCGGCTCGCCCCCTTCCCCCCACTCAGCCGCCCGCACCCCAAAACGCGCCCGGCCAACCAACCCCGCGCATCCTCCCCCCGCGCCCGACCACTCCATCGACCGACGCCACCACCCCGGTCCCCCCACAACCCCAAACCCCCGAACCCGAACCGGACAACGGCCCCCACACCAGCCGCAGCAGCATCGAAAGCTGGATGGCCGAACTCCGCTCCTCCCGCCGCGCCACCCCCCGCGACGAAGGCCGCCACCACAACAACGACGGCCGCACCGTAAGCGTCAACGAACTCCTCCGCCGCCGCGACAACGAGTAGCCGCCGCCGCTGGACTCCGGGGCCGAGTCCAGCGGACCAGCACACCTCCTACGTTGCGTTTAATTCGAATATTTCGTATATTTCGACTAGGAGGTGATCGGGTTGAAGGTAAACCAACGGTCCGGAATGACCCCAGAAGCCGGACCCAACGGGACAGAGCAGGCGAACCAGGCCCTCTGCCAACTCAATCGGATCCTCGACTCGGATTCCAGTGGGTCCGACGTCACGATCCGCGTCGAAGCGGACGATCGGATCGTGACGGTGTCACGCACGGTTGCCGAGGTGCTGCGTCAAGTCCTTGCCAATACAGCGGCAGGCCAGGCAGTCAGTGTTGTGCCGATGCATGCCGAGTTCACTACCCAGCAGGCTGCCGACATACTGAACGTCTCGCGACCATATTTGGTGAAGCTGTTGGACGCCGGTGAAATCGAGTACCGCAAGGTTGGCTCGCACCGCCGTATAAAGGCGGCTTCCCTAGCCGCCTATCGACACCAGTCCGAAGTCGAAAGCCGTAGGGCGGCAGACGAACTGACCGAGCTCACCGAGGAGATGGGGCTTTACTGACTTGGCATTCACCGTGGTGTATGACGCGAATGTGCTGTACCCATCGGCCTTCCAGTCGCGGCATCGCTGCTTCGTCGCTGACGAACTGCTGCCGCCGGTCGAGCTTGAAAGCCGCAAGACGGCAGATGAACTCAGTCTACTGACCGAGAAGATGTCGCTCTACTGACACGGACTGCCATAGTGCGACGGGCAGCCGGTGACTCAGCCGTCATGCCTGGCTCGTAGACGTGCTCGCCTCGCGGTTGGCGGCCGCGTCTTGGTCGGCGCGGAATAGGTCGAGGTCGACCGCCGGGGCATCGCGGGACTTCGCGGCGAAGTCCGCGCGCGTCACGAAACGACGGCGCGGCAACGGGGTCAGCTCGGCGGTCCGGTGACCATCGCGGGTCACGATGAAGGAGCGGCCGTGTTCGACCGCATCCAGGATCGCTTCGGATCTGTTGCGGAGGTCGGCCTGCGTGATCTCGGGCTGAAGCGGCATCACACAGGTTAACCAATGCGGCGAGTTGTGCTGCCGCATGAACCAGCGGATTCGGAGCGCTCTTCGGACTGCTCGGCCGTGTCTAAGGGATCGCGGCGTGGGTGCGGGTTTGGTGGAGGACGGCGGAGAGGATCGTGGAGCGGGGTGGGAGGCGCAGCAGGGCCGGGGTGGGGGTGGCGGCCCAGTGCCAGCCTTGCGGGGAATCGGTGCAGGGGAGCATGAGGTTGCGGCCTGCGGGGACGATGGTGACGGCGTGGACGGCGAGGGCGCGGCGCAGGGGGACTTCGACAGGCAGCGCCGGGGCGGGTGGGGTGACCAGGAAGGTCCAGGTGCGGTCGCCCGGATCGGCGACCACGGGGGCGATGTAGTCGCAGTCGAGGGCGGCCAGTACCGGGGTGCCCAGAGCGGCGGGCATCACCACCGCGCTCAGCACGGATCCGGTGGCGATCATCGGGCGGCCCGCGACCAGTTGAACCGGCAGGCCGAATTGGTAACGCAGCAGATCGACAATGTCATGCGGAGATCGACACAACTCGAACATCGGGGTCAGTCCTCCCGTACCGGGGGCGAGGTGGGCTGCCGCACCCCCTGTGCATTCTCAAAGTTGCAGAAAGTCAAAGTTGCAGAAAGGCAACGGTATTCCAGCGACAGGGGAACCAGTCGTACGCAATGTCCCACTTTTGGGCTCCGCGATCACCTACCGTCGTACCCTGAAACCCAGATTTAACAAAGGGATTGGGCAAATGGACGATTCGTCGATCGGGATGCGCATTCGGCAATTCCGCGGCAAGGCCCTCACCCAGCGTCAGCTCGCCGACCAGGCCGGGGTCAGCGTGGACCTGGTGCGCAAGCTGGAGCAGGGCGGACGGCAGACAGCGTCCATCGCGAGCCTCCAAAAGCTCGCTCGCGCACTGGATGTCGACATTTCGGACTTGATCGGCAAGCGTCAGGGGATACCCTCGGGCAACCCGGATACCGGGATTGTCGCCATCCGCCGCGCGCTCACCCCGGTGGACGACCTGCTCGCCGAGACCCGCGAGGAGGAGGTCGTCGAACTCGAGGAGGCGGCGCGCGCGGTGGCCTATGCCTGGGGTGCGTACTGGGCGGGACGCTACGAATTGCTCACCACCATCCTGCCTTCGGGTCTGATTCAATTGCGGGCCTCGGTGCACGCGGCCGATCCGGCCACCGCCCCCGCCGCCAACGAATTGCTGGCCCGCATGTACTGGGTGACCGGTTGCACCCTGGTGCATTTGGGGCAGACCGATCCCGCGTTCCTGGCCATCCGGTCGGCGCTGACGGCGGCCGAACTGGGTCGTGATCCCTTGCTGCTGGCCATGATTCGCGGCTCTGTCGGTTGGCAACTACTGGTGCAGGGCCGCTACGAGGAGGCGCGCGGGGTGGCGCTCACCGCGGCGGCGCGCCTGGAACCCGTCGGCGAGGTGAGCGCACCGCAGCTGTGCGCCTACGGATCGCTGGTGCTGCTCGGCGCGACGGCGGCCGGGCGCGAGCAGAAGGTTCCGCAAGCCCTGAGTCTGATCGAGACCGCCTCGGAGGTGGCCGGGCGCGTGGGCATGGACCGCAGGGACTACGAAACCTATTTCGGTCCTTCACAAGTCATCATGCAGACGGTGGATGTGAATATCTCCAGCGAGCGCTATCCCGAGGCGCTGGCCGCCGCGCGGGCAATGCCGGCCAATGGCGGCGGACTCCCCCAAGCCTCCCGTGCCCGCCACCTCACCGATACCGCCGTGGCGCTGGCCCGCACCGGTCGCCACGAGCACGCGCTGAGCACGCTGCTCAATGCCGAGCGGGTCGGCGGCGCGGACTGGATCAAATATCAGGCGCTGCCCCGACACATCGTGTCGGAACTGCTCGATCACGATCGGAAGATGCCGCTGCGGGCCTTCGCCTCACGTTTGGGTGTACCGGGCTAACTTCCAATGAGCTTGCGCCACTGCGCCATGAACGGGTGCTTGGCGGTGATCGACCCGAGCCGAACCCGCCCGTGCACGACGAGGTGCAGCGGGCCGATGGGCGGGCCGGTGCGCACCTTGTTGTTGACCGTGGAACCGATCAGGTCGACGCCATTGAGGTCGACGGTGGCGGCGGGGGGCACGATCAAGGTGAGCGAGCTCATCACATCGTCGATGCGCAACTCGACCACCTGCGTGGACATCACCGCCTCGGTGAAATCCAGGGTGACGCCCGCCAACCAGTTGTTCAGGTGCAGGGTGGGCGCGACCTGCCATGGCCCGCGCCGGGTGACGCCGGACATGCGGCTGCGGATGACATTGCCCGCGGCGACGGGCTGGGCGGGCGGTTTGGCATAGGCGGGCTGGGCGAACGGCCGCGGCGGCGCGGGTTGACCGATCATCCGTACACCCGGCAGATCGACCAGGACGGCATTGAGTTCACCCCGCGTTTTGGCGGCCAAGGCGGTGTCCATCCGCTCGGTGAACTCGCCCAGCGACAGCATGCCCAACCCGACGGCACGCTGCAGTAGCCCGCCGACGTGTTCGCGTTCGACGTCGGAGACTCGCAGCTCCCTGTCACCGACCGGGGGCAGCGCGCCATTGGAGAGATCGGGAGCGCCCATGTCACCGAGATTACCCATGGGAGCCCCCGCGCGATATCGGGGCAATCCCGGATTTACCGCGTCGAAATCGGTGATCCCGGTCACTCCAAGCCCTGTTCGATCGCGTACCGCGTCAGTTCGACCCGGTTGGCGAGCTGGAGTTTGCGCAGTGTGGCCTGTACGTGGTTCTCGACCGTGCGGTGACTGAGCCCGAGCCGCGCCGCGATCTGCTTGGCGGACAACCCTTTCGCCACCATGCGCAGCACCTCGGTCTCGCGGTCGGTGAGGGCGGGTTGGTCCGGTTGCGCGGGCGCGGTGGCCATGCGCCGGTACTCGCCGAGCACCAAACCGGCCAAACCCGGCGTGAACACCGGTTGTCCGGCCGCGGTGGCGCGCACGGCGGCGGCGAGTTCGGCGGCCGACGCGCTCTTGACCAGATATCCGCAGGCCCCGGCCTTGATCGCATCGAGAACATCGGCGCGTTCGGCGGAGGCCGACAGCACCAGCACCCGGCTGTCGGGCGAGACGCGCAGCACCTCGGCGGTGGCCAGCGCGCCATTGCCGTCGGGGAGCTGCATATCCATCAGCACCACCGTCGGCCGCACCGCGCTCGCTCGCCGGGTGGCGGCCGCGACACCGTCCGCGGTGGCCGCGACCTGGAATCCGGCCTCGGCCAGATCGCGGGACACCCCGTCGCGCCACATCGGGTGGTCGTCCACCACCATGACCGAAATCTCCTCGGCCGCAGCATTTTCCGTCAACATACGCCTCCCGTCACGATCGCGGAACCCGGAATTCCCACTCGGCGCCCTCACCACCGTCGGCCTCGGTGAGCAGCGCGGCCGTACCGCCGAGCGCCGCGACGCGCTCGATGATCGATCGCGAGACACCCATCCGACCTTCGCTCGCTGCCTGCGCCAACCTGCCCGCCGGGATCCCGACCCCGTCGTCGCGCACGCTGACAATCAACTCGTCACCGGTATCTTCCAGCAGCACATAGGCTTTCGCACCGGATCCGGCGTGCAGCGCGACATTGTCGAGCGCATTGGCCACGGCGGCGGCGAGCTCACCCGCGACCCAGCGCGACACCAGCACCGGATCACCGGGGGCCGAGACGAATACCGAAGGTGTGGCGTGCACACTCAACAGTGGACGCAGATCCACCTCGGCCGCACCGGAATCCGGACGCGGTCCGGTCTCGGAGACCAGCATGCGCAGCGCCACCTCCTGCTCGCCGGCGCGCTGCGCCAATTCCACAGTGGGGCCGCCTATTTCGGTACCGCGCCGCTTGATATAGCTGAGCACCTGGAGCACTCCGTCGTGCACCTGACGCGACAGTCGCTCGCGCTCCTCGGCCGCCGCGGTCATGCGCACCGCGCGCTGCAACTGCTCCTGGGCGCGTCGGGCGGTATCGGCGGCCAAACCGAGCGCCAATCCGACCGAGACCAGAACGGGCACGGTCGCATCCGTCCACACGTCCTGCCCCCACTGATCGCGCACCGTGAGCGCGACCGTGGCGATCAACAGACCCGAAAGACAACCGCCGACCGGGCCGAACAGGATTCCGGCCGAGATCACCGCATTCGCCGACCACAGCGTGGTCGGCAGCGTCTGATGACCGTGATACCAGCCGTAATCGGCGACCAACCGGGTGGACGCCATCAGCGCGATGACCACGATATGGTCCCCGAGCACCACCCACCCGCGCAGCCGCCGCGCCGATTCGGGAAAACGCCACTGCGACAACAGCAGTGCCGATATCAGCGACCACAGCGCCAGCGACGCGACCAACACCCAGCTCAACCGTCGACTGTGATAATGCGACACCGAGGCGATCTGCTGCCCGATCGCGTAGAGCAGTGTGACCAACCGCAGCGCCTGCGCCGCCCGCCACAGCGGCGCGGCCGCGATATCGGGTTCAGCCGTTCGAACGGGTGCCATCGGATTCGCCTGCCGCGGCACCGGATTCGTGTTCGACGGAATTGTGCGTCGGGACGGATTCGGATCCGCCCGCAGGCTCGAGCATCTCCACATCGCGCGGCTGATCCGGTTCGGCCTCGAACATCCTCGTCCCCGTATGCAATTGCTGGTACACCTCTTCCGGATTGTCGGCGAGCAGCGAGCGGATCGCGGTATTCAGCACGGCCACCATCGGCACCGCCATCAGACCGCCGCCGATCCCGCCGATCACCACGCCCGCCGCGATGGCCAGCACCACCGCCAGCGGATGGATGCTCACCGCGCGACCGAGCAGCAGTGGTTGCAGCACATGACTTTCCAGCTGCATCACCGCGACGATGATGCCGAGCACGATCAGCGCGGTCACCCAGCCCTTGGTCACCAGCGCGATGAATACCGCGATGGATCCGGCCAGGAACGCGCCGATGATGGGGATGAACGCGCCGACGAAGACCAGCGAGGCCAGTGGCAGCGCCAGCGGCACCGACAGGATCGCCAAGCCCGAGCCGATACCCACCGCGTCCACGGCCGCCACCACCACGGTGGCTCGGACGAATCCGACCAGTGTCCCGAAACCCAAGCGGCCCGCGGTGCGCACCCGGTCCCGGTGCGCGGTGGGAATCAGCCGGGTGACGAACTCCCAGATCTGATCGCCGCCGAAGAGGAAGAAGATGAGGATGAAGAAGGTCAGGAACGCGCCGGTGAGAATGTGGCCGATCACCGTGGCGGTGGCGAGGGCGCCGCTGGTCAGCGCGTCCTGATTGGCGCGAATGGTCTTGACGATGGTGTCGCCCGCGTTCCGGATCTGCTCATTGCTCAGATGCAGTGGTCCGTTGATCAGCCAGTCCTGGATGGCGTGAATGGAATGGGTGACCTCGTCCGACAGTTGCGGCACGCCCGCGATGAACTGTTCGACAACGAAGGTCATGATGCCCGCCACCACCCCGAGCGAGCCGACCAGCGCCACGAACACCCCGAGCGAACGCGGAATGCCGAGCCGATTCATCGCGTTCACCAGCGGCGCGAGCAGCGCGGCCGCCAGCAGCGCCAACGCCGTCGGGATAACCACGGTGTTCAACTTCTGAATCAACTGCCACACCGCGAACGCGGCCCCGAAGATGATCAGCAGTCGCCAACACCATTCGGCCGACATCCGCACCAGCGGATGCACGGCATCCGCCGCCACCCACCCCTTCGGCACGGCCCACCGACTCTCCGCCGTCGCCGAGCGCCGATCAGAAGCTGGACTGCTCACCTTGGGGTCGGTCACCCTCGCGAGCCTAATGCCACAGCGGCGAAGCCTCCTCAGACCGCGCACGGCCGGAGCGAAGGCGGAGGTACGCCTGGTAGCCCTTGGGCGATACCTCCTCGAACCTGGCGCCGACCGCATCGGCGCGGTTGTCCGGTGCGCACTGCGCGCCGGTAGCGTGTTGTCCCATGTGGCTGACCTTCTGGGGTCCATGGACGACGGACACCCGCGCACCGACTGCGGCGCGCGGCCGCTGAGCAACCATGCAGGAGCTATCGCAGAACTTGCAGGCCGTCAAGCAGACGATGCATACGCGTTGGCCGCTGTATTTGGCGTCGATGCTGTTGGCCAATGCGTTCGGTGCGGTGCTGGTTTGGGCGTTCATCCGGTACGGGTTGCCGGTTCCGGAGGGGTCGGCGCCGGGTGTGCGGGATCTGGGGTTATTCGTGCCCGGCCTGATCTTCGTGGTCGGCGGGCTGCTCAGCGTGGCGGCTTCGGCGTTCATGCTGCGTCCGGTCATGCGCTGGCAGCTGCGCGGCGGGGCGCCCAGCAGGCAGGAGCAGATGGCGGCGCTGCACGCGCCGCTGCGGCAAGCGATTCTGCATCTGGGTCTGTGGTTGGTGGGCGGCGCGATTCTGGCGGCGCTGATCATCGTCAATGAGCCGAAGTTGGCGGCGACGGTGATCGTCACCGAATGTATGGCCGCTACAATCGTGTTCGGGTTCACCTACATGCTGGGCGAGCGAATTCTGCGGCCGGTGGCCGCCGAGGCGCTCACCGCGGGCAGCTTCGATCACACCCTCACCGCGGGCGTCGGCACCAGAATGGCCATGACCTGGGGGATGGGCACCTTCGCGCCCGCCTTCGCGATCGTGCTGCTGTGCATCACGCAGATCTCCTCGGATGTGAAGTTCAGCGCGACCTCGCTGGCCATCTCGATTCTGCTGCTGTGCGGGGTGGTGATCTCCCAGGCGTTGGCGCTGTCGATGCTGACGGCCTCCAGCATTTCCGATCCGGTCCGCCAATTGAGCCAGGCCATCGACCGGGTGCAGGCGGGGGCGCGCGATGTGCAGGTCGCGGTCTTCGACGGCAGTGAAATAGGGCTGCTGCAAGTGGGATTCAATCGGATGATGGAGGAGGCGGCCAAACGCCGTCATCTGCAGGAGTTGTTCGGTCAGCATGTCGGGGAGGATGTGGCGCAGCGGGCGCTGGATTACGGCACCGAATTGGGTGGGGAGACGCGTTTCGTCGCGGTGCTGTTCGTGGATATGGTCGGTTCCACCGCGACGGCGGCCGAACATCCGCCCACCGAAGTGGTCAGCCTGCTCAATGAATTCTTCCGGATCGTCGTCGATGTGATCGATCGGCATCACGGGTTCGTCAACAAATTCGTCGGCGATGCCGCGCTGGCCATATTCGGCGCTCCGCTGGACCGCCCCGACGCGCCGTCCGCGGCCCTGGCGGCGGCGCGTGAGCTGCGCGAAACCCTGCGCGAGGTGCCGGGTCTCGATATCGGTATCGGCGTCTCGGCCGGGCTGGCGGTGGCCGGGAATATAGGTGCGGCGAATCGTTTCGAATACACGGTGATCGGTGACCCGGTGAACGAGGCCTCCCGATTGACCGAATTGGCCAAGGATCAGCCGGGCCGGGTGCTGGCCTCGGGCAGCGCACTGTATTTCGCCGAGGAATCCGAGCAGCGGCAGTGGATTTCCGGCGATGAGGTGCAATTGCGCGGCCGACGCCGAAAGACCGTGCCTGCCTGGCCGAAGGACGACGCTTCCGAGGCGAACGGCGACGATACCGGCCTGGAATCGGTCGATTCGTTAGGCTGACCGCGTGCCTCGGCGAATAAGTACGGATCCGCGCGCCCTGCCGCGCGCACGGGCGCGGCGGTAAGCGGCATGCCGGGGCCGGGCCGGGGCCGATACCGGTGGGTCCGCTGGGTGGTCGGTGCGGCTCTGCTCACCCTGTTGATCGGCGAGGGCTGGTATCTGTGGCCGCGCCTGCACGAGTCCTGGCGCAAGCTCACCGAGCTGTACTGGGCCTGGGTGCTGGTCTGCGTCTGGATGCAGGCGCTGTCGATGAGCGGCTACGCGCGGGTGCAGAAGCGGCTGCTGCACGCGGGCGGTGTGCAGGTCGATCAGCGTCGATCCGTCGCGGTGGTCTACGGCGCGACCGCGATGGCGGTGACGCTGCCCGCCGGGCAGGTGTTCTCCACCGCGTTCACCTATCGGCAGACGCGCCGCTGGGGTGCGAGTCCGATCGTGGCGTCGTGGCAGTTGGTGTTCTCCGGTGTGGTCGCCGCGGCCGGGCTCGCACTGCTCGGTGTGGGTGGCGCGGTGCTGGTCGGGGATCGGGTCGGGCCGTTTCAACTGATCGTCTCGCTGGCGGGGGTGCTGGCGCTGGTGCTCGCGGGTAACTACGTCTCGCGCAATCCGGGCGCACTGGAGTCGACGTTGCGGTGCGTGCTGGCGGCAGTCAATCGGGTGCGCCGCCGCCCGGCCACCGCGGGTGCGGACAAACTCGCCGAGACACTGAGCCAGTTGGAATCGGTCCAGCTGGGCAAACGCGACGGCCTGGCGGTGGCGGGCTGGGCGGTGGTGCACCGGTTCGCGGATGTGGCCTGTCTGGGCGCGGCCTGCTACGCGGTGGGGGCGGATCCGAAACTGGCCGGGTTGTTGCTCGCGTTCACGGCGGGTAAGGCGGTCGGCTCGATTCCGTTCGCGCCCGGCGGCATCGTCTACGTGGACGCGACCCTGATGTACGGGCTCACTGTCGGCGCGGAATTGCCGGTCGCGCAGGCGGTCGCGGCGGCGTTCATGTACCGGCTGGTCAGCTTCGTGCTGGTGGCCATTATCGGCTGGATCGTCTTCGCGTTCATGTTCCGCACCTCCGACGCCACCGACGCCCAGTACGAGCAGGAATTCGAGCAGCGCCGCACCCGCTAGTGTTCGATCTCTCTCCGATCCGAAAACTGGGCTCTACCAGCCGGTTGCGTGGCCGCGCCTGCGAGTTCGGCGGTGTCGCGGGCCGGTTCCGCAAGCCCGCCCGATTACCCTTTCGAGGGTGAAGAGATTGGCGCCGTTGGCAGTCGACGCACTGCTGGTCATCCTGTTCTGTGCGATCGGCAGGCGCAGTCATGACGAGGCGGTGCTGGCGGGCATGCTACGCACGCTGTGGCCGTTCGCGACCGGGCTCGCCATCGGCTGGGCGGTGGTGCTGGTGAATCGGTTCCCGCGAACGGCGCTGTGGCCCAGCGGAATTCTGATCTGGTTCAGCACTCTGGTCGGGGGCATGGTGCTGCGCGTGCTCAGCGGTCAGACCATCGCGCTCAGCTTCGTCGGCGTGGCGGCGGCGGTGCTCGCGCTGTTCCTGCTGGGTTGGCGCGGTGCGGTGAAAGCGCTCGAGCGGTAGCCGAATTCACTTGTCGCGGTCGGGGGTGGCCAGTGACTGCAATAGTCGCGCGGCCATGCGCGAGGTGGCGTTCTCGGCGTCGATATCGTTGATGTGAATGGCGAAGGCCAGGTCGCCGAGGGTGGCCACGAGCCAGCCGTCCGGACCCGCGGTGGCGATATATCCCGTGACGTCGCGATAGGTGCGCACCGTGGTGAACTCGGGCCGATCGGTCGATTCGCGGTACATGGCGCGCAGCCGATCCTGCACCTGCGGGGACAGCGGACCGAGTTGCGCCTCGGTGGCGCCGGGGCGGCCCACCTCGATCATCGGCGCGACGACGCCGCCGCGCGCGGCCGACGCCGCCGCGATGGCCATCCCGTAGGGGCTGGCCAGCACCGCGTCGCTGCCGCCGCCCTGCCGCACCTGTTCGGCGCTGCGCCCCGCGACGGTGATCCGCCCGGTGACCTCGTCGAGGCCGGGCACCTTGAAGTCGACGCCGATGCCGAGGGCGGTGGCCGCCTCGGCCGCATCCTGAACCGAAATATCCTGCGGCGCTTTGCCTTTGTTCACCGCGGCGATATTGCGGAACAGTTCGAGCATGCCGCCGACGGGGTAGAGCCCGGTGAAGGCGACCGATCCGTGCTCGCTGGCCTGACTGTTCTGCGCGACCGCGACGATCGCGCCGGTGGAGGGCTGGATGGCCACGATCGAGGCGGGGGTGCCGACGCTGACCACCGCGTCCTCGGCGGCGCGCTGGAGTTTCTGATCCAGGGTGGCGGCGATATCCGGGCCGGGTGGCCCCTGGTAGCCGGCGGGCTGGCCGACATAGCGACCGTCCTGTTCGAAGAGTTGCACGCCCCAGCCGGAGTGCTGGGTCTGACTGTCCTCCTGGACCTTGCGCAGCGCGTCCAGCATCGGTGACCAGACTCGCCGGTCGGCGGCGATGAGCCTGGGCTGTTTCTCCAGGACCGCACCGGGCACCGCGGCGAGTTTCGGCTCCAGGATCGCGAAATCCCCTTCGCGCAGGTTCACCGCGACGATCGGTTTGCCCTGCGAGGTGGCCAACTGTTCGAGCAGCGCCGGTCCGGTGATGAGCGGGGCGACCGGTTCGATGGCTTTGGCCAACGCGTCGGTGGACAGCACCGGATCGGTGACCCGCGCCGGATCGAGTTTGACCACATTGATGACCTGTTCGGTCATCAATGGCTGGCCGGTGTAGTCGATGACCTTGGGTGCGGGCGTCGGCATGGTGCGCACCAGGCGCACGGTGCGATTGTGGTCGAGTTGCGGCATGACGACGGCGGGATCCCAGGAGATGCGCCAGCCGATGGCGAGCTTGCGAACATTGCCCTTGAGCGAGTAGTTCCAGTTGCGCTTGTCCCCGAAGTTCCACGCGACATCCATGCTGAAGATGGCGGATTCCCGGTCCAGCGAGATGAATTGGGTCTTCTTGTAGTCGACCTTGCCGGGTTGCAGGCCCGCGAACATTTGCTTCAGCGTTGCCGACGCGGCGCTCGGATAGGACGTGAGTTGGGCCGCGTCGGCGTAGTTCTGGTCATCGAGCAGGCCGGTGAACCGTTCGACGACGGCCTCGGCCTCACTCGTTCTGTTCTGCAGTCCACACGATCCCATCGCAAACGTGAGCACCGCCGCACCCATGAGTGCCAACGCGCCCCGGACGCGGAAGCGGCGGGATCCCCACACATCCATGTCGCCCACTCTTCACTCTTGTCACTCCAGTAACAAGACCACCGTACCTGAATCGGACCTACTCGCGGCCTGGTCGGCCGACGAGGACCTTACCCGTGCTCAGCATGTCAATTCTGCCCGATAAGGCGCGCTTTCCCGCCGAACGCGGCCGACCATAGCGTTGCCCATACCTCGGACCGACAAACCGCCCAGCTACGCTACCGGCCGCGCCCCCCGGTTCTCGCACGAGGGGGCTCGATCGGCGTTTTCCGATGCGACCAGGGGTGATTCCGCGATTTTCCGCGTTCGCGCGCAGCAGAATTCCACCGTGATATTTCGACGTAATCTTGTAATCACTGAAATAAACGCAGCACAGTAAGTAGGTGATCACCCATGAGGCATCCCCATCGCGGTCGCGGTTTCGGACGCACCGGCGGTTGGCAACAGGCCGACCTCCCCGAGACCACCGATGCCGCCGACTGGTTCGCCGGAAGATTGCCGGAGAACTGGTTCACGGGCAGGCCCGAACTCGAGATCGATCGCGACGAGATCGTGGTCATCGGTGAGCTCGCCTTCGACAATCCGGAAACGACAGCGGGCACGGAAGCGACCGATACCGACACCTCGGAACTCCCGACGGCGACAAAAGAGGGTCTGATCGCCCGATTCCGGGAAACCACCCGCCCGGCGCGCATGCGGATCGCCGACGAGGCCCAGCACCGCTACGGGCGCAGCGTCGCCTGGGGCGTCAGCGTCGACGGCAAGCGAATCATGTTCACGCATTTGGCCGTGCCGGTCATGACCCGGCTGCGCCAGCCCGAACGCAAGGTGCTCGATACCCTGGTCGACGCCGGTGTGGCCCGCTCCCGCGCCGACGCGCTGGCCTGGACGGTCCGACTCGCGGGCGAACACGCCGAGGACTGGCTGGCCGAACTGCGCGATGCCATGCGCAAGGTCGACGATCTGCGTTCGGAAGGTCCGCGCGGGCTGTAATAGCGGACCGGGATAGGGTCGCATCCATGGCGGAAACCGGCCCGATCCTGGTCCTCAACGGTCCGAACCTCAATATGCTCGGCATTCGGCAGCCCGAGGTGTACGGGGCGGCCACACTCGAGGACGTGGTGGAACTGTGCCGCGAGACGGCGGCGCGCTTCGATCGGGAGATCGTGGCCTTCCAGTCGAATTCCGAAGGGGCGCTGATCGATCGGATCCATCGGGCGCGGGGCGCGGAATCGGCCATCGTCATCAATCCCGGCGGACTCACCCACACCTCCGTGGCACTGCGGGACGCGCTGGTCATCCCGGAACTCCCCATCGTCGAGGTGCACATCAGCAATGTGCACGCGCGCGAGGAGTTCCGCCACCACTCCTTCCTCTCCGCGATCGCCACCGCCGTGATCGCGGGCATGGGTATTCAGGGCTACGCGGCCGCCATCGAATTCCTGGCCCGCGCTGTGTGATTCACCCAATACGGAAGACGGGGAAGCCCGGCGCGATGGCGGCCAGTTCCGCATCCGAGGCGTCCTTGGTGACGCCATCGAAGAAACGGCCGACCTCCCAGCCCCACTTGCGCAGGTAGTGCCGCAGCACCGGAATCTTGTCGGCATCGGCGACCTCGACGGCGGTGAAGGTCTCGACGCGGCGACCGAGCCGCAGTTCACCGGCGCCCGCCACCCGCAGGTTGCGCACCCACTGGGTGCGGCCGCGCGGGGCCACGAGGTAGCGGGCGCCGTCGTCGTCGATCAGCAGGTTGACCATGGTGGTGCGCCATTCGCCGCTCTTGCGTCCGCGTACGGCGAGCAGCCGCGAACCCATGACGCTGATTCCGAGCTTGGGCAGCCAGTTGGCCAGGCGGTTCATGATCGGGTCGAGCCCCGAAGGGCCGATGTAGCGAGTGGCCGCGGTCTGTGTCGTGGTGGTCATTGATCTTCTCCCTTGTGAGCGCTGCTCTCTGTTGTGAACAACTCTCGCACAACGTCACCCCTCCGTCAAGAGCACTGCTCTCATTTTCCGAATCCCCACTCGGTCGATCGCATTGTGGCGATGAAATGTAGTAGATATGCTACGAAGAATCTGAAACCCACAACGGAGGGACGAGTATGACCGTGGGTGAAGACGTCGCGATAGACGTCGAGCGGCTGCGCATGCGATACGGCGCGCGAGATGTCTTGCAGGACGTCACCTTCCAGGCCCGCAGCGGGGAGGTGGTGGCACTGCTCGGACCGAACGGCGCGGGCAAGACCACCACCATCGAGATCCTGGAAGGTTTCCGCAAACCATCGGCGGGCCGAGTCGAGATCCTCGGCACCGATCCGACGCGCGGCGGCGAGGATTGGCGGGCGCGCATCGGAATCGTGCTGCAATCCTGGCGCGATCACGGCAGATGGACCGTGCGCCGACTATTGGCCCACCTCGGCGCCTACTACCGGCCCTACAGTGCCAACGGCGTTCAACGCCCCTGGAACACCGACGAATTGATCGAAGCCGTCGGACTCACCGAACAGGCCGGGCAGCGGATCATGACACTGTCCGGCGGACAGCGACGCAGACTCGATGTGGCCATCGGCATCGTCGGCAAGCCCGAGCTGCTGTTTCTCGACGAACCCACCGCGAGCTTCGATCCGCAAGCCCGGCGCGAATTCCACGACCTGGTGCACCGGCTCGCCGACGACCACCGCACCACCATCCTGCTCACCACCCACGACCTGGACGAGGCCGAGAAACTGGCCGACCGCATCCTGGTGCTCGCGGGCGGCCGGATCATCGCCGACGGCTCGGCCGACGAACTGTCCCGGCGCATCGCGGGGGAAGCCGAGGTGCGCTGGACCCGAGACAGACAGCGCTACGTGCACAGCACCGCCGAAGCCACCGAATTCGTCCACGAACTGTTCAAGCAATACGGCGCGGCGATCGGGGAACTCGAGGTGCGCCGCGCCTCACTGGAAGACACCTATATGACGCTGGTCCGGGACTTCGAATCCGGTCACACGACCGAGGTGCGCACACTCGAGGAGGTCGGGCGATGAATCCGCGCATATCTGCGATCCGGCTCGGAATCGCCAGGGGCGGAATCGAATTGCGCCAGGCACTGATCAACTCCGAAGACCTGTTCTCCCTGCTGTTCCTGCCCATGGGCACGGTGGTGGCCATGTTCTTCATGCGCGGACACACCTTCGGCGGGACCGGCATCGGCCTGGGCACACTGGCACTGCCCAGCATCCTGGGCATGCTGGTCGGCTTCAACGCCACCATGCTCATGGCGCAGGTCCTGGTCCTCGACCGCGAGGACGGAACCATGTTGCGCGCCAAGGCGACTCCCAACGGCATCCTGGGCTACCTCGTCGGCAAGGTGGTCACGGTATCGGGCTCGGTGCTGGTCCCGTTCGTCGTGGTGCTCATCGCGGGCCTGATCATGATCGGCGGTACGGATCTGCGCGGTCCGGGATCCTGGCTGCTCCTGATCGGGACGGTTCTGCTCGGATTGCTGGCGACGCTACCCATCGGGGCCGTCGTCGGATCGGTGCTGTCGAGCCCGCGCAGCCTCGGACTCCTCGGCCTGCCGATCATGGCCCTCGGCGCCGTCTCGGGCATCTTCTACCCGATCACCGCGCTGCCCACCTGGTTGCAGGTGATCGGCCAGATCTTCCCCATCTACTGGATGGGGCTCGGCACCCGCGCGGCCATGCTGCCCGACGCGGCCGCGGCCGTGGAGATCGGCGCGTCCTGGCGGCACTGGGAGACCGGAGCGGTGCTCGGCGTGTGGGCCGTCCTCGGCCTGAGTCTGGCGCCGATCCTGTTGCGCCGCATGGCCCGCAGGGAGTCCGGCGGCAGGCTCGCCGCGCGCCGTGATAGGGCTATGCAGCGTGCCTACTGAGGTCATCTACAACCGGATCGCCATGCTGCGCGCCGAACGCGGCATCTCGCGGCGGGAACTGGCCGAGGCGCTCGGCGTGCACTACCAGACCATCGGCTATCTGGAGCGCGGCGAGTACAGCCCGAGCCTGCACCTGGCGCTGCGCCTCGCGGCGCACTTCGAGGTGGCGGTGGAGGTCATCTTCTCCACCGCCCCCTTCCCCCGGTTGGGTTCGAACGTCGAATCCGCCTGAGTCAGGCGGTATCCGATCTGCCTGACTCAGGCGGGCCCCCCGGAGATCACCTCATACACGGGCACCGCGCGGCCCTCCTGCTCGCTCGCCGCGATGGCGCGCCGCCAAAGCCCTTGCGAGGCATGGGAGAGCGTGGCATCGACGCCGACCTCCTCGCTGGCCTCGATAATGTGCTGTGCACCCGCGTCCATCATGCGCAGACCCGCCTCCGTTCCCCAACCGCCGACCTTGGCCGCCGCCGCGAATTCCTCGATGAAGTGCGGATATGCCTGAGTGGCGCGCTGCACGTACGGGAGGAACTGGTCGATCTGATGTCCGGAACGCTCGATCACGGCGAAAGCCTGATCCAAAGCCAGCATCCACGGATGGAAGACGATCAGACCCGCCTGGTAAAAGATCTGCGCCAGACCGTCGTCCGCACCCAGGTACTCCTGCGGACTCAGTGGACTCAGCAGGATGGAGACGGCGTCGAACACCTCGCGCGGACCGCTGTAGAAGATGTAGGAGGCCGGATGCGTCAGGTTGTCGCCCGCCGACATGACGCCGCCGGAAATGAACCGTGCCCCATGCGATCGCACCCACTGCGCACCTTCGCGGGCCCGCACAGGCGAATCGGAGGACAGATTGGCGATCACCTTGCCCGCCAAATGATCTCGCGCCTGGCCGAGCACGTCGTACATGGCGGCGTAGTGGGTCAGGCTGATCACGATCAGTGCATTGGCGTCCAACGCCTCGGCGACGGTCGCCGCCCTGCGCGCGCCCAATTCGACCATGGCGTCGACCTTTTCGGGGCTGCGGTTCCATACCGTCACCTCGGTGCCCGCCGCGAGGAAGGCTCGGACCATGGCCTGCCCCATCGGGCCGAGGCCGAGCACGGTTACGGAATGTGCGGTGTTCGCGGTGTTCGCCGACATGTGCTGCATTTCCCTTCGGGTCTGATTTCGGATGCTGCGCGCCGAATCCATGGTCATCACCGCAGGTAGAGTCGGGAAGACCGCACATTCGGGTGCGGTTGCTTACCTCGAGGTTCGAAATATGGTCACAGGGAGTGCGCGCGCGATGAACGGTGATGCGGATCACGCGGAGGTCTGCGGCATGTCACTGGCGATCGATGTCGTCGGCGGCAAATGGAAGATGCACCTGATGTGGGTGCTTGGTGACGGTCCGCAGCGCTTCGGCCGGATCCGCGCCCTGCTCGACGGTGTCAGCGAGAAGGTGCTCACCGAGAACCTGCGGCAACTCGAAGCCAGCGGTGTCGTGCACCGGGAGATCTACCCGGAAATCCCGCCCAGGGTCGAATACTCGCTCACCCCGCTCGGCGAGCAGTTGCGGATGGCCCTGCATCCGCTCGAGGAGTGGGCCGACCGCAATCGCGCCCAACTCACCGGGCAGATGGTCGAGTCGGCATAGTGAAGTGATGCCAAGAGGAGCAAGCACGCACCGGAGACACTAAAGGGATCGCGGACGGCGGGACGAATCGTGCTGCGTTCAAAGATGATCGGCGGCCAGTTTCGCACCGATGCGCTCGAGTAGCTCGGCGGCATGCGTCATGGACAGCGTCGAATCCGGTTGCAGGTCGGTAAGGGTGTAGCAAGCGGCGAAACCGGCCGCTTCGATCTCGGGTCCGGTGAGCAAGGTTCGGCCCGCGACCGCCAGTACGGGAATCCCTGCGGTGCGGGCCATTCGGGCGACGCCGATCGGGGCCTTGCCGTGCAGGCTCTGGGGATCGAGCGAGCCCTCGCCGGTGACGACCAGGGTGGCATCGGCGAGCAGGGTTGGGAAATCCAGGAGTTCGAGGATCAGCTCGATGCCGGAGCGGACTTCGGCGTGCAGGAGGGCGAGTGCGCCGTAGCCGGTGCCGCCCGCCGCGCCCGCGCCGGGGGTTCCGGCGTAGCCCGCACCGGCCAGGCGCGACCAATTGGCCAGTGCCGCTTCCAGAAGCGTCATATCTTCGGCTGTCGCGCCCTTCTGTGCGGCATACACCGCGACCGCGCCCTGCGGACCGAGCAGCGGGTTGTCGACATCGCAGGCGAGGGTGAAGCGCGCCCCTGCGATGCCGGGATGCATTGCGGCGCATTCCAATCGGGCGGCATCCAGCAATGCCGCTCCGCCCATTGACAATTCGCGGCCCTGCGCGTCGAACAGGCGCGCCCCCAATGCGCGCAGCATGCCCGCGCCGCCATCGGTGGAGGCGCTACCGCCGAGACCGAGCACGATATTCGTGCGACCGTCCTCCAGCGCGTGGCCGATGACCACCCCGAGGCCCTCGGTGCCCGCACCCAGCGGATCGAACTGTCCGCCGGGCAGTTTCGCCAATCCGACCACCGCCGCCAACTCGATGACGGCCGTATCGCCCCGCACCGCGTACGAAGCGGACGCGTCCACACCCGTCGGCCCCGGCGCGGTCAACGAGATCCGCTGCCAACCGGCCGCCACGAACGCGTCCACCGTCCCGTCACCGCCATCGGCGACGGGGACCTCGCGAATCTCCGCCCCCGGCGCCACACCGGCAATCCCTGCCGCCAATGCCGCGGCCACCCCCGGCGCATCCAGCGATCCCTTGAACTTGTCCGGTGCGAGCACCACTCGAGGCACAGCCGTCATCACGCCGACCATTGTGGAACGCGATCGCACCTACCGCAGCGCAACCACTCCGCGAACCGCCGCACACCCCCGCGTGGTCAGCGCAGCGGCGCCTGCTCGGCGCTGACGACCGCTACGGTCCCGGTCCGCAGGTACTCGACCACCGCGTCGTCGACCACCGTGTTGTGGCGACCGAACGCGCCGTGGTCGCCGCCCTCGACGGTGATCAGGGTGCCACCGAGCGCACGGGCCATCGCCGGACCGCCCGCATAGGCGGTGAGCGCATCGTGTTTGCTTTGCAGCAGAAGCGGTTTGGTTCGCAGACCGGCACCCGTGAGGGGGACTGGAGTGGCCACCGCGGGCCACCCGCCGCACGCCAGACCGGAGCGCACCAGGTCGGCTCGCGCATCCATGGCATTGCCACCGGAAACGATGGTGCCGACCGCGGCGCCGACCAGTTCGAGACGGCCGTGCACGGTGTTCTCATTGCAGGTGATGGCGGAGAAGACGAAGCGTCCGGTGGGGTCGGAGCCTGCCGCGCCCGCGATGGCCTGCAGCCGACCCACATTCGTCGGATCGGCGACCAGATCGGCCATCGCTCCCGCCAGGATGGGCCAGAAGGTGCGGGAGTAGGAGGCGACCGAGGTCGCACCGAGCAGCGGAACCTGCGCCGACGCACCGCCGGAGATCAGGGCGCGCAGCAGGTTCTGCACCTTGCCTGCCTGTTCCATACCGCTGTTGAAGCCGTCGCGGGCGATCTGGGCGAGTGGTTCGGGCAATGTGCCGGGCAGGTCGGCTACGGAGGCGGGCGGCGGGGTCAGGTTGGCGTACCAGCCGCCGCCCTGCGCGGCGACCAGACGCACCCAGGTCTGATAGACCTGCAGCGCGGTATCGCCGAGGTGATAGTCGTCGCGATGGTCGGCGATCCAGGCGAACAGGTCGTCGAGACGCGCTTTGCTCGCCATCTGCTGCTGGGCGAATTCCTCGGTCCAGACCCAGTCGGGATTCACGTTGGAGTCCAGCACCATTCGCTCGACCCGCTGCGGGAACAGCGAGGCGTAGACCGCGCCGAGGTAGGTGCCGTAGGAGGTGCCCAGGTAGCCGATGCGGTCCAAGCCGAGGGCGGCGCGGACGGCGTCCAGGTCGCGCGCGGTGTTCTCGGTGGTGATGGTGTCGAGGTAGCCGGGTTGGTCGGCATCGCAGGACTTCTTCATGCTCTCGCGACTGCCGCCGCCGAGCGAGACCCGTTCCCCGCTCGACCCTTCGGCGGTGGCGCCGCAGCGCAGCGGTGTGGCCCAGCGCAATCCGCGCGGCTGCACCGCGTACCTGTCGTAGTGCGTCAGTTCGCTGGGCATGACATCGACGCGCCGCGCCCAGAAGTCGAGCGCGTCCGCGCCGGGGCCGCCGGGATTGGTGAACAGCGCGCCGCGCCGCCCGCCGATGGCGGCGATCCGGCTGACCGTCACCTCGATGCGCGGTCCGTCGGGATCGGTGTAGTCCATCGGCACGCCCACTGTCGCGCACTCCGCTCCCCTGTCGGCCTGGACCGCGCCTTCCGGGCACGCGCCGAATACCGGCTGCGGCGCCGCGGCGGCCGTTGCGGGGATGAGCGCACCCAACCCGACGGCCAGTGCGGTGAGCACTCGCGAAAAGGACCGGGTCCTAGGCATTTCCGCACCTCCGAGCAGTGGTGGGCGCGGTGGCGCATCCGGGCCGCCCCACAGCATTCTGCGCATCGCGCGCCCGGTAGACAAGTCCGACAGCCGATTTCGAGATGGCGTCGGATGACCCGGATGTCGGCGCGCGGTAGTAGCGTCGCTGCCATGCCGACCGAGATCCGGGACAATATCGCGCTGGAACGCTTCGAGATCCACGTCGACGGCACGTTGGTCGGCTATACCGATTATCAGGACACCGCCGCCGAGCGCGCGTTCGTGCACACCGAGATCCACGGCGCGGGTACGGGTTACGGCCACGAGCTCATCGAATCGGCGTTGAACGCCACCGGGGTCGAGGGTCTGGGTGTGCTGCCCATGTGTCCGTTGGTCCAGCAGTTCGTGGAGCAGCGGCCCGAGTATCTGACGATGGTCCCGCACTGGGCCAGAGATCAACTCGGACTGTCACAATAGCGTTTTCGAAATACCGAATCCGAATCAATATGCGGCACAGGCTCCATCGAGCGCGACCTGCAGGTCGGTGCGCACCAGCCGCGCGATATCCGCGGGCCGCGCGGGCAATTCGGTGATCGGCACGCCGAAATGGAAGCTCGCCGACCTGGCCTGCTCCTTGGTCGGCTCGACACCGGGATCGGTGCGCGGACCGTAGCTCAAACCCATGCTCACCAGCACCGGCTCCGCCCCGAGTCGCCGCGCCCGGAACGCGATATGCCCGATCCCGCTGCCCACCGCCTGCACCACCGCGGGATCGACATCGTTGCAGGTGCCCTCCGGGAACACCGCGAGCCCGTCACCGTCGGCGATCCGCTCGGCGCAAATATCCATCATGCGCTGACCTGCCGCGTTGACCGCGCGGATGCCGTGATCCTTACCCCGGAAGACGGGGATGCCGCCCATCATGTCGATGCGGCGGCGGCGCACTGGTTCGGCGAAAAGCTCATCCTTGGCCAGCACCCGCACCCGCCCGATGACCCGGCGCAATTCGCTGCGCCAAGCCGCCGCCGCGACCGTGTAGGGATCGTTCTCGGAGAGGTGGTTGATGGCGATGAGCAGTGGCCGCCGCTGCGCGATGACCTCGCGCAGCGCCTCGCGCGCACCGGCCGCGTAGGAGATCCTGGGAAAATACCGCCGGGCCAGCAGCGCGTAGGCACCCCATGCCTGCAGTCGATTCTGCTGGTGCGAGCGATAGAAATCGTAGACCGCGTCAACATTTTCGAGGAGAACCTCGGGCCGTTCCATGGCCGCACTGTAACCCGATCCAATTCCGCCGCCGTCATCTCGGTCGCAAAAACGGCGCGCGGCCGCGACAACTGCGATGATGTCTGGGTGGCACGCGCAGATGACCCGGATGATCGGAAGACTCGCGGCGGGCACGGCGACCGCGGGCGGCGCGACTTCCGGCACGGCGAGCAGGTGGTACGGGCGGGCACCCTCCTGGTGTCGGCGACGGATCTGGTGGAGCCGACCTTCCGGCGCACCGTCGTCTACATCATCGAACACAATGACGCGGGCAGCCTGGGTGTGGTGCTGAACCGCCCGAGCGACACCCCGGTCCAGGATGTCCTACCGCGCTGGACCGAGGCGTCCGCGCCGCCGCGCACCCTGTATATCGGCGGTCCGGTCAAGCGCGACGCCGCGCTGTGCCTGGGCACCCTGCGGGTCGGTGTGAATATCGACAAGGTGTCGGGCCTGCGCCGGGTGGACGGCCGGGTGGTGCTGGTGGATCTCGACGCCGATCCGGAGCGGATCGGCCCGCTGATCGAGGGTCTGCGCATCTTCGCGGGCTATGCCGGATGGACCTTCGGTCAACTGGAGGGGGAGTTGGCCAATAACGACTGGATCGTGCTGTCCGCGTTGCCCTCCGATCCGATCGGCGCCGACCGCCCCGACCTGTGGGCGCATGTGTTGCGCCGCCAACCGCTGCCCCTGTCGCTGCTCGCCACCCATCCGATCGAGTTGGAACGCAACTAGGTATTGAACCTTTCCCCCGCGTGAAACCGTGGGATGAGCGGGAGGTGAGCGATGCCGGAGAGTCCGACCGACGACCTCATGCGGGTGCTCGTGGACGAGCACGCGTCGGCGCTGTGGCGCTACACGCTCGGATTGGTGCGCGATCCGGGCCGAGCCGAGGACATCGTCCAGGAGACCCTGCTGCGCGCCTGGCAGCGGCCGAGGGTGCTCGATCAGTCGGAGGGGTCGGCGCGGGCCTGGTTGTTCACGGTGGCCAGGAATCTGGCCGTCGACGAGTATCGCAGCGCCCGCCACCGGCGCGAGTTCGGCACCGACGCGCCACCGGAGCGATCGGCGCCGGATCAGGTCGACCGGGCCATGGACGGCTGGCTCATCGCGGACGCCTTGAGCAGGCTCAGCGTCGACCATCGGGAGGTGATCGTGCGGGCCTACTATCGCGGCCTGTCCACCGAGCAGATCGCGACGGAGCTGGAGATACCTTCGGGCACGGTGAAATCCCGGATGCACTACGGCATGCGGGCGTTACGGCTGGCACTACAGGAGATGGGGGTGACGAACCAATGACGGAGATCGCGACCGGTCGCGATTCGGGCGACCGCTACCTCACCTGGGATGCGCCGTATGTGCTCGGCTCCCTCACCAGGGACGAGCGCGTGGAGTACGAGGCGCATCTGTCCGGTTGCCCCGAATGTCGGGCCGGGGTGGCCGAATTGGCCGGGCTGCCCGGTCTGTTGGCGCTGGTGGATCCGGGCACGGCGCTCGCCATGATCGAGCCGACCGAGGAGCTGCCCGCCCCGGAACTGCTGCCGCGGCTCACGCTCGAGGCCGCGCGTCGCCGCAGGCGCGGCCGGTGGGTGGCGGTGGGTTCGGCCATCGCGGCCGCGGCCGCCGCGGTGGCCATCTCGGTGCCGGTGGTCGCCTCGGTCACCGCCTCGCACACCCCGACCGGCACCGAACAGGTCTTCGCCGAGCGAGCCATGCAGGCGGTCGAGTCCTCGCCGGTCTCCGCGAGTGTGAAACTGATTCCGTATCGGGGAAAGACGCGCGTGGTGATGACCTGCGACTACGGCCCGAGCGATGAGCAGTACAGCTGGAAGTTGACGCTGCTGGTGCATCGGGCGGACGGTCAGCAGGAGGTATTGGGCGAGTGGCCCGCCGGTCCCGGCACCGAATTGACCATCGACCGAGTGGTCGACACCGCGCCGAGCGGCATCGCCTCGGTCGAGATCAAGCGCGTCGACACCGGCCGGGTTCTGCTCACCGCGACGATCTGAACCCCCGCCGGGAATGGCGAGGGTTCGGATCCTGTTGTGTTCGAGCCTGATTCAGTTGCTCTGCTTGCGGAAGACCGAGGTCGACCAGGCGTAGCCCACGATCGCGATACCCGCGCACCAGGCCAGTGCGATGATGCCGCTGTTGCCGATCGGCGTGCCCATCAGCAGGCCGCGCACGGTCTCGGTGAGCGGTGTGAACGGCTGGTATTCGGCGAACTGGCGCAAACCCAGCGGCATGGTGTCGGTGGCGACCAGCCCGCTGCCGAAAAAGGGCAGCATGAGGATCGGGAAGGGCAGATTGCTGGCACTCTCCGGATTCGGCGCGACCAAGCCCATCCCCACCGCGAGCCAGGACAGCGCCAAACTGAAGAAGATGACCAGACCGAAGACCGCCAGCCAGTCGACCACATCGCCGCTGGGCCGCCAGCCGATCGCGAATCCGACCGCCATCATGAAGCCCACCCCGAGCACGGCCTGGATCATCGCGCCGATCACATGTCCGGTCAGCATGGACGACGGCGCGATGGCCATGGTCCGGAATCGGTTCACGATGCCTTTGCTGGTGTCGGTGGCGACCGAGACCGCGACCCCGGCGGTGAGGTAGGCGGGCACCAGCAGCAGCATGCCGGGCACCACGTAGTCGACATAGTTTCCGCCGGAGGACTTCTCGAGCGCGCCGCCGAAGACGAAGCGGAATACCACCAGCAGGATCGATGGCATCACGATCATCGAGAAGGCCATGGCCGGATAGCGTTTGAAGTGCAGCAGATTGCGCCGCAGCATGGTGGCGGAATCGGTCAGCACCAGGGTCGCGGCGCTCATCGGGCCATCTCCTTGTCCATGGTCGTGTTGCCGGTGAGAGTCAGGAATACATCGTCGAGATTGGGGGTGTGCACCGACAGGCCCGCCACCTCGATGCGCTCGTAGTCGAGCCGATCCAGTACGGCGCGCAGGGATTTCACCCCACCGTCGCTCGGCACCGCCAGCGTGAGATCGTCGGCGTTGACGTCGTCGTCCTCCTCGTTGAGCACGCGGGCGGTGCCGAGGGCGGCCGAGGCGGCCGCGAGCGCGGCGCGGTCGGCGAATTCGAGGCGGATATGTCCGCCGGGCACCAGTCGCTTGAGTTGGGCCGAGGTGCCCTCCGCGACCAGTCGGCCGTGGTCGAGCACCGCGATCCGGTCGGCGAGTTGGTCGGCCTCCTCGAGGTACTGGGTGGTGAGGAAGACCGTGACGCTGTAGTCGCGGACCAGGCCGCGGATGATGTCCCAGATGACCCGCCTGCTGCGCGGATCGAGTCCGGTGGTGGGTTCGTCGAGGAAGATGACGCGCGGATCGCCGACCAGCGTCATGGCCAGGTCGAGGCGGCGCACCATACCGCCGGAGTAGGTGGAGGCGAGTTTGTCGCCCGCGTCCACCAGGTCGAAGCGCTCGAGCAGGTCGGCGGCCAGCCGTCGGGTCCGGCTGCGCGGCAGGTGGTGCAGATCGCCCATCAGGTGCAGGTTCTCCCGACCGGTGAGCAGTTCGTCCACGGCGGAGAACTGTCCGGTGACCCCGATGGTCTTGCGCACCTCGCGCCGCTGGTTGATCAGGTCGTAGCCGCCGACCCTGACCTCGCCGCCGTCGCAGGAGATGAGAGTGGACAGGATCTGGACCGTGGTGGTCTTGCCCGCGCCGTTGGGGCCGAGCAGCGAGAATATCGTTCCCTCGGGGACCGTGAGATCGATGCCGTCGAGCACGGTGTGCTCGCCGTAGGATTTGCGCAGCCCGAGCGCCGAGATGGCCGGTGCGCGGTGGTGGCCGTTGGTCATGGCCGGACCCTTCCAATTCATAGTTGAGTGCGAATAAGAGCATGTTTCAGCCGCACCGCCCCCTCAGGGGTACGGCTTGTGCTTGGGTTTATTCGCTTGTGCCCGAAGGATGTTCGGTTGGATTACTTGGTCAGATATCGAGATCTTCGATATGCGGATGTTCGGCGAGATCGGCGACCCTGCGGTAGAGGCGATCCGGAATCCGGCCCTCGAGATCCGGGATGGCGTCCACGATCTCCATGGTGAAATCGCCCCACTCCTGGTCGCTGACGCCGATCAGTGTGCGACGCCAGTTCTTCCAGTCGCGCCAGTTGGTCATGCCGGTGATACCGGCGTCGGTCGGATACTCCGACCACTTGGCGAGGCGGGTGTGCAGCACGAATTTGCCCTTCCGGCTGCGGTAGACCTTGTAGGTCTCGCTACGCTCGTCATCGACGTCGTGCAACTCGCCGAGCAGCGCGCCGGAGAAACGAACCTGTCGGGCTCCGTAGTGACCAACCCTGAGGACGACCTCTTCGTAGCCCTCCTGCCTGCCCTCCTCGAGCTCGATGAAACGACGCAGCGCTGTCACCACCGCGCCCGACAGGTTGCCGCCGACCAGTTCCTGCGCACGCTGGAACAGTGGCAGATCGTCGTCGGCGACATAGATCGTCTTGTTGGGCATGAACTCACTATACGTAGATGTATACGTACACGCAAGAGGCGAGTTTCCGGCGCGATTCATCGCGTACCAAGTATTTGCCCGAAGGGTTGAACCGCACACCGATCCGGCCCGTATCTCACGGTGTACGCGGAAGTGACCGTGGGCGCCGGACGCGCCGGCGGTCGGCAACTAGGAGCGCCGATGGCGGACAGGGTCGTCGATTATCTGGTGCGCGAGATCGCGGCCCTCGGCGTGCGACACCTCTTCGGCGTCGACGGCGCGAATATCGAGGACCTCTACGACGCCGTCTTCGACAGCTCCGGCGCGCTCACCGGCATCGTCGCCAAACACGAATTCTCGGCCGCGACCATGGCCGACGGCTACGCCCGCAGCACCGGCGCCCTCGGCGTCGTGGCCGCCACCTCCGGCGGCGGAGCGATGAATCTCGTTGCCGGACTGGCCGAATCGTTCACCTCGCGGGTTCCGGTGCTGGCCCTGGTCGGCCAACCGCCGACCACGCTGGAAGGCAAAGGCGCCTTCCAGGACACCAGCGGCAGCGCGGGCGCCATCGACGCCGTCCGCCTGTTCGGCGCGATCTCGCGCTTCTGCGCCAGAATCGACGCCCCCGCCGCGCTGCCCGACGCGCTGGATCGAGCGATCGGCGCGGCCCGGCGCGGCGGACCCGCCGTCCTGCTGCTGCCCAAGGATGTCCAGCAGTCCGACGCGAGCGCACTGCCGCCGGTCCGGCCGCGCACCCACGCCGCGCGACAGGACGCGGGGGCGTTGCCGAAGGTGCGCGCGGCACTGCGGGCGGCGACGCGCACCGGCAAAGTGGTGCTCATCGCGGGCGACCAGGTGGCCCGCGACAATGCCCGCACCGAATTGGCGCGGCTGGCCCACGCATTGGACGCTTCGGTCGGTGTCGCCCCCGACGCCAAGGACGTCTACGACAATGCCGATCCCGGATTCCGGGGTGTGGCGGGCAGCATGGGTCATCCGGAATTGACCGAGGCGCTGCGCGCGGCCGAACTCTGCCTGCTGGTGGGCACCCGGATGCCCGTCACCGCGCGCACCGGACTGGATCAACTCCTCGGCGATATCGCGGTGGCCAGTATCGGTGTCGCGCCGCCGCACCTGCCGGCCCTGCACGCCTCCAGCACCGATCTGGCCGTCACCCTCGCCGACCTGGCCACCGAATTCGCCGGCGCCCGTACGCAATCCGCGCCCACCGCACCGCATCCGCCGACACCGCTCGCGGTGCCGCCCGCCGACGGTCCATGGCCGCGCTATCGGGAGATCATCGAAACCGTCGCGGCCGAACTGCCCTCGGGCACCGATATTTTCGCCGACGCGGGCAATACCGGGGCCGCCGTGGTGCATCACCTGCCGGTCTCGCGGGGCGCCCGATTCGTGGTCGCGCTGGGCATGGGCGGGATGGGATACGCCTTCGGCGCGGGCATCGGATCCGCGTTCGCCCGGCATCAGGGTCCCGACGGGGTGCGCCGCACCATCGTCATCGCGGGTGACGGTGCATTCTTCATGCACGGCATGGAGATTCACACCGCCATCGAACACTCGCTGCCCATCACCTTCCTGATCCTGAACAACAACGCGCACGCCATGTGCGTCACCCGTGAACAGCTCTACTACCGGGATCGCTACAGCTTCAACCGATTCCGACCCGCGCATCCCGGTGCGGGCGTCGCGGCCATGTTCCCGACGCTGCCCGCCCGCACTGCCCGGACCGTCGACGACCTCGCCGCCGCACTGCGACAAGACGCCGAAAGCACCGGGCCGTCCTTTATTTCCATCGATTGCGATCCGGATGAGATCCCGCCGTTCGCACCGTTCCTGGCGGCGGTCCCGTCGTGAACATCCCCCAAGGAGCACCCAGTGACCCTCAGCAACCCGCTACCCGCGCTCAGCGACATCCCCGACACCATCGCGGGCGTCCTGCGCATCGAGAACTCCGACCGGGAGGCGACCACCCCGATCATCATGGACATGCTCCGCTCGGTGTACCCGCACGAGCAGGTCTTCGGCGAATTCTGCCCGGTACAGGGCTATATCGCCGCACCACCACGCGAAGTGTGGGAATACCTGGCCGACACCCGCTCGCTGGAGGAATGGACCTATAGCCTGCGCGGCTTCACCGCGACCGAGGAACCCGGCCTGTGGTTGGCCCACGACCGTCTCGGCGACAGCACCGAGATCTACACCAGGACCGTGGCGAATGCCGAGGCGATGACCGTCGACTACCACTGCGCCTGGGACCAGGGACAACACCTGTGGATGATCTACCTGATGCGGGTGATCGACGCGCAGGCGGTGCTCGACAAGCCGGGTTCGGTTGTGCTGTGGGTGAATTGCCGCCACCCCTTCTACGACCACAACCCGTATCCGGAGACCGCGCCCGCGAAAAGGCCGGTGTGGGTGGGTGATTTCTGGGATATGTTCGCGGCAGGTCACCAACTGGAACTGGACAACCTCAAGGCCATCTGCGAATACCGCGCCGCGCACGGTCTGGCGATCAAGCCCGATTGGATGCGGCGATGACGCTCGTGCCGGTCAGCCTGGTCGATGTCGCCAGTTACCTTCCCGGCGAACCGGTGCCGACCGAATACTTCACCCGGTTCGCGCGCTCGGAGCGGATGGCCAAGAACGTCATGTTCCGCGCACCGAAGGGCCGCCACCACATCGGGCGCGAGCAGACGGCCGTCGACATGGTCGAGCGCGCCGTCCAGCCACTCGTGCGACGGCATGGGGCACAACTGCTTTCCCGTGTCGATGTACTGCTCACCCACACCCAACTGCCGGACAATCCGGTGCTCGGCGCCGGTCCGGAAATCGCGCGCCGACTCGGCATCCGACCCACCCACGTCTACGACGTGCACAATGGCGGCTGCGCGGCCTTCGTGCACCTGATGGCACTGGCGAGCATGATCCTGCGCACCACCTCCGCGCGCACCGCGCTGATCGCGGTCACCCAGAACTGCGCGGGCACCGTCTTCACCCAGACCGATATCCGCAATCTCGCCCAGGCCCCGGTGCCGGGCGACGGTTGCGGGGTCGGGCTGCTGGTCAAGGGCGAGGGGGCCCCGATTCTCGACACCGAATGCCGCACCTATCCCGAATTCGCCGGGGATATGGGCTTTTCCACGCACGGCACCCGCAAGTACTGGGAACCGGGCGAAGGACAGGTGTGCGTGAGCTTCACCGAATCCAAGATCACCAAGGTATTCGCGCGCGGCAATCGACTGGTGCCGGAGGTGGCGCTCGCCGTGTGCGAGCGGATCGGCGTGAAAGGGCGCGATATCGACACCCTCGTCACCAATCAGCCCAATCGGCTGTTCCTGCGCAACTGGCACGACGCGCTGGAACTACCCGCCGAACGTCACCCCGACACCTTCGATACCTGCGGAAACCTTTTCGCCGCTGGTATTCCGGTGACCCTGGACACGGAGAATCGGGCAGGCAGGTTGCGCAACGGGTCGGTGGTGCTGCTGGCGGCCTTCGCGCACGCGGGCGATTTCGCGGGCGCGGCCGCCGTGCGGTGGGGAGCCGCCGCATGACGCTGCGGCTGCCCGACGACACCCACCCCTCGGTGCGTCACCGCGTGCTGCGGCAGCAGGCGCGCTTCGATCTGAGCCTGAGCGAGAATCCGTTTCCGCCACTGCCTTCGGTATTGATCGCGGTCAACAAGGCACTGGCACAGGCGAATCGATATCCCGAATTCCTGCCGCGCCGGTTGCCTCGGCTCATCGCCGGACGCGTCGGTGTGGGCGAGGACCAAGTGGTGGTCGGATCGGGGGCGACCGGGGTGGCCTTTCAGATCATGCAGGCGTTGACCGCACCCGGCGCGGGCATCGTCTACGGCGCGCCGACCTTCGACGGGTATCCGATCATGGCCGAGATGGCCGGGTTGGCGGCCGTGCCGGTGCCACTGGACGCGTTCGGAGATCAGGATGTCCCGGCCATGGCTCGAGCCATCGATGGCCGCGCCGGGCTCGCCATCGTATGTCGACCGCACAATCCAACGGGAACCGTCTTGTCCGCCAACGAAATAGGTGCGTTCCTGGGTGCGGTGCCGTCGCACGTCCCGGTCGTACTGGATGAGGCGTATGCCGAGTTCCTCGCGCCCGCCGACCGGATCGATACACTACGACTGCTCGACCGATACCCGAATCTGCTTGTGCTGCGCACCTTCTCCAAGGCATACGGATTGGCGGGGCTGCGCATCGGCTACTGCTTCGGCGCCCGCGAGCCGATCGAGCGAATTCGCAGGCTGCAATTGCCGTTCGGGGTGAGCGCCGCGGCCATGGCGGCGGTCGACGCCTCCTATGCCGCCGAGACCGAACTCCGCGCGCGCATCGCCCGCATCACCGCCGAACGCGAGGCGCTGCGAGACGCGCTGTGCCTGCGTGGTTTAGCGATACCGCGCAGTCACGCCAACTTCCTCTACCTGCCGGGACCGGGTGTCGCCACCGCACTGCGGCGGGCCGGGATCACGGCCAAGGCGTATCCGGACGGCAGCGCGCGCGTCACCGTCGGCGATCCGGCCGCCGACCGGGCGGTCCTGGTCGCACTCGAATCGCTGCCTCGCTGAACGTGCCGGCGCCTCAGGCCGTTTCGGCCAGATCCGCCGCCGCGTCACGCGACCAGCGCTGCGCCAATACCGCGCAGGTCATCAGCTGGATCTGGTGGAACATCATCAGCGGCAGCACGATCAAGCCGATCGGCTGCCCCGCGAAAAGCACCGTGGCCATGGGCAATCCGGTGGCCAGACTCTTCTTCGACCCGCAGAAGACGATAACGATCCGATCCCCGCGATCGAAACCGAGCGTGCGACCGATCAGCGCCGTCAACCCGAGCACGATCGCCAAGAGCACGGCGCAGACCGCGGCCAGGGCGACAATGCGCCACGGCGAGAGCATATGCCAGATGCCCTCCACCATTCCCGCGCTGAACGCGCTGTAGACCACCAGCAGAATCGAACCCCGATCGACCAGTTTGGTGGGTTCGGCATAGCGGCGCAGCAGACCGATCACCTTGGGCCGGATCAGCTGACCGATCAGGAACGGCACCAGCAATTGCAGCACGATATCCACGATCGAGGAGACCTCGACATTCGCCTCGCCCGTGGTGTTCATCAGCGCGATCACCAGCAGCGGAGTCACGAAGACGCCCAGCAGATTCGAGGTGGTCGCACTCACGATCGCGCCCGGCACATTGCCTTTCGCGATGGAGGTAAATGCGATCGAGGACTGCACCGTGGACGGGACCAGACACAGGAACAGCAGACCGGTGTACAGATCATCGGTCAGCACATGGGGTTTGAGCACCGCCGCGGCCAAGCCGAGCAGCGGGAACAGCAGGAAGGTGCAGCCGAGCACCACCAGGTGCAGCCGCCAATGCGTCAGACCCGCCAGCGCCTCGCGCGGGGACAGCCGAGTGCCGTAGAGCAGGAACAGCACCGCGATGGCGATCTTCGTCGCCCAGGCCACCACCTCCGCCCCGGTGCCTCGGGCGGGGAAGACACTCGCGACCGCGACCGTGGCAAGTATCGCGAGGATGAACCCGTCGATGGACAGCTTGCTCAGGAATCGCACGGACTCACGCTAACGGTGGCGGCCTCGCGCCGAGTGATCAACCTCGCAGCAACTAGGCGTACCTCCGCCTTCGCTCCGGCCATGCGCAGGTCTGCGGACAGCTTCGCAGGCAGCGCCAGTTGGCGTACCTCCGCCTTCGCTCCGGCCATGCGCAGGTTCAAGGGCGGCGGTGTTTGTCAGGCGCCGCACGCATCGCGCAATGAGCACGCGCCGCAGGAGCTCCCGCAACCGCCCGCGGCGGGAACGGGGGCGAGCCGGGCCGCGGCCGCAGCCGCCGCGTTCGCGCCGCTGCCGAGGGTGAACACCGCGAGCACGCCCACCACGATCGGCACCGCGAGCGCGAGCGGACCGGAGGCGACGTAGGTGACCAGACCGCCGGCGAACAGCAGTGCGCCCGCCGCGACCGAGGTGGGGGCGGCGACGCGATTGGCCAGGCGGAAGCTCTCGACGCTGGCGAGGGCGGCCTCGGTGTGCACACCGACGAAGCGGTTGCGCGGCAGCCGACCCGTCAGCCCGAGCAACCCGGTGGCGATGGCCACCGCAGCCAGTACGAACAGGACTAGAGCGACGACGAACACCGAATCAGGCTAACGCACCGACTCCACCGCGCCGCCGTGGTGTGGCACACCCTTATCAAGCGCGGTGTGGCACACCCTTTCAAGCGCGGTGTGGCACACCCTTTCAGGTCCGGTGTGGCACACCTTTCAAACACGGCGTGACACAGGCGGGCGCGGCCCTTGGTAAATCCGGTTGGGGGCACGTTCTACCCTGATAGGCGAAGTTTGTCGAGGATCGGCGCGAACAAGAAGGCAGGACCGTGCAGGACACCCGTGCAACCGAGAGCGATGTACCCGAGCACCGGTACAGCGCGGAGCTTGCCGGCCGCATCGAGCGCCGGTGGCAGCGGACGTGGAACGAGCGCGGGACCTTCCACGCGCCCAATCCGGTAGGTCCGCTCGCGGGTCCCACCCCGGCCGACAAACTCTTCGTGCAGGACATGTTCCCGTATCCCTCGGGCGCGGGTCTGCATGTCGGTCACCCGCTCGGCTATATCGCCACCGATGTATTCGCGCGCTTTCACCGCATGCACGGCCGCAATGTGCTGCACGCGCTGGGTTACGACGCGTTCGGCCTGCCCGCCGAGCAGTACGCGGTGCAGACGGGCACGCATCCCCGGATCACGACCGAAGCGAATATGGCCACCATGCAGCGCCAGTTGGATCGGCTCGGCCTGGGCCACGACAGACGTCGCTCATTCGCGACCACCGATCCCGAGTACTACCGCTGGACGCAGTGGATCTTCCTGCGCATCTACAACGCCTGGTACGACGAGGACCTGCGCCGCGCCCGCCCGATCGCGGAACTGGCCGCCGAATTCGCCTCCGGCGTGCGCCACACCCCCGACGGCCGCGCCTGGGCGGCGCTGAGCCGGGCCGAGCGCGACGCGGTGCTCGATTCCCATCGCCTGGTCTATCAGACAGATTCGATGGTCAACTGGTGTCCCGGTCTGGGCACGGTGCTGTCCAACGAGGAGGTCACCGCCGAGGGCCGCAGCGAGCGCGGCAACTTCCCGGTCTTCCGGAAGCGGTTGTGGCAGTGGATGATGCGCATCACCGCCTACGCGGACCGCCTGGTCGACGATCTGGACCATCTGGACTGGCCCGAGAACGTGAAGTCCATGCAGCGCAACTGGATCGGGCGTTCGCGCGGCGCGCAGGTGCGTTTCGATTCTCCTGCGGGCGCCATCGAGGTGTTCACCACTCGACCCGACACCCTCTACGGCGCGACCTACGTGGTGCTGGCGCCGGAACACGACCTGGTCGACGGGTTGGCCGCCGCGCAGTGGCCTGTGGGCACTGATCCGCGCTGGATCGGCGCGTCCGCGAATCCGGTGGAAGCCGTTGCGGCCTACCGCAAGTCGATCGCGGCCAAATCCGATCTGGAACGCCAGGAGAGCAAGGAGAAGACGGGCGTCTTCCTCGGCGCGTACGCCACCAACCCGGCCGATGGCGCGGCCGTGCCGATCTTCATCGCCGACTACGTGCTCAGCGGCTACGGCACCGGCGCGATCATGGCGGTGCCCGGTCACGACCACCGCGACCACGAATTCGCGGGTGCTTTCGGGCTGCCCATCGTCGAGGTCGTCGCGGGCGGCGATATCACCGCGGGCGCGCACAGCGGCGGCGGCGAGATCGTGAATTCGGGCTTCCTGAACGGTCTTTCGATCGAACAGGCCAAGGCGGCCATGATCGCGAAACTGGAGGCCGACGGCCACGGGCGCGGCACCATCCAGTACAAGCTGCGCGACTGGCTCTTCGCCCGCCAGCGCTACTGGGGCGAACCGTTCCCCATCGTCTACGACGAGCACGGCGCACCGCACGCGCTGCCGGAATCCATGCTGCCCGTACGGCTTCCGGAACTCGACGATTTCGCGCCGGTCACCTTCGACCCGGACGACGCCGGATCCGAACCGTCCCCGCCGCTGGCCAAGGCCACCGACTGGGTCCATGTGGAGCTGGATCTGGGCGAGGGACCCAAGCGCTACCGCCGCGACACCAATGTCATGCCCAACTGGGCGGGCAGTTCCTGGTATCAACTGCGCTACGCCGATCCCACCAATGCCGAGCAGTTCTGCGCCAAGGAGAACGAGCAGTACTGGCTCGGCCCGCGCACCGGCGAGCACGGCCCGCAGGATCCGGGTGGCGTCGACCTGTACGTCGGCGGCGTCGAACACGCGGTGCTGCACCTGCTGTACTCGCGCTTCTGGCAGAAGGTGCTGTTCGACCTGGGCGATGTCTCCGGCAGCGAGCCCTACCGTCGACTGTTCAACCAGGGCTACATCCAGGCGTTCGCCTACACCGATGAGCGCGGCGCCTACATTCCCGCCGCCGAGGTCGTCGAGCGTGGTGGCAAATTCTTCTGGACCGATGCCGAGGGCGTCGAGGCCGAGGTGTTCCAGGAGTACGGCAAGATCGGCAAATCACTGAAGAACGCCATCTCCCCCGATGAGATGTGCGACCTGTACGGCGCCGATACTTTCCGCTTCTACGAGATGGCGATGGGTCCGCTGGACACCTCCCGGCCCTGGGCCACGAAGGATGTCGTCGGCGCGCACCGCTTCCTGCAGCGGCTGTGGCGGCTGGTGGTGGACGAGGAATCCGGCGCGGTCCGGGTCACCGACGCCGCACCCACCGACGAGACGCTGCGCCTGCTGCACCGCACCATCGCGGGCGTGGACGAGGATTTCGCCGCGATGCGCGACAATACGGCGGGCGCGAAACTCATCGAGCTGACCAACCACCTCACCAAGAACTATCCGGCCGGCGCGCCGCGCGCGGTGGTCGAGCCCGCGGTGCTCATGCTGGCTCCGCTGGCCCCGCATATCGCCGAGGAACTGTGGGAGCGCCTGGGCCACAACGCATCCCTGGCGCACGGCCCGTTCCCCGTCGCCGATCCCGCACTGCTGGTCGAGGATTCGGTCGAATACCCGATCCAGGTGAATGGCAAGGTGCGCAGTCGGATTCAGGTGCCCGCCGACGCGGACGCCTCCGCCATCGAGGCCGCGGCCCTGGCCGATGAGCGCATCGCCGAACTGCTCGGCGGGGCCGCACCGCGCAAGCTCATCGTGGTTCCCGGCAGACTCGTCAACATCGTCGCGTGAAAGACGGTGGCGGCGAAGGAATTTCGCCGCCTCCGCCTCAGCGCGGGGGAGCCAGCACGTCGTTGAGCGTCACCATGGACAGCTTGCGCTCGGTGATGATGTCCACCAGTTGCGGATAGCAGTGGGTGACTGCCGGGGCGTTGGCATGTCCGATGACGATGGTCTGCGGATTGAAATACTTACGGGCACACTCGATCAGGTACTCCTCGGTGATCACCCCGGAATCCGAGAGCGATCCGTACCACATGGTGGGCACCGTGTAGCCGAGGTCGGCGGCCACCTTGTCGACGGTGGCATTGTGTCGACCGTAGGGCGGGCGGAAATACGGTGTGCCGTCGGTGCCGAAATTGTCGCGCAGGAAATTCTTGGACCGCTCGAGCTGGGACTTGATCCCCGCGGTCGAGAGTTTGGTCAGGTCGGCGTGATCCCAGGTGTGGTTGCCGAGTTGGATCTGACCCGAATCCACCAGCGGCCGCAGCGCGTTGCGATGGATGGTCCAGGAATCGTAGTAGGCGGTGACGAAGAAGGTGAAGCGCGCGCCCGTATCCTTGGCGAACCGGATGTACGCGCCCACCACCTCGGGACTCGCACCATCGTCCACCGTGAGCGCCATGCAGGCGCCATTGCCGGGTAGCGCCGTGATGGTCGCCGCCGGGATCGGAGTCTTCGGCCCGCCCGGCGGCGGGGGTAGCAGCGGCGGGGGCGGGGCAGGCGGGAGCAAATTGCCCGCCGAACCACTGCCGATCGGTTCGCCCTCGGCGACCGACGTGCACCCCGTGAGCGCCACCGCGGCACCCGCGGCCAGCAGCGACAAAATCCGGCGTCTATCCACTCGTAAAACCTGACCTAGCTCGACCTGCGTTGTGGCATCGGGATTCTCACCCCGGAGGTATTAAGACATCATTAAGGGTGACCAACCGCAGGTCCCGCTCGCGCAGAATCTGCCCGTACTCGCCGAATACGCGGGTCACCGAGAGCTGATTGGCGTGCCCAAGGACAATCGCGCCCTGGTTGAACGATTTACGCGCCATCTGCGCCACCACCTGCTCGGTGACGATCACGCCATCACCGATCACACCGCTCCACAGGGTCGGCACCGTGTAGCCGAGATCCGCGGCGACCCGGTCGACCGTCGCGTTGTGGCGGCCGTACGGGGGGCGGAAATAGGGCGTGCCATCCGTGCCGAAGTTGTCCCACAGCCAATCCTTCGCCCTCCGCAACTGCGACGCGACAGCGTCGGCCGACAGTTTCGTCAGATCCGGGTGATCCCAACTGTGATTGCCGACCTGCACCTGCCCCGAATCCACCAGCGGCCGCAACGCGTCCCGATGGATCCGCCACGACTCGTAGTACGCGGTCACGAAGAACGTCAGCCGCGCCCCCGTGTCCCGCGCGAACCGCAGATAAGCGCCAAGCACTTCCGGATTCGCCCCGTCATCGATGGTCAATGCCATCGCATTCCCCGGAATCGGCAGCGAACTCAACACCCCCGGACCGATGGGCACCCGCCCATCCGGCGGCGCGCCCCCCGGAGTCCCACCACCCGACCCCGTGAATATCGGATCCCCCCAAGCAACGCCACCACCAGCCAAAACCCCGGCTGCTCCCGCTGCGACAACCCCGAACAAACGCCGTCTATCCAACCCAAACCGGCCTAACTCGACATGACCGAGATCACGCCGCACTGATGCGATACATCATCCGCACCCTACCCACCGCAGGTGACGAAGTCCCGAATTACTTCCAACGGCGAGCACAACTCCGCCCGCCGGGTACATCGCCGGACCCTCGACCACCGTCCGCCCGCCGCATCCAGTTCACAGCCAGAGGTCAGCGGGGGCGGAGGGTTATTTCGGTGGGGTGGGCGTCGGGGGGTGTGGTCAGGGCCTGGTGGATGGCTCGGGCGACGGTTTCGGGCTGAAGGTATTTGGTGGGGTCGTAGGGGCGGGATTCGTGGGCGTGGACGGCGCGCTGCATGTCGGTGGCGGTGCGGCCGGGGTAGATGGAGGTGACGCGGAGGGTGGGTTCTTCTTGGCGGAGGGCGTCGGCGAAGGCGCGCAGGCCGAATTTGCTGGCGGCGTAGGAGGCCCAGCCGGGGTTGGCACGTTGGCCCGCGCCTGAATTGACCAGGACCACATGGCCGTTCGCGGTGCGGAGAGCGGGGAGGAGGAGGCGGGTCAGTTCGGCGACGGCGATCAGGTTGGCCTCCAGGGTTTTTCGCCACTGGTCGACGGTGGAGTCGGCGATGGTGTCCAGATCGGCGACGCCCGCGTTGTGGATGAGAACGTCGAGGCGTTCGATGCCCGCGGTGGCGGCGGCCACGGCCGAGTAGTCGGTGAGTTCAACGGGCCAGCCTGTGGCAGTGGGTAATTCGGCGAGGACGGGTGCGAGGGCGGCGGGGGTGCGCGCGCCGAGCAGCAATTCGTAGTCGGGGTGGAGGGTGCGGGCTATCGCGGCGCCGAGGCCGCGGCTCGCCCCCGTGATGAGGGCGCGTGGTTTCGAGGTCGCGGTCATAGGGTCACCGTATCCCTCACGCGGTAAGGCACGCCTGATGGGCACGTAGCGTCGCCGACGCCCGCGACGATTAACGCCTACATGACGGGGTATGTGCAGGGGATTGGTTCGGCGACTGTGGGGGCGCGAGCGTACCTACCGGTGACATCGCAGAATAGGGGGGTGGCACATCCAGGTTTCACTCCGACGCAGTTGGCGGCGCGCGCCGCCTACCTGCTGCGCGGCAATGACCTGGGCACGATGACCAGTGCCGCGCCCAGACTGTATCCGCATATGTGGAGTTGGGATGCCGCGTTCGTCGCGGTCGGTTTGGCCCCGCTCAGCGTCGAGCGGGCGGTGACGGAGTTGGACACGCTGCTCTCGGCGCAGTGGAAGAACGGGATGATCCCGCACATCGTCTTCGCCAACGGTGTGGACGGTTACTTTCCCGGCCCGGCCCGGTGGGAGTGCCGCACCCTCGCGGCGAATGCCCCCGACGGTCCCGACACCTCCGGTATCACTCAGCCGCCGGTTCATGCCATCGCGGTGCAGCGCATCCTCGATCATTCCCGCCGACACGGTCGCAGCACGCGCGCGGTGGCCGAGGAGTTCCTCAACCGCCGCTGGTCGGATCTGCTGCGCTGGCATCGCTGGTTGGCGCAGGCCCGCGACCCGAAGGAGACGGGCCGCATCACCCTGTATCACGGTTGGGAGTCCGGGATGGACAACTCGCCGCGCTGGGATCGCGCCTACGCCAATGTGATTCCCGGCGAGCTGCCGCCTTATCGACGCGCCGATATCGCGGTGGTCACCGATCCCACCCAGCGGCCGACCGACCGCGAATACGACCGCTACCTATGGTTGGTCGAGCAGATGCGCCGCGCCAACTATGACGATTTCCAACTGGCCTCGACGATGAGTTTCGCGGTCGAGGATGTTTTCGTGACCGCGATCTTCGCCCTGTCGTGCGAGGTGCTGGCTCAGATCGGCGAGGAGTATCGCCAGCCGAATGCCGAGGTGCGCGAACTGTATTCGTGGGCGGATCGGTTTCGTGCGGGGGTGCTCGCCACCACGCAGGCCCGCACCGGAGCGGCCCGCGATTTCGATGTGCGCCTGCAGCGCTGGATCACTACCGAGACGCTGGCTGTCTTCGCGCCGCTGCTGTGCGGTGGGCTGCCGCGCGAGACCGAGCGCACTCTGTTGCGACTTTTCGAGGGTCCGCGCTACTGCGGGCATCCGGATCTGCGTTACGCGCTGCCGCCTTCGGCCTCGCCGGTGTCGAAGGATTTCCGTCCGCGCGAGTACTGGCGCGGCCCGGTGTGGCCGGTGATGAGTTGGTTGTTCTCCTGGGTGTTCGCCCGGCGCGGTTGGGCCGAACGCGCCTACATGCTGCGCGCCGAGGGTCTGCGTCAGGCGGGTGACGGCAGTTTCGCCGAGTACTACGAACCGTTCACCGGCGAGCCGCTCGGCAGTATGCAGCAGTCGTGGACGGCGGCGTGTGTCCTGGACTGGCTCGGTTGAGCAACCGTTTCGCAAACGCCACGTGTGAAACTCTGGTCACAGCCGCAACAGCCGGCTATCGTCGAACCCCATGGATACCCATGGTCGGAGCATTACCCTGCGACGTCGTGTTTCCGTACTGTCCCTGATCGCCCTCGCCGGCATCCTCCCCGCGACCACCGCGGCGGCCACCCCGACCGGACCGGATGTGTCGTCCTGGCAGCACATCGACGGCAGACTCATCGACTGGTTCTCGGTCAAACGCGCGGGCCACGATTTCGCGATGCTCAAGGCCACCGAGGGCCTCGGCTACGTCAACCCGTACTTCATCCCCGACAGCCTGCTCATGCGCACGGCAGGCGTCGCCCGCGGCACCTACCACTTCGCCAGGCCGAGCCTGCCGCCGGAACCGCAGGCCGCGCTCTACGCCGCGGTCGTTCTCGGCCAGAACGGCCCGCTCGATCTGCCGCCGGTGCTCGATCTGGAGGATTCGGGCGGCCTCGCACCGGCCGCGCTCATCGACTGGACCCACCGCTACCTGAATACCGCACGGGCGCTGACCGGTCGCCTGCCGATCATCTACACCTATCCCAATTTCTGGAAGACGGCGATGGCCGACAGCGCCGAATTCACCCGCTACCCGCTGTGGATCGCCGACTACCGCGGCAATGAGACTCCGGAGGTGCCCGGCGGCTGGTCGACCTGGACCTTCTGGCAGACCACCGACCGCGGCAGCATTCCCGGCATCCAGGGCGGGACGGATCTCAATGTCTACAGCGGGGCGCAGGGCGATTTCCTCCACTTCGCCAATATGTGAACGAATCCGCCACGCCCGCAAGGGATGTGGCGGATTCGCTTGCTCACGCATTGACGGCGAGAACGAGGACGACCTCCTGCTCGTCACCGGGCAGGTAGCGCACCTGAACGATCCGACCGACCTGCACCTGACCAATCGCGGTGGGCGACAAGAACTTATTCACCCGCGTCGCGAATATTGTTCCGTCCGGCCGGGTTACAGCGAGCTCGAGTTCGACCTTGGTGTGGCCGTCGCGAATCTCGCCGGGCACCGCCAGTTCGCGCACCACCGCCTGCGCCGCGACCCCGCGCGCGGCGATATCCAGTTTCGCCGGGGTAGTGAACCCTTTGCCGATCATGGCCGCGTTCATCGCCTGCTGCGCCGCCGCGCGGTCGCCGGACAGGTCGATCTCGACCCGGTCGCGGTGGTCGGGGCGATAGCGCACCGGCAGCACCACACCGGGTTGCAGCAGCGATATTTCCGTCAGCGGCACAATCATTTTCGCGTGGGCATCGAAGGTCTCGCCGTCCGCGCCCTCCACACTCAACTCGATCCGCACCTGCGGTTGATCATTGACCGTCAGCCCGGTCTGCCGAAATGACCGGATGGTGCCCAGCCCGACCGGAGCCTGCCGGAACTCCCCGCTATTGCGGCCCGTCAGCGCCTGCAGGAGACCTTCACCGGTGAAAGCGAAAACCATGGGCAGCACGGTGACCGCGACGATCGGCAATGCCAACTGCGGACCGACCCAACCGCCACCGATATCGAACGGATCATCGCCGGTGTAGGTCAGCCCGTGCCAGATGTAGTAGCCGATCGCCACCACGGCCAGGGCGACGGCCACCCAGCGGATTCTCGAGCGCATGACTCATCCGCCGACAATGGTGGAGCAGGCGAAGGTGATATCGAATTTCTCGGTCTTGACCCCTGCCATCGGATTGGCCGCATCGATGCCGCCGATGCCTTCGCCGGTGATGTGGTAGGTGTTGCCGTCCTTGCTGAGCTTGGCCGAACCGCCAGGGGCGCCATTGCCGTAGCCGAGGGCCAAGGGCTGACCGTTGGCGCCGCCCTTGCTGCCCGCGATGGCGACGGCCTGCACGGTATCCGAGCCGGTGATGGTCGCGCCCACCGAGAGGTTGCCGTAGGTGGCATTGCCGGTATCGGTCAGGGCCAGGGCCAGGTTGCCGCCCTGTTTGGCGCAGTTCGTCTGGAAATTGCCCTCGAGGGCCTTGCCGTCGATCGATGCGGCGGACTTTCCGCCCGCCGAAGGTGCGGGCGCGGCCGAGGAACCCGCCGCCGAGGAGGTGGCTGCCTGCGCGCTGCTGCTGCTCGAACTGGACTTGTTCGAGTTGTCACTGCACCCGGTGAGGAGAAGCGCGACGGCGGCGGAGGCGGTGACTGCGGTGACGGCCAAGCGGATCGACGTATTCATGAGGAACCTCGCTTCGTGCCGGCCCGTGGATCGAGCCGTTGGGCTCACGGTAGGAACCCACCCGCCCCTACCGATCACGGGTTTCGCCGCTGCGACTCCGTTAACCTGGACGAATGCGAAGATCGCGCGCCATGGTGCTCGACGAGGTATGGCGCGGACTCACCGGAGTGGAGGCGCTCAGCGGACCACATGGCGGCCCCCTGCGACGCACCGTCAAACTCATCGTCGACCCGCTAGTGCTGCGTCCCGTCCAGTTTCCGGCCTGCGCCGGTCCGACCCTCACCGCCGACGGCGCACTGCTGCTCACCGCCCGCCTCAATGCCGCCGCCGACGCTCTGGCCGCCACCGCCGCCTGGTTCACCCTGCTCAAACAGGTGCGTCGGGCGCTGCGCATCACCTCGGGCAACCCGCAGGACCGCTATTTCCAGCGCTGTTTCGAACTCGCCACCCAGTCCGGAATGCCGGACCCGGTCCGCGACCGGCCCGTCGCCGAGGCCGCGCTGCGCGATATCCACGACAATTCCGCCGGACGCACCACGCAGGCGCTTAGGGAGTATCTGGGGGACCCGGTGCGGGCGCGAGAACTGACCGAATTGTTGGAGGTGGCGTGGGGGCGGCGGCCCGGCTCCGAAATTCCTTCCCGGAAGAATGAATCCGGGTTCGCCGAACTGCTAGACACCTGTCCGGATGGCCGGGCGGAATCGACGTTGGATGGGCTACTGGCCGCCCACGCCGGGACGCATTTCGGAATTAGACTGTGGCACAGCGATTTTCTCGAATCGGAAGCACTCGGCGCCCGCGATCTCGGACTCACCGCGCATCCGCTGCCTCGTCGCCCCGATGTGGGTGCCACCGCTTCGACGGCCGACCTCGGCATCGCCTTCGACCGCACCATATTCGAACGCATATTCACTGTGCTACAGGGATCGAGCGAACGCGCCGATCTACCCTCCGTCCCGGACCTCGTCACCACCGAGGTCGCGCGGAGCTGCGCGCCGTGGGCATTGCTCGATGAGACGCTTCGGGTCGCGGCGACGGCGGGAGTCTTTCTGGCGGTGGGACTTTCGCCTTTCGGCAGTACCGATCGGGCGAGCGCCGGTCCTGGTATCGGCGAAACTGCCGCGCATCGCGTGATCAACAGCCGGTGGCGGCGGGAAGGGTATGTCCTGCAGGCGCGTCGACTCGCCATTGATACCTCCCTGGCCACTACGGTGATTCGAGAGCCCGCCCCAGGCGGAGTAGCCGGTGCTGCGCCCGCCAAGATGACCAAAGTGCTTGTGCAAGCGAGTCTTTCGGCTGGCGTTGCGACAACCACAGAGACACTCGCGGGTGCCGATTCGACTTCCGCCGGCGAGCCGGATATCGAAACATTCAGTGGCGCCCTAGCTGCCGGTTCCGAAACATCCACTCCTTCAGTACCATTCGGCCCGCTGACGGCTATCGCAGCGGAATTGCGCGCGCCTTGGCGGCTCTACCTGCGCAGGCTGTGGGTGCGCCTGCACGGCCGCGATGTCCGAGAGAACTCGGTATCGGATGTAGGCGAACTGTGGAACCTCTTGGATGGCGTGGCCCGCTCGGTCATCCTCGATCACCGCATGCGAGTCAAACGAGCCCTCAGCGTCACCGCCCCGGAGATTCGACAATGACAACGGCGCACCTCCGACGCGACCCCGCAGGTCTGCTGATCATCACCCCACCCGACGCGCCATTGGTCACCGACGCGGAGCCACCCCTGGACACCTTGGTCCTCGAGGTATTCGGCGGACATTTGACCTGGAGTCTCCTGAGCGGACAACAGATTCCGGCCGCCGTCCTGGACGATACCGACCTCGCCCAGGACTGGCTGTGGGCGATCTACGGCGAGGCCGTCGCGCTCACGATCGCGGACCTCGAAGCGGGCGGGTCGGCATCGACTGCCGAATCCGGCAGGGCCGGAATCGAAGTGGTGGTCGACGCAGGCCGGCCGGCCCTGGCTACAGCGGCACGACGGTTGGCCTACGCGCACTGGGCGGCACGCTGGTGGCCCGCCTCGACTCTCGACGCGATCACACCGCTCGACGGCGGGTTGTTGGCGCAGGAGATCGCCGAACTGACAACCGAATGCGAGGCACTGGTCGACGGTGCGGACGCGATGGTCGAGGAGGTCGAGCCGGTGCGCGCCGCTCGGGCGAACGACTACGCACTCGCCGCCGGCGAGCTGAACACAGCGGAATTCACCCTTGCCACCGGCACATCTGGATGGGACTGGCGACGCTGCCCACCCGGCCTGATCGATGCGGCAGAACAGGCCGTCACCTGGGAGTTCATCCGGGAGCGCGGGCTCAGTACGGTACGCGTCACCGCCGTGGCGGCGCCGGGGATGACGGCAACCCCCATGCCCGCGACCGGCCTGGAACCAGAGCCGAAATATCGAACAGCGCAGGCGTCGGGGAAAGCCACTACCGAAACAGCGGGTGTCGCATCGTCATCGGAGAACGCATCGACGCGGGAGATTCCGGCGGCGGCACCGACGGGTGCGGTTCCCGCACACCTGCGACCTCGGGCGCTCGTTCGAACGGCGACAGGGCTGGCCGAGGCGGGACTGATGTTGGAAGGCGATGCGTGGACCGGGGCGGCCATCGCGCCACCGGGCGCGGAATCCGGTCTCACCGTGGATGTTTACGTGCCCGGACTCGCCGCATTCGGCGCGGGCGAGGCAGGAGAGCGGCAGCAGGTGCGGGAGTTCGCGTTGGATCGACTGCGTGGGGCGCGGGAGAATCGTCCAGACGGGCACCTGCGTACCGAGATCGCCGCAGCAGCAGCGGATTCGGATTTCTGAAGGTGAACCGATCCGAAGGGGACGCGCTGCTGACGGCGGGTGCGCAGGCGTATGGGCGGGGCGAGATCGCCGAGGCGCTGCGCATTTTCGAGTTCGTGGCCGCGACCACCGAAGGGAATGCTCGGATCGCGGCGGTGGTGAATGCGGCAAGTGTCTACGACGAGCTCGGGCGGCATACCGAGGCCATCGACCGGTATCGCGCGGCGCTCGCCGAAATGCCGGACAGCGCTACGGAATTGCGCGCGGGCGCGTTGATCAATATGTCGCAGGCGCAGCAGCATCTGGGCGATCTCGATGGGGCCTATACCGCGCTGACGCTGGCGCGCGCCCTGCTGGCCGACGCCGAGGAACTGGGCACGCTGCGCACCGCCTGCCTGCTCTCGCTCACCGCGGTGGCCATGCATCGGCAGCAGTGGGAGCCCGCGCTCCAGATGTCGACCGAATCTCTCGATGCCGCACTGTGTTTCGCACCGCACCTGGCGGGACACGCGCTGATGAATATGGCGGGCATCCACTTCGAGACCGGCCGCCACGACCTGGCCGATGATTTCGCGGCTCAAGCCTTGGCCGCTTTCGAGGCGGCCGAGGACCGCAATGCGGTCGCCGAAACCCAACAGAATCTCGCCATCATGCGCATTCGCGCCGACCGCTCCGACGCCGAGGACTACCTGCTCCCCAGCCAGGAGTACTTCGAGCACGCCGGTTTCGGGCACCGCGCGGGCATCGGCCTCAAACTCCTGGGCTTCCTGGCGGAGGGCCACGCCGATCCGCACCGCGCCCGCGCCCTCTACCACCGAGCCCTCACCTACTTCCTGGAGACGGGTGCGAAACTCGACGCCGCCGACATCCGCATCCGCCTCGCCACCCTCCTCTTCACCGCCGAACCCGCCTACCCACCGGACGACGCGGTATTGCCGAGCGGAGACGCATCCGCGCTTACCGAGCGCATCGGCAGCGAAAGCAAAGCCCCCGGCAGCGCAACAAGCCATGACGTGGCATCCGCACCGCCGCCAAGTGGAAAGGAGTCCCCGTCCATAGACGCCCGGACCGCACGCGAAGGCGACTCGCCCACGAGCTCGCAGGTCGACGGCGAAGGCAATACCGCGGCCGAGGACCTGCCCGGCACGGTCGCCTCTCAGTTGAATGAGGCAAGCGCGTTGCTCGCGGCAGCGCGGCATACTTTCGCGGAGCTCGGGCTCGGATTGCACTGTGCGCAGTTGGATTTCTGGCATGCGGCACTGCTGGATTCGTTGGGGGTGTGGGATCGGGTGGTGTCGGTGGCGGCGGTGGATTTGGCGGTGCCCGCGGCGCTGGCGATCGATGCGGTGCGGTACACCATGCCCAGTGGGCGGCAACGGGATCGGTGGCATCGGGAGATCGCGGATCCGGCGCTGCGGTTGGCGTTTCGGTTGGCGCACCGGTGCGGTGACGTGGAGTTGCTGACCGACCTCATCGCGACCCGCTGTGCGGGGACGACATTGCATGTCGATCGGACCGAACACGCGGCGAGCCTGCGCATTCCGCTGGATATGGTCGAGCCGCCCCCGCCGCGGTCCAGCGCACCGCCGCTCGGATCGGCACTGGCGGCGGTCGCGGCAGGGGCGGGTTTCCCGGTGCCGCCACCGCCGAGGCTGGCCATCGCGCCCGACGGGCATATCGCCCTCGCCGCCTACATCACCGCGGCGGAACAGCGCTACGGCCGCGCCATTCGCAGTGATCGGACGATTTCGGCATGAATGCCCCAACGGTGCTGGTGCGCATGGCCGACGCGGGCGATCTGTATGTCTCGTGGCGGTGGGTCGACAGCGAGGTGCGCGGAATCGGGCGGACTCCACAGGACTCGGTCGCCGAAGCCCTACGCGACCTCGATGCGGCGCTGCCCGACCCCGGCGCGCCGGGCAGTCTCGAAAAGGCGCTCACCTGCGGCGCGTTCGCCGACCGATCAACTGAATATCAACTGGCCAAGTCTCTTTCGCGTACCTTCCTCCACGCAGAACTGGCCGAGCAGATCTCCGCCCACTACCGCTGCGGACGGCGTCCGCACCTCAGGATCCAGCCCGCCCCGCGCGTCGCAAGGGTCCCGTGGGAACTCCTCGCCCTGCATCCGGAGACCCGGCTCATCGACATGGCCGATATCAGCCTGCTCGCCCCCGCGGCCATTGCCGCCGATCCCTCGAGACGAGCGGACACCTGGGCGCAAACCCGCGACCTGCCGGTGGTCGCGGTACTCGATCCCCGCATCCCCGGCTTCCGCGCCGATTCCGCACTCGGCTCGGTACTCGGCCGGATGACAACGAACGCACCACTGCCCCGGCAGATTTCACGCTACGCGGCAGAGGGTCGCCTGATTCCGGAGATCACCGACCCGGTGGAGGCGTTCCGCCGCACCGATCTCGACCGCGACTGGCTGAGCACGGCCCTGTGTAAAGGCGCGGCCCGCCTGCTCTACGTCGGTCATGTGACCGCCGCGCCACCCGAATCCGGTCGCAGCGAATACTCCGAACTGCACCTGTCCTGCACTGCGGACACCCTAGGATTCGCCGCCCCGACCAGAACCCACCGCCCGTTCTCGGCCAAGGACCTATTGCTGGGCACCTACACACTCGCAGCCGAACCCTCTGCGGGACCGGATATTTGGCCGATCCCCGGCCGGGTGGCACTGATCGCCTGCGAGAGCGGCGGCGATCTGCGCTGCACCGAGACACTCGGCCTGGTCGGCGCGCTCCTGGACGCGGGCGCTCGACTGATCACCGCCACTCGATGGCCGCTGCCGACCGATCACGCCTTCCATCGCGTCGCGGGCCTCGCCGAGGATACGGTTCCGCTGCAAAATGCCGTCTGCGCCGTGGATTCCGCACACGAACAGGATGATCCGCTTGTCGCACTGGCGGATTGGCAGCGCGAACAGCTCAACGCGTGGCGCGAGAAGGGTGCGATTGCGCATTCCCCACTGCTGTGGTCGGCCTTCGCGAGCATCGCCGTGTAGCGGCGGTCTCACCGCGCGGGTATGCGTGATGGCCGCGAGCGGGACAATTCTCCGGCCAGTTCCAGTGTTCTCGCTTTCTCCTCGGCATCGCCGACCAGGCTGACCAGCAGGTCGGTCGCGCCCGCGGTGGCGTACGCGTCGATGGCGGCGGCGACGGTTTCCTCGTCCCCGGCGACAACGGTTTCCGCGACGTTGCGCTGGCCCTGGCGGTCGAGCAGCGCTCGGTAGCCGGCGAGATCGGAGGCGAAGCCGAGCAGTGCCGCGACTTCCGCGCGGACGGCGTCCGGTCTGTTCGTCACGCTCAGCATCACCGACGCGACGACGCGCGGGGCTTTCGCGACGGCGTCGATTCGCGGGCGGATATGGTCGGCGATCGTCGCCGGTGTCGTCCACACGGTGACGGTGCCGTCGGCCAGTTCGCCCGCGATGCGGAGCATGACCGGGCCGAGTGCGGACAGCAGCACCGGCGGTGGCTGCACGCTCGGCAGTTGCAGGTGACCGGCACCGGACAATTCGGTGCGCAGCGCGGTCAGGTACTCGCGGGTGTGCCGGGCGGGCCGGTCGAAGGACATGCCGTAGACGCCTTCGATGAACGGCTTGTGACTCGGGCCGACGCCGAGGGTGAACCGGTTTCCGGTGGCCGCCGCGACCGTGAGTGCCTGGGCGGCGAGCGCGATCGGGTGGCGTGGGTAGGTCGGCACGACGGCCGTGCCCAGTTCGATTCCCGGCACTGCCGCCCCGACGAGTGCCGCGACGACGAGCGGGTCCCACGTCAGAACCTGATTGAAGAACACGCTGCTCAGCCCGTGTTCGGCGGCGACACGCACCTGCTCGATCCGGGTTTCGATATCACATGGATCTCCGGCGTACAGGCCGATCCGCATGACCCCTCCAAGGTGAATTCTAGATTCCGCTTACCGGACGATAGCATAAGCTGAATCAGAGATTCCGGTTGATGGGAGCGTGGAAGTGCGGGCGGACGCGCGGCGCAACCGGTCGGCGATCACCGGCGCAGCCCTGCGGCTGGCAGCCGAGCGGGGCGAGGCCGTATCGATGGAGGACATCGCACGGGTGGCGGGCGTCGGCGTCGGCACGCTGTACCGACACTTCCCGGACCGACGAGCCCTGCTCGAGGACATCGCGGTCGACACCCTGCGAGAACTGATCGAGGCCACGCGCGCGCAGGTCGGCCGGGCCTCGGCCTGGGAGGCGCTGCTGCGAGTAGTGGAACTCTGCGTGAGTTTGCCGCTGGCACTGATCAAATCGCTGCTCACCAACGAACCCGCACACCCCGACCTCCCCGAACTGGAGGCACAGGCCAACGCGCTGATCGCCGAGATCGCGGCGGCCGCACAGCGCGAGGGCGACTTGCGCACCGACATCCCGCCGACGGAGGTGGTGCGAGTGCTCAACGTGGCGCTCTGCCGCTGCGGCGCCAGGGTCGACGATCATCTGACCCGCGTCGTGTTGGACGGTCTGCGCGCGGCGCCGCTCAGGCGCGGTGGTCGAGCAGGTGTCGCATGAGGTGGCCGGTCAATGCCTCGGGCGCCTGCTCCGGAATCCAATGCGAGACATCCTCGAGCATCTCGAACCGGTACGGCCCGGTGACATAGTCCCGTGCCGCGAGGGCCGCGGTGGAACCGACCGCCGAATCCTCGGTGCTCCACACGTAAAGCGTTGGCACCGAGACTTTTTCGATCGGGCCTGCGAGGTGCATGGCGCGATACCAGTTGAGTGCGGCGGTGAGCGCACCCGGTTCGGCGAGCCGGGTCACATACTCTTCGACGCGCTCCTGCGGGATCTTCCATTCGAATATCCGTCGCAGTCCGGCGGCATTGTCGGCGAGCAGGGCGCGCTCGGCGACGCGCGGCTGTCGCAGCAGGTGAAAGTAGCGGGAGCGCTGGGCCTGGTCGGGATCGGTGTCGAGTGCCCGGCGGAAGGCAGTGGGATGCGGGATGGACACCGCGGTCAGGGTGCGCACCCGCTGCGGATGCGTCGCCGCGAATTCCCACGCCACGGCGGCGCCCCAATCGTGGCCGACGAGATCGAATCGCCGCCAACCGAGTTGGTCGGCCATGGCGGCGACGTCGGCGACGAGTTCGGCGCTGCGGTAGTCGTCCATCCGCTCGGGCCGCACGCCGGGGGAGTAGCCGCGCTGATGGGGCGCGACCGCCCGGCATCCGCCGCCGCCGAGGGCGGTGAGCTGGAACTCCCATTCCAGGCCCGATTGCGGGAAGCCGTGCAGCAGCAGCACTTCCCGCCCCTCATCCGGACCTGCCGCGAGCGCGTCGAAGGTGCCTGCCGCGGTGGGAATCTCGATGTGTTCGATCACCCGGCCGACTCTAGGACACAGGCCCTGGGCCTGTGTGAGATCAACGGTCAGTGGTCGTCGTAGTGCCCCTCGTGGGCCGCGTGCCGGTGGCCGTCGTGCAGATAGTCCACATGGTCGCCGTGCTGGACGGCGACATGTCCGCATCCCTCGCCGTGTACGTGATCGTGGCCGGGGTGTTCGACGTGGCCGGTGGGTTCGCATTCGTCGTAGTGGCCGTCGTGTTCGCGGTGCAGATGCCCGTCGTGGGCGTAGTCGACGTGGTCGCCGTGCGGTACGGCGGTATGCCCGCAGTCCGGGCCGTGGTGGTGTTCGTGTTCGGTGTGCTCAACGTGTGCCGTGGTCATGGGTCAGCACCCCTTTCTCGCACAGCTCGCCAAGTAGTGGATACCCAAAACACTAGTTGATGCGCATGGCTGCATGTAGCTGTGCGGTTGCTTTTCTCGATTCGCCGCGGATTCGAACGCGGAGGATCACAGCACGTCGGAGAGGAAACGGCGCAACCTGGGCGTCTGGGGATCGTCGAACAGGGCGTCGGGGGTCCCGGTCTCCACCACGCGGCCCGCGTCCATGAAGAAGACGCTGTCGGAGACGGTGCGCGCGAAACCCATCTCGTGGGTCACCACGATCATCGACATACCGCCCGCCGCCAGATCCGTCATCAGCGCCAGCACACCCTTGACCAATTCGGGATCTAGCGCCGAGGTGGCCTCGTCGAAGAACATGATCTCCGGCCGCATGGCCAGCGCCCGCGCGATGGCGACCCGCTGCTGCTGCCCGCCGGACAATTGCGCCGGGCGCGCGTCGGCCTTGTCCCGCAGACCGACCACTTCGAGCTGCTCCAACGCGAGGGCGCGGGCCTGCTCCCTGTCCAGTCCGCGCAATTTGCGCGGTCCAAGCGCGATATTGTCCGCGACGCTGCGGTGCGGGAACAGATTGAAATGCTGGAACACCATACCGATGCGCCTGCGCAACCGATCCGGATTCTCGGTGAGCACCGATTTCCCGTCGAGCAGCACATCGCCCCGATCGGGTTCGTGCAGTCGGTTCAGCACCCGCAGCAGCGTGGACTTCCCGGACCCGGACGGGCCGATGACGGTGGCGGTCTTTCCGGCGGCGACGTGAATATCGATACCGCGCAGCACATCGTTGTGGCCGAGCCGCAGGTGCAGATCGGTTCCGGTGAGCGAGGCACTCATCTCAGCGCCCTTCCGTGACGGCGGACTGTTCGACAGGTTCGGCGGGCCGGTCCGGCCCGGTCCGCATCCGCCGGTCGATGTAGTTGACCAGGTGGGTGAGCGGAATGGTGAGCAGCAGGTAGACCAGGCCCGCCGCGACCAGCGGCGACAGATTCCCGGTCTGGGCGTTCAGGTCGCGACCCACCGCGAACAGTTCGCGCTGGGTGGCCAACAGACCCAGGAAGTAGATCAGCGAGGAGTCCTTGATGAGCGCGATGAACTGATTCATCAGCGCGGGCAGCACCCGGCGCACACCCTGCGGGATGACCACCAGCGTCATTGCCTGCCGGTAGCCGAACCCGATGGCGCGGGCCGCCTCCAACTGACCGGCCTCCACCGACTGGATGCCGGAACGGAAGATCTCGCCGATGTAGGCGGCGGCCAGCAAAGCCAGCGCGAGCGCACCCAACCAGTACGGATTGTTGCCGGTGACATTGCGCACCACCGGACCGACACCGAGCCCGATCACCAGGATGATGACCACCGCGGGCAGACCGCGGAAGATATCGGTGTAGATCCGCGCGGGCCAGCGCAGCCAGCGGGTGCGCGAGATACCCGCCACGGCGAGCAGCATGCCGAGTATGGTGCCGATCACGCCCGAAACCAGTGCGAGGATAAGGGTGTTCGGCAATCCTGTCTTCAGCAGCTCGGGAAAGGCCTTGCGGTACAGCGACCAATCGAGGAACGTGTCCTTCAGTTGCGCCAGTGTGGATTTCGGCGCGGCGGCCTGCGTCTCACCCGCTTTGTGCTGTGCCGCGATGGCGGCGAAATCGGGGAGCTGCGGTATCGGCGCCGCCTTGGAGCCCGGTTTCCAGCCCGGAGGCAGTTGGCGCGGCACCCAGTCGGCGTAGAGCCGAGCATAGGTGCCGTCCGCGATCACCGCGTCCAATCCGCTGTTGAGCGCGTCGATCAGCGGTTGATTGTTCTTGCGCACCGCGTAGCCGACGAAGTTGTCCAGGCTGAAGGTGTTCTGGGCGATCGAGGTGCCGTCACCGGGTTTGATCGCACCCTCCGCCTGCGCCGACGGCGCGACCCAGACGTCGACCTGTCCGGACTTCAGGTTCGCGTAGGCGGTGTTGTAGTCGGGGAACTTCACCGGGTCCAGGTGCAATTGGTTGACCACGTAGTCGTCCTGCACCGTGCCCTGCACGACCGCGATCCGGGTGCCCCGGCCCAGATCCGAGAAACCTTTGACGGCACTGCCATTGGGCACGACAAGGGAGAAGTAGCCGAAGTCGTAGCCATTGGTGAACCCGACCAGTCGCCTGCGCTCCTCGGTGGTGGTGATGTTGGAGGATCCGACATCGAAGCGTCCGCCCGCCACCTGGGACAGCAGCGGCGCGAATTCGGTGCCGGAGAATTCCACTCGCAGACCGAGTTTCGCGCCGATGGCGGCCAGCAGCTCATTGTCGAAGCCGGTGTAGCTGCCGCTCGAGTTGACGCAGATGCTCGGCGGGGCGTCCGACAGCGTGCCGACGCTGAGCTTGCCGGGGGTGATCAGACCGAGCTTGGCGGTGTCGATATTCGACAGCGGCGCCGTCTCGGCGGTGGTGTAGGTGTCCACACCCGCGCCCACGGCGGCGCCCAGATTGGTCGGCGCGGCGGAGGCGGCGCTCACGCCGGGCGGCGAGCACTGGTCCCGCGTCTGGGTGGCGCCGCACGCCGTGGCCGCGATACCGGCCGCCAGCAATATCACGGCGAAAAACGCGTGCGAGCGCAAACGGGACAGACGGGCCATGACCGGCAAGCGTAGCCGCGCCCGACCTGCAATTTTGCGGCTACCCCTGACTCGGGGCAGGCGTGTCCCGGCGCAGCGGGGCGGGCGGGATTCGGATCACCGCGATCCGAATCCGCCGCCGCGCGCCGCGAAATCCCAGCGGCCGAAGCTGTTTCAGGCCAGTCCGCGTACGGGCTCGGGATTGACCTCGTCGCGCCAGCGAATCGCCTCCAGCACGGTGCTCAGGTCGTAGTCCGGACCGCTCGTCCCCACCGTGAACAGGGTGACCCCGGCGTCGAGATACTCCCGCGCCTTCTCCAGACCCGGCCACTGCGACGACCGCTCGATATCCCGCTCGTCGGTGCCGACGTCCGCGCAATGCTCGGCCAGCACCTTGTTCTTGTGCGCGAGCGCCTCCGGCGCGAGGAAAGCATGCCAGATATCGCCGTACTCGGCGACCAGGCGCAGCGTCTTCTTCTCGCCCGCGCCGCCGATCAGGATCGGTATCTGGCGCACCGGCTGCGGAGTCAGCCGCGCCAACCTGGACTGGAGCCGGGCCATGTACTGCTTCAGCAGCGCCAAACGGCTTCCCGCCGTGCCGAATTCGTAGCCGTACTCGGTGTAGTCGCGCTCGAACCAGCCCGCGCCGATGCCCAGGATCAACCGGCCGTCGCTGATGTGGTCCACCGTGCGCGCCATATCCGCGAGCAGGTCGGGATTGCGGTAGCCGCCGCCGGTGACCAGTGCGCCGATCTCCACCCGCTCGGTCTGCTCGGCGAAGGCGGCCAACATGGTCCAGCATTCGAAATGCGCGCCGTCCGGATCGCCGGTGAGGGGGTAGAAGTGATCCCAGTTGAAGACGATGTCGACACCCGCGTCTTCGGCGCGCAGCACCGCGTCGCGGAGGAGTCCGTACTTCGGTGCGTGCTGCGGTTGTAGCTGAACGCCGATCCGAACCGGACGACTCATGCGCACTCCTCGTTTCGTCGGATTTTTTTCGTCGGATCATGCCGGGGATTCCGCATCTCGATCACGAGGCTACTCACACAGCGGTTTTCACGCACGACGGGCGCGCGCGAGGCGCGCCGAGTAGGATCGCCGACACCCTTGTACTCGGATCGTCCGGCACGTTCCTGCCGGTGAATGGGATGTGATCTGTCATGGCCACTGTGACCTTCGAAGGCGCGACCAGGCTCTACCCCGGTTCCGTCAAACCCGCCGTCGATCAGCTGAATCTGGAGATCGCCGATGGCGAATTCCTGGTCCTGGTCGGCCCGTCCGGCTGCGGGAAGTCCACCTCGCTGCGCATGCTCGCGGGCCTGGAGGATGTCAATGGCGGCCGAATCCTCATCGGGGCCAACGATGTCACCCACGCCGAACCCAAAGAGCGCGATATCGCCATGGTGTTCCAGAATTACGCGCTCTATCCGCATATGACGGTCGCGGAGAATATGGGCTTCGCGCTGAAACTGGCCAAGGTGGCCAAGGCCGAGAAGGACCGTCGCGTCCAGGAAGCGGCCAAACTGCTCGACCTGGAACCGTACCTGGATCGCAAGCCCAAGGCGCTGTCCGGCGGTCAGCGTCAGCGCGTGGCGATGGGTCGGGCCATCGTGCGTCAGCCGCAGGTGTTCCTGATGGACGAGCCGCTGTCGAATCTCGACGCCAAATTGCGCGTGCAGACGCGCACCCAGATCGCGCAGTTGCAGCGTCGCCTCGGCACCACCACGGTTTACGTCACCCACGACCAGGTCGAGGCCATGACCATGGGCGACCGGGTCGCGGTGCTGAAGGACGGGCTGCTCCAGCAGTGCGCCACGCCTCGGGATCTGTACCGGAATCCGGCCAACGCGTTCGTGGCGGGCTTCATGGGTTCGCCCGCCATGAATATGTTCACGCTCCCGGTCAGCGACGGGGCGGTGCGCCTGGGCCGGCACGCCCTGCCGGTGCCGCGCTCGGTCGGCGATTCCGTTTCGGGCTCGGTGCAGGTCGGCGTGCGACCCGAGCATTTGGAGATCGGCGCGGAGGGGATCGAGATGGAGGTCGATGTGGTCGAGGAACTCGGCTCCGACGCCTACATCTACGGCCGCACCGTGACCGACGGCTCCGGCAGCGCGGGGGAGACCATCGTGGCGCGGGCGGATTGGCGCAATCCGCCGGCGAAGGGCACCAGGGTGCGGTTGGCCACCGATCCGGAGCACACCTACTTCTTCGGTGTGGACGGGCAGCGTCTCAACTGACCGGTCCGCACTGAGCTGAAGCCGGGCGCGTGTGCCCGGCTTCAGCGTTCGGATCGCTTGCGCGTCTTGACCCAATCCCGATTCAGTCGTACGCCGAGATCGTCCAGGGCGACCTCGCGTCCGCCCGCGCTGCGCATCTGCACCCGCACCGGATCGCCGGTGGCCTCCTCGACCAGTTGCAGCGGGGCCGGGCCGGGTTGCAGATACGCGTCGCCCCATTGCATCAACCCCATCACCACCGGCAGCAGATCGCGTCCCATCTGGGTGAGCACGTATTCGTGCCGGGTCCGCTTGCCCTGTTCCCGATAGGGGCTCTTGACCAACAGTCCGGCCTCGGTGAGTTTGCGCAGTTGCGCGGCGGCGGCGGCATCGGTGATGCCGACGCGTCCGGCGAATCCGTCGAAGCGGGTGGTGCCGTAATACGCCTCGCGCAGGATCAGCAGCGACGAGCGCGTGCCCACCAGCTCGAGCGCCTTGGCGATCGAGCATTCCTCCGGTTTCCACGAGTTCAGATCCGCGAGTGGACCCTCCATCACTGCTGCCATGACGCACATCATAGTCGAGTCTGACTTTCCAAAACTAAGGCCAGGTAGGTAGTCTGACTATATAAATACAGAGTCAGACGGGCAGTCGGACTCTCGATCCGAAAGGAAGCACCATGCCAGACGCGGTGATTGTCGAGGCGGTGCGCACACCCATCGGCCGGGACAAACCCAACGGCGCGCTGCACGCGGTGCATCCGGTCGACCTGCTCGCGCACAGCCTGCGCGAGGTGGTGACCCGCAGCGGCGTCGATCCCGAACAGATCGACGATGTCATCGGCGGCATCGTGACCCAGGTCGGCGAGCAGGGTTCGAATATGACCCGGCGCGCGGCACTGGCCGCGGGACTGCCGGAATCGGTGCCCGCCACCACCGTCGACCGCCAGTGCGGCAGCAGCCAGCAGGCCATCCACTTCGCCGCACAGGGGGTTATCGCAGGGGCCTACGACATCGTCATCGCCGCGGGCGTGGAATCCATGGGACGGGTTCCCATGGGGGCCAATATGATCGGCGCGCAGGACGGCTCGGGCGTCGGATTCGCCGAACGCTATCCCGAGGGCTGGGTCGGTCAGGGGATCAGCGCCGAACTCATCGCCGCCGAATGGGGCCTCACCAGAGCCCAACTGGACGAATTCGCCCTCGGCAGCCACGAAAAAGCCGCGCGTGCCACAAAAGACGGCCTGTTCGCCGCCGAACTGGCCCCGATCGCCGGACTCGAAACCGATGAGGGCATCCGCGTCGGCAGCACACTGGAGACGCTCGCCAAGCTGAAGCCCGCCTACTACGACCCGGCCATGCAGGCCCGCTTCCCGCAGATCGGCTGGGAGATCACCGCCGCGACGGCCAGTCAGGTCAGCGATGGCAGCGCGGCGGTGCTGATCATGTCGGGCGAACGCGCCGCCCAACTGGGGCTGCGACCACTGGCCCGACTGCACACCTTCGCCGTGGCAGGCGACGATCCGATCATGATGCTCACCGGAGTCATACCCGCAACCCGAAAAGTGTTGCAGCGCGCGGGCCTTCGCATGTCCGATATCGACCTCGTCGAAATCAACGAGGCGTTCTCGCCCGTCGTCCTGGCCTGGGCGCGGGAACTGGGAGCCGACATGGACCGGGTCAACGTCAACGGCGGCGCGATCGCCCTCGGCCATCCGCTCGGCGCGTCGGGCGCACGGCTGGCCACCACGCTGGTGCACGCCATGCGGCAGCGCGGCGCCCGCTACGGCCTCCAAACCATGTGCGAGGCCGGAGGATTGGCCAACGCGACCATCTACGAGCTGCTCTGAGCGACGGTGGCGCCCGCCGAGCGGGCGCCACCGTCTCCAAAGCGCAGGGCGCGATTATGCTTGCGCCGATGAGCGAGCCGATGACCAGCCACGTCTACGCGATTCCGATGCGAACCCGGTTTCGCGGGATCACCGTGCGCGAGGGCATGTTCCTCGAAGGACCGCTCGGGTGGGGCGAATTCTGCCCGTTCCCGGAATACAACGACCGTGAGGCCGCCGGATGGCTGGCCACCGCGCTGGAGCAGATGCGGGTCGGCTGGCCCGCGCCGGTGCGCGATCGCATACCCGTCAATTGCACCGTGCCCGCGGTGGATCCACAGCGGGCACATGCGATCGTCACCGCGTCCGGCTGCCGCACCGCCAAGGTGAAGGTCGCCGACCATCCCGACTCGCTGGCCGAGGATCTGGCCAGGGTGGCGGCGGTGCGCGACGCGCTCGGCCCCGGCGGCCGGATCCGCGTGGACGCGAACGCTGTCTGGGATGTGGCTACCGCCATCGACCATATCCGCCGCATCGACCGCGCCGCAGGCGGTTTGGAATACGTCGAACAACCCTGCCGGACCATCGAGGAGTTGGCCGCCGTGCGCCGCAAGGTGACGGTCCGCATCGCCGCCGACGAATCCATCCGCCGCGCCGAGGATCCGCTGCGGGTCGCCGTGGCGGGCGCGGCCGATATCGCCGTCCTGAAATGCACCCCGCTCGGCGGCGTCCGGCGCGCGCTGCGGGTCGCCGAGGCCGCGGGACTGCCCTGCGTCGTCTCCTCCGCCTTGGAGACCAGCGTCGGTCTCGCCGCCCAACTCGCGCTGGCGGGCGCGCTCCCCGAACTCGACTTCGCCTGCGGTTTGGGCACCCTCTCGCTGCTCACCGGCGATGTCGTCCCCGATTCGCTGCGCCCGGTCGACGGCTACCTGCCCGTGCCGCGCACTGCCCCCACACCCACCCCCGAACTCCTCGCCGAATACCGTCACCCTGACGCGGCTCGCACCATTTGGTGGCAAGAGCGCCTGGCCCGCGTTCTCCCCCTTGCGGAGTCACTGGCGCACTAACCCGGACTTCTGTCCACGACCATTCTCATCGAAAACTGGGCGACCGCCGAGCGCCGCAGCTCGTGAATGGCAGTTACGCAGTTGGACAAGTTCTTTCGCGCTACAGGGGGATCAACCGACCTTGGCGCCGCAACCCAGCAGGGCCGTGCGCAACAACAGTGCCGCCTCCGGTCCGATGATGCCGTCGACCAACTCCACGTACCTTCCGCAGAATTCCGGACCGTGCGGAGCCGCCGCGCCGGGAACGGGGTCCAGATGATGAGCCACCTCGTGCAGGATGACGAATTCCCGCAACGCCCAAGCGGTTCCGCCGGTCGATAGGGGTACGGCCAACATGGCGGCATCGGATTCGTAGTGGGCGGCGGCGCTGCCGGCGCGGGCGCGGACCCGCAGCGGCGCGGCGGCGCGATCCCATTGCGCGCGAACCCAATTGAGAGCCAGCACCGCGTCGACGTAGGTCTGGACCGAAGCCACGGCGGCGAAGCGGCGCTCCACCGGCAGGGTCAGGCGCGAACCGTACGCCTCGACGGTGCGTTCGCCGTACTCGTCGGCCCGGTCGAACATGGTGCGCACCAACTGTTCGGCGTCGTAGACCTTGGCGCGCTGCCCGTCGCGACTAGGCACAGCCATCGGATCCGCCGGTGAGCTGTCCGCGCGCCGCGCCCAACTCGGGAGATCCGCCCAGTCGGGCGGCGCGGCCCGCCCGATCGCCCGCTCTGCGGGCCGCCGCCGAATGACCCGCCGAGGCCGACGGTCCACGCCAGGTGCCGCGCGCCTCGGAATTGCGGATGTAGAAGTCGGAGAGTTCGATCTCCTTGTCGCGCAAGGCCAGTGCGGTGCTCGTCGAGCTCGCGGGCTCGGCCTGTGCCTGCGCCCGCACCTCCTGTCCGACCTCGGCGAGGCGCGCGCCGATGCGGGAGGCGAAGGCCATCTGGAAGTTCAACCGCGCCGTCACCGCCGCGACGGGGGCCTGCACCCGGCGACGCACCTTTGCGCCCCAACGTTTTTCGACCACGACCTTCTCGACCGTCGCGGTGCGGTACCGCCCGGATTTGATGTACTCGTCCGAGGCGCGCACCATCTGCACCAGCAAGCTGGTGTAGAGCGCCGCGCAGGTGTCGATATCGCTGTCGAACCCGTAGGCGTACACCTGCGTGGAAGTGCGGGCAACATCACAGCGCACGTCATTGGCGTGGGCGATGGCGACGAAAAGCGCCACGTAGGTGCGCAACCCCTTCTTGCCGGATTCTCCGATCGGGATCACCCGCTGTACGGGGGTGGCCCGCCGCTCCCGCACCGCGACGTGCGCACGGGCCACTGCCAGGTCGATCGCGGAGCGAGTGGCCAGGCGCTGAGCCGCCGTGAGGAAGGCCTCGGCCTCGTGCGGATTGTCGGTGGACTCGGCCTGGCGCAGCAGTCCACCGATGCGCGTGAGCATCCGATCGGGTACCGCGTTCGGCGAGGACATCGCCTGCCAGACTAACCAGAGTTTCCAGCGCAATTCCGACGAGGCCGGGTGACACCATGTATCTTGCGTTGTGCACCGGCAGGGTGTGCCGCTGCTCACGTCTCGATCCTGGAGTGTCCGCGATGGCCTTGAAGAAGTCCCTACGTTCGTCGCCCGTCCCGCGCGCCGCGGTGGTGGCGGCGGCGGTCGCGTTGCTGACCCCGATCTTCGCCGCGTGTTCGAGCGACAGCGGTGGGAGTCCACAGAGCCAGAACCTCACCGATCGCGGCCCCATCACCTACGTCGAGGGCAAGGACACCACCGAAACCGGTGCGGTCAAACAGCTCATCGAGCGCTGGAACGCGGCCCACCCGAACGAGCAGGTGACGTTCAAGGAGCAGTCCAACGACGCCTCCCAGCAATACGACGACCTGGTCGAGCACATGCGCTCCAAGCAGTCCGGCTACGACGTGGTTGCCCTCGACGTGCCGTGGACGGCGGAATTCGCGGCCAAGGGCTGGATTCAGCCGCTGCGGGATTCCTTCGCCATCGACACCTCGGCCCTGCTCTCCCCGCCGGTCGCCAGCGCCACCTACAACAACACCCTGTACGCGGCCCCGCGAAACACCAACGGCGGCTTGATGTTCTACCGCAAGGATCTGGTCCCCAACGCGCCCAAGACCTGGAAAGAGCTGCTGTCGCAGTGCCAGATCGCCAAGGACAACAACATCGGTTGCTACGCGGGACAATTCGCCTCCTACGAGGGCCTGACGGTGAATACCGCCGAGGTGATCAACGCCTTCGGCGGCAGCTTCGTCGGCGCCGACGGCAAGAAGCCGACGGTCAATACCCCGCAGTCGAAAGCGGGCCTGAAGACTCTCGTCGATGCCTACAAGAACGGTGATATCCCCAAGGAGGCCATCACCTTCAAGGAGCCGGAGAGCCAAAACGCCTTCGCCCAGGGCAAATTGATGTTCCTGCGCACCTGGCCGTCGTTCTACGGTCCGGCCGGAGCCGAATCCTCGGTCGTGAAGGATAAATTCGGTGTCGCCCCGCTGCCGGGCGAGAACGGTGTCGGCGCGTCCACCCTCGGCGGCTACAACGCCGCGATCAGCGTCTACTCCAAGCACAAGGCCACCGCACTGGATTTCCTGCGCTTCCTGATCAGCGAGGATGCCCAGCACATCGTGGCGGCCGGCGCGCTGCCCTCGGTGCGCGCCTCCCAATACGACGACCCGGCCCTGATCGCCAAGATGCCGTACCTGCCCGCGCTGAAGGAATCCATCTCCAGTGCCGTGCCGCGCCCGGTCACCCCGTTCTATCCGGCGGTGTCCAAGGCCATCCAGGACAACGCCTATGCCGCGCTCAATGGCAACAAGTCGGTCGACGACGCCATCACCGGGATGGAAAAGGGCATCCAAGCGGCCGGATCGTAGGCTGAACGAATGTGTGACGGACCCGACCAACCGGTAGGAGTGAGTTGACGGTGGCGGATCCTTCGGGAACGACCGGACGGACCTCGGCACTGGCCCTGGAACTGCGGCGCTCGGGGCGGGCTTGGCTCTTCGTGGCCCCGGTGTTGCTGGCGCTGGCCGTGGTCGTCGGCTATCCGGTCGTACGCGCGTTGTGGATGTCCTTCCAGAAGGACTCCGGGCTCGATCCGGCGACGGGCATGTTCGTCGAGGGCGGCGGCGCCGGATTCTCCAATTACACGCACTGGCTGTTGCAGCAGTGCCAGGTGGCCGGTGAGACCACCTCCTGCCCGACCGGCAACCTCGGTTCGGCGTTCTGGGGGTCCATCGGGATCACGCTGTTCTTCGCGGTCATCACGGTGACGCTGGAGGCGAGCATCGGCCTGGGCATGGCCATGGTGATGGGCAAGAGTTTCCGCGGCCGCGCCCTGCTGCGCGCCGCGGTGCTCATTCCGTGGGCCATCCCCACGGCGGTCACCGCGCGGTTGTGGGAGTTCATGTTCCAGTACGACGGCGTGGTGAACCGGGTGCTCGGCACGCACATCCTGTGGACCACCGATCCGTGGTTCTCCCGGATCGCGGTGATCGTCGCCGATGTGTGGAAGACGACCCCGTTCATGGCGCTGCTGCTGCTGGCCGGACTCCAGGTCATCCCGGCCGACGTGTACGAGGCGGCCAGGGTGGACGGCGCGACGGCGTGGCAGCGATTCACGCAGATCACCCTGCCGCTGCTCAAACCCGCCCTGCTGGTGGCGATCCTGTTCCGCAGCATGGACGCGCTGCGACTGTTCGATCTGCCCGCCATCATGACGCTGGGCAATCCGAATACCCGCACCCTGTCGATCCTGGTGGTCGATCAGGTGCGGCAGGGACCCAACAGCGCGGCGGCGCTGTCCACCCTCACCTTCCTGCTCATCTTCGCGGTGGCCTTCGTGCTGGTGAAGGTGCTCGGCGCGAATGCGGTGCGGACCCAGGAAGAACAGCGGGAGGCGCACTGATGGCAACCACTACCGCACCCGTGGCGGCGGTCCCGCTGCTGAAGCGACTCGGCTCGCTGCGCATCTACCTCGGTGTGCTGATCGTGCTGGTGTGGGGTCTCGGCCCCTTCTACTGGATGGCCGTGACGGCGTTCCGCGACGAGCGCTACACCTTCGACAACACCCCGTGGCCGACCCATCTCACCCTGGACAACTTCCGCAACGCCTTCGACACCAGCCGCGGCAACAACTTCGGGCGCGCGCTGGTGAACAGCCTGATCATCGGTTCGATCACCACGGCCATCGCGCTGGTGCTCGGTATCTTCGCCGCCTACGCGCTGGCGCGCATCGGCTTCCGCGGTAAGTACGTGGTGTCCGGGTTGATCCTGAGCGCCTCGATGTTCCCGGTGGTCGTGCTGGTGACTCCGCTGTTCCAGCTGTTCACCGATCTCGGCTGGATCGGTCGGTACCAGGCGATGATCATCCCGAATATCTCCTTCGTCCTGCCGATGACGGTGTACGTGCTGTCCTCCTTCTTCGCCGAGCTGCCGTGGGAGCTCGAGGAGGCGGCCCGCATCGACGGCGCCAGCAAACTCCAGGCCTTCCGGCTGGTCATGTTGCCGCTGGCCGCGCCCGCCGTATTCACCACGGCCATCCTGGCTTTCATCGCCGCGGTGAACGAGTACCTGCTGGCCCGGCTGCTCTCCAGCGACGCGACGCAGCCGGTGACGGTGGCCATCGCGGGTTTCTCGGGCAACGATCCCAAGGCCATCCCGTACACCGCGATCATGGCGGCGGGCACCATGGTGACGGTGCCGCTGGTGATCATGGTGCTGCTGTTCCAGCGCCGCATCATTTCCGGTCTGACCGCGGGCGGCGTCAAGAGCTAGACAGGGTCCAAGCGGGTAGCGCGGTTCTCCCCGCGCTATCCACAGGGCGCTGTTACTATCCCCCGGCCCGGTGAACGGAGCGGTAGAGTCGAGCCCGTCGTGCTCTTTGTTGGCGAAACGTTCCGAATTCTTTTCCCCGATGCAGGTGGGTTTTTCCGACGCTCCGGAAGGAGATGATCGTGAGCTCGTTTCGCAGGCGGCGAGATCGCGGGCAGAGCGGAGCCGATGCCGGTCCCGATGCCCGATCCGGCAATACCTCCTTCGTCGCGGGCTGGCAGGCGCGACGCGGCGCGGCCCCATCCACCGGTCCGGCGCGAATGTCGCGGCGGCGCGAGGGTTTTCGCGGGAAGCCACCGGTTCCGGGGCCGGGCAGGCGGGAGTCGACCCGAGCCGAGCGAGTGCGGCGGCTACTGTTGGCACTGTTCGTCATCTTCATCGTGCTGCCCGGCCTGCTGTCCGTGCTGGCCTACTGGAGCGCGGAGATCCCGGCCCCCGAATCGGTGCAGACCAAGCAGGTGGCCACCATCCTGGCCGCCGATGGCGCCACCGTCCTGGCGAAGGTCGTTCCGCCGGACGGCAATCGGACGCCCGTCCCGCTCAGCGAGGTTCCGCCATCGGTGCGCGACGCGGTGATCGCGGCCGAGGACCGCAACTTCTACACCAATCCCGGCTATTCGACCTCCGGATTCCTGCGCGCGGCCCGCGACAACCTGCTCGGCCGGGAGGACGCGGGCGGCGGCTCCACCATTACCCAGCAATATGTGAAGAACGCCTTCCTCGGTTCCGAGCGCACGCTCACCCGCAAGATGCGCGAGTTGATCATCGCGGCCAAGATGGCCCGGCAGTGGAGCAAGGACGATATCCTCGCCGCCTACCTCAACACCATCTATTACGGCCGCGGCGCGTACGGCATCGCGGCGGCGTCGAAGTCGTACTTCAACAAGCCCGTCGCCCAGCTCGGCCCCGCCGAGGGCGCGGTGCTCGCGGCCATCATCCGCACCCCGTCGCTGCTCGATCCGGAGACGCACCTGTCCGATCTGCGGGCGCGATGGAGCTATGTACTCGATGCCATGGTCGAAATGGGCAAGCTCGCCCCGGCCGAGCGGACGGCGCTGAGTTTTCCGACCATCGTGCCGATCGGCGAGGCAGGCGACGATGTGGTGGCGCGCGGCCCCGAGGGCCTCATCCGCACCCAGGTGGTCCGCGAACTGCGTGCCTCCGGCATCAGCGAGCGCGAACTCGACACGGGCGCACTGCAAATCACCACCACCATCGATGCCAGGGCCCAGCAGTCGGCGCTCGGCGCCGTGCGCGAACGACTCGACGGTCAACCGCCCGAACTGCGCTCGGCCGTCGTCTCGATCGACCCGCGTTCGGGCGCGGTGCGCGCCTATTTCGGCGGCTACGACGGCATCGGCTACGACTTCGCCCAGGCCCCGCTGCAAACCGGTTCCGCCTTCAAGGTTTTCGCGGTGATCGCGGCACTGCAGCAGAGCATTCCACTCTCGCGCGTCATCGATAGCGCCCCTGTGGTGGACCAGAATGTCACGATCACCAATGTGGACGGCGAGTCCTGCGGTCGGTGCAGTATCGCCGAGGCGCTCAAGCGCTCGCTCAATACCAGCTTCTACCGGTTGACCATGTCCATGGCCGACGGCCCGCGAGCCATCGCCGACGCGGCCCATCAGGCGGGTATCCCCAAGACCATTCCCGGCGTGGCGGGTGAGACGCTGACCGAGAACGGCGAGCGCCCGTACAACGGAATCGTGTTGGGGCAGTACCTGGTTCGCCCGATCGATATGGCCTCGGCCTATGCCACCATCGCCGGTTCCGGTGTCTACCATCAGCCGTACTTCGTGCAGCGGGTGCTCACCGGCGACGGCCGGGTCCTGCTCGATCGCGGCGGCCCGGATCAGCGGGTCGGTCAGCAGCTCCCGCCCGGTCAGCAGCGCATCCCGGCGGGTATGGCCGATGCCACCATGGCGGCCATGCTGCCCATCGCGGCCTACTCCAACGGTCACACCCTCGCGGCGGGCCGCCCCTCCGCCGCGAAGACGGGCACCACCCAACTCGGCGAGACCAAGGCCAATAAGGACGCCTGGATGGTCGGCTTCACACCCTCGCTGTCCACCGCGGTATGGATCGGCACCGAACAATCCCAACCGATCCACAACGCGCGCGGCGCGGATATCTACGGCTCGGGTCTGCCCTCCGATATCTGGAAGCAAACCATGGACGGCGCGCTCGACGGCACGCCGGTGGAGCAGTTCGCCGCCGCGCCCCCGCCCCCCGAACCACCGAGCCCGCCCCCCGCGGGTCCGTACGACATCTTCAACCAGCAACCCGCGCCACCACCGCCACCGCAGCAGGCACAACAGCCCTACATCATGTTCCCGCCCCCGCCCGCACCGGCGCCGCCCGCGCCCGCCCCGCCCAAACAGGTGGAGATCTTCCCCGGGCTGAGTATTCCGGTGCCGGGCTGAGCGTGATTGCTACCACCACGCCCGTGCGAAGCGATCACATGGGAGCATCGTTGGCAGCATCCGTTTGGCAGCGTCGTATCCCGAACCGCGACAACCCCCGGGCCGGCACCACCGCAACGGTGCCGATGCGGAAGGATGGGCGCTGGACAGCGACAAAAGCGGCGGACCGGGGCGATAGTCTGCGAGCCACGGGGCGCCGCCATGGAAGACAGACGAGACATAGGGGCTACGCCGGTGGATTTCAATGTCGTTGACAAACCCGAGACGCTGGTCGCCGGGACCGTGCTGCGCAGCCCCGCGCTCGCGGTCGAGGGTCCGCGCCGCGCGAAGGTGGAGGAGGCATGGAAGCGCAATCTGGCGCGTCGGCTGCCCGGTCCGCCGACCACCGCGTACGTCGATCACGCGCCGGAGATCAACTCGTATCTGACGCATATCGTCGGCTACCGCTGTCGCACCCTGGATGACCTATTACCCGGCGATGTCCTCGCCAGAGTGCCGGGGGGCCGCTTCGCCCGCTTCATCGCCTCGGGTGACGATCTCGGCGACACCATCGTGGCCATCTGGCGCGCGGTGTGGGATGCCGAAGCGGCGGGTCGCTTCACCCGGTCCTACGCGGGCGACTGGGAACACTATCCCGACACGAGGACCGTGGAGGTCTTCGTGGCACTGGCGGATGATCAGGTCGACGGGTAGGAACGAGAACTGTGGTGGACTTCGAGATCGTCACCTTGGACGAGAGCCTGATCGCGGGACTGACGATTCCGCTGGCGGGCCGCGAGGTGACCGCGCGCGACCTGGATCTGGTCAACTTCACCTGGGACCGCTACCTGTCCCGTGAAAAGAGCCAACAGCGGGTCGCCGCCTACATCGGCCAGAACGATCACGCCGTGGCCGTGCTCGGATATGAGGTATCCGGCCTGGCCGAACTGGACCCCGGCGATGTGCTGACCCGAATCCCCAAGGGGCGCTACGCCAGATTCGTGGTTTCCGACAAACCCTACGACCTGCTGCGCACCGCATGGGCGCAGGTCGCGAAGGCGGAGAGCGCGGGCACCATCACCCGCTCGCACACCGCCGAGATCGAGCGCTACACCGGACCGACCTCGGTCGAGGTGTACGTCTCGCTGGACTGAACGACGATCGGGCCGAAGGCAAGTACCGCCCTCGGCCCGATCATTCGCACAGATTCTATTCGGCTCCGATAATGAATGCCTCGAGCTGCGCGCGCGCGATATCGTCGGGCAACTGCCGCGGCGGGGACTTCATCAGGTAGGCCGAGGCGGGCAGGACCGGTCCGCCGATACCGCGATCACGGGCGATCTTGGCCGCGCGCACCGCGTCGATGATGATGCCCGCCGAATTCGGCGAATCCCACACCTCGAGCTTGTACTCCAGGTTCAGCGGCACATCGCCGAAGGCGCGACCCTCGAGGCGCACATAGGCCCACTTGCGATCGTCGAGCCAGCCGACGTGATCGGACGGGCCGATGTGCACGTCGTTCGCGCCGAGCTCCTTCTTCAGGTTGCTGGTGACCGCCCTGGTCTTGGAGATCTTCTTGGACTCCAGGCGCTCGCGCTCGAGCATGTTCTTGAAGTCCATATTGCCGCCGACATTGAGCTGCATGGTGCGGTCGAGCTGCACGCCGCGATCCTCGAACAGCTTGGCCATGACCCGGTGGGTGATGGTCGCGCCGACCTGGCTCTTGATGTCGTCGCCGACGATGGGCACACCCGCCGCGCGGAACTTCTCGGCCCACTCCGGATCCGAGGCGATGAACACCGGCAGCGCGTTGACGAAGGCGACACCCGCGTCGATGGCGCACTGGGCGTAGAACTTGTCCGCCTCCTCGGAGCCGACCGGCAGGTAGGAGACCAGCACGTCGACCTTGGCCTCGCGCAGGACCTTGACCACGTCGACCGGCTCGGCCTCGGACAGCTCGATGGTCTCGGCGTAGTACTTGCCGATGCCGTCGAGGGTCGGGCCGCGCTGCACCACCACATCCGCCGGGGGGACGTCGGAGATTTTAATGGTGTTGTTCTCACTGGCGAAGATGGCCTCGGCCAGGTCGAAGCCGACCTTCTTGGCGTCGACGTCGAACGCGGCGACGAACTTCACATCGCGCACATGGTAGGGGCCGAACTTCACATGCATCAGGCCCGGCACGGTCGCCGACGGGTCCGCGTCGCGGTAGTACTGCACGCCCTGAACCAGCGAGGAGGCGCAGTTGCCGACGCCGATAATGGCCACGCGCACTTCGGTGGCATTCTCGAGTTCACTCATGGCCGATATTTCCCTCTTTCTGTGGTGCCGCCTTCGTCGATTGCCCGTTCCGCGGCAATCAACTCGTTGAGCCAGCGCACTTCGCGCTCGCTTGATTCCAGTCCGAGCTGATGAAGCTGGCGGGTGTAGCGATCCAGCGATCCGCTCGCCTTCTTGATCGCCTCCCGCAAACCCTCTCGGCGCTCCTCGACCTGACGCCGCCTGCCCTCGAGGATCCGCATCCGCGCCTCGGCGGGGGTGCGGCTGAAGAAGGCGAGGTGTACGCCGAAGCCGTCGTCGGTGTAGTTCTGCGGGCCGGTGTCGGCGAGCAGCTCCTTGAAACGCTCATGGCCCGCCGAGGTCAGCCGGTAGACCCGGCGCGCGCGCCGGGTGCTGCCGAGGGCGTCCTCCTCGTCGATCAATCCGTCGGCCTGCATGCGGCGCAGCGTCGGATAGAGCGACCCGTAGGAGAAGGCCCGAAACGGTCCGAGCAGGCCGGTCAGCCGCTTGCGCAGCTCGTAGCCGTGCATGGACGCCTCGAGGAGCAGCCCGAGAATCGCCAGTTCGAGCATTCGAGCCTCACCTCTTCCCTCGGACCCGACTCGAACGAACCGGGCGGAATCAAACCGGCCGGACTTCTGAACAGACCTAACAACTGGATGCGATGACCCACTATATCGCAGCGATACATCCGAACAATACTCGCCAAGGAGCGGCGGCGGGCCGCAACCGGCACCGCTACTCTGGTTCTCGTGCGAAATCAGCGGCAGGTCGTCGACTACGCGCTCCGGCGCAGGTCGCTGCTGGCTGACGTCTACGCGGGCCGCGTCGATGTCGCCTCGGTGTGCGACGCGAACCCGTATCTGTTGCGCGCGGCCAAGTTCCACGGCCGGGGGAGTGAAGTCACATGCCCCATCTGCCGGAAGGAACAGCTCACCCTCGTAAGCTGGGTCTATGGCGAAGGTCTCGGCCCCATGTCGGGTTCGGCCCGCACCCCCGAGGAATTGACCCGTCTCGCCGAGACCCGCGAGGAGTTCTCGGTCCACGTCGTCGAGGTATGCCGCAGCTGCAGCTGGAATCATCTGGTGCAGTCCTACGTGCTGGGTTCCACGCCCACGCCTACCCGCCGCAGGGCGGGCACCAGAGCCAACCGGCGCACCGTCGCCGAATGATGTGCCCGATCATCCGCGAGGGTGAGCCGAGTGCCAGCAGTGTGTCCGCCGCGGTCCGCCGGACCGCACCGCATGCAGACCGTCACGAGTTATGGAGACCTTGTCAGTGAATCCTTCCCCCTACGGCGATCAATCGCGCGGCCGTAACCAGCGAGGTTCACAGCCTGGTCCCCAACAGAATCCGAATATGCGGCCCGGACCGCCCCAAGGAGCGCGACCGGGTCCGCCGCAGGGCGGGCCGCGACCGATGGGCGGCCCCGGCGGGCAGCCGCCGCGTCGACCGGGTCCGCCCCCGCAAGGCGGGCGCCCGCCGCAGGGCATGCCGCCGCAGGGTGGCGCTCGCCCGCCGCAGGGTGGTCGGCCGCCCCAAGGTGGGCCGCCGCCGCAGGGCGGGCGTCCCCCGCAGGGTGGTCGGCCGCCGCAGGGCAGGCCGCCGGTGCAGGCCACCCAGAAAGTGGTGAACGAGGCCGCCGCGCAACGCAATCGGCCCGCTGGGCCGAGTACCGGTCAGCGGCCCGCCCAGCGCGCCGATACGGGTGAGCGCCCGGCCGCGCGGCGCGAGGGCGCCAATACCGGCGAGCGCCGGGCACAGAGCGGCACCCCGTCCGGTCCGCCGCCGCGGCGCGGTGGCGGTTCGGGCGGGGGCGACGGCTCGGGCAAGCGTCGCCCCGGTAAGAAAAAGAAGTCCGGCTGGCGCTGGGTGCGTCGGGTCGGTTATGTCTTCCTGGCATTGACCCTCGTCGTCGTGGCGGCCGGTGTCGTCGCGTTCACAACGGTCTCTGTACCCAAACCGGGCGATCTCAAAGCCAATCAGGTCGCCTCGATCTTCGCCGCCGACGGCAGTACCGTGCTGAGCAAAGTCGTTCCGCCGGAAGGCAATCGGACCGAGGTGACGATCGACCAGATCCCGCCGCACGTCCGCAATGCCGTCATCGCCGCCGAGGACCGCGACTTCTACACCAACCCCGGCTTCTCCATCAGCGGGTTCGCCCGCGCCGCGCGCGACAACGTGCTGGGCCGCGAGAGCGCGGGCGGTGGCTCCACCATCACCCAGCAGTACGTGAAGAACGCGCTGGTCGGCGACGAGCACTCCTATGCCCGCAAACTGCGCGAGCTGGTCATCTCGGCGAAGATGGCCAACAAGTGGAGCAAGGACGAGATCCTCGTCGCCTACTTGAACACCATCTACTTCGGGCGCGGCGCGTACGGTATCGACGCCGCCGCCAAGGCGTACTTCAACAAGCCGGTGTCGGAGTTGACGCTGGCCGAGGGCGCGATCATCGCCGCGGTCATTCGGCAGCCGTCGGGTCTGGATCCGGAGAAGAATCCGACCGGCGCCAAGGAGCGCTGGGGCTACGTGCTCGAGGGCATGGTCAGCAATGGCGCGCTCACCGAGGCCGATAAGGCCAAGCAGCAGTTCCCGCAGGTGGTCCCCGCCGCCTCCACCCGCGACAAGACCAAGGACAACGGTCCGGAGGGTCTGATCAAAACCCAGGTGCTGAAGGAGCTTTCGGCCGCGGGCATCAGCGAGCAGGAACTCAACACCCTGGGCTTGCAGATCACCACCACCATCGACCCGAAGGCACAGCAGGCCGCGGTCGACTCCGCCCGCAAGGTGATGGACGGCGAACCCGACCAGTTGCGCACCGCCGTGGTCTCGGTGGATCCGCACAGCGGCGCCGTGCGCGCCTACTACGGCGGTGAGGACGGCCAGGGCTACGACTTCGCCAATGCCGGTTTGATGCCGGGCTCCTCGTTCAAGGTCTTCGGTCTGGCCGAGAACCTGGCCCAGGGCAAGCCGCTCTCGCAGCTGTACGACAGCTCGGCGGTCACCGTCAATGGCATCAAGATCACCAACGTCGAGGGCGAGCAGTGCGGTATGTGCACCATCGCCGAGGCACTGAAGCGTTCGCTCAACACCAGCTTCTATCGCATGGAGCTGGATATGCAGAACGGCCCGCAGAAGATCGCCGACATGGCGCACAAGCTCGGCATCCCGGACACCATTCCGGGTGTCGGCAAGTCGCTGGTCGAACCCGACGGCTCCCCGCCGAACAACGGCATCGTGCTCGGGCAGTACCAGTCCCGCCCGCTCGATATGGCCTCCGCCTACGCCACCCTGGCGGCCTCCGGCGTCTACCACGCGCCGCACTTCATTCAGAAGGTCGTCGCGTCCGACGGTCAGGTGCTGCTGGATCGCGGCGATGTCGCGGGTGAACGTCGCGTCGAGGCGGCGGTCGCCGACAACGTCACCGACGCCATGAAGCCGATCGCCGCGTATTCGCGCCATCACGAGCTGGCGGGTGGCCGCGTATCGGCGACCAAGACCGGTACCGCCCAGCTCGGCGACACTGGTGAGAACCGGGACTCCTGGATGGTCGGCTACACACCTTCGCTGTCCACGGCGGTGTGGGTCGGTACCCCCGACGGCACGAGACTGCGAAATGCCAACGGCACCATGATCTACGGCTCGGGTCTGCCCTCCGATATCTGGAAGGCCACCATGGACGGCGCGCTGAAGGGCACGCCCAACGAGAACTTCCCGAAGCCTGCGGCGATCAAGGGCCAGGCGGGTGTCCCGGCCTGGACCGCTCCCTACACCCCGCCGTCCTCCAGCGAGGTGCCGCTGCTGCCCCCGGTCGTCGTCGCGCCGACCCAGATCGACACCCCGTTCGGCCCCATCCAGATTCCCGGCCTCCAGCCGAATCCAAGGGTCCAACCGCAACCCCAGCCGCAGCGCTCGGAGCAGTCCCACGACAACGATCCGGGGCCGCTTCCCGGCCAACCGGTGGCCCCCTCCGAGAGCGCGAGTCCTTCGGCCAGTGGAGCGCCCAAGCCCGGCCGCAACAATCGCTGACGGGCGGATCGCGGTGCACCGTAGGAGATGTGCGGGACCGGGGGTTCCGAGGCCGGTCGGGCGGGACAGGTAACCTCGGGTGCCGTGACCGATCAGCAGGTGGCGGATCAGCGGGTGGCGGGGGGCGGACCGCAGGACGTCCTGTTGGCGGCGGACGGGCGGCGGTATGTGTCGCCCGCACCCTTGGCGCGGGATCTGCGGTCGGCGGATGCGCGGGATCGGCCCAGCCGCAATGATTCGCTGACCTCGCAGCTGAGTTCGGTGATCGGCGGGCCGGTGGGCGATCACGCGCTCATCGGGCGGGCGCGGTTCTGGACGCCGGTACGGGTGCTCATGCTGTTCTCGGTGCTGTTCCTGGCCTTCGGCTGGTTCGGGAAGGCGGGCTGTCTGCAGCAGACCACCACCGCCGAGGGCGCACTCACCCTGGACTGGAACAACAGCCGCCAATACGTGGCCATGTGCTACTCGGACACCGTGCCGCTCTACGGCGCGGAGCGGTTGAATGAGGGCGCGTTCCCGTACAAGAAGGCGTGGGTCGAGAAGAACCCCGACGGCACCGCCGAGATCAGATATATGGAGTACCCGGTGCTGTCCGGGCTCTACCAGTACCTGTCGATGCGCATCGCCAAAATGTGGGACGCGTTGCCGCTGCCGGGCGCGCTCCAGGTGGTCATCTATTTCAATGTGGTGGCCGTCGGTTTGGCGCTGGCCTGGCTGATCACCGTCTGGGCCTCGGCCATGATGTGCGGGCGGCGGATCTGGGACGCCGCCCTGATCGCCTGCTCACCGCTGGTGATCGCGCACATCTTCACCAATTTCGACGCGCTGGCCACCGCGTTGGCCGCGACCGGTCTGCTGGCCTGGGCGCGCAGACGGCCGGTCCTGGCCGGTGTGCTGCTGGGTTTGGGTGGCGCCGCGAAGCTGTATCCGCTGCTGCTGCTCGGCCCGATCGTGGTGCTGTGCCTGCGCGCCGACCCGATGGCCCACCCGCACCGCCAGGCCATGCGGTTGCGCGATATCGACGGTCTGCCCGCCCTGGGCCGCTGGCTGCGCGAGACCCCGTACCGGACCGCGATATTCGCCACCCGCCCGCTGGGGTCGGGCGTACTGACCGTCGGCGCGGCACTGGGCACCTGGGCCGCGGTGAACCTGCCGATCGCCCTGCTGTTCCGGCCGGGTTGGCGGGAGTTCTTCCGGCTCAATACCGCCCGCCACGCCGATCCGGACTCCCTCTACAACGTGATCACCTCGTTCACCGGTTGGGCCGGATTCGACGGCGACCTGGGTCACGCGGAGCAACCGATCGTGCTGAACATGGTGTCGCTGCTGGCCTTCGTCACCGCCTGCGTGGTCATCGCCTATATCGGTCTCACCGCGCCGCGCCGTCCCCGCCTGGCCCAGCTGTGCTTCCTGGTCATCGCGGCCTTCCTGCTCACCAACAAGGTGTGGAGCCCGCAGTATTCGCTGTGGCTGGTGCCGATCGCGGTGCTGGCGCTGCCGCACCGCCGCATCCTGCTGGCCTGGATGACCGTCGACGCGCTGGTCTGGGTGCCCCGCATGTACTACTACCTCGGACTGGACCACAAGGGCCTGCCCGAGCAGTGGTTCACCGCGACGGTGCTGGTGCGCGATCTCGTGGTCGTCGGGCTGTGCGCGCTGGTGGTGTACCAGATCTACCGGCCCGCAAGCGATCTGGTGCGGCGCGATTTCGTGGACGATCCGATCGGCGGCGTTGTCGATGGCGCGCCCGATCCGCGGCGCCCCTGGTTGCCGGAAGGGTTGCGGCCCCGGCTCGCCCGCGTCTGATCGTGGCGCGCGAAATCGGGCGCGACTCGCGCGGTTCCGGTTGCCGATTCGCAGTTGAGAGCACGAATCCGCCCCTGCGACAGTCGATCACGGTGGGGAGGGTGCGCGCCCATCGGTCGGTGGGGCACTGGCGGTGTCCGATACGCGACGTAAAGTGACTAGTGAAGGCACCGACAAGCGAAGGGTCGAACTTGTCCGCAACACTCGTGAAGGGCCAGAACGGTCCGCTGACCGTCTCCGATGTGGTGATCTCCGTACAACTCTCGGCACCGGCGGATATCTCCGCGTTACTGGTGACCGAGGCGGGGCGGGTCCGTTCCGACGCGGATTTCGTCTTTTTCAACCAGCCGGCCGGTCCCGGCGTGAATCTGCGCCCCGGTCCGGCCGGGCAGCCCGCCGCGCTCGCCGTGTCGCTGCAGGCCGTGCCCCCGGAGATCGCGCAGATCCGCGCCGTCATCACCCTCGATGATCAGTCGGGCGAATTCGGTCGACTGCCCGCACCTGCCGCCTATATCGCCGATGCATCGGGAAATCAGCTGTACGAGTACCGAATCGAGGGCCTGAGCAGCGAATCGATCGTCATCGCACTGGAGCTGTATCGGCGGCAGGGCGGTTGGAAGGTGCGCGCGGTCGGCCAGGGCTACGCGGGCGGATTCTCCGATCTCGTCACCGATCACGGCGTGAATGTGGATGCCCCACCGCAGCAGGCGTATTCGCCGCCCCCCGCCCCGAATTACCCGCCCCCGCAACCGGCGCCGCAGTACGCGCCCACCGGTGGCTACCCACAGTCCGATGCCGGGGTGGTATCCAATCCCGGATATCCCGGCCCCGGCTACGCGCCGCCCGGCCAGGGTTATCCACCTCCCGGCCCCGGCTATCCGCCGCCCGGCCCCGGCTACCCGCCGCCCGGCCAGGGTTATCCTCCTCCCGCACAACAGGTTCCGCCGCCGGCGGCTCCGGCCGCGCTGCATCCGGCCGGTCCGGTCAGCCTGTCCAAGGGCCAGCGGGTCACCCTCCGCAAGGAGGGCGGCGCCGCGCTCACCTTCGTGAAGATGGGCTTGGGCTGGGATCCGGTGCGCAATCGCGGCCTGTTCGGCAGCCGCACCATCGATATCGATTTGGACGCCTCGGTATGCATGTTCGCCGATATGAACCTGGTGGATGTCTGCTACTACGGCCAGCTCACCTCGAAGGACGGCTCGATCCGCCATCAGGGCGACAACCTGACAGGTGAGGGCAGCGGCGATGACGAGGTCATCCTGGTCGATCTCACCAGGGTGCCCCCGCATGTCAACAACCTGGTGTTCATCGTCACCTCCTACAAGGGCCACAGCTTCGAACAGGTGCACAACGCCTACTGTCGCCTGGTCGACGGCGGCAACAATTCCGAGCTGGCGCGCTATTCGCTGGCGGGCGGTATGCCGTTCACGGCTGTGGCGATGGCCAAGGTCTATCGGGTCGGCCAGGAGTGGAACCTCGAAGCGCTGGGTGAGGGCTTCCAGGCGAAACATCCCGGCGAGGCGGTGCCGCAGCTCGGACGCTTCCTCACCCACGCGGGCTGAGGCGGGTCGGGTTTTCTCGGGGAGTGGCAAGATGATTCGACTCGGGGCGGGCCAGAATATCGGTCTCAGCGCGGATATTCTGGTCTTCACCGCGCGAGCGGGTGTGGCGCTGGATCTTTCGGCTCTGGTCGTCGGCCCTGCCATGCGGGTCTTCGGTTCCGAGGGTGTGGTTTTCTTCAATCAATCCCACACCGCCGGGGTCGAACTCGATGGCACCGCGATCACCATTCGTCTGGAACGGGTGCGTGCGGATGCGCAGGCGGTGCTGCTGGTGGTCAGCCCGGATCGCGCCGACGAACTCGGCACCCTCACCGCCGCCCTATCCGAAAATGGTGTTCCACTGGCGGAATTCGTCACCACACCCGCCTTCGGGGAGACGGCGCTGATCTGTCTGGAGCTGTATCGCCGGGGTGGCGGCTGGAAGGTACGCGCGGTCGGACAGGGCTACAGTGGCGGTTTGGGCGTGCTGTTCGCCGCCCATGGCGTGGAGGTCGATGAGGCGCCGTCCACGGGGCCTCGGCAGTCGAGCGGGTCTCCGACTTCGAGCGGCACCACACCTGTCGGCGCGAATCGAGCCGACACATTCGAGTCCACTGGCGCGCAGGCGGATTCCGAGGTGGGCTTCGGGTTGCAACGACTGTGGATGATCTTCGAGGATGCGGCGCGGTCGGCGGCGGCCTTGAAGTCGGCGCGCACGTACGCGGCGGACCGCTTGGATCAGGAATTGTCCGCCGCCGTAGCGGATCCGACGACCAGGAATACCCCTGCGGCGGAACAGATGCGACGCGCGGCCCAGCGACGCGGCGACGAGTTGATCGCGGTCGCCGAGAGCAACCATCTGCGCGACAGCGAGCAACTACAGAGCGAATTGCGGCGCGCGCAGGAGCTGCTGCCGCCCGCGCTGGCGTCCTGGGACGCGCCGTCGTGGGACGCGCCGCACCGGCCCGGCGACGGTATCCGGCTCGGCGAGCTGTATTCGTTGGCACATGGGCGTTTGCGGGTCCCCTACTGCGTGCCGGTGCCGCTGAGCAGGCCGCTGTGGGTGGCGGCGGAGTCGGCGGCGACGGTCGCGCCCGTTATCGGCGCGCTGCTCACCAGGCTGGTGGCCGCGACCCCGGATCGCCGCACCGTGGTGGATATCGTCGATCCCGCTCGCGCGTGCACCGGGTTCCTCGGGTTGTTCACCGCGACGCTGGGTGGTCCGCCGGTGACCGACCGCGCCGATATCGGCGAGCTGATCGACGCCAGGGCGAAGGCCGCCGAGATCGCCGAATTATCCTATCGCAGTGGGTTTCTCACCGCACCCGCGGAACATCGCATCCTGCTGCTGGTCGATTTCCCACACGGATTCGAGGTATCCGAATTGGACGCGCTGGCCGCCCTATTGACCCGCGCGGAACCATTCGGGCTCTCCACGCTGATCGTCGGCGCCGACCCCGAGGACGACACCGACGAAGTGGTCGCCGCCGTGGCCCGTGCGGCCCATCGACTGCCCACCGTCGAGGGCACGCCGGTATTCGATCCGTGGACGCGCAATCCCTGGTTGCTCGATCTGGACACGCTGCCGAGCGAGCCGCATCGAAGATCGCGCCTGCTCCGCAACAACCACTAGACAGCGCACGGACCCGCGTCGAGATTCGATAGCCGGAAAATTCAGTGGAATCGGCAACGCGTTCGGTTCTAGCCTGCGGCTATGAGTATCGAAATGGGAATGGCGGCGATCAGCCGCGAGTTATCCGCGCAGCGGTGTCGGAAATGCGGTGTGCGGGCCGGTTACGGGGAGGCCACCTGTCCCCGGTGCGCGGGCTTCGGCGATCACTTCGTCGAACGTCCGCTCGCTTGGCTTGTGCGATGAGAATCGCTGTCACCCCGGCTATTCGGGAATTCGCTCGAGGAACCAGTCGACGATTTCCGCCCCGGCGCGAATGCCGGAGGCTCGGGTGACGGTCAGGCTCGGATGGGTCCAGCCGAGGTATTCGAGTTCGCCGTGGCGCGGGCGGATGGCGGCGTCGGCGGCGCGCAGCATCGGGGCATCGAGCGCGCCGTCACCCGCCGCGAATACCGGTGCGTCATCGGACAATTCGCCGCTCTCGCGCAGTCTGCGCACCACCTCGGCCACGGCGCGGCCCTTGTCCACGGCCGTGGGGATGGTGTAGATCTTGCGCCCCTGCCGGGAGACCCACCATCCGCGGCCCCGGCACCATGCATCCCATTCCGCCACGAAATCTTCCGGTATCAAGCCGGGTTTCGCCACCAGGTAGACAAAGAGCCGATCCGCGATGCGGAGCGTGTCCACCCACGAATCGCTCACCCGGTCCCGCAATCTCGCTTCTATCTCGGCCAGTTCCGCACCTGTTCGCACCTGCCTGTCGATAGTGGTGCGCCAGCGCGCATCGGCCACCCCATCCACGAGAATGGTGCCGCCATTGCTTGTGATCGCGTAATGCCAAGGTGCGCCCGGTAATTGGACTCGTTTGAACTGCTTCACGGTGCGGGTGGTCACCGGGACCACCGCGACGGAAGCCGACAGCGCCTGCAGTCGCAGCGCCGCGTCCCTGGTCATATAGGACAGTGGCGCACCGTCCAATTGCTCGACACAAACCACCGGTAGCGCGGCCATCTCGGTCTCGAACGCGCGCCGCGAGTAGATCATGGTCCGATCCAGATCGGTGGCGATGAGAGCAGGCCGGGGCCGCGTCACCGGACCTCCTTGATCAGCCCCATACAGGAGTACCCGAGGTCGGGCGCCACCTCGACGGGAACGCCCCGAGCAGCCGCGAGCAGCCGAATATGCGCGTGCTCGGGGGCGTCGGCCGCCCGCACCAGCACCCGCCACGGCACCCGCCGCAGCAGCACCCGAGTCGTCTCGCCCACACCGGGTTTCACGAAATTCACCTCGGAGATGCCGTATTCGGCCCGCACCGCCGCGACCGAGGCCAGACCGGACCAGGTCGGCGTCCGGTCCAACGCGCTGATCGCGGTGACCTCCTCGGCAACCTGTAGGCGAACCGAGGGGAATTCCGCAGCGACCGTATCGAGGAAGCGGGCCGACACATCCTCGGCCGCCAACTTCCGATAGAACTTCGCCCCGTGGAACTCGCCGGGACCGATCAGCGTGTCATTCAGCACGGTGCGCGAAACCAGCCCGGACACCGTCGAATTCAGGCCTGCAGAGGGGATCAGGAAGTCGTCGCGGGTGCCGAAGGTGCGCACACAGTGCCCCGGATCGGCCACCACCGCCAGGTCATCGGAGAATCGCGCACCCCGATATCGGGTCAGCGCCGCGCTCAACTCCCGCGCGATGGCCCCCTTGCCGGTCCAGCCGTCGACAAAGACCACCGATGCCGGGTCATGCTGCCGCGCTAGATAATCCAACGCGGCCGTATCGATCCCGCGACCGCGCACAATCGATATCGCGTAGTGCGGGGCCTCGATCCCGCGCGCGGCCAACCACCGTCGCAGCAGAATCCCGATCGGCGTCCCGGCCCTGGCCAACGAGGCCAGCACGACGTCCGCACCCCGTTCGGTGACAATCAGTTCCGCCAGTGTGCCGACGGCCAACGCCACCCGCCGCGCCGTAGCCGCGAGCATCTCCTCGAACAGCGCCCGATATTCCGCGTCGGGCCGATACTCGATCGGCAAGGACTCGGCATAGTGCGCCACCCCGGCCTGCGCCCGCCGCTCGCGCACCTCGACCCCAGCCTCGAGGTCGATTCCGGAGAGATCCTTCAGCAGCCAGGAAACCTCGTGTGCCGCATAGGATCCGAACCTCGGCCCGTGCAGCGGGCCGCCCGAGCGGGCTGTCCGCGGGGCGGCGACGCGGGCGGCGCGCAGCGTGCGGGGATCGGCTTCGGGGAGCACCGCGACGAGGACATCGGAGCCCGCGGCGGTGAGTACGTCGACCAGACCGCCTGCCGCCGTGAGTTTCACGGTGTCGGCGGGGGTATCGATGACAACGAGCAGCAGGGGAGAGGTGGTGGGGCGGGACGGGCCGCCGATCAGCCAGTCGGATTCGGCAGGCCAATCGGCGTTGTAGAGGTAGCGGGGTTCGGTTTCGCCGGGTTCGGGGGCGTGGAAGCGGAAGCCGCGGCGGAGCGGGTAGCCGGGTTCGTCCAGGACGTAGGCGGGGGAGCGGGTGGTGGTTTGGAAGCGGGTCGCGATACCTGCGGCGGCGAGGCCCGCGGCCAACCGCAGCGGGAGGTACATCAGCTCTTCGTGGCCGAGCACGATGACGGGGCGATTCGGGGCCAATTCGGTGCGCAGTGCGCCCAGTGCGGCTCCGACGGCGGTTTCGAAGGCGGCAGTGTCGGAGTCGAGGATGCCGTGGCGTCCGCCTTCGGGAACCCCGGCGGGCCAAGGCAGTTCGCATCGAGCGTAGGAACCGCGCCGCGCGGCGCGGGGATTCAACGCGGGCTCGGGGAGTTCGGCGACGGCGGCCACCAACCCGTCGGGCAGCACCGTACGGCCCGAACCCAAGCAGACGGTGTCGATGCGCGCACCGAGTTCGGCGGCGGCGGACACGAATTCGGTCCGGTCGTGCCCGTCGCGCATATCGACCAGCGTGGCCAGCACGTAGTGGGTGCGCGGGGCGAGGGCGTGCAGCGCGCGCAGCGCGTCGAGTGCGGTAGCGCCGGTGGAGATCTCGTCATCGACCAGCACCAGCGGGAGATCGTTGAGGAAGATGGCGGCCGGGGCGGGTTGGAGCAGGTGGGAGGTGGCGTGCGAATGTCCCTCCTCGAATCCGGCCAGCGTCGCGGCGGTCGGCACCGCTCGACGGGTCGAGTGCAAGTAGCAGCGCGCGCCGATCCGAGCCGCCACGCAGTGCCCCAGACCCGTTGCCGTTTCCGCGAATCCGAGCACCACCGCGGGCCGGTCGCCGAGCACCGCACGGACGAGGTCACCGAGTCGATGTCCGGCGTCGAGCACCAGGCGCGGGTCGGCGGGCAGGTGTTTGCCGAGCACCGTGGAGACGAGCAGGTGCGCGCGGCGCGGATTGCGGCGCAGTCCGGGTTGGATCAGCGCGTCGACGGCGAGTTCGGCACGCGCCCTGTCGTGCAGACGCAGACCGAGAGTGCGGGTGGCCCAAGGTATCTCGACGGTCATCCGACCGCCGCGGCGGTAAGCAGTTCGGCGAAGGACACCTCGCGCCGCGCGACCCCGAACACCCTGGCGCGCAACAGGGTGCGGCGTGCCCAATTCCGATGCGGGCGCATCTCGTTCATCTTGTTGGCGTAGGCGGAAGCCGCGACCCCGCCGTCCGCGCCGCGCAAGATCTCGCAGGCGTCGGTGTATTCCTCGTGCGTCACCACCGACATGGCGTGCACCGCCGCCACCTGCCCCGGATGGATGACCGTCTTGCCCTGCATCCCATTGGCCCGGTCCAGCGCGATCTCGCGCAGCAACCCGTCGGCCTCCCGCCCCCGGTGTCCGGCGAAGTACTCCCACACCGGCCCGGTGATGACGAATCCGCTGCCGTCGGCGCGACCGAGGTAGTTGACGATATCGGCGATGACATCGGCCACCACCCGCACGTCGTAGACGGTGCGTTCCCGATCGCGGCGAATTCCGAAGGCGGAGCACAGATCCGTCGCGCCGACCCGCACCGCGAGCACCCGCTCCCGATGCCGGTCGAGCAGCCGGGCGATCCGCAGCAGCTCCCGGTCCCTGGTCTCGCGGTGCACCAGCACGGGCGATTCGAGGACCGGCATCCCGTAGAGGGGGCGCTCGAGCATATCGGCCGCCTCGTTCAGCGCCGCAAGATATTCCGGACCGCGCACGGCGGTGAATTTCGGGAAGACGAACCCGGTCAGCGCGGCCGCGCCCGCACCGAGCGCACCCGCGATCTGCCGCACCGCCTCCGGTTCGCGCACCCGCACGAACAGCAGCGGATTCGATTCCTCCGATGCGGCGAGCAGATCCAGCGCCCGCACCGCCTGTCGCTGCGCGGCGGGCGCCTCGCTGTCGGGAACCGCGTCCTCCAGGTCGATCACCATCGAGCACACCCCGCGCGCCGCGCCGCGCTGAATGCCGCGCACCAGATCCGGTCTGGTGGCCGGGGCGTAGAGGGTGGCCCCGAGCGCGACGGCGAGCAGTTCCCGATCGTGGCGATCCACAACGGGTTCGGGTTGCTGGTGAAACAGCTCGCGCAGCCGCGGACCCTGAACCTGCCGAAAGTGCCGCAGCGGCAGCCGTTTGCGCAGGGAGACCGTCGGCCGGACGGCGAAACCCGCGGTCATCGGCGACCCATCCTCATTGTCTTCGTTGCCCCGTTTGCTTTCTCATGCGCTCGACCACACCCGCCACGAATCCGGTGACCGAATCCAGTTCCGTCACATAGGCCAGGTAATCGGGGTGAGGGCCGGTGAGCCGCTGCACGCTGCGCTCGACCCTGGCGGCCTGCGCGTCCAGCGCCGGACCCCACTCGGCGGTGTGGCCGCCGCCGTGGGCGAGCATGCGCGCGTCGCGCAATCGGAATCGCGCGGCCTCGGCGAAGCGCTGCGGGTCGGCGCGCACCTCGCGCAGCAGGGTGAGCCGCTTGGTCACCGCGTCGACCGAATGGTCGGCCGCGCCGAGATGCTCGCGGGCGGAGGTGATCAATTCCAGTGCCTGCTCCGGGTCGTCCTCGGACAGTGCCGCACCGGCCCGGTCCAGTGCGGACTGCGCGGCGGCCATAGCGACACTGCTTTCCCGCCCATTGTTCGCCAGATCGTCCGAATTCGCAGCAGCGAATTCGCGCAGCAGTGCGGAGTAGGCGGGATCGAGCCGGTCGGCGCGGGTCCGCGCGGCACTGAGTCGGGTGCGTGCCGAGGCTAGCGCGGTGGTTGCCTTCGCACGCTGAGAAGGGGCGTGCGCCAAGACATCCGATAATTCGGCTGCGGCGGTCGTCAGGCGTCGCGCGGCGTCGCGACGGGCGAGCGCGCCCGCCGCGGGATCGGCCGATGTGATCATCGCCTCATCCACCGCGAGCAACGCCGCGCGCACCGAGGGGTATCGCGCGTACGTGGAGTTCGCGGCCTCCTCCCGCACCCTGGCGGCCGGCACGGCCGCTTCGGCGACGAGCCGGGGTATCGAATCCAGCACCGCGACCGCCTCTTCCAGCGGACCTCGATTGCCCTGGTAGAAACCGTCGACGCCGCTCGAAGCCCGCGCCAACTGCCGCAGCACCGCCTCCGCGCGCGCTTCCCCCTGCGGCGGAACCGATTCCGCCGCCAACTCCTCGTTCATCGCGAGATACGCGCCCGCGGCGGCATAGCAGACCGCACGCACCGGCTCCCAGCGCGCGCCGATTCCGCGCTCCGGAAAGACCTGGTCCGCGGCCTCGGCACCGGCTTGCGCCGCGCTCTGCCGTCGGTCCATATCCAGGAAGGCGGCGGTGAGCGCATCCCGAATGCGTTGCACCCATTCGGGATTGTCCGGGGACCGGAACCACCCGCGCCTACGGCCTGCCACCCACCCGATCGTAGGAGATCGGGGCGAGTGCTCGAATCCCGTGCGAGCTATTCCAGCTGGAAGCTATTACTGTCGGAGGTCGAACCCGGCGTTCCGGACACGGTCGGGTTCCGTACAGGCAACACGATCGAAAGGAAACGGCATGGGTGTCAGTTTGTCGAAGGGCGGCAATGTCTCCCTGACCAAGGCCGCGCCGAACCTGACAGCGGTGACGATCGGCCTCGGGTGGGATGTCCGCACCACGACCGGCTCCGATTTCGACCTCGACGCCAGCGCCATCGCCGCCGGTCAGGACAAGAAGGTCCTCTCGGACAAGCACTTCGTCTTCTTCAACAACCTTCGCTCGCCGGAGGGCACCATCGAGCACACCGGCGACAACCTGACCGGTGAGGGCGACGGCGACGACGAGGCGATCAATATCGACCTGGCCAATACCCCGCCCGCCATCGACAGCATCGTCTTCCCGGTCTCCATCTACGACGCCGACGCCAGGGGCCAGTCCTTCGGCCAGGTGCGCAACGCCTACATCCGCGTCGTGGATCGCAGCAACGGCACCGAATTGGCGCGCTACGACCTCTCCGAGGACGCCTCGACCGAGACCGCCATGGTGTTCGGCGAGCTGTACCGCAACAGCGGTGAGTGGAAGTTCCGCGCCATCGGCCAGGGCTACGCCTCCGGTCTGGCGGGCATCGCGCGCGACTACGGCGTGAATGTCTAGCACCAACTGATCTCGGGACCCGGCGACGGGTCCCGAGTCATGTCCGCCGAATCGAAAGGCTCCCAATGATTCTGCGCATCTTCGGCCTCTCCGCCGTCATCACGGTGCTCTCGCTGATCGTCGCGCTGATCTACGGCGGGCCGACAGGTATGGCGCTGTGCGCGATCCTCGGCATCCTCGAGGTGTCGCTGTCGTTCGACAATGCCGTCATCAATGCCACCGTGTTGGAACGGATGAGCGCGTTCTGGCAGCGGATCTTCCTCACCGTCGGCGTCGTCATCGCGGTTTTCGGTATGCGCCTGGTATTTCCGCTGGCCATCGTGTGGATCACCGCGCGAATGGATCCGCTGCGCGCACTCGACCTCGCCCTCAATCCGCCCACCGATGGCAGCAAATCCTATGAGCAGTTGCTCACCGACGCCCATCCGCAGATCGCGGCGTTCGGCGGCATGTTCCTGGCGCTGCTGTTCCTGAACTTCATCTTCGAGGAGCGCGAACTCACCTGGCTCAGTTGGCTGGAACGCCCGCTGGCCCGCGCGGGCAAACTCGAGATGCTCTCCATCGTGGTCGCGGGCGGCGGCCTGCTGGCGACCGCGGAATTCCTTGCCCCGGAAGGGGTCAAGTCGACCGTGCTCATCGCCGGACTGCTCGGCATGGTCACCTACATCGTCATCGACGGACTCGGCTCGATGTTCCAGACCGAGGACTCCAACGGCCCGTCCAAACTCACCAAGGCCACCGGCAAGGCGGCCTTCTTCCTGTTCCTGTATCTGGAGGTGCTGGACGCGTCGTTCTCCTTCGACGGCGTCATCGGGGCCTTCGCCATCACCTCCGACCCCATCATCATCGCGCTCGGGCTCGGACTCATCGGAGCCATGTTCGTGCGGTCCATCACCGTTTTCCTGGTGCGCAAGGGCACCCTTTCGGACTACGTCTACCTGGAACACGGCGCGCACTGGGCCATCGGCGCCCTGGCCCTGATCCTGTTCCTGTCCATCGGGGTGCACATCAATGAAATCCTCACCGGCATGGTCGGTGTGGCCTTCATCGGCGCGGCCATGCTCACCAGCGTCATCCGCAACCGGCGCGAGGACAGCCAGAATCGGCAAGGCGATCCCACACCCGCGCCGGTAGGCTGAGCACCGGCAATGATCGAGGGGCGGCGGCTGTTCTTCCAAGGAGGAGCCGCCGCCGGTCTTTCGAGGGGAATCCCGTTGGCGACCAACCATTCCGGCGACAGGGCCAAAACGGTGACCCTGACCAAGTTCACGCCGAGCATCAATCTCACCAAACCCGGTGATCGCCACGGCGTGATGCGGGTCGACCTCAACTGGTCCGCCGAGGTCAGGCGCGGGCTGTTCCGCAGGCCGGTCGCCATCGCCCTCGGCCTCGGCTGCCTCTACGAACTCGCGGACGGGGCGAAAGGCGTTGTCGAGGTGGATCGTCTCGGCTCGCTCGAGGCCGAACCCTTCATCCGACTCGATGAGGCGACTCCCGGTGGCGAGAGTCTGCGCATCGATCTGGAGCGGCCCGAATTGTTCCGGCGCATCCTGCTTTTCGCCAAAGGTGATGCGGATGCCCCGAATTGGGCGGCCGCCGATGGTGTGGTGACATTGCACCCCACCACCGGCCCCGCCGTGGAGGTGCGTTTGGACGAGCCGGTGCCGAGCGCGCGCTCGTGCGCCATCGCGCTGCTACAGAATCCGGGTCAGGGGATCACGGTGCATCGCGAGGTGCACTATGTCGACGGGGCGCATCGAGAGTTGGATCGCGCCTATCAGTGGGGGATGGACTGGGACTGAGTCGGTGCCGCCGGATAGGACTCCGAGCCAGGGCCGATGTCCCGACTCGGTTGCGGCGCCCTCGAACTATTCGGCTCCCCCCAACGCGCCCTGATCAAAGAATGCAGCCGCCCCGCCGCTACCTCGACACCTCCCGAGGAAACGCCCGCCGCTGGTGCGATATGACAATCTGCGGCAACCGCGCCAAAAGCGCCGCCTTCCGCGCCCGACACGGAGATTGACCCCCGCCCGCACAGAAAGCGCCCGCCCGGTCGCTCCGGCATAGTGGCCGCCTGTGACGATTCGAGGAGAAGTTCCGCATCGCCACGGCGGCCAACGCGGCAATCGGTCCGAAGGAGAAAGCGTGACGCGGCGCACATTCGCGGATCTGTTCAGCGGAGCGGGCGGCATGAGCTACGGCTTTCACGCCGGCGGGTATGAAGTCGTCGGAGCTGTCGATGCCCAGCTGGGCAAACCGAGCAGCGGGCCGGGCGCGCTGGAATGCAACCGCACCTACGAAGCGAATATGGGTGTCACGCCGCATGAACGGAATCTGGCAACCCTGACCGGTGCGGAGCTTTCCGACCTTCTCGAGCCGGCACTCAATGGCCGCGAGCTCGACGTGCTGAGCGCCTGTCCCCCGTGCACCGGTTTCTCCAGGGCGAATCCCAACAACCATGTCAGCGATGATCCGCGCAACTCGCTCATCATCCATGTGGCCGACTACGTTGCCGCACTTCGGCCCGGCATCGTCGTCATGGAGAACGCGCGCGAACTTCTCATGGGGAATTTCCGTTCCCATTTTCTGGAGTTCGAACATCGATTGAGGTCGATGGGGTATCGGGTTCATTCCGGCGTGCATATGCTGTCCCGATACGGAGTTCCACAGAAGCGAGAACGGTCGCTCGTCATAGCGGTTCGCGCGGATCATGAGCTACACACCCTCGAGGAACTCTGGGAGGGAACGGAAATAGATCCGGACGCATTGACAGTCCGCCGCACAATCGGTCACCTGCCCCCACTTTCCGCAGGCGAGTACGACCCGAACGATCCGATACATATCAGCCCGAATTCCGGCGTGAACACGCACCGCAGACTGCATGCGATACCGCACGATGGCGGATCCTGGGCGGATCTCCGCTTCCGGCCCGATGCCGCCGAGTTGCTGACACCCGCGATACAACGCAGCATCGCCGCAGGAAGACTCGGTTCACATCCGGATGTCTACGGCCGCATGTGGTGGGACAGACCCGCGCCGACAATCAAACGCGAATGCTCGCACTTCGGAAACGGGCGATACAGCCATCCAGAACAGGACCGTCTCTGCACCGTCCGAGAGATGGCCCTGCTGACCGGATTCCCCGACACCTACGAGTTCCGAGCACGCGCATTGTCCAATATGTACCGACATATCGGCGATGCGGTCCCCCCAATTATCTCCTACCAACTCGCCGCCGTCGCCGACTGGATATTCACCGGAGAACGCCCCGAAATCCGGACCGCCCTACTACCCGGCACCCATTTGACCCCGGCCGATCTCGTATCACCGAACGGGCGACTTCCATTCGAGCAGATAGCTGTCTGAGGATTCAGCCTCGGGCCATGTCCACGAAGCGGCTCAGGTGAAGTTGGTGGGCGACGGTGATGGTGGCGGTGGGGCCGTTTCGGTGTTTGCCGACGATCAGGTCGGCTTCGCCGCCGCGGGGGTCGTCGCGTTCGAAGGCGTCGGGGCGGTGCAGCAGGATGACCATATCGGCGTCCTGTTCGAGGCTGCCCGATTCGCGCAGGTCGGAGACCATGGGGCGTTTGTCGGTGCGCTGTTCGGGGCCGCGGTTGAGCTGACTGATGGCGATGACCGGGACCTCGAGTTCCTTGGCGAGGAGTTTGAGGTTTCGGGAGAAGTCGGAGACCTCCTGCTGGCGGGATTCGACTTTCTTGCCGGAGGTCATCAGCTGGAGGTAGTCGACCACAACGAGTTTCAGGTCGTGGCGCTGTTTGAGGCGGCGCGCCTTGGCCCGGATCTCCATCATGGTGAGATTCGGTGAATCGTCGACGAACAGTGGCGCCTCGCTGATTTCGCTCATCCGCCGCGCCAGCCGCATCCAGTCGTCGTCGCTCATTCGCCCGGATCGCATATCCCCCAGCTTGATCTTCGCCTCGGCCGAGAGCAGGCGCATCACGATTTCGGTGCGACTCATCTCGAGGGAGAAGATGACGCTGGCCAACCCGTGCTTGATCGAACAGCTCCGCATGAAATCCATACCGAGGGTGGAGTTGTGGGTCGGCACCATCGCGGGACCTGCGAGGTAGAGGTGGTCGGGATTGTCGACCTCGACGCAGCGCACGGGGACACTGTCGATGCGACGCACCTCGACGATGCGGCGGACATCCGACGGCGCGGCACCGGACCCGCGATGCTCCTTGTGCGACAGCGCTTTTCGATACAGGCCGAATACATCGTCCTCGGTCGCGAAGGTCAATGTGTGTGCGGTGGAGGAACTTTCGGCTCGGCTGGTGGACAATAGGCAGCTATAGCCGAATCCGACAATCAACTCGCGCACCTCGAGGGCGAATCGCCGATCGGTGGTCGTGAACCGCACCGACCCGCCGTCGGTGACCGTGCCGCCTGCATCGAGCAGCCCCGCGAGCAACGCCCTGCGCTGCGCCTCGGACCCGCGCAGGTATGGCAGCGGAATATGCTCGCGCTCCAGCGCACCGGCGTTGTCGAGGTCGAATCCCTCGGCTTCGATCCGAATCAGGATCTCGGGATCGCGCGTGTCGCCGCCCAACCACGCGCCGAGCGCGTATGGCGGCGTGGGCAATTCGCCTGCGGGAAGTTGGAGCGGGCGAGTGTTCGCGACGACATGGTCGCGGCCCATGGTGCGGGCGATTTCGGCCGTGGTGCGGACAGCGGCGACGGTGCGCCGCTTCCGGTCGGCAGCGCGACCGCCGTCGGTCTCGGTGCGCCACTGATGCTGTTCGTCCGCGACGAGCACTGTCCCATCGGAGAATTCGACCTCGTAGCAGGGACGCCCGTACATGATCCCGGTCGCGGCGACGACGCGGGTGACGCGGCCGTCGGCGTCGAGGAGTTCGGCGCCGACGCGAACCTCACCCATGGTGGTCCAGCCCGTCGGCGTCGGCAGCGGGGTGTCGAGCGCCAGCGCCTTACCGACACCGGGTCGCGCCGCGACGATGATCATCTGGCCCGGATGCAGTCCGTTGGTGAGTTCGTCGAGTTCGGTGAAACCGGTGGGGACGCCGAGCGAGATACCGCCCCGGCTGGCGATGGAGTCGATCTCGTCCATGGTCGGTTGCAGGAGTTCCTCGAGGGGGAGGAAATCCTCGCTGGTGCGGCGCTCGGTGACCTCGTAGACCTCGGCCTGGGCGCGGTCCACCACCTCGGCGATGTCCTGCCCGTCGGCGCCCGCGTAGCCGTATTGGACGATGCGGGTGCCCGCCTCCACGAGGCGGCGCAGAATCGCCTTCTCCGCGACGATCTCGGCGTAGTAGCCCGCGTTCGCGGCGGTGGGCACGGTTTGGGTGAGGGTCACCAGGTACGGCGGACCGCCGATGCGTTTGAGTTCGCCGCGCCGATCGAGTCCGGCGGAGACGGTGACCGGGTCGGCGGGTTCGCCGCGCCCGTAGAGATCGAGGATGGTGTCGTAGATGGCCTGATGCGCCGGACGGTAGAAATCACCGGGGCGGAGGGCCTCGATGACGTCGGCGATGGCGTCCTTGCTCAACAGCATGCCGCCGAGGACGGATTGTTCGGCCGCCATATCGTGTGGCGGCTGCCGCCCGAAGTCCTCGCCGGGCGGTTCGGGGGGGAAATCCGTGCGTCCACGGTCATCGGTGGTGGTCACCAGGCTCGACCGTCCTCTCTACCCCACGATCGGGTTGCACCCATCGATGAACCCGTTGTACCTCGCGGCTACGACATTGTCGCCGACCCGAGCCGGCAAACGCCCTGGCACGCGCCGAACGATGCGGTGCCGGTGGCTGTTCGACGACAATGCGACGAACCTAGGCGACCGGATGCGCGGTCGCCAAACCGGTCTGTGCACATAGCTGTGGATAAGTTGGGGACTGTTCACCGAACCGTGTGCACCCCCTGTGGACAACTTGGGGAAAACCCTGCTCATCCCAAGGAGTTCCGCAGATAGATGCGGCATTCTCGGCCGGTGCGCGTGTGGATAAAGAAAGGTGCGGCGTGTCGGCCAAGTTGAACGGCCGGGCGTGTTGGATTGAACAGCTTGCCACGAGCCTATGAGCCGGATCACATGGCGGCCGGTCGGTTCTCGTAGTCATCCACAGGTCGAATAACCGGAGGTAATACGACCATTCGACGCGCCGTGATCTCCACGACATGCCGGGAACCACACGCAAGCAAACTGTCAGCTACCGCACGAATTCCACCGAGAAAATGCGCAGCCGAAAGCCACTCTTGCCGAAAACAAGAGTGGCTTCGACCGATACCGAACTAGCCGGCCGCGGCGACCGAAAGATCGACCTTGGCGACCACATCGGGGTGCAGATGCACCGCGATACCGTGCTTGCCGATCGTCTTGATGTGCGCCTTCGGCAGCTCGATGCTGCGCTTGTCGACGACGGGGCCACCCGCCGACTTGATGGCCGCGGCGACATCCGACTGGGTCACCGAGCCGAAGAGCTTGCCGGTGCCCGCGGTCTTCACCGTCAGCGCGACGCCGGTCAGCGCCTCGATGGCCTGCTTGAGCTCATTGGCGTGATCCAGATCGCGGACCCGGCGGGCTTCCTGCGCCCGACGAATGCCCTCGACCTGCTTCTGCGCGCCCCGGCTGGCGACAATGGCCAGCCCGCGCGGCAGCAGGTAGTTGCGGCCGTAGCCGTCCTTGACCTCGACGGTGTCGCCGGGGGCGCCGAGGTTGTCCACATCTGCGGTCAGAATCAACTTCATGGTGTGTGCGCCTCCCTTGCTCAGCGAGCCGTCGACACGTAGGGCAGCAGCGCCACCTCACGCGAGTTCTTCACGGCGATGGCGATATCACGCTGGTGCTGCACGCAGTTGCCGGTGACGCGGCGGGCACGGATCTTGCCGCGGTCGCTGACGTACTTGCGCAGCAGCGTGGTGTCCTTGTAGTCGATCGAGACAGTGCCGGACTTGCTCTCCTTGCAGAAGGTGCAAGCCTTCTTCTTCAGCACCTTTTCGCGCGCGGGCGCTTTAGGCATGGTGTTCTACTCCGTAAGTTCTTGTGGCCCGAAATATTCGGGCCGGTCAGTGCCGTCTCAGAACGGCGGTTCGTCATCCATGCGGCCGCCCCCGAAAGAGCCTGCCGCGGGCGCATTGCCCCAAGGGTCGTCCTCGACGGGGCGGGAGCCGCCACCACCGCCGGTGTTGTTGGCGGGCGCGTATCCACCGCCGCCGCCACCGCCCGAGAAGCCGCCGCCCCCACCACCACCGCGACTGGTCTTGTTGACCTTCGCGGTGGCGTAGCGCAGCGACGGGCCGACCTCGTCGACCTCGAGCTCGACGACCGTGCGCTTCTCACCCTCGCGGGTTTCGTAGGAGCGCTGCTTGAGTCGTCCGCTCACGATCACGCGGGAACCCCTGGTCAGACTCTCGGCGACATTCTCGGCCGCCTCGCGCCAAATATTGCAGCGCAGGAACAGCGCCTCGCCGTCTTTCCACTCGTTGGTATTGCGGTCGAATACGCGCGGAGTGGACGCGACGGTGAAATTCGCCACCGCAGCGCCTGCGGGCGTGAATCGAAGTTCCGGGTCGGCCGTCAGGTTTCCGATGACGGTGATGACCGTGTCGCCTGCTGCCATATTGGGTTCCTCCTGCTAGGTGTGCGGTCCGCGTCTCGCGTGTCGCGCTAGAGCCTAGAGACAGGCACCGACGCGCACGAGGCCGCGAGCCTCGCACTCACTTGTCGTGGCGCAGAACCTTGGTGCGCAGCACCGACTCGTTGAGACCGAGCTGGCGATCGAGCTCACTCACGGTGGCGGGCTCGGCGGTCAGATCGACCACGGCGTAGATGCCTTCGGCCTGCTTGCGGATCTCGTAGGCGAGACGACGGCGACCCCAGATGTCGACCTTGTCGATCTTGCCGCCATCGGTGCGAACGACGCTGAGCATATTGTCGAGCGACGGACCGACGGTGCGCTCGTCCAGGCTCGGGTCGAGGATGACCATCACTTCGTAATGACGCACGGACCAATCACCTCCTGTGGACTAGGAAACGGCCACGGACGGTCCGTGGCAGGAGGGTCGTTGCGTCAGCAACCCGACAAGGCTACATGAACGCCCGGTGAGCAGCGAAATCGATCCCTTTCGCGGGGGACTACCGGCATTGGACCCCACCGGGCTCAGGGCCTGTGTCGAAGTCTCATCCGGCGCATCCGAATGAGACTTCGACACAGGCCCTAGTGTGGTGCCCATGCCGACCGGACCCGCCGCCGCGTTCACCGGGCGAGACTCGCGGCGCGCACTGCTGGCCGCGGTCGCGGTGCTGCTCTGCGGGTTGACCCTGGCACTGGCCTACGCGAACAAGGCGCGCTGCGCGGGTGCGCCCTTCGAATCGGACGGGCGCAGCACGATATTCGATCGGATCAAGGATTCCGACGTCTGCTACTCCGATATCCAATTCCTCTGGATCGGACGCGATATCGACCGCCACGTCTTCCCGTATGTGGACGGCGACATCACCGAGGACGGACAGCTCGTCGGCGGCGCGGTCGAATATCCGGTGCTGAGCGGATTTCTCATGTGGTTGGGTGCGATCGGATCGGCGACCGACGCCGAATTCCTCGCCCACTCCGCACTTCTGCTCGCACCCTTCGCCCTTTTGACCGCGTGGATGCTGGCCCGGCTCGGCGGACGGGCGGCACTGCTGTGGGCGGCCGGTCCGCCGCTGGTGCTCTACGCCTTCCACAATTGGGAACTGCCGGTAGTGTGCTCGGCGGTCGCAGCCATCTACGTGATGACGGTCCCGACCCGATATTCGCTGCGCGCCAGGGGAATCGCGGCGGCGGTGCTGCTCGCACTCGGCTTCTGCCTCAAGCTCTATCCCGGCATCTTCGTGCTGCCGCTCATCGCCTACATCTATACCGGCGGCCCCGGCCGAGCGCGAGATGTGAAGGGCGCGGCGATGACCGCCGCCGCGGCCGCCGGGACCGTTGTCGCGGTGAATCTGCCATTCGCGGTAGCCGGATACGACGGGTGGCGCGCCTCGATCACCTTCCAGCAGTTGCGTCAGGCCGATATCACCACCAATTCCATTTGGTACTGGGGGTTGCGGCCGCTATTCGCCCCCGATGCCGAGGGAGAGGCGGCCTTTCAGCATGTCGTGTCGGTAGTCTCTCCCCTGCTGGTGCTTTCGTCGTTCGCGCTGGCGATGTGGTTGGGATGGCGACGATTCGGCAGCACCGGCGAATTTCCCTGGCTCGGGGTGAGCGGGGCGATGCTGTGCGGATTCCTGCTGCTGCACAAGGTGCATTCACCGCAGTACACGCTCTGGTTGGTGCCGTTCCTGATATTGCTCGCGGTGCCGTGGCCGCTCATCGCGGGATACCTGGTGGCCGACGCCGCCATCGGGATCGGCGTCTTCCGCTACTTCTACGTGCTCGGCTCCGGGGCGCCGGGGGCCGAGCAGATGGAAGCGGTGGTGCAATTCGGGGTGTGGGGGCGAGCGCTGCTGCTCGCGGTGTTCTTCGTGGTGTTCCTGCGGGTGCCCGCGCGCGGCGTGCGACCCGATCCGCCGCCGCTGCCGCGCTACGATCCGGGCGAACTGGTCCCCGTTTGAGCCGGGTGGAGCGGCCGATTCCACCCGCGCTCCACCCTCGGGTGGTGCTGTCGCACACGGCGAAAGCGCAGGGTAATGGGTATGAACCAGCAGAACCTGCTCACCGCCGTCGCCGTACTCGCCATCCTCGCCTGGATCATCTACCGCCAGAACCAATGGCGCGCCTACGATCCGGCGCGCATGTGGCGCATGCCGCTCATCCTCGGGGCGATCGGTGCGTTCATCTTCCTGCGGACCACCCAGTTGACCGACCTGAGCACGCTCGACATCACACTGCTGGTCTTCGAGGGCGCGCTGTCCCTCGCGATCGGGGCGACCATGGGTGCGATGTCGCGCTTCGGGCGGGACCGGCAGGGCGGCCTGCTGGTGCGGACCGGTCCTGCGGCATCGGCGCTGTGGTTGGTGCTGATCGTGGTGCGGGTCGGCATTGATATCGCCGCCGTCGGCCACGGGGCGGCGGCGGTCACCTCGACCGGGGCGATCCTGGTGCTGCTCGGGGTGAACCGGATCGGGCGCATCGTGGTCATCACCCGGCGCAGCGAGCGGTTGACCGGGGCCGAGCCGCTGGTGCCGACCGCCGCGCGGTGACGGGGCCGGGTGTGGATACTGTCCGCATGGTCGAGCGTGCGCCGGGACCGACGGGGCTGACCAGGCTGGTGCGCCTGGTCGGCCTCGTCGGCACGCTCAGTTTTCTGCGCCACACCGATCTGAGTGTGGTCGTCCTGGTGCTGGTCGGTGCGGGCGCGGCGGCGTGGCTGGTGTGGGCGGTGATCCCGGCGCGGTGGCCCGGAATCGATCACGGGGCGCTGGTGGTGCTGGTGCTCTGCGGCGGGGCCACCGTCGCCCAATTCGACGGATCGGCGGCCATGGCGCTGGTCGCGGTCTTCGTGGCCTTGGCCGTACAGCGATATTCGATCCAATTCGGTGCGGTGATCGCGGTTTTGGCGGCCGTCGCTGTCAGCGGTTCCGCACTGGTCGCGGGGATGTCGTTGCCCAAACTGCTCGGAATACTCGGGGGCGTGGCCGTGGTTTCCCTACTTGCCCTGAGCCGTAGGCAGTTTCGGGTCACCGCCGAACAGAACCGACTGCTGGTGGCGCAGAGCAGGCAGATTCGCGACGAGCGTGATCGGGCGGCGGCGCTGGCCGAACGCGGCCGCATCGCACGCGAGGTCCACGACGTTCTCGCCCACACCCTGGGCGGTCTGGTGCTGCAACTCGACGCGGCCGACGCCCTGCTGGAGGCGTGCCAGACCGGACGTGCCGCCGAAAAGGTGCGCTCCTCCAGGGAATTGGCCGCCGCCGGACTCGCCGACGCGCGCCGCGTGGTCGGCGCGCTACGCGCCGAGAGCATCGATCTGTCCACCGAACTGGAAGCTCTCGCCGCGCAACACCGCGACTCCGGTGGTCGGGCGCGACTCCGAATCGAAGGCTCCACCGACCATCTCGGCGAACAACTCGCCCTGGCGCTGCAGCGCGCCGCCCAGGAATCCCTCACCAATGCTCGAAAGCACGCCCCCGACACGGAGGTGACGCTGCACTTGCTCATCACCCCCGAAACGGTCGCGCTAACCGCGACCAACTCACTGCCCAACCGGACCGGACTGCTCTCGGCCACCGGACTCGGCGCCGGACTGCTGGGTATGCGCGAACGCATCGGCGCCTTGGGCGGCACTGTCGACGCCGGAAAGGTGGGTGACACATGGTCGGTGCGCGTCTCGGTCCCGCGCCGATGAGCATTCCGCCCGCTTCCGCCGCGCCTGCGAAGGTCGACCCCGGAATTCCTCGGATGCCGGAAAGGAGCGCGGCGAGGTGAGTGATGGTGCGGGGCAGCGGATTACGGTGGTGGTCGCCGACGATCAGACCATCGTTCGGGAGGGATTGACCACCGTTCTCTCGTTGCTGCCCGATATCGAGGTCGTCGGCGAGGCCGCCGATGGCGCCGCGGCGGTGGAGTTGGTGGCGCGGCACGCGCCGAATGTGGTGCTGATGGATTTGCGCATGCCGGTGCTGGACGGTGTCGCGGCAACGGCGGCGATCGCGGCCGCACACCCCGAGACGGCAGTCCTGGTTCTGACAACCTACGCCGACGACGAATCCATCGCGGGCGCCCTACGGGCAGGAGCTCGCGGCTACCTGACCAAGGATGCGGGACGCCGCGAAATCGCCACGGCGATAAGGGCTGTCGCAGGCGGTCAAGCAACCTTCGCCGCCGAGGTCGGGCAACGACTGGTCGCCGCCCTCTCCGCCCAGCCCGCCACCCCTAGCGCAGTCGAATTCGGACTCAGCACAAGAGAACTCGACGTTCTGTCGCTAATTGCCAAGGGCCGCAACAATTCCGAAATCGCAAAGGAACTATTCATCGGCGTAAGCACCGTCAAGAGCCACGTCAATTCACTGTTCGCCAAGCTCCAAGTCCGTGACCGCGCCCAAGCAATAACCCAAGCCCACCGAATGGGCCTCGGCTGACCCTCACCTCAACGGCGGATCGGGAAGCGCCGCACCGCAATCGCGACTTTCGCAGGCACCACCTGCGGTGGCGAAGCCGACCTGATCGTCGGCAAACACCGAAACGGTCCCACCGCCACCATCACCGTCGCCCACCAACCCCACCTGAGCCGCTTCGTGGACATGGCCCGAGGCCGAAATCTCAGCCCTGGACTCAGCGGTCGAGCCAACCCTGGCGGTTGCGGTCGGCAAAGTACTGGTCGTCATCTTCCTCGAAGTTCCGCTGCTGCTGGACATTTTCGGTCTCTCGCCGCGCCTTGTTCGCCTCGACGAAGGTCGAGGTCGCTTCGAAACTCGGGTCGGCGCGTAGTTCACGCATGGCGTCGTCGAACCGGGGTTGCTTGTCGAGGATCGCCGCTTGATAGGCGGCGAGGATGGTGGCCTCGTCATGGACGGTGATCGAGAGCAACCTGTTCTCGGCGTCCACTGTCACGCGAATGCCGTTGACGACGCCGACACCTCGGATCTGCTGTAGGGCTTGTTGAGCGCGTTGCACTTTCGCGCCTAGTTCATCGAAATTATTGTGCCTTATAGACATTCATCGAACCTTTGTCGAATCCGGTTGCTGGGGTTCAGGATGCTGGTTTGATAGTTGTCGGCTGGGGCGTTGTCGCGCCCAAGCCTTCGTACGGGAAGCACGGTGAGGCTCCCGTGACGCTCAGCCAACCATCGCCCAACTCAGAATCCCGCAGAATGAAGGAGTAGTGGTCCAGGGTGGCTAAACCGGCAATTGTTGTGGTGGCCTCGGGATCCAGCCTCCAGCCCCAGTTTGTCCAGGTACGTTGCAACAAAGCGAAGGTGCCGGCGACCTGCCCGTGGGGGACTCCGACTACCCAGTAGCTTGCCTGAATCTGGTGAGGACCGCGTTCCTGGTACCCGTCATAGCATGGCACCGGCCCTGCCGGTTCGAGCGGGGAACCGGGGTCAGGTCTGTCGGATTGCATCGAGAATCCGAGCCCGGTGGCGTCGGCCGTCTTCTGCAGATAACTGAATATCTGTTGACGGGCAGCTTCTTCCGTGAGTGAGTGGTCCACTGAGTTTGTCTCCTTGCGTGTGCCGCATCCGGCCGCGAGCAGCGTCATCGTCACAGTCGTCACGACAGTGAGCGCTCTGAGCCACATATTCGGCATCATTTCATCGACGGGTTGCGGCCAGCGATGATGTCGCCGAGATTGACCAGGGACTTGCAGGGCTTGCCGTTGTTGATGTCCCAGTACTGACTGTGCGCGTCGAGGCTGTAGTCCACAACAGGGGTGGCATGACCGGGATCAGAGGCGAAGGTCTGCGCTCCGAATTCCGAGGTCATCGGGTCCGCACCATACGGTTCCAATGCCACGGCGATGTCGATGGCATCGTTCTCCGCTTGGGTCGCAAATATACGTTTCGCCACCTGATCCTGCGGGACACCCGTCAGGTGGAAGTCAGAGGCGTGGTCGACTGTCGTACCGGGGCTGGCAACCAGCGCCACCGAATCGGCGTTGAGGGTGCGCCCGTGGGCGGCGGCATCACCGGTCAGGGTTGTGCCGTAGCTGTGGGCGACGATTGAGTTGTACGACGGAATACCGTTGTGGGTGGCCCGCAGACCATCCTGAAACCGATCGAGTGACGCCGCGCCCGCATCGGCATACTTGACGTTCGATGCGTCATCCGGATCATTATCGAACGGGTTGAGTTGCTGTCCGAGGTTCACCGGATCGGGCGGCGCGTCGTATCCGAACCAGGCGACCACCGCGGGGTTTCCGGCACCGCTGATCATGGCGGCATCGCGCATGCGCTGGCACCGCAACATGTCACCGCCCATCTTTGCCGGCTTCGATCCTGTACCGGGCACATACGTCGACACATGGTCGGCGGCATCGGGATTGCCGATCGCAATGGCAGTATGCGCATTGCGTCCTGTCTGGGTATCGAGCAACATCAAATACCGGTCGGGTCCGTTGACGCCGGCCGCGATGGTGCGAAGATCGTCGAGTTTACCTTTGACAGCGGGATCACCTGCTTCGGCGCGCGCCAGTTCGTCTTGGAGCTTCAACCGGTTGTAGTGGTCGCGGTCGGCTACCGGCAGACCGTCCCGGTTGCCGAGATACTGATCGTGTTGGAACAGTGCGTCTTTCTCGGCCGGGGTCAGAGTCTCCCACAATTCGCGCAACTGCTTCGGATCGGTCGGCAGTTGCCGCGGATCATCCACATAGCGTTGTATCTCGGGTCGGATCGCGACATCCGGTGTCTTCTCGTAGTTGCCGAGGAGTTGGAGATCATCGGAGATCGCGTTCGCCGCCAGGTTTTCGGTGTCGATGAATTGGGTGAGCAGGGTCTTGATGCGTGTTTGGAACCCGGCCGCGTCACTGTCGAGGTTCTGCTGGAGGGCAGCGGCGGTGACGTCGTTGCCCGGAACCTTCGGCGGGGTCACATTGCCCAGTGGGTCCACCGCCATACCCTTGGGTGGCAACTCGACGTCGAGGATACGGATCAACGCAGTCCGATAATTGTCGAGTTCGACTCCTCGAGTGGTGAAGTGGTCGGCCAGTGTGACAATCGTTTCGCTGAGATGGTTGGCGGCAAGCTTGTTCGACATCTTGCGAACCGACACCGACGCAGCGGCATCCCCCTCCCAATGGTCCATCGCGTTGTCGACCGAGCGGTTCATCTGCTCGACCGCCGCAGCGAAGGTATCGTCGTTCGACATCAGCCTGGCCGCGAAGGCCAGCATCGACCGCGGATCACAGCCCCGTACATGATCGATCGTTGTCATCGGCCCTGCTCACCGGAGAGATACTTGCGCAACTGCTCGGCGAAGGCCTGATCCACTCCGTCATAGGTCAGCACGGCGGCCTTCGTCGCCTCCGACATCTGATGAAAGTTCCCGGCCATCAACCCATAGGCTTTGCCGACCGCTTCGGCGACTCGGCCGCCAAGATCCTGGATCGGCGAGTCGGGCATCACGAGCGTCGGTTCGATTCTGATCTGTTCGATCTTCTGCGCATGCCCGGCAAAATCGCTGCTGAGGCGATGCAACACGTCCAAGTCGGCCTTGAGCATATCGGCCATGATGAGCCCCCTAACAAGAATAGTGCATTCCACAAACGGATGCCGAACTAGCGAAACCCGTTCCCGCCCAAGACATCATCGCACAGTTGTCAGTAGCCGCAGCAACTCGCGCACGCACTCGAAACGACAGAAACCTTGCTGGTCAGCAGGACCTCTCGAACGGAAAGCACGGTTGCTGCGTGGCAAACGGCCGCGCAGGAACAACGGCCGACGGCACGACGGTGGTGTGGAACGGCCTGTCGGAAGACCTCACGTGGGTGAGGGTCAGCACGACCAACAGGATGACCGCACCACCCAGAAGCGCCCCCAGTGCCCACAGGATCGGCGTGGGCGATGTACTGCGGGAGCCGTGAAAGTACGGGGACCTGCATCGACCCCGCCGGGGAGCGCGGCGGTCGGTGAAACGGCCGTACGAACCCACGCAATGCCCTCCCAACGAACGTCCGCTTCGAGAATGCTGCTGTACAGCCTCATATCCCATGACGGAAGTATGGGGTACGAGACCGACACGATCAGCGAGTCGCGGTGTCGAAGTAGGAGCCGCCCCGAAAGCGATTGACCACAGTGGATTTCCGACGAGCGGTGATCCATTCCACTCAATAGCAGTTGTGCAGGATTTTGCCAACCATTAGGGGGCGCACCCGCATTAGGGGGAAAGCCCTAAAGGATCCGGGTTCGGGTAACGAGGGGTAGATCAGCCGCGACGTCCCCGATGACAACTTGGGCCTGCGGGGGAAATGACCCGCGGGGCTCATCCGTTGATGGAATGGGGATCTGGACATGGCATTTCGCCAGTTCTTCGCGCAGCCGCGATATCGCATCGCCACCGCGCTCGGCGCGCTGACCGTTTTGGGCACGGTGGCGGGTGTCGCCGCGGTGTGGACGCCGTCCACACCGCAGGCGAGCACACCGACGCAGCTGCGCGCTTCGGTGACCGAATGCCATGACATGGTGACCATCTCGGTCGCCGGTCGCGGCGACACTCCGTCGGCGGCGACGACGAAACTGCTGGTCGGACCCAATGGTGAGGAGTTGCCCGCCGCGCTGTCTGGTGATCACAGCAGCCACTGGGTGGATCCGGTGGTCAACGCGCCCGCCGACCAGGTCGGTCCCGGCTCGTACGCGGCGGTGTACATCGCGTATCCGGCGAATATGGCCACCTACGAGGATTCGGTGAATGCCGGTGTCACCAATACCGAGCAGGTGATGCGGGAGATCTCCAAGGCGTGCCCGGCCACCAAATTCTCCATCGTCGGCTACAGCGAGGGCGCGGATGTGGTGCGCCGGGTCGCCATGCAGATCGGTCATCAGCAGGCCGACAAGGACGGGAAGTACGGCATCGTCGACCCGTCCGGTGTGGTGGGTGTGGTCATCCTCGCCGACAGCGGGCGCAAGGCGGGGGAGGGGCCGTTCATCGGCGCGAAGGATCCGAATCATCCGGATGGTTTCGATCAGCGCTACCAGGACGGGACCAAACCGGTCGCCGGTCAGGGCGCGCTGCCGGGCAATAGCGGTGATTTCGGTTCGTTGAACGGTCGTATCGCCTCGTTCTGCTCCGATGGGGATCTGACCTGCTCGGCGCCGCAGAATATCTCGCTGCTGCAATTGGCGGTCAATGTCGGCAGGCAGGTCAACGCGGACGCGCTCGAGCGCGACGGCTTGAATCCGGCGACCGGCCAGGATGTGGCGGTGACCCTCGGTCGCATCGCCATGGCCGCCTTCGCCGATATCGCCGCGCAGCCGAACTGGATGCAGAGCGACGAGACGTTCCTGCAGGTGCTGCTGCGGGTCTCGGATCCGGCCTACAAGCCGGGGCAGGCGCCGAAACCCGCGGTCAAGGCCGACGCGATCGCGCAGAACGATATGTCGCCGCTGGCCTACCTGCCGCAGAAGGTCTTCAATGAGATCGTCGGTTTGATCGTGACGAATCAGAACACGATCCCGGTGATCCTCAGCGACCCCTATCAGCAGACCCTCGGCCCGAATGCCACCGGACATCACTTCGACTACTGGCGCGATGCCGACCCGGCCAATGGCAAGCCGCTGACCTCCGCCGAGTACGCGGCGGCCTGGCTGACCCACCTGGCGAAGGAAGCTCAGGCGGGCAAGAAGATCGACGCCAATGCCAAACCGCAGCAGACCGATGTCGAGGCGGTGTACAAGGCGGCGGCCGACGCGTCGGCCCCGAAGGATCAGCCGAGCAAGTCCGCGACCGCCACGCCGACGGCCCCGGTTCCGGCCAAGGCCACGACTACCGGTTCGGCTCTGCCGACCACCGTAGCGCCCACCGGATCGGTCCAGCCGACCACCACGGCGCAGGCTCAGCCCACCACGACGCAGCCGGGCGGACAGCCGACGACGACGCAGGCCCAGCCGACGACGACGGCACCGCAGTCCACCACTACTGCCCCGTCCGCCGCGCCGATCGCGACGGCCGCGCCGACGACAACCCAGGCCCGGCCGACCACGACTGAGGCCCAGCCGACCACCACCGGCGCCGCACCGACCACCACAAGGTAGCGGCACCCCACCCCCGCGCACCGTCGGCCTCCCGGCCGACGGTGCGCGGTCGTCTGTCGACCTCGCCCGGTCGAACTCCGCACGCACCGCCGATCACCTCGCGTCGGCGCACAGAACCGCCGGACGCGATGCGACCGAACAGCACGCCGAAACGCTTGACCTCTCACCGCGTTTCACGGCAGCGGCAAAGGCGCCGACGCCGGAAACCGCACCGGCAACCCGGTCAGCGCCCGATGAAACGGTCCGGGCCGCCACGCCAATTCCTCGGGCCGCACCGCCAACTCCAATTCCGGTATCGCGTCGAGCAATTGGTCGATCGCGTCCTGCGCGATCAGATAGGCCATCGAACTGGCCGGGCAAATGTGCGGGCCTGCTCCCCAGGCCAGATGCGCCCGATTCCCGGCATGGGCCCCGGTCCCGATCCGGGGATCGGTATTGCAGGCCGCCATGCTGATGACGACCGGCTGGTGAGCGGGCAGCCAGACACCCTCGATCAGGACGGGTTGTTTGGGGAAGCTGATGCAGAAATTGGCCATGGGCGGGTCGTTGAAGAGGACCTCGTCGACGGCGTCCCTGGTGGAGAGGCTGCCGCCGAGAACGCTGCCGCCGAAGCGCTCGTCGGTGAGGATGAGCAGCAAAGTGTTGCTGATGAGGTTCTGCTGGGGTTCGATGCCCGCGCCGTAGAGGGTGGCGAGTTGGTGCACCATCTCGGTGTCGTCGAGGGCGGCCGGGTGCCGCAGCATTCTGGTGGTGACGTCCTCGCTCGGGTGGGCGCGTTTGTGCAGGGTGAGTTCCAGCAGCGCGTCGACGAGCATCTTGTTGCCGGGACCCGCGTCGACCCCTTCGAAGATGGCGGCCATCCCTTTGGCGGCGCGCGCGGCGATCTCGTCCGGACAGCCGAGCATGGCGTTGAGCACCGCGAAGGCGAGCGGAAAAGCGTACTGGCGCACCAGATCCGCCGATCCGTCGGCGCAGAAATCGTTGATGAGGGGGATGGCGAGCCGCTCGATGGTGCCGTGCAGACCGAACAGGTCGACTCCGTCGAAGCCCGCGGTATTGGTCTGGCGGTACCGCGCGTGTTCGGGGCCTGCGTTGCGCAGGGCGTTGGGTCGCCATTGCATCATCGGCAGCACCGGGCACTCGGGCGGGATGTCGCGCTGCCAGGTGCGCGGGTCGGCCGGGAAGTGGTCCGGATCGTTGAAGATCTGGACCGCGACGTGGTAGCCGAGCACCAGCGTCGCGGGTACGCCGGGCGCCAGCTCGACGGGCGCGAGGGATCCGTAGTGGGCGCGCATCCCTCGATACGCGGTGTGCGGGTCGGCGGCGAATTCCGGGGTGTACAGGGGGACCCTGGCGACGTCGGTGTCGAAGGGCGAACTCGGTGCGACCGGGCCGGACTGGCCGGGCGCGGACGGTGACGTCATGCGAAACTCCAGGCGGTCGAACGACTTTGCCCCGTGAGCGTAGACAGTCGCCGACGCGTCCCGCACCGAATTGATCTTCCGTACTGGGACGTCGGGTTCGACGCGAATAGCCGGCGTGCACGGATCGTTGTGTCCTGGCATGGGGATATCTCGGCGCTATTCATGGGACGACAAGGGTGGAAGGCTGGTGGCCATGCCCGACTGGACAATTGGAGCCCCGCGATGACCAGGCGCGGCTGGACGCTGTTTTTGGCCATGGGCGTGATCTGGGGCGTGCCCTACGCCATGATCCGGATCGCGGTGCGCGATCTGGACCCGCTGACGGTGGCTTTCGGCCGCACCGCGCTGGCCTCGGCGATGCTGCTGCCGATCGCGCTGTATCGCGGGGAACTCCTTGTGGCCCTTAGGCGGTGGCGTCCGCTGCTGGCGTACACACTCGTCGAGATCACCGGGCCGTGGCTGCTGATCGGGTTCGCCGAGAAGACGCTCAACAGTTCCACGGTCGGTCTGCTGCTGGCGGCGGTGCCGCTGATCGCGGTGGTGTTCGTGACGGTGCGTGGACATGATCGCGTCGACGGCCGCCGGGTGCTGGGTCTGGTGGTCGGGTTCGCGGGTGTCGCGGTGCTGGTCGGCTTGGATATCGATCTGTCGAATCCGGCGGCGATCGCGGCTATCGGGGTGTCGGCGGTGGGCTACGCGATCGGCCCGATCCTGATCAATCGCACGCTCGCCGATCTGCCGACCTTCGGCGTGGTGACGGGTTCGCTGCTGTTGGCCACGGTGATCTACGCGCCGTTCGCGGCGTGGCACCGGCCCGTCCACATCACCGCGCCCTCGGCCTGGTCGGTGCTGGGGTTGGCCGTGATCTGCACGGCGGCCGCCTTCGTGGTGTTCTTCGCGCTGATCGCCGAGGTGGGGCCTGCCAGGGCGACGGTGATCACCTATATCAATCCGGCGGTGGCACTGGTTCTCGGTGTGCTCGCGCTGGGCGAACCTGTCACCTTGGGCATTGTCATCGGGTTCCCGCTGGTGATCGTCGGATCCATTGTCGGCACCGCGAAGGCGAAACAGGCCGCGCACGCCGAGCCTGCGCCGGTGCCCGATTGAGTCGCGACGGCCATTCGCCCGGCGGTGCCGCACCCGGCATGATGGGCGGGTGAGCGAACCGGCCGATGTGTCCACCACCCGAAACGCCTACGACGGGGTCGCCGAGATCTATGCCGAGATGACCGCGAATCTCATGGCGTACAAGCCTTTCGATCGGGCGATCTTCGCGGTCTTCGCGGAGTTGGTCGGTGCGGGTCCGGTCGCCGATATCGGCTGCGGGCCGGGCCGGGTCACCGCGCATCTGGCCGAACTCGGACTCGATATCTTCGGGATCGATCTGTCGCCGCGCATGATCGAGTTGGCGCGGGAAAGGCATCGGGGTCTGCGTTTCGAGGTGGGGTCGATGGAGCGGCTGTCCATCGGTGCGGCGGAGTTGGCCGGACTGGTCGCTTGGTATTCGATCATTCACCTTCCGCCGGAACGGGTTCCCGCCGTCCTCGCCGAATTCCACCGCGCGCTGCGACCGGGCGGCTTCGCACTGCTGGGCGGATTCTGTTCCGAGGATTCGGTGCGGCCCTATGACCACCGCGTCACCACGGCCTACCGCTGGTCGCCGGATCTGCTCGCCCGCGCGCTGACCGAGGCGGGTTTCACCGAATACGCCAGACTCACCCGCCGCGCCGAGGCGGACGAGCGCTCGCCGCATATGTACCTGCTGGTAACAAAGGATTGACGATTCGCGCCGCGCGGGATCGTACGGCCGGGTAGATTTGGCACCATCGCGCAAGAATTCTCGCCGCGCGGGCCGTCCGACACCGTCGTCGATGCACTCTGCAGACTCCCACCACGCCGCCAGGGGGCGACCATCATGGAGTTCGTTTCGCCGATCGATGCCGTATTCCTGCTCGCCGAATCCCGCGAGCATCCGATGCATGTGGGCGCGGTGCAACTATTCGAGGCCCCCGAAGACGCGGGTCCCGATTTCGCCCGACGCACCCACGAAACCCTGCTGGCCCAAAGGGCATTCGATCCCACCTTCCGCAAGAGGCCCGCAAAGCTCTGGGGCACACCGCAATTGGCGTGGTCCGCGGAGGAGGAAGTCGAACTCGAATACCATCTGCGGCACAGCGCCCTGCCAGGTCCCGGCCGCATCGATCAATTGCTCGAACTGGCCTCCGGCCTGCACAGCACACTGCTGGACCGGCACCGCCCGCTGTGGGAGATCCACCTCATCGAGGGCGTCGGCGGGCGCTTCGCCGTCTACGCCAAGATGCACCACGCCCTGATCGATGGGGTTTCCGCGCAGCGCCTGCTGCAACGCACCCTCAGCGCGGATCCGACCGATACCGAGATCCGGGTGCCCTGGCACCTACCCCGCAGGCTGCGCACCCCGCACGGCCGGTCCGGCCTGGCCCGAAAGGTGTTGTCGGCGGCCCGTTCCGCACCCACCGCGCTCGGCCTGGCCCGCGATGTCCTGCTGCGTCAGCAGTTGACGCTGCCCTTCGCCGCGCCGCGCACCATGTTCAATGTGCCGATCGGCGGAGCGCGCCGCTGCGCGGTGCGGTCCTGGCCGCTGGAGCGGATCCGCCAGGTGCGCAAGGCCACCGGCGCGACGGTCAACGATGTGGTGCTGACCATGGCCGCGGGCGCGCTGCGCGCCTACCTGCTCGAACATCACGCCCTCCCGGACTCCTCGCTCATCGCCATGGTGCCCATGTCGCTGCGCGAGGAGGACGACAACCAGGACTGCGGCAATAAACTCGCCGCGATCCTGTGCGATCTGGGTACCGACGAACCCGATCCGCTCACCCGATTGCAGACCATTCGTGCCTCGATGCTGCGCAGCAAACAGGTCTACGCCACGCTCTCGCCGCGCCAGTCGATGGCATTGTCGGCGCTGATGCTCAGCCCGCTGGCGTTGAGCCTGCTGCCCGCACTGCTCCCGCTGGCGAATCCGCCGTTCAATATCGTCATCTCGAATGTGCCGGGTCCGCGCGAACCGCGCTATTGGAATGGCGCGCGTTTGGATGCGTCCTATCCGATGTCGATCCCCTTCGACGGCCAAGCCGTGAACATCACCCTCACCACCACCGCCGACAATCTGGATTTCGGCATTGTCGGGTGCAGGCGCAGCGTGCCCGGATTGCCGCGGCTGCTCGATCATCTGGAGTCGGCGCTGGTCGAACTCGAGGCGGTCGGCTAGCGAAATCCGTTGCGGCTCAGGCGAATGAGCATCATGCCGCGAGCGGAGGCGAAGACGGAGCTCATCTCAGGACACCCTGGCGATCAGCCCCGGACCCACCAGTTCGGTGAACCGCTGATACGCCTGCTCTGCCGTGACGGGCGGATCGGCCTCGGCGATGGCGCCGAGCAATCCGACCACACCCCAGGCCAGGAACGTGATGGTGCTGGATAGTTCGACCTCGTCGAGTCCGAGCCGCCCGGATAGCTGTTCCGTGAGGATCTCGGCAACCATGCGCTGGGTGGCGCGTAGTAGCACGCCGCTGCTTTTGCGCCCCAGCAGCGCCCGGTACACCTCGGGATGTTCGGTCGCCAGGCGGAACAGGGTGGCGATGGGTGCGAGCGGTTCGGCGCTGGCCCGTTCCGAGCGGGCCGCGATCACCGCCGCGCGCAGATATTCGCCGCTGCTCACCAGGAGCAGGTCGTCCTTGTCCCGGAAGTGGGCGTAGAACGTCGAGCGTCCGACATCGGCGTGGGCCAGGATGTCGCGCACGGTGATTCGCTCGTAGCCGCGTTCCAGCATCAATTCGATCAAGGCGCGATGCAGCACGCTCTTGGTCCGGTGCACCCGCCGGTCCATGGTCCTCCCAAACTGTTCCCCGACCGGGACGGTCGGTTCGTTCCACGGGGAACCAACCGCATCGCTCCGGTTCTTCCGATGCCTCCTCCGATCGCGCACACCTGACCGGAAATGAACAACATTCTGGTACATGCCATCTGAACGATCCGATCCGGGCATCCCGACACGGATAACCGGGTGAATCGCGGCGGAGAAGCGGATGAGACTAGATGAGATCGCGGGCGGTTAGCCAGCGCATCGTCCACCAGCCGACGAATACGGGCAGCCAGCAGGTGAGCACTCGATACAGCAGCACCGCGGGCACCGCGATCTCGGCGGGCAGTCCGAAGGCGGCCAGGCCGCCGATGAGCGCGGCCTCGACCGCGCCGACGCCGCCGGGGGTCGGCGCGGCGGAGGCCAGCGTGCCGCCGATCATGGTCACGATGGTGACGGTGATGAAGGTGGTGCCGCCGCCGAAGGCCTCGACACTGCCCCACAGTGCCAGCGCCTGGCCGAGGGTGAGGGCCGCGCAGCCGAGGATGATGATCGAGAACCGCTTGGGATCGCGAGCCAGCGCCGCCAGCTCGCGCAGCACCTCCTGCAATTGCGGTCGCAGCGAATCGCGAAGCCAGCCACGCAGTTTCGGCACCAACAGGCAGGTGCCGACAATACCGACGCCGATCCCGGCCAGCAGATACAGCACGGTGGGATCCGGCACGATATGGCCCAGATTCGCCGACGTTCCGGCCAGCACGCTGAAGATGAGCAGCAGACTGACGTGGGTGATGACCTGCACCGCCTGCTGCAAGGCCACCGCAGCGGTGGCCCGCACCGCGCCCAGTCCGCCCTTCTGCAGGAAGCGCACGCTCAGCGCCAGACCGCCGATGCGCGCCGGGGTGGTGGTGGCGGCGAAGGTATTGGCCACCTGCATGATCACCAGGTTGCCGAATTTCACGGTGCCGGAGGCGCAGGCCCACAGCGCGGCCGCCGTGCCGACGTAGGTCAGGGTGGAGGCGGCGAAACCGAACAGCGCCCACCACCAATTGGCGGTGCGCAGTTGGCTGAAGAAAGTCGGCACCTGGCTGATGAACGGATAGGCGACATAGACCAGGGCGACCAGCAGCACCAGCTGAATGATCTGATTGCGACTGAACCGGGTGAGCTGTTCGGCCTGGATTCGGTCCCGCCCGGTCTGGACGCCCACCTCCGCCCGCGCCGCCGAAACCGCCGCGCCCCAATCCGGAAAGGCAGCGCGCAAACCGGAGGGCATGGCGGACTTGATGATCCGACTCGACGCGCTCAGCACCGCCGCCTCGCCGATGGTATCGATGGCCGCGCGCACCGCGACCTGCGCGCCGAACAGCGCCGTGGTCGACACCAGCAGTTGCGCGACATCCGAATGTATCTGGGCATCCGAGGCCCCGTATTCCGCCGCCGCGAACCCAGTGAACAGCGCGGTGCCATTGGCGATGCGGATCTCGGTGGGACGCAGTTCGCCATGCGAGATCTGCTGGGCGTGCAACGCGCTCAGCGAGGTCCACACCGCGGGCAGCACATCGGAGGGCAGCTCGTTGATCGGCATACCCTTCGGACAGGTGTGCGCGTAGAGCATCCAGCCGCGATCCAGCGCCGCCACCGCCACCGGCGCGTGCGCGGACAGTCCCAGATCGTTGATGGCCAGCGTCATCAACGCGCGATGTTCGACGGCGCGGTGCATGGACCCGTGCAGTGCCGCCGTCTCGCTGCTGCGGAAGGTCAACCAGCGCCACAGAATGCGCAGCGCACCGTGACTGCGCTGATTGCGCCCGTACATGTCGATCACCAGGGAGCGTTCCGGCCCGTCGACCGTCGCGTTGAGCACCAGCGGCCCCGGCCCGGCGGGCCGCACCACGGAGAACGCCGTCACCTGGTAACCGCGCCTGGCCAGCACCCGCGCCGCCGCCTCCAGCGGCACCTCCAACGCGGGTGTGCCGACCAGCAGCACGATCACCGCCCCGACCAGCCAGCCGACCGCGAGCCCCAACATGGCCCGCGCGGGCACCACCAGGCTCACCACCAGGTGGATCGGCGCGAAGGCCAACAGCACGAACCACATCCAGCGCCGCGGCCGCGTCGGCAACCACGGACTCGACACCGTGATCATGGCCGCGATCATGGCGATCCAGCGCGGATCATCGAGGAACTGCGACACGAAGGTATCGAGCCGATCGGGCACCTGCAGATGCCATTTCGGCGCGGACAGACCGGTGCCCGTGATGGACAGCAGCAAGACCGCCACCACACCCGCCGCCGCGAACCCCGCCAGCAGCTTCCACTGCCTGCGGACGATCAACTCCACCAGGAGGGCGAAAGGCACCGCCAGAATGGCCAAGCCGTAGATCAGGTAGATCAGATTCGACTGATCCGGATCGAGGAAGCCGACGATATAGGAGACCGAACGCTCCAGTGCGAGCCATTCCGGCCGGGTGATCAGCGAACCCGCGACGACCACAGCCAACCACAGCGCGGCCAGCACCACCCGGATGATGTCACTGGTCCGCCGGGTCAGCGGTTGTAGCAGGCTGCCCGTGACCGGGATGTCCCGCCCGTCGACTCGCATGTCGTTTCGGCACTTTCGATCGAGTTGAAGCTGCGTTCGCCCTCGCCACACCTCGCGCGAGCCCGGTCGGGGACGATCCCGCCGCGGCTCCTGTGAGTATGTAGGAGACCGACGCGCACGATACACACCAACACGCCGATCGACCGGACACCTGGTCAGAGGCGTCTTTCACGTCACGGGATGCCGGATGTGTGCCATTTCACTACTGGAGCGCGTGCCTGCCCTCCGGCTCCGGGGCCTCGACGCCGACACCGAAGACATCGCCCGTCATGGCGCCCGCGTCGAGTTCGGCGATGGCCCGCACGACCCGCTCGGTGGGCACCAGGGTCGGAAAACTATTGGGCGCCAGGGCGTTCACCCGGACGCCGAATTCGGCGAATTCGTCGGCGAGATTGCGGGTGAGCTGATTGAGCGCCGCCTTGGACGCGCCGTAGACCGCCTGCCCCCGATACACTTCCGAACCCGAAATACTCGACACATTCACGACATTGCGATTGCGCGACCGATTGACCGCATCGTCGTGCACCCAGCAGCGCTGCGCCAACCGCGCCGCCAACCGCAGCGGCACACCGACATTCACCGCCATATGCGGGTAGAACTCGTCCAGGGCGCTATCCCCGTCGACCACGCCGCGCGGCTGCAACCGCACATAGGCGGCATTGTTGACCAGCAGATCCACCCCGCCGAAGCGGGCCAGCGCCAGATCGACCACCCGCTCGATCTCCCCCGGTTCGAGCAGGTCGGCGCGGAGGACGTGCACGCGCGAATCATTGTCCGCCAGTTCGGCCTCCGGTTCGAACGGATCGACGAACCACTCCTCCTGCGACGGCGCGGCCGGGGTGCGGGTGCGGCAGACCGCGATGATGTCGTAATGGCGGTAGTAGGCGCGGCAGAAAGCGTCGCCGAGCAGGCCGCCCGCCCCGGTCAGCAGGCAGACCCTGCGCTCACCAGTACTCAATGCGATCATCTCCCCAGCGTTGGACGACCTCGGATTTCGGGCGATGCAACCACATCACCGCGCTGTTGCGCGGGCGGGTGTTGCCGCCCGCGAAGGTGTGCCACGTGCGCGGCGTGCACTCGAACATGATGAGCGAATTATCCAGCGGCGGCACCAGCAGCGGCTGCTGGGTGCCGTCGCCGATGTACTCGTAGAGCGCGGTCTCGCCGCCGTCGCCCTGCTGCCAGCCGGGATTGGCCAGATAGAACAGCACCGCGACCGCGCGCATCGTCTCGCGCGCGGGGACGCCGTCGGCACGTGCGCCGTTTTTGATGCCCACCGTGGCGTCGGACAGGCGCACCTCGGCCGGACCGGGCGCCTCGCCGGGAAACCAGGCCGGGTTGAGGTCGTTGTGCGGCCAACCGTAGGGGCTGCCCGGCGGGTGGTGGTGCAGGGAGCCGTCCATATCGCCGGTCGCCCGCACGCGCGCCACCCGCGCGATGAGGTCGTGCCATTCACGGGAGGTGAACAGGGCCAGGGGTCCGTCGCGCAGTCCGGCCAGCGAGAAACCCTCGGCGCTGTAGTTCGCCGAGACCGGAACGAAGGCGTCGGCCCGCTCGCGCCGCAGTCGCGCGAATTCCTCGGCCATGCGGGCGTAGAACTCCGGCACGAAGACATCGCGGGCGTAGACGTGCGGGAAGGGTTTGCTGCGGCGCACCCACCGCCGATGCGCGAACAGATTCGCGAACCACTGCGGCACTGCCGCCGCTGTCGTCTCCTGCGCCGCCGCGATCTCCTGCGGCATGGCCGCTGTCATTTCCTGCGCGGCCGCCGCTGTCATTTCCTGCGGCGCCGCCGCTGACGGCACCGAGTCCTCCGTCACCGTATCTCCCTCCCGGATGAGCTCCCCGCGATCCTATGCGGTTCGGGCGGGTGCGTATTTCCCACCCGAAGACGGGAAATCGTCTGAGACAGTTTGCTCCATCGATGCCGGACCGGCGCGGAGCCGGCCGACGTACACCACCGCGAGCGTCGAAGCGGACAACCTCGCACCACCGCCCCGGCGCGCGGCGCGCCCGCCCGATATCGAGGGCGATTCATATCCGCTATGCATCATCGCCACCCGCGGATCGCCGTGCGCGCTAACCGGATTGCCGAGCAGCCCGGCGAGCCGAGGAATCGAGGCGTCATACTGTGGCATCGATTTCACTATCGCGCAGCCGCATTCACTCGCAGGCCCGAACTCGCCCGCGCCATCCGAATACCGGTGCGGCGCTATGGAATGACTCAGCTCACAGTTTGCTGTGAGGCGACTGACTCCGCTGCGCCGCACCGACCGAGAGATTAGACTGTCTGGGACGTGAAATGCGCAGTGGGAAGGTGAATCTGATGGGGTCCCAAACGGTGGTCGCCGATGTCGCCGACGAATTGGCGCGCCGGGTCGCCGTGGGGGAGTACCGGCCCGGCGACCTGATGCCATCGGTCCGCCAGGTCGCCGAGGAATTCGAGATGAACCGCGCTACAGCGCAATTGACGCTCGGCAGGCTGGAGTCCTACGGGTTCGTGGAGGCCAGGCGCGGCAAGGGTTTCACCATTCGCGATGTGCGCGAGGCGGGCGGAATCGACGTCTACCGGCATCTTTTCCGCTATTCGATGCCGCGCCCCGAGCTGGCGGTCGAGATGTTCCGCGATATCGTCGAGGTCGAGCGCGGCATCGTGATGGCGGCGCTGCTCGCCTACACCAGGGGCGGATACGGCGGCGCGGCCGAATTCAAGGCCGAGATCGATGAGCTCGAAGCCCTTGCCCGGCTGGAACATCCGAATCTGGCCGGTATGCTCGCCCGCGAACTCGGCATGGTGCGCGCACTGCTGGGCAGGCTCGGCTGGAGTATGCAGCGCGCCATCCTCAACTCCATCGGCGCGATGGTGCTCGAGGTGCCCGAGGCGGTATCGGCCTACTTCGCGGGCGCGCCGGATCTGCACGTGCTGGTGTGGCGCGCGCTGGCCGCCGTGTGGGATGCGGGCAGCGGCCCATCCCCGACCCAACTGGCGCTGTTCGAGGATCTGTTCGGCAAGTACCACGCCAACGTGCTGGTCCGCTTCGCCGAGTTGCTCGGCGCGGACCGAAGCTGAAGCACCGGTGGGGGCGGCACTTTCGTGCCGCCTCGCCTAGGGCCTAATGGTGCTGCACCGCCGCCGCGCCCGCGACGACCAGCGCCGCGATGATCAACAGGCCCATGGTGGCGACAATGATGAGATTCCGGATCGGCGGCTGCTCGGCCTGTGCCAGGTCGGGACATGTTTCGGTCTCGTGCTCATCGCTCGCGCACTCCGGGTTAGTGCACGGATACATCCTTACCTCCCAACCGGATTCGGATCCGGATCCGGGTCCGCACTCCGCGATGAGCGAGCCTAGCAATGCGGTCTGTGGGGCGGGTGCGCAACCACCGCCTAGACCGGGCCTGACGCTGTCAGCCGTTCAGTTTGCCGAGTCGATCGCAGGCCGCGACGTACTCCTCGACGAGCCGCGCCACCACCTCGGCGGAGCGCTCCACCCGGTTGAGCAGCCCGACCACCTGGCCGACCGGATTGAAATTGACGTCCTTGGCGGCCTCCGGATAGCGATGGCCGCGCTTGACGCCATCGAGGGCGACCATCATCTGCAGCGGCATGGGCAGTGGATCGGGAGTGTCGGCGCGCTCCCACGCATCGGTCCACTCATTGCGCAGCATGCGGCACGGCTTGCCGGTCCAGGAGCGGGAGCGAACGGTGTCGTGGCTGGTGGCGTCGAGATAGGTGCGCATCTGGGCGGGCGGCACATTGGCCTCCTCCACCGTCAACCACAGCGATCCGGTCCACGCGCCCTGCGCGCCCATGGCCAGCGCCGCCGCCACCTGACGACCATTGGCGATACCGCCCGCCGCCAGCACCGGCACTTCGCCCACCGCGTCGACCACCTGCGGCCACAACACCAGCGAGGACACCTCGCCGCAGTGCCCGCCGCCCTCGGTGCCCTGGCACACCACGAAATCCAGTCCGGCGGCCTTGTGGTTGAGCGCGTGCTTCACCGAACCGCACAGCGCCCCGATAAGTCTGCCCGAATCCTGTACCTGTGCCACCACATCCGGCGGCGGCGTCCCCAGGGCGTTGGCCACCAGCTTGGCCTTGGGGTGGCGCAGGATCGCCGCGAGCTGCGGGGCCGCGGTGGTGGCGGTCCAGCCGAGCAGTTCGCTGTGGTGCTCGCCGTCGGGCAACTGCGGGACGCCGTGCTCGGTCAGCAGCTTTTCGGCGAAGTCCCGGTGACCTTGCGGAACCAGTTGCGCGAGTTCGGCTTCCAGTTCCTGCGGGGTGAGCCCGTCCATGCCCTGGCCCTCATATTTGGACGGAATGACCAGGTCGACGCCGTACACCCCGTGCACGTGCGCGTCCAGCCAGGCCAGCTCCACCTCGAGTTCCTCGGCGCTGAATCCGACCGCCCCGAGGACGCCGAGGCCGCCCGCATTGCTGACCGCGGCCGCCACGTCGCGGCAGTGCGTGAAGGCGAAGAGGGGGAATTCGATTCCCAGCCGCTCGCAGATCTCGGTTCGCATCGGTGCGGACCTCCCTGGCCCTAGAACTCGTTACAGAATCATGCCCGTCGATCCCGTCGCGTTCCACCGCTTATCGCCATATACCTCTGCAATGGAACGGTCCGGGTCGACTCGATCACTTCAACAGTAACACGTTCTATTTTCCCGGGAGGGTTGTCGAATCGACGCCGTCGAATCAACCGGTGCGGGTGCCGCGAATCAGCTCGAGCACCGCGGCGGCGGTGCGGCATCCCGCCGTCACGAGCTCCAGATTCGCCAACGAGGTTCGATGCGCCTCCGGTGTCATGGCGGTGACGCAGTCCGCCACCGGATGCACCTGGAACCCGAGATCGGTCGCGTGTCTGGCGGTTTGCTCGACCGCCAGATTGGTGGCGACACCGGTGAGGAAGAGGGTGCCGATACCCCGCTCGGTCAACCAGCCCGGCAGACGACTGCCCGCGAGCGCGGACAGTTTCTGGGTATCGAAGATCTCGCGCGCCTGACCCGTCATCTCCGGAATCAGCTGGCTGCCGGGCGCATTGGGCCGGAACTCGGTCTGCGCCGCGCCGATCGAGCGCATGATCCCGGTATTGCGCACCAGTTCGCCCTCGCCGATGGGCACGATGAACCGGGTGAAGACCACCGGCACCTCGCGTTCGCGCGCGGCCCGGTGGAAGGCGGACGCCCGCGCCACCACGCCGCTGCGCGCCACCGGATCGCCGAGCATCGGCCCGAAGAATCCCTCCGGGCGAACCATATTCACCTGCCAGTGCACGGCGAGGACCGCGGCGCGAATTCGTCGGCTCGCCATGAGCCGACGATACCGCGCCCGAGCGCGCTCAGGAGGAATAATCCTTGCGCAGTTGGACTTTCACCACCTTGCCGCTGGCATTGCGCGGCAGCTCCGCCACCAGCACCAGATCCTTCGGATGCTTGTAGCGGGCCAGATTCTCGTTGAGGAACGGCGTCAATTCCGGCAGGGTGAGCGGATTGTCGGGATCGGCGAGGGCGACCACCGCCACCGGCACCTCACCCCATTTCTCGTGGGCGCGACCGATCACGGCGGCCTCCCTGATCTTCGGGTGGGCGAAGAGCACATTCTCCACCTCGGCGCAGTAGATGTTCTCGCCGCCGGAGATGATCATGTCCTTCTTGCGGTCCACCACCCAGAGGAAGCCCTCCGCGTCCTGGCGCACCAGGTCGCCGGAGTGGAACCAGCCGCCCGCGAACGCCTCCGCGGTGGCCTGCGGCTTGTTCCAGTAGCCCGCCATGAGAGTCGGCCCGCGGTAGACGATTTCGCCGATCTCGCCGGGGGCGACATCACGCATTTCGTCATCGACGATGCGCGCCGCGATGGTGGGGATGGGCTTGCCGACCGAACCGAGTTTGCGCAGCGCGTCCTTGCCCTCCAGCACACAGGTGACCGGCGACATCTCCGTCTGCCCGAAGACTGCGACGTTCACCGCGTTCGGGAAGCATTCCGCCATGGCGCGCAGCACCGTCTCCGAGGCGGGGGCCGCGCCCCAACTCAGCACGCGCAGTGCGAGATCGCGCTGTTTGACCGTCGGATGGTCGCAGATGAGCTGCCACTGCGCGGGCACACAGAAGGCCGAGCTGGCGCGCTCGCGCTCCAGCGCGTCCAGATACTCGCCCGCGTCGAACGCGCCGAGCGGATGCAGCACCGTCTTCGCGCCGAGCAGGAAAGCCGGAGCGAGACTGCCCAATCCGGCGATGTGGAACAGCGGTGAGGCACACAGGCCGATGCCGTCCTGATCCATCTGCAGGGCTCGAATACAGGTCAGCGCTTGGGCATTCATATTCGCATGCGACAGCACCGCGCCCTTGGGACTGCCCGTGGTGCCGGAGGTGTACATCACCAGCGACGGCGTGTCCTCCGGGATATCCAGCGGCGCATGCGGTTCCCCGCCCTCGGCGAGGGCCTCCTCGAAGCCGAGCATGCCGTCCCCACTCGGCCCGCCGATCACGAAACACGACGTCAACTCGGGCCTTTCGGCGCGAACCGCCGCTGCGAGCGGACGCAGCGCCGTATCGGTGACGATCGCCCGCGCGCCACTGTCGGCCGCGATATAGGCGACCTCGGGCGGGGTAAGCCGGAAATTCACCGGGACCGCGAGCGCGCCGAGGGCATTGATGCCGAAGATGGCCTCCAGGTACTCCGGATGGTTCAGCGCCAGGATGAGCACCCGGTCGCCGAAGCCGACACCGCGGCGGGCCAGCGCGTCGGCGAAACGCTGCGACCGCTCGTGCAACTGCCGCCACGTGGTGTCCACACCGCGAAAACGCAGCGCGACCGCGTCGGGGCGCATGGTCGCGTGGGTGGCGATCTGGTTGTTCCAGTGGTTGCGCCGCGATCGGATCGGCTCCTCGAAGGCCTGGGCGGGAACGGTCATTCCGGACTCCTCTCGGACCGCCCGCCACCCGGACGGGTCGGCCTGGCAGCAGACTAGCAATTAACTTAATCCGCCATCAAAGGATTCTGGATTATCGTTCCAACGCCAAGGTGCCACTCAGACCTGCGACTTTTCTGGACATACCGATTGGTCCTATGCGAATAGCGACTCACTTAGTCGGTGCAGGACACGTTACGTCAGTGACTTTCGCGCCCGCGCCGCCACCGCACTGTAATCGTGACCCGCGATGACCTCGATAGCACCCGGCAGCGCGTGCAGGCGATGGATCGTGGCGAAGGTGGCGACGCGGTCCGCGTCGAACAGCTCGCCCGGCATCGGGGCCTTCTCGCGCAGCATCTCGATCTGAAGCCGATTCCACACCGCGTCGCCCGCGAGCAGCACCCGTGAACCGTCGTCCACCGCGAGCAGGACCCCGAGACTGCCCGGAGTGTGCCCGGCCAGGTCGACCAGCACGACCGCGCCGTCACCGAACAGATCGAGGCTGCGCGGGAAGCTCAGCACCGGGATGTCCTCCAGGGTGAACCTGTCGAAGGCGCGCCCCCGTAGCGGGCCGCGCGCCACGCCGATCGGCGGGTGCTGACCGCCCAGCGCCCATTGGTATTCCGCCTCGGGCAGCCGCACCGGGATGGACGCGGGCAGTTCCAGCAGACCGGAGACATGGTCCCAGTGCAGATGGGTAGGCAGTACGAAATCAATACTGTCGAGCGGGATCTCGCGCGCGGCCAGCGCATCGGCCAGACCGAGCACCGGCTTCTCCGGAGCGACCAGCAGCGGGATCGGGAACGGTAGCTCGGGCAGCACCCGCTCGTGCACGCCGGAGCACAGCGCCGGGTCGACCAGGATGCGCGCGCTCGGATGATCGATAACGAAGGCCGACATGGTCATTCGTAGTTCGCGCAGACTGCGCGCACCCTCGGCGACAATGGTGGTCGGCGCGGACATCGACGCCTGGGCGAGCACCGTCAAGCGGACCGAATTCGTGGCCGCCGGAGCGGGTTTCACCTCGATAGCGGCGAGCAGCGCGGCATCGGGGCGGCGCGGACGCAGCAGTCGGGGCGGCGTCGCGGCCAGGGCCGTGCAGCAGCGCAGCACCGTGGGCCAGGTGGGGGTCCGGTCGTGGCGGGTATTGCTCGGCGCGGATTCGGGCACCCGCCCACGGTACGCGCAGGCCCGCGCCGCCGGTCGACAACGCGGTAGCCGACAGACAGCGGAAGGGCTGCGCGACTCCGCACTCCCTACCCCTGAATCTCAGGCATAATCGCGGACGTCCCTTGCACGGCGGCGACTACTGCCCGGATCCGGGTAGGGAGGGTGGCGCGATGCGAACCGAACCCGTTGACACCGATATTCCCGCAACTGTCGAGCTATTCCGCAGCGCCCCTTGGGGTGACCCGCGCGACAGCCATACGGTGCGCCAATTATCCTGGTGTACCGTGCCTTTCGCAGTTGAGCCGAGCCGCGACACGCTATCCGGCAGCACCGTCCCCGCACCGATCGAGCACCGCGCGATGCGATGAACGCGCCACCGCACGCATCGAACCCGCCGGTATCGATCATCGGAATCGGCTGCAGGCTGCCCGGCGCGACAGGCGCCACCGAACTCTGGGAGTTGCTGAGCGCGGGCCGCCCGGTCATCGGCGACCCGCCTGCCGGTCGGATCGGCCGCCCCGGCGGCTATCGCACCGACCTCGAGTGGTTCGACAACGAATGGTTCGGCATCGGCCAGCGTGAGGCCGCGGGCATGGATCCGGGCCACCGCCTGGCGCTCGAGGTCGCGGTCGAGGCGCTCGACGATGCCGGAATCGGCCATCGCGCACCGGGTTCCGGTGCGGCCGTCATCTTCGGCGGCACCGAGGAGACGCACCTGCCCGACGGTCCGGCCAATCGCCTCTCCAGAGCGCTGGACCTGCGCGGACCGAACTTCATGGTGGACAGCGCCCGCACCTCCTCACTGGCCGCCGTCGAACTCGCGGTCCGCATCCTCGCCGATCCGGGCGTGCCCTTCGCCATCGTCGGCGGCGTCACGCTGATACCGCACACCGCGCCGGAGCACGGCCCGTGCGGCGAGGGCGGCGCGGCGATCATCCTGTGCCGCACCGCCGACGCCCACCGTGACGGGCACCGCGGCTACGCCGAGATCGCCGCGATAGCCATGGGATCCGACGGCCGCGCCGACGGACCAACCGCCCCCGGTGGCCGCCATGTCATCCGCACCGCGCTCGCCCGCGCCGCCCTGCCCCCTTCGGCCATCGACTATCTCGAATACCACGGCGGCGGCCCGCATTCCGCCGACACCGCCGAACTCGACGCGTTGGCCGCCGTTTTCACGCCGCTGTCCACCGCACCCCTGCGGCTCGGCTGCACCCACACCACCTTCGGCCACCTGGAAGCCATGGCGGGGATCACCGGCCTCATCAAGGCCGCCCTCGCCGTCCATCACGCCGTCATCCCGCCGAATCCGCCGCCCCACAGCACAAATCCGGTCTTCCGCCAACCCGCCGTCCCCACGCCGTGGCCGACTCCGCACCGCCACGCCGCGGTCAACTCCTGCACACCCGGCGGCACCATTGTCCACGCCATCCTGCGCGCCCTCCCGGACCCGACCGTCCGCCCCGCGAGCCCGCCCTATCTCATCCCCTTCACCGCGCACACCCTCCCCGAACTCCGCACCACGGCCGCACATTTGGCGGACCACTTCGCACGCTGCGATGGCGCGGCACCCGCCGAGCGCGCCACCGCGTCGGCGCACCGGCGGGCACCCGACATCGCGCACCCTGACAGCGCACGACCATCGACGGATCTCGCCATCGCGACGCAGGACCGCCGCCCCGCAGAGCCTTCGAGCCTGCGCCATCCGACCTCGGGCGGCGCACAACCCGAGGACCAGGTTCTCAGGCCCGAGCGGCGCGGCGAAATTCCGAGCGCGGGATCTCCGGCAGCGACGGCGCTACCTGCCCGGTATGGCGCACGGCCCGAGCCGACAACAATCGGTGTCGGGGCCGCAGGTACGGAATTCGGTTCCGATGAAACCGAATTCCAGGGTGCTGTGGCCGCGGTGGGCCGGTTGGTTCCCGAAGGTGTGCGGGCCGTGGTGCTCGCGGAAGATCGCGGCGAGGCCATCGCGCGATTGCGGCGGTTCGCCGAGGGGGACGATCGAGCGGTCGTCGCCGGGCCGGTCGCCGGGATTCGGCGTGGCGGAGTGGTTTTCGTATTCTCCGGCGAGGGTGCGCAATACGCGCGGATGGGCCGGGGGCTGGCGGCGCGGTGGCCGGTGTTCGCCGAGGCGGTGACCGAGGCGGCGGCGGCGATCGTGGCGGGCGGTGGGCCTCGGGTTTGGACCCCGCGACACGGGTTCGCGCTCGGTGCCGGGGTGACACCGGAATTCGCGCAGCCCGCGGTCTTCGCGTATCAGTTCGGGCTGGCGGCGCTGCTGCGCGCTTGGGGCGTGCGGCCGGACGCGGTGGTGGGGTATGGGCTCGGCGAGGTGGCGGCGGCAACTGTCGGAGGGGCGCTGACACTGCGGGACGCCGCGCGAGTCGCGGTGTGGCGCGGGCGGATTCTGGCCCGGCTGGCGGGTTCCGGCGCGGCGGCCGTGCTGGCGGCCCCGGTGCGGCGGGTGCGGACCCTGGTCGAACCGCTGCGCGCCGAGGTGGGGATCGCGGCGGTGCACGGGGCGGATGCGGTGGTGGTCGCCGGATCGCCGAGGTATCTGGACGCGCTGCTGCGGCGGGCGGAGCGCCGCGATATCCGGGTCGCTCGACTCGCGCCGGATCGGGTCCGGCACGGCCTGCGGGTCGCACCGTTGCTGCCCGAACTGGTCGCGGCACTGTCGGACCTCGCACCAACCGAGCCGCATACTGCCGTCTATTCGCCTACCCGCCAGGGGAACCCACTCATGGACGCGCGGTTCTGGGCCGATAACCTCACCGGCACCGTGGAATTCGACCGGGCGATGGGAGACCTTGTCGCCAACGGCTTTTCGACGGCCCTGGAGATCTCGCCGCGCCCGCTGCTGCTCGAATCACTGCGCGCCTACCCGGAATTGCGCGACGCCGCCTACCCGACCGCCGATGCAGACGACGAGTCGGCCGCCCTGCTGACCGGTCTGGCCCGCTTGCACGCCGAGGGCTACCCGCTGGACTGGACGGCGCAGGGACCGCTCACCGCCGCGGCGCCGCGCAGGCACTGGAATCGTCGCCGCTTCCCGCTGCCTGCGGCGACCGAGCACATCGAGATCTCCTGGGCGGCCGAGGATCTCACCGATCACGTCATCCTCGGCGCGCCTGCGGTGCCCGCCGTGTTCTGGCTGCGCCGCCTGCTCGAATTGACCCGCACCGGCAACCCGCCCGCCACCGCGGTGGCCGATTTCGTGGTGCACGAACGCCTGGCGCCTGGCGCACTGCCCGGCGTGAACTATCACCGGCACGCGGACGGAAGTGTGCGGGCGGAGGCCACCGGCACCGGGGCGCTGGCTTCGACCCGGCCCGCCGGTGGGCCAACGCCCGCCGATATCGTCGCATGGATGCGGCTGGTGGACGGTAATCGTGCAGGTCATCACCGTATGCGCGGCATCGCGCCCGACACTTTCTACGACGCGCTGCGCCTGCGACACCTCGAATACGGCCCGCGTTTCCGCCCGCTGCGCGCCATCGCGGTCGGACGCGACGGCGGCGCGGACGGATTCGGCGCGGTCGGATTCTTCGATGCCGCACCGCTGCACAGCGCCGCCACCCTCGACGGCTGTCTGCAACTGCTCGCCGCCGCGGCCTATGACGAACTGCCCACCGACGGTGTTCCGCTGCCGATAGTCATCGAATCCGCCTGGGTTTCCGACGCTTCCGATCGCGTCCTACTCGAAGCGCACGCCTTCGTCAGACAGCGGACCGCGACGGGATTGCGCGGCGATGTCATCGCCACCGATCAGCACGGCGCGCCCGCTGTCGCACTGCTCGGCGTGCACGTGCGCTATGCCAGACTCGGCGCGGGCCGCACCATCGATATCGCGCTGCCCCCGGTGGTTCCCGCATCGGAAGTGCCGCTGCGTCAGGAGATCTGGCGTCCGGTCGAGCTGCGACCACCACCGGCCCGCGCCGAGCGCGCCCTCGTCATCGGCGCCTCGCCGGAGGCCATCCGCCTCGCCGAAGCGCTCGATCGCCTCGCCCCCACCGAACGTGTGGTGCGCGAGCCGGATACGGCCGCCGCCATGGTCGCCTCGCTGCTCGCCGACCATCCGGCGACGGCGGTGGTGGTCGTCTGGCCGCACCGCCGCACCGCGCACGTGCCGGACGCGATCGCGCCTTCCGACGAAATCGCCACCGTGACGGCAGTCCTCGAACTGCTCCGCACCATCCACAGCGCCACCGCGACCGGCGCGGTCACCGTCGTACTGCCCGCCGCCGCCCTCGATCCCCACGGCGGCGGCTCCGCCGTCCCCATGGCCCTCGCGGGTTTGATCCGCTCCCTGCAACTGGAAACCTCGCGCCCCATCCGCCTGGTCTGGGATGACCACCATCGCGACAGTGTCCGGCACATCGCCGAAATAGCCACCGCGACGCCGGATTCCGCCACGCCATCGAGCCGGGGCGCAACGAAGGACACGCCGCCCGAGGAGGTGCGCCTCACTGCGGGTTCGGGTTCGGCGCGCCGTTTCACGGCGGTCCGGCCCCGCTCGACGACGCCGATCGCCATCGATCCGCACGGCACCTATGTGGTCACCGGCGGTCTCGGCGCGTTCGGCGCGATGACGGTGCGCTGGCTGCTCGACGCGGGCGCGCGGGATGTGGTGGTGTTGACGCGCGCACCCCGACCGCTGCCCGCCCTGCTGGACGGTATGGAGGAGCGGATCGTCGTCATGCGCTGCGATGCGGCCGATCGAGGCGATCTCGGCTACGCGCTCAACGATATTCGGGAGACCTGCTCGACCATTCGCGGCATTGTGCACGCGGCGGGCACCCCCGATGACGCCCCCTTCGCCGAACTCACCCCGCAGCGGCTGGCCGCCGCCTTCGCGCCCAAGCTCACGGCGGCGCGCAATCTCATCGACCTCACCGCGCGCGACGCCATCGATTTCATCCTGCTGTATTCCGCGGCGGTCGGTGCGACGGGTGCACCGGGTCGGGCGGCGAGCGCCGCCGCGAATGCCGCCATGGACGCCTTGGCGCTGGCGCATCCGGACCGTCCGGTGCACAGCATCGGCTGGTCGGGCTGGGCGGTTACCGAGCAGGCGCACCGGGCCGGTGACCTGCTCACGCAAATCCTCCGCTATCCCGGTCCCTACCTGCTGGTCCTCGATGCCCCACCCGATGATCCACGCCTGTCCACCCGCTTGGCCGACCTGCTCGCCGGTGAGATCCCGGCGCCGGAGGCGGGCACGGATCTCGCGTCCCGCCCGGTCCGGCAGCCGAACCACCCCGCCCGATCCATAGGTGAACAACGCGCAAACAGTTCATGATGGTGCGATGACAACCGACACCATCTCCGTGAAGTGGAAGGACGAGCCCGAGGAGCACGACTACCCCGCGGCCGCCGACTACCTGGAACTACTGGCCCCGAAGAAGGTCGTCGACGAGGTCGTCGAGCGGCTGCGCAAAGCGCCCATCGTCTACAAGAAGGCGAAGGACATCCTGCGCGCCGCGCAGTTGGAACTGGCCTCGGCCGAGAATCCCTATGTGCGCAAGGATCTGATCAAGATCAATGACCGGAAGTCGCTCTCACCGATCCTGCTGGTGCGCGGCGACTTCCGCACCGGGGTGCCGATGACCATCGCCGACGGCTACCACCGGGTATGCGCGATCCACTGGGCCGATGAGAATATCGAGATCCCGGCCAAGATCGCCGACCTGCCTTGACCTTCTCCACCCTCGCGCTGGTCATCGCACTGGGATTGTTCGGGCCGATTCTCGCACTGCGCGTGCGGTGGCATCTGCCGGTCATCCTGGGCGAGTTGGTGGCCGGAATCGTGTTCGGCGCCACCGGCTTCGGCGTACTGCACTACTCCGATCCGATCTTCGTTTTCCTGGCGGATATGGGTTTCGCCGTGGTGATGTTCGTGGCGGGCACCCATGTTCCCGTGCGGGACTCGGCGGTGCGCTCGGCGCTGGATTCGGGCGCACTGCGCGCGGTGCTGGTCGGCGTACTCGCCGCGGCGGGCGGTTTCGGGATAGCCCGCTGGTTCGATACGGGGCACGGGGCCATCTACGCGGTATTGATGGCCTCGTCCTCGGCCGCCCTCGTCCTACCGATCATCGATGCGCTGCCGCTGAAGGGTAAAGATTCGGTGGCGCCGCAGGGTAAGCCGGTGCTGGCATTGACCGCGCAGGTCGCCATTGCCGATACCGCGTGCGTGGTGGCATTACCGCTGGTCATCGATCCGGCGAATGCCGGTCGCGCCGCGTTGGGCGCGCTGGCCGTCGCCGGCTGCGCCGTCGCACTGTATTTCCTGCTGCGCCGGCTGGAGGAGTCCGGCACTCGCCGCCGGATCCACAAGGTTTCCGAGGACCGATCCTTCGCCCTGGAATTGCGGGGCAGCCTCGCCATCCTGTTCGCCCTGTGCGCGGTGGCCACGCAGACCCATGTCTCGATCATGTTGGCGGGATTCGCCGCCGGACTCGCGGTGGCGGCGGTCGGTGAGCCGCGCCGAGTGGCCAAACAGCTCTTCGCCATCAATGACGGATTCCTCGGACCGCTGTTCTTCGTCTGGCTCGGTTCCCGATTGAACCTGCGCGACTTCGGAACTCATCCGCGCTTGATCCTGCTGGGTCTCGCCCTCGGCCTCGGCGGGGTCCTGGTTCATCTGGCCACCCGACTGATCGGGCAACCCTTCGCCTTCGGTGCGCTCGCCGCCGCGCAGATCGGTGTGCCCGTAGCGGCGGTCACCGTTGGCACGCAATTGCATATTCTGGTGCCCGGTGAGGCCGCCGCCCTCATGCTCGGTGCGCTGTGCACGATCGCGGTCGCGGCCTTGGCGACCAGTCGAATCGCGGCGCGAAACTCATCCGATACCGAAGGTCCGCAGCAGCGAAAACCGGTGCACGACTAGCGATTGTCGTGGCCGAGCAAACGATCGGTCTCGCGCCGTTCCCGTTTGGTTGGTCGACCGGAACCGCGGTCTCGCTGGGGCAACGTAGCGAGAACTTCCCGAGGTGGGGGTGGGGGACTGCGGTCGATCATGCACTGGGCGGCGATCGGTGGGCCGACGCGTTTGGTGATGACACGCTCCACGATGACAATGCGCTCGGTTCCGCCGCTGCGGATACGCACCTCGTCGCCGGGGCGGACGGGTTGGGCCGGTTTGGCGGTGGCGCCATTCACCCGAACATGGCCGCCGCGACAGGCTTCCGCCGCCGCGGAGCGGGTTTTGAACAGCCGCACCGCCCACGTCCAGGAATCGACGCGGGCCTGGGCGACGGGACTTTGTTCGGCAGGGGCCACCCGTCAGGCGGGGATGCGGCGCGCGGTGACGATATCGTCCGGGTGCAGCGAGGTGTAGGACACCGGCTCACCGGTTTGAACGGCATTGAGCAGCTTGCCATCTCCGGCGTAGATGCCGACATGGCCGCCGCCATTGGTGATCACGATATCGCCGGGCTGCAGGTTCTGGAAGGCGATCGGCTGGCCGACGTGGGACTGCTCGAAGCTGGTGCGGGGCAGTTCCACACCGGCCTGGCGGTACGCCCACTGGACGAGGCCGGAGCAGTCGAAGTTGTAGGGACCCGCGGCACCCCAGGAGTACATGGCGCCGACCTTGGTCTTGGCGGCATCCAGGGCGACGTGGCCCGGCGAACTCTCGAAGGGGTTCGGGAGGGCGTTGAAACCCTGGAAGCCGGGGATGCCCATCTGCGCGGGCAACGCCGGAGCCGGGGCGTTGAGCGTGTCGTTGAGCTGCTTGACCTGCTGCTCGAATTCCGGGGGGACCGGAATATCGAAGTTGCCGACGCCGGGCACATTGAGCGTGGCTGCTTGGGCCGAGAGAGCGGGGAACGCCCCCGTCGTGACCGCCGCGGCACCCATCACCAGTGCGCCCTTGACGGAATTCGGTAGCCGCGAATCCCGTTGCAAGCTGTGCTTACCCACCGAGCTGCATCTCCGATCTTGCTGCTCACCCGCCGACCGGATTGTCGAGCGACCCGAACGCGGCCGCGCGAAATCACCGAAGACGAACCGGTACTCCCGGCATGACAGCCGGAAAACGTTGGCCCGACAGCCATTTGGCGGTAACCCAGTGGCGTCGCTCCTCTGGCGAAGCGGCTGCCCTCCACTAAGTCACGAGAAGATTACGGTGCCGCGCGCCTGTTGTCCAGCGCACAGCTCGCCGAAAAACCCATCGAATCGGCGGCGGGAACAAACCCGCAGGGCAGACGGGTTCGGCATCCGACACGCCGATGGGTAACGACGCGGTCTCGACTTCGTTATCGGATCGAGAACCGGAAACGTTTCACAATGACCTCGGGGCAGAACCTACTCCGAGGGTCGGACATCCCGATCCCGCTCGGCGAGCGCCGCTTCCAGCTCGGCGATGCGGCGGCCCGCCGCCGCCAGCTCGATCTCCAACTGTCCCAGCGCCATCACCAGCGGCCCCACCGCGAGATCCGCGACCAGTTGCGGGTCGTCCATGCCCTGGTCGATGGCCCGCAGGATGTTCGAGCGGATGACATTGGCCACCCGCGCCCCGGCCGGAATGTTCCAGGATCTCACCACCTCGGCAGAGGTCTCCGGGGTCTCCGGCGTGCGCTCCTCGGACATGCCGCTCCATTCTGGTCGACCGGAATCGCCCTCAGCGTAGAGAATCGCCGCCGATGCGCGCACCCGGATATCGGAAGACCCAATGGGCGCTGCCGCCCTTGAACCTATGCCCGTCTAGGACACTCGCTAGATCAACCGATACGCGGCTCGACGGAGGCGCTACGGTGTTCGGGCATGGACCCCGTGCGGAATCCGTATGCACCCGGCGCAGGCCAGCGTCCGCCCGAATTGGCCGGGCGCGACAGACAACTGAGCGCCTTCGACATCGTGCTCGAACGTATCGCCAGGGGCAGGCCCGAGCGCAGCGTCATGCTCACCGGCCTGCGCGGCGTCGGAAAGACGGTGCTGCTCAACCAGCTTCGCTCGGCGGCCGTCTCGCGCGGGTGGGGCACCGGCAAGATCGAGGCGCGCCCCGATCAGGAGTTGCGCCGCCCGCTGTCCTCGGCGCTGCACATGGCCGCGCGCGCCATCGCCACCGCGCACCACAATCCGGAGCGGGTGGACGATTTCCTCGGCATTCTCAAGGCATTCGCGCTGCGGGCGACGGCGGACAAGGGGATGCGCGAGCGCTGGCAGCCCGGTATCGATGTCCCGGCCGTCACCGGCCGCGCCGATTCCGGCGATATCGAGATCGATCTGATCGAACTGCTCAAGGAGGCAGCGGGTCTGGCCGCCGATATCGGCGTCGGGATCGCCCTGTTCATCGATGAGATGCAGGATCTCGGCGCAGCCGATATCTCGGCCATCTGCGGCGCCTGCCACGAATTGAGCCAGGACGCTTCGCCTTTGATCGTGGTGGGCGCCGGACTGCCGCATCTGCCCGCCGTGCTGTCCGCGTCCAAGAGCTATTCGGAGCGACTGTTCAGCTATCACCGCATCGATCGGTTGGACCGCGCGGCGGCCGATCAGGCCCTGATCGCGCCCGCGGACCGCGAGGGGGTGAAGTTCACCGACGAGGCGCTGCAAGCGCTGTACCACAAGGCCGACGGCTATCCGTATTTCGTGCAGGCGTACGGAAAGGCGGTGTGGGATCAGGCGCCGGCGAGTCCGGTCACCGCCGAGGATGTCGAGGTGGCCGCGCCCGCCGCCGAGGAGGAGTTGGCGGTCGGTTTCTTCGGCTCCCGCTATGAGCGGGCCACCCCCGCCGAGCGGGAGTACATGCGCGCCATGGCCGATCTGTCCGGCGATGACGGCCCGGTCGCCACCTCGGCGGTGGCCGCCGAACTGGGACGCAAACCGGCTTCGCTGTCGCCCGCGCGGGACGGTCTGATCAAGAAGGGTCTGATCTATTCGGCCGAGCGCGGGGCCATCGGTTTCACCGTTCCGCATTTCGGCCGGTACTTGCGCAGCGTCTCCTAGGCGAGAATTCGCCTGTCTACCAAGATCAATAGAAATCAGTAGAAATACCTCGACGTGTGACCTACCCGCCGGTAACAAACTTCCCTACACTCGAATGTGATCCGGATCACGTTCGAGGAGGACATCATGGCGATCAGCGCGAAGGTCGACGCCACCGAGGCGCAGTCCAGGGCACTCGTCGAGGAATCCCGCGAAAGCACCTGGGCCAAGCCCTCATTCGCCAAAGAGATGTTCCTCGGACGCTTCCGGCTCGATCTGATCCACCCGTATCCGCGACCCGACGCCGCCGATGCCGCACGCACGGAGGAGTACCTGGCCCGGCTGCGCCCCTTCTGCGAAACCATCGACGGCGCCGCCATCGAGGCCGAATCCCGTATCCCGCAGGAATATGTCGCCGAACTGGCCCGCCTCGGCTGCTTCGGACTGAAGATCCCGAAGGAGTATGGCGGACAGGGACTCTCACAGGTCGGCTACAACCGCTCGCTCATGCTGGTCGGCTCGGCGCATCCCAGCCTGGGCGTACTGCTGTCCGCGCACCAATCCATCGGCGTCCCGGAACCGCTCGAACTCGCGGGCACCCCTGAGCAGAAGGCCGAATTCCTGCCCCGCTGCGCGGCGGGCGCGGTGAGCGCCTTCCTGCTCACCGAACCGGACGTCGGCTCCGATCCCGCCCGCATGGCCTGCACCGCGACGCCCACCGCGGACGGCGCGGCGTATCTGCTCAATGGCGTGAAGCTGTGGACGACCAATGGCGTCGTCGCCGAACTGCTGGTGGTGATGGCGCGGGTGCCCAAGAGCGAAGGGCATCGCGGCGGTATCTCCGCCTTCGTGGTGGAGGCGGATTCGCCGGGTATCACGGTGGAGCGGCGCAACGCGTTCATGGGTTTGCGCGGTATCGAGAACGGCGTGACGCGAATGCACGACGTCCGCGTGCCCAAGGGCAATCTGATCGGCCGCGAGGGTGACGGCCTCAAGATCGCCCTAACCACGCTCAACGCGGGTCGGCTGGCGATTCCCGCGCTGTGCACGGCCGCGGCCAAATGGTCGCTGAAGATCGCCAGGGAATGGAGCGGACAGCGCGTCCAATGGGGCAGGCCCGTCGGCGAGCACGCCGCCGTGGCGGCGAAGATCTCCTTCATCGCCGCGAGCACCTACGCGCTCGAGGCCGTCCTCGACCTGTCGGCGACCATGTCCGACGAGGATCGCAATGACATTCGCATCGAGGCGGCGCTGGCCAAACTGTGGGCCAGCGAGATGAGCTGCCGAATCGCCGATGAACTGGTGCAGATCCGGGGCGGACGCGGCTACGAGACCGCCGCCTCGCTGCGCGCCCGCGGCGAACGGGCGGTCGGCGCCGAGCAACTGCTGCGCGATCTGCGCATCAATCGCATCTTCGAGGGATCCAGCGAGATCATGCGCCTGCTCATCGCCCGCGAGATGGCCGATGCCCACATGACGGCGGCGGGCGCGCTGGTCGATCGCGACGCCGATCTCGCGGCCAAGGCGAAAGCGGCGGTCGGGGCCTGCGGCTTCTATGCCAAATGGTTCCCGCAACTGGCCATCGGCCCCGGCACGACGCCCGGCTCGTTCGCCGAATTCGGGCCGCTGGCAAAGCATCTGCGGTTCGTCGAGCGCGGCGCGCGCAAACAGGCCAGATCGCTGCTGTACGGGATGGCCCGCTGGCAGGCCGGACTGGAGTATCGGCAGAACTTCCTCGGCCGGATCGTCGATATCGGCGCGGAACTGTTCGCCATGGCGGCGGTGTGCGTGCGGGCGCAATCCCAGCGCGCGGCGGGCGAACTCGAGGGCCGCGCTGCGGGAGAACTGGCCGATATCTTCTGCCGCCAGTCCAGGATTCGGGTGCGTCGACTCTTCGCGGCACTGTGGGACAACACCGACGACGATGATCACGCCATGACCCGACGGGTGCTCGAAGGCCGCTACCGCCGGCTCGAGGACGGAGTGCTCGATCCGAGCGAGGGCACCGGGCCGTGGATCGCCGAATGGCAGCCGGGTCCGTCCACCGAGGCGAATCTGCTGCACCCATTCCTGCCTTCGACCAGGGTGGACAGCCCTCTCTAACGAAATCTAGCCTTCGAACTAGCAAGGGGAAGATTCGACAATCGAGTCGATCGCCCGCACCAGTTGGACAACGTGTCAATAACGGCGGGTATGGCGGGTTAACGCGCGGGAAATCACCCCCGACAACCGGGCAACGACCTCCGCACCCTTGGAGCAGCCAATGTCGAGGACTCCCGCCCCCGCCTTCGACGACCACCGCGCCACGGTGGCCGCCGACGACGGCGTACCCCTCGCGGTCCGCACCCTGGGCGCGGCCGACGCCTCGCGCACCGTCGTGTTCGTCCACGGTCACTGCCTGCGCGCCGAATCCTGGACCTTCCTGTGCGATCAACTACTGCGCCACTGGGATTCGGCGACCAGGATGGTCTGCTACGACCATCGGGGACACGGCGCGTCCGGCACCGCCGACGCCGAGACCTACACCATCGACCAGTTGGCCCGAGATCTGGACGCCGTGCTGCGCACCATGGCGCCCAGCGGCCCGATCCTGCTGGTCGGCCATTCGATGGGCGCCATGGTGGTGCTCGCCTACGCCCGCATGTTCCCGGAGACGATCGGCGCGCGGGTGGTCGGCGTCGCGCTCATCGCGGGCGCGGCCAATGGGCTCACCGAGGTCGGACTCGGCCGATTCCTCAATCGGCACGCGGTGCGCTCGCTACAGGCGGCGGTGACCCGCGCGCCGCGAATGATGCAGGCGTCGAAGCGGCTGTCGCGTCGACTCTTCGAACCCGTCATTCGGGAGGCGAGCTTCGGCTCCGGTCGCGTCGGCCCACGCGTGGTCGCGCTGGCCACGGCCATGCTCAACGACACCCCGCTGCTCACCATGACGAGCTTCCTGATCTCGCTGCGCAGCTTCGACGAGACCGCGACGCTGCGCGGCCTCGGCCGGATTCCGGCGCTGGTGCTGGCGGGTTCGGCCGATATCGTGGTGCCCTTCGCGCATTCGGTGGTGCTGGCCTCGCAGTTGGCCGGGTCCGAATTGGTGCGGATCGAGGGGGCCGGGCACAGCGTGATCCTGGAACGGGCCGAGGAAGTGGCCCGCGCGGTCGTCGCGCTGGCGGACCGGGCCTGGTCGGCGCGCCCGGGACCGGAGTTCGCGACCGCTGGCTAATTTCCGGGAAACCGTGACCCTCCTCGGCAACGCCGATTCGCCGGGATACAGCAATACCCGAGCGAATTTCCGACTTCCCGGCAGCGACGAGCCAATTCTCCGATTCTTAGGTACTGTGTTGTAGATCACGATGTGTGGTGAGTCACAAGGTTTCGCGTCAGCAAACCAAGTACACCCGCGCGCTGACTCACCAGCTCGCGTGCACCACCGAGAAACACAGGAGGTAACGATGACTCGCAGCGAAATCGCGGAACTCCGCTACAACGTCGGCCAGCTCCGGCAGTCCATCGGCGCGCTGCGCAGCCATTACGGCGACGCCAACACCGTGCGCCGACTCGAGAACGACCTCGAACGCCTCGTCATCGATGCCGAAGAGTTCGAGCAGTCGCCCCCACCCGTACCCGCCCGTCGCGCACAGGAGACCATCTACGTGCCCGACAGCAAATCCGACGAGGCCGCGTGGATGGGCGCGCAGGACGAGGGGCTCGGCTTCCACTCGCGCCCGCGCACCAAGTAGTCCCACCCAAACTCCCCGTGCCGCGACACCGCCGTCGCGGCACGGTCGTATCTGTCGCGGCTACGCGCTCCGCGCCTGCCGAACTCCCCGTGGCTGTCGAATTTGCCCAAGGGTCCCGCTGCGCGCGCCCGGATGCGCGGTTGTTGCCTGCCGCCGCGGCGCGACCCGCTCGCGGTGACCGAGCACGGGCCGACCGGTCGCTTCCCCGCTCGACGAGTCGCCCGCATCGCGCGGACGAATCTCCCCGCCCGATACCCGTATCGCGCCTGTCGAATTCACCGCCTCGTATCCGGATTGTCCTGCGTCGCACGGATATCCGAGCAGCCAATCGATAGCGCCGGTACACCCGGCGAATCATGATCCGCATCCTTGTGCGCGTCCGCGCCCGCCGAGGGCGCACTCCATTGTTTGCGGTCGGTTCACCACATCGCGAAATCGTCGAATGTGGCGCAAATCACTGGCATTCGGGCGGTCCCGCTTTACCGGGACCCTGCTCACGCGCGCTCGGGGGTGTCGTATGGTGCTCAGCATCACATTCGATTGCGGAGGTAATGAATGACCACCCGCACTGCAGATCAGCGAGGCATCCACCCGTGAGTGCCGCACCGACCGTCGCCCCGAAAACGGGAACCGGAGTATTCAGCAAGACCAGGGCCGCCCTCGGCGCGCGCACACTGCGCACCGACCGGTGGTGGGTGCCACCGCTGGCCACGGTGGTCGGGCTCGCGGCCTTCGTCGTCTACGCGACCATCAGATCCTATGTGCGCACGGCGTACTGGGTGTCCGACTATCACTACCTGACGCCGTTCTACTCGCCGTGCGTCAGCACCGATTGTGTGCCGGGGGCCAGCCATTTCGGCCACTGGTTCGGACATATCCCGGCCATTCTGCCGCTGGGTTTCCTGGTGCTGCCGTTCCTGCTGCTGTTCCGGCTCACCTGCTACTACTACCGCAAGGCGTACTACCGCTCGGTGTGGTTCTCCCCGCCCGCCTGCGCGGTCGCCGAACCGCACGCCAAATACACCGGCGAGACCAAACTGCCGCTGATCATCCAGAACGCGCACCGCTACTTCTTCTATGTCGCGGTGCTCGTCGCACTGATCAACACCTATGACGCGATCATCGCCTTCCACGGCAAATCCGGCGGTTTCGGTTTCGGGCTCGGCAATCTGGTGCTGGCCGGAAATGCGTTGCTGCTGTGGGCATATACGCTGTCCTGCCATTCCTGCCGTCATATCGCGGGCGGCAGGCTCAAGAACTTCTCCGCCCATCCGGTCCGCTATTGGTTCTGGACTCAGGTCTCCAAATTGAATACCCGGCATATGACGCTGGCCTGGACCACCCTCGGCACCCTGGTGCTCACCGACTTCTACGTGATGTTGGTGGCGAGCGGGACGATCTCGGATCCGCGATTCATCAACTGACCCACCACTACTTCCAGGAGTATCAGCGGCATGCCAGAAGTGGAACGGCACAGCTACGACGTCGTAGTGATCGGTGCGGGCGGCGCGGGACTGCGCGCGGTGATCGAGGCCAGGGAGCACGGACTGTCCGTCGCGGTGGTGTGCAAATCGCTGTTCGGCAAGGCGCACACCGTCATGGCCGAGGGCGGCTGCGCGGCCTCCATGGGCAATGCCAATGAAAAGGACAGTTGGCAAACCCATTTCAAGGACACCATGCGCGGCGGGAAATTCCTGAACAACTGGCGCATGGCCGAATTGCACGCCCAGGAGGCGCCCGATCGGGTATGGGAGCTGGAAACCTATGGGGCGCTGTTCGATCGGACCCCCGACGGCCGGATCAGCCAGCGCAACTTCGGCGGCCACACCTATCCGCGCCTTGCCCATGTGGGCGACCGCACCGGCTTGGAACTCATCCGCACCATGCAGCAGAAGATCGTCTCGCTGCAACAGGAGGATCACGCGGAAACCGGCGACTATGAATCGCGCATCAAGGTTTTCGCCGAATGCACCATCACCGAATTGCTCAAGGACGGCGACCGCATCGCGGGCGCGTTCGGCTACTGGCGCGAATCGGGCCGTTTCGTTCTCTTCGAATCGCCCGCGATCGTGTTGGCCACCGGCGGTATCGGCAAGTCCTACAAGGTGACGTCGAATTCCTGGGAGTACACCGGCGACGGGCACGCGCTCGCGCTGCGGGCGGGCGCGACGCTGATCAATATGGAATTCCTCCAATTCCATCCCACCGGTATGGTGTGGCCGCCCAGTGTGAAGGGCATCCTCGTCACCGAGGGCGTGCGCGGCGACGGCGGCGTACTGAAGAATTCCGATGGCCGGCGGTTCATGTTCGATTACATCCCACCGGTTTTCAAGGGTCAGTACGCCGAGACCGAGCAGGAGGCCGACCAGTGGTTGCGCGATAACGACTCCGCGCGCCGCACCCCGGATCTGCTGCCGCGCGACGAGGTGGCCCGCGCCATCAATTCCGAGGTGAAGGCCGGTCGCGGCACCGAACACGGCGGGGTTTTCCTCGATATCGCCTCGCGGTTGCCCGCCGAGGAGATCCGGCGGCGACTGCCCTCCATGCACCACCAGTTCCTGGAGCTCGCGGATGTGGATATCACCCGCGAGCCGATGGAGGTCGGCCCGACCTGCCACTACGTCATGGGCGGGATCGAGGTCGACCCGGATACCGGCGCGGCCACGGTCGCGGGCCTGTTCGCGGCGGGGGAGTGTTCGGGCGGTATGCACGGCTCCAATCGCCTCGGCGGCAACTCCCTGTCGGACCTGCTGGTCTTCGGCCGCCGAGCCGGACTCGGCGCCGCCACCTATGTCGAGGGGTTGGCGCAGCGGCCCACTATCGCCGACGCCGACCTCGCCGCGGCGGCGAAAGCGGCGGTCGCGCCGTTCGATCCGCCCGCGAGCGGTGCGGGCGAGAATCCCTACACCCTGCACACCGATCTGCAGCAGGCGATGAACGACCTGGTCGGCATCATCCGCAAGGAACACGAACTGCACACCGCCATCGCGAAACTCACCGAACTGCGCGCCCGCTACGACACGGTGCTGGTGGAGGGACATCGACAGTTCAATCCGGGCTGGCATCTCGCACTCGATCTGCGCAATATGCTGCTGGTCAGCGAATGTGTCGCGCAGGCGGCCCTGCAGCGCACCGAAAGTCGCGGCGGCCACACCCGCGACGATCATCCCGCCATGGATTCGGGCTGGCGCGGCAAACTGCTGGTGTGCTCCATCGATCCGGCGACAGCCACGGCCGCGGTGCCAGAGGTGCGGGTGCTCCCGGAGGATCAACTCCCCATGCGCGCCGATCTACTCGCCCTGTTCGATCTGGGCGAACTCGAAAAGTACTATCCCGCCGCCGAACTCGCCGGACATCCGGGGGCGGCCACGGAAGGTGAGGCGTGAGAATGGGTTACGACGCCAAATTCCGCGTCTGGCGCGGCGATCCCGACGGCGGCGACCTGCGGGACTACACCGTCGAGGTCAATGAGGGCGAGGTGGTCCTCGATATCATCCATCGGCTGCAGGCCACCCAGGCCCCGGATCTCGCGGTGCGCTGGAACTGCAAGGCGGGCAAGTGCGGATCGTGTTCGGCCGAGGTCAACGGTCGGCCACGGCTGCTCTGCATGACCCGCATGTCCACCTTCGCCGAAGATGAACTCGTCACTGTGACGCCGATGCGAACCTTCCCGATCATTCGGGACCTGGTCACGGATGTGTCGTTCAACTACGAGAAGGCCAGGGAGATCCAGTCCTTCACGCCGCCACCGGATCTGAAGCCGGGCGAGTACCGGATGCGTCAGGTGGATGTGGAGCGCTCGCAGGAGTTCCGCAAATGCATCGAATGCTTCCTGTGCCAGGACACCTGTCACGTGGTGCGCGACCACGAGGAGAACAAGAATGCCTTCGCCGGACCGCGTTTCCTGATGCGGGTGGCGGAATTGGAGATGCATCCGCTGGATGTGGCCGACCGACGCGAACAGGCCCAGCAGGAGCACGGACTCGGCTACTGCAATATCACCAAATGCTGTACCGAGGTCTGTCCCGAGCACATCAAGATCACCGACAATGCGCTCATCCCGCTGAAGGAGCGGGTGGTCGACCGCAAATTCGATCCGGTGGTCTGGCTGGGCAATAAGCTCTTCCGCCGCGAGTAGCCCTTCGAACAACCGGCCGGAACATCCGGCCGGTTGTTTCGGCGCACCCACGCACGAACTAGAGCAGTGCCACCACACCGACGGCGACGGCCCAGACCAGCAGCCCGACCAACAGCGCCGACAGGTAGGACCCGGTGAGGATGAATACCCCCACCCCCGACACCCCGAAGAGCAGCACGACGATCAACCGTTCCACCCAGTCGCCCGGCCGCAATTTCCGGTACCGGGGAACGGAATTCTTCAGTCCACGGTCCACAAAAACAGGGCTACCCGGCAGTACCGAGCGCCAAACACCTTTCCGTGGCCGAATCTGCGTCGATTCGTGATTTGCGTACCTCCGCCTTCGCTCCGGCCATGCGCGGGTCCGATCCGGGACCGGACCCGCCGCCGCGCCCGCGCTACTCGGGGCGATCGAACTCCCCGTCCTGTACACCCGCCACGAAGGCCGTCCACTCGCTCGGGGTGAAAATCAGGGCCGGACCATCGGGATCCTTGCCGTCGCGCAGGCCGACATGCCCCTCGGCGAGCATGGCCACCTCCACGCTCTCGCCATCGGCGGACTCGCCCGCCCGCTGCCACACGGCGGTGGCCAAATCGATATTCGCGCCGCTATTCATGCCCATTGATCAACCGCTCCTTCAGATTTCGCCGATCATGACCGCCGCGGTGAACACATCCCATTGCTCCCCGGAGAAGACGAGGGCGGGACCCGCGGGATTCTTGCTGTCGCGCATACCGATGCGACCATTGGCCAGATGCGCCACCTCCACGCAGTCCTTGGAGGCGCCGCTGCGCGTGCTCTTGAACCACTTCGCCCGCGCCAGTTCACTATTCATGCACATACTCCTTCGCCAGTTGTCGGAGCAGATGTCTGCTTGCCTGGATATCGAGTGCGCAGCGCCGCAACCGCTCGTGCGCGAGGTGGTACCGCCGGACATCGGCCGGTCTTTCGAGGTAGAGATCCCCGGTGAAACCCTCGACATAGACCACCGGTGGCTCGACCGGCTGCCCCCGCCCGTCCGCCCCGAAATCCAATACCGTGAACGGACCGGTGGCATCCCCCAGGGGGATGCCCGCCGTGAACGGCAGGATACGCAGGGTGAGGTTGGGGCGCGTACTCAAATCGGCAAGATGGCGTAGCTGCGCCGCCATCACTCTAGCGCCGCCGACCGTTCGGCGCAGCACCGATTCATCAAGAACCACATCGAGATTCGCGGGGGCGACCGGACGGGTCAACAGCGCCTGGCGCTGCATCCGCAATTGCACCCGGCGCTGCACCTCCTGCTCGTCCTGCGACCCACCCAGCCGGATCAGCGCCCGCGCGTAGTCGGCGGTCTGCAACTGCCCGAGCATCACCTCGGACTGGTAGGCGGTGAGTTTGGCGGCCCACGCCTCCAAACCCACATAGATCTCGAAGGTTTCCGGAATCAGATCGCCGTAGGCATGCCACCAACTCTTCACCGCGGCCTGCTGCGCCAGACCCGTCAACCCCTCGGCCATCGCATCCGGAATGCCGTAGATGCGACACAGCGCCCGCACATCGATGGTGCGAATGCGATCGGCCTGCCCCTTCTCCAGGCGCTGCAAAGTGCTTGCGCCCCACTCCATCAGACGCGAGGCCTCCGCGATGGTCAACCCCGCCTGCGCACGCCAATCGCGCAGGTGCCTGCCCAATTGACGACGGGGCAGGGTGGACGAGGGTTGCTCCTCGCGCTCCGTCTTCGGTCCCGCATTTGCCGATCTCGCTGACACAGCACGCTCCGTTCTGTGCTCGGCTGACGCCGCCTGCTCGAAATGCGCGCCCGAACGATTCGCTCGACTCACCGATCTCACTCGGGCACAGGGCGATTCATGAACCATCTTGGGCGGGGAAACAACAGCTCCCACCCATAATGGAGAATATTCCTCCCCCCAATGGGTTTTGTGCTGGGAATTCGCGCCAATTCTGCAGACTTGGAAAAACCATGCCTTTTGGGGCCGATCCTGTGGTGTGCTGAGAGTGTGCCCGGAGCGGAGCGCACCGTCCCCCCGCTCCGCGAAATCTCCGGGCACGCTTCACCAGTCGCCACGCAGGAACGAGGAGTCATGGCTGTACACGTCATAGGGTCGTCGTTGATGACCAGCGATTCATCTCCGCATCGGGCATCGTCGGCGCGGCCGACCCGACCGACGCGGAGCGCAGGACACGAAGGTCGGGCGCCTGCCTACCTACCCGGCCACACCCGCACCGACACGGTCGACGGCCGAACCCCTTGGGAGGCCGAGTAATGCCGGTGAACACCACCGACCTGCTCATCTGCGGCCGCGATCCAGGCCCGATCAACACCCGGCAGGCGCACACCGCGATGCAACTGCATCTCGACTGCACGGTCGACCGGTGCAAGGTGCGGCGGCGTGCCAGGACCACACTGGTCGAGGCGGGCAAATGCGTGCTCGACGAGCGGGCGTTGCGCTATCCGGTCTAGACGCTGCCGAGCGCCGGAGGCGGTAACGAAGTGTCACCACGTAGGCCACCGGGAACCCGCAAAACAAACACTGCGGTAATCCCTTGGTGGGCACGGTGATTCGCGATCCAATCCCGGTGGGTCGCGGATCGGCGCCCACCGTGATCGACGCCGGATTCCAGCGGCGCTCGATGATCGACACGGGGTGCGCTCGCAACCGCGGTGTGATCGGGATCGGATCTCTCGATGCGATCGGCGATCAGTGCCAGGTGTGATCGGTCAGCGGGGTGCGCGGCGCGAATTTGGGGCGGTGGGCCTGGCCGCTGATCTCGAGTAGGCGCACGGCTCGATAGCGGTGGGGGCGAAGGGGTTCGAGGTATTCGACCATTTCGTCGTCATCCAGCGGGCGACCGAGCAGGGTCCAACCGACGATCGCGGCCAGGTGATAGTCGCCGACGGACAGCGCGTCGGGGTCGCCGAAGGCGCGCTGGGCGATCTCGGCCGCGGTCCACACACCGATGCCCGCGACACCGCACAGCCTGCGAGTGGCCTCGACCGGATCGAGAGCGGCGGTGCGCTCCAGGGATTCGGCCACGCGGGCGGCGCGCACGAGGGTCTGTGCGCGCTGCGGGCCGACATTGGCGCGGTGATAGGCCCACGAGGGGATGCGCCGCCAGGTTTCCGCGTCGGGCGCCAGCAGCAGACCCTGCGCCGCAGGACCGGGCGCCGCGGTTCCGAAGCGGCGCACCAGGGTTCGCCAGGAGGTGCGCGCCGAGACGGTGTGCACCTTCTGCTCCAGCACGGCGGGCGCCAACGCCTCGAAGACCAGTCCGGTGCGCAGCATGCGCAGGCCGGGGTGGCGACGGTGCGCCTCGACGAGTTTCGGATGTTCCGGCGCGAAATCGGCGACATCCTCGTCCAGGCACAGCATGCGGTCGAGTCCGTCGAGGAATTCGGCCGCGCCCGGCCCCCATGCCGCCGCGTCGACCTCCCGCTGATGACTCTGGCGCAGCCGGTAGGTGACCGGACCCGATGGCATGCGGGAGGCGTGCCAGTGCGCGCCATCAGGGGTATCACGATGACACGGGTCACCCGCGCCGCGCCGCAGCGGGGCCAGCGTGGCCGCCAGATCGATCGGCCGCTCGACCGCCACGACACGGCGGTGGGCGCTCTCGATCGCGACGCTCGTCATCGGCACCATTCTTCCCCGCCCATCCCGCGCCGCGAACGTCGGGTTCCGAATTTCCCGAATTCGCCTATTGCACGACGAATTTCACATAACGGATATACCGATTAGATATAACACCATGATGTCTCCGATTTTGTAACGTGACGCGGAAATGCGGCGATATCGCACCCGATCGGCAAACAGCCCGAACGGGCCACGACGGAGGTATTCAGTGATCACCAACCTGCTAAATTGGCTGCTCGCCGCCTGGGGCACTGTGTCCGCGGGTAGCTCCGGGTACCAGATCCCGCCCGGCACGCTCCCCTTCGGCAGCTGAGTCCGGTGACTCGGCGGCTGAGCACTCGGCCGCCGAGCCACCGTCGGGCCGCGGGCTCCGATCGCCGCCCCGTCGCGGACCGGCGGATCAGTCAGCGCCCCAACAGGTACTGAGCCAGATGCCGACCCCGCCGGCCTGCCAGTTCCGCCGCCTGGGTGCGGCAGGAGAATCCGTCGGCCAGCAGGACCGCCTGCGGGTCGGCGCGCAGCGCGGGCAGGAGACCGTTCTCGGCGACGGCCGCGGAGATCCCGTATTTGCCTCGGCGCATGCCGAAGTTTCCGGCAAGTCCGCAGCATCCGGTGATCTCGGTCACCGTGGCGCCCGCCCGTTCCAGAATTTGCCGGTCCGCCGCGCAGCCCAGTATCGCGTGCTGATGACAGTGCGGCTGCACCACCACCGCATCGCCGGTCCGGTCCGGCGGCGTCCATTCCGGATGCGCGGCGAGGAATTCCGCCAGGGTGCGCACCGAGGCGGCCACGGCGGCGGCGCGCGGATCGTCCGGCAGCAGTTCCGGCAGATCCGAACGCAGCACCGCCGCACAAGATGGTTCGAGGCCGATGACGAGTCCGCCCGCGGCGACGTGTTCGCTCAGCGCCTCCACTGTGGCGCGTAACCGCTTGCGCGCGCCCGCGAGCTGGCCGGTGCTGATCCAGGTCAGGCCACAGCAGACGCGGCGCTCGGGGATCCGCACCCGATAGCCGAGCCCTTCGATCAATTCGACAGCGGCGGAGGCGATTCCCGGATCGAACGCATCGGTGAACGTATCGATCCACAGCATGACCTCGGGTTCGTCGCCCGGCGCCTGCCGCCGGCTCCGGCGGAAACCTCGCGGCGCCAGCCGCGGTACGTCTCGATGGCCATCGATACCCGCGGCGCGCAACCCGAGCTTGCGCAGCCACGGTATTGCCGCGAGTGCGTTGACGGTCTTGGGAATTCGCGTGGCGAGCGCGAGCCAGCGCGGCAACTGTCCGAGACTGTAGTGATCCAGCGGACGCGGTCGGCGCCGGTAGCGGCGGTACAGCGCCTCCGATTTGTAGGTGGCCATATCCACGCCCGCCGGGCAGTCCGAGCGACATGCCTTGCAGGACAGGCACAGATCGAGGGATTCGGCCACCGCCGGATCCGACCAGGGGAGCGCGCCGCGCACCACTTCCTGTAGCACGCGGGCACGCCCACGGGTGCTGTCCTTCTCATCGGCCGTGGCGAGATAGGACGGACACATGAAATCGCCTGCCGCGCGGCATTTTCCGACACCGACGCAGCGATGCACGGCGGCGCCGATATCGCCGCGATCCTCCGGGAACGCGAAACCGCCCGCGCTCGGAATCTTCCGCAGTCCGGCGAGGCGCAGATCGGCATCGAGCGGGCGCGGATCGACCAGTACACCGGGATTGAGCACATTGTCGGGATCGAAAAGCGCCTTATATCCGGCAAATACCTCCAGCACCGCCGGGGAGTACATGACCGACAACAGTTCCGAGCGGGCTCGTCCGTCACCGTGTTCACCCGAGAGCGATCCGCCGTAGCCGACGACCAGTTCCGCCGCGTCGAACAGGAAGGCGCGAAAACGCCGCGGCGCGTCGGCGATCGGCAGATCGAGGCGGACATGGATACATCCGTCGCCCATATGGCCGTAGAGCAGGCCGTCCACACCGTGCTGTCGGGTCAGGTCGGCAAAGTCCCGCAGGTAGTCGCCGAGGCGTTCGGGCGGAACCGCCGCGTCCTCCCAGCCCGGCCAGGCCGCTCGACCATCCGGTGTGCGCCCCGCCAGCCCGGCGCCGTCGGCCCTGATTCGCCAAAGTGCCGCAGCCGCAGCGGAATCGGTGATAATCCTGGTATCGAGTGCGGCGACCGATCGACGAAGCCGCGCCGCCTTGGCGGTCGCGTGCGCCGCGCTCACCCCGGCCAGTTCCACGAACAACCACCCGTCCCCGCGCGGCAGCTCGGGCACCGCCCCGCGATGGGCACGCACCACATCGACGAGGCGCGCGTCGATTCCTTCCACCGCGAGTGGCGCACAGGCCATGACGGCGGCGATATCGTCCGCGGCCGCGGCGATATCGGGATAGCCGAGCACCGCGAGCACCGTCGCACGCGGCAATTCCACCAGGTCGACGGTGGCCTCCAGCAGCACACCGCAGGTGCCCTCGGATCCGACGAAAGATTTCGCCACGGCCGAATTTCGTTCCGGCAGTAGATGTTCCAACCCGTATCCGGATGCCTGGCGATCGAATCGGCCCAAATCGGTCCGCAGTGTCGCCAGATTGGCGCGGGTGAATTCGGCGAGTCCCGCTACGGCGGACAGGTCATTGGCGAGGATTCGCTGCGTGCCGGTCCCATCCAGGATGCGCAATTCCCGCACCGTATCGGAGGTGCGCCCCCAAGCCACGGCCCGCGGCCCGCAGGCATTGTTTCCGATCATGCCGCCGAGCGTGCACCGATTCTGGGTGGACGGGTCCGGCCCGAATCGCAGCCCGTGCGGACGCGCCGCCGCCTGCAACCGCGAGAGCACGACTCCCGGTTGCACCCGCGCGACCCGCCGCGCCACATCGATCTCGGCGATGCCATCCATATACCGACTGAAATCGAGCACCAATCCGGACCCGATCGCATTCCCGGCCACCGAGGTCCCCGCCCCGCGCGCCGTGACCGAAATCCCTTCGGCCCTGGCGAATTCGAGCACCACACCGATATCGGCCGCGCTGCGGGGAAATATCACCGCCTCGGGCAGCACCCGATAGTTCGACGCGTCGCCGGAATATTCCACCCTCCTGCGCATCGACCCATCCACGACCCCATCGATCCGCCCGACCAGCGCGGACACCATCCGACCCTCGCCCATCCCGTCAGCCTAGGCCGTGCCCATTACGCCGACGGGGAAATACTTGTCCTCAATATTTGTTGAGGTTCTAGTGTCGGCGGGGGCGGATTGAATGATCCGCAGCGCGGAAGGACGGCTAATGAGTATCGAATCGGTGGCGTGGAGCCAGTTGTATCGGCAGGCGCATGCGCCCGAGGATCGCCGTGGTTTCAGTCGAGCCACAGCGCGACGAATCCTGCGTTTCGCGCGACCCCATCGAGGGCCGCTACTGGGGTTCTTGGTGCTCAGTGTGGTGTCCGCGCTGTTGGCGGTGGCCAATCCGGTCCTGGCCGGGCGGGTGGTCAATGACATCGTGGGGCATTCCGCACCCGGTTCGGTGGCGACACTCGCGGCGATCATCGGGTTGGTCGCGGTGCTCGATGCCGGACTCGGCGTTGTCATCCGATGGTTGTCGGCGCGGATCGGCGAGGGCCTGATCCTGGACCTGCGCACCGCCGTATTCGATCATGTGCAGCGCATGCCCATCGCCTTCTTCACCCGCACCCGCACCGGCGCGCTGGTCAGCAGGCTCAACAACGATGTGATCGGCGCGCAGCGCGCCTTCAGTTCCACACTGTCCGGGGTAGTCACCAATATCGTGACGCTGCTGCTCACCCTCGTCGTCATGATCCGGTTGTCCTGGCAGATCACCCTGCTCGCGCTGATCCTGCTGCCGCTGTTCATGCTGCCCGCGCGCCGCATCGGGGACCGGGTCGCGGGTATCCAGCGCGAGGCCGCCCAACTCAATGCCGCCATGAGCACCCAGATGACGGAGCGTTTCTCCGCGCCGGGTGCGACGCTGGTGAAACTGTTCGGCAGACCAGGGCAGGAATCGGCCGAATTCGCGCTGCGCGCGGGCCGGGTCCGCGATATCGGCGTGCGCACCGCCATGTTGCAGACCGTCTTCGTCACCGCGCTGACGCTGGTCTCGGCGCTCGCGGTGGCGCTGGTGTACGGACTCGGCGGTTGGTACGCGCTGCGCGGCCAGTTGGACGCGGGCGCCGTGGTGGCGCTCTCGCTGCTGCTGACCCGCCTCTACAGTCCGCTCACCGCGCTGGCGAGTGCCCGCGTCGATGTCATGTCGGCGCTGGTGAGTTTCGAGCGAGTCTTCGAGATCCTGGATCTCGAACCGCTCATCCAGGACGCACCCGGAGCGAAACCCGTTCCGGCAGGCCCGGTTTCGGTCGAATTCGATAATGTGAGCTTCGCCTACCCGGCCGCCGACAAGGTGTCGCTCGCCTCGCTGGAGGATGTGGCGACCCTGGATACCCGAGGCGGGGTCGAGGTGCTGCACGGCATTTCCCTGCGCGCCGAGCCGGGTCAGATGATCGCGCTCGTCGGCTCCTCCGGCGCCGGGAAATCGACCATCGCCCAACTGGTTTCGCGCCTCTACGAGGTGGATGCCGGCGCGGTCCGACTCAACGGCGCCGATGTCCGCGAACTCACCGCCGAGTCCCTGCGCGACACCGTCGGTCTGGTCACCCAGGACGGTCACCTCTTCCACACCACGGTCCGGGAGAATCTGCTGCTCGCTCGCCCCGAGGCCACGGAAGCCGAACTCTGGGACGCGCTCGAGCGCGCACGCCTACATGACCTGGTCACGAATATGACCGACGGCCTCGACACCGTGGTCGGTGAACGCGGCTACCGCCTCTCCGGCGGCGAACGCCAACGCCTCACCATCGCCCGCCTGCTGCTCAAGCAGCCCCGGGTGGTGATACTCGACGAGGCCACCGCCTCCCTCGACTCCACCTCGGAGGCCGCCGTCCAGGAGGCACTGGCCGAGGCGCTCGCGGGCCGAACCGCACTGGTCATCGCGCACCGGCTCTCCACCATCCGCAATGCCGACCGGATCCTGGTCATCGAGGACGGCCGCATCGTCGAGAGCGGCCCCCACCTGGAACTGCTCGCCGCCGAGGGCCGCTACGCGGAGCTCTACCGCACCCAGTTCGCCGACGAACCCGTCACCGCCGCCGCATGAGGCCCGCGTGGGGAATTCAGAACTCGCCCGCCACGCCGAGGATGGTGCGGCCGGAGTGGGTGCCCGCGTGCAGCGCGCGGAGCACCTTCTCGGCCTCGGTGATCGGGGCGTAGTTCTCCAGACGGGAAAGGTGCTGGGGGCGGAGTTCTTTGCCGAGTTCCGACCACAGGTCGCGGCGGCTGTCGATGGGGTGGAAGGCGGAATCGATGCCCAGCAGGGCGACGCCGCGCAGGATGAAGGGCAGCACCGTGGTCGGTAGGTCCGGGCCACCGGTCAGGCCGCTGGCGGCGACCGCGCCACCGTAACCGATCGCGCTGAGCACGTAGGCCAGGGATTTACCGCCCACGCTGTCCACGGCGGCTGCCCAGCGGGCGGTGCTCAGCGGGCGCGTTTTGGCGGCCGGATCCTCCGGCAGGCGGCCGATCACCTGGTTCGCACCGAGTTCGGCGAGCAGATCGGCGGCGTCGGCCTTACCGGTGGAGGCGATCACCTCGAAATCCAGGCCGGAGAGAATATCGACGGCCACACTGCCCACCCCACCGGTCGCGCCGGTGACGAGCACCGCGCCGTCGCCGGGAGTGAGCCCGTGATCCAGCAGGGTTCGCACGCTGAGCCCTGCTGTGAAGCCCGCGGTGCCGAGGGCGGCGGCATCCCGCAGATTCAAGGTGTCGAGCTTGACCACCCATTCGGCGGGCACCCTGGCATATTCGGCGAAGCCGCCATTGCGGGAGACGCCGATCTCGTAGCCGTGCGCGATCACCGGATCGCCCGGCGCGAAATCCGCCACCTCCGAGGCGTGCACCTCGCCGACGATATCGATGCCGGGCACGATCGGATATCCGCGCACCACGCCCCCACCGGGCGTGATGGCCAACGCGTCCTTATAGTTCGCGCTCGTGTAGTGCACCTTGATCGTGACCTCGCCCGGTCCGAGGAAATCCTCGCCGACCCGCTGACGCGTGAGCACGATCCCGCTGTCCGACTCGTGTGCCACCATCGCCCAGAAGTCCATGCGACGAGCATACGAGCCGGGATCTCATCGCGGGTCGAGCTCGAGCCGCACACCGAGCAGCCGCACCGGCCGATCCAGTTCGAAACGATCCACGATGCGCAGGGCCACCGCCACGATCTCGGACACGTCGGTGGCCGGCGCGGCCAATTTCTCCTGTTTGCTGCGGGTATAGAAGGTGTTGGTGCGTACGGTGACCGACACCCGGATCGGGACGCGCCCCGCCGCGACCATCTCCGCCGCCACCTCACCCGCCAGCCTGGCCACCTGAGCGCGGACCTGCGCCCGCTCGGTCAGATCGTGCGGAAAGGTCTCGGATTTGCTGCGCCCCACCGGAATCCGAGGTTCGGTGCGCACCTCGGTATCGCCCTTGCCGCGCCCGAGCACCCACAGGTACGGGCCGGTATTCGGCCCGAATTCGGCGGCGAGGCGGCCCCGGTCGGCGGCCATCAGATCGCCGACAGTGTGATAGCCGAGTTCGGCGAGCCGGGCCGCGATCCGGTTCCCGACACCCCACAGCGCGTTCGTCGGACGGTGCGCCATCACCTGCGCCCAGTTGGCGGCGGTGAGTCGGAACATGCCCGCCGCGGCGGCGATATTCGGTTCGGCCGAATCCTTGTGCGAGGCTTTGGCGAATCCGGTGGCCAGTTTGGCGGTGAGTTTGTTGTCGCCGATGCCGATGGCGCAGGTCAGTCCCAAGGTCGCGACGGCGGTGCGGATCTCGGCGGCCAATGCCTCGGGATCGTCGGTGTCGACGGCCGAGAACGCCTCGTCCCACCCCCACACCTCCACCTGTCCGGGGAAGGTGCGCAGCAGCGCCATGACCTCTTCCGAAGCCGCCTCGTACGCGGCCATATCCAGGGGCAGGAAGATCCCCTCCGGGCATTTGCGCAGGGCCGAGCGCAACGCCATACCCGCCCGCACCCCGTAGGCCCGCGCCGGATAGGACGCGCAGGTGACGACCTTGCGCGATTCGGTCGGATCGCCATTGCCGCCCACGATCACCGGAAGTCCGCGCAGTTCGGGATGGCGGCGGAATTCCACCGCCGCCTGGAACTGATCGAGATCCACGTGCAGCAGCCACCTGGGCATATACCCGTTCTTACCTGATGCAGCGGTAGCACCGGACAGGTATCCGCCGCGCGTCGTAGGATTCGACAGACTCTCAGCGAGGGGACAACCGATGGCCGAGTCCGAGAACAACCTGCCGATTCCGGCGCCCGAACGGGCACCCGCCGGGATCGACGATCTCGCGCGCGAACAGACCGCCGAGCGGCTGCGCTTCGCGCTGGAGCAGGGCCGCTTCGATGTGCTCGAACTCGATCGACGCCTGGTCGTGGTCTATGCCGCTCGGACGGCCGCCGAACTCGCCGCCGTGACCGCGGACCTGCCCGCACTCACCGATATCGCGCCCGTGGAATTGCGCACCAAATCCGGATCGCGGACCAAATCCGGGCGCTGGATCGTGCCGGATCGGATCGTGGTCGAGGCCACTTCCGGGCCGGTCCACCTCGATTTCACCGACGCATTCTGTCCGCATGCCGAGGTGGCCGTCCAGGTGAGTATCCGGTCCGGCTCGCTGCGCCTGACCGTGCCGCGCGGCTGGCAGATCAATACCGATCGCGTCGACATCACCAGCGGCAAGATCCGCGACGAACTGACCGCGCCCGCGCTGCCGCATCTGCCTTTGCTCCACGTCGAAGGGCAGGTCGGCTCCGGCTACATCCTCGCCGAGAATCCCGAACCGCCCCGACGCTCGTTCTGGGCGTGGTTGCGCCGCCGCCCGGCGGTTTAAGCCGATCGCGCCGCGACCGGATCGGCCTCGGACCGTTCCTCTTTCGCACCCAGACCGGTGATCACCCGCAGCACCGAAGGCAGCGACGACGGATCCAGACCGCGATCGGAGCGGGCGGCGACAATCATGTCCGGCCGCACCAGCAGTGCCCCGCCCGCGGGCAATTCGGTGCGAGCGCACCAGGATTCGACGGGAAGCTGATCCACCGAGATCTCGATGCCCGTTTCCTGCCGCGCCGCGGCCGCCGCATCCCGCCACTCGTCCGCCGGACCCGCCACCAAGAGCGCGAATCCGGTCGCGGGCAGGTCCAGAGTAGAAACGCGCTCCTCCGCATCGATCCACAGGTGCGGGACGCGGGTGCCGACCTGACCGGTCAATTCCGGGACATGCCCGGCCGACTCGCCGCCGAACACCGGCGGCTGAGCGACGTGGCCGGAGGAGGCAACGGAGTGTGACCACGCAGGCCACCGGGAAGCCGCCGAATCGAGTACCGGCGGCTGAGCGACGTGGCCGGAGGAGGCAGCGGAGTGTGACCACGCAGGCCACCGGGAGGCCGCCGAATCGAATACCGCGGTGGAGGCATAGCGGAACTGGCTCATGACCACCCCGAAATCGAGCTGTCGGGCCAGTTCGTCGGCATTGTTCTCGGTCGCGATACCGTAGCGGGTGGCGAAATCCTCACCGAGATAAGCCTGTTCGGCCGCGACGAAAGCCTGCGGTTGCCGCTCCGCCGTATAGCTGTGCAGCAGAGCGGGACCCGCCGTTCCGGCGAGGACGGACGCGATCTTCCACACCAGGTTGTGCGCGTCGGCGATTCCGGTGTTGGCGCCGAAACCGCCCCACGGCGAATGCCGGTGCGCGGCATCGCCCACCAGGAAAACCGGACCGCGCCGGTAATCTCTCGCCACGAAAACCCCCGTGTCCCAGGCGCTTTTGGCGAGCACCTCGACCGCGATATCCGAGATACCGATGGCGGCGCGAATCAGGTCGACGCAGCGCTCATCGGAGAAGTCGGCCGGAGATTCGCGTTCGGGATCGTATTCGATATGGAAGGTCCACTCGTCGGTATTGTTCTTGGCCAGAATCAGGCAATTCACTCGGTCATTGCGAATATCGCACTGGCTGAAGGATTCCCCGCCGAGCACACCGGTCAGGTCCACCCGCGCGAAGGCATTGATGTAGTGGGTCCGCGGTCGCAGGGTCCAGCCGTCGATACCGAGCCGCTGCCGGATCGGACTGTTCGCCCCGTCGGCGGCGATCAAATAGTCGGCGTGAATGCTGCTCTCGCCCTGATTGTCCCGCACTTGAGCGACAACGCCCCGCTCATGCACCGTGAAGTCGGTCAACTCCGTGCCGAAATGCACATCGCCGCCGCGTTCGCGCAGCACGTCGGCCAGCGCGGGTTCGAGCAGCACCTGGGGTGCGAAGCAGAAGCCGCTGGGGCTCGCGGCGGCGTTGGCCATCGCGGCGCGCAGCTTGCCGAGATCGAGTCGCGTCGCGGAGGCGATGGTCGCGCCCTGGCGCGCACCACCGAAAACGCCCGCCCGCAACGCCTTCGCACCCACCTGCTCGACCCGGCGCTCGACACCGACTTGACGGAACATCTCCATGGTCCTGGTGTGGACGCCGCGCGAGCGAGGCAGCACCGAGGCGTGCTCCCTGCGTTCGACGAGAACGTAAGGGACACCGTGATGTTCGAGGAACAGTGCGGTCGACAGTCCGACCAGTCCGCCGCCGGCGACGAGGACCGCGGTGCGTTCAGTTGAGGTCATGGGGAAATCGTGGATGTGCGGACTTGCACCGGGCTTGCACGGCGATGTCATACGCGGCAAACCGGGCGGCTCATGGGCGCAAGGGTGCGCCCGTCGCGATGTTTGGGTAGGTTGATTCCTCGTGCGCGATTCCCGTTCGCTGGAGTTTCCACGCACGGGCCCAGCGCTCTACCTGCTTGCCATCGGTGCGGTGCTGTCGATGGTTCTCCTCTTCACGACCGTCGACCCCTGGATGAATCGAGCCGGGATCCTCGCGGGCGGCCTGGATGTGCATGTCTACCGCGACGGCGCGCTCAAAGTCCTGCGCGGCAACCCGCTCTACACCGAGGAGAGCATCTTCGGGCTGTTCTACACCTACACGCCGTTCTCCACGCTGGCCTTCCTCCCCATCGCGGCCGTGCCGTGGTCGCTGGTCACCAATACCGCGCTGATCCTGAACCTGCTGATCCTCTTCGCCTGCGTCCTGCTGTGCTGGCGCATCCTCGGCTACCGCATCGATGGCAGGCTCGTGCTGCTCAGCGCGCTGCTCGCCCTCATGTGCACCTTCCTGGAACCGGTGCGCACCACACTGTTCTACGGCCAGATCAACCTGCTGCTCATGGCGCTGGTGCTGTGGGATTTCGCCCGTTCACCGGGCAGTAGGCTGCGCGGACTCGGCGTCGGACTCGCGGCGGGCATCAAACTCGTTCCACTGTTCTACGTGACGCAATTCGCGGTGCTGCGGCAATGGCGCGCGGCCGCGACGGCGGTGGTCACCTTCGCCGGATCGGTGGCGCTGGCCTGGTTGGTGCTGCCCGCCGATTCGCGCGAGTACTGGACCGACACGTTCTTCCAGTCCACCCGGATCGCGCCGGACGGTCATCCCGCCAATCAGTCCATTCGCGGCGCGCTCGCCCATCTCGCCCGACAGCAGCAGGCCCAGGTGTGGCTGTGGCTGCTCATCGCGATACCGGTCGCCGTGCTGAGTCTTTTCGTCGCGGCGGCGCTGTACCGGCGCGGGGAGCGACTGCTGGCCGTCACCGTGTCGGGGATGGCGGCCTGCACGGTCTCGCCGTTCTCGTGGAGTCACCACTGGGTGTGGTTCGTCCCGCTGTTCGTCTATCTCGTGCACCGTGCCACCCGACAGAGTTGGTGGTGGGTCGTGATCGCCGGGCTCTACGCGGCCCAGGGCGCCTGGACCTGGCGGTGGAGTCCGGACTGGGTGGTGGTCGGACTGTATATGTTCCCGCCGACCTGGTCCGTCGCGCCGCTCCTGATGAACGGCTGCATCCTCGTCTTCGCCGGAGTCCTCATCGGGTCCTGCGTGCTGCTGCGAAGACAGCCGCGCACCCTCCCGAGGGAGGATGCGCGGCTGCCGTCCTGATCAGGCGGTCGCCGCCAGATCCAGCGCGGGCTCGGCCACCGGCTCGATGGCATAGGCCAGGATCTCGGCGACCTCCGCCACCGGACGGACCTCGAGCGCGTCCAGCACTTCGGCGGGCACCTCATCCAGATCCGGCTCATTGCGGGCCGGAATGAACACGGTCTTCAACCCGGCGCGCTGCGCGGCGAGCAACTTCTGCTTCACCCCGCCGATCGGCAGGACCCGACCATTCAGCGTGACCTCACCCGTCATCCCGACATCCGCGCGCACCTGACGACCCAGGGCCAGCGACACCAGCGCCGTCACCATGGTGACACCCGCCGACGGACCGTCCTTGGGCACCGCGCCCGCCGGGAAGTGGATGTGGATATTGCGATCGAGCACCTTCGGTTCGATACCGATCTCCGCCAGATGCGAGCGCACGTAGGTCAGCGCGATCTGCGCCGACTCCTTCATGACATCACCCAGCTGACCGGTCAGGGTCAGCGAACGCTCACCCTCGGCGGCATTGGCCTCGATGTAGAGGACATCGCCGCCCACGCCCGTCACCGCCAAGCCGGTCGCCACACCCGGCACCGCGGTGCGCTCCACCGAATCGGGCATGAAGCGCGGCTTGCCCAGGTAGTCCTTCAGGTCGCCGAGACCGATGGTCAATTGCTCGGTAGCACCTTCGGACAGTCGGGTCGCCGCCTTGCGCAGCGCCTTGGCGATCAGGCGCTCCATCTGCCGGACTCCGGCCTCCCTGGTGTAGTTCGCCGCGATCTCGCGCAGCGCCTCCCCGGTGATCGACACCTCGGCGCCGGTCAGCGCGTTGCGTTCCAACTGACGCGGCACCAGGAAGTCACTGGCGATGGCCACCTTGTCGGCCTCGGTGTACCCGTCGACCGTGATCAACTCCATGCGGTCCAGCAGCGGGCCGGGGATGGTGTCCATGACATTCGCGGTCGCGATGAACAGCACATCCGACAGATCCAGGTCCAGATCCAGATAGTGGTCGCGGAAGGTGTGATTCTGCGCCGGATCCAGCACCTCGAGCAGCGCCGCCGCCGGATCGCCGCGGAAATCCGAGCCGACCTTGTCGATCTCGTCCAGCAGGACGACGGGATTCATCGACCCCGCCTCCTTCATGGCGCGCACGATCCGACCCGGCAGCGCCCCCACATAGGTGCGGCGGTGACCGCGGATCTCCGCCTCGTCGCGCACACCGCCCAGGGCGACCCGGACGAACTTGCGACCCAGCGCCCGCGCCACCGATTCACCCAGCGAGGTCTTGCCGACGCCGGGCGGACCGACCAGCACCAGGACCGCGCCGGAACCGCGACCGCCGACCGACTCCAACCCGCGCTGGGCGCGACGGGCACGCACGGCCAAATACTCGACCATGCGATCCTTCACCTCGTCCAAACCGTGGTGATCGGCGTCCAGCACCGCACGCGCGGCCGAGACATCGGTGGAATCGGTGGTTTTCACCGCCCACGGCAGTTCCAGCACGGTATCGAGCCAGGTGCGGATCCACCCCGACTCCGGACTCTGATCGCTGGCGCGCTCCAGGCGGCCCACCTCGCGCAGCGCCGCCTCCCGAATGTGCTCGGGCAGTTCGGCCTGTTCGACGCGGGTCCGGTAGTCCTCGGCGCCGTCCGGCTCGTCCTCGCCCAATTCCTTGCGGATCGCGTTGAGCTGCTGGCGCAGCAGGAACTCCCGCTGCGAGCGCTCCATGCTCTCGCGGACCTCGTCGCTGATCTTCTCCGAGACCTCGGCCTCGGCGATATGGGCCTTCGTCCACTCGATCAGCGTGGTCAAACGCTGTGCGGGATCGGGGGTTTCGAGCAGTTCCCGCTTCTGCTCCGCCGTCAGGTACGGCGCATAGCCCGCGGTGTCGGCGATGGCGGACGGCTCGGTCAACTGATTGACCGCGTCGATGATCTGCCACGCCTCGCGGCGCTGCAGCACCGAGACCACCAGCTTCTTGTACTCGGCGGCCAATTCCTTGGTTCGGCCGTCGGCGGCGGGCGCGTCGACCGGTTCGGCCTCCACCCACAGGGCGGCGCCGGGGCCGGTGACCCCGTGCCCGATCCTGGCCCGGCGCTCCGCCTTCAACACCGCGGCGGGCGCGCCACCACGCATTCGCCCGACCTGCTCGATCGTCGCCACCACGCCGTAGCTCGCGTACCCCTCGTCGAGTCGCGGCGCGATCAGCACCTGACCCGCCTTGGCGGCGCGCGCGGCATCGATCGCGGCCTGCGCGGACTCGTCCAACTCGATGGGCACGACCATGCCCGGCAGCACGATCGGATCGGTCAGGAACAGCACCGGCAACTTCTGAGGTGTAGTCACATCGACCCCTTCCAAACTTGAGCGTCACCAACTCAACCCCCACCCCACCCCCTTTGTTCCACACCTCCCACGAAGTTCGCTCAGGGCGAATAGGCGTGCGGGCTGATTCCGCGTCGGTGTGGGGTGAAGTGGCGGATAGGGATGAGGATGGGCGGTATGCGGGTTCGGGATTTGGGGCAGGCGGCGGGGGTTTTGGGCGGGTTGGTGGGGGTGGTGGGGGTGCCCGCCTGGGTGGCGGGGCAAGTGCCGGAGCGGGTGGCTGTGGCGGGGGAGCGGGTTGAGGTGAGCGCGGCGGGGGAGTCGCCGGATACCGTCGGGTTCGGTGGGGTGGCGGGGTGGGAGCGACGCACGACAGGTGACCGCGGCACGGCGGTGCTGCGCGGGCCGAGTGGGGTGGTGCTGCTGGTCACGGTGGCCAACGGGGTGGAGGATTTCGAGCGTGCGGCACGGTGGCGGCGCGAAATGCTCGGATTGCAGGCGTTCGACGCCGAATTCGATGGGGGTGCGGTGACTAATCCGGGCGGGTTCCACGGATACACGTGCAAGGCGGTGCAGGCGGCCGGGGTGTGCGCGGTGGTGGGCAAGGACAACCTGGTGGTGACTGTGGCGCTGGCGGGACGCGATGCGACGCCGGGTGCGCTGGCCCCGATCGTGGACAGTTTGCGGGTGGCGTCGTGAGGTGGTGGCAGGCGGGGTCGGCGCTGTTCTGGGTGTATGTGCTGTCGCTGCTGATCGGGTGGGCGGCACTCATACTGCAACTGCTCGGCGTGTTGGCGGCGACGGGTGTGCAGGTGGCGGTCGGCACGCCGTTCGCAGTGGTGACGCTGCTGGTGTTCGGCTGGCTGATCGTGCTGCTGGACCGGCTCCGGGCACGCACGGTGATCCGGGGCGGCATGATCATGGGCCTGCTGTGGGGCGCGCTGGCCGGTCCCGGTCTCGCGCTGTTCGCCAACGACCGAATGATGCGGATCATCCAGGGTCTGGCGGGCGAGAGTTTCGCCGACAGTTGGCAGGCGCCCATCTCGGCGACGATCGTCGAGGAGGGGGTGAAGGGGCTCGGGGTGTTCACGGTCGCCTGGTTGGGGCGCGGGGTGTTCGTGCGCCCGATGCAGGGTCTGCTGCTCGGCGCCTGCACCGGGCTCGGTTTTCAGGTGGTCGAGGATGTCATCTATTCCGCGAACGCCGGGGTGGCCTCGGCCGAGGGCGGCGCCGCGCCCGCGATCCTGGTCGGGGTGGTCCGGTTCGTCGCGGGTCTGGCCTCGCACTGGATGTTCACCGCGTTCGCCGGGATCGGCATCGTGCTGGCGGTGGCCCGCCGCGATTGGGCGATGCCGCGCCGGATCGGGGTGCTCGCGGCCTGGTATCTGCTGGGCTGCGCACTGCATTTCGGTTGGGACGCGCCGGGTCCCGACGGTCTGGAGAATCTGCTGATCGTCGTCAAACTGCTCGGCTATATCGTGGTGTTCGCGGCGGTGTATGTCTGGGTGCTGCACACGGAGCGGGTCTGGCTGCGTGCGTTGACGCCGTTCGCCGCGGCTCGCGGCTTGGCCCCGGCCCCGGAGCTGGCGACGCTGGTCACCCGCCGCAGCCGCCGCCGCGCTCGCAAACTGATCCCGGTGCCGAAATGGCAGCAAACCCGCAGGCAACGCTGGTTGCTGGACGAACTCCAGCGCCTCGGCACCCTACCGCTGGACCGGCTCATCCCCACCGGCCCGATTCTCGAAGCGCCACGTTGACACTGCGGAGAGCGCAATGGAAGTGTGAGCCGGGCCAGCCGCCTCGACCAGGGAGACCCCAGCGATGATCACACTCGGCGCGGGCGTGTTCGTCGATTGGGAGTCGCTGACCGGTCAGTCGAAGCTGGTGGTCGATCTGATCAGCTTCCCGCTCTTCGCCGCGCTGGCGGGCTGGCTGACCAACTGGACCGGTGTGCTCATGCTGTTCTGGCCGGTGCGGTTTCGTGGTGTGCGGGTTCCGGGGTTGTCGGTGCTGTACCCGTATATGCCGCGCCGCATGCAGGTGCTGCCGACCTTCTCCGGCGACGGGACCAGGGTGGGTTTCCAGGGCTTCATTCCGGCCCGCGCCGAGAAGATGGCCAGTATCTGCGTGGACAAGGCGCTGCTGCGGATCGGCAGTCCGCGGGATTTCATTCACGAATTGGATCTGGAGGCGATCGCCGACTACATCGCGGTGCTGGCGCATCAGGAGGTGCCCGCGCTGGTCGACGAGGTGATGCTGCGGGAGAATCCGGATCTGTGGCGCGGGGTGCCGCGCACCCTGCGGCAGCTGGTGTATCAGCGGGTGGAGCGGGAGTTGCCCGCGCTGTGCCGTCGAGCCTTCGAGTCGCTGGGCGACAATGTCGATCAGCTCATCGATATCAAGGGTTTCGTTATCCGCTATCTGCGCGCGAATCCGACGATCCTGAAGGATCTGACCACCACGATCGCCGCCCCCGAGTTGCGGTTCATGGTGCGGATCGGTTTGCTCGGCGCGCCGTTCGGATTGCTGCTGGCACTGTATATGAGTGTGCACCACCGCATTCCGGTGTTCGGCTGGGTGCCGGGCTGGGTGATTCTGCTGCTGAGCGCGGCACTGATCGGTGTGCTGGTGAATGTGATCGCGATCAAGATGGTGTTCGAACCGGGCGATCCGCAGCCGCGCTACCGCTACCTGTGGCGGCAGGCGCTGTTGGCCAAGCGGCAGCCGCAGGCGGCGCAGGATTTGGCGCATATCCTGGCATATCAGGTGTTGACCCTGCCGAATTTGGCCACCGAACTGCTTTCGGGACCCAATGGCGACAAGACTCGTCAATTGTTGGAGCGTTTGATCTCCGAGGAGATTCATCGTCAGCTCGGGCGCACCACCTCCGTGGTCAGGGCGGCGTTCGGGCGACGGCAGTTCGACAATCTCGGTCTCGGCGCGGCGGGCACCGCGGTGACGAATCTGGCGCCCGCGCTGGTCGAGGACGAGGATTTCGCGCGCGAGCAGGCCAAGCAGATCGATGATTTCGCAGCCCGCAAGTTGCGGCAGTTGAGTCCGGGCGAGTTCATGGAGATGTTCTATGCCTCGGTCGAGCAGGACGCGTGGCTGCTCTACCTGCACGGCGCGGTGCTGGGCCTGATGGTGGGCGCCGTACATCTGATTCTCTTCGGCTGGTAAATACAAGCACGCGTGCTTGCATTTTTATGGGGCCGCTGCGAAGCTGACACCATGGCCGACATCAACGCGCTACTGGCGGATTACGCCGCGGAATGCGCGGATCTGGACCGCATCCTCGCCCCGCTCACCGCGAGCCAGTGGGGCGCCGCGACCCCCGCACCCGGCTGGACCATCGCCCACCAGATCGCCCACCTGGCCTGGACCGATGAGGTGGCGACCTGCGCCGCGACCGACGCGGACGCCTTCGCGGCCCTGGTCACCGCCGCCGCGCCGCGCGCGCTGAGCTTCGTCGACGAGGCGGCCGAGCAGATCGCCGTCGACCCGCCCGCCGATATCCTGGCGCGCTGGCGCGCTGGACGCACCGCACTCGACGCCGCACTGCGCGCGGTGCCGGAGGGGCACAAACTGCCCTGGTTCGGACCGCCGATGAGCGTCGCCTCGATGATCAGCGCCCGCATGATGGAGACCTGGGCGCACGGGCAGGATGTGGCCGATACCTTCGGGATCGTCCGCACACCCACCGCCCGACTGCGCACCGTGGCCCATATCGGCGTGCGGACCAGGAACTTCGCCTATTCGGTGCAGGGAAAATCCGCTCCCGCAACGGAATTCCGCATCGAACTGGACGCACCGGACGGCGAGGTGTGGACCTGGGGACCCGCCGACGCGCCCCAGAGCGTGCACGGACCCGCCCTCGACTTCTGCCTGCTCGTCACCCAACGCCGCCACCCCGACGATCTGGCACTGCGGGCCATCGGCGCGGATGCGGCCGAATGGCTGACCCTGGCCCAAGCTTTCGCCGGACCGGCGGGCACGGGGCGGGCAGCGGGTCAGTTCGCCGAATAGGCGCCTGCGGCGAAGCCGCCCTCAGACCTGCGCGAAGCGGAGGTATGCCCGACCCGATCGCGACAATCCTGTCGCGACAAGCAGGACGCCGACGAGCGCCAAACTTGGGTGCGCCGTACGTGCGACATTTCGGACGCCGTTGGCCGGGGTGTCTCGAGTGGCAGTCGAGAATGACGCTCGTCGACATCGGAGGATTTACCCAACCTTCGGCGGGTGGAAACCTGAATGACCGATGCTCTGTTCAATTTGGCCGGCCTCCTGGGGGAACTCACCGAGGTAGCCGCAGATGATTGTGATCTCGATCGCATGCGAGCGGCGGGGTGCGCGCCGCACCCGGTAGCCTCGTGTTGGCTTTCAATGATGCGGGCCGCCAAGTGCATGGCATTCAGGCGGAGGAGGAACGCATCATGTCAGCCGCACCGGTCCAGATCGCGCGCCACACCGCGGTCGTTCTCGCAGCGGGCGCCAGCCTCGGGCTCACGGTGGCCGCCGGGTCCTACATCAGCAACCAGATGGTCGGCGCACAGCAGTCGCTGAGCGGTAACCGCACCGCGCCCGCACCCACCGCGCCGCGCGAATCGGAGCCGGTGCGCGCCGAGACGGTACTCGCGCTCGACAGTCGTCCCCTGCCCGGTCACGTCCGGCCCGTCGCGCTCCCCGAGGCCGTGTCGCCGTACCCGCAGCGGCCCGAGATCACCGAAGCCGCAGTCCCACCGCATGATTCGGCCACCCCGCCGCCGGAGGCCACGCCGTGGCTTGGCGTGCGGGTGCCGCTCGGCCGCGCCTATGTCGGCGTGCTGGTCACCCCGGAACACGCGGGCGTCCTCGATCTGACGCTGCACACCGACGCGCTCGTACCGGGCGGCCGGTCCGGGAATACCAGCCTGCACACCGAGATCGATGCCGGTCGCGGTGCGGTCTCGGTGGTGTTCTCCGATCCCGCGCTCGGCGAGCACGCCTTTCGACTGAATCCGACCCCAGCCCGACAGGCAGTCGGCACCTCCACCGAAACCGCCGATCCGGCAGCAACTTCCGCCGCTCCGCAGCACGGCGGCGAGGAGTGGGGCTCGATCCCGGCGCTGCGAGCGTAAGCGGAACCAATCCCGACTTACCGGCCCCGCGCCCGCACGGAAAGTACTGTGTGGGCACATGTATGACTACTGCGTCATCGGCGGGGGAATTGTCGGCATCGCCACCGCGCGCCGCATTCTGAAGCAGCATCCGGGGGCGGATCTGCTTGTGTTGGAGAAGGGTCCGCGGTTGGCGGGTCAGCAGACCGGGCACAACAGCGGCGTCATCCATTCGGGCATCTACTACGAGCCGGGCAGTCTGAAGGCGCGGCTGTGTCGTGAGGGGGCGGCGCGGACCAAGGAGTTCGCCGCCGCCCACGACATCCCCTTCCGTACCTGCGGAAAACTGCTGGTGGCAACGGATTCGGCCGAGTACGCGCGCATGATGGCGCTCTATGAGCGCTCGGTCCGCAATGACGTACAGGTCGAGTTTGTCGATGCCGCCGACCTGCGGCGCCGCGAACCGCGGATCACCGGTGTCGGCGCGCTGTTCGTCCCGGATACCGGCATTGTCGACTACACCAGAATCACCGAGGCCCTGGCCGAGGAGGTCCGGGCGGCGGGCGGGCGCATCCAACTCGCCGCCGAGGTCACCGCGATCGACGAATCCGCCGACGCCGTCACGATTTCCGGCCCGACCGGCCGGTGGACGGCGCGCACGCTGGTGGTCTGCGCGGGTGTCCAGGCCGATCGTCTGGCCCGGTTGGCCGGTGTGCGCACCGATTTCCGCATCGTGCCCTTTCGCGGCGAGTACTACCAGTTGCCCGCGGCGCGCGCCGATCTGGTGCGAACCCTGATCTATCCGATCCCGGATCCGAGTCTGCCCTTCCTCGGCGTGCACCTGAGCCCCACCATCGACGGTGCGTTGACAGTCGGCCCGAATGCCGTGCTCGGCATGTCCAGAGAGGGCTATCGCAAGGGCAGCTTCGACGCCCGCGATGTCCGCGACATCGTGGGTTTCCCAGGGATGCGCCGGGTGGCCCGCCGCTACTTCGCCACCGGGTTGCGCGAGCTGCGCAACTCGCTGTTCAAGGGCGGCTACCTGGCTGAATGTCGCAGGTACTGCCCGGAATTGACGATGGCCGACCTGCGGCCGCGCGAGGCGGGCATTCGCGCCCAGGCGGTGTTGCGCGATGGCACCCTGGTGCACGATTTCATGATCGAGAGCACCGCGCGCACCGTGCATGTGCTCAACGCCCCCTCGCCCGCGGCGACCTCGGCGCTGCCCATCGCCGACCATATCGTCGAGCGGATCACCGACCGGGAATCTCCGGCAAACCCTCAATAAAGAGGAAATCTGTAGTATTTTTGTCCGAGCCGTGGCACCCGCGGCGGCGCGACACCGACACCTCCCCCGGCGGGTCGTGCGGCAGGCGATCAGGAGGGCCGATGGGCCGCATCAGGTACGCGAGTGATGTCGGGGCGCCCGTCGAGGTGGCCTTCACCTACGCCGACAACGCACAGTTCGTCCCCGAGTGGATGGCGGGCGTCACCCGTTTCACCCCCAGCGGCGACCAGGACTGCGGACTCGGCGCGACCTATCACGCCGCCGTGCGTCTCGGCCCGTGGCGCACCACCCTGGACTGCGAGATCACCGAGTACCGACGCAATGCCGTACTCGCGTACACGCTGCGCGGCCGCCTGTCCGGCACGCTACGGCTGCGCTTCGATCCGCTCGGCTACGGCCGCGCGGCACTGACTTCCGAAGCGGAGTACGCTGCCCCGCGAGGGCTCCTCGCCAGGCTGTGCGGCGGGCTCGTCGATGCGGCGGTGCGTACCGCGCTGCGCCGCACCGAATCCCAATTGCGAAGGGAGATAGAGGAATTCCACGGTACCGATCTTGTCGGCCGGATTGCGTAGGGTGGCGGCCATGATCATCGTGAGCACCGACGGATCCTGCTTGCGCAATCCCGGCGGCGCCATCGGCTGGGCGTGGGTCAATCACCAGGGTTCCGCGCAGAGCGGCGGCGCGCCGACCGGAACCAACCAGATCGCCGAACTACGCGCCGTCCTCGAAGCCGTCCAGGCCCATCCCGGTCCGGAACCGCTGCTGATCGAGAGCGATTCGCTCTACGCGATCAAATGCGCCTCGGAGTGGCTGTCGAGTTGGCGACTCAATGGTTGGCGCACCTCGGGCGGCGGCACCGTCAAGAACGCGGAGCTGATCAAGAGCATCGACCGGGCCATCTCCGGCCGCCCCGGTCCGGTCCGCTTCCGCTGGGTGCGCGGCCATGTCGGCAACTATTTCAACGAGCAGGCCGACACCCTGGCAGGCGCCGCCGCCCGCGCGGCCGCCCTCAGCATCGCCGACTACGACGACGAGCTGGTCATTTCCGCCCCGGACGACCTACCCGAGCAGACCACCCGACCGCGGGCCGCGGGGAAGACGGTCGCCGCGACACCTCAGGCGCTCACGCTGTTCTGAACCGTCGCGCGCGACCGTAGTCGGCCCGCCCGAGCGACCCCCGGCAAGTTGTCACCCGCCGGGGGTCGCTCGGTTCCGTGCGGCACGGCTACTGCGAACCGGCGGAGCCGATTCGACTCAGTTACCCGATTGCGGCGCGGAACGATTCGGCGCGGGCTGCGAATTCTGGCCCGGCGCGGGCTGATTCGGTACCACGCCTTGATTCGGTGCCACAGGCTGATTCGGCGCCGCACCCTGATTCGGTGCCGCGGGCTGATTCGGTGCCGCACCCTGATTGGGTGCCGCGGGCTGATTGGGACCTGCGGGCTGATTCGGATCAGCAGGCTGATTGGTCGCGGTCCGACCGACATCCTGCTGCCCCGGCACCGGCACGCCGCCCGGCATACCCGGACCACCACTGAGCAGCGGCGAACCCATTTTGTCGGCCAGCCATCGACCATCGACGCGACGCATCGTCACATTGAGCACCACCAGCGCCCGGTCGGCCCCGCCCTGATCGGTGAAGTTGCTGCGGGTCTGGATCATCGACATGATCACCTGCGCCGAATCCTTGTCGCCGGACTCGTATCCGCAGTCGACCTTGTCGGTCGTGGAACGCACCTTGGAACGCACCATGGATTCCTTGAGGTACTTGTCCGCGCTGTCCATCTGGGTGAGGAACTCGCCGGTCGACTGCGATTTGATCCGGGTGAACCAGCCGTCGATATCGCTGTCGTAGTTGTAGATCGAGATATCGCGGCCGAGGGCGCAGGCGGCGCTCAGCGCGCCGTCGCGGGCGGCGAGTTGCTCGTCACGGTCGTGCGCCTGCCGATAGAACACCACCACGGCGGTAATCGCGGCCACCAGCAGCACACCGGCGACGAAAGCCGCGATCACCGATCCGACGCCGATACGACCGGCCTCCGACAACGCGGATCGCTTCGACCGAACATCGGAATCCGCCGCGCGCTGGGTCGGCCGCTTCTTCGCCACAGCGGACTCTTCGACGACGGTCGCACGGCCCTCGGAGTCGGCTGCCTTCTTTTCACCTACTACCGCAACGGGTTCGGCGGCAGCCCCGTCGGCATCGACAGACTTCGTGCCATCGACCACCGACTTATCGGACTCTGCCGCAGCGTCTTCGGTACCGGCCGCAGCGTTCTCGGCGACAACCGCAATGTCTTCGGCGTCAACCGCAGGCTTCCCGGCCTCAGCTGCAGCGTCCTCAGCGACCACCGCAGTCTTCCCGGCGTCAACCGCAGCGTCCTCGGCGTCAACCGCAGGCTTCCCGACCCCAGCCGCAGCGTCCTCAGCGACCACCGCAGTGTCTTTGGCGTCAGCCGCACCGGCCTCGTCAGCCGACCCGGACTCCTTCCCCGCGGACGCGCCCTGCGCCACCCCCTCCGATGACGCGTCGGATTCGGTGTCCTCGGGCCGCGCGTGGTCCTTACCGGTCGCGTCGTCGGTAGGCATCGATATTTCCTGCACTTTCCCGGCGCGCGGGCCGCGCGCCGATCGGCCGACCGGCTCGCGGGACCGAGCCGGTTCGCTTTCCTCGGCGAGTATGCCCGGAGGCGGGGGTTACCGCAGGTCCGGGTCGAACTCACCGCACCGGGGGCAGGGTCCGCTCGTTGGGATCCACACCGGGCGGCATATGCGCGCCATTATTGGGCACGTCGGGTCGGGGAGCATTGGCCGCGCCGCGGATTTCCTGTCCGGGGGGCGGGTTGTCGCAGTAGTTCCAGCGGGGCAGGGTGCCGTCCTGGACGACCTCGTTGCGGATGCGCTGGGAGTTCGGATAGGTGCAGAAGGGGCGCAGCCAGATGTCGAGGATGGCGTGGAATTCGCCGTCCCAGGCGGGTACCCCGAGTGCGTCGGCTCCGACGGCCAGCGACGGGAACAGTGCGCGCAGCGCGGGCGCGCGCAGTTGGGCGGCCTTGGTGATGGCGGCGAAGTTGGCGGCGAGGCTGGTGATGGGGTCGGCGGTGCGATCGAGGACCGCGCCGAGGGTCCGCATCTGCTCGGGCGCGGAGTCCAGGATGGCTCGCAGTTCGGCGTTGGCATTGTTGAACTGCTGGAACAGGGTGCCGGAGTTGCGGGTCAGTGTTTGCAGATCGGGCTGGGCGTGCGAGGTGGTCTCGGTGATGGTACGCAGGTTGTTGAGCAGATTGCTGGTCTGCGGCAGCAGATTGTCCAGGCCCGCGGTGGCCAGGCTGATGCCGTTGACCAAGCCGCGCAATTGATCCGGGCCTGCGCTGAGCGCGGTATCGAGCTCGTTGAGGATGACGCCGAATTTCTCCGGATCGACCTGTGCGATGAGCGCGCTGGAATCGTCGAGGACCGACCACACCGGGGTGGGTGTCTTGATCCTGGCGGGATCGAAGCGCACCACCGAGCCGTCGCCGAGGTACGGTCCGCGGTCGGTGCCGGGACGGAAGTCGATGTACTGTTCGCCCGCACCGGACAGCGCCTGCACCGCGATATCGGTATCGACCGGGATGCGGTATTTGCTCTCGATCTGGGCGACGGCGGCGATGGCCTGTCCGCGGTCGACCAGCCTGATCTCGGAGACCTTGCCGATCCGGTAGCCGCGCAGGGTCACATCGTTGCCGGGCTGCAGCCCGCCGGAGCGGTCCAGATTCACGGTGACGGCGTAGGTGGAGCGCATCGGATTGACCCGCATGACGCTCACCATCAGGTACGACGCGCCGACGACCAGCACGAGCACCAGTCCGATATTCGACAGGACGATCTTGCTTTTCAGCAGTTTGGACAGTCTGCTCACCGGTGACCCCCCTGAACCCTGGACTGCACCACCTGCAGCACCTGGATCAGGCTGCCCGCGAAGTCCTGCAGATCATTGAGATCCTGGAGTTTGCCGTGTTCGGGATCGGTGAGCGCGCTCAGGTCCAGGCTGGTGGCGTAGGCGAAGATGGCGAAGCTGCTGCCGCGGAAGGTGGCGTCCACCTTGGGGCGGATGGTGTGCATTCGGTCGAGCAGGGTGCCGAAATTATCTCCGGTGCGGGCGATGGCGGCCATGAGCTCCTTCGTGTTGTCCAGGAGACTGGCCAGTTGCGGTCCGGTGGTGTCGGCGTAGTCGCCGAGTGCGGCACTGGCGGTGGAGATCTTGCCGAGCAGGTCGCCGAGGTTGCGGTTGTTCTCGGCGATGGCGCCGATCATCTGCGGCAGCGAGTCGGCGACCTGGCCGAGTTCGGCGCGGCGGGTCTGCAAGGTATTGGCCAGCCCGTTGAATTGGGCCAGCACCTCGTCCACGCGCGCGGAGTTGGCATTCAAATTGCCGACCACACTGGTCATTTGGGTGAGGACGTGGGCGAGTTGTTCGCCGCGGCCGCCGATGATGGAATCGAGTTCGGTGCCCAGTTTGGTCAGGCTCGCGATACCGCCGCCGTTGAACAGCAGCGAGACCGAGATGAGCAGTTGCTCCACGGTCGCACCGGCCGAGGTCTGTTCGATCCGGTCCCCGGATTTCAGTATGGCGGCGCCCGGTTCGGCCTTCGGTTTGGACACCGCGATGAAGACATCGCCGAGCGGGGTGGCCTGGCGCAGCTCCGCCGTTGTGCCCCTGGGCAATTCGATATCCTTGCGGATGGTCAGGTCGACGATGGCCTTGAAGTTCTTGGTCCGGATATTGGAGACGACGCCGACATCGGAGCCGCCGATCTTCACCTTCGCCTGTTCGGGCAGGTTCAGTGCGTTGTCGAATTCCGCTGTGACGGTGTAGGTCTCGCCGGACAGACCCGGCTTGGGCAGCGGCATCCTCTCCACCGTCAGCCCGCAGCCCGAGACGGCGCCCACCGCCGCCACCGCTGTCAACGCCATGGCGGCCCGCCGTATGCGCGCGCTCACTTGGTCAGTCCGAGCAATGCGGCGGTCAGACCGTAGTCCGGCCCGAAATCCTGCATATCGCCGGTGCGGCAACCGTCGGCCCGCATCTGGACCCGCTCGCAGAACAGGCTCACCACCTCACCGGACAGGGCGGTGCCGACGAGCGTGTGCAGGCGGACGAAGCGGCCCTGGCGGTTCATCATATTGTCGATGTTCTGCATGAGCATGGGCGCGACATCGACCACCTCGGTCATACCGGCGGCGTTGGCGCGCAATTGATTTGTCACATTGGTGAGTCCGGTGAGCGAACCCGACAGCCTGTCCTGGTATTGCGCGAAGGCGCCGCTGGTATTGGCAAGGAAGCCGTTGAGCTGATCGAGCGTGGCGCGCAGACCGGGCGCCTGATCGGCGAGCAGACCGGTCATCTGGGTGGCACGATTGCTGAAATCCCTTACCGCCTGGTCATTTTCGGCGAGCATGGTGGTGAGCTCGTTCAGTTTGACGATGATGCTCGCGACGGCGTCCTTATTGTCCAGGCCCACTTTCAGCGCCGAGGAGAGCGCGTTGAGGGTGTCGCGTATCTTCGCGCCATTGCCGTTGAGCATCGGATAGAGCACCCGCCCCGACAGCGGGCCGAGCCCGTCCTGTCCCGGTTCGGGTTTGAGCGCGGCCGCGAACTGATCGATGGTCTTGATCATCGTGTCGAGTTCGACCGGGGTCCTGGTCTTGCCGAGCGGCAGATGCGCGCCGTCCTTCATAACATCGCCCGCCGTGTAGACCGGGGTCAGCTCGATATGCCGATCGGTGACGATGGACGGCGAGACGATCGCCGCCATGGCGTCTTTCGGGATCTTCACCTCCTTGTCGACCGACAGGTGCACCTCGATCATGGTGCCGCGCGGCACGATCTTGTCCACCTTGCCGACCTGCAGCCCGAGCACCGTCACCGGATTGCCCTCGTACATACCGGCGATATTCTCGAAATCCGCGGTGATCCGAATCGTGTTGCCCAGCGCGCTGTCCACCGAGGCGGGCAGTATCGAGCAACTGCCGAGCCCGAGGGCCAGCGCCCCGATTCCCACGGCGCGCGCGACGGTCCGCTTCCTCATCCCTGGCACCCCTCGATCACATTGGCGAAGCACAGCCAGTTGTCCGGGAACAGCCACGGCAGACCGACGGTGCCGTACGGACCGTTGCCGCCGTAGGCATTCGACAGGTAGCGCACCGTGGGCGGCATGATGGACAGCAGGCGGTCGAGATTGTCCTTGTTCTTCTGCAAACCCTCGGCCATGGTGTTGAGCTGATCGATGGTCGGCCCGAATTGGCCGCCGTTCTGATCGCCGATCTGCTGCAGCTCACGGCTCAGCCGGGCGATATTGTCCAGCAGTTCGCGCAGCAGCGTCTGCCGTTGCATCACCCGGTTGGCGATGGCCTCGCCCTGGGTGATCACCAGCAGCACGCTGTTGCGGTTGTCGCCCAGGATCTTGGTCACGCGGTCCAGATCCTTGAGCAGCCCGTCCACCTGAGCCTTGCGGTTGTCGATCACCTTGGCCAGCGCGCCGACGCTGTCGAGCGCCTGCGCCACCAGCGCGGGGGAATCACCCATCTGCTTATTGATCAGGTTCAGCGATTCGGCCAGCTTCTTGGTGTCGAGCTGTGCGAATTTCGGCGTGCCCTCCTGCACCACATCGGCCAGATTGTAGGGAACGGTGGTGTTGGACAGCGGAATTCGGTTGCCTTTGAGTCCCGAGCCGTCACCGGGCTCCACATCGACGAAGCGCGCGCCGAGCAGGGTGGCCATCTTGATCGACGCCTTGGCGTCCGCTCCGAATCGCACCTCGCTGTTCACATTCAGGGTGAGCAGCACATGCGAACCCTCGAGCTTCGCGGCGGCCACCTGCCCCACCATGATCCCGGCGACATTCACCTTGTCGCCCACCTTGATCCCTGCGGCCTGCACGAATTCGGCGTCGACGTGCTGTTGGCCGACCCCGATCAGCTTGTAGGCGCTGGAGATCAACACCAGCACGAGCACCAGAGCCGCGCCTAGGATGCCGACCCAGAAGTGGCGATTGCTGTTGAAGCGCGCGCGCAGTCTCGTCATCACGGGTGGCACACCGCCGAATGCCCGTTCCCGCCGATCTGCGAGGTGAGTCCGCGCGGGAACAGGATGCCGTAGAGCGAGATGTCCAGACCGCAAAGGTAGGCGTTGGCGTAGCCGCCCTCCGAGACGTGTCTGCCCGCGTCGGAAAGAATATTGGGCAGGTCGATGGCCGCCTGATCGAGTTTCGCGCCATTGGCCAGCAGCAGCGACAGCGCGGCGGCGGTGGAGTTCTGCGCGGTGACCAACTTGGGCTGGATGGCGCCGACCATATCGACCAGTGAGCCAGTGGCAGCGGCGATTTGAGTGGTGGACCGCAACAGCGACTGCCCCTGGTCGTAGAGTCCGCCGATGAGCGCGCGGGTTTGGGTCACCAGGGTCTCCAATTCGTCGCCGCGCTTGGCCAATCCCCCCATGACGCCGGAGAGGTTGGCGATGACCTCGGACAGGATGGTGTCGCGGCGCTGGAAATCGGTGGCCAGCGTGGCGGCCTGGGTGATGAAGGAGCTCAGCGAGACACCGTCGCCCTGCAGCGCCTGAATGAACGACTCCGACAGGTTGTTCACCTGCTCGGGCGCCAGCACCTGGAACAGGGGCTGGAAACCGTTGAGCAGGGCCGAGACATCGAACGACGGTTCGGTCCGATCCACCGGGATGCTCGCCCCGTCTTTGAGCGGGGTGCGCGCGGGCGCGGCGCCCGGCGCGAGCGCGACATAGCGCTGGCCGATCAGATTCTGGTACCGCACCAGCGCTTTGGTGTCGTCGTAGAGTTGCTGATCGCGCTGGATCACGAAGGTCACCTTGGCGACCGACTTGCCGAGTTTGGGATCGCGGGCCAGCGCGATGGTTTCCACCTTGCCGACCCGTACGCCCGCCACCCGCACGTCATCACCCTCGTGCAGGCCGAGCACATCGGTGAAAGTGGCGGTGTAGGTGTTGGTTTCGCCGGTGACGACGCGGGCCAGCGTATTCCACACCAGCACCGTCACCAGGACCGCCACTATGGCGAACAGCCCGAAGCCGAGCAGCGGCTTGCGAATACTCATCGGCCCGAACCCTTTTCGGCCACCGTCATGGTCCCACCCTTCAGAATCGTGTTCAGCAGCAGATATTCGGCCGCATTCGGTCGATGACCGAGCAGGGCCCACATCGCGTCCTGACCGCGCAGCGCGATCGGACCGGCTGCGGGGACGGCGGGCGGAGGTTCCTGAGCGGGCGGGAGCAGACCGGGCGGCAGCATGGGGATCAGTCCGCCCAGCGGTGTGCCCGCGAACGGATTGGGCACACCGGCGAATCCGGGGATGATCGGCGCGAGTCCGGTGATGCCGGAGGCGAAGTGCCCGCTCGAATCCGGCACGGTGATACCGGGAATCGAGGGCAGGCCGGGCAGCGGCAGCACCGGCGGCAGCCCGGCCGCCGAATCCAACGCGCGCGGTTTGAGCTTGTCGGGGAGTTGGCCGGGATCGGCCTCGGCGGGGGCGGTGTAGCAGCTCGGCCCCGGCAGGTCACCGTAGCGAGGGCAGTCGGCCACCGTGTACGGGCGGAACGGGGTCAGGGAGATCCCCGCGTTCCAGACCATCTGCTGCTGCGGACCCCAGGTGAAGGTGGTGTCCAGCTTGCCGAGGCTGTTGTTCAGGCTGAGCAGCGCCCTGGTGATGGCATTCGGGTCCGCGCTCAGCGCGCCGAACATGTCGGAGGTGCCCGTCGTAACCTGTTTGCCCACATCGGGATTGCGGGCGAACAGGTCATTGACCTTGTCCACCGTCGCGCCGGTGCCGGTCAGCAACGCCATCAGCTCGTCGCGGCGATCGGCGATGGTCCGCGCGGTCTGCACCGAATTGCCCAGTACGTCGAACAGTTCCGGCGCGGACTGATTGAGCGCACGGAACGAGTTGGCGAAATTATCGAGCTCACCACCCAGATCCGGCACTGCGCCGCGCACACCCGCGAGCCAATTGTCCAGGCGCTCAATGGTCGAGCCCGGCATCCGGCCGCTGCCATCCAGCGCCTGGGACAGGGTGCCGAGCACCCGGCCGAGTTGGATCGGATCGATGTGGTCGAGGATGCCGCGCACCGTGGTCAGGGTGTCCTGCAACGCGATGGTGCCCGCGCTGCGATCCTCCTCGATGACCGAACCTGCGTGCAGGAACCGCTCGCTCGGCCCGTTGAACACCAATTCCACCGAGGTGACCGCGAACAGGTTGCTCGGCACCACGCGGGCGGTCACGGTGGCCGGGATATCGCCCGCGAACTCCGGCTTCATAGCGATATGGACCTGCTGCTGTTCACCTTTCGCGGCGACCGACACCTCCCGCACCGCGCCGACCAGCACGCCGCGGAACTTCACATCGGCATCCTCGGGCAGACCGTCGCCGGTGGTGGTGAGATTCGCGGTGACCTTCACATTCTCCTGGAACGCGCCCCGGTAGCGCGCCAGCAGCAGCGCGAGCACCACCGCGAACACCAGCAGTCCGCACACGCCCGCGATGAGCAGTTGGCGCATCGTCGGACCGCGCCCACTCGGATCGATGATCATGCGCTACCCCGAGATCCGGATGCCGGGGTTGATCCCCCAGATCGCCAGTGTCATGAACAGATTCGCGAAGACCACCGCGATGATGCACATCTTGATGGCCCGGCCCGCCGCGACACCGACGCCCTCCGGACCGCCGGAGGCGAAGAAACCGTAGTAGCACTGGATGAACGTGGTGATCGCGACGAACAGGATCGCTTTGATCAGCGAATAGATCACATCGGTCGGAATCAGGAACTGATAGAAGTAGTGCTGGTAGGTGCCGCTGGGCGTACCGCCGATGGCCCGCACGGTCAGCGAGCAGGAGATGTAGGCCATGGCCAAGCCCAGGCAGTACAGCGGCACGATGGCCACCATGGCCGCGAACATCCTGGTGCTGATCAGGTAGGGCAGGGGACGGATCGCGATCGACTCCAGGGCGTCGATCTCCTCGGAGATGCGCATCGCGCCCAACTGTGCGGTGAACCGGCAGCCCGCCTGCGCCGCGAAGGCCAGTGTGGCCAGCAGCGGACCCAGTTCGCGCGTGGTGGCGAAGGCGGAGATCGCACCGGTGATCGGGCTGAGCCCCAACAGATTCAGCGAGTTGTAGCCCTGCAGGCCGACCGTCATCCCGCCGAAGGCGCTGAGGATGACCACGACGCCGATGGTGCCACCGCCGACGACGAGATTGCCGTTGCCCCAGGTGACATCCGAGAGCAGCCGCCAGACCTCCTTCGGATAGTGCTTGAGCGCCAACGGAATCGAGCCGATCGAACGCAGCAGGAAGAAGACCTGGTGCCCGATTCTGGCCATCCAGTCGATCGGGGCCTGCGAGCCGCGCCGCAGCGCGCGCAGCGGTCGCAGCAGTGGGGGGACATAGGTGGCGGACATGACTCAGGCCACCTGCGCCGGGAATACGGCGTTGTAGATCTGGGTGATGATCAGGTTGACGCCGAAGAGCATGAGCGCCGAGGAGACCACCGCCGAATTCACCGAATTGGCGACGCCGCCGGGACCGCCGCGGGTGTTGAGTCCGGTATCGCAGGCGATGATCGCCGCGAGCAGGCCGAAGATGAGCGATTTGATCAGCGCGACCAGCAGGTCGCGCGTCACCGCGAAGGAGGAGAAGGTGCCGATGTAGGAGCCGGGGGTGCCGTTCTGGAAGAAGATGTTGAAGACGTAGCCGGTCAGGAAGCCGACGAAGACCACGAATCCGCACAGCAGCACCGAGACCAGCATGGCCGCGCCGAGGCGGGGGGCGACCAGTCGGTGCATCGGATCGACACCCATCACCTTCATCGCGTCGATCTCCTCGCGAATGGTGCGCGAACCGAGGTCGGCGCAGACCGCGGAACCGACCGCGCCCGCGATCATCAACGAGGTGACCAGCGGCGCGCCCTGCTGAATGATGCCCAGACCATTGGCCGCGCCGATGAAAGAGGTCGCGCCGACCTGTCCGGCCACCGAGCCGACCTGAATGGAGACGATGACGCCGATCGGAATGGCGACCAGCAGGGTGGGCGCGGCCGAGACACTGGACATGAACGCGCACTGGCGAATGAATTCGGCGAACGGGAAGCGTCGCCGGAAGATTGAGACGACGAGTTCGGCTATCGCCGCGAATCCCATCCCGATCTGACGACCGAAGGTTTCGATGGAACGCTTGGGATGGGCGTCCAAATAGGTCTTCGTCCAATCGACCGCGATGCCGAAGCGCGAACCTCTTGGTGGACTCTCGGTCGACTGCACTGGCTAACCCCTCTCGACGCCGGTTGCCCGCCCCGACGACTCGTTCGCTTGACGCACCTTACTACGGAGTAGTGCGTAACACACTCCTGACATGTGATCTCGGTCATAGATTCACAGCACACTGAATGTCCCGGTAGGACGCGGAACACATCCGTTGGCGCACAACCCAAAACGCGGGCCGATCCCCTGGTACACCTCACAGTCGAACTGCCTTATCCCCAACTCGCCCGATGGCCGAATTCGGCTAATTACCCGGAATGCGTTCATTGAAATTATGACCGAAATGGGAAGTGTTCGCGCACCGCGAGTTTCGCCGACGAAACACCGCACACCGAGCATCCGATCAACATTGCAATAGCGTCGAGCTATTGATTTCCCGACGCGCCAGGGATCGAATACTGACACGATGGGGCCGACAGGTTGATATGGTGCGGCTTCCTACCTCTGGAGGGACATGTTCAGAAAACTCGCCAAGGCGGCGACAGCCGCCTTCGCCGTCGCCCTCGGGGCGGCGCTACTCGGAACAGGGACCGCGCAGGCAGCGGGTCCGGTCATCGGTGGGGGATCGGGCATTGTCATCGACAACCAATTCGAATGCACGGTCACCACCGTCGGCTACGACGGCGCGGGCAGACTCGTCGGGCTCACGGCCGGTCACTGCGGTGAGGCGGGCTCGCTGGTCACCGCCGAGGCCAATCGCGGCGCGGGCGTCATCGGCCGCTTCGCCTACGCCAACCACGACCTGGACTACGCCGTCATCCAATTCGACCCGGACCGGATCACCCCGGTCAACACCGTCGGACGGGTCACCATCACCGGACTCGGCGCACCGGCCCAATTCCCGCAGATCGTCTGCAAAGAGGGCAGGACCACGGGCAATACCTGCGGCATCAGCTGGGGCGATGTCTTCCAGTCCAATGTCGAGACCTGGTCGCAGATGTGCGTCGTCGAGGGTGATTCGGGCGCGCCCGTCGTCGTCGGCACCACCCTGGTCGGCATGGTGAACGCCTATCTCGCGGTGGCCTGCTTCGGGCCGGAGGTCGGCACCAATATGAGTGCGATCCTCGGTGATATCAATGCCCGCGGCGATGTCGGGGCCGGATTCACTCCGATCTGATCGATCTGTCCCTCGAATACCTGGCGTGAGCGGGCCGTTTCGGTCCGCTCACGCTTATTCGTCCTCGGCTTCGGCGCCGTGCAGCGGGGCGAGTGCCGGACCGGCGACCCCGCACTGCGGTGCGCACTCGACGCTGTCCAGATGCGGCGCATGGGGTTTCGGGCGCAGCAGCACCGCCGCGAGCAGCGCGCCTGCCAGCAGACATCCGGCGCAGATCCAGACCGCGATCGGGAAGCCGCGAGCCAGCGCGTCGGGATCCGACAGCGATCCGGAGATGCCCGCCAGACCGGGCAGGGCGGCCACCGCCAGCAACTGGGCGGTGCGGGCCACGGCATTGTTCACCCCCGAGGCGATCCCCGCCTCGCTCGACGGGACTGCGCCGAGCACCGCCCCGGTCAGCGGGGCGACCAGCGCCGAAAGCCCGAGTCCGAAGACGAGCACACCCGGCAGCACATCGGTGAGGTAGGAGGTGTCGCGGCCGATGCGCAGCATCAGCAGCAACCCCGCCGCCGCGAGCAGCGGACCGATCGTCATCGGGATGCGTGGACCGTGCACCTGCGCCCACCGACCCGCGGGCGCGGACAGCACCAGCATGAGCAGGGTGATCGGCACCGTAGCCGCGCCCGACAGCAGCGGCGAATACCCGGCCACCACTTGCAATTCCAGCACCAGCAGGAAGAACACGCCGCCGAGCGCGGCATAGACCGCGAAGGTGACCAGGTTGGCCGCCGTGAACACGCGGGAGGCGAACAGCGCGGGCGGGACCAGCGGATGCGGGCTGCGCAGCTCGATCACCACGAAGACGGCGAGCAGCACCACGCCCGCGATGATCAGCAGCGGACTGGAATCGATCAGCCCCAGCGTGAGCGCGCCGAGCGCGCAGGCCACCACCACCGCACCCGGAATATCCAGGCGGCCGGTCGAATTCGGGTCCCGACTCTCCGGCACGTGGCGCAGCGTCACCAACACCACCACCACCGCCAACGGCACATTGAGCAGGAAGATCGAGCGCCATCCGGCCAGATCGATCAGCCATCCGCCGAGGAACGGACCCAGCGCGCCCGCGACCCCACCGAATCCGGACCACAGACCGATGGCCGATCCCTGATCGCGCTGATCGATCGAGGACGAGATGAGCGCAAGACTGCCCGGTGTGAGCATCGCGCCCGCGATGCCCTGCAGAATCCGCGCGACCACCAGCATCTCGATATTCACCGCCGCACCGCACAGCACCGAGGCGAGCGCGAATCCGATTGTGCCCCACACGAATACCTTGCGCCGACCCAGTCGGTCGCCCAGTGAGCCGCCGAGCAGGATGAACGAGGCCAGGGTGAGGGTGTAGCCGTTGAGCGTCCACTGCAGGCCCGCCACATCGGTCCGCAACTGCGCACCGATGCGGGGCAGGGCGATATTGACGACCGTGGCGTCGAGCATGGCCACCGCCGAACCGAGGATGGTGGCCAACAGAATCCAGCGACCGGTGGCCGATCGCAGCCGAGGAAGCTCCGGACTCGTCACATCTGCCAACCTAGTACGCGCTGCCGACGAAGTCGTCCGCAAACCGCGTATAGCCGGAGGTACGCCTAGGCATGGGTGCGACACAACCAGGGGTATGCGAGAAACGACCGGCTACAGATCCTGGACGCAGACCACGAACTTGCGTTCCTTCTTCACGAAGCCGCTATTGCCCGGTCCGCAACTGCTCACATCGGTGGCGTTCTGCTGGATCTTGATGACCTTGACGCCGTCCTTGACCGTCGCGCCGCAGTCGATGCGGCGGGCGATATCGCCGCCGACATCCATGCAGCCGCCCACCACCCAGTCGATGTCGAGGCAGAACGCGCCCTGCTCGATACCGTTCACGGTCTCCACGTAGTAGCTGTCGCGGTCGCCGACGCACTGCGAACTGCGCTGGGCCTTGCCGATGACGCGGTAGTTGGAATCCTGGCTGCCGCAGGTCGCCTTTGTGATGGTGGCGTCGTCGGTGCTGCCGCCGAGGGTTACACAATCGCCCACTTCGGCCTGGAAATCCGTTTTCCCGCCGGGGGTCTTGCCGGGGCTCGGTTTGCCAGGGGGCGGTTTAGGGGTGGCCGAGATCGCGTCGACCGTGCGGCCGCCTTCCGGCAGGGCGTGACCGCTGACGGTGGATCCGCAACCCGCGAGCACCATCGCCGAGCACGCGGCCGCGGCGGCCACCGCCGCGCGCCGCGCCCACCCCCGATCGAATTGTCGAGACACCAGTCCTCCCACGCCACCTGTCACGCCATGAATACACCATCGTCCATCCGACGTCGAGTCGGCGACCCGACCCGCTTGCTTTCCGTTTATTGGGCGGGCCTGCGGAATCCCGGCTCCGGCAACCGATCTGGGTAGGGTTGGTTGGCGAGGCGCGAGAGGAGTCCCGAATGAAACCGATCCAGGTGTTGTTGTGCTCCACCCTCGCGCTCGGATTATCGGTCGCCGCACCCGCGCTCGCCTCGGCCGCGGACCTGTACTGCGCCGCCGACGCGGGCACGGACATCACCCTGGTCAACGGACCCGCCGCGTGCCGAGCCAGGACGGATGCGCGCGGTCAGGCACGGGCGGCCGGCTATGACGGTGTCGGCTACGCCGAGGCAACCGAGGGCGCCTCGGCGCTCGGCATCGGGATCGCGGGCGGGCGCGGCGCCTCCGACGCGGCGGGCGGGATTCCCGTCGCCCTCGGTATCGGCCCCGACGCGGTGGCCACGACCTCGCTGACCGAGCCGGTCGCGGCGCCGCCGGGAGAGGCGGTATCGCCCAGCGGGCCGAGGCCCATCGAAATACCGGTCACCCCTTCACCTTTCGCCATCACCATCGCCTTCGGCGGTTCGTACGCCATGGTTTCGGCGACCGAGCGCGCGGTAACCTGCCTCGGCGCGGGCGCCCTCGCCTGGGATGCGGGCACCGGACGCGCCTGTCTGGCCACACCTTTCGGCATCTGGCAGCGGACGAGCCCGACCGACGAGGCGCGGGTCGCGTCGCAGCACTGAGGCGAACTCGCCGGGCCGCGCATCGATCCCGCTAATTTGTCGCTATCGACAAGTGGGGAGTACTCGGGCGCTACTCTGAGATTCCACCCCGCAGGGGACCCCCGATCAGGAGGTGCAGCCATGGTCGCCGCCCTTCAACCCTCGGATTCCGCCGAATTCCGTGCGACGCCGCCCGCGCCGCGGGAGATGCTGGTCGATCCGCGCTTCATCCGCCTGGCCGACCACTTCTTCGGCACCTTCACCCAGCGCAGTCGGGGCGGCGGCGCGCTCGCCGTCTACCTCGATGGTCGCCCCGTGGTCGATATCTGGGCGGGGTGGGCGGCCAGGGATCGCCGCTGGTCGGGCGAGAATGTGACGCTGACCTTCTCCACCGGGAAGGGTGTGGCCTCCACGGTGGTGCACCGTTTGGCCGAGCGCGGCCTGCTCTCCTACGACCTGCCCGTCGCCGAGTACTGGCCGGAGTTCGCCGCGCACGGCAAGGCCGAGATCACGGTGCGCGATGTGCTGGCGCACCGGGCCGGGCTGCATCGGGTGCGCGGGCTGGTGCCGGGCCGCGAAGGCATCCTCGACTATGACGCGGTGGTGGCCGCGCTGGCCGACAGCCCGGCCGATCCGCGCCGGGTCCGGTCCTCGGGCTACCACGCGATCACCTTCGGCTGGTTGGTCGCCGAGATCGTGCAGCGGGTGACGGGGGAGTCGTTCACCGAAGTGGTGGCGCGGGAGATCGCCGCGCCACTGGGTACACCCGAGTTCTGGTTCCGGGTGCCACCTGCGGAGCGGTATCGGATCGCCAAGATCTTCCCGCACCTGAGTCCGCCGGGAATCCGCTGGAATACCGCGTCATCGGTGCTGTCCTGGGTGCGTCCCGCGCGCGGACTCGCCGAGGCGGGTATGCCGGAGAGTTTCGACGAACTGGTGCGCGACCCGCGGGTGCACGACGCGGTCATGCCCGGCTGGAACGGGGTCTTCTCGGCGCGGGCGCTGGCGCGCATGTACGGTGCGCTGGCCAATGGCGGTCGCATCGATGACCTGCGCTTCCTGCGTCCGGAGACACTGGAGCAAATGGGTCGGGTGCAGCCCTGCGAGGGCCGCGACTATGTGCTCGGCCTGCCGCTGCGCTTCACCCTCGGCTATCACCGCCCCGTGCTCATGTCCAAGCAGCAGCCGCGAAAAGCGTTCGGCCATTACGGAATCGGCGGTTCGGGCGCCTATGCCGATCCGGAGACCGGTATGGCGATCGCCTTCGTCACCAATCGACTCGGCAATGCCGCCACCGCACTCGGCGATGCCAGGCTGGCCCGATTGGCCGCTATCGCCCAGCACACGGTGCGCCGGATCAAGCGACTCGACCCCGCGGACTGAGCACATACGAGTGATTTACCTCACCAATATGTTTCGGTGCGCGGCAATAGCCAGAGGCCGCACCGGCGCCCGTCCTCCGGCACGCACCGCCTTGACCGGCGAGTATCGCGAATCACGATGCCCCGCAAGGCGATAGTGGCACATCGCACACCGAACGGTCGGCCCGTATCAAGGGCGAATGGCGCTGGATTCCTGTCGGTCCCGGACGGTAGGAATGACGCAGGGTCGGGCCGTCAAAATCCGCGGGGCGCTTCGAGCAGGCCCCGTACCAGGGAAAAATCTGCAGTTCTCGCGCGCGCGTGCGGAGCGGGATGGAATGGACGAGAAACCTATGCGTATCGCCGCGAACAACAGAACGAAGTCGCTCTCCTCAGGGGATCGGCGGCTATCGCGCCGGCTGCGGCAGGGCCTGTTGTTAACCGCGGCCGTCACCGCCGCGGGCGCGGTCGTCAGCGCCCCCGCTCAGGCCGATATCGGTCTGCCGGGCCTGTTCGGCTCCGGATCGGCGGGCACCGCGCCCCAGGCGCCGCAGGGGCCGAATTTCGCGCCCCCGTCGATCAATATCGCCGACGGCGACACCGTGGGCGTGGCCCAGCCGATCGTCATCAACTTCAAGGAGCCGGTGGCCGATCACGCCGCGGCCGAGAAGTTCATCAAGGTCACCTCGTCGAAAAAGGCTCCGGGCCACTTCTATTGGCGCGGCGATCAGCAGGTTCGCTGGCGGCCCAATGAGTTCTGGCCGGACAACACCGATGTCAAGGTCGAGGCGGGCGGTACGGTCAGCAGCTTCCGCATCGGCGACGCGGTGGTCTCCACCGCCGACGACACCACCCACGAGATGACCATCACCCGCAATGGCGAGGTGGTCAAGACCATGCCCATCTCCATGGGCAAGACCAAGCACGAAACCCCCAACGGCACGTATTACATCGGCGAGCAGTTGCGCAAGATGATCATGGACTCCTCCACCTACGGCGTCCCGGTCAGCGCTCCGGAGGGTTACAAGGTCGAAGTCGAATACGCCTCGCGCATGTCCAACAGCGGCATCTTCGTGCACGCGGCCCCGTGGTCGGTGGCCCAGCAGGGCAACTCCAATGCCAGCCACGGCTGCCTGAATGTCAGCACCGAGAATGCCAAGTGGTTCTTCGACAACGTGCACCGGGGCGACCCGGTGGTCGTGCAGAACACCAAGGGCGGCACGCTCAGCACCAGCGACGGCCTCGGCGACTGGAACGACTGACACCCCAAGCCCGACCCCGAGCCCGCCAGCTCGGAGAAGTTCATACGCAGTTGGCCGATTGGTCCGCCGATTTCCCATACGGCGGATCAATTGTCCGTTTACGCTCCCGAAAGGCCGTAGCGCTCCGGCGAGGCCTGAGCACGACAAGTGATTTCGGGAGAATATGGGAAACTCGTCGGGTGCGCCCACCGCTGGGCAACCCAGTGCATCGTCTGCCGGCTACGACAAGGCATCCGACGAGGGGGGCGGAAACGCGGGCGCCATGGCGTCCGGAAAGTTCAGCGTGTCGGCGCTTTTCGTTAACCGATCGTTTGCTCGCATCCGTAGAGTCTCCGCCGTGCGAACTAGTCCGGAACGAGTCCTGCCCCAGCAACAGGGGCGTGGTCTGCGCAATCGACCCTGGTCGGACTACGCGCTGTTCCTGATTCTCGTGGTGCCGAACCTGGTGCTGCTCGGTCTGTTCGTCTATCGGCCGCTGCTGGACAACATTCGACTCTCGTTCACCGACTGGAATATGTCGGACCCGTTCGTGAACTACGTCGGACTCGACAACTACATCGAATGGTTCGGACGCGCCGACACCTGGCAGATTGTCGGCAACACCGTCATCTTCACCGTGGCCGCCGTCGTCGGCAGCATGGTGCTCGGCCTGGTGCTCGCACTGCTGCTCGATCGAAAACTGCGGGGCCGCAACCTGGTCCGTTCGGCCATCTTCGCGCCGTTCGTCATCTCCGGCGCGGCCATCGGCGTCGCCTTCCAGTTCATCTTCGATCCGAGCTTCGGCCTGGTGCAGGATGTGCTGCATCGACTGGGCGTGAGCCAGGCGCCCGACTTCTACCAGGATCCGCACTGGGCGCTGTTCATGGTGACCGTCACCTACATCTGGAAAAACCTCGGCTACAGCTTCGTCATCTATCTGGCCGCGCTGCAAGGAGTTCGGACCGAACTGCTCGAGGCCGCCGAGATCGATCGCGCGAGCCGCTGGACCACCTTCCGCCGAGTGCTGCTGCCACAACTGCGCCCCACCACGTTCTTCCTGTCCATCACCGTGCTGCTCAACTCGCTGCAGGTCTTCGACATCATCAATGTGATGACCAGGGGCGGACCGATCGGCACCGGCACCACAACCATGGTCTATCAGGTGTATCTGGAATCGTTCCGCAATTTCCGCGCGGGCTACGGCGCGACGGTGGCCACCATCATGTTCGTGGTGCTGCTCGTTGTCACCCTGGTCCAGGTTCGCATCATGGATCGGAGCGAGCAGTGAGCACCCTGACAGTGAAATTCACAGGCCAACAGGCGATTTCGTACCGAAACCAGCAGAGGCTGGTGACCGCGCTCGGCTACGCCGCCATGGTGTGCGTACTGATCATCGTCGGCGTCCCGCTGTTCTGGATCCTGATCACCTCGTTCAAGGCGCGCCCCGATATCTACACCCAGCCCGCGGTCTACTGGCCGCACAGCTGGCATCCGGAGAACTACAAGGAGGCGACGACGACCCTGCCGTTCGCCACCTTCCTGCGCAACTCCGTCATCATCACCGGGGTCATCTCCCTGGTGAAATTCGTGCTCGGCGTGCTCAGCGCCTACGGGCTGGTCTTCCTGCGCTTTCCGGGCAAGAACCTGCTGTTCCTGGCGATCATCGCGGCGCTCATGGTGCCCAACCAGATCACCGTCATCTCCAACTACGCGCTGGTGGCCCAGCTCGGTTGGCGAAATACCCTGCAGGGCATCATCGTTCCGCTCTGCGGCGTCTCCTTCGGCACCTTCCTCATGCGCAACCACTTCCTGTCGCTGCCCTCGGAGGTGATCGAGGCCGCCCGAATGGACGGCGCGAACTGGTGGCGACTGCTCACCAGGGTGGTGCTGCCCATGTCCGGACCGACCATGGTCGCCTTCGCCGTGGTCACCCTGGTCAACGAATGGAACGAATACCTCTGGCCGTTCCTGATGGCCGACGACTCGCGGGTGGCCACCCTGCCGGTCGGCCTGACTCTGCTGCAGAACACCGAGAACCCGAGCGTCACCAATTGGGGGCCGGTGATGGCGGGCACGCTGCTGACCATGCTGCCCATCCTCATCGTCTTCCTCGTCCTGCAACGACACATGATCAAGGGCCTCACCTCCGGTGCGGTCAAGGGATAACAGGAGAAACCACGTGTCCAGTTCCAAATTTCCGACGCTGTCGCGGCGCGGGTTCATCGGCATCGCGGGCGCGGCCGCCGCGGGCGTCGCGCTCACCGCGTGCGCGGGTGGCGGCGGTGGCTCCAAACAGGGCGGCGACGCCAACACCATCAACTTCTGGTCCAACCACCCCGGCACCTCCAAAGACCAGGAACTCGAGCTGATCAGCCGCTTCCAGGCCAAATTCCCGGACCTGAAGGTGAAGCTGATCGACGCGGGCCGCAACTACGAGGAGGTCGCGCAGAAGTTCAATGCCGCGCTCTCCGGCGGCGACCTGCCCGACGTCGTCGTGCTCTCCGATGTCTGGTGGTTCAACTACGCGCTGACCGGCGCCATCGAACCCCTCGACGGACACTTCGGCGACGCGGGCGTCAAACTCGACGACTACGTCGACTCGCTGGCCTCGGACTACCTGTTCAACGGCAAGCACTACGCCCTGCCGTACTCCCGCTCGACCCCGCTGTTCTACTACAACAAGGATGTCTGGGCCAAGGCCGGACTGCCCGACCGCGGCCCCAACAGCTGGCAGGAATTCGACGAGTGGGGTCCCAAACTCCAATCCGTCGTCGGCGACGGCAAATTCGCGCACGGCTGGGGTGACGCCAAGAACTACCTGGCCTGGACCTTCCAGGGTCCGAACTGGACCTTCGGCGGCGCCTACTCCGACCAGTGGAAGCTGAAGTTCAACGATCCGGGCACCATCGCCGCCGGAAACTACTTGCGCGACAGCATCAACGTCAAGAAGTACGCGGCCATCCGCCCCGCCATCGCCACCGATTTCGGCACCGGCGTCATCGCCTCCACCATCGCCTCCACCGGTGATCTGAAGGGCATCAAGGCCAACGCCGACGGCAAACTCGCCTTCGGCACCGCCAACCTGCCGCACCCGAGCGGACCCGGCGTCACCACCGGCGGCGCCGGCCTGGCCATTCCGGCGCGCATCTCCGATCAGCGAAAAGTGAACGCGCTCAAGTTCATCGAATTCCTCACCAATCCGGAAAGCACCGCCTACTTCTCCCAGGCCACCGGATACATGCCGGTGCGCAAATCCGCGGTGAGCAATCCGAGCGAGGTCGAATTCCTCGCCAAGAACCCGAACGCCAAGGTCGCCATCGACCAGTTGCCGCTGACCAAATCCCAGGACTACGCCCGCGTCTTCCTGCCCAACGGCGACCAGATCATCGGCACCGGACTCGAGCAGATCGGCCTGCAGAACAAGGACGTGGCCTCGGTCTTCGCCGATGTCACCGGTCAGCTCCAGCAGATCTACGACCGGCAGATCGCGCCCAAACTGCCCAAGTAAGCACCACCAACCCAGTACGAGGAGACCGGATCAGCATGGCGACAGTGCAGTTCGAGGGTGTTACGCACCTGTACCCCAGTGCGCCCACCCCCGCCGTCGACAAGCTGGACCTCGATATCGCCGACGGGGAGTTCATCGTCCTCGTCGGCCCCTCGGGGTGCGGTAAATCGACCAGCCTGCGCATGCTGGCCGGACTCGAATCGGTGGAATCCGGGCGCATCCTGATCGGCGGCACGGATGTCACCGGACTGCCGCCGCGCGCCCGCGATGTGGCCATGGTCTTCCAGAGCTACGCGCTCTACCCGAACATGACCGTCGCGGAGAATATGGGCTTCGCGCTGCGCAACGCGGGAATGAACAAGGCCGACACCATGACTCGGGTCCACGAGGCGGCGCGAATGCTCGAACTCGAACCGCTGCTGGAACGCAAACCGGCCAAACTCTCCGGCGGGCAGCGTCAGCGCGTGGCCATGGGCCGCGCCATCGTGCGCAGGCCGCAGGTGTTCTGCATGGACGAACCGCTGTCCAACCTGGACGCCAAACTCCGGGTCAGCACCCGCTCACAGATCGCGGGCCTGCAGAAGCGGCTGGGCACCACCACCGTCTACGTCACCCACGATCAGGTCGAGGCCATGACCATGGGTGACCGGGTCGCGGTGCTGAAAGACGGTTTGCTGCAACAGATCGCCGCGCCGCGCGAACTCTACGACGACCCGGTCAACACCTTCGTCGCCGGATTCATCGGCTCACCGGGGATGAACCTGCTCGAGGCCCCGGTGCGCGACGGCGCGGCCGAACTGGGCGAGCTGCGGATCCCGCTGCCCACCGGACTCGCGGCGGGCGCGCGGATCATCGTCGGCATCCGACCCGAATCCTGGGAGGTGACCACCGAGGACACGGGCCTGGCGGTGGACGCCGAACTGCTCGAGGAACTGGGCGCGGAATCCTTCGTCTACAGCCACGGGGTCACCGAGCAGTGGACCAGCCGCACCGGCAGAGTGGTGGCACGGGTGGACCGCCGCTTCCGGGTGGCGCTCGGCGACCGACTTCGGTTGCGGCCCAAGCTCGACGAGGTGTTCTTCTTCGACGCGGTCACCGAGGAACGCCTCCGCTGAATCCCCCGCCGGGGACCGGTCGTCCCCGGCGGTATTTGATTCGCGGCCTCCCGGTGGCCTGCGTGGTGACACTTCGTTACCGCCTCCGGCCCCGGCGCTCGGGGTGTCTGATCTGCGGCCGAGCGACAGGGCCTACGTGGTGACACTTCGTTACCGCCTCCGGCCCCGGCGCTCGGCCGCGGTGCGATGGGCGCCCGCCCCAGGGCGGCGGGCGCTCATCTGTGCGACTACCAGATCTTCACGCGCTCAGCGGGATCCAGATACAGCGCATCACCGGGTGTCACCTCGAACGCCTCGTGGAACGAATCGAGGTTGCGCACCACACCATTGCAGCGGAACTCCGGCGGCGAGTGCGGATCCACCGCCAAACGGCGAATCGCCTCCTCGGTGCGAGCCTTGGTGCGCCAGACCTGCGCCCAACCGAAGAACACCCGTTGCAATCCGGTCAGGCCGTCGAGGACCGGGGAATCGGCATCGCCGAGCGAAATCCGGTACGCCGCCAGGGCGATCGAGAGCCCGCCGAGATCGCCGATATTCTCCCCGATCGTGAACTCGCCATTGACGTGATGCTCATCGGAGAGCGACTTGGGCGAGAACTCGCTGTACTGGGCGATCAAAGCCCCGGTGCGCTTGCCGAATTCGGAGCGATCGGCATCGGTCCACCAGTCGACCATATTGCCGTCGCCATCGTATTTCGCGCCCTGATCATCGAATCCGTGACCGATCTCGTGCCCGATCACCGCGCCGATCCCGCCGTAGTTGGCGGCATCGTCGGCGTGCATATCGAAGAACGGCGGCCGCAGGATCGCGGCGGGGAAGACGATCTCGTTCATGCCGGGGTTGTAGTAGGCGTTGACCGTCTGCGGGGTCATGAACCACTCGTCGCGATCCACCGGGCCGCCCAACTTGGCGAACTGCCGATCGTGTTCGGCCGCATGACCATTGCGATAGTTGCCGACCAGGTCGCCCGCATCGATGCGGACGGCCGAATAGTCGCGCCACTTGTCGGGGTAGCCGATCTTCGGGGTGAACTTGCCCAGCTTCGTCAGCGCCGCGGCCCTGGTGTCCGCGCCCATCCACTCCAGATCCGCGATATTGCGGCGGTATGCCTCCTGCAGATTGGCCACCAACTCCACCATGCGGGCCTTGGCCTCCGGCGGAAAGTGCTCGGCCACATACAGTTTGCCGACGGCCTCGCCGAGCAGATCCTCGACCAGGCCGACACCGCGCTTCCAGCGCTCCCGATTCTCCTGCGCGCCGGTGAGGGTGCGGCCGTAGAAGTCGAAGTTGGCCTCCACCAGTTCATCGGTGAGGTAGGGGGCGCGGGCGCGCAGCACGCGCGCCGCCGCCCACGCCTTCCAGTCGTCGAGGGATTCGCTCGCCCACGCCTGACTGAAGGCGCGCACGTAATCCGGTTGGCGGACCACTATTTCGGCGAAGAGTTCCGGACCGGTGCGATCGAGACCCTCGGCGAGTGCGGAAGTCCAAGCTGTCCAGTCGAATTCGGGATTCTCGGCGCTCAGGTCGGCGAAAGTGGTGAGGTTGTAGGTCAATTCGGCGTCGCGGCGGCGCACCACATCCATGTGCCCCGCGGCGAGTTTGCACTCCAGTTCGAGGATGCGCGCGCCGACCGTGTCCACATCCTGCGGCAGCAACTCGGCGATGCCCGGATAGCCCGCGGCCGAGCGGAACAGACCCGTCAGGTAGTCCAGGTATTTGGCCCGGATCTCGGCGTATTCGTCCTGGCGGTAGTAGCTCTCGTCGGGCAGGCCGATACCGGACTGCGGGACGTGCACCAGGTAGCGGCTGGAATCCTTGTCGTCGGTATCGACATAGAAACCGAGCGCGCCGCCGATCCCGGTGCGCTGCAAGCGCCCGAGCAGTGCGGCGAACTCTGAACGATCGGTGATCGCGGCGAGCTGCGCCAACTCCGCCCGGATCGGCTCCAGACCCGCGGCGGCGACCGCCTCGGTATCCATGAAACTGGCGTACAGGTCGCCGATCTTGCGGGCGTCCGCATCGGTCTCGCCCCGCGCCCCCGCCTGCTGGATGATCCGCTGCACATCCAGTTCGGCCTGGTCGTAGATGGCGCGAAACGCACCGTCGACCGCCCGGTCGGCCGGAATCTCATAGGTGTCCAACCACTTGCCGTTCACATGCGCGAACAGGTCGTCCTGCGCCCTGATGCGCTCGTCGCGGTGGGACAGGTCGATACCGGAGGGCCTGATCAGCTCGGAAGTCACGCAGTCCAGTATGCCGACCCGCCTCGACCCCCACCCCGTGTTCCCAGCCACCGGCGGGACGGAAACCGGTCGGATGGCCAGGAGGCTCGGTTCATGGATGCTCCGTTTCTTGGAGCACGGGGTCCGGGGCAGAGTTCGCGTGCGATGGGCGTCCGGCTGTGAGTGCGCAGAGAAGTTGAAGGTTCGCCGCGGCGGCGGATCCGGTGGGGGCGCTGTAGATCATCATCGTCATATCGGGGTCGTCGGGAGCGCGCATGGCCACATAGTCGAGGGCGAGCTCGCCGATCTGCGGGTGGCGGAATCGTTTGCGGCCCCTGGTTTTCGCGTGCACGGTGTGGGAGGCCCACAGGCGACGGAAATCGCTGCTGGCCAGGGAAAGTTCACCGACGAGACCGGCCAGTCGCGGATCGTCGGGGCGGCCCGCGTCGAAACGCAGGTTCGCCACGGTGTCACGGGCCTTGGTCTCCCAGTCCGGGTAAAGGTCGCGAGATGCTTCGTCGAGGAAGACCAGGCGGGCCATATTGCGCTCGGCCGCCGCGAGTGTCGGAAAGTCGGCGATCAGCAGGCGGGCCTGCTCGTTCCAGGCCAGCACATCGAGCCGCCTGCCGATGATGTAGGCCGGAACGGACGACAGCGCGTCCAGGGCCTGCCGCAGTTCCGACCCGACCTGCTGCGGTCGGCTCGGTCGCTTCCGCGCCGCGGCGGGTTTGGCGAGGTTGTGCAGGTGAGCGCGTTCATCGGCATCGAGTCGCAAGGCACGGGCGACGGCATCGAGCACCTCCGGCGAGACATTGCGGGCGCGACCTTGCTCCAGGCGCTTGTAGTAGTCGACGCTGACCCCGGGCGAGACGTTAAATATACACTACATCCCTATTGTGGTTGTCATGAAACGGACCGTAGCCCGCAAGGAACCTGCCTGGTTGGTGGAGATCAACGCCGTGTTGGCCGATGCGGTGGTTGATATGGACCCGTCGCACTGGGTGTACGGGTATGTGCGTATCTCTCGGGATGAGAAGGATCGCGCCGAGGGGGTACAGCTCCAGGCCAAGAACGAGGTCGCCTACGCGGCCCGCACAGGGCTGGCGCTGGCGCGGATCCTCTGCGACAACGATCTGTCGGGGGCGGACGCGGACCGTCCGGCGTTGCGGGAAGGACTGGCATTGGTGGCTTCCGGCCCGTCGAAGATCATCCTTGCCCGCGATGTGGCGCGGTTGACTCGTGATTACGACCTGGGCAACGAATTGATGAAGCTCGGACGCGACAAGGGGGTGCGGTATGTGTTCATGAAGGACAGCGAATACGACCTGGCCACCGGTGCGGGGCGGAAGAACTTCATGGTGAAGGTCGCCGAAGCGGCGGAGTATCGGGAGACCAACACCGAGAACCTGTTGGACCGGATGAGCGAGGAAGCCGCGAAGGGGGTCATGCAGGGTGGTTCACGCCGATTCGGGTACGGGAAAGTCGTTGGTACGCACCCGATCACCGGTGAGGACATCCTCGACCGGTACGCGCTGCGCGCCGAGGAGGTGGCGGTGCTGCACGAGGGCCGCGACCGGACGATCAACGGCGAGAGCCAGACCACGATCATCACCGACTGGAACAAGCGCGGGATCACCACGTCCAAGGGTGGGCAGTGGAGGGTGGGCAAACTGGCCGATCAGTTGTTGCTGGAGGCGTACGTGGCCTACGACCTGGGAGAACATGCCGACGTGAACGGGCAGCGCTGCGAATGCTTGAACAACCCGGAGGGCAACGGTATCCGGGTGCACGAACGTACCGGTACCCGGCACCGCGCGCAGTGGCCCGCCGTGTTCACCCGCGCCGAGCACGACGCGATGCGGGTCGCGCTCTCGGCGCACCGGCGCGCGAAGGACCCGGATCGTCCGCGTCAACGCAACGGGGAATACGAACTGACCGGGTTGGTCGAGTGCGGCGGCGTGTGGCCCGAGGGCAGTGAACGGGCCGGGCGGAAGTGCGGGAACTGGATGGTGGGCGCGATGCTGCAACGGAAGCGCAAGGACGACACGATCAACGTGCAGCGCCGGTATGTGTGCCGGGCGAAGGACGCGACGAAGGTGGTGTGCGGGTGCGGGAAGGTGTTCCGCGACGCGGGCGCGGTGGAGATGTACGTGGCACAGCAGGTCATCGCCGCTCACGAGAACCCGCAGATCCTGGCGCGTCTGGATCGGGGGAACGATAACGCCGAGCGTATCGCGCAGCTACAGCAGCGGATCGAGACCGCGGCCGGGAATCTGGACGCCGAGACCGATCGACGGACCGAGGTGTTGAGCGGGGCGCGGGACCAGGACGACCTGCGGGTCCTGGAACGCACCATCGCGGGACTGAAGAAGACACTGAAAGACCTTCGCGGCGAACAGGACTCACTGCGCGGTGCGCAAGCCCTCGCAGCGCTGGCCGACATCGGGTCCACGCCGGGAGAGTTGCGCAAGGCATGGGACACGAAGGGATCGCGGTGGCGACACGAGGCGACCGCGCGGCTGATCGAGAAGGTCGTCATCAAACCTGCCCGCGTCTACGCGGCGAAGTGGGTGGACCAGAACGGCAAGACATGGCGGTTCGACAACTCGAGCGTCGAGATCATCTGGCGCGAGCTGTGATCCGGGTCGTCTCATGCCGCCTCGTCGGCGTCGAGGGTGTTCAGCGCGTTGCGCAGGAACAGCGCGAGCGACTCGATCACAGCCGGGTTCTCGATACCCGCCGGCAGGCCCTGCCGAAGACGGCTCTCGGCCACCAGGCGGCGGGTCTGCTCACTGGTCGGCCCCACCCACATACGTCCCTTGGCGTCCGCCGCGTCGCGGGCAGCGGCGTTCGCGGGCGCAGGGGGTCCGCACGTGCCGAACACGGTCCGATCGGCGGTGTCATCGCCGCCGCTGTCGGAATTCGGAGTGTCGGCCGCGACCGTCTCCACGTGGGTGTCGGACCGGCGGATTCCGGTGGGATATCGCGTCATCAATGCACCTCCGAGTGAATACCAAGCGTTCGGTGTGCTCTCGGTGGAGAACGCTCGAGGTATGGATTTCGGACACCTGTGTACTGCTGGCGGCACCCTCTGATTTCGACACTCACGCATCATGAATTTGCCGTCGCGACCACTCCCGTCAGGGCGCTACAGTCCCTGTCGCCGTTCCTGTTTAGGGGACCCTCTCTGGCGTTTGTGTCGCATGAAGTGCTTCCCGAATACGCCGGAAAGGGGCAATGGCGCTAGTTCGTGTCGGCCGGGTGCGGATGCATTCGATATGGCATCGTCCACTCGCTTTCAGGGTCGGCTTCGGTCGAGAATTTCTCGAGCTGGTAACGGACCCGTTGTGACGTGTCGACGCTCGGTCGTGGCGTGGCGTGGTGTTGCGTGTGGTTTTCGGTGTGGTCGTCGGTGTCTCGTTCCCTGTGGCGATCAGGCCGCTACACCCGGAGGTGGCCGGATCGCCTGGTCGCGGCCATGTTCTCGCGCGTCGCGTCGTCCAGGGTCATACCCCGGCAGGGATATATTCGCGAAGGGCCGGGTGTGGGGTGAGGGTCCGGCGCGGTGGCGACGACGCGATTACCGGACAAGTCTGTTGCAGCGACCACCTCGCGGCGGTGCACATCGCTATAGTGCTCCTGCTTTTCACCGCTCGAACATGGCTGTGCCGCAGATATTTAACGGTGTCGGCTGACTTGATGCGCTGTGCACAGGGTTCCCTCGCGAGCGGCGGTCATCCTGCGAACGGCAGGGGTAGGGTGTGACAGATGCAGCGTGCGCCCGAGTTTCGGGTGGTGTCGACACCGAAGGGGCTCCGATGTTCGCGCTAGTTGTCCGGTTCGATCTGATCGATGCCGAGAAGGCGATCGCTTTCGACAAATTGGTCGCCGAAACGGTAGCCGCGATTCGTGAATCCGAACCGGGCACATTGGTTTACGCGACCCATGTGGTCGAGGATGAGCCGCTGGCGCGGGTGTTCTATGAGGTGTACGCCGACCAGGCGGCGCATCGGACGCACGAACAGCAGCCGCACACGCGCCGGTTCCTCGATGAACGCCACCTGTACACGGCGGGCGTCAGGGTCGAGTTCCTGACACCCTCGGCGGAGAAAGGGCTTCCCGCCTGAGAGGTTCACACCGCCCTGGTGATGCCGCACCAAGCGGCGAACCCGGCTACGGTGTCGGTTCGGCGGGCTTCGGCGCGGGCAAGGGCGCGGATGGTTTCGTGCACCATCGGGTTGTAGCGGGTCTGTGCGGGCGCGATGGTTCGCGCTGCGGCGAGTGCATCGAATGCGCTGGTCCGATCGCCATTCAATAGGTACGCGCGCGATACGTCGATCCAATGCATACCGACGCGCTCCTTGGGCATGTCGGCCGGAATCACGAGTGCCGATGCCCGGTTCAACGCCTCGATAGCGTCCAGACCTTCAACCGCTAGCGCGACTGACCAGATACCGACATTGGTGGGGCCGAATGTCAGGATGGGGTCGAGGCCATCGGCTCCCAGTCGATTGGCGGACTCCCTGGCCTCGGCCAAATGCGCGTCGGCCAGACTGCGGCGACCGGACCGTGCGGCAGCGAGCCCGGATTGCAGGTGCAACCCACCCCAGCTGACAAGGTCCCCGCGATGTCCGGCCACCAACCGCGATTCGATACTTGCCCTACAGCTTTCGAGGTATTTCAACGCCGCGTTCCAGTTACCTCCGGAGGTGAGTATCGCGGCGCGCTGAAACTGGCTGGCCGCCATCCACACCTGGTGGCCGGATTCGTTCGCGGCCCACGCCATTCGTTCGATCGCGATGGTCGCGAGGTCGGCGAATCCGAGTTTGTGCGCGAGACTGTGGGAGCTGTAGTACAGCTCGCACAGCATGACGAACGCTCGATCGCGTTCAACGCCCGTACTGCGATGAACCGCAGCCCGAACCTCGGGCAGCAGCGTCGGCAGTTGCGCACCGAGCTTCTGGAATGACGCATTTCGTCGAGCGCGCCCGATGTCGGCGACATCGAGTTCGATCTCAGCCAGCGGGCGAATAGTTGTCACCGTTTCGTCCGGGTCGAGATCATATGCGGCGAGTTCGGCGCGAACCGCGCCGATAGCGGTATATGCCTCGGTATCACGACCGGCGGCGGGCGGGTACGGCTGCCCGGTCAGATCGGCGACCGAACAGTGCAGCGCCTTCGAGACGGCTGCCAGGAATGCGGGAGTCGCGGGCACCCGGCCCTGTTCGACTTGCCTTACCAAGCTGGCGGAAAGGTTTGACCGGTCAGCCAGTTGCGGCTGAGTCAGTCCGTTCAGCTTGCGGCGCTCGGCGACACGGGCTCCAACACCACGGCGATCCTCGGTCATGGCTCATTGTCGCCCGAATCGTATTGCGGGAGTAACAAGTTTCTTGTTAGTTCGCCATTCGATACCGGACTGTTGACCACCTGCAAAAGCTGCCAAGAGTTTTGTTAGTTCATGGCTGAACAATGCGCCAACCTTTCCGGTCAAGCACCCGTTCTCTAGTGATCAGGATCACCCCGGCAGGTATCGACCCAGCAGCGCGACCGGCCGATGCCAAACAGCACTGCCGCTCGACGGCGGGGCCGCCGAATTCGTGGCGTACGACCAGAAAGGGGCTCGACTTTGAATGGCGATTTGAAGACCCCGCAAATTGGACCACCGCACGGCGGCAACGCGACCACCGCCGGCGGCGGCGGGCCGCAGGCAGTCGGGTTCGTACGAACTCGAGTGTCGGGGTCGCACGCGCCCAGGCACGCGGTCGAAGTGCAGCGCCACGCGCTGTCGCTGGGGTATCAGTACGTCTACACCGTGCGACCCCCGCAGGATGCTCCCGATCCGATCGGATACGCCCTGGGCATAGCGGCGGGGCTGAATGTGGCCGCGATAGTGGTCTATGACCTCGCACAGGTGGACGATCAACCGGCGCGGGTATGCGAAGACTTCGATCTGGAAACTGTTTGCCCCGCAACAACATGGGCGAAGGTCGCGCGACCGGCACCGGCCGAGGCGGGTGCGCCGTGATCGGCGACACCACGATCGTGACACCGCCCCTCGTCTGTGGGTACGCCGATGTGGAGTTGGCCCACGAGCAGATGCGCACCCATCGCGCGTGCCGGATCGTCCGGTGCGCGTGGAAAGCGGCGGCGTACTACACGTTGGTGGCTGCGGGAAGACTCACGCCGCAGTCGTTGACCCCGCGCGAGCGGGCGGCGGCACGGGGAATCGAGTTCCCGCCGCTGGACAGCGACCCGCCCAACAGCGGCGGACCGACGTATCGAACGCTGCGTGAAGTACTCGACAAACTGTCGGAATTGGCGCTTCCGACTTCGGGGGCGGATGGCAACGGCCATCCCGAGAACCCTTGACGGACGCGACCGAAAGCGCCGGGACGAGCGAACATCGCACCGAGGTGGACGGTTGGCAGGCGGTCTGGCAGCTCGACCATCACTGCATTCGAATGATGTTGGTAGGCAAGGTTTCCGATGCAACCCCGCTGATGTCGGTCGCAGTCCCGACCGCTGCGCCCGACCTGGCGCAGATGCGTGAGCGGTTCCCGAAACTGTCGCGGCTGTGGGAGGCGGTGCGGCATGAGTACTGGGCGGAATTCCTTACACCCCAATATCATTCGCGCGCCCGAATGTCGGGCAGCTCCGAAGGTCGATAGGCCGTAGGTCGCCACCGAACCGCCCTGTCCCGCACACACCTCGGGATAAGGCGGTTCTCCGGTCTCCAACCCGAATGAAAGGCGGGAATGTGAGGAACATCGATGAAGGGCGACGTGTGCGATGAGCCTGCCGACCGGCGATGAGTACGGCCGTGGTCGTGACCGCTGGGCCGAAGACGACTGGGTTACCCGATTCCTGGTGGACTGGACGCCGGAATGGGGCGTGCTGGTCTACCACAGAGACGACGCCGGGCGAAGCTACCCATCGGCCGTCTACGGGCCATATTCGGAGGACGAAGCGCGCACACTGGTCGAACAGCCGAACTTCTACATCAAACCGCCTGGTGACCAGTACCAGACCGGCCGTCGATTGATTCCTTGGCGGCCGGGCAAGCCAAAGCCCTACCGGCCCGGACTGATGACCGACGATTCGGACAAGGACTTACGTCTGCTGACGATCGGCCGAGCCCGTCTCGGCCATCACGCTCTGGTCCGCGCGGTCGTATCGAACCATGATCGGCCGGAGCTTCCGGGTGCCAACCCCGCCTCCGGGGTGAGGCGTTCGCATCTGCCACAAGAGGTCGTTGGTGCTCACCGCTTCATCGGTTCGGTCGACTCACTTTCGAAATACCTTAGGCTGCATCGGATTCGGCGGGAAGTTCCCGGTATTCGACTACACCACGACAAAATGTGATGTAGATCACATATTGGAACGGTGACTGGAACACCCGCGTCCAAGTAGGCGAATGAAAAACCCTATCCCAGAATACAACTCAACAGTCGCCGATGGCACATACATCGCAACACTCGGGGGAAGACCATGAATCACACGAAACTCGCCACCGCTGCCTTGATCGCAGCGACGATTGCCGCCGTCATCAGTTCCGCGCCAACAGCTTCCGCGCAGCAAGTGTGGGGAGCGTGCGGTATCAGCACTCCTGAAGACAAAGTTGTTGCAAACTACAGCAAAGCGCGGTTGACCTGCGGTAATACCGGCTACGGATTCCGGCACATCCAAACCAAGCACGGCGAGGAGTGGCAAGGGCTGGCAGCGATCGAAAACCGCAACTGGCGCGACATCGCCGACATGGCGATCAGCAAATCGTTGGATACCCCCGACCTCGTTGTCCCGCAAGGCGCTAGAACCTGTTACTCAGGGCAGATATACTTGGTCAACCACGTCAACGGGCAGATCGCGAAAACCGTCGAACCCACAGTCATCGTCGATAACGGCATCATCGTCACTGCATTCCCTGGAGGTAAATGTCGTGCCTAGCTCGCACCCCACCACAGCCGAGCTGACACAATCGGTGATCGCGGCAGGCCGCGAATGGCAGGTGGAGATCTCGTCGTCGGATCAGGGCTTGCGGATCACCGGCCGCAGCGGCAAACAGCTTGATGTGCCGATCGAGTTCGCGGTCACGGGCGATGACCTGTACGCCTACTACGTCGAAGTAGGTAAGTCCCGGCTCTATCCCGAAGACCAGAAATGGCAACAGTGGCAATCGCTGATGTCCACCCATTTGTTGGAAGCGCTGCACGAACTCGATCGGCATGAGGCGCCTTGCGTCATCACCGTCGGCACGACGGGGTTCACCGCAACACCCCGGCAGCTCAACTAACGCAATCACCCTGGTGTGAGTCATAAACGTTTCTGTCCCACACCAGGGCCAATCTGGCCGGATCGGTCGCGGATTTCGTCATACGCACCTGACCGATGCATACGGGGAAATGGGATCTTCTTCCCGCGCAGTTTGGTAGTGCTTAACCGATATGTCACCCCGGCCAAGAGGGCGAGTTCCTCGCGCCGCAATCCCGGAACCCGCCGTTGACCCCCGAAACCGGTGGTGCCGATGTCCTCGGGTCGCAGCTGCGCTCGGCGAGCCTTGAGGAATTCGCTGAGCTGTCGAGGACGATCCATACCGCCCAGCCTCCCAGATCACCCGCCTCGTCTGCCTGGTCCTATCGGACCCAGGCAGGAGCGATCCGGGTCGATCGGAGCACTGGGTGCGACAGTTTCGCGGCGACACCATGGACATCGTTCGCAACACCGAACGTCACCACCAATTCCGATCAGGAGCCAGTCGAATGTCGAATACCTTGACCGTCATCGCCGAATTCACCGCCAAGCCCGGACAGGAACAGCGTCTGCTGGACGAGTTGACGGCGATGATCGCCCCCTCCCTGGCCGAGGACGGTTGCCTCGCCTATCAACCGTATTCGCACCCGACCCACCCGGATCGGGTCATCCTCGTGGAAGAGTGGATCGATGCCGCGGCATTGGAGCACCACTTCGCGCTCCCGCATTTCCAGCACGTGGCCGCGGTCCTGGAAGGAATCCTCGCCCAGCCCTTCACGCTGCGCCGCCTGAACGAAATCCGGGCGTGACGGTGAAAGCCGCGGCGTGAGAACGTAATTCGGTCGGAACCTCCTCAGATCACTCGGGATATCCGATCGAATTCGCCTGCCAGCGCGCCCGCGACGAATGCGGTCCATTCGGCCGGAGTGAAGATGAGGGCGGTGGGGCCGTGGCGGAGCGTGATGCGGCCGTCGGAGCGGGCGCGGGCGTGCAGGCGGTGCGGGTCGCCCGCGAGATGGCGCAGGAATGCGGTCCATTCGTGGTCCGAGACGACGATGATGGGTTCGTCGGCCGGGCGGTTGGTCGGATCCCGGCGGTATTTGCTGTCCCGGATGAGCACCGCGGCTCCGTCGAACCTGACCTCTACGCACTGGTTTCCATTATTGGAACGAGACGAGGTGAACCAGCCGGTCGCGGTGGTGGCCATGCGCGGATTTTACAAGCGGGCATTTCTCCTGATCAGCGCCAATGTCTCGGTACGCGTCAAGGATTGTTCCAGTGCGCGCAGGTACGCGAAGCCCAGATCCCGCACCCGATCCGGGTCGTCCACCGACCCACCGAACACCGCGCCCTCGGACCAACCGAATGTCGGCAAACGCTCGCCAGCGAAGTCGATCAGGTGAAAACTCGAGCCGCCGAGGGTCGCACCGGCCTGCGCGTCGAACGGGATGACCCGCACCTCGATGTGCTCGTGCGTCTCGATCAATTCGGCCAACCGCTCCAACTGCCCGCGCAGCACCTTCGGCCCGCCGGTCTGCTGCAGCAGGGTGGCCTCGCCGATCACCGCGGTCAACTCCACCGGATCCGCGCCGCGCAACCGCTCCTGCCGCCGCATCCTGATGGCCACCAACTGATCCACCTGCACCGGGCGAATCATGACATCGGCGCTGATCAAAGCCCGTGCGTAGGACTCGGTTTGCAGCAATCCCGGCACCACCAGGCTGTCGTAGCTGCGAATGCTCTGCGCGCCGTGCTCCATGCCGTAGAGCCGCTGCAATTCCGGACCGATGAGCGCCGAGGACTTGGCCCACCAGCCGCGCTGCTTACTCGCCTCGAGCAGGGCGAGCAGTTCGGCGGACTCCTCCCGGTCCACCTCGAGCAGTTGCAGCACCGGGCCGATGGTGGTGGAGGTCAGCACGCGGCGCCCCTTCTCCACATGCGACCAGTTGGCCGGGGTGAAGCCGACGCGTCGGGCGAAGGTCGCCGAATCGAAACCGCGGGCCTCCCGCAATTCCCGCAGCCGCAGCACCAGCTCCCAGCGCGCGACGGTGGGTGAAACAGGTGCCATTGGGGGGATGCTACGCCCGGTTGGTCGGTAGGGGGTTCTCAGCGAGAAATCGGGACAACATCGCAGGTAGAACGCGTTTGACACCGGTGTGTGACTATTGTCATGCCCGGTCTGTCCGGCTAGGGTTCGTGTCGCGGTCGGTTCCTCACTTACGCACGCCTCACCCGACACGAGACGAGGTTCGCCCATGAGCACGTCCCGCACCGAAGGCAGCAGCACGCACGACCCGGAGAGCGAACTTCCCATCTCGGACGGCGAACTTCCTCTTTCGGACGGCGATTTTCCTACGGGTAGCGATACCGAATCGGACAGCCCGGCCGCGACATTCGACTATCTGGCCGTGCACGATGCGCTGGCCCGCTGCCGCCGCTATCGCAAGGAGTTCGGCCTCTACGCCATAGTCGATCCGGTGCTGGGGCGCATCCTGCTCGAGGTCGGCGCGGTCGGGGCCGTCGTCATGCCCGCCGGACTCGGCGAGCGGGTCCGCGATCGACTGGATCCGGCGGGGCCGATCATCGCCCACCCGCGCTCGCGGCGCTGGACCTTCCTGACCGGTCCGGCCGACCAATCCTGCCTGGACAGCGCCCTATTCGCCGAACTATTCCGGGTGTGCGCCTCGGTGGCGCTGCCCGGCACCAGGGTGGTGCTGCCCTCACCGACCGATGAGCGCGGCGGCTACCGCAACTGGGTGGTGGCGCCCGAAGCCGACCGGCGACCGACGCAGGCGGCGGTCATCGCCGCCACCCGATACTGCGCCGACGCTAGCGGGGCGCGGGCGTCAAAGTGACGCTGTAGCGGTTCTCCAGGGTGGTGCCCCAATCGTCCTGGCACTGCTGAATTTTCGCCTGGTCGTTATCGGCCTTGTTGACGCAGTCGACGAAATCCTTCGCACCGGAATTGATGTAGAGGTGGTAGAAGACCACCGTGAGGGCGATCGCGCCGATCAGACCGAGCCCACCGGTGATCAATCCGGCGATGGCCATACCGCGTCCGCCCGCATCGGCCTTGGTGATCGCGATGAACCCGAAGATCAGCGCGAGGACGCCGAACAGATAGCCGCCCGGCACACCGACGACGGTGACGGTGCAGATGATCGCGAGGATGCCCAGCACAAGCGCGGTGATGGCCAGACCCTTGTTCTGCGGCGGCCGCCCATAATGCGGGAACTGCCCCGGACCCGAATACTGACCGGGACCCGGATACGGACCCGGATACTGGCCGGGCGGCGGGTACTGACCCGGCGGCGGGAATTGCCCTGGCTGCGGGTACCGACCCGGCTGCGGTTGCGGCTGCCCCTGGTCATCGGGCGGGTACTGGGACATAGGGGGAGTTCCTCTCGATCGCTGCCGCCCCGGACGCGCACACCGGTCCGCCGACCGGACCTACGGCGCGGGGACGGAACGCGCCTGATCGACCATGGCTTGATCTGTCTCGAAACCGATCGTAACCACGCGGGGGCTATTGAGCGCCGAGCCGCGCGTGCATCTCCCACACCAGGATCTCCGAGGGACGACGCGCGCGGATCCGCTGACCGCCCGATCTGGTGAGGCGGACCGCGTCGCCCTCGTAGAGCGCGCCGACACCCTCCATCTCCACCTCGCCGCGCGCGACGAACAAATGCAGATAGGGCGCGTCGGGAAGTTCGATCACCTCCGCGATCGATCGACCGCGTCCCGCGGCCGAAGGCGCACCGGTCGCCGAATCGGCAACCGCCTCGACCGAATTCATGCCCGCCGCGGTCGAATCGACACCACCGGTGGTCGATTCGACACCGCCGATGATCAATCCGGTGCCGCCCCCGGCCAATTCCACCGCCCCGGTAGCCGAATCGACACCGCCCGAACCCATTCGGGCCACATGGAACGCCGAATGGCTGCTGGCTATCGCGATGGCGGTGCGATCGCGATAGCGGGGCAGACCGGAGGCCACCGTCACCAGAGCGCCTGCGGCCAACTGGTCGTCGATCTCCAGTTGCTGGTAGCCGGGAGTGCGCCCGGACTCGTCCGGCACCACCCACATCTGGACGAAATGCACCGGCTCGTCGTGGGCGGGTGCGCCGGACATGTGCCAGGAATCGTTCTTCTCCGAATGCAGAATGCCCGTGCCCGCGCTCATCCGCTGCGCCAACCCCGGATAGATGACCCCGCTGTGCCCCAGCGAATCCTGATGCACCAGCGAACCCGTCAGCACCCACGTGACGATCTCCATATCGCGGTGCGGATGGGTTTCGAAGCCCTGACCCGGCGCGACGACGTCCTCGTTGTTGACCAGCAGCAGGCCGTGATGGGTGTTGTCCGGGTCGTAGTGCTCGCCGAAGGAGAAGGAGTGCTTCGAATCCAGCCAGGAGACCCTGGTTTTCATCCGATCGCCCCCACGGTGCACATCGATGTGCGGTGTCGTGAGTGTGGACATCGGGTCCTCCTCTCCGGACCGTGCACCGAGCGCCGCTCGGGGTGGGAGCGGCAGTGAACATTGTCCCGCACCCGGCATTTTACGCGAGCGACCTGTGGGTGAACGCGAGGCGAGCAGTACCGACCGGTTAATCGAATCGGGGACGTCGCGGACCTCCTACCGGCGCCCATCCAGCCGCGACGCCGATGCCGGATCGGACACCGCGGCCGAGCGACGCGGCCGAAGGAGGTAGCGGAGCGTGACCACGCAGGCCGCCGGGAGGCCGCAAAATCGGACACCGCGGCCGAGCGACGCGGCCGAAGGAGGTAGCGGAGCGTGACCACGCAGGCCGCCGGGAGGCCGCAAAATCGGAAACAGATGGGGCGCAGGAGGTTCCGGAGGCGCCGCGCCCGATCCGAGCGTCCACTCGGCGAACGATGCCGCGAATCGCCTCGGGCCGAGCCGAGGATTTGCCGGATCTCACCGACGCCGATGCGCCGCGCGCGGGCACGGTAGCCTCACGGCGTGCCCCTTGGTCGCCCCGACAGTTCCACGCCCGCAGCGGAGCGGCCGATCTCGCTGCGCACCGCCCTGCGCGCACCCGGCGTGGCGCGACTGGCGCTGGTGCGCTTCACCGGTCAATTCGGCGACGGCATGTTCCAGGCCGCGCTGTCGGGGGCGATCCTGTTCAATCCCGAGCGACAGACCGATCCGCTGGCCATCGCCGCCGGATTCGCCGTGCTGCTGCTGCCCTACTCGCTCATCGGCCCCTACGCGGGTGCGCTGCTGGACCGCTGGGATCGGCGCATGGTCCTGCTGGTGGCCAATGTGTTGCGGACGGTGCTCATCGCACTGGTGGCGGTCGGCCTGCTGGCCGGAGTCGGCGCGACACCGCTGCTACTGCTCGCGCTGACCGCCGTCGGCATCAACCGGTTCGTGCTGGCCGGAGTCTCGGCCGCACTGCCCCGCGTGCTCGACGAACACTGGCTGGTGGCCATGAACTCGGTGCTGGCCACCGTCTCCTCCGGTTGCGCGGGCGCGGGCGCTGCGGCCTCGGTGGCGATCATCGGCGGTATCGGCGCGGGGGATTTCGCCTCCGCCGTCGCGGTGGGCGCCAGCGCCGCCGGATCGATCCTCAGCGCGGTCCTGGCCGTCGGATTCGGACCCCGCCTGCTCGGACCCGAACCCGGCCACGCGCGCTCCGGCGCGGTGCGCGCCATCGCGACCGGATTGCGCACCGGCGCGCGAGCGGTGTGGGAATCCGGCGAGGTGACCACCGCGATGATCGGCATCGGCGCGCACCGGGTCGTCTTCGGGATCAACACCCTGATCATGGTCCTGGTGCTGCGGCAGACGCCCACCGACGGCACCGGACTCAGCAGCGGACTGCTCGGCTTCGGAGTGGCCATCGGATGCACGGCCGCGGGCATGCTGGTCGCCGCCGTCGTCGCACCGCTGCTCATTCCGCGCCTCGGCAGGCCGCGCACGGTGCTCACCGGCCTGGCGCTGGCCACCCTGGTACAGCTCACGCTGGTCACCGCCTCGGCCGTCGCGAGTTCCCAAGCGCACCAGCTGCTGCTCGCCGGGGCGTTCCTGCTCGGCCTGGCAGGCCAGATCATCAAACTCACCGGCGACGCCACCCTCCAGATCGATATCGACGACGACCGCCGCGGCCAGGTCTTCGCCCTGCAGGACACCGTCTTCAATATCGCGTTCGTACTGGCCGTCGCGGTGACGGCGCTGCTGATCCCGGCGAGTGGACGCTCACTGCCGGTGGTCTGGGTGGGGGCCGTAATCTATTGCGCCGGAATGGCGGCCGTCGTCCTCAATACCCGCCGACACGCGGCGCGGCGGTAGCGGCGAATCCCAGTGCCGGTCGGTCGCTTTCGCGGCGGCGCCGGTGGAGTTCGCGCACCTCCCGCGCGGGCGGGTCCGGATCGGGTATCTTCACCCCTCATGGGAAGCCGTTGCGCGCCCGCATGGTTCGGTGTGCTGCTCGCGGGGTTCACCGCCCTGCCCGCGCCCAGCGCGTCGGCCGAGCCGCATCCGTGGCAGCCGCCGCCGGTGAATGCCTGCGGCGAAACCGGTTTCGACCCGCTCGCCCGCGAACCCGATCCGAATCTGCCGCCGCAACCGCCGGTTCAGGTACCGCCCCGCATCGATATCCCCATCCCGGTGCCCGAATTCACGCCGGTCCCGGTGCCCGACCCGCCGCAGGACAACACCCGCATCGTGCCGGAGCCGCTGCCCGAGGACCCGTGCCGCAATCCGTGCCCTGATATCCGGGATACGCCCGTACCCGATCCGCCCGCCGATCCCGCGTCGACCGCGCCCGAGGACGGGTCGGGATCCTCGGGTTCCGACTCATCCGGGTCCGGCTCATCCGGTTTCGGCAACCTGTTCCGTTTCCCGCAGATCGAGATCCGCCCGGAGATCGAACCCATCCCGTATCCGGTGCCCGGCGGGCCGGGGGATCCCCCGCAACCCGCGCCGCCGCCGCTGCTGCATCGTCCCCAACCGGGTCCGGCCGCGCCGCCGACCGCACTGCCGCAGGTGGAATCGGTCGACCTCGTCGGTCAGGTGACCGGGCACGGATCTATCAACCGGACCGATATGCGCTGGCAGGTCGACGGCACCGACCTCGGGCTGATGTGGGAGAGCGAACCGGGGAAGGTCGCGGTCATGTTCGGCGACACCTTCGGCGACGGCTGGCAGGCGGGCACCGTCGGCGGACCCGACTGGCGCAGCAATGTGCTCGGCTACAGCAGCAACCGCGACCTGTCCGCGGGTCTGGTGCTCGACACCATGGTGCAGGACAGTCGCTGCCACGCCACCGAACTGCTCGGCAGCCGCAAGATCAAGAACTGGGAGACCACCACCATCCCCACCTCCGGATTCGCGCTGGGGAATCGGCAGTACCTGAGCTATATGTCGGTCAATCACTGGAGTCGGATTCCCGGCCTGTGGTCCACCAACTTCGGCGGCATCGCCTACTCCGAAGACGGTGGCGACACCTGGATCAAGGATCAGCACGCGCACTGGGACAACCTGTTCGGACTCGGCCGCTTCCAGGTCGCGGCCATGGTGCCCAAAGGCGACTACGTCTACATGTTCGGCACCCCCAACGGGCGCATCGGGATGATCGGTTTGGCGCGCGTCCCCAAGGACGAGGTGCTCAACAAATCCGCCTACCAATACTGGGTCAACGGCTCGTGGGCGCCAATCGTGGAGACTTTGGCGACACCGCTGGTCCCCGGAATCGCGAGCGAGCTGTCCATCCGCTACGACGCGGCCGCCGACCTGTGGCAGATGACCTACCTGGACACCGCGCGCGGCGCGATCGTGCTGCGCACCGCCGCCGCCCCCCAGGGTCTGTGGTCCGATGAGGTGTCGCTGGCCGATACCGGCGACTACCCCAAGGCGTACGGCGGCTTCCTGCATCCGTGGTCGACCGCGACGGACCTGTACTTCACCATGTCGGCCTGGGATACCTACAACGTGTATCTCATGCACGCCAAGTTGCGCTGATCGAAGCTCACCCGACAGCGCGGAAACGGAGCACCTGCCCCGGCCTGGCCTGCGCCACCGCGTCGATATCGGCATCGATGACCACTGCGGGCACCGGATATCCGCCCGAGATCGGGTGATCGGCCAGGAAGATCACCGGCTGTCCGCTGGGCGGAACCTGGATCGCACCGAGTGCCACACCCTCCGTGGGCAATTCGCCCTCGCGCGCGCGGCGCAGCGGGGGGCCGGCGCGGCGGTCGAGACGTGCGCCGATACGGTCGGTATCGGGGGAGATGGTCCACTCGCCGACGAAGAGGGCGGCGGGATCGGCGAACCAGTCCTCGCGCGGGCCGAGACGCGCGGACACCACGAGCGGAGCCGCCGAAGGCATTGGCAGCGGCGCGAATTCGACGATCGGATAGGTGGGGGGCAAGACGCCGACCGGGAGTTCGTCACCCGCACGCAGCGGCTCGGGACCCAAACCGGACAGCGTGTCGCGGCTGCGCGAACCCAGCACCGGCGCCACATCGATCCCGCCGCGCACGGCCAGATAGCTGCGCAACCCCGTGGCGCAGTAGCCGAGCCGAAGCCGCTGTCCGGCCGCGAGTTCCAGCACACTGGCATGGCCGACGGGAACTCCGTCCACCATGGCAGGGGCGGGCGCGCCGGTGACCGCGATCGTCTGATGTCCGCGCGCCCGCAGAACCAACCCGCCGAGCAACACCTCGATGACCGCCCGGTCCTCCGGATTGCCGACCAGCCGGTTGGCCAACCGGAAGGCCCCGCGATCGGCCGCGCCCGAGGGACCGACACCGGAGCCGAACCAACCGGGCCTACCCAGATCCTGAATGGTGGCGAGCGGTCCGACCGCCTCGATGATGATCATGGGTCGACCTGCTCGAACCGCACCGGCGTCCCGGCCCGAATCAGCGCGGGCGGATCCCGATCCACCTTCCACATCTTCACTTCCGTCGTACCGATCAACTGCCACCCACCCGGCGAACCGCACGGATAGACGGCACTGAAACCCCCTGCGAGAGCGACCGACCCGGCCGGAATCGCCGTGCGCGACTGCGCTCGCCTCGGGACGGTCAATCGGCCGTCCGGCGACTCGAGATAGCCGAATCCCGGCGCGAAGCCGACGAACGCACAGCGCCACACCGTCCCCGTATGCGCCGCGATCACCTCGGCTCGCGACATCCCCAGATGTTCGGCGACCTCCGCCAGATCCACCCCGTCATATCGCACCGGAACCACCACCGGATCCGCAAACCCCTTGCCCGCCAATGTTCCACGGGAAACATCGCGCGAATTCACTGTGGCCGCAACCACATCCATTCGCCGTAGCAACTCTCGTCGCACCACATCTACGTCACGTGTCGAAACGATCGTCACCAGAATGGTTTCGAGCGCGGGCAGGAAATCCTCGATCCCGGAGATCGGACTGTCCCGCAAATCCGCCGCCAACACGGCCACGGCAACCCGACTTCCCGGAACCACCAGCAGCGCCCGATCACCCGCGGGCCGAATCATGCGAACGATTCGATCGGAACGCCCGCCTCGGTGAGGGTTTCCCGGATACGGCGGGCCATCTCGACCGCGGCGGGGGTGTCGCCGTGCACGCAGAGGCTGGTGGCGGCGACGGGCACCGAACCGGAACCGTCCGCGATGCGGACAGTTCCGGAGACGGCAATGGAAACCGCCTGGGCCACCGCCTCTTTGGCGTGCAGGACCGCTCCCTCGGTGCCGCGTGGGACCAGTGTGCCCTCGCAGGTGTAGGCGCGATCGGCGAAACCCTCTCCGACGAACGGAATTCCAGTCGCGGCCGCGGCCGACGCCAGCGCGGTGCCCGCCGGGCCGAGCAGGGCCAAGCCGCCACCGAAGTCGATCATCGCACCGACCACGGCATCGGCGAGGGCGCGATCACTCGCGGCGGCGTGATACAGCGCGCCATGGGGTTTCACATAGCGCACCCGATCACCCGCCGCCCGCGCGAAGCCCTCCAGGCTGCCGAGTTGATAAAGCACCTCGTCACGAGCCTCGGCGGGGGAGAGGGCGATCGCCCGACGACCGAAGCCCGCCAGATCCCGATAGCCGACATGCGCGCCGATCCGCACCCCCTTCGCCACCGCCAGCGCACAGGTGCGGCGCATGATCGACGGATCGCCCGCGTGGCAGCCGCAGGCGATATTCGCGCTGGTCACAATGTCGAGCATGGCGGCATCGTCCCCCATCGACCACGCGCCGAATCCCTCGCCGAGATCGCTGTTCAAATCCAACGGCATCCTGGCTCCTCCTCGGGCTGTGTGAAGTGAGCGAATCATGTCACGACGCGGCTCTTATCCGACAAGGTCGAACACCGCACTGTTGTGCGTAATCGAACACCGCACTGTTGTGCGCAACCGAACACCGCGCGGCCGTATCAACAGTGCGAGACGCTGTCCATATCTCGAAGTTTTGTCGGATGCGCGGCGCGTGGCAAGGCGCTGCCGCGACGGCGAGCCTGCCGAACGAAAGGCGGGAGTTTCGAGGGTGTCGGTATTCAGCAAGGGTAGACGTGCACCTCGGTGGCCTTGACCGCGAAGTGGACCGGTAAACCGGGGGTGAGATCCAGTTCGGCCACGGCGGCGGGGGTGAGGTCGGCGGCCAGGCCGGGGGAGCCGTCCGGGCGATCCGCGCCGCGCACCCGAATGATGCCGCCACGATCGGCGAGTTCGGCGATACGCACCCGAAAGGTGTTGCGCGGACTGCCTTCCGGCGGTTCGAGATGCACCGCGACGGCGGTCGGCGCGAATACGGCCGCCACCCGGTCGCCCGCCCCCCACTGCCCGTCCACCCGACCGTGCACCTCCACACCATCAACCAGAACGGACCCGGCACTCGCGGTCGCGGCGACGCCCACCAGCAGATTCACCCCCGCCACCCTGGCCGCGAATCCGCTGCGCGGTCGCGCCAGCACGGTGCTCACCGGACCCGATTCGACCACCCGTCCGGCCTCGATGACGACCAGTCGGTCCGCCAGGGTCAACGCGTCGATGATGTCGTGGGTCACCAGCACCGCTCCGCAAGTGGCCTCGGTGCCGCGCAGCACCCGCCGCAGCAGCGCACGCATGGCGGGTGCGACCGCCACATCCAGCGCCGCCATCGGCTCATCCAGCAGAATCAGGTCCGGTCGCACCGCCAATGCCCTGGCCAACGCGACCCGCTGCGCCTGTCCACCCGACAGCTGCGCCGGCCTGCGCCCGGCCAACTCCACCGCGTCCACGGCCGCCAACCACTCCCGAGCCACCACCCGCGCCCCCGCCGCCCGCATCCCACCGCTGCGCGGCCCGAACGCCACATTCTGCGCCACCGTCAGATGCGGAAACAGCAGCGAATCCTGTGCCAGCAGCGAGATTCCGCGCCGGTGCGGCGGCACCGCGACGGCTCCCGCGACATCCGTCAACATCCGCCCCCCGAGCCGCACATATCCCGCATCCGGCCGCAACAACCCGGCGATCACATTGAGCAGCGTCGATTTCCCGGCCCCATTCGGCCCCAACACCGCCAACACTTCCCCTGCCGCCGCCGTGAGTTCCACGTCGAACCCTCGATCATCCAGCCGCGCAGCAACTTCCAATCCGTGCCCCCGATCAATCGGCCCACTCGCCCCGGATCGACGCCGCAGCCACGCATCCCGATCGATACGCATCACCGCACCACCGCGAGTTTCACGTCGAACCCTCGATCATCCAGCCGCGCGGCAACTTCCAACCCGTGCTGCTTGTCAATCGGCGCACGCACCCCGGACCGACGCGGCATCCGCACGCCCCAACCGATTCGCATCACCGCACCTCCGCGAGTTTCACGAGAACCCCCGATCATCCAGCGCGGCAACCTCCAACCCACATCCCGATCAATCGGCGCATTTGCCCATGCCCCGGTTCGCCGCAACATCCGAGCGTCCCGATCGATTCGCACTACCGTCGCCATCACGGGGCCGCTCCCGGCTCGGATCGAGTACTACCGCGCAACCATTCGCGCAGCGTCGGCCGTGTACTGCGCAACCCGGTGCCCGGCACGGGACCGGTCCTGCGGTAGGCGATCAGCACGATGAGCGCCGCCGCGAGGACGAGCAGCAGCGAAAGTGTCACCGCCGCATCGGGATCGGCTTCGCGCTGCAGGTAGATCTCGAGGGGGAGGGTTCGGGTTCGGCCCTGGAGGCTGCCCGCGAAGGTGAGGGTCGCGCCGAATTCGCCGAGGGCGCGGGCGAAGGACAGAACCGCGCCGGACAGCAGCGCGGGACGCAGCAGGGGAAGGGTGACGCGGCGCAGGACCGTGGTCGGGCGCGCACCGAGGGTCGCGGCGAGCTGTTCGTAGCGGCTGCCCGCCGTGCGCATCGCCCCTTCCAGGGTCAGCACCAGAAACGGTAGGGCGACGAAGGTTTGGGCGAGGATGACGGCGGTGGTGCTGAAGGCGAGGTGAATTCCGGCCGCCTCCAACCGTTTTCCGAGCAGCCCGTGCCGCCCGAAGGTGTACAGCAGTGCGATGCCGCCGACCACCGGCGGCAGCACCAGCGGCAGCAGCACCAGCGCCCGCAGCAGCGGTAGCCACCGGGCCCGCGAGCGGGCCAATACGGCGGCCATCGGCACACCGAGCAGGACGCACAGCGCAGTGCTCGCGGTGGCGGTGCGCAGGCTCAACCACAGCGCCTCCCGCGAGGCGGCGGTGGTAACGGCGGTGTGGAAGCGCGACCAGTCGACGCTTTCGGTCAATGCCACCAAGGGCACCACCACCAGCGCGAAACCGACCGCCGCCGGAAGCAGCAGCCAGCGCGGCAGCCCGGAACTCACGGCGCGCCGAATCCGGCCCCCTGCAAGGCCGCCCGCCCCTTCGGTCCGGTGACCAGATCCTCGAAGGCGTGGGCCGAGGCACCGTGCGGCGTATCCCGCAGCACCGCGATGGGGTAGGTGTTCACGGCCGCCGCGGCTTCCGGGAACGCCACGGTGCTCACCTTCGCGCCCGCCGAGGTCGCGTCGGTGACATAGACCAGTCCGGCGTCGGCCTGACCGGTGGTGACCTTGGTCAGCACATCGGTCACCGCCGCCTCCTCGCTGACCGGTTTCAGGGCGATCCCGGCCGCGTCGGTGATCTTCTTGGTGGCCCGCCCGCACGGCACCGGCGCGGCGCACACCACCAGTTGCAACCCCGGCTGGGTCAGATCCCCCAGCCCCGCGAGATGTTTCGGATTGCCGGGCGCGGTGACGATGGTCAGCACGTTGTTGGCGAAGTTCCGTGTCGCCTCGGTGATGCGGCCACCCTTGACAGCGGTCTCCATGGTGACCGGATCGGCGGCGGCGAATACGTCCGCGGGTGCGCCCTGATTGATCTGGGCGGCCAGATCGGAGGAGCCCGCGAAGGAGAACTGCACGTTGACGCCCGGATGATCGGCCTCGAACTGCCTGCCCAGGTCGGTGAAGACCCCCTTCAGCGAGGCCGCCGCGAACACCGTCACCGTCTCGCTCGACGACTTGTCGGCAGCACCGCAACCAGCCAGCGCGACCGCGCCCACCGCCAGGACCGCAGCGAACCTTAGACCCCGTCGCCCGCGGTCTCCACCACCACCGTGGTCGCCTTGACGCTGGCCGTGGCCACGCTGCCCGGCTCGAGTCCGAGTTCGCGCACCGCGTCGGCACTCATCAAGGAAACCACTGTGAACGGTCCGCATTGCATCTCCACCTGAGCCATCACGGCATCGGTCACCACGCGGGTGACCAGGCCGGGAAACCGATTTCGTGCCGAACTGGCACTGCCGAGGCGAGTCCGCGGCGTGCGCGCCTGCTCGACCGCCAGCGCCGCCAGTTCGCGCCCGTCGATGACCAGTCGCCCCGCACCGTCCTTGGACGCGGTGAGGGTGCCCGCATCGATCCAGCGCCGCACGGTGTCATCGCTGACGCCGAGCAATTCGGCCGCGTCACGGATCCGCAGGTTCGCCACCGACTGAGCTTATGTCCGCAAACACGGAACAACCAAGCAAGTTCCGCCGCGAATGCGGATATTCACCGCCCCAACTCGCTGATCCGACCACCTGTCACCGCGCGACGGTGACGAGGATCATCGCGGCGGCGCGGGCATCGCGGGCCGCGGATCCGGTGTGGTCGACGAGTCCGCGCGCTTTGACGCCGTTGTAGAGCAGCAGCAGTTGCCGCCCCGTGTCGAGCGGGTCCGTGGCGCCCGCCTGCGCGGCCAGCTTCTCGAACACCTCGAGCATGCGGTCGTCGTGGGTGGTGAGGGCGCGGTGAGCGGGGTGGTCGGCGGAGAGGAACGACGCGGCGCTGTTGATCAGGATGCAGCCGTGATACGCCTGGTCGGGCAGGTTCGTGCCGAGGAGGTCGAACGGCGCCGACACGCGCTCGAGTGGGTCGTCGCGCCGCTCGAGTTCGGCGTCCAGTTCGGTGAACCATTCCTCGCTCGCCGTGCTCAGCACCGTGTCGATCAGCGCGTCCTTGGATTCGAAGTGCGCGTACACGGTGGGTTTGGCCACGTTGGCCCGTGCGGTCACGGCGTCGACCGATACGCCGAAGCCCTCGGCGTAGAACAGTTCGCGGGCGGCGGTCAGCAGTCGATCGCGGGCGGAGGGGCGCGGCACCATGTCTTGATTCTAACTGGTTAGTTCAGTCTGCTAACCTCGGCGCTGATCTAACTGGTTAGTTCAATCGGAGGTGCAGGATGCGCGCTTTGGTCTACGACCCCGCCGCTGAGTTCGGCGTGCGTTTCGATGAGGTCGACGAACCACGACCGGAAAGTTCGCAGGCGGTGATCGATGTCCAAGCCGCTGCCGTGAACTTCGGGGAGCTGGCATTCACCGCCAGGCAACTGCGACCGGGGCAGGTATTCGGCAAGGATGCGGCAGGTGTGGTGGCGCGTGCCGCGGCCGATGGATCCGGACCGGCGGTCGGGACACGGGTGACCTCATTCGCCGGGACGGGTGGCTGGGCCGAGCGCCGGGCCGTCGACACCGCCGATCTCGCCGTGATCCCCGACGCGGTCGATCCGGCGGCGGCCGCCGCCGTCCCGGCCGCCGGTGTCACCGCGCTGCAGGCGGTGCGCCGACTCGGGCCACTGCTGGGCCGTCGCGTGTTGATCACCGGAGCGTCCGGAGGTGTCGGCCGGTACGCCGTCCAACTGGCGGCACGCGCGGGCGCCCACGTCATCGCCTCGGTCGGACGACCCGAACGGGGCGCGGGTCTGCGCGAACTCGGGGCCGCCGAAGTCGTATCCGGGTCGACCGTTCCGGACGAGCCGGTCTTCGGGGTGCTCGACAACGTCGGGGGCGCGGTGCTGACCGAGGCGTTCGCGACGCTGGAAGACGGCGGTCTGGCGCTGTCGATCGGAAAGGCCGCGCGCGAGGACACGGTCATCGATTTCGAGCAAATGCGGATGCGCGGCGGAATCCGTCGGTTGGAGCCCTTCACGGTCTCGGGCCCGTTCGGCCGCGACACCGGCTATCTGATCGAGCTGCTGAGCACCGGTTCCCTCGATCCACAGCTCGGCTGGCAAGGATCGTGGCAGCGTGTTCACGACGCGGTCGACCTGCTGTTCAGTCGCCAGGTTCAGGGCAAAGCCGTACTGACGATCGACTGAGCGATCGCGCCGATCTCAAGCCTGCTGGGCGCGCCACCATTCCCGCAGCGCGTCCTCGGCCTCCTCGTGCGTCATCGGCCCGCGATCGAGGCGCAACTCCTTGAGATAGCGCCACGCCTTGCCGACCTCCGGTCCCGGCGGCAGCCCGAGCAGCTCCATGATCGCGTTGCCGTCCAGATCGGGGCGCACCCGATCCAGATCCTCCTGCTCCTGCAACCGGGCGATGCGCACCTCGAGATCGTCGTAGGTGGCGCGCAGGGCGGCAGCGCGACGCTTGTTGCGGGTGGTGCAGTCGGCGCGCACCAGTTTGTGCAGTCGGGGAAGCAACTCGCCCCCGTCGGTGACGTAGCGGCGCACCGCCGAATCGGTCCACTGCCCCTTGCCGTACCCGTGGAAACGCAGATGCAGGAAGACCAGCCGCGCCACGTCCTCGGTGAACTGCTTGGGATACTTCAGCGCCCGAAACCGCTTGCGCACCATCTTCGCGCCGACCACCTCGTGGTGGTGGAAGCTGACCCCGCCGCCCGCCTCGTTGCGCTTGGTATCGGGCTTGCCGATATCGTGCAGCAGCGCGGCCCAGCGCAGCACCAGGTCCGGATCGCCCTCCTCCTGGTCGATGGCCTGCTCCAGCACCGTCAGCGAATGCCAGTACACATCCTTGTGCTGGTGGTGCTCGTCGATCTCCAACTTCATCGCGGGCACCTCGGGCAGCACCAGCTGGGCCAGTCCGGTCTCGCACATGATGTTGATGCCGTCGATGGGATGCGCGCCCCCGATGAGCTTGTCCAATTCCGTGCGCACCCGTTCAGCGGTGATGCGCTCGATCTCGCCCGCCATCTCGGTGATCGCCGCACGCACCCGCGGCGCCAACTCGAAGCCGAGCTGGGAAACGAAGCGGGCCGCGCGCAACATGCGCAGCGGATCGTCGTTGAACGAATCCTGCGGCGCCGCAGGCGTATCCAGCACACCCTCGAGCAGCGCGTCCAGACCGCCGAGCGGGTCGACGAAGGTCAACGCGCCGTCCGCGCCGATCCGCACCGCCATCGCGTTCACGGTGAAATCGCGGCGGACCAGATCGCCCTCCAGCGTGTCGCCGAAGGTGACCTTCGGATTGCGCGAGACCCGGTCGTAGCTGTCGGCGCGGAAAGTGGTGATCTCCACTTGCTGATCGCCCTTGGCCGCGCTCACCGTCCCGAACGCCAGACCGCCGGTATCCCACAGATGATCGGCCCAGCCGCGCAGTATCTCCTGCACCGCCTCGGGCCGGGCGTCGGTGGTGAAATCGAGGTCGGTGCCCAAACGTCCGAGCACCGCGTCGCGCACACTGCCGCCGACGAGGTACAGCGCGTGCCCGCGCGCGGCGAACAGCTCCCCCAACGGCGTCAGCACGTCCGAAACGTGCCCGAGCGTCGACTGCGCCCCGGCCAGCAGACGGGTACGGCGATCGAGCGCTGCGTCTTCGGTCTTCGGGGAAACCGACTTGGGCGAAACCACGGACAAGCAGCTTAGCCGGGACCCCTCGCCCCGGCCGAGGGCCGGTAGATGCGCGGGTCCGGCAGGCCAACCCAGTAGGATTGCTTGGTGTCTCCGGCCGATCGTGCGAACAGTAGACGCCGCCAGCCCCGGCGCCGCGGTTCGGCCGCCAGCGCGGCGAAACCGCGCATGCGCACCGTCCGCGAAACGTCGGCGGGCGGCCTGGTCGTCGAGGGCCTGGACGGTCCCCCCGAAAAGCGCAGCGCGGCACTCATCGGCCGCACCGATCGACGCGGCAGGCTGCTGTGGTCACTGCCCAAGGGGCATATCGAAGAGGGCGAGACGGCCGAGCAGACCGCGATCCGCGAGGTGGCCGAGGAGACCGGCATCAAGGGTGTGGTGGTCGCCGAACTCGGCAGCATCGACTACTGGTTCGTCACCGAGGGCCGTCGGGTACACAAAACCGTGCATCATTATCTGCTGCGCTCGGTCGGCGGCGAACTGTCCGACGCGGACGTGGAGGTCACCCAGGTCGCGTGGGTTCCCCTGAGCGAACTGGGTTCTCGGCTCGCCTACGCCGACGAGCGCAGGTTGGCCGAAATGGCGAATCGACTGATCGACCGGATGGAGACCGGCAAGCGATGACGCGTGGACCGCGCACACCTGTTCGGCTCATCGTGGCGGTTCTGGCCATGATCTGCGCCGTCGTGCTGCCCGCCGCGACGAATATCGGGCAGGCGCGCGCGGAAACGCTGTTCGCCGACCAGAATTCCGCCAACGCGCCCACCGCGCCGAAATTCCTGAAACTGTCGCTGGATTCGGTGACACCGACCGCCGTGACCGCCAATAGCGATCCGCTGCTGACGGTTTCGGGCACCGTCACCAATATCGGGGACCGCGTCGTCGACGATGTGAGCATCCGCATCCAGCGCGGCGCGGCCATCGCCAACCCGAGCAGCCTGCGCGCCACCCTGCGCTACGACCAGGTCAACTACGAGGTGGTCGGCCCGTTCGAGGATATCGCCCAGCGCATGCAGCCGGGTCAGCGCAAACAGTTCACCCTCAGCATCGCGCTGCGCCAAAGCGGGCGCGGCTCATCGCTGGATATCACCAAACCCGGTGTGTATCCGCTGCTGTTGAATGTCAACGGCGAACCGGCCTACGGCACCCAGGCCCGACTCGACGACGCCCGATTTCTACTGCCCGTGCTGGGACTGCCCGCCAATCCCGGCGGGTCCGATACCGCGCCGGTGCCGCCGCCCGAAGGCGCGGCCGTCGCCACCACCCTCATCTGGCCGCTGGCCGATCGGCCGCGCATGGTCGCGGGCCAACCCGGCACGGTCGATCGGCGGGTGGAACTGGTCGACGACGAACTGGCCGCCTCCTTCGGCAAGGGCGGGCGACTGGATCAACTGGTCGGTGCGCTGGAGTCGGTGGTCGGCACTGCGGGCGGACGGGAGAAATCGACCGTCGCGAGTTCGGTCTGCGTGGCCGTCGACCCGGATCTGCTGCTCACCGCCCAGGCCATGACCAAGGGCTACCGGGTGCTGGCCAGCCCCTCCGACCCCGGCGGCGCGACCAGGCAGGGCACCGGCGCGGACCAGGCCCAGACCTGGCTGGACCGGATGCGCGCGCTGGCGGCCTCGATGTGCACGGTGGCGCTGCCGTTCGGCCAGGTCGATCTGGCCGCGCTGGCCGCCGCGAACGATCCGGACCTGTCGGCCAGGGCGCTCAACGCGCCCGCCGATATCGTCGACGCCGTCCTGGCCACCCATTCGGTGCGGGGCGTGAGCCTGCCCGATTCCGGCAGCATCGACTCAGGTGCGGGTCTGCTGCTGCGCGGCCACGGATTCACCACGGCGGTACTGGCCGATAGCGCGGTCGCCCCGCTCGGCGCCGGATCCGCCACGCAGGCCGTGAGCCAATCCCTCCCGGAATCGACCGCCCCCGAACTGGTTCGACTGCCCGATACCGGCGGCCCGGTGCCGCCGCAGCCCGAACCGACGACCACCCCCGGCGCGGCGCCGCCCGCGCCCGCCGACTCGGCGCTACACGTGGCCACCTTCGATATCTGGTCGGCCACCGCGCTCGCCGCCATCGGCTCCAATCCGCCCACCCCGTCGTTCACCCCGTCGAAGGTTCGCTACGACGTCGCCATAGATTCGCGGGCCGCGCGTCTGCAGGACGCGCTCGGCGCCATCTCGTGGCCCGCCCTCGAACCCCAGGCAAACCGGCCGCGCTCGCTGCTGCTCATGCCGCCGCAGCAGTGGGGAGCCAACCGGGACGAGGCGATCACCCTGCTGCGCCACCTCGACCTGCTCGCCCGCAACGGTCTGTCCGCGCCGCGCCCCTTCGCCGAGCTCGTGGCAGGCCCGCCCGACGCGCAACCCTACGAACTGGACTACCTCCCGCAGGCCCAGCAGGACGCGACCCCGGACCGATTCGTGCTGCCCGTGCGCGATCAGGCGACCCGACTCACCGCATTGCAGCGGGCGATGGTCGAGGTGCCCGAGGTCGAACCGACCCCGCGCAATTTCCTCACCCCGCTGCGCGACGACCTGATCCGCACCATGACACTGTCCGATCGCCGCGCGAACGACAGCGCCCAACCCGACACCTTCGCCCAGCGTCGACTCGACCAGACCACCGATACTGTCGACACGCTCTACCGCGGCGTGACGGTGCTTCCACCCGGCGGTGTCTACACCCTCGCCTCCGAACAGAGCCCCTTGCTGCTGGTCGCGCGCAACACCCTGCCGGTGACCATCCGCATCCGCTTCCAGATCGCGGCGCCGCCCGAGACGAAGATCACCGATATCCGCGAACAGCAGTTGCCGCCCAACGGCACCCGCTCGTTCCAGATCCCCACGGTCGTCACCGACAGCCGCAACCTGGTCATTCCCATCTCCCTTACCACGCCCGACGGCGTGGCCCTCGGCACCGCCACCTCGGTATCGGTACGTTCGAACGCCTATGGTCAAGCGTTGGCCATAATTACAGGATGTGCCGGACTAGTTCTGCTGCTGCTGGTGGGCCGCCGCCTGTGGCGACGGTTCCGCAAGCAACCCGATCCGGCCGACGAGGGGTTGGACACCGACACCCGACGCCGGGTCAATAGGTATCGGCGTGCGCGCAAGCGAGTGCTGCGACAGCAGGAGCAGACCGAGCAGCAGGGGCATATCCGACAGCAGAGCCACAGCCGACGGCAAGGCCACGAACCAATGGGCGCACCCGTGATCGAGACGGTGCCGCCCACCGACCGGGCGCGGGAGTCCCGCAAGACACAGGAGGCGTGATGAGCGACGAGGAATACCCCGCTCATCACGCTCGACCGGGCGACCGGCCCGAACCCCCACCGGCCCGCCGCGCGCCCGCCGCCCCGTGGGAGCGGGGCGGCGCACCCCAACCCGACGACCCGCGTCGCCCGCAGCCCCGCCGCCTGCCGCCCCCTTCCGGTCCGCTGCCGCCCGCCTCCGGCGCCATGCCGCAGGTTCCGCCCCGACCGGTTCCGCCACCATCCGGACCCATGCCGCCCGTGGCACGACCCGGATCAATGCCGCCTTCCGGGCCGATGCCGCCGGTCGCCCGGCCCGGATCAGTGCCGCCTTCGGGGCCGATGCCGCCGGTCGCCAGGCCCGGCCCGCCCGCCTCGGGGCCGATTCCGCCGGTCGCCAGGCAGCAATCACCCGCTTCGGAACCGATGCCGCAGATCACCCGGCGCATGCCGCCCCCGCATCCGGCCTCCGGACCGATGTCGCCGGTGCCGCCGCCGTCCGGACCCATGCGTTCGGTACCCAATCAGCCACCATCGGGTGGCTTTGCGCGTCAGCCCGCGCCGCCGCGTCCGCAGCATCCGGGCCAGGGCCAGTACCCGGCGCAGCCGTATCAGCAGCATCCCGGTCCGCCCGGATATCCGAGCCGACCCGGTCCACCACCGAACCGGATGCCGCCACCGCAGTACGACACGCCACGGCCGCATTACGACACGCCACCGCCCCGGCACTCCAGGCCCGTGGTCGAACGCGCCGAATCACCCGCCGATCGCACGGCCACCGGCGAACTCCCGCGCACCGAGGCGCCGGTTCGGGCCAAGGCGCCCGCCAAGCCCTCCAACTCTCGCCTGGTGCGGGACTCCGGCTCGATCGCCATCGCCACCCTGACCAGCCGCATCACCGGCTTCATCAAGTCGCTGCTGCTGCTCACGGTGCTCGGCCCCGCCGTGGCCAGCGCGTTCACCTCGGCCAACCTGATCCCGAACATGATCACCGAACTGGTGCTGGGCGCGGTGCTCACCGCCATGGTGGTGCCCACCCTGGTGCGCGCCGAGGCCGAGGACGACGACGGTGGCGTCGCCTTCGTGCGCAGGCTGGTGACGATCGCCTTCACGGTCCTCGCCGTGGCCAGCGTCCTGGCCACGGCCGCCGCACCGATCCTGGCGGGCAAGGTCTTCCTGTCCTCCGACGGCCGGGTCAACACCCAACTCACCACCGCGCTGACCTTCCTGCTGCTGCCCGCCATCCTGTTCTACGGCATGTCGGCGCTGCTCATGGCCATCCTCAACACCAAACAGGTGTTCCGGCCCGGCGCGTGGGCGCCGGTGTTGAACAACATGGTGGTTCTGCTCGTCCTGGCCGTCTACGCGCTCACACCGGGCGAGATCACCCTCGACCCGGTCCGGATGAGCGATCCGAAACTGCTGGTCCTCGGGGTGGGCGTCACCCTCGGCGTCCTCACCCAGGCGGCGAGTCTGCTGCCCGCGATCCGACGCAACCGGATCGATCTGCGCCCGCTGTGGGGTATCGACAACCGGCTCAAACAATTCGGGAAGATGGGCGTCGCCATCATCCTGTACGTGCTGATCAGCCAGGTCGGTCTGGTCGTGGCCAACCACATCTCCTCGGCCGCCGACGAGGCCGGTCCGGCGATCTACGCCAATGCCTGGGCGCTGCTCCAGGTGCCCTACGGCGTCCTCGGTGTCACCCTGCTCACCGCGATCATGCCGCGACTGAGCCGCAATGCCGCCGCCAACGACACCCCCGCGGTGGTCGACGACCTTTCCGTCGCCACCCGACTGACCATGATCGCCATGGTCCCGATCGTCGTCTTCATGACGGTGGCCGGACCTCAGGTCGGCGAGGCGCTGTTCGGCTACGGGCGCTTCAGCGAGAATGCCGCGCGCCTCGGTCACGCGGTGAGCTGGTCGGCCTTCGCGCTCATCCCGTACGCGCTGGTGCTCATCCACCTGCGCGTCTTCTACGCCCGCGGGCAGGCGTGGACGCCGACCTGGATCGTCCTCGGCATCACCGCCGTGCGGCTGGTGCTCTCGGCGCTGGCCCCCGTCATCGCGAGCGATTCCAGCCAGGTCGTGCTGCTGCTCGGCTTCGCGACCGGCATCGGATACGGCGCGGGCGCGCTGATCGGCGGCTGGCTGCTGCACCGCAGCCTCGGCGATCTGCGGATGGCCAATGTCGGCCGGACCGTCACCAGGGTGCTGCTGGCCTCGCTGGCGGGCGCGGCCGTGATGTTCATCTTCGACCGGGTGGTCGGACTGGACCGGCTGCACGGCGGACCCGGTGCGCTGCTGCGGATCTCGGTCTCGGCCGTCATCATGTTCGCGGTCGCCTTCGGCCTCATGCGCCTGGCCGGGATCCCGGAGGTCGTCGCCATCACGGTGGCCATCTCGCGGCGGCTCGGCTTCACCCCGCCCGCACCCGATCTGGATCTCGAGGGTCCGGTCGAGGACGAGTACGCCACCCAGGTGCTGCGGCGTCCCGACATCTACGGCTATCCGGCATTCGACCCGGTCATGGACACCCAAACCATGGTGTTGCCCGTGATCCGACCCGATGCGGTTGACAACACCAGGGTGGGGCAGTTCCCGTACCCTGTTCGGCATAGAAGCACAAGTGGCGATTTCGCCGGAACTTCGATACCTCAGGGCGAAGGAGGAACGAGGGTGAGCGACGACGCGGTGAGCGGCGCACCGGCCGCCGATTCCGCTGCGGGCGGGCTGTCCACCGACGTCCCGCCCGGCACCGGAGCGGCAGGCAAGTCGTCCAAGTCCGCTATCGAACCCGATACCGGTCCGCCCGATCCCGTGGATCAGGAGCCGGAGCACGAACCGGACCCGGTCTACGACACCGGTATGCATCCGGTCGGCACGCCGCAACTACCGCCGATGGCGGCTGTGCCGCAATCGGCGGGGGAGGGGTCCGCGCAGCGGCGCACTCCCCGCGGCCCCAAGCTCATGCCGGGCGCGTCGGTGGCGGGCGGCCGCTACCGACTGCTCGCCGATCACGGCGGGGCGCGCGGCCTGCGGTTCTGGCAGGCGCTGGATATCAAACTGGACCGCGAGGTCGCGCTCACCTTCGTCGACGCCGACCAGAAGGCGGGCGACAACGCGGGTCACGACGGCCCGCAGGCCATCCTGTCGCGCACGCTGCGCCTGGGCCGGATCAATTCGCCGGGTCTGGCCCGCGTCCTGGATGTGGTGCGCGGCAGTTCCGGCGGCGTCGTGGTGGCCGAGTGGACGCCGGGCCGCTCGCTGCGCGAGATGGCCGAGACGGTGCCCTCACCCATCGGCGCGGCCCGCGCCATCCGCGCGCTGGCCTCGGCCGCCGAATTGGCCCATCGCGGCGGTGGTTCGCTGTCCATCGATCATCCGGATCGGGTCCGGATCAGCGCCACCGGTGACGCGGTCCTCGCCTTCCCCGGCACCCTCGCCGATTCCGACGCGCAGTCGGATGTGCGCGGCCTCGGCGCGATGCTCTACGCGCTGATCACCGCCCGCTGGCCGATACGCACCGGCGGGATGGCGGGCACCGCCGCCACCATCGGTGGCCTGCGCCTGGCCGATTTCGGCCCCGACGGCACCCCCGTCGAACCGCGTCAGATCCGGCCCGAGGTGCCGTTCGAGATCTCGGCGGTCGCGGTGCGTTCGTTGGAGTCCAACAAGGGCGTGCGCACCGCGGCCACCGTGCAGCACGTGCTGGAGCAGGCCTCGGTCGTCGATCAGAAGACCGATTTCATTCCGGTGCTGCGGCTCGGTCAGCGGCAGGCCCATCCGGACGAGTCGCTCGCCGATCCGGAGTTGCTGGCCGCCGAGCGGGAACGCTCCCAGCGCATGATGTGGATCATGGTCGGGCTCGGTGTGCTGGCCGCGCTGGTGGTCGGCGTGATCATCTGGTGGATGGTCAGCGTCTTCGCGCCGGGTTCGGCCGACGCGCCGCTCAACGAGCAGCGCAATATCGGCCTCACCAGCGCCGCCGTCGCACCCGCGCCCGCCCCCGGCGGCGCACCCGCCCCCGGTCCGGCGACGGGTGTTCCGGTGCCCGTCAGCTCGGTGTCGGTGTTCTCGCCCGAGGGCACGCCCGACGGTCCGGGCATGGTGGGCGCGGTGGTGGACCACGATCCGGCCACCATGTGGCGCACCGATCAGTATTTCCAGCAGTTCCCGGCCCTGAAGAAGGGTGTGGGGATCATGGCGACGCTGCCGAGTCCGGCCAAGCTGACCAATGTGGCGATCACCTCGCCCAGTGTCGGCACCACGATCGAAATCCGTACCTCGCCAACGGCTTCCCCGACGCTGGACCAGACGCAACTGATCGGTTCGGCCCGGCTGGGCGACGGGGTCACCGATATCGCGGTGCGCGCCGATCAGGCGGCCCGGTTCGTGCTCGTGTGGATCACCGGCCTCGGGAACTCCGGTGGTCAGTTCCAGTCGGCCATTGCGGAGATCCGTTTCGACGCGGCTCCCTGAGGTCAAAGGCTCCGAGCGCAGGCCACTGCCTGCCGAGTTCGACGCGGCCCCAACCATTTTGCCGCAGTGTCTGATTTCGCGGCCTACGTGGTCACACTCCGCTCCCTGCTCCGACCGCGACTTTGCCCGCTCCGTTCGCCGGTGTCGCCACCCGGCCCGGTTCGTCGGTGTCGACCCCCGCGGACCCGAAATCCCTTCTGGTTCTTCCGGTCCCATCCGTGCCGTCAATGTTGCTGCGGCATCGACACGGACGATATGATTTGCCTCGCGCTCTCGAGCAAGGGGAGCTTCCCCGGATCTGTCCACTCGGTCCAGGATGCTGCGAAGAATTGGTGGTGATCACGCACGCCCGTCGCCGCCGCGAGCGCTATTCGAGGGGTTGATCTTGTCGTCGGAACGGAACGAGAATTTCCGCGGGGCAGCGGTGCGCGCGACCGCGCACCGCGAGCGCTCGTTCATGCTCGACGAGCTCACCGATATCGAGTTGCTGCGCGCGCATGTCGACGGGCGTCGCCACGCCTTCGCCGAATTGCTGCGCCGCCACAACGATCACCTCTGGCAGACCGCGCTGCGCACCTCCTATACCCGCGACGACGCCGCCGACAGCCTGCAGGACGCGCTGCTGTCGGCCCATCGCACGGCGGGTTCGTTCCGGGCCGAGGCCGAGGTGCGCAGTTGGTTGCACGCGATCGTGGTCAATGCCTGCCTGGACCGGATCCGACGCAACAAGACCAGGTACGCGGTCTCCCTCGATCCGGAGACCATGCCCGAACCCAGCGACGACAGAGACGATTTCGCGGAATTGGAGATGTCGCTGGTGGTGGATCGAGCGCTGTTCACCCTGCCGCCCGATCAGCGGACCGCGCTGGTCGCCATCGATCTGGAGGGGTATAGCGTATCGGAGGCGGCCGCGATGCTCGGGGTTCCCGAAGGCACCATCAAGAGCCGCTGCGCCCGCGCCCGTCAGCGGCTGCAAGAACGTTTGGATTTTCTGCGCGATCCGGGGAACCGGAGGTAGTCGAGATGCGTCATTAATAGTGACGAACCAGTGGGCGATGCGTATCACTGGACGATGAACACAGCCTCGATACCCGGGGCTGGTTCGCCGCGATATCAGCTGAGAAGACGGAGGTGCGATGGCGACCCGGTCCGTGCCGCAGCCCCCGTTCTCCGCTGAGCTCCTGGCCGATCTGCACGCCGACAATCTCGCACCGCAGTTGCGGGCCGACCTGCTGCCCGAGGTCGAGCGCGATCCGGAGGCGCTGCGCATCCTGCGCTCCCTCGACGATGTCACCGCCGAATTGCGGGCGCTGGGCCGCGAGGAGCGCGTCATCCATCCGATGCCCGCCGATGTGCAGGCCCGCCTGGCCCATTTTCTCGACTCGATGGCGGCCGAGGAGCCCACCGATCGGGTGGCCACCGTGCATCGGTTGCCGGGCGCCACCGTCCTCCCGGTCGAATCCCCTTCCGCCGAAGGCCATTCCGTACCCCCTCCGGCCCCGATCGACCTGACCGAGCGCCGCGGCCGCCGATTGCGTTGGCTCGCCGCCACCGCCGCGGGGGTCGCGGTCCTGGCCTGCGCCGCGCTCGCCATCTCGGTCTCCCGCTCCCGTCCCGACAGCCCCCCGATCGCCCAGCAGCCCACCACCCAGTCCGGCGCGGCGTCCACCGAACTCACGCCCGCCGCCGCGCTCACCGCCCTCGGCCGCCACGATGTCACCGGCCCGCTGGGCAGTCCCGCCGCCCTCACTCGCTGTGTCCGCGCGGCAGGCTACGAACGCACGGTCCTCGGCTCCACCAATTGGACCTACCGGGGTGGTGACGCGGTTCTCATTCTGCTCACCGGCCCCAATACCCCGAAGATCACCGCACTCGTCGTCGGAATCGGTTGCACCACCGGCGATCCGCAGACCAGGTACAGCACCGATATCGGCTGAGGCAGGGCCTATGCCGGGGAACAACAGCGTTTACCCTGTTGTTGATCGACACGTCCCCAAGTTCTCGCATTCGGAAGGGTCCCATGAGCACGCCAGTTCGCGACCTGATCATTGTCGGCTCCGGCCCCGCGGGCTATACCGCCGCCATCTACGCCGCGCGCGCGGAACTCGAGCCGCTGGTCTTCGAAGGCACCCAGTTCGGCGGTGCGCTGATGACCACCACCGAGGTCGAGAACTTTCCCGGTTTCCGCACCGGCATCATGGGTCCCGATCTCATGGAGGAGATGCGCGAACAGGCCAAGCATTTCGGCGCGGAGATCCGCTCCGAGGATGTGGACGCCATCGACCTGAGCGGCCCGATCAAGTCCGTCACCGTGGGCGGCGAGACGCACCGCGCCTACGCGATCATCCTGGCCATGGGGTCGGCGGCCCGCTACCTGGGCATTCCGGGTGAGCAGCGGCTGCTCGGCCACGGTGTGAGCGCCTGCGCCACCTGCGACGGTTTCTTCTTCCGCGGTCAGGACATCGTGGTGGTCGGCGGCGGCGACTCCGCCATGGAGGAGGCGACCTTCCTCACCAAATTCGCCGCGACGGTGACGATCGTGCACCGCCGCGAGGAGTTCCGCGCCTCCCGCATCATGCTCGAGCGCGCCAAGGCCAACGAGAAGATCCGCTTCGTCCTCAACAGCGAGGTCGTCGAGGTCAAGGGTGCGTCGAGCGTCTCCGCCCTCACCCTGCGCGACACCCGCACGGGCGAGGTCTCGGAACTGCCCGCCACCGGCATGTTCGTCGCCATCGGCCACGATCCGCGCAGCGAACTCGTGCGCGATCAGGTCGCCTTGGACGACGAGGGCTACGTCACTGTCGAACACCCCGGCACCGCGACGGGTGTCGCCGGCGTCTTCGCCGCGGGCGACCTGGTGGATCACACCTACCGGCAGGCGATCACCGCGGCGGGCACCGGCTGCCGCGCGGCCATCGACGCCGAGCGCTGGCTGCGCGAGCAGGGCGATATCACCGACAACACCCTGGACCACGCGGGCCAACCGGTCGCCGTGCCCGCCAACTGATTTCGCCCCGCACAGGAGTAGAACCATGGCAGATTCCGCTGCCCACCAGAACACGGTTACCGTGACCGACGCCTCCTTCGCCGACGACGTGCTGCTCAACGACAAGCCCGTACTCGTCGATTTCTGGGCGGACTGGTGCGGCCCGTGCAAGATGGTCGCCCCGGTGCTGGAGGAGATCGCCGTCACCCACGCCGACAAGCTGGTGATCGCCAAGCTCGATGTGGATGCCAACCCCGAGACCACGATCCATTATGAGGTCCAGTCGATGCCCACTATGCTGCTGTTCCGCGGCGGCCAACCGGTCAAGGCGATCGTCGGGGCCAAGGGCAAGGCAGCCCTGCTGCGCGAGTTGGCGGAGTTCCTCTGAGCCAGGCGGAGATCCGCTGAAGAGGTAGGGTCACGGCGTCAAACGCCGCCGAGATCCAACGACGCGCCGTAGGATGCCTGGGCACGGGATTGCCGAATTCCGGTCCGGGTCTGAGACAATCGACCACGCTCCGGTCGTGCGCAGAGGTGTATCTCTCGCATGGGTGGGTACCCGGAATCTCGGAAGGAAAGGGCTCTCACGCATGCACCGACTTCGTCACGGCGATACCGGTCCAGCCGTAGCAGAGGTTCGGAGCACCCTGGCAAGTCTCGGGTTCCTGCTCGCGCACGGCACCGATCACGCCGAGGCGCAGTATTGGAAAGATACCGAAGCGTCTTTCGACCACCATCTCGATTCCGCGGTGCGCGCCTTCCAGCAGCACCGCGGACTGCTGGTAGACGGGGTTGTCGGCCCGGCCACCTATCGCGCGCTGAAGGAAGCGTCCTACCGCCTCGGCGCGCGCACGCTGATCTATCAGCTCTCCGCCCCGCTCTACGGCGACGATGTGGCCACCCTGCAGCGAAGATTGCAGGATCTCGGCTTCTATGTGCACCGCATCGACGGCTACTTCGGCCCGCACACCCATGACGCGCTCTCGGCCTTCCAGCGCGAGATCGGCCTGTCCGCCGATGGGATCTGCGGGCCGGACACCCTGCGCTCACTGGATCTGCTCGGCGCGCGTGTCACCGGCGGCAACCCGCACCGCATCGCCGAGGAGGAGGTGGTGCATCGGGCCGGGCCGCAGCTCACCGGTAAGCGGATCGTCATCGATCCGGGTCTGGGCGGGCCGGATCGGGGCTGGGGTGTCCCCACCGAATTCGGCGATGTCTACGAGTCGGAGATCCTGTGGGATCTGGCCAGTCGCCTCGAGGGCCGCATGGCCGCCACGGGGATGGAAACCTTCCTGTCCCGCCCATGGGGTGCCAATCCCAACGACGCCGAGCGGGCCGACACCTCCAACGCCTTCGACGCCGACCTGATGATCTCGCTGCGCTGCGCCACCAATCCGAGTCCGTCGGCCAATGGCGTCGCCAGTTTCCATTTCGGCAATTCGCACGGTTCCACCTCGATGATCGGCCAGGTGCTGGCCGGTTTCATCCAGCGCGAGGTGGTGGCACGCACCTCCCTGCAGGACTGCCGCACCCACGCGCGCACCTGGGATCTGCTGCGGCTGACCAAAATGCCGACGGTGCAGGTCGATATCGGTTATCTCACCAACGAATACGACGGTGGGGTGCTCACCAATCCGCGGATGCGGGATGTGATCGCCGAGGCCATCCTCATCTCGGTCAAGCGGTTGTATCTGCTCGGCCAGGACGACCAGCCCACGGGCACCTACACTTTCGCAGAACTGCTGGCCGAGGAGTTGGCCGCGGCCGACCGCATGTAGTCGCCGATCCACCGCAGGTGCCCCGTCGATTCGGCGGGGCACCTTCTCGTCGCCCGACAGGTTATCTGGCGCCCGCTCGGGTCGGCGCGCTCATGGACGCGGCGGCGAGCAGTTGATCGAGTGCCCGCTCCACATCCTCCTTCCATCCGTGATCGGAGTTGAGCTCCAGGCGCAGCCGGGGGAAGCGGTGATGCGGTGCGATCACCTCGAATCCGCAGTCCTCCAGGAAATCCGCGTCGATCATGCAGGTCTCGGGGGAGCATTCGGCGGTGGCGCGGGAGGCCAGCGGGTCACGCTGCGGCGAGTCGATCCGCTCCAGCAGCCGCATCGACCCGGCGGCGCGCTCGGTCAGCGCGGTGGCCGGGGGAGCGAGCCGGATCCCGAACGCTTCCAAAGCGCGCACGCCGCGCCGGACCAGATCGGCCACCACGGCTTGAATCAGCCGATGGGGGAGATCGGTGTCCCGGTGCGGGAATTCGGCGCGCAGCGTGGTCAGCAGGATCGCGTCCGGGCTCACGGGGGAGGTGGGGAACAGGCCTGCGCGCGGCACGACGCGCGGCGGGGCGTAGAGCGCGCACCCGGCGGCCGCGCCGTCGACGGAGGCGACCTGACCGCACGAACCCCATTCCAGCATGACCGTCGACAGCCATGCCTCCTTCTCGAACACGGGATCGCTGAAGCCGCGACAGTCCGCGGCGATCGCCGGATCCATCTCCCAGAACACGCATCGCCGGGCGTGTGCGGGCAGCATATCCAGACCGCCGAGGGTCAATGCTGTGACGCTGGTCGACACCGCTCTGCTCAGCCTCCAGCCATTCGATTCGTTCACGCGCTCGCCGCCTGCCCGGCGACGAGCCCCGGCGGGTGTGCGGCGGGCGGATATTCGGTTCGCTCGCCGCGTCGGTTCGCACCCGCGTCGGTACTTTCTCGCCAGCAAGAATATGCGATCAACGAGAACCCGCCTCATTCCACGTCACTGTGCTGTTGGGTCAGGTGTGATGTTCGATGATCGCCGCGCATTTCTCGTGGTGGCGCGCCCGCGCGATTCATCGTCACAGTGACGCTTCTTCGCCTGGTGCCGGATCATCGGAACACCGAGCCGATTCGGCCCGATTTTAGCTACGAACCGAGCTGCCCCTGCATCAGTTCGTAGATACGCTCCAGATCCTCGAGCGATCCGAATTCGACGACGATCTTCCCCTTGCGTTTACCCATGCTCACGACCACGCGGGTATCGAAGGAATTCGACAACTTATCGGCGACCTTCTGCAAACCCGGCATCTCGATCGGCTTGCGGCGGGGAGCGGGCTCCTCGTCGGCATCGAGCAGGCGCGCAGGCTCCCGATTCGCCAACATGACCGTTTCCTCGGTGGACCGCACCGACATACCCTCGGCCACAATGCGCTTGGCGAGCTCCTCCTGCGCGGCCGCACCGGCCTCCAGACTGAGCAGCGCCCGACCGTGCCCGGCCGAGAGAATGCCACTCGCGAGTCGACTCTGCACCGAGACCGGGAGCTTCAGCAGCCGAATCATATTGGTGATCACCGGACGCGAACGCCCGAGCCGCCGAGCCAACTCGTCGTGGGTGACGCCGAACTCCTCCAGCAGTTGCTGATAGGCCGCCGCCTCTTCCAGCGGATTGAGCTGGACCCGATGAATATTCTCCAGCAGCGCGTCCCGCAGCATGGATTCGTCGGCGGTCTCCCGAACAATGGCCGGGATCGAGGTCAGGCCCGCCTCCTGGCAGGCACGCCAGCGCCGCTCGCCCATGACGAGCTGATACTTGTCGGTGCCCTCCAGACGGCGCACCACGATCGGCTGCATCAGTCCGAACTCACGAATCGAGTGGACCAGCTCGCCGAGCGCCTCCTCCTCGAAGTACTGGCGCGGCTGCTTGGGATTGGCCTCGATCTGATCGGTGCCGATCTCGCGGTAACTGGCGCCGCCCGCCGCGAGCTCCGTCGCCTCCTCGGGCAGATCGGGGACGCGATGCAGATAGGCCGAAGCCGGTTGCGGGCCAATCGGATCCAGACCCATCACACTGGCCGCCGAGGCGCTGAGCCCCGGCGCGACCTCGGGTGCCGTCGGAATCAGCGCGGCCAGGCCGCGCCCGAGTCCGCCCTTCTTTGCCTGACTCATCGCCTACCGGCCCCTTCCTCGTTGCCAACCACCGCCGCTACCGCGACTCACGCCGCGCCGTCCGCGCCATCTCGGCGAGCCAGCGCACGCGCGGCCATTTCGCGACCCGCGTCGAGATAACTCATCGCGCCCCGCGAACCGGGATCATAATCGAGCACCGTCATGCCATAGCCCGGCGCCTCGGACACCTTCACACTGCGCGGAATCACCGAGCGCAGCACCACATCTCCGAAGTGAGCGCGCACCTCCTCCGCGACCTGATCGGCCAATTTGGTCCGGCCGTCGTACATGGTGAGGATGACGGTGGACACATGCAGTTCCGGATTCAGATGCGACTGCACCAGGCCGATATTGCGGAGCAACTGCCCCACCCCCTCCAGCGCGTAGTACTCGCACTGAATCGGGATCAGCACCTCCTTGGCCGCCACCATCGCATTGACGGTGAGCAGACCCAGCGACGGCGGGCAGTCGATCATCACGTAGTCGATGTCGTACCCGGCGATATTCGCCTCCTGAATGGCCGTCTTGAGACGACCCTCGCGGGCCACCATGGAGACCAATTCGATTTCGGCGCCGGCCAGATCGATGGTGGCCGGAATGCACAGCAGCCGCTCACTGTGCGGGCTCTGCTGAATCGCCTCCTTGACCGACACCTCACCGATCAGCAGTTCATAGCTGGACGGAACACCGGAGTGGTGATCGATACCGAGGGCGGTGCTGGCATTGCCCTGCGGATCGAGATCGATTACCAGCACGGTCATTCCCTGATGCGCCAACGCGGCGGCCAAATTGACCGCGGTGGTTGTCTTCCCGACACCACCCTTCTGATTGGCGATGGTGATGATGCGCTGCTCATGCGGTTTCGGCACTGTCACCTTTCCTGGATGCAAGATCTGACTGGCGCGCTGAGCCTCCGCGGCGATCGGGGTCTCACTGGGGGAGATATGCCCGAACGGCGTACTTCCGAAGGTATCCGTGTCGACGCTGCTGGAGTCCAGCATCCCCGGCACTCGGGACGCTGTTTCCCGTGAAACATTCGTCGGCCCGTTCGACATTAGACAGCTCCTAACCGAGAACTCCAGATCACGCGCGACCGACGAAGGCGTCGGTGCCGTGTCGTAAACATCTGTGTCGGAGGGAACATGATGCTCAATCGGAACCCGCGGCGACCGATCGACCGAGCGGAGCTCTCGCCGCTGTGACACTCACGTGGGGCCCACGCTCACGCCCGACGCCCCATAGCTTGCCAGCCCCGAGCGCGATTAGAAAGCTGAATCGCGGCACGCCGCATCCGACACGCAAATCTGTCCGAATTCGACGCACCCCTACCAATGTTTCACGGGAAACGCCGACCCGTCTCGACGCTCAATCCCACCGCGCCACCGAAGATTTGGTCGACCAGGATCGAAGCACCGGACTCGATGTCGGAACAATCAACGAGCGAGGATGCGGTCTGCAATGTTCCACGGGAAACAACGTCGCCGCCCGTCGCCCCGCCAAACCTCTTGCCGGTACGCCGATTAGCGAACAGCCCCATTCCGCCCACCCAATACCATCCCGGACCGCACTTCAATCAGACGGGCACATAACCAGATTCAGCAGCCACACCCATCGCCCATCACGGCCATCTCCGACCATGTCCACACATTCAACATGTCACCGTGACGAATCACGCCTGACTGAGGGGGCATCCCAATAGCCGACTCGATGTCGCCTTGATGGCGATGCCGCGATCGGGCGGTGCTGCGGAAGCCGCGATCGGGCGGTGCTGCGGAAGCCGCGATCGGGCGGTGCTGCGGAAGCCGCGATCGGGCGGTGCTGCGGAAGCCGCGATCGGGCGGTGCTGCGGAAGCCGCGATCGGGCGGTGCTGCCCGGATCGGCTGGCCGATCCGGGCTAGCAGCCAAATGTGAGGGCGAGGGGGTGGGGGAGTGGACTACCGACCCTTGCGGGCGATCCGACCGCTCTTGACGCGCTCGATGCGACGCAGCGGTCCGCGTTCGGATCGGGGTAGCCGCTCGGCACTGACCACCACCGTGGGGGTTTCGAGAAGGCCGACTCCGCATTCGAGTACCGAGGCGTGGCCCGCCCCGGCGCGACTCAAAGCTTCGGCGTCGCGCTCGATTTCCTCGGCCGCGCTCACCCCCTTGAGTGCCAACATTCGCCCGTGGTCGCGGAGCAGCGGCAGCGACCACTGCGCCAGCTTGGCCAGGGGAGCGACGGCGCGCGAGGTCACCACTTCGGCGCCGCCCGCTTCTTTCAGCACCCCGGATTGTTCGGCGCGGCCGCGCACGACGGTGATGTCCAGTCCGACCGCCTCGATGAATTCGCTCAGGAAGACGGTGCGGCGCAGCAGTGGTTCGACCAGGGTGATCCGGAGGTCCGGCCTGGCGATGGCGAGCGGGATGCCGGGAAGTCCGGCGCCGCTGCCGATATCGACGACGGTCGCGCCCTCGGCGATCAATTCGCCGACCACCGCGCAGTTGAGGATGTGGCGGTCCCAGAGGCGGGGGACCTCTCGCGGTCCGATCAGTCCGCGCTCCACACCGGAGGTCGCGAGGACGGCGCAGTAGCGCCGGGCGAGATCCAGTCGGTCACCGAAGATCGTCGCGGCGACGGCCGGCTCGGCGGGCGACGCGGCGGCATCTCGTTCCACGTGAAACATCCTTCCGAGAAATATGGAAAGGGCCCCCGGTCCGAAGACCAGAGGCCCTATCCAACCATCCTTTGTTCGGCCGCCAAAGATGGCGTCCCCGAACGCTTTCAGGAGGGCACGACCACCACGTGTCGATTCGGCTCCACACCCTCGCTCTCGCTGGAGACTCCGTCGACCGCCGCCACCGCGTCGTGCACGATCTTGCGCTCGAACGGCGTCATCGGGGCCAGCGGCTCCGGCGCACCGGATTCCAGCACCCGCTGCGCGGCGGCGGTGCCCAGCGCGCTCAGTTCGGACCGACGGCCGGCCCGCCAGCCCGCCACATCGAGCATGAGCCTGCTGCGCACTCCGGTGGCCTGCTGCACGGCGAGCCGGGTCAGCTCCTGCAGCGCGTCCAGCACCTCGCCATTGCGGCCGACGAGCTTGGACAGATCGCGACCGCCGTCGATGCTCACCACCGCTCGATCGCCCTCCACATCGAGATCGATATCGCCGTCGAAGTCGAGCACGTCGAGCAACTGCTCCAGGTAGTCGCCCGCGATCTCCCCCTCCTCGATGAGGGCTTCCTCGGTATCGCCCGCGGCGTCCGCGACATCCGCGACGTCCGAGTCGGTCCCTGTCATCGTCGTCGCCACTGTGGCGTCCCCTCCGTCGGTCTCAACAGTCATTTGATTTCCTTCATCTGCTCATCGCGGTCGCGCACCGAGCGCCGCCCGCGATTCACCGGATCCGTCTCAGCGTCGCCGCTTCTGATTCGCGCGGCCGCGGTTGCCCGGACGCCGCTGCCCGCTCGACCGGCGCTGCCCGCTCGACTTCGGGGCGCGCGCGGCTGAGGTGCCATTCGTCGACGGGGCGTCCTGCAGTTCCTCGGCATCTTTCAGATTCGCCGGATCGACCGCGGCGTCCTCGAGTTGGGTCGCCGACTTCTTGCGCGGATCGAGGGGTTTGGCTCCCGGCTTGGGCGCGTTCTGCGCCCGCTTCTCCAGCACCTCCAGCCGCTTGGCCTCGTCCTCCTTGGCCATGCGACCGAAGACGAGATGCTGCTGCCCGTAGGTCCAGATGTTGTTGGAGACCCAGTAGAGCAGGATGGCGATCGGCAGGAAGGGACCACCGACCATCACGCCGAGCGGGAAGACGTAGAGCGCGAGCTTGTTCATGATCGCGGCCTGGGGGTTGGCCGCGGCCTCCGCCGTCTGCCTGGCCACCGAGGCGCGCGCGTTGAAGTGCGTCGCCAACCCGGCGATCACCATGAGCGGTATCGCCACCAGCGCGATGCTGAGTTTGGTGGGCACACCGCCGTAGTGGGCGAAGGCCTGCAACTCGTTGACGGGGGTGGTGATGAACGCCGAGATCGGGGCGCCGAAGATGCGGGCGCTCAGGAAGGACTGCACATCCGTGACGCTGAAGAGGTAGTTGGCCGTATTCGCGTTCTGCTCCGGCGTCATACCGAGCTGACCGATACCGTGGCCGGTGCGGTTGAACGAGCGCAGCACATGGAACAGACCGAGGAAGACCGGCACCTGCGCCAGGACCGGCAGGCAGCCCATGAGCGGGTTGAAGCCGTTCTCCTTCTGGAGCTTCTGCATCTCGGTCGCCATCTTCTGGCGATCGTTCTTGTATTTCTTCTGCAGCTCCTTGATCTTGGGCTGCAACTCCTGCATCTGCTTGGTGGTGCGGACCTGCTTCACGAACGGCTTGTAGAGCACCAAGCGCAGCGTGAAGACCAGGAACACCACGGCGAGCGCCCAGGCGATACCGCTGTCCTTGCCGAGGCCCGGCACGGCCGCGAAGACCCGGTGCCAGAACCAGAGGATCGCGGACACCGCGTAATAGATGATGTCGAGCACGGCTCTATGAACTCCCGTCGTTCGTGTCGCGGATCACCGCGCGCGGTGATCCTTTCCAAGCCTTCGAGTCCGCCGGTTCGGCGCTCGACCCGTCACCGGCGGCGTGGCGCTCGTGCTGCCGACGCTCCGGGACGGGATCCCACCCACCAGGGTGCCAGGGCGCGCATTTGGCCAGGCGCACGACCGTCAATCCGAGGCCGATGACCAGGCCGCGGGTGCGCAGCGCCGTCACCGCGTATTCGCTACAGGTGGGGGTGAATCGGCAGACCGGCATGCGGGTGGGGGAGACGTAGGTCCGATACAGCTCGATCAGGAAGATCAGAATATGCGCCGGGATTCGCGCGGCCCGACGCAGGAGGGCACGGACGCGTTCCCGACGCGGGAGGGCACCGGCGGAAGGCCGTTCGACCTGCGCGGCCGGGCCGTCGCCGGGCCGTTGGGAGTCCATGGACTCGCTCACGGTCGACCGCCCGATCCCGCACCGATCGCGGTGCCCGGATCGTGGGCGACGCCGAGTTTGCGCAATGCGCCGCGCAGTTGTCGGAGCAGATCCTCCGCGTCGACCGTCGCCGCGCCCGGCAGGGCGCGAATCACGATATCGGCCTCGGCGGGCAGCTCCTGAAGCAACCGGGCGCACATATGACGCAGGCGGCGGGCCACCCGGTGGCGTACCACCGCGTTACCCACCGCCTTGCTGACAATCAATCCGAAACGCGGTCCGCCAACGCGAACCGCCGGTCCGGCCGAAGCCGGACCGTCTTCTCGTCCACTCGCGCCCGCGCTCGCGTCATACCCGTGCACCAGCACGTGCACGACCAGGTCGCGCCTCCCGATTCGCTGGCCGCGGCGCACCGTCCGGGAGAAGTCGGCACGATGATGCAACCGATACGGCTCAGGCAACACCCGAGCGTCCGAGAGGGAGAATCATGCAGTGAGCTCGCCGCGGCCCTTGCGGCGGCGCGCCGACACGATGGCGCGGCCCGCGCGGGTCCGCATCCGGAGCCGGAAGCCGTGCACCCGCGCCCGACGACGGTTGTTCGGCTGGAACGTCCGCTTGCCCTTGGCCACGGTCAACACTCCTCAGGTTGGCGGGCACCCTGCGGTGCCCGAAGTTTGTTCGGTGCTACGTATGTTTTGGATACGTATTCGCGATGAATCACACGGATGGTCATCATCGGCGCGACAGCCCTGGCGCTCAGTCGGCCGACTCACGACCGCATACGGTCAGCACAGGACCGTCACCGCACCAATGGGTGACTGTACGAGGGTACTGATCGGCCCATACGGGGTCAAACTCGGCCCCCATCGACTGGCGTGCGCCGCGTCGAGCCGCTATGGTTCTGGCTCCGAGCGTTCGGGCCGGTGTGCGACACACCCGGCACCGCACATTCGTCCACACCCCTGACCGCACCGCCACCCGAGCGCCGAGCGCTTGCCGAAAGATTGCCACATAAGCCCTGGTCAGGGGGACTATTATCCGGTGTGGATAGCGTGTATTCACATCTCCCCAGAGTTCTCCACATCTGTGGATAATTGTGTGGAAAGCCCACCGGGGTGGCATATTCGTAGGGCCGACGGTGCCCACGCCGCTGCCCGGACGGGGGATCCGAACAGCGTTCGAACCGGTTCACGGACGTACGCGGAATCACAGAACCTTTCCACTCCGGTGGATATCCCGCGTGCCCCGGCCGTCGCTACCATCGACTACTCCGGGGAGGCAAGGGCATTGGACGACGAGCAGAACGTGTTGGCCACCGTATGGCCCGAGGTGGTTGCGGAGCTCACCTCCGGCTCGCCGGACGGTGCCATCCCGGCCGTCACCAGAGCCCAGCAGGCATGGTTGAAACTGGTCAAACCACTCACCGTCGCCCAGGGTTTCGCGCTGCTGTCGGTCCCCTCCTCGCTGGCGCAGGAGGCGATCGAGCGCGATCTGCGCGAACCCATCCTCCGCTCGCTGGGCCGTCGGCTCGGTCCGCAGGTCGAGGGTCTCGGCGTGCGCATCGCCGCACCCGCCGCCGCACCCGCCGAACGTTCGAACGCCAACCCGCGCCACGCCAGGATGACCAGCCGCCCCGAGCCGCGTCGGGACAATGGCCGCGGCCAGAACGGCTATCCGCCGGTCGAGTACCAGGCGCGCACGGATTTTCCCGTGCCGCGCTATGCACAGCCGAACGACTATTCACAGCCCGGTGAGTACGCCCAGCCGGGTGACTATGCCCAAGCCGGTGAGTACGCCCAACCTGGTGAGTACTCCCAAGCCGGCGACTACGCCCAGCCCGGTGAGTACGCACAATCCGGTGAGTACGCCCAGCCCGGTGACTATGCCCCGGCGGGGGACTACACCCCGCCCAACGATTTCGCCTCGCAGGGCGAGTACCAGCAGCGCAGCGAATTCGGCACGGCCCCAAGCTATCCCGGAGGATCGGAGTACCCGTCCGAGTATCCCCAGTCCGCCGAGTACACCCGCGATACCGACTACCAGGCCCGCGAGGAGTACCCGGAGGATCGGCTGCCGGAACCGCCCGCCCCGCCCAGGCGCGAGGGCGGTGCGCAGCGCCGCGAATCCGCGATTCCGCCGGGGCAGGAGTCGCTGTTCACCCCGGAACCCCTCGCGCCGACGCGCGGCGTGCGCGAACCCGTCGAGGACGCCGATCACCGGCACGATTCGGTGCGCGAACCGGACTCGCACGACCAGGACGAACCGGTGGTCAAGGTGCGCAATCCGGCCTGGCCCACCTACTTCACCAAGAATTCCGAGCCGCAGCCCGCGCCGGCGCCGTCCTCGGCCAGCCTGAACGCCAAGTACACCTTCGAGACCTTCGTCATCGGCGCGTCCAATCGCTTCGCCCATGCCGCCGCGGTGGCCATCGCCGAGGCGCCCGCCCGCGCCTACAACCCGCTTTTCGTTTGGGGCGCTTCGGGTTTGGGCAAGACACACCTGCTGCACGCGGCGGGCCACTACGCCCAGCGGCTGTTTCCGGGTATGCGGGTGAAGTACGTGTCCACCGAGGAGTTCACCAACGACTTCATCAACAGCCTGCGCGACGACCGGAAGGTGGCCTTCAAACGCCGCTACCGGGAGACCGACATCCTGCTGGTGGACGATATCCAGTTCATCGAGGGCAAGGAGGGTATCCAGGAGGAGTTCTTCCACACCTTCAACACCCTCCACAATGCGAATAAGCAGATCGTCGTCTCCTCGGACCGGCCGCCCAAACAGTTGGCCACGCTGGAGGAGCGGCTGCGCACCCGGTTCGAATGGGGCCTGATCACCGATGTGCAACCGCCCGAGCTGGAGACCCGCATCGCGATCCTGCGCAAGAAGGCGCGGATGGACCGGCTCGACGTGCCCCACGATGTGCTGGAGCTGATCGCCAGCCGGGTCGAGCGCAATATCCGCGAGCTGGAGGGCGCGCTCATCCGGGTCACGGCCTTCGCCTCACTCAATGGTCAGCCGCTGGATCTCTCGCTGGCCGAGGTGGTGCTGCGCGATCTCATGCCCGATACCGCGGCGCTGGAGATCAACGCGGCCACGATCATGGCGGTCACCGCCGAGTACTTCAACACCACCCTCGAGGAGCTGACCGGCCCTGGTAAGGCGCGACCGCTGGCGCAGGCCCGGCAGATCGCGATGTACCTGTGCCGGGAACTCACCGACCTGTCACTGCCCAAGATCGGGCAGGCCTTCGGCCGCGACCACACCACGGTCATGTACGCCGAGAAGAAGGTGCGCAAGGAAATGACCGAGCGCCGCCGCGTGTACGACCAGGTACAGGAACTAACAGCCCGAATTAAACAGCGTTCGCGCTGAGCGTCATCCACAGCCCTCGCACCGCCTCTGACCAGGGGCGGTGCCTTTTTTTGCCCTGTGGAATCCTCGAGGAATTCTTGTGGAATCCTCGAGGAATCCTCGAGTTGTCCACCGGTTCCTCCACAGGTGTGGGTGCGGGCGGCGGCGCGGTTCACCAACAGGTGTGGATTCCACAGTTTGCACAGGTAGCACTATCCATAGGCGCTGACCTGCCTAGATGGCCGATCCGGCCTGTGGATTCCTCGAGGAATCCCTGGGGAATCCTCGAGGAATCCTCGAGCTATCCACTGGTTGGTGCACAACTGTGCACAACCGGCCCAAAATGGTGGAACAACTCGAGGATGACTCGAGGATGAACTGTGGACGGGTTTCGGTACTCCACAGTTGCCACACGTTCATCCTCGAGTCACTCAACAGTCATCCCCGGGGCACCACACCGTATGAGCAGCCAAAACGACTGAACTCCACAGATTCCACAGGACCTATTACTACTTCAGTTCTTCTCATTAGAAATTTCTCTTGAAAACAGGCGTTGTGGAAAGTTCGTCGGAGCGGCCTCGGCACGAGGTGGGTTCAGAAGAGCGGCAAGGACGGAAGGGATCCGGGCCGAACCGTCTGTCGAACGCCGAGCCGTCGGCCGACCACAACTCCGTCGGCCGACCACAGCTCGACATCTTCGGGCGGGACAGACGAGGACGGGCACAATGTCCGGAGGGTCGGACTAGGACGACGTCGCCCGCGCGGGTACGGTTTGATGTCGGCCGCCCGTGCCAGAGTTTCGAGGCGGCGCTGTACACCCCCTTTCGAGTAGCTTGCGAGGGCAAGTCGATGTCAGCGACGCCGGCGACCACGAGCCGACCACACAGCACAGATCACGGAACCGGGAGAGGACAGATCGGGCGATGGAGCTTGCAAGCATGAAGTTTCGGGTCGCCCGCGAGGATTTCGCCGAATCCGTCGCCTGGGTGGCGCGCAGCCTGCCGTCCCGGCCGCCGGTCCCCGTGCTCGGCGGTGTGCTCCTGGCCGCCGACGAGAGCGGGCTGACGGTCTCCGGCTTCGACTACGAGGTGTCCGCGCAGATGCGGGTCGCCGCCGAGGTCGGGGGACCGGGTCAGGTGCTCGTCTCGGGTCGGCTGCTCGCCGATATCACCAAGGCGCTGTCGAACAAGCCGGTGGATGTCTCCGTGGACGGCACGCGGGTGCTGATCCAGTGCGGCAGCGCGAAGTTCTCGTTGCCCACCATGCCGGTCGAGGACTATCCCCAACTACCCGAGGTGCCGGAGCAGACCGGTGCGGTCGGCGTCGAGGTGTTCGCCGAGGCGGTCGGTCAGGTGGCCGTCGCCGCGGGCCGCGACGACACCCTGCCCATGCTCACCGGTATCCGGGTGGAGATCGAGGGTTCGAAGGTCGTCCTGGCCGCGACCGACAGGTTCCGGCTGGCGGTGCGCCACATCGAATGGCAGCCCACCCGCTCCGATATCGAGACCTCGGTGCTCATTCCGGCGCGCACCCTCTCCGAATCCGCCAAGACCCTGGGTCCCTCCGACGCCCCCGTCCAGCTCTCGCTGGGCACCGGCGCGGGCGCGGACGGTCTGCTCGGCATCGTCAATGCGGGCAGGCGCACCACCACCCGCCTGCTCGATGCCGAATTCCCCAAGTTCCGCCAGTTGCTCCCCAAGGAGCACACCTCCATTGCCACCCTCGCGGTGTCCGCGCTCACCGAGGCGATCAAGCGCGTCGCGCTGGTCGCCGAACGCGGCGCCCAGGTGCGCCTGGAGTTCTCCGGAGAGGGCCTGCTGCTCTCGGCGGGCGGCGATGACGCGGGCCGCGCCGAGGAGTGGCTGGAGGTCGATTTCCGCGGCGAGCCGCTGACCATCGCCTTCAATCCCGGCTACCTCGTCGATGGCCTGTCGGCGCTGCGATCGGACAGGGTGACCTTCGGATTCACCACCCCGAGCCGGCCTGCGGTCCTGCTGCCCGCCGCCGAGGAGGAGCCGCAGCCGCTGGATTCCGGCGCGTTCGCGGCGCTGTCGAGCGACTACATCTACCTGCTCATGCCGGTCCGGCTGCCGGGCTAAGTGTTCATTCGGTCGCTCTCGCTGCGCGATTTTCGTTCCTGGGCGCACTGCGAACTCGAATTATCCCCCGGCCGAACGGTTTTCCTGGGTTCGAACGGCAACGGCAAGACCAACCTGCTCGAGGCGGTCGGCTATCTGGCCACCCTCGCCTCGCACCGGGTGGCCGCCGATGCCCCGCTCATCCGCCTCGGCGCCGCGCAGGCGCGCATCGGGGCCACGGTGGTCAACGCGGGCCGGGAACTGCGGATCGATGTGGAGTTGAACCAGGGCGCGGCCAATCGCGCCCAGCTCAATCGGTCTCCGGTGCGGCGGACGCGCGAGGTTCTCGGCATCCTGCAGACGGTGTTGTTCGCGCCGGAGGATCTGGCGCTGGTGCGCGGCGATCCGAGCGAGCGCCGTCGCTTCATGGACGAGTTGTGCACAACTCGGCGGCCGCGGTTGGCCGGGGTGCGCGCCGACTACGACCGGGTGCTGCGGCAGCGCTCGGCATTGTTGAAAACCGCGGGCCGCCAAGCGCGTTCGCGTGCCGATTTGAGCACTCTGGATGTGTGGGACGGCCACCTGGCCACGCATGCGGGCGAGCTGCTCGCCGAGCGGCTGCGCCTGGTGCACGAACTTCATCCACATGTCGCACAGGCCTATCGGTCCATCGCTCCCGAATCCCGCGCCGCCGCGATCGGATACCGCAGCGGGTATCTGCCCGCCGAATTCCTGGATCCGGCGCGCCCGCCCGGCCCGGAGGATCCAGCGGAGCTCAAGCAGGTGGTGCTGCGGGAGTTGGCGGCGGCGCGACCGCGCGAATTGGATCGCGGGGTGTGCCTGGTCGGACCGCACCGCGACGATTTGGAGCTGATTCTGGGCGCGGCCCCGGCGAAAGGTTTCGCCAGCCACGGTGAGTCGTGGTCGTTCGCGCTGGCGCTGCGGCTCGGGGCGTTCGAACTGCTGCGCGAGTCCGGCACCGAACCCGTTCTGCTGCTCGACGACGTCTTCGCCGAGCTGGATCGTCGCCGCCGCGCCGCCCTGGCGGCGGTGGCCGCGGGCGCCGAACAGGTGCTGATCACCGCGGCGGTTCCCGAGGATGTCCCCCCGGAACTGGAGTCGGTGCCGCTGCGGGTGGAAACCTCCGGCGCCGAGGATCACCGGTCCTCACATATCGGCGCGGCCACTGCCGGACCGATCGTGGGATAAGTCGCGTGGATGCCCCGGTGACCCCAAGTTATCCACAGGCTTGTGGATAGGTGGGGGAGGACTGTGCGCACCTCGTGTTGGGGATTACAGCTATCCACCGGCCTGCCCGAAGGGCGGCGCGTTCTACGTGCTCGGACGCGGTGTGGAAGGAGTCCGAAGGCCACGATATCGATGGTCATAGCCGGTATTTGGCCACATTGGGATTGGGCACAGCCCGCGCGGCCCCGGTACTCGGCGGGACCGGAGGCGCTGCCGTACAGTTGCCCGTGCGCCGAGGTGAGCCGCCCCGACGCGCCGTTCTCCGCAGATTTATCCACAAGCCCTGTGGACAACTATGACCCGATCGCCGACTCCGGTGCGGTAGCAACCACTACCAGCGGTGCTCGACCGGAGGACGCGGCCGCGAAATCCCCTGTTAGCACAGGTGTTCGAGACCGGGCCTGTATGCGGACCGATGGAGCGCCCGCTGCGAGCAATATCACCAGGCACCTGGGGATAACTCAACAATTCTGTGGACAAACCAGTCGGGAAAGGAGTGCGCGATGACGGAAGAGCAGGGCGAGCGCGAATCCGGTGGCGACCGGCGGCCCGACGCCGAACCGGAATTGCGCGGGATCGACCTGGCCCGCCGCGCCCTGGAAGAGGCCAGGGCCGCCGCGCGGGCCAGCGGGAAATCGGTGGGCCAGGGCCGCGCCTCGCCCCGGCGCTCGTTGCGCGCCGGAGCCCGCAGGCGGACCGGCTGGTCGGGGGCGCGGCCCGACGATCGCGATCCACAACCGCTGTCCCGGCTGGCCACCTCCCTCGCCAAGAATCGCGGTTGGTCCGGAAAGGTCGCCGAGGGCACGGTTTTCGGTCGTTGGGCGGGGGTGGTGGGGGAGGAGATCGCCGATCACGCCACCCCGGTGACTTTGAAGGACGGCGTGCTCGGCATCACCGCCGAATCCACCGCCTGGGCCACCCAGCTGCGCATGCTGCAGAGCCAGATCCTGGCGAAGATCGCGGCGGCGGTCGGCAATGGCGTGGTCACCTCGCTGAAGATCTCCGGTCCGGCGGCGCCGAGCTGGCGCAAGGGTGAACGTCATATCAGGGGGCGCGGCCCGCGAGATACCTACGGATAGACGGGATCTGGTCCCGGTGTGTAACTCGGTGTTACATTCACTCCGTTGTCCACAAGAGATATCCACAGGCTGGTGAATGTGTGCGGCGACCTCGCCACGGCGACCGGCGTTTTCGGACACCCGTGCACAGGTGGATGTCAAAGCGGCCGTGGCAAGGGCACATTCGCGCCCGATGGGTGGCGAATCGCGTAACCGTTTCACGTGGAACCCGCGCCGAAGGGAATCCGATGACCAGCACCAGCCCGTTTCCGGCGGAGCCCACCCGCATCGTGCGGCGCGGCGGCGTCGAGCTCGCCGTCTTCGAGGCCGGTGCTCCGGCGGGTCCGCCGCTGATCCTGATCCACGGCTGGCCGGATACCCATCTGCTCTGGCGCCGGGTCGCCAACTTGCTCGCGGATCGTTTCCGCCTCATCGCCTTCGACAATCGCGGCGCGGGCGCGAGCACCGTGCCCGCCGCGGTCGCCGACTATCGACTGACTGAATTGGCCGCCGACGTTCTGGCGGTCGCCGATGCCACCGCACCCGATCGGCCGGTGCACATCTTGGGCCACGACTGGGGTTCGGTGATCGGCTGGGAAGTCGTGAGCACACCGGGCGCCGCCGCCCGGATCGCCACCTTCACCTCGGTATCCGGCCCGAATCTCGACTTCCTCGGTGCGTACCTGCGCGGCCCCTTCTCGCTCGCGCGACTGCGCGGCTCGCTGACCCAGGCGTTCGCCTCGTCCTATACGGTCGCCTTCCAGATTCCCGGACTGCCGAATCCGCTGCTGCGCGTGCTGTCTCGGCGCTGGCCGAAGTTCCTGGCCGGATTCGACGGCCTCGATCCGGCGGTTGTCGATCCGGCGCCGACTCTGCATGCCGACATGGTCAACAACCTGAAGCTCTATCGCGCCAATATTCGTTCACACCTGCAACATCCGAACCCGCGCCCGGTCGAGGTCCCGGTGCAGGTGATCGTTTCCACCGGTGACCCGGCCGTACGTCCGGTGGTGCACGCCGAGGCGGATCGGTGGGTGTCGGATCTCACCACCTCCGAGCTCGCGGCCCGGCACTGGTCGCCCCTGTCGCATCCGGCCGACCTGGCCGAGCGCACCGCCGAATTCGCGATCAAACATGAAGGAAAAGCCTGACCCGTTCGAAGGTCGTGCTCGCGCAGGATATTTCGGTCCGGACGTCCGGTTCATGATCGTCCGCCCTGGATGGCGGGACAGATTCGGACACCGCGCGGAACCCGAGTCGATCCGTTCGCGACCGGATGCGCCGGAAAGGTCCGAGCGCGCGGGAGGGGCCGCGAATCACCTCGAAGGGACAACCGGACTCGCGGCAATCCGATTTCTCGCATTCACGGAGCCGTCAGGGGTGTCGTAGGTACACCCTAGGATGGGCGTACCAGTAGGATGGTGGCGTAACTAGCGGCGATACCTTCGGCGCGTACCGCACAGCTCCGCACGAACCCGGAATTCTCGAACTGTCAAGAAGTATGGGTCTCGACGTGTGCTGTTCGACCGCTGCCTTCAGGATCAGCAAGTAAGGAGAGCTACCGACCAGTGGCTGCCAACGACTCCAACGCATCGGGCTCGAACTCCGGGCAGAACTATGGTGCCGCCTCCATCAAAGTCCTCGAGGGGCTCGAAGCGGTTCGCCTGCGCCCCGGCATGTATATCGGCTCCACCGGTGAGCGCGGCCTGCATCACCTGATCTGGGAGGTGGTCGACAACTCCGTCGACGAGGCGATGGCGGGCTACGCGACCAGGGTCGATGTGAAGCTGCTCGCCGACGGCGGCGTCGAGGTGGTCGACGACGGCCGCGGTATCCCGGTGGCCATGCATGAACAGGGCGTGCCGACCATCGAGGTCGTCATGACTCAATTGCACGCGGGCGGCAAGTTCGACTCCGATGCCTACGCGGTCTCCGGCGGTCTGCATGGCGTCGGCATCTCCGTGGTCAACGCGTTGTCCACCCGGCTGGAGGCCGAGGTCCGGACCGACGGCTACCACTGGAGCCAGACCTACAAGGACGCGGTCCCCGGCAAACTCGTCCAGGGCGAGCCGTCCAAGCAGACCGGCACCACCATTCGCTTCTGGGCCGATCCGCAGATCTTCGAGAGCACCACCTACAACTTCGAGACGGTGGCCCGCCGCCTGCAGGAGATGGCCTTCCTCAACAAGGGTCTGACCATCACCCTCACCGATGAGCGCGTCACCGCGAGCGATATCACCGATGAGGTGGTCAGCGAGACCGCCGAGGCGCCCAAGCATCTGGAGGAGGGCGCCGAGGAGGCCCCCGCGGCGCCGAAGGTCAAGACCCGCACCTACCACTATCCGGGTGGCCTGGAGGATTTCGTCCGCCACATCAACAGGACCAAGCAGCCCATCCATAATTCGGTGGTCGGCTTCACCGGCAAGGGCACCGGCCACGAGCTCGAGGTGGCGATGCAGTGGAACTCCGGCTATTCGGAGTCGGTGCACACCTTCGCCAACACCATCAACACCCACGAGGGCGGCACCCACGAGGAGGGTTTCCGCGCGGCGCTGACCACGGTGGTCAACAAGTACGCCAAGGACAAGAAGCTCATCAAGGACAAAGACGGCAACCTCACCGGCGACGATATTCGCGAGGGTCTCGCCGCGATCGTCAGCGTGAAGGTCAGCGAGCCGCAGTTCGAGGGCCAGACCAAGACGAAGCTGGGCAATACCGAGGTCAAATCCTTCGTGCAGCGCACCTGCAACGAGCACCTGGCGCACTGGTTCGAGGCCAATCCGGCCGATGCCAAAACCATTGTGAACAAGGCCGTTTCCTCCGCGCAGGCCCGTGTCGCGGCGCGCAAGGCGCGTGAGCTGGTGCGCCGCAAGAGCGCCACCGATCTGGGTGGCCTACCGGGCAAGCTGGCCGACTGCCGTTCCAAGGATCCGCAGAAGTCCGAGATCTACATCGTGGAGGGCGACTCCGCCGGTGGTTCGGCCAAATCCGGCCGCGACTCGATGTATCAGGCGATCCTGCCGCTGCGCGGCAAGATCATCAATGTGGAGAAGGCGCGCATCGACCGGGTTCTCAAGAACAACGAGGTCCAGTCGATCATCACCGCCTTCGGCACCGGTATCCACGACGAATTCGATATCAACAAGCTGCGCTATCACAAGATCGTGCTGATGGCCGACGCCGACGTCGACGGTCAGCACATCTCCACGCTGCTGTTGACGCTGCTGTTCCGGTTCATGCGTCCGCTCGTCGAGCACGGGCACGTCTACCTGGCGCAGCCGCCGCTGTACAAGCTCAAGTGGCAGCGCACCGAGCCGGAGTTCGCGTACTCCGATCGCGAGCGCGACGGCCTGATCGAGGCGGGCCTCGCCGCAGGGAAGAAGATCAACAAGGACGACGGCGTCCAGCGCTACAAAGGTCTCGGCGAGATGAACGCCAAGGAGCTGTGGGAGACCACCATGGATCCGGCGGTTCGGGTGCTGCGTCAAGTGACATTGGATGATGCCGCCGCCGCCGATGAACTGTTCTCCGTGCTGATGGGCGAGGACGTGGAGGCCCGGCGCAGCTTCATTACCCGCAATGCCAAGGACGTGCGCTTCCTCGATGTGTAGCCGGCGGGAATTCCGCTGCGACAGCGCCATTTCCGGCCAGGCTTCTAAGGAGACCATTGCATGACTGAGACCACGCTGCCCCCGAACGGCGGTGCCGGTGACCGGATCGAACCGGTCGATATCCAAAACGAGATGCAGAGCAGCTACATCGATTACGCCATGAGCGTCATCGTCGGCCGCGCCCTGCCCGATGTCCGCGATGGGCTCAAACCGGTGCACCGGCGCGTGCTCTACGCGATGTACGACAACGGCTACCGCCCCGACCGCGGCTACGTGAAGTCGGCCCGCCCGGTCGCCGAGACCATGGGCAACTACCACCCGCACGGCGACGCCTCCATTTACGACACCCTGGTCCGGATGGCCCAGCCGTGGTCGCTGCGCTACCCGCTGGTCGACGGCCAGGGCAATTTCGGGTCCCGAGGCAATGACGGCGCGGCCGCCATGCGCTACACCGAGTGCAGGCTGACCCCGCTGGCGATGGAGCTGCTGCGCGAAATCGACCACGAGACGGTCGATTTCGTGCCCAACTACGACGGCCGCTCGCAGGAGCCGGTGGTCCTCCCCGCCAGGGTGCCCGCCCTGCTGATGAACGGCAGCAATGGCATCGCCGTCGGTATGGCCACCAATATCCCGCCGCACAATCTCAACGAGCTGGCCGAGGCCATCACCTGGGCGCTGGAGAACTACGAGGCCGACGAGGAGGCCACCCTCGCGGCCTGCATGGAGCGGGTCAAGGGACCCGACTTCCCGACGCACGGCCTGATCGTCGGCGGCCAGGGCATCCACGACGCCTACACCACCGGCCGCGGTTCGATCCGCATGCGCGGTGTGGTGGAGATCGAGGAGGACAGCCGCGGCCGCACCACCATCGTCATCACCGAACTGCCCTACCAGGTCAATACCGACAACTTCATCAACTCGATCGCCGAGCAGGTGAAGGACGGCAAGATCGCGGGTATCTCCGATATCCACGACGAGTCCTCCGACCGCGCGGGTATGCGCATCGTGGTCACGGTCAAGCGCGACGCCGTCGCCAAGGTCGTGCTCAACAACCTGTACAAGCACACCCAGTTGCAGACCAGCTTCGGCGCGAACATGCTCTCGATCGTCGACGGGGTGCCGCGCACGCTACGGCTGGATCAGATGATCCGGCTCTACGTCGAGCACCAGTTGGACGTCATCGTGCGGCGCACCCGCTACCTGCTGCGCAAGGCCGAGGAGCGCGCCCACATCCTGCGCGGCCTGGTCAAGGCGCTCGACGCGCTGGACGAGGTCATCGCGCTGATCCGTCGCTCGGCCGATACCGAGACCGCGCGCACCGGGCTGATGCGGTTGCTGGAGATCGACGAGATCCAGGCCACCGCCATCCTCGATATGCAGTTGCGTCGCCTCTCGGCCCTGGAGCGGCAGAAGATCGTCGACGAATTGGTCAAGATCGAGGCCGAGATCGCCGATCTGAAGGACATTCTGGCCAAGCCGGAGCGGCAGCGCATCATCGTGCGCGACGAGTTGCGCGAGATCGTCGAGAAGTACGGCGACGACCGGCGCACCCGCATCATCGCCGCCGACGGTGAGGTGGCCGACGAGGACCTGATCGCCCGCGAAGACGTGGTGGTCACGATTACCGAGACCGGTTACGCCAAGCGCACCAAGACCGACCTGTACCGCTCGCAGAAGCGCGGCGGCAAGGGCGTGCAGGGCGCGGGCCTCAAACAGGACGACCTGGTCAAGCACTTCTTCATCTCCTCGACCCACGACTGGCTGCTGTTCTTCACCAATAAGGGCCGGGTGTATCGGGCCAAGGCGTACGAACTGCCCGAGGCCAACCGCACCGCCCGCGGTCAGCACGTGGCCAACCTGCTCGCCTTCCAACCGGATGAGCGCATCGCCCAGATCATCCAGATCAAGTCCTACGACGACGCGCCCTACCTGGTGTTGGCCACCAAGAACGGCCTGGTCAAGAAGTCGAAGCTGACCGATTTCGACTCCAACCGCAGCGGCGGCATCGTCGCGGTGAACCTGCGCGAGGATGACGAACTGGTCGGCGCGGTGCTCTGCTCCGCCGACGAGGACCTGCTGCTGGTCTCGGCCAAGGGCCAGTCCATCCGCTTCTCGGCCACCGACGAGGCGCTGCGCCCCATGGGCCGGGCCACCTCCGGCGTGCAGGGCATGCGGTTCAACGCCGATGACGAACTGCTGTCGCTGAACGTGGTGCGCGAAGGCACCTACCTGCTGGTGGCCACCTCCGGCGGCTACTCCAAGCGGACCGCCATCGAGGAGTACACCCCGCAGGGACGCGGCGGTAAAGGCGTGTTGACCATCCAGTACGACGAGCGGCGTGGCACGCTGGTCGGCGCGCTCATCGTCGACGACATCGACGAGCTCTACGCCATCACCTCCGGCGGCGGCGTCATTCGCACCGCGGCCAACCAGGTGCGCAAGGCGGGCAGGCAGACCAAGGGCGTGCGATTGATGAACCTCGCGGATGGGGATACCTTGCTTGCTATCGCGCGCAATGCCGATGAGCCCGATCCGGAGGCAGGCGATGGCCCCAGTGGTACTTCCGATCAGTAATCCTCAAGCGGCGGCAACGAACGGATCTAAGGAATCCCATTGACGACTCCGAACCAGCCGAACGACGAGCGGCACCCGAACGGCCTGACCGAGCGGATCGCACCGTCTCCGATTCCGCCGCGGCCGATTCCCCGGCCCGTCGCTTCGGGTGACGGGCCGCCGGGGGCGCCGGGCGACAAAACCGTCCGCATGGACGCCGCCCCGGAGACGCCGGGCAGCGGTGGTCCGCTGCTGCCGCAGCGGGAACCACAGTCCAACCTGTACCGGCCGGGTCAGGCCCCGGTCACCGGTCGACCCACCGGCGGGGTCGGTCTCGGCGGCGGGATGACCAATGCCCGCACCACCGCGGATCTCGCCGCCAAGGCGGCCCGCAAGGAGGCGGCGATGGTGAAGTCCGTCGGCATCGACGGACCCACCCGCAGCATCGCCCGCCCGGAACTGATCAAGGACATGCCCGACCTGTCGGAGATCCGCCATCCGCTGCCGCATCCGGAGACCACCGGCCCGCAGCCGCCGGTCTCACCCGCCGTCCCGGTGGCGGTGGCCCAATCCGTGGCCTCCGGGGAGCCGCTGCGCGCCACCGTGCAGATCCGCCGCATCGACCCGTGGTCCATGCTGAAGATCAGCCTGGTGATCAGCGTGGCCATGTTCTTCGTCTGGATGCTGGCCGTCGGCCTGCTCTACATCGTGCTCGAAGGCATGGGTGTGTGGGGCCGACTCAACAGCAGCTTCACCGATATCGTGTCCTCCGACAGCGGTTCGGGCGGATTGATCAGCGCCGGAACGGTATTCGGCTACGCGGGCGTCATCGGGCTGATCAATGTGGTGCTTTTCACCGCGCTCGGCACCATCGGCGTCTTCATCTACAACCAGTGCTGCGATCTGGTCGGCGGCATCCAGGTCACCCTGGCCGATCCCGACTGATCCCGGTCCCTTCCGCCTACGGCCGGTACCGCCTTCCCCAAGGCCGGTACCGGCCGTTTTGGTAGTCGGCCCGCCGGTAGGGTAATCTTCTGCCTCGGTTCGGTTAGCAGCTTCGAGCGGCTCACAGAACAAATTTGAGGGCCTATAGCTCAGGCGGTTAGAGCGCTTCGCTGATAACGAAGAGGTCGGAGGTTCAAGTCCTCCTAGGCCCACTACGATTGTTATGGTTCTCCCACCCCGGTCGGATCATCATCGATACCACCTGGTGGTCGAGGGGCCTTAGCTCAATTGGCAGAGCACTGCCTTTGCAAGGCAGGGGTTAGGGGTTCGATTCCCCTAGGCTCCACAAGATAGGCGGCCCATGCTCATGGAGAGCATGGGCCGTTTCTTGTTCCGCGTATTTTGTGGGGGCGAAGCCCCCACGCCCCACCCGGCGGGCTGGCGCCCCCGGACCCCCGGTTCGTGGTGGTTGCGTTTCGTTGCTTGGGTGCCTGTCTCACCGGCAGCTTCCGGACTCCCGCGCTTGTGCGTTAGTTCCGCTGTCAGCTTCCGGATCCCCTTCTCCTGGCTCGCCTTCCCGCCACCGCATTCCTGGTCCTTGCGTGGCTGTGTGTCGTCCGTTGTTGGCTACGGATGGCCGTGGGGCTGTGCGTAGGGTTCGCTGCTGGTCCCGATTCTCGGTGTTGGGCCTGTTGTCGGTGGAATCGTTGTGCGTTGCGGACGATTTCGGCGGGGATGGTTTGGTGGGAGTGGTGTCGCTCGGCGGGATCGTCGACTGTTCGCGAAGTGCAATCGCACAGGTACAGGCACTAATTCGGCGAACTGTGGCGTGTGGAATGGATTCGACACATAGGGTCGTAGTCGTATGTGAGGCGCAGTACGTTTCATCGACCGGAAGTACCCACTGTTCTTACCGGAAGGAGAAGCATCATGGACCAGAACAAGGTTCGGGATACTGAGCACCGCAGCGGGAACGTCGTCTCCTACGTGCCGCCCCTGGCTGTCGACAGCGGCACAGTCTCCAACGAGACCATGGGTATGCATGGCCATCGTAGGGATCATCATCACGCACATGCCCGTCGGATGCACTGAGCGCAATTCAACGACAGCGCTGCGAGTCCGACCTCCGAGTGGTCTCGGCTTCATCGTGATGCACACGACGACCCGTGGGATTGGTTGATTCGACAGGTGCATGACGAGTGAGCCGATGACGAGGGAGTTCGTGTTGGATCGGATCAACCGGTATCCGCCGCGCCGGGCGTTCGCTCTGCGAGCGCCCGGCGCGGCGTGATGGCGTTGCGGACGATCCTGAATCGGCGGCGGTCAGGTTGGGTGAGGTTCGACAGTGGCTGGTTGTTCGGGGTCGGGGCGGTGTGGGATCGATTCGGCTGCCGCCTTGTTTCGGGGCGCGGGTAGGGTGGTCGCATGAAAATTCTTCTGACTCTGGGTGTTGTCGTCGCGGTCGTCATTGGCATCTCCAAGCTTCGGCAGCGCGGCGAGGCCGATGTCTGGCGCGAGGGCACGGCAAACTGAATCACGTACGGGGACGGTAGAACTCGCTCTCGGCGCGGTTCGGTGCTCCTCCGCTTACAAGGCGAGTGCTCCTCGGTGAGTGCTCGCCTTTGTTCTGTCCGGATCTCTTCGGATCGGTTCCGTTCGGTAGCAGTCGAATTGCCGATAGCGGTATTTCTCGGGGCTTGTGGCGCAGCGGTCGCGTGATGCTACGGTTCCGCTGCTTGTTCGAGCGATATTTCCGGGGATCTGAGCCGAGAGGCGGAATAATTTGTTGCGGAATCGTTTTGCGATGATGGCCACGCGTGTTGCGGTGGGTGCGGTCGTGGTGGCGGGGCTCGGTCTCGCGGGAGCCGGTGTGGCGGCGGCGGATCCGAGCGGCAAACTGGTGACCAATGGGTGCCAGGGGTCCAGTCCCAACATTATCGATATGCCCTACAGCGGGCAGGTGATCGCCTCGCAGTACAACCAGGCGGGGTCGGCCGATATCAGTGTCTACGGCGGCAGCAGCATTTTCGGCTATGACACCAGGCCGACATTGACGTGGACGAATCTGAACACCGGCGCATCCGGTTCGGTCACCGGATACGCGCGGGTCGGGATGCCGTATACGGCCAATGTGAATTTCCCGAGGGTGCCGACCGGTTCCGGCCCGGTCCGCATCGATGTGTCGGTGGCGAACAGCGGATTCTTCCCTGTGCCCGCCGTCACCTGCTCGGGTGTCGTGGATCTGGACTGACGAAGGTGGGTGAGCGTGCGAAAGGCCCGCTCACCCAATGGATCAGCGTTTCGGCGCGTACTTCAGCACGGTGATGCCGCAGTCGAAGGGAATCGCGCCGGCCGGTGCGAAGCGCTGATATCCGCTGGTGGGGAATACGGGGAGTCCCGCGCCGATGGTGGTGGGATTGACGAAAAGATGTAGTTCGTCGAGGAGTTCGTGCGCGATGAGGCCCGCGACGAGGGTGGCGCCGCCGTAGGCGATGATATCGCCGCCGGGGCGGGATTTGAGTTCGGTGATCACCGCGGTGAGGTCGCCGCCCGCGACGGTGGCGTTGTCCCAGGGGGATTCGGTGAGCGAATCGCTGATGACCACCTTTGGGGTGTTGTTCATTTTATCGATGGCCGCCTGTGTTTCGTGTTCCGGCCGGGCGGCCCACGCGGGTATGAAACCCTCGGCGAGTTTGCGGCCGAGCACGATGGTGTCCACCGGATCGGTCAGCGCGGTGACATACGCGGCGAGATCACTGCTCCAGGGGTGGGACATCCAATCCATTTCCCCATGCGGGCCGCACATGTAGCCGTCAATGGTGGTCTGCACCTGGAGTTTGAATGTGCGCATCGAAATCGCCTTTCGCCTCGGTGGGGGGAGTCTCGCACACAGTCTGATCGGGGGATCGTCAACGCGCGGGCGGACCGTGCCGATCCAGATGCAGGTAGGTGTAGCAGGTGACGACCAGGCAGACCCCGGTCGCGGTGACCAGCATCGCCCAGCCCGAGACCAGCAGGCTGAGCAGCCCGCCCAGCAGCGCGCCGAGGGAGAAGGCGGCGTAGAGCAGGAAGTAGCCGAGCCAGTCGGCGTAGTCGCCGCCCGCGAGGTGGCGTTCGATGCCCTGACCCATTTTGACCAGCGTGCCGGTGACATAGCTGAGTGGCACCGAGACCTCACCGTTCTTGACGAATGAGGTGTTGAGCGCGCCGACACCGAACGCGACGAACAGGATCGGCACGAAGTCGATGGTGGGCGTGGTGGCGCCGAGGTACAGCAGCAGGTCGACGGCGGCCGCCACGGCGAGGGATGCGGTGGTCAGCAGCACCGGGCCGTGCGGATGTCCGGACCAGAAGTGTCTGCGGCACCAGGACGCGAACACCACACCGGTCAGGAAGGCGAGCAGCAGCAGCGCGGCCGGTACGGCGAGGTCCGGTTCGCCGTGGAAGTGCCCGAGGATGGCTCGCTCGGTATTGCCTGTCATGAAGGTGACGAAGTAGCCGGCGGTATGCATGAATGCCGCCGCGCCGATGAGCCCGGCCAGTGCGGCGAGCACCCAGGAGAGCCTGGCTTCGCTGTCGAAGAGTGCTTTTCTGCGGATTTCTTCGGGTTTCGGCACAGGTGGGGCTCCTCTTTTCGGAAGGGCTTCCCCATAGTGATACCCCTTCGTGAGCCTCGATCGCGGGGTGTGTTCGCGCGCAGTCGGGTGTTCGCCGGTTGATCGCTCGGACCGTGTGGCGCGGTTCGGGCGGGTTCGGCCGATTACCGTGCAGGCGTGGAATCGGTATTTGATCATGTGCTGACCGCGCCGCCCGAACCGCTCGACACCCTCCAGGAGGTGTGGGCGCGGCATCTGCGTACGGCGGCCGAATTCGACCGGACGGTGGATGCCGCGGTGGCGGGCGGATTCGGTGCCGACCGGCTGGGTTTCGCCTTTCTCAGCGGCTATCAGGAGGCGCTGCGCTGCCTGTTGCCCGAACTGGCGGGCCTGCCCTCGGCGCTGTGCGCGACCGAGGCGGACGGCGCGCATCCCGCCGCGATCCGCGCGAGGCTCACCGAGCGTGCGGGCGGTTGGGTGGTCGATGGGACGAAAACCTTTGTCACCCTTGGGCGAATGGCGCGGCGGTTGGTCGTCGTCGCCAGTGTGGGGCAGGAGGGGGAGCGCAATGTGCTGCGGGCCGCGCTGGTCGACGCCACAGCCGACGGCGTTGCGATCGAGGATCGTCCGCCCGCACCGTTCGTTCCCGAAATCCCGCACGCGGCGGTGACTTTCACCGCCGCGGCGGCGATCCCCCTACCCGGTGACGGCTATCTCGACTACCTGAAACCCTTCCGCACCCTGGAGGACGCGCACGTCCTCGCCGCCGCGCTGGGCTGGCTGCTGCGGGTGGCGCGGGAATCGAACTGGCCGGAGTCGGTGGCGCAGCGGCTGCTCGCGGGGGTGGCGATGGTGCGCGGACTCGAGGTGGACCGGCCGGGTGGCGGGCGCACGCCGGGTGCGCATATCGCGCTCGGCGGGGTCTACGACTTTGTGGCCGAGCTGCTCGAGGAGCTGAATCCGCTTTGGGCCGAGGCGAATCCGGCGCATCGCGCGCGGTGGGAGCGCGATCGTCCGCTGCTCGGCATCGCGGGTCGGGTGCGGGCGCAGCGTTTGGCCGCCGCATGGCGCGCGTTCGAAGGCTGAAAAACCTACTCCAACTGTGCCTGCCCAAAAATGGGGAGCGGGCCTCGGCGAAGGGGGGGAGTTAGCCGAGGCCCGCGTAAGGTCGGCCCGGGGGGGAGGGGCCGACGTGAACGATCCTACGCGATGATCGGCGATTGTGTGCGCGCGGCGAGGGTCACTTTGGAAGATTTTTCGGGTCGTCCGACCTGAGAATCGCCGCATCGGGTTTGCCGCATGGACGCCCAATGGCGGAAATTGCGGGGGTGATCGTCACCGCAATTCTCAAATACCTTGTCGCGCAAGGTTTTACAGCGACCTCGAAAAAACTGGTCAGTTGCTCGCCTGGATCGGGAAAAACGTGCCGACCGGTCCAGGTGTGTCGCGAATCGCTTCGCGGGCCGCCGTCCCGGCCCGAAATCGGTCGGATTTGTCGCGTGTCGCACACGGTCCGGGCATGTCGTACAGGGGTTCGATAAGCATCGGCACGCCACGGACATCGCCGCGCCGGGATTCGTCGCGCTGACCAGGCTCGACGCTCCCTGGTATCGCGATACACGAACTCGGCCTGGAGATACTGCCGCAACAAACAGCGGAATGTGGCCTCGGGTGGTTTCGCCCTCGTCTTCACCGTCGAGTATGCCGCCGCGGCGGAGCGCGGTGGGTGCGAACATCACCCTGCCGCTGCTCGAACAGCCATGGGGCGAAAGGCTTTTCCAGGTGAGCGATCCGAACGGGATCGTGGTGCAACCGCTGGAGTGGGTCGGGTCGAGTACCGACCCGAAGTGAATCGGGTAGTTCGCTACCCGCGCCGCGGCGCCGGGCCGGGCGCATGATTCAACCGGTCGCATCCGGATCCGGTTCCCCCGAGCACCGCCTGGATCGGGATGCGGCCTTCTCTGCTCAGACCGCGGCGGGCGCCGGGCTGGAACCGTTGCGGGAGTATCCGATTCGCGGCGGGGCGGGCGCGGGGACAGGCGGCTGCGGCCGCCTGCTGCGCACCAGCCAGGCCACCCCGCCCGCGACGGCGATACCGGTCGCGAGCAGCAGCCGATTGCGGGTACCTGCGGACAGATGCAAGCGCGCCGAAGTCATGGGACCACTCTGGCACAGCGGGGCGGATCGCGCAGTAGGCGGCCCGTCACACCCGATCCCCGGAATCGGCTGTGCCGCATGGGACGATGTCCCGCGTGACCTCACCGAATCAGACCTCGACCGCGATCCTGCACACCAACCACGGGGATATCAGGCTCGCGCTCTTCGGTCACCACGCTCCCAAGACGGTGCGCAACTTCCGCGCGTTGGCCGACGGCTCCGCGCAGTACACCACCGAGAATGCCAGCGGCGGCAGCACCGGCCCGTTCTACGACGGCGCGCTCTTCCACCGGGTGATGAGCGGGTTCATGATTCAGGGTGGTGACCCCACGGGCACCGGCCGCGGCGGTCCCGGCTACACCTTCGCCGACGAATTCCATCCGGAGTTGCGCTTCGATCGCGGCTACCTGCTGGCCATGGCCAATGGCGGTCCGGCGACGAACGGATCGCAGTTCTTCATTACGGTGAGTCCGCAGCCGCATCTCAATCGGCGCCACACCATCTTCGGCGCGGTCCTGGACCAGGATTCGCGCCGGGTGGTCGACACCATCGCGACCATCCAGACCGACCGCAACAATCGCCCGCTGGAACCGGTGGTGATCTCCAAGATCACGCTGGAGTGAGCGGAGCTATTTGGCCAGCCCGTTGGTGATCAGGGATTCGAAGACGTCATTGGGGTTGGCCCCCAGATCCCAGCGGCCGAAGATCAGCAGCCGCTCGGCGCCGTCGTGCTCGACATCGATCTCCAGCATCGGCATTTTGCGGCCCAGGCGGCGGTAGGCGACGACCCTGGCCCTGGTGATCTGATCGCGGGTGTATTCGGCGGGACCCGCCAGGGTGCGCACGACCAGCTTCGGGTCCGGTCCGGGCAGTACGGTGAGCCGGGGGCGCTGCCGGAATCCGAGGGCGGACAGGCCGAGCAGGCCGACGGCGGCCAATCCGATGAGCAGTCGACTGGCCCCGTCATTGGCCACGATCGCCGCACCGGCGAGGACCACCCCGCCGATCGTCACCACGATGAGGGCCGGTGTCGGTGTGGTCCAGGCAAGACGAGGCGCCGGTTCCACGGGATTTCCCACGGTTTTCCTCGAGTTGTCCACAGGGTCATCCACAGATGTGAATGAATGACATGTCTGTAATCAGCGCCAGCGCATGGTCATGATCAGGCCGATCACCATCAGGCCGAATCCGATCAGGAAGTTCCACGCGTTGAGATCGTTGATCCACTTGAGCTGCTCACCCGCCAGGTAGTAGACCAGCAGCCAGACCAGCCCGGCCAACATGAACCCGAGCATGATCGTCACGTACCAGACCGGGGACGGCCCGCCACCCTTGATCTTCACCGGAGTCCGGCTGGCCGGGTTGATGGTGTAGTCGGTCTTCTTGCGGACCTTCGACTTGGGCATGGTGTCCTCGTGTTCGGCGGGCGGTCGGTACCGGTGGGCGGTGTCGTTTGTAGTGCTGGCGGTGTCGAGCCGGACGCGGTTCGCCGCGACCGCCGGTGTGCCTCCAGGCTATCCCAACAGGGAAATGATGGAGCATCGGCGGCTAGTCTCGATCCATGCGCGTACTCGTCGTCGACAACTACGACAGCTTCGTCTTCAACCTGGTGCAGTACCTGGGCCAATTGGGCGCGCAGGCCGTGGTCTGGCGCAACGACGATGCGAAACTCGCCGATCCGGCCGCGGTGGTCGCCGAATTCGACGGCATCCTGATCAGCCCCGGTCCGGGCACCCCCGATCGGGCGGGTCGCAGCATCGAGTTGGTGCGGGCCTGCGCCGCGCAGGCCAAGCCGCTGCTCGGCGTCTGCCTCGGGCATCAGGCCATCGGGGCGGCATTCGGTGCGACGGTCACCCGCGCGCCCGAACTGCTGCACGGCAAGACGAGTTCGGTCTTCCACATCGGGGCGGGTGTGCTCGCGGGCCTGCCCGACCCGTTCACCGCCACCAGGTACCACTCGCTGACGGTCCTGGAGGACACCCTGCCCCCCGAGATCGAGGTGCTCGGCCGCACCGAGAGCGGCATCGTCATGGCCATGCGGCATCGCACGCTGCCCATCCACGGGGTGCAGTTCCATCCCGAGTCGGTGCTGACCCAGGGCGGTCACCGCATGCTCGCCAACTGGCTCGAGGTATGCGGGGAGCGGCCCGCCGAGGGCCTGGTGGACATGTTGGAGGCGGAGGTCGCCGCGCTGGTGGTGCAGTGACGGCCCGACCTCGGGTGCTGCTGTCCGTCGCCGTCAGTATCGACGGCTATATAGATGACGACAGCGATGCGCGCCTGATCCTCTCCGATGCCGCCGACCTCGACCGGGTGGACCGGTTGCGGGCCGCCGCCGACGCGATCCTGATCGGCGCGGGGACGCTGCGTCGGGACAATCCGCGGCTACTGGTCAATAATGCGGCGCGGCGCGCGGCCCGCCTGGCAGAGGGGCGCGCCGAGTACCCGATCAAGATCGTGGTGAGCGCGCGCGGGGATCTCGCGCCGGAACTGCGGTTCTGGCATACCGGCGGCGAAAAGCTGGTCTACACCACCAATTTCGGTGCCGCACGACTGAGCGGGTTGACCGGACTCGCCGAAATCGTCTCGCTGGGTACGGAAATCGACCTCGGCGCGCTGCTGGACGATCTCGGGCGCCGCGGTATCGCGCGACTGCTCGTCGAGGGCGGGACGAGTATGCACACCCAGTTCCTCGCCGGGGATTTGGCCGATGAGTTGCGCATGGCGGTCGCGCCGATCCTGGTGGGTGCCACCGCCGCCCCGCGTTTCGTCGATCCCGCCGAATTTCCCGGCGGGGCGCGCCGCAGGATGGGTCTGGTGGGCGTCGAGCAGGTCGGGGATATCGCGGTGCTGCGCTACCTGCCGAAATCGGTTGCGGGGGAATCCGTCGCGTGGGAGCAGGAGCAATGACCGAAATGATGGATCACCGATTCATGCGCAGGGCCATCGAGCTCGCGCACGAATGTCCACCGAGCGAGACGGCCTACTCGGTCGGTGCGGTGATCGTCGCCGCGGGCGTCGAGATAGCCGCAGGCTTCTCCCGCGAATCCGATCCCAAGGCGCACGCGGAGGAAGCCGCGCTCGACAAACTCGCCGACGATGTCGACCTGACCGGCGCCACCCTCTATAGCACCCTGGAACCGTGTTCCCGGCGCGCTTCCGCCCGCGTGCCGTGCACCGAGCGGATCCTGCGGGCGGGCATAGGTCGTGTGGTCATCGCCTGGCGCGAACCGGCGCTGTTCGTACACAACTGCGTGGGTGTGGAAACGCTGCGCGCGAACGATGTCGAGGTGGTCGAGCTGCCGGAGCTGGCCGAGGCGGCCATGGCGATGAACCGGCACCTCGACCTGTCCGGCGGATAGGGATCAGGGGCGACCGTAGAGGGCGGTGACGAATTCGCTCAGCTGGTTGTCGTCGAGGTGGCGGGCCAGATCGGCCTCGCTGATCATGCCGATCAGCCGCTTGTTGTCGATCACCGGCATGCGCTTGACCCGATGCGACTCCATGGATTCCAGGACGGCGTCCACTTCGGCGTCGGCGTCGATCCAGTAGGGCGTCTTCTCGCACAGGTCCCAGGCACGGGTGGTGGTCGGGGACAGGCCCTGCGCAACGCATTTCACCACGATGTCGCGGTCGGTGATGATGCCGCACATCCGCTCGTTCTCATCGGCGACGACGACCGAGCCGACACCGAGTTCGGCCATCACCCGCGCCGCTTTGCCCACCGATTCGTCGCGCGAGATCCATTGCGCGCCGGGTTTCATGATGTCTCTGGCAGTGGTCATGGGGTTACTCCTCACAGTCAGCACTGCTGAACAGGTATGAAGCAACCCCATTGTCCCGCTATCCGGACCGACCGGTTCGTGTTTCCGGTCAGTTCGGGCCGAGCACCCCGGTCGTGATGGTGATCGTGCCGTTCTTCGGCACCGACGACCCGGCCGAAGGCTGCTGACTCAGGATCCGCCCGACCTCGCCCGGCGCGAAGGTGCCCTGCGTGGTCTGGGTGATCTGGCTGGTCGTCCCGGTCCACCCCGCGCCGCGCAGCGTCTCCAATGCCTGCGCGGGCGTCTGCCCGACCAGGCTCGGCATGGTGATACCGCCGCTGGAAACCTGCAGTGTCACCGTGGAACCCTTGTCCGCGCTGGCGCCGCCGGTCGGATTGGAGCCGATCACCTCACCCTTGGGCCGCGAGGACGGCACCTCCTGCACTACGACCTTGAACCCGTTGCCCTCGATATTCGGCTGCGCCACATCGATGGTCTGGCCCACCACATTGGGGACCCGCACCGGTTCGGGACCGTTGCCGACCGAGACACCGACCTCCCAGTCCACGTCCACCTTCGAGCCCGGCGACGGATTCTGGTCGATGACCTTGTCCTTCTCGGTATTGCTCGACGGTTTGTGATCGACATTGGCGCCGAGGCGCAAACCGATCGAATTGAGCTTCTGCTCGGCCTCCTGCTGGGACAGACCCGTCAATCGGGGCACCGTGACCTGCTGCGGACCGCTGGAAACCTGAAGGGTGACCGTGCCGCCCTTATCGATACGCGACCCACCCAGCGGTTGGGTGGAGATCACATTGCCGGTGGCGACCTTGCTGTCGGGCTTCTGCTGGATGGCGACGGTGAAACCGAGCTTCTGCAGCGCGTCGGTGGCCTGCTGGGCGGATTTGTTCGACAGGTCGGGCACCGCGACCTGATCCGGGCGGCTGCCCGGACCGATCAGCACCCAGAACAGCCCGAACGCCACCGCCACCGCCGCGGCGGCCGCGATGGCCAGATAGAGGGTGCGGCGCGGACCCGACGGTTCGGCGGGCTCCTGCTCGGCGGTGTCGTCATTGCGGTCGACGGTGCGAAAGCTGCGCGGCGGCGGACCCTCCGCGCCGAGGATCGAGGTGCGATCCTCCTCCGTCATCACCATGGGGGCGCTCGGCTTCTGCCCGCCGAGCACCCGGATCAGGTCGGCGCGCATCTCTGCCGCCGACTGATACCGGTTGACCGGATTCTTGGCCATCGCCTTGAGCACCACCGAATCCAGCTCGCGCGGGACGCCGGGATGCACATGCGAGGGCAGCCGGGGATCCTCCCGAACATGCTGGTAGGCCACCGCGATCGGTGAATCACCGGTGAAAGGCGGTTCGCCCGTGAGGATCTCGAACAGCACACAGCCGACCGAATACACATCCGATCGCGCGTCGACGGTCTCGCCGCGCGCCTGCTCGGGCGAAAGATATTGCGCCGTACCGATCACCGCGGCGGTCTGGGTCATCGGACTGGAGCTGTCGTGGATGGCGCGGGCGATGCCGAAATCCATCACCTTCACCGCGCCCGCCCGGTTGATCATGATATTCGCGGGCTTCATATCGCGATGCACGATGCCGGCCTTGTGGCTGAAATCCAGTGCGGCACAGACGTCGGCGACGACCTCCATGGCCCGGCGCGGCGGCAGCGGACCCTTGCCGCGCACGATATCGCGCAGCGTCTCCCCGTCGACGTACTCCATCACGATGTAGGGCAGCGGACCGCCGTCCACCTCGGCCTCGCCGGTGTCGTACACCGCGACGATCGCCGGATGATTCAGCGCGGCCGCGTTCTGCGCCTCACGCTTGAACCGCAGATAGAAGGTGGGGTCGCGGGCCAGGTCCGCGCGCAGCACCTTGATCGCCACATCGCGGCTCAGGCGCAGATCGCGGGCCCTGTGCACCTCGGACATCCCACCGAATCCGATGATCTCGCCCAGCTCATAGCGAGAGGACAGATTCTTCGGGGTCGTCATGGCCATCCTTGATCAGACGGGTCGGAGGCGCCGTACTGCGGACCTGAGCCGGGGGCGCCGGGGATTTCGAGCGATGGTATGCCGAGCGTGGGCGTGACGCGCGTACCGGTCCGCGACGGGAAGCTCGGCGTCGGGCGGGTGGTGCTCGGCGGCGTTGTCGTGGTCGTCGGGGGCTGGGTGGTCGTCGTCTGCTCCGGCGTCGTGGTCGGGGTTTCGGTGGTGGTCTGCGGCGGCGTGGTGCGCGGCTGCTCGACCGTGGTGGTGGGTCGCTGGGTGGTCGTCGTCGGCTCCGCGGTGGTGGTGCTCGACTGCGGTGGCGGCGGCGTTATCCGCGCCACGCTGGTGGCGGGCGGGGTGACCGACTTGCCGCCCGCGTCGCCGCCGAGCGCCGCCCAGCCGACCACACCGCCGAGTAGCACCGCGCCGATGCCGACGCCGATACCCCACTTCTGGCCCCGGCTCAGCCCGCCCGCGGCCTTGTCGGCGGGCGGGACCGTGCCGGGATTGAGCTGGGTGGCCGGTGCGGAACCGGCCGCGTAGCGGGCGGTCGCACCCACGTATTCGGTTGCGGCCGAACCCATGACGACCGTCGGGCTGGGCGGGAGCACGGTGGTGGCGCCCGTCGGCGGCGCGGCCTGCTTGAAACCGCTGGGCGGCGGCGGCCTGCGACCCGCCCGCACGGCCGCGACCGCGTCGGCGAATTCGCCGCCGCGCGAATAGCGCAGCGCCGGATCCTTCGCCAAGGTGATCTCGATCAGCTCGCGCACATTCGCGGGCAGATCCGACGGCATCGGCGGCGGGGCCTCGCGCACGTGCTTCATGGCCACCGTGATCGCGCCGTCGCCGGTGAACGGCCGCTGCCCGGCCAGCGCCTCATAGCCGACCACACCGAGGGAGTACACGTCGCTGGCCGCGGTCGCGTCCTCGCCGACGGCCTGCTCCGGGGCGATGTACTGCGCGGTGCCCATCACCATGCCGGTCTTGGTCACCGGGGAGGCGTCCACGGCCTTGGCGATACCGAAATCGGTGATCTTCACCTGACCGGTGGGCGTCACCAGGATATTTCCCGGTTTCACATCGCGGTGCACCACGCCCGCGGCGTGCGCGACCTCCAGCGCGCGCCCCGTCTGCTCCAGCATGTCCAGGCTCTGGGCCACCGAGAGCCGACCCAGGCGGTTCAACACCGAGTTCAGCGGCTCGCCCTGCACCAATTCCATGACCAGGTAGGCGGTTTCGCTGCCGAACGGATCGGTGGTCTCGCCGTAGTCGTAGATGCCCGCGATACCGGGATGGTTCAACTGCGCCGTCGTCTTGGCCTCGGTGCGGAACCGGTGCCGGAAGGTCGGATCGGCGGAGAACTCCGATTTGAGCACCTTCACCGCGACGCGGCGATCCAGCCGGGTGTCCAGCGCTTCCCAGACCTGTCCCATACCGCCTGTGGCGATGAGCCGCTGCAGGCGGTAGCGGTCGGCGATCATCCCGCCGTTGTTCAGCATCGGGGCTCCCGAACCTCAACTCGCACGTTCATATCCTTCAGCCCGCTCGCAGACCGGCGTCCAGCACCGCGCGCGCGACGGGTGCGGCGACCGAACCGCCGGTGGCGGCCAAGGCCCGATCGCCGCCGTTCTCCACGATGACCGCGATGGCGATCTTCGGGTTCTGCGCCGGGGCGAAGGCGATGTACCAGGCGTGCGGCGGTGTTTGGCGCGGGTTGGTTCCGTGCTCGGCGGTGCCGGTCTTGGATGCGATCTGGTACCGGGACTGGCCATGTCCTGCGGTGTTGTCCTCCGAAGCGATCATCAGATTGGTCAGCGATGACGCTACCTGGGCGCTGACGGCCTGTCCGACCGAAACCGGTTTGGTCTTGGACAATTCGGTGAGATCCGGCCCCTGCCTGGCATCGACCAGATAGGGCTCCATCCGCACTCCGCCGTTGGCGATCGTAGCCGCGATCACCGCGTTGTCCAACGGGGTGAGTGCGACATCGCGCTGGCCGATACTGCTCTGGGCCAGCGCCGCGTTGTCGGAGATGGCGCCGACGGTGCTCTCCGCCACCGGGATCGGGATGCCGCGGTGCGCGCCGATACCGAAGGCGGCGGCCTCGTCCTTCAGATTCGCCGCGCCCACCTTCACACCCAGTTCGGCGAACGCGGTATTGCACGACATCCGGAACGCGTCGCGCAGTGAGGCGGTCGGCCCGCCGCCGCACGGGGTGCCGTTGTAGTTCTCCAGGGTGGTCGCGGTGCCCGGCAGCGTGATGTTGGGGGCGGCGGTGAACTGATCGTCCGGGGTGGCCGCGTTATTGGCCAGCGCGGCGGCGGTGACCACCACCTTGAAGGTGGATCCCGGCGGATAGGTTTGCGACACGGCGCGATTCAACATCGGCTGATGTGGGTCCGCGCTGAGCGACTCCCACGCACGGGTACCTTTCGCGCCGTCGTGACCCGACAGTTCGTTCGGGTCGTAACTGGGCGTGGACACCATGGTCAGAATTCGGCCGGTGCTCGGTTCGATGGCCACCACCGAACCGGTGTAACCCTTGCTGGTGAGCTGGTCGTAGGCCACCTTCTGCATCACCGGGTTGATGGTGGTGAGCACATTGCCGCCGCGCGGATCGCGCCCCGAGATCAGGTCGACCAGATGCCTGCCGAACAGTTGGCTGTCGGAGCCGTTGAGCACCGAATCCTCGGCCCGCTCCAGCGCGGTGCTGCCGTACTGCATCGAATAGAACCCGGTGATCGGTGCGTACGCCTCCGGATCGCCCCGGTAGGTGCGCAGGTATTTGTAGCGGTCCTCGGTCGCGACCGAACTGGCCAGCACCGTGCCGCCCGCCGAGATCTGCCCGCGCTGCCGGGAGTACTCATCGAGCAGGATGCGCGAATTGCGCGGATCCGAGCGCAGACTGTCGGCCTTGATCACCTGCACATAGGTGGCATTGAGCAATAGCGCGACGATCATCACCATGACCGCGACGGCGACCCGGCGCAGCGGAGTATTCATTCCTGCGGCCTCGCTTCCGGTCGGCCGGGATCCGGACGGGTCACCTCGAGACGACTGGTCTCCTCGACTCCGGATCGGGCGGCGGGTTTGCGCAGCAATTCGGTGGTGGCCTCGACCAGGGCGGGCTGTTCCTTCTTGCGCACCGGCGCGGGGGCGCGGGCGGCGTCGGAGATCTTGATCAGAATCGCGAGCAGCGCGTAGTTGGCCAGCAGCGACGAACCGCCGTAGGACATGAACGGTGTGGTGAGACCCGTCAGCGGAATCAGTTTGGTGACACCGCCCGCCACCACGAACACCTGGATGGCGATGGTGAACGCCAGGCCCGCGGCGAGCAGTTTGCCGAAACTGTCGCGCACCGCCAGCGCCGTGCGCAGCCCGCGCACCACGAAGACCAGGAACAGCATGAGCACCGCGGCCAAGCCGATCAGGCCCAGTTCCTCACCGACCGTCGCGACGATGAAATCGGTCTTGGCGAACGGCACCTTGTTCGGGCGACCGCTACCGAGACCCGTCCCCGCCAGGCCGCCGGTGGCCAGACCGAACAGCGACTGCGAGATCTGATAGCCGGTGTTGTTGTAATCGTCGAACGGATGCAGCCAGGTGAGCGTGCGCACCCGCACGTGGGCGAACGCCTGATAGGCGAACAGGAAGCCCAGGGTCAGCAGCACACCGCCGATCACCAACCAACCCACCCGCTCGGTGGCGATGTAGAGCATCACCAGCACCGTCGCGAAGATCAACAGCGAGGTGCCCAGATCCTTCTCGAAGACCAGCACCCCGACGCACACGATCCACACCAGCAGGATCGGACCCAGATCCCGCGCCCGCGGGAACTCCATCCCGAACATGTGCCGCCCGGCTGCGGTGAACAGGTCGCGCTTGGACACCAGCACCGAGGCGAAGAACACGATCAGCAGGATCTTCGCGAATTCGCCCGGCTGCACACTGAATCCGGGCAGCCGGATCCAGATCTTGGAACCATTGGTCTCGGAATAGGCGTCGGGCAGGATCGCCGGAATCGCCAGCGCGATCAGACCCAGCAGGCCGATGGTGTAGGTGTAGCGGGCCAGGGTGCGATAGTCGCGCAACACGATGAGCACCACCGCGAAAACCACGATACCCAGCGCCGTCCACCCCACCTGCGTGGTGGCGTCGGGGGCGGGCAGCGGTGCGGAGTTGTAGGCCGCGTCCTGCTCGGCGGCCAGATCCAAACGGTGGATCAGCACCAGACCGAGACCGTTGAGCAAAGCGACGATCGGCAGCAGCAGCGGATCGGCGAACGCGGCGAAACGCCGCACCACCAGATGCGCGACACCGAACAATCCGAGGTAGGCCAGTCCGTATTTGGCGATATCCCAGGTGATCTCCTGCTCCTGGCTGGCCTCCACCAGCACCAGGGCCGCGGTGGTGATCACCGCCGCACCGCCCAACAGCAGCAATTCCACATTGCGTCGGGTGGAGGGCGGCGGCGCGGGAGCGAATCCGCCCGGCGGACTGGGGTAGGCCCCAGTGGACGGCGGTGCCGGTGCGGACATCAGTCCGTCACCCGGCAGTTCTCCCCCGGAGTCTGGGGATTGCTCGCAGGTGCAGGCGGGGCGGGCTCCTGCCGCGCCGGAGGTTTCTGATCAGCGGGAGCGGGATTCGGCGCGGGCTCCGCGGGCGGCGCACCGGGGGCCTGCGGCGGAGCGCCGTTATTCGCCGGTGGCGGAGCCGGGTTGTTCGCGGGCGGCGGCACCACACCCGGCTGCGGGGCCGACTCACGGGACAGGCACGGCGGCAACAGTTCCCGCGATAGCGCCCGCATCGAATCCTTCGCCTGATCGAGCGAACCGGGCGGTAAACCCTTGTCCACCTGATCGCGGCCGGTCTGCTTGAGATCGGACTGTTTGAGCGCCTTGCAGGTCTGCGGCAGACTGCCCGGCTCGACCAGGCTGATATCGCCGCCGCGCGTGACACAGCCGACGATATCCACATCGTGAATCGAATAGCCGAGCACCGAACCGGGTAGGCCGCGCAGGATAACCACCTGGCCGTTGTCCGCACCTACGTAGTAGTAGCTGCGAATCGTCTTGTAGCCCACCAGAAGCCCCACGGCGACCGCGATCACCAACGCCACACCCAGCAGGATCCAGCGCATCCGGTGGGATTTGCCCGGCTCCGGCGGCTCCGGCGCGGCGACCGGCCTGCGCGGCGGGGTGGCGCGCGGCGGACGCATGGCGGCGGCTCGACCGGCCGCCGTATTCGGCGGCGGCGTGTCCTCGTCCTGACCCGAGGCCGCACCCGCGACGATCGGATGACTCTGGCCGTAATCGAGATCGATCACATCGGCCACGACCACCGTCACATTGTCGGGACCGCCGCTGCGCAGCGCCAACTCGATGAGTCGGTCCGCGCACTCGTCGGTGCCGCCCTCGCGCATGGTGTTGGCGATGGTCTCATCGCTGACCACATCCGAAAGTCCGTCCGAGCACAGCAGATAGCGGTCGCCCGCACGGGCCTCGCGCATGATCAGCGTCGGCTCGATCTCATTTCCGGTGAGCGCCCGCATGATCAGCGAACGCTGCGGATGGGTATGCGCCTGCTCCGGCGTGATCCGGCCCTCGTCGACCAGCGACTGCACGAACGTGTCGTCGCGGGTGATCTGCGCCAACTCGGCGCCGCGCAGCAGATAGGCGCGCGAATCACCGATATGCACGAGGCCGAGTTTCTTGCCCGCGAACAGGATCGCGGTGAGGGTGGTGCCCATACCGTCGAGTTCGGGCTCCTCCTCGACCTGATCGGCGATGGCGGCATTGCCCGCGCGGGTGGCGGCGTCGAGTTTGCCGAGCAGATCATCGCCCGGCTCGTCGTCGTCGAGGTGGGCCAGCGCGGCGATCATCAACTGCGAGGCCACCTCGCCCGCCGCATGCCCGCCCATACCATCGGCGAGTGCGAGCAGCCGCGCGCCCGCGTAGACGGAATCTTCGTTGTTGCCTCGGACGAGACCGCGGTCGCTGCGCGCTGCGTAGCGGAGAACAAGTGTCACGATCGCAGCTCGATCACTGTTTTGCCGACACGGACAGGGGTGCCGAGCGGAACCCGCACGGCGGTGGTGACTTTCGCACGATCGAGATATGTGCCATTGGTGGAGCCGAGATCCTCGACATACCAATCGTCACCGCGCGGTGAGAGCCGCGCATGCCTGGTTGAGGCGTAGTCATCGGTGAGCACCAGCGTGGAATCGTCCGCACGGCCGATCAAAACGGGTTGGGTGCCGAGCGTGATCCGCGTCCCGGCGAGTGAACCTTGAGTCACCACAAGATATTTGGCGCCCTTCTGGCCTCGGCTGAAGGAAGGCAGCACCGTGGAACCGCGTGCGGCCCTGGGCTGGATCCGAATGCCGGATGCCGCGTAGATGTCGCTGCGCAAGGTCCGCAGCACAGCCCAGACGAACAGCCACAGCAGCAGCAGGAACCCCGCACGGGTCAATTGCAGAATCAATCCCTGCACGGCGCTCCACCTCCTGTTCGACCGTGTACGTCGGTGCCGTGGGTGCGGTTCCCCCCACCGGCCTGCTGGTCTTGTCGGCCCCTGGTCTGCCGCGCGTTTGTTGGCAGCATCATAGGGCCGATGGTCGATTCCGATCACGATACGGCGGCACAATCCCGCTCCGCCATGTCGTGACCTGCACCGCGAGCTTACGGGATCACACGATCCGGATCAGGATCTCGGAGTGTCCGGCGCGGATGACATCCCCGTCGGCGAGCTGCCAATCCTGCACCGGGGAGCCGTTGACCAGGGTGCCATTGGTGGAGCCCAGATCGGAGAGCATGGCCACCTGGCCGTCCCAGCGCACCTCGATATGCCTGCGCGAGACACCGGTATCGGGCAGGCGGAAGTGCGCGTCCTGGCCGCGGCCGATGATGTTGCTGCCTTCCCGGAGCTGATAAGTGCGGCCGCTGCCGTCATCGAGCTGCAGGGTGGCCGAGTAGCCGGAGCCCGCCTGTGCGGCGCCCTGCGCGTAAGACTGTGCGCCGTAACCGGGTTGGGCACCGTAGCCGGCCGCGGGCGGCTGCTGCGAGTACGCCTGCTGGCCCTGCTGGCCGTAGTCGTCGCCCGCGTAACCCTGATCGGCGTATGCCTGGTCCCCGTAGGCCTGTTGGCCCTGTTGGCCGTAGGCCTGATCCGCGTAGCCCTGCTGCTGGCCGTAGCCCTGGTCGGCGTAGCCCTGCGGCTGTTGGCCGTAGCCCTGATCGGCATAGCCCTGTTGCTGGCCGTAGCCCTGATCCGCGTAGCCCTGCTGGCCGTACGCCTGCTGGCCCTGCTGGCCGTAGCCCTGGTCGGCATAGCCTTGCTGTTGGCCGTAGCCCTGATCGCTGTAGGCCTGCTGGCCGTAGCCCTGGTCGGCGTAGCCCTGCTGGCCCTGCTGGGCATAGCCCTGGTCGTAGCCCTGTTGGCTGTAGCCCTGCTGGCCCTGCTGCTGGTAGTCGTAGCCGTTCTGGTACTCGCCGTAACCCTGCTGCTGTTGCTGCTGCGACTCCGGCGCGCGATAGTCGGCCGCGCCGTACTGGCCGCCCTGACCACCGTGGCCGTACTCCTCGCGGTACGCACCGTTCTGCGGACCGCCGCGCCCCGCGGGCGGCGGCGCGTACCCGCGGTTGCGTGGATCGGACTCCGCGGGCTCACGACTCGGGTCGTAGCCTGAGTTCTGCGTCATGGGGCCAGCTCCTGGTTGCGGGTTTGCGGATCGTTGTCGCGGGGGTTCCTGGCGGCGAGCCGGTCCGGCTCGGCGGCCAACGTCCGGATCGACGCGGCCGTCCGCTCTGAACTGTCCGGTGTGCAGCGTAGGGGATGCCTGGAATTCGACGAGCACTTCGCCATAGGTCTGCCATCCCTGATCCCGGATGTAGTCCTGCAAATGCTTGGCGAACGCGCGGGTCGTCAGATCCTCGTCGGCGTCGAGTTGCGCGTAGTCGGAGGAGTTGATGGTGATCACATAGTGATTCGGTGCGAGCAGATGCCCGCCCTCGAGCTCTTCGACCTGGTCGGAAGCGGCACGTTGGAGCGCGGCCTCCACCTCCTGCGGCACCACGCCGCCACCGAAAACCCTGGCGAACGCGTCACCGACGGCGCCCTGCAGGCGACGTTCGAATCTTGCGACCATGCCCATCCCGGCCTCCCTTCGGTGCGCCTCACATCCGCTTCATAACAAGACACGCAGGTATGGCGTGTCGAGTGTCGAGCACGTTCTTTGCATGATATCCACGATCGTCCACACCTGTAACTCTTGGACATCGACCGGGGGTTCCCAACCCGCGAGCACTCGCGAGGCGAACCCCGATACCCCACCTCACAAGGCGATTTCGTATCCGCAGCACCCCCGTGATACGGTCATCCAGTCGCTCGGGCGAGTGGCGGAATGGCAGACGCGCTGGCTTCAGGTGCCAGTGTCCTTCGGGACGTGGGGGTTCAAGTCCCCCTTCGCCCACCACGTAATGCGAGTAGGTCGGGATCATTGATCTCGGCCTACTCGCGTTTATGCATATGGTCGAGGTTGCTCCGGCAGTGGCGCAATCGCGTCGCCCCATCTTTAGGGGATGTCGATCCCGCCACTGACCGGTTCGGACAGTCGGTTCGTACGCGGTATGTCGGAATCGAATTCCGCAGGTGTGCGTCGCTGTGTGGCGTTCGGGGATTCGGTGGGCGACCCTCGCCCCGCATATCCCAGCCATAGAACGTGTTCTATTTGAGTGCCGAGAAATCGGTGTGATTCGGTGGATAGGTAGTAGAAACCTGTTCTAATTCAACTCATGCGCAGATTTGATGGTCGACGGGTATTGGTGACCGGAGCCGGGTCGGGGATCGGGCAGGGGATCGCCCTGCGGCTGCTCGATGAGGGGGCGGAGTTGGTGGCCGCCGATATCGACGAGCAGGGGTTGGCGGAGACGGCGGCGAAGGCGGGGGCGGAGCGGCTGCGGACGGTTCCGGTGAATATCGCCGATCCGGATTCGGTCGGTGCGGCGGTCGCCGCCGCGTTGGCGCGCCTCGGCGGGTTGGAGGTGCTGGTGAACGCGGCGGGCATTCTCAAACCCGCGCGCACGCACGAGATGCCGCTGGAACAGTGGAATCGGGTGCTGTCGGTGAACCTGACCGGCACCTTCCTCATGACGCAGGCGGCGCTGCCCGCGCTGCTGGATTCGGGGCGCGGCGTGGTGGTCAACCTGTCCTCGACCGCCGCCTTCAGTGCCGCGCCGTACCTGGCCGCCTATGCCGCGTCCAAGGGCGGGGTGAACGCCTTCACGCACGCCATCGCGCTCGAGTACGCCAAACAGGGGCTGCGGGCGGTGAATGTGGTGCCCGCGGGCATCACCAGCGGGATCACCACGAAATCGATTCTCGACCAGCCGGAGGGGTTCGATCCGAAGTTGTTCTCCCGCATGACCGGTTGGCTGGATCGGGGCGCGCTCGGGCGACCGGAGGATATCGCGGGCGTGGTGGCCATGGTCGCCTCCGACGACGGCCGGTATATGACGGGCACCGAGATCCGCGTGGACGGCGGCGCGCTCATGTAGCACCCTGGGCGCAGACACGGCTCACGGGTGAGGACGCACATGACCTATCCGCTCTATCGCGATTTCCGCACGGTCGCCGAATTGGACGCGCAGTACGCGCTGTATCGGACGGTCGATGATTTCGACGGGTATCTGGCGAGCTATGTCCGTCGCAGTGCCGAAACGCGGGAACGGCTGGCGCACAGGGAGGTTCGCTTCGGCCCGACCCTGGACGAATCGTTCGATCTATTCCCGGCGCGAGCGATGGGGCCGTCCCCGGTGCTGATCTTCGTGCACGGCGGGTACTGGTGTCGGGGGACGAAGGCGGACTACAGCTTCCTGGCGGAGGGCGCGGTCGCGCACGGCTGCGCCGCGGTCATCGAGAATTACGCGCTGTGCCCGTATGTTTCGCTGACGGAGATCGTCCGTCAGCATCGGGCGCTGGTGGCCTACCTGTATACGAATGCGGAAAGCCTTGGACTGGACCGGGATCGGATCTACATCTCGGGGCATTCGGCGGGCGGCCACGCCGTGGCCTCGGTGCTGACCACGGACTGGTCGCGCTACGGTCTGCCCGCCGACGTGGTCAAGGCGGGCATCGCGATCAGCGGGATCTTCGATCTGCGCCCGCTGCCCCACACCTATCTCGCCCCGGAGCTACAGCTCACGGCGGCCGAGACCATCGCGCTCAGTCCGATCTTCTGGCTGCCGGAGCGGATCGCACCGCTGGTGCTGGCCTACGGCAGCGCCGAGACCGCCGAATTGCGGCGGCAGAGTCGCGATTTCGCGCAGGTGGCCGAGCCGCGGGCCGTATTGGAATTGGCCCGCAACCACTACGACATACTCGACGATTTGGCGGATCCGGATGGTCCGCTCACGGCCGAGCTGGTGAAATTCCTGGGCCGGTAGGCAATTGGACCAACCCCTCCTGGGCGACGCTCGCCAGGAGCACGCCGGCGCGGGTGAAGATCGACGCCTTGGTCAACGCCAAACCGCCTCCCGCGACGGGAGATTCCTGGACCAGCGCGATCCAGTCGTCGACCCGTCCGTCGGCGTACCACCACATGGCGTGATCCAGACTCGCGGTGACCACACCGGGATCGGCCCAGGCCGCACCGTGATAGCGCAGCACCGGTTCCAGCAGGGTGTAGTCGCACAGGTAGGCCAGTGCGGCCCGGTGCAATCGGGGATCGTCGGGCAGTTCCTCGAATGCCTTGAGCCAGACCACTTGTCGACGCACCCGCGCCCCGTCCGCAGTGGTGTACACGGCGGACGGGGTGTGTCGGATATCGAAATTCCGCTGTCCGGACCAGTATTCGGCGTCGCGCACGGTCGCGCCGCGCAATGCCTCGGCGGAGGTGGGCAGGGATTCCGGCGCCGGAATGTCTGCCGGGAACTCGTCCTGATGCGCGACACCGGGGGCGGTGACGTGGAAGGAGGCGAGGCCGCGGAAGATCTCGCGCCCACGCTGTCGTCCGACTACGGCGCGCACGGAGAAGCCGCGTCCGTCGCGCACCCGTTCGACCTGCCATGAGCTGGAGGTATCGAGTTCGCCCGCGCGCAGGAAATAGCCGTGGAAGGAGTGGATGGCGCGATCGTCGGCGACGGTGTTCGCGGCGGCGACCACGGCCTGCGCCACCACTTCGCCGCCGTAGGCCCGACCGGATGGAATGACCTGGTGGATCCCCTCGAAGACATCGGGTGCGACGCGACCGAGCGCGAGCGCGTCGAGCAGCGCCTTGCTGGTGAAATCCGTCATGCGCGGCGGTAGCCCTGGAGGATGGCGTCGTCCACATCCGGCAGGTTGAACACGAGATTGTCGGGGGTCCGCGCGGTGAGGAAGACCAGTTCGTGCTCGGTGCTCATATTCACCTCGATATGCGGGATCCAGGCCGGGACGAAGATGAAATCGCCCTCGCTCATATCCAGGAATTCCTGGTAGTTCTCGCCGAAGTAGATGCGTGCCGTGCCGGAGAGCACATAGCCGCCGGTCTCGGCCTCGCCGTGGTGGTGCGGCAGTGAGCGGAAGCCGGGTTCGTTGGAGACCTTGCCCATCCAGATCTTGGTGGCGGGGGTGTGCTGGGGGCTGACGCCGGAAATGCGGACCGCGCCGCCGGATTGGCCGGTATCGCGGAATTCCGCGCCGTGGCGGGTGACTACCGGGACGACTCCGGTCAGTGGCGCGTTCGACATGGGATCATCCTTGTCGCGAATATGTTGTTGTGTTGACGGCCACGACTGTAGCACTATAGAGCGGCGGATTCTCGGAAAATGGCCGAGAGTCCGCAGTGTCCGAGACTCGGTAGTGCCCGAGACTCGGTAGTGCCCGAGAGACTGCGAGGACGCCCATGCGTATCGACCGCATCAATCCGCCGTCGCTGGCGCGAGCCTCCGGTTTCTCCCACGCGGTGCGCGCGGGCGAGGCGGTGTATCTGGCAGGCCAGACCGCGATGACGAAGGACGGCGCGATCGTGCCGGGCGGCATCGTCGAGCAGTTCCGGCAGGCGCTGACGAATCTGCTCGCGGCGCTGGCGGCGGCGGGTGGCCGCCCCGCCGACCTGGTCTCGGTCACCATCTACCTGCTCGATATCCCGGACTATCAGGCGCACGGCAAGCGGATCGGCACGATCTGGCGCGAACTGGCGGGCACGGACTATCCGGCCATGGCCGGTATCGGGGTGCGCGCGCTCTGGCAGCCGGAGGCGCTCATCGAGATTCAGGGCACGGCTATCGTCGCCGGTGAATGACCTGGACGGCGTGTTCGCGGGCCGGGCCGGACAGGGTGTCGTTGAGATCGTTGAACAGTTGTTCCGCGGTGACCCCGTGCCAGCCTGCGGGCAGAAGCGACAGCGGCAGGCCGGGATCGAGGTAGGGCAGCCGCCGCCATTCGGTCAGCATCGGCACGTACGCGGCGAAGGCCTGCTCGGGCGGCGCCGCCCGAGCGCCGAATTCGGCGAGCGTGGGTCGGTGGCGCCGCACGAATTCGGCGTACTGCAGGGTCAATCCCTCCAGATCCCACCAGCGGCGCACCTTCGAGCGCAGATCGCCGAAGGCGAGGTGCTGACCGTCGAACAGTTCCGCGTACGCCGATAAACCCTTGCGTTCCAGCATCTCTCGCGTCTCGCGCGCCAGCCGTCCCGGCGCGATCCACACGCCGGGCGCGACCGTGCCGAAGCCGAGCCGGGTCAGTGTGGTGCGCAGAGTGTGCCGCCGGTCCCGTTCGGACTCCGGCACCGAGAACACCAGAATGATCCACCCGTCCTCGACGGTGCCGCGGCCGCGATGGAAGATGCGGGTATCGCCCTCGGCGATGACCTCGAGCGCCGAGGATGACAGGGCATAACCCACCGCGCCCTCGTGGCGTTCGCTGATCAGGATGTCGCGCCGCTTGAGTCGGGAGACCGAGGAGCGCACCGCCGGACCGTCGACGCCGAGATCAGCCATCATGCGCACCAGACCCGCGACGGGCAGCCAATTGCTCTGCGCGCGGGCGTAGAGCCCGAACAGCGTGACTATCAGTTCCCTGGGCTGTGGATCACTCTGCTGCGGCTCATTGTCTTCAATGGTGACCGTCATGGAAACACCATAGGGGCCTTGACCGCAGTCTTCGGCGATGGGATGGCGACCTTTCACGCCGCATTCATATCGTCTATTCACTTGCCGTCACCGCAGAGGCATACTTCAGTGATCGAGAACTCGGAAAGGCTCGCACCGATGCTCTTCCCCACCGCGCATGTCGACACCTTCTGCCGCGATCATCTCCCGCCCGAAACCCTGTGGCCGCGTTTCCGATTCGAGCTACCCGAACTGAAATATCCCGAACGGCTCAACTGTGCGACCGCACTGCTGGACGAGGTCGCCGCGCGCGGTCCGGACCGGCGCTGCCTGCTCGGACCCGCCGAGGAATGGACCTACGGGGATCTGCTGCGCCGCGCCAACCGCATCGCACGGGTGCTGGTCGAGGATTGCGGACTGGTGCCCGGCCAGCGGGTGCTGCTGCGCGGCCCGAACGCGCCGTGGCTGGTGGCCTGCTGGTTCGCGGTGCTCAAGGCGGGCGGCGTGGTGGTCACCACCATGCCGCTGCTGCGCGCCGCCGAGATCGCCAAACTGGTGCAGATCACCAAACCCGCGCTGGCACTGTGCGAGCACCGCTTCGTCGTGGAATTGGCGGCCGCAGGGGGTGTTCCGGTGGTGACGTTCGGGTCGGACGCGGCGGACGATCTGCTCGCGCTGGCGGCGACGAAGGCGGAGACGTTCACCAATGTCGACACCGCCGCCGACGATGTGGCGCTGCTCGCCCCGACCTCGGGCACCACCGGAATTCCCAAGGCCACCATGCACTTTCACCGCGATGTGCTGGCCAATGCCGACACCTTCTCCCGGCACGTGCTCAAACCGGAACCCACCGACCTGTTCACCGGGACGCCCCCGCTGGCCTTCACCTTCGGACTCGGCGGGCTGGTCGTATTCCCGCTGCGGGTCGGCGCGGCGACATTGCTGCTGGAGCGCGCCACCCCGGCCGAACTTGCCGCCGCCATCGAAAAGTTCGACGTGAGCGTGCTTTTCACCGCGCCGACGGCCTATCGGGCCATGCTGCGCGATGGACTCGCGGGGCGGCTCGGCTCGCTGCGGCGCTGCGTCTCAGCGGGGGAGCATCTGCCGGAGGCGGTGTGGGAGCAGTTCCGGGCGGCGACCGGGGTCCGCATCATCGACGGTATCGGCGGCACCGAGATGCTGCACGTGTTCATCTCGGCGGCCGACGATGACATCCGTCCCGGTGCGACGGGGCGGGTGGTGCCCGGCTATCGCGCCGAGATCCAGGACGAGCAGGGCCGACCGGTGCCCGACGGCACGCCGGGCATGCTGGCCGTGCAGGGGCCGACCGGCTGCCGCTATCTGGCCGACGAGCGTCAGCGCAGCTTCGTGCGCGCCGGGTGGAATCTGACCGGCGATGTCTTCACCAGGGATGCCGACGGCTATTTCTGGTGGCATTCACGCAGCGACGACATGATCGTCTCCGCCGGGTACAACATCGCCGCCGCCGAGGTGGAGTCGGTGCTCGATCGGCACGCCGATGTGTTGGAGAGCGCGGTGGTCGGGCTGCCCGACGCGGAGCGGGGGATGATCGTGCACGCCGCGATCGTGCTGCGACCGGGTGTCCTCGGCGATGCCGCGAAGGTGGGGGAGATCCAGGATTTCGTCAAGCGGACGGCCGCGCCGTACAAGTATCCGCGCAGCGTGGTCTTCGTCGACGAGCTGCCGCGCACCCAGACGGGCAAGATTCAGCGGTTCCGGCTGCGGCCTTGATATCGCGCTACATTTGTCTTCGTCATACGTACGCCATATTCAGGAGGCGGCAGCATGCGCATCGCAATAGTCGGCGGCGGACCCGGCGGGCTGTACCTCGCGGCGCTGGCAATGCAACTCGATCCGACCCACGAGATCACCGTGTGGGAGCGCAACGCCCCCGATGACACCTTCGGCTTCGGCGTGGTCTTCAGCGACGAGACCCTCGGCGGTATCGAACACGCCGACGCGGTCGTCCACGGGCACATGGTCGAGCGGTTCGCGCGCTGGGACGATATCGACATCCACTACCGCGACACCGTGACCACCTCGGGCGGACAGGGATTCGCCGCGCTGAGTCGCCGGGAACTGCTCGGCATCCTCCAGCGACGCTGCCGAGAGTTGGGGGTGCGCCTGCGTTTTCACACCGAAGCACCCGAAACAGCCGGGTTGGCCGCCGAATACGACCTGGTCGTGGCCGCCGACGGTATCAACTCCGCCATCCGGACCAGGTATGCGGACGTCTTCGGACCGGAGTTGGACCGCAGACCGAACCGATTCATGTGGTTGGGCACCGACCGCGTCTTCGAAGCCTTCGAATTCTTCATCCGCGACACGCCCTACGGGGTCATGCAGGTGCACGCCTACCCCTACGGGCGCGACGGCAGCACCTTCATCGTGGAGATGTCCGAACAGGTCTGGCGCGCCGCCGGATTCGACGCCTTCGCCGCGCGCGAGTTCGGACCGGGCGACAGCGACGACAAATCCATCGCGCTGATCGGTGCGCTCTTCGCCGATATCCTCGACGGATATCGCCTGCTGGCCAACAACTCCCGCTGGATCAACTTCCTGACCGTCCGCAACGAGCGCTGGCGGCACGGCAATATCGTGCTGCTCGGCGATGCCGCGCACACCGCGCACTTCTCCATCGGCTCCGGCACCAAACTGGCCATGGAGGACGCGCTCGCCCTCGCCGCTGCACTGCACGAGAATCCCGCGCTCGACACGGCGCTGGCCGCCTACGAGCAGGAACGTCGCCCGGTGGTGGCCTCCATGCAGCGCGCGGCGCAGGCCAGCCTCGAATGGTTCGAATCGATCGCGCAGTACACCGGACAGCAGCCGCCGCAGTTCGCCTTCAACCTGCTGACCCGCAGCCGCCGGGTCACCTACGACAATCTGCGCCTGCGCGATCCCGAATTCGTCGCGGGCGTGGACCGCTGGTACGCGGGCGACGACCAGGTGCGTCCGCCGATGTTCTATCCCTACCGGGTCAAGGATGTCGAATTCCCCAATCGGATAGTCGTTTCGGCGATGGATATGTATTCGGCGGTCGACGGCGTTCCCGGCGACTTCCACCTTGTGCATCTGGGCGGAAAAGCGATGGGCGGCGCCGGTCTGGTGCTGACCGAGATGGTGTGCGTCTCGCCGGAGGGGCGGATCACGCCCGGATGCGCCGGGCTCTACACCGCCGAGCAGGAGGCCGCCTGGCGGCGGGTGGTGGATTTCGTGCACACCGGCTCCGACGCGAAAATCGGTGTGCAGCTTGGGCATTCGGGCCGCAAGGGGTCGACGAGACTCATGTGGGAGGGGATCGACGAGCCGCTGGAATCCGGGAACTGGGAGCTGGTCTCGGCCTCGGCGCTGCCCTACGGCCCTGGCTGCCACCTGCCCCACGCGGCCACCGAGGACGAATTGGAGGTGATCGGCACCCAATTCGCGGCGGCCGCTGCCGCCGGGGCGCGAGCGGGCTTCGACCTGCTCGAATTGCATGCCGGGCACGGGTATCTGCTGTCGGCATTCCTCTCGCCGCTGGCCAATACCCGCACAGATGCCTACGGCGGGTCACTGCAGAACCGGCTGCGCTTCCCACTGAGTGTGCTCGACGCGATCCGCGCGGTGTGGCCCGCGGATCGTCCACTGTCCGTGCGCATCTCGGCTGCCGACTGGGCCGAGGGCGGCAATACCGTCGCGGACGCGGTGCACGTCGCGCGCGCGTTCGCGGCGCACGGCGTCGACCTGATCAATGTGTCCTCCGGGCAGGTGGTGCGCCACGAGCGACCCGCCTTCGGCCGCAGCTATCAGACGCCGTTCGCGGATCGGATCCGCCACGCGCTCGCGGCCGACCACCCGTCGGTCGGCGTCATCGCGGTGGGCGCGATCTCCTCCTACGACGACGCGAATTCGATCCTCCTGGCGGGCCGCGCCGACCTGATCGCGATCGGCCGCGCCCACCTCTACGACCCGCACTGGACCTTGCACGCCGCCGCCGAACAGGGCTATTCGGGTCCGGGAGCCCGCTGGCCCGCGCCTTTCGCGGCGGGCAGTCGCAAACCGCCGACCGGTCGCACCGACGGTCCGCGCCCGCGCCTGGAACTATTGCGGACGCCGCCGTCGGAAAACCTTTCGCGCCGTTGGAATCCGGACAGGGTGCAGTCGTCTTGAACCTTGCGCCTGCATGAATTCGAACGTGCGCCCAGTGGGCGTTGCGAGCGGAATCGTCTTGCTCTGCGCATGGTTGCGCGGCGGAAGCGTCGAGTGAGTGCTGTCGGTGGGGCCGTCTTCAGTTCCGCAATGACTGTGCGAACGCGGTGCGCCGAGTAAGCACTGTCGGCGTTGCCGTTTCTTCAACCCACACAGCGGACGCGGAGGCGCCTAACGGGGCGTAGCGGTGAGTACGTGGTGGGCGAAGGGGCGGTTCGGGATCTCGCGGTGGGTGACCGTGCAGCCCGCCTCCTCCAGCGCCGCAATGACTTCCGCGACCGGACGCAGGGCGAATCCGTATTGGGTGAAGGGCAGTTTCGCCATGGCCGCTGGATCGCCGATGCCGAGGACGACACGGCCGCCGGGGCGGACCACGCGGGCGAGTTCGGCGCAGGCGGCGGGGAGATCCGGGACGAAGTAGATCGTATTGACGGTGATGGCGGCATCGAGCAGATCGGTGTCGAGCGGTAGCGCGGTGAGCGAGCCGGAGGCCAGGTGCAGCCGACCCGCCGTGAGCGCGGGGGCGAATCGGGTGGTGGCGCGGGCCAACATATCCGATGACAACTCCACACCGTGTACCGCGCCCGCCGGGCCAACCCGGTCCAAAAGTAGCGAAAGTCCCGCGCCGCCACCGAATCCGAGATCGGCGGCGGTATCGCCCGAACCGACGCCGGTGGCTTCGACGCACGCGGCCATGGCCTTGGCATTGCCCCGATTGAGTGCCGGGGCGACGCCCTTGCCGAGCAGGCCGTGCGGATTGCCGAGTTGTCCGGCGATGACCGAGAGCACGCGGGTGCGGATGGACATGACACTGCCCTTTCGATCGAGATGCGTCCGACTCTACTGAACTCATTGCCGGGCCGACCCGTTGTCTCAGTGGGTCTGCTGTACCCAACGGCCTTCGGCCCGGTGGTTTCAGCGAGCCAACGCCCCGTTCGCGTTCGGAGTGGCGGTTCTCATCCGATGCGACGCTGGTGCGGGGCATAGTGGTGCCGGTGTCCACGCGCCTGCTCGCGTGGTTCGCGCCGCGACCGCTGCGGCGAGTCACGAGCGGGTCGGGTTGGAGCGGCGTGAGGTGTGGTGGCGTGCTCGGCACATGGTGGAGAAGCCTTGGCGTAGCGGCGAATTCGGCCTCACCCCCGAAGGTGAGACGAACATCACATGAAGTGATTTTTCGGCCGGTTCGACCGGTTGCGGTACCCGCCGAGAGGGCTGCCGACAACCTTTTGGCGATCGGAAATTTGTGATCTTGACCGGATGAAAGTTGGACTGCCGGCAAGACGGCTGGTTGTTGATCGTGTTTATTCCAGTATAAACAAACTTTCAGTCTCTTTTATCGCATCCAACTTCTGGCAAACCCGGATTAACGATAGGGAAAGTCCAGGTAGACGCACACTCGCGGAAAACATAGGGCGCCCTATGAAAGGGGTACAGCTATTTCCGTCGAGAATGTCGGACCGGACAGGGGCGTGTCCGGTCCGCCGCGCCCGCGCCGGGGGCGCGATCGCGATTCGCATCGGAATTCAGGGGGTGCGCGCACCGCCGCTGCAAGTTAGCCGGCAACCCGAAAACCGGTGCGCCACCCCGATTTGCGACGGTCGGAAACCGGCTCCGACCTCGGCGAGGCGTATTGCGCGGGAATATCGATTGTGTACAGTTAACGGCAACGCTGACCGCAGCTGAGCTCGACTCGCTGCGGTCAGCGGAACTCAATTGGGGGAGTGGGAGATTGCGCCGCATGCGCGAGTTGCTGCCCGTTGTCTGAATCAACGGCCCGCGGTGTGCGCACCATTGTCGGTCCCGCGCCGACCGAGGACGAACACATACCCGATGAACAGCGCCCACACCACGAATCCGATGAGCACCCGGACGACAGCGGGCAGCGGACTCGGCGTCACGAACCCCTCCAGCAGACCCGAGATGAGCAGTACGCCAACCAAACCCAGGGCGATGGTGGCCGCCGCCCGCCCCTGACGCGCGAGCGCCGCGAGCCTGCCGGATCGACCCGGATCGATCAGCGTCCACCCGACGCGCAGACCGGCCCCGCCCGCGATGAAGACCGCGGTCATCTCCAGCATCCCGTGCGGCAGAATGAATCCGAAGAAGGCGTCGAGGCGGCCCGCGTCCGCCATCAGTCCGGCGCTCACCCCCACATTCAGCGCATTGCCCCACAGCAGATACAGCGCGGGGAAGATCAGTACACCCAGGAATAGCGCCAGCGCGGCCACCCAGGCGTTGTTCGTCCACACCTGCGCGGCGAAGGCGTCGTGCGGATGTTCGGTGTAGTAGGTCTCGAAGCGACCGCCGGGCGCGGTGAGCACGCGGGCATCCTCGGGCACACCCAGCGCGCGGCGCGCACCCGGATGTTCGGCCACCAGATAGGCCAGAACGCCGGAGACGAGTACGAACAGCGCGGCCACCGACAGCCACCAACCCCGCGCCCGGTACACCGCGACCGGGAAGCCGTACGCGAAGAAGCGGGCGATCTCCTGCCAGGTATTCACCCGGCTGCCGACCACCCGTGCGCGCGCCTTCGTGAGCACCGCGCTCAATCCGGCGATGAGTTCCGGGTCCGGACTGTGCGCCTGTAGACGTGCCAGCTGCTGGGAGGTACGTCGATACAGCAGCACCAGTTCGTCCGCTTCCGGGCCGGTGAGCCTGCGCTGCCGCGTCAGCGCCGTGAGCCGATCCCAGGAGCGCCGGTGCGCGTAGCTGTATGCGTCGACGTCCATTCAGTTGCCTCCCACTCCCGTTGTCGCAAGAATGCTATCGACATGGCTGCGTTCACAACCGGCGAAGCGGTGGCGCTGGAACTGCCCATCGCTCGCCTCCCGACCAGGGCCGCCGCGTTCCTCGTCGACGCGGTGGTTCAGCTCGTGCTCGGCGCGATCGCGTTCGTGCTCCTCTTCGCGGTGTTGGCGAGCGCCGACTTCGACGGGGCGTGGCTGCGGGTCGCCGGGCTGACCGTCATGGTCGGCGTCCTCGTCGGCTATCCGGCCGCGTGCGAAACCCTCACCAGGGGGCGCACTTTGGGCAAGATGATGCTCGGTCTGCGGGTGGTCCGCTCCGATGGCGGCCCGATCGATTTCCGGCACGCGCTCACCAGGGGCCTGACCGGAGCCATCGTGGATTTCTGGATGGTCGGCGTGTTCGGCGCGGTCGCGGTGCTCACCTCGCTGTGCTCGCCGCAGGCCCGCCGGGTCGGCGATGTGCTGGCGGGCACGGTCGTGGTGCACGCCACCAAGGTGTTGCCCAGGCCGGCTCTGGCGGTGCCGCCGCAGTGGCTGGTCGGCTGGGTGACGCAACTGGATCTGTCCGGATTGACCGAGGATCTCGCCCTGACCACCCGGCAATACCTGACCAGATGCCCGACCCTCACCCCCGAAGCCCAGATGCGCCTGGGCTACGACCTTGTCGTCGCGGTGTGCGGCGCGCTGCGGGTGACCCCGCTCAACGGCTATCCGCCGGTACAGATACTCGGCGCGATCGTGGCCGAACGGCAGCGCCGCGCGCTGACCCCGCCGTTCACCAATCCGGAACTGCTCGATATGCCGCTCTCGGCGCTCACAGCGAGCCCGACCCCTTGAGCTCCAGATATTCGTCGGCCAGCGCGCCCGCGATCCGGTCGGGCGGCGCGGCGATCACCTCGATGCCCCTGCGGCGCAGGGATTCCCGCACCAGGGCGCGTTCGGCGAGCATGGTCTCGGCCGCCGCGGCGGCATAGAGTTCGTCCAGGGTGTCGTGGCGCTGCGCCGCGGCGGCGATCTCCGGATCGGTGACCGAGACGATGAGCACCCGGTGGCGCTGGGCCAGCGTGGGCAGCACCGGCAGCAGATTCTCCTGCACGGCGGCACCGTCGAGACTGGTGAACCACACCACCAGGCTGCGACCCCTGGCCCGCTGAATCGCGGCGCGCACCGCCCCGGCGGTATCGGTGTCCAGCAGTGCGGGTGTGACTCCCGCCAGCGCGTGCATCAGCTTGACCTGCAACCCTTTTCCGCCGAGACCGCGCACTTCGGCGCGCACCTTTCGGTCGTAGGCCAGCAGGTCCACCGAATCGCCCGCGGCCGCCGCCAGTCCGCCCAGCAGCAGCGCGGCCTCGATACTCGCGTCGAGTCTGGTGTGCTCCCCGACCCGGCCCGCGCTGAAGCGGCCGGTGTCCAACAGCATGAGCAGGTGCCGATTGCGTTCGGGCCGCCAGGTGCGCACCATCACGTCATTGGCGCGGGCGGTGGCCCGCCAGGAGATCGCCCGCACGTCGTCGCCTGCGACATATTCGCGGAAGGAATCGAATTCGCTGCCCTGTCCGCGCATATTGGCCAGGCTCAGACCCTCCAGTTGACGCAGTCGCCGCACCTTCGCGCGCATCAGACGTTCGGCGCGGAACGGCGGCAGCGCCCTGACCCTGGCGGGGACCTCGCGGCGCGTCTGCCATCCGGCCAAGCCGAGCGGACCGGTCAGTCGCAATGTCACCGGACCCGCCACCCTGTCACCGCGCTGCGACGGGGTGAGTTCGACACTGGTGCGCACCTTCGTGCGGGCGGGCAAACGCAATGCGTGCGTGCGATTCTCGGGGTGCCCGCTCTCGGGCCAGTCGTCCCACAGGGTGCCGCGCACGGTGCGCGGACCGGAATTGGCGACGGTGAGTTCGACCTCGGCCGTGCGACCCAGCCGCACCACCGTGACCGGCGGCCGGGACAGCTCCAGTTGCCTCGCCGAACCGAGCAGCGCCAGATCCAGCGCCGCCGCCGCGACCAGCACACCGGTCGCGATCAGCACACCGAGCCAGGACGGCAGGACAAGTGCGACGAATACGGCCGCCACGCCGGCCGCGGCGGCGAACCGCCCGGTGACGACCACCGCTACACCGGAACCGGGACCGACAGCAGCAGCGAGCCGAGGACGCCCTCGGCCGTCACACCGTCCAATTCGGCCTCGGGACGCAATTGCAATCGGTGCCGCAGCACCGTCACCGCGACGATCTTCACATCGTCGGGGGTGACGAAGCCGCGACCGGTGAGCCAGGCGTAGGCGCGGGCCGCCGCCATCAGCGCCGTCGCGCCGCGCGGGGACGCGCCGTGCCGCACGGCGGGCGAGGTGCGGGTGGCCCGACACAGATCAACGGTGTAGGCGAGCACCTCCGGACTGAGCGCGACACCCGCGACGGCGGCCCGCGCCGCCGCGAGATGTGCCGGACCGGCCACCGGGCGTAGGCCCGCCGCCGTCAGATCGCGCGGATCGAAACCATTGGCGTGCCGCTGCAGGATGCGGAATTCGTCGTCCCGGCCGGGCAATTGGACGTCGACCTTGAACAGGAACCGGTCCAATTGTGCCTCGGGCAGCGGATAGGTGCCCTCCTGCTCGATCGGGTTCTGGGTGGCGACCACGACGAAAGGATCCGGCAGCGGCTGCGGTTTGCCGTCCACCGAAACCTGGCGCTCCTCCATCGATTCCAGCAGCGCGGACTGGGTTTTCGGTGGGGTGCGGTTGATTTCGTCGGCCAGCAGCAGGTTGGTGAACACCGGACCCTGCCGGAAGGTGAATTCGGCCGAATGCGGATCGTAGATCTGCGATCCGGTGACATCGCCCGGCATCAGGTCGGGGGTGAATTGCAGGCGGGCGTGCTCCAGGTCCAGTGCGGTGGCCAGTGCGCGCACCAGCAGCGTCTTCGCCACGCCGGGGACGCCTTCCAGCAGGACGTGGCCCCGGCACAGCAGCGCGAGCACCAAATACATGACCGCACTGTCATTGCCGACCACCGCCTTGCCGATCTCGCCGCGCAGCGCGGCCAGTGCCTGGCCCGCCTGCTCGGCGGTAGGGGTGTCGCTGGCGTCGGTCATCCGACCTCCTGTGGTGTTGGCGTCGCGGTCATCAGATTTCCGATTCGATCCAGTCGAGCTGCGCGGCGACGAGTCGCAGCGCCGACGGGTCGGGCACCGGTCCGTACAGCGCCGTGCCGACCAGATCGGGATGCGCGCCCGCGCGGGCCGCGATGGTGGCGACCAATCGATCGGGTGGGGCGTCGGCGGCCATGCCGAGGACGGGGCGCAGGCGGCGCAGGGTGGCCGCGCGCAGCTTCCCGGCGATGTGCTCGTAATCCCTGGACCGCCGGTACAGTCCGGCCTGTCCGGCCAGCAGTTCGCCCGCGGCGACCTCGACCGGACGCGGTTCGCCGACCAGCGCGCCGCGCCTGCGTCCGCGCCACCAGGCCAGCACGCCCGCGGCGATGAGCAGTTGCAGCGCGCCGAAGGCGAGGGCGGCGGGCAGCCTGCTGAAGATCGAATCCGAGCCGTCGCCGAAATCCTTTGGCAGTGGCGGCATCTCGGTCGGCGGCTTGGGCAGCGTCGGCGGTGTCGGCGCGGACGGCGCCTGACCGAGGTGGAGCAGCCCCCAAATGAGCAGGGCGAGGACGAGCGCGACCAGGACACCGATCCAGAGCTTCGGATCGCGCAGCCACTGCGGGATCGGGGGCGGGGTGAGCCTGCCCCGGCGACGGCGGTGCCGCGGCGACTGTTCGGCCAGTTCGTCTTCCACCGGTTCGGGCGCGGGCGGCGGGGCGGCGGCCGAATAGCGGTCGGCGAGTTCGATTCTGCGGTATTCGTCCTCGGTGGCGCGGCGACCGCCGTAGACCACCTCGTCGAAACTCGCGGCGGCGGGCCGCAATTCGTCGGCCAGTTCCGGTGACAGGACAGTCGAGGCCTCGTCGGGAGTCTCGCGCGCGGTGCGCGAGCGGCGCACCTCGAGCATGTCCCGCTGCTCCATCCCGCGCAGCACCGCCCGGAAGCGCTCGCGCACCGCGCGGTCGAAATCCCGGTGGTGCGCGGCGGATTCGGCTGCCTGCCGATGCTGTTCGGCCGATCCGAGGCGGGGCGGGGGTGGTGCGGCACCGATCTTTCGGGGATCGGTCTGTTGTGATTCGGTCACTGCATCGTCCTCGGGACGCGGATATCCAAGCCCTCGCGGCGGCAGCGTTTGTCGATGTAGCAGACCACCCGCGTCGCCGATTCGCTCACCTCGCCGAATGCCGTGATCAGCAGGATCGCCGAGGTGATCAGCGTGAGCACCGCCCAGCGATGGGTTCCGGTGAAATCCGAGAGGTAGAGCGGAATTCCGAGCAGCGGAACGGCGGTCAACCCCATGAGCAGCCGCTGCACCAACCACAGCCCGGCGGTGGGACCCACCATGCCCGAGGTGAGCAGTTTGGACCGACTCACCGCGACGGCGTGGCCGCCGCCCTCGATGAATTGCACGGGCAGCGCCACGAAGCGGCCCGCCCGCAGATAGCTCAGCCACCAAAGGGCGAAGGGCAGGGTGATGCCGAATGCGCAGCCCGACACCGTCAACAGCACTCCCGTCACCGTGTAGAGCAGCGAGAACGCCAGCAGCGGACCGAAATTCGCGCCGATTCGGCCGAGCGCCGCGGACCAGCGCAGCGGCGCCCCGGTGACGGTGCCGACCCCGAGGGCGGTGGTGAAGCCGCGCAGTACGAACCGCAGCACCCAGACCCCGACCAGCGTGGCCAGGATCGTCGCCACGGCGACGCTTCCATCGGAATCGTCGGTCATGGCGGATCCGGCGGCGATGAGCCCGAGCACCCCGACCTCGACCAGTGCCAGCGCGGCGAACCCCACACCGGCCAGGGCCGCGATATTCGCCTGGATCAGCGCGAACGGCGTATCGAGCAGTTCGCGAAAACTCATGGGGCGGATCGGCGCCGTCCGGCCAGGAGACCCCGGATTCAGATCTGCTCCCGCCCCGACGGCACCGGCCGGGTAGGCAGGTGGCACGGGGCAGAGTCTACTGTTCGCGCCGTGCTCGTCCAGCAGGGCTCAGCGGTCGAGCAGGCTGCGCACCACCTCGCGGTAGCGGCGCGGATCGATCGGCGGCATGCCCAGCAGGGCGCGCAAGTAGATGCCGTCGCCGACCAGGGAGATGATGTCGGCGCGCACCGGGTCGCCGATCTCGCAGTCCAACTGCTCCGACCAGCCGCGCATGACATCGGTGAGCGCCCGCTGCACCTCGTCGGATTCGGGGCGCGCGCCCGCGTCGACGGTGCGCATACTGGCCAGCATCGAGCGGTAGAGGTTGAGTTCGAGCGCGTCGGCGTCGTCGTTCGGGTTGGGGGTCTGCAGGATCCATTCGGCCAGCGAGACGCCGCCTGCCACGGCGTTGGTGAGCTGACGGTCGGCGCGTTCGCCGAGTCGGCGGACCAGCCCGGCGAGCAGGGCGTCCTTACTGCGGAAGTGATAGAGCAGGCCGCCTTTGGATACGCCCGCGGCCGCGGCGACATTGTCGAGTGTCACGTGGGAGACGCCCTTTTCCAGTAGCAGGGTCTCCAGTGCGTCGAGGATTCGGTCGCGGGTGGTTGCCGTCACGCCGTTGACTGTACCGGCCGGACGGTCCAGTCGAGTACTATACCGTCTGGACGGTTAATGAAGGACGGCGAGAGAGGCTCGCCGCTGGAAAGTTGAGAACCCCGATGCAGACACAGCAGGCGCAGCAGGTACAGCGCACGCTGCCCACGATCCCCCCCACTACCTCCGATATCCGCACCCCGGACAGCGCGCCACCGCGCGCCACAGCCCGCGCCTGGGCCGGACTCGCCGCGCTCGCCCTGGCGCTGCTGCTGCTCGCCGTGGACGCGACGGTGCTCGACCTCGCCATTCCGGCGATCAGCGCCGACCTCGCCCCGAGCACCACCCAGCTGCTGTGGATCATCGACGTCTACTCGTTCGTCCTGGCCGGTCTGCTGGTCATGATGGGCAACCTGGGCGACCGGATCGGCCGCCGCAGGCTGCTGCTGATCGGCGCCGCGGGCTTCGGCCTGGCCTCGCTGCTCGCGGCCTGGTCCGTCTCGCCCGAGATGCTCATCGCGGCGCGCGTGCTGCAGGGCGTCGCGGGCGCCACCCTCATGCCCGCCACCCTGGGCCTGATTCGCGCCATGTTCCTCGACCCGCGCCAGCGCACCATCGCCATCGCGGTGTGGAGCGCGATGGCGGGCGGCGGCGCGGCGGCCGGACCGCTGCTCGGCGGCTGGCTGCTCGAGCACTTCTGGTGGGGTTCGGTCTTCCTGGTGAACGTGCCGGTCATGCTGGTGCTGATCGCGGTCGGGCCGCTGCTGGTCCCGGAGTCGCGCGACCCGAATCCGGGCCGCTTCGACGTGGTGAGCGCGCTGCTGTCCATGTCGGCGCTGGTGCCGCTGGTGTACGCGATCAAGGAGACCGCGGCGCACGGCTTCTCGCCGGTCGCGACGGTGGTCGGCGTCATCGGTGCGGCGGCCGGTATCGCCTTCGTGCGCAGGCAGCGCCGCGTCGAACAGCCGATGCTCGATCTGCGGCTGTTCGCGCTGCCCCGGTTCCGCACCGCCGTGCTGACCAACCTGCTCGCGGTCTTCGCGCTGGCGGGCGTGCTGTTCTTCGGTTCGCAGTACCTGCAACTGGTGCTGGGCCGCTCGCCGATGCAGGCGGGCGTGCTCCTGCTGCCCGGCCTGGCGGCGAGTGTGCTGGCCTCGTTGGCCGCGGCCTGGTTGGTGCGCTTCTGGCGGCCCGGCCTCGTGCTCGCCGTGTCGCTGGCTGTCGCGGCGCTGGGCGCGGTCGCCTTCCTGTGGCTCACCCCCGAGGCCACGAGCACCACGGCGTTCATCATCGGCTTCCTGCTGATCGGCGCGGGCACCGGAATCGCGCTCACCGTATCCGCGGACCTGGTGGTCAGTTCCGCTCCGGTGGCGCGCGCGGGCGCGGCGGCGGCCATCTCCGAGACCGCCTACGAGACCGGTGTCGCATTGGGTGTCGCGGTGCTGGGCAGTGCGGTGATGGCGGTCTTCCGCAACGGGATCGACCTGACCCACGTGCCCGCGGACGGTATGGGCCAGGCGTCCGAATCCCTCGGCGCGGCCACGCATTTCGCTCGCGAACTGCCCGAGGCGGTGCGGTCTGCCTTCCTCGCCTCGGCGCACGAGTCCTTCCTCGACGGAATGCACTTGGCCGCCATCGGCACCGCCGTGATCATGGCGGTGGCCGCGGTCATCGCCTTCCGACTGCGCGCCGACCGCGCGCACTGAGCGGCTGCCCGGCGAGGCGCTGATTCAGCTTGGGCTCGATTCCTTCCGCTCCGGCAGGATCGCGCCTCGCCCTCGATTCGTAGTGGTCGGGGTGGGCCGCTGAGCCGAATTCGGCGACGACGGCCGGTCGGGTGTCCGAGCCCGGCGATGACACGGGCGGGTTCAGCCCGAGGCGGCCGGACCTTCCACGGTCGTCGGCCGAGAGTGGGGGCGGGGTCGGGCCAGACGGGTCGGCAGGATGCGACCGCGCAAGGTGACCAGCTCACCGAGCTGCCAGCGGGCGGATTCGGTGGGCATGGCGGCATCGACCGTGCTGGCCGAGGCCAGCAGGAGATCGTCGTGTTTGGCCAGTTCGCACAGGCGGGCGGCCTCGTTGACCGGGTCGCCGATCACGGTGAACTCGTAGCGCCTGCGCGCGCCGACATTCCCGGCGACCACCGGGCCGGAGGAGACGCCGATGGCGGCGATGAAATCGGGAGCGGAACTGTCGAGCCGATCGCGGATGGCGCGGCCGCAGGCCAGGGCCGCGCCGGGGGCGTCGGACAGTGCGGTGGGCGTGCCGAAGACGGCGAGGGCGGCATCGCCCTCGAACTTGTTGAGCAGGCCGCCGAAGCGTTCCACCTCGTCCACCACGATCCCGAAGAAGCGATTGAGGATGGCGACGATCTCGCGTGCGGGACGGGTGGCGGCCATGGTGGTGGAGCCGACGATATCGATGAACAGCGCGGCCGCCTCCGTCTCGACCCCGCCGGGGGTCGGATCGCCCGCCAACGCCGCCGCCGCGACCTCGTGGCCCACATGTCGGCCGAACAGTTCGCGCAGCCGCTCCCGTTCGCGCAGTCCGTCCACCATGTGGTTGAAACCGCTTTGCAGCTCACCCAATTCGGTGCCGTCGTAGACGGTGACCGCGACATCGAGGTCACCGTCCTCGACCCGGCGCAGGGCCTGTCGCACCCCGCGAATGGGCGCCACGGTCGCCGAGACGACCTGCATGGTGAGCAGTTGACCGAAGACCAGCATCGCCCCGCCCAGCGACAGCACGCACACCGCGAGCCGTTCGGTGCTCACCGAATCCTGGACCAGCGCCCACACGGCCACCGTCATCAAGAGGGTCAGCGGCACGCCGGTGCCGAGCAGCCACACCAGCAGCGCCCGCCCGAAGACGCCGATGCCGCGCCGCCGCTGCGCGGGCGCTGCCTCCAATACCCGTGCGGTGATCACCCGCAGCGCGAACTCCATCAGCAGATAGCTGTTGGTGCAGACGAACAGTGCGCTGAATACGTTGCCGAGCAGCAGTTTCGGGATCAGGGCGTGCTCGGCCACGCCGTAGAGCGGCACCAGGACGGCCGCGCCGAGCAGCCACAGCAGCGCTTCGTGCAGCACCAGCCGCCGCGGCAGCCGCGAAGCCGCGATCTGCTCGGCCTCGTCGGGCACCCCGTCGGGATGTTTGGCCCAGCGCAGCGCGCGTAATGCGTGCGCGGTCCCCCAAACGACACCGATGACCACGATGGTCCCGATGATCAGCGGTGACACCACGAGATTCAGGAAGATCAGCCGCCGGGTGAACAGCGGCGGTCCCGGCAGCACGAATCCGACCAGTGCCGTGGCCACCGCGATCCCGAGCAGGTTCGCGATCAGCGACGGCACCGTCAGCAGCAGTTGGATCCGCAGCCGCCGCACCGTCGAATCCTCGTCGACGGGTCCGAGCAGCCGCGACCCGTACGCGGTGGCGGACTCGTCGTGGTCGGACATAGGTCGCAAGCGTAGGTCCGGGAACAGACGAGTGGGGTTCCCGGCGTTTCGCCGTGTCGCGCCGAAACACGCACCGGGCGGCGGTGGTCGGACTCTCGTATGCAGTGGCAGCGCCGTTGCCGCGACGTGTGGGTTCGGCCCGTCGCGGGATCCGTCGGGCGGACTCAGCGCGCCGGGGGAAGCTCTTTCCGTTCCGTTCGCCCCGGCAGTTGGGTGGGCGCGGGCGATGGCAGCGCGGGCGGGGGAGCGGTGTAGTGGTGCGGGTAGTCGGGGTCGACGACGGTGGCGGCGATGTGGTGCGCGTACTGCGGGTCCGGGTAGCCGGCCGGGAGGTGACCGACGGGCTGATCGGTGTCGACGGTGACCTTGCGGGTGCGGCGAAGGGTGAAGGTGATCTCCTCCACCTCTTCGAAGGCCTGGCGCGCGGTGCGCAGCGGGTGGGTGGCCGTGTCGATGGCGTTGGCGACGAACGAGGGCACCAGGGGACGGATGAGGCGGGCGGCGGTGTCGGTGAACGGGACCGTGCCGATGAGCGGAAGTTCCAGGCCGCCGCCGGATTTCGGTGCGTCCGGGGCGGTTGGTGCCTTGGTCGCCTGCGCGGGAAGGTTCGGTGTCATGGGTTCCTCGGGGCGATGGGGCGCGGCGGGCAGTTCGCCGCGGCGCTGCGGTTCGGCGATACCGATCTCCAGCCCGCCGATGGCGGCGAAGACACGGGTGCGCTCGCGCTCGCGGTCGATGGCGGCGTCCGCCGCGACGGCGAGGCGGGTCGCGGTGAGTTCCTGTTCGGCGCGCAGCCGCGCGGCGGCCGCGCGCGCCTCGGCGCGGGTGGCGGAAATGGAGGTGTCGGCGGCGTGGTCGGCCCGGTCCTGCGCGATGCGGGCGGCGAGGCGGCGATCGAAGAAGGTCTCGCCGCGCCACCAGCGCAGCAGCAGCGGCAGCAGTGCGAGCAGGATCCCGCCGAGCCAGGTGAGCGCGCGCAGCGCGAACGCGCCGCCGTCGCGCCGGGTGTGCGCGTTCATCGCCGACCAGCGGGCGCCGAGGCCGCGATCGGCGGCGGCGACGGCGCCGGATTCGGCGGTGGTGAGCGCCTTTTCGGCCGCGGCGACGCGTCGGTCGGCCGGATCGGCCTTGGCCTGGGTCGCGGTGAAGCGTTGGCGGGCCTCGTCGAGCATGTCCTCGGCGGTGCGGGCCTCGGGGCCGCGACCGGGGACGCCGGTGATCCTGGTCTGCGGGCATTCGGGTGTCGGATGGAATTCGCATCTGGCGATGACCAGTGTGCGGTCGATATCGGTTCGCGCGGCGGCGATGGCGCGACCCAGGGCGACCCGATCCGCTCGCGCGCGTTCGAGTTCGGTGCGCGCGGCCACCACGGCGGGTGCGGAATCGACCGCGCGCCGGGCGTTCTCGGCGATGATCCGGTCGACGGTGCCGCCGAACATGGCCAGTACCGCCAATTCGGCGACCACCGCGCCGATTAGGACCGCGACTCCGATTCGAACGGGCGGGCCGAGCCGGTCGGGCATCCGCCCCGGTTTCGCCGTGGCCAGTGCCCGCCCGATGGCCCCGGTGAGTATGGCGACCAGCACCGCCACCGAGATCGCCGCGCCCGCAGGCCAACTCCCGATCAGCGCACATCCGGTGACGATTCCGGCGACGACCGCGCACAGCAGCACGACCGCGCCCGTGACGGCATAGCCGGATCGCTCACCGCGTTCGAGGTCGGCGCCGCGCCCGGATCCGCCGAGCCAGCCGAATACGCCGGTGACCGTCATCGGATCCCACATCCTCCACGCCCCAGTCGTCTTCGCGTACCCGGCCACGATCGGTGCTGACAGCGTGACAGGCCGCGGCCCGACACACCGAGCACGCGTCCCGGTCTGTGGGCAGCCTCACATCGTTCCGAATCCGGTATGCCCGCGGTCCGCCTACGCTGGCTCGGTATTTCGTTGTCGAGGGGACGGAGTCGAGCATGCGGGTGCTTTTGGCGTCGGTCGCGGCGGCGCTGCTGGCCTCGGTGGTGGGCAGCGCGGCGGTGGGTAGTGCGGGCCTCGCGCGGGCCGAGGCGTCCGGGTCCCTGGATCGCCTGGTGGGACTGGTCGCCGACCGGCTCGACACCGCGGATTCGGTGGCCGCCGCCAAATGGGCGAGCGCGGGCGCCGATGCCGCGGTCGATGATCCGGCGCGGGAGGCGCAGGTGTACGCGGCGATGACGCGCCTGGGCGCCGCGAGCGATCTGCCCGAGAATTGGGTCGGCCAGGTGTTTTTCGGTCAGATCGAGGCGAGCAAGACGGTGCAGCGCGGCTTGCTGCTGCGCTGGCGTTTCGATCCCGCGCGGGCGCCCGCGGCGCCGCCGGATCTGTCCGCGGTGCGGCCGCGCATCGATGGGCTCAATGCCGAGATCGTGGCGGAGTTGGCCGCGCATCGCGCCGAGCTGGCGGCACCGGATTGCGCGCAGCGCTTGGCGCGCAGCGTCTTCGAGGCGTTCGCGTCGCGGCCCGGTGATGCGCTGCACCGGGTGGCGCTGGTGCGGGCGACGGTCGTGCTCTGCGCGGGGTGAACCGGAAGCTCTGGGCATTTTGCCCAGAAACCTTGCCGAAATATTTCCGGCTCGGGCAGCTCCGGTCGGAGTTACTGTCGAGTTCGGCGGCGAAGTACCCGAAATATCCTGTGGTCCGGGCCACTTCGTGACGGTTGCTGGTGGTGTGCTGAAAACCACAGGCCCCGAAAGAGTCCGGACGGTCGGATGGGTGTGGCCGCGCCCGGTCCCGCTGTCGGAAATCTCTCATTCGTGTCCGGTTTAACTCCGCGACGACCATCTGGTTTGTCCGCCCTCGCGCCGGGGAAATCCTCTTCGACGCAGGTGAACGGCAGTGCCGTCGGACCTGTGCTGTTGCTCGAGCCCATGTGCCGCCAGTGTGGGGAAGGTGCGCGCGCGGGTTCGGGGTCTCGATCGCGCCGCATTCGCTGCTTTACACTGAATAACGCGCACACGTGGAGGACCGAATGAAAAAGCCCAGCTAGACCAGGTTATTAGTGCAACCTAAGTTGGTTGGGCCACGGACCTGACTTATCGTTTGCTCTTACGCCGGACTCAAAAATGTTCGGCACCATCGCCCGCTCGGGCAGCCCCCAGCGTAGCGGGCGAGCACCCGCACGAAGGTAATGATCGTGTTAGAGATCCGTTACCGACGCAGCACCCACGACGTCACTACGGCGGGTGACACAACTGGAGACCGACTGCACCAGCGGTGCGGGTCCAGGCTCACCAGGCGAGATCCTGCGCGAGAACGCAGCGCCGGGGAGCACCGCGAATCGAACACCGAAACCATCAGCGCGGCTGGTTTCCGGAACGTACGGGCGCAGTCTTGACAGAGGCGTTCGACGCAGGCCGTTCATCTAGAGCCGAACGCTCTTCGTGACGGACTAGAGAAGGCCGATTTCTTGAAGGCAGAGGCATGACGCAACTACCTGGCCACAGGTCACCCGGAACCATCGGGCTCTACGACCCGGCGAATGAACACGACGCCTGCGGCGTCGCGTTCGTCGTCGATATGCACGGCCGTCGCAGCCGTGACATCGTCGACAAGGCTATTACCGCCCTGCTGAACCTGGAGCACCGAGGCGCCGCCGGCGCCGAGCCGAACTCCGGCGACGGCGCGGGCATCCTGATCCAGGTGCCGGACGCGTTCTTCCGCGCTGCGGTCGATTTCGAGCTGCCCGCCGAGGGTTCCTACGCCACCGGTATCGCCTTCCTGCCGCAGGCCCGCCGCGAGGCCGCGCGCGCCGCCTACGGCGTGGACCGGATCGTCAAGGAGGAGGGCCTCGAGGTTCTCGGCTGGCGCGAGGTGCCGATCGACGAATCCTCGCTGGGCGCGCTCTCGCGCGACGCCATGCCCACCTTCCGCCAGATCTTCATCGCCTCGCCGCGCGATTCGGCGGCACCGCTCACGGGGATGGACCTGGAGCGCCGCGCCTACGTCGTCCGCAAGCGGGTCGAGCACGAACTCGGCAGCGCGGGCGCGGGTGCGGGCGCGGTCGGCAAGGAGTCGGTGTACTTCCCGAGCCTGTCGGGCCAGACCTTCGTCTACAAGGGCATGTTCACCACGCCGCAGTTGCGCGCGTTCTACCTCGACCTGCAGGACAACCGGGTCGAGAGCGCCCTGGGCATCGTGCACTCGCGCTTCTCCACCAACACCTTCCCGTCCTGGCCGCTGGCGCATCCGTTCCGCCGGGTCGCGCACAACGGCGAGATCAATACCGTCACCGGCAACGAGAACTGGATGCGCGCGCGCGAGGCGCTGCTGCGCTCGGATGTGTTCGGCACCGATTCGGCGGGCAACAACCGACTGGAGAAGATCTTCCCGGTCTGCACGCCCGGCGCCAGCGATACCGCGCGCTTCGACGAGGTGCTGGAACTGCTGCACCTCGGCGGTCGCAGCCTGCCGCACGCCGTGCTCATGATGATTCCCGAGGCGTGGGAGCGCAGCGAGAACATGGACCCGGCGCGGCGGGCCTTCTACGAGTACCACTCGATGCTGATGGAGCCGTGGGACGGCCCGGCCTCGGTGTGCTTCACCGACGGCACCGTGGTCGGCGCCGTGCTCGACCGCAACGGCCTGCGCCCCAGCCGCGTCTGGGTGACCGAGGACGGCTTGGTCGTGATGGCCTCCGAGGTCGGCGTCCTGGATATCGACCCGTCGAAGGTGGTGCGCAAGGCGCGGTTGCAGCCGGGCCGGATGTTCCTGGTGGACACCGCCCAGGGCCGCATCGTCACCGACGACGAGATCAAGTCGCAGTTGGCGGCCGAGCAGCCGTACCAGGAATGGCTCGACGGCGGCGTCACCAAGCTGGCCGACCTGCCCGACCGCCCGCATGTGCACATGTCGCACGACCGGGTGCTCATCCGTCAACAGATCTTCGGCTACACCAACGAGGAACTGAACCTGCTGATCGCGCCGATGGCCAAGACCGGCGGCGAGGCGCTGGGCTCCATGGGCACCGACACCCCGATCGCGGTGCTCTCCGCGCGCTCGCGGCTGCTGTTCGATTACTTCTCCCAGTTGTTCGCGCAGGTCACCAACCCGCCGCTGGACGCGATCCGCGAAGAGGTGGTCACCAGCCTGAAGCGGGCCATCGGCCCGGAGGCCGACCTGCTGCATCCCGGTCCGGATTCCTGTCGCCAGATCGCCATCGAACAGCCGATCCTGGACAACGACGAGCTGTCCAAACTCATCCACATCAATGACGACGGCTCCCAGCCGTCGCTGCGCTCGGTGGTGGTGCGCGGCCTGTACCCGGTCGCCAAGGGCGGTAAGGGTCTGCGCAAGGCGCTCGAGGCCATCAACACGCAGGTGTCGGCGGCCATCGAGGGCGGCGCGCGCATCATCGTGCTGTCGGATCGGGAGTCCAACGAGAAGTTGGCGCCCATCCCGTCGCTGCTGCTGACCTCCTCGGTGCACCATCACCTGGTGCGCGAGCGCACCCGCACCATGGTCGGCGTGGTGGTCGAGGCGGGCGATGCCCGCGAGGTGCACCACATGGCCATGCTGGTCGGCTTCGGCGCGGCCGCCATCAACCCCTACATGGCCTTCGAATCCATCGAGGACATGCTCGAGCGCGGTGTGCTCGACCTGGGCACCGGCAGCCTGCGCGGGGACTACCGCAAGGCGGTGGCCAACTACAACAAGGCCGCGGGCAAGGGTGTGCTGAAGGTGATGTCCAAGATGGGCATCTCCACCATGGCCTCCTACAACGGCGCGCAGTTGTTCCAGGTGATCGGCCTGTCGCAGGAATTGGTGGACGAGTACTTCACCGGCCTGCGCTCGCCGCTGGACGGCATCGGCCTGACCGAGATCGCGGGCGAGGTGGCCCAGCGGCACGCGCTGGCCTTCCTGGAGAACCGCAACGAGCGCGCGCACCGCGAACTCGAGGTCGGCGGTGAGTACCAGTGGCGGCGCGAGGGCGAATACCACCTGTTCAACCCGGACACCGTCTTCAAGTTGCAGCACGCGACCCGCACCGGGCAGTACTCGATCTTCAAGGAGTACACCAAGCTGGTCGACGACCAGTCCGAGCGATTGGCCTCGCTGCGCGGCCTGTTCAAGTTCAAGACCAAGGAGCGCAAGCCGATCTCGATCGACGAGGTCGAGTCCGCCGCGGCGATCGTCAAGCGCTTCTCCACCGGCGCGATGAGCTACGGCTCCATCTCGGCGGAGGCGCACGAGACGCTGGCCATCGCCATGAACCGGCTCGGTGGTCGCTCGAATTCCGGTGAGGGCGGCGAACATCCGGCCCGCTTCGAGGTCGAGGAGAACGGCGACTGGCGGCGTTCGGCCATCAAGCAGGTGGCCTCGGGTCGCTTCGGTGTCACCGCGCACTACCTGACCAACTGCACCGATATTCAGATCAAGATGGCGCAGGGCGCCAAACCCGGTGAGGGCGGCCAGCTTCCGGCGCACAAGGTGTACCCGTGGGTGGCCGAGGTGCGGCACTCCACACCCGGTGTCGGCCTGATCTCCCCGCCGCCGCACCACGACATCTACTCGATCGAGGATCTGGCGCAGCTCATCCACGACCTGAAGAACGCCAATCCGCAGGCGCGGATTCACGTGAAACTTGTCGCGGAGCCGGGTGTCGGCACCGTGGCGGCGGGTGTGTCCAAGGCGCACGCCGATGTGGTGCTCGTCTCGGGCCACGACGGCGGCACCGGCGCGTCCCCGCTCACCTCGCTCAAGCACGCGGGCGGCCCGTGGGAGCTCGGCCTGGCCGAAACCCAGCAGACGTTGCTGCTCAACGGACTTCGCGACCGCATCGTGGTGCAGGTGGACGGTCAGCTCAAGACCGGCCGCGACGTCATGATCGCCGCGCTGCTCGGTGCGGAGGAGTTCGGTTTCGCCACCGCGCCGCTGGTGGTGTCGGGCTGCGTCATGATGCGCGTCTGCCACCTCGACACCTGCCCGGTCGGCGTCGCCACGCAGAATCCGCTGCTGCGCGAACGTTTCACCGGTAAGCCGGAATTCGTCGAGAACTTCATGCTGTTCATCGCCGAGGAGGTGCGGGAACTGCTGGCGCAGTTGGGCTTCCGCACCCTCGACGAGGCCATCGGCCGGGTCGATATGCTCGACACCGCCAAGGCGAAGGCGCATTGGAAGGCGAGCAAACTGGATCTGTCGCCGATCCTCGACAATGTCGAGACGGCGTTCATGTACCAGGACCGCCGCAATACCAAGGGCCAGGACCACGGCCTGGACAAGGCGCTGGACCAGCAGTTGATCGCGCAGAGCCGCGACGCGCTCGAGCGCGGCCGCGCGGTGCGGTTCGATACCAAGATCTCCAATGTCAACCGCACCGTCGGCACCATGCTCGGCCACGAGGTGACCAAGCTCTACGGCGGCACCGGCCTGCCCGACAACACCATCGACATCACCTTCACCGGGTCGGCGGGCAACAGTTTCGGCGCGTTCGTACCCGCCGGTATCACCCTGCGGGTGCACGGCGACGCCAACGACTATGTCGGCAAGGGCCTTTCGGGCGGTCACCTGATCGTGCGGCCCGCGCTGGACGCACCCGCCGAGTTCGTGGCCGAGCAGAACATCATCGCGGGCAACGTGATCCTGTTCGGCGCGACCAGCGGCCTCGCCTTCATTCGCGGCGTGGTCGGTGAGCGGTTCGCCGTGCGCAACTCCGGCGCCACCGCGGTGGTGGAGGGCGTCGGCGATCACGCCTGCGAGTACATGACCGGCGGCCGGGTCGTCATTCTCGGCGAGACGGGACGCAACTTCGGCGCGGGCATGTCCGGCGGTGTCGCCTTCGTCTACGACCCCGAAGGCGCCTTCGCCGACCGGGTCAATCCGGAGCAGGCGGGCGCGCTCGAGGCGCTTTCGGGTGACGACTTCACCTGGCTGCACGAGATCGTCGCCCAGCATCGGGATCAGACGGGTTCGGCCGTGGCCGAGCGCATCCTCGGCGATTGGTCCCAGCAGGTGAACCACTTCGTCAAGGTGATGCCGCGCGAATACAAGAAGGTGCTGCTGGCGATCTCGGAAGCCGAGAAGAGTGGCAAAGATGTCGACGAGGCGATCATGGAGGCCGCTCGTGGGTGACCAGCAAGGATTCATGAAGCACACCTCGCGTGAGCTGCCGACGCGACGGCCGGTGCCGCTGCGCCTGATGGACTGGAAGGAGGTCTACGAGGAGAAGTTCTCCCACGACACCCTCCGGACCCAGGCCAGTCGCTGCATGGACTGCGGTATCCCGTTCTGCCACAACGGCTGTCCGCTCGGCAATCTCATTCCCGAGTGGAACGACCTGGTCTACCGGGACCGCTGGCGCGAGGGTATCGACCGACTGCACGCCACCAACAACTTCCCGGAGTTCACCGGGCGGCTGTGCCCGGCCCCGTGCGAGGCGTCCTGTGTCCTCGGCATCAACCAGGACGCGGTGACCATCAAGCAGGTCGAGGTCGAACTCATCGAGAACGCCTTCGAGGAAGGCTGGGTCACCCCCGTCTACCCGACCCGGCTCACCGGTAAGCGGATCGCGGTCGTCGGCTCCGGCCCGGCCGGGCTGGCCGCCGCCCAGCAGTTGACCCGCGCGGGCCACACCGTGACGGTGTTCGAGCGGGCCGACCGGATCGGCGGCCTGATGCGCTACGGCATTCCGGAATTCAAGATGGAGAAGCGCTTCATCGACCGGCGGATGGCGCAGATGGAGGCCGAGGGCACCATCTTCAAGACCGGCGTCAATGTGGGCGTCGATATCACCGCCGAACAACTGCGCGAGCAGTTCGACGCGATCGTGCTCTCCGGTGGCGCCACCATCGCGCGCGATCTGCCGATTCCGGGCCGCGACCTGGACGGGATCCATCAGGCGATGGAGTTCCTGCCGTGGGCCAACCGGGTGCAGCTCGGCGACGAGGTCACCGACGCCGACGGTCTGCCGCCCATTCACGCGAAGGGCAAGCGGGTCGTCATCATCGGCGGCGGCGACACCGGCGCGGACTGCCTCGGCACCTCGCATCGGCAGGGCGCGGCCTCGGTGCATCAGTTCGAGATCATGCCGCGTCCGCCGCAGGAGCGCGCCGTCTCCACGCCGTGGCCGACCTATCCGCTCATGTACCGGGTGTCCTCGGCGCACGAGGAGGGCGGCGAGCGGGTGTTCTCGGTGAACACCGAACGTTTCGTCGGCGCGGACGGCAAGGTGACCGGACTCGACGCGCACGAGGTCAAGATGGTCAATGGTCGTTTCGAGAAGGTGGCGGGCACCGACTTCACCCTCGAGGCCGATCTGGTGCTGCTGGCCATGGGCTTCGTCGGACCCCAGAAGCCGGGCCTGCTCACCGATCTCGGTGTCGGCTACGACCAGCGCGGCAATGTCCAGCGCGACAAGAACTGGGCCACCAATGTTCCCGGCGTCTTCGTCGCGGGCGATATGGGTCGCGGCCAGTCGCTGATCGTGTGGGCCATCGCCGAGGGGCGGGCCGCCGCCGCGGCGGTCGACCGGTTCCTCGAGGGCGAGTCGGCGCTGCCCGCGCCGATCGCGCCGACCGCGGTCGCCCAGCGCTGAGGTTGCCGTGCCGACCCCAACCGGCTGACTCCAATCACGGGACGCCTGTGGACAACTCGTCCACAGGCGTCCTTCGTGCGGCCGGGGCGACGGAAATCGGACTACCTAGGCGGTTCGTCTGGCATCAGCCCGCGCGACCCTTTATTGTGTTCAGCGGCGTGCTGTTGATCTTGGCACTCGTTAGTGGACGACGCTCTCGTATAACGCACGTCATATCGTCTGGTCAGCCGAGTTAACCAGGCGTGCACGGGAAAGACATCCGTCGAGTTCAGCATCGGTGCGGCAACTTGTCGGTGGATGTCCCACACAGGGCGACATGTGAACTGGAGCGGTATGCGGTTGAGAAAGGTTGTCGCGGCCCTCGGTGCGTCCGCGGCGTTGACGTCCGGCATGGTCCTCGGGACCGGGTCCGCGAGTGCGGATTCCGGCTGCCCCAACCTGTATGTGGTTGCGATTCCGGGAACTTGGGAAACCGGCCACGAGAAGAAACCCCAGCCCGGCATGCTCTCGGGCGTCACCAACAACATGCCCGGTTCGGCCGAGGTCAACTACGTGAACTACGCCGCCACCGCGTTCCCGTGGGAGGGCGACGTCTACGCCCAGTCCAAGCGCGAGGCCGTCGACAATGCGCGCGGCATGGTGCTGAACATGGTGAGCCGCTGCGGCAACACCAAGGTCGCCATCCTCGGCTACAGCCAAGGCGCGGACGCCGCGGGCGATCTCGCCGCCGAGATCGGCACGGGTGTCAGCGCGATCCGTCCCGAGCGGGTGGCCGCCGTCGGCCTGATCTCCGATCCGCGCCGTTCCCCGACCGACGCCCAGGTGGGTCCGCCCGCCCCCGGCGCGGGCGCGAGCGGTCCGCGTATCGGCGGCTTCGGCTGGGTCAGCGACCGGGTGCGCACCATCTGCGACTCGGACGACCTGTACTGCTCCACCTCGGAGGACGATTTCGTCACCCGCTTCGCCGGATTCGCCGCGCAGAGTTCGGATCTCAATCCGGCCAACCTGTGGCGCTACCAGTTGGAGCTCGGTGCGATCACCAATGACCTGTTCGCGCACGGCGGCATTCCGACGCTGCAATCGCAGTTGACGGATTCGGCCAATCAGCAGCGGGCCAAGGATCTCGAGCACTTCTACAAGTCCCAGGCGCACACCCTCTACGGCAGCTACCCCGTAGGCGGCGGTCAGACGGCGGTGTCCTGGATGCACAACTGGATCGCGGGCCAGATCTGAGTCGCTACGCGAAAATCCCCTCCGCCCGATAGCGGAGGGGATTTCTCGTCTTCGTGGCTGGAATCAGCCCGCCGAACCGGAGGGCGGCGGCGGGGCGATACCGGGGGCGGGCGGCTGCCACCGGTGCTGACCGTGACCGTGGCCGTGACCGTGCCGGTGGTGATGTCCGGCATCGCCGCCCTGCTGATCGTCCTGCGCGACCGTCTGCGCGGTCTGGTCGGTCGCGGCGGGCGCCTCGGCCGAAGCGGTGGCGGCGACGGCGCCGAGCGGAATGGCGATGAGCGCCCCGGCCACTGCCACCTGAACGGCCCGACGACGCATGGATGTTCTGCTGAGCAACACGCGATTCCCTTCACTTGGTTGATGTCCCGCCGGGTGGCGGGCGCACCGTGTCCATGGAAGGCGCGTCGGCTGGGATCGCGGTGCGACCCGCCTGGCAATCGACTGTGCGTGCCTGTGAACGCGTCAGCCGATATTGCGCGGCAGCAGATCCCAGACGTGCCCGTTCTCGTTGACGGTGGCGGCCGTGCGCCGACCGGTGCGGGAGAACAGGATCCGAGTGATCGAGCAGTAGTCGATGGGGAAGGTGAGCGGGCGCGCCAAACCGAGCACGTCTTGCAGCAGGACATTGATCACGCCGCCGTGCGCGAAAGCCACCACCGTCTGCTCCGGTTCGGCGGCCGCGACGACCGTGCCGATCGCCGCGAGGACCCGGCCGGTGAAGGCGGCGGCGTCGATCTGCTCGGGTAGGTGGCCCGCCTTCACCCGCTCGTAGATCGCGCGGAACTCGACTTTGGCGTCCTCGATGGGGATATAGGAGGGCAGGTCGCGATCGTATTCGGCCAGATCGTCCACCACGTCGACGGTGTGTCCGAGCGCGGCGGCCAGCGGTGCGGCGGTCTGGCGCGCCCGCGACTGCGGACTGCTGAGGATCCGATCGATCCGATGCCGACTCAGGGCGGCGGGCACCCGCTCGGCCTGTTCGATTCCGATCGGGGACAGTTCCGGATCGGCCACGCCCTCGGCCCGCGTCACCCGCACCGGCTGCGCGTGACGCACGAGTATCAATTGCACGCGTTCCACTTTGCCGGACGGGATCGGGACCGGCGCGCCCGGTGCCTACCGATCGGCGGGCGGCTGCTTCTTCTTGCGGACGATCAACCACACGATCAGCGCGATGACCGCGATCACGCCCACACAGCACAGCCCGCCGATGAAGCGGAAGAATCCGCCGCCGCGACCGGTGCGCCTGGCCTGGTGGTCCACGGCGGCGGCCAGCACATCGGGACTGGCCCATACCGACGGATCCACCAGGTGCGCGGTGGTGAGCAGGTCAAGGTACATGGTGCTACCCCCGTTCGGAGCGGCCTGCGGCAGGCCGAAACACCAACAGTAGTACCGCCGTTCGTCCGGTGTGGCCGACGAATGTTCAGCGCGGCTTGACCAGCGGGAACGGCAGGGTCTCGCGAATGCTGCGGCCGGTGATGAGCATGACCACCCGGTCCACGCCCATGCCCAGGCCGCCGGTGGGGGGCATGGCATGCTCGAGGGCCTGCAGGAAGTCCTCGTCCAGTTCCATGGCCTCCGGATCGCCATTGGCCGCGAGCAGCGACTGTTCGGTGAGCCTGCGGCGCTGCTCGATCGGATCGGTGAGCTCGCTGTAGGCGGTGCCGAGTTCGACGCCCCAGGCCACCAGGTCCCATCGCTCGGTGACGCCCTCGATACTGCGGTGCGCGCGGGTCAGCGGGGAGACCGAGGTGGGGAAATCGATGTAGAAGGTGGGTTCCTCGGTGCGGGATTCCACGAGGTGCTCGTACATCTCCAGCACCACTTGGCCCGCGTCCCAGCCGTGCTGATAGGGCACATGCGCTTTGTCGCACAGTTCGCGCAGCGTTTCCACCGAGGTTTGCGGGGTGATCTCGGTGCCGATGGCCGTCGAGATCGCGCCGTGCACCGTCCGGACCGGCCAGTCGCCGGAGATGTCGACCTCGTCGAAACCGCCGTCGGGCCTCGGGCGCAGCGCGACCATCGCGCCATTGGCGGCCAGCGCCGCGTCCTGGATCAACTGGCGGCACAGGTGGCGCATGCGTTCGTAATCGCTGTGCGCCTCGTACGCCTCGAGGATGGTGAACTCCGGATTGTGGCTGAAGTCCACCCCCTCGTTGCGGAAGGTGCGACCCAGTTCGAACACCCGCTCCATCCCGCCGACGCAGAGCCGCTTGAGGTAGAGCTCGGGTGAGATGCGCAGGTAGAGGTCCATATCGTAGGCATTGATATGGGTTTGGAACGGGGTGGCGTTGGCGCCGCCGTGCACCTGTTGCAGGACCGGGGTCTCCACCTCGAGGTAGCCGAAACCGTGCAGCGAATCGCGCAGCGAGCGCACCACCGTGCTGCGCTTGGCCAGCACCTCGCGCGTCTCAGGATTGGTGGCCATATCCAGGTAGCGCTGCCGGACCCGCGCCTCGGGATCGGCCAGACCCTTCCACTTGTCGGGCAGCGGGTGCAGGCATTTGCCGAGCATCCGCCAATCCGCCACGAGCAGCGACAGTTCGCCCCGGCGGCTCTGCCCGATCTGCCCGCTGACCTCGACCAGGTCGCCCAGGTCGAACAGGTCGCTGAATTCGCCGCTGCGCTCGGCCCCGACCCGGTCCCGGTCGATGACGAGTTGGATCTCGCCGCTCCAGTCCCGCAGCACCGCGAAGATGACCCCGCCGTAGTCGCGAATCCGCAACAGCCGCCCGCAGATTCGCACCGTGGTGCCGCGCGGTGCGCGCCTGGCCTCCGCCACGGTGTGCGTCGGGGGATAGGCCACCGGGTACGCCTCGATACCCGCCGCGGCGAGCCGGTCCAACTTCTCCATCCTGACCCGCACCTGTTCGGGTCGGCGCGGCCCCTGGTCGACGCCCGCGAGGTCGGGGGCGTCCGGGGTGCTGCCGTCCACGTGCAGGCCCTGCATGGTGGGCGGCACCGCGCTGTGGGTGCCGGTGTGCACGGTGGTGTCGGGCTCCTTGCCGAAGCGGGGGAGGAAGCCCTCGGCCAGCGCGCCCGCCATGGCGACGCGCGGCAACTGCCTGCGCTCCTCGAACAGGAAGAACCTCGGCACCCAGTACGGCTGGTATTTCACATTGGAGCGGTACAGCGCCTCGAGCTGCCACCAGCGCGAGAAGAACAGCAGCACCCCGCGCCACAGCCGCAGGATCGGCCCGGCCCCGATGCGTCCACCCTCCTCGAATACCGAGCGGAAGACGGCGAAGTTCAACGACACCTTGGTGATGCCGTGCTGTTCGGAGTTCAGCGCCAATTGGGAGACCATCAGCTCGACGGTCCCGTTGGGGCTCTTGGGGTCGCGCCGCATGAGTTCCAGTGAGACCCCGGTGCGTCCCCACGGCACCATCGACAGCAGCCCGAGCACCCTGCCCTGCGGATTGATCGCCTCCACCAGCAGGCAGTCGCCGTCGAGCGGGTCGCCGAGGCGGCCGAGGGCCATGGAGAAGCCGCGTTCGGTCTCGGTGTCGCGCCAGGCCTCGGCGCGCGCGATGATCTGCGGGAACTCCTCGGTCGGAATATCGCGGTGGCGGCGCGCCCGCACGGTGATGCCGTGTTTGCGCAGCCGGTTGGCGGCCTGGCGGACCTGCTTCATCTCCGGACCCGCCATGGAGAACGCGCGGGTGTCGAGGATGGCCTCGTCGCCGAGCTTCAGCGCCGAGAGCCCGGCCCGGCGGTAGGCGGTCGCACCGAGTTCGCTCGCGCCCATCACCGCGGGCGCCCAGCCGAACTGGTCGGCCTGCCGCAACCAGGCGTCGATGGCCTGCGGCCACGCCTCCCGGATACCGATCGGGTCGCCGCTGGCCAGGCTGACACCCAGTTCCACGCGGTAGGTGATGGCCGCCTTGCCGCTGGGCGCGAACACCACCGCCTTGTCGCGGCGGGTGGCGAAATAGCCGAGCGAGTCATCCACATCCGAGCGCTCCAGCAGGCCGCGGATCGCGGATTCGTCGATCCCGGTCATGGCATTGCCTGCGCGCTGGGAGCGCAGCAGCACGATCACCGCGGTCAGCAGCGCGATCGCGCCGAACAGGCCGAGCAGGAAGTTGACGAACGGTTTGGGATGACCGTCGAAATGCTCGTTGTCCACCAGCACCGCCGCCGTGACCCGGTACACCGCCCACAGCGGGCGCTGCACCCCGGCGGGCAGCGTGCCGGGAAACAGTTCGACCAGACCCCAGCCCAGCAGGATCCCTGCGGTCAACCCGGCGGCCAGGGTGCCCAACGCCGTCCAGCCCGCGCCGCGCCGCACCCTGGTGTAGAACTCGCGCCACGCCGCTATCAGCACCGCAAGCACCCCGATGTGCACCAGCAGCGCCACCAGCGAGGAAATGCTGTCGTTCTCGATGAACTCGATGGCGTTGGCCAGCGCGAACAGCGTCTGATAGCCGACCAGCAGCCACCACGCGATGCGTTTGCGGGCCGCCAGGGCCCCGGCCATCAGACCCACCACCAGCGCCCAGACGAGGCTGGTGTCCGGCGCGTCGAAATAGAAGGCGTCGATATAGCGGCGCGGGACGTGGGTCAGATAGCGCAGCCCCGGCGACATACTCCACAGCAGACACAGCACCGCGAACACACCGAGGACGATCGCCGTGATGTGCGGCACCTCGCTGAGTCGTCCGTGCCCACGGTGCGGGATCGGCGGCGTCGGTCTCTCCGGTGATTCGGTGTCCGTGTGGTGCCGGGCTTGCGTGGAAGTCACCGCACCAGTGTGAGTGTTGCCCCCGGCGCGGTGCTCGAAGACCCGCGTGGCATGTCGCCATAGCGCAGGACCAGCCGGTCGTGGGTGGGGGGCCGCCGTTGGGCGGCGCGGTCGCGCACGGTAAGGATGTATCTCATGTCTGATCCAGTCGATGTGCCGATCGATGACGAAGTCATTCGACTCGGTCAGTTCCTGAAGCTGGCCAACCTGATCGATTCCGGCTCCGAGGCCAAGACGGTGATCGCCGCCGGTCTGGTGCGGGTCAACGACGAGGTCGAGCTGCGCCGGGGGCGCCAGTTGCACAGCGGGGATGTGGTCACCCTCGCGGGCCGCCGCGCCCGCGTGGGCTGAGCTTCAATCCTGCGCGCGGACGACGACGCCGTCTTCGTCGCTGTAGAGCATGTCGCCCGGTACGAAGGTGACACCGCCGAATTCGACCGGGACGTCCCGGTCACCCGAACCGGTCTGCGTGCTCTTGCGCGGGTTGGCGCCCAGCGCCTTGATGCCGATGTCGAGGGTGCGCAGGATGGCCGAGTCGCGGACCGCGCCGTTGACGATCACCCCGGCCCAGCCGTTGTCCACGCCGCGTCCGGCGATGATGTCGCCGACCAGTGCGGTGTGCACGCTCGCGCCGCCGTCGACGACCAGGACCCGGCCCGCGCCCGGCTCGCCGAGGGTCTGCTTGACCAGCAGGTTGTCCTGGAAGCAACGGATGGTGACGATGCGGCCCGCGAAGGCCGCTCGCGCGCCGAATTGCCGGAACTGGGTATCGCAGCTGCGAATCTCGGGGCCGATCTCGTCGGCCAGGTCGGCGGTGGCGATGACGTTGCTCTGTTCGGTCACGGGCTCGATCTTGCCGTGTCCGAGGCGCGGTGAGCGCGCGACCCCCCGTCAGCGATGCTGTGCGATTGCTAGCGGTGCCCGTGCTGCATTTGGTACTTGACGCGGTCGTGCTCGCGAACCTTGTTGTGGTTGATCCAATCCGGATCGAGGCCGTGCTGGATCATCCGGAACCTGCGCCAGACGTAGCTGAGCGAGACCACGAAGAAAGCCAGCGGGACCAGCATCATCACGAACATGCCGACCTTGAGCCCGAGGGGGCCGGGTAGCAGCAGGACCAGCGCCAACAGCGCGATGGTCGGAACGAGGAACCGGACGAGGTAGCGCTCCATGGCCCCGTGTCCGACGAGGTCGTGGATGACCCACTCGTGCAGCTCCGCGGGAAGCTCGCGGCCCAGATCGTAGGCGATCCGCTGCCCTATGGTGGGGGTTCTCATATCACAAGGCTATGCCTGTGTTGTTGGTCACCGCCAGGTTGCCGGCGTATTCGCCGGCCGGGTTGTTCAGGCGCTGACGGCCAGGGTGGCGGCCAGGCCGAACGCCACCGCCATGGCGCACACCTCGACCACCGCGCGGCGCAGTGAAGTCTCGGCATCCATCCGGTGCTCGCTCGCGCGCGGCACCCAGGTCCGCCGCCACCACCAGCCCAGCGCCAACAGACCGAGCAGGACGCCGGTCTTCGCGAGCATGATCCGCCCGTACCCGGTGTCGAACAGCGCGGAAAGGCCGTCGATTCGGACGAGCCCGTTGATGATTCCCGTCACCGCCAGGGCGGCCACCAGCCACGGCGCGACCGCCGAGTAGCGGGGCAGCGTCACCGCCCATTCGCCCCTGGTGCGCACCACCAGGGCCAGCGCCACCAGCAGCCCGAACCAGGCCGCGGCCGCCAGCGCGTGCACCGCGCCGAGCACCGAGCCGAACGGCTGCTGCGACATATGCCCGGTGATGGGTCGCAGCGCCAGCGCGACCCCCGCGAAGACCAGCACCAGATCGGGCGAGGCCGATACGGGTCTGCGGTAGGCCAGCATCGAATAACCCGCCGCGGCGCCGGTCCCGATCACGATGGCCAACCCGACCTGCCCGCCGCTCAAACGCAGCAGGAAGGTGCCGAAATCGTGTGCGCCGAGCCGGTGCGCAGGCACCCCGACGATCCCGGCCGCGTCGCAGACGAGCACCCCGAACTCGGCCACGCACCACAGCGCGGCGAGCAGGGCCAGCGGGCGCCACGCGGGCCGCAACCGCTCATGCAGCCGCGGCAGCGCGGCCAATCCGAGCACCGTCGCGCCCGCGCCGTCCGCGATGGCCCGCACCCCCGCCTCGACCGGCACCCCGCCGGAGCGGGTCAGCGCCCAGGCCACCACCACCCCGAGCAGCCCCGCGGGCACGACGAGCGGCAGTGGCGAGCCGAACGCGCGAACCCGATTCACCTATCCCTGCCGCGGCTTCCTGCGGCCGCCCCACAGGGCGAAGACGAGGCCGCCGCCGAACAGCACGGCCGCACCGACGATGAACACCCACACCGGGACCCCGCCGGAATCGCCGCCGTCGGAATTGCCGCTGCCCTTGGCCTTCGGACCCGGTGTGCCCGCGCCCGGCTTGCTCAGGGTGAAGGTCCTGGTCCCGCTGACGGGATGGCCGTCGGCGGAGGTCACGCGGTAGGCGATGGTGTACTTGCCCGCCGGTCCCAGTTCGCCGACCTCGATGCTGACGGTGTTGCCGTCCACCGCGGGCGCGCCCTTGGACCAGAGATTGTCGTCGGGGCCGACCACGGTGAGCGAGGGGAAGCTCGTCTGCAGCGCCTCGTTGAAGCTGACGCTGACCCTGGCCGGACCGCTGTCGACGGTCGCGCCGTCGGCGGGGACGCTGCCGGTGGGGGTGGAATGCGCGGCGGCATTGCCCGCGCCGAGCAGGCCGATTCCGAACAGCAGCGATCCGAGCGCGACCAGTCCGGTGAGCGCGCGCCTCATGCGCGCCTGCCCCGGATGACCGAGCCGAGACCGAGGCCGAGGCCGAGTACGCCGAGCGCCAGACCGATGCCGCCGAGCCAGCGGGCGGTGTTGTCGGGTTGCGCGGCCGCGTGGGCATCGGCGGCGGCGTGCGCGTCCTCGGTGTTCTCGGCTCCGGTGAGCGCGATGCTCGGCACCGGATGCTCGGGCTCCTCGCCCTTGCCGTCGTAGGTCTGATCCCAGGCGACGATCTTGCCGTCGCTGTAGGTCTGTTTGGCCGGGAAGGCGACCCGTTCGGCTTGCGGCAGCGGCCCGAGGGAGACGGCGAACCGCTGGAACTGGCCGGGCGCGATACCGTGCGATCCGGCGTCGGCGGTCCAGGTGATGGCGGTGATCTCGAACTTCTCGTTCTTGTCGACCTTGACCGACCAGCCCGGAATCGGTTCCGGGCGCGCGCTTTTCAGGTTGGGGACCGCGATCGAGAGCGCCGTGGTGGCGGCGGTGTCGGATTCGTCGGGCACCTTGAAGGTGGCGACCGCGTACTTACCCGGTGCGGCCGTGGGCGCGTCCACCGTGACGTGGGCCGCGGCGGTGCCGGCGCCGAGCAGTGTCAGCCCGACCGCCGCCCCGACCGCGCCGCAGGTGCGCGCGAAAGGGAGTCTCATGGAAAGTCCTTCTGTCCGAAGCGAAGTGGTGGCGGAATGCACCATCCTCGGCGGGGCGCGCGGACCGATCGCGCCATTCGGACGGGAGGAGGGGCGGGGCAGGCGCGCATCGGCGATGCGGGTGCGCGGCTGGGCGCGGCGCGGGCGGATGGGGCCGAGTAGCGCGCGGACCGCCTGTGCGATCAGGGAATACAGTCGGTCGGCGAGCAGTATCAAGGCGGCGGTGACAACGGTGGCCACCGCGTGCGCCGCGAACATCCATCCGGCGGGCAGCAGCCCGACTGTGCTGTGCCCGAGTGGTCCGGAGCCGTGTCCCAGCAGCCCCGACAGGGCGAAGTGACCGCCGAGTTGCCCCAGTGCGAGCAGCCCGATCATCGCGACCCGACCGACCCGCCGGGCGGCGGCCGCCCAGCCGATGACCGCCGAGACCAACAGCACCAGCGCCGATTCGGCCGATCCCGGCGCCCCGCCGCCCGCCGCGCCATGCGCGGCCACGGCCAGCGCCCCGACCGTGACGCCGACCAACCCGCCGCGCACGCGGCAGGTGGGGACGCCCGGTCGCATCGCTCAGCTCACGCCGAGGCGAGCCAGCACATCGGCCTCGATACCGGACAGCTCATGGGAGATGGAGGCGTGCACGGCGCGGCGCCGCGTGGCGGGCATCTGCTCGGCGGTCTGCACGGCGGCGCTCAGGCTGTCGAGGCGTTCGCGGGTGGCCGTGAGGAATTTCGAGTTCTCGTCACCCTTTTCGCCGACCTTCGCCAGCGCCGACTCGGAATTGGCGATGCGCGCCCGCAGCTTGGCTCCGTGCCCGCCGAAATCGCCGAGCTGATCGATGCCGATACCCAACTGCTGGGCGCGGCGCTGGTCGATCCGGCCGCGGACGAAGGTGGCGGCGCGGTAGGCCAGCGGCGCGAGCACCGGGACCAGCACCCGCGCGACGCCGATGTACTTCTTGATCTGACCGGGACTGAACAGCTCGCGCTCGGCGCGCGCCGCGGTCTTGATGGCGGCCTGCTCCTCGGCCTGCAGGGTCGCGATCTGCTGCTTGGCGACCTTGCGCTGGGTGCGTGATTCGGCGCGGTCGGCCTTGCGCACGTTCTTGGCGGCGAGTTTGGCCTCCAAGCCCGCCTTGTGCTTGAGGGCCTTGGCCTCGGCCCGGCGGCTCGGGCGCCGCTTGCGCTTCGTGAACAACCCCATCGAAGGCCCTCCGTATTGCTTGTCCGCCAAGCCTGTCTGCCCGGTGCACGCGGTGTCTGATTTCACGGCGTTCTGCGCTACCTTCTGCGGTCCCGTCGCTCACGCCGCGGTGTTCGATTTGCGGCGTTCGCGGGTTCCTTCGTGGTCACGCTGCGCTACCTCCTACGGTCCCGTCGCTCACGCCGCGGTCGGTCTCACCCTATCGGGTCGATGCGCCCGCCGGTGCGCAGGTGGGGGCGGTCGCGTTCTGTCGCGTCGCGAGCGGGACCGGTTTGTGTCATGCGGTTCACGGGTTTGTCGGGGGTGGGGACCATACTGCTTAGGTGTATTCGGGCATTGATGATCGCGCCGACAGCGGCGAGGGCGGCGGCGAGGACGCGGGTTCGGCAGTGGGATCCTCCGTCACGCCAACGGCTTTCGTCGACGCGCGCGCGCTCATCGGCTGCCGCCACCGCCTGCACCTCAATGCCGCCCATCCCGAGCGGCTGTCCGGTCTCACCGAGGATGCGGGGGTGCGTCAGCGCCGCGAGGCCGCCGCCGCGCATCGCACAAAAGTGCGCGACGCGCTCATCGATGCCGATCCGGGCGGCTGGGTCGTCATCGATGCGGAGCAGCGCGCCCGCGAGCGGGCCGCCGCCACCATGGCCGCGTGCGCCGATGGGACACACCACATTTGGGGTGCGCTGCTGCCGCAGGAGCCCGATACCGGTCGTCGCGGCGGTGCGGAGATCCTGCTGCGCGACCGCGACCGCGGCGGATACATCCCCGTCATCGTCGTCAATCACAAGGTCACCGACCCCCGCCAGCCCGAACCCGCGGATTTCCACCCGATGACCTCCGACCCGTATCTGTGGAATCCGCAACCCGATCCGCATCGCAAGATGCGCCAGCAGCCGCGCGATCAGCAGCGTCTGGCGCACCTGTACCGAATGTTGCAGCGCCACGGACTGGCGAGTCCGGCGCTGGTGGGCGGCGTCATCGGCTACCACTTCGATCGCATCCTGGTGCACGATCTCGGCCCGATCCTCCCCGATTACGACCGGCGCTACGCCGACCGGATCGCCGTGGTGCGCGGCGAGTTGCCCACGGTCCCCTCGAAAGTGCCCGAATGCCGCCAGTGCCCGTGGTGGTCGCGCGATGTCGAAGGCCCGAGTTGTCAGGGCTGGCTGGCCGAGCATCACGATGTGAGCCTCGTCGCGCCGGGTTCGCGGGCCGAGGTGCTGCGCGGCCACGGTGTGCAGACCATCGAGGATCTGTCGGCCTGGTCCGGTCCGGACCCGGAGGACTGGCAGCACGGCCCCTTCGACGAGGCGGTCGTCACCGCGCGCGCCTGGCTGGCGGGTGCGCCGCTGGTGCGTCGGGTGCAGCCGATCCGGGTGCGCCGCGCCGATGTCGAGGTCGATGTGGATCTGGAGAGCTACCAGGAGTACGGCGCGTACCTGTGGGGCACCCTGCTCGACGGTGTCTACCGCCCGTTCGTCAGTTGGGATCCGCTGCCCACCGAGGACGAGGGCCGCTCCTTCGGCGAATTCTGGACCTGGCTCACCGAGATCAGGGCGCAGGCCGCCGCCGCCGGGAAAACCTTTGCCGCGTACTGCTATTCGCGCACCGCGGAGGACAAGTGGCTCTACGAGTCGGCGCGCCGGTTCGCCGGTCGGCCCGGTGTGCCCACCGTCGAGCAGGTGCGCGCCTTCGTCGACGGTCCGCAATGGGTGGATATGTTCCAGGCCGTCTCCGAACAGTTCATCTGCCCGAATGGCAAGGGACTCAAGAAGATCGCCCCCGTCGCCGGATTCCACTGGCGCGATCCGGAGGCGAGCGGCGAGGCGTCGATGAGCTGGTATCGCCGCGCGGTCGGCTATGACGCCGCACCCGATCTCGGTCAGCGCACCCGCCTGCTGGAATACAACGAGGACGATGTCCGCGCCACCAGGGTGCTGCGCGAGTGGATGAGCGAGCGCGCCGACCGCGAGGTCCCCGCCCTGGCCGACTTCGGGGCTACTCCGCTGCTGCCCCGCGTTCCGTCGCGGGGATAGTATCGCGACGTGACAGAGCATGTCGAACAACTCGAGTTTCAGGCGGAGACGCATCAGCTGCTCGAGCTGATGATCCATTCGGTCTACTCCAATAAGGACACGTTCCTGCGGGAGCTGATCTCGAATGCCTCCGACGCACTGGACAAACTGCGGCTGGAATCCTTCCGTGACAAGGATCTGCACGTCGACACCTCCGATCTGCACATCGAACTGGAGGTCGACGAAGACAGGCGGATCCTGACGGTCCGGGACAACGGCATCGGGATGTCGCGCGCCGAGGTCGTCGATCTGATCGGCACTCTCGCCAAATCCGGCACCGCCGAGCTGCGCAAGCAATTGAACGAGGCCAAATCCGAGGCCGCCGCCGAGGAGCTGATCGGCCAATTCGGCATCGGCTTCTATTCCACCTTCATGGTGGCCGACAAGGTCACGCTGAGGACCCGCCGCGCGGGGGAGACCAGCGGCACCCGCTGGGAGGCGGCCGCGGGCAGCTCCACCTACGCCATCGAGGAGTTGGACGAGGCGCCGCAGGGCACTTCGGTGACCCTGGAGCTCAAGCCCGCCGACGAGGAGGATCACCTCTTCGACTACACCAAGGAGTGGAAGCTCCGCGAGATCGTCAAGAAGTACTCCGATTTCATCGCCTGGCCGGTGCGCATGCAGGTGGCGCGCACGGTCACCGAGGGCGAGGGCGAGGACCAGAAGGAGACGACGGTCCTCGAGGAGCAGACCCTCAACTCCATGAAGGCGCTGTGGACTCGTCCGCGCAGCGAGGTCACCGACGAGGAGTACCGGGAGTTCTACCGGCACGTCAGCCACGCCTGGGACGATCCGCTCGAGATCATCCCGCTCAAGGCCGAGGGCACCTTCGAATATCAAGCGCTGCTGTTCATTCCGACCTCCGCGCCGTTCGACCTGTTCATGCGCGAGCACAAGCGCGGTGTGCAGCTCTACGTCAAGCGGGTGTTCATCATGGACAACTGCGAGGAGCTGATGCCGGAGTATCTGCGCTTCGTCAAGGGTGTGGTGGACGCGCAGGATCTCTCGCTCAATGTCTCACGCGAGATCCTGCAGCAGGATCGGCAGATCCAGATGATCCGCAAGCGCCTTGTGCGCAAGGTGCTTTCGACCATCAAGGACCTGCAGGGCAACGAGGACCAGACCGGCTACCAGACCTTCTGGAAGGAGTTCGGCCGCGTCCTCAAGGAGGGCCTGCTGTCGGATTTCGACAATCGCGAAACCCTGCTCCAGGTGTCCTCTTTCGCCTCGACCGATTCCGAGGCGGAGTCGACCACGCTCGCACAGTACGTGGCGCGGATGCCCGAGGGTCAGGACAAGATCTACTACATGACCGGCGAGAGCCGCCAGCAGATCGAATCCTCGCCGCATCTGGAGGCATTCCGGGCCAAGGGCCGCGAGGTGCTGATCCTCACCGAACCGGTCGACGAGATGTGGGTGGGTTCGGTTCCCGAATTCGAGGGCAAGCCGTTCCAGTCCATCGCCAAGGGCGAGGTCGACCTGGAGACCGAGGAGGAGAAGAAGGAGTCCGAGGCCCTGCGCGAACAGCAGGACAAGGATTTCGCCGAGGTCCTGGGCTGGCTGGGTAAGACTTTGGATGCCGAGGTCAAGGAGGTGCGCCTGACCTCTCGGCTCACCACCTCGCCCGCCTGCCTGGTCGGCGATGTCTTCGATTTCTCCCCGCAGTTGGAGCGGATGTATCGGGCCTCGGGGCAGGCGCTGCCGGAGTCCAAGCGGATCCTGGAGCTCAACCCGACCCATCCGCTGGTGACCGGGCTGCGCGATGCCTACGCGGGCGATAAGGACGCGGCCGAGGCCGGATCGGCGACCGAGTTGTCGGAGACGGCCGAACTGCTCTTCGGCACCGCGGTGTTGGCCGAGGGCGGCGAGTTGAAGGATCCGGCACACTTCGCGCACATTCTCACCGATCGGCTCACCCGCACGGTGTGAGTCCGACGGCGGCGGTGTGGCAATCGGCCCGCACCGCCGCCGATTTCGGTACAGACCAGTCGGAATGTGAATGGGCGCAGGGCGATTCGTGCAGGTTCGGCATTCCCCGCTGCGGGATGCGGTTAGCCTTGGGCGGTCGAAAGGATCGTCAGCACATGTTCGCAAATCCGCTCGCCCGCGCCGAGATCTGGGATCAGGTGGCCGACGGCTATGCCGAATTCGCTCCGGCAATCATGCAGCCATTCTCGGCACGCGCCCTCGAATTCGCCGCGCCGACACCGGATTCGCGCATTGTCGACGTGGCGGCGGGCACCGGCGTCCTGAGCCTGCTCGCCGCGCCGGAGGTGGCCGAGGTGCAGGCCGTCGACTTCTCCGCGGCCATGGTCGAGCGGTTGGACAAGGCCGCGAGCGCGGCCGGGCTGTCGAATATCACCGCGCAGGTGGGCGACGGACAGGCCCTGCCCTACGCCGACGAGCGATTCGACGCGGCCTTCTCCATGTTCGGGCTGATGTTCTTTCCCCGGCGCGCCAAGGGTTTCGCCGAGATGTTCCGGGTGCTGCGGCCCGGCGGGGTGGCCGTGGTGTCGAGTTGGGCGCCGGTGCTGGAATCGCCGCTCATGCGCATGCTGTTCGGCGCCTGCCACGCGGCCGATCCCGCTGTGCACGAACCGAATCCGAACTATCTGAGCCTGGAGAATCCCGAGGTCTTCGAATCGGAGATGCGGGCGGCCGGATTCGCGGCCATCTCCATCCAGCGGCATTCGACGGCGCTGACCTTCCCGGATGGCGCGGCCATGTTCGACACCCTGGTGCGCAGCAGCGCGCCGATGAGGGTGCTGCGCCGCGATTTGGGCGAGCGGCGCTGGGCCGAGCGGACCGAGGTCATGCGCGCGTACCTGCTCGAGAACTATCGCCCGCACCATCCGCTGTCGACCACGGCCCTGATGGGTGTCGGCCATCGGCGGGAATGACATGGTCGCCGTCGCTCGGCTTCGGGCCGCGGTAACCCACGAAGGCCGCCCCGAGCACTGCTCGGGGCGGCCTCCTCGCTGTCGGTAGCGCTGCGGACTCGACTAGCGCGGCGCCATGCGCAGCGCGCCATCCATGCGGATGGTCTCGCCATTGAGGTAGTCGTGCTCGACGATGTACTGCGCCAACTGCGCGTACTCGTCGGGGCGACCCAGGCGCGACGGGAACGGCACGCCCGCCTCGAGGCCCTTGCGGTATTCCTCGGTGACGCCCGCCAGCATCGGGGTGTCGATGATGCCGGGGGCGATGGTGTTGACCCGGATGCCGAACTGGGCCAGGTCGCGCGCGGCGGGCACGGTCATACCGTGCACACCGCCCTTGGAGGCGGAGTAGGCGATCTGGCCGATCTGGCCCTCGAACGCGGCCACCGACGCGGTGTTGATGACCACGCCGCGCTGGCCGTAGTCGTCCACCGGATCGGTCTTGGCGATGGCATCGGCCGCCAGTCGCATGACATTGAAGCTGCCGAGCAAGTTCACGGTGATGACGGTGCGGAACAGTTCCAGATCGTGCGGGCCGTTCTTGGACAGGATGCGTCCGGCCCAGCCGACGCCCGCGCAGTTGACCACGATGCGCAGCGGCACACCGGATTCGACCACCTTGGTGATGGCCGCGGCGACCTCGTCATTGCTGGTGACGTCGGCGGCGATGAGGGTGACCCCGGCGGGGACGTTCTCGCCCGCCCGCTCGATGGACTGCGGCACGTCGAGGCCGAAGACGGTGGCCCCCTGATCGGCGAGACGCTTGGCGGTGGCGGCACCCAGGCCGGATGCCGCTCCGGTGACAATGGCGGCGGAACCGGAAATCTCCACGGTGGTCCTCTCGTTCGTGACAGCCAGTTGGCCTTTCGTCAATTGCACCCTAGCCGGTGCGTGCTGCGACCCCGATCACCGCACCCGCTCATCCGATCCGGCTCGAGTGCGCGGCGCGTGCGCGAGGTTTGTCCGGTCCGCGGTCGAAATCTATTCACCGACAACCGAATTCGCGGATCATTTCAATTCGTGGCTTCCTTCGGAAAGTTATTTGCGAACACCCATGTTCATCGGTGGTACCTTGCTGCTATGAGGCTGTTCTCCCGCGCGTCGGTCGGCGGGCGCAAGATTCTGATCACCGGGGCAGCGCGGGGGATCGGCGCGGCACTGGCCCGGCAATTGCATGCGGGCGGGGCTCGAGTGGCCCTGCTCGGTCTGGAACCGGAACTGCTCGCCGAGGTGGCCGCCGACTGCGGCGACGCGCCGTGGCGCTACTGCGATATCGCCGATCCCGCCCAGGTCGACCGGGTGATCGCCACCCTCGTCGACGAACTCGGCGGACTGGACGCGGTGGTGGCCAATGCCGGTGTGGCCCGGCAACTTCCGCTCATCGGTGGCGACCCGCAGGTCATGGAGGAGACCTTGGCGGTCAATGTGCTCGGCGTCTACTACACGCTGCGCGCGGCGGGTCCGCACATCGGACATGCCGAGGGCTACGCGCTGATCATCTGCTCGCTCGCCGCCGCCGTCCACCTACCGCTCGCGGGCGCCTACAGCGCGTCCAAGGCGGCCGCGGAAGCACTCGGCAACACCGTGCGCGCCGAGATCCGCCACACCGGCGCGCGGGTCGGCATCGCCTACTTCGCCGAACTCGACACCGATATGACCGCCCGAGGTTTCGACACCGCCGCCGCCCGCGCCATCCTCGGCCGCGACACCGTCTCCGGCGTCGCACCGCTCGGCCCCGCCATCGACGGGCTGGAACGGGCCATCGCCCGCCGCCGCCGCCGGACCGTCTCGCCGTGGTGGGTCGCCATGGCGCTGCCGCTGCGCCCACTCGTGCAGCGCCTCGTCGACTATTCGCTGCGCCGCGGCGTGGCGCACGCCATGGAGATCGCCAGGGTCGAGCAGCCGCCCTGCACCACCGACCAGCCGCCGCGACCACACCGCACGCGGCGGCCGACCTGAAAGCCGAGGCAGCCCACGCCGCGGCGAGCCGAATACCCCGAGCCGGATTAGCCTGAACAACCCACGCCGGGTCCGAACAACTCCGGCCGAGCCGAGCCTGGACAACACGGAGCAGCGCATGACCGAATCGGGTGCCACCACTCGCCAACTCCCGCGCGGCAGACACGGTCTGCCGCGCGAGCAGGTGATCGCTTCGCAGCGCGAGCGCATCCTCGACGCCATGGCCGCGGCCATGACCGAGAACGGCTATGCCGGAACATCGGTCGCGGCCGTCCTCAAGCGGGCGGGTGTCTCCAGGGAGACCTTCTACGAGCAGTTCCGGTCCAAGGAGGACTGCTTCGATGCCGCCTACGAGCGGGCGGTGGGACTCATGCTCGGGCATCTCGCGGCGGCGGGCATGGCCACCGAAGCCGTAGCCGTCCCACTCGACCGGATCGATCGACTCCTCGCCGCGTACCTCGACGGACTCATCGCCGAACCCGCCTACGCCCGGCTGTTCCTGGTCGAGGTCTACGCGGTCGGCGCCACGGCGGTAGCCCGGCGCGCCGAACTCCAGGAATCCTTCGTCGACCTGGTGTGCCAGGTGCTCGGCGCGCGATCGGAACCGCAGCGCTTCGCCTGTCGAACGCTGGCGGCGGGGCTCGGCGCGATGGTCACCGCTCGGATCGCGGCAGGCGATCCGGAAGGTCTACCGGCCCTGCGGGCACCGCTGCTGGATCTGCTGCGTCGCAGCGGAGATCTGTACGGGACGTTCGGCGCGCCCGCAGCCTCAGCATGACCGCGCCCGCGACCGCGGGAGCGAGCAGCGCCAGACCCGCCACCGCGGGGCCGGACAGTCCCGGCGCGGCGGCCGTGAGCAGCGAGGCCGCGCCGAAGTAGAGGAACAGCAGACCCGACCCGATCCCGATGACATGTTCGGGCAGATGCTTGCCGATCAACAGTCCGATCGCCATGGCCAGCGCGTCGGCGAGCACCATGCCGATCGTGGAGCCGATCCACACCGCGACCCAGTCGTAGTCGGTGGCCAGCGCCGCCGCCGCGAACATGGTGCGATCACCGAGTTCGGCCAGCAGGAACGCCGAGAGCACCACGAAGAAAGGCGGGATCCTGGTACGTGTGCGCGCCGGCGCGTCCTCGTCCTCGGAGCCGCCGCCGAGGTGTTCGCGCAGCGCCCACAAACCGACGCCGAGGAAGGTCAGCGCCGCGAGCAGTTCGATGGCCCTGGTCGGCAGCGCCGCGCCGAGGAAATAGCCGACGCCCACCGAGAGCAGATGCACCAGCGCCGAGGAGGTCGCGATCGCGGCCAACACCACCCACCAGCGGTAGCGCATCGTGAAGGTCAAGGCCATGAGCTGGGATTTGTCGCCGAATTCGGCGAGGAAGACGATGCCGACTGTCAGCAGGACGGTGGCGATCATGGGGGCGCTCCTGAGTCTTCGGCCTGTCTGCCGGAGTTCGGAAAAGCCTCCGGCCGACAACCATCGGGGTTGTTCGGGCCGAAGGTCTCGCCCACCGAAGAACATTCGGTTCACGCCGCCGGATCCCCGCCGGGCGGTGGATCAGTATGTCGACTGCGTGATTGGGGGCTACTCCCCTTCGCTGCTGCCGACTCTACCCGCCCGAACCGCATCGCGCCAACACGTCGAATGCGAAATCACAATGGGCACAATAAGTTTGGCAATCCGGCCGGGAGTTTTCGGTGACCCGTCACGGCAGCGTGCGGGCCTGCGGATCGCCCGATTTCGCCCGCCCGGCCGCGCCGATATGGCGAGCCGGGCGCATGCGACAGGGCCGAGTCGTCGCGACAGGGCAGGGTCGTCGCGACAGGGCTGGGGTCGGTCCGACCGGCAGAGCCACGTGACGGCAGCCGGTCCGCGTGGCGATCAGGCGGCCAGCAGCATGGCCAGCACGGCGGTATCGGGATCGCTGATCGGATCGAGGCCGACCCGGCTCACCAGCGAGGTGATCGTTCCGTCCGATTCCGCCTCGACCCAGGCCGCTCGATGCTCCAATCCCAGATGCGGAACGCCCGGCAGCAAGACGCAGCCGGAGGCCGCACCGGCGCATTCGGGCAGCGATGGCCTGGTCTCCGACGGTGGATGCAGCATGAGCAGCGCGGGCGGCACGTGATCGGCGAAGCGGCCCGGCGCGACCGCCTCGGCGCCCAGCACCGGCCCCTCGGCCAGCACCAGGCCGACCGTGCCCGGCCGCGGATCGTCCGGTAGCTCCTCGCGCACCCCGAAAACCGTCGAGGTGACCAGCAGCCCCGGCAGGGTCGCCACTCTGACGGCGAGCACCAGGACCTGCGCCCATTCCTTGGTGGTGTCCGGCCATCGGCCGGAGATGATGAATCCCCGCAGCAGACCGCGGGAATGGAACGGTGTGATACCGATCGGTCCATTCATGGTGCCTCCCGTGCAGAACCGGGGGCGGTCTTGCCCGTCCGCTGAACTGTGGATTCCCGAATATGCGCCACGAATCACCTGGCACACAAGTACCAAAGAGTGCTAATTGGACAACGAAAAAGGAGCCCTCGGACACCTTTAGGTCTCCGAGGGCTCCTCTGGCGGATGTACTACCCGAAGATCAGGCCCTTGGCCTGGCCGACGGCGCGGGCGAAACGATCCTGAACATCGGCCCAGTTGACCACATTCCAGAACGCGGTCACATAGTCGGCCTTGACATTCTTGTACTGCAGGTAGAAGGCGTGCTCCCACATATCGACCTGCAGCAGCGGCACGATACCCAGCGGCACATTGGCCTGCTGGTCGTACAGCTGGAAGGTCAGCAGCTTCTGACCCAGGGTGTCGTAGCCGAGCACCGCCCAACCCGAACCCTGCAGACCATTGGCCGCCGCGGTGAACTGCGCACGGAACTTGTCGAAGGAGCCGAACTGGTCGTCGATGGCCGCGGCCAACTCGCCGACCGGCTTGTCGCCGCCGTTGGGGGACAGGTTCTTCCACCAGATCGAGTGGTTGACGTGACCGCCGAGGTGGAAAGCCAGGTTCTTCTCGTTCAGGAAGATGGCGGCGTGATCGCCGGATTCGCGGGCTGCGGCCAACTTCTCCAGCGCGGCGTTCGCGCCCGCGACGTAGGCGGCGTGGTGCTTGGAATGATGGAGTTCGTTGATCTGCCCGGAGATATGCGGTTCCAGGGCGCTGTAGTCGTAATCCAGATCTGGCAGCGTGTACTCAGCCACGATGTCCCTTCCTATGTCGGGCCTGTCCACCCTCAATCGCGGGCGGGCAGGCCATCATTCGTACACCCGATCGGTACCAACCGGGCCGTACACCCCCGCATTCCGGGATGCGGGTCGGATGTGGACCATGCCACGGCGGTGGGGCGGGCCGATACCGTACGCGTAGCATCGAATCATGTCGTGGTACGACGAGCTAGTAGGGCGGGTGCGCCTGCCGGAACCGGCCATGGTCTCGCCCGAGCAGGCGCTGCCCGGTCGGGCCGAGCCCTTGGTGACACCCGAAACACACTATGTCAACGGACATCCCATCCACCCGCCATTCCCCTCTGGGCTGCGGACGGCCATTGTCGCGATGGGCTGTTTCTGGGGCGCGGAGAAGGGTTTCTGGGAACTCGACGGCGTGTACACCACCGCCGTCGGCTACGTCGGCGGCTTCACCCCGAACCCCAGCTACGAGGAGGTGTGCAGCGGACGCACCGGGCACACCGAGGCGGTGCTGGTGGTCTTCGATCCCACCGTCATCGACTACGCGGGCGTGCTGCGGCACTTCTGGGAGAATCACGACCCCACCCAGGGCATGCGCCAAGGCAACGATCGCGGCACCCAGTACCGTTCGGCGATCTTCCCGCTCGACACCGACGAGGCCCGGATCGCGCGCGACACCATGGCGGCCTACGGCGAGCGGCTGAACGCGGCCGGTTACGGAGCCATCACCACCGAAATCCTGCCCCTGCCCGATGTTTCGACCTTCTATTACGCCGAGGGCTACCACCAGCAGTACCTGGCCAAGAATCCCGGCGGCTACTGCCCGGTGCACGCCACCGGCGTGAGTTGCCCGGTGGGCCTGGGAGCCTGAGAGGCCGGAAAACCGCATTCCACAGGGAAATACCGCGCACTCGCTCGGCGGATGCGCGGTATTTCCCTGTGCGGCCTCGTTGCCGCTCAGAGCGAGGGCGGGATACCTGGTTGCAGCATCCGCGGATCGCCCTTGTCGTGCGCGCGCCACCAGCGCACGCCGTCGGCGATGAAATTCGGCAGCGGGATCTGGCGGCCGTCGATGTGCTCGATGGTCATATTGTCGAACCAGACGCGCACATCGAGTTCGCGCGGATCGATGCCCTCCTCCTGGGAGAACTCCAGTACGTGCGCGGAGACGCGCTGATCGATGAGCGTGTCGAAGCTGAGCAGTTCGCTCCACAGATCCCAACCGCTGTCGTCCAGGTCGATGAATTCCCAGCCGTGCAACCTGCCGCCGCCGAAGCTGTGGATGGCATCGGCCAAGCCGTCGAGCGTCAGTGCCAACACTCGGGGGTCGACGTCGTCCCACTTCTGGATGCGCAGTGAGGCCGCGACCCGGCTGACGCCGGTGAAGGTCAGCCGGACCTGTGTGGTCTCGGGGAGCGACCGATCCGGGCCGAGCCGCAGCACCTCCAGGTCGAGCAGTAGTCGGCGGCCGGGTTCATCCACCTCCAGACCGAGGCAGATCGCCTCGGCCAGTGCGGTGTTGAGGCCGGTGGTGTCCATTCCGTTGAGTAGCCCCCTGCTCACGTTCATAGCGTCAGGCTACCGAGAACACCCCCCGGAACCCGGTATTTCATTTTTTCGCTAGTGTTCTCGTTTTTTTGTGGAACCGATCGCGGGATCCCTACGTCCAAGTAGTTATCGAGTCCGCCTCAGGCGAGATTCGAGGTCAGGGGCGAAGGACCGCTCCGGGATGGCTAGGAGGGGAGTCTCGGATCGGTCGTTCGCCCCTCGGCTATTCGTCGACGATCCGGTGCCCGCGCCTGTGGATCAGGCTGTGGATATGTGGATAACTTCGACCGAGATATCCACAGCGGGCGCCGCCGATATCCACAACGGAAGCCGCCCGATGCCGGTCCGGCCGCAACCATGGCAGGATCGAACCGTGACGAGCTCCGAAGTTCCCTCGGTGCCGATCGAAGACGTCCCCGTCGAATTCGATCGCCCCGATCCCGCCGTGCGGGCCACCCTGCTCGACGTGCGCGAGGACGACGAGTGGCGGCTCGGTCACGCGCCGGGCGCGATCCATATCCCGATGGTCGATATCCCGTCCCGCACCGAGGAATTGGACTACGACACCGAGCTCTACGTCATCTGCCGTCAGGGCGGGCGCTCCCTGCAGGTGGCCGAATACCTCGCCCATATCGGTTACGACGTCATCCAGGTGCGCGGCGGCATGGTGGCCTGGCAGCACGCGGGCCGTCCACTGGTCGGCGACGGCGAGCAGCCGCCCAAGATCTACTGACGAGGAGGCGCGGTGAGTACGGTCGTGCAGCCGTGTGCGCGCTGCGGTGCGCGGTGGGCCGTGCAGGGCGCCCCGCAGCACTGGTGTCCCCGCTGCCGGGGTGTGCTGCTCTCGCCCGCGCCCATCGATGCGCCGCCGGAGCGGCGCAACTATCGCTGGGTCGCCCGCAGACCCGACCAGCGGGCGCGCCGTCCCGGATCGGGCGGCGCGCGGGCCACCGGCACCCCGAGCTACGCCGAGATGCCGCGCTGGGGGTTGCGCGATACGCCACCCGCTGCGGCCGCGGCTCGGCGCTTGCCGCTGGCCCGGTTCGAGGTGCGGTCGAGCGGGTTGCTGGTGGCGGCGGCCGTCGCCTTCGGAGTCGCCGCGCTCGCCGAGCTGCTGCGGTATTCGATCCTGCTGCACAACCGAACCCGGCTGATCGATCCGCTCGTGCTCGCCCTCTCGGACTATTTCGTGATCGCGGCGGCGGCCGTCGCGCTGGTCGGCGGGTTGTTCGCCGCGCTGGGTGCGCTCGGTTGGCTGATCGCGATGCGGGAGCGGGCCTTCGGTGCGCGCGGCGGCCGCGATCCCCGGCCGGTCTGGGCACTGGCCTTGGGATGTCTTGTGCCCGTGGTCAATCTGGTGTGGCCCGGCGTCTTCCTCATCGAGACGCTCGGTCCGCGCCCGGAGCCGCACGCGCTGCGCGCGGTGCGGATCTGGTGGGCCGGGTGGGTGGGCGGCGCGCTGCTCGCCGCGGTCGCGGCGCTGTGGCATCTCGCGGATTCCCTGCAGGCCAAGGCCGATGGCGTCCTGGCGGCCATGTACACCGACCTGGCCGCGGCGGGTATGGCGGTGCTGACGCTGTGGGTCATGCGGCTCATGGAGGGTCGCGACCTGCGCGGTCGGGAGCGGATCGCGCACCGCTGGGTCGTCGCCGTCGATCCCGCGCAGCCGGTGATCGCGCCGGTGCGTCCGGCATCGGCGAACGCGCTGCCGCAGGGGGCGGAAGGCGCCGTGCGGGCACGGGATGAAGCCGGCACGGCAGGCACCGGGGCGCAGCAGGACACGGCACAGCGCGCGGTCGTGGATATCCGGGAATACGAGGAGGTTGTGGCCAAGTGAGCCAGGACAGTCGGGCACCGTTCGTCGTCGCGCACCGAGGCGCCTCGGCGGCGCGGCCGGAGCACACGCTCGCCGCCTACGAGTTGGCGCTGGAGGAGGGTGCCGACGGCGTCGAATGCGATATCCGCCTGACCCGCGACGGTCACCTCGTCTGCGTGCACGACCGCACCGTGGACCGCACCTCGTCGGGCACCGGCCTGGTCAGCGAGATGACGCTGGACGAACTGCGCGAACTCGATTTCGGCGTCGACGGCGCACCCGCCGCGGTGCTCACCCTCAGCGAGCTGATCACCCTGGTGCTGGATTGGCGCAGCAGGCCGACCAAGCTGTTCATCGAGACCAAACATCCGGTGCGCTACGGCGCACTGGTGGAGAACAAACTGCTCGCCGAATTGCAGCGATTCGGCATCGCCACCCCGGCCTCGGCCGATCATTCGCGCGCGGTGGTCATGTCCTTCGCGGCCACCGCGGTCTGGCGCATTCGCCGCGCCGCGCCGCTGCTGCCGACGGTGCTGCTCGGCGAGTCCTCCCGCTACCTCGGTGGCAGCGCCGCCACCACGGTGGGCGCGACAGCGGTCGGCCCCTCGGTGAAGACGCTGCGCGAACATCCCGACCTGGTCGATAAGGCGGCCGCGGCGGGCCGGGCCACCTACTGCTGGACAGTCGACGACCCCGATGATGTGCGCCTGTGCGCCGACCTCGGGGTCGGCTGGGTGGCCACCAACCATCCCGGTCGCACCAAGGCCCTGCTGACAGCCGTCTGATCCGAGGCCGTGCCTGCGGGGTGGGCGTCGCCACACCCTGTAGGTTTTTCCTCCGTGGGTAAAAGCAAGCGGAATAGTCCGAAGCCCGGTGGCAACCGGGCCCAGCGCCTGGCCGAACGGCGGGCGGCGCTGGAGCAGGCGGCACAGGCCGTCACGCGCCCGTTCGAGGGTCTCGCCGCCGAATGCGACCTGGTGGCCCTGCAGGAGTTCGTGCCGTCGGCCACCGCGACCCTGAAACTGGTCGCGGGTGCGGGCGCGGAACGTCCGGTGGTGCTGGGCACCGTACTGCCCGGCGCGGTGGCCGCGCTGGTGCGGGCGGGTGACGAGCCGACCGGCTATGTCGGCGCGCAGGTCCAGTACCGCGGCGCGGATCCCTCGGCCGACCTGGCCGCGTCCATCCTGTGGACCCAGTCCGCCGAGCCGGGCGATTCGCTCAGCGATCCGGCGGCGGTGGCGGGAGGTCCGCGCCTGACCGAGGTCATCGATCCCGGCGCGGACCTCGACATCACCGTGCACCAGGATTTCGACTGGTGGGTGCCCGCCGGGGTGGAACCCGATCCGCAGGTGGCCGCCACCATCGAGCAGGCCAGGCAGGCGATCATGCCGTCGGCGCGGTTGGCCGTCGGGCCGGACGCGATCGGCGCGCCCTGGTGGGTCGATGCCGGTGAGAAGGCGCATCTGCGCTGGGTGCGCCCGGAATCGGAGGACGCGCTGATGCTGGCCCTGGCCCGCGTGCACGCCGCAGGCGGATTGGGACTCGGCGAGGGTTCGCGCTTCGCGGGCTCCTTCCGTACGCACGGTGTGCTGGTGCCCGTCTTCGACCTGGATCGGGAGCGCCACGCCGACGAATGGATCAAACCCGCCATGGAATTCGGGGTGCGGCTGGCCGAGGCGCTGGCCTCGGATGCGCCGCTGTCCTCGGACGAGCGCCGCTCGCGCGACGGGTTGCGTTCGCGTCAGGTCACTCTGCGCTGAGTTCGCTATTTGCTGAGTAAATGCCCGATACTTCGCATACGCGAAAACTGCGGTAGGTCCGGCTATTTCGGACCTACCGCAGTTCTGCTTCGAGACCGGGCTAGGAGGGCAGTACGCCGCCCGCGGCGGCAGGTGCGCCCGAAGTATCGGCCGGGCCGCCCATTTCGCGGGCGATGAAATCCTCCAGATCGAACAGATTCGCGCCGGCGCGATCGGCGATATTGAGCAGGGTGGACATATTGGCGACCTCCTCGACCTGCTCCTTCAGGAACCACTGCATGAACTGCTCGCCGAGGTAATCGCCCTCCTCGCGGGCGGTGCTCGCCAGTTGGACGATCTGATCGGTGACCGCCTTCTCCTGTGCGAGGGCCATGGAAATGGCTTCGCGGGCATTCTCGAATTTCGACTCGGGCAGATCGATGCCGGTGAATTCGACGTTCATATCCCGATCGACGAAATACTGCACGATCATCATCGCGTGATTGCGCTCCTCGACCGCCTGGTTGTAGAAGCGCCGAGCCAGTTGCGGCAGATCAGCATTGTCGAACCACACCGCCATGGCAATGTACTGATGTTCGGCATTGAATTCGTGCCTGATCTGGTCGTGCAGCAGGCTGTGGAATTTGCTGTGCGGGGCTTCCGGGTGGCTGGACATACTGCGACAATATCGCTGGTCAGGCCCGCATGTCATCCAAGTGCAACCTTATTGAGGCTAGTGTTGCCTAATAATTCCGGTCGGAATCACCGAGTCAGCAGGTCCTCGGGGATGGGGCGATCATTCGCGAGGTCGTCGAAGAAGTTCGCGGCCTTTTGTTTGTCCCAGAGCAATACATTGCCGGAATCGGTGTCGGCGAAGCCGCCGATCGGCACCGTGGTGGTGACCAGGTCGCCGCGCAGCGCCCGGGCCAGACTCGCCAGATCCCAGATGTGGTCGCCATTGTCGACCCTCATCGTTTTGGCGGTATCGCTGACCAGCGGCCACAGCGTGAACGGATTGGCCAGCACACCCGCGCCGGTCGCCTTCTTCAGCAGCGCGGCCATGAACATGCGCTGATGCTGGATGCGGTCGATATCGGCGCGCGGGGTGGCGCGGCTGCGCACGAAACCCAACGCCTGCGGACCGTTGAGTCGCTGACAGCCCGCGGGCAGGTTGATCCCGGCCAGCGGATCGTTGATCGGTTGTTCCAGACACAGGTCGATTCCGCCGAGGGTGTCGACCATGGTCGCGAAACCGCCGAAACCAATGCCCGCGTAGTGGTCGATGTGCACGCCGGTGGCCTGTTCGACGGTCTGCGCCAGCAGCGCGGGACCCCCGAAGGCGAAGGCGGCATTGAGTTTGTCCTTGCCGTGACCGGGGATGCTCACATACGAGTCGCGGGGCAGGCTGATCAGCGTGGCCGGGCCGGACCTCGGCAGATGCACCAGCATGATGGTGTCGCTGCGTTCCGGACCGACATCGCCGCCGGTGGACAGTTCGCGCTCCTGTTCGGGGGTCAGGCCCTCGCGGCCGTCCGATCCGGTGAGCAGCCAGTTGGTGCCGGGGGTGTCGCCGAGGCGGCCCGGATAGTTGGTCAGGGCCGGAATGCGATTCAGCGAGGTATCCAGTTTGACGATCATGCCGATGACGGCGATCACCAGAACCAGCACCAAGGCGAGCGACCAGCGGAATAGGTGGAGTTTGCGGCGGCGCCGCGGCGGTTCGGACCTGCGCTTTCCAGGCAGTGGTTGCGGGGTGCGGCGCGGCGGCGCGCTGTGCTGCCTCGGCTGCCGAGTGGCTGCTCGGTCGCGATTCGGGTTGTGCGGGGCGGCTGGATTGTGCCGGGGACCGGGCGAATTCGGCGGTGCCCCCCTATTCTTCTGGGCATTGTCCTGCGACTGCGACCAGGCCAGCGGTGGTCGATAGGTTTGACCGTCGCGCCGCATCACCTGGGTTGGTTCGATCCGCCGCTCCGGCGGGCGCTGATTTTCCCGCTGTTCGCCGGGGCGGCCTCGGGGTGGCGGCACCCGGCGCGTCCGCGCATTCGGGTCGTCGCCGTTCATCCTGAAAACTCTACTTGTCCGGGCCGGATACCTTCACGAAACCGGCTCTGCGCAGCCGCTTTGCGCTATGGCAACCACGAGACGTGGCCGCGCAGAACGGTATAGCCGATGTAGGCGACCGCATCGATGGTGGTGTGCGCCACAATCAGCGGCCACAGTCGATTCGTCCGCTGCCAGTAGCGTCCGAAGACCAGGCCCATCACCACATTCCCGATACCACCGCCCAGCCCCTGATACAGGTGGTAGCTGCCGCGCAGAAGGGCCGAAGCCGGCAATGATGAATTCTCCGACCAGCCGAGCCTGCGCAGTCTGGTGATGAGGTAGCCCACCACCACGATCTCTTCGGCGACCGCATTCGCCGCCGACGCGATGATCAGGGCGGGCAGTCGCCACCAATGGTCGCCCAGCGAACTGGGCACGATTGTGACGCTGACATGCAACGCGTGCGCGACCAGATACAGCGCCAGCCCCGGCAGACCAATGACCGCCGCCAAAACCGAGCCATGCCAACCATCCCGAAACCGAATCCGCGCCAGCCCGATCATCCGCGGTCCGATTCCACTGCGCCACAACAGATAAAGACCGAGCGCCGCCCAAGCCACCAGCCGCAGCGCGCTCGTCAGTTGGAACAGCAGATCGATCAGCGACTGCGCCGCCCGCGAGGGATTGAGCGCCACCGTCTGCCCACCGACACCGCCCGGTCGCAGCGCACTGTCGAGCAGCGACAGCGCCGCATTCACCCCACTGAGCCCGAAAGTGACCAGCAGAATAATGGCGATCTCGACTCGCAACGAGACCCGCTCGCGCGCCGACAGATCAGGGGCTTGGTGCATGACTCGAATCTATGCGGTGCCGCTACCCGCACCCACCCAACGGCCGCCCGCCACCCGGCCCAATCCTCCAGTGCCCAACCTGGCGCCCGGCCACTTACCGCATCTCAATCCAGACCTTGGCCACATTCCCGTATCCCCAACCCGGCACCCGGCCACATACTCGCATCCCCAACCCCGCGCCCGGCCACATACTCGCATCCCTAACCCGGCGCCCAGCCACATTCAAGCACCCCTCAACCTCTCGGGAGCGAGTCTTACGAGCGACGTTCGCGGCCGTCTCGTGTTCGAGCGGCCGAAGCGCATGCGCCGCAGGCGCGAGTCTCGGCCGCTCGAACGCGAGACCAAAAGGCCGCGAACAGCCGCGCGAAGCGCGGCCAATCAAACACAGCCGGCGCCTCCTGAACCAGCGCGCCACAGGTTTTGACGCGAATCCCCATAGCGATCGGCACCATCACCGCGCCCCGTCGGGCAACGGTTGGTGCGCACGTGGTCGGGTGAGTTCTAGCGCGGTACCCGGTTAGTGGACGGAATGCCGGGGATACGGCCAACTAGATCCGCCGCAGACCATTCAGAAACGGGCACCCCGCCAACGTGCGTACCGCGCGACTAAGCGACTCGACATCGGTGACCGGTGCGCTGAAAGGGATTCGGTAGTCGTGGTCGGTGTCCATCCCCTCGATGCGCAAGGTGAGTCCGTAGCGGTCGATGGCCAGTGGGTGGACGACTCCGTGTCGCAGCCGAGTGGGCAGGTGGCGCGCCAACTGTGCGACCACGTCCGCGTGATCGGCCGACATGTGTTGCAGCCAAGCCGATTCCATGACGCAGAACGGGTCGGCTTCGGCCTGTCGGAGATCTTCGGTGCCGACCGAATCGGCGCCGGTGGCGTCGGCGACCACCGCCGAATCGATGACCAGCCGCAGCAGGGTCGCGCCGTGCCCGACATCGAGCAGCACCGGATGCGGATGGACTCCGGCGACCTCGCCCGCCAAGGCTCGCTGGGCGCCTTCCGGCACCGCGCGTACCCATCCCCGCAACCACACGAGCGCGCGCACCGGCTCGCGCAGCGGCAGTGGTGCGTGGTCGGTGAGTTCCAGTACTGCGGGTGCGCCCGTTTCTCCGGAACGACCGGCCAGGACCGCGGCCATGGAGGCGGTGGGGACGGCGATGACCGCGTCGCCGCGATGTCGGATGACGTGGACCGAGGTGGGTGTCGGATCGATACCGGGCATGGCCAGCACCGCCTGCTCGGCATGTGCGCACGCGCTGTGCACCCGCTCGGCGGCGGACGGTGCGACGGTCGAAGCGGGACTCGGCATACGAACCTCCGGAGTGGTGAGCGACTGACCCGATCGAAATCTCGGGTCCCCTCGAAATTAGGTTAACCTAAGCTAAGTGACCGACCGAACATTGGCAAGGGTTTCCAACAACCGGATCCCATCCCACCCGGCCTGCCTGCGGTGCACACGGGATACGGTGGGCTGATGGTGGACAGCGCGGCGCGGGAACCGGTCATGATCTCGCTGGGACCGCCCGCGCGGCGGAGCCTGACCGAAGGACTGATCCGGGGGATCGGCGCGGCCGAGGCGCTGGAACTCGATCGAATGTCGGAGTCCGCGATAGCCGACTTCCTGGCCGAGATCGTGCACGCCGAGACGGGTTTCGTGGCCCGAACGGACAGCGGCGGGTCGGCGCTGGCCATAGTCGCGGGCACCGTCGCGGCGCTGTGCGGCGAGGATATCCGTCGGGCGCTGCGGGATCCGGATCTCGTTTTCCTGCGCGGTCTCAAACCGTCCGCCATCGAGGCGACGCGCGCGGTTCTGCTCGCAGTGGAAACCGGCGCCCCCGAGACGGTGGCCTCGGCACTCGCACCGCTGAACTCGCGCTGATCTCCCTTGCCGGTATTCGCCGAACGCCACCGCGATTCGGTCGCGACACCGCCGAGGTCGGCAAGAAACGCCACTGTGGTTGGGAAGTCGCGATGGCCGGGATCAGGGATATCGCGCAAGTAGTGTCGTAGGCGTGCCCCGTATCGCCTACTTCGGTCCGTCCGGAACCTTCACCGAGATGGCCCTCGCCGACCTGGAAGTCGCGGCCGTCTTCGACGGACCCGTCGAGCGGATCGCCGCGCCCAGTCAGGGCGCCGCGCTGGATCTGATCCGGTCCGGTGCGGTGGACGGTGCGGTGGTGCCGATCGAGAGTTCGGTGGAGGGATCGATTCCGGCCACACTGGATTCGCTGGCGGTGGGGCCGCGCCTGCAGATAATCGCCGAGACGGAGCTCGATGTCCGGTTCACCATTCTGGCTCGGCCGGGCACCAGCCTCGACGCGGTCCGCACGCTCGCGGCCTATCCGGTGGCGGCGGCGCAGGTGCGGGAGTGGGTGGCGCGCATCATGCCCGAGGCGCGGCCCTACGTCTCGGCCTCGAATGCGGCGGCCGCCGAGGATGTGGCGGCGGGTCGGGCCGACGCCGCGGTCTCCACCGCGCTGGCCGGGGCGCGGCTGGAGCTGGCGACCCTGGCGGCCGGGGTCGCCGACCACGAGGACGCTGTCACCCGCTTCGTCCTGGTGACCAAGCCGAGGCCGGCCCCGGCCCCGACCGGTGCCGATCGCACCTCCATCGTGCTGGAACTGTCCAATGAGCCCGGTTCGCTCATGCGCGCGTTCGCCGAATTCGCCACCAGGTCCATCGATCTCACCAGGATCGAATCACGGCCCACCCGAACGGGTTTCGGAACATACCGCTTCTATCTGGACTGCGTCGGCCATATCGAGGACACCGCCGTTTCCGAGGCGCTCAAGGCGCTGCATCGCACCTGCCATGTCCGTTTCCTGGGCTCCTGGCCGGCATCCGCGCCCACCGGCACCCCGCCGCCCGACGACGAACCGCACGCCGAATGGCTGACCCGATTGCGCGCGGGGGTGGCGGACCTGTGAACAGACCTCGAAGGGTGCGCGCGTGATGGGCGGCAGATTGGTTCTGGTCCGACACGGCGAGACCGAAGGCAATGTGGCCAAGATCCTGGACACCAGGCTGCCCGGCCTACCCCTGACCGAACGCGGTGCGGCACAGGCGAAAACCTTTGGCGCGGGTCTCGCCGCCGCACCCGCCGCGCTGTTCTGCTCGACGGCATTGCGCGCCCGACAGACCGCGGGCTTCATCGAGGCGGCCACCGGCGTCCCCGCACAGGTGCTGGCCGACGTGCACGAGGTGCAGGTGGGTGCTTTGGAAGGGTTGGGCACGCCTGCGGCGCACACCGACTTCCAGCGGATCTATCGCTCGTGGCATGCCGGGGAGCTGTGGACGCGGGCCCCGCGCGGTGAATCCGGGTACGAGGTGCTGAGCCGCTTCCTGCCCGTGCTTGGCAGGCTGCGCGAGGAGTGCCTGTCCGGTGCGGGCGGCGATGTGGTGCTGGTGAACCACGGGGCCGCCATGCGTCTGGTGTCGCGCATCCTCACCGGTGTGCCGCTGCTCTTCGCGACGAACAACCACCTGGACAACACCGACACCATCGAGCTGACCCCGCTCGCCGACGGCGGATGGGAATGCACCCGATGGGGGCGCTACACGCCCCCATTCGGGTATCCGGTTTCGGCCGTCGCCGACGACCCCATGGGTTGAGCCGAATCGGCTGTGGCGCAGGGCCGCTCGGCGGCGCCCACTGGGATCTGTCGGTTTAGTAGCCCTCGGGTTTGCGCGGGAACTCCTCACGCAGCGGCAATCCGGTGATCAGGTCCTGGATGGCGGTGCGCAGTCGCGCGGTGGTGCCACTGCTGAACGACGTCCACTTGACCCCGTCGTCCGAAGTGGTTGCGGTGGCCAGGAATCGGCCGTTGCGGGTGTCGAAGACGGCGAGGTGATTATCGGTGACCTCGCGGGTGCCGTCGCCGTAGACGACGCCGACGATCTCCGCGTGCGAGGTGCAGTGCACCATGGCCGAGGCGATGACCGGGGCGTCGCGGGGCGGATTGCCGACCTCGGTGAGCCGCGCGGTGGTGGCCGCCGCATCGCCCGCGTCGTCGAAGATCGGGACCAGCAGTTCGGTGGGCGCGTTGAGTCCGGTGAGTTCGAGCGGTTCGGCCGGACCCAGGGCCGTGACGAACGGGGCGGGCAGATCGTCCTCGACCTCGTCGATGACGTAGGACTCCGGACCGCGCAGGGCGAGGGCCATCACCTCATCGCCCTTGGCCAGGCACATGCGACTGACCTGCCCCTGGACGTGCAGCCGCAGCGCGAGGACCCAGTGCGGGCGGTAGAGGGCGCGCAGCCGCTCCTCCAGTTCGCGGTGCACCGCCCCGTCGAGCAGGAGATCCCGCTCGACGAGGGATGCGGCGGCCGCGGCCATCGCCCTGTCGTGGTCGGCGACATTGTCGTAGCGGCCGCGGGCATCGAGAACCACGGGCAACTCGTCGATCTCCAGCGTCTCCAGGACGTACTGCATCTCGTCTAGCGACAGCGTCACCGCCGCGAGCATGGACGGGCCGCGGCCCGCACCGAGGATTGTCACTTAGCGGGTCCCGCCGGATCGCCGCCGATGACTCCGTCGGCCGTGCAGCGACCATCGGTGAAGTTGTCGCCGCGCAGGTACCCCGGGGTCTTGTGCAGGGATTCCGCCTCCTGCTCCTCGTGCACCTGGCGGCCCAGCAGCGGGTTGCCGGGAGCCGAGGCATTCGGCTGACGCATCTCGACCCGCGCCACGGCCGGGTTGTCGCTTTCGGGGCTGCCGGGGGCCGCGCCCGCCGCGGGCGCGCCCGCACCGGCGCCCCAACCTGCGGGGAGTTTGAGCGAGCCGACGCTCACCGAAGCCGCGGTCCGGGTGGAGCCACCGGCGACCGCGGCGACACCCGCGGCCATCCCACCTCCCATGAGGGTCATGGTGGCGGGGGCAGCGGCGCTCATGGCGGGCGCGGCGGCCATGCTGGTGGCCGCCGACAGCGCGCTGCTCGCCGCCGTGCCCACGGTGCTGACACCGGTGGTGGCCAGCGAGCCGACGACATTGGCCGCCTGGGTGGCGATGCTCGCGACGGCCGGATTGTTGATGAACGCGCCCGCGGCGGAGATGGCCGCCTGGATCGGGTCGGCCTGGGCCTGCGGCGGGGGCGGCGCGTCGGCCCGGCCCGCACCGGCCGCGATGGTGGGCGGCTGGATGAAATCGGTGGGGGTGGCGACCGTGGCGGTGGTGGCCGCCTCGTAGGTTTCCATCGTCATGGCCGCGCGCAGATCGAGTGCGGCCTTCGCGGCCTCGGCCGCCTCGGCGGAGCCGTTGAGCACGCCGCCGGTGGAGTAGGCCGCCACCCGCGCGCCGTCGGCGACGGCGATCTCCGCGACATTGGGCATGGCGATGGAGGCGATGGTGTAGGCGTTGGCATTGGTGAAGGTCTTGGCGGCCATCGTGGCGGCCTGGACGCCCTGCTGCTCGGCCCAGCCGGTGAACCCGCCCAGTTTGCCGAGCACCGCGAGACCGTTCAGGCCCTCGAGGCCGACGCCGACCTCGGCGATGACGCGCGCCACGGTGGCCGTCGCATCGATCCAGGCGCCGGTGAGCGCACCCCACGCGGTGCTGGCCGCGTAGATCGGCACGGCGTGCGCGCCCGTATTCAGCGTGGCGGAATTGCCCTCTGCCATGCGGGGCAGCCAGAACACCCCGGTAGCTCCTGCTGTCATCTTTCTTCTCCCCTGCTGTGCTTACCGGTGTGCGGCTAGATGGTGGCGGTGGTGGCGGCGATGGTGGCCGCGCGGACCGTGTCCTGGGCCAGATACTCGGCCAGTTGGACGCGCAGTGTGGCCGCCGCGTGATGCAGCTCGAGGACGGCCTGCGCGACCGAGCCGTCGTGCGTGCCTGCCACATTGTTGAAATGGCCCGCCGCCAGCAGCGACACCTCGTCGATGCCGGAGGGGACGACGTGCGTGGCCGGACCGGAGAGCGCGGCGATGCCCGCCAGCCGATCGGCGACCAGGTCCAGCTCGGCGGCTGCGGCCAGGATGACCTCGGGTGAGACCAGTACGTTGCCAACCATGTCCCTCGAACTCCTTCTAGTGGCGGCGGTGGGGCGGAACCACGAGATTTCCCCCTACGAGTGATTGGACGCGACGGTGAGCCGTTCGGTTCCATCGAATCCAGAATTCTTCTGCCGGGTTCGGCGAAAAGACTAGCCCCATCCCAACTGATGCAGTCGCTGTTCGTCAATGCCGAAATAATGTGCGACTTCGTGCAGCACGGTGATGGCCACTTCTTCGACGACTTCGGCTTCCGCCGAACAGATTTCGAGAATGGCCTCCCGATAGATGGTGATCGTGTCCGGCAGCGCGCCGCCGTAGTGGCTGTCGCGTTCGGTGAGCGCGACCCCGTGATACAGCCCGAGCAGATGCCGATCCTCCGGATTGCGTGCTTCGATCAGCACGACCACATTGTCGATGGCGCGCGCCAACTCCGGCGGGATCAGATCGAGCGCCTCGCCGACCAATTCCTCGAATCGGCTCTCCGACATGACAACCGGCATTGGACCGCCTCGATTATCGCGGCTGGGGCTGCGGCGGCAGCGGCGCCGCGCCGGGCAGCGGAGTCGGGGTGGAGCGGCCGTTGTTGGGCGGCGGCACCGGGGCCTGACCGTTGATCTGGATATCGCCCCGCGCCGATCCGGTGATGGGTGCGAACCCCTCCCGGTCCGCGCCCTTGCCGATCATGCAGTCCAGCTTGCGATTTCCCGCCAGCCAACTGCGCGCGTCCACGAAATCGAAGAAGAGGGTGAGGGTTTTGTTGCGGATGACGTCCGGCGCGCCGAGATAGTCGTTGGCGGCCTTGGCGCATTCCTCGCCCACGTACTTGTCCTGTTCGTCCTTGGACGGGGGCGAACCCTGGAAGCGTTTGCTCAGGTCGACGGTGGCCGCGATCTCGACGGCGTGCGCTTGGGCGCAGTCGACCGGATCGGTGGGCAGGTTCTGGTTGATGCCGAGGCAGGTGCCTTTGTCGTAGACCCTGGACTGATCCGGATCCAGCGCGCTACCGGTGGATGGCCGTGCCGCATCGCCCGCTCCGCGCAATTGCAGCCCGCAGCGCAGGGTGCGATCACCGTGCTTCCAACCCTCCGGGCTGGGGTACATCAGGCCAACGGTATAGCGGCCGCGCGGGTCGTAGCGGCCACCGAGGTACTGCTGCACCGCGGGCATGCAGTGCTCCTCTTTGAGTTCGGTGAGCCGCAGCGAATCCGGCCAGCGCGAGCCGGGGCCGAATTCCACGCCGGGATATCGGCTCATATCGATATCGGCGGCCACCTCGAACAGGTGCCTGCCGGTGCATGCCACCTTCGTCAGGTCGGTGCGTTCGGGTTTGGACCAGGTCAGGCAGTCGCCACGATCGGCGGTGCCGAACTGGCGGTCCAGCACCGTGGAGCCGGGGGCGGCCGGGTTGTGCACCTCGAGTCCCTTGTCGTTCTTGAATCCGGTGACGAACAGCGTGACCAGGGCGGCGACCACCGCGCCCCCGGCCACGGCCAGCAGACCCCAGCGCAGGTGCGGCGCGGACAGATGGGTGCCACGCGCGCGACCGGACAGGGGCGGGCGCGCACCGGGTTCGGGCGACGGGGCTTGGTCATCGGCAGGCATCGTGATCCATCATGGCAGTGATCTGCTCGAAGTCCCGGACCCGGTGCCGCGACCGGCCCGGATTCCGTCAGGGGGCGGCGGATTCAGCCACGCAGCGCTGCCCGGAAGACGCCGAGCAGTCGGGTCGGATTGCCGTCGCCGTAGAACTCGGCCAGTTTGCGCCCGGTCTCGGCGGCGGTGGCGTGGTTGACGAACCACGGCGGTTTCGGTGAGAGCGCGAATTCACCGCCGAGCAGCGAGCGCGGCGCGGGCCGGAATGGGCCGCGCACCACGGTGCGTTCGACGCCGTCGAGCAGGAAAGCGTTGTGCACCACGCCGATTCCGCTCTGTACATCGGCTGGGGTGTGGCCGGGATAGGCGCCCCACGCCGCGCGCGGAGCGAGGAAACCCAGCGCCGACCAGGTGTTGACCGCGATGGCGCCGTAGCGAAGGCGTTCCAGCGCGCGGTCGAACTCGGCGCCCAGGGCGCGGCGGGTGGCCGGATCGATGAGGATATTCGCGCCGAGCGTGCCCGCGACCTCCGCGTTGGCGAATTCGATCGCGCGGTCGAGAAAAGCGCCGCACTCACCGCCGGGCAGTTCGACGACGCCAAGGACCGGCGCGAAGTATTCGGTGCGCAGCAGCGGGGTGTCGGTGCGGGGCAGCCCTTCGACCAGCACCCGCCTGGCGTCCGGGCCGAGCTGGTCGGCATCGGGATAGGTGGCCAGCGCGGCGGCGACGCGGGTATCGCTGCCCGGATAAAAGGCGGGTCGGGGCGGCGCGGCGGCGATGGCGCGGCGCAACTCGGTCAGGAACCGGTCCTTGTGCGGCCAGTTCGCCGCGACGACCACCACCTGGGTGGCGATGCAGTTGTAGCCGCCGTTGTGCAGGCGCTGGGTGGCCACGTGCGCGGCCTGATAGCGCAGGTCGGCGGGGGACCAGTCGCCGGGGACCACGATGGTCGGCGAGACGCCGCCGAGTTCACTGGTGATGGGCTTGTCCAGCAGGGGTTTGTTCTCCACGCGCCGCCGGGCGGCCGCCGCGCCTGCGCCCCAGACGATGGCGTCGTGCGTTTGGGCGCTGCCCGTCATGTGCACGTGCGCGACATCGGGGTGGTGTACCAGGTAGCCGCCCGCGTCCGCGTCGCCGGTGAGCAGGCGCACCGCGCCGAGTTCGAGGTACGGGGCGAAGATCTGCTCGAAGACCGGCAGCATGGCGTCGGTGATCGGGTTGAGTTTGAGTGCGACCACCCGGTTGTGCGCGTGCAGCTCGTAGAGGACGTCCAGCAGCGGGATCGACATGATGTTGCCCGCCCCGAGCACCACGCCGATCCCGCCGGTCGCGGCGGGTTCGAGCTGGGCGAGTCCGGCCCGGCGGCGCGCGGTGTCCGCGTCGATGCCCGGCCGCAGCCACACCTCGCCCCGGAAGCCGCTGAGCAGCAGCCGGTCGTAGATGTCGTGCGGCAGGATCGGCACCGCGACGCGACCGCCCGGCGCGGTGCCGAGTGCGAGCCCGGCCAGTGGACTGTGCCCGGCCGCCAGGGCGGTGAGGGTGGCGCAGAGCGCGCCCGCGGCTTGCAGCAGCGTGACCGGTCCCGACATCCACTCCTCGCCGACCAGCGGGGAATCCGCGTCGAGTCGTTTGACGGTGCGGGCGGCCGCGACCCAGTCGGCGGCGTGCCTCGCGGTGCGGGCGTGCAGGTCGTCGAGGAGTTCGCGGCGGCGGCGCAGGGGGGTCTGCGCCCAGGCTTTCTCGCCCGAGGCCAGATCGGCCAGCGCCGCATCGATGGCTGATTGGTCGAAAGTCGTTCCCACGAGCCAACTATCCCGCGCGGGCGGGCGCGGCGCGGGCCAACGGCGGATATCGACGTGAATCACCGCGGGGCCGCCCACTACGCTAATGGGCCATGATCGACCTCCGATTCCTGCGGGACAACCCGGACGCGGTCCGTGCTTCGCAGCGCGCCCGCGGCGAAGATCCGTCCCTCGTCGACGCCCTGCTGAAGGCGGACGCGGCGCGCCGGGCCGCGGTCGCCACCGGCGACCAACTGCGCGCCGAGCACAAGGCTCTCGGCAAGCTGGTCGGCAAGGCGTCCCCACAGGAGCGATCCGCCCTGCTCGGGCGGGCGCAGGAGATGTCGCAGCAGGTCAAGGCGGCCGAGGTGGCGCAGACCGCCGCCGACGCCGATCTGGACGCCGCGCACCGCGCCATCTCGAATGTGGTTCAGGAAGGCGCGCCCTCGGGCGGTGAGGCCGATTTCGTGCTGCTGGAGACGGTCGGCACGCCGAGGGAATTCGATTTCGAGCCCAAGGACCATCTGGATCTGAGCGAATCGCTGGGCATCATCGATATGGAGCGCGGCGCGAAGGTGTCGGGTTCGCGCTTCTACTTCCTCACCGGCTACGGCGCGCTGCTGCAACTGGGTCTGTTGCAGTTGGCGGCGCAGCGGGCGGTGGCCAATGGGTTCACCATGATGATTCCGCCGGTGCTGGTGCGGCCGGAGATCATGGCGGGCACCGGCTTCCTCGGTCAGCATTCGGCCGAGGTGTATCACCTGGCCGATGACGATCTGTATCTGGTCGGCACCTCGGAGGTTCCGATGGCCGGCTACCACTCCGAGGAGATCCTGGATCTGAGCGCCGGTCCCAAGCGGTACGCGGGCTGGTCGTCGTGTTTCCGTCGGGAGGCGGGCAGCTACGGCAAGGACACCCGCGGCATCATCCGGGTGCACCAGTTCGACAAGGTGGAGATGTTCGTCTTCACCACGCCGGATCAGGCCGATGCCGAACATCGGCGGCTGCTGGCGTGGGAGCGGGAGATGTTGGCGGCCGTCGAGGTGCCCTATCGGATCATCGATATCGCGGCGGGCGATCTGGGCAGTTCGGCGGCGCGCAAATTCGATTGCGAGGGTTGGGTTCCCAGTCAGAACACCTACCGCGAACTCACCTCCACCTCGAACTGCACCACCTTCCAGGCGCGCAGGCTTTCGGTGCGCTATCGCGACGAACACGGAAAGCCGCAGATCGCAGCGACTTTGAACGGTACGCTCGCCACGACGCGCTGGATCGTCGCCATTCTGGAGAACCACCAGCAGGCCGACGGTTCGGTGCGGGTCCCCGAGGCCCTGGTCCCGTTCGTCGGCACGGACGTGCTGCGCCCGCAATAGGTCCCGGCCTCTAGTCGCTGTCTCGCGCGCCACGTCGGATTCACGGGATGTGGCAACCGCCGGGATACGTTGTGTCTAGGCTGTTCCCCGTGCGAGGAATCGGGTCTCGCGGCGATACCCGAACCCGGGTGCGGGCCGCGTCTGCGTTGGCGACGGCGATGGTGATGTCTCGGACCACCGGGGCGTTCTACGTGATGGGTGGTGCGCTCGGGCTGCTCATCACGGCCATCGCGCCCGGCCAGGAGGGCGATAGAGGCCTGGTCGGGTGGGCGGCGGGCATCGCATTCCTGTTGGGCCTCAGTCTGATCGGCTGGGGTCCTCGGGTGCCGCACGGCATCCACCACGCCTATGTCGTCATCGCGACGGTGCTGGTGACGATCGCGGTGTACGCCTTCCCGAATACGGTGGGGGCCATCAGTCTTGCCGCGTTCTATGTGTTCATCGCCTGTGACGCGGCGCTTTTCTTCTCCTGGCCGTTGGCGGCGGCGCATATCGGGTTGGCGATCCTGCTGTGTCTGTGGGTATTGCCCGCCCGGCCGGTCGTTCCCGGCCTGCCGTGGTGGTCCGGGTTGATTCCGGCGGGGGTCACCTTCGGCGTCGGCACGGTGGTCGGCGTGTTGACCAGGATGGCTTCGCAGGCCGATATCGACGTGCTGACCGGATTGCTCAATCGGCGCGGTTTCGATCGTGCGCTCAATGCCGCCATCCAGCAGGCCGCGCGGGGTGGGCAGGGGTTGGCGCTGGTGCTGGTGGATCTCGATCGCTTCCAGAAGATCAATGATCATCTCGGTCATCGCGCGGGGGACGCGGTCCTGCAGCGGGTCGCCGACACCTGGTCCAAGATGCTGGCGCCCGGTCAGCGGTTGGCCCGCTACGGCGGGGATGCTTTCGCGCTGCTGCTGCCCGGCACCACTGAGCAGGCGGCCATCCTGCTCACCGAGCAGTTGCGGGCCGCGGTGACGACGGGCTGTTCGGCCGGTGTCACCTCGTGGCAGCCGGGCGAGTCGGGCTCACTGCTGGTCAGCCGGGCGGATGTGGGCCTGTACCGGGCCAAGCAGGCGGGGCGCAATCGCACGGTGCTGGAGTCGTCGCGGCAGTTGCCGCTGGCGGTGGAGTTGCGCGAGGCGATCGATCGGGGCGCGCTGGATGTGCACTATCAGCCGATCGTCAGCCTGACCGAGGGCGGTGGCAAGGCGGTCGGGGTGGAGGCGCTGCTGCGCTGGTCGTCGAGTGCGCAGCCCGATGTCACCACCGAGGGTTTGATCCGGGTCGCCGAGGAGTACGACCTGATCGCCGATCTGGACGAGTTGGTGCTGCGGCGGGCGTGCGCGGACGCGGCCCGATTGCAGGAGACCTTCCAGCAGTTGGATCTGACGTTGAATGTGAATGTCAGCGGGTTGGAGTTGGCCGAATCCGGTTACGCGGACCGGGTTTCCGGCATTCTGGCCGATACCGGTTGGCCTGCCGATCAGTTGGTGCTCGAGGTGACCGAGAGCGAGTTGGCGGCCGAATCCCAAACGGCCATCGCGAATCTGCACACGCTGCGGGAGCGGGGTGTGCGCATCGCGATCGACGATTTCGGCACCGGCTATTCCTCGCTGAGTCGTTTGGCCACGCTGCCCAGCGATATCTTGAAGGTGGATCAGTCGTTCGTGGCGGCGATTCGGTCGGATTCGCCCGCGCCGCCGCTGCTGGGGGTGATCGCGGCGCTGTCGAGCGCGCTGGATCTTCAGGTGATCGCCGAGGGTGTGGAGACGGAGTATCAGGCGGCGGTGCTCACCGAGTTGGGATTCGCGCTGGCCCAGGGGTATCACTACAGCGATTCGCATCCGGTGGCCGAGCTGATCAGCGATCTCAATCAGGGCAATGGTCGGGTGGGCGGGGGTTCGGTGGAGCGCGAGTTGGGTGGGGAGGCCGAGTTCTCCGCGAATGGCTGGGTGCCGCTGGGGTAGGCCCTGTCTCGGCCGCATCCGTTGTCGACGGGTGCGGCCCTTTTTGTGTCCGCATATCTGGTAGAGACTCTTGCCAGATATGCGCCCGCTGTGGGACGGTCATCACGGATGCCGAATCGAATGGGGCGATGCAATGACGCACGAGGATCCGACCTACCTGCCGACACCCCGGCTGTTCACCGAATTCCCGTTCCGATACGCGGTGCCGCTGCTCGCGCCGGGCGATCTGCGCTGCACCGCCGCCCAGCGGGATTCGCTGCGCGAGTACGCGCGACTGGGCGACCCGCTCGCCGATGACGTCGTGGCCATGATCAAGCGGCTGCCGCCGGGCGCGGGGCGGCGGATGTTCGAGACGGCGGTCCAGTTCGGGATCGCCGCCGTCCCGGACGCACCTGCGGAACTGGTCGCCTTTTTCGAACAGGTGGAGTCCGAGCCCTACTGGCTGGATCGGGCCAAACTCGATCGCGGCGCGCGGGTGGTGGAGCGCACCGGCGTCTGGGGCGGTATCGCCATGGGGATGTTCGCGCTGATGGGCGGCTATCTGGCCGCGCGCGCCGACAAGACGCTGGTCGGCACCGGCGACCTGGCCGCCATGGCGCCGCGCCGCTTGGCCGAGACCACGCAGTGGTGGCTCGATGTGACGACACCCGGTGGGCTGCACCGCAATTCGATCGGCTACCAGAGTGTGCTGCGGGTCAGGCTGATGCACGCGCTGGTCCGCGCGGGGATGAACAATCGCCCCGACTGGGACTACGCCGCATGGGACCAGCCGGTCAACCAGGTGCTCACCCTGGGCACCCTCGGGCTGTTCTCCATGGCCAATCTCGTTGGCGCGCAGGCGCTCGGGCTGCGCTTCACCGCGCGGGAGAAGGATGCCGTCTTCCAGCTGTGGCGCTATGTCGGCTACCTGCTCGGCCTGGACCCGGCCATCCTGCCGACCAGCGAGACCGACACCTGGCGCGCCTTCTGGATCCTCGCCGACACCGAATTCATTCCGGATGAGGATTCGCGCCGCCTCGCCCACGCGCTGATGCCCGCCGCCGCAGGGCTTTTCGTGGGCGAGCGCACGGTGCTCGAGCGGGCGGCGCACCGGCAGATCGGCAACTTCATGCTGGCCTACAGCCGAATCGTGCTCGGTCGCGGCAATGCCGATTTTCTCGGACTGCCGGACAGTCGCTTCTTCCAGGGCGCGGTCATGGCGGTCGCGGCGGTCAACGGCGCGCTGGAGGTGCCCCGCAGACTGGTGCCGGGCGCGACCCGGCTACAGGAGCGGTTGGGTGCGCGGGTGCGGGCCGGGCTGGTGCGCGGTTCGGTCGGCCGCAGCGGCGGCGACCGAACCTACGCGCGGCACGACGGTTTCGCGGGGGAGCGCCGTGCCGTGCGCGTCGGGTAGAAAGCGAACTCAATCCAGTTTGCGCGAGCGCAATTCGTGCCCCTTGGAGGTCTTGCAGCGCCCCGACTCCAGATCCCACTGCCAACCGTGCAGGTTGCAGGTGAGGGTATTGCCGTCCACCACACCGAATTTCGACAGGTCGGCCTTCAGGTGCGGGCAGCGGCGCTGCACCTGCCAGCCCGCGAGTTCGGTGGAGGCGGAATCGTCGTGCGCTTCGGCGAACCAGCCGTCGGCGTAGGCGATCCGCTCATCGGTGAGGCATTTGAAGAAGGTGTAGAGGAATTCGTTGTAGCCGCCGATGCGCCAGGTGGTGAAGCGGGTGGACAGGAAGATGGTGTTCACCCAGTCGGGCTCGTTGTCGCGCAGGACGGTGCGCACGAGTTCGGGCGGGATGCGGAATCCGTAGCGGTACTTGCCCTCACCTTCGATGGGCTCGCGGACCGCCCGCTTGGGGAAGTCGAGCACCAGCGTCTCATCGCCCATGACCAGACCGACCGGATAGCCGATGCCGTCACAGATCAGATCGGACTGGGCCATGATCGGCTCGAACAGCGCCCGCAGCGGCTCCAGCAGCGAATCGCCTTGCGCCGGAGCCCAAGTCGCCTTCTCCGCGGCCAGCACCGGCGTCATGCGCCGCGCCATATCCGCGATGTAGGCGGCCTTGTCGGCGTAGATCGTGTCCGGGTCGACCGGGTGGGTCAGGCTCAACTCCTTGCCCACCACATCCACGACCGAACCCGGAATCATCAGGACGCCACCCTCGTGACCGTGGATGCGCATCTGCTCCAGGAAGACCATGGCGTCGGGGAAGATATTGCCCTCGTCGCCGCGATCGTCATTGAGGTAGCGCAGTTCGTCGTCCAGGAAGACCGGCGGACCGGCCGAGGGCACCACCCAGGTCGCGTCGACCTGCTCGATATAGCTGCGCGCCCGGTCCATGCCGCGCTGCCGCTTCTGCTTGCCGAAATTGGTCTTGGTGCGGGCCGGGATGTCGTACACCATCGGATACCAGATCGCGCCCGAGAACTGGAGCAGGTGGATATCGATGTGGCCGAAGGCCGCGCCGAGCACATCCATATCGACCGGACGGGCGTCGTTCATGTTGAAGCAGGTGGTCTCGCCATCGGAGACGACCAGACCGGAATCGCCGATCGGCCCGTCGGCCGGGGCGCGCAGGGCGATGATCATGATGTCCAGGTCGCCGCCCGGCCCGGTGATGGTGTGCTTCTCGGAATTCTCGGTCTCGAAGAATTTGTGGAAGCCGAGCTGCTCGAGTTCGCGACGCAGATCCGGCACCGGATAGTCCGGCAGCAGGACCGTTGCGTCCTTATTGACGTGTTCGGCCAGGTTCTTCGCGTCGAAGTGATCGCGGTGCAGGTGCGAGACGTAGAGAAAATCGCAGCGGCCCAGTTCGTCCCAGTCGAGGCCGGTGTTGTCCGGGAACGGGACCCACGACGCGAAATAGGCGGGATTGACCCATGGATCGCATAGGATCGTCCCGGCCTTGGTGCGGATGTGGAAGCCGGCGTGTCCGACGCTGGTGATCTGCACGAGCTGTTCCTCCTGACCGTTGCCGGTCATCCAGGGTAGTTGTTACGGGGAGACGTCGCCGACGCAGTAGCCCTCGGCGGTCTCGGCGAGGGTGAAGGTGCGAGTCGCGACCACGCCCGCCGCATTCGTCACCGGCACCTGCACGCTCACATAGTCCGCGTGCAGTCGCTGCGAACTCAATTCCTGGTCGGTGAATTTGGTCACGCCGGTGAGCTTGCCCGGATTGCCCGCCAGTGGCGGCGTGACGGCGCGCCCGCTGCCTGTCGGATCCCAGTCGGTCGAAGCCTTGCACACCAAGGGGTACGCGCCCTCTTTGTCGGTCGGATCGAGCGGGGTGCCGACGAAGCGGGACAGATAGCGCCGGACGGTGTGGCGGGCATCGGCCTCGTTGAAGGCGATCTCGGTGCCCGCCGGATAGACGCGCGGGCAGGCGTAGCCGGATTCGACGGCGGCCGGATCGACGACGACGGTGGTGGCGTGCGACTTCCAGGTGAGGGCGTCGGCGCTCGCCACGCCCGGCTGGGCCAGTGCGGTGAGGATGGCCTGCTTGTCCTCGTACATGTCCGCGACATTGCGCGGCGCGAGAGTCCAGCATTTGGTCTGGAGTTCGGCCGTGGTGGCGGTGCGCAGATCCGCGGCCCAACTCTGCACCGCCGCGGCGGCCAGTGGCCGACCCGGCACCGCGCCGACCGGTGGCGCGTCCGCGGGCGGAACTGTGGTCGTGCCGGTGGGCGTGGCGACCGGCGCCGTGGCGGCGGGCGCGGTGGGTAGCGCGGCCGCCGGGGTGGTGGTGGCGTGATCGAACCTGGATGGACGATTCGCGTCCTCCGCAATGCCGACGGCGCTGTCGCAACCCGCGACCGCGACCGTGCTCGCCAGGAGCGCGCCGCACCAGACCCGCTGCCACGTCTCGCGGCGGCGGATACGCGTATTCGGTTGCGCGGGTTGCACTTCGGAATCCTCTTTCCTCGGCGACGGCACGGCGGGCAGGCGCAGCGTAACCCCGCGGCGACCCGACACCCACGGCGGCCCACCGAGCCTACGATGCGCGCGGAATTCGGCGGGTCGGCCCGCCGCACTGCCGGATGAGACAGTCAGCGACTACGCTAGCGGAATTGTGGAACCCGTCTATCGGACCGTCATCGGCCTGGCCCGCACCGTCTTTTTCGTTCAGGGACTGAAGTTCACCGTCAAGGGCGCTGAACGCATTCCCGCGACCGGTGGCGCGGTCATCGCGGTCAACCACACCGGCTATATGGACTTCACCTATGCCGGGCTGCCCGCCCGCACACCCAAGCGCTATATCCGCTTCATGGCCAAGAAAGAGGTCTTCGACGACAAGATCTCCGGTCCGATCATGCGGGCGCTCAAGCATATTCCGGTGGATCGGGCGGCGGGCGCGGATTCCTACCAGGCGGCGGTGGAGTATTTGCGGCGCGGCGAGTTGGTCGGGGTCTATCCGGAGGCCACCATCAGCCGCAGCTTCGAGATCAAGGATTTCAAATCCGGTGCGGCGCGCATGGCCATCGAGGCGGGGGTCCCCATCATTCCGGTGGTGATCTGGGGTGCGCAGCGCGTCTGGACCAAGGGTTTCCCGAAGCGACTGGGACGCACCAACACTCCCATCTCGATCGCGGTGGGCGAACCGATCGAACCCGATGAGCCCGCCGCCGAACTCACCGAGCAGTTGCGCACCACCATGCGGGAGATGCTGGTCGAGGTGCAGCGCGACTACGCGCACGAACAAGGCGCGTACTGGGTTCCGGCCCGGCTCGGCGGCAGTGCGCCTACCCTCGAAGAGGCCGACGCGATGGATGCCGCCGAGGCCGCGGCCAAGGCCGCCAAGCGAGCAGGCAGGCAGTAACGGAGTTCAGGTGCGGCGCGAACCGGTCTTCGACCCCGGCGCGCGCTGGGTTCCGGCGCGCCTGGGCGGCACCGCTCCCACCCTCGAACAGGCCGCCGTCCTGGAACAGGAGGAGATGGCCCGCCGCCGCGCCAGGGCCGCCGGGCGCTGATGTCACAGCCGACGAAGCGGGCGATACCGTGCCGGGGCCGCGTTCCCGGTCGGCCTGCTCGGCCCGAGTACGTTGAGTTGAACCGGAAGTTGGTGCGGGTGACGACTGAGGCGGGGGTGCGGCCTTCCGCTGACCTGCCCGAACCGGGACCGGCGGCCACCCTGCGTCCGCCGGTCCCGCGCCGGTCGCCCGCCTGAAAAGCCGACGGCCGGCTGGGTTGTCAGGGTACGGGACATCTCGGTTTGGTGTCTGCGGGGCGGGGCGGCTAGAGTTCTCGCTCGCAGCCCGAAGCAGTTCGGAGCGGCAGGCGAATGTAGCGCAGTTGGTAGCGCATCACCTTGCCAAGGTGAGGGTCGCGGGTTCGAATCCCGTCATTCGCTCCACGATTTCGCGGGCCGGGTCACCATCGGGAGGCCCGATTCTCAGCGCCAGTCGGGTTCGCCGTCGAAGTGGACGTCGTAGGTGTCGTGCAGGTCGTCCATGCTGTCCCAACCTGCTTCGCCGCGCGCGATGCGGCCGAGTTGGCGGAAGTATTCGAAGCGGACGATGCCGGGGGTGAGCACCGCGAAGAATTCGGCGGGGCCGTCGGCGCTCGCGCCGAAGGCGTGCACGACATTCGGTGGGACGACGACCAATCCGCCCTTGTCGACGCGGTGCCGCTGCCCGTCGACGAGGAATTCCATTGTGCCGTCGAGGATGTAGAAGAACTCGGTGGACAGGGTGTGATGGTGCGGGCGGGTTCCGTCGGCGCCTGCTTGCAGCAGCAGCCGGTTGGCGCCGAACAGGCCGTTGGTGCGTTCGCTGTCCTCCAGGAGCCAGAAGGCGCCGTCGCCGGGCAGTCGTACGGCTTCGACGTCGCGTTCCTGGATGATGAAAGGCTTTGTCATGGGCTTCATTTCGGGTCGGTGGAGGTTTGACCCGAATCAACCGGACCGTGGTCCGATTTATTTCCGCGGTCGCGAAAGCGGCGGCACCCGGATGGATGCCGCCGCTTCGCGTCTCGCCGCTCAGTCGGCCGTCGAACGGAACCGCCGCAGCCGCAGGCTGTTGCTGACCACGAAGACCGAGGAGAAGGCCATCGCCGCCCCCGCGAGCATCGGGTTCAGCAGGCCCGCCATCGCCAGCGGGATCGCGCCGACGTTGTAGGCGAAGGCCCAGAACAGATTGCCCTTGATGGTGCCCAGGGTGCGGCGCGAGAGGCGGATGGCGTCGACGGCGGCGCGCAGATCCCCGCGCACCAGGGTCAGATCACCGGCCTCGATCGCCACATCGGTTCCGGTGCCCATGGCCAGCCCGAGATCGGCCTGCGCCAGCGCCGCCGCGTCATTGACGCCGTCGCCCACCATGGCGACCACCCGACCCTCGGCTTGCAGCCGCTTGACGGTGTCCACCTTGTCCTGCGGCAGCACCTCGGCGATGACTTCCTCGATACCGACCTGATCGGCGATGGCGCGGGCGGCCGCGGCATTGTCGCCGGTCAGCATGATCGGGGTGAGGCCGAGGGCGCGCAGTTGCGCGATGGCCTGCGCCGAGGTGGGCTTGACCGCGTCGGCGACCACGAGCACGCCGCGCGCCCTACCGTCCCAACCGATCGCGACGGCCGTGCGACCGGCCGCCTCGGCTGTCCGCAGGGCCTGCTCCAGCTCGGCATCCAGGTGCAGCGACCAGTCGGCCAGCAGCCGGGCGCGTCCCACCACGACCGCGTGACCATCGACCACACCCTGCACACCCAGACCCTCAATATTGGCGAATCCGTCCACGGCCGCGGGGGCGCCGAACCGCTCGCGGGCTGCGGTGGCGATGGCCTTGGCGATGGGGTGTTCCGAGGAATCCTCCAGCGCCCCGGCCAATTCCAGGACGCGGTCCGCGTCCTCGCCCGCGGCGGCGGCGATCTCGAGCAGCGTCATCTTGCCGGTGGTGACGGTGCCGGTCTTGTCCAGCACCACGGTGTCCACCCGGCGGGTCGACTCCAGCACCTCCGGACCTTTGATGAGGATGCCGAGCTGTGCGCCGCGCCCGGTGCCCACCATCAGCGCGGTGGGCGTGGCCAGTCCGAGGGCGCACGGGCAGGCGATGATGAGCACGGCCACCGCGGCGGTGAAGGCCGCCGCCACCGAACCGCCGGTGCCGAGCCAGAATCCGAGGGTGGCCACCGCCAGCGCGAGCACCACGGGCACGAAGACGCCGGAGATCTTGTCGGCCAGCCGTTGCGCCTGCGCCTTGCCGGTCTGCGCGTCCTCGACCATGCGGGCCATCCGGGCCAGTTGGGTGTCCGAGCCGATTCGGGTGGCGCGCACTACGAGTCGTCCGCCGACATTCACCGTCGCGCCGACCACGGCCGTGTCGGGACCCACTTCCACCGGCACCGATTCGCCGGTCAGCATCGAGGCGTCCACCGCGGAGGAGCCTTCGACCACCACACCGTCGGTGGCGATCTTCTCACCGGGCCGCACCAGGAACCGGTCGCCGACGACCAACTGCCGCACCGGAATTCGCTGTTCGGTCCCGCCGCGCAGCACCGAGACCTCCTTCGCGCCGAGTTCGAGCAGCGCCCGCAGCGCCGCGCCCGCCCGCCGCTTGGAGCGGGCCTCGAAGTAGCGCCCGGCCAGGATGAAGGTGGTGACGCCCGCCGCCGCCTCCAGGTAGATGCTGCCCGCGCCGTCCATCCGGGAGATGGTCAGCTCGAACGGGTGCCGCATGCCCGGCCTACCCGCGGTGCCCCAGAACAGCGCGTACAGCGACCAGCCGAAGGCGGCGATGGCGCCCATCGAGACCAGAGTGTCCATGGTGGCCGCGCCGTGGCGCAGGTTGGTCCAGGCGGCCTTGTGGAAGGGCAGCGCGCCCCACACCACGACGGGCGCGGCCAGGGTCAGCGAGAGCCACTGCCAGTTGGTGAATTGCAGGGACGGGATCATGGCCATGGCGATGACGGGGATGGTCAGCGCCGCCGAGATCAGCAGTCTGGTGCGCAGGGCGGCGCTCGGGTCCGCCTCGGCCGCCTGCTCGGGCTGCTCGGCCACCGGGGGCGCGGGCAGCGCGGCGGTGTAGCCGACCTGTTCGACGGCGGCGATGAGGTCTTCGGGGGAGATCGCGCCGGTGTAGTCGACGCGGGCCTTCTCGGTGGCGTAGTTGACGCTGGCGGTGACCCCGTCGAGGCGGTTCAGCTTCTTCTCGATGCGGTTGGCGCAGGACGCGCAGGTCATGCCGCCGATCACCAATTCGACCCGCCCGCTCGCGGATTCGGTGGTGGTCATAGCGGACTCCTTTCCTCGACTGTCCCGGCCGGGCCGGTGCTCATATTCGTACCATACCCCCCTAGGGTAATTGGATGTCAAGCAGGTGAGTCGAATCGCAGAGCTACTACACTGTGTAGTAGAAATGAGGCGGCGTGTCCCACGGGGAGATGTTGCCGCAGGCTCAGCTCGGATCGGACCCGCGAACGGCCGACAGCCAGATAGCGGCCGCGGCGGCCACGCAGACCGCCCCGACGAAGGTGAGCAGCCCGCCGCCGATCACATAGATCCACATCAGCCCGAAGAATGGCGCGGCGACGGCGGACTGCGCGTCGAGCAGCAGCCGCCGTGTCGGCCGCGCGGCTTTCGCGCCGAGTGCGGCGGCCTCGGGATCGGGCCGCGAGGGATTGTCGATGAGCTTGCCGGGGGGCTCGGTGGTCCGCACCCGGCCCGACGGATAAAGGCGAATATCGCCGACACGCAACGTCTTCCGGTCCACCGACGCCGGACTCTCCGCGAGCGCGAGCAGCGCCGGATCGAAATACACCGGCAGCCACCGACTCCGACCGGATTCGCGCAATTCCAACCAGGTTCGACTGAGCAGCCGATGCTGCTGACGTACCCGCCTTATGGTGAGGGTGCCCTCGACGGACCCGGCGGAAAGCCACCCGACGGCCACTGCCAGACGAAACAGGCTGTAGCCCAAAATGATCAGCGCGAGCGTCACCAACCCCGCCGCCTGGTCCGAATCGGCGAACGGCGCCGCCGCGGCGAGAACCGCGAGGGCGCCGATCGTCACGAGCACCGGATAGGCCAGGGGATGGCCCGATCCGGGAATCACTTCAGGAAGCCGATTTTCGCGTAGTCCAGCGAAGCCAGCCCGGCCGCGCCATAGTTGGCCAGGTTGGCCCGCACCGCGACATTGCCGGCCGACTGGACCAGCGGCAGCGAATGCCCCTCCTCCCAGATCTTGCGATCCACCTGGTTGGCCAGTTCGATCGCCTTCTTGGGATCGAGTTCGGAGACCGCCTGCTCGATCAGCGCGTTCAACTCCGGCGATCCGATCCGGCCGTAGTTGCCCTGCATATCGTTCGGGTCGTAGCCCCAGATCTGGAACAGGCTGCCGAGCGGGAACGGGTCGCCCACCCAACTCCACTGCGCCACATCGAAATTGCCGGGGTGAATGACATCGGTGAACAGGCCCTTGCCCGGCTGCGGTGAGATCTCGAGTTTGACGCCGATCTGGGCCAGATTCTGCTGAATGATCTGGGCGATCTGTATCCAGGCCAACTCGTTGTACATCACATCGCGCAGTACGAGTTTGCGCCCGTCCTTTTCCCGGACATCGCCATTGAGCTTCCAGCCGAGGTCGTCCAATTCCTTTGCCGCCGCGGTCGGATCGAAGGGCAGGCTGTTGTCCTGGTAGCCGTTCTGGCCCTGGAGGTAGACATGGTTGTTGAGCGGTTTGGGATCCTGCACGAGTCCGTTCTGGATGGCGGTGGCGATGCCCTGCCGATCGATCCCCTTGGAAATAGCCACGCGCAGTTTGGGATCGGCGAGGATGGAACCCGGCGCGCCATTGAAGGTGAAGTGGCTCCAGCCGTTGCTCGGCGCGCGGCGAATAGCGACACCGGGCGTATTCGTCGCGGTCTTCAGATCGTCGCGGGTGGCAATGCCGATGGCGTCGATCTCATTGTTCTGGAGTGCGGGCATCTGGGCGGCGCTGTCGAGCACGCTGAAGGTAATGGTGTCGAGTTTCGGCGTGTCACCCCACCACTTCGGATTGCGGCCGAGCACGACTCGGCCCTGCGCGCGATCGGTCGACTGCACCAGGAAAGGACCCGCCGTCAAACCGATGTTGTCTGCCAGCCCCTTGTTGAATGCTTCGGGAGTGGCGGTCACCGACTTCGGGTACAGGAAGGAATTGCCCGCGAATTGCCCCTGCCATTCGGCGAAGTGCTTGTTGAAGGTGAGGACGGCCTGGCGATCGTCCACACCGCGCTCCACCTTCTCCACCCGGTCGAACCCCTGGGTGTTGGCGATGAGGAAGCGCTTGTCGCGTCCGCTGAGCGCTGCGGCCTGGGCCTGGAAGTCCTCCCAGGTGATCGGGCTGCCGTCGGACCACACCGCTTTGGGATTGATGGTGTAGGTGACCTGCTGCGGATTGGTATTGGTGAGCTTTACGTCGGTGAAGAAGTCGGTATTCACCGACAGTTCGGCCGAGGCCGAGGTGCGGAAGGCGCGCGGCATCAGCGGCCGCTCCAGTGCCATGATCTCGGCGTCGTTGCCGTCGAGACTGGTCGTGTTCCAGTTGGCAGGGTAGGAGGATAAGCCCAGCCGCAGGTTGCCGCCGTCGCGCAGTTCGGCCACGTCGTGCGGATTGATGTCATTGGCCGTCCCCAGCGCCGCGACCGCGCCCTCGGGCGCGCCCGAATTATCGGACGAACATCCCGTCGCGATCAATCCGGCGGCGAGCAACGGCGCCGCGAGGCGGCACACCGATTTCCGAAGCGGCATGTGGAGGCTCCTTCCCGCAGGCGTTCGCTGCGTAGTCGACTAGTGGAGGCCAATTCTGCTGCTATCCGCCGACGATCGGCTCCGGAATCGCCTCGATCAGGGTCCGGGTGTATTCGTGGCGCGGATCGGCGAAAATTTCCTCGGCCGGTCCGGATTCGACGATTTTGCCCCGCAACATGACCGCGACGTCGTGGGCCAGATTTCGGACCACCGAAAGATCGTGCGAGACGAACAGATAGGTGAGTCCACGCTCGGCCTGCAACTCGCGCAACAGATTCAGCACACCCGCCTGAATGGACACATCCAGCGAGGACACCGGCTCGTCCAGCACCAGTAACTCCGGGTCCAGGGCGAGGGCGCGGGCGATGCTGATGCGTTGCTTCTGGCCGCCGGAGAAATCGGCCGGATATCGGTCGGCGTGCTCGGGCCGCAGTCCGACCTGACGCAGCAATTCCGGTACCCGACGCCCGATCTCGGCGCGCGGGCGCCCATCGATGCGCAGCGGTTCGGCCAGCGCGTCGAAGACGGGCAGCCGGGGATCGAGAGAGGCCGTGGGGTCCTGGAAGACGATCTGCATGCGCCTGCGCAGGTCGCGACGCCGCGCACCGGTCAGCTCGGCCACATCCGCGCCCATGATCTCGATGGTCCCGGCCTCGGGGCGGACCAGGTCCAGGATCTGGGTCAGCGTGGTGGATTTGCCGGAACCCGATTCACCGACCAGGGCCAGGGTTCGCCCGGCCCGCACCTCGAAGCTCACGCCGTCCACCGCGCGCACCTCGCCCTTGCGCCTGCGGAACACCACGCCCGCGGTGATCGGGAAGGTCTTGACCAGATCGGTGACCCGCAGCACCACCGGACTGTCGGAATCCGCAGCCGTCGAGGGGGTTTCGGCGACCTCCCGGCGATAGGCGGCGAACAGGTCGGCCGATCCCAATTCGGCGGTGCGGATGCAGGCCGCCGCGTGAGCGGGCTCGGTGAACTCCAAAGGCGGTTCGGCGCCGCGGCATTCGTCGACGGCGACCGGGCAGCGCGGCGCGAACGAGCAGCCGGGCGGCAGCGCGTGCATGGCGGGCGGTGTGCCGACGATCGGGACAAGCGGCGCGCGCGCCGGACCGTCCATGCGCGGAATGGATCCGAGCAGACCCACCGTGTACGGCATCCGGGGAGCGCGGAAAAGTTCCGCGGTGGCGGCCGTTTCGACGATCTTCCCCGCGTACATCACGGCGACCCGATCGGCCAGGGTGGCGGCGATCCCCATGTCGTGGGTGATCATGACGACCCCGGCCCCGGTGATATCGCGCGCCTTGCGCAGCAGATCCAGAATCTGCTTCTGCACGGTGACATCGAGCGCGGTCGTCGGCTCGTCGCAGATGATCAGCGCCGGATCATTGGCGATGGCCATGGCGATGACCACCCGCTGGCGCATCCCGCCGGAGAATTCGTGCGGAAAGGCTTTGGCGCGCACCGCCGGATCCGGAATCCCCACCAACTCCAGCAGTTCCACCGCCTTGGCGGCGGCATCCTGCTTGCTCCATTTACCGTGCGCGAGCAGGGCTTCGGCGATCTGGTCGCCGACCCGGTAGACGGGGGTGAGCGCCGAGAGCGGATCCTGGAACACCATGCTGACCGAGCGTCCGCGCAGCCGCGACATCTCCCGGTCGCCGAGCCCGAGCAACTCGCGCCCGCGCAGGCGCACCGACCCGCTGATGCGGGCCTGATCGGGCAGCAGCCCGATCACCGCCAGCGAGGACACCGATTTGCCCGATCCGGATTCGCCGACAATGGCCAGCACCTCGCCGTCGGCGACGGAGAAGTTCACCCCGCGCACCGCCTCGATGCGCCCCTCCTCACCGGGAAACGACACCCGCAGGTCGGCGACCTCGAGCAGGGGTGCGGTCGAAACCGCCTCGGCCGTAGTGGATTCGGTCATGCCCGCACCTTCTTCTTGCGTGCCCGTTTCGCGCCAGGATCGAAGGCGTCGCGCAGGCCGTCACCGATCAGGTTGGCGCACAGCACGATCGTGACCAGCAGCCCGCTGGCGGGCAGGAACAGCCACGGATAGGTGAGCGAGGAGTTGGTGCCGTCGGCGATGAGCGAGCCCAGCGACACATCCGGCTTCTGCACACCGAAACCCAGGAAGCTGAGTCCGGTCTCGGCCATGATGGCCGCGCCCACATTGAGGGTGGTGTCGATGATCAGGATGGAGGCGATGTTCGGCAGGATGTGGCTGAGGATGACGGTGCGCGTCGGCGAGCCCATATACCGTGCGGCCCGGACGAATTCGCGATCGCGCAGACTCATCGTCAGCCCGCGCACGATGCGGGCGCTGATCATCCAGCCGAAGACGCTCAACAGCGCCACCAACAGCGCGATCGACCCGCTGCCCTTGGTGCGCGGGGCGAAGATGGCGATGACGATGAAGCTGGGCACCACCAGCAGCAGGTCGACCAGCCACATGATGGCCCGGTCGGTCCAGCCGCCGCGCAGTCCGGCCACCGCGCCCGCCAGCGCCGCGATGGTGGTGCTGAACAGTGCCACGCACAGGCCGATCAGCAGCGACTTCTGCATACCGCGCAGCGTCTGCGCCAGCATGTCCTGCCCGATCAGCGTGGTGCCGAAGGGATGTCGCGGACTCGGCGGTTTGAGCAGCGCGGTGTAGTCGAGTTGCTTGTAGTCGTAGGTCAGCAGCGGCGGCAGCGCGAAACTGGCCACCGCCAACAGGATCAGGATGATCGCGCCCGCCACGGCGGGCTTGTTGCGCAGGAAGCGCCGCACCACCAGTTTGCGTCGCCCCGCCGCTTCGGGCGCGGGCGCGCCCTGAACGATGATCTCCGCGTCGGTCATGCCACACGCACCCGAGGATCGAGGATCGCGTAGACGATATCGGAGAGCAGTCCGGAAACCAGCACCACCAGCCCGGCGAATGCCGTAATCGTCACCACCACATACAGATCCTGGGCATTGATCGAATCGACCAGCCACTCGCCCATGCCGTGCCAGCCGAAGATCTTCTCGGTGAAGGTCGCGCCGGTGATCAGCCCCAACATGCTGTAGGCGAACAGCGTCGCCATCGGGATCAGCGCCGTGCGCAGGCCGTGCTTGTAGAGGGCGCGACTGCGGGTGAGTCCCTTGGCGCGGGCGGTGCGAATGAAATCGCTTTGCAGCACATCGAGCATGGCATTGCGCTGGTAGCGGCTGTAGCCCGCCATCGCGCCCAGCGCCAGCGACAGTGTCGGCAGCACCAGGTGCTGGATGCGGTCCAGCAGTTGCGGGCCGAAACCCGAGATCGGGTTCGCCGAGGTCTGACCGGTGTAGAGGAAGATCTGCGTGCCCGCGGCCTGATTGATGTGCAGCGCACCGAATTTCAGCAGGGTCGCGAGCACGAACACCGGCGTGCTCAGGATCAATAGCGACACCACGGTCGTGAAATAGTCGCTGAAGCGGTACTGCCGGATCGCGCCCGCCGCGCCGATCAGCACACCGAGCAGGGTGCCGATGATCGACCCGGTGACCAGCAGCCGCAGACTCACCCCGACCCGGCGGCCCAACTCCTCGCGCACCGGCTGCCCCGTGAGCGATTTGCCGAAATCGCCATGTGCCACACCCGAGATCCACTCGCCGTAGCGCTGCGGAATCGGATCGTTGAGGTGCAATTCGGCGGCCTTGGCATCGATAACCGACTGCGGCGGGCGCGGATTGCGCTTCTCGAACGCGTCCAACGGTTTGAAGGTGAGCGAGGCCAGACTGAACGTGAGGAACGAGGCCAGCAGGAGCAGCACGACATAGTTGAGCGCGCGGCGTAACAGGAAGCCGGTCATCTGTCCCCTGGTCCTCCGGGCGCGCCGGATGGGTTCGGTCCGAGTATTCGGCCTCTGATCATAGGGACGCGCGTAGGCGCGTGTGCGACACGCGGGCAATCGGCATGTCCGAACCGCTCGACGGGACAGTTGTGCCTGGTCGAGTGCCGGCGGCAAGGTATCCCATCCGCGAGCCCGGCCCGGACCGGGTGACCCATGCCCGATCCGCGACCAGGATCGCATCGGGCAGGATGGAATGGATGACACGCCTGCACCTGCCGAAACCCCAGTTGGTGGCCACCGATGTGGACGGGACCCTGATCGATCACGCCGATCGGGTCAGCGCGCGCACCAAGGCCGCCGTGGCGGCGCTGCTCGCCGACGGGGTGCCGTTCGTGCTGGCGACCGGCAGGCCGCCGCGCTGGGTGGATCCGGTAGTTGACGGGCTGGGCTACGCGCCGCTGTGCGTCTGCGGCAACGGCGCGGTCCTCTACGACAGCGCCACCGATCGCGTCCTGGCCAGCAGCGCCCTCGAGGTGCCCACCCTGGCCTGGATCGCCGACCTGGCCGAAAAGGCGCTGCCCGGTTGCGGTTTGGCGGCGGAACGGATCGGGTCCAGTGCGCACGACGCCGCCACGCCCCAGTTCGTCCGCTCACCCGAATACGAGCACGCCTGGCTCAACCCGGACGATACGGTCGTCTCCCGCGCCGAAGTGATCGATGCGCCCGCGATCAAGATGCTCATCCGCGTCCCCGGCGCCGACAGCGGCGCGATGCGCGCGACCCTGGCCCCCCTGATCGGCGCGCGCGCCGATATCACCTACTCCACCGAGCACGGTCTCATCGAACTGTCGGCCCCCGGCGTCACCAAGGCGTCCGGACTCACCGCCGTGGCCCGGCATTTCGACGTCCCCACCGATGCCGTCATCGCCTTCGGCGATATGCCCAACGACGTTCCCATGCTCACCCTCGCGGGTCGCGGCGTGGCCATGGCCAACGCGCACCCGGAGGCATTGGCCGCCGCGGACGAGATCACCGCAGCCAATACCGCCGACGGTGTCGCCCTGGTTCTCGAACGCTGGTGGAACTGAACCGATTACGCGTGTTCAGTTGGCGGGTATCGGGGCCTGCCCGGGTTGCGGCGCCTCGTTGGCGACCGGTCCGGGCTGAGCCGCGGGCGCCGGGATCGGTTGGGGCGCGGCGCCCGCCGGAATCGCCACCGGCGCCGGGTTCTGCATTTCCCGGCGATAGGTGTCGTTGTAGGTCTTCCAGACCGTGGAGACGGCGCCGGTGAGCTGGTTGAGGATCAGCGAACCGTATTGGAAGTCGGCGCGCAGACCGTCCGGAATCGGGTAGGAATTGCTCAGCGGCAGGCCGAGCACGCCCGCGTCCGCGCCGAGTTGCAGGAATCGGTCCAGGATGGAGCCGACCACCTCGAAGACCTGACCCGAGGGTGAGGTGTAGGCGTACCCGTTGACGAACTTCACGTACTGCTGGCCCTGGGCGGCAGGCAGGATCTCCGAGCGCGGCGCGCCGAGCGGACCACTGGCCGCGCCCGCGTCGGCCCAGTGCTTGGCGATGGCATTGTTCTGGGCCAGATCGAGCAGTTTCGCTGCCAGTGCGGCCAGGGTGGCCAGATCCTGCTGCGGGCGCGCGGGCGCGGGTTCGGGTCGGGCGGGCGCGGGATCGCCGGAATCGGCGCGCGGCGCGGCCGGTTTCGACCCGGCCGAACCCGCCACGCCCGCGGCGATATCGCGGATGCGGTCCATCAGCGAGTAGGCGGCGTCGCCGGGGCAGGCCGTACTGCCGACGTCGCGATGGGCGAACACGATCGGCAACTTCACCGCCTGGCCCTGCGGATACGGGGTGAACTCGGTGCCCTCGGACCACATGGTGGTCTCGCCCTTGGGATCGAGTCCGGCGACCTTGGCCCGCCAGCCGATGAAGCGGCCGATCGCGTTGAGGGCGACCTCGGTGGGCGGTTCGGATTCGTGGTTGCCCATCAGCGCCACACCGGAGGTGTTCTCGTTGAAACCGCCCGCGTGCGCGCCCTGCACCGGGCGGTCGAGCCCGCCGTAGCGGCCCTCGAAGATCTGGCCGTACTTGTCGACCAGGGCGTTGTAGCCGATATCGCACCAGCCCAAGGTTTTCGCGTGATAGGTGTAGATGGCGCGGACGATGCCCGCGGATTCGGCCTTGGAGTAGTCGTTGCGACCCGCGGTGTGGTGCACGGTGAGTCCGCCGAGTTGGTCGTCGTAGGTGGGGTTCTCACAGCGAATGTCCTCATCCGCGCCCCACTGCGCGCGGGTGATCACCTGCGGTCCGCCGCTGGGCAGCGCGCCTGCCACCTCGGTGAGTGTGTCGTCGATGGCGCCGCGACCCGGATCGATGAGCACCGCCTTGAGCGCGGCGGCGGTCTGCGCGGTGTCGTCGGTGCGGATGGGTGCTGCGGGAGGCGGGGCGACCGGATCGGTGAGCGGCCGCTGCGGGGTCCGGCCGACGGCCTGCTTGCGGGTCACCAGAACCTGCACGGCATTGGTTTTGCCGACATAGATGGGTTCGGTGCCCGCGGTGCGGTCGGCCGGCGTGTGGTCGTCGCGGCGGGTGTCCACCGGATCGGTGTTGTACCAGGGACCCCAGGCGCCGTCGGCCTGTTTGGCGCGGACCAGCGCGGTGGTGTCGGCCAGGGTGGGCGCGGTGAGCGCGACGACGCTGAACGGCTTGTCCCGGCTGATCTCCTTGACCTGCGCGCCGACTTTGGCGAGCAGGTCGGCGGGGACCGCGCCGGGCGCGAGGGCGGGGGTGTCCCCGGTGACGCCGGGCGGTAGCTGGGCCGGATCGGAAATAGATTGAGCCACAGGGATTTTCGCGGTTGCGGGCGGTTGGCTCGCAACGGTCGGCGCATTCGGCGAATTGGTGATTCCTGGAACCGGTTTCACACCTGTGGGCGCGACCATGGTCGGATTTTGTTGCGGTTGCGGCAGATTCAAACGCGGCAGCGGAATCTCCGAAGGCAATTGGATACCGGGCGGCAACGGCAGACCCGGCGGCACCGGGATGGCGGTGGGCAGCGGCAGCATGCGCAGATCGGACAGGCGCAGATCGGGCAGATTCAGGCCGGTCAGCTCGCGCAGTGGGAGCACGATATCGGGCAGTTGACCGAGGACGACCTCGGCGAGTTGTGCCGGGACGGCCGCGACGCCGCTGTCATTGGCGCCCCGCACCCGCGGGGAGTCGCTCATGACGAAGGCCGCGAGCGGAGCCGCTACCGCGAGCGCTGTCACAACCGGGACCACATAGGGACGTTTCGGTCTGCGGTACGGCACGAGCATCTCCATTCGGGTCGAACCAGTGATCCTTCGGCGGTCGGGACGCCGCGACCCTCGGGGTGGCAGTTCGGAAATCCGGGTAGCGCCCACATCGGCAAAGATCACATTAGCCACAATTTTCACATATGCTAAACCTCTGATTGAGGTTTATGCGATTGCTCGAATGTAGCTCTCGAGGGGCGACCGGGCCGGGAGACATGCCGACAGGTATCGAACCCCCCGCCGAGCCCTCGAAACCATCCGGGAAAACCGTGGGGAGTGAACGGATATGAGCGGCACACGCGATCGAACGGGCAGAGCGGGAATTCGGCTGCGCCGCAGGGGAACTGCGCCGCAGCCGGTTGTCGCCTGCGGGACCGCGCTGCTGACCGGCGGGGCGGTGCTCGTCACGGGCGCCGCCCTCGTCCTGCTGTGGCGACCGGATGCCCACGAGGTGCGGCCCGCCGCATCGGGGCACGGTAGGGGGATGAGCCAGGTCGGCGCGTTCGACAGCGCGGTGCGCGGCTGGAGCGCCGAACGCATCCTCGACCACTACTATCCGGGCGCCGCCCTCGGCACCGTGCCGAATGTCCCGGTGCGGGTGCGTCTCACCGCACAGGACGGTGCGCGGCTCGAGGTCTTCGCACCCGCCGGACTGCGGGTGGCGGGCCGGATCCTCGCCGCCGACCAGGTCGCCCACCTCACCCCGCTGCCCGACGGCCGGGCGAGCGTCGTCGTCACCGCAGGCTGCGCGGGCGCACAGCTGTGGGAGGCCGAGACCGAGGACCCGTGGGCCTACCCGATCGATCCGGGCGTGAGCCGACCCGCCGGCGAACAACTGCGGCTGTGCGACGGCGGTGTGTACCGCGGCGCGCTCGGCGTGGCCTTGGACGGGGACGCGCCGCGCACCGTCAACCAGGTCGAGGTGGAGGATTACCTGCTCGGTGTGGTTCCCGCTGAGGTGCAGGCCAATTGGTCCGACAAGGGCGGCGCCGAGGCGGTGCGCGCCCAGGCCATCGCCGCCCGCTCGTACGTCCTCGCCGAACACCGCTACCCGTACGCGCAGACCTGCGACACCACCGACTGCCAGAACTACCCCGGCAGCGAGAAGGAGGACGCCCGCTCGGCCGCCGCCGTCGCCGCCACCTCGGGCATCGTCCTGCTGCGCGAGGGTCGCATCCTGCGGTCGGAGTACTCCGCCGCCCCCGACGGCGGCACCCCCGCCGATATCGGCGCCTTCGAGGTCGGCCCGACACCCGCCGAACTGGCGGCGGGCGAATCACCCAGCGGGACAGTCGAACCCGCCCCCTCCGACCACCCGGCCAACGAATCGCCCGTCGAAGCCGAATATCGCCGCATCGGTGGGGAATCCAGTCCGATCGGCGCACCCCTCGGACCCGAGATGCTGCTACCCGGCCGGGTGGGCCGGTATCGCCTGTTCGCCAACGGTGTCATCATCGCCACGCCCACCCTCGGCGCGCAGGTGGTGGACTTCAATACCCTGCTGCAACTGGTTCCGGACGCGTCGAGCCCAACGCCGCAGCACCTGCCCGCTGGGACACCGAATCGAACCGCGCCGGTCCTGCCCGCCGATTCGCCGCGCACTTCCCCGGAGGGAGCAGTGCCGCAGGCAGATTCGTCCGCCGCGCCGCGACTCGTCGATCCGGCCGTGCCCGACGCGGGCGCGAATCCGCCGACCCCGAACGCCGCGGTTCCGCCTGCTGCCGGTGCGGTCGTGCCTGCGATCATTCCGCCGTCGGTGTCGGCTCCTTCGCGGAGTGCGCGTCCCGGAGACGCTGCCCCGCAAGGCGGTTCGCCCATCGGCGTCGATCGTGGCGATACGGCCGGTCAACCGGACCCGGTGGATGGTCAGGGGCAGTCGGGGCGAGGCGGCGGGCCGAGTGCCGGCGGCATGGGCCAAGGCGCCGGCGGGAAAGGTGGCGGGCGGCAGAACAAAGGCAAAGGTGGCGGCAGGCCGGGCCAAGTCGACGGTACGGCGGGGCAGCCGAGCGTCGCGCCGCGACCGGATCGCGACCCGGACGGTGGCCGGATCGGATCGACGCGGCCTGCTCTTGGCGCGCCGGAAAGCGGCGCGCCGCTGGGGAATTCGTCACCGGTGGCCGGTGCGGGGCAGGTCGATGCCGGTCCGCCGAACGGATCCGAGTCGGGAAGCGCTGTTCGGCAAGCGGATTCGATCGGGACCAATGTTCCGAGCACGGCATCGACCCCGACTCCGCCGCCGACATCGGGAGTCGCGTTCCTGTCGGGAGTCGTTCGCTAGTTCTGCTCCGGTACATCACCGCTGCGGGGCTTGGTCGATTTGTCACTGCCGGGGGATTCGGCCGACGTGCCACCGCCGAGAGATTCGGTCGGTATGCCATCGCCGAGGGATTCGGCCAAGGTGCGCAGCAGGATGACCAACTGATCGCGGGCGGGTTGGTCGAGGGCGCGCAGGATGCGCTGCTCGTTGTCCAGGTGCGCGGGCAGTAGGCGGTCGGTGAGTTCGCGGCCTTCGGGGGTGAGACGGATGCGGACGGCTCGGCGGTCCTGCGGGCATGGCGTGCGTTCGACCCAACCCCTGGCGACCAGGCGGTCTATGCGGTTGGTGATGGCTCCGGAGGTGACCATGGCGACCTTGATGAGCGCGCCCGCGGTGAGTCCCTCCTCGCCGCCGGAGCGGCGCAGGGTGGCCAGAACGTCGAACTCCCAATTCTCGATGTCGTATTGGGCGAAGAACTGCTTGAGTTCCTGTTCGAACAGCCTGGATACCCGCTGCATTCGGCCGATGATCGCCATCGGCGACACATCGGCGTCCGGTCGCACCTGGTTCCAGTGCCGCATGAACAGGTCCACGGCGTCGGCCATGCCGCTCCTCCCGCCTAGTTATCTCAACATTCAGATACTTGACGTTGAGATGTGAGTGGGTGTAGATATCTCAATATTGAGAATATCAATGAGGAGCAAGTGGCATGATCACACCCACCCGGCCGACCGGGTCCGCGCTCGCGGGCACCCTGGCCCTCACCGCCCTCACCCCCATCGTCTGGGGCTCCACCTACGCGGTTACCACCGAATTCCTCCCACCGGAGCGCCCACTGTTCACCGCGCTCATGCGCGCGCTCCCCGCCGGTCTTGTGCTGCTCGCCTTTACCCGAACGCTGCCGCGCGGCATCTGGATCGCCCGCGCCGCAGTGCTCGGACTGTTGAATATGGGCGTTTTCTTCCCGCTGCTGTTCCTCGCCGCCTACCGGCTGCCCGGCGGCGTGGCGGGCGTGCTCGGCGCGGTCGCGCCCATCGCCGCCGTGGTCTGGGCCATCCCGGTGCTGCACGAGAAGCCCGGTGGACGCCGGATTCTCGCGGGTCTGGTCGGCATTCTCGGAGTGGCGCTGGTGGTGCTGCGCGCCAATGCCCAACTCGACACGCTCGGCGTCATCGCCGGACTCGCCGGTGCGAGTGCCATGGCGCTGGGCACCGTGCTCACGCAGCGGTGGGGGCGGCCCGAAGGTGTCGGGCCGCTGACCCTGACGGGTTGGCAGCTCACTGCGGGCGGACTGTTCATCCTGCCGTTGACGCTGCTGGTGGAGGGCGCGCCGCCCGCACTGGACGGTCGCGCCGTCGGCGGCTACCTCTACCTCGGCGCGATCGGCACCGCCGCCGCGTATTGGCTGTGGTTCCGCGGCATCGCCAAAGCCTCGGCCACCTCGATCGCCTTTCTCGGCCTGCTCGGTCCGGTGTCGGCCGCCCTCATCGGCTGGGTGGCGCTCGGCCAGGTGCTGAGCCCGTTGCAGGTGGCGGGTATCGCCCTCGCGCTAGGCAGCACCGTGCTCGGTCAGGTGACGCGCAAGCCGAAGCCGTCGATCGAGCCGGAACGAGTCGAGGCGCTGGCGCGACCATGAAAAGCGCCTTGACCTTGACGTAGCGTCAACTTGCACACTGGTGCCACCGAGTCGATCGGGAGGAGGAATGATGCGGGATTCGCGCGAATGGTCCATTCAGGATCTGGCCAAGGCGGCCGGCACCACCAGCCGCACTCTGCGCCACTACGGGCAGATGGGGCTGTTGCCGCCAAGTCGGGTCGGGGCCAACGGATACCGCTACTACGACGAGGGTTCGCTCGTGCGGTTGCAGCGCGTTCTGCTGCTGCGCGAACTCGGCCTCGGCCTCCCGGTCATCGCCGAAATCCTCGCGGGAGAACAGGATTCCGCCGCCGCGCTGCGCACGCACCTGGAACTGCTCGAGCAGGAACTGGATCGGATCCGGCGGCAGATCGACTCGGTGCGCACCACGCTGCACAAGACCGAACGAGGTGAGAAACTCATGGCAGCAGAGGTTTTCGACGGATTCGACCACACCGTCTACAAGGACGAGGTGATCGAGCGCTGGGGACGCGACGCCTACGACAAGAGCGACCGCTGGTGGCGCTCGATGTCGGAGGCGGACCGGACGGCTCATATGCGGGCGGCTGTCGATATCGCGGCGGACTACGGTCGTGCCCGCGCGGCTGGATTGGCTGCCGACAGCCCGGAGGTTCAGGCCATCACCCGGCGCCACTACGAATGGGTCGGCGTCGGCTGGCAGACGAAAACTCCACCGCTGCAAGCGTTCACGGGCCTGGGTGAGATGTACGTCGCCGACCCGCGCTTCGCGGCCAACTACGACAAGCACGGTCCGGGCACCGCCGAATTCGTGCGCGACGCGATGCGCGCGTACGCCGACGCGCACCGCTGATCGGCTGGGAAAGCGGCGCTCGCGCTGGCGCCGCACGCTGTTTCCGTAGGCGTGGCAGCTGCCGACCCGATGCCACCTTGGTCGCAAGCCGCTTTTAGCGTCTAATCGCAATTCAAGGCAGCAACCTAGAAAAAGTCTCACTGGGTTGTTCAATGGGAGAATTTAGTTGTCACAACCTTGTGAGACGAAAGGATTCCTGTATGAAAGCCGACCAGGTGCGGACCTATATCGTGGAGCGGTTCCCCGATCTGATGGTCGCGGAGAATTTCGGCGACATTTTCTTCATCTACGACCCGCATGGCGATCTCCCGCCCAAGCGGCAGATGCCGTTCGCCACCATCGTGGTCGGTGACACCTACGACAGCACCTCCGCACTCGCGACCGATGGCGCGTTTCGGCTGAATATCGGCCTCACCAAGGACACCTACCTCTCGCTGTTCGGCCCGGTGCCCACCATCCGGGACGAGAACGGGGTCTACGCAACGGATTACGACTACACGGTCCGGGATCAACTCATGCCGCACCCGATCTACGCCGGACAGCACTGGGCTTGTGTCGTCGCCCCCGGTGTGGAGACCTTCGAGGCCCTGACTCCGCTCTTGGCGGAGGCGTACGGGTTCGCTGCCCGCAAGGACGCCAACTGGCGGGCGCGCGGTCGGTCCGGCGCGACGGGCGACAATTCGGGCGCCGTCGACGGCGATCCCGAATCCCGGTGATCGCGGGTGGACCGCGCCGGTAGGTCGACGGCCCGGTCCACACCCGACTCGACCGGGTGCCCCGCGCGACTTCCGATACGCTGGGCACCCGTGACCGTCGCATCGTCCCCTGGCACCTCCGCCGCCCAGTTCGACCTGATCGTCGTCGGCTCCGGATTCTTCGGGCTGACCATCGCCGAACGCGCCGCCACCCAGCTGAACAAGCGGGTGCTGGTGCTCGATCGCCGCTACCACCTCGGCGGCAACGCCTATTCGGAGCCGGAGCCGGAAACCGGGATCGAGGTGCACAAATACGGGGCGCACCTGTTCCACACCTCGAATCAGCGGGTGTGGGACTACGTCACCCAGTTCACCGAGTTCACCGGATATCAGCACCGGGTTTTCGCGCTGCACAAGGGGCAGGCCTTCCAGTTCCCGATGGGGCTCGGCCTGCTCTCGCAGTTCTTCGGCCGCTACTTCACCCCCGACGAGGCGCGCAAGCTGATCGCCGATCAGTCCGCCGAGATCGACACCAAGGATGCGCAGAATCTGGAGGAGAAGGCGATCTCGCTGATCGGCCGCCCGCTCTACGAGGCGTTCATCCGCGATTACACCGCCAAGCAGTGGCAGACCGATCCGACCGAATTGCCGACGGGCATCATCACCCGCCTGCCGGTGCGCTACACCTTCGACAACCGCTACTTCAACGACACCTATGAGGGTCTGCCCAAGCAGGGGTACACGAAGTGGTTGGAGAATATGGCCGCCTCCGATCTGATCGAGGTGCGGCTCAATACCGACTACTTCGATGTTCGCGATGAGTTGCGCGAGCTCAATCCGGACGCCCCCGTGGTCTACACCGGCCCGCTGGATCGCTACTTCGACTACGTCGAGGGCGAATTGGGTTGGCGCACCATCGAGTTCGAGACCGAGGTGCTGGAAACCGGTGATTTCCAAGGCACTTCGGTCATGAACTACAACGACGGCGATGTGCCCTTCACCCGCATCATCGAGCCGCGCCACTTCCATCCCGAGCGCGACTACCCGACCGACAAGACGGTCATCATGCGCGAGTTCTCCCGTTTCGCGCAGTCCGGCGACGAGCCGTACTACCCGATCAACACCCCGGAGGATCGCGCCAAACTGCTCGCCTACCGCGAGCGCGCCGCGAAGGAAACCGCGACGGAGAAGGTGCTTTTCGGTGGCCGCCTCGGCACCTACCAGTACCTGGACATGCACATGGCCATCGGCAGCGCGCTGAGCATGTTCGACAACGTGCTGCGCCCGCACCTGGAATCCGGTGCCCCCCTGACGGATTCGGAGCAAGCGTGACCCAATCGATCCTGGAAGAGACGACGGCGCCGACCCGCGCGGTAGCGCTGCTGGCGCGAATCATCCTGCCCCGACCGGGCGAGCCGCTGGATGTGCGCACCCTCTACCTGGAGGAGTCGCCCACCAACGCGCGCCGCGCGCACGCGCCCACCCGCACCTCGCTGTCGATCGGCGCGGAGTCGGAGGTGTCGTTCTGCACCTACTTCAACGCGCTGCCCGCGAGCTACTGGCGGCGCTGGTCGGTGCTGAATTCGGTGGTGCTGCGGCTGGAGTTGGCCGGACACGGTCGGGTCGACCTGTACCGGTCCAAGGCGGATGGTTCGCGAATCCATGTGCGGGGCAGTGAATTCTCGGTGGGCGAGTCGGGCGCGGCGGCGACGACGGTCGAGTTCGAAGCCGATCTCGGCCCGTTCGAGGACGGCGGCTGGCTCTGGTTCGATATCACCACCGACACCGCGGTCACGCTGCTCTCGGGCGGTTGGTACGCACCCGTCGCCGCGCCGGGGGAGGGCAGCATCGCCATCGGCATGCCGACCTTCAACCGTCCCACCGACGCGGTGAAAACCATTGCCGCCCTCGGCTCGGACCCGCTGGTGCTCGAGCACATCGAGGCCGTGATCATTCCGGACCAGGGCACCAGGAAGGTCGTCGACGAACCCGGATTCGCCGAGGCCGCGACGGCGCTCGGTCCGCGCCTGCGCTTCCACGATCAGCCCAATCTCGGCGGTTCCGGCGGATACAGCCGGGTCATGTACGAGGCGCTGAAGACCACCGACGCCGAATTCATCGTCTACATGGACGACGATATCGAGATCGAGCCGGATTCGATCCTGCGCGCCTTGGCTTTCTCGCGCTTCGCCAAGCATCCGATGCTGGTCGGCGGCCAGATGCTCAACCTGCAGGAGCGCTCGCACCTGCACGTCATGGGCGAGGTGGTCGACCGGTCCGTGTTCATGTGGACCGCGGCGCCGAATGTGGAGTACGACCACGACTTCGCCAAGAATCCGCTGCGCGACCGCGACAATTCCAAACTGCTGCACCGGCGCATCGATGTCGACTTCAACGGTTGGTGGACCTGCGTCATCCCCAAACAGGTGGCGGAGAAGATCGGTCAGCCGCTGCCGCTGTTCCTCAAGTGGGACGACGTGGAGTACGGTCTGCGCGCCCGCGCCGCGGGCCATCCCACCGTCACCCTGCCCGGTGCGGCGGTGTGGCATATGGCCTGGAGCGACAAGGACGACGCCATCGACTGGCAGGCGTACTTCCACCTGCGCAATCGCCTGGTGGTCGCGTCGCTGCACCTGCCGGGCAATGGCGGCGCCATGGTGCTCAACACCGTCAAGGCCACGCTGAAACATCTGCTGTGCCTGGAGTATTCGACGGTCGCGGTGCAGAACCTGGCCATCCGCGACTTCCTGGCCGGGCCGGAGCGGCTGTTCCAATTGCTGCCCAGCGCGCTGGGCGCGGTGCACGAACTGCGGCGGCAGTATCCGGACGCGGTCATCCTGCCCTCCTCCACCGACCTGCCGCTGGCCAGCCACCTGAATGTCGGCGCGGTCGGCGAACCGGCCAATCCGCTGGCCAAGATCGCCCGTTTGGGCAAGGGCATCCTGCACAATCTGCGTCCCGCCCGCACCGAACATCACGACACCCCGCAACTGAATGTGCCGACGCTGGACGCGCGCTGGTACCTGCTCTCGCAGGTCGACGGCGTCACGGTGACCACGGCCGACGGGCGCGGCGTCGTCTACCGCAAACGTGATCCGCGCCAGGCGCTCGGCCTGCTGCGGGAGGCGCTGCGGCTGCGCAAAGAGCTCGCCGACCGCTTCCCGGAGTTGCGGGAGCGCTATCGTGCCGCACATCCGCAATTGACGAGCGCCGCGGCCTGGGAGCATGCCTTCGGGATCGAACAGAACGGGAGTCAGCAGTAGTGAACGCCGTGAATCCGAGCCTGCGCGACGGGGATTCCCGCCCGCCGGAGGTGGCGATCATCAATGCCGTGCAGGCGACACTGGGCAGCAAACCCGCCGTGGTGTCCGCCGCGCGCGGTATGTCGCACTTCGGCGAGCACGCCCTCGGCTGGGTCGGGATCGCGGCCGCGGGCTGGCTGATGGACAAGCCCCGCCGCAGACAGTGGGCGGGTGTCGCGGTGGGCGCGGTCGGCGCGCACGCGGCCTCCATCGTGATCAAACGGATCGTGCGTCGCCCGCGCCCGCACGATCCCTCGGTGCAGGTGAACGTGTCGACGCCGAGCAAGCTCAGCTTCCCGTCCTCGCACGCGACTTCGACCGCGGCGGCGGCGGTGCTGCTCGGAAAACTGACCGGGCTACCCTTGCCTGCGGTGCTCGTCCCGCCCATGGTGCTCTCGCGCGTGGTGCTCGGCGTGCACTACCCCTCCGACGTGCTGGCCGGTTCCGTGCTCGGCGCCGCGTCGGCCGCCGTCGTACTCGCCGCCGAGAAGAGACTCGACAGCGACCGCACAGGAAGGAGCTCGAGTCGAGATGAGTGAGGAACCGACCGGTGCCGACCTAGCCGAGGCCGCTGTCAAAGGTCCGCCGAAGACGTTGGCGGGCGGGCTGATCAAGGCCATCCGACCCCGCCAGTGGGTCAAGAACGTGCTGGTGCTCGCCGCACCGCTGGCTGCCGGTGAGAAGGTGCTCACCGACACTGCGGTGCTGGCCCATATCGGCATCGCGTTCGTGGTGTTCTGTTTGGCCGCCTCGGGTGTGTACCTGGTCAACGACGCACTGGACGTGGAGGCCGACCGCGCCCACCCGACCAAGCGTTTCCGGCCCATCGCGGCGGGCATCATCCCGGTGAATCTGGCCTACACGCTGGCCGTGGTGCTGTTCGCGGCCGCACTGGCCGGGTCGTTCCTGGCGCGCTGGCAGTTGGCGGCGACGATGGCGGTCTACATCGTCGTCCAGCTCGCCTACTGCTTCGGACTCAAACATCAAGCCGTACTGGATATCTGCATCGTGTCCTCGGGCTTCCTGCTGCGCGCGGTCGCCGGTGGCGCGGCGGCGAATATCCCGCTGTCGCAGTGGTTCCTGCTGATCATGGCGTTCGGCTCGCTGTTCATGGCCGCGGGCAAGCGCTACGCCGAATTGCAGATCGCGCTGACCACCGGCGCCAAGATCCGCAAATCCCTGGAGTACTACACACCCACCTATCTGCGCTTCGTGTGGACCGTCTCGGCCACCGCCGTGGTGGTGTTCTACGGGCTGTGGGCCTTCCAGCAGGGGACCCTGAAAGACACCCAGTGGTTCGCGATCTCGATGGTGCCGTTTACCATCGCAATCCTGCGTTACGCGGTCGACGTCGACGGTGGTGAGGCCGGCGAACCCGAAGAGATCGCGCTGGGGGACCGAGTCCTCCAGTTCCTGGCAATCGCTTGGATGGGAGCGGTAGGTGTCGCTGTCTATCTCAACTGACGAGATGGTGGTAGCGGGAACGGAATCGGAAGACAGCGAATTCGGGCGGCCCACCGTCGAGCGTTCCCGCTCGACGGCCGCGCTGCTATCCCGCGCCACCTTCGTCGGTGGGATGACACTCACCGTGGCGCTTTTCGCGGTCGGGGCCTGGAATCGGCGCTGGATCGCCGACGACGGTCTGATCGTGCTGCGCACCGTGCGGAATCTGTTGGCGGGCAACGGCCCGGTCTTCAACGAGGGTGAGCGGGTCGAGACCAATACCAGCGCCGCGTGGACCTACGTGGTGTGGTTTTTCAGCTGGGTCACCCATCTTCGCCTCGAATACGTGGTGCTCGGCGTGACGCTGGCACTGTCGATGGCCGCGATCGTGTTCGCCATGATCGGCACCGCCCGGCTGTGGGGTGGGGCGGCCGCGTCGCTGCTGCTTCCGGCGGGGGCGCTGGTGTACATCGCGCTGCCGCCTGCCCGCGACTACGCCTCCTCCGGTCTGGAGAGCGGTCTGGTCATTTTCTGGGTCGCGGTGCTGTGGTGGCTGCTGGTGCGTTGGGCGCGGGCCGAGCAGGTGCGTCTGGCCGGTCTGTTGGTGCTGGCGTTCTGGGCGGGTCTGGCTCCGGTCGTTCGTCCCGAGATGACGATGTTCGCGGCTCCGGCGCTGCTGATGGTCTTCTGCGCACCCGTGACGGTGGCGCGTTGGCGGCCGATAGTGGTGCGCGCCTTGATGATCGCCGCTGCCGGGTTGATTCCGGTCGGCTATCAGATCTGGCGGATGGGCTACTACGGACTGCCCTATCCGAATACCGCCGTCGCCAAGGACGCGGGTGGGGCCAAATGGAAACAGGGCTTCACCTACCTGTGGGATCTGGTCGGCCCGTACTACCTGTGGGTGCCGCTGCTGGTGCTGCTGGTGGTGGGCGTGTTGGCCGTTCGACCGAGGTTGGCCGGGCGTAAAGCCGAAGCGCCGGAGGAGCGGCGGCTCACCGTGCGCGGGGTGCGGATCTGGCTGCGTTCACCGAGCGCCGTGGTCACGCTGGTCTTGGGCAGCGCCCTGATCCTCACCGTCTACGCGCTGCGCGTCGGCGGCGATTTCATGCACGGGCGCGTGCTGCTGACCCAGTTGTTCATGTTCCTGCTTCCGGTCGCCGTGGTGCCGGTGCGACTGCCCGTATTCGGCCAGGGCACGACGCGGGACTGGTCCTTCGCCGTCATCGGAATTGCGCTGCTCGGCACCGCGGGTTGGGCGCTGTTCGCGGCGAATACCACCGCGATCAAGGCGGGCACCAAACTCACCTCGACCGGCATCGTGGACGAGCGCATCTACTACGTGCTCAATTCCGGACACGACCATCCGATCCTGGCCGAGGACTATCTCGACTATCCGCGCATGCGCGCCATGGTCAACGACATCGCCAATACGCCCAATGGCGCGCTGTTGCTCAGCTCGCCGTCGTATATGAGCTGGTTCACCGCGCCGCCGCCGCTGCCCATTCCCGAGGGCGGCGCCGGACATACGGTCTACTTCCTGAACCTGGGGATGACCAGCATGAATGTGCCGCTGAACGTGCGGGTCATCGATCAGATGGGTTTGGCCTACCCGCTGGCCGCGCACACCGACCGACTCACCGACGGCCGGATCGGGCACGACAAGAACCTCTACCCGGACTGGGTCATCGTGGACACCGGCATGGTCGATCAGCATCCGTGGATGCCGTTCTACCTGGACGAGCGCTGGGTCTCGCAGGCTCGGGTCGCCATGTCCTGTCCGGATACCCGCGCGCTGCTCATCTCCTCGCGCGATCCGCTGACCTTCTCCCGATTCCGGCACAACTTCAAGAACGCGATGCGGTTCGCCAAGTACCGCATCGATCGGGTGCCCAAGTACGAGTTGCAGCGGTGCGGATTGCCCGATCCGTTCCCGACGCCGCAGCGCTGATGCCGTCGCTGTTCGTGTTGCCTCTGTCACGGTAGGGGCTCGCCAAGGTTGGTCACACCAGGCACACTCATCACGGTGTGCTCAGTGGTCGCACTGGTGGGTTCATACAAAGTGGTGTTCACCGCTTTATCTCGTTTTGATAACGTCGGCACATGGGGTAGCCGCTAGGCTCCCCCTGGTAGCCCGCCCGTGATGCCGACAAGAGAATTCTCGGCAACATCTCTCGGCAGCATCGCAGGCGGGCACGGACACACGCGGCCCGCGGCCGCACGAACGAAAGGCCAAACCTGATGCGAGGCGTGTTCGGGCGTCCACTGCGGCGCGCGCGACGAACCGGCGACCGAAGAACCGGATGGCTCAAAAGCTCGGCGCTCGGCGCGCTGGCGCTGATCCTGCCGCTGGGCGGATCGCTGGCCGTCCCGGCCGCGACGGCCTCGGCGGCCTTCAATCCCGCGGGTTTCGACTTCTGGGTCGACTCCAGCATGGGTCCGATCAAGTCGCGGGTGTTCCGCGCGGCCGACGGCAACACCGGCCGGGTCGTCTACGCGCTCGACGGTATGCGCGCGCGGGGCGATCTGAACGGCTGGGAGATCGAGACCAATATCGCCGCCGAACTGACCAAGTGGAATATCAATGTGGTGATGCCGGTCGGCGGCCCGTCCAGCTTCTACGCGGACTGGAACGCCCCCAGCAACTTCTTCGGTATCAACACCGGGTCGGGCGGCTCCTCGGGTTCGTCCTCCGGTTCGGCGATGACCGGATCCAGCGGCTGGCAGGAGACCCTGGGCAAGACCTCCACCTACAAGTGGGAGTCCTTCCTCACCGGCGACCTGCGCAATGCGCTGCGGGATCGGTTGGGCTTCAACCCGAGCCGCAATGGCGTGTTCGGTCTGTCCATGGGCGGTAGCGCCGCGCTCACGCTGGCGGCCTATCACCCGGATCAGTTCAGCTACGCGGGGTCCTACTCCGGCTACCTGAATATCTCCGCGCCGGGTATGCGCGAGGCGATGCGCGCGGCCATGCTCAGCGCGGGCGGCTACAACATCGACGCGATGGCTCCGCCGTGGGGTCCGCAGTGGCTGCGGATGGATCCGTTCGTCTTCGCGCCGCTGCTGAAGGCCAATGGCACCCGCCTGTGGGTGGCGGCCGGCAGTGGCATTCCTGGCGCGTCGGATGTCAGGTCCCCGATGGACATCATCCAGGGCTCGCCGCTGGAAGCGTTGGCGCTGGCGAACACTCGCGCCTTCCAGGTTCGCATGCTGACGCTGGGCGCGGATAACGTCACGTACGACTTCCCGGCCATCGGTGTGCACAACTGGCGCAACTGGGAGGACGAGGTCAACCGGATGATTCCGGACCTGTCGGCCAATATCGGCTGAGTTCTCGGATCGTAAGGCCGCCCGGCGCCTGCCGGGCGGCCTTTTTCGTTTTCGAACCCATCCCGCTCGGGCGTCGATTTCGTGACGTGGCGCATCGGAATGGTTGTGGGTTGGATCACCATCCAGCAACATATAGGCATTCCTGAGCGATGGATAGCTGGAGAACCTGCCCGCGGGTCGAATTGTCCGAAGTGCCAAGGATTTAGCGGCAACAGACGGCGACCGGCGGTGCTCGATGAGGTGCCGATTCGGCTAGCTGCATATTCGCCAATCGGTCACTTGGACGAAAGGTCGATTCGAATGCGAACACAGCGCTGGATCCGTAGGCCCGCACGCCGGGCGGCATCCGGATCGCGTCTGCGGCGGATATCTCTCGGACTGGTGGCGGCCCTGCTGCTGCCCTTCGGCATCGTTCTGCTGGGCAGCGGCACCGCCGCGGCGGGCTTCAATCCGGCGGCCTTCGACTTCTGGGTCGACTCGGCGATGGGGCCGATCAAATCCCGCATCGTGCGTGCGGCCGACGGCAATACCAACCGGGTCGTCTACGCCCTCGACGGTATGCGCGCCCGCGAGGATCTCAACGGGTGGGAGATCGAGACCAATGTGGCCGAGGTGCTGGCCAGTTGGAATATCAATGTGGTGCTGCCGGTCGGCGGCGAGTCCAGCTTCTACGCCGACTGGAACGCGCCCAGCGAATTCCTGGGCATCCCGGCGGGCACCGGCTCGAGCTCCGGCTCCGGCGCGATGAACGCCCTGGCCGCCGGTCCCGGCAAGAGCTACCGCTACCAGTGGGAGTCCTTCCTGGAGAACGATCTGCGCTGGGCGCTGCGGGATCGGTTGGGCTTCAACCCGAATCGCAATGGCGTATTCGGCCTGTCGATGGGTGGCAGCGCCGCGCTCACCCTGGCGGCCTACCACCCGGATCACTACAGCTACGCCGGGTCCTACTCCGGCTACCTGAATATCTCCGCGCCCGGTATGCGCGAGGCCATTCGCGCCGCCATGCTCGACGCGGGCGGTTACAACGTCGACGCGATGGCTCCGCCGTGGGGTCCGCAGTGGCTGCGGATGGATCCGTTCGTCTTCGCACCGCGACTGGTGGCCAACGGCACCAGGCTGTGGATCGCGGCGGGCAGCGGTCTGCCCAGGCAGGACGATCTGAGCATCCCGTTCGGCGACGCCGCGGACCGGGTGGTCAAGGGCGGTCCGCTGGAGGCGTTGGCGCTGGCCAACACTCGCGCCTTCCAGGTGCGCATGGCCACCCTGGGCGCGTCCAATGTGACCTACTCCTTCCCCAATGTCGGTCTGCACGCCTGGACCAACTGGCAGGACGAGGCGTACCGGATGATCCCGGATCTGTCCGCGAACATCGGGTAGGTCCGAACCGTGCTCCGCTGCCGCCCGGCACCGATTCGGTGCCGGGCGGCGCGGCGTTTTCCGGGGGTTAGCCGAAATGCCTGTGCTCGAATGACCTCGAAAATGCTCTCCGTATGTCACGATCATGTCTCGCTGGGTGTTTCTGATAGGCACATTCCGAATAACTGCCGATAGAAAGCGGTAGCGCGGCGGAAGGGTCGCGGCTGCGGTCAATGGCGATCGAACGGGCGAAAGGTCGAGTCGATGCGGTGTGGCGAGGTGCGCGGGGGGATTGCTGCAATCCGGAAATCGGGTCGTTGGCCGGGTCGGCTGCGCCGGCTGGCGCTCGGTCTGGTGTGCGCGCTGGCGGTGTCGTTCGGTTCGACGGCACTGGGTTCGGTCGCGCCCGCCGCTGCGAGTTTCGATCCGGCCGGATTCGATTTCTGGGTCGATTCCGCCATGGGGCCGATCAAGAGTCGCGTGTTCCGGGCGGCCGACGGCAATACCCGCCGCGTGGTGTACGCCCTCGACGGTCTGCGCGCGCGAAACGATCTGAGCGGCTGGGAGATCGATACCGACATCTCCAGGGTGCTGCCGCAGTGGAATATCAATGTGGTGATGCCGGTGGGCGGCGAGGCCAGCTTCTATTCGGACTGGATCGCACCGAGCAATACCAACGCACAGCCGGTTACCTACCGGTGGGAAACCTTCCTCACGCAGGATCTGCGCAATGCGCTGCGGGACCGGCTCGGCTTCAATCCGGCGGGCAACGGCGTGTTCGGATTGTCCATGGGCGGCAGTGCGGCGCTGACCCTGGCCGCCTATCACCCGGACCAATTCCGCTACGCGGGTTCCTATTCGGGGTATCTCAATATTTCCGCGCCGGGTATGCGCGAGGGTCTGCGGATGGCGCTGCTGGACGCGGGCGGGTTCAACATCGACGCCATGTGGGGTCCGCCATGGGATCCCAAGTGGTTGCGCAACGATCCGTTCATGTTCGCGCCGCTGTTGCGGGACAACGGAACTCGGCTCTGGATCTCGAGCGGTAGCGGGCGCAACGGACCGGCGGACGCGGTCAACTCGGCCATGGACGCCTATCACCTCGGCAATGCGATGGCCCTGGAGACCATCGCACTCGCCAATACCCGTGCCTTCCAGGCCAGGATGGACAGTCTCGGTCCGAGCAATGCCGTATTCGACTTCACGCCGATCGGCGTGCACTCCTGGTACTACTGGCAGGACGAGGTTTTCAAGATGCTGCCGGATCTGAGCGCGAACCTGGGCTAATTCCGTGGCGCGCCACGTGAATTCCCGCATAGGGGGCGACATCGCCGGGCGGACGCGATATCGTCACCGCACGATCACATCCGGCTGACGGGCGGATTTCGGCCACCTGATTGCCTCCGCCTTGCTAAGGCTTCGGGGGTCGAATATCGTCCAGCGAGCGCAAGTGTGACCAAGACGATTACCGCCGTCATTTAGTGCCGGAGGTCGAGATCCGGTAGGACTATGACAAGCGTCTCGTAGGCAGCACGGGTGTCGCCGCGCTCACGGCGTGCGCCGACACCACAACAGCAGAAAGAGAGCAGGATTCATGCGTTTCGGCAGGGCCGCCGCGCCGAGTGGGAACAGGTCGCAGCGGCGAGGCGCACCTCGCGGGTGGCGTCATCGAATTCTGGCAGTCGGCGCGGCCGCGCTGGCACTACCCATCGCCGCCGGTGCGGCGGCGCCCACCATGGCGACGGCGGCTCCGGCCGCGGTCTCCGGTCCGGCGCTGCGCACCCCATCGGGCGGCCTGGAGGACCTGATGGTCCCCTCCAGCATGGGGCCGATCAAGGTCCAGGTGCAGTGGGCGGCGCGCGGCGGTAACGCGGCGCTGTATCTGCTCGACGGTCTGCGCGCCCGCGACGACCGCAATGCCTGGTCCTTCGAGACCAATGCGCTGGCGCAATTCGCCAATGACAACATCAGCCTGATCATGCCGGTCGGCGGCCAGTCCAGCTTCTACACCGACTGGTACGCCCCGAGCAATACCAACGGCCAGAAGACCACCTACAAGTGGGAAACCTTCCTCACCAAGGAACTTCCCGCCTTCCTGGAGGGCTACGGCGTCTCCAGCAAGAACAACGCGGTGGCCGGTCTGTCCATGGGCGGCAGTGCCGCGCTGGCCTTGGCCGCCTACCACCGCGAGCAGTTCAAGGCCGCCGCGTCGTACTCCGGCTACCTGAACATCTCCGCGCCCGGTATGCGCGAGGCGATCCGCATCGCCATGCTCGACGCGGGCCGCTTCAATGTCGACTCGATGGCCTCGCCGTGGAGTCCGCAGTGGCTGCGCATGGACCCGTTCGTGTTCGCGCCGCAGTTGCGCGGTCTGCCGATGTACATCTCGGCGGCCAGTGGTCTGCCGGGTCAGTTCGATCAGCCGAATTCGGCGATCGGCGTATTCAATACCGGTAATGCCATGGCGCTCGAGGCGCTGTCGCTGGTGAATACCCGTGCGTTCCAGGCTCGCCTGGGTTCGCTGGGTATCGCCGCGGCGTTCGATTTCCCCGGTTCGGGCACGCACTCCTGGAAGTACTGGGAGGCGGAGTTGGCCAAGTCGCGTCAGATGTTCCTGGACGCGACCGGCGGCAACTGATCGGTCGAAACCTGTCGCGACGCCGTCGCTTCCTCAGGGAGGCGGCGGCGTCGCGGTCGTTTTCCGGCCGTCGCACGCCGGGTGCGGCCCGCAACCAACTGGCCCATTCCCCGTGTGTCCTACCGGAAACCGCGCGTATGCCGGAGTAGAAAACTCTTGTGGTAGGCATTGTGCGCGGCAGTTGGCGGAGTTCGGGACGGCGGCGCGTCCGCCGGGCACTGGTCGCGACGGCGCTGGTATTACCGCTGGCAGCCGGTCTGTCGGCCGCGCCCGCGACGGCTCAGCCCGCGGCCGCGGCGCCGGTAGCGAGTGTGTCGCGCATGGTGTGGTTCGGTGATCGTCGGGTCGCGCTGTGGGTGGATTCCCCGGCGATGGGCGCGCCCGTTCAGGTGCAGTTGCTGTTGGCCCGCGACTGGAATACCCGCCCGGAGTCGCGATTCCCGACGCTCTATCTGCTCGATGGTCTGCGCGCCACCGAGGACGAGAGCGGCTGGACCAAGGACGCGGGCTCTGTCGACTTCTTCGCCGACAAGAACGCCACCGTCGTGCTGCCGATCGGTGGCCAGTCCAGCTTCTATTCCGATTGGCTGCAACCCAATAACGGCCGCAACTACAAGTGGGAGACCTTCCTCACCAAGGAGTTGCCGCCGCTGCTGGAGAACCAGTGGCGGGCCACGGAGGTGCGCGGCCTGGCGGGCCTGTCGATGGGTGGGACGGCCGCGATGTTCCTCGCGGCCCGCAATCCCGGCTTCGTCAAATACGCGGCCTCCTATTCCGGATTCCTGACCACCACCACCCTCGGTATGCCGCAGGCGATCCAGTTCGCGATGCGCGACGCGGGCGGATTCGACTCGACCGCCATGTGGGGTCCGCCGAACGGTCCGGAGTGGGCCGGACACGATCCGTACGCGCTGGCCGAGAAGCTCAAGGGCATAAGCCTTTACGTCTCCAGCGGTAGCGGCGCCACCGGACCGTTCGATCAGCCCTCCGGGATTCCGGGTGTGAGCACCAACTACGCGGGGATGGGTCTGGAGATCCTGTCCCGGCTCACCTCGCAGAACTTCATCACCAAACTGGGCAGACTCTCGATTCCCGCGCAGGTGAATTACCGCCCGTCCGGCACCCATTCGTGGCCGTACTGGGATTTCGAGATGCGGCAGTCCTGGGCGCAGGCGGCGGCCGCGCTCGGTGTGGATCCGGGCCGGGGGCCGTGCGGCGCGGGCGGTGCGATCGGCGCTGTCGCGGCGGGCAATGCGTGGCTCGGCGACTGTCTGACCGGTGAGTATCCGGTGAATGGCGGTGTGGCACAGGACTTCAAGGGCGGTCGGGTGTTCTACTCGCCCGGTACGGGCGCGCACGCGGTCGGCGGGATGATCGGCGGCGGCTACCAGGCGGCCGCGGGTCCGGCGGGTGTCCTCGGGCTGCCGACCGGTCCCGAGCGGGCGCTGCCGGACGGCAAGGGCCGCTTGCAGACCTTCCAGAACGGGTCGCTGTATTGGACGCCGCAGACCGGTGCGCAGGTGGTGCGCGGCGCGATCCTCGAGGAGTGGGGCAGGCAGGGCTTCGAGCGCGGCCCGGTGGGCTATCCGACCGGTCCGGAAGCCAAGACGCCCAATCGCGACGGTTCGGTCCAGGGTTTCGAGAACGGTCCGTTCTACTACAGCCCGCAGACGGGCGCGCACCGCGTGCAGGGGCTGATCCTCGGCAAGTACGCGCAACTGGGTTTCGAGAACAGTTGGCTGGGGTTCCCGGCGGGCGAGGAGCAGCCGATCAAGGATCTGGGGCGCTGGTCCCGCTTCGAGGGCGGCAGTATCTACTGGAGTCCGCTGTCGGGCGCGTGGGCGGTGCGCTCCGGACCGATCACAGACGCCTGGCGCGAGGCCGGTTTCGAGAACGGTCGCCTCGGCTATCCGATCAGCGACGAATTCCCGATTCCGGGCGGTGTGCAGCAGAACTTCCAGGCCGGATACATCATCGTGCGCGACGGCAGGGCCGAAGTTCACTGAGCTGCCAAGGTCCTCTCAGGGCCTGCCGCTAGCCTTGACGGCGACCTTCCCCCCGTATGCACAGATCGAGGACAGAAAATTCATGGATCGGACCCGTGGAAAGTTCGTCGGCGTGGTACTGGCGATCGCCGCAACCGGGCTGCTCGCCGCGTGTGGCGGCAATGACGCGTCGGCTTCGAAGACGCCGACCCTGAGCAGCAGCACCAGCGCGGCGGCGCACTCCTCCCAGGCCACCGCGCCCAGCCCGGCGGCGGGTGACACCGCGGGCGGCGGCGATCAGGCGCCCGCGCCCCAGGCCGCGCCGCAGCCCTCGGCGGCTCAAGAGCGCCCGCAGCCGGTGCCCGCCAATGCGGCGCCCCCCGCCGACACCTCGAAGCTCACCGACAAGGACAAGAAGTTCCTGGACGCGCTCAAGTCCCAGGGGCTGACGGTCACCAGTCCCGACAGCGCGCTCAGCGTCGCCACCTATGTGTGCCAGGCGCAGAAGTCCAATGCGAGCAATGACGATATCGTCCCGTTCGTCAATGCGATGGCCGGTTCGGATCCGTCCTTCGATCCGGCGAAGATGCCGGTGGAGAAGGCCGGGCAGATCTACATCGACGCGGCCAAGGCGACCTACTGCCAGTGAGTGCCAGACGTAGTGGCAGACCCCGCCGGTCCGGTCCGGCGGGGTGTCTGTGGAATCTCGCGAAGGTGATCGCGGTGATCGCGATCCTCGTCGTGATCGCCATCGTCATCTGGTACATCGCGGCCGGGCGGTACCGGCCGCCGGTCGGACCCAAACCGCCGCCGGGGCGGCCGGATACGCAGTCGGCGAGTTGTCCCGACGTGCAAATGATTTCGATTCCGGGCACCTGGGAGTCCAACAGCGGCGACGATCCGCACCGTCCCACCGCGAATCCGGCCTCGCTGATGCTCAATGTGTCGGGGCCGGTGGCGCAGAGCTTCCCCGAACAGCGGGTCGACGTGTACACGGTGCCCTACGTCGCGCAGTTCTCCAATCCGGTGGCGTTGCCGCCGGACGGGCAGGCGTCCTACAACGTGAGCCGCTCGGAAGGTGCGCAGCGCACGGTCGACGCCATGGCCGCTCGATACAAGCAGTGTCCGCTCACCACCTATGTGATCGCCGGATTCTCCCAAGGCGCGGTGATCGCGGGTGATGTTGCCTCGAGCATCGGCGCGAACAAAGGGCCGGTGCCGCAGGATCTGGTGCTCGGCGTCACCCTGATCGCCGATGGTCGCCGCACCGGCGAGGACGGGCCGGGCCAGGCCAGGCAGGTCGGTCCGCCGCCGCCCGGTGTCGGCGCGGAGATCGCGCTCGGTGGACTGGACGTCATGGGTATCACCATGACGGGTCCGAGGCCGGGCGGATTCGGCGCATTGGCCGAGCGCACCTATACGATCTGCGCTCCCAGCGACCTGATCTGCGACGCACCCAGGCAGGCGCTGAATCCGCTCAATATGATCCCGAGCGTCTTGCGGCTGGTCCAAGCCGCGGGCAATCCGGTGCACGCCATGTACAACAGCTACCGGGTCGACGAGAACGGCACCACCGCCACCCAGTGGACCGCGAAGTGGGCCGAGGGTCTGATCGAGGGCGCTCCGCATCCGAAACATTCATGAGTCCCCTTCCTGTGGATTCCAGGGTTGGCGCGGCAGCCGTTCGTGAATAGCCACAGGCCGCGCCGCGCGTCGCGGGTGGCGGCGCCAAGCGCGCCGCCACAAGCTCACAGAATCGAGGCGGCACGCTGTAAAGTGCGCTGGTGATCGCGACCGGGACCCGAACCCGAACGCTCGCGTCGTGAGGGATCTCAACGTTGACAGCCAGGAGCATGAGTTCATGACAGAAGCCGCCGCACCGGCCATTACGGCGGATGCTGAGTTGAGCGCGCTGGGCACGCCGCTGCGGAAGTTCCGCTTCGCGGCCGCGGGTGAGGGGAACAAGCAGGAGGGCGGTGCGCGCAAGTTCGTGCAGACCGCGCAGCAGGCCGAGGAGTACGGCTACGACACCTTCGTGGTGCCCGATCATCTCGGCGATCAGATCGGTCCGCTGGCCGCGCTGGGCGCGTTGAGCCAGGCCACCGAGACGATCCGCCTCGGTACGTCGGTGCTGGCCAATCCCTTTCGGCATCCGGTGGTGCTGGCCAAGGAGTTGGCCACCATCGATGTGCTGTCCAAGGGCAGGCTCGAGGTCGGTATCGGCGCGGGTTGGAAGCAGGACGAATTCGAGCAGGCCGGTATCGAGTACGAATCGCCGGGCAAGCGCCTCGCGCGCCTGGACGAGACGCTGACCATTCTCGATGTGCTGCTGCGCGGTCAGGAGTGCACCTTCGAGGGCAAGTACTACCAGGTGCACGGCCTGAAGGGGACCCCGCGCCCCCGGCAGGGTCCGCGCCCGCCGATCTGCACCGGCGGCGGCGGTCCGAAGATGTTGGCGCTGGCCGCCAAGCACGCCGATATCATCTCGGTCGTCCCGGTCACCACCAAGCAGGGCAAGGGGCTGCTGTCGAGCATCACCTTGGACAAGGCCATCGAGAAGGTCAACCTGATCAAGGCGGCGGCTGGCGACCGTTTCGATCAGATCGAACTCAACTGGGCGATCACCGCCGTGGTGATCACCGACGATCGCGAGAAGACCGCGGAGATGGCGCTTTCCGCGCTGGATAGGGGGCTTTCGCCACTGTTGGAGGTCGATGTTCAGCTGACCGTCGAAGACATTCTGAACTCGCCCTACGTCGCCATCGGCTCGTTCGAGGAGATCGCCGAGCATCTGCGCCGTGTGCGCCAACTCACGTCGATGTCGTATGTGGGTGTGTTCCCAACGCAAATGGACGCCTTCGCGGGCGTGATTCCCCTGCTGCGGGATGAGTGATCCACCGTTCTCTGTAACATGACTCTGGTTTGAGAACATCTAGCCGATAGCGGTCACCGCGCAGACCGCACTAATCTGCAGGACTGCTCATGCACGTCGGAGCACCCGCGGGCGATAGCGAGTCGGGGCCTCACAGGTAACAAGCGGCGATATCGCCGTAATGCTGCGTGTGCCTCGGAGGAGAAGAAGGAATGGAAGAGACTTTCGACGACTACCTGGACGAACGCGGGAGCATCCGGATTCCCGAGGGTCGCACCCTGGTCGATCACGTCGAGAAGCACACTCGCAACGACGCGAATACCTTGGCGTACCGCTACATCGACTACTCTCGCGAGCGCGACGGCGAGGTCCACGAGCTCACCTGGCAGCAGTTCGGTATCCGGTTGCGTGCCGTGGCGGCCCGCCTGCAGCAGGTCACCAACCCCGGCGACAGAGTGGCCATTCTGGCGCCGCAGGGTCTGGACTACGTGGTCTCCTTCTTCGCCGCGATCTACGCGGGCACCATCTCGGTGCCGCTGTTCGACCCCGATGAGCCGGGGCATACCGATCGCCTGCGAGCGGTGCTCGGCGACTGCGAACCGGCGGCCATCCTCACCGCGAGCTCCTCCGCGGCGGGTGTGCGACAGTTCTTCCGTTCGCTGCCCGCGCAGCAGCGTCCGCGCATCATCGCGGTCGACGCCATTCCGGACAGTGTGGCCGAGAGCTGGATTCGCCCCGATATCGTGATCGACGATATCGCCTATCTGCAGTACACCTCAGGATCGACACGCGTGCCCGCCGGTGTGGAGATCACCCACCGCGCCGTCGGCACCAATCTGCTGCAGATGGTCAAGGCCATCAATCTGGATTGGAATTCGCGCGGTGTCACCTGGTTGCCGCTGTTCCACGATATGGGCCTGTTGACGGTGATCCTGCCCGCCGTCGGCGGCAAATACATCACCATCATGTCGCCCAGCGCGTTCGTCAGACGCCCGTCCAGATGGATCAAGGAACTGGCCGCCGCCTCCGATGGGGCCGGAACCTTCGCCGCCGCACCGAATTTCGCCTTCGAGCACGCCGCGGCGCGTGGTCTGCCCAAACCGGGCGAATCGCTCGACCTATCCAATGTGATCGGCCTGATCAACGGCTCCGAACCGGTGACCACGTCGTCGATGAAGAAGTTCAACGAGGCTTTCGCGCCGTACGGCCTCCCCAAGACGGCGATCAAACCCTGCTACGGCATGGCCGAGGCCACCCTGTTCGTCTCCGCCACGCAGGCCGAGGACGAAGCCAAAGTCACCTACGTGGACCGCGACGAACTCAATGCCGGTCGCATGGTGCGGGTCGAGCCCGGCACGGATAACGCCATCGCACAGGTGAGTTGCGGCTATGTGGCGCTCTCGCAGTGGGCCGTCATCGTGGATCCGGCCTCGGTGGAGTCCGGCGGCGGCCGCGAGATGGCCGACGGGCAGGTCGGTGAGATCTGGCTGCACGGCGAGAATATGGGCATCGGTTATTGGGGTCGCCCCGACGAGACCGCCAAGACCTTCCATAATCGGGTCGAGCACCGGCTCGCTTCCGGTTCGCATGCCGAAGGCACCGAGCCTGCGGCGAATTGGATGCGCACCGGCGATTACGGCGTCTACTTCGACGGCGAGCTGTACATCACCGGCCGGGTGAAGGACCTGGTGATCGTCGACGGCCGCAACCACTACCCCCAGGACCTGGAATATTCGGCGCAGGAAGCCAGTACGGCGCTGCGGCCCGGATTCGTTGCCGCGTTCTCGGTGCCCGCGAACCAGTTGCCCGCCGAGGTCTTCGAGCAGGACAGCCACTCGGGCTTGAAGTTCGACGCCGAGGACTCCTCCGAGCAGTTGGTTGTGGTGGGCGAGCGCGGACCCGGTGCGGGCAAGGCCGATCCCGGACCCATCGCCGACGCGGTGCGCGCGGCCATCTCCCAGCGCCACGGTGTCACGGTGCGCGATGTGCTGCTCGTTCCCGCCGGATCCATTCCGCGCACCTCCAGCGGCAAGATCGCCCGCCGCGCCTGCAAGACTGCTTACTTGGAAGGAACGCTGCGGGGTGGCTACGCCCAGCAATCGTTCCCGGATGCACCCGAGGAGTGACCACCGGGGCGGCCATCTCGGCCCCCGGTGGGGTTGCCAGACACCCACCCACCGAGCGTCAGTTCCGCGGCGCCGCCGGTACGCAGACAGGTAGCTTGAGGAATTGATGGCTGACAACGAGGGCACGCCCCAGACCGAGATCGATCCCGCCGCGGCCGAGGCCGCCGGTATCTCGCCCGACTTCCTGGTCGGCAACGAGGCGTTGAAAACCGGTGCCACCACGGATATATCGGTGCCCGAGTTGCGGGAGTGGATGCGCAAGTGGATCGCCGAGGCGACGGGTCAGTCCCTCGAGTTGATCACGGTGGATCGTCCGATGGAGGAATTCGGGCTGGCCTCGCGCGATATGCTCGCCCTCGGCGGGGATATCGAGGACGTCACCGGCGTGATCCTCACCGCGACGGTGGTGTATCAGCATCCCACCATCGCCTCGTTGGCGGAGCGAATCATCAATGGCGAACCGGACATTCCGGAACAATTCGTCGATGATGCCTTCTATCAGTCCATTTCGGCCGACGAGGCGCACGATATCGCCATTGTCGGCCTGTCCACCCGCCTGCCCTCGGCGGGCGATACGCCCGAATCCACCTGGGAATTCCTGATCAATCGTGGCGACGCCATTCGGGAATTGCCCGAAGGTCGCTGGGAGGAGTTCACCAGCGAACCGGAGGTGGCGCGGGCGGTGGCCGAGGCCAATACCCTCGGCGGCTATCTCGACGCCTCGGTCATCAAGGGATTCGACGCGGAATTCTTCGCCATGTCCCCGGTCGAGGTCGAGCGGGTCGATCCGCAGCAGCGCCTCGCCATGGAGTTGACCTGGGAGGCGTTGGAGCACGCCCGAATTCCGGCCAGCCAGTTGCGCGGCACGCCGGTCGGTGTCTTCGTCGGCTCCTCCAGCAATGAGTTCCAGTTGATCGCCGCGCTCGGCCTCGGCAAGACCGACGCCAAGACTCCGGCCTCCGCGGAGGCGTATGCCATTCTCGGCAGCGTCAGCGCGCTGATCGCCAACCGCGTCTCCTATTTCTTCGACTTCCGCGGCCCCTCCGTGGCCATGGACACCGCATGCTCCTCGACTTTGGTCGCGGTGCATCAGGCCGTGAGCGCGCTGCGCGCGGGCGAGGCGGATCTCGCGGTGGCGGGCGGTCTCAACCTGATGCTCTCGCCGATGGCCTCGCTCGGGTTCGACCGCAATGGCGGTGTCGCCAAGGACGGCCACATCAAAGCGTTCTCCAAGGACGCCGACGGTATGGTGCGCGCCGAGGGCGGCGGCATGGTGGTGCTCAAGCGCCTCGTCGACGCCGAACGCGACGGCGACCGAATCCTGGCCGTGGTCAAGGGATCCGCCATCAACAACGACGGCCGCTCCAATGGCATCGTCGCGCCGAATCCGGACGCACAGGCCGAGGTGCTGCGCCGCGCCTACCGCGACGCGGGCATCAAACCCACCGAGGTCGACTACATCGAGGCGCACGGCACCGGCACCGCCATCGGCGATCCGGTGGAGGCCGACGCGCTGGCGCGGGTGATCGGCCGCGGCCGCGATGCGGACCGGCCCGCACTGCTCGGCTCGGCCAAGACCAACTTCGGCCACCTGGAATCGGGTGCGGGTGCGGCGAGCCTGGCCAAGGTGCTCATGGCGTTCCAGCACAACGTCATTCCGCCGAATATCAACTACACCGGGCCGAGTCCGCACATTCCCTTCGATCAGGCGCGGTTGCGCGTGGTCACCGAGCCGACGGAGTTCCCGCGCTACAGCGGCGTCGCGACCGTCGGCATCTCCGGATTCGGATTCGGCGGGGCCAATGCGCACGTCGTCGTGCAGGAGTATGTCCCCGCATCGGAATCGGTTGTCGCCGAGAGCGATTCGACCGTCGACGATACCGAGGCGGTGGCCGTCGCCGTCGAGTCCGCCATCGAAGCCTTGGCGGCGCAGACCGATTCGCCGGAACCCGAGTGGTCGGCCGAACGCGTCGAGCCGCTGCCGGTCATCCTGGCCGTCTCCGGCTACCTGCCCTCGCGCCGCCGCCGCGCCGCCGCCGACCTGGCCGACTGGCTGGAAAGCGAAGCGGGACAGGCGACCCCGCTGATCGACGTGGCCCGTTCGCTGGCCAAGCGCAGCCATTGGCGTTCGCGCGGCGCGGTGCCGGCCACCACGCACGAGCAGGCCGTGGTCGGTTTGCGCGCCATCGCCGCGGGCAAACCGGGCACCGGTGTCTTCACCGCCGACGCCCCCGCCGCCATGGGACCGGTGTGGGTCATGGCGGGCTTCGGCGCGCAGCACCGCAAGATGGGCAAACAGCTCTACCAGGAGAATTCGATCTTCCGCCGTGCCGTCGACCAGGTCGACGAACTGGTATTGGACGAGGCGGGCTACTCGATCCGCGAGATGATCCTGGACGACGCCCAGGACTACGACGTCGGCACCTCGCAGGTCGGCATCTTCACCATTCAGATCGGCCTGGCGGCCGTGCTGCGCGCGCACGGCGCGGAACCCGAAGCCGTGGTGGGTCATTCGATGGGCGAGGTGGCGGGCGCCTATATCTCCGGCGGCCTGAACCTGGAGGACGCCGTCCGCGTCATCTGTGCCCGCTCGCGCCTGATGGGCGAGGGCGAGGCCATGATCTCCGACGCCGATGTGCGCAATATGGCCATCGTCGAGTTGGGCGCCGCCGAGATCGAGGCGATGCTGCCGCAGTTCCCGGATGTCGAGATGGCGGTGTTCGCGGCCCCGACCAACACCGTGATCGGCGGCCCGCGCGACCAGGTGGCGGCCATCGTCGCGCAGGTCGAGGCGGCCGGGAAGTTCGCGCGGGTGCTGCAGACGCGCGGTGCGGGTCACACCTCCCAAATGGATCCGCTGCTGGGCGAACTCGCCGCCGAACTCGCGGGTATCGAACCGAGCCGCTTGCAGACCGGCCTGTTCTCGACGGTCAACAAGGAGCAGTTCTACCGCCCCGGCAACGGCCCGATCCACATCGAGGACTACTGGGTCAAGAACATGCGCCACGCGGTGTACTTCACCAATGCGGTGAAGCTGGCCGTGGATATCGGGCACACCACCTTCCTCGAGCTGGCCCCGAATTCGGTGGCGCTCATGCAGGTGCTGGGCACCACCTTCGCCTCGGGTCTGCACGACGCGCAGCTCATCCCGACGCTCAAGCGCAAAGAGGACGAGTCGGCGGGTGTAATCGCCGCGCTGGCCCAGCTGTATGTGCACGGGCACCGGGTGGATCTGCCCTCGCTGCTGCCCGCGGGCGACTACGCCGATATTCCGCGCACCGTCTTCCTGCGCAAGGAGTTCTGGCCCAACGTCCGCATGTCCACCGGTGGCGGCGGCGCCGTCCCCGGCGCGCATGTGGCGCTGCCGGATGGGCGGCACGCGTGGGAGGTGCGGGCCGAGGCCGTCACCGATCTCGCCGCGCTGGTGCGTTCGGCCGCCGCGCAGGTGCTGAGCGAGATGTCGCTCGGCGCGAGCATTCCGCACGGCGCGGTGCCCACATCGGGCACGCTGACCACCACGCTCACCCGGCATCCGGGCGGCGCTTCGGTGCAGGTGCACGCCAAGGAGGGCGCGTCGTTCCGGCTGCTGTTCGACGCGGTGGTCGCTTCCGCCGCGCCGCTGCCGGAAATCGCTGTCGCCGAGGCCGTTCCGGCCACGGCGGGCACCGACGTCGCGGTCAGCGCCGAACTCGACGTGGTCGAAACCTTCGGCGACCGTTGGGATCCCCATGGCACCCAGACCCTGGAGCAGCGGCTGGCGCTGATCGTCGCCGAATCCATGGGCTACGCCGTCGAGGACATCCCCATGGAGATCCCGCTCATGGAACTGGGCCTCGACTCGCTCATGGCCATGCGCATCAAGAACCGCGTCGAATACGAATTCGACATTCCGCAGTTGCAGATCTCGGCCGTGCGCGACGCCAGCCTGTCCGAGGTCGCCAAGGTGCTGCGCTACGCGGTGGAGCATCGCGACGAAGTCCAGGCCATGGCGGATAAGCAGGCTGCGGGCGAGGCGGGCGAACTCGGCGCGGACGATTTCGCGGGCGCCGCGCGCGCCGCCCTCGCGGCGGGCGGCGATCCGGCCGCCGCCGTGCGTGCTGCCGCCGAGGGCGATTCGGCTGTCGACGCCGCGCCCGCTCCGACTTCACCTGTGGCAGCGCCTGTTGCGCCTGCGGCGGTGACTGTCGCGCCTGCGGCGGAGCCGGTTTCGGCTCCCGAACCGGTGCGCGAGTCCACACCGCTGCCGATCGAGGCCGCCGCGGTGCTCACACACGAGGAGGCGCCCGCACCTGCCCCGACGCCCGCACCCGCCGTGGCGCCCGCACCTGCGCAGGGAGCCGAGGACGATGTCCCGCCGCGCGACAACGCCGAGCGCCTGACCTTCGCTTCGTGGGCGATCGTGACCGGCAAGTCGGCGGGCGGCATCTTCAACAACCTGCCGATCCTCGAGGAGGAATTGGCCGAGAAGTTGGCGGCCCGGCTGACCGAGCGCATCGGCGCGGAGGTCACCGTGGACGATGTGCTCGACTGCGAGACCATCGAGCAGCTCGCCGATATCGTGCGCGAGCTGCAGGATTCGGGCAATGAGGTGGACGGGTTCGTGCGTCCGCTGCGTCCGCGCGCCGCGGGTTCGAATGCGGTGCCGGTCTTCGTCTTCCACGCCTCCGGCGGCAACACCCTGGTCTATGAGCCGCTGCTGAAGCGGTTGCCCGCCGAGACGCCGATGTACGGATTCGAGCGGGTGGACGGTTCGATCGAGGAGCGGGCGCGCCAGTATCTGCCCGAGCTGCGCAAGATCCAGGGCGACGGACCGTATGTGCTCTACGGCTGGTCGCTGGGCGCGGTGCTGGCGCTGCAGGTCGCGCAGCTGCTGCGGGCCGAGGGCGCGGAGGTGCGCATGGTCGGCCTGATCGATCTGGCCATCCCGGTCGAGCTCGAGGACAACAGTCCCGAGGAGCGGATCCGTCGGATCGAGCGCTACCAGGCCTTCGCGAAGAAGACCTACAACGTCGAGGGCGATCTGTCGCCCGAGCAGGTGCGGACGCTGGCCGAGGCGTCCGATGGCGAGCAGATCAAGATGATCGGCGATCTGGCCAGGTTGAGCGGCACCAAGATTCCCGGCGGTGTGCTCGAACATCAGCGCACCTCGTGGATCGATAGCCGCGAACTGCAGCGGATCTCGCCGTCGTACTACGGCGGCGCCGTGACGCTCTACCTCGCCGACATCTACCACGACGGCATGATCGAACTCGAGCCGCGTTTCGCCGAGCGCAGGCCCAATGGCGGCTGGGACGAATACATGGAGAACCTCGAGGTCATCCACATTCCGGGCGATCATCTGCAGATCGTGGACGAGCCGCGCATCGGGCGCATCGGCGCGGATCTGACCGCGAAGCTCGCGGAGATCGAGGCGAAAGGGGCCAAGTGAGCACCACCGCTGAGAAACTCGCCGACCTGCGCGAACGCCTGGAGCTCGCGCAGGAGCCCGCGGGTGAAGCGGGAGTGGCCAAGCGGGCGCGCAAAGGTATTCCGAGCGCCCGCGACCGGATCAATATGCTGCTCGATCCCGGCAGTTTCGTCGAGATCGGCGCGCTGGTGCGCAAACCGGGCGATCCGGCGGCGCTGTACGGCGATGGCGTCGTGGTCGGGCACGGATTGGTCGAGGGGCGCCCCATCGCGGTGTTCTCCCACGATCAGACCGTGTACGGCGGCTCGGTGGGGGAGATGTTCGGCCGCAAGGTGGCCGGGATCATGGAGTTCGCGGCGCGGGTCGGCTGCCCGGTGGTCGGTATCAATGATTCCGGTGGTGCGCGGGTGCAGGAGGCGGTGACCTCGCTGGCCTGGTATGCCGAGCTGGGGCGTCGCCAGGAGCCGCTTTCGGGCCTGGTGCCGCAGATTTCGATGATCCTCGGCAAATGCGCGGGTGGCGCCGTCTACGCCCCGATCAATACCGATGTGGTGGTGGCGACCGAGGAGGCGTACATGTTCGTCACCGGTCCCAAGGTGATTCGCGAGGTCACCGGCGAGGATGTCAGTCTGGAGGAATTGGGCGGCGCGCGCAGTCAGGCCGAGTACGGCAATATCCACCACGTCGCCGAGGACGAGGCGGCCGCATTCCGTTGGGTGCGCGAGTATTTGAGCTATCTGCCGACCAGCTGTCAGGAACTGGCCCCGGTGGTGAATCCCGGCCTGGAGCCGGATACGACGGATTCGGATCTGGAGCTGAATTCGCTTGTGCCGGACTCGGATAACGCCGGCTACGATATGCACGAGATTCTGCTGCGCATCTTCGACGACGGTGCGTTCCACGAGGTGGGCGCGACGGCGGGCCGCAATATCATCACCGGATTCGCCAGGGTGGACGGGCGCAGCGTCGGTGTGGTGGCCAATCAGCCGATGGTGTACGCGGGCGCGCTCGATGCCAGAGCCTCGGATAAGGCGGCCCATTTCGTGCGCCTCTGCGACGCGTTCGAGATTCCGCTGGTATTCGTCGTGGACACACCGGGATTCCTACCCGGTGTGGAACAGGAGAAGATCGGCGTCATCAAGCGCGGCGGCCGATTCCTGTTCTCCTTCGTGGAGGCCACGGTGCCCAAGGTGACGGTGGTGATCCGCAAATCCTATGGCGGCGGGTATGCCGTGATGGGTTCCAAACAGCTCGGCGCGGATGTGAATCTGGCCTGGCCGACGGCGCGTATCGCGGTGATGGGTGCGGAGAGCGCGGTATCGCTCATCGGCGGTAAGCAGTTGGCGGCGGCCCCGGAGGAGCAGCGGGCGGCCATGCGGCAGCAGATGATCGACTTCTACAACGCGACCATGGCCACGCCGTGGGTGGCGGCCGAGCGCGGCTATATCGACGCGGTGATCGAGCCCGCGACGACGCGGCTGGAATTGCGACGCGCCTTGCAATTGCTGCGGGACAAGAGTTTGGCCCGCAATCCGCGCAAGCATCACCTGCTGCCGCTATAGCCGATCGAACCGCAAAAGATTAGGGCCGCAACCCGATGGGGTGCGGCCCTATCTCTGTCGACTTCGCTGAGTGGCGAATCAGGCGGCCAGCGCGGCGGATTCGATCACGACGTCGTCGCGCGGCACATCCTGGTGCCCGCCCTTCGAGGAGGTGGAGACGGCGGCGATCTTGTCGACCACGTCATTGCCCTCGGCGACGCTGCCGAAAACCGCGTAACCCCACCCGGACGGGTTCGGTGCGGAGTGGTTCAGGAAATCGTTGTCGGCGACATTGATGAAGAACTGCGCGGTGGCCGAATGCGGATCATTGGTGCGCGCCATGGCCACGGTGTAGCGGTTGTTCTTCAGGCCGTTGTTGGCTTCGTTCTGGATCGGGGCCTGGGTGCCCTTCTGCTTCATCTCCGTGGTGAAGCCGCCGCCCTGAATCATGAAACCGGGGATGACGCGGTGGAAGATGGTGCCGTTGTAGTGGCCCGCGTTGACGTAGTCCACGAAGTTGCGCACCGTATTCGGCGCTTTGGCATCGTCCAGATCCAGGACGATCTTTCCGTAGTTGGTCTCGAGATTCACCTTGGTCATACCCCTACCTTCCCATGCCTGCCCGATTTCCCGAATATCTCGGCGCGCCACGGACTTGCGCGCGGTGCGGTATTCGCGGCGGAGCCGCAGTGTGGTATTCGCGGTGGAGCCGTGGTGTCGCATTCGCAGCGGAGCCGCAGGGTCGCATTCGCGGTGGAGCCGCAGGATCGTTTTCGCGGCGGGGCCGCAGGGTCGCATTCGCGGTGGGGCGGGAGGGCCGCATTCGCGGTGGAGTCGCCGGTGTCGTAATCGCGGCGGAGCCGCAGTGATCTATTGCACCCGCTAGCATTGCCAATCGTGCCCGACGCCGCTACAGCAGTCCTGACAAAGGTGGTCCCCGCTCCGGCGGCGACTTCGCGTGACTTCCGCACGGCGCGCCTGATAGCGCTGATCGCGGGGGTGCTGGGGGCGCTGTTCGCGTTGGCGACGCCGTTCCTGCCGGTGACGCAGACGACGGCGGAGTTGAACTGGCCGCAGGGCGGCACGCTGGGCAGCGTGCAGGCGCCGCTGATGTCGCAGGTGCCGATCGATCTGCGGGCCAGTATCCCGTGTGCGGCGGTGGCCGAACTGCCCGCGCAGGGCGGCATGCTGTTGGCGACCGCGCCGCCGCAGGGCGACAGGGCCGCGTTGGAGGCGATGTTCGTCCGCGTCTCGGACACCACGGTGGATGTGGTGGACCGCAACGCGGTGGTGGTGAGCGCGCCGCGCGAGAAGATGGGCGAATGTACGGCGCTGGTCATCGACTCGGATATCAACCGGACCATCGGTGAGTTCCAGGGCCTGACCAATGACAAGGGCGAACCGGTCCGCAATGAGATGGTGCTGGATCTGCGCCCGCAGGTGGTGGGCGTCTTCACCGATCTGCAGGGCGCCGCCCCTGCCGGGCTGTCGCTCAATATGACCGTCGATACCCGCTTCTCCTCCAGCCCCACCTGGATCAAGCTGACGGCGATGATCGCCGCAGTGCTCGGCACCCTCATCGCGCTGGGCGCGCTGGCCAGGTTGGACGCCAGCGACGGTCGCGGTCATCGCCGCTTCCTTCCCGCCAACTGGCTGCGCTTCACCTGGGTCGACGGCGCGGTGATCGGCACGCTGCTGCTGTGGCATTTCGTCGGCGCGAACACCTCCGACGACGGCTACATCCTCACCATGGTCCGGGTGGCCCCGCACGCGGGCTATATGGCCAACTACTTCCGCTGGTACGGCGTGCCCGAGGCGCCGTTCGGCTGGTACTACTACGTCATCCAGGCGTTCGCCCAGATCTCCACGGCCAGCCCGTGGGTGCGGCTGCCCGCGCTGTTCTGCGCCATCCTCTGCTGGATGGTGATCAGCCGCGAGGTGGTGCCCCGGCTCGGTCGCGGCGTGCGGCTCAGCAAGGTGGCGCTGTGGACGGGCGGACTGGTGTTCCTGGCCTTCTGGCTGCCCTATGACAACGGTCTGCGCTCGGAGCCGATCGTCGCGCTCGGCGCGCTGCTGACCTGGGTCTCCATCGAGCGGGCCATCGCCACCGGCAGGTTGCTGCCCGCCGGGGTCGCGGTGCTGGTGGCGGCGTTCACGCTGGCCGCCGCCCCCACCGGGTTGATGTGTGTGGCGGCGCTGCTCGCGGGCATCCGGCCGATGGTGAAGATCGTGGTGCGCCGCAGACGCGATTTCCTGGCCAAGGGCTACGGCGGTTGGAGTGCGACGCTGCCATTGCTCGCGCCGATCCTGGCGGCCGGTGTGCTGGTGCTGACGGTGGTCTACAGCGATCAGACCTTCGCGGGTATCCAGGAGGCCAACCGGGTCCGGCAGTTGGCCGGTCCGAATCTGGCCTGGTACGAGGACTATCTGCGCTACTACTACCTGTTCGTGCAGACGGTCGACGGTTCGCTGCCGCGCCGGTTCGCCTTCCTGATCATGCTGCTGTGCCTGTTCACCACCATGCTGGTGCTGCTGCGGCGCAGGCGGGTGCCGGGTATCTCCAGCGGTCCGACCTGGCGGTTGATGGGTGTCGTGCTCGGCACCATCTTCTTCATGATGTTCAACCCGACCAAGTGGACCCACCACTTCGGCGCCTACGCCGGGATCGCGGGTTCACTGGCGGCGGTCACGGCCGTCGCGGTGTCGGCGAGCGCGCTGCGGGCGAGCAAGAATCGCGCGATCTTCCTGTCCGGGTTGATGTTCGTGCTCGCGATCTCCTTCTCCGGCATCAACGGCTACTGGTATGTATCCAGCTTCGGGGTGCCGTGGTTCGACAAGCCCATCTCGCTGAGTGGCCACCAGTCCAACACGCTCATGCTGGCGCTGTTCGGATTGGCGCTGGCGCTGGTGGCCTGGTTGGCGCTGCGGGAGGAGTACGTGGGCGCCAAGGCGGGGCCGAAGTCGACGCGCGGCAGACAGATTCGGCGTTTCGCCGCGATCCCGCTCACGCTGGTGGCGGCGGGCATGGTGGCGCTGGAGGTGCTCTCGCTGGTCAAGGGCGCGTACTCGCAGTATCCGGCGTATTCGCTGGCCCGCTCGAATTACGATGCGCTGACCGGCAATTCGTGTGGTCTGGCCAATGACGTGCTGGTCGAGGCGGATGTGAACGCGGGCAACCTGGCGCCCATCGAGGATCCGGCCCACCCGAACAAGAACGGTGATCCGCTCGCCGGTCCGGATCCGGTGGCCTTCGATCCGAATGGCGTCCCCGACGACCTGTCCGCCGACAGCGTCGAGGTCAAACCGGGCACCGGCAACACCTCCACCCAGTCTGTCGGCGCGGCCTTCGAGAAGGGGCAGAGCGCGGGCACCGGCGGCGGCAAGGGGTCGCGCGGTGTCAATGGCAGCACCGTGGCATTGCCCTTCGGTCTCGATCCGGCGACCACCCCGATCATGGGCAGCTATCAGAGCGGTATGCAGCAGCCCGCGCATCTGGTGTCGAGCTGGTATCAGCTCGCCCCGCGCGCGGCGGACAAGCCGCTGGTGGTCATCTCGGCCGCCGGTCGCATCCTGTCCGTCGACGACACCGGTTCGGAGAAGTACGGGCAGTCGCTGCTGGTCGAGTACGGCAAGAAGCAGGACGACGGCAGCGTGCAGCGGCTGGGCACCTACCTGCCGCGCGATATCGGGCCGTTCCCGTCCTGGCGCAATCTGCGCATCCCGCTCGACGCGCTGGCCCCGGAGGCCGACGCGGTGCGCATCCTGGCCAATGATCCGATCCTGATCGGCGATCAGTGGTTGGCCTTCACCCCGCCCCGGATGCCGAAGTTGGAGCCGCTCAACACCTTCCTCGGTTCGCAGCAGCCGATCCTGGAGGACTGGGCGGTGGGCTTGCAGTTCCCGTGCCAGCGGCCCCTCGATCACAAGAACGGCGTCGCGGAGGTGCCCGGCTACCGCATCCTGCCGGATCGTCCGCTGGCCATCAGCTCGACCAATACCTGGCAGGCAGAGGAGTTCGGCGGGCTGCTGGGTTGGGCGCAGATGATGGCGCACTCGGTGTCGGTGCCCACCTATCTCGAGCACGACTGGGCACGCGACTGGGGTTCGCTCGAGCGCTACGACCAGTACTACCGGGCCACCCCGGCACAGCTCGAGACCGGAACGGCCGAGCGCTGGGGTTGGTGGACCCCTGGTCGGCTCAGGGTGTTCTAGCCTCCCGAAATAGGTTCGGCCCGATGCGTTCTCACCGCATCGGGCCGAATTGCTTTCCAGGGGCTGCTCGTTCGATACGGATCACACTTTGCTCATCCTGCAGTGCAATTCGCGCCGCAGCACCTCCTGATCGGGTAACCGGTTCAGCACCCGGAGCACCGCAGGGCGCAGTTCCCGCTGCTCTTCTTCGCTGAGCAGCCCGACGAGATCACGCAGATCCATATCATCGAAGGCGGTCATGCTGCTCAGATTACGTCGCTACCGGCGAGTCGTCAGCACATCAAATCCCCTGTGGCAGTAAAAGGGCCGACTATCGGGCCTTGATGGGCGCGTCTTTGGCCCACCCGCCGCGAGTCTCGACCTCGACACCGATCTCGGCCGGTGCGGCCGAGGTCCACGGGGTGAATTTCTCCAGTGCGCCCCAGTCCTTGGACCAGTCGTGGTCGAGGTAGGTGGGGATGGTCTGCGCGTTGAGCAGCAGGCCGGTCCAGCCCAGTGGGCCGCCGCCGATATCGTCCTGCCAGGCATTCGAGGCGTCCTGGCCGACACGGTCCGGCAGGATCCGCCAGCGCGGGATCTCGGCGACACCGTCGTGATGGTAGAAGGGCCGCTGGCAGGGAAAGGCGAGGCCGACATGCCAGTCGAGCAGGACGGGATCGCCCGCGCCCTTTGGATCATCCGGTTTCACAAGGGAATTCAGCGGTGCGAGGCGGGGCAGTCGGGGCGGGGTCACGGCCAGCCAGATGCGCGGGGTGATGTCGCGATCCTCGGCCACCAGGCGCACGGCGTCGACGTCGGCGGGCAGTTTGTCCAGCGGGACGCGCAGGTTGCGCCAGCTCGGCGCGGGGCCGATATCGAGGGGCAGCACCGAGCCGAGTGTCCGCACCTCGCCGTTCGCTTCGCGCACACCGTATTCCAGGCGCAGGTCCGCGCCGTAGGTGGTGACGCCGTCGGCGTCGACGGAGCGGATCCGGCCCGCCGCGGTAATGGCCAGCACCCGGTAGGCCGGATCGTCGGGTCGGTCGAAGCGGTACCACCGGGAGGTCATGGTGGCGACCTGCTGCTCACCCTCCGCATAGCTGCCCATGACCGGCGTCTTGGCCGGATCCAAGCCGAAAGGCAGTTTGACAGTGCTGCCATTGAGGCCGGTTCGCGTGTTCTTGCCGCCGCCGGTGCCCGCGCCGGTGGTGTGCGAGGTCTTGTTCTTGGAGTCGGTGCTGACCGAGTTCGCGCCGCCGGTCACCGTCTCGTCCGCGTCGGCGGTCAGGTCGGCGGCCACCCCGTTGGGGGTGAATCCCGTTGCCTGCGCGGCCAATCCGTCGGCGGGCGACCCGGTGTACGGGGTCAGCAGCGAATCGGCGGTATCGGTCTCCGCCAGCACCTCGTCGGCGAGGCCGCACGGCTTGCCCACCAAGGAGTTCAGGTTCTGCTTGGCGACCGAGTAGGCCGGGTACTGGGTGACGGCCGCCTTGGCCAGCGAGGCCACCTCGAACAGCACCAGCGCGGCGGCCGCGATGGTCAGCGGGGCAGCCGCGACAGCCCGAGGGGCGGCGGCTATGCGATCGAAACGCGTGGGCTCCGTACGCTTTCGATACGGGTCGCGGTAGTGCTCCCACAGCGCCCACAGCAGCGCGAGCACACTCAGCCCGAGGAACAGCGTCGAAAAGCCCTTGCCCGCGATGAGCGGGGCCTTGTCCCACCACGGCACGCCGTAGCTGGACACGTACCACCAGCCATTGGAGCCGGTGAAGGTCAGCGCCAGCAGGAACAGCACCGCCGCCGCGAACAGCGCCCTATTGCGGGAGGAGCGAATCCCATTGCTGCCCACCGCCACCGCGGCCAACGCGGCCAGCGATCCGGCCAGCCCGGCGTAGACGCCGAAGTGGTGGGTCCACTTGGTGGGGGTGAACATCATCAACAGCAGCGAGGCGAAGACGATGCCGAGGATGCGCACCGACGGACCGCGCGAGGTACCCGGTATGCGGCCCTTGCGCAGCACCTGGAGCACGCAGACCAGCAGGCACAGCAGCATGACCAGCACGCCGAAGCGGCGCGACAGCGAACCGTCGGGGGCCAGCATGAACAGCGAATCCCAGCGGGTGCGCTCGTCGAACCACGCCACATTGGGGCCGACGAGGGTGCGCACCCTGGTGGCCTCCATGACGGTGGCCAGCGTCTGATCGGCGAAAACCACGGTGAGCACCAGGGTCCCGGCGGCCAGTCCCGGCGCCAGCAGCGCGCCGTAGCGCAGTGCGGCCGGTCCGCGCCCGCGCGCCCGCTTGATGATGATCTGCAATACCGGCCGTGAGCCCGCGATGAGCGCGGCCACGCAGATCAAGCCGGTCGGTCCGGCGGCGAGGGAGAACGCGGCGATGAGCACCGCCGCCGCGGCGGGCAGCAGTCGCCCGGTGGCGATGGCGCGTTCGATGGAGCACCAGGTCAGCAGCGCGCCGGCGGCGATGAGCGGTTCGGGGCGCAGACCATTGTCATAGGGCAGCCAGAAGGCGAGGAAGACCAAACCCGCTGTCCAGAGCGCGATTCCGTTGCGTCGCACCCGAGCACCCAAGCGCGGCAGCACCTCCCGGCTGATCACCAGCCAGCAGGCGACACCCGCCGCCAGCGCGGGCAGCCGCATCCACGGGCTGGCGTCGGTGACGCGGGTCATCCAGGCCAGCACCTCGTAGGACCAGCCGAAGGGCGCCTCGGGCACCCCGAACCAGCGGTAGTAGTTGGCCATATAGCCCGAAGGTTCGGAAACCCTGGCCATATTCAGGATGTAGCCGTCGTCGGAGGTGTTCGCGCCGAGGAAGTGCCAGACCGCGAGCGTGCCGAGCACCGCGGCGTCGGCCAGGGTGAAACGCCACCAGTGCCGAGGCAGGAAACGTCGGGGCCTGCGCCCGTCGGAGGTGTCCAGCAGGTGCAGCGCGAACAGCGCTACGAGCGTGCACACCGCCGCCGCGATCATGGCGGCAAGTTTGAGCCAGGACGGGGTGGAGGAGAAGCGCGAGTCGATATCCAGATGCGCGCGCGCGCCGTCGAGTCGATCGGCGGGCAGATCGGTGAACATCCCCACCACCTGCGGCCGGATATCGCGGGTGACGGTATTGGTGAAGGCGGTCCCGTCGAGCCGGTGCGCGCCGGTGAATTCGACGGTGGTGGCCTCGGCGGTCGAGGTGACCGCCACGCCTTGGCAGCCGGTGATCTCGGCGACCGGCGCGGACAGCATGGGGATATCGCGCAGCAGCACCGCGAGCGTGCCATCGGTCACCGTGACGACCAGACCCTTGGTGGCGGCCTGACCCGAATCCACCGGAACCGTCGACAGCACGGTTCCGGAGGCGGGCAGCAGCGCGCACGGCAGCGTGGCCTCGAACTTCAGCGGCACATAGGAGACCAGCGGCGCCTCGACGCTCGCCGCGCCCGGCTGGGGCCAGTCCAGCGTCGCCCGGTCCTCCCGCACCGGCAGCAGCGGTGTCAGCAGCGCCAGCGCGAATCCGAGAAATCCGGAGACGAGCGCCAGCAGGCGGTAGCGGGTGAACGCGGGTGTCGAGGGGTCCGGTCGCACGGTCGTTGATGCTAACGGGCGTTGTCGGCGTAGCCGTCCGAAGACCCGCGCAGGGCCGCAGCGAATGCGGAGGTACGCCCAATGGGCGCTGCCGACGAAGTCGTCGGTAGACCTGCGCATGGCCGGAGCGGAGGCGGAGGTACGCCTAGCAGGCCCGCTCGGGCATAGCGGCTACCGCCGCACCGTAATCAAGGTGAACGGCCCGATATCGGTGGCGGTGAAATGCGGATCGGCGAACAGTTCGGCGGGGAAGGAGACGGTGTAGCGCTGCACATTCGGATCGTTCGGATACACATCCCTGGCCAGCCGCAGCGTGTATGTCTGTCCTTCGCGTCGGAACAGGAAGGCGTCGGGCGCGCGCCACGGGGATCTGTCGAGCGCGTCGAGCAGCGCGGCGGAGGTATCGAGCTTGCTCCACGAATCGATGACGGCGGCGCGACCGGAGAAGTCGGCGAGCATATTCGCGTAGTGCGAGGTGAGCGCTTGGAATCCGTAGTACGGATAGAAGGCCAGGAAACTGGTGTCGGCGGTGAGCACCACCGTCTCGGCGCGGGGGCGTCCGGTCTGTGCCAGCAGTTTCGCATCGATCTCGCGGTAGTGGCTGACAGCCGAGGGGTCGCGCTGATCGGCGCGGTTCCCCGCACCGTCGGTATCGGTGTACGCGGTGGTGATCTCGGGGGTGAGGACGGTCGGAATATTCTGCGCGAAGGCGAGCCCGCCGATGATCGCCAGTGCGACCGCGGCGACCCGAAAACGGTTGGGCTCGTTGCACGCCCGGTAGATCGCCCGCGCCCCTTCGACGAATCCGAAGGCGCCCGCCGCCGCCAACAGCACCTGTAGCACCGGCTCCAGACGGAACGACAGCAGCGTGGTCCCGGCGGCCGTCGCGGCCATCGACAGCAGTGCCCACAGGTAGATGGCCACGACCCCGATCCCGAGCGCTTGGGCGCGTCGGGAGGAGGCCGCCCGCACCACCAGCCATACCGTGCCGAGCAGGCACAGCGCGCCCAGCAGCGAGAAATCCGCCATGGGCAGCGGCAGTTCGGCGCCGGACTCCGGCAGATAGTGCAGTGCGCTACCGGATTTCGCGGCGGGCTTGGACACCAATTCGAGCAGGTAGGGCGCCCAGGTAACCAGCGCTATACACCCGGCGATGACGCCGATCGCGATGAGCCGCGACAGAATCGGCCACAGCAGGGCGAACCGCGATCGGTCCGCCCGCCGCCCATGCCGCCGCCACAGCGCCGCAGCGCAGGCGAGCAGCGCCATGAGCCCGACGGCGCAGGCGGCCACCACCGTGTACAGCGTGTAGAACGTGGCCGAGACCCCGAGGAACAGACCGGTTCCCAGCACCGCGCCCCAGCCGCCCGCCGTCGACTCGCCGCCACCGGCGTACTCGACGGGCCGATACAGCGCCCCCCACGCGAGCACAAGCACCGGCGGCAGCAGGATGACCAGCACCGCGCTATAAGCTTCCGGCGCGGCGTAGGTGAGGGCGACCACCGTCACAGCCGCGCTCACCGCGATGGCCCAGTCGGCACGAATCAGCTTGGACCACAGCACATATCCGAGGACCGCCGCCACCGCCAGCGAGGCGATGGCATACGGTTTGAAGATCTCCCAGCCCGGCCGCCCGAGCAGATGCGCCACCCGGCCGCCGATCCAGAACCAGCCCGCCGGATAGAAGGGCGGCAGGTCCGCGTAGGTCATATCGCGCAGCGCGGCGGTATCGGTGAATCTGGTCAGGTATTCGGTGCGGAACTCCTGATCCACCGAGACTCCGAGCAGATACAGTTTGGTCGCTGCCAGCGGCATGCCGAGGGTGACCGTGACGAATCCCGAGATTCCGGCCCAGGCAAGCAGTTTGGCGAGCCATCGGGGGCGTTGCCGTCGAGCGAGCCAGATCGCGGCGATGAGCGCCACCGCGCAGACCACCTGCCCCACGGTGGTGAGCGCGCGGGTCACATTGGAGGAATTGAACGCGGGCCAGTGCACCGTCGCGAAGGCCGTCAGACCGACGCCCGCCACCACCAGGGCGACCAGCGCCGCCAATGCCGCCTCGCCGAGCCCGGAGCCGACCAGTCGGCCGAATATCGCCGCGCGGCCGGGCCGCTCGCTGCTCACGCTGGTCATCTGGCGACTCCGCCGCTCACGCTGCCTCCGGATTCTCGGTTGCTCCCGCCCGTGCGCCGGTCAGCGTAACCAATGTGCGCACGGGAGGGAGAAGTGCCGCGGGGTGGGAGGAACACCGAGGGGACGCGCAGCGGCGGTGATCAGATCGGCAGCCGCCGGAAGATCGGGCGCGGGATGTGACGCAGGATCATCATGACGAACCGGAACGGACCCGGCGCCCAGACCAGTTCCTTGCCCCGGTTGGAGGCCGAGACCGCCAGTGCCGCCACATCTTCCTTGTTGACGGTGAGCGGGGCCTCTTTGACGTGCGCGGAGAACTTGGTGCGCACCTGACCCGGCCGCACCACCAGCACCCGAGGCCCGTACGGGCGCAGCGCCTCGCCGAGTCCGAGGTAGAACCCGTCGAGTCCGGCCTTGCTCGAGCCGTACACGAAATTGGCGCGCTTGACCCGCTCGCCCGCCACCGAGGACATGGCGATGATCCGACCGAACCCCTGTGCCTTGAACTTCTGGCCGAGCAGCACACCGACGGAAACCGAAGCGGTGTAGTTGATCTCGGCGATCTTCACCGCCTTGGCCTGGTTCTGCCACAGCTCCTCGGCGTCGCCGTCCGCGCCGAAGGCCACGATGGCCACATCCACATCGCCGCCGTCCCAGGCGGATTCGATGACCTTGGGGTGGCTGTCGGTATCGAGCGCGTCGAAATCGACGACGTGCACCTCGCTCGCGCCCGCCGCCTCCATCTGCGCCACCGACTCCGCGCGCAGCGGATCGCCCGGCAGTGCCGCGAGCACCACGCGCGCGGGCGATTTGCGCAGGTATTCCGCGACGATCGCCAAACCGATCTCGGAGGTGCCGCCCAGCAGCAGAATCGACTGGGGGTTGCCAACGGCATTGATCATTGCAGCTCCAGCCTTCGTGCCATATCGGACATGAAAACGCCTGTGGGATCGACACTGCGGCGGATTTTGATCCACTCGTCGATCCTCGGGTACATCTGGTGGAAGGTGGCCGCAGTGGTCCGCGAATCCTTCGCGGTGTAGAGCCGCCCGCCGAATTCCAGCACGCGCCGATCCAGTTCGGTGACCAGCTCATTGAGGCCCGGCTTGATCGGGAAGTCGACGCAGATGTTCCAGCCCGGCATCGGGAAGCTCAGCGGCGCTTGGTTTCCCGCCCCGAACAGCTTGAACACATTCAGCGCCGAGTAGTGCCCGGACGCCTGGATATCGATGATGATCTTCTTGAACTCCTCGACCGCCTCGGTCGGCACCACGAACTGGTACTGGAGGAAGCCATTGGAACCGTAGCCGCGGTTCCACTCCGCGATCATGTCGAGCGGGTGATAGAACTGGGTCAGGTTCTGCACCTTGCCGGTGTAGTCGCCGCCCATGGCGTAGTACGCCTCGCCGATCGCCTGCAGCGTCAGCTTGTTCATCGTCCAGTTCGGGAAGATATCCGGCACCGTCAGCAATTGCGGCGCGTCGAATTTCAGCGGCTTCTTCTGCAACCGCTTGGGCAGTTCGTCCACCTTGGCCAGCCGACCGCGGGTGATGGTGGCCCGGCCCAATTTCGGCAGCGGGCTGATCACGTCGAACCAGGCGCTGGAATAGGTGTAGTCTGCCTCGCTGCCGTCGCTGTGCGCGGCGATGGTCTCGTCGAGGGTGGTGGTCTTCACACCGTCGTTGCGGAAGTAGGCGGTTTCGGTCGGCGCCATCTCGATGGTGGCCCGCAGGATGATGCCGGTCAGGCCGTTACCGCCGACGGTGGCCCAGAACAGCTTGGCATTGCGCTTCGGGGAGATGGTCTGTACAGCGCCGTCGGCGGTGAGCAGCTCGATCGAGCGCACGTGATTGCCGAAGCTGCCCTCGCTGTGGTGGTTCTTGCCATGGATATCGGAGGCGATCGCGCCGCCGATGGTCACCTGGCGGGTGCCGGGCAGCACCGGAACCCACAGACCGAACGGCAGCGCGGCCTTCATCAGTTGATCCAGGCTCACCCCGCCGTCCACGTCGACGATCCGGGTGTCGCGATCGATGCGGTGGATGTTGTTCAGTGCCGACATATCGATGACCAGGCCGCCCGCGTTCTGGGCGTGGTCGCCGTAGGAGCGGCCGAGTCCGCGCGCGATGACGCCGCGGCGCAGGTGGGCGGGCTTGGCATCGTTGTCCTCGGCGACCATGGCGACGGCCTTGGCGATCAACTCCGGATCGCCGGTCGAGAGCACTTCTGCGGTGGTTGGCGCGGTGCGACCCCACCCGGTCAGCGACCGAACCCGCGTGGGCAAACCAAAGCTGCCCGCGGCGGCGGTGCCGGTATCGGTGGTGGCGGTCGAAGCTTTCGTGGACATCGGCATAGAGGCTACAGGTATCGGGGGAACCGGAGTCGCGACCGCTGGTGGGCGGTGGGCGGTGCGCGCACCGCGCCGGGGTGCGCGGGCGGATACGCTCGACGCCGTGCCCGCCGAACCTCACCTGCCGCTCCCGGCCGAACTGCCGCTTGTCGACGAGCCGGGCGGTACCGATGTCGACCTGAAAACGCAGATCATCCGATTCGGACTCACCGGCGGCCTGTCCGCCGTGGTGGATTTCGGTCTCTACAGCCTGCTGTTCAATCTGATCGGTCTACCGCGCGAGATCGCCAAATCGCTGAGTTTCATCGTGGGCACCACAACGGCGTATTTGATCAATCGGCGCTGGACTTTTCAGGCCGCGCCGAGCCGGGCCAGATTCATCGCGGTGGTCGTGCTGTACGCGGTGACCTTCGCGGTGCAGGTGGGTATCAATGCCTTGATGTACATCACACTGCCGGAGGTGTGGTGGCGGCAGGCACTGGCCTTCGTGGTGGCGCAGGGGACCGCGACGGTGATCAATTTCGTGGTGCAGCGGGCCGTGATCTTCAAGATCCACTGAGGCCGGGCAGTTCTCGGGATCCGCCGCTGCCGTCGGCGAGAGCGGCGGTGACCCGGCCCGCCTTCGCGCCGAAATAGTCGCCGCCTTTGGCGCGGGCGTTGTCGGTGCCCCATTCACGGGCCGCGCGGGCGGCGGGCAATAGATGTGGAATGTGCTTGCGGCAGTGGATGTAGGCCTCCTCGACCTCGACCACCACCCAGCGCTCGGTCATGCGACCGCGCAGGCTGTGTCGGTCGGGCAGGCCGGGCACGCTCGCGCGCAGGCGCTCGTCGGCCACGATATGGGCCGAACCGTTGATGTGCAGGCCGATCAGGTCGCGCACGAAATCGACGAGCAGGATCCCGACGTGCGGGTTCTCCAGGATATTGCCGAGGGAGGCCATGACGCCGTTGCCCCGGTACTCCGGATAGGCGAGGGTGCGCTCGTCGATCACGTGCAGGAAGCCGGGCAGTCCGGCTCGCAAGCTCGCATCGCACTCGCCCGTCTTGTCGGCGGTGGCGATGAACGCCATATCCATCCGGGCGACGAATTCGATCATGGTGGGGTTCAGGTGATCGAGCACCTGATCGTCGTAGAAGCGGTGCGCGCGCTCCTGTGACCCGTATTGGTCCTGGAGAGTGTGTTCTCCCTCACTGCCGCACCGCGTTTCGGGCATCCGCGCCCCCTGTCTCGCCGGAATTGCTGGGCAGAACCGGGATGCTCGCGGTTCGCCGGAGCCGGCCGTCCGCATCCGAAATCGCGTCAATTTTAGGCGCGAAGCCCTGGCGAGGCTGCGGAATCGCGGCGAAAGTGCGGTGCGGGCCGAGTCGGCGCAGGCGATTGCGTCCGATTGGCAGTGCCGACCGGGCGGAATGTCTTGGATCACAAAAGTATTCGTGGTGTTGAGACGCGGAAACGACCGATACCGTCGCGGTATCGGTCGTTGACGGCCTTTTGCGGAGTGGGCCGTGCGGTGCGGGTGGGGTTGCCGGTGGGCAGCCTCAGCAGGCGAGGGTGAGCCGCGCCCGGCGACGGGTGCTCGCCGAGCGAACCGCCGCACCCAGCGCGACCACCGGCGGGACCCAGCGGGCCTCAGCCGGCGCGATGCTCCAGCTGGCCGAACCCGCCGAGAGCTGAGTCGGCGGCAGCGGAATGCCCGCACCGTCGGTGTACACCACCGCGCCGGCGGCCTTCAGTCCCTCGATCGCCATCTCGGCCTTGGCGACCGCGGTGACGAGGTGGATCTCGCGGCGCTCCACGCCCGGAATCACGATGACCGGACCGGCCAGATCATTGGCCTCGAGGAAACGGCGCACATCGGCGGCCAGCTCGCCCCGGACCTCGATGCCCGAGATCTCCGCATCGGTGATCAGGCACAGCCCGTTGGCCGTTTCGGCAACCGTCCACCCGCGCTCGGTGTAATCCTGCGCCGCGGCGGTCACCTCGGCCGCCGAGATGGAAGTCGGAAACGTCGTACGCACTGTCTTTCTCCATTCCCCGCTATGTTCTGGGTCCTGCTTCATGGTGGCTATCGGTCACCACGGTGGGGGGTGTTACGCATAGGCACGGTTTTTCTTCGAGAGTGTTGTATTCGTCTCATTCGCAGGGATTTTGGTAGACATCGGCTATGGACAAGGCTAGTGCATCGGTGATATCGGAATTCCCGGTCGGCGGGGTGCGATGGGCCGCGGGGGCGAGCGCGGCGCCGCGACCTGTTTCCGAGGCTCAGGGATCGGCGGAATAGAGTCCGATCGACTGCCGGGGGATGGGCGCGCGGGGAGCGCGGGAATGGGGCCGCGCAAGTGAGCCGGTAACCGGAAAGTCCGGGCGGGAAACAACTTCGGCGCGGGCGCGTCAGTGGCCTGCCCGTGTCGCGGATCGTGACCGGGTGCGGAAGAACTGTGAAACAATGCGTTTCGGAATCTCGGATATCCACTTCGGGGGTCATCCGCCGGGTACGGGAGACCCGCGGCGGCACGGCAGTGTTGGTATGAAAAACAAGGGGGCAGCATGGCTTTACCTCAAGGCATCACGGGTTCGACGATGCCACGTCGGCAGCTCGGTCGCCACCTGCGCGACCTGCGCAATCGCGCGCGCATGACGACCAGGATGGCCGCCCAGCAACTCGAGTGGTCCGAGGCCAAGATCTGGCGCATCGAAACCGGACAAACCTCGCTGCGCAGCCTCGATGTCGAGGCGATGTGCAAGATCTACGGCGCGCCAACGGATCTGGTGGAGCCGCTGGCCGCGCTGGCCCGCGAGACCAAGGCGCGCGGCTGGTGGACGGCCTACAGCGATGTCATCCCGGAGGGTTTCGAGGTCTACATCGGGCTGGAGGAGGCCGCCCAGCAGTTGTCCACCTACGAGAACGAACTGGTGCCCGGCCTATTGCAAACCGAGGCGTATACCCGTGCGCTGCTTGCGGTCTCGCGCCCGGAACTGTCCGCGCACGAGGTCTCGCGGCGCATCGAATTGCGCGCGGCCAGGCAGGCACAGCTCACCCGCACCGACCAGCCGCTGCGGTTCGCGGTGGTGATCAGCGAGCCGGTGTTGTGGCGGCGGGTCGGCCCGGCCGAGGTGCTCTCGGGTCAGTTGACGCGGCTGCGCGAGCTGACCGAATTGCCGAATGTGCGAATCCTGTTGATACCGGCCGATTCCGGCTATCACGACGGGATGGATTCCGGTCCGTTCGTGCTGGTGGAGTTCCCGGAGCGCAGCGCGGGGGAGTTGCGCGAGCCGCCGGTGGTGTATCTCGAGGCGTTCACCGGGCCGGTGTACCTGGACAAGGAACAGGAAATCGACCGGTACCGAACGGCTTTCGCGAATATCCGGGCCGCGGCGGTGGATGCGGGACCCGCCATCGAGGCGGCCGCGCGCCGGGTGCGTTAGGTCCTGCCGCGGAGCACGGGGCGAACCCCTACCAGTAGCGCGTCACCCCCTACCAGCAGCGGTCGAGTGTTTCCCGATGGGTGGGCAGCGCCTGCTCGTACACTTGGCGACCGCGTTCGGTGACGCAGACGAATACGGCACGTCTGTCCTCACTGCACATGTTGCGCTCGACCAGGCCGTCGCGCTCCAGGCGGGCCACAGCGCGGGAAAGCGCGCTCTGGCTCAGGTAGATATCCCCGGCCAGATCGCTCATGCGGTAGTTGTGGCAGTCGGCGTCGACGAGGCGGTCCAGTGTCTCGAATTCGCTCAGGCCCAGGTGGTGCTTGCCCTGCAGTTCCTTCTCGAGGGTGCAACTGAGGACCGCGTGTCGTTCGAGTAGGGCCCGCCATTGCGTGACGAGTTCGGACTGCTCGCCATGCGCCGGGGCGGGATCCTCGGACGTGGCCGGTTTGTACTCGATCTCGTCTGGCTCGATCCGGTGCTGTGCGGGCTGCTCGGGCGTGAACTGTTCGGAACTCAACTGCTCGGAGTTGAACTGTTCGGGCGCGATCCGGTTCGGGTCGGCGTCAATCGTTGACGGCTTCGACATGCGGCCCATCCTAGTCGCGCCCACAGGCCCATGCAAACGCATTTTATGTGTTGGCATCTAATGCACGTGCATGTAATGTCTCCCGCATGACTTCACCGGCAACGCTCTCGGCCGCCACGGCCGCCGATCACACCAGGTGGTCCGCACGGCTCTGGGGCATGCTGATCACCCTCTGCATCGTGCTGTTCCTCGACGGCCTCGACGTCTCGATGATCGGCGTCGCGCTGCCGTCCATCGGCACCGAACTCGGCCTCACCACCTCCACCCTCCAGTGGCTCGTCAGCGGCTACGTCCTCGGCTACGGCGGGCTGCTGCTGCTCGGCGGCCGCACCGCCGACCTGCTCGGCAGGCGCAAGGTCTTCCTCATCGCACTCGCCGTCTTCGCCGTCGCCTCGCTGGCCGGCGGCCTGGTCAGCTCGGGTCCGCTGCTCATCCTCACCCGCTTCGTCAAGGGTCTGGCCGCCGCCTTCACCGCGCCGACCGGCCTGTCCATCATCACCACCAATTTCGCCGAGGGTCCGGCCCGCAACCGGGCGCTGTCCATCTACACCGTGTTCGGTGCGGGCGGCTACTCCATGGGCCTGCTCTTCGGCGGTCTCATGACGGGCGTCGGCTGGCGCTGGACCTTCCTGCTGCCGGTGCCGATCGCCCTCGCGGCCCTGGTCGCGGCCCTGTTCCTGGTCCCGCGCGACGAAGCCGCCGAGGAGGGCGGTCACGATATCCTCGGCGCGATCCTGTCCACCGCGGGCATGCTGCTGCTGGTCTACACGGTCGTCACCGCACCGCAGGTGGGCTGGGTCTCGGCCCGGACCCTCGGTTCCTTCGCGCTGGTCATCGCACTGTTCGTCGGATTCCTCGCGGTCGAGCGGCGGGTGCGCTACCCGCTGGTCCGGCTGGGCATCCTGCGCAAATCCTCACTGGTGCGGGCCAGCCTGGCCATCATCGCGGTGGGCGGTTCCTACTTCAGTTGGCAGTTCATCAGCACGCTCTACTTCCAAGACGCCCTCGGCTGGTCGCCGCTGCACCTGGCGCTGGCGCTGCTGCCGGTCGGTCTGCTGGTGGTGGGTTCGGCCTTCTTCTCCGACCGCCTGGTCGACCGCTTCGGCACCGGCCCGATCATCGCCATCACCATGGTCGTCATGGCCGTCGGCTACCTGATGTTCCTCCGGCTCGACACCGCCCCGTCCTACCTGACGATGCTGCTGCCCGCCGTCCTGCTGATCGGTATCGGCTGGATCGGCTTCCCCGCCATCAATATTCAGGCCACCAGCGGTATCGAGGACGACGAGCAGGGCCTGGCCGCAGGCGTGCTGCAAACCTCCATGCAGGTCGGCGCGGCCATCGTCCTGGCCGTCACCACGGCCATCGTCACCTCGGGCGCCCACACCGACACCTCGCCGGGGGCCATGCTCGACACCTACCGTCCCGGTCTGGAATTCGCGGCGGGCGTCTCCATCGTCGGCGCGCTGGTCGCCCTGCTGGCCTTCGTCCCGAAGTTCCGCAGGCAGGAGAAGTCGCAGCAGGCCGCGACCGATCCGGCCCTCGAACTCGTCGGCTGATAAATCCCCTCTATCGGCCGACCAGTCCGACGCCCTCGACCTCTACCGAGGTCGGGGGCGTTCGGCGTGAAAAGGGCGGGGCGACAGCATCTTTCGGCGAGCGCGTATAGGTCAGCCGACGGCCGTCCCGGCCGACGGTCGGCCAGTCGATGGCCAGACCCGGATCGAAAGCGTCGAGATCCCGGTCGAATTCGGGCGAGTACTCCAGCGAGCACAGGTAGTGCACGGTGGAGCCGTCCTCCAGGGAGAGAAGGGCATGGCCGAGGCCGTCGGCCAGATAGATCGAGCGGCGATCGACATCGTCGAGCAGCACACCCTCCCAGCGGCCGTAGGTCGGGGAGTCGGGACGCAGATCCACCACCACGTCGAAGAACGCGCCGCGCACGCAGCAGACGTATTTCGCCTGACCGGGCGGGGTGAGCGTGTAATGGATGCCGCGCAGCACTCCCGCCGCCGACACCGACACATTCACCTGCCGCAGATCGAAGCGGTGTCCGGTCGCCCGCTCGAATTCGCTCGCCTTGAACGATTCGGCGAACAGACCGCGCTCGTCGCGGAACTGGCGCGGGGTGATCACCCACGCGCCGGAGATCGACATCTCCCGAAACTCCATGCGTTACCGTCCCGTCCTAGCCGTCGCGTCCGCGGTCGAGCAAACCGAGCAGGTAGGCGCCGTAGCCGGAGCGCACCTGCGGTTCGGCGAGCGCGCTCAGCGCGTCGTCGTCGATATATCCCATGCGCCAGGCCACTTCCTCGGGCACCCCGATCTTCAGACCCTGCCGCTGCTCGATGGTGCGCACGTAATTCGAGGCGTCCAGCAGCGAGTCGAAGGTCCCGGTGTCCAGCCAAGCCGTGCCGCGAGCCAAAACCTCCACCCGCAGCCTGCCCTGTTCCAGATACGCGCGATTGATATCGGTGATCTCGTACTCACCGCGCGCCGAGGGTCGCAGCTCCCGCGCGATCTCCACCACGTCGTTGTCATAGAAATAGAGACCGGGGATAGCGTAATTGGACCGCGGCTGCCGGGGCTTCTCCTCGATGGAGACGGCGCGACGGTCGTCGTCGAATTCGACCACACCGTAGGCCGTCGGATTCGCCACCCAGTAGGCGAAGACCGCGCCGCCGTCGATATCGGCGTACCGATTCAGGCCGGTGCCCAGGCGCGGACCGTGAAAGATATTGTCGCCCAGGACCAGTGCCGCGCTGTCCGCGCCGATGTGCTCCGCGCCGAGCACGAACGCGCGGGCCAGACCATCCGGTTCCGGCTGCACCACATAGCCGAGATTCAGGCCGAACCGGGATCCGTCGCCGAGCAACCGTCGAAAGGCAGGCGCGTCCTCGGGGGTGGTGATGAGGAGAATATCGGTGATACCGGCCAGCATCAGGGTGCACAGCGGGTAATAGACCATGGGCTTGTCGTAGACCGGCACCAGTTGTTTGCTGACGCCGCGCGTGATGGGGTGCAACCGGGAGCCGGTGCCGCCCGCCAAGATGATTCCGCGCATATCCGTGAAGTCTGCCAGTGCGGGCTCGACCCGGCTCGAGGAGGTTCCGACTCGCCGTCGGATCGATCACGAAATGTTTGCCGTCGGCCGCGCGCGGAGATTTCTGTTGCGTAGGTCACAGTCGGCATGCTGTCCTGGGATGACGGTGTTGTTCTCGATGAACAGCCCGCTGTGGGAGGTCAGCGCCGACCTCGTCCGGGGCTACCCCTGGTCGGGTCCGCGCCAGCTGTGAGGTAGGTGCCCGATGGTAGTGATCAGGGTTGACGAGTCCGGCGACGCGCGGCGAATGCCACCGCACGGCAACCACTTCCGACATTCGCAGGGCCACCCGCCTGCAGGGCCGCACAGCCTGCGCCCGCCGGTGGATCCGCACGCGGTCAACTCCACCGTGCCCGATACCGTGGCGAACGCTCGAAATATCCTCGAATTCAATGGGGTCGACACCGTATCGGCCGCACCGAACGCGGTTGGCACCCTGATGAATCCCGATGGTCCGACCGCTGCGGCTCGGGTGCTGTTGGCCGCGTGTCAGAACTTGGTGCGTCCGGCATTGCGCGCAGTGCCGATCACCGAAGGCGCCATCCGGATCGGCGCGGCCGTCATCGACGGCTTGGCCGAACTGCGCCCCCAACCCCGCGGCGTGGATCGGGAACAGGTAACGCTGAAGGATATTCGCCTGGAGATCCTGCGCCCCTCGGGCGCGAGCCGAGCACTGCGGCACGGCGCGGTGCTGTATATGCACGGCGGCGGCTTCGCCGTCTGCGGACTCGCCACCCATCGCCCGATCGCGGCCGCCCTCGCGCGCCGCACCGGACTGCCCGTGGTGAATGTGGACTACCGCCAACTGCCCGATCGTCGCATCCCCGAATCGGTGGACGATTGCCTCACCGCGTACCGCTGGCTGCTCAGCCACGGCACCGATCCGAAAAGGATTGTCTTCGCGGGAGATTCGGCGGGCGGTTACCTCAGCTTCGCCACTGCCCTGCGTGCCGTCGAAGCCGGGCTCCCCGCCCCGGCGGGCATCGTCGGCCTCAGCCCGCTGCTCGATCTGGACTACACCGCCAAGCGCGACTACATGAACGCGACTCGCGACCCGTACATCCCGCTGTCGGCCCTGGCCGCCGTGGTGCGTATGGGCGCGGAGGAGAACGGTCACCTCGATCCGGATCTGTCCCCGGTGAATATGCCGCTCGCGGCCATGCCGCCGGTGCTCATGATCGCCGCTGAGGATGAAATCCTCAGGTACGACTGCGAACTCATGTCCGAACGCTTGAACGCGGCAGGTGTGCCGAACGCTCTCGAGATCTGGCGCGGTCAGGTACACGCCTTCATGGCGATCATGCCCAACCTCCCCGAAGGACGCGCGGCCCTGGCCCGAGTCACCCGCTTCGTGCGCGAATGTCTCGCGGACAGTGAGCGCAGTAAATCGGCATGACTCAGTCGATGCCGTAGAGCCGTTCCCAGTTGGCGCGACTGGTCAGCTCGGGGACGGCGGCGCGATACTGCCGCTGGAGCGCGGGCAGTTCATCGCGCAGGCGGCGCAGCACCCGCAGCGTGCGCAGCAGCAGCAGTCGAGCGCGCGCCTTGTCGCGTCGACGCACCCGCACACCGGACTGCGAGGCATCGGTGACCACCACGTGGTCGAACAGCGACACATGCCACCAGTGCGCGTCCTCACGGGTGATGCCGACGAGTCCGTGCCTGGTGCGTCCGGTCCACTGGGCGATGGCGCGTTTGACGAGCACCAGCGTGGTGCGGCTCGGTTCGCCACCCGCCCGGCACAGGTGGATATCGGCGGAGACGACCGGCGGGGTCGCGGCCGGATGTTTGACCGTCTCGGGATAGTCGGCGCGTGCACCGCGCGCCGCCGCCAGCGCCGCGATGCCGCCGTCGCGCAGGATCTTCGGCCCCTGCAGGAAATCCTCGATACCTTGCAGCGTCGTGTGCACCAGCCCGTACTGCATGGCGACGAGATGTTCGGCGATCTCCCGGAACAGCTTGCGGGTGACGGCCTTTCCGTCGAGATCGGTGTGCAGCGCGCCGACGATGAGCGAATTGCGGGTGCTGAAGTAGCGCGCCCAGTCGTCGTAGTCCTTCCAGTAGAAATCGGCGTGCCAGACCGCCGCATTGGGCAGGGTGACCGTGACGAATCCGGCCTTGCGCGCGCGCAGCCCGTATTCCACGTCGTCCCACTGGAAGAAGATGGGCACCGGCAGCCCGATCTTGGCGACCACCTCGGCCGGGATCAGACAGGTCCACCAGGCGTTGTAGCCCGCGTCGACGCGCCGCTCCTGATTGCGCTTGAGCATGCTGGTGTTGCGCAGCGCCTTGGGCACCCGCTGCCCGTGCTTGAGCTTGTCGAGGTGCACCTCCTCCGCGCCGACATTGAGGTAGTCGGGATTGAGCAGGAACAGCATCTGCGCGCCGACCAGCGTCGGTTCCACGGTGAGGTTGGCGAAGGCGTTGAGCCGCAGCACGGTCTCCGGTTCGCAGAGGATGTCGTCGTCCATCAGGATGACGTCGGCGTGCTCGTTGGCGGCGGATACCTCGTAGAGTCCGCGGGTGAAACCGCCCGCGCCACCGAGATTGGGCTGGCGCAGGTAGCGCAGCTTATCGCCGAAGGACGGCGCGGTCCGCTGGTAGACGGGCTGATCCTGCACGAGGTCGGTGCCCTGATCGACGACGTAGACCGCGTCGATCAGGCCGAGCACGGTGGGGTCGGAGGCCAGCGCGGCCACCGTGTTCGCGCAGTCCTCGGCCCGGTTGAAGGTGCAGATGGCGATCGCCACCGGGCGCACCAGTTCGGGCGCCGCGGTGGTCCAGGTCAGCTCGGAGATGCCGAGTTCGCCGCCGACCGCGTCGAATTCGAGCCACAGCGCGCCGCCGTCGACGTATTGGTCCAGGGGTGCGGTGAGGGTGATCGGACCGCTCGCGGTGACCCGCACGGTATCGATGATGCGGCGGTGTCCGGCGATATCGGAGGCCACCAACCGGACGCGGGCCTCGCGCCCCACCGCGAGCTCCATACCGGCCCGGACCTCGGTGACGGTGGTCCAGCGCTGCCAGTAGCTGGCCGCGAACCGACCGAAATAGGTATTGGTGTGCGCCGCGCCGTTCTTCTCCAGTCGCAGCGCGTGCCGCTCCCGCTCGGCGCGCCCCTTGACGACCACCGCGTACAGATCCTCGCTCACCTTCGGTGCGGGGCTTGCGAAGATGCCGCGCTGCAACACCATCCGGTCGGGTGCGCGATGTTCGGCGCGCAGCGCGGCGGGGGCGGTGTTCACGGCATGGGTAGCCGACTGGTCCATGAAGTCCCTCGTTGAATCCTGATTGTGCCCCGTCGGGCAGACGCGCCCGTTGGAGGCTGTTCGCGGTGGGGTGAGGATATCAATGCGGCCCGGTGGTCGCCCGCTCGGCGATCCCCGACCGGGTCCGTCACGCGTTTTCCCGCATCGGCGCCCCGGCGGGTGCGGATTTGCCGACGAAGACGAATTTGTCGTAGGCCCAGTAGCGGAAGATCACGGCGACGATCTGGCCGATGAGGGTGCCGGAGATATTGTCCGACAAGGGCGTCGACAGTTCGAGCACGTAGCGCGAGAAGCCCAGACAGCCCAGCTGCAGTCCGATCGCGATCACATTGAATACCGTGTAGAGCAGGTATTCGCGGCCGGGATTATCGGATTTCTTGTGCGCGAAGGTCCACCATTTGTTGCCGAAATAGGTGACGACGGTGGCCACGGCGATGGCGATGATCTTGGCGGGCAGCGGCGCGCGGTACAGCACGCCCGCACCACCCCAGAACACCAGCAGGTTGTAGGCGCCCGCGTCGACCAGGAAGCCGATTGCGCCGACCACCAGGAACGCGCCGCCCCGGCGCAGGGCCGTGCGCGCCTTCGTCAGTAGCGAGCCCGATTCCGCTTCCGAAGACGGCTGTTCCGAAAGTGCCACCGGCCGACGGTACCCCACGCGAACCCGACGAACCGGGTGCGCGTCGGCCCCCGGCTACCTGTACCCTCCCGGTGATCCCACATTCACCGACCTCGAGGATTGAGCAGGGTGGACCCCTCGCACAGCAGTCGCATCGCCGCCATCGTGCCGTGCCACAACGAGGCGGCCTCGGTCGCCAAGGTCGTCGCCGACCTGCAGGCCGCCGTGCCGGGCATCGTCGTCTACGTCTACGACAACCGCAGCACCGACGACACGGCCGAGCGTGCGCGCGAGGCGGGCGCGATAGTGCGCCAGGAGCATACGAAGGGCAAAGGCAATGTGGTGCGCCGCGCCTTCGCCGATATCGAGGCCGATATCTATCTGATGATCGACGGCGACGACACCTACGAGGCGTCGGCCGCGCCGCTGATGATCAAGACGCTGCTGGAAGGTCCCTACGATCATGTGCTCGGCGTGCGCGAGCAGGACGAGGGTGCCTCGGCCTACCGCGCGGGCCACGAGGCGGGCAACCGGGTGCTCAATGGCGTCGTCGGCCAGGTTTTCGGCGAGAATGTCGAGGATATGCTCAGCGGCTTCCGGGTGTTCTCGCGCCGGTTCGTCAAGAGTTTCCCGGCGGTCTCGCGCGAATTCGAGATCGAGACCGAGCTGACGGTGCATTCGCTGCATCTGCGGGTGCCGCAGACGGCGGTGCCGGTGGGTTTCCGGGACCGTCCGGCGGGCAGCGAGTCCAAACTGCGCACGTACCACGACGGTTTCAAGATTCTGGCGCTGATCATCGGGCTGGCCCGCCACGAGCGGCCGGTGGCGTTCTACGGCCTGTTCGGGACCCTGAGCTGGCTGGTGTCGATCATCCTCACCGTGCCGATCGTCATCGAGTTCACCAGAAGCCATGCGGTGCCGAGGTTTCCGACGCTGTTCCTGGCCTTCACCCTGCTGCTGCTCGGCAGCCTGGCCTGGACGGCGGGCCTGATCCTCGACGGTATCCGCCGCTCGCGGCACGAGGCGGCGCGCCTGGTGTATCTGCGGTATACCGCTGCGGGCGCCGAGGAGTCGCGCCCGATGCGGGTCGGCGGAAACGGTGGTGACGCCGGATTCGGTGAGGCGCTCCGGTGAGCACCGAACTCGCCGAGACCGCGGGCACGCCCGTGCCCGAAACCGCTGCCACCAGGGAGAAGTCGAGCGGATTCACCCGATTCTGTTCGGCCGCCGCGGTATTCGCGATAGTGGCAGCCGTCTTCGGTGCGCTGTTCGCCTGGCTGACCCCGGCCTTCTGGGGTCACGACGAGATCACCCAGTTCGGTCGGGCCTATCAGGTGGCGCACGGCGGCTTCCTGCCGCAGCGCATCCCCGATGATCGCGGCGTCTCCTACGGCGGCGAGTTGCCGCGCAGCGTGGACGCCCTGACGAGCTATGCCTTCCAGGACTACAACCGCCATCTCGGCGAGCCGGATCCGATGGTCTCCGATCCCGGCGCCTACGACCGGCTGGGCGCGGCCCCGGTCTCCGAGGAAATGAAGCAGGGGGTCTGGTTCACCAATACCGCCGCCTATTCACCCATCCCGTATATCCCCGCCGCCCTCGGCATCCGGTTGGGCGAGTTGGTCGGCGTCGATACCGGCGGGCTGCTGCTGCTCACCCGATTCGCCGGTCTGGCCGCGTATTTGGCGGTGGTCGGCTTCGGACTGTGGGCGCTGCGCGCGCACCGGGTGCAGTGGTTGGTGTTCGCCGTCGCGGTATTGCCGATCGCCGTCTTCCAGGCGGGCACCGTCACCGCCGACACCCTGACCAACGCGCTCGCGATCATGTTCTCCGCCTTGCTGATCAAGGCGCTGTTCCTCGGTGTGCGCCTGCGCCCGGTCGAGACGGCGGCGCTGTTGACGGCGACCGTGCTGCTGCCGGTCAGCAAGCCCACCTACGTGCTGTTGGCCATGCTGGTGGTGCTCGTCCCCGCCGACCGCCTGGGTCTGTCCGGCATGTTGCGTTGGCTCACTTGGGTTTTCGCGGGCATCGGTGCGATCCTCTTCGCCGTCTGGATGAAGATCGCCGCGCCGACCGGAGACGGTATGGGCCGGATGCGGGCTCCGGAGCAGTGGTATTCGGTCAATCCCGGCGAACAGTTGAGCGGAATCCTGCGCAACCCGCCGCGTTTCCTGCACACCTTCCTCAACAGCGTCTGGCTGCGCGACAATCGTTGGTTCACCCAGTTCTTCGGAGAACTCGGCTTCGCCTACATCGATGTGCCCGCACTGTCCATCATCGCCTGCCTGCTGGCCTTCGCGATCGGCATCGGCATCACCGGTCGGTGGAATCCCGCCTCGGCCACGTTCCGCAGGACGCTGCTCGTGGCACTGGTGCTGGCGGCGAGCGTCGCCATGATCTACGTGACGCTCTACATGTCGTTCACCCCGGTCAACTACTACCTCATCGATGGCGTGCAGGGGCGCTACTTCGTACCGCTGGCGGTCCTGGCGTTCGCGGTGCTGCTGCGCTGGATGCCGCTGCGGCTCACCGATGCCGGTGGCCGCGCGCCGGGGCGGGGTGCGGTGCTCACCCTGGTGGCGGCCTCGGTGCTGGCGCTGGCGGCCGCGCTGGCGAAATACACCTACCTGGTCTGGGGTTGAGTTAGCGAATCACTCGGCGACACACTGAGTATTGCCGAATATTTGCTGGATTCGCCTATTTCTCGGTGGAATTCAGCGTCTGCTCGCCCGACGCGACATAGGCCCGCTCGGTCTCCGCTTTGCGCGGCCGCCACCAGGATTCATTGTCGCGATACCACTGGATGGTGGCGAGCAGCCCGGTGCGGAAATCCGAATACCGTGGCGTCCAACCCAATTCCTCGCGCAGCAGCGAGGCATCGATGGCGTAGCGCTGATCGTGTCCGCGCCGATCGGTGACGTGGTCGAAGTCGTCCGGGTCGCGGTCGAACGCCGCCAGCAGCAGCCGCACCACCGACTTGTTGTCCAGCTCGCCATTCGCGCCGATCAGGTAGGTCCGGCCGAGGCGACCGCGCTCCAGGATGTCCCAGACCGCGCGATTGTGGTCCGCCACGTGGATCCAGTCGCGGACCTGGTGACCCGCGCCGTAGAGGCGGGGGCGCACACCGTCGATCAGATTGGTGATCTGGCGCGGAATGAACTTCTCCACATGTTGATAGGGGCCGTAGTTGTTACTGCAATTCGACAGGGTGGCCCGCACTCCGAACGACCGCGCCCACGCCCGCACCAGCATGTCGCTGCCCGCCTTGGTGGCCGAGTAGGGGCTCGACGGGTTGTAGGCGGTGGACTCGGTGAACGCGGGTTCCTCCGGCGTCAGATCGCCGTAGACCTCATCGGTGGACACATGGTGATAGCGCACCTCGTGGCGGCGCACGGCCTGCAGCAGCGAGTAGGTGCCGATGATATTGGTCTGCAGGAACGGCCACGGATCGGCCAGCGAATTGTCATTGTGCGACTCGGCGGCGAAGTGCACCACCGCGTCCACGCCGCTGACGAGCTCATCCACCAGATCCAGATCGGCGATATCGCCGTGGACGAAGTCGATGCCCTCGGCCACCGAATCGAGCGAGGCCCGATTGCCCGCGTAGGTCAGCGCGTCCAGGACGGTGACAGTGGTGTCCGGGCGCTCGGCCACGGTCTGCCGCACGAAATTCGCGCCGATGAATCCGGCCCCGCCGGTGACAAGCAGTCGCACCCCCAAGACCTTACGTCGATCCGGCCCCCGCGCGGGTCGCGGCATCGGGGTAAACGCGGGCGACAGCAACCGTGATCATCCTGTGATGTTGATCTCATAAACCTCCCCAATGCTGGGGAGGTCACATTCTCGACAAAGGCATCCGATATCGGAAAAGCGCTGCCGCGTGCGGGTTTCGAAAAATTCGCGCACCGCTGCGTCGCGCGGATGAACAGAATGCGAACCGGAGGTCACAATCGGTTCACCATGCGTTAGCTGCCCTGGCTTTCGATCCAGTGGTCCCCTTCGAACGCTGCATATCGAGGAATCACAACACAATGCTGATGAGGAAATTCGCCGCGACGTCGGCGCTGCTGATCGCCGCCATGGGCATCGGCGCGGGCGCCGTCAACGCGGCACCGGCCCGCGAGGCCGATCAGGTCGGAGTCTCGGTCTCCAATCCGGACGCCAATGGTTCGACCGTCATCACCACCGACTCCGGCTCCCTGGTCGTCGAGGACGGCACGTTCAAGGTCAAGGCCGCCAATGGGCAGGTCATGGCGGGCATGCCGCTGACGTTCCGGGTCAACGACTTCGAATTCCCGATGGCCGCCCAAATCATCGGCAAGACGGCCACACTCACCCCCGAATACGACATCGCGCACGCCACCTACAAGCCGGTCGCGCTGCCGTTCGAGGATCAGGCGCCCTGGAAGACCCCGTACGACCGGGAACAGGCCGCCTGGAACCGCATGAAGGACGAGATCTCCCTCGGCGCGACCATCGCCACCCTCGTCGGCACCATCGGTGGCGGCGCGGTGGGTTGCGTGCTCGGCGGTATCGTCGGTGCGACCGCAGCTTCGGCCACCATCATCGGCCTGTTCGGTCCGTTCATCCCCGTGGCCGTCGTGGGCTGCATCGCGGGTGCGGCCACCGCGGCCCCGATCGGCGGTCTGGCCATGAACTTCGTGATCACCGCGCCGGTGGCCATCGCCGCCGCGATCCAGTACTTCACCACCATCAACCAGCCCTTCGTCGCGCCTGCCAAGTAGGTCAGAAGCGCTTGTCGCACAACTGAATTCACAAAAGAACTCACACAATCGGACCTCGCACAACTGAACAGCGAGCCAGGAAGACCCCGCCCGGCAGCCAATACCGGGCGGGGTCTTCTTCGGCCAGGCCGAGTTGCTGAAGATTCGCGAATTCAGTCATCGGTCACCTACATCTGCTGAACGCACCTGATAGAGGACCATCAAAATGCTCATCAAGAAGTTTGCCGCCACCTCCGCGCTGCTCATCGCGGCCCTCGGCGTCACCGCCGGAACCGTGCACGCCGAACCCGCCGCCGACAACGGCGCGGTCAACGTCACCGCCAGCACCACCGACACCCAGTCCATCATCAAGACCGACGTCGGCTCGATGGTCGTCGAGGATGGCGTATTCAAGGTCAAGAACGCCGCGGGTCAGGTGATGGCCGGTATGCCACTCACCTTCCGCGTCAACGACTTCGAATTCCCCATCGCCGCGAATATCGCCGACCACACCGCGACCCTGACCCCGCAGTACGACATCGCGCACGCCGTCTACAAGCCCGCCGCGCTGCCGTTCGAGGATCAGGCCCCGTGGAAGACCCCGTACGACCGGGAACAGTCCACCTGGAACCGCATGAAGGACGAGATCTCCCTCGGCGCGACCGTGGCGACCCTGGTCGGCACCATCGGCGGCGCGGCCGTCGGCTGCGTCCTGGGCGGCATCGTCGGCACCGCGGCCGCAGCCGCCACCCTGGTCGGCCTGTTCGGTCCGTTCATCCCGGCCGCCGTCATCGGCTGCATCGGCGGCGCGATCACCGTCGCCGCCATCGGCGGCATCGGCATGCAGTTCGTCATCACCGCACCGGTGGCCATCGCCGCGGCAATCCAGTACTTCACCACCATCAACCAGCCGTTCGTGCCGCCGGCCAAGTAAAAGCCGGTTACGCAACGCTTTTCGCGACGAAACCCCGCCCGGTCCAAATCCGGGCGGGGTTTCGCGTAATCGCGGCCTGGTACTGCTCCCTTCCGGTAAAATTTCCGGCGGGAGAGTATTCATCAGGGGAATGCCTATGACGCAACCGATTCCGGGTATGCCGACACCGCCGACATACAACGACGGACAGGCTCCACACGGCTCGCAACCCTGGTACAGCCGCGCCGACGATATCGCGTTCGCCGAGGTGGCCACCGCTGCCATGGTCGCGGCGGATGCCGGCGGATGGACGCATGCGGCACGACACCTGCGCCATTATCTCGACAACACCGGCACGGATCTGATTCTCGACCCGGATCAGATGATGAACGATGATGCTCGACTGAAGATGTTCGCCGAAGATACGGTCACGCAGTGGGTGCAGAAGATCTCGAGGTCGGCGATAGCCGCGAACAATTATGAGAATTCGATACCGTTTCAGTCGGGCTGGGTGGGTTGGACATTCGATTCATCGAGTCAGCGCGACTGGTATCTGGCGGTAGGTTCGATGAACATTGCCGTAAGCGGCGCGGTAGCCGTTCATCATCGGGATAATGGTGCGCAGTCGACCGTCACGGTCGATTATCGGATCCATTTTCACGATCGCTACAACTGGGATGGCACCAAGTCGACCGAGATCGCCGGCATCACGGTCACCGACCGTCGGATGGGTGGGCTGCACACAGCCGGATTGGCTCGAGAATTCGATCAGTACGGATCATCGATCGCCAAACACTACGAAGGAGCGCTGCCGACCGATGTCCCGATCAATGCGGAAGGCCCCGAAAACCGCAAGGACACCCGTGCCGATCCGACCCGATGAGTCGACGCGGTGAGCAGGCTGTGGAGGCCGCTGATCGTCGTGATCCTCGGCGTGCTCGCGCTGTCGGTGTTGGCAATCATCGTATTTTCGAAGCTGATTGATCGGGTGGCCGAGCCCAATATCGAGACGTCGACCACGCCAGGGCTGGTGCAGGAAGCATTCGAATACGGTGGATGGACGCTTCCGGATACCGGGAAGGTGCTCCTGGTACGGCGGCAGATTGTTCGGCGTTCGGCGTATCAGATCGCGATCGAGATCCCTACTGCCGATCTCGGCGTGATGCTGGAGAAATCCGGGTTCAGGGCTGTATTCGAAAAGCTGTATGCTACGGGACTCGTGAATCCGATCGCGGGACCCGATCTGTCGTCGTCGCCCAATGTGCAAACGGCCCAGGATGAATTCATTTCGCCGAAAGGTTGGCCGATGTTTCGTAGGGTCACCATCGATGAGCGCAGTCCGGACATGCGAATTGTTCATCTCGTATTCTCAGGTAATTGATCCGATTATGCTTTCGAACCACACATTATTGCCGAACCCATAGCGCAAGGTGCCCATATCGACCACAACCTTGGCCGGGATCTCGAAGTCGGCCGCACCGTTGGTCGGGGCCGCCTGTCCGGGGGAATAGTCGAGTGCCTTGGAAATCTGGTCGATGGTGGTGGTGATCGCCGTCTTCGTGGACTCCGCCGTCTGTCTCAGGGAGTCGACGGCCGACTGGATCTGTGCTTTGGCCGATCCGTCCATGGGATCTTTGAGTCGCAGCGCCCAAACCCCCAACGGCATGGTGAAGCCGAGCGCTTCAATGGGTTTCGTGATGGCACCGCTGATGCCGATCGCCTGATTGTAGACGAGCCGTTCCAGTAGCGCCCCACCCTTTTCGACAATCTTGGCGACCGCCTCCAAACCATTGCTGCGCGCACCGACGGATTGCGCGAGCCCGCCCGCGGTGGATCCGAAACTCTCTGCGGCACTGCCGGTCCAGACGGCGCGCAGCCAACCGGTCCCGCCGGAGAGGTTCTGTGCGGTGACGAAGTCGTTGATGCCGAGAAACCCGATCCGCTTGCCGATGGCTCGCAGCGCCTCCCAATCCGAGACCAGTTGGGTCAGATAGTCGGCTGCCGGTTTGATGCCGATGACTCGGCTCCACGGGTCGTCGTAGGCGGAGATCAGGTCGATCGCCGAGGTGACGACCTGGCGGATTACGAATCGTTCGTCTTCGACCGTCGGCAGTGTGGGCAGTTGCAAGCCGCTGTAGCGGGTGATGCCCGCCGGGGCGGATCCGCCGGAGATCTCGGCGTTGCCCTGGAGTGCGGCGGTCTGCGCCGCGAGCGAATTCGCGTTCGCGTCATCCGTTGCCCGATAGGTGTCCGCCACGGTGGAAAGGCCGGTGAGGAGATTGTTCACGATGTCGATATCGCGCTGCTGCGCCGAGGACAGGGTGCCGTGGAGTCTTTCCAGTGCCGGATTCAGCGTGGCCGCCAGTCCCGAAGCCCCGTGGGGAAGTAGCAGTCCGGACAGTTGGTTCGAGCCGTTGCTCGAGAAGTTCGCGGCCAGATCCCGCAGATCCAGGCTGAATCCGTTGACACTGGCGAGGTCCACCGAGAGTTTTTCAGCCATGTATCCCCCTCGATCATGGTGCGCAAGGTCGAAACTCCCCCGGCGCAGAAGCTCACCCTACCATCGCGGTGGGTTCGCGCCCGTGGATTCGCGGCACTGAGGCGAGCCGAAATACCAAGGGGCCGGGCGGTATTCGCGGCGTCCGGCCCCCGGGTCGCGGCCTAGAGGAACAGATCGGTGGTGAGCGGACCGGTGCCGGGAACGACGCGGTACTTGTCGAGATCGGTGATGCCGTGCGCGGCCAGCACCTCGTCATCGAGGAAGAAGTTGCCGGTGGTCTCCTTGGCCGGGGAGGTCAGGACCAGGTAGGCGGCGTCGGCGTAGATATCGGGGGTGCGGGAGGTGGCGACCATCTCCTCCCCGCCGAGCAGGTTGCGCACCGCGGCGGTGGCGATGGTGGTGCGCGGCCACAGCGAATTCACGCCGATGCCGTCGCCTTTCAGCTCCTCCGCCAAACCCAGTGTGGTGAGCGACATTCCGTACTTGGCGATGGTGTATCCGAGCGACTGGCCTGCCCACTTGGGATCGAGATTGAGCGGAGGGGACAGGGTGAGGATATGTGGATCGCGGCCCGCCGCCGCCGATTCGCGCAGCGCGGGCAGGCTCAGTTTGGCCAGCAGGAAACTGCCCCGGCAGTTGATGTCCTGCATCAGGTCGTACCGCTTCATCGACAGTGCGTCGGTGCCGGACAGGTCGATGGCCGACGCGTTGTTGACGACCATATCGATGCCGCCGAAGCGTTCGACGGTCCGACGCACCGCCTCCGCCACCGAATCATCCACCCGTACGTCGCCGACGAAGGCCAGCACCCGCCCGCCCGCCGCCTCGAGTTCGGCGGCGGCGGTGTGAATGGTGCCGGGCAGTTTGGGATGCGGCTGATCGGTTTTGGCGATGAGGGTGATGTTGGCCCCGTCGGCCGCCGCGCGCCTGGCGATCTCCAATCCGATACCCCGGCTGCCGCCCGACATGATCATCGTCCGTCCGGCCAGCGGTTTGGCTTCCGAATGCGTCATCGACCGCTCCTGTCGTCTGTGCCGCGTGCCCGCGACCTTCCCCGCCTTGCAGGGTAAGCGTAAATCCGAGTCATATGCAACCAGTTGCATAGGGCGACCGACCGAGGGAAGGGGCGTCGGCATCCGACGCCCCTTCTCGAACCTAGATAAAGACTGTCAGCAGCATCGGCAGCACGACGAGCAGCAGGATCACGGCCCACATGATGTACATGAAGACCGCGCCCGGCGTCTTCTGCGGCTCCGGCCCGATCGCGCCGTTGAGGAAGATCAGCGCGGGCGAGCGATAGTAGATCCGCGCGGCCTGTCCCGGCTGCAACATCACCCGCGTCCCCGCGGCGCCCATATCGAAAATCCACGGCGTGGCGACCCAAATGTCGTACACACCCGGCCCGACCGGTATGTGGGTGGATCCCCACCGCGTCACCGGCACCGGATGACCGTTGATCCGAATCTTCGGCTTCACCAGCGCGAGCATGAACGTCAGCGGAAAGAAGGAGGCGTCCACGGTGATTCCCGGTGGATCGGGCTGCTGGCCACCCGGCCCGAATTGCGCACCGGGAGGTGCGAACTGCGGCGGCTGGCCGAATTGTTGACCGAATTGGCCTGCCTGTCCGAACTGCTGCGGCTGACCATAGCCCGCCTGACCGAACCCGCCGGACTGATCCGCAGGTCCGTATTGCGGGGCAGGCTGACCGAATTGCCCAGCAGCCTGGCCATACTGCGGCGCGGCCTGCTCGAACCCGGCGGCTTGCGGTGCGGGTGCCCACTGCCCCGGCTGCGAGGTCAACTGCCCCGGCTGTGACGCCCACTGCCCTGGTTGCGATTCGGGTTGTCCGCTCTGGGCGGCGTGCGAGGGCGGCTGACCGAATGGACTCGCCCCTTGACCGTCCTGCTTCGCCCATGGTTCGAACTGTCCGGCAGGCTGGATGGTGTGCGCACCCGACTGGCCGGGTTGTGCCGCCGCCCAGCCGTTCTGCGCTCCCGACGGATCGATTTGCATGCCCGGCCCAAATTGGCCTGCGGTTTGGCCAAACGGCGTGGCAGCCGGTTCGATTTGCGTGCCCGGCCCGGATTGGCTTGCGGTTTGGCCATACTGCGTGGCAGCGGGTTCGATCTGCGCGTGCGCTCCGGATTGGCTTGCGGCTTGGCCATACTGCGTGGCAGCCGGCTCGACCTGCGCGCCCGGCTCGAATTGGCCTGCCGGTTGACCGTACTGCGTGGCAGCGGGTTCGATCTGCGCGTGCGCCCCGGATTGGCCTGCGGCCTGACCATACGGCGCGGCTGCGGGTTCGACCTGAGCATGCGCTCCGGACTGGCTGAATTGCGGTGTGCCCGAACCGTATTGCGGATACTGAGGTCCGGTGCCGTACGGATTGCCGTGTTGCGGTTGACCGTACGGCTGCGGTTGCTGGGTAGGCCCGGCGGCGGGGTGCGCCGGGTCCTGCGGCGGGAATCCGCCCGGTTGACTCATCTATCCCTCCCGGATGGCGATTGTGCGTGCCGAATGTACCCCGCGTCGGCCGCGTGTGTGCTACGTGCGATAGGTGCCGCGTTCGCGGTACTGCTTGCGGCTCGCCTTGGTGACGACTTTCCATTCGCGCCTGCGCTCGGCTTGAAGCCGATGATCCACGCGCGCTGTCATCCAGGCGTTCTCCTTGGCAAGTTTGCGGTAGCTGTCGAGCCGTCGCCGCGGCAGCGACCCGGTGGCGATGGCGGCCAGGACCGCGCATCCCGGCTCGCCATCGTGCGCGCAGTCGCCGAATCGGCAGTCCTGCGCGAGGGATTCGATATCGCTGAAGGTGCGTTCGATCCCCTCGGTGGCGTCCTGCAAGCCGATGCCGCGCAGTCCGGGGGTGTCGATGAGGGCGCCGCCGGTGGGCAGCGGCCGCAGTTCGCGGTGCACGGTGGTGTGCTTGCCCTTCTTGTCCGAGGCGCGGACAGCTCCGGTGGCGAAGACCTCCTGTCCCAGTAGGGCATTGGCCAGCGTCGATTTCCCCGCACCGGAGCCGCCGAGCAGTGCGACGGTGCCGTCGAGTATGGCCGCGAGCGCTTCGAGGCCCATTCCGGTGGCGGCGCTCACCGCCAGGACCGTGGCGCCGGGTGCGACGGCCCGCGCCTCGTCCAGCGAATCATATTGCGCGGCATCGACTTTGGTGAGCACGACGATCGGTTGCGCGCCGCTCTCCCAAGTCAGCGCCAACAGTCGCTCGATCCGTCCGAGATCCACATCGCCGTCGGCGGGCGCGCAGATCAGCACGATATCCACATTGGCGGCCAGCACCTGGCCGTCCGAACGCCCCGAGGACGCGCCGCGCACGATCGCGGTGCGTCGGGGCAGCAGCTCCCGCACCGAGAGATCCGCGGCGAGGGCGACCCAGTCGCCGGTGCAGAGTCCGCCGAGATCGGAATCCGAACGCGGGCAGCGGGCGCGCAGCACCCCATTCGGGGTGGCGACATCGCATTCGCTGCGATCCATCCGAATCACCCGCGCGGGCAGTCGATTCGCCTGAAGCAGCGGTTCGTAGTCTGCCGCGACGGATTCGGTCCAGCCGTAGGGAATGAGCAGGTCGTAGTCGACCATGAAGAGTCCTTCGTCGAGCGCCGAGCCCGACCCGGACTCAGCGAGAGGTGTGTGAAGTGGAGATGTGCGCGACCCGTCCAGGCACGCCGAAGCAGACAATCCTCGTCACGGTCCACACCTCCTCACCCTTGCTCGAAGCGACTCCCACACTTTGTCAGACCGGGAATTCCGGCCGCAACCTATTTATCGGCGTCGGGTTTTCCGAACTGCTCATGGCGCCCCAGCGAGCGCAGATGGAACCACTCCCGCAGCCCCGCCGGATCCCGTCGGGTCACCAGGAAGAACCAGGAGAAGCGAATCCACTCCTGCGGCAACAGCTTCCGCATCCCCGGCTGCGACATCAGATAGCCGCGATTGCGATAGGTGAAGTAGCGCTTCACCGGATCGTCCGGGTATTGGGTGTGCATGCGGCCGCCGAGGATCGGCTTGAATTCGGCGGAACCATTGGGATGCAGGTACGCGGTCTGCAAACAGGTGCCGAACGGCAGACCCGAACGGACCAGGCGGCGATGCACCTCGACCTCGTCACCCCGCACGAACAGGCGCAGATCCGGCACCCCGATCAGATCGACCGCCCTGGCCGAGACGAGCGCGCCATTGAACAGCGAGGCGATACCGGGTAGGAAATCCTCCTCGCCCAGTTCCGAGCGCAGCCGCCGCCACACCACTCCGCGCCGCAGCGGGAAGGCCAGACGGTCCGGATTGTCGATATCGCAGACGACGGGGGAGACCTCGAGCAGTCCGTGCCGCGCGGCGCAATCCAGCAGTATGGACAGCACCTCCGTCCCTTCGGGACGGCCGTCGTCATCGGCGAGCCAGATCCAATCGGCCCCGAGGGTGAGTGCGTGCAGGATGCCGAGCGCGAATCCGCCCGCACCGCCGAGATTGTGCGCCGACCCCAGGTAGGTGGCCTCGATCGGCTGCTCACGCACCAGATCCGCCACCTCGGACTCATTGGCGTTGTCGACCACGATCAGGTGATCCACCGGGCGGGTCTGGGAGGTGACGGTTTTCAGCGATTCGGCGAGCAGTTCGCGGCGCTTGTGGGTGACCACCACCGCGATGATCCGCGCGCCCGGCCCGGCGTCGACCGGGGCGAAGGGCGAGACGCCGGGAAGATCCTCGGGTGCGCCGCCTTCGGACACCGCATCAACTGCTGAGTCGACCGGGACATCGGTCCCTGCCTCGATCGGGACCTGCCCGGCCGGCTCGCTCATACCTGGTTCCGCTCCAGTTCTCGTTGGCTGCCCTCCGCGGCAGCGCGCTCGGCTTCCATTTCGCGCAGTACGGTCGCGACGTGATTCCCCGCATCGGGACCCTCGTAGGCTCGCACCACTTCTTCGATGCCGCCGCGCGAACGGATCTGCCCGTGATCGATCCACAGCGCGGAATCGCAGAGTTGGGCGAGGAATTCGTTGGAATGGCTGGCGAAGACAAGTATGCCGGATCGAGCGACCAACTCCTGCAGGCGAAGTCGCGCCTTCTTCATGAATTCCGCGTCGACCGCGCCGATACCCTCGTCGAGCAGCAGGATCTCGGGATCGATCGAGGTGACCACGCCCATGGCCAACCGCACCCGCATACCGTTGGAATAGGTGCGCAGCGGCATGGACAGATATTCGCCCAGCTCGGTGAATTCGGCGATCTCGTCGATCTTCGCCGCCATCTGCTTGCGCGTCTGTCCGAGGAACAGCCCGCGGATGATGATGTTCTCGTAGCCGGAGATCTCCGGATCCATACCGACGCCGAGATCGAATACCGGCGCGACCCGGCCGCGAATGCGGGCGCTGCCGCGCGAGGGTTCGTAGATCCCCGACAGCAGCCGCAGCAGGGTGGATTTACCCGCGCCATTGTGGCCGACCAGACCGATCCGGTCGCCCTCCTTCAGCGAGAGGTTGATATCGCGCAGCGCCTCGACCACCACCACATCGGATTGGTTGCGCCCGATCGCGCCGCCCGCCTTGCCGAGGAACGCCTTCTTCAACGACCGCGATTTCGCGTCGAAGATCGGGAATTCCACCCACGCGCCGCGGGTTTCGATGCTGACCCGGTCTGTCATCGGACTCCTATACCCAGTACGGCACGCGCGAACGGTATTTCCGCATCGCGAACACAGCCACGATCCAGCCGACGGCGGTAATGGCCAGCACGATCACCCAGTGGCGCAGCGCCGACGGCTCGCCGAGCAGCGGGGCGCGCACAATCTCCAGGTAGTGGAAGGTGGGCACGATCTCGACCAGGTGCGCCCGGCTGCCCGCGTTGATCTGCGTTTGCAGCGCCTGGGTTTTCCACATGACCGGCGTGAGCACGAACAGCATCAGCGCGGTGCTGCTCAGAATGGGGGCGATATCGCGGTAGCGGGTGCTGAATATGCCGAACACGATCGAGACCCACATGGAATTCAGGAACACCAGCACGATGGCGGGGATGGCCAGCAGGCTCGACCAGCGCAGATGCTCCCACACGCCGAAGCCCGCCAGCAGCACCAGGTAAATAAGAATATTGTGCGCGAAGAACAGGAATTGTCGCCACACCAGCCGGTAGACGTGCACGCTCAGCGCCGAGGGCAACTGTTTGATCAGGCCCTCGTTCGCGATGAAGACCTCGGACCCCTCGATAATGCTGGCATTGATGACATTCCAGATGATCAGGCCGATCGTCACATACGGCAGATATTCCTTGATCGAGGAATTGAACAGCGTCGCGTAGAGCAGGCCCATGGCGGTCGCCTGCAACGCGGTGGCGATGGTGATCCAGAACGGGCCGAGCACCGAGCGCCGGTACCGCTGCTTGATGTCCTGCCAGCCCAGGGAAAGCCAGAGTTCGCGCTGACCGAAGCCGTCGCGGAAGTCCTTGAAGGCGCGGGTGAAGGTCTGCGAATCCGAGGCGAGCGGGGTCACATCCGTCGGCGTATGGATCTGGGACGACGCCGCCTTCTCCGGGACCTGTTCGGTGGTCTTGTCCGCTGCCGAATTCTCTTCTGTACGCACTGGGCTCTCATCCGAAGGCACTTGGCTGTGTTCAGGACGCACCGCACTCGCGTCGGAGACCGAGTCGGGGCGAGCGGCAGCGGCGGGCACGGTGCACGACACTACCCTTGCGCGTCATCGCGGGTCCGCGTGGCACACGCCGACCCGCGACGCGTCGGAAACCCGCTCAGAGGTACTGGCCGGACCCGCTCGAGCCCTGGTTTCCCGGTATTCGCGGATCGTGGGCGTGGATGCCGGGCGGGAGCGCGCCCTGCCGCATCTGCTCGAGCTGTGCCCGCGCCGCCATCTGCTGGGCGAACAGCGCGGTCTGGATGCCGTGGAACAGGCCCTCCAACCAGCCGACCAGCTGGGCCTGCGCGATCCGCAGCTCCGCGTCCGAGGGGACGGTGTCCTCGCTGAACGGCAGCGCCAGCCGCTCGAGTTCATCGCGCAGTTCCGGGGCGAGACCCTGTTCCAGTTCGCGAATGGAGGATTTGTGGATCTCGCGCAGCCTGGTGCGGCTCGCGTCGTCGAGCGGGGCCGCCCGCACCTCCTCGAGCAACTGTTTGATCATGGTGCCGATGCGCATCACCTTGGCGGGCTGTTCGACCATATCCGCCAGCGATTCGCCGGAGTCGTCGCGGTTGTCGGCACCGTCGTTGTTCTCCGCACCGCCGCCTTCACCCAGCACCTGTGCGTTCAGGGGGGAGTCCGACACCGCCTGCGCGGGGATGATCAACGGCCTGCCCTCGGGTCCGATCACGACGATGGAGTCCGGCGTCTCATCCGATTGCGTCATGGTCCCTATCATGTCGCGTCCTCGCGCGATGCGCTAAGCCCGGTGGTATCGCGGGCGGGGTCGCGGGCGGGCGAACTGGGTTACGCAGCCTCGCCCGCTGCCCTTAGAGTGGCCAGCATGACTTACGACGTCGCGCGGGTTCGGGGCCTGATACCGTCCCTGGGCGACGGGTGGATCCACCTGGATCCACAATCGGGAATGTTGGTCCCGGACGCGGTATCCCGCGCCGTGTCAACAGGATTCCGGACTTCCTCTTTCTCTCATACGGGCAGGCATGGCGCCGCGGTGCGCAGCGCGGCCATCCTGGACGCGGCCCGCGCGGCCGTCGCCGACCTGGTGGGTGGGGACCCGGCGGGTGTGGTGCTCGGCCCGGATCGCGCGGTCCTGCTGGCCTGGCTGGCGGAGTCGCTCAGCTCACGTCTCGGACTCGGCACCGGCATCGTGCTCTCGCGCCTGGACGACGAGGCGAATGTCGCTCCTTGGTTGCGCATCGCCAACCGCTACGGTGCGCACGTGCGCTGGGCCGAGGTCGAGATCGAGACCTGCGAGATGCCGTCGTGGCAGTTCGAGGAGCTGATCGGGCCGACGGCCCGCCTGGTGGCGCTCACCGCGGCCTCCCCGATCGTCGGGTCGGCGCCCGCCGTCCGGGTCGCCGCCGACAGGGTGCATCAGGTGGGTGGCTTGCTCGTCGCCGACTGCTTCGGCGCCGCGCCCTACGCGCTCCTCGATATCGACGACCTGAACGCCGACGTGATCGCGCTCAGCGCCCCCGCGTGGGGCGGCCCGCAGATGGGCGCGCTGGTCTTCCGCGATCCCGCCTTCCTCGACCGCATTCCCTCCATGTCGCTGAACCCCTACGCCAAGGGCGCCGAGCGGCTAGAGGTGGGCGGCCACCAGTACGCGCTGCTCGCGGGCCTCACCACCTCCATCGACTATCTGGCCGCGCTCGACGAGCGGGCGCGCGGCACCCGCCGCGAGCGGCTGGAAATCTCGATCACCTCGCTGCAGGACTATCACGATCAGCTGTTCGAACACCTGATGGAGGTGCTCGACAAGGTCCCCGAACTGACCGTCATCGGTCGGGCCTCCACCCGGATACCCACGGTCAGCTTCACCATGGGCGGTATGCAGGCGGAGAAGATCGCCGCCAAACTCGCCGACAATCGCATCGGCACGGTCAGCGGCGTGCACGGCGGTAGCCGACTGCTCGACGCGCTCGGCGTCAATGACGAGGGCGGGGCGGTCACCATCGGACTCGCCCCGTACACCACGAGATTCGAGATCGATCAGCTCGGTCGGGCGCTGGCCGGACTGGAATAGCCCTACTCGACGCGCAACAGCACCTTGCCGAAGACCTTGGAGTCTTCGAGCATGCGGTGCGCGGCCGCCGCCTCGGTGATCGGCAATTCGGCGCCGACCACCGGCGCCACGATGCCCTCGGCCAGCATCGGCCACATCCGCCGCCGCAATTCGCCCACGATCTCCGCTTTGCTGCCCGCGCCGGTATTCGGCCGATTGCGCACATTGGTGGCGTGCACACTGCCCCATTTGCGCAGCAGCGCACCGATATTCAACTCGCCGGTGACCCCGCCCTGCATGCCGATCACTACTAGGCGCCCGTGCGGGGCCAGTGCCTCCACATTGCGGGCCAGATAGGAACCGCCCATGACGTCGAGAATGACATCCGCGCCGAATCCGCCGGAGCCGGAACGCTCCTCGGCGATCCTGGCGACGAAATCCTCCTCGCGGTAGTTGATCAGAATCTGTGCGCCCAATTCGGCGCAGCGCGCCAACTTCTCGGCCGACCCCGCCGTCACCGCGACCCGCGCGCCGAGCGCCCGCGCGACCTGAATGGCGTGCGAGCCGATCCCGCTGCCGCCGCCGTGGATCAGCAGCAACTGTCCGGCATGCAGTCCGGCGGTATCCACCAGGTTCGACCACACCGTCGCCGCGACCTCGGGCAATGCGGCCGCCGCGACCAGATCCAGCTCATCCGGCACCGCGAGCACCTGTCCGGCAGGCACGACGACACGTTCGGCGTAGCCGCCGCCCGCCAGCAGCGCGCAGACCCGATCACCGATCCGCCAATCGCGCACACCCGCACCGAGCGCCGCGATCACCCCCGAACACTCCAGTCCGAGCGTCTCGCTCGCGCCGGGCGGCGCGGGATAGAAACCCTGGCGCTGCAACATATCCGCGCGATTCACGCCCGCCGCGGCCACATCGATCAGCACCTCGCCCGGACCGGGCGCCGGATCGGGGGCCGCACCCCACTGCATGACTTCAGGTCCACCGAAACCGTTCAGATTGATTGCGCGCACCCGACCAGAGTGCACCATCGCGGAAGCGGCGCGGCGACGACACATCGGTGCCACCATGGTCGGGTGCGCATCGAGCGAACCGACCTGGCCGACGTGCTTGTCCTCGAACCCGAACCCTTCCGCGACGAACGCGGCCTATTCACCAGAACTTTCGACGCGAACGCCTTCGACGCCTTTCTCGACGCGCCCGGATTCTCCGGGGGATTCGTCCAGGACTCCCAATCCCGTTCGGCGCCCGGCGTGGTGCGCGGCATGCACGGACGCGCGGGGCGCGGCGAGGCCAAACTCGTGCGATGCGCGCGCGGCGCGGTGCACGATGTGCTCGTCGATATCCGGCCGTCCTCACCGAGTTTCGGGCGGCAACAGTCATTCCTGTTGGACGACAAAGACTTTCGTCACCTCTACGTGCCACCCGGTTTCCTGCACGGCTTCCAGGCGCTGACCGAGGCCGATGTCTGCTACCGGATCGACCGCCCACACGATCCGGCCGAGGATCTCGGCGTCGCCCACGACGATCCGGAATTGGCCATCGACTGGCCGCTGCCGGTGAGCGTCATCTCGGCCCGCGACGCGTCCGCCGGGAGTTGGCGCGCACTGGTCGATCGGCTGGGCGACTGAGCACCGTCCGCTGAGCCGTTTCACGCCTGGTAGGCCCCTAGAATGAGCGGCGTGCATCCCGAACCGAGCGGTCGGACGATGGCCGAGCCGCGGTGGCTCACCGCGAACCAGCAGCATGCCTGGCGCGCCTACATGGACGGTCATCTGCGCCTGATGACGGCGCTGAACCGTCAGCTCCAGCGCGACAGCGAACTCAGCCTCCCCGAATATCGGATCCTGGTGCTGCTCTCGGAGGCCCCCGACCGATCGCTGCGGATGAGCGAACTCGCCGACGGCGTGCTGTCCTCCCGCAGCAGGCTCACCCACCAGATCCGCCGCCTCGAAGCCCAGCGCATGGTGCGCCGCAATACCTGCCTGGAAGACGGCCGCGGCGTGGTCGCCGAACTCACCGACGAGGGCATGGCCCGCCTGAAAGCCGCCGCCCCCGGCCACGTCGCCGAGGTCCACCGCGATTTCATCGACCTGCTCACCCCCGCCCAACTAGCCGTCATCACCGAGGTTTTCGCCCGCGTCGATGCCGAACTCGCCCGCCGCGCCTGCTGACCCGTCGGCTACCATCGGTGACCTGGAGACGTGGCAGAGCGGCCGAATGCACTCGCCTTGAAAGCGAGCGTCGCGAAAGCGACCGGGGGTTCAAATCCCTCCGTCTCCGCCATCTGACCCCCGGGGCACCGGGCATTGCCATCCGGCTCCTTGTGTCGGTCCCATCTGGTATTGCTGGTTGCGAGCGGCGAACCAATACGCCGTTGACCATCGGTTCGCACGGGGGACGGGTTCGCGTGACCAGTGAGGTGCCAGGGCATTGGCCGTACGGCGAGCGGACACCCGAAGTGCATCCGGAGTTCAAGGCCGACCTGAACCGCATCACGGTCGGGGATCCGGAACCCGCCCGACCCGACGGCTCGCCGACGCCTGGCCACGCAGACCGAATCATGCTGCGGCGAGAGCTGATAGCCCTGATGAAAGCCGCGCACTCGGGCACAGTGCGTGACATCGAATACGAGCAGGTTCGCGACGGAGATATTGTCGTCGAGCTGAAGTTCCCTCGGCCGGGCAACCGCGGTGGCTGGCACTTCCGGCTGTACGCAGGCGTCCCCAACATGCCGGCCGTGCTGGTCTGGGTGGTCGCCTCGCGTAAGCCCGACCAGCGGTGGGACCACAGATGGAACCAGATCCAGAACGGGCACATCAGGCTTGCGGTACACCGCTTCAAGGAGTGGATCACAGACCGATTCGCGGCACAGCTCCGCCGTTGAGGTTAACCTCAACATATGACCGCAAACGACGATCTCAACGACCTGATGGGGATCGACATGAGCGATCCACGCGAAGCTCTCGCACACGATCTCGTCGAAGCCGATCATCAGATGCTGGAGAAGCTGGTCGACCTGCGGAAGAACGTCGTCAAGATTACTGCCAGTCAGGTCGCGCACGACATCGGCCGCAACCGATCGGTGATCACGCAGTTCGAGAAATTGACCTCCGATCCGCGGCTGTCCACGATCCGGCGGTACGCGCTCGCGATCGGTGCACGCATCACCCATCATGTAGAACTTGTCAACGCAACATCGCGAGTAGCCGAGTTCGACGAGACCGATGCGGCCGACGAGAGCGCGAACCACCTCGAAGAAGTTCGCACGGCACTGTCCAGGTTGCTCGAGGAGTGTGGCGCGGCGAATTCGACGCGGCTGGACGTGTTCCTTGAAGGCGTGACGGGCCGCCCAGTTCTGCGGCCTGGTGGAGTTCAATGGTTTCAGGTCTCGAGTTGGAGAACGTACTCCGCCCAGTTGACGTCCGGCGCACCTGTGTACTCGCCCAACCGTGAGTTCAACTCCGGAGTAGCTCCGCACGCTGCCAACAGCATGGAAGTCTCGATGGAGGCAACCGAGTGAAGCTCACCATCTTGACCGCAGATGCCACCCAGAGCGATCCGTCAGGGAAAGTGCACGCTCTTGGCCTCGGCTGGAGCTGGACCGTTACGCCAACCCCACCGATGTCGGTAGTTGTCTTTGTCGACCCGGAACCCGATATCGACCAGATCGGCGTTTTCCTGGTGCGCGTACAGCTGTGGAGCGCCGACGGAAACCCTGTTCAGTTCCAAGACGCGCCGATGGACTTCGTACTCACCGCGAACATCGTCGATCTACGTGCGCGGGCGGCCGCCGGGATTACTCTCGGTCCCGGCCTCACGTTGCCTCCGGGACGCTACCTCTGGCATGCGGAGCTGTTGGGCAAAGGCGTGATTGCAGATACTGCGTTCAACGTTCAGCAGAGTGTCGAGCCCGAAGTGGCCGAGGAGTCCACGGATGGCGTAGTGGTGGGCTAGTCGAGGTACTCACCGGTGGGAGTAGCGGCCCAAATCCGTCGGGTGCGGCCAGGCATGATCGGTGCGTCACATAGACCCGGTCCAAGGGGGTCGACCGGTGGTCACCTTTGCCCAGTTGCGCAGTGCGAAACCTGCCTCGTGGATCGCCGCTGCCGACGATCTGCTGGCCGCCGCGCAACATTGTGAGCGCGTCAAAGACGATGTTCACGGCAATGGTGTTCGCTCGCTGAACGAGGATTGGCAGAGTCAGTACGGCCAATCGGCCGCGGTCCACGCCCTGCTCACGGTCGCCGATCAGGCCGAGATCGCCGCCATCCTCGCCAGGTCGACCGTGGATCCGCTCGACTCGCTCGGCCGAGCCATCGAAATCGCCCAGCAGGAACTGGAATCGGGTCTGGAGATCGCGCGCAAAGCCTGCCTCGAGGTCGACCCCGCGACCGGTGCGGTGACGATACCGGCGGCGCTGCGCCATGAGGAGGGGGCGATCCATGACAGGCAGCGTGCGCAGCAGGTGATCGACAACGCGATCAAGGCCGCGACGCAGGCGGATGGACACTGCACCGAGGCGCTCGCTGCGGCGGCGCAGTTGGATCCGGCGAAGACGAGCTCGAGCGTGGCCGACGCGCAGAACATCCAGGCGCGAAACGCCGAGCTCGCGCTTGAGGAGATTCGCAATACGCTGCCCGAGGGTCTGCCGCCGGATCTGGTCGAGCAGTGGTGGAACGCGTTGACCCCGGCGGAGCGGAGCCGCCTCGAACTCGCCGCCCCGATCGAACTGTTCGACCTGCCGGGAATTCCCGATGGTGTGAAGCGCGAGCTCGACCGGCCCGAGAACGGATTCAGTGCGATCGGTGCACTCAGGTACGCGCGCGCCCATGTCGATGACACCGGCATCGACTGGACCGGTCGGGACAACTGCACGAATTTCGTCTCGCACGTGCTGGCATATGGCGGCGGGATGTCGGGCAAGGAGAGCTGGTGGAAGCCGCGCCGCTTCGATGACGACGGATGGAGCGATGGCACCGGGGGCGGATCCGATATCGGGCCGCCGGGGTGGGCGCACACACCGTCCTGGGGCGCCGCGCAGGAGAATCGGGACTTCTTTGTCGAGAACGGCGGTCGGATCGTGGCCTCCGTCGAGGGATCCGCTGGAACTCTCGCGGGCGTGCGTCCCGGCGATCTGCTGTATTTCACCGAGACCCAGGAGCGTCCGGCGGGCGAGGACCATGGGGCGCTGCATCCGGGGCAGGTCCATCACGCCGCGGTGGTGACGGCGGTGCTTCCCGACGGAAACGTCCTGTACACACAGCATTCCGGCGCGGCGGAGAACTATCCGCTCAATGGTCGGCTGCCGGAGTTCGAACAGCAGGTCGGCAGGCAGAAGATCGAGGTCGTGCGGCCGAAGGTCACCTGGTGAAGGAGTCTGGCCGTGAGCGGAATCTATATCGAACCGGCCAGGGTGAAGGCCACGGGCAACGCGCTCGACGCGCTGGCAGTCGCCGCGCGCGAGCAGACCGATAGGTACTTCGAGTCGTCCGCGCAGGTGGGCGCCGACAATCCGGGTTTCGCCGCCGGACCGCAGTTGGCGGCGTACGCAACCGAATTGCACTCGCAGATCAAGGGTTTCATCGATGACCTGTCCGCGAGCGCGAAGGGGATCGTCGAGGCCGCCGCCGACCACGAAACCGTCGATGGGGCCAGCGCACATGCTCTGACCAGCGAGTTCCTTGCGTTGAACGGTCTTGCGGCGGCCCCGCTGTCGGGCCGGTAGGCACGAATCTTCGTGTCCTGGGTCACATTTACGCCGCCCAATCCGTCGAGCGGGTGGATTGCCCGGCTTTGAACTGCGGAAACGCCGCGTTTCCAGGGGATTTGACGCGGTGTTCTTCTCCGCGTAACTTATTCCAGGTCAGAGCGACACGGACACCGACCCGGAGCCTCTAGCAGCGGAAACGCCGCCGGAGAGCATGGGAAACGAGGTAGGACGAGGAGCGCCTGACAGTCAGTTGGCCCGATTTGGATCCAGTCGAACACTGGGTGTACGGTTGGTGTCAGCTGAGGAACATTGCTTCACCGATCAATCGAGTTAATTCTTGTGATGATGGTGTGTGCGTGTGTTCTTTGAGAACTCAATAGTGTGTCGATGAATGTCAGTGCCAATTTTTTGGTTCCTTTCCTTCATACCCCCGTGTGGAGGATGGACATTTTTGAAGTCAGCTAATTTCCGGCTGGCGATTTGTTTTGCTGGGTTTTCGGACTCTAGTGAATTATTCTGATCGTGCCTTTCGGGGTGTGATTGTGAGTCTTCAACGGAGAGTTTGATCCTGGCTCAGGACGAACGCTGGCGGCGTGCTTAACACATG
>NZ_QZFU01000006.1 GCF_003598715.1 Nocardia panacis
GGTGGCACGGTTTTCTTGGTCGTTAACCTCTCTACCAGGAGTTCCGCTGTTCCGCGTCACGACATACCAACCACCACAGCAAGATCCACTTGCACTGCGCTCATCCGCGCTAACTGCGCGGCATTGGGTCTAGACCGGTTTCGGACCGGTCGCGCACGGTGGCTAGTCTGTGGCGCGTGGCAGCACACACCCCCGATCTCGACCTTGCCCTGCGCCTGGCCGACGCGGCCGACGCGATCACCGAAGCCCGCTTCGGCGCGCTCGATCTGCGGGTCGACGCCAAACCGGATCTCACCCCCGTCTCCGATGCCGACCTCGCGGTCGAGCAGGCGCTGCGCGAGATCCTGGCGCGGGAACGGGCCGGGGATTCGGTGCTCGGCGAGGAGTTCGGCGGCGCGGCGGAATTCAGCGGGCGAGGGTGGGTCATCGATCCGATCGACGGCACCAAGAACTTCGTGCGCGGCGTGCCGATCTGGTCCACGCTCATCGCACTGCTCGTGGACGGCATCCCGGTGGTCGGGGTGGTCAGCGCGCCCGCGTTGGCGCGACGCTGGTGGGCCGCCACCGGATCCGGCGCCTGGACCAGTTTCCAAGGTGGGGCGCCGAAATCGATCTCGGTCTCCGAGGTGGGCGCACTGGAGTCCGCGAGCCTGGCCTTCTCCAGCCTGTCCGGCTGGCGCGACCTCGGCATCCGCGATCGATTCCTGGAACTCACCGATGCGGTGTGGCGGGTGCGCGGCTACGGCGACTTCCTGAGCTACTGCCTGCTCGCCGAGGGGGCCGTGGATATCGCCACCGAACCCGAGGTCTCGCTGTGGGATCTGGCCCCGCTCGACATCCTGGTGCGCGAGGCGGGCGGGCGGTTCAGCGCGCTCGACGGCACGGCCGGGCCGCACGGCGGCAATGCGGTGGCCAGCAATGGCCTGCTGCACGACGAGGTGCTGGCGCGGCTGCGCTAATCGAGCAGCTTCTCCATCAGCGTGACCGTGCTGTTGCCACGGAAGCGCTCGGGCAGCGGCGCTTGACGCACCTCCCGAAAACCCTGTGCCACATAGAATTTCCGCAGCACCGGATTATCGGAGGCGAAGTCGAGCCGCTGCACCCCGATACCGCGCGAGCGGGTGCGCTCGGCGCAGAATCGCACCACCCGCGCGCCCAGGTCGTTGCCGCGGAATTCCGGAGCGACCATCAGGCCGTGGATATAGCCCGCCTCCGCGTCATCCGCGCCCCAGAAATCCGGATCGCGCCACACCAGTCGCGCGACGGCGGTGAGCGCGCCGGATTCGGCCCGCCAGATGAACCACTCGCCGCGCGCCACCTCGGCGGCGACCGCGTCCTCGGGATATTCCCCCGGCAACCACTGTTGGATTCCGCGCTCGACCATCCACTGAGCGAGGCGATCGCGCAGGGCGACGATCTCGGCGGTATCGGGCGGGGCGGCGGCGACCATCGGCGCGGCTGCGCTGCCGCTCGCGCTGCGCGCGGATTCGAGCACGGTCACTCCTTTTCGGATTCTGTGTAGTCGGCACCCTATCTCGCGACCGATCCCACTGCGCCGCAGTGGGATCGAGTGGGGATTCCGAAGTGGGGAATGGCGAAACCGCAGGTCGGGAAACCAAGGCGTAAGCTGCACCTCGACGTGGTTCTTACTCCAGAGTAAGATAAGCTTACTTCGGAGTAAGAAACCGGCAGACGGATTCACCCCCAGCGAGAAAACAGGTGATGATGAGTACTCGAGACAGCGCGACGACGCGACGTCCTGATACGTCGGCGGTCGGCACGAGCCACCCCAGGCGGGACTGGATGGGCGCCGCGATGCGGGTCATGACGACCCTGACCGGGTCGGAGCTGGCCGAGAAGTACAACCTGCGCAAACCCATCGAACGAGTCACCTACGAGGGCACCAAGACCGGCTTCCGCACCCTCGGCGCCGCCACCCGCGTCTTCAACCGGGTCGCAGGCGGTGGCGCGCCGAAACGCCTGGCCGACAACGAGTCCCGCACCAAAGACTACTTCGACCTCACCCCGAGCGACGAGCAGAAGATGATCGTCGAGACGGTGCGCGAATTCGCCGCGGAAATCCTGCGCCCCGCCGCCCATGAGGCCGACGCTTCCGCCAAGGCCCCGCGCGACCTGTTCGAACGCGCCGCCGAACTCGGCATCACCCTCATCAACGTGCCCGAGGAACTCGACGGCGCCGCCTCCGAACGCGGCGCCGTCACCAATTCCCTTGTCGCCGAAGCCCTCGCACACGGCGATATGGGCCTGGCCCTGCCCATCCTCGCGCCGAGCGGCGTAGCGATCGCACTGTCCCAGTGGGGTTCCGACGCACAGCAGCAGACCTACCTGCCCGCCTTCACCGGCGAGAATGTACCGCAGGCCGCCGTGGTGATCGCCGAACCACGCGCACTGTTCGACCCATTCGCCCTGCAGACCAAGGCTGTTCGCTCCCCCAGCGGCTACCGGATCAGCGGCGTCAAATCCCTGGTGCCCGCCGCCGCCGACGCCGAACTGTTCCTCATCGCCGCCGAACTCGACGGGCGGCCGGCGCTTTTCATTGTCGAATCCGACGCGGCGGGCCTGGTCGTCGAGGCCGATCCGAGCATGGGTCTGCGAGCCGCCGGACTCGGCCGCCTCATCCTGGACAACGTCGCCGTCGCCACGGACGCCGTACTCGGCGAAGGCGATGCCTCGCAGCGGGCCGAGGAGTACGCCGACGCGGTGCGGCTGGCGCGGCTCGGCTGGGCCTCGCTCGCGGTGGGCGCCGGGCAGGCGGTCCTCGACTACGTCACGCCCTACGTCAACGAGCGCGAGGCATTCGGCGAACCGATCTCCCATCGCCAGGCGGTGGCGTTCATGGTCGCCAATATCGCCATCGAACTCGACGGTCTGCGCCTGGTGACGCTGCGCGGCGCCGCACGCGCCGAACAGGGGCTGTCCTTCGCCCGCGAGGCGGCGCTGGCCCGAAAGCTGGCCTCCGACAAGGGCATGCAGATCGGCCTCGACGGTGTGCAACTGCTCGGCGGCCACGGGTTCACCAAGGAACACCCGGTCGAACGCTGGTACCGCGACCTGCGGGCCATCGGCGTCGCCGAGGGTGTCGTGCTCATCTGACCGGCCCGTTCCACACTTCAGGAGACCCCATGATCAATCTCGAACTCCCCAAGAAGCTGCGGGCCAGCGCCAACCAGGCCCATCAGGTCGGCCGCGAGATCTTCCGCCCGATCTCGCGCAAATACGATCTGGCCGAACACGAATACCCGGTCGAACTCGACGCCATGGCCGCCATGGTCGAGGGCCTGGCCGACTCGGGCACCCAGAAGATCGGCGGCGCGGCGGGCGGCCGCTCCGACGACAGCGATCCGCACGCCACCGAACTGCTCGGAAACTCCAACGGCGGCAATATGTCCGCACTGCTCAACGCGTTGGAAACCTCGTGGGGCGATGTGGGTTTGATGCTGTCGATCCCCTACCAGGGGCTCGGCAACGCGGCCATCGCCGCCGTCGCCACCGATGAGCAACTGCGCCGCTTCGGCAAGGTGTGGGCCGCCATGGCCATCACCGAACCATCCTTCGGCTCCGATTCGGCCGCCGTGTCCACCACCGCCGTCCTCGACGGGGACGAGTGGGTTCTCAACGGCACCAAGATCTTCGTGACCGCGGGCTCGCGCGCCACCCACATCGTGGTGTGGGCCAGCGTCGACAAGAGCCTGGGTCGCGCCGCCATCAAATCGTTCGTGGTGCCGCGAGACGCGCCCGGCCTCACCGTATCCCGGCTCGAGCACAAGCTCGGCATCAAAGCCTCCGACACCGCCGAGTTGCGGCTCGAGGACTGCCGGATCCCGAAGGACAATATCCTCGGCAGCCCGGAAGTCAACGTGGAGAAGGGTTTCGCCGGGGTCATGCAGACCTTCGACAACACCCGCCCGCTGGTGGCCGCCATGGCCGTCGGTGTCGCGCGCGCCGCCCTCGAGGAATTGCGCACCATCCTCACCGAGGCCGGCGTGGAGATCTCCTACGACATCCCCGCCGCCAACCAGCACGCCGCCGCCGCCGAATTCCTGCGCATGGAAGCCGATTACGAGGCCGCCTACCTGCTGTCGCTGCGCGCCGCCTGGATGGCCGACAACAAGAAACCCAACTCCCTCGAAGCCTCCATGTCCAAGGCCAAGGCGGGCCGCACCGTCACCGACGTAACCCTGAAGGCCGTCGAACTCGCGGGTCCCGTCGGCTACTCCCAGCGCACCCTGCTGGAAAAATGGAGCCGCGACGCCAAGATCCTCGACATCTTCGAAGGCACCCAACAGATCCAACAGCTGATCGTCGCCCGCCGAGTCCTCGGCAAGAGCAGCGCCGAACTGAAATAGGTTGGCGCACAACAGCTAGCCGGTGCGCTTCCGCTGGGATTCGCACCGGTTCGCCGGGGTGCCTCACATCTCCGATGGATAAATCAGACCCTTACACAGCCATTCCGGTTCGGCCTCGAGGAAATCCCACAGCGACTCGGAATAATCATGGTTGGCCCGTACGTTGTCAACCAGGTGTCCCAGGGTGAGCACCCAGGCCCAGGGAGTGTCTTTGTAGATGGTCTTGTCGGGCTGCTGCTGAAGTTCGCGGGGCGCTTCCAGGGATATGCGGTGATTGCGGTTCGAGATACGCCCATGATGTGCGCACACATTCCGAAGCACGGTCATGGCACGGAAGATTCGCCGCGACGCTCGGTGGCTGATACCGAACCTGGCCGCCAGCGGCTTGAACACCCCCTCGGCATCCTTGACCAAGCCGTACATTTTCGATGTGGTGCCGAACGACATCACCTCGACAGCCGCCCAGATCGGCATCGGCTCACCGAGCGTCGAATGGTGTTGGACAAACCGCTCGTTGGACCGTCTGCTCTCATTGCGGATGTCCTGGAGCAGCCGATCCCGTGCTCCGTTCTTGTCATCGTAGGTTTGCTCATCCAGATACGAGGTCGGACCTGCGGATCGCGCCATCAGGTAGGCCAGTTGGGAACGGAAGACGATCTCGAACTCGGCGAGTCCGGACTGGAGCCGCTGCGCGAGTCGCCGATCGAATTCGTATGCGGTCCGGATCTTCTCGAAGCTGGACTCCGATCTGAACTGATTCAGACCGGCAGGCGGGTTGACCTGGAAGTAGCGGAAGGAACCGCTGACTCGATAGTAGTTGTGGTCTCGGAGAAAGTGCTCAGCCACGACGCTTTCGTCCTCGCGTAGCGCAAGGCCGTTGTCGCGCAGCCTGTTTACTTGCTCCGTGACGCTGAGGAAGGGCTTCATACCGCCCGAGGATAGTAAAGAGCCCGCCGAAGTAAGGAAGCTTGCGCTCTAGCCTTGGCGGGCATCGTTGCCCCCATGTTAGCAAGGTTGGCGCGATGCGCCAAGTGATGCGCGCCGGGGTGCCCTGTTGGTTGGATTGGCGGCGACACGCGGGGCGTGTGCGGGTGGGCGGGGTTGGTTGGTATTAATGGGAGGCTTGGCGGCCGGTGGTCGTTGGGTTTTTGGTTGTACGGACGGAATATCGGTGAGCTGTACCAGGGGAACTTAGGAGAACTGGTTATGCAACTGAGAGGTATGCGTCGTATTGCCGCTGTTTTGGCTACTGCGGTGGCTTTGGCCGTCGCATTCGCCGGGAATGCGGTGGCCGGTCCACCGACGGTGGATTGGACCGCCGCCGCGCAGCGATTGCGGGCGGTGGCGGAGGGAAATCCGGCGGCTCTGCAGGCGGTGGACCGCCTGCTGGCGTCGGGAGCCATTCCGAGTGCGGGCGCGGTCGCGTTGCCCGCGCAACCGTTTCAGATTCCGGCCCAGTCCGATATCGGGCGCGATGGTTCCGGTCCCGGCGTTTACGGGTCCGGGATCGCGCTCGGGCTCGACGGGTTCCGATTGGCGTTCTTCGGTGGGCCGGGAAGCATCGCACCCGATCAGACCGGCGCGAAACTGCAAGTGCTGTGGATCAACCTGTCCAATGGGCGCAGCGGCACCGAAACGCTACTGGAACACGCCGATGTCCCGGTGGACACCACCATTCGCACCCGCGCGCTCGATATCGGGGGCGGAATGGTCGTGGCCGCCGTGTACGGCAGTCTCTGGCATCGATGGTCGGTGCCGGTGAGCGATGCGAATCCCGATGGGTACCAGTATCAGCTGGCCACCATCTCGATTCCGTCGTTCGGGGCGGTCTACAACTAGTTCGCGATCGGGGATGGGCCGGTGTGAATTTCACACCGGCCCATTCGCCGTATTCGGATACGGCCCGAGGCAAGCCGTCGGGCGACGCAGCGGGACTGTCCGGGTAGCAATGCGCCACCATGTCTGGATGGCCGAATTCCTTGTGCTGGTCAATGGTTTGCCGGGAGCTGGAAAGACGACGCTGGGCCGTGGGCTCGCGGGCGCGATGGGTGCCCGATTTCTGTCCAAGGATGCCGTGAAGGAGGCGCTGGCGGACTGTGTCGACGGCGCGGCGGACCTCGCGGAGCTGGGCGGGATCGCGATGGACGCGGTGTGGGCGCTTGCCCGCGCCTCGGCGGGGACGGTGGTGGTGGATTCGTGGTGGTTCAAGCCGCGCGATCTGCGGTATGCCGCGGCAGGGATCGCACGATCGGAAGCCCTTCGGGTGGTGGAGGTTTGGTGTGACGTGCCGGTGGAGACGGCGCGGGCGCGGTATGCGGGGCGGCGACGGGCCGGATTGCATCGGGATGGCGAGCGGCTGGTCGGGGTGTGGCAGGAGTGGGCGGATCGGGCGGAGCCGCTGGGGCCGGCACCGACGGTGGTTGTCGATACTTCAGGGGAGGTTGATTCTCTCGCGTTGGCGGCGCAACTTGTCAAGAGTTACGTAATTACGTAGATTCATACTCGTGGATCTCGAGGCACGGGTGGCGGAGTTGGAGCGGCGCATCGCGACGCTGGAGGAGCGCGGACGGGAGCAGCCGGCGATGACGTCGGAACCCGAAGAGCTCTGGGCGCTGACGCGCCTGCAGCATGATTTCGAGGCCGCCGGGCTCGCCGCGGGCGGAGTGCTGTTCACCGGGGCGCTCACCCTGCCGACCAGGGAACGCTACCGCTGGCAGATGACGTTCACGACGGACGCACTGCTCGAGGATGATGCCGATGAGGCCGCGGAATGCCTTGCGGCACTGGGCAGTCCGGTGCGGCTTCGCCTGCTGCGGGCGATCCTGGCCGGGCGTAGGACGGCGGCGGAGCTGACCGAACTCGACGGTGTGGGCACCTCGGGCCAGATCTATCACCATCTGCGGCAGTTGGCCGCGGTCGGCTGGTTGCAGACGGCGGGTCGCGGGCGCTTCGAGGTGCCCGCGGGGCGGGTGGTGCCATTGCTCGTCGCGTTGGCGAGCGCGCGAAGGTGAGAGGAAATACCGTGGCGCCGAAGGTTTTATCGATCCTGCACCGTATACAGGCGGTGTTCTTTGTTGCCGCGCTCGTCAATACCGCGACCGTGTTGGCCGGGTGGCATCCGACAGGGAATGCGAAGATCGTCCAGACCGTATTCCACGGGATTCTCGCGCTGACCGCGTTCGCCGTCGTGGCCGAACTTCTGTTCCGCGCGGTACAGCGCCGGATCCGGCCTGCACCGCTGCGCGAGGCAGTGGTCACGGATCCGCCGGTCAGCGGCACCTGGGTGGCCTGCAATAGTCCGGCGGACCGGATCCCGAGTCACGGCACACGCTGGGGCGGCCAGAGCCACGCCATTGATCTGGTCGAATCGCCCTACCGCACAAGGGGTTTGTGGCAGTTCCGCAAACCGGAGGAGTTCGCGGCCTTCGGTCGCCCGATCCTGGCCCCCGCCGATGCCACCGTGGTCGCCGTGGTCGACAAGCGCCGCGATCATCGCGCGCGCAACAGCGTGCTCGGGGTGCTGTATCTGTTCCTGGTGGAGCAGTTCGTGCGCTCGGTGGGTCCGCGCAGCTTCATCTTTGGAAACTCCATAACGCTGGAGCTCGCGGACGGAACATACGCGAAACTGTGCCACCTGAGACGGGGTTCGGTCAGCGTGCGCGTCGGCGAGCACGTCACCGCCGGTCAGCAGGTGGGCCGCTGCGGCAATTCCGGCAACAGCACCCAGCCGCACCTGCACTTCCATCTCATGGATACGATGAATCCCGATACCGCGCAGGGTATTCCGTTCGAGTGGCGCGGCGTCGGGGTGCCGCGCAACGATGCGGAGTTCACCGTCGAGCGGCAGCGCGATCAGCAGGCGTAGGCCCGTCCGGTGAGCCGGTCGGTGCGCTCGGACAGGCAGCCGAAAGCGACGATGCCCGCATCGCTCATCTTCACGCCCGCATTGCCATCCGGTGCGAGGCAGTACATCCCGGTGGTGTCCATTCGACAACTGAAGTCGTGCACGGTGATTCGGGATCCGTAGGGAAGTTCCGGTCCGCTGCCACGCAGGAATGCGCCCGGATCACCGTGGAAAGAACCGACATTCAGGTCCGAACCGCCGAAATCGACCCAACCGCCGACCCAGTTCCCGATGCCGCCGTCCGGACGCGGCGGCGGATCCTTCAGATCGACCCGGCAGATGAGCCCGGACTGTCCGTCCTGAAAGTTGGTGAGGCATTTGATTTTTCCGGTTGGACTGACGAAAGACAGATCCCCATTCCGCAATTGGGTGGACGTTCCGTCCTCTTCGCGAATAGCTATGCCGTACTTGGCCGTAGCGACCGAGCTGCCCGCCTCGACCCACCCGATGAAGGTCTTCATCGATGCCCCGGAAGCGGGTGGTCCGGCCTTGGACGGCGCGGCCGAGACCGTCTCCGGCGCCGCGGGCGCCGCATTCACGGCCTGCGGTGGGGTCTGGTCCTTGGACGCGGCGCAACCGGTCGCCAGCAAGAGGATGGCCGCGAGGGCCGCGATACGCATGGGTGCACCTTAGTGCCGCGTGCCACCTACCCTCGAAACATGATGGACAACCGACTGACTGCCTTCATCGATGACGCGCTGGGCCGACTGGACGCGGTGGCGATGGCCGCGGCCGTTCGCGACGGTTCGACCACGCCGGAGGAACTGGCCGCCGCGGCGGCGGCGCGCGCGCAGGCCGTCGACCCCACCCTGCACGCCCTCGCCTACGCGATCCACGAGCAGCCCCGCTATGCCGAGGGCAAGGACGGCGCGCTGTTCGGTGTGCCGACCTACGTCAAGGACAACACCGATGTGCGCGGTCTGCCCAGCAATCACGGCAGCGCCGCCTTCCGCGCGGCCCCCGCCCGCCGCGACGGCGCGTACACCAGCCAGTTGCGCAGCACCGGGTTGACCGTCCTGGGCAAGACCCGGATGCCGGAGTTCGGTTTCAGTCCCACAACGGAATTCATGACCGAGGAGCCCACGCGCAATCCCTGGCACACCGACTACTCGGTCGGCGCGTCCTCCGGCGGCGCGGCGGCACTGGTCGCCGCGGGCGTGGTGCCCATCGCGCACGCCAATGACGGCGGCGGTTCGATTCGCATTCCGGCGGCCTGCGCCGGGTTGGTCGGTCTCAAGCCGAGCCGGGACCGCCATGTCAACGGCGAGCAGTCCCGCACCATGCCGATCAACCTCATCTCCGAGGGCGTGCTCACCCGCAGTGTCCGCGATACCGCCGCCTATCTCGCCGCCATCGAGGATTACCGACGCAATCCGGCGTTGCCCCCGATCGGGTTGGTGCAGGGTCCGGCCCGCCGCCGCCTGCGGGTCGGTCTGATACTCGACACCATCACCGGCGCCCCGACCGATGACCAGACCCGTGCCGCCGTCCTGCGCACCGCGGCCCTGCTCGAGCAGGCCGGGCACCTCGTCGAACCGATCGAACTGCCGGTGGGCCGCCAGTTCGCCGACGATTTCCTCCAGTACTGGGCGCTGCTTGCCGATCTCGCCGCCTCGACCGGGCGCTTCGTCTTCGACCGCACCTTCGATATCGCGGCCCTGGATGGGCTGACGCTGGGCTTGCGTGCCCGCCACCGCGCCGCACCGCAACGCACGCCCGGCGCGCTGCTGCGACTGCGCGGCACCGCCCGCGCCTGTGCCCGCATGTTCGATCGGCACGAACTGGTGCTGTCCCCGGTGCTCAGCCACATCACACCCGAACTCGGGTACCTCAGCCCCACGCTCGATTTCGAGGAGCTGCGGGAGCGGCTGATCGGCTATGTCGGCTTCACCCCGCTCAATAATGTCGCGGGCACACCCGCCATTTCGCTGCCGATGGGGATGGCCGATACCGGGGTGCCGATCGGCGTCCAGTTGGCCGCCGCGTACGGCGATGAGCGCACCCTGCTCGAGACGGCGTACGAACTCGAGGCGGCACAGCCGTTTCCGCTGCTCGCCGAAGCCGTGTGAGCCACGCCACCGCACGGTACCGTGAGGTTCCGTTGTCTGGTGGAGGTGTTGGATATGAAGCTGGCGCACGCGCTGGAGGCCGTGAAGGCGCTGGGGATCCTGCGGGCCAAGGGGATCATCGACCCGACGAGACCGCGGGAGGCGCTGCGCGCGATCCAGGATTCGCACGTCTACGGACCCGCAGTCACGGCGTCCCGGCGCGCCGCGCGCGCCACCCCCGACGCACCGGGGCTGGTGGACGAGCACGGCGAGTTGACCTTTCGCCAGATCGATGACCAATCCACCGCTCTGGCACGCGGTCTGCGCACGGCTGGGATCACCGAGGGCACGGTCGTCGGTTTGCTGGCGCGCGATCATCGCGGCCTGGTGCTCGCGCTGATCGCCGCGGGCAAACTCGGCGCCAAGGTGGCACTGCTGAATACCGGCTTCGCCAAACCGCAGTTCGCCGAGGTGTGCGAGCGGGAAGGGGTGCGCGCCGTCCTGCACGACAGCGAATTCCTCGGTCTGCTCGACGCGCTTCCCGAAGAGCTGCCCCGCTATCTCACCTGGGTCGAGGGCGAAATCCCCTCGGGCGCACGGACTCTGGACGAGTTGATCGCCGAGAACTCGAGCGAGCCGCTGCCCGCGCCCGCGCACCCCGGCGGAATCGTCATACTCACCAGCGGCACAACGGGTCTGCCGAAGGGTGCGCCGCGCAGTCGGGTCAACCCGCTGGCCACCGCGGGCATGGTGGATCGAATCCCCTACCCGCGCCGAGGAACTCAGGTGATCGTCTCGCCACTGTTCCACAGCACCGGACTCGGCACCTGGCTGGTGGCCATGTCCCTCGGCACGAAAACGGTGCTGCGCAGGCGTTTCGACGCCGAGGCCACCTTGGCGCTGGTGGCCGAGCATCGGGCGCAGATGCTGGTCGCGGTGCCGACCATGCTGCATCGCATGGTCGAGTTGGATCCGGCGATCCTCGCGAAATACGATCTGTCCCAACTGAAGTGCATTCTGGTGGCCGGGTCGGCGCTGGCGCCGGAACTGTGTCAGAAGGTGGCCAAGGTATTCGGGCCGGTGCTCTACAACCTCTACGGCTCCACCGAATGCGCGGTGGCGACGGTGGCCACCCCCGAGGATCTGGCCCTGTCCCCCGGCACCGCGGGACGCTCGCCCATCACCTGCGAGGTCCGCCTCCACGACGACAATGATCGCCTCATCACCGCCCGCGAGACCACCGGCCGCATCTTCGTCCGCAGTGGCGCGCCGTTCGAGGGCTATACCGACGGCCGCAACAAGCAGATCATCGACGGATTCCTGGCCAGCGGCGATGTCGGACATTTCGACCGGCACGGGCTGCTCATGGTGGACGGCCGCGATGACGACATGATCGTCTCCGGCGGGGAGAACGTCTTCCCGCAGGAGGTGGAGAACCTGCTGCTGGAGCGCGCGGATGTCTTCGACGCGGCGGTGGTCGGGGTGGACGATGTCGAATTCGGCAAGCGCTTGCGCGCCTTCGTCGTGCCCGAACCGGGGCACACGCCGGAGGAGTCGGAGATCAAGGCGTTCGTCAAGGCGAACCTGGCCCGCTACAAGGTGCCGCGCGAGGTGTTCCTACTGGCGGAGCTGCCGCGCAATGCGACGGGCAAGCTGCTGCGGCGGGAGCTGATGGAGTACGAGCGGCCCAGCTGAGATCCGAGACACAGCGGTTTCACTATCGCTTGCTATTGTTAGCGGCAGCACTGGATCCCGAGGTTGCGGTCCACGCCACCCGCGTGCGGCGGGCGGGATCGCCGGAAGGTTGTTGTCGATGTCTGTGTCCTTCCCCGCGCTCACCGACGCCGTCCGCAAGGCAGGCGAAACCGCCAACGTGCTCGCCGCCAGCGTCAATGTCATGGTCAAACGGCAACTGTTCAACCCGTTACGACCCGATCACGCGGTGCGATCCGGGTTCAACATGCTCAAATTCGGCCCATTCGCGGGCGTCGTCATGCATGCCGCCCAGACCCGACCGCACGCCGGTGCGATCGTCGACGAACGCGGCGAGATGACCTTCGAACAACTCGACGAACAGTCCAACGCGCTGGCCCGCGGGCTCCGGGACATGGGCATCGCGCCCGGTGACGTCGTCGCCGTCCTGGCCCGCGACCATCGCGGCATGGTGCTCAGCCTCGTCGCCACCGGCAAACTCGGCGTGCGCGCCGTCCTGATGAACACCGGCTTCGCCAAACCGCAATTCGCCGATGTAGCCGCGCGCGAGCAGGTCAAAGCGGTGCTGCACGACAGTGAATTCCTCGACCTGATGAGCGCCATCCCGGCCGAGATCCCGCGCGTGCTCACTTGGGTGGATGACAAAGACGCCGAGGAGAAAAACACTGCTGACCCGGCCATCCCGACCGTCGACTCGCTCATCGCCGGACAGTCCACCGCGAAACTGCCCGCACCCGCCAAACCCGGCGGCATGGTCATCCTGACCAGCGGCACCACCGGAACTCCGAAGGGCGCGCCGCGCGACCGGGTCAGCCCGTTCGCCTCCGCGCAATTCGTGGACCGGGTCCCGCTACCCGCCAATGGCACCATGCTGATGGCCGCGCCCATCTTCCACGGCACCGGACTGTCGCAATTCACGATCGGAGTCGCACTGGGCAACCGGGTCATCTTCCAGCAGCGGCGATTCGACCCGGAGCAGACCCTCGCCAATATCGACGCCTACGGGGCGGATTCGCTGGTGGTGGTGCCCACCATGCTGCAGCGCATCCTCGACCTGGACCAGACCGTCCTCGACAAATACGACGTCTCCAGCATCAAGGTCATCTTCGCGGCGGGCTCGGCCATCGCGCCCGACGTGGTCACCCGCACCCTGGACCACTTCAACGACAGCCTCTACAACCTCTACGGCTCCACCGAATGCGCGGTCATGACCGTGGCGACCCCCGAGGATCTGCGCCGCTTCCCCACCACCGCGGGACGCGCGCCCGTCGGCATCCGCATCGTGCTGCTCGACGCGGACCGCAACCCGATCACCGAACCGAATATCACCGGAACCATCTTCGTGGACAACGGATTCGCCTTCGGCGGCTACACCGACGGACGCACCAAGGAGACCGTGCACGGCATGATGTCCAGCGGCGACGTCGGACACTTCGACGCCGAAGGTCTGCTCTACATCGACGGGCGCGACGACGACATGATCGTCTCCGGCGGCGAGAACGTCTTCCCGCTCGAGGTGGAGAACCTCATCGCCGCGCGAGCCGACGTCTTCGAGGCCGCGGTCATCGGCGTGGACGACCGGGAATTCGGAAAACGGTTGCGCGCGTTCGTGGTTCCCAGCCCCGAGTCCACGCGGGACCCGCAGGAGATCAAGGATTACGTCAAGGCGAACCTGGCCAGGTACAAGGTGCCGCGCGAAGTGATCTTCCTCGACGAGTTGCCGCGCAACGCGACCGGGAAACTGTTGCGCAAACCACTCGCCGAAATACCGGTCCAGGAGAACTGAGTTATCGCGCCCACCGGGTGGTAATTCGGTTCGTTATTCATCGGTTATCATCGGCGCGTGAGTTTCCAGGTCGGGTGCCGGAATGCGGCGCGCAGCGGTGCGGTGGCACGGCTGCGCGGCGCTACGGCCGGGACGACCTCGGGGGCTATCTCCGTCGCGGCCCACGGCTGGGCCGCAGGGGGCGCCGCACCCAGCGGGACCACGCTGATGCTGTTGGTCGCCGGAGCGGCGGTGATCGGGGCGCTGGTGGCGGGGGCCTTGGGCGAGACCGTCATCGGGTTGGTGACGGCGCTCGCCGGTGGGCAGGTGCTCGGTCATATCACCATGGGGTGGAGTTCCGGGCATATGCACCACGGGGATATGCAGATCTCACCCGCGATGGTGGGGGCCCATTTGGTAGCGGCTGTTATTGCGGCCGTGCTGATTCGGGGAGCCGAAGGGGCTTATCGATTCGGGTGTGCGGTGCTTTCGCGGGTCTTGCCGCGGAAGTATTGCCCGCCTGCGATTATCGGACCGGCGACGCTGCGGTTGGCACATCGGGACCGGGTTATTCTGCGGTTGCTCGCGGTGAACGGGCTGCGGAGTCGGGGGCCGCCTACGCGTTCGATATCCGGCCTGTTGGCTGTCGGTTGATTCGGCGCAATGGTTTTCGGGTTGGTCGAGGCGGATTTGTTCGGTCGTTCGACGTCGATGGTCGTGTGGTTCTGTCGTTGAAGTTGTAGTCCGGTCTGCTTGTTGATGAGGGGCGGAATCCGGGCCTGCGGAGACGGGTTGGATCTGCGCGATTGATGGGTTGGGGGCTCGATCATGGTGCGATTCCCTGGGATCGCACTGCGGTTCCCGGCTTCAGTTGGCAGTCGCGCTGCGATTTGCAGGGCACAATGGTCGGTCGCGATACGGCCCCGGCTTCAGTCGGTAGCCACACCGCGACTTCCAGGACTCAACGGTCGGTCGCGATACGGCCCCGGCTTCAGTCGGTAGCCACACCGCGACTTCCCGCGCTCAGTGGTTGGTCGCAATGCGACCTCCAGGGTCCGGCAGTCGCACTGCGATTCGACGATCGAGTGGTCGGTTGCGTTGTGGCAGAACATCGGGACACGATTGCGTTGCCACGCAATCCACCCTTTGCCCGGGCGGTCTACTACACAGATCGCCCGGAATTCGATTGATCCGCGAACTTCCGGTTCGGCGTCCAGTCGCGCTTCGGCGCAGGCTGTCCAGCCGCGATTGCCTTGCGATGCTGTTGTCGCGCGCTCGATTTCACAACGCAGGCCGTCATGCACTCCGGTGCCGGACGGCCTGCACGAACGCACCGCTGCGGGGCAGCCGCAGGACGCTCGATTGCGCTGTAGCACAAGTCGGCCACGTACTTCGGTACAGGTCGGCGCGGGTACCAGGCACTCGAATGCCTTGCGAGGCAGGTTGTCGTTAGCTCGGTTGGGCCTCAGCCCAAACAGTCGTGCACTCCGGTGCGGGACGGCATAGACGAACGCACGGCTGCCAGGCAGTCGTCGAGCGCTCGATCGCACTGTGACGCAAGTCCTCAGGTACTGAGGTACAGGTCGACACAGGCTTTCGGACACTCGATTGCCATGCCACGCAGACTGTCGTGACCTCGATTGGGCCTCGACCTAGGCCGTCATGCACTCCGGTCCGGGACGGCATGCACGAAAGCACTGCTGCCAGGCCGTCGTCGAACTATCGATCGCACTGTGACGCAAGTCGGCCAGGTACTTCGGTACAGGTCGGCACCGGCTTTCGGGCACCCGATTGCCTTGCCACGCAGGTCGTCGTGAGCTCGATTGCGCTTCGCCGTGCCGTCATGCACTCCGGTGCGGGACGACATGCACGAAAGCACTGCTGCCGGGTGGTCGTCGGACGCTCGATTGCACTGTCAAGCAGATCGTCATGCGCTTCGGTGCAGAACGACGCGGGCTATCGGGCACTCGATTGCCTTGCGACGCAGACTGTCGTGACCTCGATTGGGCCTCGGCCCAAGCCGTCGCGCGCTCCGGTGCATGACGGCGTGGACACGAAAGGCCGCCGCCGAACAGTCGTCGGACGCTCGATTGCGCTGTCGCGCAAGTCGTCATGCGCCTCGGTGCAGAACGACGCGGGCTATCGGGCACTCGATTGTCTTGCGACACAGACTCGTGGGCTCGATTGTGCTTCGACCCTGGCCGTTGTGCACTCGGGTGCGGGACGACGTACGCACGACAGTGCTGCCGGGCAGTCGTTGGACGCTCGACTGTGCTGTGGCGCAGGTCGTCATGCGCTTCGGTGCACGATTGACCTGCGACACAGACCGTAGGGCGCTCGAAAGCACTGCGCTTCACATTGTCGAGAACTCGATTTCGCGGCAGCGTGAAGAGTCCTGCGCTTCAGTGCAGGTCGGCGTGCACTCGATAGCACTGCGGCACCGATCGTCGTACGGCCCACTGGCACTGCGATTCAGGCCGTGGTGAGCTCGATTGCGCTGCGGCGCAGGTCGGCACACACTCCGGTGCAGGTCGGGACGCAATCGATTGGTCGGCGAGCGGATCGATCGACTCTTGAAGCAGTGCGATGCAGACTGTCGAGAAGTCGATTGCCCTGCGGCACAGGTCGACACGCACTCCGGCACAGGTCGGTACGCAATCGATTGGTCGGCGGCGCGGACCGGTGAACTCTCGAAGGCACTGCGGCGCAGGTTGTCGAGAACTCGACGGACCTGCGGCACGGGTCGTCGTGTGCTCCGGCACAGGTCGGCACGCGATCGATACGGCTGCGGCGCAGATCGTCCGACGCTCGAAGCACTATGGCGCAGGTTGTCGAGAACTCGATTGCGCTGCGGAGTCGGTTGCCCGGCACGCGACTGGTTCGGCTTGCAGATCCGGCGCGTGGGGTTCGCGAGTGTCGCGGTGCTGACATGCACCGCGCTGAGCAGCGATCGGTGTCGGGCTGTTCGGTTTCGCCGCCGTGCGATATCGGGTGATCCAGATGGATACGGGCCGCTCGGTAGCACCGCTCGGATAGTTCCGAACAACTCCGAGCCACACGATCTCGCAGCAGCGCCTGCTTGTGCAATTTCCGTCCTCACAGTTTGTTCCAATTCCCCACTCTCAGAAACGAATTACCGATGACAATTACCGAGGACCTGAGTGTCCCGGAAGTATCGCCGCGCACCGAACCGACTCGGCGCGCCCGAAACGGGCTGTATCCCTTGGCGATGCGCCTGCACTTCTATGCGGGGATCTTCGTCGCACCGTTCATCCTGATCGCCGCCGTCACCGGCGCGCTGTACGCGATCTCGCCGACGTTGGAGCAGATCGTCTCCCGTGATCTGCTTCAAGTCGCTCCGGAAGGTCCGGTCAAGCCACTGGCGGAGCAGGTTTCGGCGGCGGTGCGGACCAGGCCCGAGTTGTCGCTGGTCGCGGTCGCGCCCGCGCCGGACGCGGGCCGGACGACGCGGGTCCTTTTCGGGGATTCCACTCTCGGCGCGGGTGAGCGGCGCGCGGTGTTCGTCAACCCGCACACCGCCGAACCCGTCGGCGAATCCGTGGTGTACGGCAGTTCGGGTGCGCTCCCGTTGCGCACCTGGATCGACCATCTGCATCGGGATCTACACCTCGGCGAGTCGGGGCGGATCTACAGCGAGTTGGCGGCTTCTTGGCTGTGGGTGATCGCGCTCGCCGGGCTGGTGCTGTGGTGGCGGCGGGTGCGACGCAGGCGGCAGCGCGATGGGGTGGGCTGGCTGCTGGCGCCCGACCGTTCCGCGAAGGGACGCGGACGGACACTGAATTGGCATGGCGCCATTGGCGTTTGGACACTGCCGCTGATGCTGCTGCTCTCGGTGACCGGTATGACCTGGTCCACCTATGCCGGGGACAATATCGCCGAACTGCGTAGGCAACTCAGTTGGACCACACCCGCCGTCAGCACCAGCCTGCCGGGATCGACTGCGCCGGTGCAGCATTCGGGCGGTGAACATGCCGAGCACCACATGTCCGCGACCTCGCCCACCGATCCGACCGCACGCATTCAGCAGCTCGATTGGGTGTACGCGATCGCGAAGGGGCAAGGCGTCACCCAGCCTGCCGAGATCGCCATTCCGTCCGCGGCCGGGCAGGCCTTCGCGGTCAAGGAGCGGCGCATGTCGGGCACCTACACCGTCGATGCGGTGGCCGTGGACGGCGCGACCGGCGCCGTCACCGATTCGCTGCGCTACGCCGATTGGCCGTTGATGGCCAAATTCACCAACTGGGGCATCCAGTTCCATATGGGGTTGCTGTTCGGACTGCTCAATCAGCTACTGCTGCTGGCGGGCATGCTCGGGTTGATCGCGGTCATTGTGCTCGGCTACCGAATGTGGTGGCGGCGCAGGCCGACTCGTGGAGCCGGCTTCGCGCTCGGTCGGGGTCCGCGTCGGGGCGCGCTCGGGCAGACCGCGCCGTGGCTGGTCGCGCCGCTGGTGGTTGTCGCGCTGGTGGTGGCGTGGTTCCTACCGCTGGTCGGGCTGAGTCTGCTCGGATTCCTCGCCGTCGATGTGATCGTCGGCGTGGCCGGGAGGTGGCGCGCCGCGAAGTAGTCCTTCTTTGAATGTGTCTGGCTCCCAAGCCGCGCAGTTCGTCATCACCGCCCCGGTGGCGATCGCGGCGGCCGTTCAGTACTTCAGCACCATCGACTCCCCGATGCCGAATCTGAACAAATAAGTGTCCCGAATTGATTGGCTGCTTCACCCATTTCGGGTGGAGCAGCCTTTCTGTCTGCGGTGCCGAAAATTGTTCACATGACCAGCTTTTCGTGATTTCAACGCGACACGAACGTGATTGGACGCGAAACGCCGTCGTTGACCGAGCAAATTTCCAGCATCGAACAGATTTTCGAGAACCGCGAAGTACGTTGGCGGCCATGGTAAGTGCACAGCATGAAGCAATGCACCGGCTGTTCGAGCACGACCCCGGTGTGTTCACACGAATGTTCAAAGCCCTCGACATGGACTTCGGCGAGACGATCGACAACCACATGCTCTCAACGGATTTGACCACGCTGGAACCCCTCGAGCGCCGGGCCGACATGGTCATGCGTCTCGACACCACCACCGAGCCATTCATCCTGGTCATCGAATCGCAGCAGGAGAAGGAGGACAAAAAGCTGGATTCCTGGGCCTACTACCAGGCCTACCTCCGCAGCAAGTACAAGCTCCCGGTGGTGCTCGCAGTCGTCTGCCAAGACAACGCCGTAGAGCGGTGGGCAAACCAAGCCCACCTATATGGACCGTCGGCCTGGCGTAAAAGCCTCACCGCCTGGCCACTCGTCATCGGCCCCAGCAACGCCCCGCGCATCACCGATATCGAAACCGCCATCGGCGATATTCCGCTGGCCTCGCTGTCGGCCATCGCCCATGCGAAGAAGAAGGGCATCGATGAGATCCTGAAAACAGTGGCCGCAGCCCTGGAAACAATCAAGAATACTGATGATGCCCAAATCTGGATCGAAGTGATCGAAAACGGCCTGAAGGGCACGTCCGCCCTGGAAACGTGGAGGAATCTGGTGACTATTCACGAAAGCTGGTTCCGCGGGATCACCGCGCAGGCTATGCGCGAGAACGCAATGGCGAGGGGAGTGGAGCAAGCGACGGCGGCAACAACTCTGGCAGTGACACGGAGCCACATCATGCAGAACATGTCGTTTCGGGGCATCGCCGTCACCGACGACGCCCGCACCCGAATCATGAACTGCCAAGACCCCGCACAACTCCACCTCTGGTTCGCGCGATCCTCCGTCGCACGTTCGTTCGGCGAGGTGTTCGCATGATGACCCGGAAGATCACCCGACTCACGGATTCAGACCACCTCGTTCACAGTGGAGACCGCCGGTGACCGTCACAGACGAGTCGTCCACCGGCAGCACTCCGCAAACCCTGCGCGAGCACCCTGTGATGATGGCGGTGGTGAAAGTTCTGGTGGAGACGCTGCAAGAGAACATTCTGAATATCCTGGACGCTCGGGGCATCCCCATCGGCGATGGTGCCCGCTCCCGGATCATGGACTGCGAAGACGTTGTACGACTCAAGGACTGGGTGGTGCGATCCGCCACCGTCAAGTCCGCATGCGAGATCTTCTACGTGCTCCCCGATCTGACCTCGTGGCATAGGGGAGAGCCGACATCGAAGCTCGGCTTGCTTTGGATGAAGCTGATCGTGAACGCAATGGCAAATGCCGAAGAGGACAAGGTTGTCGACAGGGACAGGGAAGAACTCCTGCGGATCTTGGATGAGCGCGGTATCGATGTCCCGCCCGACCAGCTCTTCTTCATCAATATGACCAACGTGGCCACAGCGATGCGCCGCTGGCTCGGGAAAGCACACACGATCGAGCGCATCGACGAACTGTTCGTGAAGGACGAGGCCGTCGAGTAGTGCGGCAATACCCGCAACACCCTAGGTGTGAGGTACCCAACCCGAAGGGCGGGTACCTCACCCGCCGGGGTTCGACCGAACCGTGGGTTCGGTCGGGTTGATACCGAAAAGTTCTTCGCTGCTTCGGTTTTGATCGGCGAGTTGGTCGAGGGCGGTGGCGATGCGTCGTTCCTCCCATTGGAAGTGGGATTCGACGATGGCCGACAGCCCCGCCAGTTCGCTTCGGACATCTTGGGCATTGACGGGGGTGACTGTGGTGAGCAGGGATCGCATTCGGCCGAGGATGTCGGAGATGAACTGGTGGTCCTCGCTGAGGCCAGCCAGGACCGGGGCGAGTTCGGGGAATTGCCGTGATAGGGCGGGAAATGCGGTGCGGTCTTCGCTGCGGTGGTGGTCGGTCAGTGCTTGACAGAAGGCCAGGCAGTGGGCCTGTAGGTGGGTTGGTGGCGCGCCGCCGGTGAGGTAGTTGTCGAGTTCTGTTGCGACACGGGATAATTCGCTGCGCAGCCAGTTGTGGATGGCGGTGAGTTCCTTGCCGAGGGCGCGGGCGCGGTCGGCGGCACCGGGGGTGCGGGTGGGTTGGGTCACGACTCACCGCCGGATGCGGGGCGCGGGATCGGCAGAGTGCGGGCATATCCCGGCGATGGACGGATGCACCGACGGCTCGCCGGAAATTGGGGACTTTGTGAATCATCAACAGACATAAGAGATCTCCTGATCGAGGAAACAGCGACCACCGCCGTCGGCACCGAATACGCACCACGGCGAAGGAACTCGGAATGTGTCAGCGGACCCGTCACGAGACGGGCAGGCAGCGAAAACATCCAATGAGCAAACGACCGCCATGAGACGGGCGCGTAACCACGCTCAGACGAGCCGGGAATGTGGACCCATGGCAGCCTCCTCGATATGCGCGCCTCCATGTCGACCGCCGTCCACTCGGCGGCGACACGCGGCACGCGTCAACAGCTTTCACCCAACGGGGTCACCGGTCAAGTCGGGTTTCCCCTGCCCGAGGCGGGTGCTACAGTCTGCGGCGTGACTGCCGGGTCGGCGATATGCCGTGAGCGAGACGGGTTCCCGGCAGCTCCTTGACCTTGTGGCGGGCCAGAGGCCCGCCCCCTCCATGACACCACCGGTTCCGAGGTCCATGGAGGAAGGAGTTCATATGTCGCGTCCACAGGTGGATGTGCGTTTCGACCATACGATTATCGCCGCGCGGGATAAATACGAGTCCGCGCGGTTCTTCACCGAGATCTTCGGCTTACCCGAGCCGAAGGAAGCAGGGTTCTTCGTCGCCGTATATCTGACCGATGGCCGGGTGCTCGATTTCGCGGATCCGCCGATCGATTTTCCAGGGCAGCACTACGCATTCCTGGTCAGCGATGACACGTTCGATCAGATCATGGAGCGCATTCGTGCGCGGGACATCACGTACTGGGCCGATCCCCAGATGCGCCGACCGGGCGAGATCAACACGCACCACGGCGGCCGCGGCGTGTACTTCGACGATCCGGCCGGCCACCACCTCGAAGCGCTCACCGCCCGCTATGCCGGCTACCCGAGCCTGACCTGACGGCGACGGACTGCGCCGGACCCATCCCGGCGCAGCCCGGACCTCATACTGCCTGCGGTCGGCGAAGCACGCTGTCCGATAGCGACCGCGATAAAGGCGACCAGGCCGTGTTTTGAAAGTGGTTGGTGAGTCGGAAGGTGTTGTCCGCGTTGGTAAACAGATGAGGTCTCCGGTAGAGGAGTTGATCGCCCGATTCAACTGAACACCGGAGACCTCGTGATCGGCGTAGCGGTGACGGGGCGCGCAGATCTGACCGATGCCCAGTGGGCACGGCTGGCACGCTGCTGCCCCGGGGCAAGAAGACCGGCCGCCCACCGAAGTGGAGCAAACGACAGCTCATCGACGGGATCCGATGGCGCACCCGCGTCGGCTCGCCCTGGCGTGACGTGCCGGAGTCCTATGGGCCAAGGCAGGCGATCTACGGGCTGGTCCGCCGCTGGCAGCGTGCCGGGACCAGGGTCTTCATCCTGAGAATATTGCAGGCCTTCGCCGATGCGGCCGGTCGTATCGGCCGGCAGGTGCGCGTGGACTCCACCGTCGTGCGCGCTCATCAGCGTGTCGCCGGCGCGCGTCGTGATCCCGACACCCGACTCGAACCGCCCGGTGACGAGCCCGTCGATCGCGCGCTGGGCCGCTCCCGCGGCGGGTGGACGACCAGGCTGCACCTGGGCTGCGAGCAGGGCTGCCGACCACTCGCGCTGCTGCTCACCGCAGGTCAAGCCGCCGACAGTCCGCAGTTCACCGCCGTGCCGGCTGCTATCGCTGTGCCCCGTTTCGGGCTCGGCCGCCCACGCGTGCGCCCCGAGCGTGTCCTGGCCGACAAGGCCTACTCTTCTCACGCGAATCGCGCTCACCTGCGCCGACGCGGGATCAAAGCCACTATCCCGATCCCTGCCGATCAGTCAGGGCACCGCCGCAACCGGGTATCAACCTCCTCGAGCAAAACCGGGCCGTGGCAACATGATTCGACAAACTCGCCATCCGCTACCCGACCACCGTCCACGTCGCCGCAATCAACCAATGGCTACGACACGGATGAGTGTGGATCACGCGGGGCACGTAGTCTCGCGCGGTGCACTCTCATCGGAGCTTTGAGAACCCTCCCGCGCTGCCTCACCTGGTCGTGGTCGAGACGTTGGAGCGGGCTTTGCGTGACCGCACGGCCGAGGGGGAGGCCGCCAGTGTCCTGGTCGGAAGCGCGTTGAACGACGACGACGCGGAGTTCGTTGAGCACTGGTGCGTGCAGGTTGGGACGCAGGCTGTGCCGGGTAGTCCGTTGCTTGGACTGGCCGGCCTATGCCTGGGACACACCGCTCGGCGTTTCGGACGTCTCAGCGATGAAGCCCTCGCACTGGTGAAGTCGCTGGCGGCGCGTGCCGAGGCCGACCCGTCGGACGTGGATAGTCGGGCCGTCGACGGGTATGACGACGTCCGGAGCTTCCTGCACCTGTGGTGACGCGCCCCCGGTGCGGTCAGACGGCGCTGCCTGCTGCGACACCAGGCCGCGTGTGGCTACGACACAACTGAGGGCGGACACCCACCCGCCCTCACCCACTTTCAAACACGGCCTAAGCGTCGGGGTTGTCGGGTGTCTCAGGGGGCGGCGTGTGGATGGGGCGCAGGAAGACCCACACAACGAAGGCCAACGCCACGGCGATCATCGCCAACCCGGCCCACAGGTTGATATCGATACCGCCGGTTTTGGCTTTCTGCGCGGCGGTGTCGCCGACCCAAGAGGTCACGACGAGGATGACGCCGTAGCTCCCGAGCAGTGCGGCGATTATGGTTCGGATGTCGAAAAGCATTGGGAGACTTCCTTATCCGACGGCGATATTGAGCACGATTACCAATGCGAGCGCGATGCCCGCGAGCAGGACGGGGCGCTGATACCAGGGCAGGGTCGCGGCCTCCGGATCGGTGCGCCGTTGTTTCGGGGTTTCGGAGTAGACCAGCCCGACGAGTTCGGCAATGGGTTTGGGGGTGCTCACCCGACTGACGGCAATGCTGACGACGATATCGACCACGAACGCCACTCCGGCCGCGACGAAGCTCGATCCCTGACCGGAGAGGTGGAAGACGTCGGTCTTGTGCAGGATGAAAACGATGATGGCGGAACCGGTTCCGGCGACGAGGCCGATCCAGCCCGCGGCGGCGGTCATCCGCTTCCAGAACATGCCGAGGATGAAGGTCGCGAAGAGGGGCGCGTTGAAGAAGCTGAACAGTGTTTGCAGGTAGTCCATCATGTTCTGGAATTTGGCGGCGATGAACGAGGTGAAGACGGCGGCCACGGTCGCACCGACGGTGGCGTACCGGCCGACGCGCAGGTAGTAGCGGTCGCCGCGGCCGCGCCGCGCGTACTGCTGCCACAGGTCGTAGCTGAATACGGTGTTGAACGCCGAGATATTCGCCGCCATGCCCGCCATGAAGGCCGCGAGCAGACCGGCCAGGCCGACGCCGAGCAGTCCGTTCGGCAGTACTTCCTTCATCAAGTAGAGGATCGCCTGGTTGTAGGTGACGTCACCGGTCGCGCCGCCGGAGGTCTCGGCCTGCTTGTAGTCGATCATCTGCGGTACGAGTACGGCGCTGATCATGCCGGGAATCACCACGATGAGGGGGATGAACATCTTCGGGTACGCGCCGATGATCGGGGTGCGGCGCGCGGCGGAGATGGAGTGGGTGGCCAAGGCCCGCTGCACTTCCACGAAGTTGGTGGTCCAGTAGCCGAAGGACAGCACGAATCCGAGCCCGAACACGATGCCGAGTACGGACAGGAAGTCATTGGCGAATCCGCTGAGCGCGTTACCGGGCCACGAGGTCAACTGCGCGGCGCCGCCGGGCGAGTGGGTCACCTTGTCCCGCAGCCCTTCCCAACCGCCCACCTTGTGCAGCCCCACGAGGGTCAGCGGCAGCAGCGCCGCCACGATCACGAAGAACTGCAGCACCTCGTTGTAGATGGCGGCCGAGAGTCCGCCCAGGGTGATGTAGGAGAGCACGATCACCGCGGCGACCAGCACCGAAACCCACAGTGGCCAGCCGAGCAGCACATTCACGATGGATCCGAGCAGATACAGGTTGACCCCCGCGATGAGGATCTGCGCGACCGCGAAACTCAGCGCGTTCACCAGATGCGCCCCCGGTCCGAAACGCATGCGCATGAATTCGGGCACGCTGCGCACCCCGGACCCGTAGTAGAACGGCATCATCACCACGCCGAGGAACAGCATGGCGGGCACGGCGCCGATCCAGAAGTAGTGGAAGGTCGGGAAGCCGTACTCGGCTCCGTTGGCGGACATGCCCATGACCTCCACCGCGCCGAGGTTGGCGGAGATGAAGGCCAGTCCGGTCACCCAGGCGGGCAGCGACCGTCCCGACAGGAAGAAGTCGATACTGGAGGACACCCCCCGCCGCGCGAGCAGACCGATGCCGAGCACGAAGACGAAATACAGTGCGACCAGCGCGTAGTCGACGGGTCCCGCATCCAATCGCAGCGTCGACGCGGCGTGGACCATCGGTGAATCGGACAGCGGCACAGCGATTCCTCCTGGATCCTCCGGGGCACGCTCGATGCGGCGCACCACGTCGAGCACCGCTCAGTGTGCGTGATTGTGCCGCACTGTGGGCCGGGATCGGCGCATTGCGCACCGCCCGTCCGCGCCGGATTCCGGAGAGGTCGCCGTCTATTCGACTCGGTGCGCGCCCCTGGAGGGCACCGCGACGAAGGTGCGGGGTGCGGCGAAGCCCTTCAGGGCGAGGGCTTCTCGGATGGCAGCGGCGGTGCCCGCTGCGCGGTCGACCAGGGCGATGGCGCTGCCGCCGAAGCCGCCGCCGACCATGCGGGCGCCATGTGCCCCGGATTCCAGGGCGAGGGTCACGGCGGTGTCGAGCGCTGCGGTGGATACCTCGAAATCGTCGCGGAGCGAGATGTGGGATGCGGTGAGTTCCGGACCGATATCGCGCGGGTCCGCACCATCATGCAACTTTTCAGCAACCATGAGGACTCGGGCGTTCTCGCTGACCACATGCCGCGCGCGGCGACGCAGCAGCGGATCGGTCAGTCGCCCCACCGCCGCGGGCTCGGCATCGCGCAGTGTGGGCAAACCGAGGGCGTCGGCCGCGGCGGCGCATTCGGCGCGGCGGGCGGCATACTCGCCGTCGACGAGCCGGTGCGGATGACCGGTGTCGATGACCAGGAGTTCGAGGTCGAAGCGGGCGAGGTCGAACGGGATCTGTTCGGGGGAGCCGCCGTCGGCGAAGGCGCGGACGTCGAGGAATAGGGCGTGGCCCGCGGTGCAGAGGAAGGCGGCGGACTGGTCGAGCACACCGGTCGGCGCGCCGACGTAGGTGTTCTCGGCGGTGCTCGCGATATCGATGAGTTCACGGATGCCGACCTCGTGGGCGAACAGATCGCGCGCGGCGAGCGCGACCGCACAGGACAGCGCCGCCGACGAGGACAGTCCGGCCCCGATCGGCACCGCGCCGTCCACCTCGAGGTCCACCCCGGTCACGGCATGTCCGCGCCGCGCGAATTCGGCGATGACCCCGAGCGGGTATCGCGCCCATTCGGGCACCCGATCGCGTTGCGCCACAAGCTCGGTGCGCGGCACGCGGACGGCAGGGCCGCGACGCTGCCGCGAACGCACCGTCACCAGGGTGTCCCGCCGGGGTTCGGCCGCGCAGCGCACCACGTGCGGCAGGGCGATGGGCAGCACGAACCCGGCGTTGTAGTCGGTGTGCTCACCGATGATGTTGACCCGGCCGGGGGCCGCCCATATCCGCACCGCACCACCCTATGAGAGCCGACCTGTCGCACCTGAGAGCGGAGTGCCGGATGTCGCCCGGTTCGGCCAACTGTCCAACAGGACACCGCGATTCGTGCCATGATCAAGACAGTTGTCCAGGATTGGTGGCCGATCGCGCCGCGATCGGTTGGGGCCTCCACCGCGGCGACACCGGATTCCCGCGCTCAGCCGCGAACCGGTGCGCCCGCGCCCGGCGGGTGAGGATCGAGGGCACGGTGGCGGGTCGCCCAACGAATCCGGCGGTGGGATCGGGACGGTGCGACCGAGGGGGGCCTATGACCGAAATCGCGGGCCGGTTGTCCTTGCGCTGGTTCGCGGCGCTGCTCGGCGGCTGCGCGAGCGCCGTCGCACTCGCGCTCATCGCGACCTCCGCATCGTTGGCGCTGGGCACCGTGCTGGTGGTGATCGCGGGCGCGGTGACCATGATCGGGATCGGGCTGCGCCGTCATCGACCGAGACGGCCGCTGCCCTGGTATCTGCTCTCGACCTCGGCGGCCCTGTTCGCGCTCGGTGCGCTGCTGCGCGAGATCATCGGGAGCGCACCGCATCCGGTCGATGACGCCTGCACCTTGGCGGGCTACCTGTGCCTGGGTGCGACGGCGGTGCTGTGGTTGCGCCCGCGCCGCACCCGAGGCGACTACGACGTGCTGCTGGATTCGGCGCTGATCGGACTCGGGGCGCTGCTGGCTGCCTGGACCTTCCTCATCTCGCCGATCCTGCGCACCCCGGACCCGAATGTCGCCGCGCTGGTGGTGGCCGTGACCTATCCGGTGCTTGACGCGCTGCTGCTCACCCTGGTCGCGCATTCGATGGCCGCGACGGGGCGTTCGGAGACCTCGCTGCGGCTGCTGCACCTCGGCCTGCTCGCGGTGCTGGTCGGCGATATCGGGTATCGGCTGGAAACCGTTGGCGCGCCGGTGGTTCGGCATGAACTGCTGTTGGCCCCGCTGCTGCTGGCCTACACCTTGATCGGTGTGGCGGCGCTGCATCCCACCATGGATTCGCTGGGCGCGCCGCGCCGGCTGCATCCTCGGCATTCGCGGCAGCGGGCCTCGATGATCGCGGCGGCGCTGATCGTGGCCGCGCTGGTGCCGATGGTGGGCGCGGGTCTGAATTTCCTGGATCGGGCGGTGATCTCGACGCTGTTCGGACTGCTGCTGATCGGAGTGCTCGTGCGCAGCGAACGCGCCATCGTGCGCAGTGAACGCAGCGAGCGCCGCGCCCAATATCAGGCTGATCACGACATGCTGACCGGACTGCTGAATCGGGCCGCGCTGCTGCGCACTTCGCACCGCGAGACCTGGGCCGGTCAGCAGCTGTCGCTGCTGTTCATCGATCTGGACGGCTTCAAGACGATCAACGACAGCTTCGGACACGCCGTCGGCGATGAGCTGATCGCCGACGCCGCCGCCCGCATTCGGCGCGTCATCCGGCGCGCGGATGTGGCCGCCCGCTACGGCGGCGACGAATTCGTGGTGCTGGCGGCGCTGGCCCGACCGGAGGCGGTGGCGCTGGCGCAACGCCTGCTCGCCGCCTTCGAGCGCCCATTCGAACTGAGTGCGGGCGAGGTGCCGATCACCGCGAGTATCGGTCTGGCGTGCGGTGGTCCGCGCAGCTCGGACACCACCGTCTACGACCTGATCCGCGCGGCGGATTCGGCGATGTACCACGCCAAGCAGTACGGGCGCGGCTATACCTGCCACGACGAGCTCGGCGGGCCGCCCGCCACCGGACACCGGATCTGGCGCCGGGAGCGGGCGGTGTAGGCCCTGTCTCGCCGGACAGGACTGCGGCCCCGGCCGCTCAGTCGTCGAGATCCTCCAGGGCGCGCCGCGCGGCTTCGAGTTCGGCCTGCAACTGCTCCACCTTGGCCCGCTGCGCGCCGCGCACGGCCTCGAGCACACCCGAGACCACCTCGGCCACCTCCGGATGCAGCAGCTTGGCCGCCTGCGCCACCGACGAACCCGGTACCGAGAGCCCGCGAATGGCGCGCTTCTTGCCGTTGACCACGTCGACGGTCCAGTCGCCGTCGGCGGTGCCGGTAAGGGTGACGGTGACCTCCGGCGTCTTGGCTTTGGCGCGCGCGGCCGGCGCCTTGGCAGCTTTGGCGGCGGGTTTGGGCGCGTTCTTGTCCTCGGCTGAATCCTGCTGCGAGGGAACCGGTTTAGGCGCGGCAGGGGTAGCGTCGGGGACCGGGCGGACCGGGGCGGGGATCGGCGCGCTCGGCAGGGTCGACGGCTGGGTCACGGTGGATTCCTTCCTTGTTGTCGACTTCGGCTGGGCTGGTGCGTCTTCGGTCGCGACAGCGGCCTTGGTGGCCGCCTTCTTCGGAACCGCCTTGTCTCGCTGCGGTTTGGTGAGCGTGACTTCGAGGGGAGAGAAGGACAGTACATCCTTGGACCCGGTGGGTCGCACCTGCAGGAAATCCCCGTCGGACGGGTCGCCGAGCGCGACCACCTTACCGGAGCGGCCCGCCGGAATGCCCACCGCGGCGGCGGTGAACCAGACCATTGGCGGGCGGCCGTCGGCGACCTCGGCCGCGATCTGTTGAATTTCGGTGTCCGACAAGGGCTGTGGCTTGGTTCTGGGGGACGGCATGGTGCACTCCGAGCGATTTCGTGTGTTGGCTGCGTGCACAGATGATGCCGCACGGCACCGACACACCGGCACGCCGGCGTCCAATCCATGGCGCAGAACACGTGTCGCGCGCGTTTGGCCGCATGTCAGCGAACGATCGGCTACATTCCACGAAATTGACATGCCGACCCGCTTTGCGACAACTGCGAGGAGGAGTTCGATGCGTTCGTTCCACCGTGCCGTCGCCGTCTCGGTGCTGGCCGTTCCCGCGCTCGCCTGCGCGAGCTGCGCGGCGCAGCACCCGCGCGCCGACACGCCGCGCTCGGGCGCGACATCCGTGCTGAACTGCGTGGCCAGGGCTCGCGTTCGCCCCGCCGACATACCCATCACCTGCGCGGACCCGAATCACTTCATCACCGGAATCACCTGGGATATCTGGGAGGACGAGGCCGCGCGCGGCACCGGCACCGATGATCGCAATCTCTGTGTGCCCAACTGCGCCGCCGACAAGCGGCAGGCCGAGGCGGTCACGTTGGAGTTGACCAATCCGGTGCACGGGGTGTTCACACTGTTGACGATCACGGATTCCAGTGGGAAGCAGGGCAATTACGCATTGCCGGGGTGAGCGGGCTGCCTGCGGGACGCCGCTGCTGCGGCTCGGCCAGGGAATGCGGCGATGCGGCCGTCGACGATTGCGTGCCCGCTTTGCGCGAGGGAGTCCAGACCCTCGTCGACCCTGGCGTCAGATCCCAAGCAAATGCTAGGTTGTTGCCTACGTCTCGGATGAGGGAGCCGAAACATGGCACAACCTGGTGATCTCCAAGCCCTTGCGGCCGCTGCTCGCGCGCGTTTGACCGGCGCCGGTGCGGAATTCGAGTTGACGAGCGAACAGGTGCTCGGCGCGCCGACCACGGTGCTGCGGCAGCGCATGCCCTCGCTCGGCGAGGTGCTGCGGGCCTCCGCCGACTGGGGTGCGCGAGACTATCTGATCACCGAGGACCGGCGGCTGTCCTTCGCGGAGCACGCCGCGCAAGCTGCCGCCCTTGCGGCCGGTCTGCGGGCACGCTACGGCGTCGAAAAGGGTGACCGTATCGGGATTCTCGGCGCGAATACCCCGGAGTGGGTGCTGGGGTTCTGGGCCGCACAGGCACTGGGGGCGATCGCGGTGGGTTACAACGCATGGTGGATGCCGCCCGAAATCGCCTACGGGGTGGGGCATACCGAACCCGCCGTATTGATCGTCGACGCCAAGCGGGCCGCGCTCGTTGCGGAACTGGATCTTCGGATCCCCGTGCTCACGATGGAACGCGACGTCCCCGAACTGATCGCCGAGTACGCGGGTGCGGAACTCCCGGAAGTCGCCGTGGCGGAAGATGATCCATCCGTGGTCATCTACACCAGCGGCACCAGCGGGCGACCCAAGGGCGCGGTGCACACCCACCGGAATATGGTGGCCGTCATCGACTATCACCGCTTCAACTACGCACTCGCCGACCAGATCTCCGGCGCGCGGGAACGGCGATTCCTGATCACCTCGCCGCTGTTCCACATCGCGAGCCTGCACAACGGCGTGGTGCCGCGACTGCGCACCGGTGACGCGGCGGTGCTGTATCACGGTGCGTTCGAGGCGGATCGGGTGTTGGCGCTGATCGAGCGTGAACGCGTCACACAGTGGGGTGCGATGCCGACCATGGCCACCAGATTGTTGAAGGCGGACCTTTCGCGCTACGACCTGTCCTGCCTCACCGCGCTGTCACTGAACTCCGCGCCGTCGTCGGCGACCTTGCAGCAGCGGTTGCGCGAACGGATACCGGTGGCGCGGACCGCGCTCGTCACCAGCTATGGGCTCACCGAATGCAGTACGGCCGCCACCATTTCCAGTCCCGCCGAATTGGCCGCACAGCCACAGACCGTGGGCCGCCCTGTCATCGGTGCCGATGTGCAGATCCGGGACGCGGACGGCACTCGCGTTCCGGACGGGGACGAGGGCGAGATCTGGGTGCGCGGAGCGTATGTCATGCTCGGCTACTGGAACGATGCCGCGGCCACGGCCGCCGCGCTTACCCCGGATCGCTGGCTGCGCACCGGCGATATGGGCACGATGACCGATGGGCTGCTGCGATTGTCCGGTCGCCGTTCGGATCTCATTCTGCGCGGTGGGGAGAATGTCTATCCGGTGGAGATCGAGCAGTGCCTCGAGGCGCATCCCGCCGTGCGCGAATGCGCGGTGATCGGGATGCCCGATGCGGATCTCGGGCAGTCGATCGCGGTGCTCGTCGTGGTCGAAAGCGGCACCGCCACAACCGAAGCCGAATTGCGTGCCTTCGCCGCCGCGCGGCTCGCCTACTACAAGGTGCCCACCCGATGGCGGCTGACCACCGCGCCGTTGACCCGCAATGCCACCGGGAAAGTGGTGCGCTCCGGTATCGCCGTGTGAGGACCGCACGCGCCTGCAGGGCTACCGTGGAAGGACGACGCATCACCGCCGAGCGTCACCGAGGAGTCACCGTGCCGACCTTCCAGCATCGCGGCCGCACCGTCGTCTACGACCGATGGGGCGCGGGTCCGCCGCTCGTGCTGCTGCACAATGCAGGCACCCAGCGGCATATCTGGGACGAACAGGTCGCCGCACTGCGGCGCACCCGCGAGGTGTTCGCCCTGGATCTGCCTGGTTTCGGAGAATCCGACCAGCCCGCCGACGGCTATCGGCTCGCCGACTACGTGCACATGCTCGAGGATTTCCTCATCGAACAGCGGCGCACCGGTGTGGTGCTCGTCGGCAACTGTCTCGGTGCGGCCACCTCGCTGAGCTACGCGATGGCCCACCCGGAACTGGTGCGCGCGTTGGTTCTCATCAACCCGCTCACTCGCAATACCGTGTACGGCGGACGCTCCGCGCCCCTGGTGTGGGCGGATACCTTGCTTCCCCTCGGCCCGCTGGCCGAGCGACTGGAGCTGCCCCGACCGCTGATTTCGCGAATCATAAACGACCAGTTGGGTTCTCGCGGCCGGGCGCGCAAGCTGGGACGCGCCCCGAAGCTCACCGCCCACTGGGGCGATCGAGGCAGACTGCGCGCACTGCACGGCATGGTGCAGGACTTCGAGAACTACCGTGCGCTCGACACCTTCACTCCCCCATCGGATTTCCCGCCGCTCTGCACGATCTGGGGTGCGCAGAACCGAATCCTGTCCGCACGGGCGGGCGCTGACCTGAACCGGACGCTACGACCACAGGCGAGTGCGGTGCTGGACGACTGTGGTCATTTGCCGATGGTCGAGAACCCGGAGCGCGTCACCGCGATCATCACCGAGTTCCTCGCCTCGGAAGCGGTCGCGCGCCCACTCGCTCAGTAGGCCGGCAGGCACCGATGGACGCCGAGGTCGCCGACGAAGTCAACCGCGCGCTGATCGCGATGGACGCGGCTGTCGGCGAGCGTGCCACCGCGACGATCCTCGGACTCCGCCTGCGTGCCCGATTCGCCGCGGCCAGAGCATCCGAATAGTCAGTCGGCTCGGCCGCCCGCCTTGTCGGCGACGCTTCGCACCATATTGTGCAGCCAATCGGCGGAGTGGATCATCAGTTCCGCCAGTGCCTCGTCCAACCCGTGGGCTTCGGCGAGTGCCTCGCGCGGCATTCCGAGGAGGGTGTCGAGCACGGCGTACAGCTTTTCCCCTTTTTCCGATTCGTCGTCTCCGGATCCGCTTGGCCGCAGGTGCGCGATGAGCGCCTCGACGGTCGTGGGCAGGCCGATGCCGGTGAGTGTTTCCTCCGCGGCATGGCAGGTGCTCCGATAGCTCTCGGCGTCCTGCAGCAGTGCGATCAGGGTCGGTGTCGCCGGTGCGGCGGCAGGGCCGATCCCTTCGAGGGCGTGCAGGATTCGGATCTTGGTGTCCTCATCGTCGAACCAGTGGCCGGTGTTCTGACGGGCCGGGATCGGGAAGGAGAGCAAGGCCGAATGGAGGTGCGGCACCGCGGCTGCCCCGTGCTCGGCAATGGCCCACTGGGTCAGCACCCCGTGGAACCTGTCGCATTCCGACAGGTTCGCCACCAACGCCTCGACCGTCGGATCGGTGTCGCCGGTGAAGTGGGTGCGCAGGCGTCCCGCTACTCCATCACCGGCGCGGTGACGCCTGAACATCCGGTAACACGCGGTGGTGGCCTTGCTTTGGTCGATCGCCGCGAGCATGATCACCGCGTTCTCCCGTGTCGATGGATCGGATGCCTCGACCATCGCGGATTCCAGGGCATCGGTGATCTGTTCGACAAGTGGGTTGGCACCATCGAGGTTCGCGAGCTGGGCCAGGACCTCGTCGGCGGTGTCGATGCGACGGGCGCGAATATCCGCGAGGAGGGCCTCGAGATCAATCCCGCCGGGCACGCCGACCCGAGGCTCATCTGAGTGCTGCATCAGTCATGGGTAGCAGGTCCGGGACGGACCGGCGATCCAATAATTCTGTCGGCCCATCGAGCATTCAGTGGGCACACTCGGGTCGACTTCGATGGCAGCGCAGGTTCGTCGACCGTGCAGCGCGAGGACCGGAAACCCGAAGCGACAGAACAGGAGTAACGGGCGCGACAAGCCGAGGAGCATACTGCCGGGCGCTGCGCGGCACACCGCTCGAGGTGACGGCGCTCATCCAATACCGGATGGCACGAGAACTGACAGCCGAGCGCGGGGCAGCGATGGCGCGGACCGGAAGCAGAATATGCGGAGATCACGCATGCGACTTCCCGGAAACAGCACGGATTTTCGACCGTTGCGACGGGCGGGAGCACGCTCACGGTATGGGATCGAACGCGACTGAAGTGCTGTGGGATGCCGTACTGATCGGCGGTGGAGCCGCCGGATTGTCGGCGGCCGTCACGCTGGCCAGGGCGGGACGGAAAGTGCTTGTGGTGGACGAGGATTCGTCTCGCGCCGCGGCGACGGATCGGATCACCGGACTGTTCTCGCGGGAGGGGATCTCTCCCGCCGGGTTGCTGCGGCTCGGCCATGACGATGCCCAACGGTACGGTGCGACATGTCTCGATGGCCGGGTCACCGCACTGAACTGGCGCGGCGAGGACCAGGGGTTCCTGGTCGAGACGGCGACCGGGGAAGAAGTCGCGACTCGCGCCGTAGTCGTCGGCACCGGGTTGTCGGACCAATTGCCGGATATCACCGGGTTGCGGGAGCGGTGGGGCCGCGAGGTGCTGTTCTGCCCCTACATGGACGGCTACGAGGTGCGCGGTGAGCGCATCGGCTTGATCGGCGGACCCGACGCCGACGCCTCGGTGGCCTACGCGCAGTTACTGCGGCAGTGGACCGGCGACCTCATCTACTTCCCGCGCGGGGCGGCACTGACCGAGGAACACCGGAGCGCTCTGGCGGCCCGCGATATCCACCTGCTCGAGGGCGAGGTCGCGAATGTGGTGACCGTCGAGGACAGGTTGCGCGGCGTGGAACTCGACGATGGGCGTGCGGTGCCGCGCACGGTGTTGTTCGTCGCGCCGATACCGGTTCCGCAGGACGCGCTCTTGCGGACGCTGGGCTGCGATGTCGGCGAAAATGGTTTCATCGCTGCGGATTTCGATGGCGCGACGAGTGTGCCCGGCGTTTTCGCGGCGGGGGATGTGGTGCGGCCGTACGGTCAGTTGGTCGATGCCGTGGCGGCGGGCAACCGAGCGGGCGCGGCGCTGAATCACTATCTGGTGCGGCTGGATATCGCGGCGGCGCGGGCGAGCTACGAGGCGGAACAGCCCTTCTCGGCGGCGCTGGAATCACTCGCGCAGCGGGTGCGACAAACCACCGTCGAGCGCGGGATCTGAACTCGTGAACTGTTGATCGGGAGTGGAACGGCACCGCTTCGGAGATGCGGTGCGTTCGCCCGCATCAGCCGTGTCCCGTCGTTCGCCGAGCAGACCACAAAGCGCTCAGGGCTCCAGCTCAAACGAGCCCGGCGGCACTGCCCGATACCGATCCGGTGAAACGGGTGGAGCGTGAGACGGAGCAGCCCTTCCCGACCGCACCGATATCCCGCGCGAATCGGGTGCCACAAGGTAGCCGGTAGCACGAGATCATTTTCGTAACCCATTGCACAGCAGGTGTTTTCACCGCCGATGGTCAAGCGGGCAGACCTGGAACGCAAGTGGGGTAAACGGCGCGAATCACCGCGAATCAGCGCCGGGCGATGTCATACTTCGGCAAGGGTTTACCTACTCGTGCCGAGGTGGCGGCGACATGACTGTTGCTGAGATCCAGACCGTCCGGCCCTATCCGAAGCGGATGGGGCCGAAGGGTTCATTCCTGCACAAGATGGTGACGACCACCGATCCCAAGGTGCTCGGCATCCTCTACATCGTCACGGCGATGTCGTTCTTCTTCATCGGCGGGCTGATGGCGCTGCTCATGCGCGCCGAACTGGCCCGACCCGGATTGCAGTTCCTCTCGCCCGAGCAGTTCAATCAACTGTTCACCATGCACGGCACCATCATGCTGCTGTTCTACGCGACGCCGATCGTCTTCGGCTTCGCCAATTGCGTATTGCCGTTGCAGATCGGCTCGCCGGATGTGGCATTTCCGAGGCTGAACGCGTTCAGCTATTGGCTGTACCTGTTCGGCGCGACACTGGCCACCTCCGGATTCCTCACCCCCGGCGGCCCCGCGGATTTCGGCTGGACCGGGTATACGCCGCTCAGTTCCATCGTGCACGCGCCGGGGGTCGGCGCGGATCTGTGGATCATGGGGTTGGCCGTCTCGGGTGTGGGCACCATCCTGGGCGGGGTCAATATGATCACCACCGTCATCTGCCTGCGCGCGCCGGGTATGACCATGTTCCGCATGCCCATTTTCACTTGGAATGTCCTGGTCACGAGCGTACTGGTGCTGCTGGCCTTCCCGATTCTCACCGCCGCGCTCATGGCACTGGCCTTCGACCGGCATCTCGGCGGGCACATCTACGATCCGGCGACCGGTGGCGTACTGCTGTGGCAGCACCTGTTCTGGTTCTTCGGCCACCCCGAGGTGTACATCGTGGCGCTGCCATTCTTCGGCATCGTCTCCGAGATCTTCCCTGTGTTCAGCCGTAAACCGATCTTCGGCTATACCGCGCTGGTCTATGCGACGTTGGGTATCGGCGCATTGTCCATGGCGGTGTGGGCGCATCACATGTACGCGACGGGATCGGTGCTGTTGCCGTTCTTCTCGTTCATGACCTTCCTCATCGCGGTGCCGACGGGAGTGAAGTTCTTCAACTGGATCGGCACCATGTGGCGGGGTCAGTTGACCTTCGAATCACCGATGCTGTTCTCGGTGGGCTTCCTGGTCACCTTCCTGTTCGGCGGGTTGTCCGGTGTCATCCTGGCCAGTCCCCCGCTGGATTTCCATGTCACCGACACCTATTTCGTCGTGGCGCATTTCCACTACGTGCTGTTCGGGACCATCGTGTTCGCCACCTTCGCGGGCATCTACTTCTGGTTCCCGAAGATGACCGGGCGCATGATGGACGAGCGGCTGGGCAAGCTGCACTTCTGGACCACCTTCATCGGGTTCCACACCACCTTCCTGGTGCAGCACTGGCTGGGCGCCGAGGGTATGCCGCGCCGCTACGCCGACTATCTCCCGACCGACGGGTTCACCCTGCTCAACACCATCTCCTCCGTCGGCGCCTTCATCCTGGGCGCGTCGATGTTGCCGTTCCTGTGGAATGTCTTCAAGAGCTACCGCTACGGCGAGGTGGTCGCCGTGGACGACCCTTGGGGCTACGGCAACTCCTTGGAATGGGCCACTAGCTGTCCCCCGCCGCGGCACAACTTCTACGAGCTGCCGCGCATCCGCTCCGAGCGACCCGCGTTCGAACTGCACTACCCGCATATGGTCGAGCGGATGCGCGCCGAATCCGAGGTCGACTTCGGGTTCCGGCGATCGACGGAGGTCGCACCGGAGCACACGTCGCCCGAGAGGTGATTGCCGAAACGGCACAGATTGTTGCCGAAATCGGCCACAACCAGGACAGTGGCGGCCATGAGCGATGCACAGGGTGATGCGGGCACACGGGCCGAGTACTGGGAGAACTTCTATCAGGGGCGCGAGCAGGTCTGGTCCAAGGACCCCAATCCGCTGCTGGTGCGCGAGGTAGCGCGTTTGACGCCGGGCACCGCGCTCGACCTCGGCTGCGGGGAAGGCGGTGACGCGGTGTGGCTGGCCGGTCAGGGCTGGCAGGTCACCGCGGTCGACGTCTCCGATACCGCGCTGGAGCGGGCCGCCGCGCTCGCGGAGCACCAGGGGGTCGGCGCCTCGATCGGGTGGCAGCGCCACGATCTCGCCGAGACCTTCCCCGAGGGGCGCTTCGACCTGGTGTCGGCGCAGTTCTTCCACTCCCCCGTCGCCATCGCGCAGGAGCGGGACAAGGTGCTGCGGCGGGCCGCCGAGGCGGTCGCACCGAAGGGCACGCTGCTCATTGTCGGACACGGCGAATGGCCCTCCTGGGTACGCGACGCCCCGCACGAGCACGATGTCCCGGATATCCACTTCCCTACCAATTCCGAGGTATTGACCGCGTTGGGTCTGGCCGAAGGTGACTGGGTCGTCGAAACCGATGAAGCGGTGCTGCGGGACCTCACCGGACCGAACAGGCAGAACGGCACCCGCAATGACATTGTGCTGAAACTGCGCCGCACCACCTAGAATTCGGACACTCCTCGCTTGCCGGTGCCGGGAAGTTCATCGAACTTGTCGGCAACATCGGATGTCCTTCAGTTGAATTCATTGTGACGGTACGGATATTCATGTCCTCGCCAATCCCGCTGTCCTACCTCTGATTTCCACCACCCAACCCCATGGACCTGCGTCGGCGCGGGTCCGGCACGGTTGATGCGGGAGGCGAGATGCGCTCCGGCACAGTCGATATCGGCTCCGGCGCCAGACCGATCAGTCCCTAACGCTCGGCTAGGGTTGGCCCGTCGCACCGCCGGGCCGAGGAGACTGTGGTGAAAATCGAAACCGTCGAGGACCATAGGGCACGCGAGGCCAAGGCCATGCAGCGCGTGACCGACGCGCTGCATGAAACGTTCACCGGCGCACATTCTTCCGATCGGATCGAGCAGACCATCGCCGCGGCGCGAAACCGATTCGAAGGTGATCCCATTCGGGACTTCATCCCGATTCTGGTCGAACGTATTGTTCGTCGTGAGCTGGGGCAGGCGGAATCCGCTGCGGTCGTCGAATCCAACGAACCTGCGGATGCTCGAATTGGTCCTGCGACAGGCGTTACCGGGCCGAGTGGCTCCGAAGAGTCGTCCGGCGAGGTGATTTCGGCTGCCGAGGGCGACTCGACCGAGCTGATATCGGTGGTGGAGTCGAGCAGCGGCTCGGCAACGAATGTGGCATCGAGCAGCGAGGGCGCGGGTCCGGTGAAACCGAACGACGCCACCGCGAATGAGATCGAGGTCGGCGGCAACTCCGCGACGACCGCGACGACCGCGACGACCGCGACGACCGCGACGACCGCGACGACCGCGACGACCGCGACGACCGCGACGACCGCGACGACCGCGACGACCGCGACGACCGCGACGACCGCGACGACGATGCCTACCAGCGATGCCGCGCAGATCGCAACGGTCTCATCGAACGACGGCACGGAACGTCGCTCTGAAAACTCGCCTGCGGATGTCGAAACTCCCGCGCCGATCGGTGCCGGTGCCGGTGCCGGTGCCGGTGCCGGTGCCGGTGCCGGTGCCGGTGCCGGTGCCGGTGCCGGTGCCGGTGCCGGTGCCGGTGCCGGTGCGCCAGAGAACACGATCGGTGTCGTTGCCGCGACCAAGGAGAGCCTCGAAAGTGCCTCGGCGAACGGTGAATCCGCATCGACCCAACGTGATGCTCGAAGCCTGCTGCTGCGGAACAAGCGCGCCGCCGGAGTGATCGGCGCCGTCGCGGTGGTGATCGCCGCCGCGACTGCGATTGGACTCACCCGAGGCGACAAGCCGGTTGCCGCCACTGCTCCGGCTGCGACGCTCACCACGGTGCGCGGCGTGGTCGGTTCGGAGAAGATGCCCTTCTTCGCCGACCCGAATGTGGTCGATGCGTTGGCGCGCAAGGGTTTGCGGGTAGAGGTGACCGCGGCGGGTTCGCGGGAGATCGCCACCTCGGTGGATCTGGCCAACTATGACTTCGCCTTTCCTTCCAGTGAGCAGGCGGCGGAGCGAATTCAGCGGCAGCGCAAGGTGAATGCCAAGTACACGCCGTTTTCCTCCCCTATGGCGATTGCCACCTTCGGCCCCGTCGCGGATCTGCTGACCCGCGCGGAGGTGGTCCGGCCGGGTCCGGTGACCACTTTCGACATGGCCCGCTATCTGCACCTGGTGCAGGCGCGAACGCAGTGGAGTCAACTGCCGGACAATGCCGCGTATCCGGTGCGCAAGAACGTGCTCATCGCCACCAGCGATCCGCGCACCTCGAATTCGGCGGCCATGTATCTGGCACTGGCGGGATACGTCGCCAATGGGGATGCCATCGTGCAGGGCGCCAATGCCGAGCAGGCTGTATTGCCCACGGTGTCAAAGCTTTTCACGGGCCAGGGCTACACCGAGAACAGCACCGGTGGACCGTTCGAGCAGTATCTTTCGGTGGGGATGGGGCCGACGCCGCTGGTGTGGATCTATGAATCACAGTTCGTGGAGGCCGCCGCGCACGGCCGGGTCCGGCCCGACATGGTGTTGACCTATCCCTCGCCGACCGTACTGTCGCGGCATACGCTCGTCGCGCTGGGGCCGACTGGAGATGAGGTCGGCCGGGCGCTGTCCACGGACCCGCAATTGCAGCGCCTCGCCGCCGAGCACGGTTTCCGCACCGGCGATGCCGGTCAGTTCGCGAAGGTCGCCGCTCAGTACGGTGTCGCGGCGCCGGCGACGCTCATCGATGTGGTCGATACGCCCACCTACGACACGATCGAGCACCTGCTCGACGGGGTGGGCCGGACCTACAACTGAGATTCCGCCTGGAACTTGTTCTAGCATGGGCGACAGATCCTCGAAGTGGAGGTTGTGCCATGCCGCCGGAACCAACCGCCGCCGCGCTCGCCGCGGTGCTCGCCTCGCCGCGCGCCGTCGCCGCGCACGACAGGGCAGGCTGGGTGGCCCTGTTCACCGCCGAGGCAGTGGTCAATGATCCGGTGGGTTCGCGGCCGCACCTCGGCACCGCCGTGATCGCCCGCTTCTACGACACCTTCATCGCGCCCAATACCATCGAATTCCGGGTCGACCACGATATTGCCTGCCCGACAACGGTTTTCCGCGACCTGACCATCGAGACCACCATGTCGACCGGCGCGATGGTCGCCGTCCCCATGCATCTGAAATATGACGTCGTTCAACGGGACGGCGCCTGGCGGATCGCCGAACTCGCCGCCCACTGGGAACTCGGCCCGATGATCTGGCAACTCCTGCGCACCGGAGCCCCCGGCCTGCTCGCCGCGACCCGCCTCGGCCCGCAACTGCTGCGCCATCAGGGCTTGGACGGAGCGCTCGCCTTTCTCCGCGCGCTGATCAGCGTGGGCCGCACCGGCAAACGCAGGACAGCACGGATGTTCGCCGCCGCCGCGACCACCGATATCGCCACCCTGCGCATCCTCCTCGGCGACCACGCCACACTGGAACTTCCCGCAGGCCACCGCGTCACGCTGGAGGAGTTCACCAACCGCACCCGAAATATGCGATGGGACAAGCTCATCGCCGCCGGAAGATCGGTCACCGCGACAGTGTGGATCGGCACGGAACGTGGCATCGCGGTCATCGATTTCGCCGCGGGCACCGCGCGAGTCACCACCGTCCGCGTCTACCTCGATCACGCGAGTTGACGACACCTCCCAAAGGCTGACGCCAGCCACTATGAGTCGACACCGAATCGACGACACCCCCACAGGCTCACACAGCCACCATCAGCCGACACCCAGTCGACAACACCCCCACAGGCTCACACAGCCACCATCAGCCGACACCCAGTCGACAACACCCCCACAGGCTCACACAGCCACCATCAGCCGACACCCAGTCGACAACACCCCCACAGGCTCACACAGCCACCATCAGCCGACACCCAGTCGACAACACCCCCACAGGCTCACACAGCCACCATCAGCCGACACCCAGTCGACGAGTGTCTCGAGCCACCACAGTGACCCAACCTTTGATACGCCGCCGAGCGGTACGTATATGGACGGGACGACAGATGCCGACGAGCTATGCCGAGCCCGCAGTGCTCAGCGGCAGGTGGATGCGGACCACCGCACCGCCTTCGGGGCGATTGGCCGCCTCGGCGCGGCCGCCGTGCAGGGCGACGATCGAACGGACCATTGCCAGGCCGAGGCCGTGGCCGTGGCCGTGGCCCCTGGCGAAGCGGCGGAAGACGTGCGGGAGCATTTCCTGGTCGAAGCCGGGGCCATTGTCGGAGACGGTGACCACGGCTTCGGCGCCCTCGATCTGGACTCCGACCCACACGTGGGTCGCACGCTGGGAGGCATTGCGCACCAGGTTGTCGATGGCTTGGCGCAGCAGTACATCGTCGCCGTCGACCACGGCGCGACTGACCTCGGTCAGTTCCACGGCGGTATCGCGGGCGGCTTCGGTCGCCACGATCTCCTCGGCCAGCAGGTCCACCCGCAGTGGCGCGCGCACCGCCTCCACCTGGCCCGCCTCCAAGCGCGCGAGATCCAGCAGTTGAACCACGCCCTCACCCGCGCGCTCGGTGGCGTCGCGGATCTCGGTGAGGGTGCGCACGTACTGCTCCGGTTCGCGCGGACGCGCCAGCGCCTGGCTGGCCGCGGCCCGGATGACCGCGATGGGTGTGCGCAATTCGTGGGCGGCGTCGGCGAGGAAGTCGCGCTGAGTCTGCTGGGTCCGTACAAAAGGCGCGAGCATGCGGCCGCCGAGCAGCCAGGCGGCCAGGGTCAGCGCCGCGATGAGACCGAGCGCACCCAACCCGACCACCAGGTCGTGCCGGGCGGTGTCGGCGTCGTAGTCGTCCAACGACATGGCGGCGACCACCACCCGACCGTCGGATCTGGCGCGGGCGGCCTCGACGAAGTGGCTGTATCTGGTCCACACCTCGCTGTACTGCGCGCCGCCCTCCGGGTCCTCCTGCACGGCCTCGGCCAGGTCCAGCGGGACGCCGAGATCGGTCTCGCCGAGGGAGGTGAGTTTGCCGCTGGTCTCCAAAACCCACGCGTTGTATTGGAGGGATTCGGGTGCCTGATCGAGCCGCGGCAGCGCGGCCAGATCACCGACCCGCTCGGCTGCCGCCCGGTGCGCGGTCAACTCGGTGCGCTGATCCAGCACGGTGGACAGGTAATAGGAGAACCCACCGACCAAAACCAGCGACACCACCCCGACCACGAGCGTGAGCCGCACGCGCAGTCGCCGCAACTGCGTCATCTCGGCGCCGCTTCGTCGTGCAGGCGGAAGCCGACGCCGCGCACGGTGTCGAGTCGGGTCTTGGCGGTGGGCAGATCCAGTTTGCGACGCAGGGTGGAGACGAAGACGTCCACCACGTTCGAGGTGCCTTCGTAGTACAGATCCCACACCTGTTCGAGCAGATCGGTGCGGGTGACCGTCTGCCCGGCCTGGTGCATGAAGTACTGCAATACCGCGAATTCCTTGGCGGTCAACGGGATCAGCACGTCGCCGCGCCAGACCCGGTGGGTGACCATATCCAACCGGATATCGCCCACCCGCAATTCCGATCCGCCGACGGTGACCGGCCTGCGCAGCACCGCGCGCACCCTGGCGGCCAATTCGCCGAAATCGAAGGGTTTGGTGAGGTAGTCGTCCGCACCGGTGTCCAGGCCGATGACCCGTTCGGTGGCGCTGCCACGCGCGGTGAGCACCAGCACCCTGGTGCGGCCCTCGGCCTTCAGCCTGCGGCACAGGGTCAATCCGTCGCCGTCCGGGAGACCGAGATCCAGCACCACCAGCGCGTAGTCGTTGTACGAGCACAGGTCGTCGGCGGCGGCCAGCGTCGCGGCGTGATCCACCGCGTGCCCCTCCTCGCGCAGGCCGCGCACCAGCACCGGGGCCAGCCCTGCATCGTCCTCGACCACCAGCAATCGCACCGACACAGTCGACCACATCACGGGTCGGCGATGATGCCCGGCACCGGCTTGGGACGGCCGGGCAAAACCGGGTCGGCGGGGACTGTGAACCAACTCTCGGCGAGGGTCGCATAGAACTCGGTCATCGCGACGGTGGCCCGCAGATTGTCATCACGGTCCAAGCGGTGCAGTGCGGGGAGTTCGGCATGACGGCCGGGATGGACCGGGCCGGTCAGCAGTGCCGTGCCTGCCGCGCCGTGGTCCAGGCCGCCCGAACCGTTGTCGGGGACGCGGCGGCCGAATTCGCTGAAGGTGGCGATGAGGACCCGACCGGACAGACCGCGCCGATCCAGATCGGCGCGGAAGGCCGCCGGCGCGGCATCGAAGGTGCACATCATGGTGCGGAAGCGGCGCAGATGATCGGTGTGGGTATCGAAATCGTCGGCCAGCGGGACGAGCGCGTGCGTGCGCAGCAGTTGATGCTGCCGCCACATCAGCCGCCACTCCCCCACCTTCTCGTAACTCGAGGTCAGATGGGTGTGCCAGAACCACACCAGCTTCTCGTGCAGGCCCGCAGCGGGATCGGCCGTGCCGGCCAACCAGCAATCGATCGGCCCCCTACCGGAATTCTCGTCGGCCTCCCCGTCACCGAGGTCGGGCTCCTGCGGCCGCGGCGGTGGCGTATCGATCATCGCGTCGACCACCGCCGCGGCGCAATAGCCTTCCCAGCGGGACACCTGCCCCGGAAATGGCCCAAAGGTGGTGCGCCGCAGTATATGTGCGATGAGCGCCCGGTCGGCGCTCATCGCCGCGCCCGCTTACTCGCCGTCATGCCTCGACGATGACAGCGAGGGTATTAACCGATCGTGAAGGTGTGGGTGTCGAGTGTGAGTCGCGGGCCGGCGTGAATCGCCAGTCGACGGGCCATCGCGCGACAGGCATCGCATGATCGGCCGTAGGGCGTCGGTCGACAAGCGATGGACCAAGGGATACGAGGCGTGACGGCATCACACGACACGCGTCCGACCACAGGGGGACCAGGCGAGGCAATCGCGCGGATGCGCGGCGCGATTCGTCGGTGGTTCAGGGAGCGGTGTCTACCAGGCGCAATCGGGCCGCCCTGAATCGTCGGAATTCGCCTGCCGCGCCGGTGATCATCGAGCCGATATCGGATGGTTCGAAGGTTTGCGGCGCACCGCTCAGAGCGTCGAGCGCCCGAATGACGACCTCCACAACTTTCGGCAGGATCTATGGGCTCGCGTCGATGGCGATCATCTTGATCGGGCTCGATTCGGAGTGTGTCGGTGCCGGTTTTGGTAGGCGGGGTCGATCGGTGAATGGCGCTGCGCCCGAGCGGATGTCGCAGTCGTAGCGGTGGGCCACGTCGGCATATTTGTTGGCTCGCAGCGAGTCGGGATCAACGCGATCGCATGGTTGGGCGGCAGGCGCCCGACGAGCAACGGATGTCAGGCGATCGGCGTTGGTATCAGGGATCGGGCATCAGGCGGCGTAGTTGCGCAGAACGCGCAGTGCGGTGGCGGCGCGATCGTCGGTGGTTTGCAGGGCGGTGTCGGCCGGGCGCAGGCGGTGTGCGCCGACTCGACAGAATTCACCTGCCGCGCCGGTGATTACCGATTCGGTTTCGGGCGGTCCGAAGGTCCACGTCGCACCGCTTGGGGCGATGAGTTCGCAGCGGACCGGTCCGCCTTCCACCTGTGCGACGGCGAAGGCGTAGGGCAGGGTTCGGTGGGCGAGTCGGGCGATCAGCCAGAGGCGATCGGTGTCCGGATAGGGCAGGCCCAGGGGGTCGGCGATATCGAGCAGGTGTGCCCAGTGTTCGGCCAGGCGGGTCGCGGCGAGGGTGGGTGCCGATAGTGGGACCCGCACCCAGGTCAGGCGGGCGCCGGGCGGCGCGGAGCGCAGACTCGCCAATGCCGCGGTGCTCGCCCGACGCCACCTTTCGAAAACCTCGGTGCTCGGCGCACCGCGTTCGGCCTCGACCAGGCGCGCGACCGCGTCGTCGGTCGAACCCCCTGCCAACCAAGCCGAACCCATCTCGCCGGCTACCGAGGCGGTGACGAGTTCGTCGGTCTGCGCGAGATGTAGGACGGTGTCGCTCACCGTCCAACCTGCTGCGGCCGAGGGCGATTCCCACTGGGCGGGCGTCATTCGCGCGAGCAACCGATCCACCCGCTCGTACTCGGTCGCGAGCGCCGCCACCGCGTCGAGATCGACCATTCGATCACCTCCCGAAATCACAGAACCTCCCCGCATCATTACCGGCGCGCGCACTGTGCCGCAGCCGAACGGCTCACTCACCGGAATGCCGCTGGACGGGTCATCGGCCACGAACTGCCGTAGGGCGCACCTCCGGCCGCGGACGAACCTGCCATCCGATGGCAACCGCCGAATGCGCCCGAACCATGCCAGGGGGCGTTCACAGGGAAGTACTGCATAATGGGCGTGCGAGAGGTCCGGGTCGGCGGTGAGATGTGGTGGCGGGTCCGGAATTTCGGCGCGGAGCGACACACGGGGAGGCCAAATGGCTGGGTCCGGGAAGTATGGGGTGGCGGCGTTGCTCGCCTGCGGTCTGCTCGTGGCGGCGGGCGCGCCCGCGCGGGCCGCGACGGTATGGACCGCCGATCCGGGGCGCGGGGCGGCCTCCTTCGGGCCGCTGGACTGTGAGACGCCGGGCGGCGTCACGGTGGCGCAGGATCCCGAGCGCGGCGGCGTCTGGCAGTATCGAAAACCCTCGGGCGCCAAGCGGTGCGAGACCCGCGGCATCTCAGTCGACGGCACGAAGTACGCGTTCCAGAACAACGCCACCTACTACATCGGCTGGTGGAGCAAGATGTCCACCCTGGTCGACACCTATGCCACCTTCCAGTGGAAGTCCTACGGCACCGGCTCCACACAGAACTATCCGTTCGTCGTCGCGACGAAGAACGGTCGCACCACGGTCTTCCAACGCCAACCCGACAACAACGGCCTGACTGTTTGGGCATCGGCTCCGATCGCCGCCGACACCTGGTACCACTACGTCATCGGTGTGCACACCTCCGACGAGCCGACCGGCGGTTGGATCCAACTGTGGTTCAACGGAGAGCCGCAAACCTTCACCGATGGCTCCCCCCGCTACCGCTGCCGAACCTGGGACGTGGACAACGATCCCAAATGGGGCGTCTACGGCGCCCAGGCCACCGAGTTCGTCAACACCGTCGCCGCCCCGAAGATCGGAACCACCTACGAGGACGTAGCGAACTAGCCTGTCGCACCACGACTTAACGGCCCGGACCGCACTTCGGCAGCCGCCACCGATCGCCGCCACCGCCTGCTGAGCGAGCGCGGCATCGAATCCGTTGGTTCCGAGGTGATCCCACACCGGAGCCAACCGCGCTGTCGGCTGCGGCGGCCACCCTTCTCCGTTCCCCTGACCTCTGTTCCGGCCATTTCGCGCTAGGTCATGTCTCGGAGTCTCATTCGGATGCATTCGTGGTCGAGCTCGTCGCCTGGCAAGGCGGAGGAGTTCCCGAGACCGGGTGTTGTCTCGGGACGACGACTGCGGCCAGGCGGCGAGCTTGGCCGCGGAGGCACCGGATGAGACTCCGAGGCAAGGCATAGTTGCCACTCGATCCAGGGACCGCGGCCCGCCATCGCAATATGGCCGGGAGCACGGACCCTGGCACGAGATCGGTCGATAGCGCGCGCCCGCCTATCGCGTCGGCAGGCCGCCTCGCAGCACCGCCACCGCACCCACCCCACCGATTGGCTTTCGCGCCGCGTGCGCCCGGAGGCAATTCACGCCTCGGGTACACATCACCTCCTGCGTCCGATAGGCCCGCAGCCGATGGCGACTCGAGCGCAACCACCGCCGCCGCCAACCGAAGCGCGCCGCTGCGACGCGCCAAAGCCACCACGGCACAACATCAATCGATGGCGCGGCCCGGCCTTGGCTTACGCAGCGGACAGCCTGGTGGCCAAGCTGGTCGCGTTCCGCACGCACGGGCCTACCGCTGCTCATCTCACCGACCTGCCCGACCCGTGTGGTCTGGCTGTCGCTGAACTCGTCGGGCGTATCCGGGAACTCGACGCCGACATCATCTCCCGCCAGATCACCGACCACTGCGTCTCGACGGCTTTGCCCGATCGACATTCGCACCCGGCGCTGGCCTGGATAGCCGCCAGCTGATTCACGAGTTCTCGTGAATCACACCGCATTTCGAGTATGAGACAGATACGGGAGCGAACGACTCGCCCTGCCGCGCCGCCAACGCCATCCCACGACGTCACCCTCTTGCGACCCGGCCACTCGCGGATTGCCAAGCGCCGCTTCGGTGTCCATTGCTCGCCGGGCCGCCGAGAACGACCGTCCATCGACGCCGACAAACGCCGAGCCCACGTGAGCCAGGAAACAGATGGCCTAGGCCACAAGTCGCAAAACCCTTCCCAGAAATGAGAAAGCGGCGCGGCCGGATTGGTGGCACACTAGTCAACGTGCCGCTAGATAACGGCACGTTAAGTGCGAAGGGATCGGAACACTTTCCACCCACCGATCCCGCACACATGAACGAATGGAGCTGGACATGACCGTGAACATCACCAACGGCTGGGCGACCCGCATCCTCGCCTGCGCCGCGATCACGGGCGCACTGATGCTGGCACCGGCGAGCCTGGCGGCCCAGGGCGCCTTCGCCGAACCCCGCGACGCCGCGGGTAGCTCCGAAAGCCACGGTGGCTTCGGCGGATACGACCACGGCGGCGACTACGGCCACGCCTCCTACCCCGACAACGGCTATGCCAGGGGGCCGCTCGGCTACCACGACTACGGGTACGACTCGCAGGGCCTGGGCTGGGGCAGGAACTCCCACGGCGACTCCGATTCCGGTTCGAACCGCAAGGTCGACCAGCAGTCCCACACCGGCGGCAGCCGCAGCGACAACCGCCTCGGCGGCGAGACCGACTGGTGCACCGGCCCGCTCGGTATCAACCCGTGCTCGACTCTGACTTCGCACGGCCACTGAGCGCCATACCACACCGATCGCGCAAACTAGCCGCTAACTAACGTGCCGCCACTCAGCGGCACAACACGGCCAGAACTTGCCACATCTGGGAATATCGAGCGGAGAAAAATACGAAACGATGGGCATCGCGCGCGACGCCGCAGCCGTCCCGGCGCCGGGACCGCCGCCAATGCGACGCCGAGGATGTACCACTCGGTAACGGCGCAACCGATTCGAGGGATGAATTCCGCTGCACACCAGTCGATTACACGATCGAAACGATCGCGCGACGGCTAGCGGAACATGGCGGACGCCGACTTCCACCCGCCACCCTCACAACGTCATCAGGCCCCTGCGGAACGTCGCGGAAGCATTCCGCGGGGGCCACCCGAGATCGAGCAAACCACTCCGACAGGGTTCCGCCCCTCGGCCCGGAACCCGCATCCGACCGCCGCTCGCATGCCTCTCTACCAGGCAGTAGCGGCAAAGTCGGCGGATCGTTGCACCGGACCTTGACGAAACGTTGACCAACGGTTCGTTTCACCACGAGCCGTTTTGTACGAAAAGAGTATGGTTTGCTTGAATATGTGACTACTGAGGCGGAGTACACGATCGACGAGCTGGCACGGGTGGCCGAAACCACCGTGCGCAGCGTGCGCGTGTATCACGAGCGGGGGCTGCTCCCGTCGCCCGATATCCGGGGGCGGATCGGCTACTACGGATCCGATCATGTGCAGAGGCTCGAGACCATCGGGCGACTGCTCGGTCGGGGCATGAAACTCAATGGCATCAGGGAACTGCTGGATGCCTGGGATCGTGGCGACGGACTGGCCGATGTGCTCGGTGTACGGGATCAGGCAGCGGCCAATGCCCAGAACCCCGAGCCGACCACACCGGCCGAACCCGATCCCGACCTGCCCGACTATGTGAAGCAGGCGTTGGCGGCGAGCAATGACCCGATCGAGGCGTGCCGGGTGGTCAACCCGCGCTGCTCGGATCTGGCGACCCGGCTGGTCGACGCGGGTGTTCCGGTCGAGACCGCGTTCCGCATGATCGAGCAGATCCGCCTCGACTGCGACCGGATGGCCGACCGCTACGCACCCGAACTGTTCGACCGGCTGGCCGGACAGCCTTTCACGCGATCGAGTCGAACTCCCAAGGACCGCACCAAATTCGAGACGGACCTGGCCATCGCCCGGCTGATCGCGACCCGCGCGGCGACCGAACTGATCGATCAGAGCTTCGCCAAACACACCGAGCCGACCACCGAGCGCGCCTGACACCGAGGAAGATTCCGAGAAGCGGAAGCCGATTGGCTTGCCGCCCAACGGCGATCACCCCTTGATCACGGCTGGACACTGGGTATGCGCACGGGTGCGCGCCCGCACCGGCCGCCGCTCGGACTCCCGCCGCACCCGCTCGACCAGCTCGCTCGGAATATGGCGGGCGATCTCGGAGCGCGAGCCGATCATGAGCTTGTGCCGAATGGCAGCCACCTGCGCGTCGACCGTGCGCACCGAACTGTTGCGCTGCGCCGCGATCGCGCTATTGGGCCAACCTGCCGCGGCGAATACCGCGACCTCGCGTTCGGCCTCCGACAGCGCCGTCCAGCGGGAGTCCTCGCTCGCTGGCACCGCCACCGGCGTCAACCGCTCGGGGGGCAGTTGACCGCGCATATACCGTTGCAGCTCATCGTGTTCCGGCCGCAGCCCGGCCCCGTCTGTTTCAGCGGCGGCGTAGCGGGGCGCGCCGAGCACCTCGACCGCGACCCGCGTGGTGAACTCCATTTCCACCGCCACCAGCGGAATTCGATCGATGGCGGTGCCGAGAGAGCGGTGCGCGGTGCGGAATCCACCTATCAGCCTGGCGATTTCGGTCGCGGTGGTCACCGCGTCCATACCCCGCGCGGGTGCGTCGGCCAGTGCGCGGCCCAGCGCCACCGCCCTGGCCAGGGCCACCCAGCCCGCGATCCAGGTGTCGCCCTCCAGGAGATCCTCGGTGCACACGGTGTGGGTGAGCGAGAGCGCCTGATCGCAGAAACCGTGTCGGGCCAGCGCGACCGACCGCAGCACCCTGGCGATGCCGAGGGACCAGGTCGACCGCGCCGAAGTGGATCGCTGCAGGTAGACCTCGGTCTCGCCGAGCGCGACCCTGCGATCGCCGAGCATGGCCGCGCCGATGACCGCGAACATGCGCGCCCGCTCGGCGCCCTGCTGATCGCCCTCGGCCACGTATTTGGCTCTGGCGCGGGCGATTACGGTGATAGCCGTGATATCGCGATGCTGATGCAGCAGCTCCAGCGCCCACATCCACTCGACCGAGGCGGGTAGCCCGTGATCGATCTCCGGCGCGGCCCGCCAGAACAATCCCGGAAATCCGCGCGGCAACGTGGCGGCGACGGCATCGTCGAGCAGGGTCCTGGCCTCGGCGGTATTGCCCTGCCACATCGCCACCCAGCACAGCAGCGAGGTAGCCCGCAACTGCAATTGCCTGGGCACGGGCGTGACGGCGTTGGTCGCCTCGAGCGCCCGCTTGGTGAGTCTGCTGACCGCGCGCCCGCCGCATTTGACGAACGGAATCCACATGGTGAGCAGTTGGGTGGCCGCGTCGAGCGCGATCAGCGCCTCCTCCGGATCCGACAGACCCGTCTCGACCGCCATCATGATGTTGTCGCAGGCCGAACGCGCCCAATCCATCCACGCCTGCTCGCCCGGCCCGTACCAGTTGGCCCGACCGCGCGATACCCGATCGCGGTAGTAGCGCCGGTGCCGCCTGCCCACCTCGTCGGCCTCGGCGGGCGCCCGTCGCAGCAGCCGCTCGCGCGCGAAGACCCGCACGCTCTCCACCAGATACCACCGCACCGAGGACGCGGTGAGACAGGCAGTCACCAACGAACGCTCCACCAGCCGTTCGAGGGTGCGCTCGATCTCCTCGGCGGGCAGCGCGGCATCGGCGCAGACCTCGACCACGGCATCGAGTTCGATACCGTTGCGGGGAGATTCCTCCCGGTCGGTCTCGTAGCCTGCCGCGAAGATCGACATCCGCTCGAGCAGCAACTGCTCCTCCGGCGCGCACAGCGCGAAGGACCAGGCGATCACGTCGTAGACACCGCGGTGGCGGGTATCGGCACCCGACCGCGCGCCATGCGCCCAGGCCAGGCGTTTGTCCGCCGCGCCGCCGTCGAGTTCGCTGAGCACCTTGCCGGGCGGCTGATGCCGCAGCCGGGCCGCGGCCAACTGAATGAACAGCGGATTATGGTCCACGTGACGGCAGATCTCGGCCACTATCTCCCACTGGCGCGCTTTGTCGGGCACTGGGCGACCGGTGAGTTCGGCCCGGCGCAAGAACAATTCGCTCGCGTGCGTGGCCGAGAGCGGCGGCACCGCCACGATGTACTCGTCCACCCAGCCGATCGGTTCGCGGCTGGTGGCAACAATTTTCAGGCCGGGGGTGGCGGCCAGCAGGTCGCTGATCACGCGGCCGACGCTGGCCAGGACGTGCTCGCAGTTGTCGAGCACCAGCACCCTGTTGTCCTCCGGACCGTCGGAGGTGGTGACCGAGGTGGCCAGATCATTGGTGGTGAAGGTGCTCATCCGGAGGTCCTGCACCGAGCGCGGCCCCACATCGGTGCGCACTATGGAGTGTACCACATCCTCGGCGACCATGCCCCGATCCCAGCCGAGTTCGGCCAGTCGAGCCCAGTACACCGGCCGAGGCCGGGCGCGATGGGCGCGACGCAACGCCTCGGCTGCCAACCGGGTTTTGCCGATACCGCCTGGTCCGACCAGGGTTATCAGCCGCGCACCCGCGTCGAGCAGGCTCTCGATTCGCTCCAATTCCACATGGCGGCCGAGGAACTCAGCGGCCGAGGCCGGTGAGTCGCCGCCGGATTCTGCTAAGCCCGGCACACCGCAACGCTAGACGACGAAGCAAGTACACGGCGTAAATTTTTGTCTACCTTAAGATTGTCATCCTTCTCAAGCCGTACGTACGGCCTGCTGATAGTGCACCTGCACCACATCGCTGTCGAAGGTCATCACATCCACCACATGCAGTCCGCTCGCCTCGATCGGCGCGCGGAACAGCGGCACACCACCGCCGAGCAGCAGCGGATGCACGAACACCCGGTACTCGTCGACCAGCCCGTGCTCCATGAAATATCCGGCCATTTCGGTGCCGCCGAAAAGGACCATGTCGCAGTCGGATTCCGCGCGCAACCGCTCGACCTCGCCGATCACGTCGGTGCGCACGATCCGCGTGCCCCAGCCCGCCGAGCGCAGGGTGCGGGAGAAGACCAGTTTGGACGTCTGCTTCCAGCAGCGCGCGAAATCGACGTAGAAGGTGGAGATGGCCGGATCGGTATCGGCGGTCGGCCAGAAGTCCGCCATGATCTCGTAGGTTTTGCGACCGTAGAGGAACAGGTCGGCGGCGCGCAGTTCGTCCAGGAACGAGCCGCACAGTTCCTCGTCCACCACCGGCCAGTGGATCTCGCGATCCGGTCCCTCCGCGAATCCATCCAGCGACATCTGCATCCAGAGTGTCACGCTACCCATGTCCTCAAACCCATCTGCTGCCCCAACCGACAGTCGGATTGTGGTGCGGCCTCGCGCCGACGCGCATCGGTATGCGTCGGCGAAACTTGCTTAAGTAGGTTCCCCGGCGCGTTTATTCGCGGCTCAGCCGAGGACGCCGTCATCGCAGAGACTCGCCGAGCGCCAGGAGGGTCCGGGGCGCGGCGCACCCTGGTCGAAGGCCCAATTCCCGATCGGTCCTGCCGCCTTCCAGAAGACGAATCCGGTGCGATCGGCGACGGCCTCGTAGACGCTGTCCGCGCCCTCGATCAGCTGGGACCCGACGCAGTAGTCGTTGTAGTCGGTGCCGGGCTGGCGGGCGCCGAGGCTGAACCTACCGAATGGGTTGCCCGTCGACCCGGGGTTGGGAACAGTGCTCGCTCGGCGCACGGTCGCGCCGCGCTCCCAGCGCGGGACCGCTGCCGCGGTGGTGCAGGTGAAGACCGAGCCGCCGGCGATGATCTCGGCGCCCTGATGGTGCGAGGCGCCCGCCCAAAGGCAGTCCGGGCCGGGGTCGGCCGCGGCCGACGGTGCGCCTGCGGCGCCGAATCCGGACGACGCCAGGGCCACGACACCGAGCGCGCCGAGGGCCTTCAATACGGCGGTTCGTCGTGTGGTATTCCTGTATAGCGTCACGTTATAGACCGTACCGCTATCCAACGGCACGTTATTTCATGAATCGCCAGATATGGGAACTATCGGGCCTGCCGCGGCGGATCGACTCAGGATACGTCGCCCTCACCTGCAAGCTGGTCGAAATACCGTGCGGCATAGCGGTTCACGAGTTCGGCGGCGGCTTGACCGGGCAGCACCCGCCGCTCGGCCAGCCGCTTGGTGAACTCGGCCAGATCCCCCTCGCCCGCCGCCAACTGCTGCGCGCCGAGCACATACTCGAACAGGTCGGCGAAGCGGCGCGCGATCCGCTCGCAGTCGGTGCGCAGACGCTCCAGTTCGCCGAGGGCCTCGCCGAGCGGAATATCCAGCGCCACAAGGCGATCGAGGATCGCAACCAAGGCCGGGTCGGCGACGCGGTAGGTGGCGGCATCGACGGGTTCGTAGAGCCCGGCCGTGACCACCCTGGCCAGACCATTGGGCACTTCCTGATAGCGCTGAGCCAGTTCGACGGCCGCGATGGTCGCCACTTCGGCGGCGACCGGCGCGACGGCCTCCGAGATGCCGAGCACCGCGCCCAGATCCTCGCCGCGCTCGAGCGCCTCCAGCAACTCCCGGATGCCATTGAGCTTGATACCGCGCTCGAGCAACCTGCCGATGGTGTGTACCCGCCTCAGATGCTGCTCACCGTAGAATCCGGTGCGGCCCTTGACCTGCGGCGGGGGCAGCACCCCCCGCTCGTGATAGACACGGAGGCTGCGCACGGTCGTTCCGGCGGCGCGCGCCAACTCGTCGATCGTGTACTCCACACCCGCAGTCATACAACAAGAAAACCACACGGGGGAACGTATCGATCGGCACACGGGTGCCGTGGCCGAATTCGAGTGGCTCGTTATGCGACGTCACGACCGTGCGTGTAGAGATCATCCTATCCACTCCCCAACATGGGGAAGAAATTTCCCAGTGCGGGGAAGGTGACCGGGAAGACCCTCCCACCTGGGCTTACGCTTCGGTCATGACCGATGCACCGGAATCTCGGATCGGCGTCACGGAGCGGGAGCGGGCGTTGCGGGAGCTGGTGGCGCATCTCGGCGCGGGCCGACTCAGCCCCGCCGAATTCGACACGCGCAGCGCGGCCGTGGCAGCGGCGACCACAAAGCGGCAGATCGCCGAACTGTTCACCGATCTGCCCGCCGGGGCGCCCTATCCTCCGACGCCGCGGGTCCGACCTGTCCCGCGCTTCCCGATCATTGTCGGCATGTTCGCCGTGCTGTCCATCCTGCTGGCGGTCGTTTCCGGCAACGCGCTGTGGCTGCTGCTCATCATCGCCGGTCCGGCGGGCGCGGTCGCGATCGCCCACTACCGACGCGATCACCACCAGGTGCGCGGCCGCACCTGATTGGCCAGATCCACCAGCCGGTAGCGGTGCAGCCGATTGACGGTGCCGCTCGCCAGCGAACGCAGACTCGACTCCACGCCGCGACGCATCCCCGCCCTGGTCAGCGGGAAACCGAGCACCGACTTGTCCGGCTGCTCGGATCCGCTGGCCCGCAACCACTCCCGCGCCACCCCCATGAGCACCACCTGTAGCTGACGCGCCCGAGGCTCCTCGGCCATGGCGCTCAACCGCACCGCGACGGCATCCAGATCGCCGTGGGTGAGGGTGTTGAGCGGACGCGAGACCGCCAGCAGGCAGCCGGTCATCCTGGCCACGCCGAAATGTCGGGACGCGGCGGGCACCTGCTCGAGCACCGTGACCGCCTCCGACCATGCCCCGGCGGCCGCGAGCAGCCGGGCCAGGCCGAATCCCGCACTCACGATCCCGTGATTGGTGCGCCACACCGTGCGGTAGTGCTCGATCGCCACCTGCCGCCACGATTGTCCCGCCTCCGATTCCTGCAAAACCAGTTCCGCCGCCGCGGCCGAGGCGAGGGCGGGGGCGAGTTCGCCGGGCAGCATGGTCTGCACGCTGTCGAAATGCCGGAAGGCGCGCTCGGGGCGGCCGGTGAGCAGCGCGGTCATCCCGATGTACCACTCGATGCGCCAGTCCGCCTCGTACTTCGGCAGCAGACCGGCCAGCAGGCGGCTCGCCCGGTCGGTCGCGCCGAGATCCAGGAAGGCGCGCACCGCGGCCAGTGTGCCCTCCAGTTCGAAGGATTCGGGTGCGCTGATGGTTCCGGCCGCGATGCGGTCATTGGCCCGCTGCAGCGCGTCCAGCGCGTGATGCGGGTCGCCGTGCAGCAGCGTGGACAGCAGATCGACGCTGGGATCGGTGTTGTCGATGAGCGGAACCGGAAGTCCGGCAACAACACTCGCACCGTCCAAGGCGGGGCTGTGATTGCTGCCGTCGACCAGGCCATCGGTGCGACCGATCAGCGTCTCGATGCCGAAATCGTCGCGCATGGCGCCGAATTCCGTTGAGGGCTGCGGATGTTCGCGTCCGGTGTCGACCGCGAGGACCATGCGCAGGGTGCCCGCCAACTGGCAGTACATCGAATACGCGGACGGAAACCGCCGCGCGGGATCGGGATCGGTGGCGCGCAGCAGCAACCGATACAGGCTCGGATAGCGACGCAGCAGCGGTTGTTCGTCGGGACCGGGGATACCCGGCAGGTGGTGGCCGGACTTGTCACGTGGCAGATCCAGCATGAGCACGGCCAGCGTGCGCCCGACGGTGTAGATATCGGAGACCACGGTCGGACCGGTCTCGGTGATCTCCGGCGCCTGGTAACCGGGGGTGCCGTAGATGCTGCCGTAGGACTCCATGGCGGCCACCGCGCCGAGGTCGATGAGTTTGACCTCGTCCGGACCGACCATGATGTTGTCGGGTTTGAGGTCGTTGTAGGCCAGGCCGAAGGAGTGCAGGTAGTCCAGCGCGGGCAGCACCTCCATTATGTAGGCGATGGCCTCGACGACCGGAATTCGATTGGGGCGGCGCAGATCCAGGATCTTCTTTAGCGAGCGGCCGCTGACGTACTCCATGACGATGTAGCTGTCGGCGATCTCGCGGACGGACTTGTGCTTGACGAAGTTGTAAATCTTGACGACGCCGGGATAGGCGACCTCGGAAAGGAATTGGCGTTCGGCCAGGGCCACCACGTGCGCTTCGAAATCGAGCGGATTCTGCAGCCCCTTGAGCACGACCCAGCGGTCGCTGACATTGCGGTCGATGGCCAGATACAGCCAGCCCAGGCCGCCGTGGGCCAGACAGCCCTGGACCTCGTACTGGGCCGCGACCAGTTCGCCGGGTTCGAGCGAGGGCCGAAAAGTGAAGGGGGACTTACAACGTGGGCAGGTGCCGCTCACCGCGCCCGGCTGATTCCCACTGGCCCGGCCGACCGGGTCCTGACAATTCCAACAGAAACGTTTGGCCTCGGGCACCTCGGGATCCGACAGCACCGCGGTCATCGGATCGACGGGCGACACCCTGGGCATGGCCACCAGGCCCGCGCCGAGTCGGCGGGTGCTGGGGCGGGAACGGGCGCTGCGACCGGAACTCAGCTCGAGATCGAGTTCGGAATCGGGCTCGGTGCCCGCCTGCGAGGGAATGAGCGGATCGGTATCTGACGGCACGCTCGGTGGCGGCGTACTCAGCAATGGGACGCTCTCTGACGGTTCATGATTCGAGTCAGGATTCGAAGCCGGTGTCGAACGGCGCGTCGCCCACGGATGGGACAGCCGCCGGGGCACCTCGGTGCCGCGACGACGCCGATTCGCCCACGGATGCGGCAGCGGATGGTCGGGTGCACTGGCGTGCTCCGGCATACGAAACCTCTCGGAATGCGTGAACCGTGGCAATTCTGGTTCGCCGCTGCGAGATTCGCGCCTGCCCTGTTCCCCGCCACGGGAAACGCCACCCGCCCCGGACTCGCGTCAGGGGCGGGCGATTCGCCGCTCGCGCCTCAGATCTGCGCCTCCGGTGCGGGCAGCACCTGGACATCGCTGTGATATCCACCGAGCGGCCGCTCGGCCACCACCGGGAACTGGCCGGTGAAATCGTTGCGCATGGCCGCGATTCGAGCCACCCGAGCGCGGGCCAGATACCAACCCACCACCAGTGTCGGCCCGCCGATCAGTGCGGCGCCGATGAGCGCGCCACGCTGCACCCCATCGCCACTGAAGGCCATCAGCGCCACGATGCCGGCCAGGAAGACCAGCGTGGCGTAGCTGGTGTAGGGCGCGCCCATCAGCCGGAAGGCCGGGCGGTTGGCCTGACCGTCGCGCCAGCGGCGGTACAGCTTCAGCTGACAGACGATGATCGCCGACCACGCCGCGATGGTGCCGAGCGCCGACATGTTCAGCACGATCTCGAACGCCTTCTCCGGCACCACCGCGTTGAGTCCGACACCGGTCAGCGCGACCGCGCCGGTGGCCAGGATGCCGACGAAAGGCACCCCGCCCTTGGTCATTCGCGCGGCGATGGCGGGAGCGCTGCCGTTCATCGACATCGAGCGCAGGATGCGGCCGGTCGAGTAGAGGCCCGCGTTGAGGCTGGAGAACGCCGCGGTGAGAACCACCAGGTTCATCACCGAGCCCGCCCCTTGCACGCCGAGCCGGTCGAAGAAGGTGACGAACGGGCTCTCCCCCGACTTGAACGCGGTGTAGGGCAGCAGCAGGCCGAGCAGCACCAGCGAGCCGACGTAGAACAGCGCGATCCGGGCGATGACCGAGTTGATCGCCCGCGGCATGGTCTGCTGGGGATTCTCCGTCTCACCCGCGGCGGTGCCCACCAATTCCACACCGGCGTAGGCGAATACGACACCGGTGGTGACCACGACCAGCGGGATCACCCCGACCGGGAACAGCCCGCCATGACTGCTCAGCACCCCGAGACCCGTTGGCGCGCCGCGCAGTTCGAAGCGGCCCGCGAGGAAGACCGTGCCCACCACGAGGAAGGTGACCAGCGCGAAGACCTTGATGATCGCCGCCCAGAACTCCAGCTCGCCGAACCAGCGGACCGAGATCAGGTTGACCGAGACCACCAGGGCCAGCGCCACCAGCGCGATCAGCCACTGCGGGAGCACGTGGAACGCACCCCAGTAGTGCACGTAGGTGGCGATCGCGGTGATATCGACGATGCCGGTGGTGCACCAGTGGAAGAAGTACATCCAGCCCACGGTGAAGGCGAGCTTCTCGCCGTAGAACTCGCGGGCGTAGGAGACGAACGAGCCCGAGGACGGGCGGTGCAGCACCAGCTCGCCCAGTGCGCGCAGGACGAAGAAGACGAAGATGCCGCAGATGCCGTAGATCAGGAACAGGCCGGGTCCCGCGCTGGCCAACCGGCCGCCCGCGCCGAGGAACAGACCGGTGCCGATAGCGCCGCCGATCGCGATCATCTGCAACTGGCGCGGTCGCAGCGCCTTGTGATAACCGGCGTCTTCGTCGTGCAGCGCATCGGCTGGCGCCGATACCTGCGCGGGCGGTCGAACGGTTGTCATGGTGGCCCTTTCACGTGATGGCGATCATATCGACGATGAATGTACCGTTATCTAACGGCACGTTCAATAGGGAATTGAATGTTTAAGTGAGCCGGATCGCTTCCGGGCGGGGTTCACATCTGGGAAAACGCCCGCCTACCAGGTATTGCACAATGGAGCGAGCCGCTGGACAGCGGTACGCTAGTTGAGTCGCCTGCGGATGGAGCACCCATGGCCTGGTTCGAACGCGAGTTCATCGCGGTCCCGGAAGACCGCAAGAACCAACTGGTCTACAAGTGGCCGGATGTGAACATCCGGCGGTTCTCGCGGGTCATCGTCAACGCGGACGAGATCGCACTGTTCGTCAACACCGGCCAGGTGATCGGCGCGATGGGGGCCGGACGGCATCGGCTCGACGCCGACGAACTCCCGGTCCTCGGCGCGCTCGTCGATTCCGTCACCGGCGGCAACTACTACCGCGCCGAACTGTATTTCGTCTCCACCAGGGAGTATTCCGGTATCCGCTTCGGCGGCAGACTGGCCGATATCACCGACCCGGTCAGCGAACAGGTGGTGACGCTGCGGGTATTCGGGGAGTTCGCGCTCACGGTGCGCGATCCGGCCGAACTCATTGTCGCGCTCACCGGCACCGCCGACCTCGCCGATCCGTCCTCGGTGCAGACCTGGTGCTCGGATCTGCTGCTCAAATCCATGAAAATCGCGGTCGCGCAAGGGGTTATGCGCGGCGACTGGCCGGTGCTCGGCATCTCCGCCCAACTCGAGGCCATCGAGGCCGCGGTGCTGCGACAGACCAACACCACACTCTACGAATTCGGGCTGCGCATACCACGCATGGGCAACTTCGATATCTCACTCGCGCCCGACGACGCGGACCGGATCAAACGGTTGGCCAAGGACCGCACCTACATACGGCTCGCAGGCGACTTCCAGCGGTATGCCACCAGCGAAATGGCGCTCGGGGCAGCACAGGGGCTCAGCCACGGCCACGGAATGGACGGCGGGCTGCTCGGGACCGCGCTCGGGATCGGCGCGCTGCAACAGCCCCAGCAGCCGGTGCGCAGTTCTCCCTGGGCCAACGCGGCGCCCAACCCGGAACCCCCGTCCGCGCCGCAGGCAGATTCGACCTGCTCGTCGTGCCGGACGACGAATCCCGTTGGGGCTCGGTTCTGTATGGACTGTGGAGAGCGATTGGCAGCGGCGCTGCATTGTCACGGGTGTGGGGCGGAACTGGCGGCAGTCGCTAAATTCTGCGGTGCGTGCGGGCTGCGGGCCGGGAACTGATCGGGCGCCGATAAGAGTCGGCCGATGGCGCGACCTACGCTTGCCCGCATAGGTTGCGCGGCCGAGACCAGTCCGGAACGTTCAGGGTTGCGAGGTACCGAGTATCGCGGGTAAGCCACGCCCGCAGGCCCGTACGGCGCTCGAGACGATATCCCCGATAGGTGCCATCTCACCCGGCACTGTGAAGCAGCAACCCGCACGACGCGGATAGGACGGTGCCGCAGCGGTTTCCACTGCGGCACCGGATCAACGTCAGGCGGCGGAGTTCGGAACCTCCGTTCCGCTGATCATGCCGCGGACCTGGCGGGCGGCGACCGAGAGGGTGGCCAGGTCGAAACCGTCACCCGCGAAGATCTCGGTGAGGGCGGTGCGGGCGCGCGCGATGCGGGCGCGGTTGGTGGACTCCCAGTATTCGATCTTGTCGGCCACGGTGTCGCGGGATTCGGTGGCCACCAGGACATCCGAGGTGAGCGAGCGCAGGGAGTCGTAGAGGTCGGCACGGACGGACAGGCGGGCCAGGGTGCGCCAGCGGTCGCCGCGGTCGAGGGTGCCGACGGCGGTGAGCAGGCGATCGATCTCGAAGTGGGCATCCAGGGCGTAGTACAGCTCGGCGACCTCGATCAAGTCGCGACCCGCGGCATCGGCGATATCCACCACGTCGAGCAGCGGGAACAGGTAGCCGAGTCGGAATGCCGCCTCCGCCAACTCCTTCGGCATGCCGCGCTGGATGGACGGCTCCGCGCGGCGGGTCAGTTCCTCGGCGAAACGGGCCGGCAGCCAGCTTGGCGCCGTCTGCGCGAGGGTCCGGATGCCGTCCCGGTAGCGGGTGACGGCGGCCGCGACGGCAAGGGGCTGTGGGCGATTGGCCAACAGCCAGCGCGAGGCGCGATCGAGGGTGCGCTTGGTCTCGAGTTCGAGTTCATCCCGAATGGCCGCCGATATCGGTGCGGTGCGAATTCGCTGCCACAGGTCGCGCAGCTCGAAGATCTCGACGGCGGCGGTGTAGGCGCGGACCGCATCGGCCGCGTCCGCACCGGTCTGCTCGGCCAGACGGAAGGCGTAGGTGATGCCGCCGTGGTCGACCATATCGTTGACGACGGTGGTCGCGACGATCTCACGACGCAGCGGGTGTCGTTTGATCTCGGCGGCGAAACGCTCGCGCAGCGGGGTCGGGAAGTAGGCGGGCAGGACGTCGGCGAAGGCCGGGCTGTCCGGCAGGTCACCGGCAAGCAGCTCGGACTTCAGCGAAAGTTTTACGTGCGCCATGAGATTCGCCAGTTCCGGCGAGGTGAGGCCGCGGCCGTCGATAGTGCGACGCTCCATGGCCGCGTCGGAGGGCAGGGCCTCCAGACCTCGATCCAATCCGTGGCGCTGTTCCAGGTCGGTGATGAGGCGGCGATGCACGGTGACCAGTGGGGCGGCTTCGGCTCGGGACATGCCCATGCCGAAGTTCTGGTTGATGTTGTCCCGCAAGACCAACTGTGAGACTTCGTCGGTCATCGAGGCCAGCAATGGATTGCGCTCCGCCTCGGGGAGACCACCGCTGGAGACGACGCCATCGAGGAGGACCTTGATATTCACCTCGTGGTCCGAGCAATCCACACCGGCGGAGTTGTCGAGGGCGTCAGTGTTCATCTTGCCGCCGTTGCGGCAGAACTCGATCCGCCCCAGCGCCGTCGCACCCAGATTCCCGCCCTCACCAACAACCTTCACCCGCAACTGATCACCATTGACCCGGACACTGTCGTTCGACTTGTCCCCCACCTCGGCGTTCGACTCCGTCGACGCCTTGATGTATGTGCCGATACCGCCATTCCACAACAACCCCACCGGAGCCAACAGAATCGCCCGGACAAGCTCCGGCGGCGCCAACGCGGTGACCTCATCACCCAGACCCAGTGCCCGTCGGACCTCGGGCGAGATCGGCACCGACTTGACCGTTTTGTCGAAGACGCCACCACCTTCGCTGATCAGCGATGTGTCGTAGTCGGCCCACGACGAGCGGGGCAGGGTGAACATCCGCTCCCGCTCCCGGAACGACACCGCCGCATCGGGATCCGGATCCAAGAAGATGTGCCGGTGATCGAACGCCGCGACCAAACGAATATGTTCCGAGAGCAACATGCCGTTGCCGAACACGTCACCGGACATGTCACCCACGCCGACCACCGTGAAATCCGAGGTCTGAGTGTCGATTCCGAGTTCGAGGAAGTGGCGTTTGACCGACTCCCAGGCTCCCTTGGCGGTGATACCCATCGCCTTGTGGTCATACCCGGCTGACCCACCCGAGGCGAACGCGTCACCGAGCCAGAACCCGTACCGTTTGGCCACATCATTGGCGATATCGGAGAACGTCGCCGTCCCCTTGTCCGCCGCCACCACCAAATACGTGTCGTCACCGTCATGACGAACAACCCGCTCCGGCGCCACAACTTTGCCCGTCAGGTGCTCGACATTGTCGGTCACATCCAACAAACCGGAGATAAATGTGCGATAGCACTCGACGCCTTCTGATCCCAGTGCCTGACGATCCCGCACCGGATCACCGGTCGCCGCAGGCGGTCGCTTGACTACGAACCCGCCCTTCGCGCCCACCGGTACGATCACCGCGTTCTTAACGGCCTGCGCTTTGACCAGCCCGAGGATCTCGGTCCGGAAGTCCTCCAGGCGATCCGACCAGCGGAGTCCGCCTCGCGCCACGGACCCGAACCGCAGATGCACACCCTCCACCCGAGGCGAGTACACGAAGATCTCGAACTTCGGACGCGGACGGGGCAATTCGGCGATCTCGCGCGGATCGAATTTGAACGACAGGTAGCCCAGCGGATTCCCGGCAGCGTCGAGTCGGAAGTAGTTGGTGCGCAGGGTGGCTTTGATCAGTCCGAGGATGGCCCGCAGGATCCGATCGGTATCGAGTCCGACGGTGGCGTCGATCTGCGCGCGCAGCCGCGTCTCGATCTCGACCACCCGCAGTGTCGATTCCGGTCCGAAGGTGTCCGGATCGAAGAGGGTGTCGAACAGTTCGATGAAGGTGTGCGCGATCTCCGGATGGGTGACCAGGACCCTGGTGATATTGCCGAAGGTGTAGGCGAATCCGGCCTGGCGCAGATACTTGGCGTAGGCGCGCAGCATGGCGATCTGCCGCCAGTGCAGGCCGGCGCGCAGCACCAGGCCGTTGAGTCCGTCGATCTCGGCCTGCCCGAACCACATTGCCGCGAATGCTTGCGAGAACCACTGCTGCACAGCACTTTCGGCACCGGCTGCGAGCGTCTCCAGGTCGCGGTCGAGCGCGGTGCGCGCGGCGGCGGGAATACGCAGCTCGAAATCGTAGATGCGCCGGTGCGATCCGTCGCGCAGCACCAACTGGTAGGGCTGCTCGTCGACCACCTCCACGCCGAGGCTGTGCAGGACGGGCAGCACGCGGCTCAGCGAGACACCCTGTTCGGCGACGTAGAGCGTGAACCGCCACTCCCCGGCCTGCGCGTCGGGCCGCCGGTACAGCGTGGTGTCCACGCCGTCGACCCGAAGTCGGTCCAGCCGACGCAGATCGGCGAGTGCGCGGTCGGGCTCGACGTCCTGGCGGTAGTTCGCGGGGAATGCGGCCGCGTAGTCCGAGGCGAGCGCGGCGGGCACGGAGGTGTCCGCTGCCGCCTCGGCCAACAGTCGGTCGGCCCACGAGCGAGTGACCTCGAAGAGCAGCCCCTGCACGCGCTCGCAATTGCGCTCGGAGATATCGACGGGAGCGGCGTCGGGTCGCCGGTGCACCGTGAAATACACGACGGCCAAGTCGGATTCGCTGGCGCGCGCCGAGTAGCCGACCCGTTCGCCCGCGAATTCGGCGTGCAGGATCTGCTCCATGCGCAGCCGGATCTCGGTCGAGTAGCGGTCGCGCGGCAGGTAGACCAGGCAGTAGACGGTGTTGTCGCGCGCATCGTGGCGCAGGAACAATCGAACCTGCCTGCGCTGCCCCAAACCGGTGACGGCGGAGACGGTTTCGAAGAGTCGGCGCGCGTCCGTGGCGAACAGCTCGACCCTGGGGAAGGACTGCATCAGCTCCAGCATCGCCTGCCCGGAGAACGAATTCTGTTGCAGCCCAGCCCATTCGATGACCCGGTTGGCACGCCCCGAGACCAACGGAATGTCGAGGACGTTCTCGTGCAGCCCGGTGACGGTGAAGGTGCCGACGAAGACGTGCTCGGACCGCACCACCGGTGAGGCCTCGGCCTCAGAGCGTGCCCCGTCGGCATAGTCGGCCACGCTCAGGAAGCACACATCGCGCGATCCCGGCAGCAGCGTGTCCAACGATCCGCTCGACAGCAGCAGCACCGGCCGCTGCGATCCGACCACATGCGCGCCGACATCCACATTCGACCCGTTGCGCAGCACGCCGAGCCCGGTCCCCGGCACTCGCGCCGGTTCGAAATCGGCCGTCGGGCTCGAGCGCTTGAACCGGTATCCGCTGTAGCCGAGCACGGTGAAGTGCCCATCGGCCAACCAGCGCAACAGCTTCGCGTATTCCGGGATCTCGACATCGGCGATCCGGTCCGCGACGTGATCCAGGCGGGCCGCCACCATGCGCAGTGCCTCGAGCATGGTCGGCGTATCCCGCGCCACCTGCCGCAGGTCCGCCAGCAGCGGCGGCAGCGCCGCCTCGATGCGCGCCACCGTCGCCTCGTCGAGCGGACCGCCGAGCTGCACATGCATCCAGGACTCCGCCTGTGTACGCCCGGCCGCCGGTACACCGACCGATGTGCCGTCACCCGCAGGCGCGATGGTCCGCAGCCTGCCCGCCTCGTCGCGCGCCACATCGAAGATCGGGTGCACCACCTCGGTCACGATCACCCCGAGTTCGCGCAGCGCTCCCGTCACCGACTCCACCAGCAGCGGCATATCGTCGTTCACGATCTGCACGGCGGCCCCCAACCCGCTGTCGTCCCCGGACCGATACACCCGGATGCTGGCCGCCCCCGCTTCCCGCTGCGCGGCCAAATCCAGGTGGTGCCGCAGGATCTGCTCGGCTCGATCCGCGATCGTCGGCGCGGTCCCCGGTTGTATCCATCGAAAATAGGCAGCGGCCAGATCCCCCGAGTCCTCCCCGAAGCGCCGCGCCGATATCGGTTGCTGGGTGGTTGTCACGATCCGCGCCTTCCGGAATCCGAGCCGGCCGAACCGCCGAGCCCGAGTGCTACCTGAACAATGAGCCGTTATTTAACGGCACATTGAGGAGTGTAGTACGAACTCAGAAGAGTAGCCCGGAGCGGGAAATGAAGGCCTGAGCTGCGCCGCGACTGGCGAAAGTGCCGGTCTCCAAACGCAGACCGCTGCGGGTATCGGCGAACATGACATTGGCGGATGGTCCGATCGCGACGAAGGTGCGACCACCCGAGATCGGTTGCGCGCCTTGCGCTTGCCACTTCGCGATCACGCCTTGCAAGCGGTCCGGCGCACCCTGCTGGAGGTAGACCGTCAGGTCGGCGCCACCCGCGATCCCCCCGTTCAACAACGGATTGTTCGCCATGATGACGCACTTCTCATCCGCGTCCGGTGACGAGAACGGCCGGCAGTTGAGCGCGGAACGCACCATGTCGGGCATGGTCGGCACGGCGGGCAAGCTCGACAGCGAGGGCAGATGGGCCACACAGGAGCGAACCCCGAGCACCGCCAACACCCCGAGCATGACCGTGAACAGCAGCGCGATCCGCAGGGGTCGACGCGAATGCCGCTGCCCGACAAAGGATTCCAACCGTTCCTCGAGGCTGTTGCCTGCTCGGGCAACCGGGATCGGCTCGACCATTCGCGGACCGACCGTCGGCGCCGCGATCGGGGCCGCGGGAGCGGCACGCGCCACGGTAAGCGGCGCACCACAATTGGCGCAGGTGGCATCGGTGGAGCGGCTGGGATGCGAGCAGTACTGACAGATCGGCTGCGTCATTGGCCCGTCACCACTATCGAGGAGATGGCCGTCGTATTGACGGCCGCGTCGCCCTTGGATTTGAGGATGGTCAAGGTGATCTTGGAGGTGCGCACCGGAGGTTCGATCTTGGTGGTCACCAGGATGCGCTGATCCAGCGTCTGCTGACTGTAGGTCTTGCCATTGTCGAATTGGTACGAAACCAGGCTGACCGTACGGTATTTCGACCACTGGTCGGCGCCGTCGGATCCGATCTGGTCCCAACCGGGCACGATGCCGATCGAATCGACATCGTGCGCGCCGCCCAGATCAATGGTCAGCACCTGGCCGTCGAGCCGATAGGCCCGAATGCACGACCATGCCTTGCCGGTTTGCCCACCGAAAGCGTCCATCGGCGGTGTGCTGCCCGCTGGGCAGTGCGCCTGCGCCGCGCGCACCGTCAGTGGTTTGCCCGCCGCGGGTGCGGCGGGGGTCTCGCTCTTCGGCGCGGCGCTCGGCGCGGGTTGCGCCGAGGGGACGACCAGTGCCTGCTTCTCGTTGCCCCCGCCATTGGACAGGGCGAGCGTGATGACCAGCAACGCCACGACCACTGCGGCGATCCCGAGCAGCACCCTGGGCCGCTTGAGTTTCGACACCAGCCCGCGCGCCTGTTCGAGCGCGGGACCGACCCGGTCACCAACAGCCGGTTTCGGCTCGGGCTCGGGCGGTTCCGGCTCGGGAGGCCGGCCGGTGAGCGCCGAGAGTTCGGCGGACAAACCCGCGGGCTCCGACTCCAGGCCGTGCCCACTGAGCAGCGCGTTGATCCGATCGCTTGCCCGCGCGCGCCGCGGCGTGGACACCGGTGCGCTGGGCGGCGCGGGCGGCGCCGCGACGCTGAGGATCGATGGGTCGACATCCGTCGCGAACAGCGGACCGAGGGAGAGGTCCTCGATCATCGGTGGAACCGATGGCGCGCCGACGGGTGGCCCGAGGGCCGGATCCGCGAGCAGTGCGTCCAGAATCGCGCCGCGATGGCGCAGAATCACATCTCCCGCATCCGAATCCGGCATATCCGGGATGTTATCCAGCGCGATCGCGGCGACGGATCACGCAAACTTCCCATGAATGGGAAGGATTATCGACCCAGAAAACGGACAAAAGTCCGCCCGACACCCGACGGAAATCTGCTCAGCCCCGACCGTTCTCGGACACGAAATACTCCGGTGGCACATCGAATACCCGCGCCAGCGCGATGATCAGATCCAGCCGGGGGATGGCATCGCCGTGGATGAGTCGGTACAGCCCCGACTGCGAGACCGGGACGTCCGGATAGGCCAACTCCAAGTGCTGGGCCAGGGAGTACAGCGTCAGCGAGCGCATGGAGCCGTCCTCGGTGGATACCGAGGATTCGGCGATGAGTTGGGCGAGGCGACTCGAGAACAGCGCCGCCGCGGCTTGTCTCGGGGTCAGCGCGGCTTCGTCTTCCCGGTGTTCGAGTTCGCCGCTGTCGGGTTGGAAGTCCGCTACCACACCGACCGACATTACCGCCTCCATTTGCTCATCCTGTTCGACCGGCGTCCGCCGCCAGCGGCACCGGCGGCACCGGCGCGGCGACATAGCGGGTCTCGCCCCTCGGTTCGATCAGGTCGACCCGAACCGTTCGCATGGGAATTCTGACATCGACCACCGACGCGGCGACCTGATCGATGGCCAGGTCGGCCTGAGCGCGCCGGGGCGCGCCCGGTTCGGCGATGGTCATGGTGGTCTGCGCGGTCGAGGCTCCCGCGGGCATCTTGTCGAAGACCGCGATCGTCGCGGCGCCTGCCCCGCTCTGCCCGGTGGACACACCGTCGGAAATCAAACGCAGCGAACGCGCGTCGCCCACCGCCGCGACCAACTGCCGCCAGCGATCGGGACGCGCCGTATGCACCTCCACCTCCGCGCCGACCACCGTCGCGCGCAGGACGATCTGCTGGGCCACCGGCAATTCCGCGTGGATATCGATGGTCCGGCGGCGCGGGTTGTACGGCGCGGGATCGAAAAGCGGAAGGGCTAGCGTATGGCGCGGTTGGCCACTGATCGACCCGAGAATCTGCCCGCTCGGGCCGATGGCGATGCGCAATTCGGAGAGCAACCCCGCCGGTGCGCCGTCGGCCGAGGGCGCCATCCCCGCGAGGGCGGGTATCGGTGTGCCGGTGGGCAGGGAAGCCATGAGGCCGGCCGACTGCATACCGCTGAGCGGGCGCAGATAGTCGGGCAGCGGGTCCTCGACGGCCGGGCCGACGAAGCGGACCAGGCCCCTGGGGTGCTCGCCCGAGCCGGACAGACTGACCATCACCGTGGTCTGGCCGCGATTCCACGACCAACAGTCGTCCAGATCGATACCTTCCAAGCGCGTCCAGTCGATACGGAAACTCGTCACGCAGCGACCGGGGGTTGAAGTGGTCAAACAGGTCCATCGCTCGGTCAGGTCGGACAGCTCCACACCGGAGTGCAGCAGTCGCGAGGCCTCCCCCACCGCGGACGCGGGCAGCGCGTGCGCGATGATGCCCTGCTCGCGCAGTCGGCCCGCGATACGAAATGCCGCGGTGGCCAACGCCTTCGGCGCGACCACCGCGCTGGGGCCGCGCTGGGCCAAGGCGGGTAGGTTGCGCTCCTGATCGAGTCGGACCACCAACCAGGTCAGCCGATTGCCGACCACCGGATGCGATCCGATCAACTGGTCGTAGAGCAGACTGTAACTGCCGGTCGACCGGACCCGCTGCCCCGTGGTCACGATATCGATCTCGACCGCGATCCCGAATTGATCCAGCAGCGGGACCAGCAACTCCACTGGAACGGTGTCCTCGGTGTATACGGTCTGCTCGGCGATCACCGTCGGTAGATCCAGATCGGGGGCTACCTGAATCATCGCGACGAGAGTCGTTCCGTCCGTGCGGATTCCGCACACCCCGGCGGCCACCCGAATATCGGTGAGCGTCGCGCGTCCCGTCAGCAGGCGCGCTCGGGCGGCGCGGCCGAATCGGAACTCCAGCCAGTCGGTGGTCCATCGCAGCGGTGTGCGTCCCGCGACGCGCACTCCGACGACGATCAATGCCACCGTAGCCAGACTCACGCAGGACCACAGCGGCGTATGCCCGTACATTCCCACCAAAACCACGCTGCCACCAACCACCGTCGCGCCGAACGGCCCGCGATCGACCCGGCCGATCCGAACACTCGGCATCCTCACCGGCGCCTCCGCAACAACTCCAGGCCGTGTGCGGCCGAACCGAACACCAACGCCGCGACTATCGCCCCCAGCGCATGTGTCGCCAGCCGTTTGTCCTCGGGACGCGGCGGGTCCGGCAGGACCAGCGCCCGCGACTCGTAGATGCCGGTCGCCGCGACCGGCGCGGACCGAAAGCTCAGCGCCGCGAGCGGATCGATCATGCCGGAGCCGACCGCGTTGTCCACGCCGCGGGCCGGTGCGTGCGCACCGGCCCGTAGTCGCGCGATCACATCGGCGGGTGTCTCGTTCGGATATCGGGACCGAACCAGCGCCGCCACCCCGCTGACATACGCCGCGGCGAACGACGCCCCGCCGACCGGCACCAGTTTGTCCGGCGCGCCGACACCATTGATCAACCCGCCACCACCGGGGCCGAGCGATTCGACGCCGACTCCCGGCGCCGCGATCGAAACCCACGGTCCGATCAGTGAATCCGGTATGGGCGTGCCATTGGAGCCGGTGAATCCGACCGTCAGCACCTCGGAGTCGTACCAGCCGGGCGTGGCGATCGTCTTGACCCCGTTCCAATTGCGCGGATCGGCGGGCCGAGTCGGATCGATATCCGGATTCTGTTGGCAGCCTTGGTTTCCGGTGTCGCCCGCACCGGTGACGATGAGCGCGCCGCGCTGATGGACGGCATAGCCGATCGCGAGGGCCAGCATCGACTGATCCACGCCCAGATCGGCGGGTAGGCAGATCGGCAGCGATACCGTGATCACACCGGCGCCCAGGTTGGCGGCGTGGGTGATGGCCCGCGCCAACGTTCTGATCTGCAAGCTGAGCTGCTGGAGCTGGTCGAAGTTCTGCGGGGGTTTGTCGAAGGTGAAGGCTCCGGAGCGAACCCGGATCGAGATCACGCGCGCGTCCGGAGCGACGCCGACGAATCCGTCGGTGGGAGCGCCTGCGGCACCGATGATTCCGGCGATCAGCGTGCCGTGCGCATCACAGTCGGCCAGCCCGTCCCCGCCGCCGAGAACGTAGTCGCCGCCGCCGACCAGATTCGGCAGTCGCGGATTCGCCGATACCCCGGTGTCGAGCACCGCGACCGTCACTCCGGCGCCCTGGCTCAGCGACCGGGCGCGCCGCAGTTCGAGCGCCGCCTCCGCAGGCGGCGCCTGGGTGAGGTCGCTGTCGCGCAGCACCCCGGCGGCCAGACATGCGTTGTTTTGTTTGGTCGGCATCTCCGGTCCGGGTGGATCGTCGGCCGGGACCGGACCGACGAGGGCCTGCGGCGGTTCCACCGCACCCGCCGTTCCCGTCGCACCGGCCAACACCAATCCGGTCAGCGCGACGGCGACCAGTTTCCGCATCCGCATCAAATGCCTCGCATGGCGGTGTAGACACCCATGACCCACACCGCGATGACCGGGACGACCAGGATCAGCGCGTATTCGAACAGATCGATCACCCGTCGCGTCACCGGGGACAGCCGCCGCCCCGGAAGCTGTATCGCCGCGACACATCCCGCGACACCCGCCGCCGCGACCACCAACACGACAACCATCCGGGCGATCGGAGTCGTATAGGCGTCGACCAGGACCCAGGCGGTGCCCAACAGGGTCACGGTGGCCCCGACGATCAGCGAAATCGCCTGCACCCGATCGGGATACCAGCGAGCGCGCAGCATCAGCAGACCCGTGACCGCCGCCGCCAGCACGATCTCCCGGATTCCGCCGGGACTCGCGGCCGCCGCGACCACCGTGCCGATCGACAGCAGCGCCGCGAATCCCGCGATCGCGCCGCGCAGGCTGATCACCGCGAGCCGGGCCCGCTGCTCGATGCCGACGCCCTCGCGAACCCGCTCGGGTTCGTTGTCGGACTGGCCATCGGCCTCGGCCCGTGTCTGCGCGGATTCGGTCTCGAAGATATCGGTGAGGGTGCCCGGCGACACCTCGTTGCCGGGGTCGGGCAGATCCGGCGGCCGGATGCGGGCGATCACCACCGCCAGACGCGGGGCCGAGGTGAGCAGGATCAGTCCGATCAACACCGCGCCACCCGCGACCTGGCGAACCGCCAGATGCAGGTAGACCAGTGGCAGCAGGGCGATGGTCGCCGTCACCGCGAGCGCGGTCACGGCCATCAGCGTCGCGATCCCGCCATTCGTTCGACGCAGCATGGTCACGGCGGCGGCGACAACGAAGGCCGCGCCCGCCGTCAGGTTCGCCGGACCGAATGCCCCCGGCACGTCATAGGGCGGGGGCACGAGCATCGCGCCACCGACGAACAGCAGCGGCAGCACCGACAGCGTGAACCCGAGACACACCAGGGGCGGAAATCCCCTGCGCCGGACCTGAATCGCGGCGATCCAGCACGCGAGCGCGAGCGCGAGCGCGGGGACGCCGCACCACAGCAGCGATCCGGTCCTGGTCCAGGACCACGACAGCGCGCCCGCGCAGGCCAACGAGATCAGGCCCAGTCCGAAAACGCCTACCCGAGCGGTGGTTTCGGCATCGAACTCCGCGAACTCGCGCTCATTGGTCAGCGCGAGGGCGTCGGTGATGTCCTCCACCAAAGGCGTGAACACCTCGGCGGATTCGACGGCCGAGAGCATGAGCACCGCGCCGTCGACCACGTCGTCCTCTTCGAGGGTGCGCCAACGGGGCATCGGGGCCTCGCCTGGACGAGCCAGACTCCATTGGCCGACAGGCGGATTGAAATCGACCGACTCGTCCTTGATGGCCGCGGCGAGCACACCGATCAGATCGTCGATGAAGGTCTCGATGGAGAATTTGGTCGGCAACACCACATCGACCTGATAGGTGGCCACCATCACGGCGACGCGAGCCCGCACCACCTCGGCGGTGGCGGGGCTCGCGGTGGGCGCTGCGGCGGTCATCGCCATCCTCCTCGGTCCGGACCGCCCGCCATATAGGTCGGGAAGCCGTCGGCCATGGCGGCCGCCAAATCCTCGAAGGCGAGCGCGGTGTCCTCGCCGAGCAGGCGCAGATCTATCTCGCCGCCTTCGGCCAGGTGCGGATCGTAGGGCACCGTGCAGGTCGGCCGCTGCGCGTTGGCGAACAGGTTCTCGATCGCCTCGACGGCGACGATCGGCTTGTCCGGGCGATGGTGCACGATCGAAATGATCGACTTGGTGACCAACCGGTCCATGCCGTGCGAACTGAGCCAATTGATGGTGGCGACCGCACCGGTCACCCCGCCCACGGTGGCCGGGGTGACCACGACGACGGCGTCACTGGTCCGCAGCACCGACGCGGTGGCCGAATCCAGCACTCCCGTACCGCAATCCACGATCAGCAGGTTGTAGTGGCGGCGCAGGATATCGACGCCGAGCACGTACTCCTCGCCGGAGAGCGCGGAACTCGCCTCGGTCGACCACGGCGAGGCGACCACCGCGAGATCGGCGGAATTGATCGCGGTGAACGACTGCACCGCCGAATACGCGTCGAGATTCGCGGCCTGGGCGAGGTCGCGCAGGGTCAGGCCATAGGGATGGCGGCAGGTGCGGGTGGCCAGGTCACCGAAATCCGGATTGGCATCGACGGCGACGACCCGGTCGGCCCGAATCTTGGCGAAGGTGGAGCCGAGGGTGGCCGCGACGGTGGTGCGGCCGACGCCGCCCTTCACGCTTATCACCGCGATCTGATAGGTGGTGGTGAGCTGGCGGCGGATCCGCGCGCGGCGATCCTCGGTGCGCTGTTCGGCGGGCGAGAGCCCGAATTTGAAGCCGACCTTGTTGAGCGCGCCGCGCATGCCCGCATTCGATTGCAGGTGTGCGCGTTTGGCGGCGGCGATATCGGCGAACAGTTCCATCGAGGTGAACGCGGCGGGCAGCACCTCGACGCGTTGGGCCTCGGTCTGTTCGAAGACCGGACGCTCGATACGGTCCGGCAGGTGTGGGGGATTCTGCTCGGCGAAATGCGCCGGTTGGGGCGCGCTGTGCACCATCGGGGTCCAACCGACACCGGGTTGGCTCGTATTCGCCTCGGGTTGTGCCTGATTCATCGGCAGATAGGTGACCCCTGCGTTGGGCGGTGGCGCGAAGGTCTCGGCAGCCGGATAGCCCTGCGGTTGAATGGGATTGGCTTCGGAGGTGTTCCACGGAGGGCTCGGTGGGATGGAATTCGCCTGCGACAAGGTCGGACTAGCGAACGACGGCGGTGCCGAGGGCACGTACGTGGACTGCGTCGGATCGGCGGGCGGAACATGGGATTGCGGCGCTACGTTTCCAGACGGAACGAAACTGGTATCGATCGGCGGCTGGGGCTGGTCCGATGTCGAATCGGGCGCACTCGGCTGCGGGTTGTGCGAGATCACCGGCGGCTCGACCCGGCCACCGTTGGGCAGGTCCGGTTCCAAGTTCAACATGCGCGGTGGCATTGCGGCCGAGTGGATCTGCGAGGCCGGCTCGGGATTCAGCCCGCTGCTCATCGAATCGGGTGGTGGCGAGCCGATTTCACTGCTCTCGGGAGGACGCGCCGCGAAATCCGAGTCGACCGGTCCGGGCGCCGATGGCGCGCTCGCGGACGGCTCGACTCCCGATCCCGCCACCGGAACCGACCCGCCCTGCTGCTCCGGCGAGAAGTAGGCGTCATAGCCGCCGCGCGAGCGCACGGATTCGACGGTGTTGCCGTTGCGGCTCGGTGCTCGGCTCATGTGGTCGTCCTCTCGAGGCGGGCGGGTCAGCGAATTCGGCTGGTATCGAACCAGCTTCGGCCGGGGAGCAATTCGACCAGTGCTTCGACGCCGGTGCGCAGCGCGGCATCGTCGCCGGGAGAGTAGGTGACCCTGGTTTCGCCGTCCAATGCGATGCGCGGGGTCACGGCGAATCGCCCGGATTCGGTGTCGAACACGCTGAAGCACAGGTCCGGCTGGGGATCGGTGCCGTCCTGGTGCTCGATCATCAGTATTTCGGCGCGACGGTGGATCTCGTCGAAAGCCCGACTGAGCACCAGCGCCGAACGCGGGTGCGCGCCCAGTTCCATCAGTGCCCGCCTGCGCTCCTCCTGCTCCTCGGGAAACTCGTGCATCTGTCCGGTGGAAACGGTCAGCGGTTCGAAGGTGAGCGCGGGAGCCGAACCCAGTGCGGCCGCCAGTGCGGCGGCCAGGGTTTCGAGTCCGCGCCCCTCGTGGAAGACCGACTGGATCACCACGTGGTCGTCGGAACGGACCGCGAGGACATGCGTATCCCCATTGCGCACCAGCGACATTCGCAACACCTCGGAGGGTAGCCCGCCGTCGGGTCCCGCCGTGGCGATCCGAGCGGCCAACTCGATATCCGGCCGTGCCAGGCACCGGACCCAGTGTTCGACAACGGGATGTACGCGGCCGTCTTCGAGAATGCCCACTTCGGTGAGTTCCTCGGTGACGACCGCGTACACGCGATCCCGGTCATCGCGCCGGAGAATGTTCGGCCACACCGCCAACACCAGGGGGTAGGTGTCGATGCCGACCAGTTCCCGCAGCAGTAGCGCACCGTCGACATTCAGGTCGATGGCGACCGGATCATCCTCCACCGAGCTATGCTCGCCGCAAGGCGCCGCCGCCGATCATGGCCGCGTTCCTGAAATCAGCATTCTGGAGATGGCCACCGGAACCCGCGGTGATCGAGACCTTCGCGTTGACCCGAGTACCCAACTCCTTGTACTCGTTGAGATCATTTTGAAGCTGATTCCCATAAGCCCGGTACGAATCGGCACCATCACCGGTGAACTCCGACAGCAACGTTTCCTTGAGATTCTCTACACGCTCGAACAGCAAGGCCATTCCAGCGATAATTTGCTGAATACTGTCAGTAGCAGCATCAACATGTTTGAAGTTGATTGAAATTCTACTGTCGTCCATTGTTCACTGCCTTTCTCGAAATAGCTGAAATCGTCGGGTCAGGAAAAGCTGAGGTCGACGACGCTGGATGCGGCGGGAGCCACGCTGTCCATCTCGGCGTTGGCGTCGACGTCCGCGTTGTGGTAGGTCCGGCCCGCGTTGATCAGATCTTGGTGCAGGCTGTCCAGCGTTGTGGCCAACTTCCCACCCAACTCGCGGACCGCGGTGAGCACCTGCTGCGCTTTTGCGCTGGTTGCACCGCTCGATGCGGCGGCGTGCAGATCTCCCTGCGAGCTGTCCAACCGAACCATGAAGGACTCCAACTGCCGACTGCATTCGCTGGTCTCATGCGCCGTGTGTTGCAGCACGGGGAGACTGACTGAAAATGCCATTGAAATTTTTCCTTTCGCATTCGAATGATTCATTCGGCCCCGGTGCGGGCTACCGTGGACGTTCAGTGGTGTCGAGCACCGGTTCGTCCTCGACGTGTTCGATGACGCCGACCAGCACCGGCTCCGGCATCGACTCCTCCCCGCGGTCGGCGTCGTCGTATTCGATGACGCCGATCACCGGCGGACGCTCGAGCACCGGAATTTCTTCCGATACGACGCCGGGCACGAATATCTTGGACGTTTTCTCCTCGTCCTTGTCCCGCCGTCGCCGCATGGTCGCTTTCGATGCCGTCACACCCCGGCGTGGCGCCGTGCGTGCGATCGGACCGCCCGCATTTCCGGTTCCCGCCCCGAATGCCGTCGGGCTTCCCGCGGGTCGCCAATTGGTGGGCATTCGAAATCCGGTCCCCGAGCCGGACATGGTCCCCATCCCGCCGCGCAGCATATTCGCGCCGACGGAACTGCCGAAACCACCCGCATTCAATCCGGCGAGGGTAGACGAATAGGGCGAGGTACCGAGCGGACCGGACTGATCCGCCCCTTCGAACACCCGATCGAAACTGGGGTCGCCGGTGGACGGAATGGACGGTGCGAGATCCGGTGGCGCCGGTTGGTCGCCGGGAGGGAGCTGTTGAGCGGGCGGCTGCGGATCGACGGGCGGCCGCCCCGGTTCGGCGGGCGGCTGACCGGTCTGCGAACCGGAGCCGGGCTGGTTCGGTCCCGGTGCGGGTTGGTTTCCGGACTGACCGCCAGTCCCGCCACCGCCGGGGGTGTGTCCGGAGGACGGCCCGGTGTTGGAATTGTTGAGGTCATGCGGTCCACCGATGCTGGGCGGGACATAGTGCGATCTCGAACCGAACCGATACGACTCGCCGCCCGTTCCGGGGCCACCCTCAGCCAACAGGTCACTCACCGGTACCGGACCGGCGCCAGGGGTCGCGATCTGCGGCGCGGGTGTCAGAGCAGGTAGCTGGCCGACAAGACCAACGGCACCCGCCATATAGGAGTTCATGGCCACTGTCGCGCGCGCTTGCAGTATCGAGTAATGAAGTTCGGTGATCGCAAGCGCCGCGGCGGCTCCCGCGCTCGTCGGCGCGGCGGCCGAGAACCCCGCCGCGGCCGCTCGATTGGCAGCCACCTCCTCGGGTTTCGGGGCCATGGCCACGGCGGCGCTGTACAGAACTGCCGCACTCGTCGCGATACCGGCCAATTTCCGGGCGGCCATCGACTGCTGCTGCAACCAATTGGCGTGATCGAGCAGACGCGCCTGCATTTCGGAGCCCGCGAGACTGTCCCAGTGCTCGGCCATATCGCGCACGGTGGCCATCGCATCCGACGCCGCGAAGTCGAGTTGCCCCGCCATGTGGTGATAGCCGGATGCGGTGTCGCCCAGGCTCGTCGCACCCTTGCCGTCACCCCGCAATGCCACGGCGATCACCTCGGGCGGCGCGGCCTCGAACAGGACCATCCCGACCAGGTCGAGCGCCCCCGAGGCGGCTCCGACCAGCATGGCGAGACTGACCGCCTCCGACATAACCGGAACTCCGCTCGCCTAGACCGAACGTGGCGCCGTGGCGGTGACCGCCGCAGCACTGGCCGCATCGGCGGCGGCGTAGGTGATCCCCGCTTCCACCACGGCCGCACTCGCGGGGGTCAGGGTGAGCGCTCCTTCGGCGGTGTGGTCGAGCATCGCCGCACCCGCAGTCCCGAGCACGGTTCTGGCCAGGAATCCGCTGACCGGATCGAATCCGGCAGCCGCCGGGAAGGCAAGGCCACCGGTGGATACCACCGCACCCATGATGGAGGCTTCGATGTCGCCGAGCCGTGCCGCATGGGCAGGCATTCGCGAAGGAGTTACCTTTTCGTGGTCCATGAAAGTCCCCTAGGTGCCTATTTAGCTGGGTGCGACTACAGAAAGAACATTAATTCATTCCCATTCAAGGGAATCGGCTCAGGATTCGGGTGACCAGGCAACCTGTACGAGATCTTTGGTGGATCGCAGCGGTTCGACGAAGATTCCGCGCCCCACCGGCTGCTTGGTGGCCTTCACATCGCCGATCAGCATGCCGTCCAGCCGCGATCCGTCCAGAATGAGGCCGGAGGAGTTCACGTTTTTCATCTGCCCGAGAACGTTGTCGTACATAGCGGTATCGGCCTGCGCGATATTGCGAGCGGCTATTACGTGCATACCGGTGTCGCGGCCGTCGACAATAATTTCTTTCAATGGTTCCAGCGGATTCACCGACCCGCGCTGCGCGACCATGTGATAGTCATCGATCACCACGAAGATCTCCGGACCCTCCCACCAGGACCGCTCCCGCAATTGCTGTGCGGTGACGCCGGCCGGTGGTCGCCTGCCGCGCATCTTCTCGACAAATGCCGGTAGACCGCCCCTGACCTCGCGCTCATTGCTCAGATACCCGATGACCATGTCCTCCGGGATCTCCTCCATATGCCTGCGCCGGTAGTCGATGAGCAGGACACGAGCCTGGTCCTTGGTGAACTGGGCGCCGATCGAGCGCAGCAGTGCAGCCAAGGTCGTGGATTTACCCGAACCGGAGGAGCCGAGCACGATGAAGTGCGTGGAGACGCCGAAGTCGAGCGCGGCCGCGCCGAGGTCGGATTCGCGCACGCCGAAGGGCACCACCAGGCGCTCGGCCAGTGTCGTCGGTGGGCGCAGCCGAGAGCGGATATCGGCCAGCGTGATCTGCGCGGGCAGCAGTTTCACCTCGGGCGCTTTTCGCCCCGGATACCGTCGATTCAGTTCCTCCACCGCGGCCGCCAAGCCCGCGCCCGCCGAGTCGGCGTGGCCGAGACCGTCGATGCGGGGCAGCGCCGTCAACATGTGGAATGCGTCGGTGGAGATGCAGCGGCCGGGGCGGTCGGCGGGGATGGCCGCGACCATGCTCCGATGCGCGCTGAAGGTGGTGTCGGTGAGGTCGCCGAGGCGCATCTCCACCCGCAACTGCACCATGTCCTTGATCGCGGGCCGCAGCGCCGCCCAGCGCGAACTGCTGAGCACCAGGTGGATGCCGTAGTTGAGGCCCTGCACCGCAAACGATTCCAGCATCGGGATGTAGTCCTCGTAGTACGGCCCGGAGACCGCGAAGCCGAGATCCCAGCCGTCGATCACGAGGAAGACATCGCCGTGTTCGTCGCCGCGCCTGGTCAGTTCGGCAGCGGCGGCGGGATCGGCGCGCCTGCGCCGGAATTCGCGCATCGAATCGATACCGAGTTCGGCGAACAGCGTCTGCCTGGCGATGAGAAGATTGTTGATCAGCGCGAAGGTGCGTCGGATGCGGTCGGCATCCCTGGCTGCCGCCACCGCCCCCACATGCGGCAGATTGCGCATCGCCGACAAACCTCCGGAGAAGTCGAGGCAGTAGAACTGCACCTGCTCCGGGGTGTGGGTGAGCGCGGCCGAGATGATCAGTGTCTGCAATACCGTGGATTTGCCCGACTGCGGTCCGCCCACCACGGCCATATGGCCGGATGCTCCGGACAGATCGATCATCCAAATGTCCTGCCGCTGCTGACGGGGCTTGTCGATGATCGCCAGCGGCAATGTCAGGGAGCCGGGGACGACGGCACCGAGCAACTTGTCGAGGGTCGGGGGAATTTCCAACGGCGGCAGCCACATTCGATGCGCCGGTAGCCCGTGTCCCGCCAACTGCTGCAACGCGGTCTCCATAACCGTGACCGGATCCCCCTCCGGGGTCACCACCGGCGCACTCGGCACGGGCTCGGGCAATTGGACCTGTCGCTCCTGGATATGGGCCGAGGTGAACAACTGCGGCGGACGATAGCCGCCCGCCGCAGCGCGCCGGGCACGCTGCGCGGGCGTCGCGGTCCGCGACGGCGCGATATACGGCGAGCCGACATAGGCGGCCTGGAACCGTTGCAGATCACCCGCGCCGACCCGCAGATAGCCCGCGCCCGGCTTCTTCGGCAGATGGTAGGCGTCGGCGGTGCCGATGGCGTCGCGCGAATCGCTGGTCTGGTTGGTGCGCAAGGCGATTCGATACGACAGGTGCGCCTCGAGCTCACCCATGCGGCTGGCGGGCACCTTCTGCGAGGCGAGCAGCAGGTGGATGCGCAGTGAGCGGCCGAGTCGGCCGATGGCGACGAACAGTTTGGCGAAGTTGGGATGCTGTTCCAGCAGTTCGGCGAACTCGTCGAGAATGATCAGCAGGGTCGGCAGCGGCGCCAGATCGGCTCCCTGCTCCCTGGCCCGCTCGTAGTCGGCGACGCTGGCGAAATTGCCGCCGTCGCGCAGAATGCGCTGTCTGCGCGCCATTTCGCCATTGATCACGTCCTCCATGCGGGTGACGAGATCGGCCTCCTCCTCCATATTGGTCACCACCGCCGTCACGTGGGACAGCCGGTCGAAGCCGAGGAAGGTCGCACCGCCCTTGAAGTCGACCAGCAGCAGGTTCAGCACTTCGGGTGCGTGCGTCGTGACCGCCGAAAGCACCAGGGTGCGAAGGAATTCCGACTTACCGGAACCGGTCGCGCCGATGCACATGCCGTGCGGCCCCATCCCTTCCTCGGCCGATTCCTTGATGTCGAGGTGCACCACCCCGCCCGCCGGATCGTGGCCGAACGGGATATTGAGGCGGGACCGGTCGGCGTCGCGACGCGGCAGCCAATGCTCGTTGAGGCGAATATCGCCGGGATCGGCGAGGCTGACCAATTCCTCCCAGGTCGTGCCGCCGCTGGCCTGTTCGGCGGCGACCGCCTCGATGACCGTGGACAATCGGAACGGGGACAGACCGCGCACCAGTGCGGTCATCGACGGCAGCAGCATGGCGTCGGCCAGGCCGACCCGGCGGGCGCCGCGCGGGGTCACCTCGTGCAGCACCCGTTCTCCGTCGAGGGTGAAGCTCAACGCACGCGGCAGGGTCTGTTCCGGTGCGCCCAACCGCAGCCAGGTGCAGCCGTCGATTCCGGAGACATCGCGTTCGTTGGCCGCACCGCCGACCGCGACGATCAGCACGAAGTGTTTACGGTCCAGCGTTGGTTCGGAGTTCGCGGAGAACGGTCCGCGATTGAGCCCGGCCAGCAGCTTCGCACGCAACTCCGACACGCTGCGATACACCATGCGCCCCGAGCCGATCGCGTCGGAATCGCCCGAATGCTGCACGTGCGGCAGCCATTTCAGCCAGGTCCACTCCGGTGCGTCCGGATCGGGCAGCACGGCGGCGATCCCGACCTGGTCGGGTCCGTGCAGTACGGCGATCTCGGCGATCATCGCCCTGACCAACGCGCCGACGTCCGACGGCTCGCCATCGAGGACGATCTGCGGTGCGGACAGCAGGTTGATCGCGACCGGCATCCCGCCGACCGTCGAATACGCCTTGGCGAATCGGGTCACCTCGACCACACCGACCGGATCGAGATCCGAGGTGGGGGCCGCGTCCGGGACGATGACGCGCACCTGGTTGGCGATGCGCCCGCGCCCGACCCGCACCCGAAGGAACTGTGGGCTCGAGACCTGCACCTCCCACATGCGGGGCGTGCCGACCAAGCGCGCGATCTCCGCGGGTCCCGGATGGGTGTAGCCCAGATAGGCGTGCAGTTCGGTCTCGGCCGCGTGCACGGTCTTTCGATTATCGGTCAGGCTGCGCAGGTAGTCCTTGCGCTCCTCGTTCAGGCTCGCCGACCCGGAATTGCCGCCCCCCTGACCGCCCATCATGCCGAACATCGACACCAGCATCATGACCGGGAAGAACATCGACATCGGCGAGGCGCCGACCCCGCCGTTGCGGAACATCATGAACATCATTCCGGCCATCCCGGTGACCATGACGACCGGCATGATCATCTTCAACCGCGACGGCGGCACCGGTTTCGGCAGTTCCGTCGGCGGTTGCAGGCGCAGTTCGGTGACGGCGGGAGCTTTCGGGCCGCGCGCCGTCCTGGCCGGACGGACGAACCGACGGGTGGTGGTCACTAGGGCGGTCCTCCGATTCCGGCGACCACCTTGCCGGGTGGGATCGCGTCGTGTTGCAGCCGCGCGTCACCCTGCGACAGGACCGGCCCCACCGCGAACAGCGACACGATATTCCAGGGCGCGGGCACCGGGTTGCGCAGCGCCAGCGCGGCGATGACCGGATCCCTTCGCCAATCCTGCTGATGGGTCTCGATGCCGTAGCGGACGCCGCTATCGGAGATCCAGAACAGCGATTCGCGCCGCGGCGAGGCCGGATCGACCCCGGTGACCTGTACGAACCGACCGACCCGCTGGGACAGGTAGGCGGCGTCGGCGGTGTTGCCCCGAGATGTGGTGGCGCTCACCAACTCCACGGGCCGTCCCTGATCCTCCGGTGCGAGCGGCAACTGTCGTCCGACCAGCAGGGTGTTGACGGCGGCTTGATCAGCGGGACCGCGCGACCAGCGAAAACAACTCACCACGGAGCGGTCGGCGTCGACGATGCGCACCGGCTTGGCGGGATAGGCGGCCGTCCCCGGCCAGGCGCCGGAGCGCAGATTCGCGGCGATCACGCCGGGGGCCGCGACCTCGGAGGTCGAGATCCCACGGGTATCGCCATTGCGGATCATCGCGGCCAGCACCGAACTGATCTGCACCACACCGGATTGCGAGACCAGATAGTAGGAAGCGCCTTTCTCCGGCGCGGAGACCGTGAGGATTGATCCGACCGTGAGGGTCAGCCCCGAGGCCAGCGTCACCGGAGCGCCCGCACCCGGCACCGAGGGCACCCGCAGCGGCGGCACCTCCGGAATCGCGCCGATCAACCCCTTCGACACCGGAAGCACCGGCGCGGTGGCGTCGATGCCCAGTGCCAGCGTGACCGGCGCGTCCGAAAGATCAATGGCGGCACGGACAATGCCCTTCTCGCTGTCCCGATAGACCAGCCAGGCCGTGGTGTCGTCGCGCAGCAGCCGAGCCTGGTCGTTGGCGAGTTCGCGAATTCCGTCGCCATCGATGACTATCGGACCGCCGATGACCGTGCTGCGCATGGCAGCACCGGCTGTCGTGGGCAGGCCGGTTGCCGGGTTGATCGGCGTGGCGCCGCCGGGGCGCACCGTATCGCACACCGTCCAAACGGAATTCAGATCATTGCCCTCGGAGATACTGTCCGGCGCACCGGGTATCCCGACCAGCGGACCACGGGGAAGATGGGAGAGCTCCTCGGTGGACACCTGCACCGGATTGTCCGCCGCGCCGAGGATCAAGCGCGCCGAGGTGAGGTTCAGCGCCGGATGCAGGCGGTTGCCGATCCGCACGAACAGCGCGCCGGTGTCCTTCTCCGCCACCAGCCGCGAATCCCCCACCCGCTTGGCGGGTTTGAAGAAGGCCAGCGCCGCGGACCCGGCGATGACGACGCACGCGAGCACCACACCCACGGTCAATGCCGTGGCGCGCCCGCGCTGCGGGTCGTCGACCATCGACGCGTCCCGGCGCACCAGCGCGTGTTCGATCCGGTGCAGCAGGAAACGCCATCCCGAGATCTGGTGTTTGGTCACCACCCGGAAGCGCGCCATGATGATCAGTTCGCCGCGCTGGGCGCCAGACTATTGAAGGCCGCGGCGATATCGGAGTCCACGATGGTCATCAACTGCTCATCGGTCATCTCGGCGATATTCGCGTTCTCCCTGGTGAATCGGTAATCGCGCTCGGCCTCGGCCGATTCCACGATATTGCGCACGAAACGACCGTTGCCCGCGAGATCGATGAGTTTGCGGCCGCGCTTGGTCTGCTCGGTCAACTGCCCGCAGCGGCGCTCCAACTCCTCGCGCGCGTCGGGAGCGAGGATCGAATCCTTCTTGTTGGCAATGTGATCGGCGATGCGCACCAGTTCATCGGCGGTGTAGCTGGAGAACCGGATCCGCTTGGTGAAGCGGGAGGCGAGCCCGTCATTGGAGGCCAGGAAGCGGTCGATCTCGTCGTCGTAGCCCGCGATGATCACCACCAGTTTGTCGCGATCGTTCTCCATGCGGGCCAGCAGCGTGTCGACGGCTTCCTTACCGAAGGCATCACCACCGGAAAGTCCTTCTTGGATAAGGGTGTACGCCTCGTCGATGAACAACACACCGCCGATGGCGGTATCGATGAGGGCATTGGTCTTCGGCGCGGTGTGACCGAGGTGGGTGCCGACCATGTCATTGCGCGACACCTCGATCACCTCGGAGTTCTGCACGACGCCGAGGCCCGCGAAGATCTTCGCGATCACCCTGGCGATCGTGGTCTTTCCGGTTCCCGGCGGCCCGGAGAAGATCAGATGCTGGGATTTGGATTCCACCGCGAGCCCGCGCTTGACCCGGACCTGGTCCATGAGCACACCGGATTTGAGTCGGTCGACCTGCTCCTTGACCGAATCCATCCCGATCTGCGCGCGCAGCAACTCCGATGCCTCCTCCAGCAACGCTTCGCGGCCTGCCTGCGCGGCCGAGGCGGCCAGTTCGACCGGATCGTCGCCGGAGGCCGGATCCCAGGTATTGGTGCGGGAGGCGATGAGTTCGGCGGAGGTGATCTCGAGCCGGTAGGAACCGTCGCGAACCGCGAGCTGCCATTCCGGGCGGTCCGACCACAGACCCGAGCCCTGGAGCCCCTTGAGGATTCGATCCGCCTGCTCTTGTTCTCCAATGTGCCGCAACAGCATTCCGAGCAGGAAGTGCGCATCGGCCCAGATGTAGGACAGGCTGCCGGAGGCGCTGTCCTCGACGATCTGACGCGCCCGAGGCATCGCCTCGCCGAAGCGGCCCAGGTGGGTGAGGGCGGTGGCGACCATGAGTTCGGCCGCGATATCGAGCAGTCCGTCATCCAAAGCCGGACGCGCGGACCTGGCCGCGAGAACCTCGGGCCACAATTTGGTGCGGTAGGCCAGCGACATCCTGACGAAGGCGGCGACCTCATCGCCGCGCAGCTCGTCGAGAATCGCGGCGGCTTCCTGCCATTCGCCGCCATCGGCATAGAAGCACGCCTGCGCCACCGCGATCTGATCGCGGTCGGCCATGGCGACCCGCAGGCCGAAGATGCCGACCTCGACCTGGCACCACAGCGCGCGATCCACCAGACCGGCTCGCTGCTGGTCCCGGTAGAGGTTGTGGACCGAGCGATAGGCCCCGTACACAACCTCGGAGGTGATCTCCCCCGCCATGGCACGTCCGAGCCAGGCATCGCACATATCCGGATCGAGGTCCGTCGCCGCTGTGAAGGCCGCAGCCGCGTGCGCCTCGTTGCGCACACCTCCAGCGACCAAGCCGAGGCTCTGAACACCGGTGTAGAACGCGTCTTCGGCCGCTGACAACTCGGATTTCCTTCCGCCGATCTGGACTCGTGCGGACGATATCCATCGGCGGTGTCGACCGGGCGGCACCGATTCCCATCGATGAGAAATGTCAGACCTGACCGTCATTTATCGGCACGGTATTGATCGGCACGATGCATGGGGGTACATTCGATTCAGGGCCGACAGTCCCTCATCCTGAAGGCCCCAACCGCGCGTCACCCCAAGTGGAGCCAGACCACTCGACAGCGCGACGAGGTCAGCGGAACCCCTGCCGATGACCTGTCTGCAGCGGGGCCGGTTGCCCCATCGACCGGCCCCGTGCGGCGAATTCTCCTCGCTGCGCGCCATGCACGGGAAAACCGGGCAAATGACCGCAGTGGGCGGCGCTTTCGGCGGCAAAAGTACCCCCATCTCCAGCGATGCGCCGGGACCTATCGCCGCCGCTGGGAATTTCCGGTGACGTTAGAAGCCATGGCTACTCCACGGCATGAATACGCACCGCCGAGCGCGACGAGGTGCGCACCAGGCTTTCGCCGCGCGAGCCCCAATCTGCAACCCTCAAAATTAACCATCCACTATCGACACACTATTGATCGTGCCGTTATTCAGGTGTACATTAGTCCATAGGGCCAACAGTCCCTCATCCTGAAGGCCCCACAACCCCGATATCGGCCAGCGGAATCCGGCACCGCTGGCCGATATCTATTTCGGTGGCATATGCGGCTGCGAGATCGATTCCGGCCCGGCCACTTCCGGCCCGGTAACCGCAGGCGCGATCACCTTCGGCCGCTCCGGCGAGTTTCGCACCCGCTCGGCAGGAGCGAAGACCGCGGACCGATCGATCCCCTCGGCGGATTTCGACCACGGGGTGCCGCTGCCAGGCGCCACGCCATCATCCGTCCCCGAAACCGGCTCGGCGGCGGCGCGTTTCGCGGACAGGCGACGGCGCTTACGCCTGCGATGCCCGGCAGATCGCCACGGGGTGGCGGGAGTCGCGCCGCTGCCGCCGGACACCGGACGCGGCAGGTCGGGTTCGGGGACCGAATCGAGGGACTGCCCGATACCATCGAGCGGCGCGATCGCTGCCGCGCTCCGGCTCTCGGACCACCCGGCGGGCGGGCTCGACGCGCCCGCCGCCTCGGAGCCGGCGACGGACATTCCGGCGGCCGACGACCAAGGTGACAGGGTCCGTTCTGGATGGTCGGGTATTGCGGGCACAGCCGGTGCGCGACCGGGATCGACCTGATCCGGTTGTCGCGCTGGGTCGATGCTGTTCGCCGCGTGCGTATTCGGGGAGTGCCACGGGCTCGATATCGAATGCTGCGGCGGCCCCGAATCATGGGCGGGTCCGAAATCGGAACTGTGCCGCAGATGCGGCGCGTCGATCGAGTCGGGCGGGATACTCCGCGAAGCGGGCCGGTCCGACTCGGTGCCCGAGTTGATATGTGCCGGACCGGAATCGGTGCTGGGAGGACCCGAAGGGTCCATGCCGGTATAGGGGGCGAGCAGGCCCTCGTTGCCGCCGGCGCCGATGGCCGAGGAGGGTTCATGTGGCACTGCGGCCCACGGAAAACCGGACACACCCGACGGCGTATCCGGCGAGCCCCTCAGGTACTCGGAATCTGGGACGTGCCAGGGCAAGTCGGACGGCAGTCGCACCGGTCCCCAATATCCGGGTCCGGTCGGGCCGGGAGATGTGGTGTAGCCCGGCCCCGCCGGTGTCTCGAAAGTCAATGGCGCAACGTCATTGCCGAAGGTATCGGCGTGGTTCAGAACATCTTGCGCCAACTGTTCAAGCAACTGCGAGTAGCGAAGGACTTCGGCGGGATCGAGGTAGAGCTGGTCGGTCGGGCGGGTATCGACCGGTGGGGCAACAGAATACGGCGTCGACGCGTAGGCGGGATGACCGCTTCGCGGAGCTGCGGCGGCCGAAGTCGGCACGTCAAGCAGCGCACTCAACCCGCTGTACATGATGTCGCCGACCATCCGCGCGATCACCTGCTCCAGCGGTTGGATGGCTTTGCTCACCAAATCGAAGGTGAGGTATCCGAGCACCGACTGCTCAAGCCGCCTACAGATCTCGCGGGCGGCCGAGGCGATGATGGGTCCGACAGCCGCACGTGGGGTGAAAAGCGAGGACATGAAAGTCCGTGTCATCCAGGCTAATTGAGCGATCACCGCGAGCTTGGCCGCAGTGATCATCTTGGCCGCCCCGTGCAGTGCGGAGGCGACGAAGTCGCACGCCGCGTCGAGTTCGGCCATATGTGTCCCGCTCATCTGCGCCCACGATTCGACCAGCGCTCGGTAGGACGCGGCGGAGTAGTGCTGACCCATATCCTTGATCGCTTGGGTCGCCTCCCCGTGGGTGGCGCTCACACTTCGCGAGAACCTGCGCACCGCTTCGCCGGCCCTGTCGATATCGTCCTCGTTGATATCCGGCCACGGTATGTTGCAGAAGTTCAGGAACAGCGCGATCTCATGCGGCAACTCGATTGCCACGAACTCTCCCCCGAGTCAGAGCACCCGCCGGACGATCACATTGCTGTCCATCTCTTTCCATCGCACGCTCGCTCCGGTGTACGGCGCTTCGATGACCATCCCATTGCCCGCGGCCAATTGGACGTGTTCCGGCGAACCATACTGGTTCAACGAGGTCCTCGGGAACACCAGATCCCCCGGTCGCACATCGCGTGGATCGACGGCTTCGCCGCAGTGGACCTGGTCGTAGGTGGTTCGGGGTAGAACGACATTCCCGTTGCTGGCCTGGGCAATTGCGTATTGGGTCAGCCCGGAGCAGTCGAAACCGCCGCCGCTGGGTCCGCCCGCGCCGCCCCCGGCCCACACGTACGGCGTGCCGAGGTAGGCACTGGCGTATTCGACCGCCTGGCCACCGGTCGTGCCATCCGATAACATCCCGCTGTGTCCGGCGCGGCGGGCATGCCCGCGGTGGTGACGCAGGCGGCGGGGTCGTTCGCTGTCCATCGCGGGAGCCAAGGGCGCCATGGGTGGCAGCACCGGCGGCGTGGCCGGCGCCGCCGCGGGCACGGCGGGCGGCATGATCTGCGCGGCGCGCTGCTGTGCCGCAGCGATATCCGCGTCCACCTGCTTGGTGGCCGCGGTGAGGCTGGAGTTCGCGGCATCGAGCAGCGCGGGTCCGCTGAATCGCGGATCACCGAGCGCGCTCGCCGCGCCGACGCGACTGCGGAATTCGGCGAGCTGATCGGTCAACGCGTTGCGGCCGCCGACGGTTCCGGTCGCGGATTCGGCGACCGCCCCGGATACCGCACCCTGCTTGTCCGACTGCTCCTGCGCGGTCGACTGGTGTTCTTGTCTGCGGTTGTCATAGCCGCTGGGACCGGATGCCGGATCGGGCAGTCCCGCGACGATCTCACCCACATCACCGACCGCGGGATCCGGCGCGGGCGCACCGGTTCCGTAGAGGTCGAGCAGTGAACGCAATGCGTCGTCCACGCCGCCCATCAGCCCCGGCACCATGCGACCGACCTGCCATCGCTCATCACCGACCGCCTTTCGGCTGCTCGAAATCCCTACTGCCGCCATGTTTTCCTCGACTATGCGGCATCGGGAGAATATTTCCCAGCGGGGAGAAGGCCGCAGAATACGGGGGGAATAGTCGGGAGGCGGTGGGTATGTCATGGCGGTAGGTGTGGCACAGGTCGACGGCGGTGCGCGGATCGATACCGGGATAAACGCCGCGCTCAGCGAAAACTATTACGCCACAGCCAAAACCGATCAAACGCCACCGTCCGTCGCTCCCACTGAGGCAGGCACATCGACCAAAGCCGACGCTGCCACCGGGTCGGGGGCACCGACCAAATCCGACGCGCCCGCGAATCCCGATACGCCGTCCAAACCCGGTGCCAAGAAACCCACCGGCGCGGGGAAACCCGGCACCGGGGGGACGATAGCTCCTGGCGAACCAGCGCCGAGCGGTGACGGCCCACCACCACCGCCGCGTCTGGTATGGACCGGAACCGCCTCGCCGATATTGGCCCAAACCATCGAGGTCGCCGACAAGATCATCCAGCTCGCCGCCGAAGCGCTCGGCAAGGGCCAGGTCCAACTGCCGCCCACGCCCAAAAGCCCGGAACTCGTGCAGCAGACCCAACTTCCCGCCAGTGCGACTGCGACGCAATACGAACAGCGCACCGCCTCGCTTCGGTCCCAACACGAATCGCTGGCGAACATGGACGACCAGGTCACCAACGCGACCGGAACGGTGGCGGAGCAGCGAGATCGTGCTCGGTGGAAAGTCTATCGGATCGCCACGGCATTGCATGACCAGCTCGCCGTCTACAACGGCAAGAAACTGGAGCCCGCCGAAGAGTACACACTGACAAAGCTGGTGCTGCGCGCGATCAAGCAGGTCGCGGACACCATCGGCTTGACCTTCGACCTCAACAAGGCGATAGCCCAGGGTTCGGATAGTACGGGCGGGATCCCACAAACCGGTGCGACATCGGGCGTCGATCCGGCCAACGGCCAAGGGGGCACTCCTGCCGCAGGTGGCGGCGGAGGCGGCGGTGGCGACATCATGTCCTCGCTGATGCAGTTGCTCACCACGCTGCCCATGCTGGCCATGCCATTGCTGAGCGTGCTGCCGCAACTGCTGAGGCAGCAGCAGGAGCAGAATCACGCAGGCAGAGACGGCGATACGAAGGACGGCAACTCGGGGGCGAAACCTGCCGCCGCAGCACCTGCCGATCCCAAAGCGGCACCGCCCGCCGATCCCAAGACCGCGCCTGTGGATCCCAAAACAACGGCACCCGCCGATCCGAAATCCGCGCCGCCCCCGGTCGCCGCGTCGGAAGCCGGTGCGCCCCCTCCGAATCCGACTCCGGACAACAAGCCGCAGGACGCGGCAGCCACCAACCCGCCGCAACCGGCTTGATCACACTGAAACGGGGCTCCGGTCATTGCGACGACCGGAGCCCCGCTTCGGTGTGAGCAGTATGGCCATTGCGGTCCTCGGATACGGATGAACCTCCGGCGCAATGGAGCACCGCGATAGATGCTCAGATCTGAACCGGCGGACGCTCTTTGGCCGGATCGGTCGACACCGGCGGGGCAGGCGCCGGGGCCTCGGGCGTGGGATCACCGCCCGCAACGGGGTTGCTGCTCGGCGCGGGAGGAACGATATCCGTGCCGGGAGTATGGAAGAAGCCCCGGAAATCGCCGTATGCTCCGACTCCGCCTTCGGGCATATTGTTCGGATCGGTCAACGGAACAGTATTCCCGTTGAGGAGTATGAAATACCCGTCGGCGTTACGCAGGACCAACGCAGTGTGGTTGTCCCACTTCGCGATATCGCCGGTCCGCACCAGAGAGGGGTCCACCGGCTGCCATGTCGAGGCATTGGCCGGTGTCCCCGCGTAGGCGGCGCGGGCATCGCTGCCGCTGTGGTTGGCCTGCTCCTTGGTCACCGCTTGTTCGACGACCCGCGAGACCACCTGGTTCTCCTTGCCCACCGCCAGATTCACGCCCTTGTCCGGGTGGGGCGAGCCACCGGGATCCTTCGCGGTCACGGGAGTGGGCTGCTGCGCGGACGACCCGGTCGCCTGCTGTCCATCGGCCGGGGCCGAATTGCCTCGTGCAGCACGGGAATCCGAACCGCGGGAGGAATGCCTGCCGGAACCGTCGAACTGTTGGCGTGCCGTGATGTTGTTGGCCAGCGCGGGCATCATCTGGGACATCGCAATAAGGGGGCCTATCAGGCCGGCCGTAGAGTTGTTGTTCGACCGGTTCGGCGGAGCCGTCGACGGTTGAAGGCCGGCCCGCCGAACCCCGGAATTCGACCGCCCGGCAAGGTGATTGTCGAGCCGGTTCCACGCCTGAGCATTCGGGTCGGCGGCCGAGCCATTCGACCCGACGCCATTACCGACGCCCGAATCGTCGGTGGGCTGTCCCGAATCGCCGAGGTGCTCGGGATCCAGGAGATCACCCGAACCATTGGGCGCGGCGGACTTGTCCCCGGCGGTATCACCCGAACCGGTCAGATCGATGCCATCGAGTGCGGAATTCACATCGAAGGGCGCGTTGACGGGTTTTGCGGGAGCGCCCGTGTCGGCGGATTGGCCGTTGCCGAGTCCCGCGTTGCCTCCGGACCCGTTGCCATTTCCGGCCCCGGTACCGGTACCCGTACCAGCACCGGTATCGGTGCCGGTACCGCTCTCGCCACCGCCGGGTGTCGCGCCACCGCCGGTGGCTCCGTTCACATTCCCGCCCGCGGCCGCCGCCGCGGTCTTGACCGCATCCACTTTCTGGTGCACGGTGCCGACCGTGTCCTCCATCTGTTTGATGAGGCCCTGCTCGATATCCTGCATGATCGCGTTGAACTCCGGCGAGAAGCGAGCCTCCGGTAGATCTCCCTCGTGCGGCACCGTTGCCGGATCCATGCGGTGCGAGATCAGTTTGTCGGAACGGGGCACCTGGGTGGTGTCGCCGGTCGCACCGCCCACACCGCGCGGCACATAGGCCCCGAACATCTGTGCCGCGGACAGGGATCGGTCGAGAGCTTCGATATCGTTTTTAATACCTTCGAAGGCCGCGTCGATTTTCGCACCGGTCTCATGCACCGCGGTCGCCACGATGGAATCCCTGGTTTGCAAGTCCTTGATCATGTCGTTCATCCCGGCCTCGGCTCGGGAATATTGCTCCATGGTCAGCGAGGAGATCGTAGCGGGGTCGACGCCCCGTTTCGTCAACATATCGCTGAAATCGGGGACCGGAGAGGTGTCGCCGCTACCGAGTTTGTCCACGAGCAATTGCAGCCTGATCGTGGTGAACCGGATGAAGTCGTACAGTTGCGTTCGCGCGTAAGGGGGCTGGTGCAGGACAACGGTGTAGCGCGGATGAGGACCGGAGTCCGCCGAGTTCACCGTGTGGATCGGCACGCCGTCCTTGTTGAATACGACAAGGCTGCCATCGGGATTCAGTCGCACCCCGACCGGTTTGCCGTCGGCTTCGGCTGGACCGTATTTCCCTAGTGCCAGCGTCGTGACGCCGTCGTTGGTGAGGTTGAACGCGCCGGTCTCGTCCACCATCGCCGAGGCGGCGTTCTTGTACCCCTTGCCCCCCTCCCAAATGACGCGCGGTCCGCCCGCGCCGACGTATTTTTCGACCAACCCGAGGTTGGGATCCCAGGAGACCTCGTAGTTTCCCGACTTGAGAGTCATCCCCGGCTTGAATTCCTTGCCCGCCGCAAGAGAATCCGGACCCAATTGTCCTTGCTGCCGAGTGATTTCCAGTTTTTCGTCCTGGTCCCGCCGTCGCCGGAGGACGCTCAAAAGGTCGTCTTGCTGTTTTTCCTCTATTTTGTCCGAAGCGGCGGCCCATGCCTGTTGGTCTTCCTGCCTGGCACCGACACCCGGAGGGTGTTGCGCGGCCTGCGCATACGCCTCTTCCAGCGTGGGCGGCTTCTTCTTGCCGTCCTCGTCGTTGTTCTTATCGCTCATGGAATCAGCCGATTGACGGCGGCGCTTCCGTCGGCGGCGCGCTGACCGACGGCGCGGTGACCCCACCGACCGGCGGCGCCGTCCGCGCCACCCGATCGGCAGGCGCGGCCGACACCGGGGCCGGAGCCGCGACGAAGGTCGGATGATTCACGATCTGCTCGTGCGCGTAGGCCGCGTCGCGCAGCACCTGCGGCTGCGGCTCTTCGGCCAGCAACAGCACCAACTCATTGCAGCGGCGTTCGAAGACCAGGTCGCGCAGGTCGGCCGCCTCGTCGACGATGCGCAACTCCCCGAGTCCGACTCGACCCACATCGACCCGGTGGGTCAGCATCGAGGCGGCCAACAGGTCATCGGCCTCACGCAGTTCGGCCCACAGGGCGCGGGAGACGGGTTGCCTGGCATGCACCATGGCGAGGATCCGATCGCGGGCTCGGCGCGCTTCGGCCGCCTCGGCGCTGCGTGCGCCGTGGTAGGACACGTGCCGGTGCGCATCGGAGGCCATCTGGACGGTCCGCGCGTGAACCTGTGAATCCGGCACCTGCGCAAGAGATTTCAGGCCGTCGATGGATCCGGTGAGCCCGAGCCGGTCGGTCGTGTCCGCCGTGGCGACCCGCAGATCGACGTCGTAGTTCGGCGCGACCATGCCTTCCATCGCCACTTCCGGGAGTTGGGCGCGCAGACCGGGATCGATCGATCCCGACGACACCAGGGCCGAGGTCGCTCCACCGGCCTTCTCGCCCCAGGCCAGTCCGAACTCCGCGAGCACGCGCGCCGGATCCGCGACGCCCTCCCACGGCGATCCTTCGGTGACACCGAGGAATTCGTCCCACAACCAGGGGGTGGACACCGTGCGCGGCAGGAAAAGTCCGGCGGGCAGCCATCCTCGACCCTCGTTCGAGGTCAGGAAGACACCGATACCATCGGGGCCGCGTACCACCGATACCGCCCACATCATGCCGACCGGCGTGTCCACCGCGGCGAGCACCGCACCCAGCAGTGTCTTGGCCAGGACCAGATCCTCGTTGACCGAATCACCCACCACGTAGTCCGGTTCGGCCGCTTTCTGCTTTGCGGCGGCGACGGCGGAGGAGAAGGGCGTCGGCACGACGGCGGGCACCGCCTCCGTGGCTTCGTTGGCAGCGGAAGGCGATTGGGTCTCGCTGCCGCGCCCGGTGCCGGATGTGACACCACCCTCTGGAGCGAAGGCAGACAAGGGGGGTATCGAATCATTGACTGCCGCAGACGAGTTGGTCGGTGCGGCGACACCGTGTTGACCGGGCGTCCCCGCTGATGGACCACCGGTCTCGGATCCGGGCATGCTCGGATGCGACACACCGGGCATGCTCTGGGCCGGCATGCCGGAACCTTGCTGTCCCGCAGTCGGATTCGGGGCGGCCGACATGCCCGAGGACTCGTGCTGGGGATTCGGGTCGCCCGTAGGACCGGCGGCGTGCCCGCCCGCAGCAGGCGGGTGGCCCGGTGCGGCGGGGGTCGCGTCGTGCGCCGGAGGTGGCGTATGGGATGCGGGCACCGGGTGAGATCCGGGCATCGGATCGTGCGGCCCGGGTGAACCGTGGCCAGGGAGTGTGTTGTTGAATTCGGCCACGTTGTTACCTTCCGTTTGACGGAAGGTTTCGACGGCGGCTTGGAGTTGTTCGGCGGTATCGTCGTGACTTTTCGCGAGCTCGAGTCCGGCCTCTTCTCGCGCATGATAGTACCTGCCCAGCGCTTCGTAGACATCATCGGCGATGTGTCCGTAGGTCGCTTGGAACCTCGCGAGCCAATCCCTAGGCGGCTTGGACCACTCCCGCGTCTCCTCGGCCGCGCGCCGATGTTCGGCGGCCAGCCGCAGAAACTCCTGGTAGTCGACATCGAAGTTGCCCGCCATGCCCGAGAAATCCTTTCCGCCGCCGACACTTTCATTCTCGATGCTTCCCACCTGTGGCGATCGGCGCGCAACTTCCCAAGCCGGGGAAGCGGATTCGCGGGTGCGGCGGAGAGCTGCCGCACAATCGGCGGCGGAGTGCACACCGGCGGACGGCGCGCACCGAATCGGTCGTGCACTGTCCGAATACCGGCGCGCGGCAGGGCTTCCCACACGGCCTGGCCGACCTCGAGGCGAGCAGGGGGCGCAGGGTGAATCAGGCGGCGCACAGCGAGATCGGTGACGCGACGCAGCTGGTGTCGACGCTGGACCGGATGATCGCACAGGCCGCCGCGATGGTCGGGGAGTTGCAGGCCGCGATCGCACAGGCCGAGGCGCTGCGCGACCAACTGTCGGGATACCCCGGACAACCCGCGACCGCGAACGAACCCGCGCGGGCCGCTAGTTCCTCCGAGCGCGCCGGGTCGGAATCGCCGCGACGTCCCACCACGCCGTGGACGAGGAGGCATCGACCCACCGGAACATCGACGCGCACCCCGCTCAGATCCGTACCTGTGCAGCGACGTTCGTCGCCGGTTTCGCGTGCCACACCGCCCGAGCCGCCGATCCCCGCGCTCGAGCAGGTGGCCGACGAGCGGGCCACACCCGCGCTGCTCGAGCACCCTCCGACCCCGATGGAAAATTCCGCTGCCACAGCACAACACGCACCGAAACCGAACGCTCACCCCTCGGTGCCCGTCTCGGACCTGGAGGTGCTGCGCATCGCCGAGGAGATCTCGGCCCGACATGGGATCGCGGTGATCGGATTCGACCGGATGGGCGTACCGGAGCAGGCAGCCAGAGAGATCGCGGAGACCATCGCCCAGATGTCGGCGAAGTACCCGATACCACTGCGCGGCATAGAGATCGCCGAATTGCCCGCCGGAGTGCCCGCGCAGTTGATCCGCGAGATCGGGGCCGAACCAGAACGAACCGGTGTCCGCATCGCGATCAACGGCGCGCTTCTCGCACAGGCGGGGACGAAAGCCGGTCCCGCAGTGGAGCTGAGGTCGGTCATCGTGCGCGAGTTCGGGCGAGCCCTCGACGTGGCGGGCGGCTTCCGCGCCCGCATGTCGGCGCAGAAGGATCTGCTTGGCGGATTCCTGCGCATCGACAGCCGTCCGGGCACCCTGACGGCCGATGCGCTGCGACTACCGGGGCAACTCGATCCCGGCCAGGCGTTGGCCGAGGCTTTCGCCGAGGTCGAACTGTCCGCGGGTCACGCGAGTGACCACGCGAAACACCTGCACCGACTGCTGCTCTCCGTGGTGCCGCGGGAGATGAAACCGCGGCGTTGAGCCGCGTTCTCACACCGGCCCCGCGCTGATCGACGGCGGCCGCGGCGCCGGATTCGCGGGCGGGCGAGCGAAATCGGGGTGGCCCACGAGCGACCCGTGCGCGTACACCGCGTCGCGCAGGCTCTGCCTGGTCGGCGCTCGCGCCAACAGCAGGACCAGTTCATCGCATCTGCGCTCGAAAGCCATGGCGCGCACGAACGCCGACTCCGCCGCCGGACGACCCGCCGCGTCGGAACGCAGGCCGCCCAGCGGAATTCGCGACACATCCAAGCGGTGCCCGGCCATCGTCGCGGCGAGCAGATCGTCCGCGTCCCCCAGTTCGGTCCACCACTGCTCCGGAATATCGTTCCCCGAACGCAGGGCGAGCAGGATGCGCTGCCGAAGCTCGTTCAGTGCCACCGAATCCGGTGCGATCGAACCCAACCTCCGCACGCGCACATGGGCATCCACCGCGAGCCCGAGCCGGTGCGCCGCGATCCGCTCGTCGGGGATCGCGGCCACCTGGTCGAGGAGTCGAGCGTCGGCAATCAAACTCAGTCGATCGATCAATCCCGGTGCGGATGACCGGAATTCGGGTCCGGGACCGATCTCGACCGGCCCTTCGAGCGCGACCTCGCGCAGTTGTCCACGCAGCTCGCGCTCGATCGACTCGGAGGAGACGATCGCCGACACCCGCCCGCCCGTCTTGCGCCCCCAGGCGGTGCCGAACTCGGCGAGGACCCTGGCGGGATCGGAAATCCCTTCCCACGCACCGCTGTCCGCTTCGGCCCAGACCCACGGCGTCGACATCTCGCGCGGCAGGTACAGACCGGCGGGCAGCCATCCCCTGCCCTCATTGGAGGTGAGGAACGCGCTCACACCGCCCTGATGACGCAGCACCGCGACACCGAATCCGGTGCCGATCGTCGAGTCGTCGACCGCGCTCAGCACACCGCGCAGCAGCGTCCTGGCCAGCACCAGATCGCCATCCGCACGCTCTCCGACCACGAATGCCGGGGCAGCGGCGGTGAGCAACGCCGCGCCCACCGCGTCGCGCAGCACCTCATCGCTGCCCTTGTCCTCACGGCGCGCACCGGGATCACGGTGCGAATCCGGCAGACCCGCAGGGCGATTCGGTGCCGTCGGACGCGCCTGCTGACCCGAGGACTCGCCCGGCGCGGCAACTCCCGAACCGCTCGGGGCGGTCACGCCCGGCCGGATATCGGCGATCGGCGCACGCGGGGGCGCGGCGGCCCGTCCTTCCGAGGGTGCGGCGGCGGCAGCTGTATTCGACGCGGGAGCCGATGCTTGATGTGGTACAGCAGGCGACGATGCGACCTGCGGTCCAGCGTTCGCGGCAAGTTGCGCCAGCGCCGCACCCGCAACCGAAGTCATCGAGTCGTCGGCCGAAAATCCTTGTGGTCGTGCGGAATCGGTGTCATGTCGACTTCCCGATAGACGACTGTCGGCCCCCGAGGGGCCTGCCGAGCCACTTCGTGCCGCGCCGGGAACATCGGTCGGGGCATCGGCAGCGGGCGAACCTGTCGAGCCGTTCACCGTCCCGGAGTGCGACGCGGTCGTCCCCGCATCGGTGGCTTTCGATACGGGTTCGGTCCCATGGTGCGCGGTCTCACCGACGCTCGACCCGGTCCCTGATGGCTGCCCGGCGTGCGATTCGAGTCCGTATGCCGCCCCGGACTGCCCCGGGTAGACCGGGGTTGCCATGTGACCCGGCCCGGCGGCGGGAGCGGGGGCAGAACCCTGTCGCGAGTCCGCCGTGCCGGGCGGATTCGCCGATCCGCCTTCATCAATCGGCATCCGGTGCTGCGGCGATCCGGTGTGTCCTGCGGTGCCGCCGTCGGGTCTGCGGTCGTGCTCGCTCGGCGGTCGCACCGGGTCATGCGGCTGCGGTGAACTCCCATCGACTCGACCATCGTTGGGCTCCGGCCCGGTGCCGGGAGTTCCGATCGGCGGCAGGTTTCCGGTATCGATCGGTGCCACCACTACCGGTGCGGGATCGGTTTCGGTCCGCGAATTCCCGCCCGTCCCTTCGGTATTCGGCCCCGGTGGCGGGTGCTCCCCCGATTTCGAGCCGCCCTGCCCCATGGGCGGGCCGGGACGGGACGGACCGCCACCCCCGGTGGGCTGGGGGACGATACCGGGCAGATCCAGCGCCTCGGCCAGCGCGGTCAACCCCGGTAGCGCGGCGGCGGGCACTTTCTCCACCGCCTCGTCCACTACCTTGCGCACAGTGGCGCGGGCGTGGCCTTCGATATCGGAGACGCGAGACGGGAGATTCTTCTTCGCCTCCGCGTCGACGGCGTCCTTGGTCTCGGCCCGAATATCCCGGTCGGCATCGTGCACCGCATCCAAGATCGCGTTCTGTGTCTTGCGAACCAGGTCCCCGTATTCGGTGAAGACATCGGCCGCACCGTGCAGCGCTGCGGCGAGCGCGGCCGGGACACCGGTCTCGGATTGCATCGCGTCTTTGGCCGGCTGCAATCCGACACTGGCCGGGACCGCGGCGGCGAACTCCCGCCCGACCCGCGCCACCGCATCGGTATCGAGCGACTGCGCGCCCTCCTGCGCCAAACGGGCCATGCGATACCACTCCGACGGACCTATGCGCGGCCAGTTGTCTTCGACAATGGCCTCCCAGCGGTGACCGCTGTCCGGCTGCGGGTCCATGTTCGCGCTGTCAACTCTCCATCGATCCGCGCACCGCGGCCGCGCCCTCGGTGTCGGCCGCGCGGTAGATCGCCGCCGCGGCGACAACCCCCTCGTGGGTATCCTCGGCCCGCCGCACGCACGCCTGCCCGAAGCCGTGAATCGCGGTGGGAATCGCCGAAACCTGATCCACCATCGCCCGGTCGAGGGGCGAACCGGCGGCGGTGTGCGGCCGCAGCCGCACCTCGTCGACGTGACGCGCGCAGGACCGCACCGCCTCCGGGAAGTGCCCGGCGGCGACAACCATCTTCTCCAGCGACCTGATATCGAGCCGATTCCCGGTCATCGCCATCAGCTCCGCGTCTCGCGGAACGCTTCGCGCTCGGCATTGCGGTAGGCGACCTCGGTCGGCAGATCGAACGCATCGATGGTGGAGGTCTCGGCCCCCTGATAGGCCATCTCGGCGCGCAATCCGACCCGCGACTTCATATGCGCCAACTTGGCGACCCGCAGGATCTCCGCCGACAGCCAGGCGTCGCCGTTGTCGCGGGCCTCCTCGGCGATGTGCATGCCGACGATCTCACCGCTGCGGCTACAGGCAACCCCGACGGAGTTATCCGGATTGAGTGTTTCGTAGACCATCCGGTTCCAATCCGGCGCCGCGGTCGCGTCGTCGTCCCAGTCGTTCATGCGATGCTCTCCTCCAACTGCGCCGCCAGCGCGGCCCATACGTTGTCGTCCACGGTCATGACCTCGTCGAGGGTCCAGCAGCGCGTCCCGAGGTACATCTCCCCCGAGCGGTCGATCTCGACATCGAGGTGGTCGGGTCCGTCGGCACTGGAATTGAGGGTGATGGTGGTGACAGGTGGGCGCGTATCGTCCACGCTCACAATGGTTCCGCCGCCGCCCGGTATGAAGGTGTGCCTGCATCGGTTGCCTGCCTCCAGCGCCACCTCGGCGCTATTGGTGGTGATGGTGATCTCCGGATTCAGCAGCAGTTGCAGCACCCAGGACCGGGCCGGACTCTCCGGCCGATCCGAATTGATGGTCAGGGCCAAGGTGGTGGCCAGATCGACCACGAGCACCGAGTTCGTGGTGGTCACGCCGACGACCACCAGCCGCCGGGTCGAACCGTCCGGGAACGGCAGATCGTCGGCGGCATAGGCGAGTACGCCTGCGCTTCCCGCCGAACCCGCCGCCGGATACGCCGTGACGGTGCCGGCCGCGACATCGATCGTGTAGGCGGCGATCACACCCGGCACCTGATCGGACAGGCCCGCGAGTCGGCTCAGGCCCTCCTCGTGCAGCCACCGCACCGTATCGGCCACGGTGACGGCATCCGGCTCGGTCACAGCACCTGGTCGGCGAGGTCCGCCGGGTTCATCAAGGCGTCGTACTGTCGGGCGGCATCGGCGGCGCTGTCCTTGATGGCCGCCATGATCTCGACCACCAGTTCCGGACCGGAGAATCGGTCGACCGTGCCCGGCGCCAGATAGAGATTGGTGAGCCTGCCCATCGCATCGACCTCCGGAATCACCAGGCCGCTCGGCGAGGGGCGGCGCGCCCGGATCGCATCGATCCGCTCGCGCAGGTCGGCGATCTTGTGGCGCAATTCCCGCGCCGCGTCGAGTGCCGCCTGCACACTGGATTCCGTCTCGCTCATACACTTCCTCCGGACTGGGACTGATTGGTTTGGGTGGGGGTCGGCGGAGTCACCGTCGGCGCGATGGTCGGCTTCTCGCCGATCACGAGTTCGGTGTGTTCGGTCTCGTCCACGTACAAGCGGCGGTCCGGATGCCACGCCACCACCCGGCTGCGCTCGTTCTTATTGCCCGCCCCACCGCCCATTCCCGGCGACAACGGCATATAGGGCATCATCGGCGAACCCGCGCCCGCGACGCCACGCGCGTTCGCCGCTGCGGCGGCTGCCGAGAGCGGCTCGACCAAAGGCGCTCGGGCCGAAGCGCCTGCGATGTTGGCGAGCCCACCGCCCATCGGAATGGACGCGGATTCTGCTGCCGCGATGCCCGAATCGCCGCCCGGCCCACCCCCGAAACTCGGAATGCCGGAAATGCCTGACACATTCGGATAGTCGTCGTAGCCGTAGTCGTCGAGCGGATTGAGTCCGTCGCCGCGCCCCATCTGCTGCATGGAGGCCATATTGCTGAGCAGGCCCGGCAGCATCGAGGAGAGCATGCTCATCTCGTTGGCGCCGTTCTGACCGCCGCCGCCGCTCTGATTCGCTCCGGAAGGGTCCGTACCGCCAGGTGCGTTGCCGCCGGGCGCGGTACCGTCCGGAAGCGAACCGTCGGACGACGGCATGGTCACGCCGCCGGTCTTCGCGAAATCGGTCATCGTTTCCGCAGACCGCAGGTGCTTCTCCTTATAGTTGGCGAGCGCGGCCTGAGTCGCGGCTTGGTTCTTCGATTTGGTCGCCGCGACCAACTGGTCGCGGGCCTGTTGGATCTCATCCGGAGTCGGGTGCTGTTTCCTGGCACTGGTATAGGCGGCTCCGTACACATTGATATCGGCGGAGAGTTCGCGCAGCCCGAAACCCAATGCGTCCAATTGGCCGCGAAACTTGGTGATCTTCTCCGCGGCCTGCGCGCCAACCGGCACCCACTCGTTCAGCACCGGCAGCGCGTTGTCCAGGCCCACCAGCGCCTCGGTGAGCGGACCATTGACGAAATCGCCGACCTTCGTGGCGAACTCCATCGCGTGGGCAGGCCCTTGACCATCACGGAACTGCTGGGCGATGGTCATCGAACTGGTCGGACCCGCGGGAACCGCCGCGTCCACCGGGACCGGGCGCGGTGGATAGCGCATTTGACCATCGGCATGATTGCTCACGATCTCGCGACCGATCCCACCGAGCTCACGCGCCGACTGGTCGTCGGCGCGGCTGTATTCCACGGCCGCCGCACCGATCCGCTCCGTCAAATCCTGGAGTTCGCTCACCGTGCCCAGCAGCGCGTTGAAGAGCTTTCCCGTCCGCTTCTTCAGCTCCGGTACCCACACCCGCGACACCGGGTCGGCTCCCGCGGCTTCGACCGTGCCAGCGGGCAGCATCGTGCCCATCGCCGTCATCAGCCGCGCGAGTTTCGGTGCGAGGCCGACGAGTTCGTTGATGTCGACGTTCATTGCCATGGTCTATCCGACTCCCTCCGTCTCACACGCCGATCGTCGACACTGCGGCCGGATTCGGATCATGCGCGGGTCCAGGGGCGTGCTGATCGCCCTGCGCGACAGCGGTGACGCCCTTCGGACGCTGGAACGACAGGCCGGTGTCCGAGTCACCGTTCTTGGCCGACTGTTCGGCGGCCTCGTCTTCCACCAGCCGAAGCTTGCCCTCGACAAGGGTTTCCGGCTTGCCATCCTCCGCGAATTTGACCACGATCGTCGTCCGTTTGCCCCAGATCGCGACGTCGCCGGTGATCAGCTCGTCCGGCCCCTTGGGCTCGCCGACCTGAGTGGCGTCGGTCCATTTCGCACTGGAATTCATATAGGCCGTCTGCGCGTCGGCGCCATTGATCTCCGCCGCGTGCAACGCGTCGTACACCAGTTGCGGAACCCACACCGTTCGATTGTCCTTGAACTTGTAGGGCAGACCGCCATCCGAATTCGGCTGCGGCAGTGGCGCTCCGCCCGCCGCGACCGGAGCGCCCGGTGTCGTGGCGTGCGACGCCGGAGTGATCGTGGGCTGGGGTGGCACGGCCAGCGGCGGACTCACCGGCTGCGGCGCGACCGGCTGCGGCATGCGCTCGGGGCGTGGTTCGCGCCCGTATGGCTGATATCCCATATCCGCGTTCTGCCGACCCGCTGCCTGGGCCAATAGCGGACCCATCATCATCATCGTCGGGTCCAACCCACCGTATCCGCCCATGGCGCCCAACGCACCCCCGGCCTGCGCCGGGAGCTGCGTTTGGGGCGAGTTGCTCGACGACGAATCCCCCGGCGACTTCGGCCAATTCGTACTCGGGAAACCGGTGGTCGGGTCGGTGCCCGGCTTGTCGGTGATCGGATTCGTCGGGTCCTTCGGGACTTGCGGGAGCTGCGGGTTCAACCCATCACCGACGGGCAGCGTCGGCGTCTTGCCATCCGGTCCGGAATCTTTGAAGGTGGGGAGGGTAATGGGCTCCGTTTTCTGCTGTTGCTGCTGATTCTGCTGCTGCCCCAGCAAACCGCCGTTTCCGAGATTCCCGCCGCCCAAGTTTCCGCCCGCGCCACCAGCCAAACCTCCGGCACTCGCGTCGATCTTGCCGGAGTCGTTCTTCAACTGGTATTGCAGTAGCGAGCGCCGCTGCTTGGCCGAATCAAACGCTGCCATCGCCACGTCGGAGACATATTTATCCTCTATACCCCGCCCCGGCATACCCATGCCGAATTTCGTGTTCAGCTCGCCGATGAACTGCTCGAGATCCTTCTTGCTGGCCGCTCGATGTTGCCCCGCAAGTTTCGTGGCATCGCGAAACTCCTTGTCGATCCTTTCGAATTCCCTGGCCTGCGCCGACAGTTGCCTCGCGCGTTCTGCGTAAGCCAAGCCTGCCTGCGTCCCTTGCCCTGCCCCTTCAAAAGCCACCACGGACAGAGGCGGGGGCGCAGGCACCGGACTGGGCTCAGGCGCGCCGTCTTCGCCGAACTCATTCCAGTATGAGACAAGAAATCCGAACAGGCCGCCATCCAGAAACTGATCGGTAGCCGCGCTGATCCTGTCGACAGTAGACGGCCAGGAAATGCCGTTGATATCAGGAATCCAGAGTGGCGGCATATCGGCCGGTTTGTTCACCATTTAGAGCTCCACGCCTCCGCCAAGGTCGACATAACGATTCTATGCCCTGGCCGGGGCCGAGCCATTTCCCTTGGGGAGCTCCACCCTGGGTGAAGCCTCCGTATTCTTATCCGACTTCGGCGTGGTCGAACCCGAGCCGGGCGAAGTTGATGATCCGGGTGGCGTTGTCGACGAACTCGACCCAAGCCCCAATCCGGCCATTCGGGTCGGAACCGGAACGGCCGCACCGCCGCCAAGAGGATTAGTATCGCCGCCAGGGGAATTAGTTCCTGATCCCTGCTGACCTTGCGTCGCACGGGTTTCTCCAGTGGTCGCACGGGTTTCTCCAGTGCGGGAACCACCACCACCCAAGCCTGTGACCATACTGATGAGGTCCGATGGACTAGTATATTGGGTCGCGATGGCGGCGGCAGATGAGCCCGCACCCGAATAGAGCGGTGCCTTGATCCATGGATATTTATCGATACTCTTGCCGTAAATCTGATAGGCTTTTTTTCCGCCTTCGGTAAATCCGAAGGCATTTTCCAACTTCAGTCGCGTCAATTTGGTGGCGTCCCGCACGGCGATATTCGCGGCAGCATTCGCGCCTGCAGCCGTACTACCGGCGGCCACCGCTTCATCCACCCCTTTCCTTGCCGCCTTGAAGCCCTTGAACACACCGGCCGCACCGAGGGTGGCGCCCCAGCCAACCTCCTTCGCGAAATCCACCCCACTCTCCTCTTGGTCGATGGCTTTCAAGGAACCCGCGAAAGCACCACCGGCGACACCAATAACTTTTCCGAACGGCCCACCGAATGCCGATGCGAACATGGTGGCACCGCCAATGAAACTGGCAAAATCTCCGAGGCTCATGGCCAAGCTCCCGTCCGCGCAGCCGAATCTCCGGCACCTGCACCGATTGTCGAGGATTCCCAGCGTCGGGAAACGATTCCGGCATCCGACCGGCGACGATGAAGCGCCGGCCGCCCGGCCGTACCCGGCCGAGGTTCGCCGTGGGAAGAGGGACCACTGATGTCGGAGACCGATCGAAACACACCGGCGCACAGCGGTGATGCCGTCGATGCCAAGGTCTCGGTACCAGAGCCCAAGAAGCAGGCTGCGAAAGCGCGCCGCTCATCCACACCGTCCAACCCTCGACACGGCAGTCCTCCAGCGGTAGTGGGCTCCCCCCAGCAAGCCGCGCCGGCGACTCCGCAAGCCGAGACCGCCACTGCCGCACCACCTTCGCAACACCTGAACGCAGGCGATCCTTCGGCCGCACTCGCTGGCGGACCGCTGGCCGCCGCGACGCTCGGCGCGCTGGCCGGCATCGCGGCACAGTTCGGTGATGGTCGCCCCACCGCCGATACCGGCCTGCCGACGCACCTCACCGAACCCGCGAATGTGCGGCCCACCGGTCCGGTCCTGTGGGATGGGGGAACCGGATCCAGCTACGCGGCAAAGGCACTCGGCGACGCCAACCAGGCGAACGCACTGAACACCCTGCACACCGAACTTGGTTCACTACTCAATGGAGCGGTCGACACCACCACCGGCGGCCGTGCGCAGATCGGCATCATCATGGCCGAGGTGGACTCCGCGCTCAACGCGCTCGGCGGCGTCGCCGACACTCCAGCAGGCAGGCAGATGCTCGTCTCCGCCCTCGGCAACGCCCTGCAGCGCGCGTCGAATGTGCTCGGCAATGGCCAAATCGCCGCCGCCGCGACGGCCGAGGGAATCGCGGCACTGTCCGCCCGCTATCTGCGGCAGACCCAGCCGCAACGGCGCACGAACCGGCGACCGTTCCGCCGCGGCATCGGCTCGGGTCCCCCGACCACCATGCCGACCGGCGAACAGGGCCAGTGGATAAATGAGGCGCTGCGCGTGCTGCGCGCCAATGGCTATGACACCCACGCGATCTCACCGTCCGATGTCGCCGCGATCATCCAGCACGAATCCGGCGGCAACCCGCATGCCATCAACCTGTGGGACAGCAACGCCGCCGCGGGCATCCCCTCCAAGGGTCTGATGCAGACCATCGATCCTACTTTCAACGCGTATTCCCTTCCCGGACACCGGGATATCTGGAACCCGGTCGACAATATCGTCGCCGGAGTGCGCTATGCCATCGACCGATACGGCTCCGTCGGCAACGTCCCCGGCATCGCCAATCTCCGCTCCGGCGGCCACTATGTGGGGTACTGAGGTATCGCCGAGCAAATCGGCGATCTCCAAATAGCACCGGCCATAAACGAATTCATCCTACGCCACCGGATTCCCGTCGCTGGGGAGCCACAACAATTCACCGCGTGACCCCGCCTCTGCACCAGGCGGCCTTCGAACTGGTGACGATGCTGAACAAGAACATCGCCATGAGCGCGAAGGCCATATGTAGCTTCTACAGCGAGCTCATTCGCAGGCTCCGATTGGCGCTGTCGACCGCAGCGCGGATCGATCGCGAATTGGGCGACGAATTGTCCGGCGTGACACAGATGAGGAAGGTGCCGATCGGCGGTCCGAGCGATATCCGCACGGCCCGCGCGACGGCTCGCGATCTCATGCATGGATGGTCCGATGCCGATCAGGTCAAGGATGCCGAACTCCTGGCCCAGGAGTTGGCCAAGAAAGCGGCACGCCAGGGGGGCGGCAGTGCCGTGATGCGCATGGAGGTCGCGGGAGAAGAAGGCAATCGTCGGTTCCGGGTGCGCGTGATTCGAACGAGAAGCGACGAGGTTCCCAAAGAAGCCGCACTCGGCGACCAGATATTCGCCGGAATTCCCAATGAGCGGGGGCGGGCGCCACTCGAGGGTGCAACGGGTGAGCGAGCCTTCTTCGAAATCCAAGAAGGAAGGGCCGCAAATCCGAAACCCTACGATAACAATCCATTCGAACCGGTCGATCCGATGCATCACTTCCCGAAATCCTATTTCGAGAAGCATCCGGGGGATTTCCGGGACGGCAAGGCGATAAAAATAGGCCCCGCAGAACCATCCGATACGGAGGATCTAGCTCGCATAATGCAGGATCGAGCTCGCACAGTGTTGGATCTAACTCGTACACAATGCCTCGCCACAGCGGAAGCGTACCAGCATCTGAACTGCCAGGAAAACGTGCTCAAATTCATCCACGAAAGCCTTGGCCCACGGAAGGTGATCGATTGGTTCACCTGGATCGCCAATCGAGAGCCGATAATTGTCGCACGGTCGAGCAGCGGCGACGTTATCGGCATGGTGAAGTACTATATCCAGAAAGACAGCATGGCATATATCGACGCCGTCTATGTCAGGCCAGGATGGAATGGTGGCGGAATCGGGCAACAGTTGATGCACGCCGCATTCGATGAATTCAGAGAAAAAGGCTGCATCGGCGTTCGATTGCATTCCACCGAACGCTCAGCCGCACATGAATGGTACATGAAACACTTCGGGTTCACAGAGGGCACACTGGATCCGGTGCCGGGACCACTCGAAAATGCGCATATCATGGCTCGGCAACGAGAGCTTCTCAAGTATCTAGTGAAGCTCCAACCCTAAAAAGTGGCCTGAACATTCACCTCTGTCGAAATGAACCATACCAACCCCTCGGTTCACAGCAAGTGCAGGTCGGATCTTCGCACGCGCCTTCCCTCGACCTCCGGTGCACCGAATATCCGCGCAACAGCGCACAGCGCCAGAATCCCCATAGCCGCGACCACCTCGCCCCTGGTTGCGATCAGCCCGAGCGTCGAGGTCAGATATCCGGCTCCGAGTGCGCCCAGCGCGATCGCGGCTTCGAGCACCATATTGATGGTCGCGACCGCGCGCCCGAGAATCTGCTCCGGCGTCACGGCCACCCGATAGACCGTCAACGCCACATTACTGACGACCCCGACGCAACCGACACCGCCCCAGCAGAGGGCGAGCACAAAGGGGTTGTCGCTCAGCGCGACCGGTGCCAGCAGCAGGGTCCACGCCCACAGCGCCATGCGGTAGACCCGACGGGGTTCGATTCTGGCCAGGAGCCACGTCGCCCAGGAGGTGCCCGCGATACCGCCGACGCCAGCCGCCGCCAAGACGAACCCGATCACCCACATCGGTCGCCCATCGGCCTGCAATTCGACCATGATCAGTAGCAACACCACCTGGATGACAATGTTCGACGCCGCGATCATCGCGGTGGAGACGCGCAGCACCGGTTCGCGCCACACCACGTGCAAGCCCTCGGCGATATCGCGCCAAAGGGTGCCGTGCGGCGAGGAATCACGTTCTACCGCTGGGATTTTCGAGCGGGCGGCCGTGAGCGATCCCGCACTGTAGAGATAGGTCACGGTGTTCAACAGGAAGGGCAGCCAACGTGCCACGCCGAACAGCGCCGCGCCCACCGCGCGCCCCAACAGGCTGGCAATGGGTTTCTCCGATTCCAACAGGGCGAAGGCGGCGGCCCGCTGCTCGACGGACACTACGTCACGTGTCACCGCCAACTCCGCGAGGTTGACGAAGACGAGCATGCTGCCTTCGACGAACGCCGCCAGTAGCAGGATCAGCGCGAACCCCGGTGGTCGCGACCACGCGGCGAAGGTGGCCACCGCGGCGGCCGCGAGACCGATCCACTGGCACCACAGGAGGATGCGAACCCTATCCAGCCGGTCGACAATGACCCCCGCGTACAGCTGAAAGACCAGGCTCGGGACCGACAGCGCGAATCCGGCCCAGCCCGCCGCGGCCGGGGAGCCCGTCTCGGCGAGCGCGAGCAACGGATAGGCGATGCGCACCAAATGGAATCCGACCAGCGAGGTTCCGTTGGCGGACCACAGCAGCAGGAAGGTCCGGTTCGCGCGGATCGAGCCGCTATCCATCGGCACGTTGGCTGAGCGAGAGCCAGCGCAGCAGGCTGACCGGTTCGGCGCCTTCCGATCGGACAGCGCGATACAGCCATGCGGCGACTTCCGCACGGGTCTGCAAAATACTGAAGTCGAAGTCGGGATAGGCCCGCGGCAGGGCCAGCGCCAATCCGGCCCACACCTGCGGGCGCAGCGGATCCTCGTACAACTGCACGAGATAGCGGCGGGCCGCCTCGTCGAATCGACCCGACAAATAGGCCCGATCGCCGCTCGGCTGGTCGATGTGGCAGTGCGAGACGGCCGCGGTCTGGTCGAGTAGCTTCACTTGGGCGGCCAAGCGCAGCGACCGGTACTCGTCGGCAACCAACCGCTGATCCATCCGGACCGCAGGCGCGAAGTCCACCGGGCACGGTTCCAGCGCCCGCCACTTCGCCGCCAGCGCGCCGATCTCATCGATCGGCGGCACCAGATTGCGCACCTGCCAGAAGGTGCGATGTGCTCGAACAACCTCCGCCGCCGCGAGTTTCGCGGCGGAGGGGACCGCCTCGCGCTCCCATGACGACATGGTCGATTCGAGCGCGTCGAGCAGCCGTCGCCCGTGCTCGGTGAGCAGATTCGAACCCACGGCCTGCTCGATCGCCCCGAGCACCTGTCTGCGCCACAGTTCGAAGTCGACATGGGCTTGCGCCGTCGCATGGCAGTCGGCGCCGCGGTGCACCCGCCAGAAGTCGGTCACGCCGAAGAAGGCGTAGATGCCGTGCAGAAGACCGGGCAGCGGGCGCGGGTCGTCACGCCACGGCGCGTAGTAGCGCGGCGCGTTGTCCGGCTCGCACAGCGCGACCTGATCGAGCAGCAGATTGAATTTGGTGTGCTGAACCTCGTGAATCAGGGTGAGCGCCAACTGGCACGGGTCGGCGGGGGCTGTGGTGTAGACCGCGCCGACGCCATTGGTCGAGGTGTGGCTGGTGCTCGCCACCAGCGGCTCGGCGCTCAGGGGAACAACCACTTTCAAGCAGTCGCGCATCGGCTCGAAATAGCCGACCAGGTCTCGTCGCAGCAGATCACACGCTCCGGTGAAATCCCGCTGCCACTGTGCCGCCTGCTCGGCGGTCAGGCGAGGTGGCGCCGATCCGGCGTGCAAGTCGCGGAAGGGGTCCAGATCGTCGAGCAGCACAGCGCTTTCGTCGGACGCGCCCTGAACGCGTCGCATCGGCAACCACGCCGGATCGTCCTCGGCCGCCGGCGCGGCCACCGCCAGTACGGTTTCGCCAACGGTGAACGTCAGTGCGCCATTTGACCATTCGAGCTCGCAGTGGCCGTGGAAGTCCGACGGGGCAAGGCGAGCGAGGCCGATGCCCGGCAGCAATACCGTGCCCGCGCGCACCACCAGGGTCATCGTCCCCTCGGGCGCGCAGGCGATGGCACAGGTCGCGGTGAGCCAGCCCAGGTACCCGCAATCGGCCCACACCGGCACCTTCGACCCCTCGGTGTCATCGCGGACCCGCCGCAGCACGGTGGCCAGCCAGGGACCGGCGTGCGGATAGGACAGCGCCGCCTCGACGTGTTCGGGATGCGACCCTTGCAGTTCGGCAAGCCGCCGGTAGGCCGAGGCCAGCCCGGCCCGCTCCGCGATATCGGGTAGTCGCGAGGTGGTTTCGGCGACGAGCGTGCGCACCAGGATCATTCGCGTCCGCAGCAGGCCGCGCGCCAACTCGGCCATCGCCGCCGCCGATCCGTGACCCGTGCTCAAATCCGCGGTGATGTCGTCGATTTCGCTCGCTGGCCCGGCCATATTTTCCTGTCCTATCGGCGGGATGCCGCGCCGAGGTCGGTGCGGATCCGGTCCTCGATGTGGCGGATCAATCTCGTCAGATCGGCGCAGTAGACCGATCTGTTGCGGAAGCCGCTCTCGGCTCGGTATCGATGCGCGTAATGGCCGCCGCCGCATACGGTGTGAATCGGGCAGGCGCGACATTCGTCACTCAGCGCCTGGGCACCGATCTGGCGAGCCACGATGGCGGGTTGGTGCATGGCCTCGTCCAAGGCGTTGTCGTGCCCGTCGAGGCGAATCTTGGTGGCCCCCGCGAAAGTGGACTTCAATTCGTCGACCTGTTCCAGCGAGCCGTCGGTCTCGAAGACGGCGAGCCGAACCGGTTGCAGCCCCACGGATTCCGATCCCGGCGCACCACCGAACAGCAGGTCGATGATGTCGTCGAAGAGCCTGATCTTGGTACCGAGCTCCGGTGCGGAGTACCAGCGATCGAAGATGGGGATCAGCCAGTCGGCATAGGGAGTCTCGGTCCCATCGATCGCGAGTCCAGGGGGCGGCGTGGTCCAATTCCCGTGCGGTAGTAGAAAGTCCACGGCGGGAGGATGGAAGCGCAACAAAGCCTCATAGGTACGGACGGGATCGTTGGCGATATCGATCGTGCTGAGCAGCCCTGAGAACAGGTGCCGATACTCCATGGCGCGCAGCCGGGCGATACCCGCCGCCACCTTCGCGAAGCTGCCCTGGCCGCGCCGATCGCGCCGATGGCGATCATTGTCCGCTTCGTCGCCGTCGAGGCTGACGCCGATCCTGATATCGGAATCGGCGCAGATGCGCAGGAACTCGGCATCGATCAGCACACCATTGGTCTGCATTCCCAAGCGCACCTTGGTGATCGGCTCCAGCACCTCCCGCGCGTGCCGCGCGAAGAACTCGAGTTCGCGATGGCCCGCCATGAGCGGTTCCCCGCCATGGAACACCAACGCCACCTCGGGCACCCGCCCGCGCCGGGCATGGTCGGCGATGGTGCGACAGGCATCGGCGAAAGCCTTGCGGCTCATGGTCTTCGGCTGGTCGCGCCAACTCTGGTCGGCCATCTCGTACATGTAGCAGTAGTCGCAGGCCAGGTTGCATCGACTGTGGATCTTGACCACGAATTCCCGAAACGGCAGCGGCGCCCAGCCGTCGCGGCGCAGCGCGGCCGTATCCAGGCCGCTCTCGGGCCACCGGGCCATGGGCTTGGGCAGCCCGAGCGAGACCGGGACCGATTCCATATCCACTCCTTGCCGAATGCGGACCGAGCGGGCGGCTCGTGAAATACGGACCACCCGCTCGACAATCCGATAAACGGATTACTCGCCCGCGTTGATGAAGGAGTTGAAGGCGAGGGTGTTGCCCGCGTCATTCAGATGCCGATCCAGCGCGGCACGCAGAGCGGGGGTGACATCGCCGAGCTGAGTGGGGTCCAGCGCGGCCAGTTCGGTCAGGTTTTCCATTTGATACCTCTTCTCTTCGCCGGGAACCAAAAGTGGGGAAATCCAAAGCAGATCATGGACCACCACCTTTGAATCCTCGGCCGATTTTCAAAGATGGACGATCAACTGCCGTCCTGAGCAGAGCCTACTTCGCCGCAATACCTTTCGACTATCGACTTGTTCCCACGGCCGATAAGGTCCGAAGGTCCAGAAAAGCCTGGTTGATCAATCGAACGACAATACGACACCGGCAATACGTGCCCGTATCATCGTTTTATTATCACCTACTCAATTCCATCCCGTTCGGATCCGCATATATAACACCGGATATGAATCCGACTCCCTGGAGCATTTCGGACAATTCCACAAGCCGACTGCCGAATGAGTGCGAATCCGAGTGAATACGACAATGCGCTCCGGCGGAATACCTCCGATGCCGCATCCATCACGCCCTCGGGTTGTACCAGCGCGCGGCGCTGAAGCTGTCCGGCAGCGGTACGACGCCGATCGGCACACCGGGACGGGAGGCCGCGATGCACTGGTTGTTGCCGATGTACATGACGACGTGACCCGGCGGGTTGGGATCATCGAACCTGGTGAAAATCAGGTCGCCGGGTTGAATGTTCTGCGGTGCGACTCTCGGCAGTCCCGTGTACTGCTCCTGTGAGGTGCGCGGTATGGACACACCCGCGGCTCGGGCGGCGTACACCATCAGTCCGGAGCAGTCGAAGACATCCGGCCCGTTCCCACCCCACACATACTGCTTCCCGCGCTGTGCCAGTGCCACCATGATGGCCTGCTGGATCGCAGTCGGCATCCCACCGCCGGTCCAGGACGCCTGGGAGATGCCCGGTGTCGGCATATTCGGCGTGAAATCCTTGCCCGCCAGATTGTAGACGTACTGGGCGGTCAACTGCTCGACGGCAGCTGCGGTATCGGCGCTACTGCCTGCCGAAATCTGGACCTGCAAACCCCCCTGCTGCAAGGCGGAGGTCAGCAACTGCCGAATGTACTGCTGCCCCTCCGGTGTGAACGCCCTCGGCCCGAGCGCCGCGAGTTGTTTATCGAGCTCGTGCACGAGGACCTGGAGCCGCTGCTGATCCACGGCGGTATTGGCTGCCAATTGGTAGAGGTAGTGGACGAGCTGGTTGTCCAGATTGATGAAGGCAGTGCGTACATTCCGCAGATAGAGTTTATTGACCGCCGCGGCCCGCGAGGTCGCCCCTTTGTCGGCAGACGTCCCGGAGTTCGTGCCCTTCGCGCCGTTGCCCTGCGTCTTGTCGGTCTTTCCGGCCGATTCGGGACCCTTGTCGCCTTTCTTGCCGGACTTGCCTTGTTCGGCCGCACCGGGTTGTCCGTTGGGCGGGGCTTCGGGCATTCCGTCAGGATACAAATCGGCCAGGTCACGCAGCAGGCGCTTGGTCTGCTCCGCGTCAGTCGTGGCCCCACCGTTGACGTTCTGGTTCTGTGTGGGCGTTTGTCCTGCCCCGGCGCCTCCGCCACCCAGCCCGGACAGCGCGGACGCGATCTTGGGCAGCATCGTGGCACCCATCATCGCGGCCATCGAGGCGGCGGGCAGCAACCGCTCGATCAGTTCCGGATCCACTTGCGGCGCAGGGGGTTCGGCCGGTGCGGCCGCGCTCGGTGGCGGGTCCGGCGCTTTCTGCTGCGACTCGGGTTCGCCGGGCGGGGCCTGCTTCGGTCCTGACTCGACCTGCGGCTTGTCTTGCGGGTCATCCGGTTTCACCGGCGCAGCGACGGTCGACCGCGCCTGGCGGCCGAAGTCCCAAGTACCCACTGGTGCGACGGAGTTCGGCGCGGACACCGTATTCGAGCCTGCGGTCGGGGCAGGGGGTCCGCTGTCGCCACGCTGTCCGATGGGCGTCGCGGACGGTCCCCGCCACGGCGAGCCGCGCAATGGCTCGCGCCGTCGCGTCGCCGTACCCTCCGGTGCGACAGTCGTTTCGGGTTCGGGGCCGAGGGCCTCCGCCATGGGGCTCGTCATCTCGCGCCGATCAGGTAGCGCTTGATACGCACATCGGCGTTCGTCGGCATCGTTCCCATCACGGCACGCCCGGAGACCGGGTCCTCGGTGACCATCGAGGTCGCACCAACGGCGATCGCCGCCCTGGTCGGCGTATTGTTCCGATACTCCCAGAAGACGAGATCACCCGCCGATACCGCCTTCGGATCCACGATCTGACCACAGATGGCCTGTGCCGCAATAGTATTCGGCAGCACGACCGAACTCGACAGCTCCGAGGAGCATGATCCGGGTGCGGACTCGGGCGGTAGCGGGGCAGCGGAATCCCTGACGCAACTGCCGGTGAGCGCGGCCACCGAGGCCCGATACAGCACATGCTTGGTGACCGCGGTGATTCCAGCGGCGACATTACGATCCTGCTCGGACCCCGACGGCGAATTCACCTGCGCAAGTGCCACTTCCCGCGCGCATTCGACGGCGGGGCCGGAGTTGGCGACTCGCAATGCGGGCTGTTGATACGGCGCGGACCGCATGGCCGACAGGCAGGCCCGCTGCCGAGGGGAGGCGGCAGCCTCTTCGTTCGGCGTAAAGGTCATCACCGCGAAAGGGTTCGTGGTCGGCCCCACCGTTTCCGGGGCGCTCAGGCTGCCCGGATCGAAGGCCGAACCAACGGTGGGAGTGGTTGACGCTCCCGACTCCGGTCCCACGGCGGCATCGCACTGGCGATCGAAATCCGAACCCGCCTCCGACACTGTCGCGCCCGCGATAATCATCAGGAATATCAGCGGCAGCGAGAACAGTGCCGGGAACACCAGCACGAAGATCTTCATGCGGATCGAGAAGCCGATGTAACGGGTCAGGAAGCTCAGCATTACGGGTTTCTATTTCCGAGTAGGACATCGACCGGGCTGAGCGGGCCGGCGAAGTTCCGCCGCAAGTGCTCCGGAATCTCGGTCGACCGAGGTGGAGTCGGTGCCGTATCGAAGGACGGAACCGCCTTCTTGGTTTCACTGTGTACGAAGTCCAGCCATCGGAGATCTCGAACACCTTGCGGATCGGTCGGGTGGTCCAGAACATATCTGGATGCACTAAGATATCTGTCGGAAAGTTGGATTCGGGTTGCACTCAGCATTCGTTGCGCTATTTGCACCTTTTGCGGATTGTCGAAACTGTCTCCGAAGATGCTCGTCAACTCACTCACTATGCCCTGCGTGACGGGAAAATCCGGGTCGCCGTACAGCCCACGGTAGTTTCCAGGACGAGTCTCCGCTGTCAACCCCTGCATAAGCAGGTGTTCCTTGCCATCGACTATCAGCTCCAGCGCCTTCATCCTGCCGAGATCCGGCGGCGTATCGAACTCCTGCGGCCGACCGATGAAGGCAGCCACATATCTTCGCATCGGCCCATCCAACTCATCCGGCCGATCGAGAGAGACAGCCCTCCCGGTATTGATACGGTATTGATCGGCAATCTGGTAAAGATTCGCATAGGAAGCGGCGACCTCCTGTGGTGTTGCCTCGCTCCGCATGAGTCGCATTGCCGTATTCTCGGCATGTCTCGACGCCGCCGACAGTAGGCCGAGATGGTCGTTTTGGAACGCCATGTAGCCTCCGCGACTTTCCATTGCCTGACGAGCGCCGATGACCAAATCATTTACCTCTTCGTTGGCGTAGCCTGCGGTTATCAATCCGCCCAGGCCGTTCTCCAAAGTTCCACCCATCCGCATGAATCCCTGCAATGCGGCAGCGGTTTCGCCGAAGAGATTCGCCTGTGCCCCGAAATTTCGACGATACCGGGCGGCCCAGTCCACTGCGCCCTGGGTCGCCTGAATATTCTTGTAATTCGCTGCCGCACCGGACTCGACCATTCGACGATCGGTAAGGTATGGCAAGCCGAGTTGCTGCGCCAGGCGGAGTCTTCGCGCATCCGGCTTGAGCATCATCGGCACCCCGACCAGCCGCTCGGACAACTGCCAGCCGACCATGGCATTGAAGTTATTGAGGTCGGTGAACGCCCGGTTCCGCAAGGTCCGCTTCGCTCCGGCGCCACTTGTGCCACCACCACCGCTACCACCGCTCACGGCAGCCGCCTTGCCGGGACTACCGAAGCCGCCCTGGGTGGCTGCCGCGAACCGATTGACGATATCTTCGGCACCGTTTTCGAATGCTTTCATGAATCTCTTGCCGCGCATTAGCATCAGCAGCACGAGTAGGAGTGAGATCACTATGGGCTGCCCACTCATCAGTAGCATAACCGCGTATGTACCCGCGATGACCATTGCCAGCTCGAAACAGCAATACGCTCCATGAAACGCACAGCGAACCATGAAGATCTGGAGTCTGCCGTAAACGAATCCGCCTGCACAGAAGCAAAAGATCGTCGCGACCGCCATGGCCAAGCCGTCGATCACGGTTCGCATGATGTATAGGCTGACCCTTGTCAGGCAGATCCATAGTACGATGCCCATCAGCAGGAGCAACAGCATATTTCCTGCCTGACCCCAACTCAATTCATCGGTCATCGCCACAGCCGCCCGATCCCCACACTGTTCCAGAAGTTCTCGGGCGCCTTTCTCGGTGCCGTGGAGCATTCCCTGGCTCCAATTCGCCTTGCAGAGTGGCGAACCGTCCACAACGTGTCCGAAATTCAGTATCTGCAATGGCTTTCGCACGAAGGCATCGACCATATCCGCCTGCATGCGCGCCAATATGTTCTGCGGATTCGGTCGAGTGTCTCCGGACAGGCCCGCTCCTACCGAAATACCCAGATTGCGGCCGAGCGCCAACCATCCGTCCGATCCGATCAGTTCGCCGATCGGATCCCGAAGAAACAAGGGTCCAAGCACAGCAGTCCCGCCCATGACCACTATCTGCATGGTAGCTTTACTATAGAAGCCTCGCATGATGAACCATGCGACAATGAATGCACCGATTCCCGCAAATGAAATGAGAATATAAGGCGATGAGAACATGTCGTACATCGAATTGGCGATCGACCGAACAGGTTTGCCGATAAATGCGATGATCCTGAGTCCGACACCGAAGTCCAGTATCCAGATCGCAAAGTTCGACCCGAGGATCCATATCAGAAACACGAAGCCGAAGCAGACATTCACTGCTACGCCGATCGGATTCAGGATGCCGGGTTTTTTGCTCACCACGAAATAGGAGGTGATGGGGACACCGCTCGAGTCCCGCACGGCCGGAATTCCCATTGCGGCGCTCGTCGAATCTCCGAGACTCCCGTCCGTCGTCGCGTTCGCCACCGCGTCCAGCAGGCCGGGAATTCCGAGAACGACCAGGAGCGCGACCACCGCCCGCGTGGTCCAGCGCCGCCGCCGCGTCGTATTGGCCCACACCCATGCCTGCCGCAGTAGCGCCGACGGCATGATCGTGGTCGGATGCCGATCCAAGAGATTCGCGAGATTCATGACAGGGCCCGGCTCGGTCCGCGCAGTGCTTTCGCCGAACTGGTCGGAGTGCTGGTGATGGCGGCGGCGCGGTCCGGTCGAGCCGGTCCCAGCACCTTCCCGCGTCCGATGCGATTGAGCGCATCCCGCATGAACATTTCGCCGCGGCGCTCCTCCGGCACCGTCCGCCCCGGCCCCACCGGCGGCGAGGTGTGCTCGCGCAGCACCTGCACCAGGAATTCGGCCTCCGCGGTATCGACACCGAGCCATTCCAAACTGTTGCGCGCCAAGGTTTCATCGCGCTGTCGGAAGACGAACCGATTGGGGATCAGGTTGTGTGCGGCGCCCTGGAAGTCGGTCGCCGGATCGTGCGAGGCCAGACCGATCGCGGCCAAGTGCTTACGACCGTCGCGACTGAAGTCGGAGGTGACCGCCGCGCCGACGGTGGTTTGGGTGAAATGATGCGCCTCGTCACCCACCAGTAGACCGAATCTTCCATTGTCGGTGAGGAAGGCCTCCCTGGCGGCGATGCCGACGAGTTCGTACAGTGCCGTCCCCAGGCGTTTGGTCAGCGGCAATCGGTGATAGAGATGGGGGGTTGTGAGTTCCTCGGCGGTCGGGAGCGCCAACTTGTGGCTGCGCACCACGGTCGCGGCGGCGTCGAGGTGCAGCGGCGGCAGCGTCGGATCGAAGAGGACGGGCACCCGGTCGACAATGGTCCCGAGCCGGGCGGCCAGATCACCGTAGTCGTGATCACCCGGCTGATCCCGCAGCCTGCGCGCCACCTCGAACAGGTCGAGCAGGCTCCGAATACGGTGCTCCGCGATACCTCTCGAACTCAGCAAGCTACTGGCCGCGGCACCCGCGCCGGAGGTGGGCGACAGATCGAGCAGCGGAAGGATGGAGTCGAGCGCCCGCTCCCCTGCTACTCGAGTATCGAACAGACGCAGTGGATCCAGCGATACTTTCGGCTCGGCCAAATCGATGACGACGGCATTGTCGATGGCCCGAGCGAAATGCTCCCACTCACCGACCTGGCTGCGATCGATGGCGAGGAATTGCCCACCCATATCGTGCACCAATACGGCGATGAGCTTCAGGAAATACGATTTTCCGGAGCCCAACTCACCGGTCACCGCGAACGATGCGGACAGGTCGTGCAGTGCGGCCTCCATGATGCCGAAGTGAATCGGCTCGAAATGCCCGGACATCAGGTTCAGTCCGATCACCGGCCCGCTGTCGTCGCCGATCGCACTGGTGGTGAAGGGCACGAATCCGGCCCACATATCCGATGGCACGATATGCGCGAAATCGTCGTAGGCCCGGCGCGCCTCGCTGCCGGGGATCAGCATGGACCACAGATCGACCTGGGCGCCGACCGGCGCCGTCAGCTCGATCTTGAATCGCCGATACCGACGTTTGAGCGTATTGACGGCGTCCAGGGTTGTTTCACGCGATGAGCTGCCGATCGCGATCACCGTCGTGAATGACACCTCGGACTCGCCGTTATTGACCTCGAAGTGGTTGTTGTATTCGCTGAGCAGGCGCGCCTTCGCGGCCAGCGTATTCTGCGCGAAAGAAATCTCCTGGTCGCGCTGATCCATCTGTTCACCGAGACGCCGCAGATTCAACTCATTGCCCTTGAGCACCTGCTCGGCCGTTCTGGTCGACACCCGGATACCCCAGTCGACCGTCACATCGTCCATACTCTCGAGCACATTGAGGAATTCGCTCCCGCCGGGAAAATTCATACCGCCGTAGGGAAACGAATTCGGCGTCAGCATCGTTTGATACGACGGGCGATAGGCGAAATCGGTCTGCACGACCTTGATCACGGGCGCGAACGAGGGACGCACCCGTCGGTTGCTGTCCGCCTGCGCCCCCTCGTCCAATGCGGCGGAACGGAACACCGCCGCCGTCGCGTCATCGAGCGCGCCCGCCTGCGTCGGCGCGACCGGATCCCCGGACGAACCACGAGACAGATGGTGCTCCCACAGCCATTGGAACAGGCTCGCCGGCACCGGAGTCGGCTCGAACTCACTGCCGATCTGCGACAGAATTTCCTTGGCCTTCTCGTCGAAGACCTCGAGTTCGGCCCGCGCGAGCGCGGTGGCGTCGATCGTCGCGGTGCTACCGCGCCACACCCGCGACAGCGCCGACATACCCTGACCGCTGGAGCCGACCGGAATCGACAGCAGGTAGATCCGCGTCTGCGGCATGATCGCCCGGACCCGCTCATACGAGGCGACCACTTCGTTGGCGTAATCCTCGCACTCGTCCAGGTCGACGCCCTCCACCATCTTGTTGAGTACGTCGAGAGTGTTGAGTTTGGCTTGAATTCCGAGCAGCAACGAACCGCTGGGCAAATTGTTGATCAGCGAGTGGTGCACCAACTTCACATCGTGCTTGTCCGACGCACGACGCAGACCGTAGCCGAGCGGGTTGACGAAATAGGTCGCCGTAACCAGACCTGCCGTGGTGAATTGCAGATTTCCGCGAATGGCCGCGGTGGGCTGCAGATCGCGCCGGAACGCCATCAGCGCCGACCTCCTCCCGCGTGCACCAACTCGGCGGGTAGCACGACAACAGTTGATTCCTCAATGAACAGTGTCATTCGCGTCGAATCCGTGGCAATCGGCATTCCGGAGGCGGAAACCGGTCGACGGACTAGTGCGAGTCGGATATACCAGAAGAGACGGGACAGGATCCGGACCCCGGAGTACGGAATCATGCTGGTGAGATAAACAGCAATGGCGGTGACCGCGAGACCCGATCCGAAGACGACGGCCGGATTCGCGGGCAATGCTTCGGCGCATATCGACACCACGACGATGCCGAATACCGCAACGACTATCTGGGGCATCGTATAGGGACCGAACGGCAAACGCTGACCGTTCGGCGCCTTGCCGATCATCGTGGGAACACGTTTGATCGGCGTGAAGACCCGCACCTCGGTTTGGCTCACGGGTAGTAGGCGCCCGGAGTCGAGTTGTGACCCACCGTATTCGCGTCCATGCGGCCGAGCGCCATGGCAGTCGGCAGCAGATAGAGTGCGACCGCACCGATTACAGCACCGGTCCCGAAGACCAACATCTTGGTCACCGAGAACTTGCTCTGAATACCCAACCCGACGAAATACGCGGTCGCGCCGGTGACATACACGATCCAGAGTATGGGTTGTGCCGCGTCGAATATATATTTGAAGGTCTGCAGGAAGTAGGACATGATGCCGCCTCCATTTTCAGTTCTGCGTCGGGGCCGGGATGCGCACCGAGGTCGGTGGCATCGAGGAACTGGTCGGACCCGATCGGGAATCCTGATCGGTGCCGAGGGTCAATGGGTTCGGAAGCGCGGGCAGCGAGTCGATGGAGCGCACCTGCCATCGACCATCCGCGCGCACCAACGTCAGCGGATAGGAGAGCGTCGGCGCGGGACCGCTGTCGGACTTCGGATTGATCGTGGCCATCAGATGTTCCGCGGTGCCGTTCAGCCCGCAGCCGGAGTCCTCGGCGGCGATCGTGACGGTGTCGACGGAACTGAACGGAGCGGGTTTCATGGCGGTCATTCCGGAGTCGACCGTGGTATATCTAGCCACGTCTCCGGTTCCGGTCAGGAAGGCGGACAGGAAGCCGGTCGCCACCTGTCCCAGTGGCGATTCCGGCGCGCAGGTCGTCGGGTAGTGCAGGGACAAATCCGGCCCCTTGGTCGGAGCCGTCACCAGCGCGGGTAGCGCGAGTGCGCGCAGACGTCCTTCCGTCAGTGACACCGAAACGCGGTAGTACTGACGAGTGTCCGCCGGCTGGGTGGCGGATTTCCCCGTGCGGACCGAGACGGTGACCGTCCAGATCTCGAGATTTCCCGCAGTATATGTGCGCGCGAGGTGGACCACGATCGGATCGGCGACCTGCTTCGCCGTGGCGGGCAGGCTCATCTGCGGCGTCGAAACGAATTCCGCGATCCGCTCCTGCTGGCCCGACGTGGCTCCCAAATAGGTGAGCAAATATTGTTCGGCGAATGACCCGGCCAATTGTGCGTGGCCGACGACCACCGGGGTCTGATCCACCGGCGGCGGTCCACCGGAACTCAGGAAATCCAGGATCGCATGGCCACCGCCCAGTGTCGCGAGAACGGCCAGGACGCCGACCAGTATATTCTCCCGACGGCGACGCAGAGCCATTCGGCGCAGCAATTCAGCGCCCGAATTCTCCTGCCCGGCTGCCGGTTTCCACATATACCGAATGGTAGAGATCGAACCGCCACCCCACCCCCGCGCTATCCCCAAGAACGGGAAGGTGATTCACCACATAGCGGTGCGAGACATCCCACCGCGCCGATGTCGTAGCTGATCATCGTATCCGCGCACCGCCAGCGCTGCGACGTCCTCCCGAGCCTGCGGCGGCGATGTCGGTAAATATCCGGCGACACTGACGAGTTGGGCAAGTGCGCGCTGCCTGTTGGAACATTCCGGATAGGCACTCAGCAACAATGAGGTCTCCGAATATCCGCCCCAATATCCGAGCGTACGCACAGTAATTCCCGCAGTATCTCCCGAGCCGAGTCGATCACCGATTCCGATCAGCCGGTCGCGGTCATCGGGATGAAATACATCGGCGGGACGGAACAGATAGTCCCACCGAATCCACGGCGCCGGATCGGTGAGCCAGTGCGCAATATTCGCATGTTCGAGTTGAATTACCGCCAGATAGGTTCCCGAGCGCCGGTGCGCTTCACGCAACCCGGCGCGTTCGAGCGTCGGACGCGCTACTCGATCATCCGAGATGGCCGCTTCGATCAATAGCCAGGCGCCATCGCCATGCTCCGTCGGGCGGTAGCGACCGGTGATACGCCACTTGGCGGGACGATCGGTATCGAGCCCGACGGCGACGTCACATTGGAGCCTGCCGTCCGGTTCCGGACTGTAGAACAGGTCGAGCATGTCGGCGTGCCGATCGAACGACACCTGCTGGAAGAATTCCGCCACCGAGATACGTGGTACGTACTGGTCGTCCGAAACACCGTGCACGAGCCTGGTGATCTCGCGGGAGAGCAGTAGCGTCTGCGTCTCGGCGTCCCAGACCACTCCGGCCGCCTCCGGAACCGGCGGCGGCTCCACGGAGGCGGGACCCAGCCAGAGCCGAACCGCGTGCACCCCTCCCGTCGGCCCGACAACCGGATGCAGTTTCACCTGATGCGGACCCGATCCCGTGCGAATCGTCAACTGGGTGACCTCGCCGTCCTCGCATGCGGCAGCGATCGCCGCACCGAGGGCGACGGTCGTCAAACCGTCATAGAGCGCAGGGGCCTTGGCGAACAGACGTTGCAGAACGCGCTGCCATCCGGCGAAATCGCGCGGTGTATCCCCCACCGAGACCACCGACATGGCGGCGGGCGCCAATGTCTCGATCGTCACCCATGGATTGACACCGTCGCTTCTCATCGCACTCGCCCGCACCAGCCCGTTCTTTGTGGATCACGCCTCCTCGGCCGCGAAGGGCGTTCGGGGAAGCATGCTCCGTGACTTATACAATGTACCGTTATCCAACGTATCGTTCAACAGATACTGAACGGCACGGGTCGCTAGTCGGGTAGCGAGGAGATGGCGATAATCCCGGCGCCCCGCAGAGCGGCGTCCGCGCCGAGGTTCGACGGCACCGCCCGTAGGCCCGGCAGAAAACTCAATCGGGCATGCGTGGCGATCGAGGCATTGAGCGGCTTCCACAGCGCGGGACCCGAACGCGCCAGTTCACCACCGATGACGGCGATTTCGAGATCGAGCAGCGCCGCGACCGAGACGATCACGCGACCGAGTGCGGTTCCCGCGCGCTCCATGGCGGCGACGGCGATCGGGTCTTCCGCCAGTGCGGCATCCACCAGGTCCGCCACCGAATCGCCGACCCAGCCGTGGGCGCCTGCCCAACGAACCAGCGCGGCCCCACCGGCGACCGCCTCCAGACAACCACGCCCGCCGCAGGTGCAACTCTCATCGAAACCCGGCACCAGCATGTGACCGAGATGCCCGGCGTTTCCGGTCCGGCCGACCACGGTGAATCCCCCCGCCACCACCCCTGCGACCACCCGGTTCGACACCGAGATCGCCAGCAGGTCGGCAGCCGACCCGGCCGCACCCACCGCTCGCTCGGCTATCGCCAGGCACGAACCGTCCAGCGCGAGTGAGACCGTTGCAGCGGGAAAGATCTTGTTCACCGCGCCGGCGATGTCGAATCCCGCACGCCACTCGCGAATTTCGGTTGGCGCGATGACACCGGCGCGCAGATCGATCGGGCCGACCGACGCAATGCCGACGGCCCCGATCTCGGCACCGGCCGCGAGCTTCAGCAACAGGTCCGCGCATTGATCCCACACCCGTTTGGCGGGCAACTCGACGCGCTGAGCCTCGGACTCGATGGCTCCCTCGTCGACGCGGCCCGCGGTGAAACCTTCGGGACCGATCGCCAAGGTGAGCACGCTCACGAGTGGCTCCCGATTCGCTGACCCAGCACAATTCGCCGCTTCGGGGTCGCCTTGACCGTTTCGGAACACATCGGGCGCGGTCCATTGCGCACGATCCGAATCGGCCGCTTGTGGTCGGCGGAGACGACGCGGTGGGCCTCGAGATTCTCCACGACTTTGCCTGCGGCATCATAGGCGACGCCCGCCCAGATCATGGCGCGGGGGCCGTCGCCGCGGGCGGTGAGTGTTTGGGCCAGTTGACGACATTGGGTCAGCAGGGGGCAGCCCTGGCACAGGCGCACTGCGGTGCGCCAGGTGTCGGGGGTTCCGGTGTCCATATCCCAGTCGCGGGGCAGGTCGGCGCAGGGGGGGCGCTGGGCCGATTTGGGCGCGACGGGGGCGACCGGATGCGCGTGGGTCAGTGTCATTGCGTACTCCGAGGGATGCCGAGGGCACGCCGCGACGAGGGGCGCGCTCTGGGTGAGGGTCTTCGTCAGGGCTGCTCAACAGTCCCCGGAAGCCGGCCGTGTCAGCCGGTGCACAGGCACGTTAACCGACCGATCGCCGCGCGGCAAGAGTTTATGCCGCTATGTAACGGCACGTTGACCAAAGGCAACATGTTATATATCATCACTTGACGGTCCGTTTTCGCACGGCTCGTTTTTCTTCGGCTCGAGGTTCGTTCCGGAAGTGATATGGGTGCAGAGACGGAATACACGATCGACGAGCTGGCACGGGTGGCCGATACCACCGTGCGCAGCGTTCGCGTGTATCACGAGCGTGGGCTGCTTCCCTCCCCTGACGTACGGGGGCGGATAGGCTACTACGGGACCGACCATGTCAGCCGATTGCAGACGATCAGTCGGCTGCTCGGCCGGGGCATGAAGCTCAACGGGATCCGGGAATTACTCGATGCCTGGGATCGCGGCGACGGGCTCGCCGATGTGCTCGGCGTACCCGTGCCGGAGGAGCCGCAGGCGAGTCCCGTTCCGGAGCTGCCCGACTACGCCAAGGAGGCGCTCGCCGCCACCGGCGATGCGCTGAGCACCTTCCGCATTACCAATCCGCGGGCGTCCGATCTGATAAACCGCCTGGTAGAGGCGGGATTTCGACTCGAGGACGCGCTGGGGACACTCGAGAGTCTGCGCCTGGACTGCGACCAGATGATCGACCGCTACGCCGCCGACCTGATTCATTGCCTGGCAGGACAGGGTTTCGAGAACTCCGCCCGAACTCCGCAGGACCGCACCAAATATGAGACCGATCTGGCCATTGCCCGGCTCATCGCTACTCGCGCCACCACCGAGCTGATCGACCAGGCCTTCGCCCGGCATATCGACCAATTCTCGGCCGCCGCCGACGTGCTGCCCGCCGAATCCGTCGACTGATTCGCCGACAACCCTTTCCACACCCTTCGCGCACCCGCCACGGGCGGCGTCGAAACGCGCCCTCGGTAGGCCGGATATACCCGGCCGACACGTCACGGTGACACATCCACCAACGCTCTGACGTCGCGGTTTACAGTGTACCGCTATCCGACGGCACGTTTGACAAGGGTTGATTCGGCCGGCATCGCCCGGCATTCGTACAGCGTCGAATCCCGGTCCGCGGCATCCGAACGACGGGGCGTATCGCGCACAGAAAAACGGCCGGTCGTGGATCGACCGGCCGTTCGAGATTCGAGCAATCCCCGCGTTCAGCGCCCCGCACCCAGGACGACGCCTTCGCGCCGCGGATCCGCACCGCCGATCCAGCCCCCTGGTTCGCGCTGTAACGCGCTGAGGCCGCTCAACTGAGGGGCGACATTCACTTGGTGTCCGAGCTCGCGCAGACGGCGCACCAGCGGGTCGTGGTCGCCGCGATCCGACGGATCGATGGCCGGGTGCTCACCGCCGATTCCCGTGACGGGGGTATTGGCCGCGCCGAAGTCGACCTCGGAGACGGCCTGCTGCGGGTCCAAACCCCAATCCAACATGCCGACCAGGGTTTTCAGCACGTACTGGATGATCACCCCGCCACCCGGCGAGCCCGCGACATGGGTGAGCTCACCGCGCGAACCGTCGGCGGCGCGGGCGAAGATCAGGGTGGGGCTCATGGAACTGCGCGGACGCTTACCCGGTTGGAGCCGGTTGGCCAGCGGGGTTCCGTCGGGGGCGTGCGGGTCGGCCGAGAAGTCGGTGAGCTGATTGTTGAGCAGGAAGCCGTCGACCATATGCATGGAGCCGAACGCGGATTCGACGGTGGTGGTCATGGCCGCGGCATTGCCGTAGCGGTCGACCACCGAGATGTGGCTGGTGCCGTGCTCGGGCTGTTGGGGACCGACACCGAGTGGCGACGGTCCGAATTCGCCCGCGCGGGCGGTGCCCATGCTGTGCGCGGGATCAATCAGTTTGGCGCGGCGGGCCAGATAGTCCGGATTCAGCAGGGTCTGCGGCGAGTTACCGGGCAGCGGCACGAAATCCGGGTCGCCAACGTAGCGGTCGCGGTCCGCGTAGGCCAAGCGCTCGGCCTCCGAGATCAGGTGCACCGCCTCGGGATTGGGGCGACCGCCATTGCGGTCCGCCGCCTCGGGGCGCAGCGCGGCGAGATCGAAGTGCGACAGGATGCCCAGTGTGGCCGCGACGGTGATCCCGCCGGAGGACGGCGTCGGCATACCGCAGATCTGGTGACCGCGATAGTCGGTGCACAGGGCCTCGCGCTTCTTGGCCTGGTAGCCCGCGAGATCGGCGAGGGTCAACTGTCCGGGGGTCCGACCGCCGGAGGCGGTGTTCGCCGCGTCGACGATGTCGTGGGCGATCGCGCCGCTGTAGAACGCGCCGACGCCGTCGGTGGCGATCGCGCCCAGCGTCTTCGACAGCGCCGGGTTGACGAGGGTGACGCCGACCTTCTTCGGCGAACCGTCGGGTTGGAAGTAGAGCGCGCGGGCCGCGTCGTCAACGGACAATTCCTTGGCCGAGTCGGCGATTTGGGCGGCCAGGCGCGGGCTGATGGCGAAACCCTGATCGGCCAGGGCTATCGCGGGGTTGAACAGATCACGCCATTTTTCCCGGCCGTGTTCGCGGTGGGCCGTCTCCAACATGCGCAGCACACCGGGCACACCGATCGAGCGACCGCTCGCTCGGGTATTGGGCGCGGGTTCGGTGCGATCGGTGTCCGACTTCCACCGCAGATAGTTCTCGGTCGCCGCAGCGGGGGCCACCTCGCGACCGTCGTATGCCTCGACGGATTTACGCGTCGCGTCGTAGTACATCAGGAATGCGCCGCCGCCGAGGCCGGAGGACTGTGGCTCCACCTGTCCGAGCATCAACTGCGCGACGACCAGGGCGTCGGCCGCGGTGCCGCCCGCGCTGAGCACCCGGCAGGCCGCCTCGGTGGCAATGGGATTCGCGGTCGACACCGCGAACGCGCCGGTATGCACCGCCGCCATGCCGGCGCGGTATCCGGTGGCGATCTCCGGGTTGGTGCTCAGATTCCCGATGGCGCCGACCTGCGGCGGCGGCGCGGCTGTCGGTGTGCCGCTCGCGGGCGTCACACAGTCCGCCGCTGCAGGCGCACCTTTGTCCGCGCACGCCGTCAGCAACCCCGGCACCAGCAGCGATACTGCCGCCGCGCGCCACCACACCTGTCGTCCGCGTCGCATCAGGGCACCGTATCCACCGTGCCCGATCCTTCCCGGCACTGGCAATGTCGCGCGGCTATCGCCGAATGCGGTGCGGCCCATGGAAATCGGGGGTATGCCCAGCGCAGACGCTGTCCGGTCGCCAAGACCACCGTCCCGTACGATCGACCAACTCGAACGATCCGCGGCGACGCATATTCCGCCGAGAATTCGCCCCCGGCGGGGTAAACTCGCCCTCGCGACGGAAATGGATTACCGCACAAATATTTTCGGGGGTGCTGTGGTCGCGAGGAGGGCAATACTGCGGGCAGGCTTGGCGCTGCCCCTGGTTTCGGCCTGCGGCGTGCTCTCGGGCGACGAGCGCAAAGTCCGAATCGCGGTGCCGTGGAGCGGTTTCGAATTGTCCGCTTTCCGAAAGGTGCTGCGGGACCGCGAAATCGAGGGCGCGGTCGAACTGCTACCACTCGGCGACGATATCGGGATCGCGCTGGGTGCGCGCGGCCGCTCGGCCCCGGATATCGTGCTGCTGCCCGAGGCGGGCCGGGTCGCGGAGTTGGCGGAGGAAGGGCTGCGTCCCCTGGACGAGAGCCTATGGGTCGATGCCGATGGTTGGCGGTACGCTCCCGAATGGCAACAATTGCTGTGGCGCAATGGACGTCCCTACGGTGTGCCGTTCAAGGCCGCCAATAAATCCCTGGTCTGGTACGACCGCTACGCATTCGGCAAGGAGCCCGGTGACGAGCCCCGCTCCTGGACGCTGTCGGAATGGCCGCAGCGCATGGAGGAGGATTTCTCCGGACCCGATCGACCGAATCTGCTCGCGCTCGGCGCGGCCGACGGCTGGGTGCTGGCGAATATGTTCGAGAACGTCCTTTTCGACGTATCCCTCTGGGAGAATGGCACACCTTGGGATTACCAGGATTTGGCAGGCCCCGGCGGCGGCGTGCGCTGGACGCGCCAGTGGGATCGCGATGCGGTGCGCGCCACGCTCACCGTACTCGGCCGAATATGGGGCAATAAGTTCGCATTTCCCGGCGGCGTCGCCGCGACGCTCACCCGTCAATACCCGGATGCGGTGCGCGATGTATTCGAACATCGCCGCGCCGCCATGGTCGTCGCCCCCGATTTCGCCGAACCGGTGGTGCGCCGCAGCCTGGCGCGCGCGGGTCGCCCGGCGGACGCGGTCGGCGTCATGCGCTTTCCCCCCGCGGTGCCGGGCGGGCACCGTCCGCTGATCGCGGGCGGCGATGTCATCGTGCTCACCGCAGGGGCGAAAAGCGCGGCCACACAGGTGGTCTCGGCGCTGGCGGATCCGGCGGCGCCGCTCACCTGGATCCGGGACAATGGCGGCTTCCTCGCCCCCAATCGCCGCACCCCGATCCGCTCCTCGGAGCTGCTGCGCGCGCTCGAACCGACGGCCTGGATCGATTCCTGGACCGAATTCGACCTGGCCGACCTGGTGGGCACGGTCGGCCGCCGCGATGGACTGTGGCGCATCCTCACCGAATTCCTCATCGCCGTCGGCGACGGCAAGGTGGACCGGCTGCGCGAGCAGACCGAGCGCGCCGTCGCCGCGCTGGCCCGATTCGAGCGGAAAACACCGTGACCCCAGTCGAATTCGAGGCGGGTGGCCTCATCATCGAGCTCGCGCCCAGGCGCATGAGCGGCCCTTTGGTGCCGGGGTGGAACCTGTGGGGCAGGCTCGTCTGGGTGCTGCTGCTGCCCGCCGCCGCGCTCACGGCCGTACTGGTCGTGCCCGCCGCGGCCACCGTGGTCGAGGCGGCGCGAGCGCGCTGGGTGGTGGTGCTGTGGTGCGCGGTCGTACTCGCGGCCGCGGTGGTGGCGCGCGGGTTGTGGTCTCGGTACGCGGCACAAATCCTGCGGCACAAGGCGATCGCGGTCGGTCTGTTCTCGCTGCCGGGCGTGGTCGCGATCGGCACACTGGCCGCGATCCTGGGCGCGGACGGGTTCCTCGCCTATGCCCGCACCACTGCGGGCGTCGTGGTCGCGGTCGCCGTCCTCGGTCTCGCCCTGCTGGCGGCCCGCAGGCTACGGCGGACCTGGATTCCCTGGTGGCCCTTGATCGTTCCGTTCGGCGTCGCCGCCTTCGTGGCGGGCCTGGCCTTCCGGCTGATCTTCGAACTGCCCATCGATGTCGCGAATGATATTGTCGCGCAGAATTTCCGGGTCCAGGCGCAGTGGTTGCTGTACGCGATCCTGCTCGGCGCGGCCTTCGGTTGGACCTGGGCGGGCGCGCTTTTCGTGCTGCTGCGCACCGCCATCGGCGAGATCGAGGCCGACCCGGTCCAGTCGGCGCACGTGCGCGGCCCCGACGGCCGACCCACCCTGCGCGGCCTGTATACCCTGCTGCGGCCGATGCTCTGGGTATTCGGCCTGGTCGTCGGGGTGGCCGCGGCGCGGCTGTTCGACGTGGTGCTGATCGCGGTGCCCGGCTCTCGCCAATACGTGCTCGACAGTGCGACGGTGCATTGGTGGCGGATGACCACCGATGGCGCGGATCCCGGTGCGGCGGCGGCCTTCTCGCTGCCCTTGGCGGTGCTGATCGGGGTGGCGGCCTGGCTGTCGCAGTCGCCGGGACGCGGCGCCGCGCGACCCGAACCGCTCACCCGCCCGGTGCCGGTGCGCATCCGACTCGAACCGACCGCCTCCCGCGCCGGTCGACTGCTTTCCGGCGCGCGGCCGCTGCTGCGCGTCACCCTGGTCGCGCTGGCTTTCCTGGCCCCGATCGTGGTCCTCGTCGTGGTCGGCTGGATCGGATTCGATGGTTCGGCCTTCGACGGTCCGTTCGCGATCTGGCACGACCAGGAGATCTGGCGCTCGCTGCGCAAGACTGCCGTCGTGGCCGTCATAGCGACCTGCCTGCTGCTCACCGCCGCACTGCCCGCCGCCTACTACACGGCCGCGCTGCGGCCCGAACACACGCCGGCCCGCATCGCGGTGACCTTCCTGATCGTGCTGACCGTACTGCCCGCACAGCTGTACGTCGGCCCCATCCACACCGCCATCGAACATCTCGGACTCACCGGAACCTCGTTGCCGCTCATCGTGACCCACGCGGCCATCGGCCTGCCGATCTCCACCCTCATCCTGCGCGGCGCGCTGCTCGCCCCCGCCGCCACCGCCGAACCGGAGGCCCCGCGCGGGCGCGCGCTGCGGCGCATCAGGACGACGGCGGCGCGCGCGGTGGGTGCGGTGGCCGTGCTGGAGTTGGTGCAGGTGTGGAACGACTTCTTCGTCGGGCTGCTCGTGAGCGGGGCCGATCTCAGCCCGTGGTCGCTGCTGCTGTGGGGTGAGGCCCGCCAATTCAACGAGGGCGCGGCGCATTTGGCCGCCGGTGCGCTGCTGTGTGCCGCGCCGCCGGTGCTGTTGGTGCTGCTCACCTGGCGGCGCCTGCTGGTGCCCGGACTCACCGGAGGGGTGCTGCGATGAGCCACGGCGCTCGCTCGGCCGACGAACCCGCCGTCGCCGTCCTCGCCAAATCCACGCTGTGGCAGGGGTTTCTGGGTGGTGCGTGGGTCATCTCCACCTCGATGCTGCTGGAGATCACCGCCAAACTACTGGAGATCTGGATCGGGGAGAATCACCTGCTCGCCCCGATCTCCGGATGGTTGACCGGGGTCGCGGTCCTGATTGTGGCGCTGGCGGCCGGATATGTGCTGTGGGGCAAGGCCGTGGCGCTGCGGCGGCGCGCCGAACTGCTGCGGACCGTGCGGTCGACCGCCGACCTCGTACCGCTCGGTTCGCTCAATACCGCCCCGGTGCGCGAGGATCCGCCGGATTTGCGGATCGATCCCGACCTCCCCCGCGATCCGATCGCCGCGATCCTGCGCGAAATACCGTGGCGCACCTATGAGATCGCCGCGCTGTACGACGTGCTGACCGCCGTGGTATCGGCGACGACCCGGATTCCCGGCGCGCGGATCGAATCGCGCACACCGGGCGCGGTCATCGCCCAACTTATCTATCAGGGTGTCCTAGCCAACGGCACACAGGATCGCGTCACATTGATCGCCGCGCCATCGGAACCGGGACCGGCCGAGGTGCGCGCCGATCCCGCATGGTCGGCGGCGCTGCCCGCACTGGTGCGCCACTACGCGCGGCTCGCAGGCCAGTGGACCATCGCGCTCGACGCGGCCGCCCTCAGCGCGGGCGCGCAACGGTGGTTCGCCGCCGAGGCCGACGGATTGCGCGATCTCGTCCTCGTCCTCGCCGCCCCCGGAGCCGGAACCGGAGCCGGAGCCGGAGCCGGAGCCGGAGCCGGAGCCGGAGCCGGAGCCGGAGCCGGAGCCGGAGCCGGAGCCGGAGCCGGAGCCGGAGCCGGAGCCGGAGCCGGAGCCGGAGCCGGAGCCGACGAGACACAACCACTCGAGCCCGACGAGACGCAACCACTGGATTCCGACGAGGTCCGCCCGCTCGTCCCCGATTTGGCGGTACTGGCCGACGCTTTGGACCGCTGGTCCGCGCGACTAGGCCGCGAACCGGATACAGAACTGACACAAGCTGTTTCGAGGCTGACCGCAGATCCGGAGTTCGCGATCGAGCACGAATTGGCCGAGATCAGGGCAGGCGCGCCTGCCCTGCGGTCGCGAGTCGCACCGCTGCACCGCTACGCCGCGGCCCTGCGTGCCCGCCGCACCCACCGCGAGGCGCTGCGACTGTCCGAACCCAATCCCGATGCGGCGCAACGCCTGCTGGACCAGGCGTGGCGGCAATCGCCCCGCGCCGATATCGCGGGCCGGATGTGCGTACTCATCGACCTCGCCGTGCTCCATCTACGCGGCATGCGCCTCGACGCCGCGCTGCACTGCCTGCGTTCGGCCGAGGAGTTGACCGCCGACGGGCGCGACCCGGCGGGCCGTGCCCGTATGTACGAGACTGCCGCCGCCCTGTTCTGGACCCGAGGCGAACACCGCCGCGCGCTGCGCCACTGGCAGTCCGCCCTCGTCGGCTACCGCGATCTGGACCACGCCCTCGGCATCTCCCGCTGCCTGCAGCATCTCGCCGGCGCAGCACTCATCGACACGTCATATGGCGGCCTGCTTCTCGACGGCACATCGAACCTGACGCACACCGAGGTGCTGCGGCAGATCACCGGCTGGCTGGCCGAGGCGCTGCGATTGCGCCCTGACGTCCCGCGCGATGGCGAGCTGCTCGCCGAGCGCTACCTCGCGGACGCCAACCGCAGACTCGCCGCTCCTTCTCCCCAGCCCCGGCAGGCGCTCACCGCCATCGATCGCTGGCCGCTCCCGCATACTCGATGAGTTCGAACCGAATCACGTTCGCGCCAAGCATGCCGACAGAACTGTCCGCTACGCGCCTACGCAACGGCCGGAAATGGCGAATATGTCGCCTCTCTTGCCTCATCGTGCCCAATATTGCATTTTTCTCCGAAATGGCAGTTCGGGATCCTCGCGCGGTGCGCGGTCGCGCTGCGGCATCAGATGGATAAACTCAGCACCCGCTGGTAGGCGGGAATCCCGGCCTGCGCCAGAGGTTCGGGCACGTCATCCAACCCGCCGGAGACGAAGCGCATCTTCTGTTCGTACCACTGCTGACCCGTCGAGCCTTCGGTGGTGTACAGCCACACTCTGGTCACACACATATTCGAGAGTTCGTTCAGTACGCGGTTCATCAACCGCTGTCCGATTCCGCGACCATGCCAGCCGGGCAGGACATAGACGGCGGCGATGTATGCGGTGCCGTTGTCCGGTGGCTCATGGTTGATGTAGCCGACGACAGCACCCCGTGATGTCCGCGCGACATAGATGGCCTCGCCGCTCGCGATCGCCCGCGCGCATCCGACAACTCTGCGCGGGCCGAGGGATCTCAACAAGAGGGTGCGCACATGCTCGTCGCGGTCGAGATGCCGAAATGCCTCGCGGCTGCCGAGCACGTAGGCGCGCACGATACCCGCGACATCGCAGGCACGTGCGCGTTCGATCCGGACGCGCGCATCCCCTTCGGGAAAGTCGCCGGGGAGATCGTCGAAATAGGTTTCGGGTAGATGTTTATTGGGCGCGGTATCCGATCCACTGGCGACGGTCACTGGCTCGGCGCTGCGCATTGTCACCTCTCGAACACGGTTTTGAGATTTCCTTCAGTATCATTCATTCCCGGCCGGGGGAATCGAAGAGAAAGCCGATTCGACAGTCGTTATCCCGCGTAGCGACCGCCGGGACGAAGATTGGCAACGCTGGGAACATTGCCTACCCAACCAAAGCGTTCGATCGAGTAGCGTTCGCCCGCGGTGATATTGCCCGGGCGAGCCGCTTCGGCCTCCGGCCCGCCCGGAACTGCGGCAGGCCACCCTGCCGATCAGCCGGCCACGTAGGCGATATCCGGCCGGCAGTCAACGATCCGGCAACGTTTCGCCACAACCCCCTGTCGCAAACACGCGATTAAGTACTCTTTGCGACATGGACGTCGCCGTTTTCGCAGTCAACGGGGTGGCCGATTTCGGTCTCTCCGCCGTCCTGGAAGCCTTCAGCACCGCCAACGGTGTGCGCGACCAGATCGAGAATCCGCCGGAGCCGTGGCGGGTGCGGGTGGTCGCGCTGGGCGACAGCGTCGAATCCGGGCGGGGGCATGTCATACCGACCACGCCTCTGGCGGATTTTCAGCGCACCGTCGACCTGGTGATCGTGCCCGCGGTGCAGGTTCTGCAGGCCGATGCGCTGGTCGAGTTGGTGTCGGATCCGTCGTCGCGTCCGGTGCTCGATCGCATCGCGGGTTTGAGTCGTGCGGGCGCGAGTTTGGCGGCGGCCTGTACGGGGACCTTCTTCCTCGCCGAATCCGGTGTGCTGGACGGTCTTTGCGCGACGACGAGTTGGTGGCTCGGTCCCACCTTCCGGCGGCGCTATCCGCGGGTGGCCGTCGAGGAGGGGCGTGCGCTGTGTCGGGCCGGTCGGGTCACCACCGCGGGGGCGGCGCTGCTGCATCTGGATCTCGCGCTCTCGCTCATCGCCGCCCGCAGCCCGGCGCTGGCCGAGCTGACCTCGCGCTACATGGCGGCGGGCAGCAGCAGGACACAGAGTGAGTACGCGATCCCGGAAGTGCTGGCGCGCGGCGATTCCCTGGTGGCCACCTTCGAACGTTGGGTGCGCGACCACATGGCCGACCAGTTCCAGATCACCGCCGCCGCCCGTTCGCTCGGTATCACCGCACGCAGTCTGCAACGCGCGACCAGGGCGGAGATCGGCATGTCGCCGCGCGATTTCGTGGACGAGATCCGGTTGCAGCGCGCCACCCAGTTGCTGCGCACGACGCCGCTCACCGTCGAGGCCGTCGCCACCAAGGTCGGCTATCTCAACGCGGGCACATTGCGCTCGCTGTTCCGGCGACGTCGCGGCCGGACCATTGCCGAGGTGCGCGCCTCGATGCTGTCGTGGGAGTAGGGACCGACGCGCGTCCAGCGGACTTGACGGAATGTCGCGAACGGCACCCAAAGTGTCGTTCGCGACACTCGGGTCGCGTCGAGCGGCGTCGTAATCTACGGGGACAGCCGACGCACGGGTCAGCGGGACTCGCTGCGACGGCACCCTCGGCGTCGGTCCGACGTCGTCTTCCGCCTCGGAGAGTTCGGAGTTGTCCATGGCCCTCGTCGCCACCGCAGGCATCCACCACGTTCGACTGACCGTCACCGATATCGATCGGTCCCGCCGCTTCTACCACGATGTGCTCGGACTCGCGATCGCGGCCGAATCGGCGGGCGACCCCGGCAACGAAGCGGTGCGCAACGATCCCGAACAGCTCTACGGCGGCGTCGTCTTCCAGATCGGTGACATGCTGCTGGGACTGCGCCCGGTAGCCCCGGCGGGCGACCGCTTCGACTCCGCCCGCGTCGGACTCGACCATCTGAGCTTCTCGGTCGACTCCGAGGCCGAATTGCACAGCGTCGCAGCGCGTTTGGCTGCCGCCGAGATCGAACACGGCGCGGTGACGCCACTGCCGCAGTTCGGTATCACCATTCTCTCGTTCAGCGATCCCGACGGCATTCACCTCGAACTGTCCGCACCGCTGCGATGACCTCACGATCGGAGCGGGCATGAGACTGCGCACCCGGCATTGCCGGATCTTCGAATACACGGTGCTCGCGGGCACCCCGGACGCGATCGACCTCGAACCGGCCGATATCGGTGTGCGCCATCCCTTCTTCGACTGCCTGCTGCTGACCGTCGGCGTCGAGCACGACAATCCTCGGGTCGCCGAGATCGCCGTGCCGGTGGTGCGCCGCATCGTGGCCCGCGCGGGCGCGTGGCAGATCGTGGTCAACGGTTTCCTCGACGCCGCCGAACGGGACGTCGAGAATCGCGCCGACGCCCGCGCCATCCTGTCCGAACTGAGCGAACGCCTCGAGGAGCGCGGCGAACTGGTTCACCTCATGCCCTTCGGCTGGGTCAATACCTGGTACGCGGACCTGCTGGACACCGCCGATACCGAGATCTCCATCCATGTACCGCTATTCGACGACACATACCCCAACGTCCCGCTCTCGCGAACCTGCCCGACCCCCTCCGTCCGATCCCGACATTGATCGCATGACCCACACGCCTTGCGTGTACGTATACATCTACTTATAGTGTGCTTATCCGCAGTCGTATACGTATATCCGAGGAATGGGTATGAGTGAATCCCTGCACACCGTCACCACGATGCCGACGGCGCGCCAATCCGGTTGTCCCTTCGATCCGCCCGCCGAACTGCTGCAGGCCCGCACCCACGGACCCATCAGCCGCTACCCCTTCCCCGGCAATCACCCCGGCTGGCTCGTCACGGGATACGACCTGGCCAGAGCGGTGCTGGCCGATTCGCGATTCAGCTCGCGCAAGGAACTGATGCGCCACCCGAGCATCGACGTCACCGGGATCGAGATCCCGCCCGCGCCGCCCGGCGAATTCCTGATAATGGACGAACCGCAGCACAGTCGCTACCGCAAACCGCTGGTCGGCAAGTTCACCGTGCGGCGGATGCGCCAACTCACCGAACGCATTCGGCAGATCACCGACGAGCACCTGGACGCCATGGCGGCGGCAGGCCCGCCCGTCGACCTGGTGAGCGCCTTCGCCAAACCCATTCCGACCATTGTGATCTGCGAACTGCTCGGCGTGCGGCACGAGAACCGCGAGCACTTCCACGAGTGGGCCGAAATACTCCTCGGCGGCGAGGCGAGCAATGACGAACAGATGACGGCCTACTTCGCCATCAATGACTACCTCGCGGAACTGGTCGCCGCCAAACGCGCGCAGCCCACCGACGACATCCTCAGCGACCTCACCGACACCGATCTGTCCGATGAGGAACTGCGCGGCATCGGTCTGCTCCTGCTGGTAGCGGGCCTGGACACCACGGCGAGCACGCTTTCGCTCGGCACCTTCGCCCTGCTGCGCAACCCGAAGCAACTCCACGCGCTGCGCACCGATCCCGACCTCATCGATCAGGCCGTTGAGGAAATCCTGCGGTATCTGAGCGTGGCCAAGACCTTCATGCGAACCGCGCTCGAGGATGTCGAACTGGGTGGCCATCCAATCAAGGCGGGCGACACGGTCATGGTCTCCTACAACACCGCCAACCGCGACCCCGACCGCTTCACCGACCCCAATGTGCTCGATCTGTCCCGCAGCGAGGCCAGGCATTTGGCCTTCGGCCACGGCATCCACCAGTGCCTGGGCCAGCAGTTGGCCCGCGTCGAACTGCGCACCGCCTTCCCGGCGCTGTTCGAGCGTTTCCCCACCCTGCGCTTGGCCGTCGAGCCCGAAGAGGTCCAGTTGCGCTCGGAATCCGCTGATATCTATGGCGCGAAGAGTCTGCCGGTCACCTGGGACGTATAGCGAACCGCCGTGTCTACCCGCCCCGAGACGGGACTGCGGCATGATCCCTGCGTATGGAGACGCTGAAAAGTCGTGCCGTTTACGACAATCCGTGGATGCGGGTGCGGGAGGACACGGTGCGCCGGGCCGATGGCGGTACCGGGATCTACGGTGTCGTCGACCGGGTCGACTTCGCGTTGATCATCCCGCTCGACGGTGACCGGCTGCATCTGGTGGAGCAGTTCCGGTATCCGGTGCGGCGACGCTGTTGGGAATTCCCCGCGGGCACACCACCGCCCGGCACCCATGACGATCCGCTGCGGTTGGCGCATCGGGAGTTGCGGGAGGAGACCGGGCTGCGCGCCGCGACCATGACCCCGCTGGGCGCCTTCGATGCCGCGCCGGGGATGACCGCGCAGCGCGGATATGTCTACCTGGCCACGAATCTCACCGAGGGAGCACCGCATCGGGAGGTGGAGGAGCAGGATATGCGCTCGGCCTGGTTCTCCCGCGCGACCGTGGAGACCATGATCAGCACCGGCGAGATCAGCGCCGCGAGCTCCCTGGCCGCCTACACCCTGCTGCTACTGCACGAGCGTTGATCACAGCACGTTCATGCCCAGGGCGCGGCAGATTTCGGCCGCCTGTTCCGGAGATATTGTCGCGCCACGCAATTGGCGCGGTGCGTTGGTGCTGATACCGCCGAGGTCGGCCCCGCGCAGATCGGCCCCTTGCAATCGCGTCTCGGAGAGTTCGACTCCGCGCAGGACGCAGTCCTCGAAAACCGCGTCGCGCAGGTCGGTTCGGTGGAGGTCGGCCTCGGTGAGGTCGGAGCCGGTGATGCGCAGCCCGCGCAGCCTGGCCTCGGCGAGGTTGGCCAGATGCAGATTGCAGTCCTCGATGGTGAAGGTCATGGCCAGTCCGCGCAGCGAGGTCAGATCGACGCCGACCATCCGGCAGCCGACGAAACGCGCGTCCGCCGGCAGGGCATCGTTGAATCGGGCCTTCCTCGGCGATGCGGTTTCCGACCAGCACCACGATCAGGTCGGCCATGCGGACCGCGGAGAACCGGTGCGAGATGAGAATCGTGGTGACACCGGCGGTTTCGGCGAGCAGCCGGGAGAACACCGTGGTCTCGCCCACCACATCCAGATTGGCCGTCGGCTCGTCGAGGATGACCAGCCGCGCGCCCGACCGGACACCGCAGAGCACGCGCGCCAGGGCCACCCGCTGCCACTGTCCGCCGGACAGCTCCGTGCCACCGGCGTAGCCCTTGGCCATCGGGGTGTCGAGATCGGTCAGGAAGTCCGCGCCCGCGTCCCGCAGCGCGGCCCGCACCTGTTCGTCGTCGCAGCGGCCCGCCGGGTCGACATTCTCGCGCGGGCTGCGGTCGAAATGGGCGAAATCCTGGAATACTGCGGCGATTCGGCCACTCCAGGCGTCCAGGTCGAAACACGAGTTCGGCATTTACCCGATCAATGCCATTCGCTATTGCCTGGAAGTCGCAGATTTCTATCGACGCCTGCGCGAAACCCAACCGGTCGACAAGGCAACGATCCGCCGACAGGAAAGGCAGTTGTCCACCGTCCATCGGGATACGCTGCGCACACTGCATCGACAGGAACTCGGGCGAATATTCGGCAGTGCCGATATCCCGGAGATCGTCGGCACCGAATACCACTACACTCACGCATTCCAGGCCGAATACGAGAGTCCCTACTCGGATGCGCACCTTCCATGCTTCCGGGATGGATGTCCTGGCCCTGGGGAATTTCGTCGTCCGAAAATCCCGGATGCGCTAGCGAATTCCGGGACAACCGGGACGAATGCTAGGCTCTGCGAATGCCGAAAGTACTGGTCACAGGAATGTCGGGAACAGGAAAGTCGACCGTTCTGGAAAAGCTCGGTGAAAATGGTCATCGCGTGGTCGACACCGATACCGACGCGTGGTGCCGATGGGTCACCGAGGACGACGGCGACACCGATTGGATTTGGCGCGAGGACGCGATCACCGAACTACTCGACGGGCATCGCGAAGGAAAGCTTTTCGTCTCCGGCTGCAAATCCAATCAATACAAATTCTATAAGTCCTTCGATCACGTGGTCCTGTTGAGCGCTCCGGAGCAGGTCATGCTGGAGCGCATCGCGCAGCGCAGCAACAACCCCTACGGCAAGAGCAAGCAGGAGCGCGAAATGATTCTCGAACACCGCGCCCTGGTCGAACCGCTGCTGCGCCGGGCCGCCACCGTCGAGATCGACACCTCCGTCCCGGTGGACGAGGTGGTGCGTCAACTGGAGCAACTCACGGCGTGATCCGCGCGCCGAGACAGTGAGGTCGAGATGGATCTGGAACAGGTCGAATTCCGCGGACACCGCATCCAGGTCGTGCGCCACCGCGACCGCCCCGTCCAGATTCCCCAACACTCGATATCCACTGTCCACCAACGCCTTCCGATCCTCGGCGATGAACCGGGCCGAACCACCGCCGAGAATCACATCCGCACAGGCCGTTCGCTGTCCGCCTCCACCGAGTAGGTCGACACCGCCCCCAGATGCTCCATATTCAACCGCCCACCCGCCCCATAGAACCGATCACGCGCCGCCGTGATCTGACTGCGCCCCATCCCATCCCCCAGCAGATAGATCACATTGCGCACCCCCTCTGCACGCTGCCACACCCCACCAGTCCCCACCCCGCCACCAACCCCACCGCCACCAACCCCGCCATCCCCCTACGATTCCGCCAACCCATCGCGCACCTCCGACCGCCGACGCCCCGATCCGGCCGCTCCGAATCCCGAGCGCGGCGACCGTATCCACCCAGCCCACCCACCACCAACCCCTCAACCGAACGGTTGAGCACCCGCCGGAACCGACGACCCGATACACTTCTGCACCATTCATCAAGACGGCGATGGGGTGTGCGTGCAAGTACAGCTCGGCGTTGAAGCGGACAGTGCCGCAAACGAATTGCGCTCGCTCTGGGGGCGATTGGTGGCCGAGGACGAGCTACGTCCACGGGTCGCGTCCACCGAGCAGGCACCGGAGCCTGGCACCCTCGGGTCGGCCCTCGGTGGTCTCATTTTCATTCTGACACCGAGTGGACTGGGTATCTTGGCGGCTCGAACGCTGGTCACCTGGATCCGCAGCCGGGTCGGCGATGTGACGCTGAGAGTGACGATGCCGGACGGAAAGCACTACGAACTCGAATCCACCAGCGTCCGAAAACTGGACGCCGCTGCCATACAGGCGCTCACCGAGAGTCTCGCGAAGGTAGGTGGCACGGACCCCGCCGCTTCGGAATGAGGTTGGGATCCAAGGGTTCTCGCGCACTGGTCGTAGGAACGGGCAGGCATGCGCCGAATTCCGCGCTGCCCGATATCCCTGCGGTATCCGACACCGTCCGCGCGCTGAGCGCCGTGCTGATCGACCGATGCGGCCTCGGCCCGGAGGAAGTGCACACCGTAATCGACCCGCACCCGGCCGATTTCGAGGCCGCGCTCGTACAAGCGGCCGCACGAACCGACGGCGTATTCCTGTTCTACTACGTCGGACACGGCCTCGTCGACGACCGAAACCAGCTGCATCTGGCGACTCACGACACCGACCACCACCGGGATCGGCTCGAGTTCAAGGCCCTTCCCTACTCGGCGGTGAGCCGAGCGCTGCGGCGGTCCGCGGCGCGGACGATCATCGTGGTGCTCGACTGTTGCTTCGCCGGACGGGCCTACGACGTGTTCGGCCCGGCCACCAAAGACGCCTTCGACCTCGCCGAATCGGGTGGTATGTATGTGCTCGCGGCCGCATCCTCGAGTGAGGTCGCGCTGGCTCCGGAGGGTCGGGAACACACCGCGTTCAGCGGGGAATTGATCACTGTGCTTCGGCACGGCGTGGCCACCGAGACACCCGATCTGACCCTCGAGGGAGCCTATCGCCATCTGCGCCGCGCATTGCCGCTGAACGGGAGTCCCGCTCCGGTCCGTCATCTCCGCGGCCAGGCAGGCGAACTCGTGCTGACGTCCAACCCGGCGCACGCACCGGCGCCCGTCGCCGCGGCGCCCGAACCAGTGCGGGGTTCCGATGAGCGTTGCCCATACCGCGGACTCGACACGTTCACCGCCGACGATGCCGCGTTCTACTTCGGTCGGTCGCGGTTGCTCGGCGAATTGCTTGGCAGGCTCGCCGAGTGGTCCGCCGACGGGAAACCGATCGCTGTGGTCGGCCGCTCGGGGGTGGGCAAGTCCTCACTGCTACGGGCCGGGCTCATCCCCGCTGTCATGGATGGCGAACTGCGGGTTCCTGATTCGCACCGGTGGCCGCACATGATCATCACCCCCGGTGAGCAGCCACTCGAGACACTCGCCACACGACTCGCCACACTGATTGATACGACGCCGGACACCCTCCGAAACCAGTTGACGGTCGATCCAGCGAGCCTGGCCACGATCATGCGCGGGCCGATGCCGAACGAGCAGGTGCTGCTCGTGGTCGACCAAATGGAAGAACTGTTCACCCTGTGCCGTGACGAGACGCAAAGGCGCCGGTTCATCGAGGCGATCCGCGCGGCCGCGCAGGAGCGGACGGCGCTGGTAGTGCTGGGTATACGCGCAGACTTCTACGGATCCTGTTTGGCCTACCCCGAATTGGCCGAAGCGCTCGCGGGGCGGCAGGTCACGGTCGGCCCCATGACCGAGGGCGAGATGCGCGAGGCGATCGAAAGGCCCGCTGCGCAAGCAGGTCTCGGGATCGAGCCCCGCTTGGCCTCGCGCGTCCTGAGTGATGTCGGCGCCGGTCGCGAATTCGCCGCCGGGGCGCTACCACTGCTGTCCTACGCGTTGCTGCTCACCTGGCAGCGGCGGCGCGACAAGACTCTCACTGTGCTCGGGTACGAGGCGACCGGTGGCGTGTGGCACGCGGTCACCCGAGCAGCCGAGGAGGTCTACCACCGACTCGACGAGGCCGGGCGCGACGCGATGCGGGTGATGCTGCTGCGGATGGTGCACCTCAACGAAGACACGGAGGACACCCGCAGGCGGGTGGATCTGCGCGCGCTCACCCGAGAGTTCCCGGCTGCCGCCCGCGCTCGGGAGGCGCTGGCGTCAGCCCGCCTGATCACGGTTGATGGTGATACGGCTCAGATCTCCCACGAGGCGTTGCTACATGCGTGGCCCCTGCTTCGCGGCTGGATCGATACCGATCGCGCCGGCCTGCTCGTTCACCAGAAACTGACCGACACCGCACTCGAATGGGAGCGGAACGGGAATGATCCGAACCTGCTCTACCGCAGCTCCCGGCTCCAACTGGCAGCTGACTGGGCGGACGCACATCCCACCGAGGTCAGTCCGCTCGAGCGGCGCTTCCTGGACGCGTGCGCGCGAGCGGAGCGACGCGCGAGCCGAATTCGCCGAGGCGTGATCGTGGCATTGGTGGTCTTGCTGGTAGGCGCACTGACCGGGATGACTGTTGCCATCTACCAGCGCGGCATCGCAGAGAAGCGGCAGCGCGCGAGTGTTGCTCGCGGACTTGTCGATCGAGCCGCCGCCACGCGAGAAAGCGGGCCGCAACTCGCGTTGATGCTGGGTATCGCCGCCGATCGACTCGACAGCACGACATCGACCACCGCCGGTTTGATCACCAGTCTGATACAACCCTACGCGGGCACGATCACGGGAAACGGTGCGGCGAGCGCGATCGCCTACAGCCACGGCGGGCAGTTGCTGGCAACCGGTTGGAGTAGCCGCGAAATCACGGTATGGAACGGCGCCCGCAAGGTCACGGCGTTCACCAGTGCGAGTGTCCCCATCTCCTTGGCGTTCGCTCCCAACGGGCACCTTTTGATGGTCGGCGGAACCGATGGCTCGGTGTCGCTGTGGGACTTCGCCGATCCGGCCCTGCCCATTCTCCTCAGCACACAGCCCGGTCATACCGCCAGCGTCAATACGGCCGGCTTCAGCCCCGACGGCAGGCTGCTCCTCACGAGCAGCCCGGACAAGTCCACGATTCTCTGGGATGTCGGTGATCCGGCGATCCCGAAGCAGGTCGGCCGGATCATCACACAGTCGAGTTGGTCGCGTTCGATCGCCTTCAGCCCCGACAGCCGCAGACTGATCACCGGAGACCGCGACGGGGAAATAGCCTTGTGGGACATCACCGATCCGGCCGCTCCGATCAGACTCACCGATCTCACCGCGCACGCCGATTCGATCGCCAATGCGGTCGTCTTCAGCCGGGATGGTCGCCGCTGCGCAGTCGCGAACGAGAACATTGTCCAAGTTTGGGATCTCACCGATCCCCGCAGGCCCGGCAGGCCGGCGCGGCTCACCAATCTGCCCAACACTGTCGAAGGCCTCAGTTTCGACCAGACCGGCGATGCACTCGACATCGCCACTATCGAAAGCGGATGGATCCACAGCGATCTCACCGATCCGACGAAACCGACTCGAGACATCGTGACCACCGGCGGGCACCGTCCCTACAGCGTGGTCACGATCGCCGATAACGGAAGCGAGATGGCTTCGGCGGGTGTGGGCGGGGCCGTAATCCTGAGCCGCCCCGCGGGGAGCGCTGTTCCGGCAAAGCCACCCGCACTCGGACATTGCGGTGCGGCCGTGCGCTCGACACGCTTCAGCGCGGACGGCGCGATGCTGGCCGCCGGATGTCTGGACGGCACCGTCGAACTCTGGACGACGGCGGGCCGATCCCAGCCTGCCCTGGTCGGCTCGCTCACCGGGTCGGCCGGGCCGGTCGGCGGCGTGAGCTTCAGCCCGGACAGCCGAATCCTCGCCGCAGGGCGGTATGACGGCAATGTGGATTTCTGGGATCTGCACGACCCGAGCGCTCCCCGGCTGCTGATGACTCGAAATGCCGGCATCGGTGATGTCAGTTCCGCAGCGTTCGCTCCGCAGGCCCGAATCCTCGCCGTCGCTGGAAACCTCGGCGCGCTGCTATGGGACGTCACCGACCCACAAGCACCCCGGCTGTCGACCAGGCTCGATACGGACACAACCGTTCAGGAAGTCGCCTTCAGCGACGACGGGCACACCGTGGCGAGCGCCCGCAACGACTACACCGCGACGCTGTGGGATGTCACCGATCCGAGCCGAGGCACGCGCCGAGGCACCATGCATCATGTCGGCGTGGTGAGCACGCTCGCTTTCCGGCCGCAGGGGCGCACACTGGTCACCGCAAGTCTCGATGGCAGCGTCATCGTCTGGGATATCGACGACCGTGACCATCCGAAAATGGCAAGCAGTCCACTGATGGAACACACGGACTGGGTGCGTTCGACGGCCTTCAGCCCGGATGGACGCCTCATGGCCACCACCGGCAATGACGAACGCCTCGTCCTGTGGGACACCTCCGATGTCACCAACCCGCACAAACTCGTCACGGTATCCTCCGAACAATCCGCGATCACCGTCACATTCAGTCCCGATGGACGCACACTCGCCACGGGTGGACTCGACAATCTCCTGCACCTGTCGGACCTGAGCGGAATCCTCGATGCTCGGGTCCACGCCGCCGAACTGGCATGCGGCGCGCGGGGCGCGGTTTGAACGAGACGGAATGGCACGATCAGATCCCGGATCTGCCGTATCAGCAGACCTGCCCGTAGCAGACAAACTCTCCGGACCGAACTCGGCCAAAAAAAGAAGTCCAGGTCAGGAAGTCTTTCAACTTCCTGACCTGGACATTTGTAGCGGGGACAGGATTTGAACCTGCGACCTCTGGGTTATGAGCCCAGCGAGCTACCGAGCTGCTCCACCCCGCGTCGGTAACACAACATTACACACAGCTACGCACAGAAGGCAAATCGCCTACTGAACGGGGGTGCGGCGCAGGTCGGCGGCTCATTGAGCGACACGCCCGACCCGCATATTCGGAGGGGAGGACGGGGTGGCGTGTCGCGCGAGCAGGGCGATTTCGGCGGCGAACGCCACAGTCGATCTAGGTCAAGCCGAAGAATGTGACACACCCCACGATTTCAGAGTGATCTCGGTCACATAACGACACTATTACAGACCGGCCGGATTCCATTCTTAAATTCGCAACTACCTGCAAAAACCGGGATTTCGGATCGATTCCCATCATAGAATGGTCTCGTTATCAAGATGTGATTGACAGTGATTTGTTCGTTACCGTCGTTTCACGGCCCGGATCAACCGTGATGGGCTCGAACTCGAACCGTCGCACACCGGCACGAACAAGCAACCCCTGCCCCGCGGCTAGAGGATCCCCGACGACCTTGGGGGCAGGGAACCGGCAGCGCAGTATCGGCCGGGCGGGTGGGCGCAGGGAGGGAAACGACATGTCTCACCACCGAAAGTTCAGCACCCGCGCCCTCGGTTACGTCGCCGTAGCAGGGGCATTCGTTGCGGTCCCGTTCGGTCTGTCCACCGCGACCGCGTCGGCCGCCGCCCACAACTGGGATGGCGTCGCACAGTGCGAGAGCGGCGGCAACTGGGGTATCAACACCGGAAATGGCTACTACGGCGGTCTGCAATTCACGCAGAGCACCTGGAGTGCGCATGGCGGTGCGGGCAACCCCTCGCACGCGAGCAAGGACGAGCAGATCCGTGTCGCGGAGAATGTGCTGAACTCCCAGGGCGTCGGCGCCTGGCCGGTCTGCGGCCAGTACCTCAGCTCGGGCGTTTCCCAACCCGAACCGGAACCCGAGCCCGAACCGGCCGTCGCCCCCGCGCCCTCAGCCCCCGCGCCCTCGGCCCCCGCGCCGGGCAGCCAGCAGGCACTGGTCGACCAGGCCAAGTCCGTCGGCACGGATCTGGCCCGCCAGTACGGCCTGGAGCAGCAGTACGAGCAGATCCTGCAGCAGAACAGCGCTTTGATCGATTCCTTCGGTCGCTGAGACCGAAATAGCAGGCAGATTTCAATGACCGAAATCCGCTAATCCCGAGAACGAAGCAGCGGTGCCACCCTCGCGAAGAGGGTGGCACCGCTGCTGTTTTCGGCGACTACTTCCCGGCCGCCTCGTAGGCCTTGATGGCCTGATCCAACCGGTTCAACGCCGCACCGAGCTGACCGAGGTCACCGCTGCGCTGCGCATCGTGCAGATTCCCGAGCGCCGCGTCCAACTCGCGCACGGCCGCGTCCTTGCCCGGAGTGGTGGACGGCCCGGGCGGCGGCGGATTGCCGCTGCTGGGCGCGGGTGCCGTCCCCTGCTCCGGCGCGGGCGGCGTACCGCCCGCAGGAGGTGTGGGTTCGCCACCGGGCGCCGTTGCCGCGCTACCGCTGCCGGGGAACAGTCGATCCAATGCCGCGGCAAGGGTCGGTTCGTAGCCGACCTTCACGGTTCCCGATTCCGGGTCGCGGTAACTCACCAGCACCCTGGCCAACTGCGGGAAGGTCGAGGTGTTGGGACCACTGTTGCGTTCGGTGTACAGCGGTTCGACATAGAGGATGCCGCCGTCGGCGATGGGCAGGGTCAGCAGGTTGCCGTAGCGGATCTTGTTGGAGCCCTGCAGCAGTGTTCGATCGCGGGAGACCTCGTCATTGATGGTCATGGTGTTCTGCGTCTGCTGCGGACCCAGCGTCTGCGAATCCGTGGGCAGTGTGAGCACCGTGAACTTGCCGTAGCTGTCGGGATCCGAACGCACCGAGATGTAGGCCGACAGGTAGTTCCGGTTGAAGCCGACCATCGCGCTGGTCAGGGTGAACACGGGTTTGCCGGTCTTCGGGTCGCCTGCGAGCACGTAGTACGGCGGCTGTTTGAAGTTGCCGCCCTCCACGGTCGGATCGCTGGGCACCGACCAGAACGCGTTATTGGTGAAGAATTCGCGCGGATCGTTGACGTGGTACTTGGTGAGCATCTCGCGCTGCACCTTGAACAGGTCCTCCGGGTAGCGGAAGTGCGAGCGCAACTCCGGGGAGATGTCGCTCTCCGGCTTCACCGCGTTGGGGAACACGCCACGCCACGCCTTGAGCACCGGATCGGTGGAGTCGACCTCGTAGAGGGTCACCGTGCCGTCGTAGGCGTCGACGGTGGCCTTCACCGAGTTGCGGATGTAGCTGACCTGCTTGCGCGGCACCAGCCGACCCGTCTTCTGGTCGATGCTGTCCTCGACCGCGCCCTCCAGCGAGGTGGACTGCGCGTACGGGTAGTTGTCGAGGGTGGTGTAGGCGTCGACGATCCAGACGATGCGCTTGTCCACCACGGCCGGGTAGGCGCTGCCGTCGGTGGTCAACCAGGGGGCCACCTTCTGGACGCGCTCGCGCGGATTGCGATTGAAGATGATCTTGGAGTTGTCGCCGATCGCACCGGAGAACAGGATATTGCGCTCGGCATACTTGGCCGCGAAGGCCAGCCGGTTGAACCAGTTGCCGATCGAGACGCCGCCCTGGCCGCCATAGGTGAATTGGGCCTGGTCGGTGTCGTATTCGCGGGCGGGCTGGCCGTCCACCCCGCCGACGATCGCGTAGTCGGCATTGGACTGCGAGATCAGCGGACCGTAGTAGATGCGCGGCTGCTCGACCTTGATGGCCTGGCGGTCGAGCGGGGTGAACAGGTCGCTGATGTAGCTGGTGGCCCCATCGGCGAAGACCGGGTAGCCGCTGTCGCCCGAGGCCGCGGCCTGCGCGGCGTCCTTGGCGGCCGCCTTGTTCACCCGGTTGGCGGGTGCGGCGACGAAGCCGTTGCCGTGGGTGTACACGGTGTGCCGGTTGATCCAGTCGGTCTGGTTGTCCTTGAGGCTCTGCGGTTCCAGTTCGCGCGCGCCGACCACGAAGTCCTGCACTTCGCCGTTGATCCGGTAGCGGTCGATATCGAGCGGGTTGGCGAACCCGTAGAAGTTCTTGCGCTGCTGCAACTGAGTGAAGGTGGGCGAGAGGATATTCGGATCGAGCAGCCGGATATTGGCGATGGTGGTGCGGTCGGCCGCGACATCGCGCGGATTCTTGGTGCCGTCGCCCTTGTAGTTCTGGTAGTCGATCTTGTCGGGGGTAATGCCGTACGCGTGGCGGGTGGCCTCGATATTGCGCAGGATGTACTCCGACTCCTTGGTTGCCGCGTTCGGGCGCACCGAGAACTGCTCGACCACCAGCGGCCACACCGCGCCGACCAGGATGGACGAGAGCACCAGCAGCGCCGCCGCCATGGCGGGCACCCGCAGATCGCGCAGCACGATCCCGGCGAAGAAGGCGACAGCGCAAATGACCGCGATGGACAGCAGGATCAGCTTGGCGGGCAGCACCGCGTTGATATCGGTGTAGGAGGCGCCGGTGAAGGTGGGTTCCTTGCGGCCGCTCGACAGCAGTTCGTAGCGGTCGAACCAATACGCGATCGCCTTGAGCAGCACGAAGATTCCGGCCAGCAGCGCCAACTGCATGCGCGCCGGCTTCGTGAGCGAACCCTCGCGCCCGGACAGGCGCAGACCGCCGAAGACGTAGTGCGTCACCAGATTCGCGAAGAAGGCGATCACCGAGGTGACGAACAGCCAGTTCAGCACCATGCGGTAGAACGGCAGGTCGAAGGCGTAGAAGCCGACGTCGAGGTGGAACTGCGGATCGGTCTGGCCGAAACTGCCGCCATTGAGGAACAGCTGCACCGTCACCCAATTGGACTGGGCGACAAGCCCGGACAGCAGCCCCAGCAGCACCGGGACAGCGATGCCGAACAGCCGCAACCTGCCCATCACCGTGGTGCGGTAGCGGGCGATCGGATCATTCGGGCCGTTGACCGGAACGAATACCGGGCGACTGCGGTAGGCCAGCAGCATCGCCAACCACACCAGCACCGCGACGAAGGCCGCGACCGCGAGGAAAAGCAGCACCCTGGTGCCGAGCACCGTGAGATACACCTTGCGGAAGCCCACCTCGCCGAACCACAGCCAGTTGGTATACGTATCGGTCAACCGGGGTCCGAGCAGCAGCAACGCCGCCAGCACGATGGCTGCCACCAGCAGCACGCGGCTGCGTCGGGACAGCGAGGGTAATCCGGTGGGGGGCCGCATGCCCACGGTGCCACTCTCCCAAGGGTCCGGCGGCGCGCGTCCGGCGGCCGTTCCGCCCTCCGCCGCACCGCAGTCCTATGTTTGCGTTTCCGGCCCACTCTACGGCGTGTGTCTGATTTGCCTGCCCACACCGCGATGCGCGCCATCGCGTGCGAACCCGCGGCGATCATTTGATTGGATGGGCACCGTGACCGCAGACCTGCACGCCGAACTCGTCCTAGCCCGCTGTGTCCGGGAGGTCGCCGAGTTCGTCGACGCCGAGGGGTGGGGCCGTCCGCCGCAGATGTTCGCGCTGGTGCCCACGGCCGATCTGGTCGCGGCCGAACCCGCCCTGCTCGACCAACTGGAGGACGGCAGCGAGCTGACGCCCGTCGCCCAGGAGGCGTTCCCGGACGATATCTCCGGCGGCTCGATGGCGCTCGACGAATTCCTGGCCACCACCAGTTGGCCGCCCGCCGTGCGCGGCTGCCTGCTGGTGCAGGAGATCGTCGTGCTACCGCCCACCGCCGAGAGCACGCTCGACGACGCGCTGACCCCGCTGCTGGCCGACCACGACGCCGCCGATGCCGCCGCCCGCGCCGCCGCGGTGGCGCATCCGGAGCGGCGCGAGGCGCGCCTGTTCGCGGCGGTGCTGCGGGAGGGTCAGTCGCTGTGTCTGCTGCAACTGCGCCCGGAGGACGAGGACGATTTCGGCGCCGAACTCGACCTGCGCACCTATCCGAATCTGGCCCCGAACCTGGTCGAGGCGCTGCTGAACACCTTCGAGTAGTCAGCCGCAGCCGACGACGTCGCGGCCGGCATTGAGGTCGTCGAGGGATTTGACCGCGCCCTCGAGATTGTCGACCTTCACCAGCCGCAACCCGTCGGGCGTGCGCGCTCTGGCCTCATTGCAGTTGCCCGCGGGCACCAGGAAGGTTTCCGCGCCCGCGTCGCGCGCGGCGATCATCTTGTACTGGATGCCGCCGATCGGGCCGACCTTGCCTTCCTGATCGATGGTTCCGGTGCCCGCAACGAATTTGCCGCCGTCGAGTTCGCCGGGTGTCAGCTTGTCGATGAGCGCCAGGCTGAACATCAAACCGGCCGACGGTCCGCCGATATCGGCCAGGTTGAAGGTGACCTGCATGGGCTGGCGCGCCCCTTCACCGGTGTTGATGCCCAGGTAGCCCTTGCCGGGATCGCCGGGTCGCGCGCCAAGGGCGACCGAGACGGTCTGTTCCTGGTTGTCGCGCAGCACCACGATGGCGACCTGGCTGCCCGGCGGTTGTGCGGAGACCGCGCCGACCACATCCTTGGGCGCGTTGATCGGCGCGCCGTTCACGCTGACGAACTGATCGCCCACCCGCAGCGCATCCTTGGCCGGACCGTCCTCGGTGACCTTGCGCACCAGGACCGCCGTCGGCAGGTGCAGGTAGCGCATGACCGCCATCTCGGCGTTGCTCTCCGAATCGGAGAAGTCCTGCTGGTTGGAGCGGTCGATCTCCTCGCGGCTCTTGTTCGGCGGGTACACCTCCGCGCGCGGGACCAGCCCGTGCTCACCGCTGAGCCAGAATCCGAACGCCTCGAAGATACTCAGCCCGTCGCGCACCGAGACGGTCGTCATATTCAAATGTCCGCTGGTGGGATCCAAGGGGACGCCGCGCACGTCGACGACCTGCTTGTCCTGCACCTCGCCCAGGGTGTTCACGGTGGGTCCCGGTCCGAGCGCGACGAACGGCACGGTGACCATGCTGCCCCCGACGCCGAGTACGACGATCGGGATCAGGGCGGCGAACAGGGTGAGGATCCGACGATTCACTCGGACCACAGTAGTGATGACCCTCGCGACGGCGCGGCACAGGCGCGGATTGTCCCGATCGCGGATTTCGCTCTGCGCGGACAGCGGCTATCCCACAGCCGCCGCTCATGATCCGGTAACACCGGCCGCGTAACGTTGTGACCATGAGTGACACTCCGTTCGGATTCTCCAATCGCGACGATGACGAGCGCAAGCGCGACGAGGATGCGGCGCGCGGGCGTGCGGAGAACCCGAGCGCGAGCAATCCGTTCGGCTTCGCCATCGGCGGATCCGGCGTCGGTGGATTCGATCCGGCACAGCTGGGTCAAATGTTGACCTCGATCGGTCAGATGCTCAGCGGTATGGGTGGCGTCGGCGGGCCGGGCATGCCGTCCGGCCCGGTCAACTACGACGTCGCCAAGCGGCTGGCCCGCCAGCAGCTCGGCGCGAGTGTGAACCCGATCTCCCAGGGCCAGGCCAAGGCCGTCGCCGATGCGTCGCACCTGGCCGAACTGTGGCTCGACGCGGCCACCACGCTGCCCGCCGGGGCCACCCGCACCGTGGCGTGGACCGGCAACGACTGGATCGAGGAAACGCTGCCCACCTGGAAGCGGCTCTGCGATCCGGTGGCCCAGCAGATCTCGAGCATGTGGACCGCCTCGATGCCGGAGGAGGCCAAGGAGTACGCGGCGCCGATGCTGGGCATGCTCGGCCAGATGGGTGGGCTGGCGTTCGGCTCGCAGCTCGGTCAGGCACTGGGCCAGCTGGCCAAGGAGGTGCTGACCTCCACCGATATCGGTCTGCCGCTCGGCCCCAGCGGCACGGCGGCGCTGTTGCCCACCGCCATCTCCGAATTCAGCGCGGGTCTCGAGCGCCCGGAGAGCGAGATCCTGGTCTTCCTCGCCGCCCGCGAGGCCGCCCATCAGCGGCTGTTCGCGCATGTGCCGTGGCTGCGCCAGCAGGTGCTGGGCACGGTCGAGGAGTACTCGCGCGGCATCAAGATGGACTTCTCCTCGTTGGAGGCGGCGGCCCAGAACATCGATCCTGCGGCGCTCGCGGATCCGGCCAGGCTGGAGGAGATCCTGGCGCAGGGTTCGTTCGAACCGCAGACCACGCCGGAGCAGAAGGCGGCGCTCGAGCGCTTGGAGACCCTGCTCGCGCTGATCGAGGGCTGGGTGGAGGTGGTGGTCACCGAGGCCATCGGCGACCGGCTCCCCGGCGCGGAGGCGCTGTCGGAGACGCTGCGCAGGCGCCGGGCCACCGGCGGTCCCGCCGAGCAGACCTTCGCCACCCTGGTCGGGCTGGAGTTGCGGCCGCGCAAGCTGCGCGAGGCGGCGGCGCTGTGGCGGCGGCTGACCACCGACGCCCGTATGGAGCAGCGCGACGGGGTGTGGGCGCATCCGGATCTGCTGCCCGATTCCACCGATCTGGACTCCCCCGCCGGTTTCATCGACCGGGTGATGGGCGGCGGCGCGACGGCCTTCGACGACCCGCTGGCACAACTGGCCGAGACGGAGGCGCGCGAGCGCGCCGAGCGGGAGCAGGGCCGCAAGCAGGCGGGTGAGGGCTCCGACAGCCCCAAGGACCAGTCCTGATCCCCACGTTGTGAAGCCCGCGAAATCCTGTGGATAACCGCAGGTTTCGCGGGCTTTCCGCAGCACGGCATCGCCCATACTCGTGGCCATGACGACACGACACGGCCCGATGCTGGATCCGGCGGTTGCCGTCCTGCGCCGTCCCGGTGGTGCGATCCAACTGGGCGTCGACCAGGAGTACGCCCTGCTGCTCACACCCAAGGATGTCGAGATCGAGGCCGTCCTCGGCTTCCTCCGTCTGCTGGACGGTCTGCGCTCCCGCCCGGAAATCATCTGGCGCGCCGGGGAATACGGTCTCGAACCGGGCCGTGCCGTGGCGCTGCTCACCGAGATCGACGCGGCGGGGCTGCTGGTGCATCCGGAGCCGCCCGCCGCACATATTCGCGCGATCCACGTGCACGGGCTCGGCCCACTGTCCGACGCGCTGGGCAACGGCCTGCGTCGACTCGGCCTGCGCCCCACCCGCTCCCGCGACTTCGACCCCGAAATCCGGGTCGACACCTGGCAATCCGATCTGGTCGTACTCACCGACACCGTCGTCCCGGACCCGCGCCTGGTGGCCGATCTACTGCGCTACCGGATCCCGCACCTGCAGGTCCGCATGCGAGCGCCCAAAGGCGTGGTCGGCCCGCTGGTGCTGCCGGGCGCCACCAGTTGTCTGCGCTGCGCCGACCTCACCCGCTGCGAATACGACGCCGCCTGGCCGCACCTGGCCGCCCAATTGCTCAATCGGGTCGGCTACGCCTCCCATTCCGGGATCGCCGCCACCGCCGCGCTGGCCCTGCGCGAACTGGAGGCTATCCTGCGCTGCTCCCCGCAGCAGGAGCCCGACACCCTGGACGCCACCTTGGAACTGGATCTCTGCTCGCATCAGGTCCATTTGCGGCGCTGGGAGCGCAATCCGGCGTGTGAATGTCGCATTGTGAGTGCGGTGCCCGCATGAGGGAGGGATCGATAGTTCCAGTCCGCCAAGCGAACACCTCGAGATGGGCATGGCCGATCGGTGGGTCTTTCGGCAATGATGGTTACGTGTCAGAGATCGTGCGCCGTCGCTCGTCCCGCAATGCCAAGTTGGCCAGTATTCCGCTCGGCATCGCCGGGCGGGCCGCCGTGGGCTTCGGCAAGCGGCTCGTGGGCGGGGATCGCACCGAGATCAGCGCCGAACTGAATCAGAAGGCCGCCGCGCAACTGTTCACCGTCCTCGGCGAACTCAAGGGCGGCGCGATGAAGTTCGGCCAGGCGCTCAGCGTCATGGAGGCCGCCATCCCCGAGGAGTACGGCGAGCACTACCGCGAGGCGCTCACCAAACTCCAGGCCGCCGCCCCACCCATGCCCGCCAAAACGGTGCACCGGGTGCTCGATCAGCAACTCGGCACCCGCTGGCGCGACCGTTTCCGCAGCTTCGACGACGAGCCTGCCGCCTCGGCCAGTATCGGGCAGGTGCATCGCGCGGTCTGGTCCGATGGCCGCGCCGTCGCGGTGAAGGTGCAGTATCCGGGGGCCGACGAGGCGCTGCGCGCCGACCTCAAAACCCTGTCCCGCATGACGGGTCTGATCGCCGCCGTCATTCCCGGCGCCGATATCAAGCCGATCCTGGCCGAGATCACCGAGCGCACCGAGGAGGAACTCGACTACCGCAACGAGGCCGCCAATCAGCGCGCCTTCGCCAAGGCCTTCGAGGGCCATCCGGAGTATGTGGTGCCCAGGGTGGTCGCGGGCGCGCCGAAGGTCATCGTCTCCGAATGGTTGGACGGCACCCCGGTCTCGGCCATTATCACCGCGGGCGCCCAGGACCCGGCGGCCACGCGCGACCAGCGCGACAGGGTGGCCTTCCTGATGGGTCAATTCCATTTCTGCGCACCGGAAATCGTCGGCCTGCTGCATGCCGACCCGCATCCGGGCAATTTCATGATGCTGCCCGACGGTCGCTTGGCGGTCATCGATTTCGGCGCGTGCGCCCCACTGCCGCACGGCATCCCGGACGAGTTGGGCCGCATTCTCGGCCTGGCGGTCGAAGAGAGGTTCGACACCCTCGCCGAACTGCTACATACCAATGGGTGGATCATTCCGGGCCGCACCGTCACCGACCGCGAGATCGCCGACTATCTGCGCCCCTTCACCGACCCGATTCGCACCGAATCCTTCCACTTCACCCGCAAGTGGATGCAGCGGGTCGCAGGCGTCGCCTCCGATATCACCAGCCCGGAGATGAAAACCGCCCGCGCCATGCAACTTCCGGCCGAATACGTGATGATCTGCCGAGTCCTGGCCGGATCCATCGGCATCTGCGCCCAACTCGACGCCACCATCCCCTTCATGCGTCTGGCCAATACCTGGCTCCCCGGCCTGCGCGAGGAGCGCTCCGCAAGCTGAACCGGCCCAACCCGCCCGCGAAGCGGTCGTTTCGAATCTCGCGAACCCGCGACCCGAAATCTATGCCACGCACAACCCGAATCCGACGAAAAGCGGCCTAGACTTCAACTCAGTTGTTGCCACAGAGACCGAGGAGAAGCTGTGAGTGCTGCGCACGACTTCGGCCCATCCTTCGGGATCGGGCCATACACTTCGGAGGATCTTCGCAACAGCCCCGAGGAGGGGAAAGGCTTCGAACTCTGGAACGGATGGCTGATCGAGAAGATGTCGCCCTCGCTGCGCCACAATCGGATGGGTCGTGGGTTGCGTCATCTGTTCATCGAGGCCGCTCGGCGTGCCAATGCCGATGTGTTGGTCGATGGGGGCGAGTACGAGTTCAAGCTTCCGTCCGGGATTCGGAAGCCGGATGTGTTCATTCTCGAAGCGAAGGCCGAGGAGACCGGGTTCGCCGAGGATGAGATCTTCATAGACCCCTCGGATCTATTGCTGGTGGCCGAAGTGGTGTCGCCCCGCAGCGGCAGTGAGGCGCACGATCGCAAGATCAAGCGGGACGAGTACGCGATGGTGGGGATTCCGCACTACTGGATCGTGGATTTTCGGCCGGTGCCTCGGATTCACGCCCTCGATCTCGAGCGGGGGCGCTACGTCACCAACAGCGTCGTGACCGCCGACGAGGTGTTGGTCGTGGAGCGGCCGTTTGAGATCAGCGTTGCGCCGAGCGCGCTCTACGAACTCGGTCGGCGCGACTTCGCCTGAGCGGATGCGATGACGCCCGGCACTGATCATGTTGTCGGGTACGTGATTTCGCCCGGGTCGAGGTATCCGGGTAACGATATGGGAACGCAGGCGTGCCGCCCACCGGATCTCGGGGTGGGCGGCGCGTCTGCTTTCTCGTTCCTGGACCCGCCGGGGTCCGTGAGGACCGCAGGCCGCAGCGACCGGAGGGAGGGAGGGTCGGGTGGCCGGGATCATGAGCCGTAAGCTCACGCCGGCACCGCGACCTTGCGCGGACGTCCGCGCGGGCGCTTGCGGGCGATCACGACACCCTGGTCGAAGATCTCACCGCCCCAAACACCCCACGGCTCGCGCCGATCGATGGCTGCGGTCAGGCAGCCCTTTCGGATCGGGCACGACTCACACAGGGCCTTCGCCTGTTCCAACTGGACCGGGCTCTCGGCGAACCACAGATCGGGATCGCCTACTCGGCAGGGCAGGGACAGGGACACCTCCCGGCCACGGGTCGGCCTTGCCACGGTTCGGCATGTTCCGTCAGCAGTGGCCGTGGGCCAGCACTCTGCGGTGAACACGTCGGTTCTCCTTCAACTCGTTTGCAGCGGTTCGTTTCGGTATCGCGAAACCGGTGCCAGTTGGCTGAGGAGCCGAAGAAATCTGGCCACGGTTTCGCGGTGCGCGATCCGTGGCCAGGAGGTCGGGGAGTTTGTTCCCTACCTAGGTCGACATCTGTGTCGAGACCTGTTCACGGACGCTGGGTGTGCGGCGCGGAGGCGTGCTGCCTGCTTATCGACGCCAAACGGCAGATATGCCTGCTTATTGGCGTTATCGATAGCGATGGCTCCGACTGCCGCTTCGGCGAATGCCGGGTGCCACCCCGCGTGGGACATGTCCTGAATGACGGATTCGATGGGCGACTGCGCGAACACATCGCGGCTGTCCGCGAGGTGGTGCATCGTGTCGAAGGCGCTGCCGAAGGACAGTCCGATCCCCTGCAAGGCGAGGATCCCCCTGGAGGCCGCCACGGGCGCAGTCATCCCAACGCCGATCGCGTTGAAGGTCTTGAAGCTCATCGTGGTGCCTCCCTCCTGTGCTCGTAAGTCCGATGGTCTGTCGTCGCGCAACGGAATGCCCTCCCGCTGCGTGCTATCCACCATATGCAAAGTAGCCGAAGTGGACAACCTATTTTCTACCTGCGGTTTTCGGGTCTTGCCGGTGTCTGGCCGCCACCAGTGCCAATACCTCCGCGCCGTACTGATCGATCTTCTTGGCACCGATTCCGGGGATGGCCGCCAGCGCCGCGTCGTCGGCGGGGAACTGTTCGGCGATCGCGGTGAGGGTGGTGTCGGTGAAGACCACGAATTCGCGCACCTGTAGGTCGGCCGCCTTATCGGTGCGCCACTCCTGCAGCAACCCCAGGAGTTCGGCGTCGAGTTCGGCCGGGCAGCGGCGGCAGCGGCCGAGCATGGTCGCATAGGTGCCGATCAGCGGTTTCGCGCAGACCCGGCAGTACGGGCGCGCGCCCGCACTCACGGATTCGGCGGTGGGGGCCGCGATGCGCGAGGCCGGGGAATCGTCTGGAATCAGGCCGTTCAAGAAGCGCGAGCGCCTGCGGGTGCGGCGACCGCCCTCACCGCGCGCCAGCGCCCAGGACAGTTGCAGATGTTCGCGCGCCCTGGTGACGCCCACGTAGAGCAGCCTGCGCTCCTCCTCCAGCCCCGCCTCATCGGCGACCGAACCGTCCTCGCCCAGGACGTGCGCGATGGGCATGGTCCCGTCGGACAGTCCGACCAGGTAGACCGCGTCCCACTCCAGCCCCTTGGCGGCGTGCAGAGAGGCGAGAGTCACACCCTGGACGGTGGGTGGATGGCGGGCCTCGGCGCGGGCCGCCAGCTCGCGCAGCAGACCGGGCAGATCGAGTGCCGCGTCCTGGGCGGTGAGTTCCTCGGTGAGCGCGACCAGCGCCGTGAGCGCCGACCAGCGCTCGCGCGCCTGCGCGCCCACCGGTTCGGCGGCGGTCAGCCCGAGCGGGCCGAGCGCGGCCCGCGCCAGCTTGACGATCGCTGTGCCGCTGCGTGATTCGGCGGGCAGATCGTCGCGGGACGCGACCTGACGCAGCGCCACCACCGCCTGCTTCACCTCGGGACGCTGGAAGAAACCCTCCCCGCCGCGCACCTGATAGGGGATGCCCTGTTCGGTGAGCGCCTGCTCGTACGCCTCGGACTGGGCGTTGATCCGGTAGAGCACGGCGATCTCCGCGGTGGGCACGCCCGCCGCGATCATCCGTTTGATACTCGCGACGACCGCGCCCGCCTCGGCGGGAACGTCCTGGTATTCGGCGAAGGTCGGTTCCGGACCGTCGGCGCGCTGACCGATCAGTTGCAGGCGGGTGCCCGCGATACGCCCCCGCGCCACCCCGATCACCCTGTTGGCCAGCGAGACCACCTGCGGGGTGGAGCGGTAGTCGCGCTCGAGCCGCACGACGGTGGCCTCCGGGAAGCGGCGGGAGAAGTCGAGCAGGTAGCCGGGGGTGGCCCCGGTGAAGGAGTAGATGGTCTGGTTCGCGTCGCCGACGACGGTGAGGTCGTCGCGATCGCCGAGCCAGGCGTCGAGGACGCGCTGCTGCAGCGGGGTGACGTCCTGGTACTCGTCCACCACGAAACTGCGGTAGCGGCCCCGGAATTCGTCGGCGACGGCCGGATAGTCCTCCAGCGCGGCGGCGGTGTGCAGGAGCAGGTCGTCGAAGTCGAGCAGCAGGCCGTCGGGGGTGGTTTTCAGCGATTCGTACGCGGTGTACACCTCGGCCACACGGGCCGCGTCGTAGGGCACGTCGCGATGCTGCCTGGACGCGGCGGCCGCGTAGTCCTCCGGGGCGATGAGCGAGGATTTGGCCCATTCGATCTCGCCGAGCAGGTCGCGCACGCTCTCGGTGTGGGTGGGCAGTCCGGCGCGGCGGGCGGCCTGCGCGACCACCGGGAATTTGCCGTCGAGCAGCCGCCACGGCACATCGCCGACGATCTGTGGCCAGAAGTAGCGCAACTGCCGCAGCGCGGCGGCGTGAAATGTTCTGGCCTGCACCTGATTGGCCGCGCCGCCGAGGCCGAGGACGCGCAGGCGATTGCGCAGTTCACCCGCGGCGCGAGCGGTGAAGGTGACCGCGAGCACCTGGTCCGCCTTCACATGACCCGCCGCGACCAGATGTCCGATGCGGTGGGTGATGGTGCGAGTCTTGCCCGTGCCCGCCCCCGCGAGGACGCACACCGGACCACGCGGCGCCGTGACCGCCGCGGCCTGTTCGGGATCGAGCGCGTCGAGTTCGTGGGCTGACACGCGCTCCATCATGACAGCGAGCACCGACAGGGTCCGGCCCAGCGGTACGGAAATCTCCCGCCCGCCGCGGGCGGCATCGTCGGTCCGTCAGGCCCGCTCGCGCAGCAGGCGCAGGGCGGCGGCGAAGTCCGGCCCGTGCGCGCCGAGCGGTTCGAAGAATTCCCGATCGCAGTCCTCGACCGCGACGATCGCCCGATTGACCAGCGCGGCACCGGCTTCGGTTGGCGCCAGGGATTTGGCGCGGCGGTCGCTCGGGTGGTCGCGGCGTTCGATCAGACCTTTCTGTTCGAGCGCGCGCAGCACCTGGGAGGTCATCATCGGGTCGGTGGCGGCGTGTTCGGCCAGGTCGCGCTGCATGACCGGGTCCGCGGCGCGGGCGGCGAGGTAGGTCAGCGAGGCGAGCAGCACGAATTGGACGTGGGTCAGGTCGAAGGGGGCCAGGGCCGAGCGCTGGGCCGCCTGCCAGCGATTGGTCACCTGCCAGAGCAATAGTCCGCTGCTTTCGTCGGCAGCGGCGAATCCGCTGCGCAAAGCGGGGTGTTCACTCATCGTCCTCCTCGACGGGGGCTCGTACCGGAACTGTCGGCGGGAGCGGATTGCGGCATATCTCTCGACCGCGGTTCCAGCATGGCCCGCGCGATGCGGGCGTGTTCGTTCGGGGCGAGCTCGATCAGGCCGCGCCGCAGGACAATTCCCCAATTCGGTCGGTGGTCATACCGCCACCCCCGCGGCGGCCTCGACCAGCCCGTCCAGGTCGTGCTGCAGGGTTTTGGCGATATCGCCGCCGAGGATCCTGGCCCAGAGGAACGCGAGTGGACCTTCCATCGTGACGGTCACGGTGACGGTGGTGTGCTCGCCCGCGGTTTCGACGCGGTGGGCGAAGATCAGTCGCGCGCCCGGCAGCTTGGAGACGTCGATGAATTCGTCGTCGGTGAGTTTGGTGATGACGAATTTGGTCCTGGGGCCACCCTTGGGCTTGAGCACTCCGGTGGAGCCCTCGGCGAAGGGGCCATCGAGGCGTGCCCATTCGGTGTCGAGGTTCCATTCGTGCCAGGTGCCCATATCGGCCCACTTGGCGAAGAAGGCGGCGGGGGCGATGGTCGTGGTGGTCTGTGCGGTGCCGATCTGCGTCATGCATTTAGTATGCGCGCTTATTAAATGCGCTGTCAACCCCGACCTTGGAACAGTTGTGGACCCCGCGGTGTTGAACCACCCGTGACTAACGCGACCCCCGCCGTGACGATGTACTCCACCACCTGGTGCGGCTACTGCCGCAGGCTCAAGAAGCAGATGGAAGAGGCGGGCATCGGCTACGTGGAAATCGATATCGAGCAGGACCCGGCCTCGGCCGAATTCGTCGGCAGCGTGAACGGCGGCAACCACACGGTGCCGACCGTGCGGTACGCCGACGGTTCGACCGCGACCAATCCGTCACTCGCGCAGGTCAAGCAGGCACTCGCCGCGCTGAGCTGACCCGAAACATCCGTCCACGCCGCACCTTTCGTGCGGCGTGAGGCTGTGCCGGAGTCCGGGCCTAACCCTGCGCCCAAGACTCCACGATGGTGCGGGCAATGGAGATCGAGCCGGGCAGCAGCAGGCGCCGGTCCTCCCGTCGGGCCGACCAATCGCCCTCGGCCAAGGCGGCACGCACCTCGTCCCTGGTGAACCAGTACCCCTCGGCGATCTCGCCATCGGCGAAGACCAAAGGTTGTTCCGGATCGGCGACGGCCTCGAAACCGATCATCAGCGAACGCGGAAACGGCCACGGTTGACTGCCCAGGTAGTGGATATCGCGCACATCGACGCCCACCTCCTCGCGGATCTCGCGCGCCACGCACCGCTCCAGCGACTCCCCCGCCTCCACGAATCCGGCCAGCAGCGAGAACAGCGTCTCCGGCCAGGTGTGCTGGCGGGCCAGCAGCACCCGGTCGCCGCCGTCGTGCACCAGGCAGATGACGGCCGGATCGATGCGCGGGAACTCCTCCTTGCCGCCCGCGCTCAGCCGCGACCAACCGCCCTTCACCGCCGTGCTGGCCGAACCGTCGGCGGCGTGGAATCCGGCATGATCGTGCCAATTCAGCAGTGCGACCGCCGTGGTCACCAGACCCGCCACCCGATCGTCGACCGCCCTCATCGCGCGCAGATCGGCCACCTCCCCGGACAGTTCGTCCTCGCGCACCGCCCACACGTGGCTACCCGCGTCGATACCCAGGAAGACCGCCGCCGGATCCGGCTCCGCACCCAATTCGACGGCCTTGTCGAACAGCAGCGCACCCGCGCTGTAGCGGACCTGGCCGCGCCGCGTCACCCGCAGCAGTTTGGCCTCCGACCAGCCGTTCCGCAGCGCCTGCTCGTCGCCGCGCACCTCCTCGGCCCGGTCGACGACGGAACGCGAAAGCACCGGAACAGCATTCAGTTCAAAGGACACGCTTCGAGACTATCCGGCGCGACTATTTGCCGGTGCGCCGGATATAGAGCAGCTTGTCCCCCGACTCCAGCGAGTCGACCTCGGGTTCGCCCACCCGCAGCAGCAACCCCTCGCGCACCACGCCGAGCACGATATCGCCGAGATGGCGCGGCGAGCCGCCGATCTCGGCCGCCTCCACCTCGCGTTCGGCGATCGCGAAACCCGCCTCGGGGGTGAGCAGGTCCTCCATCATCTCCACCACGCTGGGGGTGGTGGTGGCCAGACCGAGCAACCTGCCCGCTGTCTCCGAGGACACCACCACCGAATCCGCGCCGGACTGGCGCAGCAGGTGGGTGTTCTCCGCCTCGCGAATCGCGACCACGATCTTGGCCTTCTTGGTGAGTTCGCGGGCGGTGAGGCTGACCAGGACGGCCGTATCGTCCCGGTTGGTCGCCACGATCACGGCGGCGGCGTTCTGGACGCCCGCCAGCCGCAACACATCCGACTGGGTGGCCGACCCGTGCACGGTGACCAGACCCGCGTTGTTCGCCACCGCCAACGCCGCCGGATCGGTGTCGACCACGACGATATCGGTGGGCCGCACCCCGTCGCCGAGCATGGCCGCGATGGCGGTGCGCCCCTTCGTCCCGTAGCCGACCACCACCGTGTGATTGCGCACCCCGCGCCTCCATCGCTGAATCTTGAACGCCTGCCTGGACCGTTCGGTCAGCACGCCGAGCGTGGTGCCGACCAGCACTATGAGGAACAGAATGCGCAGCGGCGTGATGATGACGATATTCGCCAACCGCGCCCCCGGACTGATCGGCGCGATATCGCCGTAGCCGGTCGTCGACAGCGAGACCGTCGCGTAGTAGAAGGCGTCGAGGAAACTCAACTCGTCGCCCGCGTTGTCGTGATACCCGTCGCGGCCCACGTAGACCACCAGAGCCGCGGTGAACAGCAAACCGATGGCGAACAGCACCCGGCGCATCAGCGAACGCCATGGACTGGTCCGGATCTCCGGGATCTTCAGCACACCGACCAGGGCGAAATCCGGATCTCCCGCCAAACCGAGTCGTGGCGCGCGCTCACCGAACATCGGCACCGTCCACACCCGCTGCACCCCTCGACACAGCCCGCAGCCTACCGGGTATCCGCCGAGAAACCGCTCCCGACGCGATCGGTCCGGTGTCGAATCACTCGGCGGGTGCGGAAGTTCTGATCAGTTCGGCCAACTCCCGCGGCCCCGCCAGGTGGCGCGGTGCGATGGTGCGACCGGTGCGCACGTAATGGAAGGCGGCCCCGATCTTTTCGAGCATCGATCGCTCATCGGATCCGGTGCGGGCGGCCATCAAACGCGCCCAGGCCAGCCGATAGACCGCCAACTGCACCGCCACCGCGGACTCCTCGGCCGGTTTCGGTTCCGCACCCGTCTTCCAGTCCACCACCAGCCAACCGCCGCCCGGCTCGGTGAACACCGCATCGATCCGACCGCGAATCACGGTGCCCGCCAGGGAGGTTTCGAACGGCACCTCCACCTCGATCGGCGTGCGCGTCGACCAGGCCGAATTCAGGAATGCCTCCTGCATCCGGGTCAGATCCGCGTCGGCCGCCTCGGGCGCACCGCCGTCGGCCGCGCCGGGCAGCTCATCGAAGCCGAGCAGACCGCTGGAAGCGAACCAGCGCTGCACCCATGCATGGAACGCGGTTCCCCTGCGGGCCAGCGGATTCGGCGGATACGGCAGCGGACGACGCAGGCGCGCGGCCAGTTTCGCCGGGTCGGCGCGCAATTCCACCAGGGCGGTGGCCGGGAGTTGGCCCGGCAGTTCGACTTCCCGTGCGGTGGCCTCGGCGGAGGCGAGTTCCGACAGCAGGGCGTCCACGTCGGCGGCCCAGCCTTCGGGGTCGTCGGGATTGCTGCCCGGTTGGTCGTCGAGTTCGGCCGGGCCGAAGGGGAAGTCCGGGTCCTCCGGTGGGAAATCGAGGTCAGGATCTTCGAACTCCGGTGGGTGGTCGGGATCGTCGGGCGGTTCCGGCAGGAATTCGGGGCTCAGGTCGTCGAGTCGGGTCGGATCGGATGTTTGCCGGTCCGGTTCGGTTTTGTGCGAGCGCAATTCGATGAGGGCGGCGTGAACGAGGGCAGCGCCCTGTTCGATGGGATCGCGGCGGGAACCTAGGGGGTCGCGGGGCCACTCGGCGGCGGCGGGGTTGTCGGTGAACGGGTTGACCGCGTCCGGTTCCGGGGCGTCGGCCCAGTGGTCGACGGTGAGGACGCCGGTGGCCGGGCCGTCGGGGGATTCGTTCGCCGACTTCAGTTCCAAAAGGAAATCGGACGGACCTTTGGGCGAACTACCGGATTCCGACCAGTGGTGGGCCGAAACCAGCAGGGTGCGTTCGGTTCTGGTGAGGGCGACATAGAACAGGCGGCGTTCCTCATCGATCCGGCGCACCTCCAGCGCCTCCTTGTGCGCCTTGATGGCGCGCTCCAGATCGGCACGGTCGCCGACGTCGGACAGGTCGAGGACGGGGACGCCATCGGCGGAATCCTCCTGTTGTCGGTCACCGCGCAGGCTGGTCGGCAATTCGGCCGGCGCGCCGAGCCAGGTGCCCGAGGCGGCGCCGGAGGGAAAGACGCCGCGCACCACATGCGGTACGGCCACCACCGCCCATTCCAGCCCCTTCGCGGCGTGCACGGTCAGCACCTGCACGCGGTCGCGCGCCACTTCCACCTCGCCCGGTTCCAGACCGTTCTCCACGGATTCGGCGGCGGCCAGGAAGGCCAGCAACCCGCCGAGCGAGGCGCCGGAGTCGGCCGCGTATCCGGCGACCACCTCGGCGAAGGCGTCGAGATGTTCGCGCCCCGCGCCGGTCCCGGACATGGCGCGCCTGGCCTGGGTCTCCACCCCGACGCCGATGGTGCGTTCGATATCGGCGACCAGTTCGGTCAGCGGCTGACCGCTCCGCTCGCGCAGCAGTGACAGTTCCCGACCCAGTTCCTCGATGCGCGCGTAGCCGAGGGCCGAATATTCTTCCTGCGGACCGGGATCGGCGATGGCGTCGGCCAACCCGGCCTGTTCGGCCGGTTCCGGAGCGACCTCGCGCAACGCGCCGTCCAAGGCCGCCGCGTCGGTGATCTCCGTCGTTTCCCCCGAGCGGGGTCGACCGATGGACAAATCCCTGGCGCGGCGGGCCAGCGCCGCCAGATCGGTCACGCCGATCCGCCAGCGCGCCCCGGTGAGCACCCGCATCGCGGCGCTACCCGCACCGGGCTCGGCGATCAGTCGCAGTGTGGCGAGGATATCGGCCACCTCGGGCGTGGCCAGCAGACCGCCGAGACCCACGATCTCGACCGGTAATCCCTTGGCGCGCAGGGCCTCCGCGAGCGGCGCGGCATCGGCATTGCGCCGCACCAGCACCGCGGAGGTCGGCGGCGGGTCACCCCCGAGGCGCGCGGGCGCCCACTCCGCCGCGATCCGATCGGCGACCCAATCCCGTTCCTCGGCAACGGTTTCGGTGAGCGCGAGCGCGACGATTCCCGGCCCGGCCGCCGGTTTGGCGCGCAGGGCGTCCACCGTCACCCCGCCTGCCGCCTTGGCGTTGCGCCGCAGCGGTTCCGCCACCAGATTCGCCAAAGCCAGCGCCTCGGGCGGATTGCGCCAACTGGTCAGCAGCGGCAGCGTCGGGGCGGGAACTCCAGGGGCGCTGGGGAAGTCGGTGGCGAATCGCGGCAGGTTGGCCGCCGAGGCGCCGCGCCAACCGTAGATCGACTGCATGGGATCGCCGACAGCGGTGACTGCCAAACGCGACACTTCGCCCCCAGAGGGCGAATCGTGGTCGTGCGTTGCGGGCGAACCGGATTCCACTGGACCGCCGCCGAAGAGGGCGGCAAGGAGTATGCGCTGGGCGTGTCCCGTGTCCTGGTATTCGTCGAGCAGGACCAGACGGAAGCGGCGGCGTTCGGCCGTCGCGACCTCGGGATGTTCGGCCGCGAGGCGCGCGGCCAGCGACATCTGCGCACCGAAATCCAGTGCGCCGCGCCGACGCAACGCCTCGGCCAGGCGCAGGACGAGCGGCAGCAGCGCCACCCGTTCCCGCTGGGCCTGGACGATGGCGCGCAATGTCTGACTGGGGCCGCCGCGCTGGCGCGGACCCGCGGGCAGGGTGTTGACGAGTTTGTCGAGTTCGGTGTGGGCCTCGGCGAGTTGTTCGGGCTCGACGAGGTGTTCGGCGAGTTGACCCGACAGGGCGAGCACCGCCTCGGTGACCGAGACCGGCGTGCGTTCGGTATCCAGGTCCCCGTCCCAGGTCCGCACGACCTGGTGTGCGAGTTGCCACAACTGCGTTTGCGTGAGCAGGGTCGCGGCGGGTTCGACCGGAAGCAGCAGACCGTGTTCGGAGAGCAGACGCCCCGCGTACGAGTGGTACGTGCTGATCTCCGGTTCGGCCCCGGCGAGTTGGGCGCGCAGACCGCCGGCGGGGTCGAGTTCGCGCAGCAGCGGCGATCCGGCCAGGCGGGCCAGCCGGGTCCGGATGCGAGAAGTCAACTGCTGGGCGGCCTTTCGAGTGAAGGTGAGGCCAAGCACCTCATCCGGCAGCACCAGCCGGTTGGCCACCATCCACACCACCCGCGCGGCCATGGTCTCGGTTTTCCCGGCGCCCGCGCCCGCCACCACCAGTGTCGGACCCGGTGGGGCCGCGATGACCGCGGCCTGCTCATCGGTCGGGGTGGGCAGGCCGAGTGCGTCGGCTATTCGCTGGGGGGTTACCGGTGCCACTACTCGTCGGTCACCTGCCTCCCGGTGTCGCGCACCGGGCAACTGCCCGCCACCGAACAGTGGCGACAGCCGTCATTGCGCATGGCGAGGTAGCTGGGGCCGCGGGTGGCCGCTGCCGCCTCGTGAATGGTGTCCCGCCAGGTTCGCAGCGCCGCCGCGTCCAGCGGCGCCTGCATTCGCTGCGTGGCCCCCTCTTTGCTGCTCGGTTTGGCGACATACACCAGTCGAGCACCGCCCGGTTCACCCACGATGCCGCTGCTCGGACCGGCGAATTCGTCCGCGCCGGTGGAAGATTCCTCCACTGCCTCGGCGGAATCCGCCGCGCCCGCCGCCCCCTCATCGGTTGGGTCCAGTGCGCCGAGGGCGGCGGCGACCTGGTAGGTGGCGAGTTGCGCGTGGTCGATCGCGGCCTGTTTGGTGACCGGGTTCTTGCCGGTTTTGACATCGACGATGACGAAGCGGCCGTCGCGGTCGCGTTCGAGGCGGTCGACGCGGCCCCGAATACGCACGGGCCGTTCGTCTTCCGCGCGGGCGGGCAGCACGCAGTCGACGGGGACCTCCACCCCCGCCTGGGTGAGCTCGCCTCGGGTGTTGCGCACCCAGGCCATGAAGGTCTCGAGCATGGCCTCGGTGCGGCGGCGTTCCTGGCGGGAGTGCCAGCCGGTGCTCGAATCGACCTGCGCCCAAGTGCGTTCCAGGGCCGCACGCACCTGGGCCTCGGGGACTCGGCCCGCCAGCGCCTGGACCAGCGTGTGCACCAGATTGCCTTTGACCGCGTGCGGATTGTCGCCGTCGGTGCCGCCGTTGCGCTCCAGCGCCCAGCGCAGTGGACAGGTGCGCAGCAGTTCCACCGTGGACGGGGAGAGCGCGACGGCGGATTCGTCGTCCCCCCACAGCGGTTCGGTGGAGCTGAGGTCGGCGGTGCCGTACCACTCGTCGGGGTGGGTGCCGCGCACACCCGCGTCGGCCAGTCGCGCCAACTGGTGCGCGGCGCGTCCCTTGCGCTGCGGGTCCGCCTCGGGATCGCAGACCACACCGCGCAATTCGGCCACCAGCGCGTGCATCACCAGGGCGCGACCCGGATCGAGGACGGGTATCGCACCGGCTTCGGCGGCGTCGTCGTGGCCGAGCAGTTCGGCGAGGAACCGCGACGGCACCAGATCCCGCTCCCCCGACGCGGATTCGACGGCCGTGACCAACAGTGAGCGCCGCGCTCTGCTGCACGCCACCAGCAGCAGCCTGCGTTCCTCGGCCAGGATCGGCGCGGCCCGGCTCACCCGCTCGCCCGGCGCGATGCCTGCGGTGAGGTCGATCAGGTCCTCGGTGTCGAGCAGCGTGCCCCGCGGCCGCGGATTGGGCCAGATCCCTTCCTGCACGGCGGCCACCGCCACCACATCCCACTCCCGGCCCGCCGCGGCGTGCGCGCTCAGCAGGGCCACCGCATCGCCCGGCGCGGTCAGCGGTGCGTTGTCCAGCGGAATCTCCTGCTGGACAAGGTATTCCACGAATCCGGCGATACTCGCGCGCGGCAACCGATCCACATAGGCGGCAGCGGCGTCGAAGAGGCCGACTGCGGCGTCCAAATCGCGATCGGCCTGCATCCCGCCCGCGCCACCCCGCGCCGACTGCGCGGCCCAGCGCCGCTCCAACCGCGAGGCCGTCCACAGCGCCCACAGCACATCCTCGAGCCCACCGCCGCGCTTGCGCGCCAGACGCGCCCGATCCAGCGCGCCGAGCACCCGCCGCAGCGGCGCGGCCTCCACATCGGTGAGCCCGGCGAGCACGGCGCGATTCCCCACCCCCACGAACAGATCCCGCAGAATCTCCGCCGAGGACATATCGATCAGCGGGGGTGTGGACGCATTGCCGTCGAGCCAGTCGTCCTCGGACCGCGCCTCGGCGATCCGCTCGGTCGCATGCGCCGGGTCGACGCGCGGCGCGGCGACACCGCCCGCGGTCGCGTGCTCGGCGGCGCGCGGCGCTGCCGCCGACTCGGCGAGGGTTCGATCATCACCGGAAGTCCACCCGTCGTCGATCCCGTACCAGTCCGCCTCGTCCGCGATGCGTGCGGCATCGGTGAAATACCGTTCGGGGGCTTCGGGTTCCGGTGCCGGCTCAGGATCGGGAATCGGCTCCTGATCGGGAATCAGCTCCGGTTGGGGCATTGGCGCGGCCGGATGGGTGCGCTCGAATTCCAGGACGCTGCGGCGGATTCCGCGCCGCAGCCTGCGCAGCGCGATCTGGTCGGCGCCGCCGAGCGGACCCGCCAACAGGTCCAACGCGTCCTCGGGGGTGAAGGTGTCCGGATCGCGGTCCGGGGCGAGCAGGGCGCGCAGCGCCAACAGCTGCCAGGCCGCGCCGCGACGGCGGGCCAGGGGTGTATCCAGGACCGGCTGCTGCACCGGCACTCCCGCCGCGATCAGGGCGCGGCGCAGCGGCGCCAGCGACAGCGGCACGGACCGCACGATCACCGCCATCCGCGACCACGGGACTCCCCCGGTGAGATGCGCGCGCCGCAAATGATCGGCGATCAACGCGGCCTCCTTGGCGGGCGTGGCCAAGACGCGCACCCGAACCGAGGTGCCGTCCGCCGCGGGGCGGGTATCGGCGGCAGGTGGCGCGACCCGGTGCGGCGCACTCCTCGGCAACCTCGCCGCGACCCGCGCCAGCGCCAGTTGGACGGCCGCACCCGCACGATGATTGCGCCGCAGCACGATACGTCGCTGCTCCGGGGCGCCCGGATCGGCGACGAAGCGCGAATCCGCGCCGCGAAAGGCGAAGACGGCCTGATCCGGATCACCCGCCACCACTGTGGTCGCCGACGCGCCGAGCGCGCGAATCAGCATGGCCGCCTGCGGGTCCAGATGCTGGGCGTCGTCCACCAGCAGGTAGCGGATTCGATTGCGCTCCGCCGCGAGCAGATTCGCGTCGCCCGCGAACGCGTCCAGCGCCGCGCCGACCAATTCGGCGGCGTCGAGGGCGGGCGCGGTGGCTTCGGGCGCTGTCACCCCGACCGACCAGCGCAGCAGCATGGTCTGTTCGAAGCGCAGTCCGAAGCGGCCCGCCGCGACCCATTCGGCGCGGTCGTGCTCGCGGCCGAGGCGGATCAGATCCTCCGGTCCGAGTCCGCGTTCGGTGGCGCGCAGCAGCAGGTCGCGCAATTGTTCGGCGAATCCGGTGAGGCCGAGTGCGGGCCGCAGTCGCTGCGGCCAGAGTCCGCGCGCGCCCTCGGCCATATCCGCCAGCTCGCCGCGCAGCATTTCGCGCAGTGCCGCATCCTGTTCGGCGCCGGTCAGCAAACGCGGTGGCGGATTGCCGTGCGCGGCGGCGTGTCTGCGCAGCACCGCGAAGGCGTAGGAGTGCACGGTCCGCACCAGCGGTTCGCGGGTGGCGCCGGGCACCCCGCCCGCACTCCCGGAGGCAGGGGTGAGCCGGGCGGTGACGGCATCGCGCAGTGCGCCCGCCGCCCGCTTGGAATGCGTCAGTACCAGCACCGATTCCGGATCGGCTCCGGCCGCGACGCGTCCGGCGGCCAGCTCGACCAGCAGCGCGGTCTTGCCCGTCCCCGGCCCGCCGAGCACCTGCCATGGCGACCAACCGGGACGCGGCGGACCGCCGCGCTCCAGCGCCTCGAACAGCGCGCGCACCTCGGCGCCCCAGGTCCGAGCCGGGGGTGCCGCCACACTTCGGCGAACAAGTCGCACCGCGCTATCCGATCGCACCACACGGGCTATTGCAACAGACACCTCCGACAGACCGTTCGGTCCCCCGCACCGCCCACAGCCGACCGTGCCCGAGCTCACACGCCACAATGGTGTGGTGGCTCAGCTTCATGTGCACCGATTCGGCCCCGCCGACGCGCCGACCATTCTGGCCCTGCACGGACTGACCGGGCACGGTCTGCGCTGGGCCGCGCTGGCCGAACGCCTGCCCGAATACCGGATCATCGCCCCCGACCTGCGCGGGCACGGCGCGTCGACATCGCTGCCGCCCTGGGATTTCGAGACGATCAGCGCCGACCTGCTCGAACTGGTCGAGGCCGAATCGACCGGTCCGGTGCTGCTGCTCGGCCACTCCTTCGGCGGCGCGTGCGCGCTGCACCTGCTGCGGCGCCGCCCCGATCTGGCCCACCGGCTCATCCTGCTCGACCCGGCGGTCGCGCTGGATCCGCAGATGCTCACCATGATCGCGCTGGCCTCGCTGGCCGCCCCCGACTACGCCGACCGGGACGCGGCCCGCCGCGACAAGCTGGCCACCGGCTGGGACGACGCGGATCCCCGCCTGCTCGAGGCGGAGTTGGCTCAGCATCTGGTCCCCACCGACAACGGACGGGTGGCCTGGCGCACCAACCTCGCCGCGACCACCGCCTACTGGGGTCAACTGGCCCGCCCGTTCGTCGTTCCGCCCGCGGAACTGAAAACCGTTCTGGTGCAGGCGATGCGGTCCCAACCCCCGATGGTGACCCCCGAGTTCCGCGCCGCGCTCGTCACCCACCAGGGCGCGAATCTCACGGTGTTGGAATGGGATTGCCAACACATGGTGGTGCAGTCCCATGCCGACGAGGTCGCCGCTCTGGTGCGCGGGCAGTGAGATGCCCACCTCCGACGCCGAGATCGAGCGCGTGCGCGAACTGGTCGCGCTGATCCCGCCGGGCCGGGTCGCCACCTACGGCGATATCGCCGCCGCGGCCGGACTGTCCACCCCGCGCACCGTCGGGTGGATCATGCGCACCGACGCCGCGGATCTGCCCTGGCACCGGGTGATCGGCGCGAGCGGCCGCCCCGCCGCCCATCTGGCCCACCGCCAACTGGCGCTGCTCGCCGCCGAGGGCACGCCGATCCTGGACGACCGGGTGGACCTGCGCGCGGCGCGATTCCCGTTCGCGGCGAATCCATAACGACACAGTGGGGCCGCGACTACGGTGGTGGGATGTCCACCCGTCTGGCATGCGTCGTCTTCGATGCGGACCGGCTCGGTCTGGTCGCGCGGTTCTGGGCCGACCTGCTCGGCTGGATCGTCGCGCTGGACAGACCGGATCGCATCGATATCGCGCCGTGCGATCCGGACGGGCCGGGTCCCGCGCTCACCTTCGTGCCCGCCGCGCGGGCCAAATCCGGCAAGAATCGCATCCATCCGGACCTGTCGAGCCGGTCGCTGGATCATCAGCGACTACAGGTGGATCGGGCGTTGGCGCTGGGCGCGCGGCGCATCGATATCGGACAGGGCGCGGTGCCGTGGGAGGTGCTCGCCGATCCGGAGGGCAATGAGTTCTGCGTGCTCGAACCCCGCGAGGAATATGTCGATACCGGCGCGGTGGCGGCCATTGTCGTCGATACCGGCGATCCGGTCCGGCTCGCCGAATTCTGGTCCGCCGCATCGGGTTGGCCGCTGATCCACGCCGACGGCGACACGGCGGGTCTTCGCCCGCCCACCGGGCTCGGCAGTTGGCTGGAGTTCGTCCGGAATCCGGACCGCAAATCCGGCCGCAACCGCTTGCAGTTCGATCTGTCCGCCTTTCCCGGCGATCCCGACGCGGAGGCGGCGCGGCTGTGCGCGGCGGGCGCGACGCGGATCGCGGAGGCGGGCGGCGCGCCGGGACTGGCCCTCGCCGACCCGGAAACCAACGAGTTCCGCGTGCTGCGCCCGCCGACGGCCCACTGCGCGCCGCGCAGTAACTAGCATTTGGACCATGCGGTTGCTTTCAGGGCGCGCCCGATGAGGGCAGCCGACGCCATCGTGCTGGCAGGCGGGCGGGCCAGCCGAATGGGCGGCGTGGACAAACCCGCGATCGTCATCGGCGGCCGCAGCATGCTCGACGCGGCGCTCACCGCGGTCGCGCACTGCGGGCACACCGTGGTGGTCGGACCGCACCGCCCCGAACTCGATCCCGCCATCCGGCAGGCGCGTGAGGTGCCGCCGGGGTCGGGTCCGGTGGCCGCCATCGCCGCAGGCCTCGCCGCGCTCGGCGCCGAGGCCGCGCCCCTGATCGTCGTGCTCGCCGCCGATCTGCCCTTCCTCACCGAATGGACCGTCTGCGAACTCGTCCGCCGCGCCGAGCAGACCGGCGCGGAGGCCCTCTTCGCCGCCGACGATTCCGGTCGTCCGCAGTACCTGATCGGCGTCTGGCGGCGCACCGCCCTCAAAGACGCCATGGCGCAACTGGATTCGCCGATCAATCAGCCGATGAAGGCGCTGGTCCCCACCGAGACGGTGCTGATCTCCGTCCCCGGTATCGCCGACTGCGATACCGACGAAGCGGTCCTGCGCGCCAGGGCCGCCGTCGCCACCGGCGGAAATGCGCTGGTGGACACCGAATCCCACGGTCTCCCGGTCGAGCCGGTAGCCACCGACGGTCATCGGGACCGATCCGCACCGGACTCGTCCACCGGCATTCGGCCCGAACGCGACGAATTCACCGCTTCCGGTCGCCGATCCGCACCAGAGAATCGCACCGCCGCGGCAGCAGCGGCGAACGCACCGAGCACCGCGGGCGCCAGAGTGTCCAGCGCGGGAAACGGGTCGGGCAAGCACGACCACAATGGCGCGCCCGCCGCTCCTGCGGATCCCCCGAGCGCCGACCGGCCGCCGCTTTCCCTCGACGAGGCACGAGACACGCTGCGCGCGGAACTGACCCGACTGGTCGTCTACCACGCCGAACTCCACCTCGTGCGCGGCGCGACCCTCGCCGAGCCCCTGCGCGCGGCGGGTCCGCTCCCCCGCTTCGATGTCTCGGCCATGGATGGCTACGCCGTGGCGGGCGATGGCCCATGGCGACTGCGGCGCGATATCGGATTCGCGGGTGGGCAGCGCCCCGTGGGGTTGCTCTCGGGTGAGGCGGTGCGCATCGCGACCGGCGCGCACGTTCCGGACGGCACCACCGCCGTGGTGCGCGACGAGTTCGCCAGGGTCGCGGGCGAGACCCTGTCCCGACGACCGGATACGCCGGTGCGCGACGATATCCGGCACCGCGGCGAGGACCGCAGGCCCGGCGACCTGATCGCCGACGCAGGCACCCCTATCGACGCGATGCTGATCTCGGCGGCCGCGAGCGTCGAGGTGACGGCGGCGCCGGTGCGCGGCCCGGTGCGATCGCGCCTGATCATGACCGGTGACGAGATCCGGTCGGCAGGTCCGTTGCAGACCGGGCAGACCCGCGACTCGATCGGACCGATTCTGCCGGATCTGCTGTCCCAACACGGTATTCGGACGATCGATCGAACCCACCTGCGCGACACCCCGACCGGATTCGACGAGGTGCTCGCCGCGGCGGCGGAGTGCGACCTGCTGGTGGTGGTCGGCGCGACCGGCGGCGGTGCGGCCGACCAGCTGCGCGCGGCCGTCGCGCGGGCGGGCGCGCGCATCCTGGTGCCGCGCTTGCGTTTGCGACCCGGCGGCTCGACCCTGGTCGCCGCGCTCGACGACGGGCCGGTGCTGCTCGGCCTGCCGGGCAACCCGTTCGCGGCGGTCGCCGCACTGACGGCGCTGGCCCCGGCGATCGTCGACGGACTGACCGCGCGTCGGCCGAGCCGCCCGGTGCTCGGCCCCCTACACAACGCCGCCGCGATCTCGGGTCCGGTCCCGCGCGTCGTCCCGGTGCGCGGTGCGCCGCAGGGGGGTTGGTTCGGTGATCCGAATATCCGCACCGCCCACCTCGGCGGTCTGATCGATCGCGATGGCCTGGCGGTGGTGCCGCCCGACGCGCGCGACGGCGATCCGGTCGAATTCCTGCCGCTGCGCCCCTGATTTCGGTTGCCATTCGACGAATTCCGATCCGATAATCGCTGACATGTCCGATGATTTCACGCAATTGGTGACCGAGGCCGCCGCGGCCCCGATCGACGGCTGGGATTTCGATTGGCTCGCGGGCCGGGCCTCCGAACAGCGTCCGTCCTGGGGTTATCAGCGCCTGATGAGCGAGCGACTGGCGAAAGCGGATGCGGCGCTTGATATCCAAACCGGCGGCGGCGAGGTGCTGGCGGGTGCGCCGAAATTCCCGCCGCTGCTGGCCGCCACCGAATCCTGGCCGCCGAATATCGAGCGGGCGACGCGACTGCTGCATCCGCGCGGCGCGGTGGTGGTGGCCGTCGCGCCGCAGCCGCCGCTGCCCTTCGGGGACGATGCCTTCGATCTGGTGCTCAGCAGGCATCCGATCGCGCCGTGGTGGTCGGAGATCGCGCGGGTGCTGCGCCCGTCCGGGGCTTATTTTGCCCAGCATGTCGGGCCTGCCAGCGTCTTCGAACTGGTGGAGTGGTTCATCGGCCCGCAGTCGCCTCCGGTGCGCCGTCGCCGCCATCCCGACGACGATGTGGCGGCGGCCGAGGCGGCGGGCCTGCGGGTCACCGATCTGCGGGTCGAGCGGCTGCGGGTGGAATTCCGCGATATCGGCGCGGTGGTCTACTTCCTGCGCAAGGTGCCGTGGATGGTGCCCGATTTCACCCCGGAACGCTATGGCGAAGCCTTGCGCAAGATGTATGCCGAAATCGCCGAGAACGGCCCATTCATCGCCTATTCCAGTCGATTTCTCATCGAGGCGCGAAAACCGTGACGACACGCCATTTCGGCCGGTAATTCAGCTATTTCCGGCCATTTCCAACACCGCGGTCGGGCACTGGCTAGTGTGTTGCCTTGGGCGAATACCTATCCCCGGAAAGGACCGTGTGGAGATGGCTGACAAACAGAAGAAAACGCCTAAGAAAATGCCCAAGCAGATGCAGCGCCAGCAGCAGCAACAGCGCCAGGGTCAGGGTCAGGGGCAGGGGCAGCGCCAGGAGCAGCAGGAGCAGCAGCAGGGCATGGGCAGCACCCAGCGCCCCGGTCACCAATGATCTGAGTTCTCCCGGCGACGCCGCCGATCCCGTGCGGATCGGCGGCGTCGCCGTGTCCGGCGGCGACCGCGCGGCCGATGTGACTGCCCGGCCGAATTCGATTCACGTGGCGCGGAAAGCCGGCATTCGCACCCGATCGCGGGTTGACTGGAGTCGCGGCCGGGGGCCGCACCGGATTTCCGGCGGGGCGAGCGCGTCGGATACCGTGCACCAGGCTCGATGCGGTTCGCGACCTAAGGATGCGCCTGATGGATGACAGCTCTCTGACCTGGGTGGATGGCGCACTGACCACCATCGATCAGCGCGGGCTGCCGCACGAGGCGCGCGAGTTGCGGCTCAGCACCGTGGACGAGGTCATCGAGGCCATTCGCACCCTGGCGGTGCGCGGTGCGCCCGCCATCGGGATCGCGGGGGCCTTCGGCGTGGTCATCGCGGCCCGTGCGCACACCGTCGACGGCGCGATCGATACCGCGCGGGTCGAGGCCGAGGCCGAGCGCATCGCCGCCGCCCGACCCACCGCCGTGAATCTGGCCTGGGCCGTGCGCCGGGTGCTGACCAAGGTCGGCGCGGGCGCGCAGGCCATGTTGGACGAGGCACTGGCCATGGTCGCCGAGGACAGCCGGGTCAACAGGGCGGCGGCTACCCACGCGGCCGACCTGGTGCAGCGGTTGCGGCCGGGTCGCCCGCTGCGGCTGCTCACCCACTGCAATACCGGTCGTCTCGCCACCAGCGCCTTCGGCACCGCCATCGGCGCCCTGCGCGTGCTGGCCGAGCGCGGCGCGGTGACAGAGGTGCTGATCGACGAGACCCGCCCCCTGCTCCAGGGCGCGCGGCTCACCGCGTGGGAGCTGGCCGAGGCGGGTATCCCGCATCGGCTCACCATCGATTCCGCCGCCGCCTGGGCGATGGCCACCGGTCAGGTCGACTGTGTCCTGGTCGGTGCGGACCGGATCACCGCCAATGGCGACGTGGCCAACAAGATCGGCACCTACGGGCTGGCACTGGCGGCGCGCCACCACGGCATTCCGTTCATTGTGGTGGCCCCGGAATCCACCAGGGACCCGAATACGGCGACCGGCGGGCAGATCGTGGTGGAGCAGCGGGCCGCCGACGAGGTCACCGGATTCGGCGGTGTGTCGACCGCGCCGTCCGGGACCGAGGTATTCAATCCGGCCTTCGATGTGACGCCCGCCGAACTGGTCACCGCCGTGGTCACCGAGTGCGGCGTGGTGTACTCGAACGGAGAGTCCCGTGGCGACAACGCATCCCGCGATATCGCCGCGATAGCCCGCGAACTGTACGGGCAGGGCTGGATGGCGGGCACGGCGGGCAATATCTCCGTGCGTGCGGGCGAGCGGGCCATCGTCACCGGCAGCGGACTGTCCAAGGGTGAGCTCACCGCCGCCGACATGGTCACCGTGCGGGTCGCCGATTCCGCGCCGCTCCCGGATCAGACGCGAAAGCCCTCCGCCGAGACCACGATTCACACCGCCGTCTACCGCACCCGGCCCGCCGGAGCCGTCGTGCACGTGCACCCGCCGTACGCGACCACCCTCGCCACGCTCACCGGCGCCGCCGACGCGGTGACCACGCTGCGCATCACCGACTTCGAGCTGATCAAGGGCTTGGGCAGTCCGGATCCGGCGGCCATCGATATCCCGATCTTCCCCAACTGGCCCGACGTCCCCCGCATCGGCGCCGATATCGAACGGTACCTGCGCGAGAATCCGGACGCGCCACCGGTTTTGGGGATCGCGGGACACGGGATCACCACGTGGGGGGAGAATCTTTCCCAGGCGCGCGACCGCGCCGAATGCCTGGAGGCGCTGTGCGAGCTGGTGGCCCGCACCGGACGCCGCACCGCCTTCGCGGCTTCGACCGATGACAGTACGGTCGCGCCCGGCACCGCCGCCCCGCGCGCCACCGCCCTCGAGATTGGACTGAGATGACCCTGCTCCAGGTAATGTCCGCCGACAACGCGGCCGACGTCCGGGTCCGCACCACCGACGAAACCGTCATCGCCGCCGAACTCGGCGAGTACGGCGTCACCTACGCGCACTGGCCGGTGCTCGACGAACCCGAGCGGATCCCCTCCGAGGAACTGCTCGAGCGCTACCGCGCCGAGGTCGCCGAGCTCAATGCGTCCGGCCGCTACAAGCACATCGATATCGCGCGAATCCACCCCGACGACGCCAACCCGCAGTGGCCCGCCATCGCCAAGGGCGCGCGGGAGAAGTTCCTCGACGAGCACCGGCACGCCGAGGACGAGGTGCGCTTCTTCGCCGCCGGACGCGGCTGCTTCTACCTGCACCTGGGTTCGGAGGTGCTGGCCACCGTCTGCGAGGCGGGCGACCTGGTGTCGGTGCCCGCAGGCACCCTGCACTGGTTCGATATGGGCGACCGTCCCGATTTCATCGCCATCCGCTTCTTCGAGGAGGAGGACGGCTGGGTCGGCGATTTCTCCGGCGACAAGATCAGCGCCGGATTCCCGACCCTCGACGAACTGCTGGCGGCCCGATGAGCAGCGCCGTCGTCCTCGATGTCGAAGGCACCACCAGCCCAACGAGTTCGGTCCGCGAGGATCTGTACGGCTATACGCGGCAGCAGCTTGCGCGGTGGCTGGCCGAGAACCGCACGGGCGCGGCGGCGGCCATCCTCGCCGAGACGCGCGAGCTCGCGTCCCGCCCCGAGGCCGATACCGACGAGGTGGCCGAGATCCTGCGCGGCTGGCTGGATTCGGATATCAAAGCCGAACCACTGAAGGCCGCGCAGGGCGGCATCTGCGCCGAGGGCTTCCGATCCGGCGCGCTGCACGGCGAATTCTTCCCCGATGTGCCGCCCGCGCTGCGCGCCTGGCACGCGGCCGGACTGAAACTGTATGTGTACTCCTCGGGATCGGTGCGCAATCAACAGGATTGGTTCGCCTTCGCCCGAGGCGGCGAGCTCGGCTCCCTGATCACCGACAACTACGACCTGTCCAACGCCGGTCCCAAGCGCGAGGCATCCTCCTACGAGAAGATCTCCTCCGCCATCGGCATCGCCCCCGAGCACACCCTGTTCCTGTCCGACCACCCCGACGAACTCGACGCGGCCGTCGCGGCGGGCTGGTCTGCCATCGGTGTGCATCGCCCCGGCGAACCCAATCCCGCACGCCCGCCCCATCGCTGGATCGCTTCGTTCGCCGAACTCACGCTGCCATAGGATGCCTGTGCCCAGCGGCCGAAATGGACCGCTGGGCACTGCTCAGCCGAGTCGAGCGAGTAGCTGCGCTATGCGGCGGGCTCGGGTTTCGGGTTTCTTCGCGGCGGTGACGGATTCGACGGCTTCGCGACGTTTGGTGTGGGAGAGCGCGTCGAACGCAGAGCGGGCGCCTGCGGCTGTCAACGCGGCGGCCAAGTCCTCGGGGACGTCGACGGCGCGCGGGGCGGTCTCGCGACGAAGGGTCACGGTGACCGAATCTCCCGGTCCTTTACCGAGTTTCGCACGGATGGACTTCAGCATGCCGAGGCAGGGACCCGCGCCCATGGCAACGATCGAACCCTGGTAGTCGATACCGTCGAACCGGGCCAGCACGGGGATGCGCGCGCCACCGCCCAGGGCGGCGATGACCGACGGTGGCACCGCCACATAGGCGCCGCCGCCGTCGGCCTGCTCGATCACGCCCTCGAAGCGCTCCATACCGGCCAAACTACCCCGGATCAGGCCCGATCGTAGGCATCCTGAATCGGAGCAAGCTCGAGTTTGCGCATCGTCAGCATGGTCGCGGCCGCGGCCGAACTCTTGACCGGATCCGCGCCGGAGACGAGTTCGGGCAATCCCGCGGGCACCACCTGCCAGTTGACGCCCCAGCGGTCGGCGAGCCACCCGCACTGGCCGGGTGTGCCGCCGTCGGCGAGCAGGGCGTCCCAGAGGCGGTCCACCTCGGCTTGGCCGTCGACGATGAGCTGCAAGGAGGCGGCATCGGTCTGGGGATGGCCCGGACCACCGTTCATGAGGGTGACCGAATGGCCGCCGATCTCGAGGCTCACCACGAAGGCGTCGCCGTTCGGGTGCCGAGTGATGCCGGTGACCTCGGAGTCGGGGATGAGCTCGGCGTAGCGGCGGCCCGCGGCCTCGGCGTCGCTGTCGAACCAGAGGAAGGTGGTGATGTCCATGGCGCACTCCTTATATCGTGTGACCTGCTGTCATCTCCTGGTCGGAACCGATCGGCGCGGATCGACCCATCGCGCGGAATTTTCTCGGAGCATATTTCGGCGACAGCGCGTCCGGGAATAATTCATCCAATGTTTGTCCAGCACCGGGAGTCACCGAGTTGCCCCGCACCGCCGCGACGGACCAGCATCTGAAGACCATGCAGCCGCTCAATCCCGCCGGAGATATCCCAGACACCGGAGTGCCCGCCCACCTCGCAGCCCACATGACGATGGACGAGCAGCACGATTGGCATCGCGACTATCTACGCCGCCGCGCCGTCACCCGGCGCAATATCCTGCGCGGCGCCGCGGCGGCCGCCGCCGTCGCCGCCGTGGGCGGCTCCCCCTTCGGTCGGCGCGCCTATGCCGAGGGCGCGCAACTCGCGGTGGGCGGTCGACACGTCGGCTACGGCGCGGACGCGGCCAGTCAACTGCGCTTCTCGGCGCAACTCTCGCGCAGGCCCGACGGTGCGAAGGTCTTCCTCGATCACGGCCCGACACCCGCGCTGGGCGCGACCGCCGAGGCCGAGGTGCGCAATCTAGTGACCCAACTGCCCACCGCCGACGGCGGCGTCCTCGCGGCCGAACAGTTCTACGCCCACGTCCCCGTCGACGGACTCCCCGCCCGCCTGCCGCACTACTATCGCTGGCGCACCTCCGACGGCTTCACGGGCGATCTCCGCGCCGCCGCACCGGCCATGGCCGGCGGGCGGGCCGATGTGCTGCCCTTCCGATTCACCATGATGGGCGATCAGGGCACCGACGAAACCCCCACGCAGCCCGCAGATTTGGTGCCCGGAGACTACGACGATCGGTACTACAAACCCGACAACGATCCCACCGCGCCGCACGCCACGAACGTGCTGCGCCAAATCGCCGCGTGCAACCCGGATTTCCACATCCTGGCGGGCGATATCGCCTACGCCGACCCCTCCGGCGCGGGCAAACAGGCGCGCTTCGTACCGCACGGCGGTGAATTGCCCAGCGGCTTCGACAAATACAACCCGTACGTGTGGGATGTCTACCTGGGCGCGATCGAACAGAGCGCCGCGCAGACGCCCTGGATGTTCGCCACCGGCAACCACGATATGGAAGCCGTCTACGGAAACCAGGGCTACGGCGGACATTTCGCGCGCCTCGACCTCCCCGACAGCGGTCCGGCAGGCTGTCCGTCGGCCTACACCTTCACCTACGGCAATGTCGCGGTGCTGTCCCTCGACGCCAACGACGTCTCCTACGAGATCAAGGCCAACACCGGGTATTCCAATGGGGCGCAGACGAGTTGGGTGGAGCGCACCCTCGCCGCGCACCGTGCGAACCCGGATATCGACTTCCTCGTCTGCTTCTTCCACCACTGCGCCTACTCGACCACCGACTCGCACGCCAGCGACGGCGGCGTGCGCGACGCCTGGGTGGGACTGTTCGACCGGTATCGGGTGGACCTGGTGCTCCAGGGCCACAATCACGTCTACGAGCGCACCGACCCGCTGCGCGGCGGCACGCCCACCAAGGTCGCCGCCGACAACTCCATCGTCTACCCCGAGACCGACGGCACGGTCTACTACACCGTCGGCGGCGGCGGACGCCCCCGCTACGGCTTCCAACCCGGATCCCCGGAAACCTTCCGCGGTAGCGAGGTCGCCGACACCGCCGTACCCAACAGCTACGTCTGGACCCCGGACGGCACCAAACAGGACGAGGGCGCGCCGTGGTCGCGGGTGCGTTTCCGCAACTACTCGTTCCTGCGCATCGACGTCCGGCCGGGGGTGTTCTCCAGCGAGATGGATGTGGTCGCGGTGGACGAATACGGCGGCGAATTCGACCGCGTCACCTACCGCCGCGCCGTCACCGGTTGATCATGCCTATACGCCCAGTGCGCCCGCGAACAGCGGCCAGGACTGGTGCAGATCGTCCTGCCAGTAGGCCCAGGCGTGCGTGCTCGCCGGACGGAAGTTCACCGTGGCGGGAATGCCGAGTGCGGCCAGCCGGTCGGTCAGGGGGCGGGTGCAGCCGCCGATGACGGTCTCCATGGTCCCGCCGACCGCGATCCGGTCGGCCAGGCGCATGGGATTGCCGTCGATGCCGGGATCGTTGAGGTTCTCGTGCGGTCCCGGCATACCGGTGCCATAGGAAATGTAGAGCGCCTTGCCGCGCAACACGTCCGCGCGCAGCGTGGGGTCGTGTTCGGCCCAGGCCGGATTTCCCGGTTCGCCCCACATATTCGCGGCATTCGCGCCATACAGCGCCAACTGCGAGAACACATACGCCATACCGACCGGATCGCCGGTGCGCGCGCAGCCGCTGTAGGCGCCGACGGCTTGGTACAGGCCGGGCGCGGCAATGGCCAGGTTCAGCGCCGAAGTCGCCGACATCGACAGTCCCGCCACGGCATTGCGTCCGGTCATATGGAAGTGCGCGTCCAGCAGCGGCGGCAGTTCGCGAGTCAGGAAGGTCTCCCACCGATTTCGGCCGAGCACCGGGTCATCGCGCAACCAGTCGGTGAAATAGCTGGCCCGACCGCCCATGGGCACAATGACATTCACCGGTTTGTCGGCGAAGAATTGCGCCACATCGGTGCGCCGCATCCACGGTCCGCCGTCCTCGCCGCCGTCGACGGCATTGAGCAGATAGAGCGCGGGCGCGGCGCCGCCCGGATGCGAAACCCACACCGTGATGGGCTTGTCCATGGCGGCCGAGTGCACCACCACCTCGAATTCGCGGCCACCGAGCGGGCGCACATCGAGGATGCGCGCCTCCCCGTCGGCGCGCGCCCGCGCGGCGGGGAGCAGGGCGGCGCAGAGCGCGAGCAGCAGAACGCACAGCCCGCGTGCGGATTTCACCATGTCGTGCCTCCAGTTCGCGATGGTCATCTGGCGTGTTCTCCCGGTGCGTGGACCCGCAACTCGGTAATGGCTTCGGCGGCGGGTCCTTCCACTCGTATCCGTTCGGCGATCGATCGACGCAGTTTGCGCGGCAGATCCGGGGCGACGGTGGACAAGTAGGCGTAGAGCCAGTCGCTGCGCGCGGCGAGGAAGGGAAAATCGGTGCTCATCATGCGGCGGATGATGAGCATGGGCAGCGGCGCGTCCAACGGGCGGAACTCCCGATTCCACAGGCCGGGCACCGGACAGTCGGGATAGAACTGGCCCAGCATCATGCCCTGTTCGACCACACCGGATTTGCGGGCGGCGTGCACCGCGTCGACCAGGGTGGTCCTGGACAGTCCGGGAAACAGGGTGAGCGAGCTGAGCAGGGCGTCCGGGTCGGCGGCGCGCAATTGCCGGTGGATATCGACGGCATCGTCCACCGCGTCGGCCATCCGGGTCGCGGTCAGCCCGTCGCCGCCCGCCACCACGGCCGCCCACAGCGTGCGACGCCTGATCGCTTGGCGCACAAACGGACACACCGCGCCCTCGCGACCCAACTCCGGATGCGGATGCACCAGGTAGTCATCGATCCAGGCGACGAGTGCGGCGGCCTCCGGATGCTCGACGACCCACGCGGCCGAATCATCGTAGATATTGCGCCATTGCAGCCCGGTGCGGCGGCCGAATCGGGCGCGCGGGGTCATCGGATCGACCCGGATTGATCAGAATCCGCGCACCACTTCATATTTCGTCCCGCGCCGCCAGCACGGCGAGGTGCTCGGCCAGCAGCGGTCCGATGACGGCGACCACCTCGGAATTGGTGAGCTGGGCATGGGTCGCGGCGACCTCGTGCTGGATCAGCGCTCCGGTGACATACGGCTGCCAGATCCGCGCGTCGAACAGTTCGGTCACCCCGCGCGTGGCCGAGAAGTAGAGCAGGTCGCCGTCGAAGACGCCGGGGCGGTAGCCGTAGGAGAGGTCGACGCCGTCGACGTAGCCGCGATGCAGCCGGGTGAGCTGGTCTGCGGTCAGGCCGGAACCGAAAGATGCTCCGGCGGACACCAATTCGGCGGCGGCCTGGTCCGCAGTGAGATCGGGGAGCTCGTCGGCGTCCTCAGGTTCGTCCCCGAGCAGGTGGGTCAGCAGATCACGCATGCGTGGCGACGGCGGCGGCTCGGCCCCCTCGGGCACCACGATACTGTCCAACATCGCCAGCAGTGCCACCTCGTGGCCGAGGGCACGCAGGCGCACGGCCACGGCGTGCGCGATCTGCCCGCCCAGTGACCAGCCGAGCAGGTGATAGGGACCTGCGGGCTGGACCCGAATCATCTCCCGCGCATAGGTTTCGGCAAGATCATCGAGCGTGGCGGAGGCAATGGCGGTATCGGTCAGCACCGGGGCCTGCAGTCCGTAGACCGCCCGATCGGTGACATGGCGGGCCAGTCCCGCATAGCACCAGGCCAAAGGCACCGCCGAATGCACGCAGAACAGCGGCGGTCGAATTCCGCCGCGCCGCAGCGGCAGCAGCACACCGAGCGCGTCATCGGCGGAGTCGGTGCCGTCGTAGGCGGCGATCCGCTCGGCGAGGTCGCGGACCGTGGGCGCGGTATAGAGCCAGCGAACCGTGACCGGAATCCCGCTCGCGGCGGCGAGCTCGGCCGAAACCGTCACGCCGAGCAGCGAATTGCCACCGAGTTCGAAGAAATCGTCGTCGCGGCCGACCCGCGCCTGCTCGGTGGCGCGGGCGAATTCCGCGGCTACCATCTCCTCCAGCGCCGATTCCGGGGGCAGGTAGGTGCGGGTCCGCGCGACAGGCACGGGCAGCGCGGCACGGTCGAGTTTCCCATTGGCCGTCATGGGGAGTCGGTCGAGTTCCAGCAGCGCCGCCGGAACGGCCGCGGCGGGCAGCACCTCGCGCAGCCGCCGCAGCGTCGCCGCGTGATCGACCGCACATCCCTGCGCGACAACGACATAGCCGATGAGCCTGGCCTCCGACCTGCCGCCGTCGGCCACGGCGACGGCGGCGTGGGCGATCTCGGGCAGCGCGGTCAGCGCCGCCTCCACCTCGCCGGGTTCGATGCGGCGGCCGCGCACCGCGAGCTGACCATCGGTGCGGCCCAGGAATTCCAACGCGCCCTCGGCGGTCGATCCCACGAGATCGCCCGTGCGATAGAGGCGTTCGCCGGTCCCCGCCGGATCGGCGACGAACCGCGCGGCCGTGAGCGCCGCACTGCGGTGATACCCCTGCGCCACACCCGCACCGCCGAGATACAGCTCACCGCGCGCGCCGAGCGGGGCGCGCCGCAGCTCCGAATCGAACAGGACCGCACGCACCCCCGGCAGTGGATGACCGATGGTGACCGGGCCGTCCGGTGTCATCGCCTCGGTCTGCGTTGCCATGACTGTGGTTTCGGTCGGCCCGTACCCATTGCACATCCGCAGATACGGCGCCCAGCGCCGCACCAGCTCCGCCGGACACGCCTCGCCGCCGACCACCACCAACTCCAACCCCGGCACGTCCTGCGGTGTGAGCGTGGCCAGTACGGCGGGTGTGGTGAGCAAGTGCGTGACGGCGTGCTCCCCGATCAGCCGGGCCAATTCCGGTCCGGCCATGATCGACGGTGGCTCGACCACCAGCCGCGCGCCGACGGCGAAGGCGGCGAGCAGTTCCAGCAGGTGCGCGTCGAAGGCGGGCGAATGAGTATGCAGCACCACAGAATCGGCGGTGACGCGATACCGCTCGACGAGATGATCGGTCAGCGCGCCCAACCCGCGGTGGGTCACCGCGACCCCCTTCGGCGCGCCCGTCGTCCCCGAGGTGTAGATCAGGTAGGCCGAGTTGTCGGGACGCAAGGGCCGCGTCCGGTCGGCATCCACGAGCAACCCGGTCGCGCGCGCCCGCACCCGCAGATGCACCGCCGGATCATCGACCACCAGCCAATCGACGGCGAATTCGCCCGCGACGCCCGTCCGCAACGCCACATACGGCAGGGCAGGCCACGCCGCGCACACGGTGAGCCCCACCCGCGCACCGGAATCCGCGATCACCGCGGTGATCCGCCGCGGCGGATCCGCCGGATCGATCGGCACGAAGCACGCACCCGCCTTGGCCACCGCCCACAGCGCCACCACCGACTCCAACGAACGCGCGATGGCCACCACCACCGACTCCCCCGGTCCGGCATCGGCCGCGATCAACTCCCGCGCCAGACTCGACGACCAATCGTCGAGCTCGCGATAGCTGAGCGTGCGCGAACCATCCTGCACCGCAAAGTTTTCAGCCGACATCCCGGAGACCAGCAGATCGGGCAGCAGCCATGTCGAATCGGTTTTCGCGACAACGGCATCCGCCGCGTGCTCCGCCAATGACCGGACCGGACAATCGGATTCGGCGGACAAGAACCGGCCGAAGTAGGACAGAAACAATCCGTGCCGCCAGGCCAGCGCCTCCGCGCGATACCGCGCCGGATTCGCCTGGAAATCCAACCGCACCGTGCGCTCGTCGGGACCCAACTGGTAGCCGTTGATCAGCAGGTCCTCCACCGGACCGAGCGAAAGCAGATGCACCGCACCCGAAACCGTGCCCAACCGCAGCGGTTCCACGAAGCCGAGCACGTTCAGCACCGGACCGAATACGCCGCGCACCACATGGTGCGCCCCGCGATCACGCTGAATATCCTCATAGCCGTAGCGCTGATGCCGCAGCGCACCCAGCACCCTGGTGCGCACCTGACCCAGCACCGCGCCGACGGTCGCCGCCCGCACACCGGTCAGCCGCAGCGGCACCACATTCGACAGCGAACCCGCCGAACGGCGCAGCGCCGCCGTGGGCCGCGCGGTGACCGGGAAACTCAGCACCACCTCGTCGGATCCGGACACGGCGGCCAGGAAGCAGGCGAAAGCAGCGGCGGCGAGTTCCGGAAAAGTCGCGCCGTGCCGGGCTCGCGCACCCGCCAATGCCAGTGCCGTCTGCTCATCCAACTGGCCGCTGACATGCAGCGGATGCGGGCGCGGCAGCGCGGGATCACCGGCAAGGCCCACCGGATCACCCAGTCCCGCAAGCTGTTCCAACCAGTAGTCGCGATCGGCGGCGGCCCGCGGCGAACTCCGGTAAGCCGCTTCATCGGCCAGCAACTCCGACACCGACAGCGCCCCGGCGGGCGGCGCCGACTCCCCCTCCACCTCGGCCCGATACAACTCGCCGATCCGACGCAGCACCGCCGCCGCACCCACCCCGTCCAACGCGATGTGATGGCTGCGCAGATACAGCAGATGATGCTCGGGTCCGATCCGGAAGACCGTGGCGACGGTCAAGATATCGGCCACCGGATCGAGCGGCGCACCATAATCCGCCGCCATCTGCGCCAGCGCCGTCGCGACCGGATCCGGCCGCTGCGCCAAATCCACGACCCGCACCGGCAACTCCGCCTCGGCCACCCGCTGCCGAGGTTGACCGTCCACGACCCGAAAACACAGATGCGGGGAACCCAATTCGCGCGCCGCCTGCCGGGCACACCGCCGCGTCAACTCGGCATCGACCGGCCCGCAAAGATCCAGATACATCGCCACGGTGAGCGGCACCGCCGGAGCCAACTGCTGAGCCACCCACCACCGCAGCTGCGCCGCCGACAGCGGGTGCCAGGCCGGATCCGATTGTTCCTGCGGTCGCGAAACCACCGCGCCTACTGCGACCCCGCCCGCGCCCACCCTGGTCGCGCCGCCGTCGACTCCGGTCAACACACCTCCCAGGTCTGCTGAAACGTCCTCGGGCAAACCTACGGCATCGCGACGCCGACCGGCGCGATTGCCGCGTGCGCGTCCCACACCCGCCCCGCGACGCCTTCCGAGCACCCGCGAGCGGAAACGAATCGAATCGGTTTGCGAAACAGTACCGACCGACGGTCGGAATCGAGTCGCTTCCTGGGGAAACAGGCCAATTTCGCACAGTTGCCGAAAATCGCTCGTCCGCGGGCCCGACTCGTAGTGTGCTGTGTCGCATGCGTGCAGTGCCTATGACGTTCATGCGATGAGGGGGTGCGATGACCAGCGACATTGACGGTGAGCCCGAACCGTCGACCCTGGCCAGGCGACAGCTCGGCCGACTCCTGCGCGACCGCAGGGATCAGACCGGGATGAGCCTCGCCAAAGCCGCCGAGCTGGCCGAGATCAGCCAGTCGGCGCTGCAACGCATAGAGGCGGGGCGAACACGGAAGGTGCGCGTACTGGATGTGCGCTCACTGTGCGGGCTCTACGGCGTGCAGAAACGCGACGCCGCGCGCATGGTCCAACTGGCCAGACAGGCCACGACCACCTCCTGGTACACCGCCTTCTCCGGGCTCTACAGCGACGACGCGTTCAACCTGCACGCGGAACTGACCGCCGAGGCGCGACACATGGTCTCCTACCAGGAGATCGTCTTCGCCCTGGTGCAGACACCCAGCTACGCGCGGGCGCTCATCTCCCGGCACTACGCGGGCGAACCGATGTCGCTGATCGACCGCAAAGTCGATCTGCGCATGCAGCGCCGCTCCCTGGTGCTGCGCAAATCCGATCCGGCGAGCCTGGAGCTGCTGCTGCACGAATCCGCGCTGCACCGCAGCGTCGGCAGCCGCCGGACCATGGCCGGGCAGATGCGCTACCTGGCCGAGATCAGCAAACTGCCCAATATCAGCATCCGCATCCATCCCTACCGGGCCGGCTGCGCGTTCGGAATGATGCACGGCCCGTTCTGGATTCTCGATTTCGGTACCGATCCCAAAGGTCAACCCGAGGAGCCGCCCCTGGTCTATATCGAAGGTTCGGGAAAAGCAGATCTTTTCATGGAAGCCGAAGAGGACGTAGCGCGCTTCCAGACCATCGCTGCGGCCATTCGCAAAGGGTCGCACGACGAAGACAAATCGAGAGACCTGCTGCGGCAGGTCGCGAAGGAGTATGCACGATGAACACCAACAGGAAACTCGGCTGGTTCAAGAGCAGCTACAGCGACGGCCAGTCCGCCTGCGTCGAGGTGAACTGGCTCGCCGCCGACGCCATCGGCGTGCGCGACTCGAAGAACCCGACCGGACCCGCGCTCACCTTCGCCCCCGGAGCCTGGGACGGCCTCCTCGCGAGCGTGCGCGGGCACCAGTTTCACTGACGGACCGCACCTCTAGGTCCGATCAGTGATAGCGGAATCTCGGCATCCTCGGCGGTCGGGTGCGGTTCCCGCCGGATCCGAGATTCCGCACCCCGAACGGGCTGGTCGCCCCCGAGTTCGGCGCAGTACCCCCTTCCATACCGACTCGGGTTGCCCACCACATCACCGGCGGCCGGCCCCCTCGGCGACGACATCGCCCGCCGTCCTCCGCCATCCCCGGACGCGGACCGATGTCGTCGCCGACCTGCGGCGCTCGGCCAGGACCCCGGCCGAGCGCCGCTCCCAAATCCCCCTGGCACCACGCATCGCACCCCTGATCACGCACGCACCCCACCCGCCACAGCCGCGAGCTCGATGAAACACCCCGACCGAGGAGGTAATACTGATCTCTCTGGCACTCGACCACAGGGAGGCGCAACCGGTGGATCACGAACAGTTGAGCTTAGAATTCCATGTAGAGCAGACCGCATGGGGCAAGTGGGTAGACCCGGCTCGGCGAGCAGCGCAGACGCGGAAGTTCATGCGATACGCCGAGATCAAGGCCATCCCTCCACAACCGTGGCCGGAGGACTCGGCAGAGGTGCGCCGCCTCAATACTGTTGTCGCCGAACTCTTTCCGGACCTCGCCACCGCGATGGCGCCGGAGATGGCCGACATGGCCGATGCCTTCATCTGCTTCATCGGCGAATGCTTCGCCAAGTTCGCGGGGGCCGAATGGATCGAATACGACTGGCCGGGCCGAGAATTCACCTTCTATGAAGATATCAATCCGGCCCTTCGATTCGACACCTATGACGAGGACGAAGTCACGGCTTGGTACCTGATAAGCAGCATGATCGAGTACAGTCCCGAAGAATACAGCGGAATGTTCGCCGATATGTCCGCAACCATCCGAGAATACTCGTCCTACCACGACGAAAAGCGTCACGAAGAATTCTAGCGAACTGTCTCACTCAACGCATGAACGCCCTGGGGGGTTGGCTGTGCCGGAGTACGACAAGGACCGCGCGAAAGTTGTCGATAACAACAAGCGCGGCAGAGTATTCGAGAACGGCGCGTGCGACTACTACCGGGATCACGAAAACGGCTACGTTCAGCAGTCACGAATCTTCGAAGTCTCAAACGTCGGCAATATTCGATTCGACAAGATAAAAGAAGACGGCGGGAAAATATTCACCATCGAGGAAAAATCCGGAAGGATCGATGGCAAGAAGGACGTAAAGCAGCTTCGAGTAGTATACGCCCTCCTCGAAAGAGGTGAGATCGACCACCACACGTTGCGATCGGTAGAACGTGAGCCGATTTCAGGACCATGCCAGGAATTGATGGCCGAGCTTATCCGAGATTTTCCGGACAAGTTCACCCATCAGGTGATCTCACGGAATGAAGCCCGCGAGATATGGGCACGTGGATTGCAGCAGGAGCGCGGGCAACAACTCGAACTGCCCGGCGTCGGCGAGAAAGCACGAGAGCAACGAGCAAAGCAGCGTGAGCAGGCACGGGAACTCAAAAAGGCGCTCACCGCGGCCGAACAATCCCGGCAGCAAGACGTCGCGAATGCCAGGGAACGCGCTGCTCTCTTCCGCAAAATGGAACGGTTCCGCGAAGGCAACGAGCGTGGGCGAGCCGAAGCTCGCGAAACGATTGAACGCATTCGGGAAGCGAAGGAGTTCGAACAAGCCACACAGCGTGAGCTGACCGCGCTGTCGCGAGAGCAGCTATACAAGCATGTCCGAACGCAGGCACAGCAGTTGAAACAGGATCAGAAAGCCGGGCGAACACTCGATGCCGATCGGCTCTACGAAGTCCACAAAGACCTCACCCAGGACTTGGATATGGTTCGCGAGCAGGAACGCGAAGATACACGAAACATTCTCGCGACGCTCAATTTGGGTAAAGAGCAGACGCGCGAGATGGAACTCGAATTCGAGTTGTCTCGCGAAGAGCAGCGGCAGGATGTTGTCAAGGACTTGAACAGTATTGCACTGGCGGTACAGCGCGAAGACCAACGCCGCGAAACGGCACAGAAGGAGCAACAGCAGCGCGAAGCCCGCGAAACGTATGGCCAGACACTTCGAGAACGCGGCATCTGCCCTGAGATTGCGGCGCTGATCCAACTTCAGCAGGCACCGGGGCTAACCGGTGAACTCGATCGGGAACGAGAAGATGAGGCCCCGCGGGTCCAAGGCCGGAGTCGACGTATCGATGGTCGAGGTGGGGAACGAACCCGGTGGTGACTTCGCGTCGCATCACACGGCAGCACGCATCGCATCTACACCAGGGAGGCAGTCGGTGAATTATGAACAGTTGAGCTTGGATATCGATGTCGAACAGACAGCATGGGGCAAGTGGGTGGATCCGGACCGACGGGCGTGGAATCCGTTCCGCTAGGCGCGAACCGGGATCGGTTGGTGTAGAGCAGGGCGATAGCGGGTGGTGATGAGGTTGACGACGGCGGGGTGGGGGCCGAGAGGGGCCGTGACGGAGTGTGCGCCGACCTCGTGGAGGCGCTGGTGGAAAAGGCCGTGGGAGAGAAGGTAGGCGGCTATGTGGGTGCGGGGGTGGGTGGGGCGGAGGGCGGCGACCACGTCGGTGACGGTGGGGGTGCCGGTGGCGATATTGGCGAGATGGACTGGGGAGTTGAGGCAGCGGGCGAGGAGAGTGGTGGCGCGGCGGAGGTCTTGGCGGGCTCGGGGGTCGGAGGAGCCTGCGGCAGCGAGAACGACTGCGTCGCCGGGATGCCAACCTGCTCGGTGTAGGCGTTGGGCTTGGATTTGGGCCAGGGCCGGGTCTGGGCCGAGGGCGGGGGTGACGGTGACGCTGGGGTGTTCGCCGGCGGAGATCTCGCGGGGGACGTCGTTGAAGACGTGGAAGCCGGAGGCGAGGAAGGCTGGAACCACCACGGCGGGAATGGATTCCGCTGCGAGATCGCGCAGCACCTCGCTGGGGGCCGGGCCGAGGACATCGACGAAAGCGATCCGGATGAGGGTGCCGGGTAGGCGGCGGCGGACCGCTTCGGCCAGTTCGGCGATCAGTCGCACGCCTGCGGCGCTCCTGGTGCCGTGGGCGACCAGGACCAGGGCCGGGGCGCCCATCAGGAGCCGACTCCGGCGAAGCGGGGTGTGGCCGGGGTCGGGTCCGAGGTGCATTCGGCGACGTCGACGGCGAGTCGGTAGCCGCGTTTGACTACGGTCTGGATGGCTTTGGGGGTGCCGAGTCCGGTGCGCAGCCTGGCGATGGCGGTTTCCACGGCGTGGGTGTCCCCGCCGCCGCCGGGCAGCGTGGCCAGTAGCTGCTCGCGGGAGACGACGCGGCCGGGTTGTCTGCACAGTGCGCGCATCAATGCCATTGGGGCGGGTGGTAGTTGGCGTACCTCGCCGTCCACCATCACGCAGGCTCCGCGCACGCTGATCGTATGCCCGCCCGCTTGAATCCTGTTGGCGCGCCTGGGCAATTCCTCGGCCACATGGCGGGCCAGTGCCCCGAGCCTGGCCCGCGCGGGCTGGGTGGTGGCCACCCCGAGTTCTTCGAGCGGTGCGGCGGTGATCGGGCCGACACAGGCGGCCAACACTCGGCCGCGCAGCGCGTGCAGCAGTCCGCCGACGACATCGATTTCCTTGGCGCGCATCAGCATCGCGGCCACGGCGGGGGCGCTGGTGAAGGTGACGCAGTCGACGCTGCCGGTGAGGACGGCCTCGATCAGTCGATCCATCGGCGCCGGATCCTCCGGCGGTGTCCAGCGATACACCGGGACGGGCACCACATCGGCTCCGGCGCAGCGCAACACCTCGCAGAAGTCGGGGACCGGCTCCCATTCGGTTGTCGCGCCGTGTAATTGGACGGCGATCCGCATACCGGCCACGCCCGCGGCCAGCAGATGGTCGAGCACTTCCGCCGAGGATTCCGAGGCGGGCGACCATTCCTCGCGCAGTCCGGCCGCGCGAATCGCGCCTTTGGCTTTGGGACCGCGTGCCAGCACCCGACCCGCGGCGAGGGTGTTGTGCAGCGCGTCGGCCAGGCCCCAGTCGTCGGCGGCTTCCATCCAACCCCGCAAGCCGATGCCGGTGGTGGCCACGGTGACCTGCGGCGGATCGGCGATGAGCCCGCGGGTGACCCGCGCGAGTTCGGTGTCGTCGGCCAGCGGGATGATCCGGATGGCGGGCGCGGCGATGATGGTCGCGCCGCGTCGGGTGAGCAGTGCGGCGAATTCGTCGGCCCGGCGGGCGGCCGTGACGGCGACGGTGAATCCGGCCAGACTTTCGGGTGCGGTCCCAGCTTCGGTCATCGACGCTCAGTCCGCCGACAACGTATCCGCCACCGGCGTATTCGTCACGGCGACCACACCGTCGGTGACTCGCACCGCGTAGACCGGCAATGCGATATCGGCATTGTCGAGGCAGCGCCCGTCCAGCAGCGAGTACGCCTGTTTGAGCAGCGGTGAGATCACCACGGGTGTGCCCGCGCGATCACCGACCAGGCCGCGCGAGATGACCGCGGCCCTGCCGATCGGATCGATATTGCCGACGGCGTACAGCATGCCGTCGGGCAGCAGGAACAGGGCGGCCTGTCGGCCACCTTTCAGCAATACCGCTACGCCGCGGCCGGGTATCAGGTAGTCGAGTGGGCAGGCTCGTGTCCACCCGGTGGTGGTTAACGCGGCCCGGCCGGGCAGTTCGATCACGGTCATCGGTGTCATCCTCCAAACGCCTCAACCATTGGTACCGGTGTCCTGTTTCTCGGCGGTTAAGTGGTCATTTCCCCTGGGTACCGACCGGTAACTCCGGCATACCCAGCAACACCGGCACCTTTCGCGCGCCGCTGTCGTCGAAGGTGATGGTCGGATCGGACTCCTCGGGGGCATTGACGAAGGACACGAACCGCGAGAGCTTATCGGTATCCTCCAGCACCGCCGCCCATTCGTCACGGTAGCCGGCGATATGCCGCGATATGGCCGCCTCGAGGTCGGCGGCGATACCCAGGCTGTCGGCGCAGATCACCTGCCGCAGATAGTCGATGCCGCCTTCCAGCGCTTCCTGCCACGGCGCGGTGCGCTGCAATCTGTCGGCGGTGCGGATGTAGAACATCAGGTAGCGGTCGATGTAGCGGATGAGTGTCGCATCGTCGAGGTCGCCCGCCAGCAGTACCGCGTGTTTGGGTGAAAGTCCGCCATTGCCACCGACATACAGGTTCCAGCCGGTGTCGGTGGCGATGACGCCGACATCCTTGCCGCGCGCCTCGGCGCATTCGCGGGCGCATCCGGAGACGGCGAGCTTGAGCTTGTGCGGTGAACGCAGTCCGCGGTAGCGCTTTTCGAGCAGGACCGCCATGCCGACCGAATCCTGCTGTCCGTAGCGGCACCAGGTGGAGCCGACGCAACTCTTCACCGTGCGCAGCGATTTCCCGTAGGCGTGCCCGGATTCCATTCCGGCGTCGACCAATCGACGCCAGATCAGCGGCAACTGTTCGACCCGCGCGCCGAACAGGTCGATTCGCTGGCCGCCGGTCACTTTCAGGTAGAGGCCGAATTCCTTTGCCACCTGGCCGATCACAATGAGCTGGTCGGGGGTGACCTCGCCGCCCGGTATGCGCGGCACCACCGAGTAGGTGCCGTTCTTCTGCAGGTTGGCCAGGAAGTGGTCGTTGGTGTCCTGTAGCGCTGCGGTTTCGCCGTCGAGGATGTGCGTGCTGGAGGTGGAGGCCAGGATGGAGGCGACGGTGGGTTTGCAGATATCGCAGCCGGATCCGGCGCCGTACTTGGCGATCAGTCCGGAGAAGGTGCGAATACCGGTGGCCTGCACGATCTGGAACAGTTCGGCCCGCGACTGCGGGAAGTGTTCGCACAGCGCCTTGGACATGGCGACGCCCGACTGCTCCAACAGATTCTTGAGCATGGGAACGCAACCGCCGCAGGATGTTCCGGCCGAGGTGCAACTCTTGATGGCCGGGATATCGCACGCGCCGTCCGAGATCGCTTCGCGGATCACGCCTTTGGTGATGTTGTTGCAGGAGCAGATCTGCGCGTCGTCGGGCAGCGCGTCCGCGCCGAGTTCGGCGCCCGCCGGGGAGATGAGGGCGGCGGGTGGTGCGGGCAGCGGGCGGCCGACCAGCGGTCGCAGCGCCGAGTACTGTGCGGCGTCGCCGACGAGGATGCCGCCCAAAAGGATTCGCGCGTCATCGGAGACGACCAGTTTGGCGTAGGTACTCTTGGCCGCGTCGTGCAGCACCACCGACAGCGCGCCCGCCGTGACCCCGTGCGCGTCACCGAAACTCGCCACGTCGACGCCCAGCAGCTTGAGCTTGGTGGACATATCGGCGCCGGGGAATTCCCCCGCGCCGCCGAGCAGCCGATCGGCCACCACCTCGGCGGTGGCGTAGCCGGGGGCGACCAGCCCGTAGCAACTGCCCTCGACGGCGGCGCATTCACCGATGGCCCACACACCGGGATCGGAGGTGGCCAGCCCGCGATCGGTCAGCACGCCGCCGCGCGGCCCGACCTCGAGTCCGCAGTCGCGGGCCAGTTGGTCGCGGGGTCGCACGCCTGCCGAGAACACCACCAGCGCGGCGTCGAGCACCGTCCCGTCGGAGAGTGTCACGTGTACGCCGCTGTCCGACGGCTCGATCGACGAGGTGCCGACGCCCGTGTGCACACGCAGCCCCATCTCGGTGACGAGGCGTTCCAGGATCGCACCGCCGCCCGCGTCCACCTGGGCGGGCATCAGTCGGTCGTTGAATTCCACGACGTGCGGGGTGAGCCCGAGCAGCCGCAGGGCGTTGGCGGCCTCGAGGCCGAGTAGGCCACCGCCGACCACGACCCCCGCCGCCCCCGGCCCGGCCGCCTCGGCGGCGGCCCGGATCCCGTCGAGATCCTCGAGGGTCCGGTAGACGAAGCATTCCGGTCGATCGTGACCGGGCACCGGCGGCACGAACGGGTAGGACCCGGTCGCCAGCACCAGCGCGTCGTATCCGATGACCTCCCCGGAGGCGGTGGTGACCTGGCGCGACGCCCGGTCAATGGCGGTGGCGGGCTGCCCGAGCCGCAGGTCGACCAGCGGATCGCCGGGGTAGTCGTTGCCGGGTAGTGCGAGCGCCCCGACATCCCAACTGCCCACGTAGGAGGACAGTCCGACCCGGTCGTAGGCGGGCGCGGTTTCCTCGGCGAGCACGATCACCCGCCAGCGGCCCTCGGTGTCGCGCGAGCGCATGGCCTCCACGAACCGGTGCCCGACCATGCCGTGTCCGATGACGACGGCGGTGCCGCCCCGATTGTCGCGTCCATTCATCAGTGTCTCCTCCGGTCCGGGTATCAGGCGCGAACCGGTTGGGTCGCGGAAGTCGCTGCGGGCCTTATTGTCTCGATGACGTCGAGCGCGACCCCGCTGGGACGGCGCAGGAAGACCGCCCAGGTGATGACCGCGCACACCGCGTAGAAGGCGAGGAATACCACGAACGCGTTGGTGGCGGATTTGGTGGCGGCGTAGGAGGCGCGCAGCACCATATTGATCAGCACCCCGCCGAAAGCGCCGAGCGCACCGGCGAATCCGATGAGCGCGCCGGACATATTGCGCGACCAGGCGGCGGCATCGCCCGCGACCGATTTCGACTTGGCCTCGAAGATCGAGGGGATCATCTTGTAGGTCGACCCGTTGCCGATGCCGGAGAGTACGAACAGCAGGATGAAACCGACCACGTACCACCACAATTCGGCGTGGGTGGGGGCGCGGTGCCCATTGTGCAGACCCGTCGCCACCACCACCGACGCCGCCAGCGCCATGGTGAGAAAGGTGTAGAGGGTGATCCGCCCGCCGCCGAAGCGGTCGGCCAGTCGCCCGCCGAGCGGTCGCACCAGCGATCCGAGCAGCGGTCCGAGGAAGGCGATCTGCGCCGCACGCAGCGAGGCGTCCCCCGCCACCGCCCGCAGCGCGGCCACCCGCTCCGAACCCTGCAACGCCTGTGCGGCCTCGGTGAGTTCGGCGGTGAAATTGATATTGAGTATTTGGCCGAAGGCGAAGCTGTATCCGATGAACGAGCCGAAGGTGCCGATATAGAGCACGCTCATCACCCAGGATTCACGGTGCTTCAGCATGCGCGCCATGGCCGAGAGGTCGGCCTTCTGGTCGCGCAGATTGTCCATGAACAAAAACGCGCCGAGGGCGGCGATCACGATGAGCGCCAAGTAGATCGAGCACAGCACCGCGGCTTGGCGGCCGTCGCCGGAATAGGTCCGGCCGAGGACCGCGATGATCGCCAGACCCAGCAACTGGACGGCGGGAACGCCGATATTGCCGCCGCCCGCGTTCAATCCCAGCGCCCACCCCTTGAGGCGCTGCGGATAGAAGGCGTTGATATTCGTCATGGATGAGGAGAAATTGCCGCCGCCGACACCCGCCGCGGCGGCCACCACCAGGTAGGTGGTGTACGAGGCGGGATTGGCCATGTAGTACATGGTCAGCAGGGTGGGAACCAGCAGGAGCAAAGCGCTGAAGACGGTCCAGTTGCGCCCGCCGAATCTGGCGGTGGCCACCGTGTAGGGAATGCGCATGAGCGCGCCGACCAGGGTGGGCATGGCTACCAGGTAGAACTTGCCGACGGCGTCGATGTGGTAGATCGGCTGCGGCATCATCAGCACCAGCACCGACCAGATCGACCAGATCGAGAAGCCGATGTGCTCGGCGCCGATGGACCAGATCAGATTGCGCCGGGCGACCCGCTTGCCGCCTGCCTCCCAGGCAGCGACATCCTCGGCATTCCAGTCTTCGATTGTGCGTTTGCGCCTCAGCACCGCGGGCCTCCCAGCTATCGGTTGGCCCCACCGTAGGAAATGGGTATTGCCGTCATGCTGCGCGCAATGTCGGCGAGGTCAATCCTTGCTCACGCGGCCTCGACCCCCGATGTGAAGATCCCCGCGCCGGACGGAGAAGGAGTCGTCCGGCGCGGGGAGATCTGCAGGCGGCTCAGTGCCAGGTGTCCTCGAGGTAGCGCGGCTTGCACACCAGCCACCCGCCGATGACCATGATCAGCACCGCGACCACCAGCATGCCGAAGGGCGCGAGCCAACCGCCGGTGGCGGTGTGCAGCAGACCGAACAGCAGCGGCCCGAGGCAGGCCACGGCATAGCCGCCGCCCTGAGCGAAGCCGGACAGCGCGGCCGACCCCTGCGGGGTGTTGGTGCGCAGGTTGATCAGCGTGAGCGACATCGGGAAGGTGCTCGGGCCGAGGCCGAGCAGGAACACCCACAGCAGTGGCGCGCTCATCGGCGTCCACAGCAGTGCGGCGAAGGCGATGAAGAAGAACATCGCGCAGACGAGCACCAGCGGGAAGGGGTTGCGCACCTTCGCGACCAGGGTGGGCGCGCTCAGCGCGGAGATCAGGCCGACGCCGCCGAACACGCCGACCATGGTGCCCGCGAAGCTCGCGCTCGCGCCCGCCTCGGTGAGGATTCTGGGCAGCCAGGCGAAGATGGCGTAGGTGGTGAGCGAGGTCATGCCGAACATGCCGACCATGCCCCAGGCCACCGGCGAACGCCACACCTTGCCCTTGGGTCCGTCCTCGGTCGGAATCGCGGTGTGATCGACCACATCACGGCCGCGTCGGTCCAGCAGGATGCCGATCCAGGGGACCGCGGCGGCGAAGCCCAGGACGCACCAGACGCCGAGGGAGACGCGCCAGCCGTGCGTGTCGGCCAGCGGCACGGCGACCAGCGCGGGGACCACGGTGCCGATCTGCACCATCACGATGTAGATCGTGCTGACGGTGGCCAGTCGGTCGGAGAAGTAGCGCTTGACCAGCGGCGGAATCACCACGTTGCCGATGCCCATACCGGCGAGGGCCAGCGCGGAGAAGACCAGCAGCCCGATGGTCTGCGACATCATGATGCGGATCAACTGGCCCGCACCCGCGGCGAGCATGGCCACCAGCGCGGTGCGCTCGAGTCCGATGCGGCGCATCAGCAGCGGGGTGAGCAGACCCGACAGCGCGAACATGGCGGTGGGGATCATGCCGAAGACGCCGACCACGGCGGTCGAGTAGCCGATATCGTGGCCGATGCGTTCGGCGAGCGGGCTGAAGGCGGTGACGGCGACCCGCAGTGTGAGCGCCGACATGAGAATCGCGGCCAGGACGAGTAGGCGACCCTCGATCAGAGCTCGTTTGCGGTTCAGGTCCGGGCGCGTCGCAGTGTCGTGGAGGGTCGCAGTCACTGCAAAATCATAGGATGACCCTACGATCGGGGACAATGGTTTGTGACGAGCGGTACTCTATGGCGGTGCAACCAGTCCGGCGCACCAGCCTAATCGCCCAAGTAACCGAACAACTGCGAGCCGAAATCCGTTCCGGCCGCTGGAGCATCGGTTCCCGCATCCCCACCGAACCCGAGCTCACCGAGCTCACCGGCACCGGCCGCAATACCGTCCGCGAGGCCGTGCAGGCCCTCGTGCACGCGGGCATGCTGGAGCGCCGCCAGGGTTCGGGCACCTACGTGATCGCCGCCTCGGAGGTGGGGGGCACACTCGGCAAATACTTCGCCGACGCCAGAGAGCGCGACCTGCTCGAACTGCGCATGGCACTCGACACCACCGCCGCCGCCCTGGCCGCCCGCCGCCGCGACGACGTCGATATCACCACCCTGCGCCGCCTGCTCGACGAACGCACCGACAAGGACTGGGACAACGACAATCGCGCCGCCATCGAGGCCGATGTGGAACTGCACCGGGCCATTGTCGTCGCCAGCCACAACGCGGTCTACCTCGAGTTCTACGATTCCCTGCTGCCCAGTATCGAGCAGGTGATCCGTTCCCGCACTTCCAAATCCGACGACTCCTACGACTCCGAGCACCACGAGATGGTGCACGCGATCATCGAGGGGGATCAGGATCGAGCCGCCGCAGCGGCCAAATGCTTTCTTGATTCGCTGATCTCGGAATATCCGGACGCTCGCTAGAACTCAGAGCATCAGTCGGACCATATCCGCCGTCCTGGCCAGACCCGGAAACGCCTCGGGCGTGGACCTGGGGTGCAGTGCGTGCACCGCGAGTCGAAACATGACCGCGCGCAACAGCATCTGCGGCCATTCGGGCAGATCCGACCAGCGTTCCAGCAGTCCGTCATCGGCCCCACCCCAGGACAGCGCGTCCACCACGATGACGCCCGCCGCCCACGGCGCGGGCCGCCAGTACGGGGTGATATCGGCCAGTCCCGGCGTGAAAGCCCCCGCGAACAGCACGGTCCCGAACAGGTCCCCGTGCACCAACTGCGCCGGGGTGCGCACCGATTTGCGCAGCGTCGCCAACTGACCGATGAGCTGCATACTGCGCTGACCATCCGGCGATCCGGCGGGCGGGGTGCCGCCCGCGCGTAAACCGCGCAGCGGCACCGCCTCCCACGCGGCGCGGTCGGCCGCGACGAAGACATCCACGTCCATCCACGGCGCGACCGGCGGTTGCACCAGGAACCGCGGCCGCTCCAGCCGCGCGGTGGCCTGGTGCAGGCGCAGCGAGATGGAGACCACCTCGTCGTGGCGGGGTTCGGGATTACCGTCGAGGTAGGTGTCGGCGCGCCACCCGGAGACCACGTAGCGGCCGTCGGTGGCGCGCACCGGGCGGGCCAGGCGTAGTCCGTCCACTTTCAGCGTCTCGCGCACCTTGGCCGACCACGCCGCCCTGGCGTGATCGGCCACCGGGCTCAACACCACATCGCCGAGTCGCCAGGCACCGTCCCAGTCGCCCAGCGCCACGGGAGCCACTTCGCGCAGTCCGAAGGTGGCACGCACGTGTTCGGGGGGTTCCACAGACGTCACGGCCGGTACGGTACCGCCGGCTTGGAACGGGTTTCGGATGCCGCGCCGTAGCCGTGACCGGCCCGCGACCGAATTCAGTAAACCGGCAGCGAAGGATCGACCTGTTTGGCCCAGGCGACGATTCCGCCCTGGACGTGCGTCGCGTCGGCGAATCCCGCGCGTTTGAGTGCGGCCAATGCCTCTGCCGAGCGGACGCCGGTCTTGCAGTGCAGCACGATCGGGCGATTCTGCGGCAACTCCGAGAGCGCCTCACCGGACAGGATGCGGTCCTTGGGGATGAGCCGCGCGCCGTCGATGTGCACGATGTCCCATTCCACCGGTTCGCGCACGTCGATGATCTCCACCGGCTTGCCCGCGTCGATCATCTCCTTGAGGGCGCGCGCGGTGATGGTGGAGCCGATGGCCGCGGTCTGCCCCTCCTCGGACACCACACCGCAGAACGCCTCGTAGTCGATCAGTTCGGTGATCGGCTGACGCTCCGGATCGCGGCGCAGCTTGATGGTGCGGTAGCTCATATCCAGTGCGTCGTAGACCATGAGCCGCCCCAGCAGCGGATCGCCGACGCCGGTGAGGAGTTTGATCGCCTCGGTCACCATGATCGAACCGATCGAGGCGCACAGCACGCCGAGGACGCCGCCTTCGGCGCAGGAGGGCACCATGCCGGGCGGCGGGGCCTCCAGGTACAGGTCGCGGTAGTTGATGCCGCGTCCGTCCGGGGCGTCCTCCCAGAACACCGAGACCTGACCTTCGAACCGGTAGATCGAACCCCACACGTACGGTTTGCCCGCGAGCACCGCGGCATCGTTGACCAGGTAGCGGGTCGCGAAATTGTCGGTGCCGTCGACGATGAGGTCGTATTCGCGGAAAAGGTCCACCGCATTGTCGGGTTCGAGCCGAATCTTGTGCAGCCGCACCTCGATTCCGGAATTGATCTCCAGAATGGAATCGCGGGCGCTGTCGGCCTTGGCGCGGCCGATATCGGATTCGCCGTGAATGATCTGCCGCTGCAGATTCGACGCGTCTACCTCGTCGAATTCCACGATGCCGAGGGTGCCGACGCCCGCGGCCGCGAGATAGAGCAGGGCGGGCGACCCGAGGCCCCCCGCGCCGATGACCAGCACCTTGGCGTTCTTCAATCGCTTCTGGCCGTCGACGCCCAGATCCGGGATGATCAGGTGGCGGCTGTAGCGAGCGACCTCGTCCCTGGTGAGCTCCGGGGCGGGCTCGACCAGTGGCGGCAGGGACTTCGGTGATGACACGTCCAGGACTCCTCGCATCGAATTGGCCGATTTCTCCCGATACAACACCGGTTACGGGGCCGTTCTTCCCCGACCATGGTGTCGCACCCGCGCCGGCGTCACCCGCGCGGGTACGGCCAGGGATTGAAGCGGCAGACCTTGCCGTCCATGGGCACCACGCCGCCGGGTTCCAGCGCGGCGATGTCGTTGTCGCGCACCCCGAAGGTCTGCTGCATCATGACCGGGGCCAGGCCGCCGTCGGAATCGCAGGGCTGATGCCGGTGGTAGCCGATGGCGTGGCCGACCTCGTGGTTGATCTGGTACTGCCGGTAGGACCCGATATCGCCCTCGAAGGCGGTCGCGCCGCGCACCCAGCGCGCCTCCGAGAGCACCACCCGGCCGAGATCGGCGTTGTAGCAGGAGGAATCGATGGGGATCTCGAAACCGCAAGCCTTGCGGGTGGTTTGGCGGGTGGTAAGCGAGATGCGGAATTCGGTGTCGCCCTGGTCGACTCGGCGGAAGCCGAATTTGGGGTCGTGGGTCCAGCTTTTCGGGTTGGCCAGGGTGGAATCGATCATCCGCGCGACCGATTCGTCGCCGCCGAAGCCGGAAGTGTCGAGCCCGTCCTCGATTTCGATCGAATACCGAAAGACGGTCTCGGCGCCCGCGCCGACCTGCGGTCCGGCGCCGGCGATGAGATGCCATGTCCCAGCGCCGGATTCGGTGAACGCGCCGCCCTCGGGCAGCACACCCGTCGGCAGATCCTTCGGGAAGCGGCCGTCGCCGGGCGGCGCGCCGATGATGCCCGACACGGCGGCACGCGGACTCAGCGAACCCAATCCCGGAGCGCCAGTTACGGATGCGGGCGGATTGCCACCGCGCACCGCGTCCACGACGACGAATACGGTGACCACGAAAAGGATAGGGAGCGCATAGGCCCGCCACCCGTAGGTGGAGACGAAACGTCTTAGCGCGCTCGGCTTTTCCGTCTCGCGCTGCTCGTCGGCCCCGGTGGGATCCCAACTCGCGCGCAACGGTTCGTGCGATCCATCGGGGTGCGAATAGAGACCGAGCGGGTCATAAACCTCGAGCTCGCGCCGATTTCTGTTTTCCTCCGGGGTGTCCTCGCGCGATATCTTCCGCGCACTGGCGCTATTCCCGGTACGCGACCGTGAATCCGGTCCGGACCTTGCCACGACGCCCGAGACTACGGAAACCGGCCCGCCGAAGCCAGTCCGGAGCATCTGCTCAGCATTCGTGGGTGGGGACCGCGAGCATCCGCCGCGCGCGACAACCGAGTATCGTTTCTCGGATACCCGGTGCACACCCCTCCTGCCGGGGAATCGACTGGGAGAGCAGAAATGACTGACCTCGTGGACCGGATGACGTCGCGCAGATCCTCGTCGTCGTCGGCCCAGGCACCGACCAAACGCGGCACCCGGCTGCCGCGCGAGGAACGGCGGCAGCAACTCCTACGGGCGGCTAGCGAGGTTTTCGTGCTGCGCGGATATCACGCCGCGGGCATGGACGAGATCTCGCAGTGCGCCGGAGTCAGCAAACCGGTGCTGTACCAGCACTTCAGCAGCAAGCTGGAGCTATATTTGGCCGTCCTGCAGAACTATGTCGACATGCTGGTCTCCAGCGTGCGGCAGGCGCTGCGCTCGACCACCGACAACCGTCAACGCGCCCGCGCCGCCGTGCAGGCGTACTTCGATTTCGTAGACAACGAGATGCAGGGTTTCCGTCTGGTCTTCGAATCGGATCTGACCTCGGAGCCGCAGGTGCAGCGCCGGGTCGAACAGGCCACCGAGGCCTGCGTGGACGCCGTCTTCGATCTGGTCGCCCACGATTCGGGTCTGGATCCCTACCGCGCCCGCATCCTCGCGGTCGGTCTGGTCGGGGCCAGCCAGTTCACCGCCAGGTACTGGCTCGAGGCGGACCGGCCGATCCCGAAGGAGGAGGCGGTGGACACCACCGTCGCCCTCGCCTGGGGTGGTCTGTCGCACGTGCCGCTGCATCCGATCGACTGACCCGCCGAGACGACAAGAGCCCCCTCTTCGGAGGGGGCTCTTGCCATCTGCGAGAACTACCGATGTCACACCGCGGCGAAGCCGACCCGGCCCGCGGTGAGCGCGCCGATCTCCACGTAGGAGACCTTCCCGGCCTGGATCAGGTACTTGCGGCCCTTCTCGTCGGCCAGCGACAGGATCGCGCCCGCACCGCCGCCGAGCGCGTCGCTGACCAGCTTCTCCACCTCGTCGGGGGTCTGTCCGCTGTTGATCACCAGCTCGCGCGGGCTATCCGAGATACCGATCTTGACCTCCACGGCCAACCTCCGAACGTTGAGTCCTTCGCTGTCGAAACCAGGTTAGTGCAGCACAACCCGCCGAGGGCACGCGGTCGCGTGCGCCCACAGCGAAATGCGCCGCCTCACTTCGGTTCGACGAGCTGAATCTCGAGTTCCACCTTGACCGCGTCGCTGAGCAGGCCGGGCAGCGGGCCGCCCACGCCGAAATCGGTGCGTTTGATGGTTCCGGTGGCCGAGAATCCGGCGTGCCGCTGCCCCGTCGCGCCGAACTCCTGCACCCCGCCCCACTCCACCTCGAGGGTCACGGGTTTGGTGATGGCGCCGAGGGTGGCCTCGCCCGCGACGGTGAAGGTCTCGGCGATGGCGACGGGTTCGACGGCGCGGAAGCTCAGCGTGGGGCGGTTCGCGACATCGAGGAAGTCGGCATTGCGGATATGCGCGTCGCGGTCGGCATTGCCGGTGTCGAAGGAGTCGAGGTGGATCGTCGCGCCGATGGTGGCGGTGCCGTCCTCGTGGGCCTCGAATTCGGTGTCGAACCGGGTGAACGAGCCGCGTACCTTGGCGATGCCCAGGTGGCGAATGGTGAAACCGACCGAGGAGTGGAATGTGTCCAGCGCCCACGGACCGGTCTTGAGTGTGGCGGGAATCGTCATATCCCGACCATCGCGGCACCACCGGTCGATAGCCAGACCGCCGTTATCCTGGCCCCGCCAGGGCGAGGATAAGCCGACCACCCTTCGGCATCATGGGGTGCATGGCCCGCTCTGGATTTGCCGAATTCCTGGTCGCGCGCCGCGCCGAGCTGCGGCCCGCCGATGTCGGGCTGCCCGAGGGCGGGCGTCGCCGCACCCCCGGTCTGCGCCGCGAGGAGGTCGCGGTCCTCGCCGGACTCAGCGCCGACTACCTGGCCCGACTCGAACAGGGTCGCGACACCAATCCGTCGATGGCGGTGGTCAACGCGCTGGCCAACGCGCTCAAACTGGAGGGTTCGGCCCGACACCACTTCGGCTGGCTCTCGCTCACCGCCTGCCAGGGCGCGGGCTGTCCCGGCGAGACACCCCCAGAAGCCGAGGTCTCCGAGACGATGATGGGCATCGTGCGGGCGCTGAATCCGACCCCGGCCTTCGTGCTCGGCAGACAACTCGATGTCGTGCACTGGAATGCCGCCTGGGCCGAGTTCGCGGGGCCGCTCGGTCTGCTCGACGAGCCCGACCGGGTGAACCTCGCGACCTACACCTTCACCCATCCCGCCGCCCGCCGGGTCTGGCGCGAATGGGATGCGGTGGCCGACCTGCTGATCGCCGCGCTGCGGCGCAGCCAGATGCGCTGGGGCGCGGATACCGGGATCGAACGGTTCATCGAGGAGCTCTGCCGAACACCGGAATTCGCGCTGCGCTGGCTCCGGCACCCGCCCAGCGGATTCACGAACGCGCGCCTGGCGCTCGCGCATCCGGTGCACGGCCCCGTCACGGTGCCCTTCGAAACACTGGACGGCGCGGGCGATCACAGCGTCGCGGTCTGGCTCGTCGAGCAGACGACGGCGCGCACACCCGCACTGCGCCTGGTCGGCAAGCGCGCCGCGAACGAATAATCAGAGCCCGAGCACCGCCATGCGCTCGGCGTGGCTGTCCTGCATGCGCTCGAACAGCGCGGCGATGCCATTCAGATCGCCCGTGGCAGTGAGGACCAGTTCGGTCAGCTCGTCGCGCTGGGCCATGACGTACTGCGCCTGGGTGATGGCCTCACCGAGCAGGCGGCGACCCCACAGGGTGAGCCGGTCGCGTTCGGCGCGGTTGGTGGCCACCGCGCGGCGCACCTCCTCGACGACGAATTCGGAGTGGCTGGTCTCGGCGAGCACATCGCGGACCACCGTGGCCACCTCGGGGGCCAGCGCGCCCGCGATCTCGGTGTAGAAATCGGCGGCGATACCGTCGCCGACGTGGAATTTCACCATCGACTCCAGCCAGGTCGACGGGTCGGTGGAGGCGTGATAGGCGTCCAGCGCCCGCACGAAGGGGGCCATGGCGTCGAAGACGTCGATCCCCCTTTCGGCGAGCGCGGACTCGAGGGTGGTGAAGTGGCCCATCTCGGCGGCGGCCATCTTGGCCACCGCGACCTTGCCGCGCAGCGTCGGGGAGAGTTCGGCCTCCTTGGTCAGGCGGTAGAAGGCGGAGATCTCACCGTAGGCGAGCACGGCGAACAGGTCGGTCACGCCGGAGTGGTCGGCGGCGACCGGCGAGAGGTGCTGGTCGGTCTGCGATGCGCCGAGCGCGGGTGACGGGGCTCCCATGCCGCACAGCGTAGTCCCGCGACGCCCGATCCCGCCGGGCGTCCCGGCCGCGCTCCCGGCATCCGAAATTCGCGTCCACCATGCGGGACGCGAATTCGGTTGCCGATCGAATAGCGCTCAGTCCTCGACCTCGCCCATGGCCATCGGGCTCGCGGCCGGGATGATCTCCGCGCGGATCCGCTTGACCAGCGGCGCGAGCGTGGTGGTCACCTCGGCGATCGCGTCCTGCGACAGCACCGACAGCGCGCCGCGCCAGGACGACTCGTCGGTGGCCCGCTCGATCCGATCGAGCAGGTCGCCACCTCCCGCGGTGAGCGTCGGGCTGGTCGGTTCGCCGACCACCAATCCGGCGGCCCGCAATTCGTCCACCGCGTCGGACCATTCCTGTTCGGAGATGCCGCGCACGGTGCGCGCCACCGACTGGAGCGTCTTACCCGCGGCGACCTGCAGCACCATCGCGTGACGGCCGGTCAGGCCGTGGGTGATCAGGGCCGCGACATGGCCGTCGCCGCGATGTTCGCGCAGTGAGGTGGCCAACTGCCACAGCGCGCCCACCGGATCCTCGGGCAGCGGCAATTCCGCGTTGGCCGCGAACAGCGCCCGACCGGTGGGGTCCGCGCTCTGCTGCACCGGGGTGAGCAGGGCGACCGCGCGCGCCGCCTCGGCCGAACCCGCGCCGCATTCGCGCAGCACCCTGGTCGAGAGCGCCAGCCTGGCCTCGAGGCAATGCTGGGGCGTGGTGTGCTCCCAGGCGGCGGGCAGCGCCCTGGCTATGGCGTCGCGATGGTAGACGGAGAAGGTGGCCAGCACCGCGCCCGCGCCGACCGCGCCGAGCGGGGCCGCCCGATATGCGAAGTATGCCTGCGAGACCCCGCGCAACCCGAGCGCGAGCGCCGACTCCTTCACCCCCGACCCGAAATAGGTGACGACATGCAGCGGTTCGAGCGTCGCCCAGATTCGACGCGCCGGATGAATTGCCATGTGCCACAACATACGTCGAGAAACGTCTCAGCGAAACCGTACTAATGCGACGAATTGCGCCGGACGGCAATTCGAGCGGCGCACAATATCACGCTACAATCTCTCGGGACAACGGAAATTTTCGCACGCGACAACGATTCGCAGCGGGTTTCCCGAGTTCGGAAAATGTGCGCGCACCTGATCCGCGTCACCCCGTGCGCCGCGCCTAGGTATCCCGAGTTGGCCCACAGCTGGCCCCGTGATCCGGCTGCGGCACGGCGGTGAACAGCGACAAGCGGAGATGTGGTCGTCGCGGACCGGCCGGTCCGCCCCACACCCTCGGTGCGCGCGGGACGCGCATACGAGGAAGGCGAAGAACCTGAGCAAGATCACCGTAGAACCGGAACCGGGTCTGACCGACACCCTGTTGACGGCCGAACTGGACGCGACACATACCGCACCGACATTCGCGGAATTGGGCGTGCGCCCGGAAATCGTGCGCGCACTCGGCGAGATCGGCATCGAACGCACTTTCGCCATTCAGGAACTCACCCTGCCGCTCGCGCTGGCCGGTGAGGACCTGATCGGCCAGGCCCGCACGGGTATGGGAAAAACCTTCGGATTCGGAGTGCCACTGCTGCATCGCGTCGCCACCCCGGAATCCGGTGTCACACCGTTGGACGGCACCCCCAGGGCACTGGTCATCGTGCCCACCCGCGAACTGTGCATCCAGGTCACCCAGGACCTGGAGAACGCCGCCAAGCACCTGGCGGGCGGACGCGGCCCGCTGCGGGTCACCTCCATCTACGGCGGCCGCCCCTACGAGGCACAGATCGAGGCACTGCGCGCCGGAGTCGATGTGGTCGTCGGCACTCCCGGTCGCCTGCTCGACCTGGCCGACCAGCAGCACCTCATCCTCGGCAAGGTCGGCGTGCTGGTGCTCGACGAGGCCGATGAAATGCTCGACCTGGGCTTCCTCCCGGATATCGAGCGCATCCTGAACATGGTCCCGGAGAAGCGGCAGACCATGCTGTTCTCGGCCACCATGCCCGGCCCGATCATCACCCTGGCCCGCACCTTCCTCACCCGCCCCACCCATATCCGGGCCGAGGAGCCGCACGACTCGGCGGTGCACGACCGCACCGCACAGTTCGTCTACCGGGCGCACGCGCTGGACAAGAGCGAACTGATCGCGCGCATCCTGCAGGCCGAGAGCCGCGGGGCCACCATGATCTTCACCAGGACCAAGCGCACCGCCCAGAAGGTGGCCGACGAACTGGCCGAACGCGGTTTCGCGGTCGGCGCGGTCCACGGCGATCTCGGCCAGATCGCGCGGGAGAAGGCGCTCGCCAAGTTCCGGCGCGGCGCCATCGATGTACTGGTCGCCACCGATGTCGCGGCGCGCGGCATCGATATCGACGATGTCACCCACGTCGTCAACTACCAGTGCCCGGAGGACGAGAAGACCTACGTGCACCGTATCGGCCGCACCGGCCGGGCCGGGCGCACCGGCGTCGCGATCACCCTGATCGACTGGGACGAACTCAACCGCTGGTCCGCCATCAATGCCGCGCTGGGCCTCGGCATCCCGGAGCCGGTGGAGACCTACTCGCGTTCGCCGCACCTATTCTCCGATCTCGGCATCCCGGAGGGCGTTACGGGCCTGGTCCGCAAGCCGCGCCCCGAGCGCGCGGCCGACGCGGAGGTCGTCGAGCGGCCCGCCCGCGCCGCGCGCAAGCGCAACCGCAAGCGCACCAGGGGTGGTCAGCCGGTGGAGGCGAATGGCGCCGCGCTCGAGACGGATACCGAGCCGACCGCCGAGAACCCGGATGCCACACCGGCTCTCGCGGACGACGAGCAGGACCGTCCCGCGCGCCGCAGGCGAAGGCGGCGGCGCGGCGGCGAGGAGAACGCGGTCGAATCCGAGTCGGGCGCAACCGATTCCGTCGACGCGGACGCCCCGACGCCCGAGCATGACGCTGCCGTATCCGATGCTGCCGCACCCCGAGTGACCGCATCCGATGTTGCCGCATTCACCGCCGCGGCGCCCGAGTCGGAGACCTCGCAGGACGAGCAGCCCGCCAAGCCCGTCCGGCGACGGACCCGCACTACCCGCGCGAAAGTCGCCGACACCGCGACGGCCACCGGGGACAGCACGCAGTCGACCGAGGCTCCGGCCGCCGACGCGGGCGAGCAGGCGGCCCCGCGCCGCACTCGTCGCCGTCGCCGCCCGAGCGAGGAGTCCGCGGCAGGCACGGCGCAGGCCGGGGAACCCATCCCCACCGTCGCGACCGCATCGGCCTGAGCGCGCCGAATCCGCTACTCTCGCTCACGTGCTCGCACCCGAGCGGCGGACGCGCGCCGACATCATCTCCGCGGTCGTGATAGCCGTCTTGGTGGTGGTGGCGGCGATCGTGGTGTGGGCGCGCGGCGACGCGCGCGGCACCGAATCGGTGACGGCCACCCACCCCGCGACGGCGCCGACCCCCGCCGACAAATTGCCCACCGGGCTGCGCGAACTGTGGCATGCCCCCGACAGCGCGGACGCCCGTGCGCTGGTCGCGGGCGGCGTCGCGGTCACCGGGGAGGAGGGCTCGGTCGTCGGCCACGACCTGACGACGGGCGAGCAGGTGTGGCGCTACCGACGCGATATGCCGCTGTGCGGGGTGGAGTCGCAGTTCGGGATGGTCATCGCGGTGTATCGCGACCAGCGCGGCTGTAGCCAGGCCACCTTGCTGGCGGGCGAGGACGGGTCGCGGCGCACCGCCCGCAGCAGCTATATGGACAAATCGGTCCGCCTTTCGGTCGACGGCACCTACGTGCTGGCCGCGGGGCGGGACAGGTTGGAGATGTGGCGCTCGGATCTGGTGCGCACGGTCGAATACGGATATGTCGACGCCCAGGTCAACGCCAAGACCCAGCCGCGCACGGGCTGCACCCTGCTCTCGGCCGGCTCGAGCGCGGCCCGGCTGGCCGTGGTGGAGCGTTGCCCCAACGATCCGTCCAATCGGCTCAGCGTGCTCAATCCCGCACCCAAGGACAACACCGTCCCGGAGGAGTACGGCTCGCACGTGCTCACCGGTCCCGGCGCGGACGCGCCCGGTGTGCGGGTGCTCGCGGTCTCCGACAGCCGCGTCGCGCTGTATCTGCCGCCCGCGCCGCATCCGGTGGCCGACGCGCCCGCCGGTCCGCGCATCGGGATCTATGACGCCTCCGGCAATCAGCTGCTGCTGCGCGATCTGCCCGCGCCGATCGCGGACACCGCGACCACCCGCATCGGCTCGGCCTTCTTCGTCTTCACCGGCGACAGCGTGATCGCTTTGAGCGCGAGCACTTTCGACCAGCTGTGGCAGGCTCCCGGCGCTGTGGGCACGCCCGCGCTGATGGCGGGTCGGCTGCTGCTGCCGGTGGCCGGGGGGATCGCGGTGCTCGATCCGTCGACGGGCGCGGAGCAGTCCAGAATTCCGGTCGATCGCCCCGACTACGGTGGCGCACCCCTTTCGCTGTCGGTGCTCGGCGCCGTCATCCTGGAGAAGCGCGGCGCCACCCTGTTCGCACTGGGCTGACCGGCCCGCGACCGAACCCGGTACCCCCGATCCCGGCGAGTAGCCCATGATTGACCCATGCCCGAACCAGAGGATGCTCGCCTAGTGCTGCTACGCCACGGTGAGACGGCGTGGTCGGCCGCGCATCGACATACCGGCCGCACCGATCTCCCGCTGACCGAACGCGGCGAGGATCAGGCCCGTGCCGCCGGACAGTTGCTCGCCGCGCTGAAATTGCGCGATCCGCTGGTGCTGACCAGCCCGCGCCAGCGGGCCGTGCGCACCGCGGAATTGGCCGGATTCGCCGATGCGACCGTCGACGACGACCTGGTCGAGTGGGATTACGGCGACTACGAGGGCATGACGACCCCGCAGATCCGCGAATCCGCGCCGGGTTGGACCATCTGGACCGGCGCGGCGCCCGGCGGCGAGACGGCCGCGCAGGTCCGCGCCAGGGCCGACCGGGTGCTGGCCGCCGCGGTGCCCGCCCTGCCCGAACGCGATGTGATCCTGGTCGGCCACGGTCATTTCTCGCGCGCGCTCATCGCGCGCTGGGCCGGACTCGATATCGTGGAGGGCCGCCGCTTCGCCATGTCCACGGCCGCCGCCACCGTGCTCGGTCACGAGCACGAGGCGCGAACCATATTGGCGCACAATCTTGTTCACACTATCGATGGAGCACAGCAGTGACCGGAACCATTCGCCGCGCGACCGAGGCCGATATCCCCGGCCTGGTCGAACTCGTCCACGCCCTGGCCGAGTACGAGAAGGCAAGCCACGAATGCCATCTCACCGAGGAGCAGTTGCGCGAGGCGCTGTTCGGCGCCGCGCCCGCGCTTTTCGCGCATGTGGTCGACGAGGGCGGCGAGATCGTCGGCGGCGCGATCTGGTTCCGCAACTACTCCACCTGGCGCGGCGTGCACGGCATCTTCCTGGAGGACCTGTTCGTCAAGCCCGAGATGCGCGGAAAGGGTTACGGCAAGAGCCTTCTGGTCACGCTGGCGCGGGAGGCGGTGGCCAATGGCTACGCCCGCCTGGATTGGTCGGTCCTCACCTGGAACCAGCCGTCGATCGATTTCTACGAATCCCTCGGCGCGGTGGCCCAATCCGAATGGGTCGGCTATCGCCTCAGTGATGACGCACTCGAAAAGCTGGCCGCGACAACGACGTAACCCTGCGATGCGCATCGACTCCCCCGCCCGCTGGCCGAGGACACCCGAGCAGGCCATGGTCGTCCAGGACGAATTGCGCCCCCTGGTGGATACCCGCAATCCGACCCGACCCGAATTCCGCACGGCGGCCGGCCTGGATTCGGCCTACGCCGCGGACGGCACGGTGGCCGCCGCGGTGGTGGTCCTGGATATCGTCACCGGCGCGACCGTGGAAACCGCGGTGGCGCACGGGCACACCGAATTCCCGTACGTGCCGGGCCTGCTCGCCTTCCGCGAACTGCCCACCACGGTGTCGGCCCTCCAAAAGCTCACCACCACACCGGATCTGCTCGTCTGCGACGCGCAGGGCCTGGCCCATCCGCGCCGCTTCGGACTGGCCTGCCATCTGGGCATCCTGACCGGTCTGTCGACGATCGGCGTCGCCAAGAACGCCTGGGGCGACTATCTCGAACCGGGTCGCGAGCGCGGCGCCGCGTCGGATCTGGTGCTCGACGGCGCGGTGGTCGGTCGGGCACTGCGCACCAGGACCGCTGTCAAGCCGGTCTTCGTCTCGGTGGGCCATCGCATCGATCTCGATACGGCCTGCGCGCAGGTGCTGGCGCTGACATCGAAGTACCGCGTCCCGGAAACCACGCGCCGCGCCGACCGACTGTGCCGGGATGCCCTGCGCGGGATGTTCGCGAATCCGCCTGCGCCGCAGGACTATTCGGGATCCGCCCCGTAGGCGTGCGCCATGTAGCGGGTGGTCGGCGGCGCGAACAGCAGCACCAGCGAGGCCACCGCGGCCAGGCCGAGCAGCGCGCCGTACACCGGCTGGTGGGAGTCGGTGAGCAGCGACCACACCACCGGCAGCAGCAGGACCTGGGCGATGACCGCGATGGCCCGACCCCAGCGGCGGCCGAGCAGCAGGCCCGCGCCCGCCGCGAGCACCCCGCCGCCGAGAATGCCGAACCACGCCGCCGTGCCGTACCCGCTGGCCACGCTCTGATCCGAACCGAGCAGCCCGCGCGCGATCAGCACCACCGCGACGATCACCGCGACCGCGCCCTCCACCGCCACCAGCGCGCCCGCGCCGCGCACCGTCGCGGGCACGGCCGCATGTTCGTTGTCCACCACGCGCCCAGCCTACGACCCGCCCCGTCTACGCTTCGAAGGTGCGGACGCTGCTCATCGTGAATCCCAACGCCACCTCGACGACTCCGGCGACCAGGGATCTGCTCGCGCACGCCCTCGAGAGCCGCACGCAGCTCACCGTCGCGCACACCCAGCATCGCGGCCACGCCGCCGAACTGGCCCAGTGGGCCGCCACCAACGAAATGGACCTGATCGTCGTGCATGGCGGCGACGGGACGGTCAACGAGACCATCAACGGTTTTCTGCCGCTGCCCGAACTCGACGACGGCCAAGCGTGGATGCCGCGTCTGGGGGTCATCCCTGGCGGTTCGGCCAATGTGTTCGCCCGCGCCCTTGGCATCCCCCGCGATCCGGTCGCCGCGACCAACCAGCTGGTCGACCTGTTGAGTCTGGATCGGGGCGGTCGAGGCGAGACCCCGCAGCGCCGCATCGGCCTCGGCCTGGCCGACGACCGCTGGTTCACCTTCAGCGCGGGCGTCGGTCTGGACGCGGATGTGTGCGAGGCCATCGATCGCAGCCGGGCCGACGGCCATCCGGCCACCCCCGCCCGCTATCTGCGCACCACCGTCCGCCAGTTCTTCAAGGCCAGGCGGCACGCCCCCGAGGCGACTGTCGAGGTGCCTGGATTCGATACGGTCACCGGCGTGCACTACGCGTTTGTCACCAACACCACACCGTGGACCTATCTCGAATCCACGCCGGTACACACCAATCCGGGCACCCGATTCGAGACGGGTCTGGGCGTTTTCGCGGTGCGCTCCATGGGGGTGCTGCCGACGCTGCTGCTCGCTCGCCAGTTGCTGGCGGCCGAGGGAAACCCCAAGTCCCGCACTTTGTTTCGGCGCGACGATGTGCCTTCTATCCGGATCGAGACCAAAGAGCCCATCGGCCTGCAAATCGATGGCGACTACATCGGGAAACGTAACGTGGTGGATTTCACCTCGGTTCCCGGCATCCTCGATGTGGTCGCGCCCCGCCCCTCCTGAAACGCGAAACGCCGGGAAAAACCTCGCAGTTGCGCTGCGAAATACATCCGGAGCGAGTACAAAGGACCGGGCAGGTTCCCCCTCGGGGTTTCCTAGTGAGCGTGAGCTTCCCCACGGTGCACCGCAAACCTATTGACATCTACGGTGTTCGTGAAAGCATTCACAAGCAACCGTGCGGAAACATTCGAGTCGCACAAGTGAACGGACCACAAACCATAGGCACCCTTTTGCGGTGCCCAGCAAAGGAGCAGAGGAATGGACTGGCGCCACAAGGCCATCTGTCGCGACGAGGACCCCGAGCTGTTCTTCCCGGTGGGTAACAGCGGTCCCGCGCTCGCGCAGATTGCCGATGCCAAGCTGGTCTGCGCTCGCTGCCCCGTTACTGCCGACTGCCTGTCCTGGGCCCTGAAGTCCGGACAGGATGCCGGCGTGTGGGGTGGTATGAGTGAGGACGAGCGCCGGGCGCTGAAGCGTCGCAACGCGCGCACCCGCACCCGCACCGTCGTTTAACTCGACGATCGGTTACCGGGCTTGCAGCCCGGCCCGGTAACGCATTCACCCGGCACCCGAGGTGCCGGGTTTTTTGTTCGAATACCCGCGCCACTCGATGCGGGCGCGCACCGCGTATTCCCCAATTGGCCGCGGCGCCCGGCAATTGGTGGCGAACTCTCAGCGACCCGAACGCCGACCGAGCGGAACGCGCAACACCGCGTCGGTGCCGATATCCGCGCCGGGATGTAGCCCGATGGATCCGCCGAGTTCCGCGGTGACCAGCGTGCGCACGATCTGCAGACCGAGCCGGTCGGAGGATTCCAGACTGAATCCCGGTGGCAGCCCACGCCCGTCGTCGCTGATGATCACATCCAGCCAGCGCGCCGAACGCTCCGAACGAATCGTCACAGTACCGTTCTGGCCCGGATCGAAGGCGTGCTCGATCGCATTCTGCACCAACTCCGTCAGCACCATCACCAGCGGGGTGGCCCGCTCGGCGGAGAACACGCCGAGCGATCCGGCCCGGCGCACCTTGATCCGCGCGGTGTGCACCGTCGCCACATCCGCCATGATCGGCAGCAGCCGGTCCACCACCTCGTCGAGATCGACCTCCTCGTCCACCGACATGGACAGCATCTCGTGCACCGAGGCGATCGAGGTGACCCGGCGCACCGATTCGGTCAGCGCGACCTGCGCCTCCTCGTTCTCGGTGCGACGAGCCTGCAGGCGCAGCAGCGCCGCGACGGTTTGCAGGTTGTTCTTCACCCGGTGATGGATCTCGCGGATGGTGGCGTCCTTGGACAGCAGCGCCCGATCGCGCCGCTTCACCTCGGTGACATCGCGCACCAGCACCGCCGCCCCCGCCAGCGCGCCGTGCGGACGCAGCACCAGGGTGCGCAGCAGCACCGTCGCGCCGCGCGCCTCCACCTCCATCCGCCGCCCGGTGCGGCCGGCCAGCGCGGCCTGGATATCGCCGACCACCTCCTGCGCGTCGAACGGGTCGGTGATGAGCGAGCGCGTGGTGACGGCCAGATCCTGCCCCGCCAGATCGCTCTGCAAACCCATGCGGTGATAGGCCGAGAGCGCGTTCGGGCTCGCGTAGACGACGATGCCCTCGGTGTCGATGCGAATGAATCCGTCGCCCGCGCGCGGGCTGGAATGGGTGGCGGCCCGGTCCTCGGTGGTGGGGAAGGTGCCCTCGGAGATCATCTGGCACAGGTCGTCGGCGCAGGCCACATAGGCGATCTCCAGCGTGCTGCGCACCCGCGAGCGCTGCACATCGGTATCGCGGCTGAGCACCGCGATGATGTCATCGCCGCAGCGCACCGGAATGGCCTCGCGGGTGGCGTGCACCGGATGCGGGTGATAGACGCCGCCCGCCTCCACCTCGCTGTCGGAGCGCACGATCTTGCCGGTCAGCAGCGCCTCGAAGACCTGCGGGTGGTCGTCCTTGGAGGCCGTGGAGCCGACCAGATCCTCCACGTGCACGGTCGCGGCCGTGGTCGGGCGGCACTGGGCCACGCACACCACCTCCGCGCCGTCGGCCACCGGTCCGGCCCCGACCCACAGCAGCAGATCGGCGAAGGACAGGTCGGCCAGCAGTTGCCAATCCCCCACCACCCGCTGCAGATGATCCACCGCGACGCCGGGCAGGTCGGTGTGTTCGGCCAGGAGCTCGCTGAGTGTCGCCACGTTCGGTCTACCGCTTCGCTTGTTCGGTCAGGGTCGAGAAAATCGGATCGGTCGGGCTCAGGAGATGACGGCGATCAGGTCGCCCTGCTGGAGCACCTGCCCCGGTGCGACGGCGATGGAGGTGACCTCCCCGTCCACCTCGGTGAGCACCGGGATCTCCATTTTCATGGATTCGAGCAGGACGAGGGTCTGGTCCACGTGCACCCGTTCTCCCACGGCCACCTCGACGGCGAGCACGGTCGACACCATCTCCGCACGCACTTCCTCAGCCATGAAAACCTCGTTCCTCGCCCATGACAACCCGATTCCCGCGCGATCCGCGGGGACCCGCATCCGCTGCAGCTACAGCCAACCACACGTGAAACAATGGTCTTCAATCAGAAGGGAGACTACCGATGGGTAAACGCGGACGTAAGAAGCGCGGGCGCAAGGGAAATGCGGCCAACCACGGCAAACGGCCCAACGCCTGAGCGACGGCTCGCCGGGAAATCGAGCGGCACGCGCCTCCGAGAAGAGCACGGAGAGCGCATGCCGCTCGAATTCTTTTGCCTACCTTCAGGATTCGGTCTCGACCTCGGTGACGGTGACCGTGCGGCGGATCTCCAGGGTGAGCCGATCGCGCAGCGACTCGGGCGCTTTGTCGCCACCGCATTTGCGGTTCAGCAGGCGCTTGAGCTTCTCTTCGATGCCGTACGCCTCGATGCAGGGGCCGCAGGTGTCTATATGGTGCTGCAACCGCGCCTTGGTGGCCTCGTCGCACTCGTTGTCCAGCATCAGCCAGACATCGGCCAGCACGGCGGTGCAGTCCAATTCCATATCGGGGTCATGCTCGTGACTCACTGCTTGACCTCCTGACGTGCCGCACCGGTGCGGTGGAATCCACGTTCGCGCGCCACATCGGCGAGCAAACCCTTCAGTTGTTTACGGCCGCGGTGCAGCCGGGACATCACCGTACCGATGGGGGTCCCCATGATGTCGGCGATTTCCTTATACGGGAACCCCTCCACATCGGCGTAATACACCGCCATCCGGAACTCTTCGGGCAATTCCTGTAAAGCGCTCTTGATGTCGTCGTCGGGCAGCGCGTCCAACGCCTCGACCTCCGCCGAGCGCAGACCCGTCGAGGTGTGCTCGGCGGTGGCGGCCAACTGCCAGTCGGTGATCTCGTCGGTCGGGTACTGGGCGGGTTGGCGCTGCTTCTTGCGGTAGGAGTTGATGTAGGTGTTGGTCAGGATCCGGTAGAGCCAGGCACGCAGATTGGTGCCCTCCCTGAAGGAACGGAACCCCTGATACGCCTTGACGAAGGTCTCCTGGACCAGATCCTCGGCATCGGCCGGATTCCTGGTCATGCGCAGCGCGGCGCCGTAGAGCTGATCCAGCATCGGGAGCGCGTCGCGCTCGAAACGCTTGGCCAACTCCGCCTCGTCGGCCACCGCCTCCTCGCCCGCGGGAACATCGGACACCGCGCCGGGATCGTCGACCACCTTGCCGGGATCGTCGACCGTTTTTCCGGCAGCGCCGATCGCAGCACCGGCCTCCGGTTCGGTCACCACGCCTTCGTCGCTCGTCACACCAATCCCTTCGATCGCCGTACCAGCCAAATCTACCGGCTGCGGCATATCGAATGGGAATCGAGCGCCGTCACCCGGCGCTCGGCGTTCTTTCAGCAGAACGGGCACCGACCTCTCCTTCGCATCGATCACTGTTTATTCGGGGTTTGTATAGCCGACAACAAGACCGGACGGCCGACTGTTCCCGCACCCGCGCGAAAACGACTGGGTGGCGCGCGCGTCACCCGGTTAGGGTGACGCGCATGGCTGTCGATCGCAAAAAGGGAACCGCGACTCCGGCGATCACCGCGCTGGCCAAAGCCGGTATGCCGCACCGGGTCCACAGCTACGCGCACGATCCGCGCGCGGAGTCCTTCGGCGCGGAGGCGGTGGCCGCGCTGGCCGCCGAACTCGGTGTCGCACCCGCCCAGATCTTCAAGACGCTGATCATCGAACTGGGCACCGGATCGCTGGCGGTCGCCGTGCTGCCGGTGCCCAATACCCTCTCGCTCAAGGCCGCGGCGGCCGCGCTCGGCGCGGGTAAGGCCGCCATGGCGGAGAAAGCGAAGGCCGAACGCAGCACCGGATACGTGCTCGGCGGCATCTCCCCGCTCGGGCAGCGCAAGCGGCTGCCGACGGTGATCGACGAATCGGCGCTGTCCTGGGACCGAATACTGTGCAGCGCGGGCAAGCGCGGTCTGGAGATCGAGGTCGCGCCCGCGGATCTGATCCGACTCACCGATGCGGTGGCCGCACCGGTGATCGCCTAGACAAGGCGCGGGGGCGGCGCGGTTGCGCGGGGTTTCGTACCCGCTGTGCGTTACTGGACGGGCCGAAAATCGTCCAATCCCGAGGAGTGATGCGAATATGCGTGCGCGCGAAGTTGTCGTTGCCCTGTTCGGTGCGTTGATGATAACCGCGAGTACCTCGGCTCTACTGGCTCCCGCGGCCGTCGCCGCGCCCGCCACCACCCAGAACGCGCCCGCCACCACCCAGGATCCGACTCAGGGGCAGCCCCTCGACTACTACAGCGGGCCGAACCGGAACCAGCAGGAATTCCCCCTCGACTACAGCTATCCCCGCCGGGACCCCGAGGTCGAGACCATGGACCGGATCGAGAAATTCGGCGGCGGATTCGCCACCGAGATGATCGACCTGATCGGCAATACCGCCAAATGCGCGCTGAGCATCGCGAACAAGTCGGTCGAATGCCAGTACTGACTCCGTAGCCGGGCCGGTCAGAGCAGGCTGATCTGACCGGCCTCGGTGCAGGCGGTGGGGGTGAGCAGTTCCGGCCCGTTGTTCTTGACGCTGTTGACCAGCGTCGAGACCGGGCGGGCCACGATATCGGCCACCAGGTCCGGGGTGGGGGTCGCCAGGAGTTCGGCGGGGGCGGGATGGTCCGGATCCAACCAGGCCGCCCAGTGTTCGCGCGGCATCGGCAGCGGCATCCGGTCGTGGACGCGGGTCAGGTCGCCGACCGCGTCGGTGGTCAGGATGGTGCACGAGAGCATGGGTTCGGATTCGGGCAGCGACCGATCCCGCCACACCGACCACAGCCCGGCCATATAGAGGCGGCCGCCGTCGGCGTCGGCCATGTAGTAGGGATGTTTGATCGCCTTGCCGTTCGGCGCGGATTCGACCAGCCATTCGTACCAGCCGTCCATGGGCACCAGGCAGCGCCGGTACTTGACGGCGTCGCGGAAGGACGCGGTGGTGGCCGCCTTGTCGGCGCGGGCGTTGAACAGCGGTTTGCCCTTGATCGGGACACCGGGTTCGGCGGTCTTGGTCCACACCGGGATCAGTCCCCAGCGCATCCGCCGCACCCGAAGCCGGGGTTGATCGTCGGGATGGTCGCGGTCGTGCCGCCGCACCACGGTGAGCACCTGCGTGGTGGGGGCGACGTTGTAGTTGGTGAACGCGCCCGCGTCGGGACCCGTCTCGTCGATGGCGTCCAAATCGGCGGCGAGCCTGGCCGGATTGGTGGTGGTCGCGTAGCGTCCGCACATATTCGGATACTCCCATCGCGTGCCGACAAACGGATACCGGAGTCGTAGCGGCCGATTTCCCGAAGGAATCACCCCGGTCGAATGCTAGCGGGTGACCGAATGAGAGTTTCGACCTAACATTCTCTCACGACGCCGCGCCGCGGCACCGGAGGAGATTGCCGTGACAGCCACCGACACCAGTCCGGATCAGGACACTTTCACCTCGGTCGATCCGGCCACGGGCGAGGTCATCGCGACCCACCCCCGCGCCGACGAAGCCGCGGTGCGCGCGGCCGTCGCCCGCGCCCGCACCGCCGCCGCGTATTGGGGCGCACTGGATTTCGACGCCCGCCGCGCCCACCTGCTGCGCTGGAAAAGCCGGGTGGTCGCCGACTCGGCGGAATTCAGCGCGCTCATCCACCGCGAGAACGGCAAACCGCTCGACGACGCCTACCTGGAACTGCTGCTCGTCGTCGAGCACATCGACTGGGCCGCCAAACACGCCAAGAAGGTTCTCGGTCCGCAGCGCATCGCACCCGGACTGCTCATGTCGAATTTCGCCGCACGCCTCGAACACCGCCCGCTGGGTGTGGTCGGCGTGATCGGTCCCTGGAACTATCCGGTCTACACACCCAACGGCTCCATTGCCTACGCGCTCGCGGCGGGCAATACCGTGGTGTTCAAACCCAGCGAATATTCCACCAGCGTCGGCAACTATTTCGCCGAGAGCTTCGTCCGCGCCAATCCCGAACTGCCGCAGGGGATTTTCGCCACCGTCAACGGTTCCGGGGCGACCGGCGCCGCCCTGGTCGCGGCAGGCGTCGACAAGATCGCCTTCACCGGGTCGACCGCCACCGGCAAACGCATCATGGCCGCCGCGGCCGAGACCCTCACCCCCGTCCTGCTGGAATGCGGCGGCAAGGACGCGGTCATCGTGGCCGCCGACGCCGACCTGAAGGCCGCCGCCGACGCGGTGGCCTGGGGCGCGACCGCCAATAGCGGGCAGACCTGCGCGGGCGTCGAGCGCGTGTACGTGGATCGGTCGGTGCGCGACGAATTCGTCGCCGAGGTCACCCGCATCCTGTCCGAGGTCAAACCGGGTTCCGGCGCGGGCGCGCACTACGGGCCGATGACCATGCCGAGCCAGATCGATATCGTCAAACGGCATATCGAAGCGGCACTGCGCAGTGGCGGCACCGCCGCACTCGGCGGACCCGAATCCATCAAAGGTCCCTACATCGACCCGGTGGTGCTGGTCGACGTGGACGAGGATTCCGAGGCGGTGCGCGAGGAGACCTTCGGCCCCACCGTCACCATTCGCACCGTCGAGGGCGTGGACGAGGCCGTCGCACTCGCCAACGCCAACAAATACGGGCTCGGGTCGGCGGTGTACTCGCGTCGCCGCGGCCTCGAGATCGCCCGCAGACTGCGGGCCGGGGCCACCTCGGTCAATTCGGTGCTGTCCTTCGCCGCCATCCCCGGCCTGCCTTTCGGCGGCGTCGGCGACTCCGGTATCGGACGCATCCACGGCGCGGCCGGACTGCGCGAATTCGCCCGCCCGCATTCGATCGCGGTGCAACGCTTCGCGATTCCCGGTATGGCCCTGCTCAGCTATACCCGCACCCCATCGACGGTGGCCCTGCTGCGCAGGCTCATCCCGATTCTGCACGGCCGAAATAAATAACGGCCCGCCGCTGGTGTGTCCATGCGACTCATGCGTCACTATGGACATCGTGAGTTTCTGGCCAGCACCCCACGTCGATGCCCCGGTTCGCGCGACCGTGACCCTGCCGGGGTCCAAGTCGATCACCAACCGGGCATTGATCTTGGCGGCGCTGGCCGAGGGGCCATCCACCCTGACGGGCGCGCTGCGCAGCCGTGACACGGAGTTGATGATCGGCGCGCTGCGCGCACTGGGCGTGCGGATCGAGGGCGAGGCGGACCGATTGACCGTCACCCCCGCGGCGACATTCGCAGGCGGCACGGTCGATTGCGGTCTGGCGGGCACCGTCATGCGGTTCCTGCCGCCGGTCGCGGCACTGGCGGCGGGCGATGTCCACTTCGACGGCGACGAGCAGGCCAAGGTGCGCCCGCTGGGCACCATCCTGGACGCGCTGCGCGCGCTCGGCGCGCGGATCGACGGCAACGCGCTGCCGTTCACGGTGCGCGGCAGCGGGGCGCTGCGCGGCGGGCCGGTCACCATCGACGCCTCCGGGTCCTCGCAATTCGTCTCCGGCCTGCTGCTGTCGGCGGCCCGCTTCGATGAGGGCGTCGTGGTGCACCACACCGGCAAGGCGCTGCCGTCCATGCCGCATATCGAGATGACGGTGGAGATGCTGCGGCGCGCCGAGGTGAAGGTCGACGCGCCCGCGGGCGCCAGGGGCGCACAGACCTGGTCGGTGCATCCCGGCCCCATCCGCGCGGTGGACTGGGAGATCGAACCGGATCTTTCCAATGCCACCCCGTTCTTGGCGGCGGCGGCCGTCACCGGCGGCGAGGTGAGCATTCCGCATTGGCCGCGCCTGACCACCCAGCCGGGCGATGTCATCCGCGAGATCCTCGTCCGCATGGGCGCGGAGGCGCGCATCTTCGACGGCGTGCTCACCGTGCACGGCCCGGACCGACTGGCGGGCATCGATATCGACCTGCACGACGTGGGTGAGTTGACCCCCACGGTGGCCGCACTCGCCGCACTGGCGGATTCGCCGTCTGTGCTGCGCGGTATCGCGCATCTGCGCGGCCACGAGACCGACCGGCTGGCCGCCCTGGCCACCGAGATCAACCGGCTCGGCGGCGACGTCACCGAGACCGAGGACGGTTTGGAGATCAACCCCGCCCCGCTGCGCGGCGGCGACTGGCACTCCTACGCCGACCACCGCATGGCCACGGCGGGCGCGATCCTGGGTCTGCGGGTGCCCGGTGTGGCGATCGAGGATATCGGCACCACCGGCAAGACACTGCCCAACTTCGTCGGACTATGGGAGCGGATGTTGGGAGTCGCGCGCTGAGCCGGGCCGGACGCTCCGCCGCCAGCTACGACGAATCCGATGTGCGGGTGCGTCCGGGTCGGAGTACGCGACCGCGCACCAAGACGCGTCCGAGCCACAGCGATGCCCAATCGGCCATGGTGATCGCCGTGGATCGGGGCCGTTGGGGCTGTGTGCTCGGCGGCGATCCGGAGCGTCCGATCGTGGCCATGCGCGCCAGGGAGTTGGGGCGCACCCCGATCGTGGTGGGCGACGAGGTGGACGTGGTGGGCGACCTGTCCGGCAAACCCGACAGCCTGGCCCGCATCGTGCGGGTCGCGCCGCGCCGAACAGTGTTGCGCCGCACCGCCGATGACTCCGACCCGTTCGAACGGATCGTGGTGGGCAATGCCGAGCGGCTGTTCATCGTGGTGGCGCTGGCCGATCCGCCGCCGCGCACCGGATTCGTGGAGCGGGCCATGGTGGCCGCGTATGCCGGTGGGCTGCAACCGATTCTGTGTCTGACCAAACATGATCTGGCCGCCGACTCCGAATTCGCCGCCGCCTTCGACGATCTCGATCTCACCATCGTGCACGGCGGCCGCGACGACCCGCTCGAACCGATCCGCGACCTGCTGCGCGACCGCCTCACCGCACTCATCGGCCACTCCGGGGTCGGCAAGTCGACTCTGGTGAATCGCCTTGTGCCGCAGGCGGATCGGGCCGTAGGCGAGGTCTCCGGCGTCGGCAAGGGCAAGCACACCTCCACTCAGTCGGTGGCACTGCCGCTGGAAGGCGGGGGCTGGGTGATCGATACACCGGGCGTGCGGTCGTTCGGGTTGGCGCACATCACCCCCGACGATGTGCTGGCCGCGTTCAGTGATCTGGCCGGGGCGATCGAGGACTGTCCGCGCGGCTGCACCCATCTGGGTCCGCCCGCCGATCCCGAGTGCGCCCTGGATCGGCTACCCGGCAAGGAGCGCCGGGTAGCCGCCATTCGCCTGCTGCTGGTGGCGCTGAACGCCAATACCGATTGGTAGAACCGGTGGCGCCGCACCCGAATCACCGCATGCCGCGCAATCACCGCGCGCCGTAGCTCTCCTGATGCACCGCGGCATCGAGCGGACGACCGCGCCGCCACCCGAAGCGCTCCAGATCCGGAACCGTCTGGAATTCCCGGACCGGACCCACACACAGCCAGGCCACCGGACGAATACCCGCGGGCAGGCCGACCAGCCCGGTGAGGAATTCCGGATCGTAGAACGACACCCACCCGACGCCGACGCCCTCGGCGGTCGCGGCCAACCAGAGATTCTGGATGGCCAACACGGTGGAGTACACGCCGGTCTCGGGCACCGTGGCACGGCCGAGGACATGCGGGCCGCCGCGCGCGTCGTCATGGGTCACCACGATGCCGGTGCCGCTCTCCGCGATCCCTTCGATCTTGATCGGATCGAAGACCTCGGCCCGCTCCGGCGGCAGCGACTCATGGAAGGCCCGGCGCTGATCGGCCACATGCTCGGCGAAAGCGCGCAAACGCCGAGGATCGCGCACCACCACGAAATCCCACGGCTGCGAATTGCCGACGCTGGGCGCGCGATGCGCGGCATCGAGAATCCGCCACAGCGCCGCCTCGTCGATACGCGCCCCGGTGAATTCGGCGCGCACATCGCGGCGCAGTCGAATCGCCTCGTAGACCGTCAGTTCCGCAACCACGCCGCCAGTCAATCAGCAGCGGGTTGCGCGCACCGACCGGCCCCCGACTCAGCCGACCGGCTGCGGCGCGCGACCGGCGATGGCGCGGCCCCGCCGGATGAGGCGGCGCCTACTGGTGGCCAGTGCGGTGCGCAGCCCGCGCCGTTTACCGGTGACCGGATCGATGATGCTGTGGGCATTGCCGCCGAATTTGCGCTCCGAGGCCGTCTCCGGCGCGTCGTCGACGGTATCGCGCAGGTACTTGTTCGGCAGGGTGAGTTTGAGAATGGTGCGCCATGTCTTGAAGTACTGCACCGGCAGCGAACCCGTGGTGTAGGGCAGATCGTATTTGTCGCACAGCGCGCGCACCCGGACCGCGATATCGCCGAGCCGATTGCTGGGCAGATCCGGGAACAGGTGGTGTTCGATCTGGTGGCTGAGGTTGCCGGTCATGAAGTGGGTGATCGGGCCGCCGGAGATATTGGCGCTGCCCAGCATCTGCCGCAGATACCACTGGGCCTGCGTCTCGCCGTCGACATCGGCCTTGGTGAATTTCTCGGCCCCGTCGGGGAAGTGGCCGCAGAAGATGACCGCGTTGGTCCAGACATTGCGGATCATATTCGCGGCCAGATTCGCGGTGAGCGTGCTGACGAAGGCCGGACCGGTGAGCAGCGGGAACACCACGTAGTCCTTGACGACCTGCTTGCCCACCTTGGTGAGCACCTCGGTGCGCTTGCGCTCGAATTCCGCGCGGGCCGGGGTGCCCGGCTTGTAGCGGCCCGCGGCCAGCTTGCCGAGCTCCAAATGCTGAATGGCGACGCCGTATTCGAAGAACAACTGCAGCAGCAGGTTGTAGACCGGATTGCCGATACTGAACGGCCGCCAGCGCTGATCGCGGGTGACGCGCAGCAGGCCGTAGCCGATATCGTCGTCCATGCCCAGCACGTTGGTGTACTTGTGGTGCAGGTAGTTGTGGGTGTGCTTCCAGTGCTTGGCGGGGCCGGTGTTGTCCCACTCCCAGGAGCTGGAATGGATCTCCGGATCGTTCATCCAGTCCCACTGGCCGTGCATCACATTGTGCCCGATCTCCATATTCTCGATGATCTTGGCGGTGCTCAGCAGGGCGACGCCCGCGAACCAGGCCGGGGGCAGGAAGCTGACGAAAAGCACCGCGCGGCCGCTGATTTCGAGCGCGCGCTGCAATCGGATGACATTGCGGATATACCGCGCGTCCGATTCGCCGCGCGATGCCTCGATTTCGCGCCGGATCGCGTCGAACTCCGCGCCGAGCGCCTCGACATCGGCTTCGGTGAGGTGCGCGTACTCCTTGACATCCGAGATCGCCATGCCGGTTACAGTACCGTAAGTTACGAAACCGTAGGTTATCGGGAGCGCCGCCGAGGCTGTGGCAAATACCTTATTGCGACCGCGCCCGCCACGCACTATGCTCGCGTCGCCGCATTGCCTTCTCCCGCAGGGCTTTCCGACGCAACGCCGACTTCTCCTGCTCGGCTCGCTCCCGCAATGCCGCCGTCGCCGCGCGCAGCGCCTGCCGCTCGTGGCGCGCCCGCTCCCGCAGCGCCGCCTTGGCCTCGCGCAACACCTGCTTCTCGTGGCGCGCCTTCTCCTCGAGCGCCGCCTTGGCCTCACGCAGCGCCGAACGCAGCCCCCGATACCGACCCGTCTCCGGATCCACACCCAGCCAATGGCTTTCCAGCCAGTGCCCCTCGCTGCGGACCGCACCGGGCAGCGAGGGCAGCGTGATACCCGCGAACTTGCGTTCGGAGGAGGTCTCGGGCGCGTCGTCGGCCGTGCGCTTGAGGAAGCGGTCCGGCAGCGCGAGCTTGTGAATCGTGCGGAACGCCAACAGATACTGCTTACCGAGCGAGCCCGTCGTATACGGCAGGTCGTACTTGTCGCACAGCTCGCGCACCCGCGCGGCGATCTCCGGATAGCGATTGCTCGGCAGATCCGGGAAAAGATGATGTTCGATCTGGTAGCAGAGATTGCCGCTCATGAACGCCATCACCGGACCCGCCTTGAAATTGGCGCTGCCCAACATCTGCCGGAGATACCATTCGCCGCCGGTCTCGCCCTTCAACTGCTCGACGGTGAACTTCTCCGCGCCGTCCGGGAAATGACCGCAGAAGATCACCGCGTACGCCCACAGGTTGCGCACCAGATTCGCGGTGGCATTGGCTTTGAGCGTCGAGCGCCAAGCCGGACCGGTGAGCAGCGGGAAGACCAGGAAATCCTTGCCGACCTGACGCAGGATCTTGCGTGCGAACTCCTTATTCGGCGGCGAATCCAGTTGGAAACGCGGCACGCCGGTGAGCTCTTTCTCGATTGTCCAGTCGTGCAGGGCGATACCCCACTCGAAGGTGGCCGCCAGCAGCAGATTGGCCAGCGGCTGCACCAGATGTTTGGGTTGCCACTGCTCGTCGCGGGTCATGCGCAGGATGCCGAAACCGAGATCCTCGTCCATGCCGAGCACATTGGTGTAGGTGTGGTGGGAGTAGTTGTGCGCGCGCCGCCAGTGCGCCGACGGCCCGGTCATATCCCACTCCCAGGTGCTGGAATGGATTTCCGGATCGTTCATCCAATCCCATTGCCCGTGGGCGACATTGTGCCCGAGCTCCATATTCTCGATGATCTTGGACAGCGACAGCAGCGCGGTCCCGGTGAGCCAGGCCCAACGCGTGCGGCTACCGAACAGCACCGCGCGCCCGACCACCTCGAGTCCGCGCTGCGCGGCGATCGTGCGGCGAATGTATTTCGCGTCACGCGCACCGCGCGAGAGCTCGATATCGCGACGCACCGCGTCGAGCTCCCGGCCCAGTGTTTCGATGTCGGCCGCCGTGAGATGGGCGAATGCCTGAATATCGGTGATGGCCACCGAGGTCCCTTTCCCTACGCGAATTGGCTTCGAGGGTACCCGTCGATCCGGCCGTCCGGTTCGGCGTCGATTCGGCGTCTCGACTCAGACGTCGAGCGTGCAGTCGCCCGCGGCGGCGGAGATGCAGGTCTGCACCTTGTCGCCCTCGCGGCGCTCCTCCCCATTGCGCAGATCCGTGGCGTATCCCGAACTCAGTGTGACGACACAGGTTTGACAGATCCCCATCCGGCAGCCGAACGGCATCCGAACCCCCGCCGACTCCCCCGCCTCCAGCAGGCTCGTCGCCCCGTCGACCATCGCGGTGCGCTCGGATTTGGCGAAGCTCACCGTGCCGCCCGCGCCCACCGCCGACCGCTCGATCTCGAATCGCTCCACATGCAGCCGATCCGCGACACCGGCCGCGCGCCAGTGCTGCTCGATATCGTCGAGCATGGCGGCCGGACCGCAGGCCCAGGTCTGGCGCTCACGCCAGTCGGCGGCCACCTCATCCAACGCGGCCAGCGGGAATTTGCCCGATTCGCCGGTCAGGTGCCGATGCACCGCGAAGTTCGGATACCGCTCGTGCATGGCGCTCAACTCCGCGCCGAACATGACATCGGCCTCGGTGCGCGCCGAATGGATATGCCGCACATCCGTCATCACCTCGCGGCGGGCCATGGATCGCAGCATCGACATGACCGGGGTGATGCCACTGCCCGCCGTCAGGAACAGCACTCGCTCCGGCGGCGGATACGGCAGCACGAACCCGCCCTGCGGCGCGGCCAGCCGCACGATCGTGCCCACCGGAACCCCGCTGACCAGATGGCTGGACAGGAAACCCTCCGGCATCGCCTTCACCGCGATGGAGATCAGGCGCTTGCTGTGGCTCTTCCCGCCCGGCTTGGACTCCTGCCAATTCGGGGGGCAGGTCAGCGAATACGAACGCCAATGCCAGCGCCCGTCGACCAGGATGCCGATACCGATGTACTGGCCCGGCTCGAACTTGAAATCGAAACCCCAACCCGGCCGGATCACCAGCGTCGCCGAATCGACCGTCTCCGCGCGCACCTGCACGATCCGACCGCGCAACTCCCGCGCCGACCACAGCGGATTGGCCAGATGCAGATAGTCGTCGGGCAGCAGCGGCGTCGTGACCCGCGCCACCGCGCCGCGCAGCACATTCAGCCTGCCACCCCGTTCGGCCACCTCCGCCGCGGGCGCTTCCAGCCACTGCCGCACACCCCGCACCGACCTTGCCACGCGTTTCGAACTCATCGCCGCCGTTCGTCTCCCTCGTACCGAAACCACCCGTTCGCCCTCAGGTTACGGCATCGTAGGTTCGGATGGCGGCCCCACGTTGCCGCCCTGCTCAGAGCTCGCACGGCTACAGCAGATCCAACAGGAACGGCAGTTCCTGCGCCGCGTACCAGGCCAGTTGATGATCCTCGGCGTCGCCGAGCACGAACTCCGCGTCCGCGTCACCCAAATCGGCGGCATCGACGACATCGACCGCCTTGGCCACCGCGGGCTCGGCCTCGGCCAGATCCACATGCACCGAGGCGATCTTCGAATAGGAGATCGGGCCGGAAAGGCGCACCACCGCGTCATCCAGATCCGGACGCAACGCGACCCCGACGACATCGGCCGCGACCACCGCGCGCCGATACACCGGACTCGGATCGTCGGGTTTGGCGTCCTCACGCTCGGCCACCAGCAACCGCAGCGCCGCCCGCGCCGCCTCCCCCATCGCGACCTCGGCCAACTCCTCGTCATCACCCGAGGCGTACGCCTCGCGCAGCGCCGGGGTCACCGCGAAAGCGGTGCCGCCGACCGCGCGCAATTCCCGGTCGGCCACCAGTTCACGCAGCATCGGCACGGTGGCGGGCACATAGACCCGCATCGCGCGCTGATCAGAGACAGGCACCGAGCATCTCCTCCATCGATTCGTGCACCGACGCGGCGAGCACGCCGATATCGGCCATCGCATCGCGGTCGGCGTTGAGCCCGTAGCAGACCCGCCCGTCATAGGACGTGATCCCGATACTCGACGCCTGATTGCGCAGCAGCGGCGACACCGGATACATCTCCAGCATCCGCGCGCCGCCGATATACATCGGCGTCTGCGGACCCGGCGCATTGGTGATCACCAGATTGAACGTGTGTTCTGCGAACGTACTCGCCGCGCGCACACTCATCGCGTGCAGGCTGGCGGGCGCGAACCCGGCCATCCGCACCAGCGTGCGGGCGCGCACCCCGCGCCGCCGCCGACCGCTCGCCTCGGTGGCATGCGCGATATGCGACAGCCGCATCACCGGATTCGGTTCGCCCACCGGCAGATCCAGCAGTACCGAGGACACCTCGCGCTCGGGCCGCAACTGCGTCGCGCCGGGACGATCCACGTACACCGACATCGGCACCACCGCGCGCAGCGTGCTGCATTCGGTCAACGCCTCGCCGCGCGAGAGCAGCCAGTTGCGCAGCGCACCCGTCACCACGGCCAGGATGGCGTCATTGGTGGTGCAGTCGAAGCGGCGGCGGATCCTGCGGTAGTCGTCCAGGTCGGTGCGCACCACCGCGAAGCGGCGATGCCGCGAGGTCCGCACCTTCAGCGGACTCTCGGGCGCGCCGCGCACCGCGGACAGCGCCGAACCCACCGCCTTGCCCGTCACGCCGATCGCGTCGGAACCTCTGGCGCGCACCAGATCCAGCGCCTCGCGCGGCCGAGCCGCCAACTTGGCCAGCGCGCCGACCAGTAGTTCGGTCTCACTGGGTTCGCGCGGGGCCAGCCAGGCGTCATCGGCCAGGCCGCGCGGCGACGGGCCGGAGTCGAGGATCACGTGACCGATCTCCAGCGCCTCCTCCCCGTCGACCAGCGCCGAATGCGATTTCGTGAATATCGCCACCCGCCCGTCGGACAGTCCCTCGATCAGGTACATCTCCCACAGCGGCCGCGTCACATCCAAGGGTCGCGACGCGAGCCGGGCCACCAGATCGTGCAACTGCTCGTCGGTGCCGGGAGCCGGCAGCGCCGCGCGCCGAATGTGGTACGTCACATCGAAGGCGCTGTCCTCCACCCACACCGGACGGCCCAGCGCGAACGGGATCTCGCGCACCTTGCGCCGATAGCGCGGCACCAGCGCGAGTCGACGCCCCACCAGATCCACCAGCCGGTCGTAGTCGGGCGGGGACGCACCCTCGATATCCCCGCTGCCGACAATGGCCAGCGAGCCGATATGGATCGGATTGCTACTGGACTCGAGTCGGTAGAACGCCGCGTCCTGCGGCGTCAATCTGGTGATCACGCTCCCCGCCGCTCCTTCCGCCGCGCAGTCGTCGTGCTGCGAATTCGATTCGACCACACCGGCATCGACGGTACCCAGTCGGCGAGCCGCGCGGCTCGCCTCCCAGAACACGACGCGCCGGGTACGGTGGGGTCAGGCGGGGCATCCAGGCGGGCACGGGGGTGAGGCGGCGCATCGTCGCTCTTCGACGCTTACCATGGGTGCCGCATTAGCATGAATGCGCCCGCGCGCCGTTCATACCCACCGACCAGAGGACTGACGAGACCCGTGCCTGCGCTGACACTGACGAGGTTGCTACGGATTGGTGAGGGTCGCATCGTCAAGCGGCTCGCGCATCTCGCCGACGAGGTCATCGCCATCGGTCCCGAATACGAGGAGCTCACCGACGCGCAACTGCGCGAGAAGACCCAAGAGTTCCGCGAACGCCACGCCGAGGGCGAATCCCTGGACGACCTGCTGCTCGAGGCGTTCGCTGTGGCGCGCGAGGCGTCCTGGCGCGTGCTGAACCAGAAGCACTACCGGGTGCAGATCATGGGCGGCGCGGCCCTGCATCTCGGCAATATCTCCGAGATGAAAACCGGCGAGGGCAAAACGCTCACCTGTGTGCTGCCCGCCTACCTCAATGCCATCAGTGGCAAGGGCGTGCATGTCGTCACCGTCAACGACTACCTCGCCAAGCGCGACGCCGAGTGGATGGGCCGCGTGCACCGCTTCCTCGGTATGAGCGTCGGGGTGATCCTCTCGGGCATGACCCCCGCCGAGCGGCGCGAGTCCTACGCCTCCGACATCACCTACGGCACCAACAACGAATTCGGCTTCGACTACCTGCGCGACAACATGACCCACTCCCTGGACGATCTGGTCCAGCGCGGGCACAATTTCGCCGTGGTCGACGAGGTCGACTCGATCCTGATCGACGAGGCCCGCACCCCGCTGATCATCTCCGGCCCCGCCGACGCCTCCTCCAAGTGGTACGCCGAATTCGCGCGCATCGCGCCGCTGCTGAAGAAGGACCTGCACTACGAGGTCGACATCAAGAAGCGCACCATCGGGGTGCACGAGGCGGGCGTGGAATTCGTCGAGGATCAACTCGGCATCGACAACCTCTACGAGGCCGCCAACTCGCCGCTGGTCAGCTACCTGAACAATGCCGTCAAGGCCAAGGAGCTCTACGCCCGCGACAAGGACTACATCGTCCGCGACGGCGAGGTCATCATCGTCGACGAGTTCACCGGACGCATCCTGGTCGGCCGCCGCTACAACGAGGGTATGCACCAGGCGATCGAGGCCAAGGAGAAGGTCGAGATCCAGCCGGAGAATCAGACCCTGGCCACCATCACGCTGCAGAACTACTTCCGCCTCTACGACAAGCTGTCCGGGATGACCGGCACCGCCGAGACCGAGGCCGCCGAACTGCACCAGATCTACGCGCTCGGCGTGGTGCCGATCCCCACCAACAAGCCGATGGTCCGCCAGGACCAGTCGGACCTGATCTACAAGACCGAAGAGGCCAAGTTCTCCGCCGTCGTCGACGATGTCACCGAGCGGCACGAGAAGGGTCAGCCGGTGCTGATCGGCACCACCAGCGTGGAGCGCTCGGAGTATCTGTCCAAGCAGTTCACCAAGCGCGGTATCCCGCACAACGTGCTCAACGCCAAATTCCACGAGCAGGAGGCGGAGATCATCGCCGAGGCCGGGCGGCCCGGCGCGGTCACCGTCGCCACCAATATGGCCGGGCGCGGCACCGATATCGTGCTCGGCGGCAACCCGGACATCATCGCCGACATCCTGCTGCGCAAGCAGGGCCTGGACCCGGTGTTCACCCCCGAGGACTACCAGGGCGCCTGGTTGCCCACCCTCGAGCAGGTCAAGGCGCAGACCGAGGCGGATGCCGACGCGGTGCGCGACGCGGGCGGACTCTACGTGCTCGGCACCGAGCGCCACGAGTCGCGACGCATCGACAACCAGTTGCGCGGCCGCTCCGGACGCCAGGGCGACCCTGGCGAATCCCGCTTCTACCTGTCGCTGGGTGACGAGTTGATGCGCCGCTTCAACGGCGCGGCGCTCGAGGCCATCATGACCAGGCTGAATCTGCCCGATGACGTGCCGATCGAGGCCAAGATGGTGTCCAAGGCGATCAAGAGCGCCCAGACCCAGGTCGAGCAGCAGAACTTCGAGATCCGCAAGAACGTCCTCAAGTACGACGAGGTGATGAATCAGCAGCGCACCGTCATCTACGGCGAGCGCAATCGGATTCTGCGCGGCGAGGATATGGAGGGCCAGGTCCAGGAGATGATCACCGATGTGATCACCGCCTACGTCGATGGCGCGACCGGCGAGGGTTACGTCGAGGACTGGGATCTGGACAAGCTCTGGACCGCGTTGAAGACGCTGTACCCGGTGCAGGTCGACTATCACAACCTGGTCGGCGACGAGGGCGCCAACGACCTGACGCGCGAGGAGCTGACCGAGGCGCTGCTCGATGATTCGCACGACGCCTACGAGCAGCGCGAGCAGAATATCGACGGTATGGCGGGCGAGGGTTCGATGCGCACGCTGGAACGCCAGGTGCTGCTGTCGGTGCTGGATCGCAAGTGGCGCGAACATCTCTACGAGATGGACTACCTCAAGGAGGGTATCGGCCTGCGCGCGATGGCCCAGCGCGATCCGCTGGTCGAGTATCAGCGCGAGGGTTTCGATATGTTCGCCGCGATGCTCGAGGGGTTGAAAGAGGAGTCGGTCGGCTTCCTGTTCAACCTTCAGGTCGAGGTGCAGCAGCCCCAGCCCGAGGGTGTCGCGATCGATCCCGGCCTGCGCTCCCCCGTCGGCGCCATGCCGAGCCGCCCGGCGCTCCCCACCGACGCCATCCCCAACGGCAGCGCGGCCCCCGCCGCGCTGCGCGCCAGGGGTATCGACGAGACGGACCCGCACGGCCTGCGCTACTCCGGCCCCGACGAGGGCGGCCACGCCGCCGTCCACGATGACGCCGACGAATACGGCGACGGCACCACCCGCCGCGAACGCCGCGAGGCCGCCCGAGCCCAAACCCGCACCCCCCGCCAACCCAAAACCCCCCGCCGCCACCGCTGACCTCGAACACCGAAGGCACCCACGGTTTTCCGTGGGTGCCTTCGGCGTTCAATGCCGACATCCCCTGTGTACACATCAGCGTGTACACTTCCTTCATGGACGACACACTCACCATTCGCGAATTCCGCGCGAGCCTAGCCAGGGTCGTCGACGCGGCGGTCGAGGACGGACACGTCACCGTGGTAACCAGGGGCGGTATACCGGTCGGCGCATTCGTACCGACCTACATGCTGGACAAACTCGAGGATTGGGAAGATGAGCAGCTCGGCCGCATCGCGGCGCAGGCCATCGCCGACGACAGGACCGACCCCGGCAAGAGCCTGACCGACATGTACGCCGAGATCCTCCAGGAGCCCACCTCGGGTGCCGCATGAAGTATGCCTTCGAATTTCGCCCTGCCGCCCAACGCAGCCTGCGCGCGATTCCCCAGGCCGATGCGATCGCACTGCTCAATGCCCTGACCTCCCTCGGCAATGACCCGTACGCGCCGAACGCCGCGGTCAAGCCGCTGACCGGCCAATCGGGGCTCTACCGACTGCGCTGCGGCAACTTTCGAGCGGTGTACCGCATCGATGACGGCCGACTGGTGATCCTGGTGATCGATGTGGGCCACCGCCGGGAGATCTACCGCAAACTGGACTGATAGCCCCAAACCGAAGGCACCCACGGTTTTCCGTGGGTGCCTTCGGTGTTTTGCGGGCCGGGCGGCTCAGCGATCCCCTCCTGATCCGTTGAGCCGGGGTGGTTGGGCGCGCTACTCGACAGTAGCAATATTTCTGAGAAGTTCCCAAAAATTTTCTATCAAGTTGTCTGATATGCGCGCATGACAGTAGGATTCGGGCACTATGCAGCGCACTTCCGAGCCGGAGCGGCAGCGGCGTTTCGGACGCATGCTCCGGGAACGACGCGATGAACTCGGGCTCACCCAACTCCAGATCGGCGAACTCGGCGGGCCGTCCGCGCCGACGATTCGCAAGATCGAGGACGGGATCGCCGTCATCAGCGCGGGCACTCTGAACAAACTCGACGCGCCGCTGCGCTGGCGGGCGGGCAGCGCGGCGCGCACCTACGCGGGCGGGGATCCCACACCCGAGGAGCCGGTCGCGCACGAGCGGCCGGGCGAATCGGTGGTCGCCGGACCGGACTCCATCCGCTTCGATATCGCCGACCTGACCGGGCTGCTCGCCGCCTCGGGCAGGCTCAATGATGCGGTGGAACGCGGCGCCACCGCCGAACCCGCCGTGATGTCGGCGATCGCGGAACTCAACCGGGTGGTGTCGCGCCTGTCCGCCCGCTACGCCACCACCATACTGGAACGCAATGGCGGCCCCGGCCGCCCACTGCATCCACTGGTCGAAATGGCCTTCGCCCACCTGCTCGAACGACCCGTCGACACCGAATCCGATGCCGCCACCGAGATCGAGGAACGCCGCTACCGGCGCTGGTTGGCCGGACGCGCCGAGGATGCGGACGCCGCGACCGAGACCCGCTTCCGACTGCGCTGGCAAACGGCCAATGGCGGGCAGCGTTGACACGCGACCGCCGGCCTGCTGTGTTGACAGGCGACCAAGGACAGAGGATCGCATGAGCGAGGCACCGCTGCCGCTGAGCAGCAAGGTCAATCGCCTCTTCGCGGTGCTGCACCCGCGCTCGGCTCCGGAACGCGACAACGCGGCGGTCGCCGAACAGGTCAGTGCCCTATTGGCGCGCACTGGGGCGCCGATATATCTCGAGCGGCTGCGCCGCGGCGAGCGCGACACCGAAACCCATTGGTCCACAGCGGATGTCGAAATCCTCGCGGCCATCGCCACCGCGTTCGGCGTGGCGCCGGACTACCTGAGGACCTCGGGCGCGGCGGCCGCCGCGATCGATCGCGAACTCGAACTGCTCGCCACCATGCGCGATGCGAATATCGCCAGCGTCGCACTGCGCGGGTCGGCCGTCGATCGCGCGGCACTGGCCCGCATCCTCGACGAGGTGATCGATCCGCCCACTGGGTAGCATCGTCTCCCGACGCGGACTAGGGAGATGGGCGCATGGCCGGTATCGAGGAACGCTTCGCCGCCCTCGCGCACACCGTGTCGATTCCGCACCCGTGGCGGCTGAGCGACTATGTCGAGCGGGTCGCCGCCCATCGCGGCAGGCCGATCACCCTGCATCCGGTCGACGCGGGCCTGCTCGCCGGCGACGGCTGCGGCACCGGCAGCGGGTTGTGGATCGCCCGGCGCGACGCCGATCTGATCGTCTACGGCGCGGACACCACCCAGTGGCACGCCGAACACATTGTCGTGCACGAACTGGGGCATATGCTGCTCGGTCACGGCGCGGAGCCGGAACCGTCGGCGCCCGCGGTACCCGAGCAGACCTTGGCCGCGGTCGCCGAACTACTGCCATCGATCTCGCTGGAGTCGATCGCGCAGGTGCTCGGCCGCACCGATTACGGCACCGCCCGCGAACGTGACGCGGAGAGTTTCGCGGATCTGGTGATGCTGCGGGCTTTGCGCCCACCGCGGCGAAATTCCTTGTTGCACAAGACCTTTTTCCGCGATGGGCGATCCTAGGAACCTACGGCGGGAACTCGCTACGCGAGCCGGATGAGGCCGTAGTCGAAGGCGTGCCGCCGATAGACAACCGACGGTCGGTCGGTGGCCTGATCGTGGAAGAGGAAGAAATCGTGTCCAACGAGCTCCATCTGGTAGAGGGCGTCGTCGACGGACATCGGACTCGCGGAGTGGATCTTGGTGCGCACGATATGGCCGGGGCCTTCCTGCGCGCCATGCTCGCCGTGCTCGTGGGCGGCGGCGGAATCCGGCCGCTCGAACAGTGCGTCGTCGATCAGTTCCGCGGTGGCCTCGGCGACCGAGACCGGAGTCTTCTCGCCGTAGTGCACCCGCCGCCTATCTTTGGTGCGGCGCAGGCGGCTCTCCAGCTTGGCCGTCACCGACTCCAGGGCGGCGTAGAAGCTGTCGGCGCACGCCTCGGCGCGCACGACCGGCCCCTTACCGCGCGCGGTGATCTCCACACGCTGACATGCCTTGCGCTGGCGGCGATTTCGCTCGTGGAACAGTTCGACGTCGAACAGGAAGATCGACGGATCGAAGCGCTCGAGCCTGGACAATTTCTCCGCGACATAGATTCGGAAATGATCGGGAACCTCGACGTTGCGTCCTTTGACGACGACGTCGGCGCGCGGTGCGCGCATCTGTTCCGCTACGGGTATCTCTGCCGCGTCCATCGGGCTGACATCCAGCACCGAGGTTTCGGCGTCTTTCACTGAAGGTCGTGAAGAAGTCGTCACGCGCGTACCTCCCGAATATGGCCGCACAGACCGATTCGCGTGCGGCGGGGCTTGCCGTGCCGAGAGACGGAATTCGCCCGGCACTCAGAGTCCGGGGCACCACCTCCAAACTTCCCGTTCGGTGTGTGATCGCGACGCTAGTACGCCATCGAGCGGACCGCCAGTGTTCACGGGAATTTCTCGACGTTAGGCTCCGCACACCACCAGCACCGCGCGGGTGCGCAGGCCCACTCGACTCAGCGCGCGCACGGTCTCCGTGGCGGTCGCGCCGGTGGTCAGCACGTCGTCGACCAGCACGACCTCGACATTTTCGGGAATCTGGGCGGAGTTCACAGCGGCGGGGGCGACAATAATTCGCCCGTGTAGGTTGTGATGGCGTTCACGTGTTGTCAACCCCACAGAATCACGCACATACCATCGGGTTCGCGCAAGCGGGACCACCTGGCAATCGTGCAGCCAACCGGTGGCGGCGCGGGCCGCGCGCAGGACCGGATCGCCGCCGCGCCGCCGGGCGGCGGCCCGCCTGCTCGGCGCCGGAACCACCATCAGTGGACGATCTTTCGCGCGCAGCGTGGATAGCGCACGGGCCAGCGCTACGCCCAGCGGTGCGGCCAGATCCCGGCGACCGCGCTCCTTGGCGGCGAGCACCGCGCGCCGGGCCGCGCCGCGATACGGGCCGAGCGCCCAGCACGGGACGCCGGGATCCGAGCGCGGACGCAACCGGATCGGGTCGCGGCTCAGTTCCGCCGCGCAGTCCGTGCACCAGTCGACGCCTGGCGTGTCGCAGCCGCCGCAGGATGCAGGCAGCACCAGGTCCAGAAGCGTTCGCATCCGGCGAGTTTAGGCGTACCTCCGCCTTCGCTCCGGCCATGCGCAAGTCTAAAGACGGCTACGCCGACAGCGTCCATTGGCGTACCCCGCATTCGCCTCCGGCCGTGCGCGGGTCTTCGCCTGCAGCGCCGATCAGGCGCGAGAGAGGCTCAGCGCACAACCGACAGCAACAATCCACAGCGCACCGCCGAAGGCGACAATCCTCAACCGGGCAGCACCGGAATCGCGTTCTCCCCCAACCCCGGTTCCTCACGCCAGTATGGTTCGCCGCCGTCCGGATTGCTGGTCAACTGGAGCACCGCGCGGAAGTCGGCGACGTATTCGCGGTCGGAGGACGCACTGATCGCGCGGACCGGCGCGGTCAGATTGCGCGTGGTCTGCGGCATCGGTTGCGAACCGTCGATGGACACCGTGGACACCGGATCGACATTGCCCTCCCTGGCGATGGCGATGGTGTCCGCCCCGAGCCAGCTCAGCGAGATGGCGCGGGTGCTCAGCGTGATCCCGATGGGCAGCGGGGCGGTCAGCGCGTAGCCGCCGTCGGCGTGCCGCTCGATGACCGCGACGTAGACCTTGCCGTCGGCGATGACCGCCGCGCGCACCCCGGTGCGCGAGACCCGGATCTCGGTGATCGGCAGGCGGGCGCCGGAATTGGCGGCGATCAGCGCCGAGATGTCCACCTCCTGCCTGGAGACGGTGCCGGTGGCGCGGTCGTTGACCACCCGGATGATGTGTTCGCCGTCGATCACCGCCCAGGCGGCGGCGCCATCCGCATTCCAGGACGGCCTGCTGATGGTGGCGCCCTCGGCGACGGGGAAGGCATTGCCGCCGTAGCTGCCGATCATCAGTGTCTGTGCCGGATCGGGTGCGGGCCGCCCGGTGGCGGCGACGGCGGCGACCAGTTGACCGTCGGGTGAGATGGCCGCCGACTGCAGGTTGTTGACCGCGCCGAAGTAGCCGGGGGTGGCGGTGACGCCCGCGCTGTCCACCTGCACCAGGCCGCCGCCGCGCAGGGCGTGCAGACCGACGCGGTTCTGCGCGTAGGCGTTCGGGCTGAACGCCTCCACGTCGGCCACCGACCAGCCGCCGGCGGCGTAGCGGTCGTCGAGGGGTTTGCCCTCGGCCAGTAGCTGGTACGGGCCGAGGATATCCGCGCCGGACAGGGTCAATACCACCTGCGCGGCGAGCAGTTCCCGGTCGCGGGCGGCGAGGGGGGACACGCCGGAGAAGTCGATGTGCACGCCGCCGAGGCCGATGCCGACATCCTCGGGATCGCCATTGGCCTTGGTGATGGGGCCGCGCAGCGCGACCGGCGCGGCGAGTTCATTGCGCAGCACGGGTGCGAGCGCGGGCTGCGGACCCTGGTTCAGCAGGCCGAGCAGCCGCTGGGTGAGTTGCACTTTGGGTGCGGCGATCCAGCGCAGATCGGGGACCAGAGCGGTGCCGGTGGGGTCGATGAAGTAGAGCACGTAGCGGCGGTAGGACTTGCCGAAGGCGATGGAGTCCATGATCACGCCGTCGGGCAGGTCGTCGATGCGCCATTCCCCGTCGACCTTGCTCATCTCGATCTTGTCTTCGCGCGGATCGTTGGGCAGCGCCTTGTACGCGCCGTCGGCGGAGAGTTCGCCGACTTTGCGCGCGCGGATCACATAGGTGGCCTTGTCGCCGGAGCGGGATTCGCGCAGGGTGTCGGGGCGCTCCACGATGACGGTGCCCGCGGTGTCGTCCCAGTGGGTGGCGGCCTGCGGTGTCATGTATTGGCGGGCGGCCAGGTGCCGATTGGCGGGATCGGCGGTGGCTTGCAGGAAGTCGCGCAGCAGCAGATCCGGGTCGCGGCCGGACAGGGGCAGCGGCGGGCCGTCGGAGGTGGGCTGACGGTTGAGGGTGCCCAGCGCCTGCGGGGCGGAGGATTCCGGCAGGCTCGCGCAGCCGCCGAGCAGCAGCAGCGACAACAGCGCCGCGCCGAGCGCGGACGCCCGGCGCGGACCCGCGAGTCGGTGGCGCACGGTCATGACTGTACGTCCCCGCGATCAGCGGATCGGGGCGCACCCGACGGCGGGTGGGCCGTGTCACCGGCGGCGGTATCGCCGCCCGAGTCGGCTCCGCTTGCTGTCGATGAATCCTGTTGCGATTCGGTCGAATTCGACCCCGAAGTCGAATCGTTCGCGGCCCCTGTCGAATTCGGTTTCGGAGCCGAATTCGCTTCACCGCCAATAGAATCGGACCATACGGACGAATCATGGAGTGCCGACGTGGATTCCGCTGCCGCCGACCCCGAGTCCGCATCGGATTCGGTTCGATCCGACCGACCTGCCCCCTGCTTGGATTCGGCTCCCGCCGAATCGGATTCGGTTTCGGTTCGATCGAATTCGGCTCCCGAAGGATCGCCCGGCGTGCCCGCCGGATCCACCAGCACCACCGTGTCGCCGCCGGGCGATTCGGCACCGCCCGCACCGGGTTCGTCCGCCTCGGTCTGCTTGCGCAGCGGCGGTTCCAGCGACAGCGGGCTGGCGCCGAGCTTCTTCCCGCGCACCAGCGGCAGCGTCAGCCGGAAACTCGCGCCGAGACCGACCTCGCCCCACGCCTCGAGCCTGCCCTCGTGCAGATTGGCGTCCTCGACGCTGATGGACAACCCGAGTCCGGTGCCGCCGGAACGCCGCATCCGGGACGGATCCGAACGCCAGAACCGGTTGAAGACCAGCTTCTCCTCCCCCGGTCGCAGTCCGACACCCTGATCGCGCACCACCACCGCGACCGCGTTGGCCTCGATATCCCCGCGCATCCGGATGAGGACGGGTTTGCCCTCGCTGTGGTCGATGGCATTGGCGAGCAGATTGCGCAGCACCCGTTCGACGCGGCGCGGATCCACCTCGGCGACCAAGGGATCCTCTGGCAGGTCGGCGATCACCTCGACGCCCGCGTCCTTGGCCAGATGCCGCACGGTGGAGATGGCCGCCCGCGCACACATGCGCACATCCAGCGATTCCACCTGCAATTCGGCCACACCCGCGTCGTGGCGGCTGATCTCGAGCAGATCGTTGAGCAGACCCTCGAATCGGTCCAGCTCGTTGACGAGCAGTTCGGCGCTGCGCGCGAGGGCGGGTTCGAGATCGTCGCTGCTGCCGTGGATCAGGTCGGCGGCCATGCGCACCGTGGTGAGCGGGGTCCGCAGTTCGTGGCTGACATCGGAGGTGAAGCGGCGCTGGAGATTTCCGAATTCCTCCAACTGGCTGATCTGTTTGGACAGGCTCTCGGCCATCTCGTTGAACGCCTGCGCCAGCCGCGCCATATCGTCCTCGCCGCGCACCAGCATGCGCTCTTTGAGGCGACCGTCGGCGAAGCGGCCCGCGATGCGGGCGGCCGAGCGGATGGGCAGCACCACCTGTCGGGTGACCAGGGCGGTGATGGCGGCCAGCAGGATCAGCAGGACACCACCGCCGACCAGCATGGTGGAGCGCATGAGCGAGAGGCTGCGCTCCTCATTGGCCAGCGGGAAGATCAGGTAGATCTCCAGGGTCGGGATCTCGGCGCTCGGGCTGCCGATGATCAGCGCCCGCCCGTGGTAGCCGTCCGGGTCCGAGACCGTGGCGAACTGATAGCTGACCTGGTTGCGCTGGACGAACCGGCGCAGCTCGTCGGGCACCTCCTGCACCTGGCCCTTGGAGATCTCCTGCTGCGGATTGCCGCCGACAATACTGAGCGCGGAATCGAAACTGCCTGCCGCGCCGGTGGATTGGCCGGTGCCGCCGCGGTTGGACAGCGCGTTGCGGGCATCGGCGAGCCGGGACTGCTGGGTGCCGATATCGTGCACGCCCGCCAGTTGGCTCTGCACCGTATTGCGGGCGCGATCCATCTCCTCGACCGCGGCGTTGATCTTCGCGTCGAGCAGCCGATCGGTGATCTGGCTGGTGAGCACGACACCGAGAATCGTGATGACGATCAGCGAGAGGGTGACCGTCGAGACGATCACCCTCAGCTGCAACGATCGTCGCCACAGGTGCCCCAGGGCGATACCGACCGCCTGGAACCAGGCCGTGACCGGTGCCAGCGCCCGCTCGGATTTGAGCAGCACCTCACCGGTCACAGCCGCGCCTCAGCGGCGATCGAGCCGCTCGGCGACACAGCGGCGATCGAGCCGCTCGGCGACTCAGCGGCGATGAAGCCGCTCGGCGAAAAGCTGCCGATCACGGGGGTCCGGCCTTGTAACCGACTCCGCGTACGGTCAAGACGATCTCCGGATTCTCGGGATCCTTCTCCACCTTGGCGCGCAGCCGCTGCACGTGCACATTCACCAGGCGGGTATCGGCGGCGTGCCGGTAGCCCCACACCTGCTCGAGCAGCACCTCGCGGGTGAATACCTGACGCGGTTTGCGGGCCAGCGCGACCAGCAGGTCGAACTCCAGCGGGGTGAGCGAGATCTGCGCACCGCCGCGAGTCACCTTGTGCGCGGGCACATCGATGACGATATCGGCGATGGACAGCAGCTCCGCCGGCTCCTCCTCGGTGCGGCGCAGGCGGGCGCGCACCCTGGCGACGAGTTCCTTGGGCTTGAACGGTTTGACGATGTAATCGTCCGCGCCGGATTCGAGTCCGAGCACGACGTCGACGGTATCCGTCTTCGCCGTGAGCATGACGATCGGAACACCGGAATCGGCCCGCAGCACGCGGCATACGTCGATGCCGTTCATGCCGGGCAGCATCAGGTCCAGCAACACCAGATCGGGGCGGATCTCGCGGACCGCCGCCAGTGCCTGCGTGCCGTCGCCGACCACATGCGGGTCGAACCCTTCCCCGCGCAAGACGATCGTCAGCATCTCCGCGAGTGCCATATCGTCGTCGACGACCAGAATCTTCGGCTTCATAAGTACTATGTTGTCATCTCCCAGGCCAGGATCGGGCCGCCACGCCTACACTGGTGCGAACCCGCCGCACATCTAACCCTATCGGGTAATCAATTCCCGCAAACGGTGGGTCAGCGTGGCCGGATCGTCACCGGATCGGAATATCCACCACGGCCCGTACCAGTTTCGTTGAGCCAGCTCACGGTACACCGCCAGGGTGCGCCGCTGCAGACCGCCATCGCGTTCGTAGGCGTCCAATGCGCGCGCCTCGTCGAGTTCGCCGCGCCGCCAGGCCCGTTCGGCCGCCACCTCCGGCGCCACATCCAGCAGCACCTGCAGTGCGGGCACCGGCAGGTCGAACCGATCGAACTCCAAATTCCCCACCCAGCCGACGATTTCGCCGTCGATGGACTGGGCGAGCCGGGCCGCGCTGTAGGCCGCGTTGGAGGCCACGTAGCGATCGAGCAGCACAATATCGTTGTCCGCCAAGAGCTTCGCCAGCTCCGAGGCGCCCTCGGCGCGGTCGAGCGCGAACATCAGCGCCATCGCGTGCACCGAATCCACCAGATCCCCGTGGCCGCCGCGCAGCGCCTCGGCCGCCAGATCCGCGTGCACCGAGCGCCCGTAGCGCGGAAACGCCAAGGTTCCCACGCGAATCCCGTTCGCGCGCAGCTGCGCGGTCACCGCGTCGGTGAGCGTCCGCTTGCCCGCGCCGTCGAGGCCCTCGACCGCTATCAGCACTCCCATGACCAGGCAGAATACCCGCCTCGGTCGCAGCGCGGCCGAGGCGGCGGGAAAAGCGGAGGCCGCCCGCACCTTTCGATGCGGGCGGCCTCCCGGAGATCGGCGACTCAGTAGCGGTAGTGCTCGGGCTTGTAGGGACCTTCGACATCGACGCCGATGTATTCGGCCTGGTCCTTGGTGAGCTTGGTCAGCTCGCCGCCGAGGGCCTCGACGTGGATGCGGGCCACCTTCTCGTCGAGGTACTTGGGCAGGCGGTAGACCTCGTTGTCGTACTCCTGCGGCTTGGTCCACAGCTCGATCTGCGCGATGACCTGGTTGGAGAAGCTGTTGGACATGACGAAGGACGGGTGGCCGGTGGCATTGCCCAGGTTGAGCAGGCGGCCCTCGGACAGCACGATGATCGACCGGCCCGTCTCCGGGAAGGTCCACTGGTCGACCTGCGGCTTGATATTCAAACGCGTCGCGCTGGAGCGCTCGAGCGCCGCCATATCGATCTCGTTGTCGAAGTGGCCGATATTGCCGAGGATGGCCTGGTCCTTCATGGCCTTCATGTGGTCGAGGCCGATGAGGTCCTTGTTGCCGGTGGCGGTGATGACGATATCGGCCGCGCCGATGGCCTTCTCGACGGTGACCACGTCGTAGCCGTCCATCAGCGCCTGCAGCGCGTTGATGGGGTCGATCTCGGTGACCTGCACCCGAGCGCCCTGTCCGGCAAGCGATTCCGCGCAGCCCTTGCCGACATCGCCGTAGCCGCAGATGAGCACCTTCTTGCCGCCGATGAGCACATCGGTGCCGCGGTTGATGCCGTCGATGAGCGAGTGGCGGGTGCCGTACTTGTTGTCGAACTTGGACTTGGTGACCGAGTCGTTGACATTGATGGCCGGGAAGACCAGCTCACCCGCGGCGGCGAACTGGTAGAGCCGCAGCACGCCGGTGGTGGTCTCCTCGGTGACGCCCCGGACCGATTCGGCGATCCGGCCCCACTTGCCCTTGTCGGTCTCGAAGCGCTGACGGAGCAGGTTCAGGAATACCTTGTACTCGGCCGAGTGGTCGTCGTCCTCCGGCGGGACGACACCGGCCTTCTCGAACTGCGCGCCGCGCAGCACCAGCATGGTGGCGTCGCCGCCGTCGTCGAGGATCATATTGGCGGGTTCGCCCGGCCAGGTGAGCATCTGCTCGGCCGCCCACCAGTACTCCTCCAGCGTCTCGCCCTTCCAGGCGAAGACCGAAACGCCGCTGGGCTCATCGACGGTGCCGTGCGGGCCGACGACGACCGCGGCGGCCGCGTGGTCCTGGGTGGAGAAGATATTGCAGGAGGCCCAGCGCACCTGCGCCCCGAGGGCGACCAGGGTCTCGATGAGCACCGCGGTCTGCACCGTCATGTGCAGCGAGCCGGAGATGCGCGCACCCTTCAGCGGCAGCACCTCCGCGTACTCGCGACGCAGCGACATCAGGCCGGGCATCTCGTGCTCGGCCAGGCGAATCTCCTTGCGGCCGAAGTCGGCCAGCGCCAGGTCGGCCACCTTGAAGTCGATGCCGTTGCGGGTGTCTGCGGTGGTGGGCGCGGAAACTGCTGAGGTCGTCATATGCCTCTCCTGGTTTCGTCAGTATCGGAGCAAGGCTAGTCGCCGACCGGCGGCAGCATCGCAGCCGGCACCCCCCGCGGGCGCGGCAGTGACCCGGTGAGTTCAGGCAGTGACCCCGTGCGCCGCGAGGATGCGACGTCGCTTGCGCGGCAGGATATTGGCCATGGTGACATCGCCCGCGTAGTGGGCGAGCACCCGCTGATCCATGACGTACCGCCACAGGGGCGGCACGACCGCGAACACAATCATGCTCGCGTATCCGGCCGGGAGTTGGGGAGCCTGCTGCGAGCTGCGCAGCGTCTGGTAGCGCCTGCCCGGATTGGCGTGATGGTCGCTGTGGCGCTGCAAATGGAACAGGAAGATATTGGTGACCAGTCGATCGCTGTTCCAGCTATCGCGTGGCGAGCAGCGCTCCCAGTTGCCATTGGGCCGCTTGCCGCGCAGCAGCCCGTAGTGCTCGACATAGTTCACCGTCTCCAGCAGCGCGAAGCCGATGACGGCCTGCAGCAGTAGCCAGGGCAGTGCCGCGACTCCGAAGATCGCGACCAATGTCGCGAACAGGACAATGGTCATCGACCAGGCCTGCAAAATGTGATTGTGGATGGTCCACCAGCCGTGCTTCTTGCGGGCCAGCCGCTCGCGCTCGAGGGTGATGGCCGAGCGGAAGCCGCCGATCACGCTGCGCGGCAGGAATTCCCACAGCGATTCGCCGAGCCGGGCGCTGGCCGGATCGTGCGGGGTGGCCACCCGAACGTGGTGGCCGCGATTGTGCTCGACGAAGAAGTGGCCGTAACCCGATTGCGCGAGCGCGATTTTCGCCAACCAGCGCTCCAGATGTTCGACCCGGTGGCCCAATTCGTGCGCGGCGTTGATGCCGATCCCGCTGACGAAGCCGAGGGTGGCGGCCAGGCCGAGTTTGTCCAGGAAGCTCAGCTCGTTACCGGCCCACATGGCGCAGGCGATGATGAGCCCGATCAACTGGACCGGGAGGAACATGTAGGTGCACCACCGGTAGTACCGGTCGTTGGACAGCACCTCGTAGTCCTCGTCCCTGGGGTTGGTGCCGTCCTCGCCGACCACCCAGTCCAGGACCGGGATCACGATGAGCACGATGATCGGTCCGATCCACCAAAACACCGGCGCGCCCGTGTGATACACAAGCTGGGAAGGCAATAACGCCGACGCCGGGGCGATCAGGCCGAGTACCCACAGGTACCGCTTCGGGTCGGGTGACCCCGTCGGTTTGCCAACCGATTGCACTTGTGTCCACCTAAATATGTACCCTAATTCCGTCGAATGACAATACTTCCAGACTGTACGTCTGTTACGACCGGATTGGATTCCCAAATGTGGGGTGACTTACATCCCATCCAGTTGGTTTTTAAGGTCCCTCATATGTAACGTGGATCACCGCATACCCCTCGCAAACGACAAATCGGGCAGGTCGACCCGCACTGCGGAGACCACGGACCCTCTTCGCGAACTCAATCCTCGGATTCGCGCGCCGCGAGAATGGCCTCCACATAGGGGCTCAATAGCAGGCTCAACTCGGAAGGGGCGTCGCGCCCCGCCGAGGGCGGCGTGGGAATGTAGCTCAGGGCGATTCGGGTCAGCGCGTGCGCGATGACATCCGCCTCGGCCGCCGACGCCCCCACCCAGCTGTGCTGAAACGCACTGGACAACCGCTCGGTGGCATGTCCGAGCAGCGGACCCGCGTCCAGGGTGATCAGGCGCAGCAGATCCAATTTGACCTCGCCCGCGACCAGTGATCGCACCAGCGGATCGCCCGCGGCATCGAGGAAGAACCCTTCCAGACCCTCGCGGAACGCGGCCCGCACATCACCGACATTGCCGTTGATCGCGGTCTTGACATGGTCGACCAGATCGTCGGCCAGGCGCAGCGCGTAGGACTGCGCCAACCCGGCGCGGGAACCGAATTCGTTGTACAGGGTCTGCCTGCTCACCCCGGCGCGCGCGGCCACATCGCCGAGGGTGATCTTGGACCAGTCCCGCTCGGTGAGCAGCTCCCGCATCGCGTCGAGAACCGAGGTGCGCAGTAGTTCCCGCGCCGCCTCCTGATACGGAATCCTGGCTCCGTTGCGCGACATAGCTGCGACCCTGGCACGGGGGGCGGACCTAGTCAAAACCGACGCTCCGATGGTCCGCCACCGCGCTCACGAACGCTCGATCTCGACCATGAAGAAATCGGATTTGGCCGCGCCGCAGTCCGGGCAGCTCCAGTCGTCGGGGATATCGTCCCAGCGGGTCCCAGGCGCGATACCGTCCTCGGGCCAGCCCTCGGCCTCGTCGTATTCGAAGCCGCACTGAACGCACTGGTAGATCTTGTACTCGGTCACAGGTTCGCTCCCTCCGGTTCGAAATCGATCTTCTCGCGCACGCCGCAGTCCGGACAGCACCAGTCCTGCGGAAGCACCGACCAGGGAGTGCCGGGCGGAAAGCCCTCGTGCGGCGCGCCTTTCGCCTCGTCGTAGATGAAATCGCAGACGGGGCAACGATACGAACTCACTGGGCACTCCTTAATGGCATGAACGGGGGCGCTCCATGGTCACGCTTCGCTACTGCCTCCGCGCCTGACCCGTTCATGCTGTATTCCATCGGCATGAACGGGGACGCTCCATGGTCACGCTTCGCTACCGCCTCCGCGCCTGACCCGTTCATGCCGCCGCCGCCCCATACCGCGCCACGACCCGATTACGTTTGGCCGGCGCGATATTCGCGCGGGTGATATCGCCCTCGTAGTGGGCCAGCACCCGCTTGTCCATCACCCGTCGCCACAGCGGCGGGAAGTAGGCGAGCAGGATCATGCTGGCGTAGCCCGCAGGCAGATTCGGCGCGCCGTCCCAACTGCGCAGCGTCTGGTAGCGGCGAGTCGGGTAGGCGTGGTGATCGCTGTGCCGCTGCAGGTGGTACAGGAAGATATTGGTGACGATGTGATCGCTGTTCCAGCTGTGTGCGGGCGCGGGGCGCTCATAGCGACCGGAGGCCGTGCGCTGCCGGGACAGCCCGTAGTGCTCCAGATAGTTGACCGACTCCAGCAGGCTGAAGCCGACGACCGCCTGCAACACCAGATACGGCAGCACGCCGATTCCGAAGATCGCGACCAGTGCGGCCCACAGCACCACCGACATCAGCCAGGCGCTGAGCACCTCGTTCTTCATGCTGAACGGCTTCTTGCCCAGCCGCTTGAGCCGGGTCGTCTCCAGCCGCCACGCCGAGCGCAGACTGCCGAGGACGGTGCGCGGCCAGAAGCCCCAGAAGGTCTCGCCCACACGGGAACTGGCGGGATCCTCCGCCGTCGCGACGCGAACGTGGTGACCGCGATTGTGCTCGATGTAGAAGTGTCCGTAGAACGACTGCGCCAGCGCGATTCGCGACAGCCAGCGCTCCAGATCGACCTTCTTGTGGCCCAATTCGTGTGCGGTGTTGATGCCGATGCCGCCGACCATGCCCGCGGTGATGGCCAGACCGATCTTGTCCACGAGGTGCAGTCCACCGTCGGTACCCAACCAGTTCAGGTTGTGCGCCGAGATCAGGTAGCAGGTCATGATCAGCGTCGCGTACTGGAATGGCAGGTAGAGGTAGGTCAGGTAGCGGTAGTACTTGTCGTTCTCCAGGTACTGCATCACCTCGTCGGGCGGGTTTGCCCCGTCGGGTCCGAAGAAGATGTCCGCCAGCGGGATGACGATGTAGATCAGGATCGGTCCGAGCCAGAAGGGGACCTGCGCGAGCCGGTGCCATCCCAGTTCGTTCAGCGCCCAGATCAGCGGTAGCCCGATGGTGAACAGTCCGGTCGGCGCGAACAGGCCCCACAACCAGAGATAGCGCTTGCGATCACGCCAGGCGGGCGGCGCCACCGCAGGCTCGGTGCGCTCGGTATCCGTGGACATCGTCGTCTCCATTCCAGAGGCGCGCTCAATGTGACGCGCGGTACAACTGCCAAAGACGATAGGGACAATGATGTCGTTCGTCTATACAAATCAGCGATTTTGTAAAGCACAGTTTGGATAATCAAGATCAAGAAAGCGGGCACCCGATGGATGCCCGCTTCCCATAGCCATGATCAACCGCTGCTCAGCGACTACCTCAGAGCAGCATCACCTCCGCGTCGCGCGGTAGCGCCGACACCGGCCACCAGCGCAGATCATCGGATTCCGCGCTGCGCACCGGCACCGCGCCCTGCGGCGCGCGCAACCGGAACAGCAGATCGAGGTGGCGGGTCGGCAGACCCAGCGAGCACGTGATCTCATGCGCCTGCGCCCCGTACAGTCCCGGCGTCAACTCCAGATCCGCGATTCCGGACTCCTCCACGGCCTCGCGCAGCGCCGCCCCCGGCACCGATTCGTCGGACTCCTCGCAGTGCCCGCCCAACTGGATCCACCGACCCACCCTCGGATGCAGGGTGAGCAGCACCTCGCTCGCGTCGTGGGAGAAGACCACGGCCGAGGCGGTGATATGGCCGGGGACCGATTCGCGCAGGCAGCCGCGCGGGGACGCGGCCAGGAAGGCCAGCAGCGCATTGCGCAGCGAGCGATCGGCGTGCGCCGCCGGACGCCAGGTCTGCAACAGGTCGGTGGCGGAGCGGTGCAGTGACTCCGCGCTCACAACTCGACCAGGCCGAAACCGGGTTCGGGCGCCGGACGCGGCGCCAGTTCCTCGCGCGGATGACCGACGGCGATGGCCCCCAGCGGCTGCCAGTCCGGCTCGAGCCCGAGCACATCCCTGGTGACCTCCGGCGCGAAGATCGTCGACCCGATCCAACAACTGCCGATCCCCTCGGTGGCCAGCGCCACCAGCAGACCCTGCACGGCCGCGCCCACCGCGACGGTGAACATGGTGCGCTCGGCGGCGCGCCTGCGCTCGTCGGGATAGTCGTGCGCGCCGTCGGGCACCAGGAACGGGATGATCATCTCCGGCGCGTCGAAAAGGATGCGGCCGCGCGCGATTCGGCGATCGACACTGTCCGGGGTGCGACCGTCGGCGGTGAGGTCGACACGCCACCGCTCGGCCATCGACTCCAGCAGTCGGGTGCGCAGCGCGGCATCGCGCACCCAGACGAAACGGACCGGGCGGGTGTGATGCGGTGCGGGCGCGGTGAGCGCCACCGCGACGGCGGACCGGATCCGCTCGGGATCGACCGGCGTATCGGCGAATTCGCGAATCGAGCGGCGCAGCAGCACCGCCTCGCGGCGACCCTTGTCGATGGATTCGGCGGTGCCGAGCCAGAACAGGTCGTCCGAGCCGCGGCGGATGAGGTCCGCGGCCGAGGAACCGTCGTCGTCGATGGGCAAGCCGCGCACCACCGCGACCGGCACCCCGCCGAGTTTGCCCTTCACCAGGTCGGCGGCGGCGGCCAACTCGTCGGCGATGGCGACCAGCGTCACGTGAAGTTCATTGCCCTGCTTGTCGATCGCGCCGTTGTAGTCGTGCAGCACCCGCAGGCCCGAGGATCCGATGGCGGCATCGATCTGGCCGCTGCGCCAGGCCCGGCCCATGGTGTCGGTGATGACGACCGCGACATTCACCCCGAGGCGTTCGGCCAGCGCGGACCGCAGCGCCTTGGCGCTGGCATCGGGATCGGTGGGCAGCAGCACCAGTTCGCCGCGCTCGACATTGGACCCGTCCACCCCGGAGGCGGCCTGCACGATGCCGAGGCGGTTCTCGGTGATGAGGGTGCGGCCCTTGCGGGCCAGCACCCGCACCGCCTCCTGGTCGACCAGTTTCCGGCGCGCGGTGTCGCGCTGCTCGGGATCGGTTGGCGCGGTGACGATTCGGTCCTCGACCTTGGCCACGATCTTGCTGGTGACCACCAGCACGTCGCCGTCCTCGAGCCAGGGTGCGCAGGCGGCCAGGTGCGCGGCCAGATCGTCGCCGGGCCGGAATTCCGGTAGGCCGTTGATCGGGATGATGCGCAGTTCGGCGGCGGCGTGATCGGGCAGGACTGTCTTTCGAGTCTGCTCGGGCGTGGTTGCCCCGGACAGAGTTGCCTCGGGCAGTGCGGTCGTCTCCGATGGTGCGGACGTCACGGGTTCACTCCTGCCAATTCCAGTGCCTCGCGGGCCATTTCGGCGGTCGTCTTCGGATCTGTCATGAGCAGCGGCACACTGCGCACCTCGACACCGGGCACCTCGGCGGTATCGGTGCTGTGCACCAGCCAACCATCGAGGATGCCGGTGTCGGCGCGCGCGCCATAGTAGCGGCCGACCGCTTCGGCCGAGGTCTCGACACCGATGACCGACAGACATTCATCGGCCATGCCGCGCAACGGCTTTCCGTCGATGACCGGTGAGAGGCCGATCACCTTGGCCTCGGTGGTGCGCAGCGCGCCGCGAATACCCGGTACCGCGAGGATCGCGCCGATGCTGACAACGGGGTTGGAGGGGGCCAGTAGCACCGCGTCGGCGGCGGCTATGATATCGGTCACATTTGGGCCGGGTTTGGCTTGTTCGGCGCCGATTGTGGCGAATCCATGGGTCTCGATGGCCGCGCGGTAGCGAACCCACCACTCCTGAAAATGGATCGCTTTACGTTCGCCAGGGTTCTCGGGGTCGGTCACGACAACATGCGTTTCGCATCGATCATCGGTTGCCGGGAGCAGTTTCACGCCCGGCTGCCACCTGTTGCACAGCGCCTCGGTAACCGCGCTCAGCGGATACCCGGCGCGCAGCATTTCGCTGCGAATCAGATGGGTGGCCATATCACGGTCGCCCAATCCGAACCAATCCGGTTGCGCGTGATAGTTGGCCAGTTCCTCTTTGGCGTGCCAACTCTCCGCGACCCGACCCCAGCCGCGCTCGGTATCGATTCCACCGCCGAGGGTGTACATGCAGGTATCGAGGTCGGGGCAGATGCGAAGGCCGTGCATCCAGATGTCGTCGCCGACATTGACCACGGCGGAGATATCGGCCTGCGGCAGCAGTTCTCGTACACCCTGCAGGAAACGCGCGCCGCCCACTCCGCCGACCAGAACGGCGATCCGGGGGGCGCGGGCCTGGGTCGAGCCCGCGTGTTGTCCACTCACATCCGCACAGCCTATGCGGTGGTCCCGACGGCGCGATTCCTCCCTATATTTGCTGGTCATTTGCCATATGCCGATTCAAGATCGACTCGGAATGCGGTCGCGGATAGTAACGGAATAGCTTCATCGGCTTGACCAGCGACACGTCCGGCGTGTCTAATCACAGTCATGTCATTCCGGGTTCGCGCGAGAGTCCAAGGCGCGGACGGTATTTCGAACAGGTGTTCGCAACCGGGTGATGTGCTCGGGGATGTCCGCGGGACTACGTCGCGGGGTAGTGCCGTCGGTGTGCGTGTTGGTCCGACGGAAATAATCATTCTGCGCTAACACACAGTGAGGAGGCGGAGCGATGGCCCATGAGCTGGTCTCGCCGACCGATTCCACCGCAGGCGCAGCACGTGGCGTCTGTGCAGACAACGACCGAACGGAACGAGAGGGGGGTGGCGAGTCCGCGACACCCCGGCTCAGCCTGGTCGTCACGGGCTTCGACGAGATGTTCGAGTCCATCGAGGAGCAGTGGCAGGAGCGCGCCCTGTGCGCGCAGACCGATCCCGAGGCGTTCTTCCCGGAGAAGGGCGGTTCCACGCGCGAGGCCAAGCGCATCTGCCTTGGCTGCGAGGTGCGCGACGAATGCCTGGAGTACGCGCTGGCCCACGATGAGCGCTTCGGTATCTGGGGCGGTCTGTCCGAGCGCGAACGCCGCCGCCTCAAGCGCGGCATCAGCTAGTCGATCTCGCCGCGGACCCGCCCTGGATGCGCGCCGCCGGGGCGGGCCGGCCTAAGTTCGTCATATGGCTCGTTCACGGAAGCGTCGTCCGCCGACCGCCCGGTCGGTGATCCGGCGCGGGCGCGGGGTGCGCGGTCCGATGCTGCCGCCCACCGTGCCCGCCTGGCGCACCAGGGGCCAGAAGTTCGACCGGCTGGTGCTCGAGGCATTCGCCCCGCTGGACACCCGCTGGCACGACCGACTCACCAAACTCGATATCGCCGTCGATGACGTGCCGAAAATTCGTCCGCTGCACCCGGATTCGGTCACCTGGCCGGATGAGGTGGTGGCCGACGGACCGGTGCCGCTGTCACGGCTGATTCCGGCGGGGGTCGATCGACACGGCGCGGCCACCAGGGCGCGGGTGGTCCTGTTCCGCAAACCGTTGGAGTTGCGGGCCAGCGACCCCGACGATCTGGTTGACCTACTGCGCGAGGTGCTCGTCCAACAGGTCGCCACCTACCTCGGCGTCGATCCGGATGTCATCGACCCGGAATCCGACTGATCCCCGCCGAAACAAACCGGTCGGTCCGGGAAATCGTCGGCGCGCCAACCGAATTCACGCCCGAGAGCAAAGCCGCAGGCCACGCGCCCGCACACCCCGCGCGACACGCCCGACCGGTGGGCGAGCGCGGCAAGTCGCGGCACCGGCGATGAGCGTGTCCTGTCCCCATACGGTCGCTAGGGGGGTTACTCTCATCGGCGTGATCCCCATGCGTCGTTGCTGCCGACCCGGCTGCAAGAATCCGGCCGTCGCGACGCTCACCTACGTGTACTCGGATTCGACCGCGGTGGTGGGCCCCCTCGCCACGGTCGCCGAACCCCATTCGTGGGATCTATGCGAAACCCACGCTTCCAGGATCACCGCCCCCAAGGGGTGGGATATGGTCCGCCACGAGGGCGGGTTCTCCTCCAGCACACCCGATGACGACGACCTGACCGCATTGGCCGAGGCCGTTCGCGAGGCCGGATTCCGCCGCCGCCCCCCCGAACCGGAGCGCCCGCAGCGCGGCTACACCGCCGGATATCCGCCGCCCGCCCAGCGTGCGCCCCGCACCGGACGCCGCGGCCACCTACGGGTGCTGCCCGATCCGCCCGGTTGAGCAGGCCCCGCCGCGCCGAAGTCGAATTCCCTTGCCGCCGAAGGCAAGAGCCGATGGATGATAGCCGATCCGCCGAAACCCTCCCCCGGCGCGGGGTGCGCGGAATTCGTCTGCGCGCCCGCGCCCACTAGTCTGTCTGCCATGACAGTCGCCCGCTCTGCCGAATTCGTGAACGCGGTGATCAAGGCCTACGACGTCCGTGGCGTGGTCGGCGAACAGATCGACGGTGACTTCGTCCGGGATGTGGGTGCGTCCTTCGCGCGGCTCATGCGCGGCGAGGGCGCGCACCGCGTGGTCATCGGGCACGATATGCGGGAATCCTCCCCCGCGCTGGCCGCCGCCTTCGCCGAGGGCGTGCGCGCGCAAGGACTCGACGTGGTCCATATCGGCCTGGCGTCCACCGATCAGCTCTACTTCGCCTCGGGCAGTTTGAGCTGTCCCGGCGCGATGTTCACCGCCAGCCACAATCCGGCCCGCTACAACGGCATCAAGCTGTGCCGGGCCAACGCCCTGCCGGTCGGGCAGGACACGGGCCTGACCGAGATCCGCGCCGAGTTGGTGGCGGGCGTGCCCGAGTACGCGGGTCCGCGCGGCACCGAGTCCACCGTCGACCTGCTGCCCGATTACGCGCGATTCCTGCACGAACTGGTGCCGCTGGACAAGATCCGCCCCCTCACCGTCGCCGTCGACGCGGGCAATGGCATGGGCGGCTACACCGTCCCCGCCGTACTGGGCACGCTGTCCAAGCTGACAGTCGTCCCACTGTATTTCGAGCTCGACGGCTCGTTCCCGAATCACGAGGCCAATCCGCTGGACCCGAAGAACCTGGTCGACCTGCAGCGGCTGGTGGTGGAGTCGGGGGCCGATATCGGTCTGGCCTTCGACGGCGACGCGGACCGCTGCTTCGTGGTGGACGAGAAGGGCGCTCCGGTCTCCCCGTCGGCGGTCACCGCGCTGGTGGCCGAGCGCGAACTCGCCAAGGAGCCCGGCGCGACCATCATCCACAACCTGATCACCTCGCGCGCGGTGCCGCAGCTGGTGGCCGAACTGGGCGGCACCGCCGTGCGCACCAGGGTCGGGCATTCGTTCATCAAGCAGGAGATGGCCACCACGGGCGCGGTCTTCGGCGGCGAGCACTCCGCGCACTACTACTTCCGCGCCTTCTGGGGTGCGGATTCGGGCATGCTCGCCGCGCTGCACGTGCTGGCCGCGCTCGGCGAGCGGGACAGGTCCATGTCGGAGCTGGCCGCCACCTACGGCCGCTTCGCGAGCTCCGGTGAGATCAACTCCACGGTCGCCGACGCGGCGGGCCGCACCGCCGCGGTCCTCGACGCCTTCGCCGATCGGGCCGCCTCGGTGGACCGACTCGACGGGGTGACGGTGCACCTGCCCGAGGACGCCTGGTTCAACCTGCGCGCCTCGAATACCGAACCGCTGCTTCGCCTCAACGTCGAAGCCAGGACGTCCGCCGATGTAGACGCACTCGTGACCGAGATTCTGAGCATCGTGCGCTCCTGACTGGAATAGTGGAATCACAGACATTGGATTCGCTCGATTCCGGCCCGGTGCGGACAACGGCACGGCGGCTCGACGATCGGGTGCCGAGGCGGGGACGGCGCGCAACCACGCGAGCTACCGCGAATCGGACACAGCGCGATGAGGGGAGGTGGGACACCCGATGATCGCTGGAACGCCGGTGCTCGACCTTGACGACGCCGTATCGCTGGAGGCCGCCGATTCCGGTGGCGCCCTGCGCTCTGCCGCCTCGGGCGGCGCTCAGGTCAGGGCCACCGCGGCGGCGGTCGGGGAGGACGCGCTCGCTCGCCTCGCCGGCCTGCGCCCGCGCAGTGTGGTGTTGATCTGCGGATCCGGTCGGGCCGCCCGCGCGGCGGCCCTGCTGGTGGCCGCGCTCGGCGAGCACACCGGACTGCCGCTGGTCCCGTCGGTGGCACTGCCGCCGTGGGTCGGCGCGCTGGACGTGGTGCTGGTCTGCGGGGACGACGCAGGCGACCCGCGCCTCATCGATGCCGTGGACCGCGCGCTGCGCCGCGGCGCGGAGGTGGTGGTGGCCGCCCCGCACGAGGGGCCGCTGCGGGCCGCCGCGGCCGGTCGGGCGGCGCTGCTGGAGCCCAGAGTCCCGGTGGCCGACCACAATCGGCTGCTGCGCTTCCTCGCGGCCGGGATCGCGGTGCTCGCCGCGGTCGACCCGGCCAGGTCGGGCGCGGTCCTGCCGGACCTGACCGAATTGGCCGATGTGCTCGACGCCGAGGCCATGCGCGACGGACCGCACAACGAGGTCTTCCACAATCCGGCCAAAACACTGGCGGCCCGCATGCAGCGGCGCGCCCTGGTGCTGTCCGGCGATTCCCCCGCCAGCACCGTCCTGGCCGAACACGGCGCGGAGGTGCTGCTCGCGGCGGCGGGCAAGCCTGCGGGCGCCGTGGGTTTGGCCGAGGCGGTCGCCGCGCACCCGCGCATGATCGAGGCGGCGGGCGAATCCGCGCCCGGCTTCGACCCGATGTTCCACGACGAGCAACTCGACGGTCCGGCCCCGGTGGAACGGCTGCGGGTGTTCGTGCTCAGCACCGATCCGGATCGAGTGGCCGCGCGGCGCAGGCTGGCCGTATTCGGCGGCGGCGGTTCGACTCCGGTCGACGCGGACCTGGTCGGCGCGGAGGTGGACCTGCTGCACACCGAACTGGCCGACCCCAATGCCCCTGCCCCGCAGGCGCCACCGCGACGCGGCGGCGAGGTGGAGCAATTGGCGGTGCTGGCGCTGCGGCTGGAAATGGCGGCAGCCTACCTGCGTTTGATCGGCGCGCGCGCGACGGCGGATACCGGCGAATTCGACGGAGGTCGCTACTAGTGCGCGAACTGGTTGGCGCACTGCGCAATTACGCATGGGGTTCGCGCACCGCCCTGGCCCGGCTCCGCGGCAACGCGGTGCCATCGGCCCATCCGGAGGCCGAGCTGTGGTTCGGCGCGCATCCGGCCGATCCGGCGCGGGTGCGGGGCGCGGGCGGCGAATGTTCGCTGCTGGATCTGGTGGCCGAGGATCCGGATCGCGAACTCGGCGCGGCCGCCCCCGAATTCGGCGGCAAACTGCCGTTCCTGCTGAAGGTCCTCGCGGCCGAGGAACCACTGTCGCTGCAGGCGCATCCCAGCGCGGCACAGGCGTTGGACGGCTACGCCCGCGAGGATCGCGCGCGGGTTCCGGTGGATTCGCCGCTGCGCAACTACCGCGACGAGAACCACAAGCCGGAACTGGTGGTGGCGCTGGACAGGTTCGAGGCGCTGGCCGGTTTCCGGGACCCGCTGCGCACCGTCGAACTGTTGCGCGCGCTCGCCGTGCCCGGTCTCGCCTCGTACGCGGATCTGCTCGCGGCGGCACCGGATTCCTCCGGGCTGCGCACCCTGTTCACCACCTGGATCACCCTGCCGCAGCAGGCGCTGGCCCAACTGCTGCCCGCCGTGCTCGACGGCTGTGTGCGCTACCTGTCCGGCAAGGGCAAGCGCGCCTTCGCCGCCGAGGCGCGCACCGCGCTGGAACTGGCCGAGGCGTATCCGGGCGACGCGGGGGTGCTGGCCGCGCTGCTGCTCAACCGGATCACGCTGGAACCGGGCCAGGGCCTCTACCTCGCCGCCGGGAATCTGCACGCCTACCTGCGCGGCGTCGGTGTGGAGATCATGGCCAACTCCGACAATGTGCTGCGCGGCGGCCTCACTCCCAAACATGTCGATGTGCCGGAGTTGCTGCGGGTCCTGGATTTCGAACCGATCGACGTGCCTTTCGTCCTGCCCGAGCCCGCGGGCGACGGTTCGGTCCGCTATCGCACGCCCGCACCGGAATTCGAGCTGCGCCGCTTCGACCTCACCGCCGGATCCGGGCAGGTGCCGCTCACCTCGGCCGGACCGGGCATCGTGCTGTGCACGGCCGGGCGGGTGCGGCTGCTGCAGGACGACGCGGAACTCACCGTGGAACGCGGCGGCGCCGCGTGGATCTCGGCCGCCGACAGCGATATTCGCGCCCAGGCACGCGATGGTGGCGCGCAACTGTTCAGCGCCAGCGTCGGCGGCAACGCTAGCTAGCCTGCGAGGCGAGCAGTCTGAGCGGATCCGCGCGAATGCCGAAGCGGTCGCGCAGGACGTGGCGGGCGGCGTGCAGGCCGCTCATACCGTGCACGCCGGGACCGGGTGGGGTGGCGGCCGAGCACAGGTAGACACCGGGTAGCGGTGTGGCGTAAGGATTCCAGCGCGGGGCGGGGCGGAAGACCAACTGGCGCAGGGTCATCGCGCCCGCCGAGATATCGCCGCCGACGTAGTTGGCATTGTGGGCGGGCAGGTCGGCGGCGGTGTAGACGTGGTGCGCCAGAATCAGGTCGCGGAAACCCGGTGCGAAGCGCTCGATTTGGGCGATGACATCGGCGCTCACATCGCGGGACGAGCCATTGGGCACGTGGGTGTAGGCGTAGAGGGTGTGGCCACCGGCAGGGGCGCGACTGTCGTCGACGACGCCCGGCTGAATGGCCAGGACGTAGGGTCGCTGCGCATGTCGCCCCGCCGCGACAGCGCGTTCGGCGGCCATGGCTTCGGCGCGGGTGCCCACCAAGTGCAGGGTGCCCGCCAGCTCGCAGCCCTCGGCCTGCCACGGCACCGGACCGGACAGTGCGAAATCCACCTTGCAGGCCGCGCCGCCGTAGTGGAATCGGCGCAGCCGCCCGGCATATCGCGCGGGCAGCCGCGCACCCGCGATGCGCAGCAGGTCGGCGGGGGCGGTATCCAGGACGATGGCGCGGGCGGGCGCCAACTCGTCCAGCGTGTTCACCCGATGCCCGGTGTGCACCCGACCGCCGAGCCGTTCGAGTTCCGCGCGCAACGCGTCCGCGATGGCCTGGCTGCCGCCGCGCGGAATGACCCAGCCGCCCGCGTGCGCGAGGGTGCCGAGCAGCAGGCCCGCGCCCGCGGCGGGTAGGGCGCGCGGCGGGGTGATGGCGTGCGTGGCGACACCGGTCAGCAGGGCGGGGGCGATCTCGTCGCGGAATCGGTTGTTCCACAGCGGAGTTCCCTGCTCGAGAACGCGCAGGCCGAAACGGACCGCCGTGAGCGGGTCGGACGGGACCCGCCGCAGATCCGACATCGCCGCGGCCACCACCTCCGGCCAGTGCCGCACCAGCGGGCCGAACAGCGTTCGCCACGCGGGACCGTCAGGGCCGAGACCCGCGACGGTGCGGTCCAGATCGCGCCACGCCAACCCGGCCCGACCGCCGTCGAGGGGATGCGCGTAGGAGACCTGCGGTGCGAGCAGTTCCACCCCGTGCGCGGCCAAGTCGAAGGCGCGAAAGACCGGTGACGCCAGCGCCATTGGGTGCGCGCCCGCGCAGATGTCGTGCCGGTAGCCGGGCAGGGTGAGTTCGGTGGTGCGCGATCCGCCCCCTGCGACATCCTGTGCCTCGAATACCTCGACCGAGAGCCCGGCCCGCGCCAGGATCACCGCGGCCACCAGACCATTGGGGCCGGAGCCGACCACCGCAACATCGCGCATGCCTCCACGCTACCGATGAATTCCGCACGGCCTGCCCGTCAACAGAGCTGCAGGCGTCACATCGAAAAAGTGATCCGTCATGGCGCCCCGGAGAAGTGGGCCGCGTGAACCGCGAAGGGCTCGCGCGGTACGCGAGCCCCTCGGCCCGAGCCTGCGCGTCCCAGTCGCGCGGGCTCGGGTAGTGAAACAGGTCCTATTTTGCCGGCGCGGGTTCCGACGCGCCCGCCGGGGTCGCGTGCTCGTCCACCATGGTGGCTTCGTCGAACGGGATCTCCCGGTCCAGCACCGCGCGCGCCCGGTCCACATCCAGGGTGCGGGTCCAGGTGCCGATGAGCAGCGTGGCCACCGAATTGCCCGCGAAATTGGTCAGCGCCCGCGCCTCGGACATGAAGCGATCGATGCCGACGATAAGACCGACACCGTCGAGCAGATCCGGCCGGTGACTCTGCAATCCACCCGCCAGCGTCGCCAGACCCGCGCCGGTCACCCCGGCCGCGCCCTTCGAGGCCACGATCATGAACACCAGCAACCCGACCTGCTCGCCCAGGTTCAGCGGTTTGCCCATGGCCTCCGCGATGAACAGCGAGGCCATGGTCAGGTAGATGGCCGTACCGTCCAGGTTGAACGAGTACCCGGTCGGCACCACGACACCCACGGTGCTGCGATCGACACCCAGATGATCCATCTTCGCGATCAGCCGGGGCAGCGCCGACTCCGAGGACGAGGTGGCCACGATCAGCAGGAATTCACGCGCCAGATACCGCACCAGCTTGAACACCGACACCCGCGACACCGCCCACAGCAGCGAACCGAGCACACCGAAGACGAAGATCAGACAGGTCAGATAGAACGCGACCATGAGCATGGCCAGTTTGACCACGGCATCCAGGCCGGTCTTGGCCACCACATTCGCCATCGCGCCGAACGCGCCGATCGGTGCCAGCCACAGGATCATCACCAGGATCCGGAAGACCACCTTCTGGATGGCCGCCACCCCGCGCACCAGCGGTTCGCCGGCCGACCCCATCGCCTGCAGCGCGAATCCGACGAGCAGCGCCACGAACAGCGCCTGCAGCACGCTGCCCGCCGTCAGCGCCGACACCAGCGAAGTGGGGATGATGCTCTGCAGGAAATCCCAGGTGCCGCCCGCGCTGTGCGCGGTCTTGGCGTACTCCGCGCCCGCCTTCGCGGTCTTGGCGATATTCATGCCCGTACCGGGATGCAGCAGATTGCCCACCACGAGCCCGATACCGAGCGCGACGGTCGACATGATCATGAAGTAGCCGATCGCCAACCCGCCGACCTTGCCGACGGTGGCCGCTTTCCGAATGGACCCGATGCCGAGCACAATCGTGCAGAAGATGACCGGGGCGATCATCATCTTGATCAGGTTGACGAACATGGTGCCCAGCGGGGCCACCGCCGCACCGAATCCCGGTGCCAGCCAACCGACCAGCACACCCGCGACAACCGCGACAATGACGGCCAAATACAGCCAATGGGTGCGGTCGCGCCGCTTGGTTTGGGTCGTATCCATATCGGGTTGGTCATCCTCACGCCTGGTACCGAATCAGGCGCGATACACCTGACCATGCAGAATGGTGGCCGCGAAGGTGACAGCGGTCACGGTTTCGTTCATTACGTTCAGCCGGAAGGGCATCGATGAGACATGGGCGGTTATCGCTGGCCGCACAGACCTTCCTGCTGCAACTGGTGGTGCTCGCACTTGTCGTGATCGCGGGGGTAGGGCTCGCGGTTGTGGAAGAACGACACAACCGCGACGAAGCCACCCGCCAGCAGGTGACCGCGGTGGCGGTGAGCCTGGCGCAGGCGCCGTCCACCGTCGCCGCGCTGGACACACCCGATCCGAGCCCGCGACTGCAACCGGTCACCGAGCGGATCCGCCACGCGACCGGACTGGATTTCATCGTGGTGATGGCCCCGGACCGGACCCGATACACCCACACCAATCCCGCGCTGATCGGGGCGCTGTTCAGCGGCAATATCGACCGGGCGCTGGACGGAGCGACCTTCACCGAGCTGTATCCCGGCTCGCTGGGACCCTCGATTCGGGCAGTCACCCCGATCCGCGACGGCGACCGGATCATCGGATTGGTCGCGGCGGGCGTCACCCGCGCCAAGATCGGCGACCAGGTCGGCGCGCAGTTGCCGCTGATCCTCGGCGTCAGCGCCATCGCACTGGTGCTCGCCGCGCTCGGCTCCCTGCTGCTCAGTCGCCGATTGCGCAGGCAGACCCGCGGCTTGGCCCCGGACGAGCTGCGCACGATGTACGAGCACCACGACGCGGTGCTGCACTCCATGCACGAGGGGCTGCTGGTCTTCGAACCCGGCGGGACGCGCGCACGGGTCGTCAACGACGAGGCGCGGCGGCTGCTGGACCTGTCCGCGGGCACGGTCGATCGAGTCGACCTGCCGGTGTCGTTGCAGCGGATGGGCGCCGGGCTGGTGCGCGACGAGATGCACGTCACCGATTCGCGCATCCTGCTGGTCAACCAGGACACGGTGGCCTGGGGCGGACGCGACACGGGCAGCGTGCTGACCATTCGCGACCACACCGAATTGCGGGAGGTGCTCGGCGAACTCGATTCGGTGCGCGGTTTCGCCGAATCGCTGCGCGCGCAGGCCCACGAATCGGCCAACCGCCTGCACACCGTGGTCACCATGGTCGAGTTGGGCCGCTACCGGGAGGCCGTCGACTTCGCCACCGCCGAACTGCGACTCTCGCAGGCACTCATCGACCGGTTGCTGACCTCGGTCGGCGATCCGGCGCTCGCCGCGTTGCTGCTCGGCAAGGTGAATCAGGCGGGTGAGCGCGGTATCGAATTGACCATCACCGCGGACACCGCGCTCGATTCGACCGCGCCGCTCTCGGCGCACGAGGCGGTGACGCTGGTCGGCAACCTGATCGACAACGCGTTGGATGCGACCGGGGGCGGTCCGGTGAGCTGGGTCGAGGTGACGGTGCGCCATGATGATTCGATGCTTTTCGTGCGAGTCGCCGACAGTGGTCCCGGTATGTCGGGCGAGACCTTCGCCCGCGCCGCCGAGCGCGGCTACTCCACCAAGGTCGACCATCAGGGACTGGGTCTGGCCCTGGTGCATCGGGTGGTGTCCCGATACGGCGGCGAGATCGGCACCGACGAATATCCGGAGAGCGCGGTGACCGTGCGGATCCCACGGGTGGACCGATGATCCGGGTGCTGATCGTCGAGGACGAACCGCTGATCGCCGAGGCGCATCGCGCCTATGTGGATCGGATCCCCGGATTCGTGCCGGTCGCCGTGGCCCATACCGGCCGCGAGGCGATGCGGGTGACCGCCGATGCCGCCGCGGCGGACGCGCCGATCGATCTGGTGCTCATGGATATCGGGCTGCCCGATGCCAGCGGGCTGGATGTGGCGGCCGCCATGAACGGGTTGGCGCCGCGCCCCGATGTCATCGCCATCACCTCCGCGCGGGATCTGGCGCTGGTGCGCACCGCGGTCTCCTACGGCATCGTCCTCTACCTGCTCAAACCCTTCACTTTCGCCGCCTTCCGCGACAAGTTGGACCGCTACCGAGAATTCCGCGCCGCCCTCCCCGCGGGCGAGGCCGCCCTCTCCCAACACGACATAGATCGCGCCCTGGGCGCACTGCGCACCACCGACCCCCGAGCCGCCGCCCCGAAGGGCATCGCCCCGCAAACCCTCGAGGAGATCTCCCGCGCCGTGCGCGCCGCCCCCGACGGCGTCACCGCCGCCGACACCGCCGCCACCGTGGGCGTCTCCCGCATCACCGCCTGGCGCTACTTGGAAAAGCTCGCCGAGGACAACCTCGTCACCCGCCGCTCCGACTACGGCCGAGCCGGCCGCCCCAAAACCCGCTACATCTGGCGCGCGGGCCTCGCTAAATCCCCGTGAGATCAGACTGGCGCGAAGTCACATGAGAGCGTTTGTGTACACATTTGCGTACACTTAAATCATGGTGATGATCGAAACACTGTCTGTGCGCGAGGCTCGAGAGCAACTATCGGGGATGCTCGAGCGGTTTCGTCGTGGCGACCGGACACCGGTCGGAGTCGGATCGCACCGCAAGACCGAGGCCGTGATGGTACCGCTGGCAGTCTTCGAGGAGCTCACCGCCGAACGAACCAGGGCGCTGACCTCGGCCACGGGATCGTTGCGCGCCGAAGGTCTCGAAGCCGGCCCGGAGGCCGAGGACATCTTCGACCGGTGGGCGCGCGGTGAGATCACCACCGCTCAAATGCGGCAACTCATTCGAGACCGCCACGGCGTGGAATGACCACAGACCCATACGTCGACCCCCAATCGGGTGTCTTGCGCAATCGGCTGCGCATCACCGAACCCGCACGGCTGCGCCGAGCCGAAGCGGAGTTGACCTTGGCCGCCCTCGTCGACCTGGAGACCAGGATTCTGCCCGGCGGGTACGACCTGGATCACCAGTGCGCCTTTCACCGGGAAATCTTCGGCGAGGTCTACCCGTGGGCCGGTGAAGTCCGAGTTGTCGGTATCGCCCGAACAGATCCGTTCTGTCTGCCGCAGCACATCACCGGCTATGCCAGAGACGTCTTCGATCGACTCGCCAAGGAACAACACCTGCGCGGCATGAAACAGCCCGAGTTCACCGACCGTTTGGCCTACTACTTTGCCGAGGTCAATGCGGTCCATCCCTTCCGCGAAGGCAACGGCCGGACTCAGCGGGCCTTCTTCCGCCAGCTCGCCGCCGAGGCGGGTTGGCGGCTCGACTGGTCCGCGCTCGATGCCACTCGGAACACGCATGCGTCGATGGCGTCGCTACGCGGCGACAACCAACCTCTTCGGGACCTGCTCCGGTCGCTCGTGCGGCCCGGGTGAGCGCGCGTCAGGCGGCGGCGGGGGTGTGGGTGGGTTGGCCGAGGTGGACGGGCATTTGGGAGTAGCCGTGGAGGGTGAAGAGGGGGCGGGGGCGGGGTGGGGAGGTAAGGCGGAGGTCGGGATAGCGGGTGAACAGGGCGCGCAGGGCGTAGGCGCCTTCCATGCGGGCCAGGCTGGCGCCGAGGCAGACGTGGATGCCGGAGCTGAAAGTCAGGTGGTCCTTGGCGTTTCGGCGGGTGATGTCGAAGGTGGCGGGTTCGGGGAAGACATTCGGATCGCGGTTCGCGCCCGCCAGTGAGACGACGATGGATTCGCCCGCCTTGATGCGGACGTCCGCAAGGTCGATATCGGTGAGCGCGGTGCGGGCGGTGGTCTGGACCGGGGGGTCGATGCGCAGGATCTCCTCGACGGCATTGGGCCACAGGTCGGGTTCGGCGCGCAGCCGGGCCAATTGGTCCGGGTGGGCCAGCAATTGGACGACGCCGTTGCCGATGAGATTGACCGTGGTCTCGAAGCCTGCGCCGATGATGAGGCTGGCATTGGCCTTCAATGCGAGATCGTCGAGTTCGCCGCCGCGGACCATCGCGCTGAAGATATCGTCGCCGGGTTCGCGACGCAGGCGCGCGATATGGGCCTCGAGGTATTCGTCCATCATTTCCATGGCCGCCATGGCGCGTCGATAGGACGACCAGGAGACACCGACATCGAGCAGCGGGGTCGTGGTGTCGCCCCAGTCCAGGAACATGTCCTGGTCGGCGTCGGGCAGTCCGAGCATGCCGGAGATGATGGCGATGGGCAGCCGCGAGGAGAAGGCCCGGACCAGATCGACGGATCCGTCGGCGGGCAGCGAATCGAGCAGGTCTCGGGTGACGGTCTCGACCCGGTCCCGCAGTTTGGCGATGGCGCGCGGGGTGAAGGCCGAGGTCACCGGTTTGCGCATGGCCGTGTGGTCCGGCGGGTTGATCACCAGCATGGATGGCGGTTCGACCGGCATGGGCGGCAGCGGGAAGCGGGCGGCGAAGCGCGCCAACGGCCGGGGCGGTTCGTAGGTTCCGATGGTGCGCACGCCGAATCGGTTGTCCCGCAGGATCGAACGGATCAGTTCGTGATCGCAGGACACCCAGGATATCGGGGTGCGCACCACCCGGCCCCGCGCGCGCAATTGCTCGACGAGCGGGTACGGGTCGGCGAATCCGCGCGGCCCGCCCATCAGTTCGGCGAAGACCTCGCCGCGCCGGGCCGCCGCGCGCAGCAGGCACCTCGGCACGCCCTGTGCAGGCAACCATCGGAACAAGTACTGCGGCTTCATATTTCACCACCGTACGGATTTCCGGCGAACCGGGGAACCTGCCCTGGTCGGAGCGCGGGGCAATACCCTGGTAGGAGCTCAGAGCCGCGCGGTGACCCGCTCGGTCTCCGCGCGCCGCGCCTGTAGCGCCGGATCGGGATTGGCGACCTGCACCAGCGAGGCGCCCGCCGCGAGTACGGCGACGAACCCGTCGATCAGTTCCTCGGCGGTATCCCACGGCCTGCTCGACAGCACCCGGTCGCTCAAGGAGATCCCTTGCCGCAGCGCGGATTTGCGTGCCCGCGCCAATACATCGGCGACGGGATGACCGTCGAGTGCGACGCCCGCGCCCGCGGGCAGGAATTGGTCGCCGTGCACGCGCACCGAGGTGGCGAAATCGGTGATGCCGATCGGCAGGTCCGGCACGGGCGCGCCGAGCGGGTCCAGCGAGAGGGCCGCGACCTCGGCGATGCCGTTGGTGTCGGCAATCCGCTGCGGGGTGGTCAACGCCAGGTCGGCGTCGGGGTCGGCGTGCAGCACCACCTCGGTCCCGGCCCACCAGCAGCCGAGCAGCACCGCGGCGGTCTGCCAGTGCGGGGGTAGCAGCACCGCGACCCTGGCTCCGGTGCCGATGCCGAATTCGTCGCGAATCAGGTTGGCTGTCTTGGCCGCCCAGTTGGCCAGGGTCAGACCGGACAGTTCGATGCGCGCGCCGGTGGCGTCGTCGTAGTAGGTGACGCGCGGCCCGGTGGGGTCGCGGGCCAGGATCGGGTCGAGTACGGCTTCGGTCAGGGTGTGGGTCGAATGGTCGTCGCGCATCGTCTATTTCACGCACTTCGCTAGTTCACGCATTTCGGTCCGTTCTGGCCTGCGTCGATCGGTGGGGCGGGCGGTACGGGCACGGCGCCGGAGGTGGATGTGCCGGAGAAATCGAACATGCCGCCCGCGGCCGAGCCCGGCCCAGAATAGTCGCCCGCCAGGACGACGCTCACCGTGTCCGGTCCCAAACCGGCGTCGCCGACGACGGTGAGTCCACCGAGCGCCTTGGCCACGGTCTTGCCTTTCGGATTCGCCGTGTCGGCGACGAGCACCCGGCTGGCGGTCACGGCCGGGCCGGTGTAGTTGCCGACCTGACCGGTGTGGAATCCCTTGCCCGCCAATGCCTGTGCCACCTGTGCGGCGAGTCCGCCGACGGATCCGGCATTGCGGACGTCGACGGTGATCGTGGCCGGGTCCACCGCCGCGGCGGTCTCGGCGGACCTGTCCCCCACCAGGGAGGCCACATACGATTTGATGGCTTTCGGATCGACCCGGACCACGGATTCGCCCGATGCGGTCTCACCGTTGAGATCGGTGACCGGCACGGTCTCGAATCTCACTTTGCCGCCGGCCAGATCCTTGAGTTGCTGGAGGAAGGCGATGACATCCCAGTCGTCGTCGAGGACGATGGTGCGGCCGACCGCGTCGCTGAGCTGTTTGAGCCGGACCGGGTTGGCGAGGGTCTTCCCGCTGAGCATCTGGTGCACCAGTTGAGCCATGTAGACCTGTTGGCGCACGATCCGGTCCAGGTCGCCGCGCGGCAGGTCGTGGCGCTGACGCACGAAGCTCAACGCCTGCGGGCCATCCAGCCGCTGGGGGCCTGCGGGAAAGTCCGCGCCGGACATCCATTCGTCGACCCGATTGTTGAGGCAGACATCGACACCGCCGACGGCGTCGGTCAGCAGCACGAAACCGAGCAGACCGACCTCGGCGTAGTGGTCGACGGTGATCCCGGTCAGGTTGGCGACGGTCTTGACCAGCGCTTGCCGACCCGCGAGGGTGGCGCGCTTATCGGCCTCGGCCGGGTCGATGCCCTGTTTGACGAGTTCGAGGCGCTTGTTCTCCTTGGTCGCGCCGTAGGCCGAGTTGATCTTGCCCATCCCCAGACCCGGAATGTCGACGTAGGAGTCGCGCGGGATGGAGATGGCCGTGGCCGAGCGCCCGTCATTGGGCACGCGGATGAGCACGATGGTGTCGGTATTGGTGCCGACCTCGTCGCCTGCGTGCAACATGGCGCGCTCGGCCAGGGTGAGCGGGTTGCCGTGGGCGTCGGTGCGGCTGTCCACGCCGACGAGCAGGATGTCGACCGCGCCGTCACCGCCGCCGCCGAGGCCGAGGTTGCCGATGCGTTCGATTCCGGAGATGAGGCTGTCGACGCCGTACCAGGAGGCCCCGGTGAGCAGCAGGACGAGCGCGGCGGCGACCGCGAGCGCGGTCTGCCTGCGACTCAGCCGGGGGCGGGCGCCGCCCGCAGGCGCGGACAGCGCCGAATATCTGCTGCGCTGCGGAACCACCCCGTATCCTCTCGACGAACTCCGCCGGAACCAACGAACATCGCCCTCGCGCGTCCGACGAACCGCCGCTCGGTGACCCCCGTCTACCGGTTCTCCCAGGCTAGCCAACGCGACCCCGCCCGGACCTGAACCGCAGGTGCCACGGCGTGCCAGACTGGCGGCCGTGATCGAGAAGACCTCCCCGGCCCGCCTCGTCGTCACTGGCGCGGGCGGCCAAGTCGGCCAGGAATTGCTGCGCCGCGCCGAGACCGCTGCCCTGCCCGAGCCGGTGGCCTTGCACCGCGCCGAACTCGATATCACCGATCCCGCTGCCGTGCACGCCGTCCTGAAGCCGGGCGACACGGTGCTCAATTGCGCCGCGTTCACCGCCGTGGATCGGGCCGAATCCGATCCGGAGTCCGCGTTCGCGGTCAATGCGACCGGTGCGGCCGTGCTGGCCGCCGCGTGTGCGCGGGTGGGCGCGCGGCTCATCCATCTCTCCACCGACTACGTCTTTCCCGGCACCAGCGACCGCCCGTATGAACCCGATGACCCGACCGGTCCGGCCACCGTGTACGGCCGATCCAAGCTGGAGGGCGAGCGGGCGGTGCTCGACCTCGCCCCCGACGCCACCGTGGTCCGCACGTCCTGGGTGTATGCCTGGTCGGGCTCCGGATTCGTGGACACCATGCTGCGGTTGGAACGCGAACGCGACACCCTGCGGGTGGTCAACGACCAACTCGGCTCGCCCACCTACGCCGCCGATCTGGCGGCCGCCCTGCTCGAGCTCGCGGCCCGTCCTGCGGGACCACGCGTCCTGCACGCCACCAACGCGGGCGAGACCACCTGGTACGACCTGGCCCGCACCATCTTCGCGGAGGTCGGCGCGGATCCGGCGCGGGTGCTGCCCTGCGATTCGGCGGCCTATCCGAGTCCGGCGCGGCGGCCCGCCTACTCGGTGCTGTCCGGTCGCTGCTGGCGCGCGGCCGGGCTGACGCCGCTGCGGCCCTGGCGGGAGGCACTGCGCGCGGCATTGGCCCGCCGATCCCACTAAGCTAGCCGGTCGTGAACCCCGATTCCGCGGCCGACGGTGGCCTGGTCGTCGTGACCGTGACCTACTCCCCAGGTGAGCACCTGGACCACTTCCTCACCTCCCTCGTCGCGGCTACCGATGAGAAGCCGCAGGTGATCCTGGCCGACAATGGCTCGGTCGACGGCGCGCCGGAAGCCGCAGCCGAGGCCAACTCCCATGTGCGGTTGCTGCGCACCGGCGGCAATATCGGCTATGGCGGTGCGATCAATCGCGCGGTCGCCGAGATCGATCCCGAGGTGGAGTTCGTCGTCATCGCCAATCCGGATATCCGCTGGGCGGAGGGTTCGATCGATAAGCTGGTCGCCGCCGCCAGGCGCTGGCCGAGGGCGGGCGCACTCGGCCCGATGGTGCGCGAGCCGGATGGCAGCGTCTACCCTTCGGCCCGCTCGGTGCCCGGTCTGCTCGACGGCGCGGGCCACGCCCTGCTCGGCACCGTCTGGCCGGGCAATCCGTGGACGCTGCGCTACCGCCAGGACAACGAGCGGATCGCCGAGCGCGCGGTCGGCTGGTTGTCGGGTTCGTGTCTGTTGGTGCGCCGCAGCGCCTTCGATGCCATCGACGGTTTCGATTCGCGCTACTTCATGTACATGGAGGATGTGGATTTCGGCGACCGGATGGGCCGGGCGGGCTGGCACAACGTCTTCGTGCCCGATGCCGAGGTGACCCACGCGCGCGGTCACGCGGCCTCCCGCAATCCGGAGGTTATGCTGCCCGCGCATCATGCCAGCGCGTACCGTTTCCAGGCAGATAGGCATCCGCATTGGTGGCAGGCACCGCTGCGGCTGGCACTGCGCATCGGTCTGGCCCTGCGCGCACGCATCGCCGTTCGATCCGCCCTGCGGGAGCAGGCGCGAGGGTAGACGGCAACCGCGCCCCGCTGGGGCGGCGGTTTCGGTGAGGACGCACGATCGCGCGTCCATGGACAACTCCACCTGAACAGGGGATCCCTATGGCAGGAAACGCAGGCACCGACGCGGTCATTCTGGTCGGCGGCCAGGGCACGCGGCTGCGACCGTTGACGCTCTCGGCGCCCAAGCCGATGCTGCCCACGGCTGGGCTGCCGTTCCTGACCCATCTGCTGGCCCGTATCGCCGCGGCGGGCATCAGCCACGTGGTGCTCGGCACCTCCTACAAGGCCGAGATCTTCGCGGAGCATTTCGGCGACGGCGCCGAGTTGGGGCTGGAGTTGGAGTACGTCACCGAGACCACCCCGATGGGGACCGGCGGCGGTATTCGCAATGTGCTGCCCCGACTGCGCGCGGACAATGTGCTGGTCTTCAATGGCGATGTGCTCGGCGGCACCGATCTGGGCGCGGTGTTGCAGACGCATGCCGACACCGCCGCCGATGTCACGCTGCACCTGGTCCGGGTGAGCGATCCGCGCGCCTACGGCTGTGTGCCGACCGATGCGAACGGTCGCGTCACGGCCTTCCTCGAGAAAACCCCGGATCCGCCGACCGATCAGATCAACGCGGGCTGCTATGTCTTCCGCCGCGAGTACATCGAGAAGATCCCGGCGGGCCGCCCGGTTTCGGTGGAGCACGAGGTGTTTCCGGCGCTGCTCACCGAGGGCGCGCGGGTGCAGGGCCATGTGGATACGGCCTATTGGCGGGATATGGGCACGCCGGAGGATTTCGTGCGCGGTTCGGCGGATCTGGTGCGCGGGATCGCGCCCTCGCCCGCGCTGCAGGGTCAGCGGGGCGAATCGCTGGTGCATCCGGGGGCGGGGATCGCGCCGGGCGCGCTGCTCATCGGCGGCACCTGTGTGGGGCGCGGGGCCGAGGTCGGCGCGGGCGCGCGCCTGGACAGCACCGTCGTCTTCGATGGCGCGCATATCGAGGCCGGTGCGGTGGTGGAGCGTTCGATCATCGGATTCGGGGCCAGGATCGGGCCGCGGGCGCTGGTGCGCGACGCGGTGATCGGTGACGGCGCGCAGATCGGCGCACGCTGCGAATTGCTGCGCGGGGCGCGGATCTGGCCGGGAGTGGATATTCCCGATGGCGGTATCCGCTTCTCCACCGACGTGTGAAGCGGCCGGTATCAACACGATTCGAGTCCCCGCCGTGGCGGGGACTCGAATCGTCTTGCCGGGAACTCGAACTCAGCTGAAGCCTACCGCTCGCTCGCCCCACGCGATGTGCATTTCGTGATCCGGATCGTCGACGATTCGGTCGACGGTATCGATGAGCAGGGTGCTGCGCGTCTCGACGCGGTAGGGCGGCCAATGTTTCGAGCCGTCGAGGGCGGCGGGCACGCCGTGGGCGGCGAAGGCCAGCCAGCGCCGCATCATGCGCCCGGAGATCTCGGTCGCCGGTTTGCGGCCGCCGAGCCAGAAGGTGGGGTCGTGGTTGAGCGTGCCGAAGTTGCCGAATACGTAAGGTAATTCGGTCGCGTGCCCGGCCCCGACCAGTGCGGCGCGCAGCATCGGCGTCGCGTGATCGAAGCGGTACATCCAGGTGGGCGAGTGCTGCGCGTGCGCGTCGGCCACCCAGATCGCGGGCATCCGGAAGGCCGCGTCGGTCGACATGGCCAGCGCGCCACGGGTTTTCGCGAGATCCGGATAGGCGGAGCTGATCTCGGCGATCCGTTCGGGCGGCAGGTCGGGATGGTTGGCCTGGATATCGCGCAGCATCATGGTCACCGCCTCCGGGGTCACCGGCATGATCGGCGAGCGGAGCAGCCGGAACAGCGAGGCCTCGTCCCGGTTGGTGCCGATGATCAGCGGGACCCGGTGCGAGCGACCATTCTGGAAGCGCTCGATCGGGTAGGTGGGCACCAGGTCGCCGTCGACCACCGGAGCGGCGGCCAGGCGACCCGGCTCGCGCGCGGGGATCTCGTCGAGCAGGATGCCCGCCGCGCCGACGATTCGGTCGATGGGGCAGGTGAGTAGGTCCTCGGCCCGCTGCGCGGGCAACTCCATCAGCTCCAGGAAGCGCTGCGCCACGCCTGCGGCCCGCTCTGGTCCGAAAACCGTGGTGGCGGGCGGGCTTTGCGCGATGGCCCGGTGAAAGAGCCCGGCGGCGTGCGGTGAGGTGAGCAGGGTGGTGACGCAGCCGCCGCCCGAGGATTCGCCGAACAGGGTGACATTGCCGGGGTCGCCACCGAACGCGGCGATATTGTCGCGCACCCAGGACAGTGCGGCGATTTGATCGCGCAGGCCCAGATTGGGGGTGAAGTCCGCGCCCAGGGAGGACAGATCGAGGAAGCCGAGCGCGCCGAGTCGATAGTTGACCGTGACCACCACGACCTCGCCCGCCTCGGCCAGCGCGCGCCCGTCGTAGATGCCCTGCGCGGCGGTGCCCAGGCAGTAGGCCCCGCCGTGCAGCCACACCAGCACCGGGCGTGGTTCGCCGTCGGCGGGCGCTTCGGGTGACCAGATATTGAGCCACAGGCAGTCCTCGCCCATGCGCAGCGCCGAATCGAGCGGCACCATCGCGCCCATGGTCTGCGGGGCGATCTGCCCGAATTCGAGGCAGTCGCGAATGCCATCCCATTCGGCGGGCGGCTCCGGCGGACGGAACCGCAGTGGTCCGGCGGGCGGGGCGGCGTAGGGGATGCTGCGCCAGACGGCGACCTTTCCCTCCCATGCGCCGCGGACCCTGCCGTATTTGGTGCGAACGACCGGCGCGACCGCGCGCGCCTCCCAACCCGGATCGATCTCGACCTGCGCACTCATTACCGCAACCCTCCTACCGGAGATCGTCCGTTGGCTGCAGATTAGCTAGTTCGGGCTGAGGCCACCGGCGATCCGTGCTTCGAGGGTACGTCGGGCCGTGCCGACCGGTCAGCTCGACCGACCGAATTGATCATGACCGGTGACGCTGAGCGGATGCCGGATCCGGGGCCGTCGGTCCGGAATTCCGGGTGAGAGCAGGGGGTCGTCGCGGGTGATTCCCAGTGGTCAATCGTCCGATTGGGCGGCGCCCGCGCGCTCGGAGTGGCCGAGATCACGCCCCGGCGCGACCAGATCCCGCACCCGCCGCTTGAGCAGCGCGATATCGGGAAAGCCGCCGTCCGCCTTGCGTTCCCACACCTGGGCGCCGTCGACGGTGATCCGGAACACCCCGCCGGTGCCGGGAAGCAGCGCGACCTCGCCGAGGTCGGTGCCGAAGGTGCTCAGCAACTCCTGCGCCATCCAGCTCGCGCGCAGCAGCCACCGGCACTGGGTGCAGTATTCGATCGCGACGCGGGACACGGCGGTCAACGCTACCCGCCCAGCTTTCCATCGAGGTAGACCCACGCACCGCTCTCTTTGCCGAAGCTGCTGGTCTCGTGCAGCGTGTCGCGGCCGCTTGCCGTCCGGTAGTGGGCGCGGAACTCGACAATGCCGGTGTCGTCGAAGGGGCCGCCGCGCTCGGTGCGCACGATCTCCAGGAACAGCCAGCGCAACTCGGGATCGAAATCGACCTCGGCGGGTCTGGTGCTCGAATGCCAGGTGCGGCGCAGGTATTCGGCGTCAAGCACGGCGAAAGCCGTGTAGCGCGACCGCATCAGCGCCTCGGCGGTGGGCGCGGACCGTGCACCCGACAGCAGCGGTCCGCAGCAGTCCGCGAATTTCTCACCGCGTCCGCACGGACATGGCCGATCGACATTCACCAGGCACCGACTCCTTCCCGCGGCCGATCCCGGCCGCCCTTCGCATCGAATCACATAGCGGGTCTCGTCCCGTCGAACCCCAACGATTCGGTGCCCCAACCGACAAGGAGCCAAATATGCAGGCACTCAATGTCCTCGCCTCCGGCTCGGCCATCGCGGCGAACAGTATCTACCTGCTCACCAGCATCATCTCGCTACTGGGTCTGCTCTGAGGGCGTCCAGATCCCCTGCCAGACGGGCGGTCTGCTCGCGCCAGCGGCGCAATTCGGTGACGCTGGGGGCCAATTCGTAATCGTGATGGTGGGCGGCGCGGGACAGGGCCGACCATATGGTGGCCACCTGCGCGGCGGTCTGTCGCCCGGCGAAGAAGCGCAGCGCCAACAATTGCGCCCGCATGGGGCAGCGCACCAACTCCGGCGCGACCCGCAACCACAGCTCGTCCACGGATTGCTCCAGCGCCAACCGCAGAATCCAGGCGGTGGCACGCGACCACAGGCCGCCCGCATCGCTCACCGAACCATCGAGCAGACCGTCGGCCGCGCTGAACCGCTCCTGCACCGAGGGGCGGTCGGCCAGGTCGCGCTCGAGTTCGCGGCGGGCCGAGAATCGTTGCGCCCGGCCCTTTTTCGGCCTCCTGCCGGAGCCGCGTCGCTCCCCGGCCATCAGTCGGCCAGCCAGGCGACGAATTTCTCGGTCTCGGCGATGAGTTCGCGCATTCCGCGCCCAATGGGCACGTGCGCGCCCGCAGTCGCGTCGCGCAGCGCATCCACTACCCAGCGACCCTCCCGGACGGTCAGGAACTTGTTGAGATCGTCCACCTTCGCACCGACACCCATCACCGCGAGGGCGACCATGGCGCGGGTGGTCTGCGCGGATTCGATATGACGTTCCACCTCGCGGTGATTCATCCCGTCCGACAGCAGATTTCGGCGCGCCCTGGCCAGACTGGCCGCCTCCACCGCCGACCGGCAGCAGGTGGCCACCAGCTCGTCGGCGATGCGCGCGGGCAGTTGCGGGGTGCGGATCAGCGAACGGGCGTCGTCGAGGTAGCGGCGCACCGGATCGCTGGCGACCCGCACCTCCACCACCGAGCGCTCGCGCCGCTGCACCTCTAGCACCGTGGCGTCCAACTGCATGCGGCGCACGGCCTCGGCCAGCCGCTCGTCGTGGGTGAACACCACCACCTGTCTGGTCCATGCCACGGCGGCCAGCACCGTGGCCAGGCCGTCCACCTTGGCCGGATCCATGGCCTGCACCGGATCATCGATCATGACGAAGCGGAACGGACTGTCCTCCACGGTGGCCCGCGGCAGGAACAGCGACAGGCCGAGCGCGTGCAGTTCGCCCTGACTCATGACGCCCAGCGCCGCACCGTCCACCTCGTCGACGGTGACATCGAGCAGCACCCGACGCGCGGTTCCGGCATTGCCCTGCAGGCGAATCGAGCCGAGTTCCACATTGCTCTGCTGGCGCAGCGTCTGCCAGACCCAGCGGGCCGTGGTCTCCAGCGGGGCCATGCGCTCGCCGCGCAGTCCGGCGGTCGCGGTCTTGAGCCAGTCCTCGGCGCGGCGAATGGTGCGCAGTTCGGCCGCGTTCGCCGCGACCGCGCGGGCGCCGTCCAACCAGGTCAGCAGGCGCGGCACCAGCGGGGACCACACCTCGTCGAGCCGCTGCAACTCCTTGCGGGTGCCGTGCTGGAGCAGTTCGAGTTCGTCGACGAGGCGGGCGTGCGCCCGGCGCAGCCGCTCGGGCAGGTCGGCGCGGTAGTCGGCAACGGTGAGCGCGGCCCATTCGGTCCAGGCCGAGCGCACCGGGTCGGTGTCGACGGTCGGCGGGTTGGCCGGATCGAAATCCAGTTCCGGCGGAACGTGATTGGGCAGCGAGCGGGCCGCGCGCACCGCCAGGTCCAGTTCGTCGCGGGCCGCGCGCAAGGCCTCGACCTTCGCGCTCAGCGCGGCGATGGCGGCATCCGTCTCGACGCCCCAGGCGTGATCCATGGTGCGCGCCCCGCAGACCGGGCACGGGCAATCCCCCACCAGTGCGACGTGTTCGCGGGCGCGGCGCAGCAGGTCGAGCACCCGCAGATCCGATTCCGCGCGCGCGGTGGAATCGCGGGCGATGACCTTGCCGTACTGCTCGATCCGCTCGGCCACCGCGTCCACCTCGGCGCCGCTGGGCAGCGCCAGGCGCACGATGGCGCGCAGACCCGACGAACCGGTGGGATCGTCGACACCGCCGTGTATCTCACGGTGGATCGCGGTGAGGTCCGGTTGGACGGGACCCAGCAGCGTGGCCATGCGCACCGCCCTGTCATCGGCGACGGATCCGAGCACGGCGATCAGCTCCAGCCGCTCCTGACGCGAATCGCGCTGCGCCCGTTCCAGTTCCAGGCGGCGCGCGCGAATCCGCTCCTGCGCCATGGTCAATTCGTCCAAGCCGAGCAGTTGATGCAGCGCGTCGAACAGATCGCTGGGTTTGCCGTCGACCAGCGCGCCCAGTTCGCTGTAGGAGAGGAAGGGGCGGTACAGGTCGAGCAGTCCGGACCAGCGGTCGGCCGGGAAGTCGGTGGGCGGGTCGGGATGATGGCGCTCGGTCCAGTGTGCCTCGGACAGATCCGCATCGGGCGCCCACTGTTTGGCGATGGTCAGGTGCGGTGAGCCGCCGGTGGCCAGCAGGTCGAGTTCGATCCGGGCCGCGCCACCCTCGTGCAGGTTGCGCCAACCCTCCCGCCAGGCCGCCGAGCGACCGTCCCAGCGGCGATTGCCGCCGGTGAGGGCCAATTCGGCGGCTTCGGCGAAACTGGATTTGCCGCTGCCGTTGCGGCCGACGACCAGGGTGAGTCCCGGACCCGGATTCAGCCGCAGGGTGGCCTGCGGACCGATGCCGCGGAATCCGCGCACGGTGATCGCCTTCAGGAAGATTCCGGTGCCCGCGAATTCCGCTGCCGGATCGCCGGATTCGACACCGCCGAGGGCGCGCAGCACGGCCTTGCCGACCTCGGCGCCCACGTGCGGATCGGCCGCGAGCCGCCGCGACACCACCTCGGTCAGCCGCTGGGCCACCCCCTCGGGTCGGGCCTCGGGCCTTGCGTCCGTGCGCATTCCGCGAACCCCCTACACCTGAGGACCGCGGCACGTCCGCCACCGGTCCGCGGTGCAACTTGTTGAAAGCTGTGCGAAACGCTACCCGATCGCCCCGAAGAAGCCCACTTGCCCTGGACTCGAGGCAGGACGAACCGGCCCGCGGGGATGGGTCTTGGCCATCGAGCGTTCTGGGGCCGCGCTCGATGTCCACCCCTCGCCAACCCCGGCGGGCGGTCCATTGTGTAACACCCGATCCGGGTGGCTCGGTCGAGCCGAACAGGTCAGGATGCCAGAAAATGCAACACTCGCGCAAGACGAATCCGGCGCGGCGACAGCGATTTCCGCCCGGCGCGCCGGAGATGGCGGGCGATTGTCGGTGGGCTGCGGTAGAAATCCGGTGGACATCTTGGGAAAACACCGGGCGGGAGCAGCATGACCGAACAGGGGATCGCGGTATCCGCCCGCGCCGCCGGGCAGCGGCGGGTGCGCGTCACGGCCGGGCTCGCCGAACTCGAGGTCTGGTTGGCGGATCAGGTGCGCACCGGACTCGCCCACACCGACCGCTCGGCTGCCGGATTCGCGGGGATCGCGGCCCGCATGGTCGATGCGCAGGCGCCCGCGATCGCGGCGGCGCTGCGGCGACTACCCGCATCGACGGCAGGGCGGACGGATTGGCCGGAGTTGGTGCTGCGCGAATACGCCGGGCTGCATCTGCTCGGCACGGCGCACCGACGGCTCGCGGAGTTGTCCCCCGAACTGCGCGACACCGTCCGCGCGCATATCGGGTATCCGATATCCAAGGACGCGGTGCGCGCGAACCCTCCCGTGCGCGACGAGTGGCAGGTGCTCGGGCGGCGAACAACCGAAGAGGATCGGATCCATACGCGGCGAATCTGGCTGTCCGGTCGCCGAACCCGGAGGTGGGCGGTCCTGATCGACCACGCCTTCGGCGCACCGGATTTCGCCGCCGCGCCCGATACGGGCCTGCTGTTCGACGCCGATCTGCACTTCTATCCCGGCGCGGCGCCGCTGCGGGCGCTCATCGGCACGGAATACGCCGCGCGCCAACCATTCACGACTGTTCCGATGGCCGATGCTTCGATCGCCGCCGCACTCACCGCCCAGGCGCGCGCGCTCGGCGCGGACCCGTGGCTGCGATCCTGGCCGATGCTGCTCGCGGCAGTGATTCCCTGCCGGCATGAAAATGGTTGGTATGTCGCCGAATCCGATGGGATGGGGCTGCCGCTGGCGGTGACCGACGAACCGTGGCGGCTATTGGGTGTCTCCGGCGGTCATACCGTGATGCTGTTGGGCGAGTGGACTTCGGAGGGGTTGCTCCCCTTGTCGGTCATGACCTCGGGGGAAGTCATCGAGTTGGCTCCCTGCGATCCGACCGGTCCTCCGGTGCCGAATCGTCCCGTGGCGCAGGGTCCGCACGGAGCCGAACTCGTCGCTACGGCGCTACTCGGCACGGCTCGTCGCTTTCGTGTCCCGGCAGCAACGCCCGGCCCGACATCCGTGTCCGCCCCGGCCTCCAACACGACACCCGCACCCGCCACCATGGAGGCGGCACCCGAGACGCTTGCGAGTTCGAATGGACCGGCCGGGCCGCACTGCATACCCGGCGGCGGCGATCCCGCGCGGCGCCTGCTCGAATCCGCCGCTTTGGACACCCTTTTCGCGCGCGGTGGCATCGCGGCCCGGCCGGTCCGTATACCGGATGCCGCCGAGCCGGACTCGCGCCGCAGGCTTCCCGAACCCGCCGCCGCTCGCCTCGCCGAGTTGCTTCGGCGGTGCTCCGGATTCCTGACCGAGTGGTTCGAAGCGGCCGCGCCGCAGGACTTTCGCGCCCCCGACGTGCTCTGCGCCGACCTGCTCGACTACGCGACCGGCGACCAGGAACTGCGCGAGCCGCTGCTGCGTTTGGCGGGCGCGCGCGGGCGCTGGCTGGCACGACAGCATCCCGAGTGGCGGGAAATGCTGCGCGAGAGCAGTTTCGCCGATCTGTCCGAGCAGCGCTGGCGCATCGGTGGACCGCGCGAACGCCGCGCCTGGCTGGCCGAACTGCGGGCGACCGATCCCGAAGGCGCGCTCGCCGCACTCACTGCCGCGTGGCCGCGGGAATCCGGCCCGCACAAGGCCGAACTGCTCGCAGTCCTGGCCCACCGGCTGGCCGCCGCCGACGAACCGCTGCTGGAATCCGCGCTGGACGACCGCCGCGCCGATGTCCGCCGCACCGCGGCGGAACTGCTGGCCCTGCTGCCGGATTCGGCTCTGGCTCGGCGCATGGTCGAGCGGGCGCGCACCTGGCTGCGCGTCGGCCACCGGATCGGAATCGAACTGCCCGAACGCCTCGACGACGCGGCCCGGCGCGACGGAATCCGCGACCGCGCCGTCGAATTCGCCTACCGCTGGGACGGCGCGCCCGATCCGGCCGCGGGGTGGGTGCGTCAACTCGTCGCCGCCACCGGGCTCGACCATTGGACCGAGCGGTTCGGAACACCGCGGGCGGCGGTGACGGCCAAGCTGCCCAACCGTTTCCGCCAACCCGTCCTCGACGGCTGGGTGGCCGCCGCGCTAGCCCACCGCGACCAGGCCTGGGCGGGTGCGCTGTTCGACTCCGGTATCCCCTCCGAGGTGGCCATGCTGCGCAGGCGTGAACTGTTCGCGCTGCTACCCGCCGAGGAGCGGGTCCGCAGGCTGCTGCGACTCGACGGTTCCTGGCTCTCGGAACTGGAATCCCTGCTGCCCGCCATGGGTCATCCGTGGCCGGAACCGCTGGCCCGCCACCTGATCCTGCTGCTGTTCGAGCGGGCGCGGGCCGCCGAGCGCCGCCCCGACGCCTACGGCGCGGGTCCGGACGCGCACCGGTCGCTGCTCGCCGCCGCCTCGGCGCATCTGCCGTTCGGCGCCGCCGCCGCGCTGGATTCGGTCGTCCGGCGCTGCGGGGATCCGCGGTGGCAGTCCGCCTTCGACCGCCTCGCCACCGACCTCGCCCACCGCTCGACCATGCTCGAGGAGTTGCTGTGACCCCGAACCTGCTGCGCCCCCATGCCGAACAGTCCGGCGCCGCCGAATTGGCCGCACTGGCCGCCGTCGACGACCGTCCGCGCCCGCCCTCGTGGCGACTCTCGCCGTGGGCGGTGCTCACCTACCTGCTCGGCGGCACCCTGGACGACGGCACCGTGATCATCCCGAAGTACATCGGCCCGCGCAGATTGATGGAGGTCGCGGTGGCCACCCTGGCCACCGATCGCGCGCTGCTGCTGCTCGGTGTGCCGGGCACCGCGAAAACCCGAGTGTCCGAACATCTCTCGGCCGCCATCTGCGGGCGCTCCACCCTGCTGGTCCAGGGCACGTCGGGCACCGCCGAGGAGGCCATCCGCTACGGCTGGAACTACGCCCGGCTGCTGGCCGAGGGACCGAGCGAAGGGGCGCTGGTGCCCTCACCGATCCTGACCGCCATGCGCGCCGGGGCCGTGGCGCGCATCGAGGAACTGACCCGCATCCCCTCCGATGTGCAGGACGCGCTCATCACCCTGCTGTCGGAGAAGACGCTGCCCATACCGGAACTCGGCACCGAGGTGCAGGCCGCCAAGGGTTTCACGGTGATCGCCACGGCCAATGACCGCGACCGAGGCGTCAACGAACTGTCCTCCGCGCTGCGCCGCCGCTTCAATACCGTGGTGCTGCCGCTGCCCGCCTCCGAGGACGCGGAGGTCGCCATCGTCACCCGCCGGGTCGCCGAACTCGGTGCGGCCCTGGAACTTCCGGAGCTGCCCTCGGCCGCCGACGAGGTGCGCCGGGTGGTCCGCGTCTTCCGCGAACTGCGTTCGGGCCGGACCGCCGACGGCCGCACCAAACTCAAATCCCCGTCCGGCACCCTGTCCACCGCAGAGGCCATCTCCGTACTCACCAGCGGTATCGCACTGGCCGCGCACTTCGGCGACGGCGTGCTGCGCGCGCACGATATCGCGGGCGCGGTACTCGGCGCGGTCGTCAAAGACCCGGTCGCCGATGCCGTGGTGTGGACCGAATACCTCGAGGCCGTGGTCCGCGAACGCCCCGACTGGTCCGACTTCTATCGCGCCTGCCGCGAACTTGCGGGCTGACCCGCCGTGCCGAACTTCCACCTGCCCAATGGATTCCACATCGCAGCGCACGAACAGGCGCCGAGTATCCGCCCCGACTCCACCGATGACGCCCGCACCGGTCGGGTCGTGGCGCCGGAGGGCACCCTGGTCACACGGGTATTCGGCATCCGGCACCACGGTCCCGGCACGGCTCGGGCACTGCGCCGAGCCTTGGCCGACTTCCAGCCGGACAAGATACTCATCGAAGGCCCTTCCGACGCCGATCCTTTGGTCGCCTACGTAGCCGCCGCCGACATGACACCTCCCGTCGCACTGCTCGCCTACGCGCCCGATACCCCCACCCGCGCCGCCTTTTGGCCGTTCGCCGTCTTTTCCCCGGAGTGGCAGGCCCTTCGCTACGCCACCGAACACGGTGTCCCCGTTCGCTTCTGCGACCTGCCCGCCGCTACCGCCCTCGCCTTGGAAGACGAATCCGGCGATACTGTCGACCCGCTGACCGAACTCGCCGCAGCGGCGGGCTACGACGATGCCGAGCGCTGGTGGGACGCCGTGGTCGAATCCGTCCCCGACTCGGCGGTCTTCGATGCCATTCTCGAGGCCATGACCGCCCTGCGCGCGGCGGCCGAACGCGATCCCGTGCCTATTGCGTCCAACACCGCCGGTGCCGAGCCCGAACTCGCCGGGACTGCACCCGATCTTCTTGGGGGCAGGGCCGAATACGCCGGGAACCCGCTCGATGCGGCTGGCCTCGAGCCCGGCTCCGCGGAGTGCGGCAGTATCCGTTCCGGCTCGGATTCCATTGGGGTTGCACCTGATTCGGTTGCCGAGGCGACCGATCCGGCACCGGATGTCATGCGCCGACGGCTGCGCGTCGACGCGCACACCCTGCGGCGCGAAGCGTACATGCGGCAGTGTCTGCGCAAAGCGCTGAAAGATGGGGCGCGGCGGGTAGCCGTGGTGTGCGGCGCGTGGCATGCGCCTGCCCTGGCGGGCACACTCGGGCCTGCCGCCCCGGATGCCCGACTGCTCAAGGGATTGCCGAAGACGCGGGTCGCGCTGAGTTGGACGCCATGGACGCATTCGCGACTGGCCACCGCGTCCGGATACGGTGCGGGAGTCGACGCGCCGGGGTGGTACCACCATCTGTTCACCGAGACGGAGCGGCCGATCGTCCGGTGGATGACCAGGGTCGCGGGTGTGCTGCGCGCTCGCGATCTTCCGGTGTCCAGTGCCGATGTCATCGAATCCGTCCGGCTGGCCGAGGCTTTGGCCGGGCTGCGGGGTAGGCCCCTGGCGGGGCTGTCGGAGGTCACCGACGCGACGCTGGCGGTCCTGTGCGGCGGCGATGAGACGGTGGTGCGGTGGGTGGCCGCCGATCTGGTGGTCGGTGAGGCACTGGGGACCGTGCCCGCCGATGCGCCGACCGTCCCGTTGGCGGCCGATCTGCGGGCGCTCGGCCGCACGCTGCGGCTCAAACCCGATCCGGAACCACGAGCGCTGGAACTGGATCTGCGGCGCGAGCGCGATGTCGAGCGCTCCCGGCTGCTGCATCGGCTGCGCCTGCTCGATATCGGTTGGGGGCGACCGAGATCCGGCGCGGTCCGCGCCACCGGCACATTCCGGGAGACCTGGTCGCTGTGCTGGAAGCCGGAATTCGCGGTGGCGGTCGTTGAGGCGTCCCGTTGGGGCACCACCGTAAGGTCGGCGGCCCAGACCAGACTTCTCGAGCTGATCGGCGGCCCGTCGATCACGGTCGCCGAACTCGCCGAAGCGCTGGAACTGGCGCTACTGGCGGATCTGGACGGCGCGCTGGGTCCTCTGCTGGCCCGGCTGGAATCGGTCGCGGCGCTCGATCACGATGTGACGCACCTGTTGGCCGCCCTGCCCGATCTCATTCGCACCCTGCGTTACGGCGATGTGCGCGGCACCGATCGCGCGGCACTGGCGCGAGTCGCGGATGGTCTGCTCGTTCGCGTCTGCGCGGGCTTGCCGGGCGCGGTCACAGGGCTCGATACCGAAGCGGCCCTGGCATTGCGCGCCCAATTGGCTGCCGTGCACACCGCCATCCACATTCGCGAAGATTCCGCCGCGACCGAACGCTGGTTCGCCGCGCTGCACCGCCTCGCGGACCGCGACGACGCGCACGGCGCGCTGATCGGCCGCGCGGTGCGCCTGCTCGGCGATGCCGGTCTGATCGACGGAGCCGACTGTGTCCGAAGGCTTTCCGCTGCCCTTTCGGTCGGCGGTGCGCCTGCGGCGAAGGCCGCGTGGATCGACGGCTTCGTCGGCGGGCGCGGCCTGCTTCTGGTCCACGATCGAGAGCTGCTGCGCCGCATCGACTCCTGGCTACGCGACCTCACCGAGGACGAGTTCGTCGCGGTATTGCCCCTGCTGCGCCGCACGTTCGGCACCTTCGAATCCGGCGAACGCCGCGCCATCGGCCGAGCCGTCGGCGATAGTGCCTCAAAGGTCGTCCCGGCAGAATTCGACTCCGAGCGTGGCGCACTCGCCCTGACTGCCGCCAACCTCGTCCTCGGAGCTCGGCCATGACCACCGATCTCGGACACCCGCGCCCGCGCGGACAGTTGCCTGCGCGACGGTCGAATTCGAGCCGGCCCCAGCCGGAGCCCACTGTAGAAGCCCGATCGGAGAGCCGGGAGCACGTCCATGACCACCGATGACGATCACGCCCGCCGCTGGCGCCTACTACTCGGAGCGGCTGCCGAACCCGAGCTCGGCGGTTTGCGCGAGGCCACCGATCTCGGCATGGATCGCGCATTGGCGGCGGTATACAACGCGCCCGAGGCCCCGGCCGCGCGCGCGGGTGGACTGGGTGGGTCGGCGCCGAGAGTGGCCCGCTGGCTGGGCGATATCCGTACCTATTTCCCGGCCACCGTCGTGGAGGTGATGCAGCGCGATGCGATCGATCGGCTGGGATTGAGCGAATTGCTGCTGGAGCCCGAGCTTTTGGCGGCGATGCAACCGGATGTGCATCTCGTCGGCACACTGCTGAGTCTGAATCGGATCATGCCGGAGCAGACGAAGGCCACCGCCAGATCCGTGGTGGCACAGGTGGTGCGGGAGATCGAGCGCCGCATCGCCGACCACACGGTCAGTGCGGTTTCGGGCGCGCTGCGGCGCAGTGCCCGCACTACCCGCCCGCGACCGCGCGATATCGATTGGGATCGCACGATTCGCCGCAATCTGTCCCGCTATCTGCCCGAGCGGCGCACGGTGGTGCCGGAGCGGTTGGTCGGGCACGGTCGCGGGGCGTCCGCGGTGCGGCGCGATGTGGTGTTGGCGGTGGACCAGTCCGGGTCGATGGCGGCGAGTGTGGTGTACGCCGCGGTCTACGGCGCGGTGCTCGCCTCGCTGCGCGCACTGCGGACCTCGCTGTATGTCTTCGATACCGAGATCGTCGATCTGACCGAATATCTCGCCGATCCGGTGGAGGTGCTGTTCGGCACCCAACTCGGCGGCGGCACCGATATCAATCGCGCGCTCGCCTACGGACGCGGTCTGATCGATCGTCCCGCCGACGCCCTGTTCATCCTCATCTCCGATCTCTACGAGGGCGGTGTGCGCGAGGAGATGCTGCGCCGCTTGAATGCCATGCGCGCGGACGGAATTCAGGTGCTGGCGCTGTTGGCCCTGTCCGATGCGGGCGCGCCCGCCCACGACCACGAGAATGCCGCCGCGCTGGCCGCGCTCGGCATCCCGGCCTTCGCCTGCACCCCCGATGCCTTTCCCGATCTGTTGGCGGTCGCGGTCAATCGGGGCGATCTCGCGGCTTGGGCGAATTCCCATACCGCGAGTCGAAATCGATTGGGCTGATGGCTATTCCGCCGCAGCGCCGTCGGCCGCCTGCCGCACGGCGGGCAGCAGCGATTCGCGGGCCAGGCCGGTGAGCGCACCCGCCTGCTGAATGATCTCGGCCAGCGCCGAGGTGACCCCTTGCGCGCCATTGAGCACGGTGAACTGGCCGATGTGTTCGAAGGGTGCGGCCGCGGCGGCCACGATCTCGGGCAGTCGCTCGGCCACCTGCTGGGCGATCACCGCCTCCTGGTTCTGGCTCATGGCCTCGGCCCGCTGCCGGATGCCATCGGCCTCGGCCGCCATCCGCGCCCGCATCGACTCCGCCTCGGCCAGACCCCTGGCCTTGATCGCGTCGGCCTCGGCCTGTCCGGTGAGGCGGGTGGCCTCGGCCTGCGCGGCGGCCCGCACCCGAATGGCGGACGCCTCGGCCTCGGCGGCCAGTTTGGTGCGGGCCGCGGCGGCCTCCGCGCTGAGCCTGGTCTCCTGCGCCAAGGCCTCGGCCTGGTGGATGTGGGTGTCGCGGGCGGCGGTGGCCAGCGTGGTCTGCCGATACGCCTCGGCGTCGGCGGGTTTGCGAATCTCCACCTGGAGCCGCTGTTCCTTCTGCTGCGCCTCCAATTCCGCGACCTTGGTCTCCACCTCGACAACGGCTTGGCGTGCGGTGGCCTGGGCCAACGGTCCCTGCTGGGCCGCCTCCTCGGTGGCCTGGTCCACCTCGGCCTGATATCCGGCCTTCTTGATCTCGGTGTCGCGGCGGGCCAGCGCGATCTGCGCCTGCGCGGCCTGCTCCTGGGCGATGGCCTCGCGCTCGGCGATGGCCCGCGCCACCCTGGCCCGCTGTTCCACCTCGGCCTGATGCGGAATGGCCAGGTTGGCAATGTAATTGGATTCGCTGGCGATGGACTGGATCTGGAAGCTGTCGATGACGAGTCCGAAGGATTCCATCTCCTGCGAGCAGCGGTCGCGCACCTGCTCGGAGAATTTGTCCTGGTCGCTGATCATGTCCTCGACGGTCATGGAGCCCGCGATGGCGCGCAGATGTCCGACGAAGACGTTCTGCACCTTGGTTTCCAGTTCCTGGGCGGGACGGTCCAGGAAGCGGCGCGCCGCATTGGCGATGGACCGATAGTCGTCGCCGACCTTGTACATGACCACACCGGTCAGGGTGAGGTTGATCTTCTGCCGGCTCACGCACGGCACCATGATCTGACTTTCGTGCGCCTCCAACGAGATTCGGCGCACCTTCGTCAGACCGGGAGCGACCAGGCTGCCGCGGCCGGTGACAATGCGGAATCCCATGCTCTGCCCATCGATCGAGGCGCCGCGCCCGGCGCGGAATCCCGAGATGATCAGCGCCTCATCGGGTTCGGCGACCCGCCAGGCGCTGCGCAACAGCAGCAGCGCGGCGAGTGCGACGACGACGATCGCCCCGACAACGGCCCCGGTGAGGACGTCCACGGTCCACCTTCTGTTCAGACGGTTACGACTTCTACGGTGCGCCCGCCCAGACTCCCGACCACGAGCACCCTCGCGTGGCGCGGGATGACGGATTCGTCGGCGGCTCGGGCCAGGAATCGCTCTGTGCCCGCACGGATTTCGATGACGACCTCGCCGAGACGACCCGGTTTGATCGCCGCCGTCACCCTGGCGTACTTGCCGATCACCTCCGACGCCACCGCCACCTCCCCCACACCAACGCCGCTATTGACCCTGTCCAAGATAGACCCGGCCGTGCGCTGCGGCGATAGTCTTGATGGATCCGTAATCTCCGCGCGCACAACCGTTTAACGCACGGGCATCACAGGTCGGCGATGGCGGCCAACGGTGGGGTGCGCGCGGCACGCACACCGGGCCACAGGGCGGCGAGCACACCGACCACACCGGAGGCGACGAGCACCACGACCAGTTGGGTCCACGGCACCTCGATCTGGTCGAGACCGAGATCGCGCAGCGTGCGCAGGAATCCGGCGCCGAGTCCGAGTCCGAGCGCCATGCCGACGAGCGCGCCGAAGATGGCGATCAGCATGGATTCCAGGTAGATGGTGCGGCGCACCTGCGCGCGCTGCATGCCGACCGCGCGCAGCATGCCGATCTCCCTGCGCCGTTCGACCACCGACAGGGCCAGGGTGTTCACGATGCCCAGGATGGCGATGATCACCGCGAGCGCGAGCAGCCCGTACAGGATGGCGAGCAGCCTGTTGATCTGCTGGCCCTGAAAGCCCTTGAACTCCTCGTGATTCTGCACCTGGACGATGGTGAACTGCTCGGTGGACTTCTCCAGGTCCGCACGCAACTGGGTGGGGTCGGCGCCGGGTTTGGCGGTGACCAGCGCGAACAGTGTCTGCTGGAAGTTCTTCGGCACGATATCGAAGTACAGATCCGGCGGTAGCAGGAACGATCCGAGCATGGGCTGCTTTTTGTAGATGCCGGTGACGGTGAGCGAACGCGGCTTCCCGTCCATGCTGTTCAAGGTGATCTTCTCGCCTACGTGCCAACCGTATTGGGCCGCCTGCTCCTCGGCGACGAGCACATCGTTGGGGCCGAGCGCGCCGGACCCCGCGAGCAGGTCGTAGTTCAGCCCGCCCGCCAAGTCGCCGTCGGGTGAGATGCCGAAGAGTTGATCGTTGCCCGCCTTCATCGAGACTCCGCGCAAACCGACCACATCGGCCACGCCCGGCGTCTTGCGCGCCGCGTCGATCACACCGAGCGGAACGCCGATGAATTGCGGGCCGGTCAGCACATAGTCGGCCTTTACGCCCTTGTCGACGAGTACGCCGATGCTGGCTTTGGCCGATGCGCCGAGCATGGCGATGGCGGTAACCAGCATGAGGCCGAGGGTGAGGGCGAAGGCGGTGGCGGCGGTGCGGCGCGGATTGCGCACGGCATTGTTGCGCGCCATCAGTCCGATCGCGCCGAGCGGCCGGGTGAATACGCCGAGCACCCGCAGGACCGGGCGCGACACCCAGGGCGCGGCCAGCAGCACCGCGAGAATCAAGGCCAGCGCGCCGATTCCGACGATGATGGCGGCCGTCTTCCCCGTGCCGCGCGCGCCGAGCGCCACCACGAGCACACCCGCCGCGCCGAGTGCCGCGCCGATCAGCGTGCGCAGTCGCAGCGATTCGCCGAGCGCGGCGAATTCCTCGCGCATGGCCTGCACCGGCGGGATGAGCGCGGCGCGGCGCGCGGGGGCGTAGGCGCTGCCCACCGTCACCACCAGTCCGACGAGCAGTCCGATGACGATGGTGCGCGGGCGCACCGCGAGCGATCCGGTGGGCAGTCCGAGCTGGAAGGCGTTGAGCAGGGCCGAGACTCCGTAGGCCAGCCCGACGCCCGCCGCCAAACCTATCGCGCTGCCGAGTAATCCGATGACCAGCGCCTCGACCACCACCGAATTGCCCACCTGCCGCCTGCTCGCGCCGACCGCGCGCAGCAGCGCCAGTTCGCGCAGGCGCTGCGCCACGATCATGGAGAAGGTGTTGTAGATGATGAAGGTGCCGACGATGAGCGCGATCGCGCCGAAGGCGAGCAGGAAGTAGTTGATGAAGTTGAGCGAGGTGGAGATCTGGTCGCGCAGGTCGGCGCGCACCTGGGCGGCGTTCTGCACCTTGAAGTCCGGATACTTCTTGGCGATGGCATCGCGCAGCGTGTCGGCCTTGACGCCGTTGGCGGCCGCGATATCGACATAGGCGACGCGATAGCCGTCGGTGAACAGTTGGCGCGCCTGGGTATCGGTGAACTGGAGCTGAATGAATCCGCCGGTGTCACCCGGAATGTCGTAGATACCGGTGACGAGCAGATCGATGGGTTTATCGCCCTGAGTGGGCACCAGCACCTTGGTCCGGTCACCGAGGTGCAGGCCGGCCTTGTCCGCGCCGCCGGTATTGATCGCGACCTCACCGGGCCGGGCGGGCGGCACACCCTGGACGTATTTGTCCGGCTCGGCCACGGCCCGATCGGGCGGGATATAGGACTTGCCGCCGCTGGGCACACCACCGGTCTGGATGGCCTTCTTGCCATCGGGGGTGAGCAGGACGACCACACCGTTCACCCCTGGCGCGACCGCGCGCACCCCGTCGAGTTCGTTGAGCTGATCGACCACGGCATTGGGGATGCCCTGCGCCTGCCGGTCGCGCGGACTCACCCGGACATCGACGCCCTTGGCCTGATTGGCGAACAAGCCGTCGAAAGTCCGCTGAAGGGTGTCGGTGAAGACGAACGATCCCGCGATGAAGGCGGTGCCGAGAATGACCGACAGGACGGTCAGCGCCAGGCGCACCTTGTGCGCGGCCAGGTTGCGCAGGGCGACCTTGCGCATCGGATCAGCCATTACGCCTGCTCCAACGCTTTCATCCGGTCCAGCACCGAATCGGCGGTCGGATCGCGCATCTCATCGACGATCCTGCCGTCGGCGAGGAAGACCACGCGATCGGCGAAACCCGCCGCGTGCGGCTCGTGGGTGACGATCACGACCGTCTGCCCGAATTCGTCCACGGCGGCGCGCAGGATGGTGAGCACCTCCTCCGAGGCGCGCGAATCCAGGTTGCCGGTGGGCTCGTCGCCGAAGATGATCTCCGGTTTGCCCGCCAGCGCCCGCGCGCAGGCGACGCGCTGCTGCTGGCCGCCCGATAGCTCGCTGGGCCGGTGGGTGAGCCGGTCGATCAGGCCGAGACGTTTGAGCACCGTGTCGAGCCAGTCCTGATCGGGCTTGCGGCCCGCGATATCCAGCGGCAGCGTGATGTTCTCCAGCGCGGTCAGCGTCGGCACCAGGTTGAACGCCTGGAAGACAAAGCCGATCCGGTCCCGACGCAGCTTCGTCATCTGCTTGTCGGACAGGTCGGTGAGATCGGTCTCACCGATGCGCACCGTCCCCGAGGAGGCCGCGTCGAGTCCGGCCAGGCAGTGCATCAGCGTCGACTTGCCCGATCCCGAGGGACCCATGATCGCCGTGAACTCCCCTTTCGCGAATTCGACCGAGACGCCTGCCAGCGCCGCGACCTGTGTATCTCCTGATCCATAGACCTTGGTGAGGTCGATGGCGCGGGCCGCGGCGGGCTCGGTGCGCGTCGAATCTGCGGTGGGGACGCCCACGGCTTGGGAAGTCATGCTGTCCAGTGTGTAGAGGATTGACCGTGCGCGCCATCGGGGAGGTCCCCGGCTTCGGGACGATCCCGCTACCTCACCGGGATGGTCGCGCTACCCCACGAGGATGGTCGCGCTACTTCGCGGGGATGGCCGCGGCGCCCCTGGTGTCGTGCAATCGGTCCACGAAGGCGTCCAGGGTGCGCGTCATGCGGGAGCGGTCCGCGCCGAACGCGTCGAGTCCGGATTCGGCCAGGGTCCGATTCATCACCTGGTAGGCGAGTAGGCCGCGCCGGGTCGGGAAGACCAGCACCCGGCGGCGATCGGCCTCGTCCACCCGGCGGTGCACCAGATTGTCGGAGATCATGCCGTCGATGAGCCGGGTGAGGCTCGCGCCCGCCAGCAGGGTGGCCTCGGTGAGTTGGGTCATCGAGCGGCCCGCGCCGTCGGCTACCGCGGAAAGGACGTGCCAGCGGCCGACAGAGTGTTCCCCCGTACAGGTCGCGATGGCCCGGTCCAGCTCCTGCGATGCGCGACGCACGGATCGCGCCAGTTCTACGAGCGCGGTGCTATCGTCGTCCACCTGAGCACACTATATCGACTGCGCCGTATGAGAAAGATTCGGACGGAAATATACGGTGGTGATCAACGTTGGGGCCGCACGCATTTCGTAGCCGAGACACGGTCGACCTGGCCCTGGTAGTGCCACTGAGCGGGCCGGCCGGTATGTTCGGCCCGTCCTGCGAAGCCTGCGCCGACCTGGCGATCGGCGATATCAATGCCGCAGGCGGCATCCTCGACCGCGAGGTCCGCCTGCATCCGGTGGACGCGGGCGCGCCACTGCCCGTCATCGCCGCACAGATCGACCGCATGGTCTCCCTCGGACAGGTGGACGGTGTCCTCGGCTGGCATCTTTCCAACGCGCGCAAGGTGATCACGCCGCGCACGGCGCATCGGGTGCCCTATATCTACACCACCTTCTACGAGGGCGGCGAGAATGCCGACGGCGTCTACATGGTCGGCGAAACCCCTGAGCACCAACTGTTTCCGGCACTGCGCTGGCTGCGCGCGGAGTACGGCGTGCGCCGCTGGGCCGTGGTCGGCAACGACTATGTGTGGCCCCGCGAAACGGCCCGGGCGACAAGGGAATTCACCCTTTCCGCCGGACTCGACGTGGTGGGCGAGATCTTCCTGCCGCTGGGTGGGCGCGATTTCGGTGCGGCGCTGGAGATGATCCGGAACTCCTCGGCGCAGGGCGTGCTGCTGTTCCTGGTCGGCGCGGACTGCGCGGCCTTCAATCGCGCCTTCGCCCGCTCGGGTCTGGACGAGCGGCGGCTGCGCTTGAGCATGATGATCGGCGAGGACGTCCTCTACGCGGGCGGCCCCGAGAGCACCCGCGGATTGTTCACCGCCAGCGGCTATTTCGAGAGTCTGGTATCGACCGCCGGGATGGATTTCGGGGCGCGTTACCTGCGCGAATTCGGTCCGGCCGCGCCCGCGCTGAACAATATCGGCGAATCCTGCTATGAGGGGCTGCTGCTGTTCGCCGCGCTGGCGCAGGCCGCGCGCAGCCTGGATCTGGCGGCCATCGAGCGCGGCGCCGGGCTGGTGAGCTACGGCGGACCGCGCGGCGAGGTGAAGGTGCGCGGCGCGCACACCACCCAGCCGGTGTATCTGGCGGGCGCGGACGACCTCGAGTTCAGCGTGCGCGCCGAACTGTCTTCGTAATCCGAAATTTACCCCTCGGATTTGCCACGGGAATGCCCACCGCTTTGTATCGTCTCCGTACGGAATATGCCCGGTCGAAAACATTGAGGTGCGATGTGCCCACCTACCACTTCCGCTGCGAAGGTTGCGGCAGCTTCGAGGCCGGCTACGCCATGGCCGAGGTCCCGGCCACCGCACCATGCCCGACCTGCGCGGGCGCGAGCCGACGCGGCTTCGGCGGCGGCGCGCTGCTGCATACCGGATCGGCCGCGTCCCGATTGCTGGAGGCCACCGCGCGCACCGCGAGCGAACCGCGGGTGGTGAACGCGCCGCCACCCGGTCGCGGCACACCGGTCACCCGAAATCCGCTGCACCGCAAACTTCCCCGTCCCTGATCGAGGAAAGAAGAAAGATCCATGCCAGAACTGCTGTATCCGCTCGACTCCACCAAGCGGTTCACCGAGCAGAAGCTAGTCGGTCACAACCGCTGGCATCCCGATATCCCCCCGGCGGTCACCGTCAAGCCGGGCGCCGAATTCCGCGTGCACGTCCGCGAATGGTTCGACGGCGCGATCCACAATGACGATTCGGCCGAGGACGTGCTCAACGCACCGCTGAGCACCGTCCACTGCCTGTCCGGCCCCTTCGCCATCGAAGGTGCGCGCCCCGGCGACCTGCTCATCGTCGACATCCTCGATATCGGTCCGATTCCGCAGGAGGACTCCGGCCCGCTGGCCGGACAGGGCTGGGGCTACACCGGCATCTTCCCCACCGACAATGGCGGCGGCTTCCTCACCGAACACTTCCCGGACGCCTACAAGGCCATCTGGGACTTCAGCGGACACACCACCACCTCGCGCCACATTCCCGGCGTGAAGTTCACCGGGATGACCCATCCCGGTCTGATGGGCACCGCGCCCTCCCACGCCCTGCTGAACAAGTGGAACACCAGGGAAGCCGCGCTCATCGCGACCGACCCGCAGCGGGTGCCGCCGCTGGCGCTGCCCCCGGAACCGCGCGACGCCATCCTCGGCACACTGACCGGCACGGATTTCGATCGGGTCGCGGCCACCGCCGCCCGCACCGCGCCGCCGCGCGAGAACGGCGGCAACCAGGACATCAAGAATTTCACCAGGGGCAGCCGCGTCTTCTACCCGGTCTTCGTCGACGGGGCCAATCTCTCGGTCGGCGACCTGCACTTCTCGCAGGGCGACGGCGAGATCACCTTCTGCGGGGCCATCGAGATGGGCGGCTTCATCGACCTGCGGGTCGACCTGATCAAGAACGGAATGGAGCTCTACGGCGTCTCGGAGAACGCCCTCTTCATGCCCGGCAACGAGGGACCCAATTACACCGAGTACCTGGCATTCTCGGGCACCTCGGTAACCCTGTCGGGCGAGCAGCGCTACCTGGATTCGCAACTGTCGTTCGAGCGGGCCTGCCTGCACGCCATCGACTACCTCAGCAAATTCGGCTACAGCCGCGAACAGGCATACCTGCTGCTCGGGGCCGCACCCATCGAGGGCCGCTTCTCCGGCGTCGTCGATATCCCGAATTCCTGTGCCACCGTGTACATCCCGACCGCGATCTTCGATTTCCCGATCGCACCCACCGCGGCCGGACCGGTCCGCATCGATCCGGGCGCGGGCGCGCCGCACGCCGCACGCTGATCCGAGAAGGCCGATCCCCCTTCGGATTCCGAAGGGGGATCGGTGCCAGACAGCGCCTAGTCCCGGATCACCCATTCGAAGGCTTCGGCCTTGGACCTGGCGCCCTCGGCGGCACGCGAACGATTCGGTTCGCCCAAATCGGCCAGCAGTGCCTCGGACTCGCGCACCAAATCGGCGAGCACGCCGGGCGGGCACCAGTCCGGCCGGGTAGCGAACAGGATGTCCTCGGTGGCGGTATTGCCGCTCGCGCCGGGCGCGAACGGGCAGCCGCCCAGCCCGCCGAGCGAGCCGTCCACCATCTCCGCGCCCGCTGCGACGGCGGCCAGGGTGTTGGCCACACCCATACCCCAGGTGTCGTGACCGTGGAAGACGATGCGGCGCGGCGGCGTTCGCTCCCGCACCGCCGCGACCAGCGCGCCGACCTGGACCGGATGGGCCTGGCCGAGCGTGTCGGCGAGCACGATATCGGCCGCGCCCTCGGTGCGCGGATCATTCGCGATCGCCAACACCCGCTCCGGAGCCACCGGGCCGTCGAACGGGCAGGTGAAACTGGTGGCCAGGCAGAGCTGAATGGCGCCGCCCGCCGCCCGCGCCACCCGAATCGCCTCGGGCATCGCGGCCACGCTCTGCTCGGCGGTGCGACCGATATTGGCCAGGTTGTGCGGATCCGAAACCGACAAGCAGTACTGGAAATTCCGCACACCGGCCGCCGCCGCCCGCTCGACATGGCGCGGCGTGGCCACCCACACCCAGCAGCGCGCCAACTCCTCCGGCGTCAACTCCGCGACGACCTCCATGGTGTTGGCCATGGGCGGCACCAGATCCGGCCGGGCCATGGACCCGATCTCCAGCGCGGGCACACCCAGCGCGAGCAGGCGACGCACCAGACGCACCTTCGCCGCCGTCGGCAGCGGCTTCCCGGTCAGCTGCAAGCCGTCGCGCAGCGTCACATCGCGCAGCAGGACCGCCCCGGTCACGATCGATCCTCGCGGGCCGGACCCAGCGTCCGACGATCCGCACCGGGCTCCGACGGCACGCACATCACCCCGCCCCACGGCTTCTCGTGTCCGCCCGCCGGATTCGGATGCACCGTGGGACGCACGTGCCCTGGCGCGCGCACCTCCCACACGCTGCGTCCCGCAGGCCTACGACGCACCCGCCGCCTCATCGGGCCTCCAATGCGTCGATCTCGCGCTCGCTCATGCCGAGGAGTTCCCCGAGCACCTCCCGAGTATGTGCGCCGAGATCCGGGCCGAGGGTGCGGATCGGCAGCGACTGTCCGCCCAGCACCGGGACGATGCCGGGAAAACCGACCGTCTTCGGTTGCGCCGCACCGGTATCCACCGGGAACTGCTGAATCATATTGCGCGCCAGATACTGTTCGTCGGTCACGATATCGGCGGCCTTGTAGATGGGTCCGCACGGAATCCCGGCCGCGTCCAACAGTTTCAGCGCCTCGTCGCGGGTGTGGCGCGCGGTCCACTCGCCGATCGCGGCATCGAGCCGGTCGCGATGCTTCCAGCGACCCGCGTTGTCGGCCAGTTCCGGATCGGCCCCCAGATCCGGTCTGCCGATGACCTCCATATAGCGCTGGAAGATGGCATCGGCATTGCCGCCGATGACGATGCTCGCCCTATCGCTACACAGGTAGGAGTTGCTCGGCGCGATCCCCTCCACCCGCCCGCCGACCCGTTCGCGTTCGACACCGTAGGCAAGATAGTCGGGCACCAGCGATTCCATGACCGACAGGATCGCCTCGTTCAGCGCCACATCGATCACCCGCTCCGAGAGCGGAACACTCGCCTTACCGACGCGCTCGCGCCGGAACAGCGCCATCACCGTGCCGAACGCGGCGTAGATACCCGCGATGGAATCGCCGATGGAGACCCCGGTGCGCACCGGAGGACGATCCGGATCGCCGACCAGTTCGCGCAGTCCGCCCACCGCCTCGGCCACCGCCGCGAAACCGGGCCGCTCGGCCATCGGACCCGTCTGCCCGTAGGCCGAGATGCGGGTGATCACCAGATCCGGGTTGACCGCCGTGAGCTCCTCGGGACCCAGCCCCCACTTCTCGAGGATGCCGGGCCGGAAATTCTCCAGCAGCACATCGCAGTGCCGGACCAGGTCGAGCACGATCCGCCTGCCCGCCTCGGTGCGCAGATCCAGCGTGATCGACTTCTTGTTCCTATTGATGGTGCGATAGAGCATGGAGGTATCGCCTCCGTAGAGCCGCCAGTTGCGTAACTCGTCACCCGCGCCCGGACGCTCCACCTTGATCACCTCGGCCCCGAAATCGCCGAGCATGCGCCCGGCGGTCGGCGCGGCGATGTAGTTGCCGAGTTCCAGGACGCGCACGCCGTCCAGCGGCCGAATACTCATGGCCACCAGTGTGGACCATCCGGCCCACTCGACTCAGCCGAGGCCCACACCGCTCAGCCGAGGTGTTCGCGCAGGTAGGCCAGATCCGCGGCGACCCCGTCGGCCGGGGTCTCCAGCACCACCGGCGCGTCCGCCGTGCGGCAGACCTCGGCCAGCAACTGCGGGTCGATGGTGCCGTCGGCGAAATTGGCGTGCCGGTCGGCGCCGGAATCGAATTCGTCGCGCGAGGAGTTCAGGTGCACCAGATCGATGCGGCCGGTGATGGCGCGGATCCGCGCCACCACGCCGACCAGGTCCTCACCGCCCGCCCAGGCGTGGCAGGTGTCCAGGCAAAAGCCCGCGCCGAATTCGCCGACCGCGTCCCAGAGCCGGGCGATGGCATCGAAATGCCGCGCCATGGCATGGTTTCCGCCCGCCGTGTTCTCGATCAGGATGGGCACGGCGAATCCGCCCTTGTCCTGCTGACGCTCGAACAGCTTGCGCCAGTTGTCGATTCCGGTCTCGATCTCGGCGTCGGAACGGACATGCCCGCCGTGCACCACCAGACCGAACGCACCCAACTCGGCGGCGGCCAGCGCCTGCTGGGCCACCGCGTTGCGCGAGGGCATGCGCAGCCGATTGTTCAGACTCGCCACATTGATTTGATAGGAGGAATGCACCACCACATCGATCGGGCTGGCCAGGATCTCGGCGGCGCGCGGATGCGGCTCGGGTTTGTCCCAGCTCTGCGGATCGACCACGAACATCTGGATGACCTCGGCACCGAGTTGCTCGCCGAAGCCGATGGGATCACCGTCGAGCCGGGTGTGTGCTCCGATCTTCATGCCGGTCAGCGTAGCCCCGACCCCTGACGCCCCTGCCGCGGCGGCTGCTATGGTTTGCCATAGTTCGAGCGGTCGATGGGTCGATGGGTCGATTGGGGCTCGACCGCGGCGGGAAGTGGGGAACATGCTGGCCAGCGGTGCTGTCTTCGCGGGCTATCGCATCGAGCGTCCGCTGGGTCGCGGCGGTATGGGCTCGGTCTATCTGGCCCGGCATCCGCGCCTGCCCCGACATACCGCGCTCAAACTGCTGAATCCGGAACTGTTCTACGACAAGGAGATTCGGGCCAGATTCGAGCGGGAGGCCGATCTGGTGTCCCGGCTGGATCATCCGAATATCGTCACCGTCTACGACCGAGGGCTGGAGAACGATCAGCTCTGGATCTCCATGCAGTACGTCGACGGCATCGACGCCGGATCGGTCGATCCGCTGCGCCTGCCGCCCGAACGCGCGGTGCAGATCGTCACGGAGACGGCCGAGGCGCTGGACTACGCGCACACCGCCGGTGTGCTGCACCGCGATGTGAAACCGGCCAATGTGCTGTTGGCCCGCTCCGGCGGCGGCCGGGGTGAACGGGTCTACCTCACCGATTTCGGTATCGCCCGATTGCGCGACGACACCGGCCACCTCACCCAGACCGGAACCTTCACCGCCACCCTGGCCTACGCCTCCCCCGAACAGCTCAGCGGCGCGACCCTCGACCACCGCGCCGACCAGTACTCGATGGCCTGCTCGCTGTTCTGGTTGTTCACCGGCGGCAGTCCGTATCCCGGCAACAATCCCGCCCAGATCATCCGGGCGCATCTGCAAGCGCCGCCGCCCGCGCTCAGTTCCGTGCGGCCCGGTCTGCCGATCGCGTTGGACGCCGTACTCGCCAAGGCGATGGCCAAGCGGCCGCAGGATCGCTTCGACTCCTGCGGCGAATTCGCGGCGGCGGCCCGGCAGGCGCTGGATCCGCGCGGCGTTTCCACCATGCCCACGCCCGCCGTGCCGATGCAGGCTCAACCCACTCAGGCTCAGCCCTTTCCCAATCAGGCCCAGCCCTTTCCGAGTCAGGCTCAGCCCTTTCCGAGCAGGCCTATCCCGACCCGACCCATTCCCCCGGCTCCCGCACCGCGTCCGAATACCGGCCCGCCGATCCCGCAGCCGTACTACCCGTCGCCACAGCAGTACGCCCGCCCACCCGCACCGCGAAAGTCCAATGCGGGCTTGATCATCGGCATCTGCGTCGGCACGGTGCTCATGGTGCTACTGCTGCTGGCCCTGATCGGCGCCCTCACCAGCAATGGGAACAGCCGCGCCCTACCTTCGACGCGACCCGCGATATCGGTTGTCGGCGCGCCGAACTCGTAGCGCGCGAAACCGTCAGGCCGGCTCGGCCAGGTGATATTCGGCGCGCAGTTTGAGCAGGATCAGTCCCGTCGTGCAGGCGAGAATCAGGCCCGCCACGGTGATTTCGACGCGCAGGCCAACGAGTCCGAGGACCGCGCCGACGAGGCCGCCGAGGAAGATCACCCAGGCGACAGCGCGCGCGAGGATCGGAAAGACCTGGTGTCGCGGCGAATTCGACAGTTGGATCCGGGGGGAATTCGACGCGACGCGGGTCGCGGCGTTCACATCCTCCAGCGGAGTTGTCGAGTAAGCTCCCATCATTCACTCCTTGATGACGCCGGATAGGCAGGCGAAAAGGGAGTCGAGCGCGGCGCGAACCGCATCCCTCATCGTGTTACCGACGTCTCATGCGTAACTGTGATCACACACGCTACGACCAGCCCGATGCGTTGCACCACGACACGTGCCCGCGACACGCCGATGAGACCAATTCGATATCTGCTTCAATCTCGAACGGGTTACCGAATGCGTTCAAGACTTCGACGAACCGGGCGGCTAAGGTGAGCCCGACTCGAAACACACGAGGAGTGCGACACCCATGGACAGCAGCAGGGCCAGGATCATCGGTCCGGCAGTGGCGGTCGGCGCGGTCTCCGCGGGTCTGATCCTCATCGGCGCGTGCGGCGTCGGCAGGCAGGACACCTATGTCGCCCCACCGCCTTTGAAGAACGGACCCGCGTTGGCCGCCGCCCCCGTGCGCGATGATGTGACCTCCTCCAGCACGCCCAAGGTCATCATTCCGCCGTCGCCGAGTTGGCGGATGGCGCCGAATATGCCGCGCCAGGAAACGAATTTCACGGTCCCGCCCTCCGGCGGCTCCACCACCGAGACCACCACCCCCGGTCGATCGCCGAGCGCCACCGCCGAGGCCGACGACCCGACGCTCACGCTGCCCCCGCGCACCACCGCGAGCGACGACGAACCGCTGAACCGCACCACGGTTCGCCCGCGCCCCACCACCTCGGCCCCGACGACCACCCGCCCGGCGGGTCGATCGACCGCGCCGTCGAGTCACGCGACCGCCGAACCGGATCCGGACGAGTGAGGCGAGGGTGGTGCGGGCCAATCGAATTCCCGCACCACCCCGCCCGCTACAGCTCCGGTAGCAGGTAGTCGCCGACCCTGGTGCTCAGCACGCGGCTGTGCTCCAGGTCCCCGCCGAGCGTGCGCCCGATCGCGGTCAGCCGGGCCACGTAGTGGCCGACCGGATATTCGGCGGTGACGCCGATACCGCCGTGCATCTGGATCGCCTCCTGCCCGATGTGGCGCGCCGCGCGCCCCACCTGCAACCTGGCGCGCGAGGAGAGCACCGGATCGGTGGCGCCGTCGGCGAGCGCGGCGGTGGCGTACAGGCTCATGCTGCGCGCCAACTCCAGGGAGACGTACATATTCGCGGCCCGCTGGGTGAGGGTCTGGAATTTGGCCAGCGGCACACCGAACTGCTTGCGCGTCTTGAGGTATTCGGCGGTGAGGCGCAGCGACTCCTCCATCGCGCCGACGGATTCGGCGCACAGGCTCGCCTGCGCGCACGCCTCGATGGCCGCCAACGCCCGGCTGCCCTCGCCCGCGCCGAGCAATTCGGCGGGCGCGGCGTCGAATTGGATCTGCGCGCCGCGCCGCCCGTCCACCGTGCGGTACGGCGTGCGGGTCGCCGCAGCGGCTTGCACCAGGAACAACCCGATCCCGCCACCGGGCAGCGTCGCGCTCACCACGAGCCTGTCGGCGCAATCGCCGTGCGGCACCGGATTCTTCACACCCGTGAGCGTGTACCAGTCGCCCTGCTCGACGGCGGTGGTGGCCAGGTCCGTCGCGGGCCAGCGCACACCGGGCTCGCTGTGGGCGAAGGCGAGCAGCACCTCGCCCGCGGCGACCTCGGGCAGTACGGTGCGCCGCTGCTCGGCGGTGCCCGCCGCGGCGATGAGGCCACCCGGCACCAGCACGGCGTCCAGGATCGGCTCGGGGGCCAGCCTGCGGCCCACCTCCTCGAGCACCACCATGGTCTCCACCGGACCCGCGCCGACGCCGCCGTCCTCCTCGGTGAAACTCAGTCCGAGCACGCCGAGTTCGGCCAACTGCCGCCACACGTCGCGGCTCCAGCCCAATTCGGTATCGGTGACCTCGAGCCTGGACTCCGGGTCATAGTTGCGGGCCAGCAGTTCGCGCACCGTGTCGCGCAGCATGACCTGTTCTTCGGTGAGTTCGAAATCCATTGTCGTGCCTCACAATCCAAGGATCGTGGAGGCGATGATGGTGCGCTGCACCTCGCTCGAACCTCCGTAGATGGTCGTCTTGCGGTAGTTCAGGTAGCCGGGGCCGCTGCGCTGTGCCCAATCGGGCGAGGCGATATCGTCCGCGTCGACCGGCAGCGCGTCCTCGCCGGCGATATCGAGCAGCAGTTCGGTGGCGGCCTGCTGCAATTCCGAACCGCGCAGCTTGAGCACCGAGGAGGCCGGATTCGGCTTGCCGTCACTGGAATTGGAGACCACCCGCAACTGGGTCAGTTCCAGCGCCAGCAGTTCGTTCTCGAGTTCGGCGACCCTGGCGGCGAAGACCGGATCGGCGAGCAGCGTGCCGGATCCGGATCTGGTCCGCGCCGCGTACTCTTTCGCGACACCGATCTTGACCTTGGTGCGACCGACACCGGTAATGCCGGTGCGCTCGTTGCCGAGTAGGAATTTCGCGTAGGTCCAGCCCTTGTTCTCCTCGCCGACCAACTGATCGGCGGGCACCCGGACATTCTCGAAGAAGACCTCGTTCACCTCGTAGCCGCCGTCGATCAGCTTGATCGGGCGCACAGTGACACCGGGCGATTTCACATCGAAGAGCAGGAAGGAGATGCCCGCCTGCTTCTTCGAGGCGCCCGGATCGGTGCGCACCAGAGCGAAGATCCAGTCGGCGTACTGGGCCAGGGTGGTCCAGATCTTCTGGCCGTTGACGATGTAGGAGTCACCGTCGCGCACCGCCGTGGTGCGCAGCGAGGCCAGGTCCGATCCGGCGTCGGGCTCCGAGAAGCCCTGGCACCACCAGATATCCAGCGCGGCGGTGGCGGGCAGGAAGCGCTGCTTGATCTCCTGCGAGCCGAAGTGGGCGATCACCGGGCCGACCATCTGGGCGTTGAACGTCAGCGGTTCGGGCACCGAGGCCAACTGCATCTCGTCCTGCCAGATGTGGCGCTGCATGGGCGTCCAGTCCTTGCCGCCCCACTCGACCGGCCAGTTCGGCACGGCCAGTCCGTGGTCGTTGAGGATCCTGTGGGCGGTGACGACATCCGCGCGCGAGAGCTCGCGGCCGTATTTGACGCGCTCACGGATCTCCGCCGGAATCTCGGTGCGGTAGAACGTGCGCAATTCGTCGCGGAACGCGACTTCCTCGGGGGACAAGACTATTTTCATACACGACTCCCAGTGTGTCTCGTACGTCCTCGTCCAACCTACCCCCCGGTAATCTGGCACTGTCGCCGGGATCACGCGCGGTGAAACACCCCTACCGCCGCCAACTCGAGACCTCGGACCGGCGCGATGACGCCTCGCCTGGTAGCTTCTCGGAAAACTGCGGATCGGGGTCCGCAGGTTCGGCGCCCTCGGAATCGGGTGATCCGAACTCGAGTTCGGTGAACAAGGAGTACGTGTGAACGGCAGAACCCTCGCGCGCGCCGCGGCGGCAGTCACCTCCCTCGGCGTCGGCGCGGTTCTGACCCTCTCCGGCACGGCCGCGGCCGCGCCCGAACCCACGCCCCCGCCCACGCCTGCCGAATCCGGACTGACCAAACTCGGCGAGATCGCCGAGAAGGACCCGGACAAACAGGCGGGCGTCGAAGCGCTGCGGCAGTACACCAGGCTGGTCACCATCGCCGCCGGGCAGAACATCGGATCGGCCTACATACCGTTCGCCTACGCCGCACCCACTTTCGGCTGCGGCAGCAACGGCCCCATCACCACGGTCATCGCCGCCGTCACCACGACCGGCCCCAATGCGGACGAGGGCCGCGCCCCCGATCCGGGCACCCTGCGCTTCAGCGCCACTCCCGGACATCCGGGCCTGCCGCTGTCGTCCGGACTCACCGTCGCGTGGGTCAATATGAATACCGGCGCGAGCGGGATCGACGCGCTCGACGATGTCACCGAGTACCGGCTGCCCTCGCTGTCCAAGACCGTCAACAGCGGACCGGGCACCGTCCTCGCCTCGATGTGGGGCACCATCAACTTCCCCGGCGCGCTCTGCGTCATGACCCCCACCGTCGGCACATTCGCGGTGCCCGACGTCCCGGTCGAGGCCGCGCCCGCTCCCGCCCCCACCGAACAGTTCGGCGCGCCAGGGCCGGATGTCCACATCACCGGCACCACCGCCCCGCAACCGGGGAGCCCCCAACCGGCGCCCGAACCGCAGATCGCGCAACCCGCGCTCGCGGAAACCCAGCCCGCACCCGCCGCCGCCCGTCCGCAACCCCCGGCGGCGGCCTCGGTGGATCAGCACACCAACTGAATCCCGGCCACGTGCCAAACTGTCCGCTCGATTGGGCTGATAGCCCGGTGCATCGCTATGCCTCGGGCAGATGTATCCGCAGGATATTTCCGCTCTCGGTGCCGACGAGCAGTTCGCCGGGACGGTCGGGGCGGGCAGCGGCGGAGGTCATCGGCTCGCCGCGCAGGATGGTGCAGGTCGCGCCGGTGCGCGGGTCGACGCGGACCAGTTGACCGGAAATCGTGGTGACGGTGAGGGTTCCGGCAGCGTCGAGGATCATGTCGTCGGCGAAATCCCCGACTCCGGGCACCGGAGACGGGATTTGGGCCACCACGCTCGCCGCACCGGGATCGGCGATCGGGATGCGCAGGATCTGACCGAGCGGGCCGCCGTTGGCGCTGACGAGCAGTGCATCACCCTGCACCACAATGCCATTCACGCCCGAATGGACAGCGCGGTCGGTCCAGTCGCGATCGATGGAGCCGTCGCGACGGATGCGCACCACGCCGGAACCGGCGGCGACATACAGGTACCCTTCGGCGTCGAAGGCCGCGCCATTGGGCATGGTCAGTCCGGTGGCGAAGGTCTCCGGATTCGGGGCGGCGGGATCGAAGCGCACGACACTGCCCGCGCCACCGGAACCGGCGAGCGAATCACCGGAATTCACATACAGCAGGCCATCGGGGCCGAAACGCGGCGCGCCGGGGGCCTCGACCGGAACCCGCGCAGTCAGCGCGCCCGCGGCGTCATAGCGCTGGACCTCATTGCGATACAGCCGCGCGACCCACAGATTGCCCTGCGCGTCGTAGACCAGATTCTCCGACCAGTCGAGCAGCGGCGTCCCCGATGGCAGCGCGACCTCGACACTCGCCTGCGCGCATCTGGGCGCGGCCGCAGCGACGGGCGTGCCGAAACCCAATGTCAGGGCCAGCAGCGGCGCGAGCGCCAACCATCCACCACGAAAATCTCGCATCACACACCTCGGAATCGCGAACAGATGACCAGGCAGTTTAGCTGTTTCCGCCGCAGATAACCGAAGTCCCCTGTTACACATAAATTTTGGCAAGATTGCCCGCATGCTCTTTTTCGACGGCGCTCGTGGCCGTATGCACTACCGGCGCTGGCCGGTCGAGGACGCCCTGGCCACAGCGGTTCTGCTGCCGGGTATCGGCCAGCACAGCGGCCATTACCACCGCTTCGCCCGCACCCTCACCGCCACCGATATCGAACTGTGGGCCCTGGACACCTCGGGCCACGGCCTGAGCGAAGGCGATCCCGAGAACCCCGGCACACTGGCCGAATTGGTCGCCGACGCGCTGATCCTGGTCGAACTGGCCCGCTCGTCCCGACCGGAGCGCCCCCTATTGCTGATGGGCCATTCCCTGGGCGCGGTGACGGCGCTCGGTCTGCTCGGCGCGGCCGTCCCGGACACGGCCACCGCCACCGATCTGCGCGCTGTCGAAGGCAAATTTCCGGTCACCCCGAGTGTGCCCGCCGAGACGCTGGCCGGTCTGGTGCTCTCCGGCGTGCCCAAACGCGCTCTCGGCGGCGGCACACCCGGCGCACCGGGCACACCGCTGCCGCGCGACCTGCCGATTCTCGCCGTGCACGGCATGGAGGACCGGCGAGCTCCGATAGATGCGATGAAAGTGTGGACTGGCCGCCACGATTGGGTAAGTTTCCTTGAGTACGCCGACGCCGGACACGATCTGCTGCACGAACGCGTGCAGGCACGGGTCGCCGCCGATATCGCGGAGTGGATGCGCGGGGCCGTCGCGGGGTTGGCACGACAGCGGTGAACTGAGCAGGTAGGGCGAGAAGGGGGACGGCAGTGCCGACGAACAACGTTGCCGCGCTGGGCACAGCGGTGGGCGAGGGTCAGCTGTGGATCGATGGCCTGCTGGTCGCCGACGGTGCGCACGAGCGGTGCGCCACCCGCTACGAACAGCTCGCCGATCGAGTCGAGGAGCAGATCCGCATCCTCTCGGCCGCCACCGCCCTACCGGGCTTCGGCGGTTTCGAATCGGGCGATGCGCTGCGGCGCGGCTTCGAGACCAAGGCCGACACCGCGATCGAGCGCTTGCGCGAGTACGCCGCGTCGGCCAGGGAGTTGGCCCAGACCTTCCGCGCGGCGGCCGCCGCCTACACCAGATCCGACGAGGAACTGGCCGCGGCCGTCAAGGCGGCAGGCGCCGAGAATGCCGGAGTGCGCTATGCGTAGGCTGCCGCACACCCACGAGCGGGGCACCAACCAGTTCGTCGATCCCGAATACGCGCCGAGCGTAGAGGTTTTCGACAATCTCACCCACGAGGAGATCCACCGCAAGGTGCAACTGCTCGACCCGTCGGCCCTGGCCGCGGGCAAGCAGGCATGGCACGGGTCCGCGGGCGGATTGGCCGAGGCGGTGGCGCAGGCGCACACCGAGATCCGTGCCGCCATCGCCGACGGTTGGCGCGGCGGCGCCGCCGAGACGGCGGCGGCGACAGTGCGCGATTTCGAGCACACCGGGCAGCGCCTGGCCGATGTCATGGCGGCGGTGGCGCAGCGGCTCGGTCAGGCGGGCGATGCCGCGGAGGCGCTGAAGGCCGCAGTGCCGCAGCCGGCCGACGAGCGGGCCGATCTTTCCGGCGCGCTGCTGAATCCCGCTACCGCCACGGCGAATACGGCCGTGCACAAGGCAGCCGAGGGGGCGCGCCAGGATGTGGTGCAGGCCATGGACAGCATCTATGCCACCGCCTTCCTGTCCTCGGGTACCGGTGTGCCCGCGTTCCCGGACGGCATCGGGATCGACGGACAGTCCGGCGCGCCCGCGAGCGGTGGCCACGGCGTATCGGGAACCGTTGCAGCCCAGCCGATTTCCCATATCGCGGCCACGACATCAGAAGTAGCGAGCGGTTCCGACGCTCCCGAGCGGACGACCGCCGCGGCTGCGCGACCGGCGACGGTCGCCGAGTCCACCGCGACCGAGACTCCCGCGACTCGCGCCGCGGCGGTGAGTTCCGCGACCGCATCGACCGGTGCAGTCACACCGGCCGCCACCCAAATCGCCTCCGCAGCAGCAACTCTCCGCGCAGTGTCCACCAAAACTGCTGGTAAGCAACAATTGTCATCGGCAACACCGGGCACCGCCACCGCTTCGACCAATGTCCAACCGATCCCGCCCATCCCCACGCGTCCAACCCAATCCGAGGACGACAAACGCAAACGCGAGGAGCGCCGCGAGGATTCGGGGCCGACCGGCGACGCCGTCACCGGTGTCGGCGCGGGCGCGATCGGCGGTTTGGTCGGCGGCGCGTTCGCCGCGGCCGAAGCACCCCGTTCCGGGCCGAGCGTGGCCGCCGGTGCGGCACGCGCGGCCCGCGCCGAGGAGGACGACGAGGACGAGGACTACCACTTCGTCGACGACGATCTCACCTTCCTGGAACCGGGCGAGGACGGCACCGACCTGATCGGGTCCATGGATCCGACCACACCGCCGGTGCTGGGTGAGTGGACCGAACTGGAGTGAACTGGACCTTCACCCCCGACCAGTTCGCACTGGCCTGGGACCGCATAGACGGCGACCGCATCCCCTATCCGCTGGCCGTGCGCCTGTCCGCGCGCGACAGCGCCGAGCGCGCGGCCATGCTGCCGGAGCTCACCGCATGGTGCGATGCGCAGGTCGACGCGGATGTGGAGGCCGCGCTGCGGGTGCTCGCCCATCCGACCATCTGCGTGGAGGTCTTCGGTGAGCGAACCGAGGGCGCGGCCATGCGGCCGGTGCGGGTGCTCGGCGCGGCGGCCGGGAATATCTCCGTCACCGCCGCCCAGCGCCCCGGTGCGAGCGTCGAGCGCGGCGGTGAGCTGAGACTGTATGTCGGCGGCGCGAAAACCCTTCCCGCACGGGTGATCTCGGTCCTGCCCGAGAACGCGCCCGGCGGGTCGGAACGACTCGCCGCACCGCTGGCACGGGTCAATGAGGACAGCCGCGACCTGGTCACCGTGCCCGTCTCGGGACCGACCGCATCGGCGCGCATCCGCCGCCTGCTGCGGCAACCCCGTGACGGTATCGGCCAGTTGGTGGTCTCGGTGCGCCACGAGGCCGAATTGCGACCCTTCGGCGTGCTGTGCTGGATCGATGTCGCGGGCGACGGCCGCTACGCGGTGCGCACCGGTGGCGATGTGGATATCACTCCCGTCACCGCGGAGGCGTTCACCGCCGCGCTGCGCCCCATGATCGTCGCGGCGGCCCGCAGCGTCGAGGATCAGCACTGAGTTCGAGCACCGAGTCGCCATCCGGCGCCGCCCCCTATCGCCGGGATACGGTGGGGCAATGCCGCTTTACGAATTCGAAGGCAAACGGCCGCAGGTGGACCCGACCGCGTTCATCGCGCCCACCGCGACCCTGATCGGGGATGTGCGGGTGGAGGCGGGGGCCTCGGTCTGGTACGGCGCGGTGCTGCGGGCCGATCTCGCGCCGATCATCCTCCGCGCGGGCGCGAATGTGCAGGACAACGCGGTGCTGCACGTGCCACCGGAGGTCGCGGTGGAGATCGGCCCCGGCGCCACCATCGCGCACGGCGTGGTCTTCCACGGCGCGGTGCTCGGTGCGAAATCCATTGTCGGCAACGGCAGTACGGTGCTGGACGGGGCGAAGATCGGTGCCGGTGTCATGCTCGCGGCGCATTCGCTGGTGCAGCCGGGCACGGTCATCCCCGATGATGTCCTGGCCGCGGGCGCGCCCGCCACGGTGCGCAAGACACTCGAGCCGGGCAGTTCGGCCGAACTGTGGGTGCAGACCAATCCGGATTTCTATATCGAGCTGGCGCGCAGGCACCGCGACGGGATCACCGAGGTGCGGTGAGCGTCAGCGCGGCGCGGCGGTGCCGCCGAGCAGGGCACGCACCTCTTCGTCGTCGAGCTGGTGGAAATCCCGGTAGGCCATGCCGACACCGCCGAGCGTGCGCGGCACCATCGGGCAGATCACCTCGTCGGCCGCGGACTCGATCCGCCGCAGCGCCTCCCCGGAGGACACCGGGACGGCGACGACCAGCCGCTGTGGCCGCGCCGCCCTGGCCACCCGGCAGGCGACCAGCACGGTCGCGCCGGTGGCCATGCCGTCGTCCACGATGATCACCGTGCGTCCGGCGCGCGGCACCGGCGCGCGGTCCCCGCGCAGCACCGCGCGCCGCCGCTGCATCTCCCGCAGCTCGGCAGCCTCGATCTCGGCGAACTGTTCCGGAGTTATCCCGGTGTGCCCCAACACATCCGAGTTGAGCACTCGCACCCCGCCCTCACCGATGGCCCCCATGGCCAGCTCCGGCTGCCACGGCAGGCCCAGTTTGCGGACCAGCAGAATATCGAGTTCGCCCCCGATGACCTCGACCACCCCCGCCGCCACCGGCACACCGCCGCGCGGCAATCCGAGCACCAGCGGCCACGCCGCGCGCAGGTGTAACAATTCCTTACCCAGCGCGCGCCCGGCGGACGCCCGATCGGTGTAGATCATCGATTCCGAACGCTACTCCGCCCGTCACGCAGTTGCGTAGGTCTCACCGATCGGGGCCGTGCCGACGTGATCGGGACGACACAGTAAACTCCTGGTCAATGAGCACCAATGAGGTCGACAGCGTTCCTGGCGACGAGAACCAGGAGACGACCGGCCCCTCCTTCGCCGATCTCGGAATCGATGACCGCGTCCTGGCGGCCATCGCCGATGTCGGTTACGAATCGCCGTCTCCGATCCAGGCCGCGACGATTCCGCCACTGCTGGAGGGCCACGATGTGGTCGGCCTCGCGCAGACCGGCACCGGAAAGACCGCCGCGTTCGCTATCCCCATCCTGATGGGGCTGCAGGCGGTCGGGAAGGCGCCGCGCGCATTGGTGCTCGCGCCCACCAGGGAGTTGGCCATTCAGGTGGCCGAGGCGTTCGGCCGCTACGCCACGCATATGCCCGGTATTCACGTGCTGCCGATCTACGGCGGCCAGAGCTACGGCGTGCAGCTGTCCGGGTTGCGCCGGGGCGCGCAGGTCGTGGTCGGCACGCCGGGCCGGGTGATCGACCACCTGGAGAAGGGCACGCTGGACCTGTCACAGTTGCAGTACCTGGTGCTCGACGAGGCCGACGAGATGCTGAAGATGGGGTTCCAGGAGGATGTGGAGCGCATCCTCGCCGACACCCCGTCCGACAAGCAGGTGGCGCTGTTCTCGGCCACCATGCCCGCGGCGATCCGCAAGATCTCCAAGCAGTATCTGCATGATCCGATCGAGATCACGGTCAAGTCCAAGACCACGACCAACACCAATATCACCCAGCGCTGGGTGCAGGTGTCGCATCAGCGCAAACTCGACGCGCTGACCAGAATCCTCGAGGTCGAATCCTTCGAGGCCATGATCATCTTCGTGCGCACCAAACAGGCCACCGAGGAGTTGGCCGAGAAGTTGCGGGCGCGCGGGTTCTCGGCGGCCGCCATCAATGGCGATATCGCGCAGGCCCAGCGCGAGCGGACCATCGGCCAGCTCAAGCAGGGCGCACTCGACATCCTGGTCGCCACCGATGTCGCCGCCCGCGGCCTGGATGTGGACCGCATCTCGCATGTCGTCAACTACGACATCCCGCACGACACCGAGTCCTATGTGCACCGCATCGGCCGCACCGGCCGGGCGGGCCGCTCCGGTGAGGCGCTGCTGTTCGTCGCGCCGCGTGAGCGTCACCTGCTCAAAGCGATCGAGCGGGCCACCCGCCATCCGCTCGAAGAGATGCAACTGCCCAGCGTCGAGGATGTCAACGCCCAGCGTGTGGCCAAATTCGGCGACGCGATCACCGAGAATCTGGCCTCGGCGAATCTGCCGCTGTTCCGCAAGCTGATCGAGGACTACGAGCGCGAGCACAATATCCCGCTGGTGGATATCGCCGCCGCGCTCGCGATCGGCTCCTACGACGGCGACAACTTCTTCATGGAGCCCGAACCGGAACCCGAACGCCGGGAGCGGATGCCCCGCGAGCGCGCGCCGCGCCGCTTCGAGGGCGAGGAGCGCCCGCAGCATCATCGCGGCACCGGCGAGGAGTTGGCCACCTATCGGATCAGCGTCGGCAAGCGGCACCGGGTGGTGCCCGGCGCGATCGTCGGCGCGATCGCCAACGAGGGCGGCCTGCGACGCAGCGATTTCGGCCATATCAGCATCCGGCCCGACCACAGCCTGGTCGAATTGCCCGCGCAGTTGTCGGCGGAGACGCTGGAGGCATTGCGGCGCACCAGAATCGGCGGTGTACTGATCCAGTTGCAGTTGGATTCGGGACCGCCCGGACACCGTTCGCTGACCAGGGGTCCGCGCCGGGACCGCGACGGCGGCAAGCGTCCGGAGCGGCGCAAACCGCGCTCCTGAACGGGGTTGCCTCGGGGCCGACGCGGGTGCACAACGAGCGCTAGCTAAGGTGTTGCCATCCGGTGTACCGCGACACACAGGAGGGGCGCGTTTGTTCGTGTTCGGTGATCGTGTCGTCTGCACCGCCGTCGACCTGGTGCGCGCGGCGCGCTGCGAATTCGCGCTGTTGCGCGCCCTCGATCGGCAACTGGGCACCCTGGCCGACGGGTTCGAGGTGATCGATCCGGCGGGTCCGGAACCTCCCGTCCCCTATGGCGATTCACGCGAACCCGCCGAACTCCGCCTGGCCGAACTTCGCGACAGATTCGCCGGAGCGATGGTGGAGATTCGGCCCGCGCCACCATCGGCGGATCCGGCGGCGCGGGTGGCCGCGCTGCGGGCCGCGCACACCGAGACCGTGGCCGCGCTGCGGACGGGCGTGCACGTGGTGCGCGGGGCCACCTTCTTCGACGGACGTTTCGCGGCCGATTGCGAATTCCTGGTCCGGGCCGGACATCGGGTCCGCTACACCGCGCAGGGCAGCGCGCCCGGATCCGCCGACCGGGTGGGCGCCGCACTCGAATTGGCCGCCTGCGCGGCCGGTCTGGAACATGCGGGCGCGCTGACCGCCCCGATGGTCCGCCTCTACCTCGGCGATGTGGCCACCGACTATCCGCTCGACGACCTGCTACCGATCCATCGAACGCGCAGACGCCGAGTCGAACGCATCCTCGAGGAGAAGCTGAGCGAGCTGCTGCCCGCGCAATGGGGCGACCGGCGCTACCTGGCCTGCGGACGCTGTCGCGAATGCGTCACGGCCATCGAGAACGCCCGCGACCTGTATCTGGTGGCGGGCATGGGGAATTCCGCGCGCGCCCGGCTGCGCGCGGCGGGCGTGCACACCATCGAGCGGCTGGCCGCGAAGGCGGAGCCCGTGTCGGGTCTGTCCCCGCGCACCTTCGCCGCGCTGCGCCGCCAAGCCGAGATCCAATTGCGCGACACCGAATCCGCGACCCCCGCGCACACACTGATCGACGCCATCGCGCTCGGCGCGCTGCCACCCGCCTCCCCCGGCGATCTGGCGTTGACCGTCACCGGCGAGGTCGTGGAGGTGGGCGCGAGCGACGGGGTGCGGCTCGCGGTGCGGGCGGGACGGGCGCTGCCCGCCGTCCTCGACCTCATCGCCGAACAGCGGCAACGTCATCCGGATATGCACGTCTACCACTACGCCGCCACCATTCGCACCGATCTGCTCGTCCACACCGCCTCGGCGGGCGTCGGCGAGGAGTTCCTGGACGAACTGCTGCGGGCGGGCGTGCTGATCGACCTGTACCCGATCGTGCGTTCCGCCCTGCTGGTCGGCGCGACCTCCTACGAGTTGGCGGCGCTGCGCCCACTGCTCCCGAATTCGTCGCCGCCCGAACGCGATTGCGTCGTCGCGCTGCGGCTGCGCGACTGGTTGCTGGCCCGCGCCGCCGCGCCGCGCCCCGATCTGCCGGTGATGGCCTGCGCCGGGTCCTGGTGCCTGGTTCCCGGCCCCGAGGAGCCGGAAGCGGCGCTGCCGCAGCGCCCGTCCTCCGTCGAGGCGGCCCTCACCGAATTCGTGACCGTCCAGACGAATCCGCGCCAGGAGCATCATCCCGCCGCCGTCACCGCCGCGGCCCTCGGCTACCACCGCCGCGAGCGCAGGCCGCTGTGGCTGGCCCATATCGACCGGCTCGGCCATCCCGTCGACGAATGGGTCGACGCGCCGGGCGTTCTGGTGGCCGAATGGGGCACCGTCGACACCAAGTGGCACCGCGCCCCGCACCGGCAGACCATGCGCCGCTACCTGACCCTCACCGGACGCATCGGCACCGGCGGTGAAACCCAGCAGGCGCTGGCCCCCGGCGCGACGGTGCACACCTTCTACGATCGCCCCGCCGCGGCGGGCATGGTCACCGCGATCGGCCGCCGAGCCACCGCGACGGCCACCGTGCTCGGCTGTTCGGTCGACGCGGAATTCGACGATGTGGTCCGCCTAGAGGAGTTGCTGCCCGAGGGCTGCGAACCCTACGACGAACTGCCGATCGCCATCGCACCCGGCCTGCCCGCCTGGGACGCCAATACCGAAGGCGCGGTCGAATACGCCGCCCAGCAGTTGTTGGCCGCACTCCCCGACATCCCGTACACCGCCCTGTTCGACATCATCGCGCTGCGCCGCCCGCGCCTGCGGCGGGCGCTGTCACTGCCCGAGGTGCACGGCGACCATGCCGCCGCCATCACCGCCGCCGTACGCGACCTCGACGAGTCCTATCTCGCGGTGCAGGGTCCCTCCGGAACCGGCAAGACCGCGACGGCGGCGCGGATCGTGGAACGGCTGGTCACCCGCGACAAATGGCGCATCGGCGTGGTGGCGCGCACGCACAAGGCGGTGGAACATCTGCTCGACGCCGTGGTCCGGATCGGGGTGCTGCCGGAACTGGTGGCCAAACTCGAGGCCGAGGCGGTCAAACCGGAGTGGCTGGTCATCGAGGCGGCCAGGGTGCCGCGCTTCCTGGACAACTGTGTCAACGGCTGCGTGATCGGCGGCCTGCCCACGGATTTCGCCGATGAGACCATCGTGCCCGCGGGCAGACTCGACCTGCTGGTCGTCGCGGACGCGGGCGGTTTCCCGCTCGCCGATACCGCCGCCGTCGCCGTGAGCGCGCGCAACCTGCTGCTGCTCGGCGATCTCGCGCCGGATACCGCGCGCGCCACCCATCCCCAACCCGTCGGCCGCTCGGTGCTGAATTGGTTGGCGCAGGGCCGAGCCACCCTGCCCACCGAACTCGGCTACTTCCTGGATCGCACCTGGCGCATGCATCCCAAAGTGTGCGAGCCGATATCACGGCTGTTCTACGAGCACCGCTTGCGTTCGAATGAAACCGTCACGCTGGCAAGACATCTGGACGGCGTCGCGCCGGGCATCGAGACCGTGCTGGTGGACCACCACGGCAACGGCGCCGAATCCGAGGCCGAGGCGCGCGAGGTGGTGCGCCGGGTGCGCGCGCTGCTCGGCGCGGCCTGGACCATCGGCGCGGTCACCCGACGACTGCATCCGCACGATATCTTCGTCGTCGCACCCTATCCGGCGCAGGTGGGTCTGATTCGAATCCTGTTGGCCCGCGCCAAGATCGAGGATGTGCTGGTCGGCACCGCCGACCGGTTCCGAGGTCGGGAGGCCGCGGTGGTGCTGGTGTCGATGACCACCTCGAGTCCGGCCGACGCGCCGCACGGTATGCCCGCGCTGCTCTCGAACGCGCTCCTGCGGGCCGCGCTGAGTCGGGCCATGTGGAAGGCGATCATCATCCGCTCACCACTGCTGACCGAATACCTGCCGCCGCATACCGACGAATTGGCCGATCTGGCAGGCTTTCTCACGCTGAGCTGACCAGGGGTCCGGGGACCGAAGGATCAGCCGAAGCACTGCCCCTCGCCGCGGTAGGTGGGCACCGTCGCGCGGGCGCCGTCGGCCGCCACCATGTGCAGCCGGTCGAAACGTTCGCACAGTTCGCCCGCCTTCGCATGACGGAACCAGACCCGGTCGCCGATGCGCGATTGCGCCGCGCCGGACAGCGGGGTCTGCACCTCGCCCGCACCCTCGGTGCCGAGCAACCGCAAACCCTTGGGCCACACTGGTTTCGGAACCCGCGCGGGTCCGGTCGGACCGGAGGCGATGTAGCCGCCCGCGAAGACCGTCGCGATGGTCGGAGTCGGCCGACGCAGCACCGAGGTCGCGAAATACAGTGCGGGGCGCGGGGTGAAGGCGCGGTAGTGGTCGAAAAGCGTTGGCACGTAGAGGCCCGAGCCCGCCGTCACCTCGGTGACCTCCGGGTCGGCCGCGCTCACCTCGAGCGATCCGGTGCCGCCGCTGTTGACGATCTCCAGTTTGCCGGTCTCGGATCGCACGGCGTCGAGAACCAGCGTTCTGCGCCTGGTGATTTCGGCGGCGGAGGCCCATTTCACCAGTCGCACCGCGGGATTGGCGTCGGGCAGTCCGGCGATCTGCGCCTCGTAGGTCATCACGCCGAGGACCTCGAAACCGCGCCGCATGGCAGTCGCGGCCAAACGCGCGGCCTGTTCGGGGGTGTGGACGGGTGAGCGGCGCACGCCGAGGTGCAGCGGGCCCAGACGCAGGGAGGCGTCCACGTCGAGACAGACGCGAGGGCGCACCAGGTCGGTGCCGACGGCCGCGCGGATCAGGTCGAGTTGGGTCGGATCGTCGATCATCAGGGTGATGGACCGCAGCAGCGTCGCGTCGGCGGCGAGTTCGGCGAGGGCGGCGCGGTCGACGGTCGGATAGCCGAGCAGAACATCGCGCGCACCGAGGCGGGCCAACCAGATGGCCTCGGCCAGGGAGTAGGACATGATGCCCGCGAATCCGCCGCGTGCGGTGAGTCCGGCGCCGAGCACCTCTTCCAGGACGGCCCGGCACCGCACCGATTTGCTCGCGACCCGCACCGGCACGCCGTTCGCGCGGCGGATCAGGTCGGCGGCATTGGCGCGCAGTGCGGTCAGGTCCAGGGCGGCCAGGGGCGGATCCAGGTCGGCGGTGGCCGCGTGGAGTCCGGCGATCGGCGACGTCTCGGTCACCCTCCCCAGTGAACCATTGAACTGGTCACACGTCCAGCAAAGCGGGTGAGGTCGACCGCCGCGGCGGACGGATCGGACTCAGACCTCGACGGCCTTGGTCGACAGGCTGCTGACCAGGTCGTCCAGCACGACGAGCATGGTCTCGTCATCGCTGTCGGACAGCCAGCGCAGCACCGTGCCCTGCAAAACCGAGACGGTGTAACTCGCGATGGCCTCCACCGGCTCGAGCCACTGCGCGCCGGAGCGATCCGCGCACAGGCGCAGGAAGTCCGCGACCTCGCAGTCCATCTCCCGGAACACCGAAGCGGCAGGATTGCCCTCGGTCGGCGCGGGCTCGGCGAGCGCGGTGTCGGAAAGCCCGGCCGCCGAGTACGCGGCGGCGGCCACCGGCTCGCGCGTCGCCCACCGGCTGCGCAACGCGTTGACGATCCGCTCGTAGGCGCGGATCTGCCCGTCGGGTGCGGCCTTGATCAGCGGCCAGTAGGCACTGACCCCGGCGTGCAGCAGCACCCGCAGGGCGCGCACTCCGGTGATATCGAGCGAGGCCGCGGCCCGCTCGATCGCCTCGCAGATCGTCGGCCGCAGCCGCGTCTCCGTTATTTCTCCACTCGCACTCAACAACGACTCCCTCGGCCCTGCTTTGGAAATCCCCAGCCTGCCCGGTCCAACATTCAGCAACGGTACCCGTTTTACAAGGTTTAAGAATAGGTTCTGCGGGTATTTCCAGACTGGAAGAATGTTTTGTTACCCAAACGGAACAGCTCCGCAACCATCCGGTTGCGGATCTCGACGCTCCGAGACCTCCGTTTGCCTCGGTCCACACCGCCCCGGCGCTGCCCACGCCAGGACATAGACCATCGATCAGTCTATGGAACAACCGCCCGAGAGTGGCAAATCTGTGGGCGACCACACAGCAAACGATCGGCACTAACCGGACATCTCGCCGTGCGCTGTTCGATCCGAGAACGACACCATCGCGATACTGTCGGGCCGCTAGCCTGGATCGGTGACTCTCTCGCCGCCTGCCGATCAATTCGCCGTCTCCGGCACCTTCAACTTCCGCGACACCGGCGGCCTGCGCACCGTCGACGGCGGCAAGACCCGCCGCGGCATCCTGCTGCGCTCCGCCCAACTCACCGGCCTCGACACCGTCGGACAGGCGACACTGCGGGATATGCGCGTCTCCGACGTGCACGATCTGCGCGCCATCCCGGAAATCGACTATCACGGCTCGGATAATCTGCCCGCCGAAATTCGCCTGCACATCACACCATTCGACTCCAGAATGGGACAGCAGCCCCCGCACGAGGCACAGACCGATTCCGCGCGCGAACACATGCACGAGGTCTACCGCATGTTTCCGCTGCTGCCCGAGGCCAATTCGGCCATCGTGCGACTGGCCGATTCGCTGGTCGACGGGGCGGGCGCGGTCCTGGTGCACTGCGCGGCGGGCAAGGACCGCACCGGCTGGGCGGTGGCCAGCATCCTGCGCGCGATCGGCGTCGGCGAGGCCGACGTACTGGCCGACTTCCTGCTCAGCAATGCCGCGGTCCCCTCGCTGCGCACCATGCTCGGCGCGAAACTGTCGGCGGGCGAACAACTCTCCGAGGACATCCTGGGCGTGCGCGAGGAGTACCTCGCCATCGGCACCGCCTCGGCGCTGGCCGCGCACGGCAGCATGGAAGGTTACTTCGCGGCCATCGGATTGACGCCGCAGTTGCGCGAGCGCCTGCGCACCCGCCTGCTCGAATGACCCCGCCGGTCACACGGCGCGCACCAAACCGTCCGCATCGATGCTGACCTGCGCGCCGGTGTGGAACCAGCTTCCGGTGAAACGAGCCTGCGTGGTGGTGGGATCGTCCCAGTAGCGCCGGGTGACATTCGGTCCCCGGCAGAGCAACTCACCGCGACCCGCCGCCGCGCCCGGCCCGGACAACGCCAATTCCGTTCCGCCGAACGGGAATCCGAGCACCCCAGCGCCGAGTTCGCCCGCGAGCCCGATCCCGCAGGTCTCGGTCGCACCCCACACCGACCACTGACGCGCGGCCGGAAACACCGCACGCAGCGCCGACCCCAGCGCCGCGTGATCCATTGCCGCGGCCGCACATTCGGACCGGTGCCCGGCACTGCTCAACCGAACCACCGTCGAAGTCGGCAATCCGTCGGCACGCCGCGCCGACAGCTCCGGCAACAGCCCGGCGAAGATGCGGGGGGTCGCCGAAACCATGTCGATGCGCTCCGCCACCAAGGTTTGCGGGACCGTCGCCGGATCGGGGGCGAGTACGGCGGTGCCGCCGACGGCGAAGGTGGACAGCAACTGGTCCACACAGCCGCTGGCGTGCGCGAGCGGAAGCAGCACCAGATTGCGCAGACCATCGGTCGGCAGTTCCAGCGCCGCGACCATGGAGCGGATCGCGGAGAGCAGATTCTCGTTGGTCAACTCGACACCCTTCGGCCCGGTCGACTTGGCGGCGGTCCCGGTGTAGCAGAGCACGGCCAGATCACCCAGTGCCGCACCATCATCGATGAAAGCCGCGCCGTCGGGCAGTTCGGCCTGCGCGCCGCGACCCGACGACCCGGTGCGGCCGAGAACGAAATCGGCTCGGCTGTCCCGGATCACCCGATCGGCCACCGCGTCGGGCAGGTCGTCGTCCACCAGAACCGGCACCGCGCCGCTGAGCAGCGCGCCGAGGAAGGCGCGCACCCACCGCACCCCGCAGGGCAATCGGATCGCGACCCGGTCACCGAAACCGATGCCGTGCTCCTGCAACCCGCCCGCCACCCGCGCGGCCGAATGCCACAGCTCGCGATAGGTCAGGCGGGGGCCGCCGACCTCGACCACCGCCTCGCGCCGACCGAAGGCATGCACCCGCAGATCCAGCAGTTCGGTCAGCGCCGGAGTCAGATTGCCGTAGCGGAGCACCCCGTCGGCGCCGCGCGAGAGCGGATCGGCAGCCGAACCGCGACGGGACAGCGAGTATTCGACCGGTAACTGCGACATCCGACCTCCGCGCGCCTCGAACCTGCACGCAGCATATGACGCAAGTCACAAGAATCACCGCAAAAGCGGCGAACGTGTCACCGACCCGTGTAACTCGCCTGCCCCGGACCCACCTCGAGGAAGCTGCGCACCGCGCCCTTCAGATCCTCGGATTCGAACAGCACCGCGGACACCTCGGGCGTCACCGAATCCGCGTGCGCCACACCGCCGGAACGCCACGCCGCGATGATCCGCCTGGTGGCGTTGTGCGCCCTGGTCGGACCATCGGCCAGACGGGCCGTGAGATCCCTTGCCGCAGTGTCGACATCGTCGTGCACCGCATTGACCACACCCCACTCCGCCATGGTCGCCGCATCGTAGAGATCGCCGGTCATCACGAATTCGCGCGCGCGACCCGAACCCGCCCGCTCCGCCAGGCGCTGCGGACCGCCCATCGACGGCGTCAGCCCGACCACCGTCTCCACCAAACCGAACTTCGCCTTCGGCGCGGCCAGGATGATGTCGCAGGCCAACGCGATCTCGAGCGCCGCGGTGAGGGTCAATCCGTGCGCGGCGAACACCACCGGACACGGCAGGGCCTCCAGCGGATGAATGATCCGCTCGAGCAGGGCCTGCCACAGCTCGGCGCCCTGCTCCCGCGACAGACCATCGAAAATGTGCACATCCACCCCACCCGAAACCACCCTGCCCTCGGCCCGCAGCAGCAGCGCCCGCGGCGGGCGCGCGCTCAACTCGGCAACATCGGCGATGAGAGTGTCGATCACCGCTTGGTCGAACAGATTCAGCGGCGGATGCGCCAGCGTCAGGGTCGCCACCTCCGCACCCGCCCGAGTCAACGTGCGTTCCAGTCTGGTCGGCTTCGAATCAGTCATGTCCGGAGCCTAAGTGGGAACAGGGTTCGGACAGTAGGTCGAACCGCTATGTGGTGTACAGCTCCACATGGACGAACCGAGTCGTCGCGTCCCGCTCGTCCACCGTGACGACCCGGTGCACCCTCCGCTTGTCCGGGTTCCAATAGACGTCGCCGGCCTGAAGGATTGACGGCGATGTATCCAGCGGCGGACCGGCAATGGCGGCCTCGATGACACGATCAGCCTTCGCCAGCGGCGCTACGAAATTCGATGCTTTCAGCAGCAAAGTAAGACCCTGTTGCTCCGTAGACAGCGCCAGCCGGTACCGCATGTCGATGCCACGATCGAATCGGGCATCGAGAACGGTGACACCCGCAGGGATGACCAGTCCGCCGAATTCCGCGGCCTCCTTGACAGTTTCGGCAACTCCCGCAGTGTGCCCGCGACTCCCCTCCGAATGCCCACCACCACAACCTGTCACACCGACCACCAGGACCAACGCCGCCATCACGCCTCTGAAGGCACCGACCAGCCACACTCGTCGCATTCCGTGCATCAAATACCTCATCGGGTGGGATCACTCCATCGACAGAACTCAACTTGGCAGTATCGGCGGGGGAGCATCGAGCATCGCCCGTCAGAAAGGTTCGGCGGCGGATGCGCCAACGTGAGAATCGCCGCCTCCACGCACGCCGTCGCGTGGATGGATTCCAGCGTTGTCGCGTTCGTTCCAGTCATATCCGGAGCCTAGGTAGTAAATAGCTGCACGTGGACGTAGCGATTCGATGAGTCCCGCTCGTCCACGACAATGACCCGGTTGATCGACCTTCCACCCGGGCGCTGGTATCGGTCGCCGCCCCGCAGAATCGACGGCGAGGTATCCAGCGGCGGACCGGCAATGGTGGTCAAAGGAACGTAATAGACCTTGTCCAACTGCGCCGAGAATTTGGATGCGGTCAGCAGAGCGCCGAGCCCCTGCTGATCGGTAGAAAGCGCCACCTGATACAGCGTGTCGAGGCCGCCAAGGGATCGGGCATCGAGAACGGTCACACCCGCAGGGATGACCAGTCCACCGAATTCAGCGGCCTCCTTGACAGTTTCGGCAACTCCCGCAGTGTGCCCGCGACTCCCCTCCGAATGCCCACCACCACAACCTGTCACACCGACCATCAGGACCAACGCCGCCACGAAACTGGCGAGAGCACCGGGCATCCGTGTTCGCCGAACCCCGCGCATCAAGTACCTCATCGAGTGGGATCACTCCTGTCGCCGTCCCGGCTGTCCTGCGCACCAGGCAAATTGATAGGTCCAGCAGAAGGGACAGCCCCCTCATATCGACGAACGCCGCTCGATCCATCCATGTCGAACTCCCGCGCCAGGCCCGCCGTGTGCAGGGCTCCCATTCGCCTATCCGTCACCGTGATACCGGCGATCTCGGTACTCTTACTACCGTCCCAGTTGTACCGATCATGCACATGCACCTTGTACTCCGCAGTAATGCGCGGATCTGCACCATCGGCCGGCTTGTGGACTGTCACCACACCAGTCGTCGAAAGTTCAATTGCGCCCATCGCGTAGTACCAGTCTTGACTCAACGCAGGAGAGATGTAAAAACCGCCGGGCAGCCATGGCGACTGGAATTGCACCGGGTTCTCGTAGTTGTCGGTAGCCGCTGCTTCGCCGGCAATCCTTCGAATCTCTGTCGCGGCCAACGCATTTGCCGCACTATCAGCGGAGGGTACGTCCCGGAGTAGTTCATCCACATGAGGATCCAAAGTGGTGCCGGTATTGTCGAGGTAGTGGCGCAAATGTCTCGCAGCGTGGGTCAGCCCCTTCGCGTCTGCGGCCACGACCATCTTTGCGGCAACCTCGGCGAAAAGGATGTCGTCGCCACGACTGTAGATGGGTTGCGAGCCCCACGCGCCCTGCCCCGCATCGTTCGGCGGGTGCGGGAGTGGATCAGGAATCGGTGCCATGATTCTTTCGTTTCGTCGATGCCGACAGCGATCGGGGTCAAACCGCGGAGGCTGCGGCGTCTTCCCACCAGACGTTGTTCCCGTACCCGTATCGGCCTGTGCTGTGATCGATGATCACTTTGTCGGGCAGCTCGAATTCGTTCGGGTTGTATGACAGGGCGGTCCGGCCGGGTTCATAGTTCATCGCACCGGCGATCCGCTCGATGGTGGTCGTTATCGCGTCCTTCCTGGCTGCCGCATCCTTTTTCAGCGTTTCGACAGCGGAGGATATTTGGGATTTCATGGAATCCCGCATGGGGCTGTCGAGCAGCAGCGCCCAAACGCCGAGGGGCAAAGTGAAATCGAGGAAGCCAATGGACTTGGTGACCGCACCGAGCAGGCCGATCGACTGGTTGCACACAAGACGTTCGAGGAGCCGCCCGCCGTTCTCCACGATCTTGGCCAGGGTGTCGAGGTCCGTGCTGCGGCCTGCGATCGAATTCCCCAAACTGGTCGCGGTGATTCCGAACGCGTTCGAGGCATCGCCCGTCCAACTGGTTCGCAACCAACTCGCGCCGCCGGAAATATTCTGCGAGGTGACGTAATCGTTGATCCCCAATAAGGCGATCCGCTTTCCGACCCCCTGCAGCGATTCCCAGTCCGCTACGAGTGGGGACAGGTAGTCGGCGACGGGCTTGATGCCGATGGCTCGGCTCAGGGGCTCGTCGTACGGGGTCAAGGTCTCGATAGTCGCGGTGACCACCTGGCGAACCGTGTACTGAGCGTCCTGCACGTCCTGCAAGGTCGGGAGCTGTAGTCCGCCGAAACGCGAGATGCCCTGCGCCGAACTCGTTGCGGCCGTGGCCTGCCCGTCCAGTGTGGCCGTTGCCCGCGAGATGGCCAGAGCGTGCTGTTCGTCGGAGTTCTGGAATTGGTTCGCCGCGGTGCCGAGGTTTGCGGCGAGGGTGTCGAGGACGCCCAGATTGTTCCGATGTGCGCCGGCCAGCGTGCTTTCCAGCTTCTGGACCGATTGCGCCAACACAGCCAACTGCCCGCCCGTCCCGGCAGGGAGCGACAGCGTCGGCAAAAATCGGGCCGCGTTCGCGGAAAAATTGGTACGGACGTCTTGCAGATCCAGCTTGAAGCCGGTGAGTTCGGAGATACCGACAGCGAATTCGACCATTTAGCCCCCCATGTCAACGCAACACACAGTATCGCCCTGCGCAGGCGGCAGGCTAGCACAGTTCGCTCCCGGTTCCTGGCGTTCATCTCTCGGGTGCAGGTGCCGATGAAGTTGCGGCTGAGCCGCGCAGTGGCACGTCTGAAACACTGGGTGGGTGACCACACAGTCGTCTTACGTCGAACCCGGCGAATTCAAGCGCGACACCAATTACATCGATACCCGGATCACGGCCGACGGCCGCGACGGTTACCCGGTCGAACCGCATCGGTATCGCCTGGTCGCCGCGCGGGCCTGCCCGTGGGCCAATCGCACGGTGATCGTGCGCCGCCTACTCGGACTAGAGGGAGTCATCTCGCTAGGGCTGTGCGGACCCACCCACGACAAACTGAGCTGGACCTTCGACCTGGACCCCGGCGGGGTCGACCCGGTCCTCGGCATCCCTCGACTGCGCGACGCCTACCTGAGGCGTTTCCCGGACTATCCGCGCGGTATCACCGTGCCCGCGCTGGTCGACGTGCCCACCGGCGCGGTCGTCACCAACGACTACGCGCGGATGACCCTCGATTTCTCCACCGAATGGACCGCCTACCACCGGCCCGGCGCACCGCAGCTGTATCCCGAGCCGTTGCGCGCGGAGATCGACGAGATCAACGCGGTCGTGTTCCGCGAAGTCAACAATGGGGTGTATCGGTGCGGATTCGCGGGCGCCCAGGACGCCTACGAGGCAGCCTACGACCGCCTCTTCGCCCGACTCGACTGGCTCTCCGAACGCCTCGCGACCCAGCGCTACCTGGTGGGCGACACCATCACCGAAGCCGATGTGCGACTGTTCACCACGCTGGCCCGCTTCGACCCGGTGTACCACGGGCATTTCAAGACCAACCGCAGCAAACTCAGCGAGATGCCGGTGCTGTGGGCCTATGCCCGCGACCTGTTCCAGACCCCCGGCTTCGGCGACACCATCGACTTCGGCCAGATCAAGACGCACTACTACGTGGTGCACGCCGATATCAATCCGACGGGTGTGGTCCCCAAAGGGCCGGACCTGTCCAACTGGCTCACCCCGCACGGCCGGGAAGCCTTGGGCGGCAGGCCGTTCGGCGCGGGCACTCCCCCGCCGCCGCCACCGGAGGCAGAGCGCGTACCGGCCTTCCACTGACCGATGCCATAGAGTTTCAGCAGCGTTTGCGCAGAAATAAGGGGTATTGCCGATGAGTTACGGCGCGTTCGAGAAGACCGTGGTGGCGTTGTTGGAGAACGGGTCACGGTTGCAGGGACCCGCGGTCGCCAGGTATGTCGAGCGGCTGCGGCGCGCCCATCCCGAGGAGCGCCCGGCGCAGCTCATCGAGCGGTTGGAGCGGCAGTTCCTGCTCGCGGTGACCGGCAGCGGCGGCGCGGCGGGGGCCACGGCGGCGGTGCCCGGCGTCGGCACCATCGCCTCGTTGGCCGCGATCACCGCCGAGACCGCGTTCTTCCTGGAGGCGTCGGCGGTGTTCACGCTGGCGGTCGCCTCGGTGCACGGGATCGCGCCGCAGGACAAACAGCAGCGCAGGGCGCTGGTGTTGGCGGTGGTCCTGGGCGATTCGGGCATGCAGATCGTGGAGGGCACGGTCGGTCACTCGGCCAAGAACTGGGGCAGCCTGATGGCCAACCGGATTCCCGGACTCTCGGCGATGAACGACTCGCTGATGAAGCGATTCATCGTGCGTTTCCTCACCAAGCGGATGGCGCTCGCGGCGGGCAAGATCCTGCCCGCCGGGATCGGCGCCGTCATCGGCGGATTCGGCAATCGGGCACTGGGGAAGACCACGATCGCCAACGCGCGCAAAGCATTCGGACCCGCGCCCGCGACCTGGCCCGCCGGGGAGCTGGTCATCGACGCGGATCCGCTGCCCGCGCTGGACGCGCCGCAGCCCCCCGCGGCGCACTGAACATGAATGCGCAGAAGACTCCCGCCCTCGCGGCACGCGGGCTGACCAAACACTTCGGCCCGGTGGCGGCGGTGCGCGGTATCGATCTCACCGTGTCCGCCGGGACGGTGGCGGCGCTGATCGGTCCGTTCGGCGCGGGCAAGTCCACCGTGCTGCGACTGCTGCTCGGACTGTCGCAACCCACCTCGGGCACGGTCGAACTGCACGGACCCGCGCGCGGAATGCTCGCGCCGCGTGGACTACATCCCGGCCTGACGGCACGCGATCACCTGCGCGGCTACGCGGCGGCCGTTCGCCTGCCCGATGAACGGGTGGATCAGGTGCTCGGCCTCGTCGGACTGGAGGAGCGCGCCGCCGCCAGGATCAAGATGCTCGCACCGGGCGAGCGGACCAGACTCGCGCTGGCCACCGTCCTGCTCGACGACCCACGGGTCCTGCTGCTGGACGAACCCTTCGACGGACTCGACCCGACCGAACGCGCCCGCCTGCACGACCTGCTGCGCCGACATGCCCGACGCGGCGGCAGCGCACTGCTCACCGGCGAGAGCCTCGCCGCCGCGCTGCCCGCCGCCGACCAGGTGATCGTGCTCAGCGCGGGCACGGTGACCTATCAGGGCACGCCGACGCGGCTGCGGCGCAATCATCCCGACCGACTCGTGGTGGCCGCGAGCACACCCATCGCACTGGCCACCATGCTCGCCGCGCGCGGCTACACCGATGCCGTCATGCGGCCGGACGGGCGGCTGGCCATCGCCGAGGCAAGCGAGGCCCAGATCCGCGACGCCGCGATCGCGGCGGGTGTGCGGATCGACGCGATCCTCGCCGATCCCATCCATCCGGATCGGGTCCTGGCCGGACTCACCAAAACCGCTGTGCCCTCGGCGATTCCGGCCGGAGTCGCGCCGCCGCAACCGTACGGGATACCACGATGACCGACCTGATTCCGGCCGATCTGCTCCCGGCCGCGCACTCCGAGATCCGCAGGGTCGTCGGTCTGCGGTGGCCGCGCGTGCTCGCCGTCGCGCTCATCGCGGGCGCGGGGGTCGTGAATATCGGCTTCGCCGTTACCGCCGGGCACGCGGACCCCAAGGGTCAGCCCGCCACGGGCACCGCGACCATCGGGCTGTACCTGGCGCTGGCCGCGACGGCGCTGGCGGCGGCGATCTTCGGCGCGCTCGGCTCGGGCGGGGAGTACCGGTACGGCACGCTGGCCACGGCGGCGCAGTTCATCCCGAATCGGGATCGGCTGGTGACCGCGAAGTTCGCGGTCACCGTTGGGGCGGCGCTGGCGGTGGCGGCGCTGGTCGAAGTGATCGGCGGCGGCTTGCTGCTCGGCCTCGGCCGGGGCAAATTCCCGGTCTGGGGCAATCTGATCGGCGCGTTCGGCGGTGGACTGCTCGCGGTGGTGTGCTGGGCGGTCATCGGCACCGCGCTCGGCATGTTGGTGCGGACGGCTTCGGGTGCGGTGACCATGCTGCTCGGGTGGTTGGTGGTCGTCGAACCGCTGGTGTGGCTGGTCGCGGGCAAGGCGGGGGCGGGTGGGGTGGTGGCTTTGCTGCCGGGCTCGGCGACGATCGGGACGGTGGCGGTCGGGTCGTTCGCGAAGAGTCCGCTCATCGCGCCGACGCCCGCGGCGATCGTGGTGCTGGTGTGTTGGGCCGCCGCGATGGCGACCGGCGCATGGTGGACGGTGCGGCGCGGCGAGATGTGATTTCGTCGAATTCCACAAGTAGGTCGTTCTCCACAGCGGGGCGATCGGCACCGTGGCGGTCGAGGGGCGCGACTATCGTCGGTTGCGTGAGTGGGGACGATCAACCGGGGTGGATTCGGCGGCTGTGGGGCGAAAGTCGCTCGCACGGCAAACTTCTCGTGGGCCTCGCGGTCGCGGTCCTGCTGGGCGCGGCTGTCGATGTCACCGCGCCGCTGCTGGCCAAGCGCGCGCTCGATGCGGCCGTGTTGGGCCACACCGGGATCATCGCGGTGGTGGCGGCCCTGTTGGCGGCGTTGGCCGCGGGCCGGTTCACCGCGGCTTTCGGGCGGCGAATGCTGGCCGGCCAACTGTCACTCGACGTTCAGCACGGGCTGCGGGTGCGGCTGCTCGGGGCGTTGCAGCGGCTCGACGGTCCGGGTCAGGACGCCATTCGCACCGGGCAGGTAGTGTCGCGCTCCATCTCAGACCTGCAATTGGTGCAGGGGCTGTTCGCCATGGTTCCCATCTCGGCCATGTCGGCGCTGGAATTCCTGCTCGCCGCCGGGGTCATGGTGTGGTTGTCGCCGCCCCTGGCAGCGGTCGCCCTGCTGGTGGTGCCCGCCATCGCGCTGGTGGTGTTGCGCATGCGGCCCCGGATCTATGCCGCCACCTGGTCGGCGCAGCAGCGGGCCGCCGATCTGGCCCAGCACGTGGAGGAGACGGTCACCGGAGTCCGGGTGGTCAAGGGATTCGGGCAGGAGGCCCGAATGGTCGAGGTGTTGGCCGAGCACGGGCGCGCGCTCTATGCCGAGCGGCTGCGCGCGGCGCGGCTGAATTCCCGCTTCGCACCGCTGGTCTTGGCGATCCCGCAGCTCGGCCTGGTCGCGGTGATCGGCTTCGGCGGGGCGCTGGCGCTGCACGGCACGATCGGTATCGGCACGTTCCTGGTGTTCGCCGCCTATGTCACCACCATGAATTTCGCGGCGCGCACGGTCTCGGGCATGGTGGTGCTGGCCCAGCTCACCCGCGCCGCGGCCGAGCGGGTCTACCAGGTCATCGATGCCGCGCCGGAGCGGGTCGATCCGCCCGAACCCGAACCGCTGCCCGAGGGGCCGCTCGGCATCGAATTCGATGCCGTCACCTTCGGATTCGATCCGGCGCGACCGGTGCTGCGGGAGCTGGATCTCACCGTCCGCCCCGGCGAGACGGTCGCCGTCATCGGCCCGGCGGGTTCGGGCAAGTCGACGTTGGCGCTGCTGCTCGCGCGGTTCTACGCACCGGATTCCGGTGCGGTCCGACTGTCCGGGGCGTCCGGATCGGTGGACATCGCCGCGGCGCGCGGCGCGGAGGTGCGCGGCGCGGTCGGGGTGGTCTTCGACGAGCCGTTCCTGTTCTCCGACACCATCGCCGCCAATATCGCGCTCGGCCGCCCCGAGGCCACGGCCGCCGAGATCCGCCAGGCGGCCAAAATGGCGGCGGCCGACGATTTCATCGCCGAACTCCCCGACGGCTACGACACGGTGGTGGGCGAGCGCGGACTCACCCTCTCCGGTGGGCAGCGTCAGCGTTTGGCGCTCGCGCGCACCCTGCTGGCCCGGCCGCGCGTCCTGGTGCTCGACGACGCGACGTCGGCGGTCGACGCGGTCACCGAGGCGGCCATCTTCGACGCGCTGCCCGATCGGGGCGGCCGCACCACGCTCATCCTCGCGCATCGCGAATCCACACTGGCCCATGCCGATCGGGTCATCCGGCTGCCCGCGCCCGCGGCGGGCGCGGGTTTGCGCCCGATCGAATCGAGCGTCAAGACGCGCGAGCGGGTCGAGTCGTGGGGCGGCCGATCGCTGGATATCCAGGAGACGCCGGAACTTCGACGCAACCTGGCGAAACTGCCACCCTCCGCCGAACAGCCTCAGGTGGGCGAGGCCGAATTGCGCAGTCCCGACCCCCGATTCCGGCTGGTCCACCTACTGCGCCCGGTGCTCGTGGCGCTGCTCGCGGTGGTCGTCCTGCTCGCGGTGGACGCGACGCTCGGCGTCGCCTTTCCGGCGCTCATTCGCTTCGCCATCGATCACGGTGTGGCCCAGCGGGATTCGTGGGCATTGGCGCTGGCCGCGCTGATCGGCGCGGCACTCGCGCTCGCCGGATTCGCGGTCAACGCGGTCAATGCCGTGCTCACCGCGCGCACGGGTGAGCGTGTGCTGTACGGGCTGCGGGTGCGCAGCTACGCGCACCTGCAGCGACTCGGGCTCGATTTCTACGAGCGCGAACTGTCCGGCCGCATCATGACCCGGATGACCACCGATGTGGACGCGCTGTCCACCTTCCTGCAGACCGGGGTGGCCACCACCCTCGTCAGCCTGCTCACGCTGATCGGTATCGCGGTGGCACTGCTGGTCATCGATGCCTCCCTGGCGGCAGTGGTGCTGCTGGCCATGCCGCCGCTGCTGGCGGCCACGCTGTGGTTCCGCCGGGTCTCGGCCCGCGCGTACGCCGAATCGCGGGAGCGGGTTTCGACGGTCAATGCCGACTTCCAGGAGAATGTCGGCGGATTGCGCGCGGTGCAGGCCAACCGGCACGAACCGGCCGCCGCCCGCCGCTTCGCCGAGTACTCGCTGCGCTACCGGCACAGCAGAATGCGTGCCCAGCGGGCCATCTCGCTCTATTTCGCCTTCGTGGTGATCTGGGAGGATCTGGCGCTGGCCGCAGTGATCTTGATCGGCGCCCGCGAGGTCGCTTCCGGGACAACAAGCCAGGGAACGCTCATCGCGTTCGTGCTCTACCTGGGCCTGATCTTCGGCCCGATCCTGAATCTCTCGCAGACCTTCGACAGCTATCAGCAGGCCGCCGTCGGCCTGCGCCGCATCGGCGAACTACTGCGCACCCCGTCCACCATCGCCGCTGATCCCCCCGATGCGATATCCGTCACAGGACGGCTGCGCGGTGCGGTCCGGCTAGCCGGGGTGCACTTCCACTATCCGGGCACCACGGTGCCCGCACTCGACGGCGTCGCCCTCACCGTCGCGCCGGGCGAGACGCTGGCCCTGGTCGGGGCCACGGGCGCGGGCAAATCCACCATCGTCAAACTCTTGGCCCGCCTGTACGACCTCCCGCCCGAAGCCGCAGACCCGATCCTGGTCGATGAGACGGATATCCGCCGCTACCGCCTGGCCGACTATCGCGCCCGCCTCGGCCTGGTCCCCCAGGAGGCACACCTGTTCACCGGCGATATCGCGAGCAATATCGCCTTCGGCAGACCAGGGGCCACCCCGGCGGAGATCGCGCGGGCGGCCAGGGCCGTCGGCGCGGCCGACATGATCGAGCGACTGCCCGAGGGCATGGGGCAGCAGGTCGGCGAGCGCGGGCGTGGGCTCTCGGCCGGTCAGCGTCAACTCATCGCGCTGGCCCGCGCCGAACTGGTCGATCCGGACCTGCTGCTCCTCGACGAGGCCACCGCGACACTCGATCCGCAGACCGAGCACGCGGTGCTGGTTGCGAGCCGATCGCTGGCGCGCGGCCGCACCACCGTTCTGGTCGCGCACCGACTCGCCACCGCCGCGCGGGCCGACCGGATCGCCGTCGTCGATCACGGCCGGATCACCGAACTGGGCACCCACGCCGAACTGCTGGCGGCGCGCGGGCGCTATGCCCGCCTGTGGGCGGCGGCGCGACAATCGGAAGGCATATTCTCGGTCACAGACGAGTCGTCAACCATGGAGTCGGGTGTATCCGGTGGTCCGTAGATCCGCCGATTTGCTGCTGGGCCTATCCTCAGATAGGGCGCATCGGCGCGCATCCGCTGATCCCCGTGCCGGGCACGTCACAAACGTCGCAGCGCTTAGAACGAAAAGAGGCGAACACCTGCTGTGAGCAGCTCAACTTCCCAGTTCGGACAGAACCAGTGGCTAGTCGACGAGATGTATCAGAAGTTCAAACAGGATCCATCCTCCGTCGACGAGAGCTGGCACGAGTTCCTGGCCGATTACACCCCGGAAGCGACGAGTGATTCCGGCAACAGCCAGACCGCTCCCGCCGTTCCCGCGCAGGCGGCCACCCCGGCACCGGCCGCCGCGGCCCCCTCCCCGGCGCCCGCCGCGACCGCCGTGTCTGCGTCGGCAGTCGCCCCGGCCCCCGCGCCCGCCCCGGCCGCCGCCCGCACCCCGCAGACCACGCCTGCGGCGACCTCGAACGCGGCCCCCACCTCGGGCGCGCCCGTGAAGGTCGCGACGGGCGAGGAGTCGAAGGTGCTGCGCGGTCCGGCCGCCGCCGTGGTCAAGAACATGTCCGCCTCGCTCACCATCCCCACCGCCACCTCGGTGCGCGCCATCCCGGCCAAACTGATGATCGACAATCGCCTGGTCATCAATAACCACCTGGCCCGCACCCGCGGCGGCAAGATCTCCTTCACCCACCTGCTCGGCTACGCCATCGTGCAGGCGGTCAAGAAGTTCCCGAACCTGAACCGGCACTTCGCCGAGATCGATGGCAAGCCCAATGCCGTCACCCCGGCCCACACCAACCTGGGCCTCGCCATCGACTTGGCGGGCAAGGACGGCAGCCGCTCACTGGTGGTCGCGGCCATCAAGGGTTGCGAGACAATGACTTTCGGGCAGTTCCACACCGCCTACGAGGATATTGTCCGCCGGGCCCGCGACGGCAAGCTCGGCATCGACGACTTCTCCGGCGTCACCATCTCGCTCACCAATCCGGGCACCATCGGCACCGTGCACTCGGTGCCGCGGCTGATGCCCGGCCAGGGCGCGATCATCGGCGCGGGCGCGATGGAGTACCCGGCCGAGTTCCAGGGCATGAGCGAGGACCGCATCGCCGATATCGGCATCGGCAAGCTGATGACCCTCACCTCGACCTACGATCACCGCATCATCCAGGGCGCGGAATCGGGCGACTTCCTGCGCACCATCCACCAATTGCTGATCTCCGACGAGTTCTACGACGAGATCTTCCACGGCCTGGGCGTGCCCTACGAGCCGGTGCGCTGGCGCAAGGACATCCGCGAGCGCGGCGTGGACAAGAGCGCGCGGGTCCTCGAGCTCATCGCCTCCTACCGCAGCCGCGGCCACCTGATGGCCGACACCGACCCGCTGCGTCTGGTCAAGGACAAGTTCCGCAGCCATCCCGACCTGGACGTCACCCAGCACGGCCTCACCCTGTGGGACCTGGACCGCGAATTCAATGTCGCGGGCTTCCACGGCCGCGAGACCATGAAGCTGCGCGATGTGCTCTCGGTGCTGCGCGACGCGTACTGCCGCCACGTCGGCGTCGAATACATGCACATCATGGAACCCGAACAGCTCCAGTGGATTCAGGAGCGGGTCGAGACCCAGCATGTCAAGCCGACCGTCGCCCAGCAGAAGTACGTCCTGAATCGGCTGAACGCGGCCGAGGCGTTCGAGACCTTCCTGCAGACCAAATACGTCGGGCAGAAGCGTTTCTCGCTCGAGGGCGCCGAGGCCGTCATCCCGATGATGGACGCCGTCATCGACCAGTGCGCCGCGTACGCCCTCGACGAGGTCGTCATCGGTATGCCGCACCGCGGCCGCCTGAATGTGCTGGCCAATATCGTCGGCAAGCCCTACTCGAAGATCTTCACCGAGTTCGAGGGCAATATGAATCCGGCGGCCACCCACGGCTCCGGCGATGTGAAGTACCACCTCGGCGCGCGCGGCACCTACCTGCAGATGTTCGGCGACAACGAGATCGAGGTCTCGCTCACCGCGAACCCCTCGCATCTCGAAGCGGTGGACCCGGTGCTCGAGGGTCTGGTTCGCGCCAAGCAGGACCTGCTCGACAAGGGCGACGGCCCCACCGGCTTCTCCGTGGTGCCGCTCATGCTGCACGGCGACGCGGCCTTCGCCGGTCAGGGCGTGGTGGCCGAGACGCTGAACATGTCGGGTCTGCGCGGCTACCGTGTCGGCGGCACCATCCACATCGTGGTGAACAACCAGATCGGCTTCACCACCGCACCGGAGAACAGCCGCTCCACCGAGTACGCCACCGATATCGCGAAGTTCATCGGCGCGCCCATCCTCCACGTCAACGGCGACGACCCGGAGGCGTGCGATTGGGTGGCCCGCCTGGCGGTCGATTTCCGGCAGAAGTTCCGCAAGGACGTCGTCATCGACATGATCTGCTACCGCCGTCGCGGCCACAACGAGGGCGACGACCCGTCGATGACCCAGCCGTTCATGTACGACCTGATCGACACCAAGCGTTCGGTTCGCAAGGCCTACACCGAGAGCCTGATCGGCCGCGGCGATATCTCGCTCAAGGAGGCCGAGGACGCGCTGCGCGACTACCAGGGCCAGTTGGAGCGGGTGTTCAACGAGGTTCGCGAACTCGAGAAGTACGTTCCCGAGCCCAGCGAATCGGTCGAGGACGACCAGTCCGTGCCCGGCACCGTCGTCACCGCCGTGGACAAGGCCGTGCTGCAGCGCATCGGTGACGCCTTCCTCGGCGTGCCCGACGGCTTCAATGTGCATCCGCGCGTGAAGCCGGTGCTGGAGAAGCGGCGCGAGATGGCCTACGAGGGCAAGGTGGACTGGGCGTTCGCCGAGTTGCTCGCCTTCGGCACCCTGATCGATGAGGGTCGCGCGGTGCGGTTGACGGGTCAGGATTCGCGGCGCGGCACCTTCACCCAGCGGCACTCGGTCATCATCGACCGCAAGTCGGCCGAGGAGTACACGCCGCTGCACAATATCGGTTCGGACAAGCCGGGCTGGTTCGCCGTGCACGATTCGGCGCTGAGCGAATACGCCGCCGTCGGTTTCGAATACGGCTATTCGCTGGGCAATCCGGACGCGCTGGTGCTGTGGGAGGCCCAGTTCGGTGATTTCGTCAATGGCGCGCAATCGATCATCGACGAGTTCATCTCCTCCGGTGAGGCCAAGTGGGGTCAGCTCTCGGAGGTGGTGCTGCTGCTGCCGCACGGCCACGAGGGTCAGGGTCCCGACCACACCTCCGGCCGGATCGAGCGCTTCCTGCAGTTGTGCGCGGAGGGTTCGATGACGGTGGCGGTGCCGTCCACGCCTGCCAACTACTTCCACCTGCTGCGCAGGCACGCGCTCGACGGTATCCGCCGTCCGCTGATCGTCTTCACCCCGAAGTCGATGCTGCGCAACAAGGCCGTGGTGTCGGATCTGAAGGATTTCACCGAGTCGAAGTTCCGTTCGGTGTTCGACGAGCCGGCCTACGAGCAGGGCATCGGCGATCGGTCCAAGGTCAAGCGCGTCCTGCTGACCAGCGGCAAGCTCTACTACGAGTTGGCCGCGAACAAGGCCAAGCTCAAGCGCGAAGATATCGCGATCGTGCGGATCGAACAGCTCTACCCGCTGCCGAAGTTCCGTTTGAACGAGGCGCTGGCAGGCTATCCGAATGCCACCGATATCGCCTGGGTCCAGGAAGAACCCGCCAACCAGGGCGCCTGGCCCTTCTTCGGTCTGAACCTCCCGGAGATCCTCCCCGAGCGTTTCACCCGTCTGCGCCGCATCTCGCGCCGCGCCATGTCGGCCCCGTCCTCGGGTTCGAGCAAGGTGCACGCGGTGGAGCAGCAGGAAATCCTCGACGAGGCGTTCGAACCCACCGCATAGCCCCACCCCGCAGCGGGCCGGATCGCATAGTCAATGCGGTTCGGCCCGTTTTGTTTTCAGCCGCGCAGGGCGGCGGCGAGGGCGGGGTTGAGGGTTAGGGCGAGGGCCAGCAGGGAGTCGACCAGCAGGGTGATGAGGGCGGGGCGGGGGATGGGTTCGGTGCGCAGCCAGGTGAGGGTGGTTTCCTCGACGAAGGCGATCCAGCCGCGCAGGGCCAGGTGGAGGCGGGCGCGGTCGAGGTCGGGGGTGGGGAGGGGGGTTTCGGCGAGGATGAGGGTGATGATGGCGTCGCGGGTTTGGTCGACGAGGGGGACCACGTCCGGGTTGGCGCTGCCGGGGCCGCGCAGCAGGGCCAGGTATGAGGTGCGGTTCTCGCTGACGTAGTCGATGTAGCGGGCGATGCAGTCGCGCAGCATCTCCGGCAGCGGCAGGGTGCGGTCGGGCGTGATGCGTTGTAGCAGTTCACCGTTGGCGTGGCGCACGATGGCGAGTTGGAATTCCTGTTTGTTCTGGAAGTAGTGGAACAGCAGGCCGCGCGAGATGCCCGCCCGCGCCGCGATCTCGCTGAGCGAGATGTCTTCGAGCGCGCGCTCGGCCAGCAGTTGTGCCCCGAGGGTGATCAGTTGGGTGCGGCGCTCGTCGGGGCTGAGCCTGGTCCGTTTCACGGTGGAACTCACTCCGCAAGCCTACTGAACAACGGTCAATACTGTTGAGCACTGTTCAACAAGACTGTTGACTAGTGCTTAATAGCGCCGTACCCTCAATTACATGAGTCGCAGGGTTACAGACAATGCTGTCGGCAACCGCCCGACCCGGCATGCCAAGACGATCATCATCGGCAGCGGATTCGCGGGCCTGGGGCTGGCCATCAGGCTGAGCCAACAGGGCCGAACCGATTACCTCGTGCTGGAGCGCGGCAGCGATGTCGGCGGCACCTGGCGCGACAATACCTATCCGGGCGCGGCCTGCGATGTTCCCTCGCAGCTGTACTCCTACTCGTTCGCGCTGAACCCGAATTGGTCGCGCTCGTTCTCCAAGCAGGGCGAGATCCAGAGCTACATCCAGGGTGTGGCCAAGCGCCACCGGGTGCTGGACAAGCACATCTTCGACTGCGATGTCACCGCCGCCCGCTGGAACGCCGAAGCCGCCGTGTGGGAGATCGAATCCACCAAGGGCGATTTCACCGCCGATACCGTGGTCTCCGCAGTCGGCGCGCTCTGCGAGCCGATGCTCCCGGATATCAAGGGCATCAACGGATTCGAAGGCGAGATCTTCCATTCCGCCCGCTGGAATCACGACGCCGAACTGACCGGCAAGCGGGTCGCGGTGATCGGCACGGGCGCTTCGGCCATCCAGATCGTGCCGTCGATCGCCCCACAGGTCGCCCACCTGGACGTCTATCAGCGCACCGCGCCGTGGCTGCTGCCCCGCACGGACCGCCCCTACCTGCTGCCGGAACGGCTCGCCTTCCGCTATCTTCCCGGCGTACAGCGACTTTCCCGCGCGGCCATCTACGCGGCCCGCGAGACCCAGGTGGTGGGTCTGGCCAAATTCCCGCCGCTGATGCGCGCGTTCGAGGCCATCGCCAAGGCCAAGTTGCGCGCCGAGATCCGCGATCCGGAGCTGCGCGCGAAAGTTACCCCCGATTTCCGCATCGGCTGCAAGCGCATGCTGATCTCCAACAACTACTATCCGGCGCTGAGCCGCCCGAATGTGGACGTGGTCACCGACGGTATCCGGGAGGTGCGCGCGAATTCGATCGTCACCGCCGACGGCACCGAACGCGAGATCGACGCCCTCATCGTGGCCACCGGCTTCCACGTCACCGATTCGCCCACCTACAACACCATCACCGGGGCGGACGGTCGCACCCTTGCCGAGGTGTTCGACGAGATCGGTCAGCAGGGCTACAAGGGTTCGGCGATCAACAACTTCCCGAATATGTTCTTCCTGCTCGGCCCGAATGTCGGCCTGGGCCACACCTCGATGGTGTACATGATCGAATCGCAGATCAACTACATCGCCGACGCGCTCGACACCGTGGACCGCATGGGTCTGCGCACCGTGGAGGTGCGCCGCGAGGTGCAGGACGCCTACAACCGGGGGTTGCAGGCCAAGATGGCGCCGAGCGTCTGGATGACGGGCGGCTGCTCGAGCTGGTATCTCGACAAGCACGGCAACAACACCACGCTGTGGCCGGACTTCACCTTCGAATTCCGTAGGCTGACCAAGAAATTCGACGTTGCCGCATACCGGACCACGACGCGCGGCGCGTCCCGTTCCGAGCTGAAAGTGGTGGGCTGATGGGCAACGAGTATTTCACGGGCAAGGTCTGTGTGATCACCGGCGCGGGCTCGGGTATCGGCCGGGCACTGGCCGAGAATCTGGCCCGCCGGGGCGCCAAGCTGGCGCTGTCGGATATCGACACCGAGGGTTTGGCCGAGACGGTGGCGCGCTGCGAGCAGTTCGGCGCCGAGGTGCGATCCGACCGGCTGAATGTGGCCGAGCGCGAGGCGGTCCTGCTCTACGCCGATGAGGTGCACAAGCATTTCGGCGTGGTGCACCAGGTCTACAACAACGCGGGGATCGGCTACCACGGCGATGTGATCCGCTCGGAGTTCAAGGACATCGAGCGGATCATGGATGTCGATTTCTGGGGTGTGGTCAATGGCACCAAGGCATTCCTGCCGTATCTGATCGAATCCGGCGCCGGTCATGTGGTGAATGTGTCGAGCCTGTTCGGTCTGATCGCGATTCCGGGCCAAAGCGCCTACAACTCGGCCAAATTCGCGGTGCGCGGGTTCACCGAGTCGCTGCGCGAGGAGATGCTGATCGGCAAGGAGCCGGTCAAGGTGACGTGTGTGCATCCGGGCGGGATCAAGACGGCCGTGGCGCGCAATGCCACCTACGCCGCGGGCATCAATGGCAAGAGCGCGGCCGCGCAGTTCGACAAGTATCTCGCCATTCACACCCCGGAGATGGCCGCGCAGACAATCACCGAGGGTGTGCGCAAGGGGCACGGGCGGGTGCTGATCGGTTGGGAGGCCAAGCTACTCGACGCCCTGGTGCGGGTCACCGGGTCCGGCTATCAGCGGCTGGTCGCGTTCACTTCCCGGCGCGTACTACCGTGAGCCGGCGGTAATCCCATGCGCGACATCGCACTTCCGCTGCCGGTCGCCAGGGCGGTGCTCGGTCCCCTCTACCGGGTGGCGCTCGACAGCAGGCTGCCGTGGCGGGTCCAGCGCCTGCTGTTGGATCTGAGTTCGCGGGGGCAACTGCTGCCCGGCGGCGTCGACATCCGGCCGATCACCTTGGGTGGCAGGCCCGCCGAGCGGAGCGCCACCGGGTCGACCGAACCGGACGCGGCGGTGCTTTACCTGCACGGCGGCGGCTACGCCGTCGGTTCGCCGGCGACCCATCGTTCGCTGACCGCACGTCTGGCCCGCGACACCGGGTATGCGGTCTACTCGCTCGACTATCGGTTGGCCCCGGAGCATCCGTTCCCGGCGGCGCTCGACGACGCCGAGGCCGCCTTCCTGGCGTTGGTCGCACAGGGGTACGCGCCGGAACGCATTGCCGTCTGTGGTGATTCGGCGGGCGGCGGTCTGTCGCTCGCGGTGGCGCAGCGGCTCGCGGCCCGGCACGGGCACACCCCGGCCGCGCTCGGCCTGATCGCGCCGTGGACCGATCCGAATGAGATTCCCGCGCGGGAGCGGGATCTGGTGGTCAACAAGCCGTGGTCGCGCGCCTGCGCCGCCGCGTATCTCGGCGAGAACCCTTCGGATATCGAGGGATACGCGCCGCTGCGCGGCGAGATGGTGGGCCTGCCATCGACATATGTCCAGGTCGATGTGAGCGAACTGCTGCACAAGCAGTGCGTCGAACTGGTGGAGACGCTGCGGGCGGCCGCGGTGCCCGTGCGTTTCACCGAGAGCCGCGGACTGTGGCACGTATCCCAACTGCAGGCCGCGCTGGTTCCGGAGGCCGCGGCGGCACTGGCTGAATTGTCCGAGTTCCTGCGCGATGCGCTCCGGCCCGTCGGCACTCGATAACAGGTGGTCCGGGCGGGCACCCCGGTCATAGGTGTCGTAGATTACTTGCGGGTAAACCAAACGTGGAAGGGCACCGCACCGATGCGAGAGTTCGAAGTTCCGGCTTCCTACACCATCCCCGAAGACGCCAACATGTCCGATGGTGCCTTCCGGCATGCCGAGCAGACCCCCGGTCTGGTCGTGTTCAATACGCCGGATGGCAAGGGCGGCTGGAACGACATCACCGCGACGGAGTTCGCGGCGACGGTCACCGGCGTGGCGAAGGGCTTGATCGCGGCCGGGATCGAACTCGGCGACCGAGTGGCCATCCTGGCCCCGACCCGCTACGAGTGGGTCGTGCTCGACTTCGCCATCTGGGCGGCGGGCGGCTGCACCGTCGCCATCTACGACAGTTCCTCGGCCGAGCAGGCCAAGTGGATCCTGCAGGATTCGGCCACCAAGCTGCTGATCGTCGAGAACGACAAGCATCGGGCCACCATCGGCGAGATCGAGGCGGATCTGCCCGCCCTGCGCGAGACCCTGCTGCTGGAGAAGGGCGCGATCGAGGAGCTCACCGCGCGCGGCGCGGACCTCGGCGACCAGGTGGTGCACGAGCGCCGCGCCCAGGTCAAGGCGGCCTCTCCCGCCACCCTCATCTACACCTCGGGCACCACGGGCCGCCCCAAGGGCGTCATGCTCAGCCACGCGAACCTGTACGGGGAATCGGCCGCGGACCGAGCGGCCATGAGCGAATTCCTGCGACCGGGCAACAGGTCGCTGCTGTTCCTGCCGCTGGCGCACGTCTTCGCCCGCGCGGTCGCACTCGCCGCCTTCGACGCCGGTGTCACCGTGGCGCACACCTCCGACTGGTCCACGCTGGTCGAGCAATTCGGCGCCTACAAGCCGGACTTCATCCTCTCGGTGCCCCGCGTCTTCGAGAAGGTCTTCAACGCGGCCAAGCAGAAGGCGCACGACGGCGGCAAGGGCGCCATCTTCGATCTGGCCGCCGATACCGCCGTCGCCTACAGCACGGCGTTGCAGTCCGGCGGTCCCGGCCTGGTGCTCAAGCTCAAGCACGCGGTCTTCGACAAGCTGGTCTACGGCAAGTTGCGCGAGGCGCTCGGCGGGCGCTGCGACTCGGCCGTCTCCGGCGGCGGGCCGCTCGGCGCGCGCCTTGGCCACTTCTTCCGCGGCGTCGGCGTCACCATCTACGAGGGTTACGGCCTGACCGAGAGCACGGCCGCCGTCTCGGTGAACACTCCGCGCCACATCAAGGTCGGCACCGTCGGCAGGCCGCTGCCCGGCCACGGCGCCAAGATCGCCGAGGACGGTGAACTGCTGCTGCGCGGCCCGGTGATCTTCAACGGCTACTGGGGCAATGCCGAGGCCAGCGAGGACGCCTTCGCCGACGGCTGGTTCAAAACCGGCGACCTCGGCGCGCTCGACGACGAGGGTTTCATCACCATCACCGGCCGCAAGAAGGAGATCATCGTCACGGCGGGCGGCAAGAATGTCTCCCCCGGCATGCTCGAGGACGATCTGCGGGCCACCGCGCTGATCAGCCAGGCCATGGTGGTCGGTGACGGGCAGCCGTTCATCGCCGCGCTCATCACCTTGGATCCGGAGGCGCTGCCCAGTTGGAAGGAGCGCAACAACCTGCCCGCCGACACCCCGATCGAGCAGGTCATCGAGAATCCGGCGCTGGTCGCGGAGATCAATGCGGCGGTGGCCGAGGCCAATAAGAAGGTCTCGCACGCCGAGGCGATCAAGAAGATCCGCATCCTGCCGATGGACTGGACCCAGGAGACGGGCGAGTTGACGCCGAAGATGTCGCTGCGGCGGGCGGTGGTCATGAAGAAGTACGCGGCCGACGTCGACGCGATCTACAACTAGGCCCTTGTCGCGAAAGGCCTGCTTCGGGCCTTTCGGCGTTTCAGGCGGGTGCGGGCCAGCGGGTGGCACCGAGTTCGCGGGAGATGGTGCGGGCGGTGGTGCGCACGGCCGCCACCGCGGTATCGGGTGCGGGCCATTCGGCGGTGGGCACCACGATGCCGACCGCGCCGACGACCGCGCCGGTGCGGTCGAAGATCGCGCCCGCCAGGCCGGATTCGCCGAGCACCGCCTCGTCGCGCTCCGCGGCGAGGCCGGATTCCCGCACGTCCGCCAGGTGCTGTGCGAGCGCGGCCGGATCGGTGATGGTCTCCCCCGTCATGCTGCGCAGCGGTCCGTCCGGCGCGGGCGGCAGGAAGGCCAGCACCGCTTTGCCCAAAGCGCTCGCGTGTGCCGGGATCTCGATGCCCACCTCGGGCATCTGTCGGCTCCCGTCCTGGCGCGGTTCGTGATGGATGATGACGATATCCGCGCCGAACAGCACGCCGACCCGGACCGCGAATCCGGTCTGTCGGGCCAGTTCGTGCGCCCAGGTGAGTGCGCGGGAGCGCAGGTCGAGGGTGTCGAGGTAGACATTGCCGAGGCGCAGCACCGCCGGACCGAGTTGATAGCGCCCGCCGCCGTGTTCCTGGACGACCACGCCGTGCGCGGCCAAGGTGCGCACGATGCCGTGCACGGTCGTGGCGGCCAGCCCGAGTTCGGCCGCCAATTCCGACAGTGTCATCCGCCGCGCGCCCTGCAGCGCGAACAGGATCCGGACGGCCCGATCCACCGACTGGATCACCAGATCTCCTCTCCCAGGGGTCTTGTGACCCAAGAAACACCAACGTATCCTACGGAGATCATTCGACATTATCGAATAGCATTCGACATATCCCGTCAGACCACGGTGTAGACCACGGCAACGAGAGCCGTCAGGAGACCCGCAATGAAGAAGTTGATCAACGATCCCGCCGATGTGATCGGGGATGCGCTGGCCGGTATGGCGGCCGCGCACCCGCAATTGCGGATCGACCAGGACAATCGCCTCATCCTGCGCGCCGAGGCGCCGGTGCCCGGCAAGGTCGGACTGGTCTCCGGCGGCGGTTCCGGACACGAACCGCTGCACGGCGGCTTCGTCGGACTCGGCATGCTCGACGCCGCCTGCGCGGGCGAGGTCTTCACCTCGCCGGTGCCGGACCAGATCCTGGCCGCCACCGCCGCCGTCGATTCCGGCGCGGGTGTGCTGCACATCGTCAAGAACTACACCGGCGACGTGATGAACTTCGAGATGGCCGCCGAACTGGCCGCCGCCGAATCCGGCGGCGAGGTGATCGCGGTGGTCGTCGACGACGATGTCGCCGTCCAGGACAGCCTGTACACGGCGGGACGCCGCGGCGTCGGCGCGACGGTGGTGCTGGAGAAGATCGCGGGCGCCGCCGCCGAACAGGGCAGGCCCCTGGCGGCCGTCGCCGACATCGCGCGCGCCGTCAACGCCGGTTCGCGCAGCATGGGCATGGCGCTGACCTCGTGCACCGTGCCCGCCGCGGGCAAGCCGACCTTCACCCTGGCCGAGGACGAGATGGAGATCGGGATCGGCATCCACGGCGAACCGGGACGCAGGCGGGTTCCGCTGGCTCCCGCGCGGGAGGTGGCGCAGATGCTGGTGGAACCCATCCTCGGCGATCTGCCATTCGCCAAGGGCGACAGAGTGATCTGTTTCGTCAACGGAATGGGCGGCACCCCGCTCATCGAGCTGTACGTGATGTACAACGAGGTCGACCGCATCCTGCGCGGACACGGCATCGAGGTGGTCCGCTCGCTGGTCGGCCCCTACATCACGAGTCTGGAAATGGCAGGCTGTTCGGTGACGCTCACCAAAGTCGACGACGAACTGCTGAATCTGTGGGACGCGCCGGTACGCACACCGGCCCTGCGCTGGGGAGTGTGACCATGACCGAAACTTTCGACGCCGCCGCATGGGTCCGCGGGTACGCCGCCCTCATCGACCGCGATGCCGATACCCTCACCGAACTCGACGCCGCCATCGGCGATGCCGACCATGGCGGCAATATGCGCCGGGGCACCGCGGCGGCGGTCGAGGCCCTTGCCGAGACCGGCCCGGCCGAGACCCTGAAGCAGACCGGTATGACGCTGATCCGCACCATAGGCGGGGCCAGCGGTCCGCTGTACGGCACCTTCTTCCTGCGTTTCGCCGCCGCCCTCGGCGAAACCGTGGACGCGGCCGCCTTCGCCAAGGCGTTCCGCGCCGGACTCGACGGGGTCGTGGCCCGCGGCAAGGCCGAGGCGGGCGACAAGACCATGTTCGACGCGCTCGCGCCCGCCGCCGATGCCATCGACCAAAGCCTTTCCGCCGGAGGCGGATTCGCCGCGGCACTGGATGCGGCGGTGGTCGCCGCCGAGGCGGGCCGCGACGGGACCATCCCCATGCAGGCCCGCAAGGGTCGCGCCTCCTACCTCGGCGAACGCAGTGTCGGACACCAGGATCCCGGCGCGACCAGCGCCGCCCTGCTGGTGCGCGCCGCCCGACAGGCGCTGCGATGAGCACGATCGGCATCGTGGTGGTCTCGCACAGCAGAGCCCTGGCGCGGGCCGCCGTGGCGCTGGCCGAGGAGATGCGGCAGGACCGCGCGGTCCGCGTCGAGATCGCCGCGGGCTTGGACGAGACCACCCTCGGCACCGACGCGGTCGCCGTCGCCGAGGCGATCGCCGCCGCCGACTCCGGTGCGGGCGTACTGGTTCTGATGGATCTCGGCAGCGCCGTCCTATCCGCCGAACTCGCCCTCGACCTGCTCGAACAGCCACACCTGGTGCGGCTGTGCGCCGCGCCGATCGTCGAGGGTCTGGTGGCGGCGGTGGTCTGCGCGGGCGGCGGCGCGGATCTGGCGGAGGTGGCGGCGGAAGCCGAACAGGCGCTGCTCGGCAAGCAGACGCAGCTGGGTTCCGAGACCGCGGCACCGGCGCCTGCCGCCGATATCGCGCAGGCGACCGAACAACCAACGGCGCGAACGACTTTCCTGGTGCGCAACGAGCACGGCCTGCACGCGCGGCCCGCCGCCCGGTTGGTCGGCGAACTGCGCGACCTCGACGCCGAGGTGCGCCTGCGCGATCTGACCACCGGCACGGGACCGGTCTCCGGCCGCAGCCTGAGTCGAATCGCCGCGCTCGGCGCGCTCGCGGGGCACGAAATCGAGGTGAGCGCGACGGGTCCCGCCGCGCAGCTCGCCGTCGATCGAATTCGCGACCTGGCCGATCGGTGGTTCGATGAGGGACCCGCCGAGCATCCGGCGACGGGCGAAACCGCGGGCGACGCGCCGACTTCGACGCTGCCCCCGCGTCATGCGGCAGGCCCCTTCGCCGCTTCGGCCGGCATCGGGATCGGGCCGGTGTGGCAGTCGGCCGCTGTCGAATTCCACCTGCCCGATGCACCGGCCGGGCCGCCTGCGGTGGAGCTGCACGCACTGGAGACGGCGATCACCGAAGTGCGGCAGCAGATTCGGGCGGATATCGCCCGGACCGGGGGCGGACGCCGGACGGCGGAATCGGAGATCTTCGAGGCGCACCTGCTGTTCCTCGACGACGCGGAGCTACTGGGCGAGGTGACGCGGCGAATCGCGGAAGGCGCCCCTGCGGCCGCTGCCGTGGCCACGGTATTCGATAGTGCCGCAATCGAATTGACGCGGTTGCCGGACGAGTATCAGCGGGCGCGCGCGGCGGATGTACGGGCGGTGCGTGATCAGGTGCTCGCGGTCCTGCTCGGACACGGGGTCGAGATCGTCACGAGGCCGGGTGTGCTGGTCGCGGCGGATCTGACGCCCGCCCAGTTGGCGGCGCTGAATCCGGACGTGGTGACCGGAATCGTTCTGGCACAGGGCAGTCCGACAGCCCACAGCGCCATCCTCGCCCGCGCCAAGGGAATTCCGGCGGTAGTCGGGGCAGGACCCGAGGTGCTGCTGATTCCGGAGGGCACAACTGTCGCGCTGGACGGGAGTTCGGGGCGGCTCGTCATCGATCCCGAGCCCGAGATCGTCACCGAGTTCACCGAGCAGGCCGAGCGCGAGCGCGAAAAGCGCAGGGCCGCAGCGGAGCTCGCGCAACTGCCCGCCATCACCACCGATGGTGTCGAGGTGCATGTCGGGGCCAATGTCGCAAGCATCGACGATGCCGCCGCGGCGGTGCGGGCGGGGGCGGATCTGTTCGGCCTGGTCCGGACCGAATTCCTGTTCCTCGGTCGGGCGGACGCGCCATCGGTCACCGAGCAGGAGCAGGTGTACCGCGAACTGGCCAAAACCCTGGACGGACGCCGAATCATTCTGCGCACCTTGGATGTCGGTGGCGACAAACCGCTCCCGTATGTCACTCAAGCGCCGGAAGCCAACCCGTTCCTCGGTGAACGCGGCATTCGACTCGCTCTGGCACACCCGGATCTGCTGCGCGACCAGTTGCGCGCCATCGCCGCGGTGGCCGCCGAATATCCGGTGAGCGTGATGTTCCCGATGGTCACCACCGTCGAGGAGGTCCGCGCCGCGCGGGCACTGCTCAAAGAGGTAGCGCCGCAACCTCTCGCACTGGAGGTCGGCATCATGGTCGAGGTGCCCGCCGCCGCCGCCAAAGCCGCGGTCCTCGCCCAGCACGTCGACTTCTTCAGTATCGGCACCAATGACCTGACCCAATACGCCATGGCCGTGGACCGGGGCAATGACACCGTCGCCACCCTGGCCGACCCGCTCGATCCGGGTGTGCTGCGCCTGATCGACCTGGTGTGTCGCGGTGCGGGCCGCGCCAGGGTCGCCGTCTGCGGTGAGATCGCCGCCGACCCCGTCGCGGTGCCGATCCTGCTCGGTCTCGGCGTCACCGAACTCAGCGTCGCCGCGCCGGTCGTCCCGCTCATCAAGGCCCGCGTCCGCGAACTGGACCACGCCGCCTGCGCCGCCGCCGCCGTGCGCGCGCTGAGCTGCGAATCCGCCGCCGAGGTCAGGGCTCTGGTCGACGCGCGCACCTCTGCCTCCGCTGCGGCCGTGCGCAGGTCGACGGACGGCTGCGCCGACAGCCCCCGCTAGGCGCGGTCGACACGCGGATCACTGAGGGCCGATCGACCCGCGAGTTCCGTGCGCTGTGCGTTCGTAGCCGCGAATGCCGTGCGCTGCAACCGTTTCCACCGAAGCGATGCGGTGGCACGGCGTCCGGCGTTGAATGGGGCCGGGAGGTGAGCGAGATGACGGCAGCGGAATTGCTGGCGCGGATCCAGGCCGAGATCGCACCGCGCGACGCGGACAACGAACTCGTGCCGCTCATCGCGGCGGGGCGGGCGGAGCGCGGCGTTTTCGCCGCGCTCGCCGCCGAGGAATATCTGATCACCGACAGCGACTGGCGCAGTATGCACGCGTTGGCGGCGCGGGCGGACGAGCCGAGGTCGCGGGAGTTCTTCGAGGCGCTGGCGTCGGGTGAACGGCAGGCGCACCGGCTGCTCGACGGGTTGCTCGCGGCCACCGGACCGGATCCGGGGACGGACCTGCCGAGGGCCGGGTGCCAGGCATATCCGGCGTATATGGCGTGGTTGGCGCTCAACGAGGCGTCGGGTGCGGCCGTCGCGGGCATCTTCGCCAACTTCGCGGCATTCGGGCGGTACTGCGCGGCGGTCGCGGCGGGCATGCGCGAGCACTACGGGTTCGATGATGCCGCCTGTGCCTTCTTCGACTATTTCGCCGCCGACGTGCCCGAGATCGAAAGACTGGCGCTCGCCGCCATCGAGGCCGGATTGGCTTGCGGGCGGCTGGATCCGGCGCGGGCGCACGAGTGCGCGCGCCTGTTCCAGAGCTATGAGCTCATGTTCTGGAATACCCTCGCCGCCGAGTTCGGCGGCTAGGGCCAATGCCGCTCAGTTAGCGATCCTGCCGGGTTGTCAACCCGGCAGGATGTGGATGCTGATCTGCGTTTTGTAGCTGTTGCGGTCGATGTCGCCTTTGGCGCGGTGTTTGGAGATGGCGCGTTTGAC
>NZ_QZFU01000001.1 GCF_003598715.1 Nocardia panacis
GAAAGGGTCCCGAGTACTCTTCCGAATTAGAGAGACTGCAGGCAGAAAATCGCTATCTGAGTCAACAGAATGAAGTTTTAAAAAAGTACAACGAATTGGAAAGGAAGTTGATAAGGAAACGTCAATCAAACTAGTAGAAGAATTGTGCAAAATGATGACAGTACAGGACATTTGTGTCCATTTAGGCATCTCTCGCGCTTCGTACTATAGATGGAAAAAAGATCTGACTCAGAATCATTCTAAAAAACAACTAGAGGAACAAATCGGCACGTTGTGCCGAGAGCACAAGTATCGATATGGATATCGAAAAATCACAGCCATACTAAAAATGAGGATGCATATTAACCATAAAACTGTTCAACGTATCATGCAGAAAAACCAGTGGCAGTGCCGGGTTAAAATGAAAAAGCGTAAGAAGAATGGGCAGCCCTATGCCGTGGCCGGTAATATACTGGATCGGAACTTTCAATCTGATCGCCCTCTTGAAAAACTAGTAACGGACATCACGTATTTGCCTTATGGACAGAAACAATTGTACCTTTCCAGTATATTGGATTTATATAATGGAGAAGTGATTGCTTTTACGATTGGTGATAAGCAGGACACAGACTTTATTTTAAACACACTTGATCAGCTCCCAGCACTGCCTGAAAACTGTGTGTTACATAGCGACCAAGGTTCTGTGTATACATCTTACGAGTATCAGAAAGCTGTTCATATAAAAGGCATTACCATGAGCATGTCCCGTAAAGGGACGCCCGCTGATAATGCCTCCATCGAATCGTTTCATTCCTCGCTAAAGTCTGAAACGTTCTATCTT
>NZ_QZFU01000002.1 GCF_003598715.1 Nocardia panacis
TGAGCGGTTTGTCTTGGCGGACAAGATCTCTCTACCAGTAGTTCCGCTGTCCTACTCTCATGCCCCCACGCGCACGACAACACGATCCACTTGACACCCAGCCCAACCCACTAACTGAGCGGCATTGCGGCTAGGGCCCGTGTCGGAGTCCTCCGTGGCTCAGGGACTGGCCCAACGTCATCGAATGGTCATATTCACCGCCTCTACCAGCAACTACGCTCGACACCATGGTGCGGTGGCAATGGCGGACGGCGGCGGGCATCGTCTCGGCGGGGCTCACAGTCGGTCTCGCGGAACTGCTCGCCGTTGTCTTCGGTCCGGACAGCGATCCACTCGACGCGATAGGCCGCACCGTGGTCGACCGCACCCCCGACGGTGTGCGCGAATGGGCCATCACCACCTTCGGCACCCACGACAAGACGGTGCTGTACGTCGGGATGGCGGTGGTCGCCGTTGTGACGGCCGGGCTCATCGGCGCGGTCGAGCGCGCCGCGCGTCCCTCCGGTTCGATCCTGCTCGCCGTCCTCGGACTGGTCACCGCCGTCTTCGCGGTGAACCGAGGTGGTCTATCCGCCGCGCTGCCCACCATAATCGGCACTGTCGCAGGCATTTTCACCCTCCGCCTGCTCATCGCACGGATCGGCGACAACAAGACCGAGGACGAGCAGCTACCCGCCGAGTCGGGTTTCGACCGGCGAAAAGTACTGCAAGCCATAGGAATAACCACGGTCGCCGCCTTGGCCACGGGTATCGGCGGCCGCATCCTCGGTGCGGCGCGCCGCGATGTCTCGGGTGAACGCGCCGCCGTCCAACTTCCGCGCCTCAGCGGCCAACCGGTCCCGGTCTCCCCCGAGGCCGACCTCGAAATCCCCGGTCTCGCCCCGTATCTCACCGGCAACCCCGACTTCTACCGCATCGACACCGCACTGCTGGTCCCCCAGGTCTCGGTCGAGGATTGGTCGCTGCGCATCCACGGCATGGTCGATAACGAAATCCATCTGAGCTGGGCGGATTTGATCAAACGCGCGCCGATCGAGCGCCTCGTCACGCTGACCTGCGTCTCTAATCCGGTGGGCGGCAATCTGGTCGGCAATGCCCGCTGGCTCGGTTACCGACTCGACGACCTGCTGGCCGAGGCCCGCCCGCACCCGGACGCCGATATGGTGCTGTCCACCAGTGTCGACGGTTTCACCGCGGGCACACCGCTCGCGGTGCTCACCGACGGTCGCGACGCCATGCTCGCGATCGGTATGAACGACGAACCGCTCCCGGTGCAGCACGGCTATCCGGCCCGGCTGGTGGTCCCCGGGCTCTACGGCTATGTCTCGGCCACCAAATGGGTGACCGAACTCGAGGTCACCCGTTTCGATCGCGCCACCGCGTACTGGACCAAGCGGGGTTGGTCGGCGCGCGGCCCGATCAAGACCGAGGCACGTATCGATACCCCGCCCGCCAAATCCCATCTCGCGGCGGGTCGCGTGCCGATCGCGGGTGTCGCGTGGGCGCAGCATCGCGGGATCCGGGCGGTCGAGGTGCAGATCGATGACGGTCCGTGGCAGCGGGCGCGACTGGCCGCCGACCAGTCCATCGACACCTGGCGACAGTGGGTCCTGGAGTGGGACGCCACCCCCGGCACCCACACGCTGCGGGTCCGCGCCACCGACGGCGCCGGGCAGACCCAGACCAGCGAGCGCGCCGATGTGGTCCCCGATGGCGCGAGCGGCTATCCCACCCGCACCGTGCAGGTCGCATAGGGCCTATGTGTGCCCCCGCACCGAGCGGTGCGGGGGCACTGCACTGGAAAAACTCAGTGCGACAGGGTATCCGCCTTCTCCCGCACCGGTTCCGGACGATCGACGGCGGACCGACCGTGCCGGACGAACAGGGCCGAGGCGATGACGCCGATCAGCAGGATCCCGGCGGGCAGCAGCATGGACTGGCTCAGCGCGGAACTGAACGAATCCTTGATGAACTCCGGCATGGTGACGTGCGCGGCCGCGCCCTCGGAGATCTTGCCGCCGCCGAGGCCGTGCGCGGTGAGCCGGGCCGAGACGAGCGCGCTGACCGCCGCGCTGCCGAGGACCGCGCCCACCTGGCGGGTGGTGTTGTAGACGCCCGCGCCCGCGCCCGCCTGCTGCACCGGCAGGTTGTGGGTGGCCGTGGAGGCCAGCGGCGCCCAGATGCAGGCGTTGGCTACGCCGGAGATGGCGGCGGCCACCAGGAACCAGGTGATCGAAGCGTCCGGCTTCATCAGGGCCGCGAACCAGAAGGTGCTGAGCGCGAACAGGACGAAGCCGATGGTGGGCACGATGCGCGGATGCAGGCGGTCCGACATTCTGCCGATGAAAGGCGCGATGATGCCGGTGACGATGGCCATCGGCGCGAAGACCAGCGCGGAGCGGGTGGGCGACATCTCCCGCACACCCTGCAGGAAGAAGTACGACGGCACCATCATGGAGGTGACCGCCGCGCTCATGGCGGCGATGGCCACACTCGACAGCGCGAAGTTGCGGTCGCGGAACAGCGACAGCGGCACCAGCGGTTCGCCGGTGGCCCGCGATTGGTAGAACACGAAGGCCGCCAGCACCACGACGCCCGCGCCGATCATCAGCCAGATCATCGCGTCCCAGTCGCGGGTGTTGCCCTCCTGAATACCGAAGACCAGCAGGAACATACCCGCCGCGCTGAGGATCACGCCGGGGATGTCGAACCTGTGCGAATGGGTCTCCAGGCTGGGCACCAGCCAGAGGGCCAGGACGAAGGCGATGACGCCGATGGGCACATTGATGTAGAAGATCCATTTCCAGCTGAAGCCGTCGACCAGGACGCCGCCGACGATCGGGCCGACGAGCGAGGCCAGTCCGGCCACGCCGCCCCACAGGCCCATGGCCGCACCGCGACGGTCCGGCGGGAAGGTCCTGGTGATCACCGCCATGGTTTGCGGGGTCATGAGCGCTGCGCCGAGGCCCTGCACCGCCCTGGCGGCGATGAGCATCTCGATCGAGCCGGACAGGCCGCAGCCGAGCGAGGAGAGGGTGAAGACGACCAGGCCGATGAGGTAGATGTTCTTGGGGCCGAAACGGTCGCCGAGGCGACCGGTGACCAGCAGCGGCACCGCGTAGCCGAGCAGGTAGGCGCTGGTGACCCAGATGACCTTGTTGATATCGGTGTGCAGGCTGGCCATGATCGCCGGGTTGGCGACCGCGACGATCGTCATATCCAACAGGATCATGAAGAAGCCGACGACGAGCGCGGACAGCGCCAGCCACGGATTGCGTTGTGTGGACATGGGTTCGGGTCTTCCTGTCTGACTTTCGTCGGTGTGCTGCTACAAACTGATCGGTATGGAGCGCGCTGGTTGACTTTTCTCGCCACCCGCGCGCGTGTCAATGGGTGGACTCGCCGTTCGACACCGCCGCACCGTTCGATTCCTCGGGCGCCATCCGCCCGCCGGTGGCCGTGTCGTAGCGCTCCCACTCGATCCCGCCGCTGTCCACCTCGTGGGCGAAGCGGCGCAACCAGTCGAGCTCCGCGCCGATGGTCGCGCGCAGGTAGGGCAGCACGATCCAGTAGCGGCGCGGCACCGCGCGGGCGACGGCGGATTCGCCGGCCGCGTTGATCTGCGCGTAGCGGGCCTCGAGCGCCTGCACGCGTTCGCGCAGCAGGGCGAGCACATCCTCTTTGGGGAGGTTGTGCGATTCGGCCAGCCCGACCGGGAAGGCGGGAAATTCGTTGGTGGGTTCGCGCAGGATGTCGGCGACGCGCTGCCGCATGGCCGCCCGCCCCTGCTCGGTGATCCGATAGGTGGTGCGTTCGGGGCGATTGCCCTCCCGTTCGACCCCTTCGGCCTGGACATATCCCTGGTCGGCCAGTCGCGCCACGGTGTGATAGAGCGAGCCGGGCCGCACCTTGACCAATTCATCCTCTTGGCGGGCGATGATCAACTGATACATCTCGTACGGGTGCATCGACTGCTCCTCGAGCAGTCCGAGCACCACCAGCGCCAGCGGTGTCACCGCGCGCTCCGCCATATTCGCCACCCTTTCAAAACCGACCGCCCCGTAGGCTAGCCGGTCGCTACGACATGCTCCGCATCAAATATTCCTAGTGGAATATACGAGCCGGAGCATTGCCACGACAAGGAGGGGACGACCGTCGAAATTCGTGATCATGCCCACAGTGGGGCCGCGCCGACGGCGCGGTCGGACCTGCCGAATCAGGGGCTGCCGTCCGGGTCGAAGACCCCGATCAGCGGACTGTCAGGACTCAAAGTCCATGCTTGTCGAGCCAGTCCACCGCCAGCTCGGCGGCCGTCGCACGCTCGGTTCGCATCCGCCGGATCATCTCGCACAGGTCGGCGGTATTCAGCTCGCCCGCAACATAATTGAGTTTCTTGACGCGACGCTGATCGAGTGCGCCCTTGCGGAAGACCGGCACGATTTGCTCCGCGCGGAGCAAGTACTCCTTATCGGTGAGCGACACCAAACCCTCGGTCGTCGCCGGATCGATCGGCGGGCCTGCCAGCAGCCCGACCTGAATCGTGCCGTCGCGCAGGGCTGTTCGCAGCGCGGCGGGATCGGACAGCGCGACGGTCGCGGCGGGCTCGCATCCTTCGAGCTTCGCCAAGCCTTTCGGCAAGGCGAGCAGACCCGGCTGCGCGGCGATACCGACGGTCGACTCCGGACAGCGCGCGATCAACTCGGCCGCGGTGCGCACCGGCTCGGCGGCGGTCACCAGCAGGCGCGGCCGCATATCCGTCCCATCGGCCGGATCCGAGACCACCAACCCCTCCGGCAGAGCCGCGCTCAACGCCTTCATGACCTTGTCCGGCTTGCGTTGCGGCGCACCGGAATCCAGTTCGGCCAGCAGCGCCCCGCTGTGTGCCGCCGTCACCTGGATATCGCCCGCGTCCAACCCGCGCCGTAGCTGCTCGGGACGGAATCCGCCGCGCACCTCGGTGCGCGCACCCGCACGGGCCAGCGCACCGGAATATATCTGCGCAAGCAGATTCGATTCCTCCGAATTGTCGGTGCCGACCGCTATCGTCGTCGGGCCATCATCGTCGACCCCACAGGAAGTGGCCAAGACAGCGAGCACGACGACCAGCGCGCGGGCAACCACCCGCCCCGAGGAGGCCAACACCATCGGGCGACACCAACTCTCCGTAGCTCCCTGGAACACCATGCGGCGGGCAGTATGGACAACCAGAATGTACCGGTGGCCGTGCCGCCGCTCGAATCTCGCACCGTCCGCCATGCCGGAAGGATCCCAGTGAAAACCCTCCCCACCCCCCGGAACGGGCGTACCGCGCGGCGCGCGGGCCGCACCCTCGTCGCCGCGAGCGCCCTGCTCGCCTCCTTGGCCCTGGCCGCATGCGGCAATTCCGATCCGCTCGCCGCCAAGGGCAGCTGTTCGGGCGACGGGATCACCGTCGGCTCGGCCGACTTCCCGGAGTCGGAGACGGTGGCCAATGTCTACGTCGAGGCGCTGCGCGCCAATGGCTTCCAGGTCGACACCAAATTGAATATCGGCAGCCGCGAGGCCTACGTGCCCGCCGTGCGGAAATGCGCCATCTCGGTCATTCCGGACTACACCGGCAACCTGCTGCAATATCTGGACAAGAGGGCCACCGCCACCGGCGGCGCCGAGGTCACGGCGGCGTTGCAGGCCGCGCTCGGCGCCGATCTGGCCATCGGCGCCCCCGCTCCCGGCCAGGATTCCGATGCCGTCGTGGTCACCAGGGCCACCGCCCAGCGCTGGAATCTGCACAGCATCGCCGATCTGGCCGCGCACTCCGCCGAGGTGAAATTCGGCGCACCCGCCGAATTCGCCGAGCGCGCGGGCGGGCTGCCGGGCCTGAAGAAGAACTACGGCGTCGATGTGGCGGCCGCCAATTTCGTCCAAATCGCCGACGGCGGCGGCCCGGCCACGGTGCGCGCCCTGGTCGATGGCCAGGTCACCGCGGCCAATATCTTCACCACCTCCCCCGCCATCAAACAGAACGATCTGGTCGTCCTGGAGGATCCGAAGCACAATTTCGCGGCGCAGAATGTGGTGCCGCTGCTCAATTCCGCGAAGAAGTCCGACAGGCTGCTCAAGGTGCTCGATGCCACCTCGGCCAAGCTCAGCACCGATGAGCTGATCAAACTCAACGAATCCGTCTCCGGCGCGAGCAAAACCGAACCCCGTGCCGCCGCGGCGGCCTGGGTGAGCGCCCAAGGGTTGAACAAGCCGGTCGGCTAGGGAGGAAATCCGTTGTCGGACATCGAGTTCCGCGATATCGGCAAGACCTATCCCGATGGCACGCATGCCGTCACCGGACTCGATCTGCGCATCGAGTCCGGATCGTTCACCGTGTTCGTCGGACCGTCCGGCTGCGGTAAGACCACCTCGATGCGGATGATCAACCGGATGATCCACCCGAGTTCGGGTGTGCTCACCGTCGACGGTCGCGATATCTCGACCGTCGACCCGGTCCGGCTGCGGCTGGGCATCGGCTATGTCATCCAGAGCGGCGGGCTGCTACCGCACCGCACCGTGGTCGACAATGTGGCCACGGTGCCGGTGCTGCGCGGGGATTCGCGCCGCGCCGCCCGCGCCGCGGCGCTGGAATTGCTGGATCGCGTCGGCCTGGATCGTTCGCTGGCCGGGCGCTATCCGGCGCAGTTGTCCGGCGGACAGCAGCAGCGGGTCGGCGTGGCCAGGGCGCTGGCCGCCGATCCGCCGATCCTGCTCATGGACGAACCGTTCAGCGCCGTCGATCCGGTGGTGCGCGCCGAACTCCAGAGCGAGATGCAAAGGCTCCAGGCCGAATTGCACAAGACCATCGTCTTCGTGACCCACGATATCGACGAGGCCATCACCCTCGGCGACAAGGTCGCGGTGTTCGGGCGCGGCGGCGTGCTGCAGCAGTACGCGCCACCGCAGCAGGTATTGGCCCAGCCCGCCACGGATTTCGTGGCCGATTTCGTCGGCCACGACCGCGGCTATCGCGGCCTGTCCTTCCGCACCGCGAACGATGTCGCGCTGCACGAGATCCGCACCACGACCGCCGAGGAGATCGCCGCCCAGCGACTGGAGCGCGGGGAGTGGGTCCTGGTGGTGGACGCGCGGAACCACCCGGCGGGTTGGGTGGATGTCACCGGCGTGGAGGGCGTACGCGCCGGGCGGCCACCGGAACTGAGTATGGCCGCGGGCGGATCGCTGTTCACCCCGTCGGGCGATCTGCGCCAGGCACTGGACGCGGCCATCTCCTCCCCCTCGGGAATCGGTGTGGCCGTGGACGATTCGGGTGCGGTGCGCGGCGGTGTGCTGGCCGAGGAGGTGCTCGAGCAGTTGTCGCGCCAGCGCTCCGCCGAGGACGCCGAACGCAATCGGCACTACTTCGAACAGGCGCTGTGATGCGGTATCTCGTCGAGAACTTCCCCGACATCATGGGTTTCACCCGCACCCACCTGTATTTGGCCCTGGTGCCGCTCATTCTGGGTCTGGTGATCGCGATTCCGGTGGGGGCCATGCTGCGTCGGGTGCCATGGCTGCGTCGGATCACCGTGACGGTGGCCAGCCTGGCGTATACGGTGCCGTCGCTGGCGCTGTTCGTCATCATCCCGCCGCTGGTAGGTATCTCGACCATCGATCCGCTCAATGTGATCATCGCGCTCACCGTGTATTCCACGGCGCTGCTGGTGATCGCGGTGCCCGCCGCGCTGGATTCGGTGCCCGCGGGTGTGCTGGACGCGGCCGATGCCGTCGGCTTCGGTCCGCTACGGCGCACGCTGACCGTCGATATGCCGCTGGCCGTCCCGGTTTTCGTCTCCAGCCTGCGGGTGGTGGTGGTCACCAATATCGCGATGGTCTCGATGGGCGCGCTGATCGGCGTCGGTGGCCTCGGCAAGCTGTTCACCCAGGGGTATCAGCGCGGCTACCCGGACGAGATCATCGCGGGTGTGCTCGTCACGCTGGCGCTGGCACTGATCTTCGATCGGCTGGTCTACCTCGTCGGACGGCTGAGCACCCCGTGGGTGCGCGCCGAGGCCGTACTGGCGAAAAGCGGTGCGGCGTGAACCTTTTCCTCGACGCCTGGCACTACCTCACCGACAGCGCGAATTGGGGCGGTCCGACAGGTATCCAAACCAGAATCGGTCAGCACCTCTGGTACAGCTTCCTGGCGGTGGCGCTCTCGGCGGTTGTCGCGGTGCCACTGGGGCTGGTGATCGGGCACACCCGGCGCGGGGCCGCACTCCTGGTCGGCTTCGCCAATGCCATGCGCGCGTTGCCCACGCTGGGTTTGCTCACGTTCATGGTGCTGCTGCTCGGTCTCGGACTGATTCCGCCGCTGCTGGCACTGGTCACCGTGGGCATCCCGCCGCTGTTGGCGGGCGCGTACGCGGGCATCACCAACGTATCGGCGAATGTGGTGGACGCCTCGCGGGCCATGGGGATGACCGAGCGGCAGATCCTGTTCCGCGTCGAGGTGCCCAATGCCCTACCCATCCTGCTGACCGGACTGCGCGGGGCCACCCTCCAGGTGGTCGCCACCGCGACGATCGCGGCCTACGTCAATCTGGGTGGGCTCGGCCGCTACATCTTCGACGGCATCAGCCTCTACCGCTATGACCGGGTCCTGGTGGGCGCGTTGCTGGTCGCGGTGTTGGCCATGGCGCTCGACGGACTGATGGCCCTGCTCACCTGGGTCACCGCGCCGGGCACCGGGCGCCTGCGCCGAAAGTTCCCGCACTCGAGCGATGAGCCCGAGGTCGCGGCGCCCGCCCGCACCTCGGCCTCGGCATAGCCACTGCCGAGGATCTTCGGCCGAGGCCGCACAGCGCGAAGGGCATCTCCCGGCCGAGCCGGAAGATGCCCTTCGTCAATCGAATTCGCTTGTTAGACAACGCCTTCCGCGCGAGCAGCGGCGGCGACCGCCTCGGCCACCGCCGGGGCGACCCGAGGATCGAGCGGGCTGGGCACGATCTTCTCCGGGCCGAGCTCGTCGGCGACCACGCCGAGGATCGCGTTGGCGGCGGCGAGCTTCATCCCCTCGGTGATGCGGCGGGCGCCCGCGTCGAGCGCGCCCTTGAACACGCCGGGGAAGGCCAGCACATTATTGATCTGGTTCGGGAAATCGCTGCGGCCGGTGGCCACGATGGCGGCGTACTTGCGCGCCACTTCCGGGTGGATCTCCGGATCCGGATTCGACATGGCGAACACGATCGCGTCGGCGGCCATCGCGGCGATGAACTCCTCGGCGATGAGACCCGCAGACAGACCGAGGAAGACATCGGCACCGGCCAGCGCCTCGCCGGCGCCGCCGGACAGGCCGCGCGGGTTGGTGCGCTCGGACAGTTCGGCCTTCACCGGGTTCAGGTCGGTGCGGTCCTTGCCGATGATGCCCTTGGAATCCAGCACGGTGACATCGGCGACGCCTGCGGCCAGCAGGATATTGGTGCACGCGACACCGGCCGCGCCCGCACCCGACACCACGACCTTCAGGCCCTCGATGGCGCGACCCTGCACGCGGGCCGCGCCATTGAGCGCGGCCAGCACCACGATGGCGGTGCCGTGCTGATCGTCGTGCATGACCGGGATATCGAGCGCCTCGACCACGCGCCGCTCGATCTCGAAGCAGCGCGGCGCGGAGATATCCTCCAGGTTGATCGCACCGAAACTCGGGCGCAGGCGAATCAGCGTCTCGACGATCTCGTCGACATCCTTGGTATCCAACACGATCGGGATGGAATTCAGCCCGGCGAACTTCTTGAACAGCGCCGCCTTGCCCTCCATGACGGGCAGCGAGGCGCGCGGACCGATATCACCGAGGCCGAGCACCGCGGTGCCGTCGCTGACCACCGCGACCAGGCGGTCGGTCCAGGTGTAGCGCTTGGCCAGCGCCTCGTCCTCCGCGATGGCCCGGCTCACCTGTGCGACACCGGGGGTATAGGCGATCGAGAGGTCGCGCTGAGTTTCCAGCGGAGCCGAAAGTTCGACCGAGAGTTTGCCGCCGAGGTGACCCGCGAAAATCTCGTCGTGGGTGATTTCGGAAAGGGAGGCAGCGGCATTCGGTGCGTCAGTCACGGGTGACACGATTTCACTCCTGCTCGGGTCGGACAACCGGGGGAAGGGTTACCACCCGGTAATGGGTATTGGGTGTTCCAGATCGCTCATCGGGGCGCTGACCGGTAATTCGAGGGGTGCCGGCAATTCGCCGACAAACTCCGGTGGGTGCGACGCGACGATCCGCGGAGCGGGAGCCGGACGGGTGGGTCCGGTCGAAACAGGCGGGGCGATCCACGGCAGCGAAGGTGCGACGCGACTCGGTGATCACCGTGCCCCGACCGGGCGGTGGCTTCGGCGGGGAATCCGAACATTCTGCCGGCAGCACCCTTCGGATGCCAAACCGGTGTGGGGAGCGCACCCGTCGACGCGGTCCCGAATCCGGGCGGCGGACAGGCCGGTGAGCTACAGCGGCAAGGGATCCGGCTCGATCGCGGCGGGTCGGGATTCGGCGCTCGCGAGGCGCTCGTCGGAGCGCACCCACACCCGCTCCATCCCGCCGGACCGCAGCCGCACCCGCCAATCCGCCGCCGCGCCGGGATGATCCGTGCGCCGGTGCATCCCTCGGCTCTCGGTGCGGGCCAGCGCGCTGTACTTGGTCCAGCGGGCCACGGCCAGCAGGGCCGCGGCCTGTCTGGCTCTGAGTCGGTCCGGACCGCTTCCGCCCAGGTCGAATTCGGCGCCGGGCCACATGGCGTCGAGTTCGGCGATGCTGTCGCGCAGGCTACCCGCACTGCGCCAGTAGCTGCGCCGTAGCGGAAGGGTGTGCTCCTGCACCAGCCCGACCACCGCCCTCGGATCGATCCGGGCCACCGGGTTCAGTCCGGCGCCCTTGACGGCCCGCACCGAAGCGGGCACCCCGCGCCGCGCGAAACGCGCCGCGCCCGCCCCCGCCCACACCCCCGAGGCGATGGCCCACGCCCCGCCCTGACCGCCGAACCCGCTGACCGCGCCGGTGATCGATTCGCGGGTGGTGACATCGCCCGCGCCGAACAGACCCGCCACGCTGGTGGCGCAGTCCGCACCGCCGAGCCACAGACCGCCGGTGCCGCGCACGGTGCCCTCCAGGACGGCGCGCAGCGGCACCCGCCTGGTCCGATCCACCACGCCCTGCCGCGACAACCAGTGGCGCACGCCGTCGGGCACATCGTCCAAGGCGGCATAGACCCGGCGACCGTCGGCGATGGCCGCGAAGGCCGCCGCGCGCTGATCGGGCAGCACCGCGCCCGCCTCGTCGTAGAGCGTGGCGAAATGCAGTGCGAGACCGGGCGCGAACGGCGCGTCGCAGGCCGGAGCCAGATCGTAGGCGCTGGAGAACTCCATCCCGGACAGTTCCGCGCCCGCCTCGACGGCCAGCAGCAGGCCGTCGCCGGTGGCCATTTCGGTGCCCGCGCCGCCGGACAGGAACGCGCACCCACCGGTGGCCACCACCACGGCCCCGGCCCGCACGGTCCAGGAGCCGAAACCTTCGCGCATCCGGATTCCGGTGGCGCCCGCGACCGCGCCGTCGCGATCGAGCAGCAACTGCAGGGCCGGGTGATGATCGAGGATCCGCACGCCCGCCGCCAGCGCGCCGCGCCGCAACCTGCGCAGATAGCGCGCGCCATCCAGATACACCCGCAGCGCAGGCCCTGCGGCCTCGCCGGGAAATCGGTAGCCCCAGCGCACCAACTGTTCGACGCGGCGGTGGGTCTCGTCGAGCACCCGATGCATCAGATCCGGATCGCCGAGGCCGCCGCCGTGTGCGTAGCCGCGGCGCACGGCCTCCTCGCGCGCAGAGCCGGGCGGGATATTCCAGAGCGCGGTGGCGCCACACGCGGACGGGCCGCCCGCGCCGCAGCGCGATTTGTCGACCAGGATCACCCTGGAACCCGCCGCGGCGGCCGAGACGGCGGCCCAGATTCCGGCCGGACCCCCACCCAAAACCAGCACATCCGTCTCGAGTTCCGTCACGATATTAAATGTTCGGCCACAATTCACCCGGCCGCAACCATTACCGGAATATCAACGCCACCACTGCGTCCAGAGCAAAATTCCGGCCGCCAGTAAAACGACCATCGATCCGGAAAATGCCGCAAAACCTCGACGCCTGTCCGAATAAATCTGGGCCGCAATGACAATCGCGCCGACAATCAGATGCCAGAGCACGGCGGTCGTTCCCGGACCGGGAAATCCATCGCGCGCCCCGATTACCGCGCTACCCGTCACCACCGCCGCCAACACCACCGTGCCCGCCGCCACCACACCGCTGAGCGCGCGCAGCGCCCTCATCGCGGCGGCCTCACGCGCGGATCACCGGCACCCCGCTCGCCTTGTCGACGAGGGCCTCGAATTGCGCCGGATCGGTGGTGAACTCGCCGAGTCGGATGGTCTTGTTCGCGCCGTGGTAGTCGGAGGAACCCGTGGTGAGCAGACCGAGCTCGGCGGCCAACTCGTCGAGCACCGCCCGATCCTCGGCGCTGTGATCGGGATGGTTCGACTCCAGCCCGCCCAGGCCGAGCTCGGCCGACGCGCGAATATCGTCCAGGGCGATCAGCCTGCCGCGCTTGCGCGCCCGCGCGTGCGCCAGCACGCTCACCCCACCCGCCCCCGCGATCATCGACACCGCTCGATGCAGCGGGGTGTCGGCCTTCTCCGCGTAGTAGCGACCGTGCGGGGCGAGCAGTTCGGCGAACGCGGCGTCGACCGTGGGCACCACCCCCGCGGTCACCAGCGCCCTGGCCAGATGCGGCCGCCCCGCCGACGGACCGGCCGAGGCCAGCACCGCGTCCGGATCGATGGGCAGACCATCCGCGCGCATCCGCTCGGCCATGGCGCGCAACCGCTCCACCCGTTCGGCGCGCAACCGCTCGCGCTCCTCGGCGAAGCCGCGATCGGTCGGATCGAACAGGTAGGCCAGCAAATGCACCGGCACCGGCCAGCCGTCGGCGCCCAGGGCCACGCACGACATCTCCATGCCGCGCACCAGCGTCAGACCCTCGGGTCTGGCCTCGACCGCCTCCGCCCAGCCCGCCGTGGTGTCGTGATCGGTGATCGCGACGACGTCCAACCCGGCGGCTGCGGCATTGCGCACGAGTTCGGCGGGGGTGTCGGTGCCATCCGACGCGGTCGAATGGGTATGCAGGTCGATGCGCACGGCATCCAGTTTTACAGGCGACCCTTATCGACAGCCGCGCGCCGGGTACCGGTTCCGGTCATCGGGACGACCCGAATCCGCGTCCGGAGCAACCCGAATCGGGTTCGGTCGCCCGGAATCGAGCCGCGTCCAACGCGCGAATCACACCGCGCGAACGCCGCTTCGGATACTCCGAACTCAGAGCGTCGCGGCGCCGCGGCCAGGGTCGCGCACATCGATTCCGGCCTCGGCCCACGCCTCGCGCAATGCCCCGGCTCCCCGCACCCGCACCCACGCCGCCTCGGTCGCGGTGACCGGGACGACCGTGAGATAGCGGACCGGCTCGGCCGGATCGGGCAGCACCACCTCGGGAATCTCGCTGTCCCCCAGCAGAACCGCCGTGAACGGCGCGCCGCGCCACAGCGGCTCGCCCACGTCGAGCAGCGCATCGGCCTGCAGCACAACACCTTCCACCACGGGAGTCGCGGCGAGCACACCCAACGATTTGGCCAGCCCGGATTGCGCGCCGAGTCCGGAGCGCAACGTCAGCACCAGTTCCGCGCGCGGGCCGCGCACCGGATCGGCGAGGAGCGCGGCCGGATCACCCATCGGATGCCGGGATCCGCCCAGCGTCACGTAATGCACGAAGTCGGCGGCGGCGATCCGCAGGATCTCGATCGGTTCGAGCCCGAGGAAGGTCACCGAGGCGGCGTCGACCTCGGTCGGACCCACCCCGAAGTGGTCCAGCACGCCCGACCGGACCGTTTCCAGCACCTCCATGCGCTCAGATCGCCAACCGCGCCAGCATGTCGCGCGCCTGCTCGGCCGAGCGCGGATCGCACAGCACGTCGTAACGGCCCGCCACCAACTGCATGGTCGAGGCGAAATCGCGGGTGCCGCGAGTCGCCGCGTACGGGATCGAGGTGGAGATGACGCCGAAGATGATGCCGCCGACCAGACCCACCAGCAGCGGCCCGAGCGCACCCCCGGTGGTGAACAGGCTCAGCAGCAGGCCCAGGAACAGGCCGAGCCAGGCGCCGGACACGATGCCGCCGCCGATGACCTTGCCCCAGTTCAAGCGGTAGAGGACGCGTTCGACCTGCATGAGGTCCACGCCGACGATGGTCACGTCCTGCACCGGGAACTGGTTGTCGGCCAGATAGTCGACCGCCCGCTGCGCCTCGGCATAGGTCGGATAGGAACCCACGGGCCACCCCGACGGCGGCGTCGGCAGCCCCTGACGGGCACGGTTGGAGTTCCCCAAGGGATTCGTCATACGTCTATTCTGCTATTCCGTCGTCGCGATGGGTGAGTGTGAAACGCGTGGTGCGCGTTATAGGTCGGCTAACCCTCCCCTTAGCCTTACAGGCATGGCAGCAACCAGGGTGTACGTCGCCAGGCTGGCCGGACTGGTGGTGCTGGGTCCCGACGGCGAGTCTATCGGCCGGATTCGCGATGTGGTCGTGGCCATCCGATACGACCGGCAGCAGCCGCGCATTCACGGCCTGGTGGTCGAGCTGCCGACCCGCCGCCGGATCTTCGTGCCCATGCTGCGGCTCACCTCCATCGATCCCGGTGCGGTGACGCTCAATACGGGCACGGTCAGCCTGCGCCGGTTCACCCAGCGGCCCGGCGAGTTGCTGGCGCTGGCGCAGATCGTGGATTCCTCGGTGCGCGTCGCCGATCCGGATCTGCCGGATCTGGCGGGGGTCGATGTCTTCGTGGTGGATCTGGGCATCGAGCAGACCAGGACCAGGGACTGGCGGGTCACCAGGGTGGCGGTGCGCGGACACCGAAGACTCGGGCGCAGACGCGCGGTGCACGTGGTCGACTGGGACCGGGTCTCCGGCCTGACCCCGTACGAGATCGGCAGGCCGGGTCAGGATGTCACCGCGCTGCTGGAGCAGTTCGAGGGGCTGCGGCCCGCCGATGTCGCCCACCTGCTGCGCGAACTGCCGGAGAAGCGGCGCGTCGAGGTGGCGGTGGCCCTCGACGACGAGCGCCTGGCCGATGTGGTGCAGGAGCTCCCCGATGACGACCAGGTCGAGTTGCTCGGCCAACTCGAGATCCGCCGCGCCGCCGACCTGCTCGAGGCCATGGATCCCGACGACGCCGCCGACCTGCTGGGCGAACTCCCCAAGGGCGAGGCGGATTCGCTGCTGGCGCTGATGGATCCCGAGGAGTCCGAACCGGTCCGCAGGCTGCTCGAGCATTCCCCCGACACCGCGGGCGGCCTCATGACGCCGGAACCGGTCATTCTCAACCCCTCGGCCACCGTGGCCGAGGCGCTGGCCAAGGTGCGCAATCCCGATCTGACACCCGCGCTGGCCTCCATGGTCTTCGTGGTGCGCCCGCCGACGGCCACCCCCACCGGCCGCTACCTCGGTTCGGTCCACATTCAGCAACTGCTGCGCGAACCACCCGCCCATCTCGTCGGCGGCATTGTCGACAACGCGCTGGCCCCGCTGCGCGCCGATGTCCCGCTGGCCGCCGTCACCCGCTACTTCGCCACCTACAACCTGGTCTGCGGCCCGGTGGTGGACGAGGAGAATCACCTGCTCGGCGCGGTCACCGTGGACGATGTACTCGATCACCTGCTGCCCGAGGACTGGCGCGAGGCCGACGAACTACATCCGGGGAGTGTGCCCTCATGACCGAGAAAATCTCCGCAAGAGCACGTTTGGAGACACCGGTCGAATCGCGGCTGCGCTTCGATTTCGATGCCGAGGCCATGGCTCAGGTCAGCGAGCGGATCGCGCGCTTCCTCGGCACCGGGCGGTATCTGGTCATTCAGACCGCCATCGTCCTGGTGTGGATCGTGCTCAATGTCTTCGTCATCGCGATGCAGTGGGATCCGTACCCGTTCATCCTGCTGAATCTGGCCTTCTCCACCCAGGCCGCCTATGCCGCGCCGCTGATCCTGCTGGCACAGAACCGCCAGGACAATCGGGACCGGGTCTCCCTGGAGGAGGACCGGCTGCGTGCCGCGCAGACCAAGGCCGACACCGAATACCTGGCCCGCGAACTGGCCGCGCTGCGTCTCGCCGTCGGCGAGGTGGCCACCCGCGACTATCTGCGCAAGGAGTTGGACGAGTTGCGCGAGCTCATGGAGAGCATCGCGGCGGCGCCGAGCCCGAATGGGCAGGCGGACAAGGCCAGAAAGCAGGCGCGCAAGAAAAAGCAAGCCCCCGTGGGGATTTCGCCGGGCGCGGCGGGCGCCGAGTCGAACTCGACCGAGGACGGTCGATTCGGTGCTGCCGGCGCCGAAGCGGACTCGTAGCTCGCGATTGACCGGAAATACCAACCACTTAACTAACCGGTGGGTAACGTGGAGCACGTTGTCCCAAGACCGGACCGGGAAAATTGTCCCGGACAGTCTTCACGACGTAGAGGATTGGTGTGGGCCGCATGCGAATATCCGCCCCGATAACCGTGTCGGCCCTGGTCGTCGCGGGACTCGTCGCCACAGGTTCCGCCGCACCCACCACACCCGCCGCCGTCCCGTCCCACGCACCCGAGGCACTGCTCGCCGCCGCTGCGGGAGGTGGTGACACACCCGCCGAGCGCGCAGACGCCGAATTGTCTCGGACAGTTGGATTGTTGCCGGTCAGCGCGGAGCCGCCGCGCAGGCTCACCGCCATGACCCCCGCCGACGGATCCGCCCCCTTCGCGGGAACCGTTCCGCTGCAAAATATCTCGCTGCCCGCAGGCGCGGGCGCTTTCGGAATTCCGGAGATCGTGCTCGCCGCGTATCGCAATGCCGAACTGGCCCTGCAGTCGAGCATGCCGAACTGCGGTCTGCACTGGAGTCTGCTGGCGGGTATCGGCCGCATCGAATCCGGGCACGCCGCAGGCGGACACACCGATGCCGCGGGCACCACCGTGGCCCCGATCTACGGTCCGGCGCTCGATGGCACGCTGCCCGGCAACGAGGTCATCCGCAATACCGACGGCAGCTATGTCCGAGCCATCGGCCCGATGCAATTCCTGCCGAGCACCTGGGCGATATACGGCGCCGACGCCAAGGGCGACGGCAGACCGGATCCGAACAACGTGTTCGACGCGACGCTGGCCGCCGGGAAGTACCTGTGCTCGGGCGGGCTGGATCTGCGCGATCCGGCCCAGGAGTTGCGAGCGGTGCTGCGCTACAACAATTCCACGACCTACGCCGCCAATGTGCTGAGCTGGGCGGCCGCCTACCGCAACGGCGGCGTGCCCACGCAGGTGCGGATCTCCCCCGACCTGATCCCCAATCGCGGCGTGAGCCAACTCCCGGATATGTCGGTGGTGAGCGGCACCGCGCCCACCACCACGCGCAAACCCCCACCCGCTTCGGTGGCGCCCGCGCCGACCGAAATCATGATCAATATCCCTGGCCTGCCACCGATTCCGTGCGGCATCTTCTGCCCGCCGCCCCCCAAACCGGTCAACCCGTGCGATCCGCCCGCGCCCGTGCTCGCGCCCGGCGCACCCGGCGAGCCGCCCCGGATCACGCTGGCTCCCGGCCAGACCTACGGCGCCACCAAGACCGGACCGAACGATCCGCAGCGCGCCGAGGATCAGCGACAGGCCGATCAGCAGCAAGCCGATCGGGCGGGCGCGCAGGCCGCCGAACCCGGTCAGCCGCAGCCCGATTCGACCGTCCTAGCGCGATGTCCGGCACCGCAGCCCGCCGATGACCAATCCCCGCAGACCCCGGAGCAAACCCCCGGCGCGGAGCAGGAGTCCGAAACCCCGCAGGTGGCCAGGACTCCGGACGCGACACCGCCGGAGCCCGCACCGACCACCACCGCCACGCCGCCGCCCGCGATCACCCTGCCCGGCGGGTTCGTCATCCCGCTCCCGGCACCGCAGGGATAACCGGCGAATTCCCAAGTGATCACAAAGGAGTAACGAAAAGATCTCGAATGCGGTAACGTCTCCGGTGTCCATCACGAAGGCTCACTTTCGGAGTCCACGAGGTTCCGAGTCCACGAGGCTTCGCTTCGGAGTCATGGAGGGTCACCACACAGTGGGGCGTCATCGCAAGCAGTCGCCGGTCACCATTCGGCGCAGTTCCGTCATCGCACTGACCGGCCTGGTTCCCGCCGGACTCGCCTCGGTCACCGCCGCCGCCGCCAATTCCGGTGGCGCCGAGCAGGTTTCGTACCAACACTCCTACGCGGGCGCCGAGCAGAGCGAGTCCACCGGCCCCATCGCGGTCGCGACCCGCGCCTCGAGTCAGGCCATCGCCGCCGCGCTCACCAGACCCGCCCCCGCCAAACCGCCGATCGTGAAATCCGTTGCGCTGCCGGAGGGCAGGCAATCCGCGGACGTCCCCGCGGGTCCACTCGGCATGCCCGGCGTCGCGATGGCCGCCTACCAGGCCGCCGAACGCACACTGGCCAAAGAGAATCCGGTCTGCGAGATGCCGTGGTCGATGCTGGCCGGTATCGGCCAGGTCGAATCGCATCACGGCTACGGCAAGGTCGATGCCGAGGGCTACCCGCTCAGCCCGATCTACGGCCCGGTCCTCGACGGCTCCCTCTCGGGCAATCACGTCGTGCACGAAACCGACGGCGGCGAACTCGACGGCGGCATGCAGACCTACGCCCGTGCCGTCGGCCCCATGCAATTCCTCCCCGAAACCTGGCGGCACTTCGCGGCCGACGGCAACGGCGACGGCATCGCCGACCCGCAGAATATGTTCGACGCCGCCCTCACGGCGGGCAAATACCTCTGCGACGGCGGCCTGAACATGCGCGATCCGGCCCAGCAGACCAAGGCCATCCTGCGCTACAACAACTCCATGGCCTACGTCGCCAATGTCATGGCATGGGAGGCGGCCTACGGCAACGGGCTCGCGCCGAAGCCCTGGGATCTGCCGAAAATCTGACACAACTAAAATTTCGATTATGTCGGTGATTACGGAATCGGATGTGCGCTCGGCCCTCGCGAAGGTGGACGATCCGGAGATCCGCAAACCGATCACCGAACTCGGCATGGTCAAGAGCGTCACCCTCGGCGACGGCGGCAAGGTGCATGTCGAGATCTACCTGACCACGGCGGGCTGCCCGCTGCGCACCGAAATCACCCAGCGCGTCACCCGCGCGGTCGCCGATGTCGCGGGAGTCGGTCCGATCACCGTCGAACTCGATGTCATGAACGACGAGCAGCGCACCGCGCTGCGCAAACAGTTGCGCGGCGATTCGGCCGAACCGGTCATCCCGTTCGCCCAGCCGGGCTCGCTCACCAGGGTGTACGCGGTGGCCTCCGGGAAGGGTGGCGTCGGAAAGTCCACCGTCACCGTCAATCTCGCGGCCGCACTGGCCGCGCGCGGACTGTCCGTCGGTGTGCTGGACGCCGATATCTATGGTCATTCGGTGCCGCGCATGCTGGGCACCGAGCAGCGCCCCACCCAGGTCGAGCGGATGATCATGCCGCCGGTGGCGCACGAGGTGAAGGTCATCTCCATCGCCATGTTCACCCAGGGCAACACCCCGGTGGTGTGGCGCGGCCCGATGCTGCACCGGGCGCTGCAGCAGTTCCTCGCCGACGTGTTCTGGGGCGACCTGGATATCCTGCTGCTGGATCTGCCGCCCGGCACCGGCGATGTGGCCATCTCCATCGCCCAGTTGATTCCGAACGCGGAGATCCTGGTGGTCACCACCCCGCAGCCTGCAGCCGCGGAGGTCGCCGAGCGGGCGGGCGCGATCGCCCTGCAGACCAGGCAGCGCATCGCCGGCGTCGTGGAGAACATGTCCTGGCTCGACCTGCCCGACGGCACCCGAATGGATCTCTACGGCACCGGCGGTGGCCAGTCCGTCGCCGATCGGCTCTCCCGCGCGGTGGGCGCACCGGTCCCGCTGCTCGGACAGATTCCGATCGAGCAGCCGCTGCGCGAGGCAGGCGACGAGGGCACCCCGCTCGTACTGCGCGATCCGGAGAATCCGGCGGCGCGGGCGCTGCGCGAGATCGCCGACAAACTGGCGGTGCGCAAGCGCGGGCTGGCGGGGATGTCGCTGGGCATCGATACGACCCGGCACCTCTGAGGAACCCGACACCCCCTGATCAGCGGCGAACGCGAGGACCGATTTCCGCGCGCGGTACCGCGTGCTCGGCGTCGGTGTCGGCCAATAAGCTCGTGGCATGCTCACACTGCTGCTGTACGTGCTGATCATCGGCCTGGTGGCCGCGGTTCTGTTCCTGCTGGCCGGCGCCATCTTCGGCCGTTCGGAGGAACTCGCGCCGCTGCCGGAGGGCACCACCGCGACCTGCCTGCCCGCCGAGGGCATCACCGGTGCGGATGTGCGCGCGCTGCGCTTCCAGCAGGTGGTGCGCGGCTACAAGGCCGCCGAGGTGGATTGGGCGCTGGCCCGCCTGGCGGGTCGCATCGACGAATTGCAGACGCAGTTGGCCCAGGCCCTGCACGGCACCGCTGCGGGCTCTGTCGGCTCTGTCGGCGCCGCGAGCGCTGCCACCGCCGAGCCGAACCCGCCGCAGCAGCCGTGGCCCGCGCCGGGGGCGGGCAGCCGATGACCGACCGCATCCGCTGCTCCTGGGCAGGCGATTCCGATCTCTACCGCGACTACCACGATTTCGAATGGGGTCAGCCGCTACGCGGCGACGACGCCCTGTTCGAGCGGCTGAGCCTCGAGGCGTTCCAATCCGGGTTGTCGTGGATCACCATCCTGCGCAAGCGCCCGGCCTTTCGCGCGGCATTCGCCGGCTTCGCCATCGAGGAGGTGGCCGAGTTCGGCGACGCCGAGCGCGCCCGCCTGCTCGACGACGCGGGCATCGTGCGCAACCGGGCCAAAATCGAGGCCACCATCGCCAATGCCAGGGTGGCCCGCGACCTCGATATCGGCCTGGACGCGCTGCTGTGGTCCTTCGCTCCCACGCCACGCCCGCGCCCGAGGCGGATTGGCGATGTACCCGCCACCACCGTCGAATCCATCGCCATGGCAAAAGAATTGAAGCGGCGCGGGTTCCGCTTCGTCGGTCCCACCACGGCGTATGCGCTGATGCAGGCGACGGGAATGGTGGACGATCACATCGCCGAATGCTGGGTCGGCGGCGAGCACTGGCGGACCGACCCGGCGGTCACATTTCGAACTCAGGTATCCGTCCACTCCGGCGATAGGGAAGAATAGGACCGGTGTAGCTCGCCAAATGCCGGTGGGCTCGCCTGTTGGTGACAACGGGAGTTCCAAGAAAGTGCGCCGAAACTCGCGCAGATCTGGAGGGAGCAGAGGATGGCGGCCATGAAGCCCCGCACCGGGGACGGTCCCCTCGAGGCAACCAAGGAAGGGCGTGGAATCGTGATGCGGGTTCCACTCGAGGGTGGCGGGCGTCTGGTCGTCGAACTCACGCCGGAGGAGGCCGCGGCCCTCGGCGACGAATTGACGCGTGTCACCGCCTGAGTGACGACTGCCGATACGTCGGCGCTGGTTGCCGCGGCGGGCCTGCTGGCCTGTCCGGAGTGCGGCTCCGAATTCGAAGTGCCCACCGGTGTCCTGCGCTGCGCGCGCGGACACAGCTTCGACATAGCCAGACAGGGATATGTCAGCCTGCTGACCGGTGCGTCGACCAAGATGTCCGGCGATACCGCCGCGATGCTCGAGGCGCGCGCCGCCTTTCAGGGCGCGGGTCATTTCGCGCCGATCGCCGCCGCCGTCGCGCGCACGCATCCGTCCGGCCCGGTCCTGGAGGTCGGCGCGGGCACCGGCTACTACCTGGCGCAGGCGCTGGATGCCGCACCGGATGCCGACGGCCTGGCCATCGATGTGGCCAAACCCGCCGCCCGCCGCGCCGCCCGCGCCCATCCCCGCGCCGCGTCCGTGCTGGCCGACGCCTGGCGCGGGCTGCCCATCCGGGACGGGTCGATCGGTACGGTGCTCTCGGTCTTCGCGCCGCGCAATCCGGCCGAGGTCGCCAGGGTGCTCACACCGGGCGGGCAGTTCGTCGTGGTGGTGCCGACACCGCGTCATCTGGGCGAGCTGATCGGCCCGCTGGATTTGGTGACGGTGGATCCGGCCAAGGAGCGCAGACTCGATGCCGCGCTGGCGGACCGGTTCGCCGTGGTCGAGCGGGAGACGGTCGAATACTCGATGTCGTTGGACCGCGTCGCCGTCGGGCAGGTGGTGGCGATGGGTCCGTCGGCCTTCCACGCGGCGCGATCGACCGAGGCCGCCCTCGCGGCGTTGCCGGATCAGATGCCGGTCACCGCTTCGGTCACGGTGGCGACATATAGGACGCGGCCGGCGTAGCCGTCGGTGAACCGCAATGTCCTGAGCGAAGGCGGAGGTGGGCGTATCAGACGCCGTAGCCGTCGGAGACCACTCATGTGGGAGCTTCGGAGCCGCTCGTGTCCGGAACTACGGCGCGCGAGAGGCGTAGCGCAGGCAGGTTGGGGACTAGCGGGCGCGTAGTCGGCGGTAGAGCGCCAGCGTGCGCTCGGCGATGCGCGACCAGTCGAATTCGGCGATGGCCCTGGCCCGCCCGGCCGCGCCGTATTCGGCGGCCAATACCGGATCGCCCGCGACCGCGTTGACGGCGGCGGCCAGATCGGCTTCGTAGCGGCGCGGGTCGGTCGGGTCGTAGTGCACCAGGCGGCCCGTTTCGCCGTCGGCGACCACCTCGGGGATGCCGCCCACGTCGGAGGCGATCACCGCGCTCGCGCAGGCCATGGCCTCCAGATTCACGATACCGAGCGGCTCATATACCGACGGGCAGACGAAAACCGTTGCGGCGGAGAGTATTTGCCGAATCTCCTCGGTGGGCAGCATTTCCTGCACCCAGAAGACGCCCGATCTGGCTTGCCGCAATCGCTCGACCGTCTCGGCCACCTCGTCGGCCAACTCCCTGGTGTCGGGCGCGCCCGCGCACAGCACCAGTTGGATCTCGGGATCGAAGTCGCGGGCCGCGGCCAGCAGATGACCGACCCCCTTTTGTCTGGTAATCCGCCCGACGAAGGCCGCGATCGGCCGATCCGTCCGCACCCCGAGCAGGGTGAGGATGGGACGCGAGCCCAGCCGCGGCGGGCCGGGATGCCAAACGCCCGCATCGATCCCGTTGTGGATGACGTGCACCCGCTCGGGATCCAGCGCCGGATACGCGTCGAGCACATCGCGGCGCATGCCCCGGCTGACGGCGATGATCGCGTCGGCGTACTGCACGGCATTGCGCTCCGACCAGGACGAGAGCCGATATCCGCCGCCGAGCTGCTCGGCTTTCCACGGACGATGCGGTTCCAGCGAATGCGCGGTGAGCACGTGCGGGATCCCGTACAGGGTGGCGGCGAGATGTCCGGCCAGGCCGGTGTACCAGGTGTGGGAGTGCACCACATCGACATCGCCCGCCGCGTCGGCCATCCGCAGCTGCGCCGACATCATCTGGAGCGCCGCATTGGCGGCGTACAGCGACGGATCGGGTTGGTGCACCACGGCATCGGTGCGGGCGACGCCCATGCAGTGCACCGTGACATCGCACAGGGCGCGCAGCCGGGAGGTCAATTGAGTCACGTGCACGCCCGCGCCGCCGTACACCTCGGGCGGGTACTCCCTGGTGAGCATGGCCACCCGCAAAGGCTCGGGAGTCGCCGCCCGCAAGGGGTCCGGAGTCACCTCCTGCGTCGGGCTCGGAGTTACAGCTCGGACCGGGCTCGGAGCTGCGGCCCGAATCGGGCTCGGAGTCACCGCCCGTGTCGGGCTCGGAGTCACCGCCCGTGTCGGGCTCGGAGTCACCGCCCGCGTCGGGCTCGGAGTCACCGCCGAGGCAAGGTTTGGCGCGGCGGGCGGACGGTTTCGCGCCGCCGTGTCGTCCCCTTCGCCGGTGCCAGAACTCACTTGGTTCAAGTTAGACGTTCCCCCTGTCAGGGGCCACTCCCACCAGTACCACGCGGTAGTTTGGCAGGTGTGAGGAGCCAGCCGCACGTACTCGGGATCGTGCTCGCCGGTGGCGAGGGCAAGCGCCTGTTCCCACTCACCGCGGACCGGGCCAAGCCCGCGGTTCCGTTCGGCGGGGCCTATCGGCTCATCGATTTCGTCCTCAGCAATCTGGTCAACGCGGGCTATCTGCGGCTGTGCGTGCTGACCCAGTACAAATCCCATTCGCTGGACCGGCACATCTCCCAGACCTGGCGACTGTCCGGCTTCGCGGGCGAGTACATCACTCCCGTCCCGGCCCAGCAGCGGCTCGGACCGCGCTGGTACACCGGCAGCGCGGACGCGATCATGCAGTCGCTCAACCTGATCTTCGACGAGGACCCGGACTACATCGTCGTCTTCGGCGCGGACCACGTGTACCGGATGGATCCCGAGCAGATGGTGCAGCATCACATCGACTCCGGCGCGGGTGTGACGGTGGCGGGTATCCGGGTGCCGCGCAGCGAGGCGAGCGCGTTCGGCTGCATCGATACCGATGAGTCGGGCCGGATCACCCAATTCCTGGAGAAGCCGGCCCATCCGCCGGGCACCCCCGACGATCCGAATATGACCTTCGCCTCGATGGGCAATTACGTCTTCACCACCAAGGTGCTGGTGGATTCGATCCGGGCCGACGCCGACAATTCCGATTCCGATCACGATATGGGCGGCGACATCATCCCCAAGCTGGTGACCGAGGGGCAGGCCGGGGTCTACGACTTCGCCGACAACGACGTGCCCGGCGCGACCGATCGGGACCGGGGCTACTGGCGCGATGTCGGGACCATCGACGCCTTCTACGCGGCGCATATGGATCTGGTCTCGGTGCATCCGGTGTTCAACCTCTACAACCGGCACTGGCCGATTCGCGGCGCGGCGGAGAATCTGCCGCCCGCCAAATTCGCGCAGGGCGGGCTGGCCCAGGAGTGCATTGTCGGGGCGGGCAGTATTTTGTCCGCGGCCACCGTGCGCAATTCGGTGCTCAGCGCCAATGTGCTCGTCGACGACGGCGCGACGGTGGAGGGCTGTGTCCTCATGCCCGGTGTGCGAATCGGACGCGGGGCGGTGGTGCGTCACGCAATTCTGGACAAGAACGTGGTGGTCGGCACGGGCGAGATCATCGGCGTCGACCGGGGGCGCGATCGGGAGCGCTTCGCGGTGAGCAATGGCGGCGTGGTCACCGTCGGAAAAGGCGTGTGGGTCTAATCACCCGAGTTTTCGATCGGAATGATGCGGATGCCGCCGTACTTCGTTTCCAAAGCACGCTTTCGGTGATCGTGCGCGGTTTCGGCATACTTCCGGCAACGGCGGTGCTCGATCCGAGAATTTCGGAGATTTTCCGATGCGGGGCCTAACCGCGTGCGGCGCAGAGCAGTCCGTCGCCGACCGGAATGAGCACGCTGGTCAGGCCCGGATCCTCGGCGATGGCGCGGGTGGCGGCGCGCACCGCCATGGTGGCCGGATCGCGCTGGGCGCCATCGGGAACGCGCCCACCGAGCAGAGCGTTGTACAGCAGGATCGCGCCGCCCTCGCGCAGCAGCCGCACCGCCTGCTGCACATACTGCGGATGTTCGAGCGGCGCGGCATCGATGAAGACCAGGTCGTAGGCGCCGTCGGCGAGGCGGGGCAGCACATCGAGGGCGCGACCGTTGATCAGGCGGGTGCGGGCGGGCGGGATATCGGCGGTGCGGAATGCCTCCTTGGCCGCGCGCTGATGCTCCGGTTCGGAGTCGATCGTGGTCAGGGTGCCGTCCTCGCGCATACCGTCGAGCAGCCACAGCCCGCTGATCCCCGCTCCGGTGCCCACCTCGACCACCGCCCGCGCGCCGACGAGCTGGGCGTACATGCTCAGCAGCGCACCGACCGACGGCGGCACCGGGGCCGCGCCCAGTTCGGTGGCCCGCTCGCGCGCGCCGACCAGGATCTCGTCCTCGATCACGGACTCCTCCACATAGGCGAGGTTCCGCTCCAGATTCGATGCCACGCCTAGAAGCCTAATGGGCGCAGCCGGCGAAGCCGGTCCGAAAACACCCCGCATGGCCGGAGCGAATGCGGAGGCAGGCCCTGGGGCAGCGGCGGCGTACGGGCGGTAATCAGCTCCGCCGGTCGTGCGCGGGAATGTCGCGACGACCGGTGTGCCGCGGCGGCGGAAACCGGTTCGGACCTCCCGGCAGCCGACGGGCAACCCCGGAAAATCGGTTGCCGCGCACAGCACGATTGGGCAACGTGAGGTTACGAATTCCGGCGTCGCGGCGATGTTCCCGGTGGCGGCATCGGAATTCTCAGGTGTCCCTCAGGATCTCCATATCCCGGCCATATCGGGACAGGAAAGAGTTGGCACAACGCAAGACCAGTCGACCGATACGGGTCGAACGCGGGAACAACGCCATAGGACATGTCGTTGACTCCCGTACGACGGTGGTTCGTCGATCCGAACCGCGGTCATGTTCGGCCGCGACGGTCCCGAGTAGGAGGTAGCCCCATCCACATGGTCGATGCGGCACACGAATACGCCACCCTGCCCAACCCCGCCGTGACGAACCCGGCCCTCCCGGATGCGGCGGGCGCGATGGAGGACGAGCTGACCGGCACCGCGGCCTTCGACGCCACGGGCGACAGGGCGGTCATGCCCACCTGGGACGAGCTGGTCCGCGAACACGCCGACCGGGTCTACCGGTTGGCCTACCGTCTGTCCGGCGACGCGCAGGACGCCGAGGATCTCACCCAGGAGACGTTCATCCGGGTGTTCCGGTCCCTGTCGAACTACCAGCCGGGCACCTTCGAGGGCTGGTTGCATCGCATCACCACCAATCTGTTCCTGGATATGGTGCGGCGACGCAATCGGATCCGGATGGAAGCCCTCCCCGAGGACTACGACCGGGTGCCCGCCGAAGGTCCCGGCCCCGAGCAGGCCTATCACGACGCCCGCCTGGATCCGGACCTGCAATCGGCACTGGACTCGCTCGCGCCGGAGTTCCGCGCCGCGGTGGTGCTCTGCGATATCGAAGGTTTGTCCTACGAGGAGATCGGGGCCACGCTCGGGGTCAAACTCGGCACCGTGCGCAGCCGGATCCACCGCGGCCGCCAAGCGCTGCGCGACTACCTTGCGCATAATGGAGTTGAGCAGCGCTTCGCCACAGCGGTTTCCGGTCTGGACGAGCACTGAGGCTAGTGTCGGTCGGTCGTCGGGTTCCCGGCGGCGACGAAGACAGTGGATCAGGTCGGTTGGAAGGGTGAGCACCGAATGAGTGGCGACTTCAGCACGTCCGGTCGTCGTCCGCGCTTCCGCCCCACCGAACATCTGGCCAGCGAGGCGATCGCGGCCTACGTGGACGGCGAACTGCGGATGAACGCTTACCTGCGCGCCGCCCAGCATCTTTCGCAGTGCCCGGAATGCGCGGCCGAGGTCGAGGCCCAGCAGCAGGCCCGCATCGCGCTGCGCCGGGCCGCCCAGGTCGCGGTGCCCACCAGCCTGCACGACAGCCTGACCCGCATCCCGCTGGCCGAACTGCCCGGCGGAGCCAGCGCGGCGGCCGAGACCGGACGCGAGAATCCGCGCAATGACGCGGTTTTCAGCTTTCTGAGCGAATCCTTCACCGCGACCCGGTGGACCAACTGGTGGCGCAAGTAGAGTTTGGCGCGTGAGCACCGAATCGACGAATAGCGGATCGGCCGAAACCCCGGACGGCGTCCGGAACGGCCACGCGGATTCGGGGGCCGACAGGGGGAACCTGAGGCCGCCCGACGCTCCCGTTCTTGGGCCGCGCCCGGTCTATCGACCGCATGTCGACACCCATACGGCGCGCGCGTTCCGTCGCCCGTCGGGTCAGGCCGGTTCGTTCGCCGACCGGTCGCCCAGTGCCAATGGTTCGCGGCCCGCCGCGTCGACGCAGGTGGTCAGCGGCCCGCCGGATGCGGTGCTGGCCGAGGCGTTCCGCCGCCCCGAGGGTTCCACCGAACTGTTGCAGCGCGATCCCGACGCACTCGATTCCAGTGCCGCCGCCGCGACCCCGGCCGATCCGTGGCGCGATCCGGAGTCGGCGGCGCGGTTGGGCGCGCCCGCCGTGCCGACGCCGCGCCAGGGGGAATTGCCCTCGGCGCACAAGTTGTCCGCGCGGGAGGTGCTGTTCGGTTCGCGGGTCGCGCCCAAGGCGCTGGCGCTGCTGGCGGTCTTGGCGCTGGCGCTCGGCCTGGTGGGTGGGCTGGTCGGCCGGTTGACGGCGGAGCCCGGCAATACCTTCACCTCGCGCAAGGTCACCCTCTCGCAGGACGGCGGGCAGGAGCGTCCGCACAACCAGATCGTCAAGGTGGCCAACGCGGTCCAGCCCTCGGTGGTCACCATCCGCACCACTGTCGGCGAGAATGGCGCGACCGGTTCGGGCGTGGTCATCGACGGTGCGGGCTATATCGTCACCAACAATCATGTGGTCTCGATGGCCGCCCAGGACAAGACCGGTAAAGCCTTGATCCAGGTGGTCTTCTCCGATGGCGCCAAGACCCCCGCGCATATCGTGGGCCGCGACCCGAAGACGGACTTGGCCGTCATCAAGGTCGAGGTCAAGAATCTGACCGTCATCCAGTTGGCCAAATCCGGGGATGTGCAGGTCGGCGACGATGTGATCGCGCTGGGCTCACCGCTGGGTCTGAGCAAGACCGTCACCTCGGGCATCGTCAGCGCCCTGCACCGTCCGGTCAAACTGTCCGGGGAGGGCAGCGATACCAATGCGGTGATCGACGCGGTGCAGACCGACGCCTCCATCAATCCGGGCAATTCCGGTGGCGCGCTGGTGGATCTGGAAGGTCGACTGATCGGTATCAATTCCGCCATTCGCAGCGAGACCGGCGGTTCGGTCGGCCTCGGTTTCGCGATTCCGGTGGATGTGGCCACCGAGGTGGCGCAGACACTGATCCGCAGCGGGCAGATGCACCACGCGATGATCGGTATCAGCGCCCGCTCCAAGGCGGTCGCCAATGATGTCATGAGCGGGGCCGCGGTGGCCGATGTGTCGCCGGGCAGTCCGGCGGCCAAGGTGGGTATCGCCGAGGGCGATGTCATCGTGAAGGTGGGCGATCGGGAGGTCACCAGCCCCGAGGAACTCACGGTCGCGGTGCAGGCGCGCAAGATCGGCGAGACGGTGAATGTGCAGTTGATCCGCGATGGCCGCCAGGTAGACGTGCCGGTCACGCTCGAATCCGACTGAACCGGGCCGGGTCGGTCCGGGTAGCCTGGATCCGTGTTCAGCAATATCGGCTGGAGCGAGATGATGATCCTGCTCATCGCCGCCCTCGTCATCCTCGGCCCCGAGCGCCTGCCCGGCGCGGTGCGCTGGACCACGCGTTCCCTGCGCCAGGTGCGCGACTACGCGAGCGGGGCGACCACGCAGCTCAAGCAGGAACTCGGCCCCGAATTCGAGGATCTGCGCAAGCCGCTGGCCGACCTGAACGAACTGCGCAGTATGAATCCGCGCACCATGGTGACCAAACACCTTCTCAACGGCGATGATTCGCTGCTGCGCGATCTGGAGAGCCAGTTGCCCAACCATTCCGACGTCTATGGCGGCGGTCCCGGTGCGGCGCAGCAGTATCCGATGCCCACCCCGCAGAAACCGTTGGAGCGCAACGAACGTCCGCCGATCGATACCGACGCGACCTGAGCTTCCACGCCTTTCGTCAACTGGGCTAGACGCATGCGGGTGTCGAGCTGTCTAGACTTCGCACATGTCGGCCGATGACGTGGCGCGGGTTTTCGCGATCGAGGACAAGGTCGAGCGACTGAAAGCGGCCACCGAGGGGGTGGCGGCGGCCCAGCAGACCATCAACGAGCTCACCCGGATCAGGCGAGCGGTGATCCGCGAACTACACGCGGAGGGTTGGACTTTCGCGCGGATCGGCGCGGCGGCGGGCCTATCGCGCGCCCGGATCCACCAGGTGAGCACCCAGGGTCCCGCACCGGAGGGACTGTTCTTCGGGCACGGCGCGCTGACCGTCGTCGCGCCGGAGGCACGGGCGGGTCGCACGATCGGCGCTCCGGATCCCACGGCGGCCCCGCGCCTGGTGGAGCTGCTACGCGAATTGGGTTTCACGGTCGGCACCGAACATTTCCTGCCGGGCCGCCCGGTGGATCTGAATCGGGACGGGTTGATCGTGCTCGGCGGTCCCGAGCTCTCGCCGAGTCTGCGTCAGTTGATCGTGGCCGATCCCAGGTTGCGGCGCGCGGTGGCCAGGGCCGGGGATGTGCGGCGCGGCATCGAGGACAGGGCGGCCCGCCGGGTGTATCGGCCCGCCGGTCCGGATCCGCACGATATCGCCTATCTGGCGCGGCTGCCGCGTCCGGATGGCCGCGGCACCGTCCTGCTCATCGATGGCCTGCATCCGCCCGGATCGCTCGGTGCGATCCGCCTGCTGGCCACCCGCCTGGCCACGCTGCACGAGCGGGCCGCCAACCACCTGTTCTCGGTGCTGATCGCGGTGCGCTACGACCGCAATTCCGGCGAACCGGTGGACACTGATCTGCTGACCCCGGTGTATCGACACGATCTGGTCGACGCGCGCACCGCCCTGCGCCCCCGCCGCTGACCGCGCGTTTGTTTCATCCGTGTTTCACGGGTGTGACGTGCAGTTTTAGGCGACGATTCCGGCATAACGGTACGATAACGGGGTGCGGGCCGCGCTTGCACTGGGAGCGCTTCAGCCGGAATGCTGAAGTAGCTCTAGATTTGCTGAACGTGAGTAGGTGGAGTCTTGTATTCGTCGTCGACAGCCCATGACCGCGCGTTCCGCGCACCCGAGCGACCCGAGGTTCCCGAGTTCGGCACCGTCACCGGCGATCTCCCGTCCGACACCCCCATGATCACCACCCATCGCGTCACCTACAGCGACCGACTCAAGGTCTTCATCGGACCGAGCGAGACCGTGCAGAACTTCCTGCGCCCGCTGCGCCGACTCGACGGCCACGACCGGTACTCGCTGTGCATGACCCGCCTGCCCGCGCCCATGCGTTCGCGCGATATCCCGACCACCCCGATCACCGATCGCGGCACCGACTATCTGCACTGCATGGGTTCGGTCGACGGACTCATCCTCGAGTTGCGCACCACCGTCGACGGACACCCCTACCAGTGCCTGCTCGGCAGCGGTTCCCTCCATTCCGACGCACCCACCGTCCACATCTGCGCCGAACCCGGACAGCGCCCGGTCGAGGTGTATCCGGACGAGGTGTTCACCGCCGAACAGGCGGCCGAGATCTTCACCACCTACTACCGCACCGGCGAGGTCCCCCTGGATCTGACCCGCCGCGAGTGGGTGCTGCGATGACCCTGCTGCTCATCGTTGGCGGAGTCGTCCTGGTGGCCGGTGTGGTCGCCATCGTCATCGGCGTGCTCCGCCGCAATGCCGACGCGGATTTCCTGCGGGTCTCCGATATTCAGGCCCGATTGGCCGCCGAGGACGCGGCTCGGCGCGATGCCGAACCCGCTGCTGTCGAGACGGAAGGTCGGCACAGCGGCGAAGCCGCTCAACACGGGCACAGCGGCGAAGCCGCTCAGCATCACAGCGGTGAGGCCGCCGAACAAAGCAGCGACCAAGCCCCCCAACGCAGCAGCGACAACGGTCGTCACGGCCGAGGCGACGCCGCCGCCTGATCCGACACTCGCGACGCGGGCAGTTCGATCCGACGGCGGGCCTGGTCCTGCCGAGTCGGGCGACACGAACGGCTTTCGAGCGGCCGACCACCGACCCGAATCACTACGCTGGAAGGGATCGGGAAAGGACCGTGCCGTGCGCGCGCTGCTCGATGAACTCATATCGCTGATCTCCGAAGGGCCGGTCGCGCTGGCTCGCATCATCGACGCGACGGGGGCTGGGCCGCGCGAATTGGGTGCGGCGATGGTGGTGTCGGCCGATGGGCGGGTCGTCGGCTCGCTGTCGGGTGGCTGTGTGGAATCGGCGGTGGTCGAATCGGCGCGGGGAGTGCTCGCGGGCGGGCCGCCGGTGCTGGATCGGTTCGGATATGCCGACGGGGCGGGTTTCGCGATCGGGCTGACCTGCGGCGGGGAGATGGAGGTCGGGGTCGAGCGGGTCGATGCGCGGCGGCTTCCGCTGCTGCTGGCGCTGTGCGCGGAGGTGGCGGCCGGGCGGCCGGTGGCGCTGGTGAGCACCTTCGACGCGCGCAATGAGTGGACGCTGCTGCGCTGCGACGTGGACGCGCCGTGGCACGGTGTCGACCGCGATGCGCGGGCGCTGCTGGCGGCGGGACGCAGCGGACTGGTCGGCGCGCAGGAATGTGCGGCCGAGCGCGATCCGCGGCCGCGGGCCTTCGTCCAGGTCTTCGCGCGACCGGCGCGCATGATCCTGGCCGGAGCCAATGATTTCGTGCGGGCATTGAGCCGCGTCGGCCGCCAACTCGGCTATCGGGTGACGGTGGTGGACGCCCGCGAAACCTTCACCACCCCGGCGCGTTTCCCGGCCGCGCACGAGGTGGTGGTGGACTGGCCGCACCGTTATCTCGCCGCCGAGGCCGCCGCGGGCCGCATCGATGAGCGCACCGTAGTTCTGGTCCTCACCCACGACATCAAATTCGATATCCCGTTCATTGTCACCGCGCTTCGGCTGCCGAGTCTCGGTTTCCTCGGCGCGCTCGGCTCCCGCCGCACCCACATCGAACGCATGGCGCACCTGCGCGAGGCCGGTCTCTCCGAGGCCGAATTGCGCCGTCTGCACAGCCCGGTCGGTATCGACCTCAACGCCCGCACACCGGATGAGACAGCGATTTCCATTGCGGCACAGCTACTCTCGGAGCGAGAGCAGGCCACCGGCCGTCCTCTTTCCAAGACCGAGGGGCCGATCCACCACTGATTCGCGAAACCTACGCCGCGACGCGGGACGGGCGCAGGGTGTTCATGGGCGGGCGATCCGCCAGGGATACCTCGGTGTGGTGCGGGGTGAAAGCGTCGCCGATCAAAGGGAATTGGGTGAGGGCGGCGCCCGAGTCGGGGACGCCGCTACGGCCGAGGGCGGTGCCGAGGATCTGGCGGCTCATGACACCGAGATCGGCGAGTGGACGATTGCGGTGGGCGCGCACGCCGAGATTGACCTGACCGATGGCGGACAGCCCGAACTGGTCGAAAGTATCGAGCAGCAGCCCGATCTCGACGCCGTAACCGGGGGCGAAGGGAACCGAGGTGAGCAGGTCGCGGGTGCCCGCGTATTCGCCGCTGAGCGGCTGGAGCACCTGGGACAGTTCCGGGCGCAGCGCCGCGAGCAGCGGGCGGGCCACCAGTTCGGTGACGCGGCCGCCGCCGTGCGCGTCGACGGCGCCCGCCTGCCGCAGCGGACGACGGTAGTACGCCTTGACCAGATGCATATCCGGAGTGGTCAGCAGCGGGCCGAGCAGGCGCGGCACGAAGGCGGGATCGGGATCGATGAGATCGGAGTCGACGAAGGCGATGAGGTCGCCGCCCGCCACGGCCAGCGAGCGCCACAGCGCCTCGCCCTTGCCCGGCACCGGATCGAGTTCGGGCAGTGCCTGTTCGCGGCTGATCACCTCGGCCCCGGCGGCGCGGGCGCGCTCGGCGGTGGCGTCGGTGGATCCGGAGTCGAGCACGATGAGTTCGTCGACCAGTGTGCCGAGCAGCGGGCGGATACTGGCCACCACCGTGGCGACGGTGTCCTGTTCGTTGAGCGCGGGCAGCACCACCGAGATGGTGCGCCCCGCCTTGGCGGCCACCAGCTCACCGATCGCCCAGTCGGGGTTGTCCCAGGTTTCGACGGTTGTCATGCCAGACCTCGCAGGGTTCGCGCGGGTGGTCGGATGCCCTGGATGGCGGCGACCATATCCACGACGCGCCGGGTCGCGGCGACCTCGTGGACCCGGAAGATCCGCGCGCCCGCCGCCGCCGACCAAGCTGTCGCTGCCAATGTGCCCTCCAACCGTTCGGACAGACCGACTCCTAGTGTCTCCCCGATGAAATCCTTATTGCTGAGCGCCATCAAGACCGGCCATCCGGTATTTACGAGAACGTCCACTCCGCGCAATAAAGCCAGGCCGTGATGGGTGTTCTTGCCGAAATCGTGGGTCGGGTCGATCAGGATGCCGTCGCGGCGCACCCCGGCCGCGGCGGCGGCCTCGGCCGCCGCGACAACGGTGGCGGTGACCTCGCCCAGCACATCGGCATAGCGGACGCGGTTCGGGCGGGTGCGCGGGATCGCGCCACCGGTGTGACTGCACACCAGACCCGCACCGCATTCGGCGGCGACTAGTGCCAGATCGGGATCGGCCCCGGCCCAGGTGTCGTTGATGAGATCGGCGCCCGCGGCGACGGCGGCCCGCGCCACCTCGGCGCGCCAGGTGTCGATGCTGATCAGCAGGTCCGGATATTTCGCCCGGATGGCGGCGACGAAGGGGATGACCCGCGCGGACTCCTCGTCCGCGTCGACCTCGGCGCCGGGTCCGGCTTTGACGCCGCCGATATCCACCAGGTCCGCGCCCTCGTCGACGGCGCGGGCCACCGCCGCCATCGCGGCGGCATCGGTGAATGTCGCGCCCCTATCGTAGAAGGAGTCGGGGGTGCGGTTGACGATCGCCATGACCAGCGCCCGGTCTGTCGCCACCGGCTTGCCGCACAGTGTCGGGAGCGGCGCGGCGGCGGTGCTGAACATGTCTCGACTGTACCGAGCGGTGTAGCGCCCGCGCGCGGTCGGCGTGCGCGGTGTGGGAGCACCGGCCGCGCCGATATTCGATTTCGGAGGCGCCGCGGTCAGTTTCGCGGGGCGCGGCCCTCGGCGACCTCGGCGGCGTAACCGTCGTAGGCGGGCACGTAGCCCTCGGCGCGGCCGGACAGGACGTACAGCGTGCTGTCCGCGACGGTCGCGTGCCCCTGTTTGCGCAGTTCCACCTTGCGGCTCTTGAAGGTGGAGGTCTGGGCCAACTCCGGGACGACGCGGACGAACAGCGGCACCGCGTAGCCGGGCAGCCGGTCGTAGACCAGGTCGGCCAGTGCGCGTCCGTCGAACTCCGCGCCGGGGCGCAGTGTCACCGCCGCCATCCCCGCCTTGCCGTCGGCACCGGGAATGTCGACGCCGAACACCACCGCCTGCTCGATGGACTCCTCCGCGTCCAAGGCGGCCTCGACCTCGGTGGTGGCCACATTCTCGCCCTTCCAGCGGAAGGTGTCGCCGAGCCGGTCCACGAAGGCGATATGTCGCAGGCCCTGATTGCGCACCAGGTCGCCGGTGTCGAACCAGAGATCGCCCGCGGCGAAGCCGTCGCGGACCAGTTTGGCCTCGGTGGCCGAGGCGTCGGTGTAGCCGTCGAAGGGTGAGCGGCCGGTGACCTTGGACAGCAGCAGCCCGACCCCACCGCGGCCGACGCGCCGCAGCCGACCGTCCGGGCCGCGTTCGGCCTTACCCGTCGCCTCGTCGAAGGCGACGATCGCGTACGGCAGCGGACAGAATCCGGCCGTGCGGTCCACCCCGAAGGCGTTGATGAAGGCCACATTGCCCTCGCTCGCACCGTAGAACTCGACAATGCGGTCGATGCCGAAGCGCTGTTTGAACTCATCCCACAATTCCGGCCGCAGGCCATTGCCGACGCACAGCCGCACCCGATGCTGTCGGTCGGCGGGTTTGGGCGGTTGGTTCAGCAGGTAGCGGCACAGTTCGCCGATGTAGATGAAGGCGGTGGCCCGCTCGCGGATGACCTCGTCCCAGAATCGCGAGGCCGAGAACTGGCGGCCGAGCGCGAGACTCGCGCCCGCGCAGAGCACCGAGGAAAGCGCCACCGTGAGGGCGTTGTTGTGATAGAGCGGCAGACAGCAGTAGAGCGTGTCCGCGCCGCGCAGGCGCACACCGAGTCCGCCGAGGCCGACCATGCTCTTGGTCCAGCGCAGGTGGGTCATGACGCTGGCCTTGGGCAGGCCGGTGGTGCCCGAGGTGAAGATGAGCAACGCGCGCTCCCCCGCCGTGACCTGCGCGCACACCGGCGGATCGGTATCGGGCGCGGTGCGCGCGGCCGCGGCGAGTTCGGCGGTGTAGAGCAGGTTCTCGGGTTGTTCGGGCAGGGAGGCCAACGCCGCGTCGCATTCCTCGCCGACCACGTTGAGCACACTGCGCAGCAAGCCGAAGCTGTGCGCGAGCACCCGATCGCGCTGGTGATGGTTGAGCAGACCGACGGTGGCGCCGAGTTTGACCACCGCCAGCGCGACGAACAGCGTCTCGGGGCGGTTGGTCATGAGCACGCCCACCACGTCGCCGCGCCGCACCCCGCGCCCGGCAAGGACGACGGCATACCGGTTGACCTCGGCATTGGCCTGCCGGTAGGTCCAGCTCGCACCCTCGAAGCGCAGGAAGGTGCGCTCCGGATGGGTGTGCGCGTTGCGCTGGAAGAACAGTCCGACCGAGGATTTATCGCCCGGCCGCACCAGCAGTCCGGCGGCGTTGCGCACCATGCGGGGGGCATCGACAACCATCGCGGGCAGAGCACGAACGAGGTCGAACAAGCTCACCATCGAGCGGGCGTCGGTGCGCACCTGGGCTGCCTCCTCAGAAACCGGGTTTGAGTGCCTCGAACGCCGCCGCCAGATCGCCGACGACGGTGATCCGATCCATCGCCTGGCGCGGGATGACCCCGCGCTCGTGCAGTTCGTTCAGCCAGGCGAACAGCCCGCCGTAGTAGCCGTCCGGATCGAGCACCACCACCGGCTTGTCGTGCTCGCCGAGGTAGCCGCCGGTCCAGGTCTCGAACAGCTCCTCGAGGGTGCCGATCCCGCCGGGCAGGGTCAGGAAGGCGCTCGAACGCTCCTCCATGAGCTGTTTGCGCTGGCGCATGGTGTCGGTGACCAGCAGTTCGTCGGAGTCGACATCGGCCACCTCCTTGTGCACCAGATGTTTCGGGATGACGCCGACGGTGTGTCCGCCCGCGGCCCGCGTCGCCGTGGCGACCGCGCCCATCATCGATACGTGCCCGCCGCCGGACACCAGATGCCAACCGCGCCGCGCGATCTCGGTGCCGACCCGAGCGGCCAGCGCGATCAACTCCGGCTCGGTCGTCCCCGACGAGCAATAGACACACACCGCATAGGGCTCGCTCACCATTCATCCTCCGTCCCTAGGGCGTCCGGCGCGGCGCCGGCTTCGGCCGCGCCCGAGACGATTTCCACGATTTCGTCCACACTGTCGGTCACATGCAGCAATCCGAGATCACCCGGTGCGATCTTGCCCGATCCGCCCAGCGAATCGCGCAACCAATCCACCAGCCCGGCCCAGTATTTCGTGCCGAACAAAATGATGGGGAACCGGGTGATCTTGCGGGTCTGCACCAGGGTGAGCGCCTCGAACAATTCGTCGAGGGTGCCGAATCCACCCGGTAGACAAACGAATGCCTGTGAATATTTGACGAACATGGTCTTGCGGGCGAAGAAATAGCGGAAGTTGATACCGAGATCGACCCACTCGTTGAGGCTCTGCTCGAAGGGCAATTCGATACCGAGTCCGATCGAATAGCCGCCCGCCTCGCTCGCACCGCGATTGACCGCCTCCATCGCACCCGGTCCACCGCCGGTGATCACCGCGAAACCGGCGCGCGCCAGCGCGGCGCCGATGGCCATGCCCGCCAGGTACTCCGGATGATCCTGCGGTGTGCGCGCCGAACCGAAGACCGCGACCGCGCGCGGCACCTCCGCCAAAGCGCCGAAACCCTCGACGAATTCGGCCTGAATGCGCAGCACCCGCCACGGGTCGGTGTGCACCCAATCGCTCGGACCGTGTTTGTCGAGCAGATTCTGATCCGAGGTGCCCAGACCCTCCTTGCGGTCGCGGCGGAACATGATGGGGCCGCGGAATTTGGGGGTGGATTTCGGCGTACCGGGATCCCGGTGGTCGGCGGCGTCGGTGGACATGGCACTCACGCTACCGGTCAGCGCATCGCGGCGGAGCCTGCGCCGCAGGCCCGCATCAATGGGAGTTCCCGGTCAGATAACCGCGCAGCATGGCCGTGACGGCGGTGATCTGAGCGACGGGGAGGTGCTCATCACGCTTGTGCGCCATATTGGGATCACCCGGACCGAAGTTCACCGCCGGAATACCCCTGGCCGCGAAACGCGAGACATCGGTCCAGCCGTATTTGGCGCGCACACCACCACCGCCGTGGCGGTGCACCGAGGCGAGCAGATCCTTCGCGACCGGCGCCGCGAGTCCGGGCAGCGCGCCGGGCGCGGCATCGGTAAGCGCGAAATCCACTGCCAGACCGTCGAATACCTCCCGCACATGCGCGAGGGCCTCCTCCACGGTGCGATCGGGAGCGAAGCGGAAATTCACGTCCACCTCCGCGCTGTCGGGCACCACATTGCCCGCGACCCCGCCCGATACCCGCACCGCCGAAAGGCCCTCGCGGTAGCGGCAACCGTCGATCTCCACTTCGCGCGCCCGATAGTCGCTCAGCCGCCGCAGGATCGGGGCGAGACGATGGATCGCGTTGTCCCCCAGCCACGCTCGCGCCGAATGCGCGCGCACACCGGAGGTGGTGAGCCTGGCCCGCA
>NZ_QZFU01000003.1 GCF_003598715.1 Nocardia panacis
ATCGGACCTCCTCCAACGCGATCGATGCCGAGTTCTGGCGTGCGGTCGAAAAGGGAGATCTGGGTGCGTTGGGGATAGATCCGGATCGATCTGTCGATGAGGCGCTACCGCTGCTGTCATCGTGGCGACAGCAGCAGCGAGAACTGTCCGAAGCGCAGACAGCGCTTCATGCGGAAAAGGAAAAAGCCGAAGCGGCGATGCTGGCGGGGCTGCGGCAGCGGGTGGCGAGGACGTCCGAATCGGACCGGTATGCGGCGGTGCTTGAGGTGGTCGTAAGTCAGATCGCGGCGGTGCTGGGCCATTCCGGTGCCGAGACAATCGGTGCCGACCGAAATTTCCGGGATCTGGGATTCGATTCGCTGACCGCGGTGGAGGCCCGCAATCGTTTCAACACTGTCACCGGGCTACGGCTACCGGCCACACTAGTATTCGATTACCCGACACCGGACGCGGTAGCTACCCATATCCTCGAAGAGCTGTTCGGCGCCAGCGGACAGGAATCAGTACCGGTACCGGTTTCGTCGGCGTCGGAGCCGGTGGCAATCGTGGGGATCGGATGTCGGTTCCCGGGTGGGGTGTCCTCTGCGGGGGAGTTGTGGCAGTTGCTGGCCGAGGGGCGTGACGTGATCGGTGGGTTCCCGACCGATCGGG
>NZ_QZFU01000005.1 GCF_003598715.1 Nocardia panacis
AGATCGCCAACCGGAAACGACGGGGCCGCGCCGGTGGGCGACCACCGCGGTTCGATCCGGTCGCCTATAAGGGCCGCAACGTCGTGGAACGCGCTTTCAACAAGGCGAAACACTGGCGCGGTGTCGCAACCCGTTACGACAAACTCGCCTCGACCTACCGCGCCGGAATCGTCATGGCCCTGGCCGTTGAATGGCTGAAACTATTGGGAGACACGACCTAGGCCACTCGACAATTCGACGAGACGTGCACCACATCACCGGGTTTCAAGCGCGCGGCCCTTTCGCCCAGCCGGAAAGAAGGCATTTGGCCAAGTTCCCGGCCTAATACCGCTCCTCCATCGCTCACGAGTATCGAGACGATCGAATGCCTGCAACAGCGAAATGCCGTCCTGCGCCGTCTGACGTTGAGACCGCAGGAGATCGTCGAACCCCGTATCCGGATCAGCATTGTGGAGTATCTTCGCCATGGCATGCATTGCCTCGTTCCGCCGGTCCGCCCAAGCGCTGAGCTCAATTACGACGGCACGAATCTCCGGGTTGTTCTCCACACCAGGGCCTCGCTTTCCACCGATGAGACTTGCACATGCCTGACCAACCGTCGGTGGTTTCTTTTGGTCCAACTCCTTCTTATCGAGATGAGTCAGACGACTAGTCAGCCGATCGCTGATCAATGAGTCCAAAACTGCAATTGCCTCAAGGTGATAGCCCTCTTCCACGCAGTGCTGCACACGATCGAATGCAGCCACATACCGACGCCAACGCCTGCCGCCGAATTCCGGATCTACAGCCTTTTCTCGCACTGGCTCGGTCATCACTCCCCCTCATGCACTACGGACGCCATTATCGTAGGCGGGATCCGGTGGGACGAGGACGAGTTCGCAGAACTCGTACACAGTCGCTCCTCCATCCGGGACGCTCAGCAAGCCGAATCACAGCCAGCCTAGACAGGAGACCAGTAGCGTTGGGTGATGGCCGACCTCGAATCTTCTTGGGCATGGCGTCTCGCCGGGAGCGAGTTGGAGACATCACTTCCCAAGCGTTGGGCACATTCTCAAGGGGTAGCCCACACCGCGATTCAGCTTGTGGCGCAACTGAATTGCGACCGCGAACTACTCGTTGAATCGGCGATCCTGCACGATGTCGGCTACGCCCCGACGCTGGCTGTGACCGGCTTTCATCCGTTGGATGGTGCCCGATTCCTGCGGGATATGCATCATGCCGACGAGCGGCTTGTCCGGCTGGTCGCCAACCATACGTTCGCACCTCTGGAAGCCGACGAGCGCGGCCTACGCGAACAGTTGGAGGCGGAGTTTCCGATTCTCGATGACCCACTGTTGGTCGATGCCCTGACCTACTGCGACATGACGACAACACCGGACGGGACACCGACAACGCCAGCGGACCGCATAGCCGAAATCGTGACTCGGTACGGCCCGAATACGTTGGTAGGCCGTTTCATTCAGCGAGCCAAGCCGGAAATCCTCGCTGCGACCGCCCGTGTCGAGCAGGCGACGGCAGCTCAACCGAGGTAGGGATAGTTCCCGGACAGGTAGTCACCGATCTGCTGGCGCATGCTCGGGTGGATATCGTACTTGTCCAGGTCTTCGGAGCGAACGAACGTCACGCCATCGGCTTCCTCGTTGATGGTTGGTTTCCCGCCGACCGGCCGTCCGATGTAGCAGTTCTCGTACTGCTGACGAATTTCGCCATCGGTGTAGGCGACGATGTGATTAGGATTGCTGTACACGCCAAGGAATCCGGTGATCTCTGCGGTTATCCCGGTCTCCTCCAGGCACTCTCGGACAGCGCATTCCCCGGCTGTCTCACCCATGTCCATCGCACCGCCCGGCAGCGCCCACTGTCCCGTATCGCGGCGACGTTGCAGCAGAATCGCGCCGGACTCATCGGTCACGAGCAGATTGCAAGCCACCACGAGCGAATTGGGTTCAGGTGCCTTCGGGTCGTAGTAGTACTCGATCCTTCCCATGATCAACCTTTCTTCAGGGTATCCAGTGCTGAGCGTCGGCCCAGATGGCATCGAAGCTCTCGGTGTAGTTGTCGAACCATCCGGAGTCGTCCACACGTCTGAGCTGGAATATCGGGTTGGCGCTGGCTGGTTGGCCCCAGATGTGGGGATTTACCATCAGGTTTTCGTCGTAGCGGAATAGCGAGTTGTAGAGCGTCGTATCGTGCAGCCGGACTTCGCATCGATCCTCGGACAGCAGCGGTCGGTAGTAGGTCAGCGAGGCGCGGATTTTCGCCGACAAGGTATCGCCTATTCCTTCCTCTCGACCACGAGCGGCAACGGCCTCTCCATTCGGGTTACCGAAGCACAGACGAACCCGCGTGCCCTGTGCGGCCCGCTCGGCAAGCATCTTCACCACTTGCGGATTCGACTGCACGAAGAACGTCCCGGAGAACACGAGTACGTCGATCTGCTCGACCGAATCGCGAAGCAGCGAAAGCCAAACCTCGCGGGGCACTTCGGCGCGGTTCGGATAGGTGGCAACCAGTTCGACATTCTTCGGTACAGGCGGCATCTCCGGGGCGGGCGGCCATAGGAATTCCTCTTCCACGCGGAGGTGATGGGCGACGCGATGGCGGTGCTTCGGGTGTGGCACCCGACCACCGAGCCACCGCCCGACCGTCTTCGGATCGACCTGGCACACCTCGGCCAGCGACTCGGGCCTGATGCCCCGCTGGAACAGCACGCTCTGAAGCCGGACGTTCACAGACTCTATGGAAACCGACGTATCGGCCATCAGCAAGGACATCGCCGCAGGACGCCGAAAACGTCCCGGGACGTCTATCGCACTGTCCCATACGCGGTTACGCGGTCCCAGCGCTCCCCGACACGATGACATCCCACCCACGAAACCCAAGGGGGCCAACGTGATTGAAGCAGTCACCGGCATTCGCAGAATTCGGATGCTGTACCTACAGCTGCTGTACCGCTGCAACTTCAACTGCGGCCATTGCTTCCACGGCGAGCGGCTGAAGCATGCCGACGCCTTCACCGCCGAACAGGCGCGCAATCTCATGCGGCTCATGCAACGGCAGCACGGCACCGAGGCAGTGACGCTGCTCGGCGGCGAGCCGTTCGTCTACAAGGACCTGGCTCATGTTGTCCGCTACGCGAAGTGCACCCTCGGCCTGGCCGTGGAGATATGCACCAACGGCTACCGCATCGGCCCGCGCTTGCGCGAAATCGCGCCGTGCGTTGACCTGCTGCGTATTTCTCTGGAAGGGATCGGCAACACCAACGATCTCATTCGCCGCGCGGGAAGCTACGCCGCAGCTCTCGAATCCATCACGCTTGCACGCAATTTGGGCATCCAGATCGGCGCGACGCTGACCGTGAACCGGTACAACATCGGCGAAGTGGCCGACCTGGCACGCACCCTGGAAACGCTCGGGGTCTCACAGCTCAAGCTGCACCAGTTGCGGCCAGTCGGCAATGCAGCCCTTCGCCCTGAAATGCTGGTGACCGACCCTGCCGACTACTCGGTGATGCGTGATCAGTTGCAGCGCACCGCTCTTGGGATCGATGTGGTGCTGGACGAAGACCTGTCCGAGGATGGCGCTCGGGCATGTGCCGCACCGAGCGCGCGCCACGAAATCGACCGAATCGAGTCGGATCCGCGCGGTGCGCTCACGATGTCGTGTAAGGCGGTCGGCAAGGACTCGCACGCCTTTTGGTACGACAAGGACGCGGACTGCATCGTGCATCTACCGTCCTCGAATGATGAAGTGATGCTTGGCATTCCGGATGTGGTGTACAGCCATGCGTAGACGACACCTTTTCGAGAGCATCGAGGGCTTACCCGGAACCGGCAAATCGACGGTCGCGCCCCTACTTGCCGAAGCCCGTCAAGCAGTACTCGTGCCGACTGTTCCGCCGTGCTACCAACCGCTTCGGCGCGAGCTGGACGGCTACGAAAACGTCGATGCGCGAATGTGTTTCTTCCTGTCCGCACTCTTCACCGCCGTCGACCAGATCCGCCGCTACCTCGATGCCGGAATACCCGTCGTAGTCGAAAGCTACTTCGCCCGCTGCCTGACCACCCACCGCGTCTACGGAGCGGATGTCGATGTGATCCTGCCCCGCAATCTGCCTGAGCCCATCATGTACCAACTGGTCTGCGAACCACACGAGCGACGGAAGCGCATGGCTGCGCGGGCAAAGCCGACCACCCGATGGGACACGATCGGAGAACAGAACGCCGACCGCCTTGCCGACGCATACCTACAGTTCCCCGTCCACCAGATCGAAACCAGCGGACTCCCACCGGAACAGGTTGTACGAGCGATCCTGGACCTGGACGCGATCGGAGCCGACCATGCCTACCGCTAGCCTCTGGGAACGGACCTTGACGTTCTTCCCGCAATTCATGCGCGCCCTACATGAGGAATGCCGACCGGGCGCGACCGTGGCCGTAGTCGGTGCCAGCGACGGCAAGTTCGTCCTGCCGCTGGCTGCGGCCGGATATCGCGTTCTCGCACTCGAAAAGGACCCGCTCGCGCTCAACGGCGGCGAGGTGCTGCTTCCGATATCGGGCATCACCTACGCACCCGGCTTGGTCAAGCGGCTGAAGGAAGCCGAACTTTACGACCGTGTTCGCATCGTGTGCGCGGACTTCCTCGACATCGAACCGGCCGACCTCACCGCGGATGCGGTCTGGACAAGCTGTTCCTGGCACTACAGCGCCAACCACCGACGTCCGCTCAACGAATTCGTCGGCCGGATGCAACAACTCGTCCCCCCAGGTGGACTGTTCGGCGCGGAGTTCATGATGGCGGTAGAGCCTCGCCAAGACGTCATCGAGCACTACACCACACCCGACCGGCTTGCCCTCCAGTTCGCACGCGCCTGGAACGTGCTGCTGACATTGCAGACCGGCACGTTCGTCGAGCGTGCCCATATGGGGCAACTGCACGACCACACCCACTGCATGGGGTTGCTCGTCGCCACGAGACACCCGAACAACCAGTCGAAAGGCGCACACAACAGCGATGAAGCATGAGTACGAAGCGAAATTCCTGTCGGTGGACGTCGATGCCCTGCGGGCGAAACTGACCGACCTCGGCGCTACCCGGACGTTCCCGCAAACCCTGTTGACCCGCAAGATATTCGAGAATGACTCACTGGCTCGCGGCGCATGGATTCGCCTCCGTAACGAGGGAACACGCTCCACACTGACACTGAAGCACGTCACCGACGCCACCACCATCGACGGCACCACCGAAATCGAAACAACTGTCGGCGACCTGCCTGCCATGGCTGAAATCCTCGCCAAGCTCGGCCTGCGCCAAGTCAGATATCAAGAGAACTACCGCGAGGAGTGGCAATTCGCCGACGTGGTGTTCGACCTCGACACCTGGCCTGGGCTGCCGCCGTTCCTCGAAATCGAAGGCCCGAGCGAAACCGCGGTGCGCCTGGCCGCCGAACGCTTGGACCTCGACTACGCCACAGCCCGATTCGGCAGCGTGGATGAGGTCTACAAGAGCGAAACCGGACGAGACATCCTTGCCGAACCAACGCTCCTGTTCGAGAACTCCACCATGGATACCTAATCCGGGCCTTCAACCTGAAGCACCGGGAAGCCCCGTCCCTCAGCAACATGTCTGAGGTGACGGGGCTTTCGGTGTGGGTCTTGATGTCGATACCGTCCGCGGCGGCAAACTGACCGCGCATCCTGCCCGCGCAGCGGAACCACAGATGCATCCACCGCCACCGGTCGCGGCAGTCCAGGTTTCCGGCAGCGTCCCCAGCGCGGCAAGTCTGCCACCCGAGCCCGGGGCCACGTCGGCCAAGGGGCCGCAAGGTCTCCGATGGCGCAAACCATCATCCGGGCACACGGTGTTCTGGCTGGAATTCTCGATGCGGCAGTGAAGGCCAGCGACTACCGAAGAATCAGGCGCGTGGTGTCGAGAACCTGCCGGACGAGAAAAAGAAGCGCCACGTCTACCTCACGTCGGCGGACCTGACGCGACTCGCCAAAGAATCAGGGAAGCATCGACTCTTGGTGCTCATGCTCGGGTACTGCGGCCCACGATGGGGCGAGATGGTCGCGCTCCGGGTACGCGATATCGACTTCCGGTGCGCACGGATCACGGTGGCCGACAATGCCGTACGGTTGGGCTTCGACCACGCGGAGGAGGAAACGAAGGACAAGGAAATCCGCCCGGTTCCTGTGCCGCAGTTCATCCTCAAACAGCTGAAAGAGCATGTGCAGGGCAAGCACCAGCACGCGCTGGTGTTCCCGCTCCCGGACGACCCGGAGAAATACCTCCCGCGCCCGAAGTCAGAGGACGACTGGTTCGCAGGTGCCGTGAATTGGTCGAAGGTGCAGCCGATCACCCCGCACGATCTCCGCCACACCTGCGCCTCGCTGGCCGTATCGGCTGGCGCGAACGTCCTTGCCCTGGCCCGGCTACTCGGCCACAAGGGCGCCAAGGAGACACTGAACACTTACGCGGACGTTCGACGACGACTTGGACCGGGTAGCGGCAGCGATGGACGAGAAGTATTCCGGCGGCGAAGGTTCCGCCGCGACAAGCGCTGGTAGCTGCACTTGTCAAAATCTTGTCACGGAGCCCAATCAAGCCGCTGCTTGATTAAAGAAATAACCCCTCACCTGCAAGAACAGGCAAGGGGCACTGGCGGTGGCGGAGGGATTTGAACTCTTCTAGCGATCATGGTCAGGGGGTCGAACATGGCCCTACCTGCGAAATCACATAGTTGTAGTTCACGCTGAATCTGGGTGATTCTCGGTCGATTGTGGGCAAAATGTGGGCACGGATTCTTCTGAAGAATCCGTGCCTCAGCTCCATTCGGGGTCGATCCGATGGAGCATGATCTCGAGCCATTCCGCGCGCTGGAACTCGGCAGGCAGCACGGCAACCCCTGCTGAAGCTTCCCGCACCGCTTCGGCCTGGCGACCGAGTAGCGCCAACACCACACCCCGTTGCACACCCCAGAACCCTTCCACGTACCAGTAGCCGTGCCGGGGCGGCTCGAGCCCGTCCGTCAACTCGGCAGCGCGATCCGCTTTGTGCAGCGCCCGAACCGCGCGGTGTGCGTCACCTTCGGCCGCAAGTAACTCGGCCTGCTGGTACCGGTCATAGGCAGGCAACACTGGATGCGCCCCCGGTACATGGATGGCTGCGTCGGTCACGTCGAGAGCGCGCGCCAGGTCGCCCCGGTGCCACGCGGTGTAGGCCAGGAACGACAGGGCGTGCTCGAACAGTGATCCGTCGCCGGATGCCTCACCGAGCTTGGCGGCGTCGGTGAGTGCCTTGTCCGCCAGGGTGTAGTGCCCGCCGACGTGTTCGAGCCAGCCTCGATAACAGGCCACCTCCGACGCCATCGCAGCCCCTCCCGCTGGAACCAAAGCTCTTGCCACAGTATCGATTCCACGAATGGCCGGAGTCACCAGCACCGCGCCCACCTGGTCCTCCAGGTGACGAGTCCGCTCGAGGATCACCGCAAGGTCCTCAGTCGCGGAGCTACCCACCGATGCGGGTTCGGAGATGGCGGCGGCCAGTCGGTCCACGTCCAATACCGGATCGTTCCCGAGCACCTCGCGATAGGCCCGAACGACATCGATTGGCACAGGACGTTTTTCGTTCTCGATCTGGGACAGGTAGCTGGGGCTGAAGTGGGTTCGCGCGGCCATCTTGCGCAGGCCGATACCGGCGACAACGCGCAGCTCACGGAGCAGAGGGCCGGTCACATCCGATTCTGCGAACACCTGTGAACACTAACCGCCTTCAGTCACCACCACATCACGACGAAGCTCAGCACAACCCCGCCGCTGGGACGCGACCGCAACCCCTCCCGGTCTCCTCAGCGGCGGGTGCCCACCAATCCAACCGAAGGGGGCCGGTGATGGACGTACCCGCACGACGTAACGACGAAGACCTCCGCAAGCTGGCACTGGCGCAGGACGACGACGAGCCGTGCTATCTCCAGCACGCGGATGGCACGTGGTCGGCGGTCGGGCCGGACGGATGGCCGGTCAACCCTGACGAATACGCCGAACTCCACGCCGATGCTCTGTCGGCGATTGCGGCGGCGTCCCTGGCAGTGGTCGACGTGGAGCCAACCTGGGTAAAGGACAACGAAATTCAATGAACGAAGGATGGATAACGCTCGGGTGGGTGGTCGTGTTCGGCCTGCCCCTGGGTGTCGTGCTGGCGGTGATCCTCTGGCCCGAGCGCATTCCGAAAGATCGCACGGTGCAGGCAATCCGCCGGCGGATCGAGGACGAGGACGGGCAACCGCCGGCCGCTGGCTCCAGTTGCTGAGCGGGCCGACGCGCACCGCTCTTCAGCTGACTCGCTAGGCACGCGAGACCTTTCGGTGCTCGCCTACGTGCGGCGCGGCACAGACAAACTCGCCCATTTCGCCAAGTGGGCGAACGTCAAGATCTGACGACGCGAAGCAGGGTCGTGATCTCACGTCCTTGTAGGCGAAGTCTCTTCCAGGTACACCACGTGGTGTGCGACGAAGTCCTCTACCCGCTGCATCCGGTCGGCGAGCGTGACTCGGTTCATTGGAGAGCTTGCGCGCCCGCGCCACTCCGGAATGTCCAGCTCACACGTCATATCGAATCGGACGCGGTGGTCAGGTTCAGTGTCGGAATACGGCGGCTCAAGCTGAATACGCGCGACGATGAGGCCGTCGTCAATGTAGAAATCGTCGTTGTTGTCGATGAGTGGCGAAACGGTTCCCCGATCAGCGACACCGCTCATCCAAACCACCCGTGAGCCGAACAAGTGGTGGTGTCGATGACGGTCGAGACGTGCGAGCTCGTGCACCCAGTAGAGGATGTTGGACAAGTGGTCCGGCTGGGCGTTGTAGGGCTGAATACTCTCAATGTCATCTTGAGTTGCTTGGCTGAGGTCGCGAATCCTGTTGCGCTGCTTACTGAAGTCGCCCGCCGATGTCGCGATCGGGAACTGTAGAGCGCTCGCATGCGGAGGCGGATTGTGCCCCGATTCGATGGCCGCGGCAAAATAGAGCGAGTTGTCAAGCGCGGCACGGAGGTTGTGCAGCCATTCGCTGAATAGAATGCTGACCTCGACTGGTATCGGATCGCCGGTGATCACCGTGACGAGGTAGCTTCCCTCGTCTTCCTCATCGAAGCTGAGTCGCCTCGGCTCGGCGTCGATATAGGCGCTCCACACTTTGGCAATCGCATCTCGATGTTCAGCCGCGCGCCGAACCCGAGCATGTGCTCCTTCGAACATTCGAGTCCTCCTCCGATGAATATGGGAGCGTGCATACCAACAAGATCGCAGCGAACCGTCTGACTGCTACGGACTACGCGAACGCAAGCGCATCCGGCCGGACTCAGACCGCCGGCAGAATTGAATCGTCAGGCCCGACCGCGTAAGCGGCGGCCCGCAGCGCACGGTCCTGCGGGATGGCCCCGACCACTCGGTCGGCCCGTGCGGTGTGGCCGTCGAGCATCCAGGCAGGGAGGGTCACGGGTTGGCCATGGCGGGCGTTGCGCAGCTGCTCGGAAAGCCAGCCGCCCTCGCTGTGCCCACGCGGGTCCGGCCGGGCGTGCACGGAGCGGATCTCCGCGCACGCCCATTCGTACAGACCAGGCCGTGTATTGCCGCGAGCGGCAACGAGCCTAGGCACTGGGCCTATCCCAGCGGGCGCGGGCGGCCCGCTGAGCCTTCAGCGAGCGCTGAGACAGGGCCGGGGGCTCGGGCTCGACCTGTTTCAGCAACCGCGCCAGGGCAGCCTCAAGCAAGCGCAGCTCCGCGGACAGCTTCAGACGTAGTTTCGTGTCCTCGGTGCCCGAAAACTGTGCGTCCAGGGCCGTTTTCCGGTCGATATTGGACGCGATCAGCTCCAGCACGGTGCGCTCGCGCTCAGTCCACTCGATCGGTTGGCCGAGGCGAGCGCCCACGGCGTCTAGCTCGGCATTCAGGGCCGCCAGCAGCTTGCGGGCGGCGGGGCTGTGGCGCATCGGATTTCCTCTCGATCGTCGGTGAGCGGTCCGTCAGGGCGAAGTGTGCGGGATGCGTGCAGCCGTCGGAATCTGCAGAGCGTCCCGCTGTTCCGTGGCCCCGGCGGGAGGGCTCCCCCGCCCTGGGGTCCGGGCTGGGCCGGACCCCGGCTGGTCAGTGGTTGAACGCGGAGCCGTCGCGGACCTTGTTCAGGAATGTGATCTGGGCTGCGGTCGAGTTCGGTCCGGGCTGGGCGAGCGAGTCGAGGTATTCCTGTAGGGCGGTGATGAACTCGCTCATCAACGGTCCCTGGATCGTGGAGCGTGGTATCGGTGTGGACATGGGTACAGCTCCTATCGGACTCGGGCGCCGAACGGATCGAACCGCGGCGGTGTGGTCGGCTGGATCGGTCGGCGGTGGTCGCGCTCGGCTGCGGGGGTCTCGCTGCGACCGGTGGCGCGGTCGGCCCAGAGCCGTTGCAGCCGCGGCCGTGTCGGTATCCACAGCTGCGCCCCGTGGGTAATCGCCCACAGCAGCAGCGCCGGACCGGGCTCGGGCCAAGGCGCGGTATCACCTTCGGCTGCACCGAATCCGGTATCGACGCTGATCGGCGTCCGCCACGTGGGCCACACCTGATCGAGGTTGGACAGGTAGAGATCGCTGGCGATCGGGTCGGCCGACCACGCGGGGCGAGCGGAGTTGATCGCGTCGCGGTCGTAGCTGGCCATGACGGCGTTCTGCGCGGCGCGTAGCCGCTGGTGCGTGTCCCAGCCATTGGCGAGGGCGGCCCACGCTTTCGCGGTGTCTCCACCGATGCGCACAGCGATCTCGACATCGGTCACGCCGTCGAGGGTGCCCACTGCCTTGGTGGCGTCGGCCACGACACGCTGTAGCCGCGTGTGCAGCGCGGCGAGGATATCGTCTACGGCCCCGGTGATGAGCGCGGCGCATTTCTCGGTGGCGCGCTTGTGGAGATCGTGCAGCGCGGCGACCGCGGCATCGTGGGCAATGGTCGCGGTCGCGGTGTCACGAACCCGGGCGGCGTAGTCGTCGGGGATGACTCCCGCGGCGATGATCTGCTCATCGGTGTCGGCCAGGTGCGGCCGAGCTGGCTCGAGCTGTGCCCGTTGCCGATTGGCTTGCTGGGCAACGGCTTCGGCCTCGAGGTATCCGGGCAGAGTTTCGACGACGGCGCGTAGCTCGCGGTTGCGGTGCTGCGCGGGCAGCGGCGGCGCAACGAACTGCGGCAGCAGGGGCGCGCTCACTTGCTGGCCCCGTTCCGGTTGCCGAATCGCTTGGCCAGTTGTTCCTGGGCCTGCTGCGATGCGGCCTGCCGTGACGGCTGCGGGGCAGGTGCGGAACCAGACGCGTTGCCGTCGGGTGCGGAATCCGGTTCGCGCACTGCGGCGGTGAAGCTGGCGAATTCCTTGTCGTCCATGCTGGCGACGTAGGCGCTTACCGCGTCGGTCAGGATGCTCGGGTCTGCGGCCATGGTGGGTGTTCCTTCCGGGCTCGGGCGTATTCGGTGACGGTGCCCCGGTGGAAGATCCACTCGCGTCCGATCCGCTGGCCGTCGAGATCGGCGGCCAGGCGGCGGACGTGGCGTGCAGTGCATTCGAGGATGGTTGCGGCCTCGGGGGTACCGATCATTTCCGAGTCTTGCTGAGCCGCTTCGGGTTCCGGTCCGTCAGCGGACATGCGGGCGCGTAGCTCGGCGTCGAGGCGGTCATGTAGTCGGCGCAGCCAGGCGGGGATGGGTGCGCCGATGCGGCGGCGGTAGTGCAGTTGCTCGGCGACGGCAAACCGGCAGTCGCGCAGCTCCTTGAGGCTGAGGCCGACGGCCGGGTGATCCGTGGTCAAAATGACCACGGATGGCGCTGACGGCTCGGCGGTCATGGCGTCCGCTCCTCCGGCCGGGCGCGGCGTGCTTCGCGGCGGCGCTGGTATCCGGCGGCCCGCTTCGCTTTCGCCTTGTGCCGATGGGTGGGCCAGATGTGGCCGCGAGCGCGGGGCATCGGCGGAGCGAACGGCTTGCCGGACGCGGGGCTGGTGATGAGTTCCATGGGTGTGTTCGTCTCCTTACCGTGGTGGGTAGTCATGGCCGCGTGCCGTTCGCCCAGCGCTCCAGCCGCTCCAGGCCATCGCGAATGTGGGCCTCGCCCTGATCGATCCGCGCTTGCATCGCCGCGATGCGGATTTCCGCGGCGGCGGTGCGAGCGCGCGACTCGGCGGTCTCGCGATTCAGTTCGGCGAGCACCTGCTCTATCTCTGCCTCGGTGCATTCACACCACCGCTTCTCCAGCCTCGGCCACGTGATCGCGTCCAGGCGACGTTCGCGGTCCGGGGTGATGGGGTCGTGGGTCATGCCGCGCCGCTTCCAGAGGCGAGGCGGTACAGGGTCCTGTCACCTTCCGGGCGGGTCGCGATCATGCCCTCAGTCGCAAGAGATTCGAGGGCCGCGGCAAGCCCCGGCCTGGTCTCTCGGGAGAGGTTGCGGCGCATCTCTCGTGCGCTCATTTCGTCGTGTGCGGAAAGTAGCTGGATTGCTTTTCCGCGTGCACGCTCGACCGCTGCGCCGTGAACAGGGCCAGGGACACGGGACACGCGGGACACACCGCCCTCTGTGCTGGTCACAGGCGTTTCAGTAGGGACACTGTGCAAGGACACGTGTCCCTGCACCGCCACCGCCGTCGTGTCCCGTGTCCCGCCTCCGTGTCCCTCGGGGACACACTTGTTATCGCTGCTAGACATGGGTTTTTCGGTGTCGTGTCCCTCGTGTCCCTGTTTTCGGGCGTAGACGGTTTTCCCGTCCGTTTCCAACTCGACCACGTCGCCGCGTTCCATCAGCTCGGCGATAGCTGGACCGAAGTTGTCGCGGATGTCCACCTTCAACTTTCGGTGCAACTCCGAGCGCGGGAGAGATCCCTTGTCCAGCCAGTAGAGGATGCGGTCACAGGCGCGCTGAAACTTGCGGTCGCCGATGACCTCGTCGCGCTCGGCACTGGCCAGGGCGCGGGCATGATTCGCGCGGCGGACCTGCTCCCGGGAGGCGGCCTGGACGCGGGCGCGTGTGTGGTTGGACATCGCCATCACGACTCCGGCCAGATACCAGTCCTCCTCGCTGACCTCGGTCCGCCCGTCCAAGGCCATCAAGGCGGCGGCCACCTTCACCCGTGTCAGAAGCGCGTGCCCGTCGAGCGCATCCGGTTCGCCGTCGCGGCCGCGCAGCCGGACCAACCGGGCCGTGTCGATCGCTTCCCGGGCCTCGTCGGGAATGACAAGGTCTCCTGGTTTCCAATTCGGCCGGGGCATCCGCACCACCCATTGCGCGGGCTCGGTGGGGGCGGTGTCGGGGGCATCCGGGTCCGTGACCGGCATCCACAAGAACCGTTGCGGAGTGCCACCGTCCGCGCCGCCGAGCAAGGCTTGCGCGCGCAACGGCTGCACACCGACGACGAAGCACGCGCGGTAGCTGTGGCCCGCGACAACGGTCCGAGTCTCCTTGCGAGCATTGTTGAAACCAATCTGCTCACCCGAGTACAGCTTGCGCAACTCGCCCTCGAGCGTGGAGCCGCTACGGCTGAACAGGGCGGCAACGGTGTCGATCTCGGGTGCGCCGAAGATGGCGCGGTCGCGGGAATTCAGCTCCTGGTCATCGATCCCCGCTGGCCGAAATGTGCGGGCGATGCCTTCGCCCGACCCGAGCGGGAACTCCTCGATATCGACCATAGTGAGCCCGTGCGGGTCGTAGCTGCACACCACCGCATCCCGAGCGGATCCCTCACATGCTCCCTTGCCGCCACCGGACGGCCCGACCAAGGCAGTGAACAGGTTGAGCGACATTCGTCCACCCACGACCGGCGGCAGGGTCACCGTGGGCGGTACCGCGGCGACTGTGCGCGCCAGGATGACGCCCAGTACACCCCACGGTCCGGCCCGCCGTGCGCGAGCGAACTCCCGCACGTGGGTCAGAACCTTTCGGGAGGCCCAGAACTCCTCGATCACATCGACGCTGGACGGCCCAGCCTCCCCCTGACCTTCTCCGGCCTCGTCGAGAAGGTAAGCATCCTCGGCCACAGCGGGTTTCACCTCGCAGTGGGTCACTGGCCACCACCGCCCAGGGTGGCCTCGGCGTGGTCGCGGGACTCGGCGAGCGTGCGCCGGAAGTCGTGACCGGGCGCGGTCGCGTCGAGCACTTCCAGCAATGGCGCGAGGATGTTCCGCACCAGCAGCGACAGCGCACCGGCCGCCACATACCCGAAATAGTCGGGGTCCAAGGCGGCGGCCCATTCGGTGCCGATACGGTCCAACTCGGCGTTATCGCTTGCGGCAGCAGCCATCTGGTACATGAGCCGCGTCGCGTCGGCCTGCATCCTGGCCACATCCACAACGGATTTCGGCGCGCCATCCTCACCGAGGATCATGATGCGGTCGGGGATGTCGTTGTTGTCCGGGCGTGCGTTCATGCGGCCTCTCCTCCTCGAATTCGGAATTGGCTCGGGCGTTCCGCGGGCATCTCACCGAGGCTCTTGCGCAGCTCGGCGTCCAGTTCGCGCATGCGCCGGCCGATCGTCTGCCAGACCACGTACAACTCCAGCGGGTCGGGTACTTCCGCGGCCAGCTCCACCAACCGCAGCGCCAGCAACTCGGCCTCCTCCCGGTACCGGGCCGTGAGAACCTCACCCGCAGAGGACCATTCAGAAACGGGCGTCGCGACGTAATCGTGTCCCGTGTGAGTACGGAAAACCTCTCGTACATCGGCCGGTGAATCGATCGGTCGCCCGAGCGTCGGGGCGGTCGCACGCCCTCCCCGGCCGCGGCCGATTCGATCCGCAACCGAGCGCGCCAGGATGCGGCCGAGATAGGCATCGGAACCGCGCACGGCAATCTCGTTGCTCGTCATGCCGCACCTCCCGACAGCGACACCGTGTGAAGCCCTTCGGACCACGTCCGCGCCGGTCGCTTGCAATCCACGCAGACAACGCGTCCCGATTTCGTTTTCGCGATCATCTCCGCGACGCGGTATCGCTCCCGGCGTAGGTGTAGCTCGCACACGAAGAAATCACGGCAACCGTGCTGGTCCACGTAGTAATCGGCGGTGCGCTCGCAACGGCGGTGCGAGCATTTCGGCGCGGCGTCCGACCAGTCAACCGCTGCGGCTTCCGCGCTGGTCAGGGCGGTTGCTACCGTGTCCATAGGGAACTGCTCCACTTCGCTTTGGTGAGGGTTTCCGATGGCCCGGTGAGCGGTTGCACCCGCTCCCGGGCCGACTTCATGGGGGTCAGGAGTGAGCGGCATTAGGCAGCACCTCCGCAAGTGACCGTGTTCCGCTGCTCGTAGTCGAGGACGCTGGACAGCGGATAGAACACCGACTTGCCGACCTTGATGTAGTCGGGGCCGACGCGCAGGTAGCGCCATTGCGCCAGTCGCTGACGGGTGATGCCCGGCCAGCGTTCCTCAAGCTGCTCAGGGGTCAGGCGAGGCTCGGGCGGGACAGGCACGACGGCGACTGTGGTTCGCTTCATCAGAGCTCCAAATCGATTCGATGGCTTAGCGCATCATTTCGATAGCACTACGCAACAGAATGCACAGAGATCGAATCAGAGTCAAGCTGATCGTTGTTCACATCATTTTGATGTGACACACTGCTCGTCATGGCAGAGAACCAGGAGCAGAAGCCGTCAGGGCCGAAGAAGAACCCCCTCGGGTCTACAGGCGAAACTGCACGACAGAACGTGAAAGCCCATCGAGAGCGGCTCAATCTGGGGTACGCGGAGCTGTCACGGCGACTGGAGGCCGTCGGCCGACCGATCCCCGTGCTCGGCCTATCCCGAATTGAGAAGGGGGAACGCCGAATCGACACAGACGACCTGACAGCCTTGGCAGCGGCGCTCGACGTCGCGCCGGTCACGCTGTTGATGCCCGACGCCACGGGCGATCCCGATGCGCCGTTGACCAACCCGCCGACAGGCGTCGCTGTCGGACCTACGGGCCGTGAGGTATGGCAGTGGCTTTCAGCCCAAAAGCCTTTGCCTGGAACGGAATACGGATCACCAACCGAGTTCGCCTATCGCGCGATGCCACTGTTTGCGGCCAGCGAAATTGAAATCGGCATGGGTCCATCAGCGCTCATCACCAGGGACGAAGCCCGGGAGCTGATTGACGCCGCGCTGGTCGAATTCCTCAGGAAACAATCCAAGGACGATGCCCTGCGCACCCCGGGCGAGAAGGCACGCGCCAAGGAAGCCAGACGAGCGCGGGAGGCTGCCGCCGATGGCAACGATTGAGCCCTACCCCACAACCGTGTGCAAGAGGGTCTGCGGCCCGGACATCGAGGAGTGTCGCAAGAAGGGGCACACGCTATTTCGGGTGCGCTACCGCAAGCCGGACGGCAAACAGACCGACAAGCGCGGATTCAAGGTCAAGCGCGATGCCGAGCAATTCGCGAACACGGTCGAGGTCAAGAAGATGACTGGCGATTACGTCGCGCCGTCGCTGGGCCGCGTGACGGTCGCCGAACTCGCTTCCGACTGGCTGAAGGAGAAGCGGGCGAGCGTCGCGCCGTCCAACTATCGAACGCTCGACTCCGCATGGCGCACGCATGTCGAGCCGCGGTGGGGTGAAGTCCGCATTGGCAACGTGACGCAAGATGCGGTGCGGGACTGGATCATTGACATGCGCTTGGCCGCACAGGAACGCGCCGAGGCCAAAGGCAAGCCGGACATCAACGCCGGAGCAACCACGGTCATTCGCGCATTCGGTGTCCTCGCGAGCATCCTCGATATGGCGGTGGAGACCAAGAAGCTCCTGCCGAAGAACCTGGCGCGCGGCAAGACCGTCTCAAAGGTGCTGCCGACGAAGACGAAGAAGCGGCACGTCTACCTCAACGCTGGCGACGTGACGCACCTCGCCAAAGAGGCTGGGCGGCATCGGCTCTTGGTGCTCATGCTGGCGTACTGCGGCCCACGCTGGGGCGAGCTGATCGCCCTGCGAGTCCGCGATGTCGATATCGTCCGGGGTCGACTCACGGTAGCCGACAATGCCGTACAACTCGGCGTCGATCACGCCGAGGGACCGACCAAGGGCAAAGAGATTCGCAGCGTTCCCGTTCCGCGGTTCGTCCTCACCGAGCTAGCGGCGCACATCAAAGGGCGCGCTCCCGATGCGCTGGTGTTCCCGCATCCGGACGACGCGACTAAGTACCTGCCGCGCCCGAAGACCGTTGACGGCTGGTTCACTGGTGCCGTCAAACGCGCTGAGGTCCAGCCGATCACGCCGCACGACCTACGCCACACCTGCGCGTCGTTGGCGGTGTCCGCCGGGGCGAACGTGCTCGCGCTCGCCCGGCTGCTCGGCCACAAAGACGCGAAGGAGACTCTGAATACCTACTCGGATTTGTTCGATGAGGACTTGGACAGGCTCGCGAGCGCGATGGATGCGGCGTACGGTCCGGCCGAATGTGGGCAAAATGTGGGCACGAAGCCCGATCGTGCGTTCTGCGGAGAAGCAAAAAGCCCCTCACCTGCACAAGCAGGCGAGGGGCATAAGCGGTGGCGGAGGGATTTGAACCCTCGGAGGGGGGTTACCCCTCACACGCTTTCGAGGCGTGCTCCTTAGGCCGCTCGGACACGCCACCGCCGACAACGATACCGGACGGCGGGCGGATCATTAAATCGGCTGGAAGAGGGGGTGGCGAAGCACCTGAGGGGGGCTAGCGGTGGGGGTGGAAGAAGGCGTCGAGGAGGGCGGCGCAATCGGCCTCGAGGATGCCGCCGCGCACTTCGGGGCGGTGGTTGAGACGGCGGTCACGGACTACGTCCCAGAGGGAGCCGACGGCACCGGTTTTGGGTTCCCACGCGCCGAAGACGAGGCGGCCGACGCGGGCCGCGATGAGGGCTCCCGCGCACATGGTGCACGGTTCGAGGGTGACGGCGAGGGTGCAGCCTTCGAGTCGCCAACCGTCGCCGTGGACGACGGCGGCGCGGCGCAGGGCCAAGACTTCGGCGTGTGCGGTGGGGTCGCCGGTGGCTTCGCGGGCGTTCGCGGCGCGTGCGAGTTCTCTTCCGGCGGAATCGAATACGACCGCGCCGACGGGGACGTCGCGGGGGTCGGCGGTGCGCGCGGCGGCGAGCGCGGCGCGCACCATTTCCGGATCGGAGAGTGTCACCTCAGCGGGGGAGTTTGTCCAGCACCGCGGAGAATTCGTTGGCGAAGCCGAGCCGCTGGGCGATCATGCCGAGTTGCTCGTCGGGATACAGGTCGGTTTCGGCGAGGATGACGCTGAGCACCGATTCGGGCAGGCCCAGGTCGGCGAGGACGCCGAGGTCGCCCTCCTCCCACGGCTCGACATCGTCGAGTTCGTCGGGGTCGATATCGGGAATATCGACATTCAATGCCTCCAGTACGTCGGCGGCGATGTCGTAATCGATCGCCGCGGTGGCGTCGGAGACCAGGAGTCGGGTGCCGCTCGGCGCGGGCCGTAGCACGATGAAGAATTCGTCGTCGATGTCGAGCAGTCCGAATACCGCGCCGGAACTGCGCAATGCCTTGAGTTCATTTTCCGCGACGGAAAGATCGGTGAGCGCGGCCTGACTGAGCGGGGTGCATCGCCATGTGCCTTCCTCGCGGACAACCGCTACTGCGAACCCTTCCACGTCGTCGTAATCTTCCGACGCCGCCCTGTTCGTGCCCGAGCGCTGTGCTGCCATGGCCGCAACGGTAGTCTGCTCAAGCTCAAATGTTGAACTCGTATGGGAATCTGATCCGGTGACTTCTGAGACCAGAACTCCGGTGTGTGTGCTCGGCGCGGGTTTGATCGGCGGATCACTGCTGCGTGCGGCGGTTTCCGCGGGTTACCCGGCCTGGGGTTACAACCGTTCCGGCACGGCCGCCCAGGCCGAAGGATTCGATGTGAGCGCGGATCTGCCCGCCGTGCTGCGCCGCGCCGCCGAGGCCGACGCGCTGATCGTGGTGGCGATGCCGATGCCCGCCGTCGACCACCTGCTCGAGGACATCGCCACGTTCGCACCGCACTGCGCGTTGACGGATGTGGTGAGCGTAAAGGGTCCGGTGGCCGAACTGGTGCGCAAACATGGCTTGGCCGCCCGCTACGTCGGTGGGCATCCGATGGCCGGGACGAATGAATCCGGCTGGGCGGCAGGCAACTCCGCACTGTTCCACAATGCGACGTGGGCGGTCGGCGTCGACGCGGGCACGCATCCGCGGCCGTGGCGGCGGGTGGTGCGACTGGCGCTCGACTGCGGGTCGGTGGTGGTCCCGGTGCTGGCCGCCGAACACGATCGCGCGGTGGCCCGGATCTCGCATCTGCCGCATGTGCTGGCCGAGGCACTGGCGGCGGTCGGCGCGGCAGGCGGCGAACTGGCCCTGGGGTTGGCGGCGGGTTCTTTCCGCGATGGCACGCGGGTGGCCGCCACCGCCCCGGACCTGGTGCGCGCCATCTGCGAGCCGAACGCGGCGGCGCTGCTCGAGGTGCTGGAAGAAGCATTGACACTGCTCGGCGCGGCCCGCGACGACCTGCGCGCACGGGGTTCGCTGGGCCTGCTGGTCGACGCGGGCCACGACGGACGCACCGACTACGAAACGGTGGAACGCTGGGAAATCACGAATATCCGCCCCGGCGACCACAATTGGCTCGAACAATTGCACGACGCGGGCAGGCGCGGCGGCGTCATCACCCGAATCGATTGATTTCGACGAATCACCCGCCCGGCTCGGAAAGCGGCCACCGCTCGACAAATCGGCCGCGAAAGGCACCCGAATTCAAATACGTTCGGCGAGACCCGGATAGTCGAGCAGGAATCCGTCGGAATCGACGGTGACGGTCGCGCTGGATACCGGGGACAGGACACTGATGCCGTCGGCGGCGCTGCTGTAGGTCAGATTGGCCTCGCCGACGATCAGGTCGGGCAGACGTACGTAGACGACGGGAACGAGCACATCCTCGACCGCGTGATGCAGGCTCAGTCGACGAATCGGGAGCGTATTGAAGAACGGGCTCAGCACCACGTCGACATCCAGGGCGCCTGCGAAGGTGGAGCGAAGGTGGGTGCCGCCCGCGTCCACCAGCCAGTAGTTCTCCTCGTCCCGTGCGATCGAGGCGTGCCGCTCGCCCGCACTGGCCGTGGTGCTGCGCAGCGATAATCGCTTGGTCGCGCCGCTCTCGTCGGTGACCAGGTCGTAGGAGGCGCTGAAGGCCGGATGCTCGGCGGTCTCCCCGCCGACGATCCGGCCCGCGGCGCGAATGCGATTGCCATTGAGCGTCACCCGCACCGACTCCATCCGGGTGGCGTCGTGCGCGCGCCAGGTGAGAACCGCGGGCCACCGCGATGGCGCGATGACCGGTTCCGCCGGGTCGGAGGGTGCTGCGTTGGTCACCTATCTACCGTAAGCGACGCGAGCATCCGGACCGCATCACACCAGCGACTCCCGCCAGGCCGCGTGCAGACTGGCGAACTGCCCGGTGCCCGCTATCAGCTCGGCGGGTGTGCCGTCCTCCACGATCCGGCCCGCCTCCAGCACCAGCACCCGGTCGGCAATGGCGACGGTGGACAGCCGGTGCGCGATGATGACCGCCGTACGGTCGCGCAGCACCGTTTCCAGCGCCTCCTGCACCAGTCGCTCGCTCGGGATATCCAGGCTCGAGGTGGCCTCGTCCAGCACGATCACGGCCGGATCGGCCAGGAACACCCTGGCGAAGGCGACCAACTGTCGCTGGCCGGCCGACAACCTGCCGCCGCGCTTGTGCACATCGGTGGCGAATCCGTCCGGCAGCGCCGAGACGAACTCGTACAGACCGACCGCCTTGGCCGCGGCGTGCACCTCCTCGTCGGTGGCCTCGGGGCGACCGAGCCGAATATTGTCGGCGATCGACCCGGAGAACAGGTAGGACTCCTGCGTCACCATCACCACGTTCCGGCGCAGATCCGCGTCGGACAGGGCGCGCAGATCGATACCGTCGAGGGTGACGGCGCCGCCGGACGGGTCGTAGAACCTGGTCAGCAGTTTGGCCAGGGTCGACTTGCCCGCACCGGTCGCGCCGACCAGCGCGAGGACCCGGCCCGCCGGGATATCGAGGGTGAACTCGGGGAGCACCACCCGCGACCTGCTGGATTGCTTTGCCGCACCGGCGGATTCAACAGCTGCCGCACCCACGGACTCGGTGACTTCCGCGAACTCGACAACCGCCGCACCCACGGACTCGGTGACTACCGCGCCGGCAGATCCGATACCTGCCGCGCCCGCGGATCCGACGACATCGGGACGCTCCTCCGGTGTCGAGTCGGCCGCATAACCGAACCACACCTTGTCCATCCGCACCACGCCGCGCGCCTTGACCAGCGAGACCGGCGCCGCCGGTTCGGGCACCATCGGCTCTTCCTCGAGCACACCGGAGATCTTCTCCAGCGCCGCCGCAGCGGACTGGTAGGAGTTGAAGACCTGCGCCAACTGGTCCAGCGGACCGTAGAACTCGTTCAGGTACAGCAGGTAGGCGGCGAGCACGCCGACCGCGAGCCGCCCCTCGATCACCTGCCACGCGCCGACCACCAGGATGATGGTGGTGGTGACATTGCCGAGCAGCCTGGTCAGGCCCGCGTAGTCGCCCATGCCGCGCATGGCGGCCGTGGTGGCCGACCCGTATTCGGCGTCCTCGGCGGCGAGCACCGACTGGTTGCGGCCCTCGCGCCGGAACGCCTGCACCGCGCGGATACCGCCCATGGACTCCACGAACTGCACGACGACCTTCGCGATCGCGCCCCTGGTGCGGCGATAGCCCGCCCGTTGCCGCCGCTGCGCCCACCGTGTCACCAGCACCAGCGGCACGAATCCGGCCAGCACGATCGCGGCCAGCGTCGGGTCCAGGACGACGAGCAGCACCGCGATGGTGACGACCGACAGGATCGCCGTGAGCGCCTCGTTGAGCGCGCCCTCCAGCAACTCCTGCAGGGTCTCGATATCGGCGGTGAGCCGGGTGACCACCTTGCCGGAGGTGTACTTCTCGTGGAAGGACACGCTCAGCCGCTGCGTATGCGCGAACGAACGCACCCGCAGATCGAAAAGCACGCTCTGACTGAGCTTTCCGGAGACCCGCAGGAACAGGTAGGTGGTGGCGGCGCCCAATCCGACGGTGCTGAGGTAACCCGCCACCGTCGCGGTGAGCGGCGCCCAATTTCCCGCTCTGCCCGCGGCGATGCCCGCGTCGAGTCCGTGCGCCACGAACAGTGGCGCGGAGACGATCGCCGCGTTGTCCACGATGATCAGGACCAGCGCCAGGATCGCCAGCCCCCGATACGGGCGCACCAGGTCCAGCAGCAGTCGGCGGGACCGCTTGGCCAGCACCAGATTCCCGGTCTCGCTGACCGCGTTGTCCTCATTGCCGATACCGCGCCAGTCGGCGACCTCGTCGCGGCGGGTCTGCTCCGGCGCGGGCTCCTGCGGCGATTTCTCCTGCACCGCCGTGCTCATGGCTCACCTCCCATCAATTCCCGGTATTCCGCGCTGCTGTGCAGCAACTGTTCGTGGGTGCCCTCGGCGACGATCCGGCCGTCGGCGAGCAGGGCCACCCTGTCGGCCAGGGCGGCGGTGGACGGCCGATGCGCGACCAGCAAGGTCGTCGCGTCCGCCAGGACGGTGCGCAGGCGGGCCTGCACCTTCTCCTCGGTGACCACGTCGAGCGCGGAGAGGGGATCGTCGAGCACCACGATGCGTCCGCCGCGCGCGCCGCGCCCGAGCACCGCCCGCGCCAGTGCCAACCGCTGCCGCTGACCACCCGACAGACTCATACCCTGTTCACCGATTCTGGTGTCCAGACCCCATGGCAGGTTGTCGACGAATTCCTCGGCCTGCGCCACCTCGAGCGCCCGCCGCACCTGCGCGTCGGTGGCCGACGGATCGCCGAGCGCCACATTCTCGCGCACACTGGCCGAGAACAGCACCGGATCCTCGAACGCCACCGTCACCAGGGCACGCAGATCGGCCAGACTGATGGCGGCGATATCGATACCGTCGACGGTGATCGTGCCGCCCGTGACGTCGTAGAGGCGCGGAATCAGGTTGAGCAGGGCCGTCTTTCCGCTGCCCGTCGCACCGACCAGCGCCACCGTCTCACCGGGGCGCACCGTCAGCGAGATATCGCGCAGCACCTCGACCTCGCGCCCACCCGATTGATTCGGGAACGCGAAACGCACACCCTCCAAGCGCAATTCGCCTGTCATCCGCTCGGGCAGGGTGACCGGCTGCGCGGGATCGGTGATATCGACCGGAGTGTCGATGATCTCCCAGTAGCGGTCCGCGGCGGTGCGGGAGTCGGTTAGTTCGGTGAGCAGGAAGCCGGTCCAAATGATCGGCCACTGCAGGAATTTCGCGAGGGTGATACACGCGACCAAGGTGCCGAGCGTCATGGAGCCCTGCACCACCGCCCAGCCGCCGTAGCCTAGGGCGAACGCGGTCATCAAGTGCGACAACCCGTTCAGCGAAGCCCACAGTTTCGCGTCCAGGCGCACCTGCACCATCTGGCTGCCCTGCAACTCGCGCGAGAGCGCCGTCCACCGGCTGCCGAAGAACACACCGCGACCGAATGCCTTGAGCACCCGCACACCCTGCGCCGACTCCTCGGCGGCGGTGGCCAGATCACCCGAGAGGTCCTGCGAGCGGCGCGAAGCCACCGCGTAGTCGCGCTCGAACCGCACGCACATGATGCCCAGCGGCACCGCGAGCACCGAGAACGCCAGGCCCATCACCCAATTCAGCGACCACAGCACGACGATGCCGACCGGGATGATCACCATGTGGATGATCAGGAACGGTCCGGCGAAGGCGATGAAACGCCGCAGCGTCGCCAAATCCTCCACCGCGCGCGAGAGCAACTGCCCCGACTCCCAGGCGTCGTGCCGCCCGATCGCCAGCGCCTGCAACTTGCGGAAGAGCTTGGCCCGCATGGTGACCTCGAACTTCGCGGCAGGTCCCGCGAACAGCCAGCGCCGCCCCCAGATGCCCGCCGCCTCGAGCACGCCGAACACCAGCACCAGCAGTGCGGGCGCCAGCGCGCCCGCCAGGTCGCGGCGGGCGATCGGTCCGTCGATGATGCGCGCGATGAATACCGGCAGCACGATCGAGGTAAGCGTGGCCATCAACGCCAACAGGCTGGCCGTGATCATCGTCGCCCGGTATTCCCGCATATGCGGGCCGAAGCGGCGCAGCGAAGTCAGGCGGCCCGGCGGCGCCGCGGCGGACCGGTCGGGTCTGTGCGTCTCCGAATCGGCCGGCGGCAGATCCAGTGTCAGTGACAAGGTTCTCCCTCATTCCGGGTGGTGTGCGAGCAACATTCGGCGTCACGGGCCAAAGGCGACCCCGCGAACGCCATCGGTCTACGTCGACACCAGCGACAATCGCACCGGAGTCGGACACTCCAGGGTCGCATTCCCACCCGCTGCGGCCAACCGATTTTCGGGCGCGCGAAGCCGGGCGCACCGAGCGGTGACAACGCGCAGGCACTGCGAGCAATTCCCCGGCACACTCCCCCGACGTGCCCGAACTCGACCGCTCCGCGCGGCGGCGACGCGCGGACCCACCACCAACCGGAACAGGCAATCCGACCGCGCACCCGGCTCGAGTAACCTGAGTCCCCACTGCGGTCATGTCGGACACTCGCCAAGGAAGGACGGTCGTTGACGGGCGCACGCATGGTCGGACTGTTCGCCGGAATAGGCGGGCTCGAACTCGGCCTCGCCGGCTACGGCTGGCACACCGAACTGCTGTGTGAAATCGATCCGGGCGCGCAGGCCGTCCTCGCGGCGCACTTCCCCGGCGTGCCGCTGCACGCCGACATCACCAAGCTGCGCGCCCTCCCCACCGACACCGAACTCGTCGCCGCGGGGTTCCCCTGCCAGGACCTGTCCCAGGCCGGACGCACCGCGGGGATCACCGGTCAACGCTCCGGCCTGGTCGACGAGGTATTCCGGCTGGTGCGCCGCAAACGCGGACCCCGCTGGCTGCTCATCGAGAATGTCCCGTTCATGCTGCAACTGGGTCGCGGCGCGGCCATGCGGCACATCACCGCCGCCCTCGCCGACCTCGGCTACACCTGGGCCTACCGCGTCGTCGACGCCCGCGCGTTCGGGCTGCCGCAGCGCAGACAGCGGGTGCTCATGCTGGCCTCCCGCACGGAGGACCCGCGCCGCGTCCTGTTCGGCGAGGACGCCGGTCCACGCGCGATCGGCGACCCGGATCAGGATCCGTGCGGCTTCTACTGGACCGAGGGCGTGCGCGGACTCGGCTGGGCCGTGAACGCGGTGCCGACCCTCAAAGGCGGGTCGGCCCTCGGCATCGCCAGCCCGCCCGCGGTGCGGCTGCCTTCCGGGGAGATCGTCACGCCGGGCATCGTCGACGGTGAGCGCCTACAGGGCTTCGCACCCGAATGGACCACTCCCGCAACGGAAGTCCCCGGCATCAAACACGGGCACCGTTGGAAACTTGTCGGCAACGCGGTCAGTGTGCGCATGGCCGCCTGGGTCGGCTCGCGATTGGCCGCACCGCTGGATCCGATCGCCGAGGACGAACCACTCGATCCGAATGCGCCTTGGCCCACCGCCGCCTGGGGGCGAACAGGTGAGAGCTATCGGGTGGCACTGTCCACGTGGCCGGTGCACGAGCCCTACGAGGATCTGCGCGACTACCTCTCCGATTCCCGATTGCTCTCCGCGCGCGCCACCGCCGGATTCCTGCGCCGCGCGGGCATGGGCAGCCTGCGCTTCCCGCCCGGATTCCTCGACGACATGGCGTGCCATCTCGATCGCATGGGAGGCTGGGCGGCGTGACCCGAATATCCTGCGACACAACCTCATTCGCATGAGACCCGCCACCGACGCCGCGACCAGCGCGCGCATGTCGCGCCAGCGCAGCGCCCACACCAAGCCCGAACTGGCCCTGCGCCGCGAACTGCACCGGCGCGGACTGCGCTACTTCGTCGACCGCGCCCCGCTGCCGGGACAGCGGCGCCGCGCCGACCTCGTCTTCCCGCGCAGGCGGGTCGCCGTCTACGTGGACGGCTGCTTCTGGCATCGCTGCCCGCAGCATGCCACCGACCCCAAGAACAATGCCGAATGGTGGGCCGAGAAACTGGCCGGAAATGTCGCCCGCGACCGGGACACCGACACGCGGTTGACCGAGGCGGGCTGGCAGGTGGTGCGGATCTGGGAACACGAGGATGCGGCCGCGGCCGCGGACAGGGTTCAGGCGGCTCTCACCGCAACCCAATAGCTATCGATGGGTAACCCGGACCAGCGCGCGCGGCGCCTGAGCCGCCAATGGGCCGGACAGCACCATCGCCGCCATCGCCGCGAAACCGACCAGAGCCGTGACATACCCGATCATGAGATCTCCTCCAACACTTCGTTTCCACCAGACTGTCCGGCAAACCTGAAGACAGGCTGAGGCCCGGATGGCAATTCGCCGTCATCCCGCCTTGACGTGTCCGATATCACGTTTCCTCAGCGACACCGGCCCGCCACTGGTCATCGGTTCAGTGGTAGGCAGGAGAATGGTGTCCGTGAGTGGTAGCCCGAAGATCGCCGGCAGGCGCGTGCTAGTGGCGTCGTGGTTGATCGCGGGCGCGATCGCCCTCGCCGGACTGTGTTATTCCTCCTGGGTCCTGGAATTCGCGCTCCGCATGAACGTCGACCCGGTCAACTCCTTCCTCAGCGAACTCGCCGCCGAAGGCAGGCCCTACCGCGCCGTCTTCGCCACCGCCGACAAAATCGTCGGCATCGCCCTCGTGCCCGCCGCCATCGGCGGACTCGTCATCTTCCCCCGCAACCGCATCACCGTCGTCGGCTGGAGCGCCCTCATCGTCTTCGGCGCCGCCACCATCGCCGACGTCCTGATGCCGCTGCGCGCCTGCACCGCCGCCAAACCCTGCCCGCCCCGCGCCAGCGAACTATTTCCCCAGTTGCATCAACCGCACGCGATGACCAGCACCGTCGCCGTCACCGCCATCGCCGTGGCCACCTTCGCCTTCAGCCTCGCCGCCTACCGCTACCACCGCTGGCGAATCCTGCGCGAACTCGGCGTCGCCGTCCTCGTCATCGGCTCCGCCGCCACCCTGTGGATGCTCATCGCCGACAACCTATCCGGCAGCTACGCCCTCGGCGTCGCCCAGCGCATCCAGGTCGGCTCCATGTCGCTGTGGTTGCTCACCTTGGCCGCCGCCGTGATCCTCGAGAGCCGCGAATGGTGCGAGCCGATACCGTCGCGCCGCGCCACGCCGGAAACACCATGCGATGCTGTCGATATGAGCGACCGCGTGAACATCTCCTCCGAATCCGAATTCGAGGATATCGTCGGCTATTCCCGCGCCGTGAAACTCGGCAACCTCGTCGCCGTGAGCGGGACCACCGCATCCCTGCCCGGCGGCAAAGTCTTCGGCGGCGACGATATCGCCGAACAAACCCGAGAAATCCTGCGCCGCATCGCCAACGCCCTCGACCAAGCGGGCGCGAGCCTCAAAGACGTGGTCCGCACCCGCATCTTCGTCACCGACATCTCCCGCTGGCCCGAGGTCGCCAAGGCGCATGCCGAGGTTTTCGCAGATATCCGCCCCGCCGCATCGATGTACGAAATCAAAGCCCTGATCACCCCCGCGCTCCTCGTCGAGATCGAAGCCGACGCCATACTCAACGCTTGAGATCGTTGTCGTAGTGATTGGATACGGTTACGCAATGCGCGCCTCCGGAACGTTCGAAGTCAAGTCGTTCACTCCGACCGATGTACAGCCCGCGATACCCACCGGCGTGCCGGTCGGAATCGCGCACATGGACAAACACTTCGAAGGTGCGGTGTCCGGCCGGGCCGCGACACTGTTCACCTCGGCATTCGATCAATCCGCAGGCAAGGGCACCTACCTCGCCATGGAATCTTTCGATGGCTCGCTCAACGGGGCCGCGGGCACCTTCGCTTTCGCCCATTCGGCGACGACATCGGGCACCGATCGGTCCGCCGAGTTCTTCGTTGTCGTCCCCGGCAGCGGTACCGGAGAGCTGGCCGGAATCACCGGCAGCGGGGGAATTTCGATCGACGCCGATGGGACCCACCGCATCTGGTTCGACTACGAACTCGACTGAGCGGCAAGGGTCTTCCATATTCCGTCCATCCCGATCCTTCATTTACTCCTACGCCTCCTCGGCACCGCCCTTCGCAAACCGATGAAAGCGACACGCACGACCTGAGTCCCGGTCCAAGGCGCCGACCCATTCCGGGTCGAAACCGATTCCGAAACGAATCGCAGGCCCACCCCCGATCAGTACTCGGAAATCTCTTGCGTTACAACGTTTTCCACCGCCAGTCGTGTGTATGGTGTGGCGTTGGCTCCTCCTTCGGGACCGTGCACAAGCAGTCCAGTTCCTCGCGCCGAGGGAGGGGGTGATGTAGGGATGTCCAAACACCGCAGGGGCATGCGCAGAATCCCGGTCGACTACGGCATGCTGCTTGCGGTTGCGGTCATAGCGGCCGGGGCCGTGATCGCGATCCGCCGACTGACCAGATAGTCCACCGGATGGGGTGCTGTCCTACCTGCACCCCATCCCCACCAGCGAGCCTGCGCCGCCGCTGAGAGTCGCGTGGTCTCGGCACATCCGTGGATCACCGTCCGCGCACTCGCTCCATCTCCTCATGGCGAAGCCAACACCCACCTGCCGGTACCACCGGATTTCGCGTGGTACAGACAGGTGTCGGCGGCCGCGAGGAGGGATTCGGGCCGCGCGTCGGCGACCGGCGTGAGCGCTGCCCCGATACTGGCCGATATGCGCAGCGAATGGTCACCCACCGTGATCGGCTCGGCGAGCGACGCAAGCAATCGCTCGGCCACAATCGCCACTCGGCGGTCATCCACCGGAGGTGGGATCAGTGCCACGAATTCGTCGCCGCCGATTCGGGCGATCATGCAGTCACCATCGTCTCGCACACTGTCGTGCAAGCGGGTGGCCACCGCAGTGAGCACCTGGTCACCGGCACCATGACCGTAGCGGTCGTTGACATGCTTGAAGTGGTCCAGATCCGCGAAACACAACCCGATCCGATCCTCCTCGCCCGCGGACGCGATCGCGGACTGGATCCGTTCGAGCAGATGGCGGCGGTTCGGCAAGCCGGTCAGCGGATCATGGCGGGCCTGGCGGTGCAGTTCAGCGGCCAGCAGGTGGCGGTCCGTGACGTCCGCGCCGACCGCCAGCAGATGATCGGGGCCGCCGATTCCCTTGACATACGTGATCGCGAACGAAATCCACCCGCTACTCCCGTCGGCGCGGATCAGCCGTCGATCCAGCTTCACCGTGCCGGCACCGGCCGGCACCAGCTTCTCATAAACCAGGGACCTGATCTCATCGCGGTCGTCGGGATGAGCGAAGTCATAGACCGATATTCCACGAAGCTGATCGACCGGGACACCGATCATCTCGGCCAGCCCCCGATTGGCATCCAGCAACGTACCGTTCGTATCGCCGAGGGCGATCGCGAATGCCGCGTTGTCGAACACGATTCGGAATCTGTCCTCGGCGTCACGTCGTGTCGGTCGGCCGACGCCTTCGGTCGACGGCCGCGACGGGCAGACCATCTCGTGCAGTCGAGCCTGGAAGCCACAGCCGATCTCGGTCAGCAAGACAGCCAGCCGCAGACCGGCGTCGGGCCGCGCACTGTGCTCGGCCAGCCGATACAGCACCTGCGCGGAGATGCCCGGCACGGCCGAGTCGGTCAGGTGCGCGGTGACCAACGCCGCCCCGACTCGGGTACCCGTGCCCGCGTCGAACCGATCGGCGTCCAGCGCGTCGGCGAGCTGGGCGGTCAAGTCGGTGAGAACTTGTAGGGACGGTGCAACCGGCATCGTTACGCCCCCATGAGCCGCCAGCGCCTGCTGCCAAGCCGACGCGACTGCCGCTGTGTCGATCCGGCTCACCCATGCCCCCTTGTCATGACCACCCGATCGGCGACCCCCGCCGACGATGTCATGCGCGAGAACCGCGCACAGAACTGAAAAGCTACCGCATGGAATAACTTTCGGGAACCGACGCGCGCTCGTCGAGACGGCTTTCGACGAAGATCGACACTCCCTTGTACCGCAACGTCGTGATCTGCCAGACCCATGTCGCCTGCACACAGCCGAGGAGGTCTTCCAGGTGAACCGCCACCGCTCGCGCGAGATCAGTATCGGTCAACTGCGCAGTCCTACCGGTCATGCGTGCGTGGATCCGGCGGAACCGGGTCAGGCGGTCACGCACGATCGCCGCCGCCGCCTCAACCGCCTCCGCGAGGGTCGACCCCGGATTGTTCAACAGCCACACCGGAATCAGATTGAAATCGGCGCGGTCGACAATGCACTCCTTCTCGAAGGAGAACACATCGTTCATCAATGCCCCGATCTGCGCGGTCAGCACACGTAGGGTGTGCAGATCACCGGCCAGTCCGGCGGCGGTGATCCGATCCCACGCCAAATAGGTGTCACTACCGAACTCGCACAACGCGATTGCCGGATACATCCCGGATACGAAGGCCCGCAGGTCGATGTAGTCGGCGACACTCAACAGATGCCCCCGTGCGCGGGCGTTCTGATCCCGGATCGCCGGCTGCAGGTGTTCGATCGTCGAGGCCGCGAATTCCGCCAACCAGTGTGGATCCGCGCGCTGGGACAGCATCGACAGCAACTCCACCGTCGCTGTCTCCACAGGCAGCGGATCGGCAGGCGCACACCGTGTTTCGAGCACGCGAGACAATCGCCGCACCGCATCGGCTGCCTGCTGCTGCTCGGCGGCGCTCAGGTGGGCGAACTTCTCCCGACCCACTGTGTCGTTGAGCCAGAACAAGATCGCGTTGTACACCCCGATGATCAGCATCCGCTCGGCGCTCACCGCGCCGGGATGCAGGTACGGGGTCATGCTGTTGTAGTGCGCACCGCCTGCCTCGAGCCAGATGCCGTGCACCCGGCAGAACTGCTCCACCCTCTCGCACGCTTGCAGGCCGAACCGATTCGGTGCGAAGTCGCGGCAGTAATCCGCGATATCACAGTCCGGCGTGCTGAACAGCGACCGCAGAGACCATCCGCACCCCTCCCCCAACAGCGCCTCGTACTGCACATGCATCGCAGCCACATTCTGTTCGAGCACTGAGGTGTACTCACCCGCCACAACAACTCCCTCGACTATCCGCAACAGACTCCCACATTGCGTGAGCCCCACACCGCCGGGCAACTCCAGGCGCCGCAGGCCACACCAAGTCGGCTGTTGCCGCGACGACAGCAGTATTCGATGGTGCTCACTACCATCGGGGCCGAAAGTTGGTGTGTCGCATGACCGAACACGATGATGAAAGCACGTCACCGATCCGGAACACGATCCGCCGCCAACCGGACCGAGGCGCTGCGCGGCGAGCCGATGGATGCGGGTGATTCATCGAGACGTCCGGGAATAACGCCGAGTACCACGCTCAGTGCCCCAGTGTTGTCCCATCCAACAGGTGGCCCCCGAGGGGCCGGGCGGCCCAGAACTACTCGAATATGGAGGTCGTGGGCTTGAACAGCTTCGTTGCGCCGATACGGTGAACCCGAACCGGGAACTCCTGGTTATGATCCGGTGCCGCAGAAGCGATTGAGCTCGTCGGTGTAGGGGTCGAGATCGGTAATGATCTCATCGATCAGCGCGTCGGCGTAGGCGGTGATGACACGCTTCTCCTCGCCCTGGGCGAGATCAGCCGGAACCCTCAGTCGGTGGGAAAGCGCTGTCGATGTCGCCGCGTCCAGGCTCCCGCCGCTCATCGCGACCGCGGCGTTGACCAACTCGACGGCCTTGGCACAGGGCGCGGACTGGGCTTGCGCGCGTGCGGCGGGCATTAGGAGTGACGCGGCAGCTGCCACGGAGACCGCAGCGGTGTAGGCCATCGACTTGGCCATGATTTTCCTCCCAAACAGATACACGGTGAGACACGTTTGGCATGGCCAAAGACCAGGCTCGGGTCGAGCAACTCATGCTCAACCCGACATGTAGTTCAAATGCGCCAGCCGAATGCACTCGCCTTGAAAGCGAGCGTCGCGAGAGCGCCCGCGGTTCAAACCCTTCCCTCCCCGCAGGAAACCCTTTTTCGAGTCGTCGAAGATGTTAGAAGGCTCCTTCCAATATCCTGGAAGGAGCCTTCTAACAGTGTGCGCCCGAAGGGATTCGAACCCCTAACCTTCTGATCCGTAGTCAGATGCTCTATCCGTTGAGCTACGGGCGCATGGTCTCTGTTCAGTTGTGGCCCGGCTGGGCCGGGTTGGCGGAGGCGAGAGGATTTGAACCTCCGGTCCCCGTGAAGGGACAACTCATTAGCAGTGAGTCCCATTCGGCCGCTCTGGCACGCCTCCTGGAGCCTTCTCTTCGAGGGCACCGGATCCTTTCGGAACCGCCGAGCACAAAGGTTACCCGAGGCATGGGGCAGACAACAAAACGCCAGGTTATCTGGGGTAAAAGTGCGGATCTCAGCGCAGGTTGCTGTCGAACCAGTCAAAGATTCGGGTGTGCGAATCGCCCAGGTCGGCATCCGCCGGATCCGGATGGTCGGCGCGGTGCCGCAGACCCGGATAGCTGACGACCAGACTGGCGACATCGGCGCGGGCGGTCGCATCGCGCAACCGGTCGACATCGGCGGGTGGGGTGGCGGGATCATCGGCGCCGAACAGCCCGAGCCAAGGAGCCTTCAGATCGGGGGCCGCGCGCACGAGGGCATCGGCCTGAACTGTGATGGGTTCCACGATTCCCTGGGCGGCGACGCTCACCGCCGCGCCGATGGGGCGGTTGGTCGCCACCAGAAAAGCCGCTGTACCCGCGCTGTCGAAACCGAGCACCCCGATGCAGTCCGGGAAGACGCCGCGCCCGGTCAGCCAGTCGAAGCAGGCGTCGAAATCGTCGAACAGGTCCGCACCGAAAACACCACCCACCGCGGCGACACCGCGGTGGAACAGGTTGGGGGCGACCACCGTCCACCCCTCAATCGCCAAGGCGCGCATGAGATCCAGCAAAGTCACGGAGAACTCTCGGGATTCGTGCAGCACGACGATTCCGCCGCGCGCATTGCCCTCCGGCTCGAAGACTCTGATGGGCACCTGTGCGGCAGGCTCACCCGCTTCAGCCGGGGCTCGCGGAACCCGATCGGTATCGCCGCCGCCACGCAGTGGGGCAGTATCTTCATAGATGCCCGACATGAAACCAGCGTATGTTGCACCGTCGATCTTGGCGAGAAATTCCTGCTGAGAGCCATTCGCCCGGAGAATTTCAGGTACGCGTGTCAGTGTTCGCGGGCATCGGCCTAGGGTGGAGAGCGTGATACCGCACATCCGGCCGGATCTGGATTCGATTCCGGCGTACGTCCCCGGCCGCAACCATCCCGGTGCAGTGAAACTCGCCAGCAACGAGACCACATTCGGTCCGCTACCCTCCGCCGCGAAGGCGATCGCGGAAGCGGCGGAACTGGCAAACCGCTACCCCGACAACCAGGCGGGCGACTTGCGCACCGCGCTCGCGGAATTCCTCGGCGTCGAAGTGACCAATATCGCGGTCGGTTGCGGCAGCGTAGCGCTGTGCCAGGAACTGGTGCAGATCACCTGCGCCGCACCGACGGACGAGGTGGTGTACGCCTGGCGCTCGTTCGAGGCCTATCCGATCGTGACCAAGGTCGGCAACGCCAAGGCGGTTCCTATACCGCTGACGGCCGATCTGACGCACGATTTCGACGCTATGGCCGCCGCGGTCACCGAACACACCAAACTGATCTTCGTCTGCAATCCGAACAACCCGACGGGCACCGCCCTGGGCCGCGCCGAGTTGATCCGATTCCTGGACGCGATCCCCTCGCACATCCTGGTCGTCCTGGACGAGGCGTACTTCGAATATCTGCGCCTGACTCCCGAGGATCGGCCCGACGGTGTCGAATTGGGCCGCACCCGCCCCAATGTGGTTGTGCTGCGCACCTTCTCCAAAGCGTATGGACTGGCGGGCCTGCGCGCCGGGTACGCGGTCGGCGATCCGGCGGTGATCGCGGCGCTGATGAAGGTGCACATCCCGTTCAGCGTGAATCGACTGGTGCAGGCCGCGGCCATCGCCTCGCTCGAGGCCAGGGGCGAACTGCTCGACCGCACCGAAACCCTCATCGTGGAGCGCGAGCGCGTCCGCGACGAACTGCTGGCGGCGGGCTACCGGGTGCCGCCGAGCGAGGCCAATTTCGTGTGGCTACCGCTGGGCGACCAGGGCGTCGCCTACACCGAGGCAAGCGCGGCCGAAGGTGTGCTGCTGCGCGCCTACGCGCCGGACGGGGTGCGAGTCACCATCGGCGACCCGCACGAGAACGACCGCTTCCTCCGCTTCGCCACCGATCCCGCTGTGCGGGGACGGTTTACGGCCTGACCCCGATCGCCGGGGCGATCGTCGGCCAGGATTGGCCGAGTTCGTCGGCCCAGTAGGGCCAGGAGTGGGTTCCGGTGAGGCGGAAGTCCGTCGTCACCGGAATCCCGAAGCTGACCAGCCGCTGCACCAGTCGCGCCGTACACATATTGGTGGCGGCCTCCAGCGGTCCGCCGAAGGCCAAAGTGCTGGCGATATCCGGATTCACGTCCGGGGTGTCGTATTTGCCGGGGATCCCGCTGCCGACGGAGATGTAGAGCGCTTTGCCGCGCAATGCCTCCGCATGCAGGTTGACATCGTGGGCGAGCCAGTCCGGATCGTGCTTGTCACCATACATATTGTCGGGATCGCCGCGGTAGGTGGCGACGACGGCGCGCGCCTGCGCCTGGCCGAGGTCGGTGCCCATGGAGAAGCAGCCGCTGTGCCCGGCCACCGCCTGGTAGAGCGCGGGCTGCCGAGCGGCGAGGATCATGGCGGCCTCCGCGCCCATGGAGACACCCATGACCGCATTGCGACCGTTGCCCTCGAAGCGGGCGTCAAGCAACGGGGGCAGCTCCTTGGTCAGGAAGGTCTCCCACATATTGGTGCCGAGCACCGGGTCCGGCTTGTGCCAATCGGTGTAGAAGCTGGCGGGGCCGCCTACGGTGAAGACGACATTGACGTCCTTGTCCTCGTAGAACTGGACGGCGTTTCCCTTATCTATCCAGCCATTGGAATCCGGTGGCGTCTGGCGGCCGTCGAGCATGTAGACCGTGGGACGCGGCAGGGTGCGGTCGCGCGGCAACAGCACCTGCACCTGCACCTCGCGGCGCATGGCGGGCGACTGCACGAAGACCCGCAACAACCGGTCGGTGATCGGCTCGACCTTTTTGATCGAGGGCACAGTGGAATTCGGAGTGACGGTCGGTTCGACCCTGCCAGGGCCGTCGGCGGATCCGGTGCTCACCGGTGGTGGTTCGGAGAGCGCGGGCGCGGCGAGTACGGGGGAAGTATCGATCGCCATCGCACCCGAGACGAGCGCGACGCCGACGACCATACTGGTCATCCACCGACGCACGGGGCGGCGTAACTGCATGAGGCAATCCTGCCAGATCCGCTCGGGCGGAACCGGCTACCTATCCCCGGGATCGATCAAGTTCCCCCGGCTCGATACCGGGGTTGACGCGCGTGAAATTTCAGCGCATACACCGGATCTCGCTGCGGCCGAATGAATCATCTTGTTCGTCAGGGCAATACATCGAATGACGAAGATTGTCCCGAAAACGACGTCAGGCCCCCGACACGAATGTCGAGGGCCTGACGTGAAATATGTTCCGGCGGTGTCCTACTCTCCCACACCCTGTCGAGTGCAGTACCATCGGCGCTGGCAGGCTTAGCTTCCGGGTTCGGAATGGGACCGGGCGTTTCCCCACCGCTATCGCCGCCG
>NZ_QZFU01000004.1 GCF_003598715.1 Nocardia panacis
TCTTCGGGATCAGTCCGCGTGAGGCGGTCGCGATGGACCCGCAGCAGCGGATGTTGCTGGAGACGGTGTGGGAGTCACTCGAGCACGCCGGGATGAAGCCGGGCAGTTTGCGGGGCACTGACACCGGGGTCTTCATCGGCGTCACCAACCAGGGCTACGATATCGGCGCCGATCACAGTGTCGAGGGGTATCGCCTGACAGGCAATATCGAAAGCGTTGTGTCTGGTCGTATTTCGTATGTGTTGGGTTTGGAGGGGCCGGCGGTGTCGGTGGACACGGCGTGTTCGTCGGGTCTGGTGGCGTTGCATCAGGCGTGTCAGGCTTTGCGGGCGGGGGACTGCTCGATGGCGCTGGCCGGTGGTGTGACGGTAATGGCCACACCCATCGGATTCGTGGAGTTCTCCCGGCAGCGGGGGTTGGCGCCGGACGGACGGTGTAAGCCGTTCTCGGCCGATGCCGATGGCACCGGGTGGGGTGAGGGTGCTGGTGTGTTGGTGTTGGAGCGGTTGTCGGATGCGCGTCGTCTCGGGCGTCGGGTGTTGGCGGTGGTGCGTGGTAGTGCGGTGAATCAGGATGGGGCGTCGAATGGTTTGACCGCGCCG
>NZ_QZFU01000010.1 GCF_003598715.1 Nocardia panacis
CCTTACCCTCATGAATCAGCCCCAGCAGGATGTGCTCGGTACCGATGTAATTGTGGTTGAGCATCCGGGCCTCTTCCTGGGCCAAGACAACGACACGCCTCGCGCGGTCGGTGAACCTCTCGAACATTGGTGGCCCCCTAGGACTTCAGCGGCACGTGTACTGCAACCGGCGCCCGAGCAGATTGCTATATTAATTAATAGTAATCGGCTCGGCACAGGACGCAAGGGGGTCACCCCCGACAGAAGGAGACAACATGACGAAGCCGGGGATCGACACCATGGAACCCATGTGGCCCCAAGGCAGTTCGGCGGACTACGTCGCCGCGCGGATCGAGCTGGCCGAGGCCGAACGCACCCTGCGCGATCAGATCGAGGCGGTGGCGGCGGCGCGACGGAAGATGCCGCAGGGTCGGCTGCTGCCGGAGTACACCTTCGCCGAAGGACCGCAGGACTTGGGCGTCGCCGAGCCGGTGCGCGCCACCCGCCTGCGCGAATTGTTCGGCGCACACGACATTTTGGTTGTCTATCACCTCATGTTCCACCCGGACGACGCGGCGGCCTGCTCGATGTGTTCGATGTGGGTGGACGGATTCCACGGTGTGCTACACCATTTGGGGCGACACGCGGGTTTCGCCGCCATCGCCAAGGCGCCGCTGCCCAAGCTGCGCGGCTGGGCGCTGCGGCGCGGTTGGGACGGCATGCGCATCCTGTCCAGCCACGACACCACCTTCAACGCCGACATGAATGCCGAACGCGCGGACGGGGATCAGCGCCCGATGATCAGCGTGTTCACCGCCGAGGGCAACGCGGTGCGCCACTTCTACACCCTGCCCGCCAACTTCTGGGACGACGCCCAGCGCGGCATCGATCTGCTCTCCCCCGTCTGGAATGTGCTCGACCTGCTGCCCACCGGACGCGGCGAGTGGTACGCGGACAACGACTACGCGGGGCGCGAACGCCGGATCTGAAACTTCCGCCTGATTGCCCTCTTCGGCGCGCCCCGGCCACTCGGGCCGGGGCGATCTGCCACGATCTTGTGCGCCGACCGCCGGGTCGGCAGCTCGATCCCGCACGCGTCGAGAGGATTTCGCCATGCCCTTGCCGACCGAATCGATCGGTAGCATTCCCCGTCCCACGGCTCTGCTCAACGGAATTCAGGAGCACGCCGCGGGCCGGATCGACGACGGTGCGCTGGACGGTTTATACGACAGCGCGGTCAGGGACACCATCGAGCGATTGGAGGCGGCAGGCTCGCCGGTCGTCACCGATGGCGAACAGCGCAAGTCGAGTTTCGTTACCTACGCGCTCGAGGGCCTGTCGAATCTGGGTCCGGACGGTGCGGTGATTCCCTTCGCGGACGGCCACACTCGCCAACTGCCCGCACTCACCTCGGGTCCGTTCCGCTACGGCCGCACCACCGAGTCCTATCTGCGGACGGCCCAGCAGTACGCGAAGGTTCCGGTGAAGCAACCGGTCATCGCCGCGTCGGCGCTGAGCCTGCTGTATCCGGCCTCCGGTATCGACGGCTACTCCCGCGAGCAGTTCCTCGATGACCTGATCGATGGGGCGGAGGCCGATATTCGCGGCGCGCTCGACGCCGGGGCCGATTCGGTGCAGCTCGACTTCACCGAGGGTCGGCTCTCCCTCAAGCTCGATCCCTCCGGCGGAGTGCTGGATTCGTTCATCGACCTCAATAACCGGGTGCTCGACCGGTTCGCACCGGAAGAGCGCAAGCGCATCGGCGTCCACACCTGCCCCGGCGGCGACCAGGATTCGACCCACAGCCTCGATATCGACTACGCCGAGTTGCTGCCGAAACTGTTCTCGCTCAAGGCCGGTCGATTCTATGTGCAGCTCGCCAGCGAGCCGGACCAGGATCGTGCGCTGCGGGTCATGGCCGATCATCTGCCCACCGACGCGACCGTGTTCATCGGCGTGACCGACCCGATCGACCCGGTGGTCGAGACTCCGGAACAGGTCCGCGACCGAATCCTGAACGCCGCCAGGCACCTTCCGGCCGACCGCCTCGGCACCTGCGACGACTGCGGCTTCTCCCCCTTCGGCGACGACCAATCCACCTCCCGCGATGTCGCTTTCGCAAAGATCGCGGCTCGCATCCGGGGAACCGAGATGGCCGCGGCGGAATTGGGTCTCTGACCTGAACACCTCCGAATCCGCCCGCAAATAGGGCATCCGACAATTTCATTCAGTACTACCGTACTGAGTGATGTGGTTGCGGCACGGGCGGATTCGTGAGGTGGGCTGATGGGTTATCGAGGGCTGGTCAAGCGCGAGGTGCTGTGGTGGACGGCGGTGGCGTTCGGAAGTCGACTGCCCATCGCCATGGCTCCGCTGGCGTTGTTGTTCCTCGCGCGCGGGACAGGGAAGGGTGACGCGTTCGGCGCGTCGCTGGCCGCGTGCTACATCGTTGGTGAGGTGCTCGGGGCAATCCTGCAGGGCATGTGGCTGAGTCGAAACCGGCTGCGACGGCAACTATCCGTCGGAATCATGGCGGGGTCTTTGGGTTTCGCGGGATTGGCGGCACTGCCGACGGCCCCGCCCGCCGTACTGATCGCGCTGGCCGTCGTGGCGGGGGCCGGTCCGGCCGCCTCGACGGGTGGTCTGCGATCCATGCTGACCAATATGGTCGACCCCACCGAGGCTTCCAGAGCGCTCAGCGCCGAAGCGATTCTCTCCTCGATCATTTGGGCCGTGGCGCCCGCCGCGGCGGTCGGCTTGGCCTTGCAGGTGAATCCGGTCGTGCCGCTGGCGCTCTCGGCCGCCTGCGGGTTCGTCGCGGCGATCCTGATCTTCCTCCTGAAAGCGCCGCCGCCCGCGCAACGGACGCACGAATCCCCGTGGCGCGCCGTGGCAGCCGGCTGGCCAATCTACCTGACGAGCTCCGCCGCCATGGCCTTGATCGCCATCGCCGAATTGGTATTGCCCGCGCTGCTGGAATCGCATGGCGTCGCGGTCGGCTGGTCCGGGCCGATTCTGATGACGTTCGCGGCGGCCTCGGCGGTCGGCGCGTTCGTATACGGCCTACGAACCTGGCCGGGCGGGGTGCGCGAGCACTCCATGGTGCTGTTGGTGCTGATGGCGGGGGCCGCGGCGCTGATCGCGGTGCTGCCGGGCCTGTGGGTCGGGGTGGCGTTCGCGGTCGCGGGAATTCTCGAGGCGGGTGTGATCGTCTCACGCAATCTCGCACTGCGCGAACGGCTTCCGGAGGAATTGCACGCGGCGGCCTACTCGGTGAGCTATGCGGCCGCCGGTGTGGGCTACGGACTCACGGCCCTGATGAGCGCGGCCATCCTGACCCGCGCCGCGCCGAGTGTGGCCATCCTCGGCGGGGTCGCGATCACGCTCGTGCTGACCGCGCTCAGTTGGCTGGCCGAGCGCGCGCCGCGAAAGACACCGGATCGCGCGTTGGCCGCCTCGGACCGCTGAGACGCAAACAACTCGGACCCGGCGGGAAGTTCCGCCGGGTCCGAGGTTCACGAGGTCAGCGTCCAGCGGCCGCGCGCAGTTTGTCCTCGACGAAGTTCCAGGCATCCGGGAACCCGATGACGGCGGCGGTCAGATGCTCCGATACATCCACCGGCGTGAACTGAACCTGCGCCCCGGCCTTGCGATACCGGTCCACCACGTCCGAGACCGCGTCGAACGGGGTCAGGAAGTCGTCCTTGCCCTGCCAGACATACATCGGCACGGTGGGCACCTCATCGGAGTACCGCAGGCTGTTCTCGTGCAGCACGGCGAAGGCTTCCGGGCTGTCCATCAGCTTCTTGGTCTTGGCGAATTCGTCGGCGTTGTGGCCCAGACCGTCGATGAGCAGTTTGCGGCGGCAGGAGTCGCGCTCGGCGTCGCGGAAGGACAGGCCCGCGCCGTTGAGCTGATCGGAGATCGGCAGCCGGTCCGGGTATTCGCGTTCCAGGCCCATGGCGGCGGCGAAGGCCAAACCGAATCCGGGATGGGCGCTGAAGCCCAGGGCGCGGGCCATCTGCTCCAGATCCGCCGGAATACCACCCGCGACGGCGGCGGTGAGCTTCAGTTCGGGGGCGTAGCGGGGCTGTTCGGCGGCGGCCCACGCGGTGGCCATACCGCCGCCGGAGTAGCCGGCCAGCACGGTGGGCACGTCGGATAGGCCCAGTTCGGCCACGTGCTTGACGGCGCGCACGCTGTCGAGGGTGACCATGCCGCTCATCTTGGCCGCACCGTAGGCGACGTCGGGGCCGAGGTAGTCGGGCAGCGAGATGGCCCAGCCGCGCGCGATCGGGACCATGGCCGTGGGGCCGTCCTGGAGTTCGCCGTTGAACAGCGCCTGCGAGGGCTGGCAGCGAATGCCGAGGGAGTTGATGAGCGACTGGTAGGAGATGAGCGGCGGATTCTTCACGCCGCGCGGCATCAGGACCGTCGTAATGCCCATGATGGGCTTGTTGCCGGAGTTGGTCGAGCGGAACGAGATCTGCCAGCCGTCGGTGCCCGCGTAGAGGCCGGTGTCGATCTTCCTGGTCTGCACCACATCGCCGGGGTGTAGATCGCCGATATTCGCGGGCGCCGCGTAGAACGGGTCACGATCGGGCGTCGGGTACGCGGGATCCGCACCGGCCGTCGGGGCGCATACCCCGACAAACGCCGCGCACACTGCGGTGGCCAACGCCTTCATCCGAAACCGGTGGAACGTGAAACCCGCCGTAAATGTGGTCACGAGGGCACATCAAACCCGATCGGAGCAGCGGAGTCGAATCCGATCCCGGTGCGCGAGATCGATTGGCGGCAAATGATTCTCGCCGCTACCGGCGGTACCGATATGACGCGGACGGCAGCGAACCGCCGCATCGGTCGATGAGCTGGTGCGATAGCGAAGCGATCTTGATAGCCGGTAGATCTGCTGATTCGCGACATTGAAGACAAAACCGCTGGTCCAGACTAGTTGCTGAATGTTAGCTATAAACTTCTGTGACCTCTCTCACATTTGGTTTGGCAGCAAACCTCCTGCGTATGCGCGGGATTTCCGGGCGAGATTTTTCGTTCCAAGATCAACCGCACCGTTCGTTTGCCTTTCGTTAACTCTACGTTAACCGACCGTGACCATTCTGCAATCGGGTCGAAAAAAGCGACCCGAAGTTGGTTAATCCGCGAGGTTATCGAAACCCATCCGGATAACGGCCCAAGGACGGAACGTGCGTCCCGAACGGCCCCGCCAACTCTCCGCTCCCGGTACCGGACCGGGAGTTCCGCGCAGCGGCGCGGTCGGCCGAGGAGCCGAGAGCACCCGCGCGGGCGGCACGCACCGCACCGCGTTCCAGGGGACGGCCATCCCCCACACAACAAAACCCCACAACAGCACATCGCGACCGATCGGCGAGCGCCACCGCGCCCTCGTCGTGGATTCGCGCGGCCCCGACCCGCTCGAACCCGAACCGAACCGATCAAGGAACCGATACATGCTCGACCGACGCTTCCCCTCTCTTCGCCGCGCCTCGCTGCGCGAGATCGTCGCCGCAGGCGTGGCCGCCGCGGGCGTGATCGCCGTGTGCGCCTCCTCCGCGGTCTCCGTGGCCGACGATCGCGTCCCGTCGCGCATCACCATGGTGGCGCAGGAAGAGCCGGCCCCGGCCGCTCCGGCCCCGGCTCCCGCGCCCGCCCCGATGCCCTTCCCACTGCCTGCTCCCGCCCCGATGCCCGCACCCGCTCCGGCCTACCCGGACAACCTCGACGGTTGGATCCGTCAGGCCCTCGACGTCATGCACGGACGCGGCATTCCCGGCAGCTACGACGGCATCTACCGCAACGTCATGCGCGAATCGACCGGCAACCCCCGCGCCATCAACCTCTGGGACTCCAATGCCGCCGCGGGCATCCCCTCCAAGGGCCTGCTGCAGGTGATCGATCCGACCTTCCAGACCTATCACGTCGAGGGCACCTCGTGGGATATCTACGACCCGATCGCCAACATCACCGCCGCCTGCAACTACGCCGCGCACACCTACGGCTCGATGGACAACGTCAACTCCGCCTACTGAGGACCGCTTCCTACCGGTCGCAATCGGCGAGGTCGCCGGTGCGCTCGGCGGCGGGCACCACCTTGTCCGCCAGCGTGCGCAGCGCCGTCGCCTCCTCGGCGGACATGGGGTCGACGAAGATGTGGCGGACCAGTTCCACATGGTTGGGCGCGGCCCGCTCGAGCGCCTGACGCCCCTGCGGGGTCAACTGGACCAGGATGCCGCGCGCGTCGTCCTCGGCCGGGCGGCGGTCGACCAGACCGCGCGCGGCCATGCGCGAGAGATGCTTGGACAGCCTGCTCTTCTCCCACAGGACCTCGACGGCGAGATCCTTGGCGCGTAGGCAATCCCCCGGCGCGGCCGAAAGGGCAACCAGCAGTTCGTAATCGGCATTGGACAAACCGTCGCGCGCCAGCCCGGCCGCGATCGCGGCATCCATGTGCTGGCGCAGCCGAATGTAGGCCTGCCAGGTCGTTTGTTCATCGTCGCTCAGCCACCGGACCATGACAGCGAGTTTAACCCGCCTTTAGTTGACATGGAAACCAGCTCTGGGGGCGGTGGGCCAGTTGACAATAGCGCCCACCGTCACAACAGTGGATGCGGCGTTCGAGTCTCGACGCCGCAATCACCGCACCAGACAGCAGAGGAATACATGAACGTTCGCCGGCTCACCGTCAGCGTCGCCGCCGCGGGTCTGACGCTTCTAGCGGCCCCCGTCGCCTCGGCGGGTCCCGCCCCCTCCGGCTCCGCCGGAACCGGTTCGTCCGGGCTCGACTCCGTCATCGGCGCGACCGGATCCGCGGGTCTGACCCAAACCGGTTCCGCCCAGGGCGCATTCGCCAACTGCGACGAGGCCCGCGCGGCCGGACGCGCGCCGCTGTTTCGCGGCGAGCCCGGTTACGGCCCGCACCTCGATCCGAACGGCACCGGAATGGCCTGCCCGACGGTCTGAACCCCGTAATGCGAAAACACCCGGTGTGGCATTGCCACACCGGGTGTTTCACGTTCGGGATCCGCTCAGCGGAAGATCTTGATCAGCACCAGACCGACCACCACCGCGCCCGCGCCGATCAGGCTGTACTTGATCTTGGGCTGATTGAGCTTGGCCAGCAGCATGTGCTTGGTGTCGTCGGCGATCCGCTGCGGATCGGCACGCACCGCGATCTCGTCCAGCGTGCTCGCCAGTCGAGTGCGCGCGGCCTCGATCTCCTTCTCGATCCGCTCGGTATCCTTCCCCACGATCACCCTCCTGTGCTCGGCGGAGCGCGCGCCGCGCTCGATTCGGGGCCGAGTCTATCCGCAGACCCGCGAGCGTTCCGCCGCCGCGGGCGGCCAGTGCCGATTGAGCGCCGCGAACGGCAGTGCCGATTTGAGCGCCGCAGGCGCAGTGCCGATTGAGCCGCGCGGGCAGCCGCTTCGATTACCGTGCATGGGGTGACCGACAACCTTCGACTCGCCCCCGGCGATCCCGCCCCCGAATTCACCCTGCCCGACGCCGACGGCAAGAATGTCTCGCTGTCCGACTACCGCGGCCGCAAGGTCATCGTCTACTTCTACCCCGCGGCGAGCACCCCCGGTTGCACCAAGCAGGCGTGCGACTTCCGCGACAGCCTCGCCGACCTCGAGGGCGCGGGCATCGAGGTCCTCGGCATCTCCCCCGACAAGCCCGCCAAACTCGCCAAATTCCGCGATACCGAACACCTCACCTTCCCGCTGCTGTCCGATCCGGACCGCGAGGTGCTCAGCGCCTACGGCGCGTACGGCGAGAAGACGATGTACGGCAAGACCGTGGTGGGCGTCATCCGATCCACCTTTCTCGTGGACGAGAAGGGGCGTATCGAGGTGGCCCAGTACAACGTGCGCGCCACCGGTCATGTCGCGAAGCTGCGGCGGGAACTGTCGGTCTAGGGCACAGGGTCCCAAGGGCGGACACGCAGACGCCGTGCGCGTGTCGTGACCGTCGACATACCGCTAGCCTTGACGGGTGGACGTACGCGCGGAAGCCAGGTCGAAGCAGCGGCTGGATCCTGCGCTGGAACTCCAGGACGACCCGCAGGAACTCATGCCGCGCCGCCGCCCCACCCAGGAGCGTTCCAAGCGGAAATTCGACGCGCTGCTGGCGTCGTCGCGAGAACTGCTGGTAGAGGTCGGTTTCGAATCGTTCACCTGCGAGGAGGTGGCGGCCAGGGCCGAGGTGCCCATCGGCACGCTCTACCAGTTCTTCGCCAATAAGTACGTCATCGTGTGCGAACTCAATCGCCAAGACCTGGTGGCGGTTTCGCGTGAGTTGGCCGACTTCCACGGCGAGATCCCCTCGCTGGACTGGCTGCGGCACATGAATCAGCTCGTGGACCACCTGGCGAGCCTGTGGGTCACCGACCCGTCGCGCCGCGAGGTGTGGCTGGCCATGCAGTCCACCCCGTCCACCAGAGCCACCGGCGCCATCCACGAGAAGGAATTCGCCGAGGTGGTCTCGCAGATGCTGCGGCCGCTCACCCCGCGCACACCGCGCGTGCGGCGCACCATGATGGCCGAGGTGCTGGTGCACGTGGTGTATTCGATGCTGAATTTCTCGGTGCAGGACGAGCAGAGCCACGCCGAGGCGGTCACCGAGCTGAAGCGACTCATGGTCGCGTATCTGCTTGTGGCGGAAAAGGAATCGCGTTCCAGCGGAACGGCCGAGCGCGCTGGTGCGCGCCCGGCCGCTAAATCCGAGCGGCGTTAACTGGGCTCGCGGCCCGCGATCAGGTCCGCCAGTTCGCCCGGATCCTCCAACACCACCATCGCCGCACTGGTGTCGCCGTCGTGGGTCAGCGACAGGTGCACCCGCACGCGCGGCAGGAACTCCGCGGCCAGGCCGTGCAATTTGATGCTCGGCCTGCCCCAGGCGTCATTGACCACTTCGATCAGCGGGTACGGGTTGTCGCCGATCTGCGGGCGGCGGGCGAAGCGGGAGGAGGCCCAAGCCTTGAGCACCGCCTCCTTCGCCGCCCACCGCGCCGCGTAGCTGCGCGTCGGGTCCGTGCCCTTGCTCTCGCAATACCGCCGTTCGCCTGCGGTGAAACTCTCGCGGAGCATGGTCGTTCCGGCGCGCTGCAATTGTTCGGCGAACTCGGAGATGGTCACCAAGTCCAGGCCGATACCGAGGATCGTCACGAACGCGCAGCCTACGGGTTCGGTTGGGTCAGCGGCTGCGAACCCGTGGGAATATCTCCCGTGTTGCACCCGAATCCCGTTGCGCGGTAAGTCCCGTCGGCGGCCAGGCGCGCCTGCGGCGAGAGCAGCACCTCGGCCTCGAGCTGCTTGATCCGCTTGGCGGGCGTGCCATCGGCACCCAGGCGACGATCGGCGGGCCGCTCGTAGAGCGGGGCGCCACCGCACATCGCCTCGGCGAAACGCTGCCTGCCCGCGAGCTGCCGCTGCTCGGCCCTGGCCCGGTACTCCTCGCGCCGCTCCGCCGCGATCGCCTCAACGAACGCCTGCGGATGCACCACCGCGACCAGACCCGAGACGTGCCCGAAGCCGAGCGAGGTGACCAGACCCGCCTTGAGCGGGAACCGCTCACCGAAGCGCAGCGCCTCACGCGCCCACACCAGATGCCGATACTCGGCCATCTTGTCGTCGACGCAGTCCAGGCTCCGATTCGGCGGCACCACACCGTTTTCCAGCACCTGGCACAGGCCGATGAGCTGGAAGGCGGCCGCACCGCCCTTGGCGTGTCCGGTCAGACTCTTCTGCGAGACGACGAACAGCGGGTTGCCCGCGCCGCGTCCCAGCGCGCCCGCCAACCGCTCGTGCAGTTCCGACTCGTTCGGATCGTTGGCCGCCGTGGAGGTGTCGTGCTTGGAGATGACCGCGATATCGTCCGCGCCGACGCCGAGCTTGCGCAGTTCGGCGGCGAGGCGGGATTCGCGTCCGCCGCGCCCCGCGCCCAGCGCACCCAGACCCGGCGCCGGGATCGAGGTGTGCACACCGTCGGCGAAGGACTGGGCGAAGGCCAGCACACCCAGCACCGGCAGACCCATCTCCAGCGCCACATCGCCGCGGGCCAGCAGAATCGTGCCGCCGCCCTGCGATTCGATGAAGCCGCCGCGACGACGGTCGTTGGCGCGGGAGAAGTAGCGATCGCTGATGCCCTTGGCGCTCATGGCCGCCGAATCCGCAGTCGCCGACATATCGCCGAAGCCGACGATCCCTTCGATGCCGAGATCGTCGAAGCCGCCCGCGACCACCACTTCGGCCTTGCCGAGGCGGATCTTGTCCATACCCTCCTCGACCGAGACCGCCGCCGTGGCGCACGCCGCAACCGGATGCACCATCGCGCCGTAGCTGCCGACATAGGACTGGACCACGTGGGCCAGCGCGACGTTGGGCAGCGCCTCCTGCAGGATGTCGTTCGGGCGCGGCTCACCGAGCAGGTTGTCCACATACAGCGAGCGCATCGAGGACATGCCGCCCATACCGGTGCCCTGGGTGTTGGCCACCAGACTCGGATGCACCCAGGCCATCAGTTCGGCCGGGCTGAATCCGGAGCCGACGAACGCGTCCACCGTGCAGGCGATATTCCACAGCGCCACGCGGTCGATGGAATTGGCCATATCGGCGGAGATGCCCCAGATGGTGGGATCCCAGCCGGTGGGGATCTGGCCGCCGACCGTCCGCGACAGCTTGGCCCGGCGCGGCACCCGAATCTCGGTGCCCGCCTTGCGCGTCACCGACCAGTCGCCGGAATCGGCGACGGGTGCGATGACGGTCTGCTCCGGGTTGGCGGCGTGGAAGGCGCGCGCCTCGGACTCGCCGCCGACGGTGAAGGTCAGATCCTTGTCCAGGAAGACCGAGGTCATCAGCGGGGCGGAGTTGTCGGTCATCGCACCGTCATCGGCGTAGCGGCGCACACCGCAGCGGGCGACCACGGTGTCGTGGTAGCGCTCGGCCAGCTCCGATTCCGGGACGTAGTCGCCGGATTCGGTGTCGTACCAGCCCGGCTTGGGATCGTTCTCCCACTTGACCAGGCCGGTGGTCCAGGCCAATTCGAGCACACCCGCCGCCGACAGCTCATCGGAGACCTCGAGCTCGAAACGGGTGCGCGAGGAGCCGCACGGGCCGAGTTCGGCCGCACCGACGATGACGACCATGTCGGACAGCTCGGCAGTGACCTCGCCCCACTGCGGGACCGGGAGCGCGGAGGAGACGGTGGGCGGGGCGGGCAGCGCGGGAATCATCGCGCCCGTGCCTGCCTCGTCCTGCGGCTCGGGAGCCTGCTCGGCGGCCTCCTTGGCCAGGGCGCGCAGGTCCAGTTTCGGATCGGCGAGACCGCCGGTCAGGTCGATCTGCTGCGGGCCGGAACCCGTCACCGCGCGGGCCCGCGCGGTGCACCACTTCAGCAGTTCCGCCGCCATCTCCTCGGTGGACCAGGTGCGCACACCCGCCTTCTCGACCGCGACGACCAACGGATCGTTACCGCCCATCAGACCGGTGCCGCGCACCCACCCGATCAGCGCGTGCACCAGGGTGACCCGGTTCGCCCACGACTTCTCGGTGCGCCACTTGGCGACCACGGCCTCCAGCGCGGACTTGGCCTCGCCGTACGCGCCGTCGCCACCGAACATACCGCCGCGGTTCGGCGAACCGGGAAGCAGCACATGCAGTTTCGCGTCCACATCGTGATCGGAACCCAGTTTGGACAGACCGCCGATGAGGCGCTCCACCGACCACAGCAGGACCCGCATCTCCATTTCGGCGCGCGCACCCGCGTCGGTGAGATCGCCCGCGACCCTGGGGGCCGCGAAGGGCAGCAGCAGGGTGGGGGTGAAGGCGTCCTTGATCTTGACCTTCGCTCCGCCCGCCGAGTCGACCTGCTCGGTGCCGACCCAGTCGATGACCGCGTCGACATCCTGGTAGGAGGCCATATTGGCGGGAACGACCCACAGCGCCGCACCATGACGGGCGCTGTCACGGTACAGCTTTCGGTAGAAGGCCAAGCGGGCGTCATTCAGGCTGGAGGTGGTGACGACGACCGTCGCGCCACCCGCGAGCAGCCGGGCCGCGGCCGCCGCCGCGATGGAACCCTTGCTCGCACCGGTGATCACGGCGATATCGCTGGACCATTCGCCCACCTGATCGGTGACCAGCGCCGCCTCGGCAATGCGCTCGTAGTGAGCCGCCAGCACGGATTTGGCCTCGTGCCTGGCCCGATCGCGCCACCAATTCGCCTGCGCGGCAACGGCTTCACCCGCACCGAGGAATCCGTCCACCGCGGCGTCGGCGGCGGGCGATTCGGTCAGCCACAGCCGGGCCAGATCCTCGCGGGCCGTGGCCCAGCGGTCGTCGATCAGAACGGCCTTGCGGGCGTCGAATGCCGGCGCGACCAAACGCGGCCAGTCCGAACCCAATTCGACCGAAACGAGATCGACCAGGGAGGTATCGGCCGTCTCGGGTGCGCCGATCCGCTCGGCCAGGCCGAGCTGTTCGAGCACCACGCGGGCCGCCGAGGCGAGCACGCCGTCGGGTCCGGTGATCTGCGCGGTGAATTCGCCGAGCGCGGCCGCGTCGACGGTCGCACCGCCGCCACCGCCCGCCGAGGGCAGCGACACCGCGACACCGCGCCGGGCCGCCACCGCCTGCACGGCGGCATCGATCGCCGCGTCCACCGCGGCGCCGTCGGACAGCGCGCCCGACACCAGACCACCCAGATCCCCGCCGCGCACGCTGACGCCTTCGCGGGTCCCGAGCGAAACCTCGGCGGTGATGTGGCTGACCCAGCCGTCACCGAGTTCCCACACCTTCTTCACCCGCTCGGCGACGGCGGCCGGGCGCCTGCCCGATGGGCCGAACACCTTGCGCAGGTGGTCGCCGATGGCATCCGACAGCACCGAGCCGAACGGCTTGTAGGTGCGGGCCAACCGCTCGACCGTGGCCGCGAGCGCGCCCATATCGGCATCGGCCGCCCCGTCGATCGCGCCGAGCGACAGTTCCGAACCCAGGTCGACCAGGAGCTGATTGCGCCGGGACGACACGCCGTCGCACAGGCCCTCGATGGTGTCCACCGGGCCGATCTGGTCCAGCCGCAGCTTGGTCCACAGTGCGATGAGCACGCGGGTGGCGTCGGCGGCAGTGAAGGACAGGTCATCGGGGCGGGGGCCGCCCGCACTCGGGGCGGGCGCCGCAGGCGCGGAGACCGGCGCCGCGGGAGCCGGTGCGGCGGCAGCGGTTTCGGTCCGCTCCTCGACCGGCTCGTCGATGGCGGCCGGATCGGTATCGGTCGCGTAGACCACCGCCGCCTCGCGCTCGATATTGAGCACCTCGACCGTCGCCCCCGCGAAGGCGGGCAGTTTGAGGGTCTGACTGGCCAGGTTCGCCACGGTCGGTGTCGCGCCCAGACCGATCTCGACGAAGCGCTCCACCCCGAGGCCGCCGTGCGCGGCATCGGTGAACAGCAGGTCCTGGGTCTCGATCCAGCGCACCGGGCTGGCGAACTGCCAGGCCAGCAGCTCCACCAGCACCACCCGGCACAGGTCGGTCGGGCGGGCCGCCCAGTCGTCGAAATCGGCCAGCACCGTATTCAGCGGTTCGGAGGGCACCAGGTCGGCGATCTCCTGCACGAAGGCGCGCTCCAGCGAGAACGGGCGCGGCACCAGGTTCGGAATGTAGCGTCCGACAAGGGTTTGCGGGTGCAGATCGGCGGGCAGCAACTGCTCGAGCTTCTGCCGGAACTCCGCGACACCCTTGCGCAGCACCGTCGAATGGAACGGGACATCGATGCCGGGCACCACGATGAAGGCCCGCTTGCCACCGAATTCGGCGCGCCGCGTCTCGATCTCGGATTCGAGCTGTTCGAGTCCGGCGACCGTGCCCGCGATGGCGTACTGCGAACCCCGCAGGTTCAGGTTCACCACCTCGAGGAATTCCCCGGACCGCTCGGCCACCGCCGCGACGAAGGGCACCACATCGTCATCGGACACGCCCATCTGCGAGGGACGGATGGCCGCCATCCGATAGTCGCTGCGGCCCTGCGCATCCCGAGGCACCAGTTGATGCATCGCCGACCCGCGCTGGAACACCACCTCGAGCACCGCCTCGAGCGGCAGCACCCCGGCCACCGCCGAGAGCGCGTTGTACTCGCCGACGGAATGACCCGCGAGCATCGCGTCCTCGACGAAAGCGCCCGCCTCGCGCAGTTCCGCGATCTGAGCGACGCCGAGGGTCGCCATGGCCACCTGGGTGAACTGGGTCAGATGCAGGACACCGTCCGGATGCCGGTGCTCGACACCGCGCGCCCGCAGGTAGGTCGGATTGTCACGCACCACGGCCAGAATCGAGAAGCCGAGCGCCGCCCTGGTGTGCTTGTCGGCACGGTCCCAGATCTCCTTGGCCGCCTTGGACCGGCTGCGCGCGTCCAGACCCATGCCCTTGCGCTGAATGCCCTGGCCGGGGAAGGCGTAGACGGTCTTCGGCGCGGCGGTGCGGCCGGTCGCGGTCATGACCAGTTCGCCGCCGACCCGGCAGGAGACCTCCAGGATCTCACTGCCCGCCGTCACCGCGACCCGCTCCACCCGCACGTCGATCTGCGCGCCGGGGCGGACCATACCCAGGAAGCGGGTGGTCCACGCGGTCAGCGTGCGTGCAGGCACCGAACTTTCGGGATCCACGGCGCAGACCGCGTGCTGCGCCGCGGCCGAGAGCCACATACCGTGCACGATCGGGCTGCCCAGCCCGGCGAGCTTGGCGGCATTGTCGCTGGTGTGAATGGGGTTGTGGTCGCCGGAGACCGCGGCGAAGGCATGCATCGCGCGGGGCGCGACGAGGGTGACATCGCGACGGCGACGACGCGGGGTGTCGGCGGCCGCGGCAGCCGCACCCGCGGCGCGCGGCGGATCGGTGAGTTCGCCCGCGCCATTGCGGCCCCGGATGGCGAAGCGCTCGGTGAGCGTCGCGACGGTCGGCATCGACATGCCGGTTTCCGGGCGGTCCAGCATGGCGGTGATCTCGACGCGGACCTCGACCACCCGGCCCATATCGGTGTCGACGGTCGCACCCGCCTCGGCGCGCACCGCGAGAACGCTGGCGGCCGTCGGCAATTCGCCGACCAAATCGATCTGGTGGTCCAGATGGACCAAGTCGAGCATGCCCTCGATGACGCTCTCCCCCGCACCGGTGCGAGTCGCACCGAGCACAGCGAACACGGCGGGCCAGCACGCACCGACCAGCACATCGGGCACGGTGCGCCCGAGGGTGCTCAACTCGGCGGGCAGCCCGCAGCCGGTGACACCCGCGTGATCGGCCCGCAGATCCGGGGTCCAGGCCACATTCACATGCGCGACCTTGCCCTTGACCTCCGGCACCGACTGGCCCGCCGCCACGGTCAGCAGCGCGGACATGGCCGCCTCGGCATCGGCGTCGGTGATCACCGGGATGCCACCGTTGTAAATGGACACCGGAACGGTGATCCGGACCCGCACCGCGTCGCGACGCAGCAGCGGGACGGTCAACTCGACGTAGGCGTGCTCGGACTCGGGACCTGTGGTCTCCACCAGCGTGGCCCCCGTGCGCGGATGCACCGCGCCCTTGCCGTCCACGGTCCACTCGGCCAGATCACCCAGCCGGTGAATCGGATTGATGGTGGTGCGGCCCGACCACTGCACATCCGGCGCGGCCAGCACCGCGTCGATCGGACCGGCCGTGACGCCCGCGACGCGGCGCGCGTCCACCGCCGACGGAACCACGCCCGCACGGACCAAGGTGTAGGCCGTGTTCTGCTCGAAGCGGTCGAGCAGTTCGCCGACCGGCTCATTCAAGCGGGTGATCCCCGCGACCGAGACCGTGCCGGGAATGACACACACCTGATCGGCGGAGTAGCGCGGATCGTGGGCCTGCCACAGCGAATCCGAACGCCACCAGCGCCGCACATCGCCATCGACCACCGGCACGAAATTGACCGGCTTACCCGGCGTCTTGCACAGCGAGACGAAGAATGGCACATCCGCCGGATGCAGCAGCGTGGACTCGGCCGACGGGTACTGCGCGCGCAACGCGGCCAGCGCGGCGGCCGGATTCTCGAATTCCGCGTCCTCGGCGAACAGCGTCGGAATCTCGCCGCGGTCGGCCGGATTCAGGCGGGACTCGGTGCGACGCATCATCTCCGCGAAACGATCGCGCCACGTGATGTCCAGCCACACCGAGCGGGTGGCGTCGACGATCGCGCCGCCGATATCGCTGCCGCAGTCGAAATCGCGGCGCGGGGCCGTACCCACCGCCAGTTCCACGTAGCGCTCCAGCCACGCCAGGTAGGTCATGGTGGCCACATCGCCGAAATACGGCTTGGCCGTGGTGTTCAGCGCCGCGATGATCTCCGCGCGCCGCTCCGCCACCGCGGCCGCGTCACCCGCGACCTCGTCGAGCAGGCGGCCGGTGCGCGAGGCGGCATTGTCGATCTCGTGGATATCCGCGCCCAATTGGCTACGGCCCGAAGCCATTCCACCCGAAGCGGTGCCCGCGCCGACCCAGTCGGGGGTGCCGGGGGTGTCCACCAGCAACTGCTTCACCTCGGGAGCCGTGGTGGCCTCCAGCGTGGCCATCGCGGCGGTGCCGACCAGGACGCCGTCCAACGGCATCACCGGGTACCCGTGCACGGAAGACCATGCGCCGGTGAGGTATTCGGTGGCGCGCTCCGGGGTGCCGATACCGCCGCCGACACAGACCACCACATTGGCGCGCGAACGCAGCTCGGCGTAGGTCTCGAGGAGCAGGTCGTCCAGATCCTCCCAGGAGTGGTGCCCGCCTGCCCTTCCGCCCTCGATATGCATGATGACCGGGTAATCCGGCACCGCGTCGGCGATCCGCAGCACCGCGCGGATCTGCGCCACCGTGCCCGGCTTGAACGCCACGTGGGTGATGCCGACCTCGGTCAGCTCACCGATGAGCGCGACAGCCTCCTCGAGCTCCGGGATACCCGCGGTCACGATCACACCGTCGAACGGCGCGCCCGCCGACCGCGCACGCTGCACCAGACGCCGACCGCCCAGCTGCAACTTCCACAGATACGGATCGAGGAACAGCGAATTGAACTGCACCGAGCGGCCCGGCTGCAACAGCGTCTTCAACTCGGCCACCCGATCGGCGAAGATCTGCTCGGTGACCTGACCGCCACCCGCCAACTCCGCCCAGTGGCCCGCATTCGCGGCCGCCGCGACGATTCTCGCATCGACAGTGGTGGGAGTCATACCGGCCAGCAGGATCGGCGAACGACCGGTCAAACGGGTGAACGAAGTCTCGACAACAATGCGACCATTCGGCAGACGCACCGGACGCGGCGCGAAATCCGACCATGGCTTGGCCGCCTCGGGCGCCGCACCCGGTGTGAGCAGGCTACGCTGACCCGCGCGAGTCGCGGCCGCCACGATGCCCACACCGGAACCCTTGAGCGAACCCGCGGTCAGGCGAGTCAACAGATCACCGGGACCGAGATCGAGCACCCACTGTGCGCCCGCCTCGATCGCACCCTCGACCACCGCGACCCAGTCGATCGGGTCGACCAGGATCTCACGGGTCAACCCGGCCGCCAGCTCGGTATTGATACCGCACTGCTCGGCCCAACCCCGGACCAGCTCGACCGATTCGGCCAGCGCCGGATGGTGGAAGGCCACATCCACCGCGACATCCTCGAAGACCGGCGCGAAAACCGCACCGCCACGAACCTTTCCGTCGCGCTCGCGCTTCTCCTGCTCCTGCAGTTGCGCACAGCGCTGCCGCACCCGATCCAATTGCGCGGGGGCACCGGACAATACGACTCTACGACGACCATTGCGGATCGAGATCACCGCAGCCGCAGTCGGATCCACGCCCACCGAAACCTCGGCCACCACCGCACGCAGCCGCTCCGGATCCACATTCGACACCGCCACCATCGGCGCGTGCTCACCCACCGGCATCACACCGCGTCTGCGAGCCAGCAGCCCGCCCGCGGCGCCGATCAATTGGGCGACGGCCAGCAGTTCGGCGTCGCGGCGGCCACCCGATGCCACGGCGGTGGCGGCCAGACGGCCCTGTGAGTGCCCGATCACCGCGACGGGGGCGTGCTCGGCCGGATCCAGGCCCTGCAACCGCAGCGCGCGCAGGGCGGCGATCTGGGTCAGCAGCACACCGGGCATGGATACCGCCGCCGAACGCAGCTCCACGTCCGACGGCGCGGAGGAGGTCTCGCCCGCATCGGCGTCGACCAGGTCGTCCTCCAGCATCCAGCCGATCGGATCGAAGCCCACCGGGCGCACCACGAGCAGTTGCGCCGCAACGGGTTCCAGCAGCGCGGCCGCCTCGTTGACCAGCGCGGTCAATTCCGGTTCCAGGGCGCTGTCGCGTCCGATCTCACCCAGCTCACCCAGCCACCGCGCACCCTGCCCGCCGAAGGCCAGGGCATAGGGGGTGCCGTTGACGAGCCGGTCGACCAGCGGAGATCGCAGCGCACTGCCTTGTGCCCCAACCACCTTCGCCTGATGTGCGGTACCGGCTTCGGTGCTTTCGTTGATAGTCAAGACGCTTCGACTTCCTACTCGTGGCGACACGCCTGCAGGGGACACGCCGCTCCCTCCCGGGTGCGACCGCTCCTGCGCCAATCGGCTTGGTATCGGCGAGGATCGCACAAAATCATGAGGAAATCCTCACGTTTGCTCCCCGGTCCATCCGCTACCGCCGAGTATTCATGCACACTCGTACCAGAATCCCGGCAAACATGACCCTTCCTCATGTTTGAACCCGCTGGTCCACCCGGTTACCAACGCGTACGAAACATGAGCGCCCCTCATGTTGAGAGTTACCGAATCGTTATAACCCCAGGTAGGGTTACTCATGAGTACGACACCCCGCACCAGAACTTCGCGAACGCGGTCAAGCCCGGTAGAGTTTGGACGGTCGTACCATCAAGCGCGAGTGGCGAAATTGGCAGACGCGCCAGATTTAGGTTCTGGTGTCCACGGACGTAGGGGTTCAAGTCCCCTCTCGCGCACAACTCCTCGCCCACATTCCCGCCCGGCTCGGGCAGTCAGAACTGGCTCAGATGCGGCAACACTCCGAATGGCTGACACATCGATGCCGCTGCGGACACCCGGGCCGGCCGACCAGGAGCGAACTACAACTCGAGGTGTCATATACAAAGTTTTGGGCCGAAACTTCACACGTCCAGCCCACGTGCGAAATTTCTTTCCAGATGCCACTAGCCCGTGGGCTCGGCCCTGACCAGCAGTTTCAAGAACTCGCGGTTGATGAACAACCGATCGCGACCGACTTTCAGGTCCTGAAGAAGGCCTGCCTTCACAAGATCCTGAAGCCAAGCGGTCGCGGTCGGTCGTGACACGTTGCAGCGCTCGACCACGGTCTTGATCCGGCAGTAAGGCTGCTCGAACAGGATCGACTGCAACTCCGAGTTGGAACCGCCCTTCGAGGCTTCACGGGCCCGCCTGTTGAAATCATCCTGGAGCGAGCGAATGTCTTCGATCTTCCGCAGAGTCGAGCGCGACGTCCGCTCGATTCCGGTCAGGATGTACAGAATCCACTCTTCCCAGGAGCCTTCAGCGGTCACACTGCGCAGGAGCCGGTAGTAGTCGTGTTTGGTGTCGATGATGTACCGGGACAGATACAGCACGGGCAGCCGCAGCAGCCCCGCCTCTACCAGCATGAGCACGTTGAGGATCCGGCCAGTCCTGCCATTGCCGTCGCTGAAGGGGTGGATCGCCTCGAATTGGTAGTGCGCCACCGCCATACGGACAAGGGCGTCCATCCCATCGTCAGCGTGGACGAACCGCTCCCACTCGCTGAGCTTCTCGATGATCAGATCTTGGCCTTCCGGCGGACTGTAGGCGATAGCTCCCGTAGCCGTGTTGCCGATCCGCGTTCCCGGCATCGCACGGACCTTCATCTCCCGGTCCTTGATCGTGCTGCACACCGCCACGGCAGTGGTGGCGGTGAGCCCACGATCGAGAGTCGTCTCGAATCCGATCCGCAACGCGGTTCGGTAGCGCAATGTCTCTCGCGTTGCCGGGTCCGCACCCGCGTCGTCCTCCAGATGCCGGAACAGCGCGTCGGTCGTCGTCACGATGTTCTCGATCTCGGAACTCGCCTGCGCCTCCAACAAGGGGATCGCGTTGATCAGCACCGTGGGGTTCGGGATCGACACAACAGCCTGGTCAAGCTGAGCCAGTGCCGCGTTCGCACCGATCGCCGCCTTGAGCACGGCTTTCGTCTCGAGTTCATCCGCCGCCGGCGGGGGCGGAAGTTCGTTGTATGGGACCTCCGGGCTCCAGTCGACCATGAGGTGAACCATCGCACAGAACCACTATCATGTAAAGAAATGGCGGAAAATTTTACAAGTCATCGGGATGTGTGAAGTTTCTTGGTAGGTCGCGTGAGAGATCAGCCCGGCAGTTGCGCACAGCCCAGCATCGGCACGCCTCGGGCCGACAGTGCCCGGCAGATCGCGGTGATCGGGAACCGGTCACGGTCTTCGGCGACGAACTCACCACCAACGGTGTCGCGGGCCTTGCGCCCACGCGAAAAGATGTTGCGGCGGAAAGGATCTCGATCGTCTGATCAAGTTCGGCGATCTTGCGTTCCTGCTCACGGATGATCTTCGCGGCCTCGGTCGAAGTTTCCCCGACCTCCCCCTTGTCGACCGCGGCTTGCCGCACCCATTTCCGCAACGTCCCCAGGTCATACCCTGGCGTGACGTGACCGCGGTGATCGCGGCCCACCCGCTGTCGTAGTCAGCGGTGCTCCACGACCAACCGCATGGCTTTGGCCCTGGTCGCTGCACCGTACTTCGCTGGCATATCCAGCCCATCCTCTCGACGACCGGCGGTCCTGCCAAACCGGTGTCCACTACTCGGGGGAACCTCAGCGAGCCCTTGTAGGGCGGATGCGGACCTACCAAACCGCGCTGCGCGCGCACCCCGAAGCCGCGTTGCGAGCCCTCGTAGGGCAGATGCGGACGAGACTGCGGCAGTGGTATCGACCGCGAGACGGGGTTGCGAGCCCTCGTAGGGCGGATGCGGACACGGGACTCGCCTGTACTACATCATCTCCGGCCAGAACCAGTTGCGAGCCCTCGTAGGGCGGATGCGGACTCCTGTGGCCGAGGGACTTTCGTAACGCTCCATGCGTTGCGAGCCCTCGTAGGGCGGATGCGGACGGGCCGCTTTACGTCTATGCGCGTATAGAGACGAAGGTTGCGAGCCCTCGTAGGGCGGATGCGGACGCACCGGCGTCGCCGATCCGGCGGGTTTGAGGTTGAGTTGCGAGCCCTCGTAGGGCGGATGCGGACGCTGGTGGTGCGGGAGACCGCAGGCGCCGTGCTGGTTGCGAGCCCTCGTAGGGCGGATGCGGACGTGGCGGCGGCGCAGCGCCGACGGCTGTGGCAAGGTTGCGAGCCCTCGTAGGGCGGATGCGGACCCTTCGCGGCCGCGATCATCATCGTCGTTGCTCGCGTTGCGAGCCCTCGTAGGGCGGATGCGGACGTGGTCCGCGTGCCGTGGCCCCGGGTCGGTTCACGCCTGTTGCGAGCCCTCGTAGGGCAGATGCGGACCTGCTGCGGGCCGGCCTGGCGCAGGCCGATGACCAGGTTGCGAGCCCTCGTAGGGCAGATGCGGACGGTCAGCAGCTCGATCAGCATGTCGCCGGCCAGCTGTTGCGAGCCCTCGTAGGGCAGATGCGGACCCGAGCAGCAACGCCTGCACCGCGCCGGACTTCCCGTTGCGAGCCCTCGTAGGGCAGATGCGGACTGGGCGCCCAGCCAGGAATGCGACTGCCCCTGCCAGTTGCGAGCCCTCGTAGGGCAGATGCGGACCCGAGGGTAAAATCACTGGTAGAAGACTGCTTTTCAAGTGACTGGATTCCAGTTTCTGCAGTGAACCTTCGGTCCTGCACGTGAGCTCGGCGTGTCGCTGCACTCGGATGTCACCGTAGTGGAACGAGACCGGGTTCGGAGCGTCGAATTGTTGATCTTCATTTCGCGTCATGGCTCTGCAGGGCTTCGGATGTCGAGTAGGTTTGTCGGACGCGACAGCGCTTCGAGTGAGGTGGACGGCAACCCTCGGAGGGCTGATGGAGGCAGGCGTCTGAAAACCGACCGCGAACAAGTTGCGATCCCATGCAGGCATCGGCTGGTGGCGGATCCCGGTTGGGTGATGTAAGAGCTTCTCTGACAATACCTTCCACAGGTGTCGGCGTTCGTCGTGGCTGCACGCTCCTCGTTGTTTCCGGTAGGTTTTGGATTCTTGACATCGGGCCAAATCGTCACTTAGCCTTGCTGCGCGCTGTCAGCTTCATCACAGTGACAGACAGCACCGACAGAAACAGTCAGCGGCGGATCGTCTTCCGTCCGTGGGGATTCCGAAATCAGGTTCTGAGCTGTGCGTATGCGTGTGACGTTCCATACTTCGGCCCGCGAGTTGTCTTGGGAGCATGTTCTGAGTCCGGGGCGCGCGGTGTGCTACACGCTGCTCGATCGCAGTAACCCCGAGTTGGGGGCGATGCTGCACGAATATGGTTACGGCAGTTACAGATTGGTGCCGTTCGGCTACTCGGCACCGGTGTTCCGGGCAGGCCGGAAAGCGCGGGGCACCTATCCGGTCGGCGGTCCGGGAGTGATCGAGTTCGGGAGTCCACTACCGGAGGTGATCGCCGCGTGGGCACAGACCATGCGGTCGATGCCGGTGCTGGCTTGGGGTCCGGTGGCATTCATCGTCGACCGCGTCGAACTTCTCGATCAGCCCGGTTTCGATTCCGGCACAGCGGTTTTCCGGACCTCGACTCCGGTGGTGATGAAGGGATCCGGACGTAGTGACTCTGGTGAGCGCACGACCCGACAGGCGTGGGTGCTTCCGGGCGAGCCGGAGTGGGACGCGTACTTCGAGCGGAATCTGCGGCGCAAGGCCGAAACCCTCGGCCTTGATTCGGATGTGACGTTGGAGAGTGTGACCTGGCTCGGACCGAGGCGTGCGTTCGCGGTGGCCGGTCGGTCCGGGGTGGTCGGTAAGAAGCCGGGTGCTTGTGTGGAGGTAGCTGTTTCCGGTGCGCCGGAAACGTTGCGTGCCATCCACAGTTGGGGGTTGGGTCAAGCGAACGCCACCGGCATGGGCTGGATCGAATCCCCGCCGGGGATGACGATGCCTCTACCCACGCATGATGTTGTCGCGGCGCAAACATAGACGGACTTCAGCAATCGATAGTGCAAATCTGCACGGGGGCAATGTGATCGACGAGATCGAGCGATTCTGATGGACGCTCGAAGCATGCATACTGCCGCGCATCGGTGGGGACCTACCATCCGCGAGCGCGGTGCTGCGTCTCGACTGGACGACACGGTGAGTGTCACTGTGGACGGATGTGTTCGGTTGACCGCGCATCCGTTGCAGCGGGTCGGCGCGTACGCACTACTCAGTTTGGCGGGTGTCGGCGAGCGTGAACGTTCGCCGGAGTCGCTGACGCGCGCGGAGTTCGAGCGCGCCTGCGCGGAGATGGCCGACGATGTGATTGCGACCGCCGCGCTGCCGGATACCAAGGCGCCCCATGCTTTTTGGCTGTCGGCGAGCTATTTTCTGTGGCCGAACTCGCCGATGAACACGACTTCCAGGGCATCGCTTCCGATTGCAGAGCGGCGGGCGCGGATCGCGCAGTGGCGGACGTACCCACAGACTGTGCTCGATGTCCCATGTGCATTGTGCGGGTTCGCCGCCCGCGGGTTCTACGGGAAGGTCGACGTTCCGTTGTGGGCCAGCGCCAATCACCTCAACACGACGCCGCCGGACCACGAGGGGCTGGCATTGTGCGTCGGCTGCCTGGCCAGTTTCCATGCGCTGCCCTATGGGTGCTCGATTCAGGGCGGCAAAGTAGCCGCGCTGCACAGTTGGGACGACGCGGTGCTGGAGGCGATGACCAGGCGGCAGGTGCGTCGGACTCGGCAGGAAGCACTCCTGTCCGCGGGCGGGAAATCGACGCAGGCCAGGTACTCGCGAGAAGTTGAGGCGCTGTGGGCGTTGCGGACCTATGAGCATCGGGTTCGTGAGGGGGTGGAGTTGTATGTGTTCAGCAACGACAACCAGCCCGCTCGCCAGGGCCTCGATGTGTTCCCGGTTGACCAACCGTTGGCCGAATGGCTTCGCGCGGTCCTGCGCTCGGCTGAACTGAACATCGGCTTCCGGTATCTGGTTCGGGCTCACTACAGCTCGAAGGCGCCCGGATCAGTTCGATTGGCTTATAACGCCTTTCACTACCCTCATCGGCTCTCCTCGACTGCGGCCAACTATCTGGCAGGTCTGACCAGCAGTTCGGGGAAGCCGCCGGGGGAAACGACACAACTTGTCGCCTTGTACAAGTCGATGGTGAGGGAGGTACTCGGCGTGGCTCAGCGTGAGATCGACCAGATCGAGCAGCTCGGTGACCGGATCGGGCAGCTACTACGTGTGAAACCGGAACGGGGCACGCTCAAAGAGTTCGAGCATGTGCATGCCGATACGGGCAAGTTGCAGAGTTGGCTGAAGAAGCAGGCGGTCGCATGGACGCTGCGCAGGGAGGTGTCCGAGCCGCTGGTGAGCACCGAGCAGTGGCGGTTGCTGTTCGAACCGGGTGACCGGCTCCGGTTCCATCGCGACCTGCTGTTCATTTCGGTGTTGCAGCACTTGGCGATTCATGGCTGGCTCGCCGATGACGCGACTGTGCGCGGCGAGCAGGACGACGACATTCTGATGGAGGAACAGTGACGCATCTCGTGGGCAAGATCGCCCTCGATATCGTCGCCGGTGCGCCGAATAATGGCCGCGGCGACAACAACGTCGGTGAGGTCAAGAAGATGCGTATCGGGCGCGATACGCACCCATATGTGTCCGCACAGGCGTTCCGGCGGTGGCTGCGGGAGAGCCTGCCCACCGACGTCGCGGTGTCCCCCGTTACCCGGTCGGGTTCGAAGGCCAATCAGCAGGCATATACTGCGGGCCGGCCCGATCTGTATCCCGACGATGACCTGTTCGGCTACATGGTCGCGGTCAAAGGTGGTAGCTACCAACGCGACACAGTACTGGCAACAGGGACTCTGCTGTCGGTGACACCGCAATGGCCGACACGGGATTTCGGCACGATGAGCCGCGGATTCGGCAACGACGAGAACCCGGTGATACACGAACACGAGCACTACACAGCGCAATTGGCCGCGGACGTGTCACTGGACCTGCCACGGGTGGGCGTGTTCCAGTTGCAGGGCAGCGGCCCCCGCCGCAACCTCACCGACACTGCCGCGGCGGAAGCCGAGGCCGCGGGCGCGGACAAGACCACGTTCCGGGGAATGGACAGCGTCCGGTTGCCGATCGAAGAACGTCGCCGCCGGGTCGTCGTGCTGCTCAATACGCTGGCGCAGGTGCGCGGCGGCGCGAAACAGGCTCTGCACTATGGGGAACGGTCGCCGGCTCTGGTGCTGCTGGCACCGTTGAAAGGCGGCAACAACCCGTTCACCCGCATCCTGACCGCTCGAGCCGTCCGCGAAGACCAGGGCCATCCGCATCGAGAGACGGTGTTCGACGCGCACGTGCTCCGCGAGGAAATGGCAGCCTGGGCAGACCAACTCGACGACGGCCCCGTCCTGCTCGGCTGGGCACCGGGATTCCTCGGTGATCAACGCGAGAGGGTCCGCGGCGAGTTGACCGACCTGATCGAAGCGGGTGCGATCGTGCTCGACCATCCGCGAGTGCTGTTGCGTGGCTTGGCCAAACAGATCGAGGCGGGCGAGCGCGACGACTGGTTCGAAGTCCCGCAGCGGTGATCGACGCGCTGGAGGTCAGCGTGACCGCTGACGTCGTGTCGTTCCGCAATCCGCTGTATGCGGGGATCCAGGTCGGGTTGCCGTGCCCTCCCCCGGCCACGATCGCGGGGATGCTCGCCGCAGCGGTGGGCGGCTGGGACAACGTGCCGATCGAGCTGCGCTTCGGCACCGCGTTCCATGCTCAGGGCGCAGGCGTGGATCTCGAGACGTATCGCCCGCTCGACAGACGCGGTAAGGCCACCGATCCGACCCCGAAGGATCGGGACTTCCTCGCCCGCGCCGAATTGACGGTGTGGTTGATCGACGATCTGGATTTCTGGGAGCGGGCATTGCGGTGCCCGGTGTGGCCGCTGCGACTGGGTCGTAGCCAAGACCTCGCCGCTGCCAGGCCCAAGCACATCGAACTCGCCGAAGCCGCCGGTCGACAAGGCCATGCCATCACACCCGAGCAACTGACCCGCGCGGGGACGTTGCTGCGTCTACCCACCGCGATCAGTGTCGACCGCGCCCGGACACGATGGGACGGATACCGTTACGCGGCAACAGGATCCGAGGAAGTACTCGATACCGGACTCAGCACACCATCCATCGATGGAGAGCGCGGTCAGGCCGTGGCGTTGCTGACCGGACTCCATGTCGCCCAATTCGTCGCGGAGGGTCTCCGATGAACGAACTGCGTCGACTCCGCGCCAAGAGTCCTCGGCGCACCGCCCCGCACGGTGAGGCTCTGGTCGACCACCTCGCCGCGACTCTGGTGGGCGCCGAGCGACTCAAACAGCGGGTCGGTCGCATCGCTGTCGTGCCGGATCGGTTTTGGGTGTGGGTTCTGATCGCGGCGCTGTTGCACGACGCGGGAAAGGTTCCTGATGGCTTCCAGCAGATGGTGGCCGCCGTCAATGGTCCGGTATGGAAGCAACGGCACGAGGTGTTCTCCCTCGGCTTCGTGGCGGACTTGCTGTCCAAATGGCCACTGGACGAACAACTCTGGGTCGCTGTCGGTGTGCTCACCCATCATCGCCCACTGATCGGGCCTGCCGGATGGGCCATCTTCTCGACCTACGACGAGTCGGATCCTGTCGAGTTCACCAAGCGGTTCGGGACCGTGAATCCGGACGCCACCACCCTGCTACGGAACTGGCTGGCGCGAGTGCTCACCGGCACTGACCTGCTCGACGCAGTCCCCGACTCCGGTGACGATCTGGGCGCGGCAGCTCACACGCTGCTCGAAGCGATCCGAGACCAATGGGAGTACGACGGCCCCGGACCGGATTCGTGCTTGACCGCAGTGCTATTGCAGGGCGCGGTCACCTTCGCCGACCATATCTCCTCCGCACACGCGACGCTGCTCACCGAGCAACCACTCAACTCGGTCTTCGCGCTCGGACTGGTCACCGGCATGGAAGCATCCGGAAAACCGCTGCGCCGTCACCAGATCGAGGCAGCCGCCGCCGGCAAGCATCTGCTGGTTCGGATGCCGACCGGGTCGGGCAAAACCGAAGCCGCCCTCCTGTGGGCGGCAGCGCAGGTCGAACACGTGAAGGCCGCGACCGGCGGCCAGCCGCGAGTGTTCTATCTCCTGCCCTACCTCGCTTCGATCAACGCGATGACCGACCGACTCGCAGATTTGCTCGGCGACAGCGATTTCGTCGGCGTCCTGCACTCGGAAGCCGCCTCCTATCACCTGGCTCGATCCATGTGCGCCGACACCGATCTCGATGAGACCTCTGCCGCCGAGCAGGCTGTCTCCCGCGCTGCGGCGTCTCGCTTGTTCCGCGAACTCGTCCGAGTCGGTACCCCATACCAATTGCTGCGCAGCGCATTCGCAGGCCCGGCACACAGCTCGACCCTCATCGACTCCGCGAACTCGGTTTTCATCCTGGACGAACTCCACGCCTACGAGCCCCTGCGTCTGGGCATGATCCTGGCAATGATCGAGCTCTGGACCACCCTCGGTGGCCGCGTCGGAGTCGTGTCCGCGACACTCCCCTCCCGGCTCGAAACACTACTCATCGACACACTCGGCGAATCGGACGTCACAGTCGTAGCAGCCGCGGATCAGCCATGGCCCCGACGCCACCGCCTAGGTCTGCGCGAACGCCACCTCACCTCACCCCAGGCAGTCGACGAGATCGAACGTCGACTACACGCGGGCGAATCCGTGCTCGTCGTGGCCAACACCGTCAACGACGCCCGCGACCTCTACTCCCGCCTCGCGCCGATCGCACGGAAACTCCACGGTGAGCAAGCCGCTCTGCTGCTGCATTCCCGATTCAAGACCGGCGACCGTTCCGAGATCGAGGAGAGAATCCAGCAGCGGTACGGCACCGGGAAACCGCATCAGCCCGGCATCCTCGTCGCCACCCAAGTAGTTGAGGTGTCTCTCGACGTATCCTTCGACGCCCTGCACACCTCGGGTGCTCCCCTGGACGCGTTGATCCAGCGCTTCGGCCGGATCAATCGCATCGCGGTCAATCCGCCGGCGGACGTCGTCGTGCACGCTCCGGATTACCGCAAACGACCCACGAGCGACGACGAATGGGCCGACAGCGTCTACGACCGGACTCTCACCGAACTCACCATGTCCATACTTGGAGCGCACCAAAATGAAGTCCTCGACGAACAGCAGCTACAGCGCCGGCTCGACGAGCTGTACGAATCTGTGTGGGGCGATACTTGGCAATCGAGCGTCGAATTCGGCCGCAAACAATTCCGCGAACAGTTCCTGACCTTCGTTTCCCCCTTCGACAACACACGCGCACAGCTCGGTGACGAGACCTTCGATGAATTGTTCAACGGTATCGACGCCATCCTGGAACACGACATCGACGAGTACAGAGAAGCGCTGGCGGCAACCGAGGACAAAAGCGCCGGGCGACTACTCGGCAGCCAATTCCTGATCCCACTGCCGTACGCGGGCCGCTTTCAAAGCATCTACGACAAATCCCTGATGGTCAACGTCATCGATGCCGAATATGACTCCCTGACCGGTCTCGGTGCGATCAGGACCAAACCCTCGATCCGGCCACACCCATCACTGACGGAAACATCATTTGATCACTGACTCAAATATTGGCGGAGTACGCACACAATACCTCTGCACAGCCCACGCCAACCGTCGCTCCACATACGAGAACTGCAACCCAAAGCCCTCAGCGAACATACGCAATTCGGATAATCCGCCCCAAGGGCTCGCGCCGTCGGGACATGCTAGGCGGAAGGCGATCCTTCCGATAATTTGCTATGAATTCAATAAATCCACCATTTCCGCGTTTCGTGACGCCAATCAATCCATCCCTGAAACCAGGGAACTGTACCGCAGAATCGCCAGGGCATAGTCGGCGCTATTCATGACAAATCTGGTCAGCTGACCGCGAATGGCGAGTGTTCACCCACGGAGATCGTGGGATTTCAAATGATAGAGATCGAACCTTCCTAAATGATGCAGATACAATAGGAGCAATGATAAACGGTTGACGTACCTCAAATGAAAACACGCACTATCCGCAACTTCAATGCCTGCGTATCACTTTGATTAGTAACATCCCAGCCGAAGCGCCTGCCACTACACTCAGCGCGCCTGCCATTCCTGTTGACGTTAGGACTACTGGCACAATCGAGCAAATAGCCAGCATCGCAAGGATGAAGAGGAGATGCTTTGCAGTAAAGTGTGAGCTAATAACACCAAGCCATACGCGATGAATAAAATCAAGACCACCCGCCGGAGGCGTCGCTCCACGCTGCTGCAAGAGGCATGGCGCAGTTCTGCATGTATCACAGTAGTCTTCACGGCGCGAATAATCCTGACCGGAAGCATTTGAAGCACTGTCCACATTCATCTTCCCGAATTGATTGAAATTGAAAGGCAGTATTCACGTCTAGCACATTGAGATAGACAGGGCCTATGGCCGAATTCGTTGCGCAATGTTTCGACTTGTCCATCTAGATGACATACGACCATACAGCCATGGAGATTATTCAGCCAAGATTGCATTCAATCAACGGTTCTCGATGCGCGAATTTCGGAACCGCGTTTCAAGCATGTCTAGTCGAACACCGCCGCCAGACCATGCAGGTTCGCAGTCAAGTTTGCAGTCTCGAAATTAGTCAAACCCGAGGGAAGAATCACCGGATTGATAAGGAGAGTAGCTCACACCTCGCCGCTAGGCTCCTTGAACAATTCCTCGATTGTTGCTGGGTCTGCCGATTCTGCCGAGAGAAAACCGGAATCACCTCGGCGAACATTCCTTCGATAGATAACACGACGTTGCCCTTGACCTTCGTTGCAGTCGAAGAAACCTATACCACACGGAGCTACTTGGCGATATTCCCTCAAAGGGACAATCGGCGACCGGTCGACCTGTTCGGCAAACGCGATCAATCTAGTGTTTCAAACCCATCAGGGATGCCAGCGAGCACCTCGCGCGCTGGAATTAGAGGGTACTCCACTCAAGCAGGAACCACAAACCTGCATTCGGCCAAGGCAATCAATCTAGTCGACCACACCCTAGCATCAGCCCATCTCACAGTAGGGCGGTCGACGATCCAAAGATGACGAGAGGCGCTCTGAACAGGGATAACCCGGAATTCTGGGCGCTGAGCATCACACTAGGACCTCGTCCATTTGGTTGCGTTGGGAACTGAATGTCCGGTTTGATCGGGGCTTTCTGGCGGTGATGCCGCCTATGGAGTGGTGCAGGTGGCACGAACGCCGGAGGGGTTCGTCAATGCGGTGGCCCCTTGGAGGACGAGGGAGAGTTACAGCGGATCACCAGGGGCAGCAAGCAACCGATCCGGGTGCCTCACGCAATCGTGGTGATGGCTTCCGCGCAATGTCAGCTGGTCCCGTTGGTCCGCAGGATGATCCTGGTCAGCGAAAGGTATGCGCGGCAGATGATCCATGGTTTCAACGAACGGGACTCGCGACGCTGGACCTAAAATGGAGCGGGTAAGACCGACGAGACGACGTGTGAGCGTATCGGTCAGATACCCGGTGCTGCCCCGTAATCTGGGCCAGTCCTTTTCGATGCGGAGTTTGTCGAAGTTGAGGTAGAACGAGATCGCCGATACCAGTCGCGAGAAACTGCGGAAGATCCTGACCGCGCAGGGAATTTCGTAGCAGGCGGCGAAGACCTGGAAGGTCGGAAGGATCCTAGTTCACCGACAAGATGGACCGGATCCTCGACCTCTACGGCCACCCACCCTTCGATACCTGGGTGATCTGTTTCTACGGGTTCGGGCCGTTGAACTTGCAACCCCATGCCGGGCACTGCTGGCTCACGCCCCGGCACCCGAATCGATTGCGGGCGACCTACCACCGCTGATCGCCCCCTGCGGCGTCACGCTCCGGTAGCGCACCGTGGTGCTCATGTCAGCGATGACTAGATTCGATCACTTCACCTGCGGTGCAGTACATCTGAATCACCCCCGGATTTCTGCACATGCGGACATCTGTCTCCAGGCGGTCGCTCGAAGCAGGTCCAATAGGAGTCGGCTCCGCGCTCGGCCCATGGTCGGCGGCCGAACTGGCACACCAGCCGGGAGTCGTCGAACCTGCTCACCCACCCCTGGGGGAGGACGTCGGCGGCTGGAAGTCGGATCGTGAGCACGGGTGGACTATCCCTGCCCCTCTGGTGTCTACTCAAGCTCCCAAACCTGCGCAGTGCACTGCAGAGATTGCAGACCGGTCCCCATCACCCTCCCCACCTGAGACCAGACGTGCGCGAGCGAATTGAATTCGATTGGATCCGTAGCGATCTGACCTATCGTAGTGCCGATGGACATCGATGCTCTCCAGGTCGCACGCGATCAGCTACGCTACATACTGATTACCGACTCGGCACCGATGAGTCTGGAGATGCGGCTGCAGTTGGGGCTGATCGCCGCGCAGGTCGCTCTCGCTGAGCGCCTACCGCTGCGAACCGACGACACGACGCGACCTCAGAACGTCGTCGAAGCGGATGAGTTCGTTTGGGACGACGTCACAGTGCAGCGCTTCATAGGCAGGCTCGGCCCGACCGGTCTGAGGGCGATTCGAGCATTGGTCGCCGCGGGGGGCACCGCGACACCGGAGCAGCTCAAGCGAGCGCTCGGCGCTAAGAATCTGGGAGGGATGACCTCGAACCTGCGCCGGGCAGTCCACTACATAACCAAAAGAGTGCCGCCACCCTTACTGGTCGAAGCCCGGCATGAGGGCAATTCATTGGCTGAGCCAATTCGGGAGTACAGATTCTCTGCAGGAACCCTGCCGATGGTCGTTACGGCACTGGAACAGCTCGACACATAACCGCGGATCATGCCCGATGGCGTGAGGAGCAGATTATGGAGCTGTTTACACGGATGAAGCCGCGATATCGCCCTGCGATGACTTGTATCGATCCGTTCGGGAGGACACTGAGTGGGCAATCAACCTGATCGGCAGGACGATTCATCGCACCTAATCCCCTACGGCAGCGACCTCGGCGATCTATGGGAGAGACGATCGGCCCCGTAGCCGGAACCCAGCACGATGCCGCTTATCCTCGATGCAGATGTGGGCGGTGAATCGGACGACGCTCTCGCCCTGGCTGACGCCGGAGGGTCGAGTGTACTGTCCCGGATCTGGTGGTGAGCATGTACGTCATCGTCGTCTATGACACCGCATCCCAACGAAACCCCCACGTACTCAAAGCATGCCGCAAATACCTCCACCACATCCAACGCAGCGTCTTCGAAGGAGCCATCAGCCCCGCCCAACTCAAACGCTTCCGCGCCGAAATCGTCAATGCCATCGACCCCACCTACGACAGCGTGCGTCTACACCTACCCACCCGGCGCCACTCCCCAACGCGACGAATGGGGCACCCAGCAGTCGGCACCCTCCGACATCCTCTGACCCGAACGCAGCGACACGCCGGAGTCTTATGCAGTACCGACGGTCCGCTGCAAAACCAGGACACACTCGGCTGGAAAAGGAACCTTCTGCCAGCAGCTTTACCTTCGGGTCCGCATCCGCCCTACGAGGGCTCGCAACATGACCGGCTGTCCCGCCTCGATCGGGCTGGGCTTGCGGTGTCCGCATCCGCCCTACGAGGGCTCGCAACCCGAATCCCGCGCCCACCAGGTCCGACAGGTCCGGCGTCCGCGTCCGCATCCGCCCTACGAGGGCTCACAACTGATCGAGGACGCCGCCCACGCCATCGGCGCGGAACGTCCGCATCCGCCCGACGAGGGCTCGCAACGGGTGAGTCTCAAGATGTACCGGCAGCGTCAGACAGTCCGCACACGCCTTCGAGGGTTCGCAGCAGATCGGCACCATTGCGGAAGTCGAGCCAGTGGCCAGAAGGTAGATGCAAGACACGAAGTAGCCACCCACCCGAGCAGGCTTGAAGACCAGGGCATCATCGTCTAACGTTTCGACCCACTCGATCACCGGAAGGTGGCGTAAGCACAATTTCGAGGGGCTCAAGTCCCCTCTCGCGCACAGAATCGCGGTGTTTACGCCACATTTTGCGGACCGGTGTCGACCGTCAGGTAGTGCTAGCTGGCTGCCGTGACAGAATTCCTCCAGTGCGAGCCACTGTGGGGTGGTCAGCTGGTTGGTCGGCCGGGGCGCTGCGGGGCCTGCAGGAGGGACCGTCCATCTAGATCGGTTCATCGACCTGATCTGATATCCCTGCGTTTCATTGCGGCTACCGCGGGGATGGCGGCCCAGGCCAGGAGCGCCATCATCGACATCGCCGCGGCCAGACCGAAATCGGTGTTGATGCTTCCGAAAACGGCGATGCCGACGACGAAACTGAATTGGAAGGTGGTCGTCGCTATACCGGTCGCATCCGCAATACGATCAGGTCGGACGCTCGCTACTGTCAGCCCCAGCAATGGGGTGAACCCGGCGCCGTATCCCAGGCCGGCCGCGGCGAGTAGCGCCATCGCCGGTCCCGCTGACCAGTGATCACCGCGCGACACGACGGCGAGCAGCATCAGACTGCCGCCGAGCACGAACAATCCGGCGATCACCAGGGCTGGATGCCGCTGCTGCGCTACCAAAGAGCCCGGTATCGAACCCACACCGAACCCGACGGCGAACGGAAGCAGTGCCAACCCGGCCGCGGCGGCCGGGTAATGATGCCGATCCTGCAGATCGGCGGCTACGCAGTACAGGACAGCGGTGTATGTCGTGCTCGACAGCAGCAGTGCGAGCAAACCAGGGCGCATCCGTGGCATTGCGAGAACGCCGAGGTCGAAAAGCGGGGATCCGCCACGACGCTGCTGGGCGCGCTGCCATGCGACGAAAACGACGAGCACCACGAGACCGCCTGCGATCAGCAGCCATTCCGGGCTCGTCCATCCGGTGCTGGGGCCGAGCGTTAGCGGGCCGATGATCGCTCCGGCGCCAATGCTCAGCAAGGCGACTCCGGGCAGATCCAGCCGGCGCGGCGACACCGGAATCACCGGGAGGAGTCGGACCGCTCCTATGAGGACCAGGACCCCGATCGGCAGGTTGATCAAAAATACCGTGCGCCAACCCAAGCCGAGAAGATCGGCGCTGATGAGGGCGCCACCGGCGGCCAGTCCCATACTCGCGCCGAGCGAGATCATCGCCCCGTACGCGGCCAGTGCCCTGGTCCGGGCGCTGCCGACGAAGTCGACCTGAATGAACGCGATCGCCTGCGGAATGGCCAGCGCCGCGCCGATGCCCTGGACTGCCCTTGCCGCGATCAGCAGGACACCGTTGGGTGCTGCGCCGGTTACGACGGAACCTACGGTGAACACAATGATCCCGAGCACGAAGATGCGCCGTCGTCCGCGATCGGAGCCGAGCCGCGCACCGGTGATCAAGGTGCTCGCATAGGTCAACGTGTAGGCCGCCACGGCCAACGCCGCCACGCCGGACTCGATCTTCAGGTCTCGCTCGATTGATGGTGCGGCCACGTTGCCGACCGTGGTATCCATCGACGCCATGAATTGACCGGTCAACACCACGGCCAACGCCGCCCAGCGCCTGCGGGACGTCGTTGTCACGTCCCCGGTCTCGACGCGATCGAAGCCCGGACGTGCGATCATCACGGGCGGTCTTCTCCTTCCTCGGACACCTACGCGATGTGGTCGAGCAGTTGTTCCATCGCCTCGACGCAATCGAACACGTCGACGTACCGGATGTACAGCGGTGCCAATCCGAATCGCAGCAGGTCGGGAGGACGGACTTCGACATCGAAGCCCCTCGACGCCAGTTCGCCCGCGAGTCGGGGCGCGGATTCGTATCGCAACGAGACGTGGCTGCCACGCTCCGCTGCCGCGGTGGGACCCGTTACCTCGACTCCGAAGCGAGCGAGTCGGGTCCGAGCCAAGGCGATGAACTGCTCGGTGAGCGCGATCGACTTGGCACGAACATCACGCGGGTCTGCCCGCGAGGTGACCGAGACACCTTCATCCAGCGCAATCAGACTCAGCAGTGGCGGGCACCCGGTGGTGAGGCGGGCTATTCCGGGATCCGGCCGATAGTCCGCTTCGAAGTCGAACGGCTCCGCGTGGCCGAGCCACCCTGTCACAGGCTGTTCGAAATCGGTCAGCAATCGGCTCGACACATACATGTATCCGGGGGCGCCCGGTCCACCGTTGAGGTATTTGTATCCGCATCCGACCGCCAAATCGATGCCGATATCGTCGGCATCGATCGGCACGACTCCCGCACTGTGCGACAGATCCCACAATACGAGCGCGCCCGCGGCATGTGCGCGAGCCGTGATTTCCCGCATCGGTAGCAACCGACCGAAGCGGTAATCGACATGGCTGAGCAATACGACAGCTACGTCGTCGCCGAGGTGGTCCACAATTGAATCGGTGGGCACACGTCGGACCGTCGTCTCCGGGCGGAAGTGTCGCGCAACGCCGTCTGCGATATAGAGGTCACTCGGGAAGTTGTCATGGTCGGTGAGTATGACCGTCCGCGCTTGCGACCGAGCCGAAGCCGCTCGCACAGCGCCGCACAGTAGTTTGAACAGATTGACCGAGGTCGACTCTGCGACTACTACTTGACCGGCTGCCGCGCCGATGATTCCGCCGATCCGGTCACCGACCGCTCGCGGCAGATTCAGCCATTCGTATTTCCACCATGAGGCATTCATATCGATGCGCCACTGGTCCCGGACCACCGATTGCAGACGCGACCCGGTGCTTCGCGGTGGTGGCCCCAAAGAGTTACCGTTGAAGAAGACGTGATCCTTCCTCATGTCGAACAGGTCTCTCATTCCGGACAAAGGATCGACATCGTCCAGGTTTTGGAGGTCACGACGATGCGCGCTGTGCACCTTCATCTATTTGTACTCCGCAATTTGTTGCATCAGACCGTACATGTCCTCGTTGTGCCACCACTCCGCGAGACGGTCGTCATGGTCGAATCGCATAATATCGATCCCCGACATCGAAACCGGGCGACCCGTTCCCTGGATCCCGACAAGGGTCCCGGTATGCGTACCCGACGAACTATATCGAGCGACCAGCTTGTCTCCGTCGATGAGGATATCGTCGACCACAAAGATAAGGTCCGGAAACGCCTGGTGCCAGTCGAGTGCCATGGCCACATGCCCCGACTTGGTGTTCGGGAACTCGTCGATCGGCCGGTGATCAAAGAAGTCCTCGGCCAACACTCGACCCCCCTCCGCGTTGCCGGAGTTCCAGAGTTCTCCAATCCAGATATCCTCGTAGATGCGTCGCATCAGTTTTCGACGAAGTTCGGCGTCCGCCATAACTCCTCCTCCAGTCCCGAGAAACAGAGAGTACGATCATTTATCTTCGGAGCCGATCAAACGATCGGCTGTGAACGCCGCGCGACCGCGTTTCAGCCATTGAATGACCGTGCGCTGCGGTTTGAAGTAGGCCTGGAGAATCGGGATTGCCAATTCCGGATCGGCCGTGCCGCACATGAAAATATCTACGGCCGCGAAGTCGTATTCCGGCCAACTATGGATACTCACATGCGATTCCGCCAGCACCGCCACACCCGACACGCCACCGGCGCCACCGAAATGATGTGTGTACACGTAGAGTAGCGAGGCGCCCGTGGCCTCCACACACTCGCGCAGCACCCGTTCGACCAGGTCGGGATCATCGAGCTGTCCGGCACCGATGAGGTCGACCAGCACGTGCGTACCAACAGCCCGCGGTCCCAGCACCGGTCCGGCGTCCAGTGCTGTCATTCACTCGCCTCCGCGGTCGGGCGCGACGGCATCACCAAGGGGTTGACCGAGAACCCACAGACGTCCCTGGTAGCCCGGTTCGCACCGGCAGCCACGATCACCGGCGTGACATCGTGCAGGCATCGGGGATCTTCGAATACCACCGTATCGACCGGCGACTCCAGTTCGAGCTTTCGATACACCGTGCCGTCCAGATCGGCGAAATGACTCCGGCCGCCTTCGACACCCCTCCGGTCGATCAGCGAGATCGATGTGAAAGCGTGTCCGTCGTGATGCATGCCCTCCGGGGCGGGGTACCCCGGCTTATCCGGGAAGGCCAGTATCCGCATCAGATGCACGCCTATTTCCCAATACCTGGCCGCACGCACTTTCGCTTCCGGAAGAACGGCGAGTACATCCCATATCAACTGGTCGAGGAACAGATTGCGCTTCGTATGATCGGACAGTGGCTCGAATTTCCGATCAACTCCCCCGGCATAGGAATTAACGGCGACATCCTGATAGAATGGGCGGTGATCCAGCTCATCGATTCGATGTTCCAATGTATCCGCGGCGAATAGACTGAACCGCCGCTGCCGGAACACATATTCGGTCTTCAGCCACCGGTCATCGACCAGGTCATCGAAATCTTTCGACAACTCGGCCAGACCTGCTGCCAGTTCTATCGAAAATTCGTCGACGGGGCGACCGGCCAGCATGACCACCGGATCGTCATCGAAGCGGTTCTCCGGCAATGCATCGAATAATACGGTACGGATTGGAGACGACACGATATTCCTCTTTTTCTCGACACCGACTTCTCTCGGTCGAAATTGAAATCACGGGATGTAGTCGAGGTAGGTTTCGAAATCCCATTCAGTTACTGTGGACAGAAATCGATCCCATTCATCCCTTTTGTGGGACGTGTAGACGCGATAGAGCTCCTCGGGCAGCGCCGATCGTACGACGTCATCATCATCGAGAGCCGCCAGCGCCTCGCCGAGACTCATGGGCAGACGACGACGGGAGGTCGGAGAATTGTCATAGGTATTCGCAGAGGTCGGCGGACCGGGATCCAGATCGCCGCGCAAACCATCATCGATCGCCGCCATCAGGCCCGCGGCCATCAGATATGGGTTGACCATCGAATCGGCCATGCGATATTCGATCCGGTCGGGCGCCGATATCCGAATCGCGCAGGTCCGGTTCTGATATCCCCACCCTGCCTCCACGGGAGCCCACAACCCGGTATCCCTGAGGCGACGATAAGAGTTTACCGTCGATGCTCCGAGCGCCGTCAGTGCGGGCAGATGCGCTACCAACCCACCGACCGCACGCCGACCGACATCGTTGAGCGACCGCAGGTTCGGGTCCGCCTCGCGGTCGACAGTCAACATATTGACGCCGCCAACGCAATGGTTGCGCACGCCTGCCATCGTCGTCTCGATATCGGTGGGAAGAACTTCTTGGTCCCCGTCACGCCACAGCGACAGATTGTGATGGCACCCCGACGCGGACAAGCCCGCGAAAGGCTTCGTCATGAAGCACGCGATCAGACCGAATTCTCGAGCCACCTGGCGACATATCTGACGATAAGTGATGAGTCTATCGGCATTGCGCAGTGCTGCATCGTAGCGAAAGTTCATCTCGAGCTGGCCCGGCGCATCCTCGTGATCGCCCTGAATCATATCCAGGCCCAACGCGTGCCCGTACCGCAGTACTCGCAGAATCACCTCACGGAGTTCCTCGAGCTGGTCCACGTGATAGCAGTACGGTTCGGTCACACCCATCAGTTCGCCGTTGGCGCCGCGACGCAGCCACATCATCTCCGGCTCGGTCCCCAGTCTCATGCTCATGCCGTGCCGATCGGTGAACTCGGCATCCAGTCGAGCCAGGTTTCCGCGACAATCCGTGGCCAGAGCAGCACCCGGAAGATCCACTTCCTCACGGTTCCGGAACAGACGTGCAAACACCCGCGCAACTCTCCCGTCCCATGGAAGCTGCGCGAATGTCTCCGGCTCCGGCAGAGCGATCAGTTCCGAAGCTTCCGGGCCGTAGCCGAGATAACGCCCTCGACGGTCGACGGAAACATTGGATATCGCACCGTACACCAGCTGAACACCTTTTTCGGCCAACTGCGCCCATTGCGTGGCAGGCATCCCCTTTCCGACTACACGACCGGTAACCGAAGAAAACTGCACATAGATGTACTGTATTTCCAACCTGTCGATCAGCTTGCGCACTTCATTTATCGCGTCATCCCGCCCCGGCTCATTCAGGAATGCGTCTATATCCAACGAACTTCCTCTCGTTCGCAAGTTGGCGTATTGCCCTGTACATACCGTCGACACCAGCGGCCGCACCGGCCTCGTCTCTGCAACCCGGCACCGAGCCGAGTCGGACTCCTCGCCCCCGTGCGAGATGACTATCGAACGGTAGAAAGTACGAGATCCCACCTGGATTCCAGGCTCCGACCGCCGAGAATGGCCACCCGGAGAATCAGCTGGTCACTTCTCATGTCAGCACTTCACTGAACAGCAGATTCATGAGCGTTGGTCGAGTAGGCGCGCCAAATGTTGCCAGTCACGGGAGCGTTGTCGAGCGAGTTCAGCGACCATATGGACACAGTGACTCGGCAGGTTTCGGGCGATAGTGTCGAAGTCGACGCTGTCCTCGAAGGGAATCTCCAGCCAGCGCAACAACCTCCGCCCTGTTTCATTGAAACGAAGCGAGGGGTCTCTATGCAGGCGCTGCAATATCTCCGCGGCGTCGATTCCGTGCACGGCCGACGGCTGCTGAGCGTTCCGGGCAGGCTGATGCACAGATTCGGGGACAGCAGTCGGGTTGGCACCCGACCTGCGAGGGGGCACTGGTTGCTCACCTGCCCGCAGTCGTTTGCGTACGTCCTTGGCCGTGGTTACGGAGATGCCCGCGGCCAGAGCCACCTCCGGCGCCGATGCGTTCGAGTCGGCGGCGAACAGTTCGGCAGCGCGCTCACGCCCCGCACGGTTGATCGACCGATGGAGTACACCGTTGCGTGCTATTCGCCCCGTCGACTGAGGAAATTCCTCGGTCGACGGGCCGCGGAGAGCAGCGACAGTCTTCGGGGAGATGCCGGCGATGGAAGCGATTACTCGGTCCGACCAGGCGGGATACGACGACAGTATACGTAGCGCGGCGGCCTTCCGATCGGCGAGCGACAGTGGCAGACCGTGCGCGGTATTCAGTTTTACCGCCAAAACGAACGCCTCTGCACGACTGCCTTCGAAAAGCACTGCCGCAATGATCTTTTCACCGCGCAACTGTGCTGCGCGCAGCCGATGCCACCCGTCGACGACCTGCATTGTTGCCCGATGGACGACAATCGCGGGGAGCGCGGTCGTCGACTCGGCAAGTATACGTATATGACTTGCGCTCACTCCTCCGGTTCGCGGTGGCGAATCCGGCGGCAACAGATCAGATATCGGAAGATTTATGATGTTTGAGCAGTACAGTCTTTCATGGGTCGAGCCCATTCCCGAAAGGGTCCCGTCGGCGGACGGAACTATGTTGGTAATACTTCCCATCGATTCCCCTTGGAGGAATTTCTCCGGCGACATCGAACCTTTCGCCGTTCATCGAAATACAACTCACAGAATCGGATTGCCCTACTCCAATTCACAAGAGCATCAGCCGCAGCTCGGACACAGCACAATATCAGCCGATGCGAGTCGAACATAGCAACAGCCCCTATCGAAGCGAAAAGCCCACCATTCCGGTGACCAACGGATTCGACCAAATCCGCTCGGCTCGACATTTCCAGTCGACCAAAAGCTTCTACCTGACCGATTCTGACCAATGTGAATAATTATCGCCACGCGCGACGAGCGCACTCAACCGTCGAAGCGAAATGTGATACAAGTCTCTTCTCAACTGAAACCATTGCAACTTGCATGTCAATGCTGTAACGTTTCAGTCTTGAACTGTGATGTCAGGCTTTCATCGCATTTCTGGGTCCGGAATGGCCGGAGCGACCCGGCGCCAAAATTTCGGAGTCTGCCCGAAATCGCCATGGCCGCTTCCGGCGGTCGCCCTCGAGGGGTTCCGAGGTTCAGTCGAGATTCGGGCGTGGCTTCCCGCCCTTGCGGGTGAGCGCAGCGAGGGCGGCGAGGTGAGCATGGTAGGCAGTGCGGCCCTCGGGGCTGAGGGCGAGCCAGGTTCTCGGTTTGCGGCCCACGTAGCCCTTGACGACATCGAGATATCCGGCGTTCTCCAGCGTGGTCATCGCTTTGGACAGAGTCGATTTGCTGAGGTCGCACACGTCGGCGACGACGAGGAACTCCGCTTCGGCGCAACCGTCGAGGAATGCCACGAGTTTCAGGCGCGGAAGGGAGGCGAATAGTTCGTTCACCGTTTCCACGGTCAGGTCCTCCGGGAGAGGATTCGTGGCCGAGCCTGCATGAACCAGATCCATCCGCTCAGGACGATGCTGGATGCTATCCGGATCCCTCCGTCCGAGCCGGAAACTGCGTGACCGGCGAGCGGCACCACCAGGATCACGACCAACATCCCCATGATCTGCTTCCACTCGACCATCGGGAGCGGGACGATGCCGCGGGCACGCTGGGTTCGGCGCTGCCGTTGCGCAAGCCTGAAATACATCCAGCCCAAACCGATTCCGCCGATCAGGATCATCCATCCGAACGGTCTTTCGATACCGTCGGCGACCAGCATGCAAAGCAGAAACGAAGCGAGCGCTCCCAACGCAGCGGTCACGACAGGCTCCCACCGAGGCAGCGCGGCAGCCTCGTGCGCCTGCCGTGTGGTAGCGGTAGCGATGTCCAGTGCCTGCTGTGGAGTCGGCGCTTCCTGCATGGACAGACCATATGCGAACTGGTTTCCAATTGGCAACCGGTTGCCGTCCCAACCGCCCATCAATTCACCGGTAGCCGACGTCTCAGGATCAACCGGCGTAGCCGGGACCAACACTGCGAGAACGGCCCGGCCACGATCAACGGCTGGGTTCGGCACCGGGCTTTCGCTGATCGGTAGCCCATGGCTTGTCGTATTCCGTTGGTAGGTTCCGGCTGTGGTGATCGATGTGGTCGGCGTGCAGGCACTACTGGCCGAAAACTCAGTGAAACGAGAGGATTGGCGGCGGCTCCGACTTGGAGCGACCGGTGCGCTCCTGGATGATCTGCGGGCGCGGGCCTGCGATGCCGAACCGGAAGTGCGACACCGAACTTGGGATACGCTGGAACAGATTGTCGCCGAGGAAGATCGGAACGACTTCTTCGGATTGCTGGTCGACGGTGTCGATGCGGAGCAGTTCCAACGGCTGCTCACCGATGTCGATCCCGAAATCCGGTGCCTTGCGCGGCGAACGAATCTGCTGCCCGACAATAAGATCCGTGCCGCCGAAGCGACGCTCGCGACGCTGGCGGACGATCGTTTCGACTATGCCTGGCCCGACTGCGTCGAGGCGCTAGCAGGCGATCGTTCGGTCCGGGCTGACGCAACACCCGGTGGGTCCGGTCGGCTACGTCGTCGGATATGCCTTGGCGCAGGAGCATCTGCGGCAGGGACACACGGTGATAGCGGAGTCGGTGAATCCTGTTGCCGTCACTCGTGATAGCTGGTTGGAGGTGGCGAAGAACGCCGGTGTTGCCGCGGTGGAAGTCGAGGTGGTCTGTTCGAGCGCGATCGAGCACCGCAGGCGTATCGCCTCGCGATCGGTCGATATCCCCGATCTGCCGCTCCCGCGCTGGCAGGACGTGCGCGATCGCGACTACGAGCCGTGGAGCCGAGACCGCATTGTCCTCGATACCGCGGGTGAGACCCCGGCTCAGTCGTTGCGGCGGCTGCTCGATCAACTCGAGGTCCCCTCGGCGACCTGATCCGACGGCTCAGCCGATCCGGCGTGGTTGGGTAGGCTCGAGGCAGGAGGGGTGTCGGATGCGTCGGATAATGCTGGGTTTGCTCGTGGCGGCGGTGCTGGTGGTAGCCGGTTGCTCGCGGGTGAACGGGAACGCGCGAGCACCGGAGGCGTTCGATCCATGCACACTGATCGATATCGGGAAGCTCCGAGCCGACGGCGTCCTGAAGTCCGATAGTCCCGGTCTCCGTAGGGATATCGATCCGGTCGATGGTCGCAGCGACTGGTGCCATGCGGGTTTCCGTGGCGGCGCGGCGGTGTCGGTGGGTGTCGTTGTGGGCAGGCCGTTCCCGAGTGTCGAGGCGCTGCTTCCGAGCTATCTCCAGCAACGCCACCAGATTTCGGTAGGACCGGACCGGGGCCTGATTGGTTCGAACTCGTCCGGAGACGGCCGCACCTTGGCACTGCAGCACGGCAATGTTCAGCTTCTGGTCACCAACCTCGTGTTGGGTGAGATCCCGGGCAAGAAGCTCGACGACGCCGGCATGGCCGCGGTGGCGCGAGAGGTGGTAGGCAAACTGCCGCAAGCTATTCCGGACGCGCCTCGCGATGTACCCGCGATCTGCGATCAGGTTCGAGGTGTTCCGACGATCATCGGTCCGGTGACTTTCGCGCGCGGGCGATCCGAAGCGGGCGCGACGTCGTGCGATTTCGTCGGTGAGACGAAACACCTGCTGCTCACGGTGTCATTCACGAAAATGGATAGCGCGTCGGTAGCCCGGTTCAAGACTGACAACGGTCCGGCACGGCTTTCCCTCATCCCCGACCCACTGTTTCCGGGCACCCTGTCCCGCGGATACCGCGATGGTTCCGGCCTCGCGCTGGAAACCATGGTCGACGAACGCATCCTCGTCTACACCAAGTACAAAACACTCTGCTACGACGACTGCCACAAGTACGGCGTGGTCAACCCCGGCAAGGCAATCGGCCCGGACGACAGCACCCTCATCGCCTCATCGATCGACCTGGCCCGCACTATGAAGTGAGTGGACGGCTTCGCCCACCTCGGACACGGCTTCCTGGCGATGGTGGTATCGCGGGGAGGCTGTGGTCGAAATGCGGTATCTCCATGTGATGCGTCGGAGCGAAGCGGTGAAAGGTAAGGCCTTGGCGTCGAGGCGAACTCGGTGGCTTGCGCTACCGGGGTTGGCCCTGGCGACTGTGCTGCTGGCCGGATGCGCCGGCTCGGCCGCACCCGCCCCGAAGGCGGTGGAGCACCCCGAAATCGAAGCACCGCTTGTCGGTTGGGACACCTACCGCCATCTGGATCGACTGCCGAATCTGCCGGGCGGGTCTCGGACGCTCGAGTTCTCCAGTTTCGATCGTTCCGGTGGCACGTACGAGGCCTACACCGGCAATCAGAATGGCAGCGGGGGATGTCTGAGCACCGGTGGCGCCGGATGTGTGATCGCCCAGGACGCGGGCGCGGGCGAGGTCTCCTCGATCTGGTTCACCAATGATGTCAACGGTGTTCGAGGTGATGTCTCGGCCATGGGGAATATTCGGATCGAGCTCGACGGTCGAACAGTGCTGAACGCCCCACTGCAGTCGGTGGTGGACGGCAGGCTCGGCGCACCGTTCGTGTTCCCGCTCGTAGCCAATGCCGGGCAGGCAGGAGGCGGCGTCTACATCAAAGTGCCGATGGCCTACCGCGATTCGATGCGCATCAGTGTCCAGGCGAAGCTGAAGTACTACCACGTCTACTATCGACATCTTCCGGATGCCACCGGCGTGCGGACTTTCGATCCGTCCGACCGCGCCGAAGACGTGGTGGCGAAACTCCAGGCGGCCGGAACCCGCGACCCCAAACCCGCGCTGCCCGGAACGCGCAACGACGCGCGCACCGTCGACATCCCTTCCGGTGCAACGGTTCCGATCGAGACGGTCACCGGATCGGGCAGTATTGTCGCGCTGCGGTTGCGACTTCCGGTCGATAGCGACGAGGTCAGGTCCGGGCTGCGGCTGCGGATCTCCTTCGATGGGCACGAGACCGTGAATGCGCCGGTCGGTGAATTCTTCGGGTCCGGATTGGGCTCCGCGTCGGTGCGGTCGTTGCTGTTCGCCGCCGATCCGAACGGGTGGATGTCGAGTTGGTGGCCGATGCCGTATGGACACGACGCGCAGGTCGGCCTCGTCAACACCACGAAGAATCCGATCGTGGGGATCCAGAGCGAGGTCGCCTACGCACCGGATCCGCAATGGGCCAAGGCACTCGACAAACGGAGCGTGGGCTACTTCAGCACCGTCTCCGAATCCGCGCCGACGGTATCGGGCAAGGATTGGATATTCGCCGACCGGCCGGGGCAAGGCAAGATCGTCGGCGTCAATGCGACCATGCGCGGCAGCCGAACTCCGACGTCGTTCTCGCCCACGGCTCCCACCTTCCTCGAAGGCGCCGAACGCGTTTACCTCGACGGATTGCGGTCACCGCAGCTGTATGGCACCGGGACCGAGGATTTCTACGAAGGCGGCTGGTACTACCTCGGGCATATCGAGTGGTATCCCGACAACAAATCCGAACCCGACCACTTCCCAATCGGCGGAACCGATTACAGCGCGCCGTTCACGGGGATGCCTGCCCACCGCCTGGCCGGTCCCGGTTGCCAGGACTACTGCCTGTCCACCTATCGGGTGCTGCCTGCCGATGCCATCGGCTACCGGTCCGGGATTCGGTTCGGAATGGAACACGGCAAACGCGACCTCATCGACGCGCACTACAGTTCCACCACCTTCCTGTACACCCTGCCCGAAGCCGCGTTCAACGGCAACGACCGGGTAGACCTCGCCGATCCGGCCAGCCGTAGCCTGCATGCCTACTCTGATCCCGGTAGCAGCCAGTACCACCTGGTCAGCCAGTACGAGGGAACCGAAGACGCGGTCGCGGTGCCCGGCACGGTGGAGGTGGGCGGCGGACCGGTCACCTTCCGGCTTCGGATACCTCCCGACAATCACGGAGTGATGTTGCGCCGCATCTCGGATCAGATCGCGAGCAACCAATCCGCCCTGGTGCTCGTGGACGACAAACCCGCCGGAACCTGGTTGCAGGCCCGCGGCAACGATATCCACCGCTGGCTCGAAGATGCCTACCTGCTGCCCGAGTCGACCACCGCGGGCAAAGCCGAGATCACGGTGACACTCGTGCCCACGCCGGGCGCGCCGCCGTGGACGGCCACGCAGTATTCGGCGGACGCACTGGCGGGATAGCGCGGTCCGCCACGAATTGCGTTACCAGAGGCGATATAAGGAGGTCAGGAGGATCGCTGCGCCTGCGCGGCATGGTGCCGGCGGATTCGCCAGTCGTCCTCGACATGCCGGCTCACCAGCGACAGGTTCAGCCGGCGCGACTCGCCTGTGGGCGAGGTGAATTCGGCGTCCGCGAAAGCGCTCACCGTTTCCTCGCCCAGTCGGATCGCGTGCCGCACCTTCGCGATGACCGTCGAGCCGTTTGCGGCATTGTCGTGGTACGCGCGGATTTCGGCGGGACCGACTCGCAGACCAACGCGATCGGCACTCCCTCGCGCGCGAATCGCCGTGCGACAGCCAGACCGATTCCCGGTCCGGCTCCGATGGTTACTGCTCCCGCCATCAACGACTCCTTCGGCCTGTCTTGCGCGGCACGAAGGAAGGTTAAAGCCTCACATCGGCGTGAGGGTCAGGCCTTGTGCGGGAGAGCACTGTGCGAATCGGTGCCCCGGCACGCCGAATGACCTCACCGCCCATCTGCGACCAGACACGCACAGGATATGCGTCTAAGTGCGCATGGAGTACCGTCTATCTGCGCACAGAACTTGCGGCCCAGTGTGCACGACCGTACCGTCCATCTGCGCACAGAAGGGGGCTATGTATGACCAAGAACGCAGGTGTGCCCGGCAGTTCGCATTCACGGCTCCTAGCCAGGAAAGTGCAGGTCATGGCCGCAGAAGCGCTCACGGACACTCGGGTGGTCACGCTCAATGGCGCGCGGCAGTCGGGCAAGAGCACGCTGGCCGCACTCTGGCGCGCAACACCTTGAGCACGAGCCTGTCACCCTGCGGAGTTGACGGTTCACCGAGGCGGGTCGACGCGCACCAGCCCGGACTGGAAGGCGATCACCACGAGTTGGGTGCGGTTCTGCGCACCGACTTTCGTCATGGCTCGCTGGACGTGGGTGCGAATGGTCAAGGGGCTCAGGTACATTCGTTCGGCGATCTCCTCATTGGAGAGGCCCTCGGCGACCCTGGTGACGACTTCCCGTTCGCGCGCGGTGAGGACTTCGAGGGAGTCGGCCGCGGCGAAACGGGTTTCGGGGCGGGCGAGATAGCGGGCGATCAGGCTGCGGGTGGCGGTGGGCGAGAGCAGGGCGTCACCGGCGGCGACGGCGCGAATGGATCGCAGAAGTTCTTCGGGGCGAACGTCTTTGCCGAGAAATCCGCTGGCGCCCGCGCGTAGTGCCTGTGCCACATACTCATCCAGTTCGAAGGTGGTCAGGATGAGTACGCGGGTCTCGCGCAGCGCCGGGTCGGCGCAGATCTCCTTGGTCGCGGCCAGGCCGTCGACGCCGGGCATGCGGATATCCATGACCACCACGTCGGGGGTGGTGCTGCGCGCCAATTCGATGGCTTCGCGCCCGTCTCCGGCGATGCCGACCACCGTCATGTCCTCGGCCGAATCGATCAGCAGTCGGAAGGTTCCGGCCAGCAGGGCTTGATCGTCGGCCAGCAGTATCCGGATGGTCATCGCGCCGTGTCCTCGTGGTCTGGGGTTTTCGATGGCTCGAGCGGTAGTTCGGTGGTGACTTCGAAGCCGCCTTCGGGCTTGTGTCCGGCGCGCAGTCGACCGCCGACGGAGACCGCTCGTTCGCTCATGCCGATCAGGCCGTAGCCCTGGATACTCGAATCCTGTTCGCCCCGCGATGGTTTGCCACCGTCGTCGGTCACGCTGACGGTCAGGAGTCGTCGGGAGTAGATCAGTCGCACCGTCACCGCCGCGGTGTGCGCGTGTTTGGTGACGTTGGTGAGTGCCTCCTGGATGATCCGGTATGCCGTCAGGTCCACGCCGGGTGCGAGCGCGCGCGGCGCACCGGTGATCGATAGCGACAGGGTCAGACCCGCCCGCTCGAAAGAGGTGAGTAGTTCGGGCAATTGGCCCAGGCCGGGGGGCGGCTCCAGCGGGGCGTCGCAATCGTCCGCGCGCAGCAGTCCGACGGTGGCCTTGAGTTCGCGCAGCGCCGAGGAGGTGGTGTCGGAGAGTTGGTCGAGCATCTCCTGCGCCCGATCGGGTCGACTGCGCAAAAGGTATGCGGCAGCGGAGGCTTGCGCGTGCGCGAGGGCCATGCTGTGCGCGACGATGTCGTGCAACTCCCGCGCGATCCGCAGCCGCTCCTCGGTGACCCGCGCTCGGGCCTCCTCCTCGCGGGTGCGTTCGGCCAACTCCGCTCGGGCGCGCAGCGCGGCGAGATAGTCGCGCCTGATGCGTCCGGCTTCGGCGAACGCACCCGCCACCAGCACACCCGCGATCAAGGTGATGCGTCCGGCGGTCAGCATCGGATGGAATTGCTGAACGAGCGAGGTGACCAGCAGTGCGCCACCGGCGAGGATCGGCGCGAACTTCGCGATGCACAGTCTCGGCGACCACAGTCCGAGGGAGTACATCGCGACGAAGGCCGCACCGGCGGTGAAGGCGGAGACCTCGAAACCCAATGCGCCGACGCCGATTCCGCAGCAGGTGGTGACCGCGAGCACCATGCGCGGATACTGCCGCCGAAACAGCAGCGTGAGCGAGGCCAGCGCCGAGACCCCGAAAACCTCGAGCGAGGCGGGCAGCGCCGCCACGGGTGCGTGCCCGGCCGCGCCGTCGACCACCTTGCTCGCGTAGGTGGCCAACGCGCACAGCAGAACGGCGATGACGACATCGATGGCCGGAGCGTATCGACGCGTCCACTGCGACCATTCGACGGTCATCGGCGTTCCTCCTCGTAGAGAACCCTAGTCGGCGGCACCGGCGGGCCTGCTGCCTTGGATAACCCGCCGGTGCGTTGCGCTTTCAGACGCGGTCGGATTCGAGCCCCCGCACCGGTTCGGCAGCCTCGACGGGATTCAGACCCGCACCCTCCACGTCCACATTCGGCAGGACCTTCCCCAGCCACTGCGGCAGCCACCACGCCCTGTCGCCGAGCAAGGCGAGCGCGGCGGGCACCAGGGCCATGCGGACGACGACGGCATCGAAGAAGACCGCTGCCGCGAGCCCGAGACCCATCATCTTGATCATCGGGTCGCTGCCGCCGACGAATCCGGCGAAGACCGCGATCATGATCGCCGCCGCGGCGAGCACCACCCGGCCGCTGTGCCGGAATCCGGCGACGATGGCGTCGTTCGGGCTCGCACCGTGGGCGAACGCTTCACGGATGCGGGTGACCAGGAAGACCTCGTAGTCCATGGCGAGTCCGAACACCACGCCGATCAGGAAGATCGGCATCATGCTGATGACGGGTCCGGTCTGCTGGACGCCGATGATCTCGGCCAACCAGCCCCACTGGAATACCGCGACGATAAACCCGAAGGTCGCGCCGATCGACAGTAGAAAGCCCAGCGCCGCCTTGATCGGCACCGCGATCGAACGGAAGACGATCATCAGCAACAGGATCGCCAGTCCGACCACCACCGCGAGGTAGGCAGGCACGGTATCGGCCATCTTCTGCGAGATATCGATATTCATGGCGGTCGCACCGGTGACCAGCATGGTCGCGCCGAGGGTCGACTTCAGATCACCCGCCTTGCCGCGCAGGGCGTGCACGAGATCCTTGGTCTCGGTGGTCGAGGGTCCTGTGGCAGGCACGACATTCAATACCGCGGTGTCATCGGCCTGGTTGAACATGGCGGGCGAGACCGAGACAACGCCCGCGGTCCCGGTGAGGGTTTTACTGACCTGCTCCACCGCGCCCTTCGGATCACGCACTCCCCGCACATCCACCGCCACGGTGAGCGGTCCATTGAAGCCGGGACCGAAGCCGTTGACGAGCGCGTCGTAGGCGCGACGCTGGGTTGTCGAGGTCGACTGGAATTCGTCGCCGGGCATGCCGAGTTCGAGGCTGCGCACCGGTACGGACAGGACGCTCATACCGACGAGGCCGATCAAGAGCACCGTCAGCGGGCGGGCGACGACGAACTGCGCCCAGCGGGTGGCCGCACCGGGCTTGTCCTGAGTCGCGTTCTTGCGGGCGGCTTTTCTGTTGCGGAGCGCTCGCGGCAGCACCGCTCGTCCGAAGAATCCGAGCAGCGCGGGCAGCAGCGTCAAGGCGATCGCGACCGCGACCGCGACGGTGCCCGCGGCCGCCAGTCCCATCTTGGTAAGGATCGGGATATCGATCACCGCAAGTCCGGCCAACGCGATGATCACGGTGAGACCCGCGAAAACCACTGCGGATCCGGCGGTTCCAGCGGCCCGGCCCGCCGCCTCCTCGGCGCTGAATCCCTCCATACGTTCGGCCCGATAGCGGGAGACGACGAACAGCGCGTAGTCGATGCCGACCGCGAGGCCGAGCATCATGGCGAGAGTCGTTGTGGTGGCCGACATTCCGATCGCCACAATGGCGCCGATACCGACGCCGAGCCCCACCAGCGCGGTGAGCAGCGGCAGTCCGGCGGCGGCGAGCCCACCGAAGGTGATCACGAGGACGACGGCCGCCAGGATGATGGAGATGGCCTCGCTGACCGCGTTCATTTCCGGTTCGGCCAGCAGCGCGGACCCGCCGACCTCCACGGTGATCCCTGCGGCCTTGCCGCTGGTCTCTGCGGCCTTCAACGCGTCTTTGCTGGCATCGGTCAGTTTGTCACTGGTGACCTTGTAGCTGACGGTCGCATAGGCGGTGGCGCCGTTCTTGCTGACCGAGCTGGTCTCGAACGGATCGCTCGCCCCCGCCACCTGCGTTCCGCCCGCCACCTCGGCCAGGATCTTCTTGACGGAGGTCTTGTTCGCTTCGGAAACGATCTGCCCCTCCGGTGCCAGGAAGACGATCCGTGCCTCCGCGCCATCGGATTTGGTGCCGGGGAAACGTTCGCCGAGTAGGTCGAATGCCCGCTGGGATTCGGTTCCCGGTATGGAAAACGCATCCGGCGGTGGCGAGGACGCCGTCCCCGCCCCGACTGCCAGCGCGGCCAGCACCCCCAGCCACAGCAGCACCACCAACCGCCGCTTCTCGAACGCGAACCGGCCGAGCCGGTACAGGAATTTCGCCATGCGGTCATGGTCGCGGGGCGAGTCTGTAGTCGGCATCGTGCAAACGCAGGCCGTTGCGGGTAGTGCGAACGCAGTACCCGCAAGCCACTGTTGACGTAATAATTACGTCAACCTAGGGTTTTGTTGTGCTGATCCCGACGCCGAAACTGACAGCGTCCGACAGTCACGTCCTCGCCGACGTGGATCGGATGCGCGCCGAGCTGCGGTTCGAATTGCAGAGCAAGCCGGGGAAGTGGGCAGGAGGGCTCCGTAAATTCCTGACTGCGGACGCCGTAGCCGCGTCGAACTCCATTGAAGGATTCAGAGTCTCAACCGTCGACGTCGAGGATTTGATCGCCGGCGAGCGAGACGTCGAAGTCTCTGAGGAGAACAAAGCCGAGACCCTCGCATACCAGCAGATGATGTCCTATATCCAATCGCTGCACGACGTCGATGACTTCGTCTACAGCCAAGGTTTCATCAATGCGCTGCACTGGATGCTGCAAGGGCACCGCCATACCGAGAGTCGCCCGGCGGGACAGTGGCGGCGTGGTCCGGTGTATGTGACCGATGCTAGCGATCCACGGGTTGCCGCCTACGCCGCGCCCGGCGCAGACGAAGTACCGGCATTGATGGCGCAACTCGTTGATTGGCTCAATGCCGATGACGACGCACACCCGCTCGTGCAGGCAGCGATGGCGCACCTGAATTTGGTATCCATCCACCCGTGGGCCGATGGAAACGGGCGGATGTCGCGGTCGTTGCAGACGCTGATGATCGCGCGGGAAGGTGTTCTCGCGCCGGAGTTCTCGTCCATCGAAGCGTGGCTTGGACGGAGTCGCAATACGTGGGAGTACTACCAGGTGCTCGGCCGTCGGGGCAACACATATCGTCCCGATCAGGATGCGGCCGAGTGGATTCGGTTCTCCTTGACCGCGTATCACCAGCAAGCGCAAACCGTCCACGCCCGTTGGGTTCAGTCCGGCAGGGCGTGGGCAATGCTCGAGAAGTTTGCCGCGGGTATGCGTTTGGACGAAAGAGTCGTCAGCGCATTGCATGATGTCGCGATGTCGGGCCGGGTTCGGCGGACCCGCTACGAGCAGGCCGAGGGGCTGAGTTTGCAACAGGCACAGCGTGATCTGCGGGACCTCGTCGCGGCGGGGGTGCTGGAGCCCGTCGGCCGGACCCGAGCTCGGTTCTACACCAAAGGATCCGGCTACCCGCTGGACGTGTTGGAGGTCGCGGAGACTCCGACCACTCTCGAAGATCCGTACCGGCGGCACTGACTCCGTGGCGGTTGCGGTCAGTCCCAGACGCCGCTTTCCACGACCCAGATGCCGTGGTCGCCGTGGGTTGCGGGTTGGGTGAGGTGGAGGGTGACCTTGCTGCCGTCTTGGTTGGTGACGAAGACGATCATTGGTGCGCCGGTGCTGGTTTGCACGTTGGTCCAGTCGAATCGGGCCTGTACGAAGAACTTTGCGACTTGGACTCGGTCGAGGCGCCAGGGCTGGTGGCCGTTGTCGACGGATTTTTGTAGGTCGGCGGCCTGTTGGAGGGTGAGTCCTTCGCCGGGGATGGTGGTGCCGGGGGTCGGGTGGTTCGGGGGTTGCGGTGCGGCGGTGGTGGTTGGCGGTGCGGGTTGCGAGGTGGTGATCGGTGGCGCCTGGGTTGTTTGATCATCGGAGGGCGGCACGATAGCGGGCGGCGGCACAACTACTGGTGGCGGTGCGATGACCGGTGGCGGTGCGGAGATGGCGGAGCCGGGGGCCGAGGAAGATGAGCCGGGGGCCGAGGTGGACGACGAGGTCGAGCAGCCGCCGACCATCGCGGCACCGGTGAGCGTGCCGAGCAGTATCACCCCCACTCGCCGCGCGAACCTGCCGAGAACGGGTGAATTGGTGTGGCGCATGGGTTCCCCAGTGTCTGTCCTGCGATCCGAATGGATCACTGTTCTGAGTTCGCGCCGGGCGGAGCGCGGCGTTAACACCGAGATCTGGCCGTATGTTCTGTGGCGCCTATGGTTTGGCCGAAGAGGCGATCGGTAGGTCCGGCACCCCCGCGTAGTCGGGCAGTTCGATGCCGTTGATCGCGCGCTCGATCAGCTCGCCGAACCATTCGCCTGCGAAATCGGGGCTCGGCTCGGCGTCCGGGCCGGGGATTTCGCGACTGCGGGCGTTCAATCGGCCGATCTCCTGATTGGCTTCGACGATCGACCGCATCCGCGCCTCGTAGCGAGCGAACCCGATCTCCGGATCCCATCCGGCGGCGGCCAGCTCACCGGCCAGTACATAGGCGCCGATCAGGGCCAGCCCGGTGCCCTGCCCGGACATCGGGGACGAGCTGAATGCCGCATCCCCCAATAGCCCGACTCGTCCATTCGACCAGCGTTCCATCACTACTTGGGCGACCTGGTCGAGATAGAAGTCCGGAGTGTCGTCGAGATGCGCGAGGATGCCGGGGGTCAACCAGCCGAGGCCCGCCATCCGCTCGCGCAGCAGGATCTTCTGGGCCGCGATGTCGCGGTAGTCGATGTCGAAGTCGGCCGCGGCGAAGTAGAACATGGCCATCGCGCGGGTGGCGTCCTGGATCGGGCGCAGCAGGGCCGAGCGTCCGGTTTCCTGGTATTCGAGCAGCCAGCGGTCCAGTCCGAATTCGTTGGGCACACTGTAGAAGGCCAGCACGTGCCCGAGGTGGTGCAGGAATCGCTCGTGCGGTCCGAAGACCAGCGCCCGCAGCGCCGAGTGCAGTCCGTCCGCGCCGATGACCAGGTCGAAGCGCCGTCGATCGCCGCTGGCGAAACCCACGTCGACGCCGCCCGCGTCCTGGGTGAGTTCGGTGATCCGGTCACCGAAGAGGTACTCGACACTGTCGCGGGTGTCGTCGTAGAGCACACGGGACAGGTCCCCGCGCAGGATCTCGATCTCCGAGATGAACCCGTCGCCACCGTCATCGTCGACGCGGAAGGTTTCCAGGACGTTGCCGTCCGCGTCCACGGTGTGCGCGCCTGCGGTCTCGGTGCAGGCCGCGCGCACGGCCGCGTCCAGTCCCATGCGTCGGATGACCTCCTTGGCCACTCCGCGCGCGTCCACCGCCTGGCCGCCGGGCCGCAGCTCGGGGGCTCGTTCCACCACGGTCACTTCGGCTCCCCGCCGACGCAGCCAGTGGGCCAGCGCAGGCCCCGCGATACTGGCTCCCGCCACCAACACCCTGGTGCCGCTCATTTCTTGCTCCTGCCGCTGTCGGTGTATCCAGAGATTTCGACGCCTGCTCCGCCCGGAATTCATCGGCGCGGCCGGGATCGTGTCCCGCTCAGCTGAGCGTAGCGAGCACGTTCTCCAGTGCCTTGCGCATGTCCTCGGCCTCGATTCGCATCAATGTGTCCTCGTGGATCGAGGGATTCGTCCATCGCCAAGCGATTTTCCCGTTCCTCCTCGACGCGCGGCTTGACATCCGAGCACCCAACCCGGATAGTTCGGTGACGAATAATTCGATAACGAACCATTTGGGACACCGGCGGGAGTTCAAGGATGTCGATCAGCAAGAAGAACCGGGTCGGGCGTTGGGGGCGGACGTTGCTCACCGGCGCGATGGTGGCGGCCATCCTCGGGACGACGGCGCAGACCGCGACCGCGGCGGCGCCGGGACAGGTGATCTCGGTGACCGCCCAGGCGGAGGGGTTCCACGGGTCGCCGGGCGGTTCGGTGATCGAGTACTGGACCACCGACTCGCATGGTTCGCCGGTGCGGGCCAGCGGGGCCATGCTGCTCCCCTCCGGGCCGAGTCCCGTTGGCGGCCTGCCGATTCTGGCTTTCGATCACGGCACCACCGGACTCGGCGCGGGCTGCGGCAGTCAGGCCGATCCGCAGCCGTGGTTGTCGCCGGACTATCGCAGGCGCGAAGACGAGCTGATGCGCTACTTCGTCTCGAGAGGGTTCGCGGTCCTCGCACCCGACTATGTCGGCCTGGGGCGATTCGATACCGGCCCGCATCCCTACCTGGAACTGAGAACCGAGGCCACCGCCACGATCGACCTGGTCCGCGCGGCACGGGCAGGCAATCCCGAACTGTCCCGCACCTGGGCGGTCGCGGGCGGCTCGCAAGGCGGGCACGCGGCATTGGGCACGACATATCTACAGCGGAGCGCCGCGCCCGATCTCGACTTCCGCGGCACCATCGCCATCGACCCCGCCTCCGATATCGAGAAGGTGCTGGCCGCGGCCGGACCCGGATTCGATCTTCCCGGAGCCACCGGATTCGTCGCGATGATCCTCGAAGGGCTCCGCACCACCCGTCCCGATGCCGATATCGACAGCTATCTGAGCCCCACCGGCCGGGCCGTCGTCGCGGATATCGCGACCCGCTGCGAGGACGACATTCGCGACCGCGTCCATGGACTGAAGGTCGGCGACCTGCTGTCGCGGCCCTTGTCCGACGAGCACATCAAATCCGTCCTCAGCGACTATCTGACGGTGCCGACCAGCGGCTACCGCACACCAATCCTGCTGCTGATCAACGCGACCGACACGGTTGTGCCCTCGCCGCTGCATGCCGCCCTGGCGGCCCAACTCACCGCGAGCGGCACCGACCTGCAGGTTGTCACCGGAACCGGCACCCACACCGAACTCGGTCCACAGATGTCGAGCGCACTGGATGGTTTCGTGACACAGCTCCTCGCGAAGCCCGCCATGCCATAGGCCCGCCGCGGCTCCGACTTGATCGTTCGACAATTATCGCACTATCATCGTGCGAGAATTATCGAACGATTGGAGATCGGTGTGGCCGCAGCCCGCACGTACCAGCACCCGGAAGTGGACGAAATCGCGCTGTCCCGCGTGCTGTTCGCACTCAGTGAACCGTTGCGATTGGCGATGGTGCATGCCCTCGCCACCAGGGGCGAGGTGGACAGCATCGAACTCGGGCCGGGTCTGCCACGCACGACCCTGACCCACCACACCAGCCTGCTCCGGGAATCCGGTGTGGTGTTCGTTCGCGCCGCCGGGCGCAAGTGCTTGATCAAATTGCGCACCGACGACCTCGACGCGCGGTTTCCCGGATTGATCGACACGGTGCTGGCCGGGTACGAGCCCGACAGCGGCGCGGCGGAGGACGACCAGTGATTCGCAAGGTCTGGCCGCTGGTCGTCGCGGCCGTCTCACTGGGTATCGATGCCTATGTGCTGGCCGGAGTGCTGCCGAGCATCGCCGATTCCCTCACCACCGGCGTCGCCGCCATCGGCCTCGGGGTGACCGCGTTCACCGGCGCGTACGCGCTGTCGGGTCCGCTGCTGTCGAGCGTGGTCGTGCGGCGATCGACCCGAGGTGCGCTACTCATCGCCCTGGGGACCTTCAATCTCGGCAATCTCGTGACCGCGCTGGCTCCGAACGTGGGGATCTTCCTCGGCTCCCGCATCATCACCGGTGCGGGCGCGGGGGTGCTCACCGCCGTGGCCACCGCGACGGCGGGAGCGATGGTCGCCGATCACGAGCGCGGACGAGCCATGTCATTGGTGACCTTCGGTCTGTCGACCGGGACCGTCGCGGGTGTGCCCATCGGCATGCTGGTCGGGGAACGACTGGGCTGGCGCTGGACGATGGCGCTGGTGGTGGTCATCGGCGTGTTGAGCATGTTCGCCGTCTCCCTGCGCGAACTGCCGCAGCTACCGACAGCCGAGAACTCGACTCGTCTAGCGGTTTTCCGAACACCCAGGGTGGCGCTCGGCGTGCTGCTCGGCTTCGTCCTCGGCGTGGCCAGCCTCGGCCTCTACACCTACCTGCTGCCCATGGCCACCGCACATGGCCTGGGCGGCTGGGGTTTCGGATTCGTATGGGCGTGGGGCATCGGCGGTGTGGTCGGTTCGGCGAGTATCGGCAAACCGCTCGACGCCATCGGGCCGCGCGCACTGCTGCCCATCGGCACGATCCTGCTCGCGGCCGCCTTCCTCACCCTGTGGATCAGTGACTCCCCCGCCGCTTGGATCGTGGCGACCGTGCTGTGGGGCGCGTGCGGATGGGCGAGCGTTCCCGTACTGCAACAGGCACTTACGCGAGATCGCACCGATCAGGCGATGCCGATCGTCGCGTTTCAGATGGCCGCCATGTATCTCGGGTCGGCCGTCGGCGCCGCCCTCGGCAGCGCCCTGCTCTCGGCCGGCCTCGGCGCGGGCGCCCTGCCTGCTTGCGCGGCACTGGTCGGCGTGATCGCGATCCCGCTCACCCTCGTCGTCGCCCGTCTGACACCGGCCCGAACCCCGGCCCCCGCCATGACCAGGCTATGACCTGGTGGCCCACAGAATGACATTCGTGCCGAAAAACCTGGTGTGCCAACCGATATCGTGAAAACCGATGCGCCGCAGCAGATCCGCCACCTGCTGCGGCGATTCGAAGGCGCGCGTACTGGATTCGAGATATGTGTAGGAGGAGCGGTCCCGCGCCACCACCTGCCCGAGCAGCGGGACGACCGTGCGCATCCCCCAATCCACCACCGGCTTGATCGGACCGCTCGGCGGGCACGTCTCGAGAATCACCACCCGCCCACCGGGCTTGAGCACCCGATGCTGCTCACGCAGCACCCCATCGAGGTCATCGACATTGCGCAGCAGATAGCCCTCGGTGATCGCATCGAAGGACTCGTTCTCGAACGGCAACCGCGCGGCATCGGCATGCTCCCACCGAACCGCCTCGGCCCCCGGTTTGACCTTGGCCCGCTCCAACATCTGCTCGGCGAAATCGGCCCCGGTAACGCTGACACCGGGATACCTGCGCGCCGCCTCCAACGCGATCACCCCGGTCCCGGTCGCCAGATCCAACAACCGCCCACCCGAGGGCGGGGCGGCCCGCACCGCCACCTCCCGACACCACCGCGCATGCCGCCCCAGCGTCATCACGAAATTCATCCGGTCGTAGTACCCGGCGATCTTCTGAAAGATCCCATGCACCTCAGGGCTCTTCCCCTGAGGCGCCCGCTCGGTCGTCATCTCACAAACCCCTCGGTGCGCCCGCTGAACACCTACGCACCCTAGGCCCCTCCCACCCCGAGCAAACATCCAGGGACGGCGAATCGTAACCGCGACCACAACCCCGCGACCCGTCTACTCGAGCGACCTCTGCGGCCGCCGACGCCATCATCGGGACCGGCAGGTTCGGCCGAACCTCGACTCAGGCCGGGGTGGGTTGCATTCGGGTTGGGAGGGACCAACTTTGGGAGGGGCTGGCGCCGTCGCAGTTGATGAGGTCCAGTTGGGTTGTGGGGGTGGCGGATCCGGAGGGGTCGCGCAGGCAAAGGCCGTTGCCGTTGTTTGCGAAAGACCGTCCACCCGTGCGACTTCGGCGAGATGGGGCGGAATGGTTTGCAACCGCGGAAGGCTCGCCGGGTGAACGGTGTCGGTGCTCCTTGGTATGAATTCCGTGGGGCGAATCGACGGAGAACGGGTATGCGGCTGATCGACGATGTGCAGCGCAGGGCGCGGATGGGGCGGCGGCATGCGCTCGCGCCCGAATCGCGGCTGCGGGATCTGCTCGCGACGGTTCGAGCGATGACGGTGCTGCATGCCACCGAGCCGGGCACGCCCTACCTCTCGCTATTCGCTCGGATGGAATCGTTCGAGCTCGCGGATCTGGACAGGGCGCTGTACGAGTCGAAGTCACTGGTCAAGCAGTCGGCGATGCGGCGAACACTGTTCGTGTTCCCGAGGGAGTCGCTGCCCGCGGCGGTGAGCGGCCCCGCGGCGCGCTCCGCCGCCCAGGACGCGACCAAATTGATCAAAGACCTGGCGGCCCGCCGGGTCACCGCGGACGGTGCGGGGTGGTTGGCCACCGTGCGGGAGGCGGTGCTGCGGCGACTGGCGGGCGGAGTCGAACTGAGCTCCAAGCAGTTGCGAGACGAGTTGGCGGGCCAGGTGTCCTGGTACGAGCACAAAGCACATGGCGAGGCCGTGCCGGTGCTCACGCGCGCGCTGACCTGGATGTCGGCCTCGGGCGAGATCGTGCGCGGGCACAATGACGGGCAGTGGCGGGTCCCACGCCCGCTTTGGACGCGGACGGACGAGTGGCTCGGCGCGCCCGTGGACAGGTGCGAGGCGCGCGAGGCGTACGCCGAACTTGTCGGGAGGTACCTGCGCACCTTCGGTCCGGTCACCGAGCTGGATCTGACGTGGTGGTTCGGTGCGACGAAAGGTATTGTGCGGCAGGCATTATCTGACCTGGATGCGGTACAGGTGCGTTTGGAGCGCGATCACACCGGCTGGGTGCTGCCCGATGACGTGGATCCCGAACCCCCGATCGAACCGTGGGCCGCCCTGCTCCCGGCCCTCGACCCCACCACAATGGGCTGGAAGGACCGCGGCTTCTACGTCGAACCGAGTTTCGCCGCAGGCGTCTTCGATCGGGCGGGCAATGCGGGTACGACCGCGTGGTGGGATGGTCGGGTCGTCGGTGCCTACCGCCAGAACGAGGAGGGGCGAATCGAACTCGTCCTGCCGAAGGATCCCGGACCGACCGGTCGCGCGGCTCTGCTCGCGCAGGCGCAACGGCTCGGCGACTGGCTCGACGGCGCGAAGGTCCCGACGTTGTACAAGACCCCGCTGCTCACCTGGAGCCGCTGAATCCCCAGCTCGAGACCGGTCCGCGAAAGCTTGGTGGACACCATCTTCCAGTGCCTCGTCATCGCCGGGCACCTGTGGATAAACCGACGGACAGCCGTCGACCGGCCCGCGGAGCGGGGCCGGTCGGTCGGTCGGTCGGTGATCAAACGACACGCTGAATCGGCGTCAAACCCGCTCCCCCGCGCGGATCGGCGCCCCAGCCTGATGCAGATGTGTCATCGCCTCGACATGCGAGGCTATGAAACCCGTTTCGTGATAGGGCAATCCGAGCTCATCGCAGTGCGCCCGCACGATCGGCCGCGCCAATCGCAGGTTGGGCGTTGGCATGGCCGGGAACAGGTGATGCTCGATCTGATAGTTGAGTCCGCCCATGGCGATATCCACGAACCAGCCTCCGCGCACATTGCGGGTGGTGAGCACCTGCTTGCGCAGGAAGTCGAGCTTGCTCTCGGCGGTGAAGGTCGCCATCCCCTTGTGACCTGGCGCGAAGACGCAACCCATGTACACACCGAACAGCCCCTGGTGGATCGCGAAGAAGGCCAAGGCCTGGCCGGGTGAGAGCACCCACGCCAGCGCCCCCGCATACCCTACGAAGTGCGCGAACAGCAATCCCCCTTCCAGCACCGGGTGTTTCATCCACGGCTGCCGCAGTGCGCGCACGCCGCTGGCGTGCAGGTTCAAACCTTCGAGCAGCAGCAGCGGATAGAACAGCACCGCCTGGCGACGCCCGATGAACCGGGCCAATCCGCGACTGCTGCGCGCTTGATTCTGCGACCAGACAAGCACATCCGGTGACACGTCGGGATCGAGATCCTCGTTGTTGGGGTTGGCGTGGTGGCGGGTATGCTTGTTCATCCACCAGTCATAGCCGAGACCGATCGCCAGATTGCCGATCAACGGTCCGAAGAGGTCACTGAGGCGGCGGCGACCGAAAATCTGTCTATGCGCCAAATCGTGTGCGACCAGTGCGATTTGGGTAAAGGTGAAAGCGAAGAAGACGGCAAGCAGTAGCTGCCACCATGAATCACCCAGCAGGAAGAAGCCCACCCAGCCCGCGATGAATAGGGTGAACACGATTCCGAGCCGGACGGTGTAGTGCAGCGGACGGCGATCTAGCAGTCCGGCACGGCGGATATCGGCCATCAGCCGACCGAAGTCGCTGGCGGCGGAACGAGTTGAGGCCGGTGGCAGTGCTTGGGTCACGCGCCGACTCTAACATACGTTTCAAACATTTGTTAGAGTCAGCGAAACGTGCGCGAAACCGGAGGTAGACCCTCAGATCCGGGGGTTCACGACCGATCGACGCAGCTCGGCCGACGCTTCCTGCCCGAGGCGCGCACGGCGCTGCCGCCGCCAGTCGCGCGCTGGATGCCGTGCGTCCATGACGACGTGAATTCACCGATCATGTGGTGAATGCACGCAAGAAACCGTGCACGGTCCGATTGAAGAGATCCGAATCTTCCATGCTCGGTGTGTGACCGGTCTCGTCGAGAATTGTCATGCGACCGTTCGGCAGTGCCGCACGGAGTTCGGCCGCGAGCACGCCGCGATCGAACCGGTCCTGTGCGCCCGCCACCACGAGTGCCGGAATCGACAGCGTGCGCACGACATCGGTGTAGTCCGCGCGCTCGGCCCGGCCGCGCAGGGCGGAGGCGGCAGTCACCGGATCGGCTGCCAAGATCATCGCTCGGGCCTTGGCGGTGACCTCGGGACGATCACGGACCGTGCGCTCGCTGAGAACCCACGGGAGGAATTCCTCCGCGTACTCCTCGACGCCCTCCCGCTCCAGCCGATCCGCGAGAGTCATTCGGGCCATTCTGGATTCGGGTGAGTCGAGTCCGGCGAAGGTATCGCTGAACACGGCGGCTCTCGCCCGCGCGGGATGGCGGTGCAGGAAGTCCATCACAACCTGCCCGCCCATCGAATATCCGACCAGCACGGCGGGTTCGACCGCGCAGGCATCGACAAGCGCGGCGAGCGCGCGACTGTGCGCGGCCATCGGGATGATCCCGGTGGCACCGGCGCTCGCACCGAATCCGACCATATCCAGGCACAGCACCCGATAGCCGTGCGCGGTGAAATAGTCGACCTGCGGAGTCCACATGGTGCGGTCGAACAGGAATCCGTGGACGAACACGAGCGCCGGACCGTCCCCTGTATCCGTGTAGCCGACCGGACCGAATGGCGTGGTGAGTATCGGCATCAGATCTTGGACGGGTGTGTGGCCGGCGCGGTGACCTCGATATCCAGGTACGGAAACAGCGGCAGACCCGAAAGCAACTGGTGCAGTTCGTCATTGGATTCGACGTCGAGGATGGAGTAGTTGGCGTACTCTCCCGCTATGCGCCACAGGTGCGGCCATTTGCCCGTGCGCTGCAACTCCTGGCTGTACGCCTTCTCGCGGGCGATGATCTCGGCGCGGGTCTCCGCGGACAGTTCGAGTGGCAGCCGAACGTCCATCCGCACATGGAACAGCATCCTCTCTCTCCTTGTCTGTCGCAGCACAAGGGTCACGCGCGGCAGGTGCGAAACCGCAGCCGTGCCGGTGAAACCCATGCGCAGCCGCCCATTCGACCGTCGGCGACCCGCCGCACTCCCGCACGCTCGCCACCACACTCGCCGGCACCCGCCGCGCCTCACCGAGCAGGGATTCCCCTGCCGGTGTGAGCGCGACCTGACGCCTGGTGCGAGTGAACAGCGAGGCCCCGAGTTCCGCCTTCAACTGCCGAATCGACTGCGGCAGTGCGGGTTGGGCCATGTGCAGGTGTTCGGCGGCCCGGCCGAAGTGCCGGGTGTCGGCGACCGCCACGAAGTGGCGCAGGTGTCGCAGTTCCACATCCGCCTCCTCCGCCGCAGTCATGTGGGTTCGGCCAATCGGTTCTCCACCCAGCAGGCTGCGGCGAGAGCAGCGAGTTCGTTGTCCGGGCCGATCAGCTGGAGGCCGAGGGGCAGACCTGCGGGGTTGCGAAGGCCGGGGATGGCGACAACCGGGAGACCCATGGCCTGCCACGGGCGGCTCAGGATCGGATCGCCGGTCTTGGCGAGGCCGACGGGGGCGGCGCCCAAGGCCGCCGGACCCACGATGGCGTCGTAGTCGGTACGGAGATCGGCGATGGAAGCCCGTGCGGCCGTGACAATTTCGCGGGCCGATTCGTATTCGGAGGTGGTTGTCTCCGCTCCGGCGCGCAACAGACCCGCCAGCTGCTCGCTGATCCGGTCCGCTCGGGCCAATTCCTCGGCGCGCTCGATTGCCGCTTCGTAGGCCATGATGATCGTTTGTGCCGCAGTCACTTTCGCTGCCAGTTCCGCCAGCGGGAATTCGTCCACGGTTGCCCCGGCGGCACGCAGGGTGGCCACCGCCGAGGCGAGGGCGACGCCCATATCGTCGGCGACCGGTGGAGTCCACAGCAGTAGGCGAGGCGGACGGGCCTGTGCCGCAGCGGCATCGGCGGACCCGGTGAGGGCTGACCAGGCCGGCGCCAGATCATCGACGCGGGCGGCGAAGACGCCGTGACTGTCCAGGCTGGGACTCAGGCCGACTACTCCGTCGACGGGAAAACGAGCATGGCTCATGACAAGTGCGGCCACGCCACAGTAGGCGGCAGGGCGCGTCACCGAGCCCGCCGTCTGGGTACCGAGTGCCAGCGGAACCTGACCCGAGGCGACGGCGGCGGCAGACCCGCTCGACGAACCGCCCGGCGTGTGTTCGGGATTGGCGGGATTGCGGGTCGGACCAGGGGCGAAGAACGCGAATTCGGTGCTGACGGTCTTGCCCAGCGGCACCGCACCGGCCGCGCGCCAAGCCGCCACTATCGCGGCGTCTTGTTCGGCGGGTGGGGCAGCGGCACGCAGTGCTGAACCGCACTTGGTCGGAAGGCCGGCGAGATCGATGATGTCCTTGACGCCCAGCGGGATACCACCCAGCGGGCCGCCGGTCGGGATCCCCTGCTCGGAAAGCAGCGCCACCCATGCGCGCAGTTCGGCAGCGGTGCCCGCGATGCGATTTCGGCTGCGCGCGAAGGCTTGTTCGGGCGTGGTTCGGCCCGCGCGCAGATCGGCGACGAGTTCGCGCAGCGACCACGGCTTGTACATCACTGTTCCCATGCGGTGTCCGCCTTCCAGGTCAGCCGATAGTCCGCGCCAAGTCCTGCTCGATCCGTGTCGCGGCTTCCCGAAGCGGCGGCAGCAGTTCGGCCCGAATCGATTTCAGCGTGTGCCGCACCGCCTGGGTGGCGATATTGACCGCGGCGACGACCGCGCCGGTCCGGTCGCGCACCGGAACGGCCGCCGATCGCAGCCCCGCCTCCAATTCTCGGTCGACGATCGAGAATCCTTGCGCTCGAACAGTATTCAACTCCGCGCGCAGGAGGTCCGGATCGACCACGGTGTGCTCGGTGAGGCGCGGCAACGGCGTGTCCGCGAGGTAGGCGTCCAGTTCGCGAGCCGGTAGGCCCGCCAGCAGGACATGCCCCATCGAGGTGGCGTGTGCGGGGAATCTGGTGCCGATATCGATGCGCACGGTCATGATGCGTGAGACGGCGGCGCGCGCCACGTAGACGATATCCGCGCCGTCGAGGACCGAGACCGAACTGGATTCGTGCACTCGGCCCGCGAGTTGCTCCAGGTGCGGCTGCGCCAGTTCCGGCAGTCCCGAGCCGGACAGATACGAATAGCCCAGATCCAACACGCGCGGGGTGAGCGAGAACTGGCGCCCGTCGGTGCGGACATAGCCGAGATCGGTCAGGGTCAGCAGGAATCGGCGGGCCGCCGCACGCGTCAAACCGGTGCGGCGAGCCACCTCGGACAGGGTCAGCTCGGGATGATCCGCATCGAAGCAGGTGATGACCGCGAGACCGCGTTCGAGCGACTGCACGTAGTGCTCCGGCCGCGCGGTGTCTTCAGTGGCCATTCGCTCATCCTAGGGTGTGGAGGTTGCCGACTATGACGCCGCCTTCAAGGCACGCAGGGCGGTCAACTCCACTTCCGTGGGGGGCTGAGTGGCCGCCAACTTCTCGGCGATGCGCAGGTCCCAACCGGTCGCCGCCCCGGCCTGCTCGACGGTGACGCCGGGATGCAGTGCGGTGAGCACCAGTTCGCCGGATTCGTCGGCACGCAGCTCGCCCAGATCGGTGATGACCAAAGTCGGTCCGGCACCGCGCAATCCATATTCGGCTCGCTCCCCATTGCCGCGACCGTGCCCCAGGGAGGTAATGAAATCCACCTGTTCCACGAAGGTTCGGCGCGATTGACGCACCACCACGAATACCTCGCCGCAGGAGGCGGCGATCTCGGGTGCGCCACCCGCACCGGGCAGGCGGACCTTCGGGTTGGCGTAATCGCCGAGAACGGTGGTGTTGATATTGCCGTAGCGGTCGAGTTGGGCCGCGCCGAGGAATCCGATATCGATGCGACCCGGTTGCAGCCAGTAGTTGAACATCTCCGGCACGCCGACCACCGCATCGGCCGTAGTGGCCAGGATGCCGTCGCCGATCGAGGAGGGCAGCCGGTCCGGTTTGGCACCGATGGTGCCGGACTCGTAGATGAGCACCAGTCCGGGCGCGTGCGTGGTGCGCGCGAGATTGGCTGCGGCGGAGGGCAATCCGATACCGACGAAGCAGCGGCGGTCACCGCGCAGCGCCCTGGCGGCCGCCACCGTCATCATCTCGTCGGCCGAGTATTCGGTCATCGGACACTCCCCTCGTGGACGTGGTCGTCGAGCCAGCGGGTGAAACTGTCCCGGTCCCGGCTGATGGCGTCCCAGGCGGCGTATGTCGGATTGTCGCGCTCGGAATAGCCCTCGGCATACGAGGGATGCGCGCCGCCCGGAACCTCGGCGACCATCGTCACCACCCAGGACGGCAGCACGATCGCGCCGGGGACGGGTGTCAATTCATCCACGATCTCCTCGACGGTCACCAGACTGCGCCGGGCCGCGAGCACCGCCTCCTTCTGCACGCCGACCAAGCCCCAAAGTTGCACATTCCCTTGCCTATCCGCGCGCTGCGCGTGGATGATCGCGACATCCGGCTCGAGCGCGGGCACCGCCGCCAACCGCTCGCCCGTGAAGGGGCAGGTGATCGTCTTGATGGTCGCGCTCACCCCCGGCAGGTCCGTGCCCACGTAGCCGCGCAGGATCGCGAATGGCAGCCCCGACGCCCCGGCCACATAGCGGTTCGCCATACCGGCGTGACTGTGCTCCTCGAGTTCCAGCGGTGCGGGCCAACCCTTTTCGACCGCGTCCCGGAAGCGATGCAGCGAGCCGACACCCGGATTGCCGCCCCAGGAGAAGACGAGTTTGCGCGCGCAGCCCGCGCCGATCAGCTGGTCGTAGACGATATCGGGCGTCATACGCACCAAGGTCAGGTCGCGACGGCGCTGCCTGATGATCTCCCGGCCCGCGGTCATGGGGATCAAATGGGTGAAACCCTCCAGCGCGACGGTGTCCCCATCGCGCACCAACTCCCCCACCGCCTCGGGCAGGGTTGCGATCTCGGCCACCCGCCACCTCCTCTCTTGTTCGCATAGCGAACACAAGGTCGTTATACGAACACACCCTAGATCGGCGCGGCGCCGGACTCAACCAAAATTCCGATATCGGTACCTTCACCCCCGAATCCCGATGTTGATGCACCCCCGAAAGGACCATCTCCGCCCGCGCCGGGCCGGGTTCCAGAGCTCAGCCGAAGACCGTGTTGGAGTTGGGGTTTCGGGGCCGGTTACGGGAGAAGGCGGCGAGCGGGAGCGGGATGTTCGTGTGGGGGGTGGGGTGGTCGACGGTCGCGGGGTCGGCGCCGGATTCGACGGCGTCGATGAGGGTGGTCATCAGTTGACCCACCAGCGGGGCATTCTTGAACTGGTTGCCGCTGGTGCCGATGGCCACATAGAAGCCGGGGAGTTCGGTGCGGTCGTAGATGGGGTTCCAATCGTCGGCGACGTCGTAGACGCCGACGATGCCTCGGGGCTGCTCGGGGACACCGAGGCCGGGTAGGCGGCGGGCGGCTCGGGTGACGTGGGCCTCGAAGAGGGGTTTGGTGGGGTTCATGGCGGCGTCATCCGGATCGTCGAGCCATTGCAGCGGGTCGCATTCGGGTTCGGTGCCGCCGATGAGCAGGCCGCCGCGCAGGTCGCGACGGAAGTAGGTGCCCAGATCGAGGTCGGCGACGATGGGGCCGTCCCAGCCGGGCGCCGAGGGCGTGTAGGCCACCTCCTGACGCAGCGGTCGGACACCGATAGTGAAATCGCCTCCAACACCGGCGATTTCGTTGATGCGCCCGGACCACGGTCCGGCAGCGTTGACCACCGTATCCGCGAAAAGGCGAGTGCCGTCGGCCAATTCGACCGCACGGACGCGCCCACCGGTGGAATCGACCGCCGTCACCGTACTGCGGAGGCGGAACCGCGCCCCCTCCCGCATCGCGGCCGCGGCCAAATTCTGGGCCGCCAGTTGTGGATCGGTGACGAATCCGGCGTCGGGCGTGAAAACCGCACCCAACGTATCGGCCGCGTCCACCCAGAAAGCGTCGTCATCGAGCCGCTTCGGCGGCCAGTATCGACCGTGGTCCAGACCGGGCAGCCGCCGCTCGAATTCCGCCGCATCCCAAGCCTCGTAGGGCACACCAACCGCATCGAACAGCGGCAGCCAACTGGAACGCGGTGCGGCAGGCGCGTCCACCATCACCAGACCGCACCGCTCGAATCGCGCCAACGGACCCACATCATGACCGAGATGGGCGCGCCAATCGACCCAGGCGAAGTGCGCCTCCCACGAGGCCACCACCCCCGCCAGTGTCGAAAAGCTGTACCGGATAACGGCACTCGACGCACTGGTGGACCCGTGCCCGATACCGCCCGCCCGGTCCACGACCACCACGCGCCGCCCCGACCTGGCCAACTCCAGCGCGATCGACGAACCGATCACCCCGGCCCCGATCACCACCGCATCCGCGCCCATCCCGCTCTCCCTTCATCGAATTCCCTTGCCAGACGGGATTATTCGCGACTAGAACGCCACGGCGGCGCTATTGTTGCGATTGTGCGACGCGGCGTGCAGCACACCGGTTCTCGGATCGCGCTCGATAGCCACAAACACACCCTCACCGGCGAAACGCGTCTGTTCATCGGCGGCCTCGTTCCACGGCAGACCCGACGCGTCGAGGACGGCGTGGTCGTATTCGTCCGCCGCGAACTGCGCGAGCGCGGCGCCGTCCGCGTCGAAAGTGGGCGTGAAGAAGTCCGGCTTGTTCACTGCCTCCGCGACACTCATCCCGAAGTGCATATAGTTGATCAAACTCTGGAAGGTCTTCTCGTGCAGTCCCGAACCCATCGAGGCGAAGCCGAGCACCGCGACGCCGTGCTTGAACAGCACACCGGTCTCGGTCGGAGCGGGCAGTCGTTCGCCCGGCGGCACGGCCGCGATGGCCGGCTGCAGATATGAGCCCGGATCACCGATGGAGATGCCGTCGATATTGATGGCGGTCTTGCCCCACATGACGCAGTTGATCGAATGCGTGATCGCCGCGATATTGCCTTCGGCGTCGATGGCTACCACATCGTCGGAGTGGCGCGGCGCGTTCGCCTGCCACGGCAATGGGAACCCGGCGCGCACCGACTCCCAGAGCCGCTCGGCATTCTCGCGGGTGGCACGGGCGGCAGGCGAGAAGTCGACACCGGGGAACAGCCCGGCCAGCGATTCCTGCGGCACGTAGTCGAGGAAGGCGAGTCGAGTGATCTCCAATGCCTTGCGCAGCGATTTCCCGGATTCGGTCCAGTGCGGCTCGTCGAGCAGTCCGGAGACCGCGGCCAGGTGCTGGGCCTCGATCAGCGCCGTACCGCCCGCATTCGGCCACGGCGCGGTCGCGATCGAATAGCCGCCGCCGATCTCGGCGACGAGCGGGTCCGACCACAGCACCTCGTATTTCACGAGATCCTCGAGGGTCATCTTGCCGCCGTCGGCTTGGACGGCCGCGATCAGTTTCTCGCCCCACGGACCGCCATACATATAGCCGGCTCCCTCGGCGGCGATGCGCCGTAGGGTTTCGGCGAGTCTCGGCTGCCGCAGCGTCTCACCCTGCCGGTAGCTCGACCCGTCCGGCTTGAGCAGCAGCGCCTTGGTCTCGGGCAGTCGGGCCAGGTCGGCTTCGCGCAGCTGATAGCCCATCTCAACGGTGTCGTTGACCGGCGTACCGTTCTCGGCGACCTCGATCGCGGGCTGGAACAGGCTCTCGAACGGCAACTTCCCGTAGCGAGCGTGCGCCGACTCCACACCCTTCATGAATCCGCCGACCAGCGCGGTGCGCCCACTCACCGCGGTACCGCCGAAACCGGCAGGACTGCTCATATCGAGGCTGCCGGGAATCGAGAGCGGATCCGTCTCCCCCGCGACGGTATTCCACTCCGCGTTCATGGTCCGCACACTGCCGCTCTTGGCGTCGTAGTAGACCAGCGACATGATGCCGAAGTAGCTGATCGGCGCCCCCGCCGTCAACGCGACCTGCGTCAACGCCGTGGTGAGCGCCGCATCGATCGCATTCCCACCCTGTTTCAAGGCCTCGAGCCCGGCCCGCGCGGCATACGCACCATACGCGACGGTGACCGCACCGTTGCGCCCGCTCGCGGTCCCCGCCGTATCGCGCACAGCGGTTTGAGCCGCCATGAAGTGCTCGTACTCACCGTCCCCCCAACTCGCCGAACTCAGATCGATTTCGTTGCTGCCCAACAGCTTTCCTCTCGAATCACGACCGGCTGAACGACCGCGTCGATGACGCGGCCCAAAATCCATAGTGCCGACGCACCCGGACCGCTGCGATAGACAAATGTCGCAACAACCCCCACCCGAACCCGACATTCGTTCAACGAACGCCCCCCAAAACCTCCCCCCGAGCCAAGCGCAACCACCGCCCGTCCACCGCTCAGATGCGGAACCCAGCCCCTATAAACGCGGAATCAACAGTCTGCAACCGCGGAACCCAGATGCTGCAATTGCGGAATCCAGATCATGCAGATGCGGAAAATACCTGGTGGGGACGTTGAAGAACTCGACTGCGCCAATCAGCCTGGAGCAGTATAACTGTAGTTATAAGAAGTATAGTTATAAGCATGGAGAGTCTGGTCAAGCCCGAACGGGTGTTCAATCGGGACCGCGAGTGGGCGAGCCTGGTCCGGTTCGCCGCTTCGCCGAGCCCCGATGTGCGGCTGGGGATCGTCAGCGGCCGGCGACGTCAAGGGAAGACTTTCCTGCTGGATGCGCTGGCCGAGGCCGCGCGCGGTTTCTTCTTCACCGCGACCGATGCGACCGAACTCGATTCACTCGCCGGATTCGGCGCAGCGGTCGCCGGGTGCGCGGGCGGTGGTCGATACGCCTTTCGCGACTGGGACGAGGCGTTCGAGCGGCTGTGCGAGGTTGTCGGCGCGGGTCTCATCGTCATCGACGAGTTCCCCTACCTGAGCAAGGCCAGTCCTTCCCTCCCCTCGGTGCTGCAACGCGCCCTGGATCCGCGCGGCTACCTGCGGCAATCGGGTGCGCGCCTGCTGCTGTGCGGATCGGCCATGTCGGTGATGGGCCACTTGCTGTCGGGTAGTGCCCCATTGCGTGGACGGGCGAGCCTGGAGTTGATCGTCAAACCGCTCGGATATCGAGAGTCGGCACGCTTCTGGAATATCGACAACCCGCGCCTGGCGGTGCTGGTGCATTCGATCGTCGGTGGCACACCCGCCTATCGACGCGAGTTCGTCGCGGGCGATACACCGGATTCATTGGCGGACTTCGATTCCTGGGTGCTGCGTACCGTGCTCAACCCGGAGGTCCCGCTGTCCAGGGAGGCGCGCTACTTGCTCGCCGAGGAGACCGAGATCCGCGACCCGGCGCTGTATCACGCTGTGCTCGGCGCGATTTCCGGCGGAAATACCACGCGAGGTGGTATCGCCAACGCCATCGGGCGCGGTTCCACCGATATCGGGCACCCACTGTCGGTGCTGGAAGACGCGCAACTGATCACACGCGAAGCGGACCCGTTCAACCGGGGTAAATCGAGCTACCGTGTCGTCGAACCGCTGATCGCCTTCTACGAGGCGATCATGCGTCGCGAATGGACCCGGCTCGAGCGTGGAAATTCCGAAGCGGCCTGGCGCAATTCGCGCGCAACTTTCCTCTCGCAGGTCGTCGGACCGCATTTCGAGGAAATCTGCCGGGATTGGGCCATATCCGCCGCCGAGGACGTATTCGGTGAACTCCCCGGACATGTCGCCGCCGCTACGGTCAATGACCCGCAGCGCAAACGGCAGATCCAGATCGATGTAGCGGTACTGGCCCCCGAGGACACCGGACAACCGCGCCGAATCCTGTCCCTCGGCGAGGTGAAATGGGACCGCGTCATGACCCCCGGACATGTCGACCGACTGCGCCGCGCTCGGGACCTCCTATCCGCCAAGGGCTTCGACACAAGCCGAACTATCCTCGCCTGCTACTCCGGAGCCGGATTCGACGAGAACCTCCGCGCCCTCGCAACACCTGTCGGCCACCGCCCCGCCGATCCCGACACCCCACTCCTGATCGACCTGGACACGGTGTATTCCGATCCGCGCTGAGCGGCACCCGCACCGACAACGGCGCGCGCGAGGCAGGGTCCGGCCGACGCGCCTCGATCGCGCTGATTTCGGACTGATTCGGGCAAGGGAGCTTGCCGGTCGGGAATTGACTCTAGTCTAGTCCAGTTCGCCTGTGTTACAACGGAGTTGCATATAGTTCACAATGCTAACTATCTGGAGGTCCCCGGATGTGTGGGATTGCAGGGTGGGTTTCTTTCGACGCCGATCTGACGCGCGAGCAGGGGGTGATAGATGCGATGACCGAGACCATGGCCTGTCGCGGGCCGGATGGTCGCGGTACTTTCGTGCGCGCGCACGGCGCCCTGGGGCACAGACGTTTGGCCATCATCGACCTACCGGGCGGTACGCAGCCGATGAGCGTGACGATGCCGGGCGGCGATGTGGCGCTGGTGTATTCGGGGGAGGCGTACAACTTCCAGGAGCTGCGTAAACGCCTGATCGGGCTCGGGCATGCGTTCGGCACCGATAGCGATACCGAGGTGGTGCTGCGGGCGTACCTGCAGTGGGGGGAGGCGATGGTCGACGAACTGAACGGAATGTACGCCTTCGCGATCTGGGATCAGCGCGAGGAGAAGCTGCTGATGATCCGGGATCGCCTGGGCGTCAAGCCGTTCTACTACTACCCGACGCCCGACGGGGTGCTGTTCGGTTCCGAGCCGAAGGCGATCCTGGCCAACCCATTGGCGCGCAAGACCGTTGAACTGGAGGGTTTGCGGGAACTGTTCTCCTTCACCAAAGCGCCCGGTTGGTCGCTGTGGAAGGGAATGGCCGAGGTGTTGCCGGGCACCTTGATGACGGTGGATCGCAATGGGATTCGTTCCCGCACCTATTGGCGGCTGGAGGCGAAGGAGCATCGCGACACCCTCACCGACACCATCGGCACCGTGCGCGATCTGCTCACCGATACCGTTCGGCGACAGTTGATTTCGGATGTGCCGCGCTGCGTCCTGCTGTCCGGCGGCCTGGATTCCAGCTCCATCACCGGTTTGGCGGCCAAGGAGCTGGCCAAGTCGGGTGAGCAGGTCCGCACCTTCTCCGTGGATTTCGTCGATCAGGAGAAAAACTTCCTGCCCGACGATATCCGCGAGACCCCGGATTCGCCATTCGTGCGCGACGTCGCAGCGCACGTGCAGTCGGCCCACCAGGACGTGGTGCTCAATCCCGCTGAGCTGTCCGATCTTTCGGTGCGGCGCGCGGTGATCGCCGCGCGCGATATCCCCGTCGGACTCGGCGATATGGACAGCTCCCTCTATCAGCTGTTCCGGTCGATCCGGCAACATTCGACCGTCGCGCTCTCGGGGGAGTCGGCCGACGAGGTGTTCGGCGGCTACCGCTGGTTCCACGACGAGAATGCGCTGCGGACCGATACCTTCCCCTGGTTGCCCGCCTCGGAGCAGATGCTCGGCGCTCGGGAGATGCTGCTGAATCCCCGCCTGCGCGACCAACTTCAGCTCGAGGACTACATCGCCGATCAGTATCGCACCGCTGTCGCCGAGGTGGCCCATCTCGACGGCGAATCCGAGGTCGAGCATCGGATGCGCAACGTCTGCCACCTGCACCTGACCCGGTTCGTGCGCCAATTGCTCGACCGCAAGGATCGCATGTCCATGGCCGTGGGGCTCGAGGTGCGCGTTCCGTTCTGCGACCACCGCCTGGTCGAATACGTGTACAACACACCGTGGTCGATGAAGACCTTCGACGGTCGGGAGAAGAGTCTGCTGCGGCATGCTGCCAAACATGTGCTGCCGGGCTCGGTGGTGGAGCGGGTCAAGAGCCCCTACCCATCAACCCAGGATCCGGGATATGCGGCGAATCTGCAGATCCTGGTGAAAGAGTTGCTGACCGAACCGAATTCGGCACTTTTCGAGTTCCTGAGCCACGATTGGTTGCAGGATGCGGTCGAACAGGATCCGGCCCAGATGCCGCCCTTCGTCCGCGGCTGCCTGGATCGGGCCGTCGATCTCAATATCTGGCTCGAGCTCTACTCCCCCGAATTGGTGTTCTGACTCGGTCCGAAAGGGCCGATCGGACCGGCCCTTTCGGATATCCCCTCGACATCCCCCGAAAGGAGGACGCGAGGTCGCGGCTGTGGTTGGCGGCGGGGATCGCACTCGCTGTCTGCTTTGGGCTCGCGGCGACGGTCGCCGACGCGCAGCAGGCGCAGGCGCTGCGCCAAGTGATCCAACCGTTGAGCATGGTCACGCTCTTCTGGTTGCTGACCGGGCCGGTGTGGGTCATGGGCACGAAAGAACCGAAGCAATGACCCGACACCGGCCGCCCTACGGCTTTCTCGTATAGACCGGATCGCTGGAATCGCGCCGAGCAGGCACCCATCCGGGGTTGAGTGTGTCCTCGATCCATTCGGTGACGGATTCGTCGAAGACGACGATCCGATCGGCAATGGCCCAACGCCCCGAGCGACGTTCGAACCGGTCCACGTACCGGCATTTGATGGTGGCGCGGGATTGGCGGGTTTCGCCCTCGGCGCGGGCCTGGCGCAGGTAGCACAGGCAGTAGGACTCTACGTCGGCCGAATCTCCTTGCAGGTCGATGAGGATGTTGGTGATGAAATGCATGGAGGAGTCGATGGTGCGGTGGCGCAGGCGCATATCCTCGATCAGCCCGTCGACGGTGCCGATGTAGCCGCCGTGGTTGTCGATGGCGTCGGGGAAGTAGCAGTCGGCCACGCCCGCGAAGTCGCCGCGGTCGACCGCGCGGGCGTAGCGGTGCAGCACCTCGGTGATTTCCTGTTTATCGTTGAGCGACAACGGTTTTCCTCTCCAGTGACGCGGGCTGGGGATGATTCAGTCGGCTTGGAGTTCGACACCCTTGGTCTCGGCGACGAAGAAGGTGGCGCCGAGGGTCAGCGCCGCGCAGAACACGAAGTACCAGGCGGGCGCGAGCGAATTGTGGGTGAAGCCGATGAGCCAGGTCGCGATGAAGGGCGCGGTGCCGCCGAGCAGCATATTGGTGATGTTGTTGCCCAGCGCCAGACCGCTGTAGCGCACGGAGGCCTTCAACATTTCCACGTAGGTCACGTAGGAGGCGCCATTGACGATCGACACCGTGATGAACAGCACCGACTGTCCGAACATCGCCTGCCAGGCGCTACCGCCCGACATGAGCATGAACATGGGCACGCCGAGCACCACGGCGGCGGCGCTGCCGGTCATCAGCACGATCTTGCGGCCGTACTGGTCGGCGATATAGCCGGAGATGGGCAGCGTCACCACGCCGAGGATCAGCGCCAACGAGGTGGAAAGGAAGGCCACCGTGGGGGTTTGACCACCGCTCTTCTGCAGGTAGGTGGCGGCGTAGACGGAGGCGATGTAGTAGCCGCCGGTGATGAGCGCGCCGAGGAAGACGATCTTCACCAGCGGTACGGACGAGGTGCGCAGCAGTTCGAGGACGGGGACCTTCTTGGTCTCGCCCTTGTCGGCGAGTTCCTGGAACTGCGGGGTGTCCTCCATGCGATTGCGGATCCAGATGCCGACGCCGCCGATCAGCAGGCTGAACAGGAATGGCACCCGCCAAGCCCATTCGAGGATCTGCGCTTTGGTGAACAGCGAACTCAGCGCCAGCGCGACCAGGGAGGCCGCGAGCGAGCCGAGGTAGGTGCCCGAGTTGACCATGGAGGTCTGCAGGGCTCGCCACCGCGCGGGCGCGGATTCGGAGACGAAGGCATTGGCCCCGCCGAGTTCACCACCCGCCGCGAAGCCCTGTAGGCAGCGCGCCAGCACCAGGGTGACGGTGGCCCACACGCCGAGGGTGACGTAGGTGGGCATCAAACCCATTGCGGCAGTGGCGAACACCATCAGCAGGATGGTCCAGGACAGTGCCTGTTTGCGCCCGTACTTGTCGCCGACGTGTCCGAAGAAGATCCCGCCCGGCACCCGCAGGAAGAAGGCCACGGCGAAGGTGGCGAAGGTGCCGAGCAGGGCGGCGGTGTCATTGGAGGTGACGAAGAACAGCGTCGCCACGAAGGTCGCCATGTAGCCGTAGATACCGAAGTCGTAGTACTCGACCACGGTGCCGACCACGGCCGCGCGGATAACCCTAGCCGCCGAACGGGTTTGCGGTGGCTCCTGGGTCGCCTCGGGCGCTGCGGAGCCGGTCTCGATGTTGTGCATGGGTTTCCTTGTTCTTCTCGGGCGTCGGTGCCCAGGGTGAAACTCGTTGGAACTCACCGCTGTGCGGTTCGGATCTGAGAGCGGTGCGGCCTCGGCCCTCAGCGGGGCGCGGCGCCCGCGGCATTGCGGCCCGCGATGCGGCCCATGGTCAGTGCGTTGGCGACGGCATTGCCGCCGCCCACGTAGCGCAGGCCGAGGATGCCCGCCCCGGACTCGCCCGCCGCGAACAGTCCGCGGATCGGGGCGCCGGTGCGGTCGAGGACCGACGCCGCCGCGTCGATCTCCAAACCCGCGTGGGTGCAGACCAATTCGGCGGGCAGCAGCCGGACCGCGTAGTACGGCGCGCGGGCGATCGGGTCGAGCGGCTCGGTGACACCCTTGTTGGACAGGGTGCGGTGCCGCAGGAATTCGTCGTCGCTACCGTGCGGCAGTTGCGTATTCCACCGGGCCACCGTGGTTTCCAGCGCCGCTGCGGGCACCCCCATCGCCGCGGCGAGTTCGGCGAGGGTGCTCGCGCGAAGGGTGCGGCCCGCATTCGCCTCCGCAGCGACGCGTTCGGGAATCCAGTCGGTGTAGCCAGAGGGCAGGCCGAGGCGGGCGTTCTCATCGAAAACCGCCCAGGCGCCACCATTTTGGGCCTCGATGATGCCGGTGGACACGGCGTAGGAGGCGTCCTCGTCCATGAATCGCCGACCCGCGCCATTGATGTAGACCCTGGACTTGGGCGGGAATCCGGAGGTCCAGTGGTGATGGCGCTGGAAATAGGCGGTGGGCAACAGCAGACCCCAGCCGACGCCGGTGACGGCCGAGTCGACCTGTTCGGCGAAGCGCAGATGGTCGCCGCGACTGCCGGGCGCGGCGACCACGAACAGCGAATCGCCCGCCGATCTCGCCTCCGGGAAATACTGTTCGACCAGCGCGCGGTCCTGCGCGAATCCGCCGGTGGCGATCACCACCGCCCCGGCGCGCACCTCGACATCGTCGGCGATGACCCCCTCAATCCGGTCATCGCCGACGATGAGCGACTGGACGCGGGTGGCCATGACCACCTCGACACCGCGCGCCCGGCACGCACGCTCGAGCACTTGAACCAGGCCGTACCCCTGATCCTTCGGCACGTGCCCGCGCCAGACATCCTCCACACCGGCCTGGCTCAATCCCGGCATATGGGCGTTGGACGACACCCGCGCCGGGATTTCGACCCCGAGGCCGATCAACCACTCCAGCGTCGGCCCGGACTGTTCGCAGAAGGTGCGCACCAGACCGGGTTTGAGCATCCAGTGGTTGAGGTCCATGTAGTGCTGGAAGAAACGATCGGCGGAGTCCTCGATACCGAGGGCGCGCTGCACGCTGGTGGCCGCCGCGGTGAACAGGCCGGCCGACAACTGGGTCGACCCGCCGAGTTCGGTCTCGGATTCGAACAGCAGCACCGACGCGCCCTGTTCGGCGGCCGAGGCCGCGGCGGCCAGTCCGGCTCCGCCGCCGCCGACGACAATCACATCCCAGTCGTCACTCATGCGTGCTCTCCTGCCGTATCCGCGAGAATGCGGTGGTAGAGGCCGTTGGATATCAGGCCGCCGTCCACCGTGAGTTCGCTGCCGTTGAGGTAGGTCGATCGATCCGAGAGCAGGTACAGGACCGCGTCGGTGATCTCGTCGGGGGTGCCCATGCGGCCCGCCGGAATGCTGCGCACCGAGGCGGCGATGAAATCGTCCGCGCCCGCCACCAGCGGTGTGTCGATCAGGCCGGGGTGGACCGAGTTGACCCGGATGCCCCAGCGTGCCAGGTCGCCCGCGGCGGATTTCGACAGTCCGGTCAAACCCCATTTGCTGGCCGCGTAGGCCGGGGAGAAGTAGCCGATCCGCCCCGCGATCGAGGAGATATTGACGATGGCGCCACCGCCGCTATCGCGCATCAGTGGGGCTGCGGCGCGCATACCGTAGAACGGGCCGAAGAGGTTGACCCGCAGGGTCGCCTCCCAATCCGCGTCGGTGGTTTCGGCGAGTCCGCGCCTGCGGGAGATACCCGCATTGTTCACCAGGCCGCCGAGTTCGCCTGCACTGGAACGGATTTCGTCGATGACTCGCTCCCAGGCCGCGGGATCGCTGACATCGAGGACATGTCCCGACACGCTGGCCCCGGACGCCTGGAGTTCGGCGAGCAGCGGCGCGGTGTCGACGATATCGGCCAGGCAGACGTGCACGCCGAGCGCGGCGAGCGCGCGGGCGTGGTTGGCTCCCATGCCATTCGCCGCGCCGGTGATCAGCACGACGCCCGGATAGCCCTCAGACATGCCGCGATCCGCCGTCCACCGCGATGGCGTGACCGGTGACGTAGCGGGCGCTGTCGGACAGCAGGAACAGCAGCGGCCCGAATACCTCTTCGGGCGCGCCGATCCGGTGCAGCGGCACCGAGTCCAGCGCGTGTGCCAGGGCGATCGGATCCTCGCGCACCCAGCGGGTCATCTCGGTGTCGATATAGCCGGGGGCCAGCGCGTTCACTCGGATTCCCTTGTCGCCCAACTCCACCGCGAGCGATTCGGTGAGGTGGGCGACGGCGGCCTTCGAGGTGCAGTACGCACCGCGCCCCTTGCGCACCCGCACCGCCGACACCGAGGACATGTTCACGATCGCGCCGCCCTCGGCCATATGCCGGGCCGCCGCCTGCGCCCCGTAGAGCACGCCGGACACATTGACCTCGAGGACGGCCGAGATCTGCTCGGGCGCGATGTCCTCGATCAGGGCGAAGGGGAAGATGCCCGCATTGTTGATCCAGAAGTCGAGGCGGCCGAATTCGGTCAGGGCGCGTCGGGCGAGTTGGTCGTGCTGGTCGGCGTCGGTGACGTCGATGGCGGCGGCGACCACCCGGCCGGGCGCGGTGACACCCTCGGCGGCCAGTGCGGCCTGGATCTCGCGGGCCGTGTCGGCCATCTGCTCGGCATTGATATCGCCGCCGACGACGTGCACACCGCGCCGGGCCAAACCGGCGGCGAAACTCGCGCCCATGCCGCGCGCCGCGCCGGTGATCACCGCGACCTTGCCCGGCAGCTCCGGGTAGGCGGCGGTGACCAGTTCACGGTTGACCCGGCCCGGATTCGACTGTTCGGTCATTCGGCGTTGCTCCTCGAAAATATTTGTTGGGAAGAATTCACTGGGGTAGCGGGGCATCGTCGCGCGCGACGGTCCGCCGGGCCACCCGCCAACCGTCCGGGGTGTGGCGCACCGTGTCGGACAGGGTGGTGAAGCGCAGTAGGGCGCTCGGGCCGGCGACCTTCGTGGCGATGATCTGCAAGTAGGCCGCGACGGTCAGCGTGCGCGCGTCGACGCGCTCGATATGCAGGTTGGTGATCACGTGCCGGTGCCGCTCCGCCTTGGCGAAGGCGCTCGCGGCGAAGTCGCGCGCGAACTGCGTGAGCGCCTCGGTGCCGACGACCGGGTTCGGGTAGCTGGGTGAGTCGAAGACCCCGTCGGGGGTGAAGGTCTCGGCCCATTCGCGCGCCGCGCCGGAGTCGATCAGATGGCTCTGCCTGCCGTAGAGCTGCTGGATGGCCGCGATCGTCTCGGGCTGTGGATGGGAAGTCATGGAAGCAAACCTCAAAGCTGGGCAAACCAGCGGAAGTGTGCGATAATCGCACGCATTGTCCGATACATGAACACCATAGGTGGCTCAGGTCACAAGGTCAAGGAGGGGATTCGGTGGCGAAGCTACAGCCACGCGAACAATCGGCAAACGACAGCGGCGCGATCGGCCCCGACCTGTCGAAAACACTGCACAACGGCCTGCAGATCCTGGAGTTGTTGGCACGCCGACCGCAGGGACTCTCGGTCACCGAGATCGCCGATCAGGTCGGCGTCCACCGCACAGTAGCGCACCGGCTCATTCGCACCCTGGAGTCGCACCGACTGTGCCGCCGCGACGACTTCAAGCGGGTGCTGCCCGGATTCGGCCTGGTCCGGTTGGCCGAACCGGTGGAACAGGATCTGCGCACACTGGCGCGCCCCGTCCTGGAGGAGCTGGCCGACGGCACCCAGGCCACCGCCCACCTGGTGGTGCGCGAGAGCGCGGCGGAGGTCCGCTCGCTCATGGTGGTCGAACCGCGCCGCGCGCCCATGCACATCGGCTTCCAGGTCGGCCGGGTGGACCCGATCGACCGGGGCTCGGCCGGACTCGCCATCCTCGCCGCACTCCCCCAGCAACCGGGCGAGCGCGCCGAAATCGCCGCGGCACGGCGACGCGGCTACGCGGTCTCACACGGCGAGCTCGTGCCCCCGGTGGTCGGCATCTCCGCCGCCGTCGCGGGACGGCACGGGGATGTGCTCGCCGCACTGGGTGTTTCCGTCTTCGACGGTGGGCGTGAAGCGGAACTCGGTGTCGCCGTGCAGGATGCCGCACGGCGACTGGCCACGCTGCTGCGCTGAGGCCGCAACTCCCACGCACAACGCGGTGCCTGCCGTGCGGTGATTGCGCACGGCAGATCGCTAGAACTCCGGAGCGGGCCGGATTTCCCCTGTCACCTCGCCGAAGGAGATGCGTTCACCATTCGGACCGGGCGCCCAGCCGTCGATGGTGACCGTATCGCCATCTTGGAGGAAGGTCCGCCGCGTGCCATCGGGGAGGGTGAGCGGTTCGGTTCCGTTCCAGGTCATTTCGATGAAGGAGCCGCGCTGGTCGGGGGCGGCGCCGGAGATGGTGCCCGAGGCGTAGAAATCGCCGGTGCGCACGGTGGCCCCGTTCACCGTGGTGTGGGCCAGCATTTGCGCCGGGGACCAATACATCTCGGCATAGGGCGGATGGGAGACGGTATGGCCGTTGAGGTGCACCGTCAAGGTCAGGTCGAGGCCCCAGGGTTCGGCGCCGCGCAGGTAGGGCAGGGGGCGCGGCTCCTGCGGCGGGGTCGGCACCCGCGCCTCGGTCAGCGCTTCCAGCGGCACGATCCAGGGTGAGATGGAGGTGGCGAAGGATTTACCGAGGAAGGGTCCGAGCGGGACGTACTCCCACGCCTGGATATCGCGGGCCGACCAGTCGTTGACCAGACAGACACCGAAGACATGTTCGGCGAAATCGTCGGAGCCGATGCGGGTTCCCGGCGTGCCGACGACGAATCCCACCTCGGCCTCGATATCGAGCCGGACCGACGGACCGAAGACCGGTTCGGCATCGGTGGGCGCTTTGCGCTGACCGAGGGGTCGGGTGACGGGCGTTCCGGAGACGACGATGGTGCCCGCCCGGCCGTGGTAGCCCACCGGCAGATGCTTCCAATTCGGCAGCAGCGCCGCCGAATCCGGTCGGAACATCCGGCCCAGGTTGGTGGCGTGCGCCTCGCTGGCATAGAAGTCGACATAGTCGCCGACCGCGATGGGCAGCAGTAGCGTCACCTCGCCGACCGGATACAGCAGCGTGTGATCCGCGCGCGTCGCATCGGTGAGCAGTTCGACAATGCGCGCCCTGGTCTCGCGCCAGAAGTCGCGCCCGCGCGCCATGAAGTCGTTCAGCGTCGGCCGGGCGAATACCGTATCGCCCAGTGCCGCGGCGAGATCCAATACCTCGTCGCCGATGCGCACACCCACCCGCGCCGCACCACCTGCGGGCGCGAAGACGCCGTAGGGCAGGTTGGCCGGGCCGAATCCGGAGCCCTCCGCAACATTTGCCCAGGTCACTGTGAAATCCCTTCCTCGAGTAGGCCCAGCGCCGCCGCCTCCGCGGCCGGGGTGTGCGTACTGCACGAACCGTAGCTGGTGAACAAGCGACGCGTGGCCGCGATGGCGGCCGGATCCAGTGCGGCACGGCTGATCAGCGCGGCGCCGTCGGCCAGTGCCAATACCGCGGCGACGTCCGCGACCGGCTCCCCTTGCGCTGCGGCGGCCGAGGCCAGCAGCAGGTTCAGGTAGCCGTGGTGGGTGAATCCCGTTGCCGCGTCGGTATATCGCACGGCGTGATGCAGGCCCGCCGTCGCCTTGACCGCAACGCCCGCGCGAGCCGCCGCGACCAGCGCCTCGGCCAGTTCGCCGACCGTGGGGAACAATTCGGCGCGAACGCCACCGCAGCGCAGCTTCAATCCCGCACCGTGCTCGACCAGCGTCGCCAGCAGGTCCGGAATATCGGCGTATGCCGCAGGCTCGACGAAAATCGGTACACCTGCGGGCAATTGGGCGATCACCTCGGCCACCGCCTCCGAAGTCTTGGCGAGCGGGAATTCGATGACCGCCAAGGTGAGTCGCGGATCGTCCGCGACGACCGCGAGCACCGCCGCGAGACCGTCGAGCCCGGTATCGGCGATCAGACCGACCCGGATCCGGTCCGCAGCCGTCAACTCCTCCCGCAGCTCCTCGATCCTGCTTGCGGGACAAAGGAATCGGTGCGTGAGCATTGAACCCGATGCCGCGAGGTCGCCGCGATATCTGGCCACGGCCTGCGGCATGGCAAGCGCGGTCGGCGGGAACAGGCCCGCATCGTCGACCAGCGCGTCGACAAGTGCGCTCATGCCCTGTTGTCCAACCAACTGCGCGCGTACACACCGTCGTCGGCGACCGTGCCGCCCTCGCCCAACTGCAGCGGACGGAAGGTGTCGACCATGACGGCGAGCTCGTCGAAGAACTCCTTGCCCAGACTGCGCTCGACCGCGCCGGGTTGCGGACCGTGCGCGTGCCCACCCGGATGCAGCGAGATCGAACCCTGGGTGATGCCCGTGCCCTTGCGCGCCTCGTAATCGCCGCCGCAGTAGAACATCACCTCGTCGGAGTCCACATTCGAGTGGTAGTACGGCACCGGCACCGACAGCGGGTGGTAGTCCACCTTGCGCGGCACGAAGTTGCAGACCACGAAGTTGTTGCCCTCGAACACCTGATGCACGGGCGGCGGCTGATGCACCCGGCCGGTGATGGGTTCGAAGTCGGAGATGTGGAAGGTGTAGGGGTAGAGGCAGCCGTCCCAACCGACCACGTCGAACGGATGCTGCGGCACCACGTACCTCGTGCCGGTGATACCGCTCGCGCCACGATGTTTGACCAGCACCTCGGCCTCGCCGGTATCGAAGACCAGCGGCTCCTGCGGACCGTGCAGGTCACGTTCGCAGTACGGGGCATGCTCGAGCAGTTGGCCGTAGCGCGACAGGTAGCGCTTGGGCGGGGCGATATGACTGTTCGCCTCGATAATGTAGGCGCGCAACGGATTTCCGGGCTCGGGCAGCCAGCGGTGGGTGGTGGCGCGCGGCAGCAGGACATAGTCGCCGGTGCGGAAGGGCAGCACGCCGAAGACGGTTTCCACCGTGCCCGCGCCGTCTTCGATGTAGACGCATTCGTCACCGATGGCATTGCGGTACAGGGGGGAGGTCTCGCCCGCCACGACATAGGAGATGCGCACATCCTCGTTGCCGAGCACCAGCCGCCGACCCGTGACCACGTCGACGGATTTCCACTCCTCGCCCGCGAACAGTTCGGGCAGTCGCAGGTGTCGCGGCAGGAGCGGGGCGTTCGGGGTCAGCGACAGGTCGCCCGGATCCCAGGACTGTGCCGACACGATGGCCGACGGGATGCCGCGGTGGTAGAGCAGGGAGGAGTCGCTGGAGAAACCCTCCTCACCCATCAGTTCCTCGTAGTACAGGCCGCCTTCGGCGGTGCGGAACTGGGTGTGACGCTTCGGCGGGATCTCGCCCACCCGACGGTAGTACGCCACGTCGTGCCTCCTCGTTCGAGCGGTGCTGGGCAATTGCCGCACCACAGGTGCTGAGTACTTGCCGCACTCAGGGGTGCCGAGTGCTTGCGCACCGGTGGTGCTGATTACTTGCCGCACCAGTGGTGCGATAATCGCACCCTTAGTGCACTATTTACACTCTCACGGTAGAGAGTGACCCGGACCACGTCAAGGCGGCCGCACACTACGCTGACCACCATGGCTTTCTCCGCCGCCGCGCCGGACCGCGCCGGATCCAAAACCCTGGACAGCGGGATCCGCATCCTCGATGCGCTCGCCGCACACCCCGACGGCTTGACCACCACCGAAATCGCCGCCGCCGTCGGCGTGCACCGCACCGGCGTCTACCGGCTGCTCGGCACCCTCGCCCAGCACGGGCTCGTCGGCCAGGACGAACGCAACCGCTACCGACTCGGCCTGCGGATAGTCGAACTCGCGGGCGCGGTGCGCGCCGAATTGCAGTCCATCGCGCGCGCCCCGCTGGCCGCGCTCGCCGAAAAGACCGGGGCCACCGCCTTTGTCACGGTGCTCGACGGTATGGAGGCGGTGAATATCGCGGTGGCCGAGCCGCCGGGCGCGCAGGTGCACATCGCCTATCGGCTCGGCACCAGGCATCCACTGGAGCAGGGGTCCTCCGGTTTGGCGATCCTGTCCGCACGGCCCGCGATGGCAGGCGAGCGCCCCGAGGTGGAACTGGCGCGCGGGCAAGGGTATTCGGTGAGCACGGGCGAATTGCAGCGCGGCGCGTGGGGTTTGGCCGCGCCGATCATCGCGCACCGGGGGTCCGCGCAGGCCTCGGTCGGGGTGGCGGCGCTCGAACCGTTGGACGAGGCCGCGGTGGCACGGCTGGTCATCGAGACCGCGGCCGCGATCGGACGGCAACTCCCCTGATGCCCAACGAATCGGGTCGCGCTCGAGATGCCGCCGCCACCAGGGTCGCCCTGCTGACGGCGGCGCAGGCGCTGTTCGCCGAGCGCGGCTATGAGCGAGCGACCGTACGGGAAATCGCCGCGCGGGCGGGGGTGAATCAGGCGCTGCTGTTCCGCTATTTCGGTTCCAAGGACGAACTGTTCCGCGCCGCCATCGCCGATACCGGGCGGCGGATGCTCACCGAGGGCAGCGCCGAGGGGCTGCTCGGACGGCTGCTCGCGCGGCTGCTGGCCCAGACCGACGCGGCGACCGGGGTGAGTTGGCTGCAGGCCGGGCTGCGCTCGGGCGGGCACGACGAGGGAGTCTCGCTGATCCGACGCGAACTCGGCGACGAGTATGTGCGCGCGATGGCAAGCCTCACCGCCGAACCGGACGGGGAGTTGCGGGCCGATCTGGTGCTGGCCTGGCTGCTGGGGATCGTGCTGATGCGTTCGGTGCACCAGCGCGAACCGCTGGCCGGGGCCGATCCGGCCGAGGTTGCCGCTCATGTGCTGCGCGCGTCCGCCGCGCTGTTGCCCGGTATCGACCCGAATTTCCCACCCGCATAGCGATATTCATTCGTTGACGCCTCCATGTGGGCTCCCTAACATCGATAGATGTAAGCAATCGCTTACATCTATGGACGCCGTCCGGGCCGGTGAAGGAGACCCGCATGACCGTGAATACCGAGGTGCGTCACTATCCCTTCGACGAGCCGGTGCGACTGGATATCCACCCGCTCTACGCCAGACTGCGCCGGGAAGAGCCGGTCTCGCGCATCCGACTGCCGCACGGCGGTGACGGATGGCTGGTCACCCGCTACGCCGATGCCAAATTCGTGCTCGCGGATCACCGCTTCAGCCGTGCGGTCACCGTGGACCGCGAGGACATTCCACGCACCACACCCCGCCCCTCCCCGTCCGATTCGCTGCTCAGCATGGACCCGCCCGAGCACAGCAGGCTGCGCAAGCTCGTCGCCAAAGCCTTCACCGCGCGGCGGATCGAACAGTTGCGTCCGCGCGCCCAGCAGATCGTCGACGAGCGACTCGACGCCATCGAGGGCCGCACCTTCGACCTGGTGCGGCAACTCGCGCTGCCGCTGCCGGTCACCGTCATCTGTGAAATGCTCGGCGTCCCACCGCAGGATCAGCCCCGCTTCCGCGAATTCTCCGATGTGGCGCTCACCAGCACCGCCCATACCCGCGCCGAGGTGGATGCCGCGCGGGCGGGTTTGGAGACCTACCTCGGCGAACAGGTGGCCCAGCGACGTAGCGAACCCTCCGACGACCTGCTCGGCGCACTCGTCGAGGCGCGCGACAGCGACGATCGGCTCAGCGAGCAGGAGCTGGTCAATCTCGGTATCGGCATCCTCATCGCCGGACACGAGACCACCGCCAACCAGATCGCCAACTTCACCTATCTGCTGCTCAGCGAGCGCGAGCAATGGGAGTTGCTGCGGGACAACCCGGATCTGCTTCCCGGCGCGATCGAGGAGTTGCTGCGCTATGCGCAGCTCGGCACCGGTGGATCCTTCGCCAGGGTGGCCACCGAGGATGTCGAGGTCGGCGGGGTCACGGTGCGGGCGGGTGAGTCGGTATTCGTCAACACGCAGTCCGCCAACCGGGACGAGTCCGTCTTCGAGGAGTCCGCGCGGCTCGATCTGGCGCGCGAACACAACCCGCACATGGCCTTCGGGCACGGCGCGCATCACTGCTTGGGCGCACAGTTGGCGCGGTTGGAACTGCAGATCGCCTTCGCGACGCTGCTGCGGCGCTTTCCCACGCTGCGTCTCGCCGTTCCGTTCGAGGAGGTGCCGTGGAAACGCGGGCTGCTGGTGCGCGGACCGGAGGAGTTGCTGGTTACCTGGTGAGTGTGCGCTCGGATCCCGGTGCGCCCCTGTCGAGAGGAGCTACAGATGACTGACCAACGGTGGCGCGTCGAGGTCGACCGCAACACCTGCATCGGCTCGGGTGTGTGCATCGGCACCGCGCCCGACCACTTCACCCTGGTCGACGGACATTCCAGCCCGAATGCCGAACTCGTCGACCCCGATGATTCGGTGACCGATGCCGCCGATTTCTGTCCGGTGGAGGCGATTCGGGTCCGGCTCGCGCACACCGGGGAGGTCTTGGCGCCCAAGCTGTGAGCGCGCGGCGTCTATCGGAGTCGCACCGCCGATAGACGCCAACCGGGCCGCGTCTGCTGCATTCGCGCCGCCAGCGCGAAGTGCCGCGCGCCGCGATCGTAGGCCGCGCTCACCTCCACCGCACCGCGCGTCACCATCGCGATATCCACCCGCGTCAACATCGCGACCCCCAGTTGCCTGCCGGGAACCAGGCCGAGTCGCAACAACGTTCGCACCGCGGCGACCACCGTCGGTTCGGCCACCGCCCCCAACTGCCCGATCGGCCGCCGCAAATCCAATACCTCCAGCAGCAGCCGCAGCGCCCGCTCCACGAACCCGCGCAGCCGCGCGTCGACAGGCGAAACCTCCTGCGCCGGTTTGTGTTCCCGTGCGGTTTGCCGCTCCTGCTCGGCACTGCTCCTGCACTTGCGAACCGCCCGCCCCTCCCGCCGCACCATCCCCCGCCGCTGCGGCCGATACTCCCCCACCGGCGGCTCGTTCCCCGGCGCGGGCTCCAACGAAGTCCACCGCTCAACCATCCGAAACCCCCTCGAATCCGTCCACCCCAACAGAATTCGCCCAGCCTCCCACCCCATCCCCACCCCGTAAACCCCCACCTCCCCAACCAAGCGCCCAACCAACAAACCGATCGGTCTGCACAACAATGGGCAATCATTCAGCAGGGCAACACGATTCGACCCAACATGCGTTCCCAGTACCAGCCCGACACACCCTCAAATCGGTCGAAAATCCAGATTCCCGGGCGTGTCGCACCAACTCACGGACGCCTGCGAGCAGGCACACTGCTCACCGCCGCCGATCGATTACGAGCCTTGGAAACGACGCTGCGGATCGATGGCGCCGGTATCGGCAGATTCGCGACACAATCCCCGGCGGATTCGCGACGAACTCTCCGGCAGATCAGCGACAGAACCATCGGCAGATTGACGACAACACCCTCGGCAGATTAGCGGCGACCAATTCGGCAGATTAGCGAAGAGAACTACGGCAGATTAGCGACGCAGTGTTCGGCAGATCGGCGACGCACGGTATCCTCCCACTATGCGCGAAGCCGTCGACTATCTCCCCAGGAAGGCCGCCTACCAGGTCAAAGAGGCCCTTGCCGACACCCGCGTGGTCATCGTCAATGGCGCACGCCAGACGGGCAAGAGTACCCTTGCCGAGCACTGTTTGGCCGGTCGCGAAGACGTCGTCCGCAGATACCTCGATGACCCGCTCACACGCACCTCTGCCCACGCCGATCCGAGTGCCTTCCTCGACGTGCCCGCGACCATGCTGATCGATGAGGTTCAGCGTGTCCCCGAACTCTGGCTCGCCATCAAGAACGCGGTGGATCGCGACCCGCGCCCCGGCCGGTTCCTGCTCACCGGTTCGGCACGGCTGCTCGGTCTGAGCACGCTGCCCGACTCCCTGCCCGGTCGCTCGGAGACGATCGAACTGTCGCCGCTGTCGCAGGGCGAGATCAATGGCGCCCCGGACGGCTTCATCGATGCCGCATTCACCGAAGGCGACCAGTTACGAATGAGCTCTTCGACATTGCGCAGGCGGGACTACCTCGAGATGGTTGCGCGTGGCGGCTATCCCGAAGCCGTGCGCCGCGAAGCGCCCCGACGGCGGGCGCAGTTCTTCAAGTCGTACCTGGACGACATCATGAGTCGGGATATCCACCAGGTGGCCCATATCCAGCGCGGCTCCGATATGCGCAGGCTGATCGGGGCATTGGCGGCACAAACCGGCGGAATGCTCAACTACAGCAGACTGTCTTCGGATCTCGGCGTGCCACTCGGGACGATTCGCGACTACATCGGGCTGCTCGAAGTCATCTATCTCATCCGACTCATCCCGGCCTGGTCGTCCAACGCGACCGCGCGGGCGCTCGCCACGCCGAAGTTGGTGTTCAACGATTCCGGACTGGCCGCCCACCTGCTCACCGGGATCACCAATGACTCGACCACCGGCGGGCTCATCGAGACCTTCGTGCTCGGCGAACTCCACCGGCAGGTCGGGTGGAGTCGGACGATGGTGCGGCTGTACCACTACCGCGATCGTGATGGAAACGAGGTGGACGCGATCCTGGAGGACAACGCGGGCCGGATCGTCGCCATCGAGGTGAAAGCCGCGCAAACTGTACGCGCCAATGACTTTCGAGGGCTACGGCTGTTGAAACGCCGTCTCGGCGACAGGTTTCACGCGGGCTTCGTACTCTACTGCGGGGATCAGCAACTGCCCTTTGGGGATGGGTTGTCCTGTGTTCCGATCAGTGCGCTGTGGACACAGGGGGTTTGAGCGGGTTCAGACCGATTTGAGGGTGGCCAGGTAGGTGTCGATCTCGTCGGCGAGGAAGGGGCATTCGGAGACCGGGTTGTCGCGGTGGCAGGGGAGGGCGAATTCGAGGTAGCGCTTGGCGGCGACTATTCGGTTCAGCTGCTCGTCCAGGGCGGCGAGGCGGGCGCGGACGACGTCGTGCCAGTCGCGGGCGCCCGCGCGGCCCGCCAGGAGTACGGAGATGTCGTCGAGGCTCATCAGGCCGGTGGACTGCCACAGTTGGATCATGGCCAGCCTGCGCACCTCGACCGGGGCATACCAGCGTTTGCCCGCGCGCTGCTCGGGGGTGATGAGGCCCTGGCGCTCCCACCACCGCAGCGTCGATGCTGCCACGCCGAGCAGGTCCGATACCTCACCGATGCTCATCAACCGATCTGCCATGTATTGATTACACCTGGTCAGGGCCGATCCAGTCGCATCTGCGGGTGGGCGAGCTGCCATGGGGCCTGCGCGCTGTCGGCGAGTCGGCCGAAATTGGTGTTGAAGAAGGTGCGCAGGTAGCCGCGTTGCAGGTCGATGGAGTCGGTGACGGGGATGGTGCCGATGCTTTTCGCGGCATCCTCGTGCGGCACGACCCCGGCCGCGGCGAGCTGCGACAACACGACCTGAAGGTCGCTGAAGGACATGTGCAGTGAATCTCCCAGCGCGACGGCGAGTTTCGCGCCACGCGAATGTTCGAAGAAGTCCCGGCGCGAGGGCTCCCAATTCAGGAAAGCGCCCTCACCCGAGCTCATGAGCAGGAAGGGCCGGTCGACGCCCGCGTCACGCACCGAGCCGAAGATGCTGCCATCCATATCGACGCCCGCGCGGATCCTGGGATCCTCGAGCATCGCCTGGGCCGAGGTGGCGCCGCCCAGCGAATGTCCGAACATACCGACCGAGGACAGGTCCAGGACTCCGCCCAGACCTGCGGGCAGCGGACGCTGCTCGGCATCGGGATTGCGGCCCGCGACCACAGCGGCCAGAGCATCGAGGGCGTATCGGGCGTCGTCGACGCGGGCCTGCACCAGCCCCGGCAGCTTGGACTCCAGATCGACCTCGATGCCGGGGATCTGCCGAACCACCCGATCACCGGGGAATACCACCGCACCCACGTCACCGGGATGATCCAGGGCCGCCACCACGTAGCCGTGGCTGACCAACTCCTCGATGAGCGCCGCCCCGACCATCGAACTCGAACCGAATCCCGGCGAGTACAGCAGTATCGGACGCGGACCCGCCGCCGCGGGCGCGCCGACCCTCGCGTGCGAGTTCCCCAGTCTCCAGTCGCCTGCCCCATTGGCGTACTTCGTCACGTATTCGCGGAAGTCGTCAACTACCGCTTCAGGCGCCCATGTGTCGGCGGGCCATTTTTCGGCGTCGACGGCGGGGTAGAAGATCCGCAGTGGGAATTCCCGCTTGCGCCCGTTGTTGAGCACCTCGTCGACGCGATTCTCATCGACCAGATGCAGCGACACGACACCGATCGATTCGGACCCGGTCGGGGCGGGCAGCGTCACCACCGGGGCATCCGCCTGCGCCACGGCGGTTTTCACGGGAACAATCAGGAGCGCGGCCACGAGTAGTGCGCGCAACGCGATTCTCACGACGAACATCCTCCCGCAGCCGAACGGGGCGGACGCCACCGGTTCTCTTAGGGCCGCTAACTTTTGGTGAGCCTACCGGTCGTCCGACCAATACAGGGCGAAGACAGGGAATACGTGAGCAACGCGACGTGACGAATTCGATCGTGCGGGCCAAACCCACTGCGACGCAGTCGATACCGCTTCTTCGCGGTGTCGCGTCCTCAGCCGCCGCAGCCGATGCGATCCACCGGGCGATCACTGCGCGCCGCCGCCGGAAGTTGGCTGATGCGAGTATTTCCCCATGTCACTGACCGTCGCGGCGCTGGCGCTGCGCGTGCGGAAGCTGCCCCCGTCCTGCGGTCCGGTCCGCATTGTCGCCATCGACGGGCCGAGCGGCGCTGGTAAATCCACCCTGGCCCGGCGCCTGGCCCGCGCCGCCGCCGCACAGGCGGTGACCTCCGATGATTTCCCGGTCCCGTGGGACGCGGATCCATTGGTATGGTGGCCGCCGTTCGCGGCCGAGGTGCTGACTCCGCTATCCGCGGGACAACCGGGAAGTTACCGACCCTACGATTGGAAGCACGGCCTCTACCGCCCTCGGCGCATCATCGCGGTCGCGCCCGTTCTCATTGTCGAGGGCGTCGGCGCAGCCGCCGGAGGATCGCCTGTCGCGTATCGCATCTGGGTGGACGCCCCGCGCAAACTGCGTAGGCGGCGGGTCCTGCGCCGCGACGGCAGTGCGGTCGCCGCGGCCTGGGATGCCTTCGAGGAGCGCGCCGCCACCCACTTCGCCGCCGACCGCACCGAAACACGCGCGGACCTGATTCTGGACGGGGCAGCCCTGCCGGCCGGTCAATAGCCGTAGCGGCACACTGTTCGGCAACGGGGATAGCGCGGCCGCCCACCTACAATCGCGGGCATGAGCGCACAGACCGGTTCGCTGGTTCCCATCGTGGCCGATCTCGATGCGGTGACCGCCGTCGGCGTGGAGGACGATCCGACCGCCGTCGGGGTGTCGGCGGCGGCGATCGAGGCGATCTGGGAGTCGGTGCGGGACTGGTATCGGCTCGGCACCACACCGGCGATTCAGGTTTGTCTGCGCCGGGATGGTCGGGTGTTGCTCGATCGTGCGATCGGGCACAGTTCGGGCAATGCGCCGAGCGACGGGCCGGAGGCGGTCAAGGTTCCCGTGTCCACCGAGACTCCGTTCTGCGGCTTTTCCACCGCGAAAGGCGTTGCCGCGGTGGTGGTGTCGATGCTCATCGAGGACGGTGTGTTCGCCCCCGAGGATCCCGTGGCGAAATACATTCCGGAGTTCGCCGCGAATGGCAAGGCGCACATCACCATTGGCTCGGTGCTGTCGCATTCGGCGGGCATTCCTTTTCTCACCGCGCCGTATCGCGGATTCGATGTGGTTCTCGACGAGGAATTGGCGGTGCGCGCGCTCGCCGATCTGCGCCCCGCCTGGCCCGCCGATCGATTCCGGGTCTATCACGCGCTCACCGGCGGGCTGATTCAGCGCCTGCTGGTGCAGCGCGCCACGGGGAGGCGGATGAACGACCATCTGCGCGAACGGGTGCTCGATCCGCTCGGCTTCCGATGGACCGCTTTCGGTGTGCGCGAGGAGGATGTCGATCAGGTGGCCCCGAGTGTTCCGATCGGCCCGGCCCCGTCGAAGGTTTGGCGCTATCTGGCGCGGCGTGCCCTGGGCGGTGGGATGGGCGGCCACCTGTCCGATACCAAGACCCGCGCCTTCCTCACTGCCGAACTGCCCTCCGGGAATCTCGTCACCACGGCCGCCGAACTCTCGCGCTTCTACGAAATCCTGGCCCGAGGCGGCGAATTGGACGGTGTGCGCGTCCTCGGTAGGGAGGCGCTGCGGCAATCGGTCCGGCCTGCTCCGTGGTTGCCCGGCGCGGCAGGCCGGGTGAGCCGGGCGGGCTACGAACTCGGCGGCCGACGTTCCAAATTCGGCCGCGACACCGAATCCCATTTCGGCCGAAGCGGACTCACCACGCAGTACGGCTGGGCCGATCCGGCGCGCGGTCTCTCGGGGGCCATCCTCACCACCGGCAAGGCGGGTGCGGACGCGAACCGGCCATGGCGGTTGTGCGCCCAAATCTCGGCCGCCATACCGCGATTCTGATCCGGACGCCGCTCACGCCGCGCCCGATGCCCTATCGGCCCGCGCCCGCTCGACGGCCGCCGTCATCATCCGATACGCGGGCAGCAGATCTTCATACAGTTGCCGACCCACCAGTGTCAGATCCACGGTGCGACTGGTTCTTTCGAACAGTTGCGCACCGAGGCGACGCTCCAGCCCCAGGATGGTCTGACTCACCCTGGTCCGCGAAATATCCAAACGCCGCGCCGTGCGCCCGAAATGCAGCTCCTCGGCCAGCGTCAGAAAGCTCTCCAGCTCCAACCGTTCCAGCACACCGTCGAAGGTAGCGCGTTATGCGCCGGAGGCGGTGTGCCGGTCCATGGCGTGCAGGGTGCCGAGCTTGTGACCGCGCGCGGCGGCCTCGATCTCGGCGGCGTCGGCACCGGATTCGATGAGGTCGATGAGGTGATCGTGCTCGAGCACCGATCCACCCGCCCGACCCGGTACGAAGGCAAAGGAGCTGCGCCGGGCCAGATCCAACCGCGCCCACTCGCCTACGGCCAGGCTGCGAATATAGGAGTTCGGACAGCGTTCCAGGATGACGCCGTGGAACTGATGGTTGAGTTCGGTGAAGGCGGCCGGGTCGAAGGTGTTGAGCGCCTGCTCCATCTGTCGGTTGAGCGAGCGGGCGCGCTTGATATCGGTTTTGCGCATGCGCGGCGCGGCCAGTGCGGTGGCGTAACCCTCGAGCAACGCGAGCGCCTCCATCGCCTGCCGATACGCACCGGTGTCCAAATGCGCCACGCGCGCACCGACATTGCGAATGAACTCCACATAGCCTTCGGCCTCGAGCCGCCGGATGGCCTCGCGCACCGGGACCGGACTGAATCCGAATTCGCGGGCGAGCTGTTCGAGAACCAGACGGTAGCCGGGGCCGTAAACGCCGGTCACGATGCGGGTCTTGATGGACTCGTAGGCGAGCTCGTGTTTGGACCCCGACGGCCGTGCGGCGATGGAATCGATGGACGCGCTGCGTGCTGGCACTTGATCTCCCGTGACCCGAGTTGATGATCATAAATGATAATCAACATGATTTACCGCCGAAAACCATGTTGACCTGCGATGTATACCACTGAAGCGGTCCTGGGGTATCCAGCTGTTGACACCGGGCGCACAGGTTGCGAATCGACCTGCGCGCGGTGCGCTTCCCGCCGCATCATCCAGCGATGACGGACGACGACCTGCACGCCGACTATGTCATTGTCGGCGCGGGCACCGCGGGCGCGGTGCTGGCCCGCCGACTGATCGAGCGCACGGAGGCGACGGTGCTGGTGCTGGAGGCCGGCGGGTCGGACCGGGATCCGGTCATTCGGGATCCGGCGCGCATGCACGAACTGTGGCATACCGCCGCCGACTGGGACTATTACACCGTGCCCCAGCCGCACGCGGCGGGCCGCTGCCTGCATATGCCGCGCGGCCGCGTGCTCGGTGGTTCGCACTCGCTCAATGCCACCATCTACGTGCGCGGCAATCCCGCCGACTACGACGAATGGGCCGCACTGGGCAATCCGGGCTGGTCCTGGCAGGAGGTCGAGCCGGTCTTTCGGCGGATCGAGCGCTACGACCGGCCCGCCGCCCATCGCGGAGACAGCGGAATCCTGCCGGTGCTCAGTGTTTTCGAGCCGGATCCGATTCAGCGGGCCATCATGGCGGCGGCCGAGCAGACCGGGATTCCCGTCAATCCGGACTACAACGGCCCGACCCAGGAGGGGATCTCCACCGTCCAACTCACCATTCACGACGGTGAGCGGGTGACCACGGCCGATGCATATCTCACACCGGCACTGGATAATCCGCGACTGACGCTGCGCACCGACGCATTGGTGCACCGGTTGGTCGTCCGCGACGGCCGGGCCACCGGAGTGACCGGTGTCCTCGCGGGACAATCGTTCACGGCGGTGGCGGACGAGGCGGTGCTGCTCACGGCGGGCGCCATCGATTCGGCGGCGCTGCTGCTGCGCTCCGGAATCGGCCCGGCCGAGGAACTGCGGGCCTCGGGTATCGCGCCGGTGCTGAATCTGCCCGGCGTCGGCCGCGATCTGACCGATCACTGGCTGGTGCCGGTCATCTTCGCGGCGGAGCGAAACATAGTCCACACACCCGGACTGCCACCCGCGCAGACACATCTGTTCTGGCACAGCGAATCCGGGCTCGCGGTCCCGGATCTGCAACCGCTGCACTTCAGTTCGCCGCTGTACGAACCGTGGATGTCCGGACCCGCCAATGGGTTCTCGCTCATGGCCGGTTTGGTACGGCCTTCCAGCGTCGGCACATTGACGGTGGCCGGACCCGACGGACCCACCGGAATCGATCCGAATGTCCTCGCCGAACCGCGGGATGTGCGGCGGCTCGCGGCGGCCGTGCGACTGTGCCAGGAGATCGGCGCCGCGCCCGCGCTGCGGAAATGGGGTGCGGTGCAGCGCTATCCGGGTCCGGGGGTGGGCGAGAACCTGTCCGGCTACATCCGCAGGACGGTCCTCACCTACCACCACGCCGCGGGCACCTGCCGGATGGGCACGGATCCGGGCGCGGTGGTCGATCCCGAACTGCGGGTGCGCGGCATCGACGGTCTGCGGGTCGCCGACGCCTCGATCATGCCCCGGATCACCACCGGAAACACCAACGCGCCCACGATTCTCATCGCCGAGCGCGCCGCCGACCTGATCGCGCCGTGATCAGTCCCCGTAGTGCACCCAGACGCCCTTGACCTCGGTGTAGGCATCGAGGGCGTAGGGACCCATCTCCCGCCCCCAACCGCTGGCCTTGAAACCACCCCACGGCGCGGTGGCGTCCGGGATCGCGGGCATATTCACATACACCGCCCCGGCGCGCACGCCCGCCGCGAGGCGATGCGCGGTGCCCAGATCCTTGGTCCAGATCGCCGCCGCCAGACCGTATTCGGTGTCATTGGCCCGATCGAAGAGTTCGTCCTGGTCCTCGTAGGTCAGCACCGGCAGGACCGGTCCGAAGACCTCCTCGCGGGCCAGTGTCATGGTGTCGGTGACGCCGCCGACCACGGTGGGCCGGTAGAAGAACCCCGATGCCAGTGCGCCATCGGCCCGCGCGCCGCCGCTGAGGATCTCCGCGCCTTCGACGCGCGCGGTGCCGACCAGCGAGTCCACCTTCGCCAGGTGTTCGGCCGAGACCAGCGGCCCCAGTTGGGTTTCCGGCGCGAGCCCCGGACCCAGTCGCAGCGCCGAGGTGGCCGCGGCCAGTTTCTCGGTGAATTCGGCGGCCCTGGCCCGATCGACGTAGAACCGCGACATGGCCGCGCACACCTGACCCGAATTCAGCAGCGCCGCCTGCACATTCCCGGCGACCGCGGCGTCGATATCGGCGTCGGCGGCGATGATGCTCGGCGCCTTGCCACCCAATTCCAGGGTGACCCGCTTCAGATTGCCCGCGCTCGCCGCGACGATGCTGCGGCCCACGGCGGTCGACCCGGTGAACGAGACCTTGTCCACGCCCCGATGCTCGCTCAGCGCGCGACCCGTATCCGGGCCGCCGGTGAGGATATTCACCACACCGGGCGGGAATCCGGCCTCCTGCAACAGCTCACCGAGCCGAATCGTGGAAAGCGGTGTCTGCTCGGCCGGTTTGACCACAATGGTGTTGCCGCAGGCGAGTGCGGGCGCGATCTTCCACGACGCGATCATCAGCGGGAAGTTCCACGGCGTGATGAGCGCGCACACGCCGACCGGTTCGCGCCGGGTGTAGGTGAAGGTGTCCGGGTAGCCGACGGAGTGCACCGCGCCGTCGAGTTTGGTGGCCCACCCGGCGTAGTAGCGGAAGTGCGCGGCCGTTGCCGCCACGCTCACACCCGTCGAAATCCCCAGCGGCTGGCCCTGATCCAGGGTTTCCAGCTCGGCGAGGCGCTCGCCTGCGCGCTCCACCAGTTCCGCGACCCGCCACAGCAGTTTGCCCCGGTCGTCCCCGGACATCCGGCCCCACGGGCCGCGCAGCGCCTGCCGCGCCGCCGCGACCGCCGCGTCCACCCCGGCCGGACCGGCCTCGGCGCAGCGGGCGATGGGTTGGCCGGTGGCCGGATCGACGGTGACGAAATCGGCGCCGCCCGGCGCGACCCACGCACCGTCGATGAGCAGTTGGCCCGCGTGTACGGGCACGAGCGTCGTCTCGGATGTCATCTCACTGGCCTTCCTGTTGTCCATGGCAGACCAAGATGTATCCCGGCGGCGGGTCGCCGGGTTTGGTGCTGCGCGACCGGTCCTTGCCCATGAGGGCACTTTCTGTTGTCGGCGGGCGCACTCGCGGTCGGATTCGCCGTGTGGGGCACGGCCTCGGCGCACGATGGGGTAATGGCGAACCAGAACTCGGTGGCGCACCAGAGGCAGGAACACCGGCTGTTGGGGGAATTGGTCCTCGGCCAGTTCCCAGCGCCCGCACCGCGGCCGCCGGTCGGTTCGAATCGCGGACCGCACTTCCTACTGTTGTACGGAGCGTGCGTGATTCGCCAGGAAGGTCGCCGAATCCGTTTGAGCAGTGATGATTTCGCACTGGTCGACACCTCGTATCCCTATTCGATCGGCCACGAATCCGCACCGCTGCGGGCGCTACTGCTCCCCCAGCGCAGTCTGCGGCTGCCCGCCGCCGACCTCGCGACACTCACCGCGACGCGGCTGCCCGGCGGGTACGGCGCCGCCGCCCTACTCGCGACGCTGCTCACCCAATTGGCCGCGACCGCACACACTTTCACCACGGTGCAACTGCTGCGCACCGCCGATACCGTGGTCGACCTGGTCACCACGGTGCTGGCGGGGCAACTGTCGCGGGATCCGGCGGAAACCATTGCCGCACAGGGCTCGCTGCTGCTGCGGGCCAAGGCGTACCTGGAGGAGCATCTGGACGATCCCGAGCTGACCCCGGCTGTGGTCGCGGCGGCTGCGCATGTCTCGACAGGGTATCTGCACAAGCTGTTTCGGGCCGAGGGCACGACCGTTTGCGGATGGATGCGCAAACGCAGGCTGGAATGCTGTCGGCGGGATCTGGCCGATCCGAGCACCTTCGCCCTGCCCGTCAATGCCGTCGCCGCCCGCTGGGGCTTCGTGGACGCGGCGCATTTCAGCAGGCTGTTCAAGCTCACCTACGGAATGCCGCCGCGCGAATACCGCATTCTCAGCGGGCTCGACAGTTGGCGCGGCCCGGACTATCCGGCGGTACGGGCCGGATGACCCTAGGGCCGCATGGCCGTCTGAACCAACGCGGTGTCGGTGAACTGCTCGAACTGGTGCACTCTCCCCGCTGCCAACCGCCAGACATGCACGAACCGCGCCGACATGGCATTGCCGGTGGCCCGGAAGGTGCCCGAATAGGCGCCGATGCCGATCACCACGCCCCCGCCGAGTCCGATCACCTCCGCCACGGTGGCGGTGTAGTCGTCCCATTCGGCCGCCAATCGTCCGAAGACGTTGTCGCGCACCGATTCCGGGCCGATGTAGGTGCCCGCGTACGGGAATCCGGCCATCTCGGTCCAGGCCACGTCGGCGGCCAGCGGCGCGAGCATGCCGGGCAGATCGCCGCGATCGGAGGCCGCGTAGTGGGCCTTGATCACCTCGAGATCACTGTTCACGAAATCATCCCTCTCGCTTGTCATACCGGTTGTGCGCCGTCCGGGTAGGACACCCGGCCGAGTTCGGCGATGTGCGCGCCGCCCGGCGCGTTGCGCACCGAGCCGTCCTGTCCGAGTCCGAAGAATTTGCCGGTGGAGCGCATGGCGTCCAGGTTGTAGAGCCAGGTGGCCGCCACCGGGATCAGGAATTCGCGGAAGGTGAAGACGTAGTGGTCCGGCGCGAGTTTCCACGTGGTGGCCAGGTCGACGTCACCGTGGCCGCGCTGCTCGCCGATCAGGCACTGCCAGCAGTATCGCTCGGAGCTGAGGTATAGGTGTTCGTAGAGGTGGTTGGGGCTGTAGCGGTAGACGGCGCGCCAGCCGATCAGGTCGCGGGTCGGACCGGGCACTTCGCCGCTCGGGGTGCGCCCGTCGCCGGGATCGACGGTGCCGGGGTGGAATTCCTGTGTCACCCTGGGCATTGCGGGAATCGGCTGCTCGGCGATGGTGGAGCTCACGCGGATCGTGCGGGCCGAGGGCAGGTGGACCAGATGCACCTCGGAGTAGTAGGGGCGCGCGGCGAAAGTCTGGTCGAGGAAGTAGACGCCCGCGGCGGACTCGATGGCCTGGTACCAGTCGCTGCCCGATTCCGCGCCGCGCGTCCAGTCCACCAGATCTGCGGTGCGGAAACGCAATTCGGTGTCGACGCCGTCCGATCGGCGCAATGTCCAGATCTGTCCGATCAGCGCGTCGGTGGGGGGCAGTCGATTGGCGTCGATACCCGCGGCGAATTCGTCCATCGCCTTCCAACCCGCCGGGACGGGACTGCCCGGATCGGGTCGAAATGTACTGGCTCGCATGCTATCTCCTCAGTCGGTGTGCGCGAACGCGATGGTGGGCAGATCCACCGCCGCCGCGCCGGAGTCGGCGACGACCACCGAGCCGGTCATCGCCGCGGCGTCATCGGACAGTAGGAAGGCGATCACCGAGGCGATCTCATCGGGTTCGGCCGGACGACCCAGCGGGGTGTCGGTGGTGACCAGGTCGTAGGCCTGCTCCCTGGTGAGACCGCGGGTGGCGGCGAGGGCGTCCATCTGCTCGTCGGCCATGGCGGTGCGCACCCAGCCGGGACACAGCGCGTTGACCCGCACGCCCTGCCGTCCGTAGTCGCGGGCAAGGGATTTGGTGAGCCCGATGAGCGCGTGCTTGGCGGTGACATAGCCCGCCACCGCCGGACCGGAGAACAAACCCGCCAGCGAGGACACCACCACCACCGAGCCGCCGCCCTCGCACAGCCGGGGCAGCGCCTCGCGCACCGTGACGAAAGCGCTGGTGAGGTTGATGTCCAGACTCTGCGCCCATGCGGCGTCATCGGTGTCGGCGACAGTGCCCAGACCGTGGCCGCCCGCATTGGCCACCACCATGTCCACTCGACCGAACCGATCGACGGCCGCGCCGATCATGCGCCGCACGTCCGCGGCCTGGGTGGCGTCGCCCGCGACCACCGCCGCGGCGTCACCGAGCGCCTCGGCCACCGCCGTCAGCGGTTCGGCGCGGCGACCGCACAGCACCACCCCCGCGCCCTCGCCGACCAGCCGCCGCGCCGCAGCCGCGCCGATGCCGGTGCCGCCGCCGGTGATCAGCGCAACCCGGCCCGCGAGCCGTTTGGTCATATCCACACCGGACCTCACTTCCCTTCCCGCACCTACTTGTCGCGCCGACCGTATGCGCGGGCGCGCGCGGGGTTAAGGGCCTGCGGGCGGGCGGTGTCCGCTCGGACAAGGACTGTGCACGCACGGACAAGTGCTCGCGCGCCACCGTGCAGGAAGCTGATCGCACACCTCGGACGAACAGGATTCACCGTGACGGCCAATGACACCGAAAGGGCCGAATCGGCCGCGCCGACGCCGAACGCGGCCGCATCGACCGGCATCCCCCCGACACTGCTGCGACTCTTCCAGGCCGAATCCACCAGCGCGCTGCTCGCCACCGTCGCACTGGTCGCACTGATCGGCGTATTGCGCCCGGAGTTCTTCAACGCCGGGCAGATTCGCGATGTGCTGCAGAGTTCGGTCTATGTGGCGCTGCTCGCCGCGGGCATGTCGTTCCTGCTGTCGATGCGCGAGATAGATCTGTCGGTCGGCGCGAATTTCGGTCTGTCGCTGATCACTTCGGCGGTGCTGATGCGCCACGGGGTCAATCCGTGGTTGGCGGCGGTGGTGGGTGTGCTCTTCGGCGCCCTGCTCGGACTGGTGAACGCGCTCGTGGTGCAGGTGATCGCGATTCCGGCGATCGTGGCGACATTGGCCACCATGCAGGTGTATCGCGGCTTGTCGCTGGCGATGAGCAATGGTCAGCAGGTGAATGGATTGCCGCTGCGCAGTTCGTTCTTCACCGTCATGGGCGAGCACGTCCTCGGCTTGCCGGTGAGCGTATGGGTGCTGATCGCGGTCACCATCGTGCTCACCGCGGTATTGCGGTTGACGCCGTTCGGTTTTCGGGTGCGTTCCATCGGATCCAATCCGGAGGCGGCTACTTTCTCCGGTATCTCGCAATCGTGGACCCGGTTGAAGGTGATGGTGCTCGTCGGCGCGCTGTGCGGATTGGCCGGTGTGCTCGGTCTGGCCTTCTTCACCTCCGGTGATCCCAATGTGGGCAGCGGATTCGAACTCCAGGCCATCGCGGCGGCGGTCATCGGCGGTACGCCATTGCGCGGCGGCAGCGCCACCGTGGTGGGCGCGGTGTGCGGTGCGGTGCTGTTGAGCGTGGTGTCGAGCGGGCTGGTGTACTTCGACATCCCGGTCAACTGGAGTTCATTCGCCAGCGGTGTGGTGGTGCTGATCGCGGTCTCCATCGACAGTCTGCTGCGCAGCAGAAGACGCTCGCGCAAGAACCAATTCGGGCTCTAGGCGTAGTTCCGCCTTCGCTCCAGCTATGCGCAGGTCTGAGGACTGCTGCGCCGACAGCGTCCAGTTAGGCAGATCCATGAATGTGCTCGAGGTCCGCGAGGTCGGCAAGACCTACGGCGGTGTTGTCGCGCTGCACGACGCCGAATTGACGGTGCGCGCCGGATCGGTGCACGCGCTGCTCGGTGAGAACGGCGCGGGCAAATCCACACTCATCAAGGTGATTTCGGGTGCGGTGGCCCCCGATCGCGGCACGGTGTCACTGTCCGGGCGCGCGGTGTCGTTCGCCTCCACCGCGCGCGCGGCCGCCTCCGGTGTCGCGGTTGTCTCCCAGGAGCTCAACCTCTTTCCCGATCTGGACGTGCTGTCGAACCTGTATCCGATGCGCGAGCCCAAGCGCGGACCGTTCCGCGACAAACGGGCCATGATCGCCGCTGCCGAACCCGTCTTCGCCGAACTGGGGCTCGATGTCGAATTGGACCGGCCCCTGGGCACTTTGACCCTCGCGCAGCGGCAACTGGTGGAGATCGCCAAGGCGCTGCTCACCCGGCCTCGGGTGCTGATCCTGGACGAACCGACCTCGGCGCTGGACGAGGCGAGCACGGCCCGACTGCTCGAAATCCTGCGCGCGCTGCGGGAACGACAGGTCGCGGTGGTGTTCGTCTCGCACATCCTCGAAGAGGTGATGGCGCTGTGCGACGAGATCACCGTGCTGCGCGACGGACGCACGGTGCTGTCCGGGATCGCACGCGATGAACTGGATATCGAGCGGGTGGTGGCGGCGATGCTCGGGGACAAACCCGAACTCCCCGACCATGCCGCACCGGAGCGGTCCCGCGCCGATGAGGGGCGCGGGACCCTCGAGTTGCGCGGTGTGACGGTGCCCGGCCTGCTGCACGACATCGACCTCACCGCGGCCCCCGGCGAGGTGGTCGGCCTCGCCGGGCTCGCGGGCTCCGGTCACACCGCCATCCTCGAAGTCGTCGCGGGACTGCGCAAAACCAGCGGCGGTCGGGTCGACCTGCCCGATGGTCGCCCGGTGCCGCACGGCTTGCGCGCCGCCATCGCGGCGGGTGTGGCACTGGTCTCCGGCGACCGCAGGCGACTCGGTTTGCTGCTCGACAAACCGGTCTGGGAGAACATGGCCCAGGTCCGCACGGTCGCGTTGGGCCGCGACGGCCTGTTCATCCGGCCGCGCCGCCTGCGCGCCGCCGCTCGGAAACTCCTGTCCACCTTGCATATTCACGCCGACAGCGTCGACACCGCCTGCGGCCTGCTCTCCGGCGGCAATCAACAGAAGGTCGTCCTGGCCAAATGGCTCGCCGCCGAACCCACCGTCCTGCTGCTCGACGACCCCACCCGCGGCGTGGACGTCGGCGGCAAATCCGAGATCCACGCCCTGTTGCGCTCCGTCGCGACCGATTCGATAGTCCTGCTGTGCTCCACCGACCTCGACGAACTCGCGGCCGTCTGCGACCGCGTCCTCGTTCTCTACCGCGGCGCGGTCTGCGCGACCCTGACCGGCTCCCGAATCAACCAGCACGACCTACTGCACGCCATGAACACCGGTGCGGCGTAGGTGGGTTTCTCGTCGATATTGCACATTGGGGCGCTATTCGACCGGTGTTCGAGTGCGCGCGGGCATTGCCGCGATTCTGGATGTGGCTTGCGAATAATCGGCAGTGACAATTGTCATGACGACGTCGCGTGCCGTGGAGAATCGCGAGGTGGAGTGAATTCCGGTGCGCATTCCGGCGGCGTGGAAAGCGGTGGCATCTACTTGGAATTCAACGTGGCATCCGCAATGCCGCACGCGAGGAGGAAAGGCGTACCCACCCGCTCATGCCGAAAGGGGTTTGGAGAGGTCGTCTTCGGCGACGACCTGGTAAACGGTGTTCAAGGTGGGGGCGCCGACCATATCCTTGATGCGGTCGAAGCGGCGAGCTTCGACGGGGGCCAACTTCTCCAGCCAGACCGGAATATCTGCCGGGGCGGCGTCGCGGATGATGGCGATGGTCATGAGCTCGCGGGGGTCTTCGATATTGAAAGCACTGATGACCTGAGTGCGGGGGTCGTCGGGGAAGACCTCGTCCGGGAGCCACGCCTTGCGGAAGGTGGCGTAGTCGACATCGTCGTCGAGGCGGCGGGACATGGCGGTGATCAGCATGGCTTCTACCTTCACTTCACGATTTCTTGCACTGCAAGAAAGACGGTAGAGCAGGTTTTCTTGCAGTGCAAGTAAAACCTCGGGCAGGATCGGGGCATGGCAGATCGCAGAGCACGGCCCCGCCCAGGGTTGAGTCGCGAGAAGATCCTCGATGCGGCGATCGAATTCGTTGACGCGCAAGGCCTGTCAGCGCTGTCGACTCGCAGGCTGGGGGCCGCGATGGGGGTGGACGGGATGAGCCTGTACCACTACCTGCCGAGCAAAGCGGCGCTGCTGGACGGCATGGTGGAGCGGCTGCTCGAGCGCTCGCTCAGCGCGATCGTGCCCCCCGCAGGCACACCGTGGCCCGAGGCCGTGACGACCATCGCGCACGCCCTGCGCGCCACGCTGGTGCGACATCCGGCCATGCTCGCCATCCTGGCCACCCGGCCGGTGAACTCGTTCGCAGCGTTCCAGATCCTGGAATCCGGGCTGGCCGTAATGTGCGGTCAGGGCGTGCCGCTGGCGCGAGCGATGGATGTGCTCAATGCCGTCGCCACGTTCGTCATCGGGCACACTTTGGCCGAAGTGGGGACCACGCCCGGTCACGAGTCGGCGCAGGCAGAGCCGGTAGCGGCGGATGCCAAAGCACATCCGTTGCTGGCCGAATCCCTCGCGACCGGAGCCGGAACGGACTTCGACTCCCGATTCGCACAAACCGTCGAGTTCATTGTGCAGGGGTATGCGCGGGCAGACTGAGCGCGAATCTTTTCGAAAGAAACGGCTAAATTACCAGCACTGGAGATGTCCGATGACAAGGCGGGCGGTACGATCACCCATGCCGAGCAAGATGGCGAAAGTTGGTGGCGTATGCCCGAACTCGGAATTCCGCGGCGACTGCCGCACGGCGCGTCGCCGCATCCGCATGAGGAAGACGTGCATTTGAGCGTGACGGTGGCGGGCATGAAATTCCACTATGCCGCGTGTATCAGCGCCGCATTGACATTCGTACAGGAGCAGGGCGCACACCACTACACGGTGGCCGTCGAGGTGGTGCGGGGCGACACCAGAGGGTTGCCCCGCCTGCCGAATGAGCGATTATTCCTGGAGCCGTGACTACTCGGCCGAAAATACCTCGCGCCCTTGGAAATAGGTTCGCAGCACGCGGGTCCGGTGAATGTCGGTCACCGCGATGTCGAATAAATTACGGTTCAGCACAATGAAATCCGCAGATTTTCCGGGTTCGATACTGCCCGCGAGCCTGCCCAGTCCCATGGCCTGCGCGGAGTCGCGAGTGAACGCGAGCAGCGCCTCGGGCAGCGTCAGCGCCTGTGCGCCATTGAGCGTGCGACCATCGCCGCCGCCCGGCCCCTGCCGGGTGATCATGGTTTCCAACCCGATCCACGGATCGGGCAGCGGGAACGCGCACGGCCAATCGGATCCGGCGGCGACGGGGGTGCCGCCGGTGAGCAGATCCCGCAGCGGCCAAGCCGTGTCCTGATAGCCCGCGGGCAGCGTTTTGGCGTTGCTGTCCTGGATGATTCCCGGATACCAGATGAAGGGCGAGGCGTCGGCCACCACGTCGAGGGCCGCGAAGCGCGGAGTGTCGGCGGCCGCGATGTGCTCGGTGTGCGCGAGGTGGAAGCGCGGTCCGCCGCCGTGACGGCTGCGCATGACGGCGATGGCGTCGAGCGCGATGCGCGCGGCGGCGTCGCCGGTGGCATGGATCTTCGCCCCGCGCCCTGCCGCCACCACGGTCTCCAGCGTGTCGACGAGTTCATCGAGGGTGTAAAGGATTTCGCCGCAGTAGTGCGAATCGGCGCAGCCGGGGTACGGCGTGAGCAGCGCCGAGGTTCTGGTCATCGGAACGCCGTCCAGCACCACTTTGACGAAGTCCGGATGCACCAGCGGCGAGCGGTACTGCTCGGACAGCGCGATCAATTCCGCTCCGGTGACACCGGATTCGAGGAATTCCCGCATCGGGGTGGAGGCGACCACCCGCAGGGTCAACTCGTCCGCCCCTTCGAGCCGGGCCAGCGCCCGCAACAGCGGCGCCATGGTGGCCGCCTCCTGCACCGTGGTGATGCCGGATCGATTGCAGATCTCGGCGGCGGTGCGCAGCGAAACCCGGTCGCGCGCCGCAGGATCGGCGATACTCGCGACAAACACCGTCTCGGCCAGCCGCGACGCCTGTTCGCGCAGCACGCCGGTATGTCTGCCCGCCGCGTCGCGCACGAAGCTGCCGCCCTCCGGATCCGGTGTCCGCGGTTCGACTCCCATGGCGGCCAACGTCGCCGAGTTGACCCAGCGGTTGTGCTGGGTGTCGTCGCGCAGCAGCACCGGATGTCCCTGTGCTGCCGCGTCCAGGTCGGCCAGTGCCGCCGCGGTGGCCACCGCATCCATCACCGCGCTGCCGACTATGCCGCCGACCACCCACTCCCCCGGCGCCAGCTCGGCGGCCCGCGCGGCCACCTTGGCGCAGATCTCGGCCGGGGAATCCGTTGGCGCGATGGGCAATTCCCACGCCTGCTGGGCGCCGCCGAAGCCGAGGTGGATATGGATATCGCACAGGCCGGGCAGGATCATCCGCCCACCGGCGTCGATGATCTCGGTGTCGGGTCCGGTGCGCACCGCGGCGTCCACGGCCTGGAATCGACCGTCCACCACCGCGAATCCGTCGGCCCATTCCCGGTGCGGATCGCAGGTGTAGACGGCGGCATTGCGAACAACGAGTTGAGCGACAGACATGACCTGCTACTTCCGGGACGGAGATGATGTGGTTGCGGTAGCACAAGCCGTGCGGATCCCAGCGGGAACCGCACGGCTTGTTATTCAGTTCGCTTCGCCCAGGGGCCGCAGGTACTTGCCCTGATCGCCCATTTGCTGGGCGGTCACCTTGGCGAACCACTGCTTGCGCGACTGCTCGTCCTGCTGGCGGGCGGTGATCTCATCGATATTGTCGGAGTTGATGATCAGACCGCCGGGATTCCACCAGCCCTCGGTGAGCGGTTTCCCGGAGCGGGCGTGCTCGGCCAGCAGGCGCATGGCGATATAGCCCTTGAGCCAGTGCTCGGGTGAGGCGAGGGCCACGGCGTACCCTTCCTTCACCGCGACCAGTGCCTGTGCGTCCGGATCGCACGAGGCGACAAGGAATTTGCGGCCGCCGTTCTTCTGGATCAGCGCCAGCGAGACCGCGTCCGACGCACCGGCGCCCAGGTAGGCCACCGCATTCGGATGCGCCTTGACGATGTTGTTCCACTTGTTGAAGTTGTCCACCGGTTCGGATCCGGAATCGAACGGGCCGAGCACGGTGAGCGTCGGACGCTGCTCCTGCAATACCTGCTTCATACCGTCGAGCCGCTGCGCGAGCAGCGTCAGACCCGGAATCGCGTCGCCCAGCACCACTTCTCCGGTGGCGCCCGCCGGAATATGCTTGAGCATCTCGGTGGCCAAGGTGCGACCGAGATCGGTATTGCTGTTGCCCACATACAGATTGACGCCCGCATCTGCGGGTGCCATCGTATCTACCGCCGCCACAGGAACTTTCGCATCGCGGGCTTGCTGCAGCGGCCGGACGAACAGATCCGGGGTCAGGGTCTCCATGGCGATGCCGTCACGTGCGGTGCGAATGGCCGCCTGGAACTGCGAGACCTCGGCCGGCCCGTTGATCGCGGGCGGGGCGTTCTCGACCAGGTCGATCCCGCCCACGTCCTCGGCGGCGGCCTTCGCGCCGAATGCCATCTCCTGGAACGGATTCTGCGAGGTGGTGGAGTAGATGAAGGCCATATGTAGTTTGCCTCCGCCACCGCCCGACGAGGAACACCCCACCACCAGCAGCACACTGAACGCCATCACTGCCCAAGACAGCGGCCTCATCGAACGAATCATCTGCACCTTCCTCGCGACGATCGTTTATCGGCGGATCCGTCTGACCAGCATCCGGCAGGCGCGCGCGAACGCCTTGTCTGTGCGTGCACAGTCCTTGTTCAGGTGGACACGCTCGACCTACTGGCGCAGGGACTCGCGAGCGGCGGTAAACCCGTCCGCGCCCACCACCACATCGATCTCGTGCGGTTCGGCCCGTTCCAGCAGTTGTTGCGGTCGACCGTCGAGGTCGAGCACGGTGCTCGCCTCGCGATACCAGGATTCGACCACCGCGTGGCCCCAGAAGTCGCGGCGGCGCTCGTCGCGCACATCCCAGCGCAGCGTGGGGTTGTCCGGGTCGCCGGTGTAGTAGTCGGTGGTGTAGATCTCGACCCGGTGGCCGTCGGGGTCGCGCAGGTAGACATAGAAGGCGTTGGACACCCCGTGGCGGCCCGGTCCGCGCTCGATATGGGCCTGATTCCCGAGCGAGCCCAGCACATCGCACAGGTGCAGCACATTGCGCGCCTCCGGTGTGAAGAAGGCGATGTGGTGCAGCCGCGGCCCGGCGCCACCGGTCAGGGCGATATCGTGCACGGTGGATTTGCGGGCCAGCCATGCCGCATAGAGGGTGCTCTCGTCCTCGATGGTCTCCGAACAGCGGAAGCCGAGGTCGGAGTAGAAGCGGTGCCCCGCGGCGATATCCGGGGTCATCACATTGAAGTGATCGAGGCGGGCCGGTTCCACGCCGTGGTAGAGGTCGTAGCGCTGGGTCAGCCTGGGCACATGGGTGACATCGTGGAACAGCTCCATCGGGAAGCCGAGCGGGTCGAGCACCCGCACCGCCTCGCCGATACCCAGAGTGGTTCCGGCCGGGACACGTCGGGTCGGCAAGCCGAGCGCACCGAAGTACGCCTCGGCCGCGTCCAGATCCGCCGGGGTCCGCACGCGATAGGACAACCGAGCCAGGGCGGGTTGTTCGCCCCGACGCAGCACCAGGCTGTGGTGGGTGTATTCCTCCATGCCGCGCAGGTAGAGCGCGTCGTCGTCGGCAGCGGTGACGACGAGTCCGAGTGTCTCGGTGTAGAACCACCTGGATCGTTCGAGGTCGGTGACGACGAGTTCCGCGCTCGCGGCGCGCAGGATATCGGGTGGGGTCGGCATCTGCGACAACTCCTAGGACGTGCGGGTGACACCGAAGCGCGGCGGCGCCGGATCACCGAGGGTGAGGTGAATTATCTGTGGTTCGGTGAAGAAGTCGATACTGCGCGCGCCGCCCTCGCGGCCGAGGCCGCTGGCCTTGACGCCGCCGAACGGGGTCCGCAGATCGCGGATATTGTGCGAATTGACCCAAACCATGCCTGCTTCGATGGATTCGGCCACCCGATGGCCCCGGCGCAGATCGTTGGTCCAGACGTAGCCCGCGAGTCCGTAGCGCACGGCATTGGCCAGTTCGATCGCCTCGTCGTCGGTATCGAACGGGGTCAGTGCCACCACGGGGCCGAAGATCTCCTCCTGGAAGATGCGCATCTCGGCGGTGACATCGGCGAATACCGTTGGCTGCAAATAGTTTCCGGTGTTCAAGTGGGCCGGGCGCACACCGCCCGCGACGAGTCGCGCGCCCTCGGCCTTACCGATGGCCACGTAATCCATGACCCGCGCGTAGTGCTCGGGATGTACCAGCGCGCCGACCTCGGTGCCGGGATCGCCGGGCGGTCCGACCACGATGCGCTCGGCCCGCTCGGCGAAACGGCGCACGAACTCGTCGTAGATCGGCCGTTGCACCAGCACCCGCGAACCCGCCGTGCACCGCTCGCCATTGAGCGAGAAGACCCCGAAAATCGCTGAGTCCAAGGCTTTTTCGACATCAGCGTCGGCGAAGATCAGGACCGGCGACTTGCCGCCCAGTTCCATCGACAGACCCTTGAGCGCGCCCGCGGCCGACCGCATGATGGTCTGCCCGGTGGTGGTCTCGCCGGTGAACGAGATGAGCGGGACCCCCGGATGATCCACCAGCGCCTGACCCGCGCGCTCACCGATGCCGTTGACCATGTTGAAGACCCCGGCGGGCAATCCGGCGGCGGCGAAGATCTCCGGCCACAGGCTCGCGGACAGCGGAGTGAACTCGGCCGGTTTGAGCACCACCGAACAGCCGGAGGCCAAGGCGGGGGCCAACTTCCAACTCTCCAGCATGAACGGCGTATTCCACGGCGTGATCAGTCCGGCGACACCGACCGGCTTGCGGACCACATAGTTGGTTTGCACACCGGGGACCCGGTACGCCTCCTCGTGCAGGCTCACGATGACATCGGCGAAGTAGCGGAAGTTCTCGGCCGCGCGACGGGCCTGACCGCGCGCCTGGGTGATGGGCAGACCCGTGTCGAAGGATTCCAGTTCGGCCAGGCGCTCGTCATCGGCCTCGATGCCGTCGGCGATGCGCACCAGCACCCTGGCGCGCTCGCGGGCGGGCATCGAGGCCCACGGCCCGTCGCAAAATGCCGTGCGGGCGGCGGTGACCGCGAGGTCGATATCCTCCGGTCCGCCTGCCGCGGCGGTGGCGTAGGCGGCATTGCCGACCGGATCGCTCACCTCGAAGGTCGCGCCGTCGACGCTGTCGCGATACGCGCCACCGATGTAGTGACGCAGGCCGGTGGGCAGATCGCGCGGCACGGCGGTGGCCCGCGCGCCCGACGTGGCGGTCATCGGGCCGCCGCCAGTAGCTGTTCACCCTCGGCGAGCAGCCGCTCGATGCGCGCAATGGCAGGCTCGGTCGGCGTGATCAGCGGTGGGCGCACATGCGGCGAGGTCAGCCGACCGCGCTGGTGCAGCACCCATTTCGCGGGCGCCGGATTGGTCTCGACGAACAGCAGATCCACCAGCGGGTGCAGCGCGAAATGCAGGCGGCGGGCGGCTTCGTGCTCGCCTTCGGTCCACAGCTCGTACATGCGCGCCACCGCTGCGGGCGCGATATTCGCTGCGGCACTGACGAATCCGCTGCCGCCGAGCGCCAGCAGTGGCAGGCACAGCAATTCGATGCCCGACCAGACCAGCAAGTCGCGGCCCGCCGCCGCCAGCACGCGGGAGAAGTGCTCGAAATCCTTGGTGGTCTCCTTGATCCCGACCAGATTCGGGAAATCACGCCGCAGCCGGGCCACGGTCTGCGGGTCGATATCCACGGCGGTGCGCGAGGGCACGTTGTAGATGACCAGCGGCAGGTCCGGGAATTCCCGTGCCACGGTGGCGTACCAGGTGTAGAGCGCCTCCTGGGTGGGCCTCGCGTAGTACGGGGTGATGATCAGCGCCGCGTCCGCGCCGAGATCCTGTGCGGCGGCCGTCATTTCGAGCGTCTCGTCCAGTTTGGCCGATCCGGTGCCGGGCAGGAACGGCACCCGGTCACCGATCTCCGCGGCGGCGGCGGTCATGGCTGAGATTCGCTCGGCCACGCTCTGCGCGCCGGGCTCGCCGGTCGAACCGCCGAGCGAGATACCGTGCGAACCGGATTCGAGCTGCCAGCGGATCAGACCGCGCAGGCTGTCGAGATCCACTGCGCCGTCCTCGTGGAATGGTGTGACGACCGGGGCGATAGATCCGGTGATCTTCGCCGGGTCGCTGCGGAATCGCATGGCGACTTGCCTCCTGTGGAAGTGACGCTCCGTGGGCCGCGGAGCTAGTTGGTGGTGGATTCATCTGCGGCGCACCAGATTCGGTAGCGCTCACGCCAATCCGGTCCGAGGGGATACAGACCGACGATGGAAGCCCCCGACGCCACCTGTTCGGCGATGAAACGTTCCTGACGCTCCTGTTCCACCGACGCCTCGGCCACCTCCCCGGCCAGCGCGGGTGGCACGACGATCACCCCGTCGTCATCGCCGACCAGGATGTCGCCGGGACGCACGACCGTGCCGCCGCAGGCGATCACGGTGTCGGTCTCCCAGGGGATGTGCAGGCGGCCGAGCACCGAGGGGTGCGCGGCGGCGGCATAGGTGGGGATATCGAGCGCGGCGACGGCGGCACTGTCGCGGACCGCGCCGTCGGTGACAATGCCTGCCGCACCGCGCATTTGGGCGCGCAGTGCCAGAATGTCACCGATGGTGCCCGCGCCGTGTTCGCCGCGCGCCTCCATCACCAGCACCTCACCCGGTGCGACGGATTCCACCGAACGCTTCTGCGCGTTCATCGGGCCGACGGGCACCAGATCCTCGCGCAGCGGCAGGTAGCGCAGGGTTTTCGCGATACCGAGCAGGCGCAGACCCGGCTTGGTCGGGCGCACGCCGTCGATACTCATATTGGGCAGACCGCGATTGCGCAACTGCGCGCTGAGCGTCGCGGTGCCGACACTGTTCAGCTGTGCGGCGAGTTCCGGATCGAGGCCGGGTGTTCGCCCGTAGGCGTCGGCGCGGGCGGTGGCATCCACTTTCGGTGGTGCGCCGAAGGCGGCGAGCGGATATTCGCCCGCGACAACGGGATTGCGCAACCGCCCCGTACTGCGGACGCCATCGTCGACCTGGACCTCGACCACATCGCCCGGTACCACCACGCTCGCACCCGCCGGTGTGCCGGTGAGGATGATGTCGCCGGGTTCGAGGGTGCTCGTGCGGGACAGATCCGCGACCAGCAGGCCGAGGTCGAACAGCAGGTTCTCGGTCGAATCGTCCTGGACCAGTTCACCATTGACCCAGGTGCGCAGCCGAAGGGCGCGCGGGTCCAGTTCGGTGGCGTCCAGCAGGACCGGGCCGACGGGGGTGAATCCGTCCCCGCCCTTGGAACGCAGATTCGAACCTCGATCCGCGTAGCGCAGGTCGTGCAGGCCCGCGTCGTTGGCCGCGGTCACCCACTGAACCCGCGACCAGCCCTGTTCCGGTTCGATATCGCGGGTGCGCTCCCCTATCACCAAGGCGATCTCGCCCTCGAAGGCGAGCAGTTCGCAGCCGGGGGGTCGTACCAGCGCCGCACCGTCCGCACTCAGGGACGAGGACGGCTTCAAGAAATAGGAGGGGTGGTCGGGCGCCCGGCCGCGCTGGACGGCGCGGCTGCGGTAGTTCAGGTGGACCGCAACGATTTTGCCGGGCCGAAGATGCAACGGATTCGTTGTCACGAGTCCCCACCTATCTCATTTTCATAGGATCTCAGGTACAAAATCATATATGATCGTTCCTGTCGAACACTAGTTGTTCAGAGCCAGACGTTTCAAGATCACCAGTTAGTTCCGCACCAGTGCCGCAGCTTTCGAGGAGGGGCACATGTCGACGGCGACCCGGCCGCAACCCACCGATACGGACCGATTCGAGGACTTCCGCGAACGGGTATCCAACACCTTCGTCCCGCTCCAGGTGGAGCGCATCGTGCTGCCCTTCGGCAGCCGCCCGGACCGCCCGTTCACCGGCGGCCTGCGCAGTATCGAACTCGGGACCATGCAGGTCACCGAGGTCAGCGCCACCGCGCACCTGGTGCGCCGCACGCCTCGGCTCATCGCGCGCTCGGATCCGGAGTACTACAAGCTCGGCGTGCAGTTGGGCGGGCGCTGCCTGCTCACCCAGGCCGGTCGCGAAACCTGCTTGACCGAAGGTGATTTCACCATCTACGACACCAGCAGGCCCTACTCCATGGCCTTCGACGGCCCCTATCGACAACTGGTGGTGATGTTTCCCAGGCGACTGCTGTGCCTGCCCGAGGACAGGGTGCGGGCCGTCACCGCCCGGCGCGTCGCGGGCGACACCGGATTCGGGGCCATGCTCTCGCTGCTGCTGCGCGGACTCGCCGACCGGCTGCCCGAATTCGACCGCCCCGCCGACACCCGCCTGGCCGACAACATCATCGACCTGGTCACCACCGTGTACGCCGACCAGCTCGGCGAGCACGGACGCACCGCCGAGCGGCGGCCGATCATGGCCACGGTGCTGGCGCATATCGAACGCCACCTCGATGACGCGGACCTGACCCCGGCGCGCATCGCCGCTTCCCACTACATCTCGACCCGCTACCTGCACAAACTCTTCCACGAGGAGTCCACCACGGTGGCGGGCTGGATCCGCGAGCGCAGGCTCGAGCACTGTCGCCGCGATCTGCGCGACCCGCTGCGCCGCGACCGCTCCATCGGCGCCATCGCCGCGCGCTGGGGCTTCGCCGACCCGGCCCACTTCAGCCGGGTCTTCCGCGCCGCCTACGGCCGCAGCCCGCACGAGTATCGGTCCGCCGAGAATATCGGCGCGGCAACGCAATTGCCCGCGTGAGGTCAGGGCCTATCCGGGGAAACGGGCATGCTCGGTCGCCAGGGTTACCCAGCGGGTATTGGAGAAAGCTTCGATACCCCAGTGCCCACCGAAGCGGCCGTATCCCGACGCGCCGAAACCGCCGAAGGGGACCTGTGGTTCATCGGCCACCGACTGATCGTTGATATGCGCGATCCCGGTCCTGATCCGGCGCGCCACCCGCAGGCCGTGGGTGCCGTTCTCGGTGAGAATGCCGACGGTCAGGCCGTTTTCGGTGTCATTGGCCTTGGCGATGGCCTCCTCGTCGGAAGCGAAGGAGTCCAGCACGCACACCGGGCCGAAGGCTTCGCCGTAGTGGATCCGCGCCGACTTCGGCACACCGGAAAGTACGGTGGCCGGGTAGTGCGCGCCGCGCGGCCTGCCGCCGCCCGCCAGCAGGGTCGCGCCGTGCGCCAGCGCGTCGTCGACCAGATCCGCGACCCGACGGGCCGCGGCCGGACTCACCAGCGGCCCGATGACAGTCTCCGGATCGTCCGGATCGCCGACCGGTAGTCCCGCGACCACGCCGGCGAAGGTTCGGGTGAACTCCGCGATGCGGCTGTCGTGCACCAGGATTCGATCCGCCGACATGCAGATCTGGCCGCTGTTGGCGAACGCGCCGAATACGGCGGCATTGACCGCGTAGTCCACATCCGCGTCCCCCAAGACAATCAGGGCGTTCTTCCCGCCCAACTCCAGCACCGCCGGTTTGAGGTGTTCGGCGGCGAGGCGGCCGATGATCCGGCCCACGGCCGTCGAACCGGTGAAGTTCACCGCGCGCACACGGGAATCGCCGATCAGCGTCTCGGCGATCGCCGCGGCATCCTCGGGATCGTTGGTCAGCACATTCAGCACGCCCGCGGGGAGTCCGGCCGCGCGCAACACCTCGGCCAGCAGCAGTCCCGACGACTGCGGCGCGGCCTCACTCGCCTTGAGCACCACGGTATTTCCCGCCGCCAGCGGCGCGGCCACCGCGCGGGTGGACAGGATGACCGGCGCGTTCCACGGCGCGAAGGCCGCGACCACACCCATCGGCGCGCGCAGCGCCATGCCGAGCACACCATCGCGCCCGGCAGCCAGCACCTCCCCGGTCGGCGCGGTGACCGCAGCGGCCGCCTCGCGCAGGATGCCCGCCGCCAGGTGCGCATTGAAGTCGGCCCACGCCCGCAGCGCACCGGTCTCGGCGGCCATGATGTCGGCGATCTGCTCGCGGCGCTGCTCGAGCAGCGCGGCGGCCTCGGTGAAAATGGCGCGGCGCACCAGCGGCCCGGATTCGGACCAGGCCGCGAACTCTCGATCGGCAGCGGTGACCGCGGCGTCGACATCCTCCGGACCGGCGGCGGCGACAATGGCATACCTGGCGCCCGTCCTCGGCGTATGCACATCGGTGGTCCGCCCGGAGCGGGCGGGTACCTGCCTACCGCCGATCAGCAGATCCAGGAATACGGTCATCACTACCTCCGCACGCACCGCACTTCTCCTGCGCCCGAGCATGATTCGGGCGCGACCGACGCCGCAGGCGCAATTCCATTCAATGGTCGGGATTCTCGACCGTGACCCGGTGCCGCGGTGGGCGCACGGGCGCACCCAAGGCCCGCGAGATACCGCGCGCCGCCGCGACGAGGGCGGGGACCGCGCCGCGCGCGCGTTCGGTGCGCGGCAGGATGACCGAGAGCGCCGCGACCACTTGACCACCCGCCGCCCGCAGCGGCGCGGCGGCCACCGTGGAAAGCTCATCGATATACCCCTCGCAGAGGGCGTACCCCTCGCGGCGGATCCCGCCGAGCAGCACCCGCAGCGCGGCCGGATCGGTGACCGTCCGCGCGGTGAAGACCCGCAGCGGCCCGGCCAGCACCTGCTCCTGGAGGTGAATCGGACCGTGGGCCAACAGCACCAACCCCGGCGACGAGGCGTGCAGCGGGAACCGGCCGCCGAAGTGACTCTTGTTGCGCACCGCGCCGGGCGCCGAAAGCTGCTCTATGTAGAGGACTTCGCGATGCTGAAGCACGCTCAACTGCACATGGTGACCCACCACCGCGTGCAGGTCCTCCATATACGGCATGGCCGCCTCGCGCAGCCCGAGGGTCGGCGAGGCGCGCACCGCCAGCTCCCACATGCGCACCCCGACCCGGACCCGGCGACCGCTGTCGCGGCGCAACCAACCGTGTTCCACCAGCTCCGATACCAGCCGGGAGGTGGTGGCGGGCGGCAGATCGGCCCGGCGGGCCAGTTCCGACACCGTGATGGCGGTGGTCTCCGGATCGAATGCCTCGAAGATGCGCACCACCCGGCACAGCACCGATTCGCCACTGGTGGATCTGGCCATGGGTATCACCTCCGCGCCGGGTGCGGAATTTCATTGAATGGAAGACCGGTGGTCGACATGGTAGCCCCGAGGTCATGCTCGAGGTGCCGCAGCGACAGCGAGCCGGCGGCCGAACCCATTTTCACGCTTGGTGATTCGAGCATCCGCCATGCCGGTCGCAGGGGTGTGCGCACGCGGCGGAAAGACAGGAGCCCCCATGGCGATTCGGCGAGATCCACCGGGAACCCATCCGCCACTGGACTATCCGGACTACCGCTCGACCGCGTTGCGGCATCCGACGCGGCCGCCGGTGCCGATTCCGCACACGCGCACCGAGCTGACCGGCCCGGCACTGGGCGCGGATCTGGTCCGGCCCGGCGACAACGACCTGACCGCCGGACATCCGGGTGAACCTCTGGGTCAACGGATTCTGGTCTTCGGGACGCTGCGCGACGGGAACGGGCGGCCGATTCCGCACGCGCTGCTCGAGATCTGGCAGGCCAATGCGGCGGGACGCTATCGGCACCGCGCGGATCGGTGGCCCGCCCCGCTGGACCCCAACTTCCTCGGCGTCGGGCGGGTGCTCACCGATGCGCAGGGGCGCTACGAGTTCACCACCGTCAAACCGGGGGCCTACCCGTGGGGCAACCACCACAATGCCTGGCGGCCCGCGCATATCCACTTCTCGGCATTCGGGACGACCTTCGTCCAGCGGCTGGTCACGCAGATGTATTTTCCGGACGATCCACTGTTCGGACAGGACCCCATCTTCAATTCTGTTCCGGCTCACGCACGTTCGCGCCTGATATCCCGGTTCAGTCTGGAGCGGACTCGGCCGCAGTGGGCACTCGCCTACGAATTCGACATCGTGCTGCGCGGCCCGCAGGCCACGCCATTCGAGGAGCCCGACCATGTTTGACGGAACCCCCTCGCAGACGGCGGGTCCGTTCCTTCAGATCGGTATGCACTGGGAACAGGGAGCTTTCATAGTCCCCGCCGAAACCGCCGAGGGGGTGTGGTTGCGCGGACACATCTTCGACGGGGCTGGGGTAGCCATACCCGATGCGGCGGTGGAGATCTGGCAGGCTGACCCGGCAGGGTGTCTCGGAAGCAAGGACCGGTGGCTGGGATTCGGACGCTCCGAGACCGCCGAGGGCGAATTCGCCTTCTACACCGTGGTTCCCGGATCGTTCGACGGTCAAGCGCCGCACCTCGGGGTGGCGGTGTTCGCGCGCGGACTGCTGCGACAGGTGTGGACCCGGATCTATTTCCCGGAGCACCGTGCGGCACAGGCGCGTGATCCGATTCTGGCGCTGGTTCCCGACGAGCGGCGCGCGACGCTCATCGCCGAGCGGACCTCGCAGGGGTACCGGTTCGATATCCGGTTGCAGGGACCGCTGGAAACGGTGTTCTTCGATGTCTGATGGGCTCTTCGACGGGGTGCTCGCGGCGGGACCGGTAGCGCGGCTGGTCGAGGATCGGGCCTGGGTTCAGGCCATGCTCGATTTCGAGGGTGCGCTCGCACTCTCCTCGGCCGAGGCGGGCGTGATTCCCGAACAGGCCGCCTTGGAGATCGAGAAACACTGCCTGGCAGTGGATTACGATATCGCCGCGTTGGGCGCGGCGGCGGCGACCATCGGGAACCCGGCCGGGCCACTGGTGCGCGAACTCGCTCGGCGAGCCGGGGCGTATGTGCATCTCGGCGCGACGAGTCAGGATGTCATCGATACGGCCGCGATGGTGGTGACCGCACGGGCCCTCGATGCGCTGATCGTCGAATTGCGTTGCTGTGCGGATCTATTGGATCGCCTCGCCGAGGAACACTTGGAAACCGTGATGGCGGGCCGCACGCTACTGCAACAGGCGCTGCCCACCACATTCGGTTTGGTCTCGGCCTGCTGGTTGAGCGGCGTCGCCTGCTGCTACGAACAGGTCGCTCGGGTGCGCGGCAGGCTCGCGGTGCAATTCGGTGGCGCGGTCGGGACGCTGGCCGCGCTGCGAGACAACGGAATTCCGGTGCTCGCCGGTGTGGCGCGGCGATTGGGGCTGGCCGAACCGGTGCTGCCGTGGCATACCGAGCGCGGGCGGATCGCCGAGATCGCGGGCGCGCTCGGGCAGGTGAGCGGCGCGGTGGCGAAGGTCGCCCGCGATATCGTCCTGCTCGCGCAGACGGAGGTCGGCGAGGTGCGCGAGGGCGGACCGGCGGGCGGATCATCCACCATGCCGCACAAGCGGAATCCGATCGCCGCCGTTCTTGCCGCGAGCGCGGCGGCACAGGCGCCGGGACTGGTCGCCACGCTGCTCGGCGCGGCGGCGCACGAACATCAGCGCGCCGCCGGAGCCTGGCACGCCGAATGGCGACCGCTCACCGAGCTGCTGCGCGGCACCGGATCGGCGGTGCACTGGTTGCGGCGCAGCCTCGAGCGGCTGGTGGTCGATCCCGCGCGCATGCGGGTCAACCTCGACGCCAGGGTGCTGACCGAACATATCGTGACGGAACTGGTTTCGATCTCGGCGATGGGCCGACAGGAGGCGGTCGATTTGATCGCCGCGCACGCGGACTCCGGAGATCCGGTCGAACGACTGGTCGCGAACCCGGCGATCGGGAGGCACCTCACTCACCGGAGAATTGCCGAATTGCTCGATCCCACAGGATATCTCGGCTGCAGCGCGCAATTCGTGGACCGAGCCCGCGCGGAATGGAGCCGACTGCGATGATCGCCCTGAATCATGCCGGCACCGTCCCCAACGAGCGACCGCCCGTGATCTGTCGCGGCACGCTTGCCGTCGAGCGATCTTCGATCGTGCTCACCCACCCGAGGGGAAGCCAGTGAACGACAGCGCGGACGGTATGCGGGTTCGGCGCGAAGTGCTCGGCGACGCCCATGTCGATCGGGCCGGCGCCGCCACCACCGAATTCACCCGCCCCTTCCAGGACTACATCACCGAGGCGGCGTGGGGTGCGGTGTGGACTCGCGACGGGCTGGACCGACGCACCCGCAGCTGCGTGACACTTGCCGTGCTCACCGCTCTCGGACACCGCGAGGAATTGGCCATGCATGTGCGTGCCGCCTTGCGAAATGGGTTGTCCCCCGCCGAGATAGGCGAGGTTCTGCTGCATACAGCGGTCTATGCCGGTGTCCCGGCCGCCAATACGGCTTTTGCCATCGCCCAAAAGGTGCTGAACGAGTTGTAGGCCCCGCTTCGAAGTCCGGGTGCGTCTCGTCGATCGGCGTGTCGCGGCCGAATCGCGGTTCGCTCGAAATCGCGTCTCGAATCGTGATCACCGCCGCGCCTATGCTGTCGAGAATCGCTAACTGAGATGGGCGTCACACTCGGGTGGGCGGTCCGACCGTCCACCGAAGAGGCAGGTATGTCTCGTATCGGGCTGGGCAGCAACGGATTCGCGGGGGCCGATGAACGTTGAAGAGTCGGAGCAACAACCCGTGCTGCTCGGTATGAGCGGGATCGTCAAAGCATTTCCGGGTGTGCGCGCACTGCGCGGTGTCGATCTGACACTGCGGCAGGGCGAGGTGCTCGCCCTGCTCGGCGCCAATGGCGCGGGCAAGTCGACGCTGATGAATATCCTCGCGGGCGTCTTCGCACCCGATGCGGGCGCCATCGAGATCGACGGCGTCGGGGTGCATTTGCGCGGACCGAAGGATGCGGCGCGGCACGGTATCGCGATGATCCACCAGGAGTTGAATCTGGTGCCCGAACTGTCCATCGCGGACAATCTGTTCCTCGGGCAGGAATTGCGCACCGCGCGCGGCACTCTCGACCGCACCACGATGGACGCCCGCACCCGCGAACTGCTCGCGACGGTGGGTCTGCGGCTCGCCCCGCGCCGCCTGGCTCGCGACTGTCGCCTTGCCGAGCAGCAGTTGATCGAGGTCGCCAAGGCTTTGAATCACCACCTGCGGGTCCTGGTGATGGACGAGCCGACCTCCGCACTCGCCGAAACCGAGACACAGCGCCTCTTCACCGTCATCCGCACGCTCGCCGCGCGCGGGGTCGGCATGGTCTACATCTCGCACCGCATCGGGGAACTCGCGCAGATCGCCGACACGGTGACGGTGCTGCGCGACGGAACCAATGTCGGCTCGCGGCGCATGGACCGGACCGATGCCGCCGAACTCATTCAACTCATGGTCGGCCGCCCGCTCGGCGAGTTGTTCGCTCGCCGAGCCGAACAGCACCCCGGCGGCGCCGCCCGCCTGCGCGTGGACGGACTCCGCACGCGCGGCAATACCGTTGCCCTGCACGACATCTCCTTCGAGGTCGCCGCGGGCGAGATCGTCGGCCTCGCCGGTTTGATGAGCGCCGGTCGCAGCGAAGTGCTCGAAGCGCTCTACGGCGCGACCCGCGAAATCGACGGCACCATCGAGGTGGACGGCCGCCGTTACCGGCCGCGCGACCCGCGCCACGCCATCTCCCGAGGTTTCGCGCTCGTCGCCGAGGACCGCAAGGCGCAGAGTCTGGTCCTCGGCAATACGGTGCGATTCAATGCCTCGCTCGCCGCCCTGGCCCGCTACCTGCGCCCGTGGCGCACGGTCGACACCCGCCGCGAACGGGCCGAGGTGACAGCGCAATTGGTCGCACTGCGGGTGCGGACCGCCGGTCTCTCCTCGGTCGTGGGCACCCTCTCCGGCGGCAATCAGCAGAAGGTCGTGCTGGCCAAATGTCTGCTCACCCACCCCTCGGTACTGCTCATGGACGAACCGACCCGCGGCATCGACGTGGGCGCGAAGGCCGAGGTGCACGCGCTGATGGACCGCCTCGCCCGCGACGGTGCGGCGATCCTGGTCGTCTCGTCGGAACTTCCCGAGCTGATCGGTATGTGTGATCGCATCCTGGCGCTATGTGAGGGGCGGGTCACCGGCGAATTCCACCGCGATCCGGCCCGCAGCGCACCCTTCGATCAGGAGGCGATCCTCACCGCGGCGATGGCTCGCCTCGTGCGCACCGGACCGAGCGAGGAGAGGTCGGCATGAGCGCGACGGACACCACCATTTCCGGCTCCCGCATTCGCTCGTGGTCGACCCGACTGCTGCCGTATCTCGGTGCCGCGCAGGGTTGTATCGGCCTGCTGCTGGTCATCGCGGTGGGCATCCTGACCAAGGGGCAATACTTCTGGAACCAGACCAACCTGACCAATGCCATCACCGCGTTCTCCTCGCGCGGCATCCTCGCCGTCGGTGTCACCCTGGTCATCCTGACCGCAGGAATCGATCTTTCGGTCGGGTCGGTGCTGGGGATCGGTTCGATGACCGCCGCCATGCTGCTGGTGCACCACGATCTCACCCCGTGGCTGATCGTCCCGGCCTGCGCGCTGGTCGGCGCGGTCTTCGGGCTGTGCAATGGGTTGGGCACCACGGTTTTCCGGATTCAATCCTTCGTCATGACGCTGGCGATGCTGTCCATCGTGCGCGGGATCGACCGGCAGATCTCGGGCAATGTGGCCCTCGGCACGGCGGTCGCCGACGAGAACGGGCAGCCCACCGCGCAGGCCGCGCGGTTCGCACTGCTCGGCACACCGGGTCACACCCTGTTCCAAGGCACCTGGCTGCCGCTGTTCGGCCGCGCCGGAATCGGCTATCCCGTCTTGGCTTTCGTCGCCGTCTGCATTGTCTTCCAGGTGCTGCTCACCAAGACGCGATTCGGCAGGCACATCTATGCCGTCGGCGGAAACCCCACGGCGGCCCGGCTTTCCGGTGTCAATGTGACGCTGGTGGTGGTCGCCGTGTTCACGCTGTCCGGGATGCTGGCCGGGTTCGCCGGACCGATCGACGCGGCCTACAGCGCCTCGGCGGATCCGCTCGCGGGCACCGGCTACGAACTGGACGCGATCGCCGCCGCCGTTATCGGCGGGGCGGGCCTGGCGGGCGGGAAGGGCACCATCACCGGCACTTTCGTCGGCGCGCTCATTCTCACGCTGCTCGACAATGTGTTGGGGCTCAACGCGATCAACACCAACGCGCAACTGATCATCAAAGGGTTGATCGTCATTGTCGCGGTGGTGCTGCAACGGCCCCAATTCTTTCGCGACCTCGCCGAACCCGTCCTCCGGCTGGTGCGCCGCCCGCCACCGCCCTCTTGATCCATCTCTGCGCAGAGGAGTTAGCAGTGTCTTCCCGTAACTTCGCCGGGGCGTTGCCCCGTCGCCTCGCCGGTGCGCTGCTGGCGCTGAGCACCGCGGCCGCGTTCGGCTCGGCCTGCGCCGCCGAACCGCCGAACGCCTCCGGGTCGGGCAAACAGTTCGTGGTCGGCTATTCGCAGTCCAACAATGCCGAACCCTATCGGGCGCAACTGAATCTGCAATTGCAGTACTTCGCCAAACAGCATCCCGACCTGAAGTTGCTGCCCATCACCGACGCGCACCAGGACAGCGCGACCCAGGTCAGCCAGGTGCAGAACTTCATCCAGCAGAAGGTCGACGCGCTGATCGTCTCGCCTAACGAGCCCGCACCGCTCACGGCGGCGGTGCAGCAGGCATGCGCGGCGCATATCCCGGTCGTCGTCCTGGATCGCAGTATCAACACCGACTGCTACACGGCCTTCATCGGCGGCGACAACTACGCCATCGGCAAACTCGCGGGCCAGGCCGCGCTGCAGGCACTTCCGAACGGCGGCAGCGTGGTCGAACTGCGCGGCATCCTGTCCGATCAGCCGCAGATCGATCGCGATCAGGGTTTCCGCGACGGGATCGCGGGCCACGACATCACCATCGTCGACCAGCAGGAGGCCAAGTGGCTCAAGGCCAATGCCACCACCATCACCCAGCAGTGGCTGGCCAAGGGCGACAAGATCGACCTGGTCTACGCGCACAACGACGATATGGCGCTCGGCGCGCAGCTCGCCATCGCGGGTGCGGGCCGGTCGATTCCGATCATCGGCATCGACGGACTGGCCATTCCCACCGGCGGCATCCGCGCCGTCCAGAATGGCCAGTTGCTCACCACCTTCGTCTACCCGACCTGCGCCGAACAGGCCGCCGATACGGTGGAGAGGATCCTGCACCACCAAGCCGTCGACAAGAAGCAGGCGCTGCCGACCACTCAGGTCACCAAAGACAATGCCGCACAGCTTTATCAGCAGAACGACATGTCCGGTAAGGTCGGCAAGTAGCAGGCGCCGCGGTCATCAGGTGTCGACCGGAGTGAGCAGCCGTTCGGGTTCGGGTTCGGGCTCCGGCGCGCGATCGGCCATATTCAGCCCCACCGCACAGGCCACGATCACCGCGCCACCGATCATGCCGCCCACCGTCGGCACCTGTCGATAGAACAGCAATCCGAACAGCAGCCCCCAAACGCATTCCAGGGTCAGCAAATTGCCGCCGTGCACCGGATCGACCCGGTCGAAACCGTAATTGATCAGGAATACATTGGCCACGTTGAGCAGTCCGGCCACACCGACCGCGGCCCACAGCAGACCGGCCGACCCGTGCACCGCCAACCGGGGCAGCCCCTCCCCCTGCAGCAGCGACGTGATCGCCACGCCCAGCGCACCGAAACCGACGGTGAGCGCGGTGATCTCATGATTGTTGAGATGGCCGCCGTGCCAATCGCGCCCCAGATAGCTGAACGAGATGGCCACCATCGCGACCAGCGCGATCACATTGCCGCGATTCATCGACAGCAGCGCGCCGCCCGAGCCGAATCCCGACAGCAGGGCCACCCCGACCACCGAACCGCCCAGAAAGCCGATGCGCGCCACCGTGACTCGCGCTCGGCGCAGCAGCAGACCCAGCGCCGAGACCAACGGCAGCGCCGCGATGAAGGACACATCACTGACCGAGGTCAGCGTGGCCGCCTTCGAAAACAGCGTGGTCCCAATGACATACAGCAGCGCGGCGCGCGCCGCGATCACCAACAGTTCACGGGGACCCGCGCGCAGCACCGCGCGCCAGCGGATCCACCGGCCGAAAGCGACCACCGCGATGAGGAAGGCCGCGCAGGAGCGAAGATAGACCTGCTGGGTGATGGTGAACCCGCTGTCGAGGTAGCGCGCGAAAACCGTGTTCATCGCGAACGATGCGGTCAACAGCACCAGTGCCCCGACGCCCCGCAGATCGATGACCTGGTTGCGACGAATGATCATGGACCCGTCTATGCCACTGTAAGTACTCACGGGGCCACCCTTGCACGCAGTGCGCGCAGGTCGCCCGGAATCCTCGACGCGCGCCCGCTGCGGAGATACCGTCGAGACAACGGGTTGTGCGGGTGCGGCGCAGCCCATCCCCATCCGGCCTATCGCAGTAGGCCACATCATCGATCTGGAGACAAACGTGGACAGCCGGCACAGCCTCGCGTGCGGCCGGGATATCGCGCGCGAATTAGCGACGGCGGGGGGCTCGGATTGGGAGGCGGCGCAGGCGATTCGCGCGCGCTGCGGCGTCTCCGCGCTGCGCGCGCATCGGATGGCGCGCGGCTACACCCTCACCGAGGTGGCCCGCCGTTTGCAGCAGGTGCTCACCGACCGCGGCATCGCGTGCTCCGGACTGTCCCACCAAAGCGTTTCCCGGTGGGAAACCGGACTCGACATGCCCTCCTACCAATTCCTGGACGCGCTGTGCAGGCTGTATCGGACCAGACCCGATCGGCTCGGATTCGGCAGCGACTACAGCGGATCCGACGAACCCGCCCCCGCGCGGCGCGGACTGCCCAGCACCGCCGGTGCGACGGTGCGCGCGCTCGAGGAGGGTGTCGAGCGCAGCGGCAGACTCGTCTACATACTTCCCCCTTCGGAGTACATTCCGGCCCGCATTCGGGAACTGGCGACAGTGCAGCAGTTGCTGCTCGGCGAACATTCGGCCGAAACACAGCGCAGGCTGCGCCGAGTGGAGGCGCTGCTGGCCGGATTCGTCGCCTTCCGCCTCAATGACGTCGCCGATATGCACGACACCTTCCCGTGGTTCTACAAGTCGCGCCGGGCCGCGCGCCGCGCGGAGGATCCCGCGCTGGAAGCCTGGCTGCACGGACATCTCGCGCACGGTCACGAATGCTATCGCCACGCTCTGGACCAGGGCCTCGCCGCCGCCCGCTCGGCACAGACCGGCGACGGCGACAAGGCAAGCGCCGCCAGGGTGTTCGGGCTGGTGGTCGAGGCGGGCATTCAGGCCCGCATCGGGCGGCGACGCGAAGCGCTCACCGCGCTCTCGGCCGCCGACCGCATGTTCGAGGCGCTACCGCCCCGTGCCACCGCCGAGGACAATATCGGCACGTCGGAATACATTCTGCGCTGGCATCAATCCCACGCGTTGAGTTCGATCGGCGAGTGGCGTGCGGCCGAGGAGATTCGCGGGCGGGTACTGGAACTGCCCATGGCGCACCGCGATCAGGTCGGCCGCGCACTGCTCGACCTGGATATGGCCGCGCTACTGGAACGCCGAGGTGAACTCGATCGCGCCGCCACCCTGATCCGCCAGGTCTGGCATCGCCTGCCCACCGAATTACGGGTCGGGCAGGTGCGACGCAATGTGTCCCAGTTGGTGATCGCACTGCCGAATCGGGTGCGCGAGAACATCTTCGAACACTGAGCCGGCCCGCTCGAATCGAATAGCGCCAGGCCCTAGCCCGCGAGCCAGGCGCGAATCCAATCGCGGGCGATGCGGCGGGCGCGGTCCGGGGAAACTCGGGTCGGGCCGGTGAGCACCGCCATGGACAGGCCGTCGAGCAGGGCGAGCAGTTCGGCGGCGGCATCGCGGGATTCGGCGAGGCGACCCCGGTTGGTGCGGGCCAGCAGGCGGGCGAAGATCACCTCGGATTCGCGGCGATGCTCGCTGTGCAGTTCGGCGATGCGGCGGTCATGGGTGGCGCGGGTGGACATGGCCAGCGCCAACCGCGAGAGCCGGTCCTCGGGACTGGGCGGCAGCAGCGCCTCGATGCGGCCGATCAACTGTTCGCGCGGACCGAGTTCGGCGATACCCCCCTGGCGCACGCGCAGATTCGTCTGGGCGTGATGCCAGGCACACACCAGCAGATCGGTCTTGGTCGCGAAGTGGTACTGGACCGTGCCGATGGACACATTGGCGCGGGCGGCCAGATCGCGAATGCTGACCCCCTCGATCCCGGTTTCGGCAATGGCGTCGGACAGCCGATCCAGCAACTGACCGCGCCGGTCGAGGACACGGGTTGCGGCGGGTCGAACAGCCATCGAACTGCGCTCCTCTCCTGCGTCGAGGCACCACCGTACCGCCGCGAACACCCAGCGTGTTCCCAGCGGCGGGACGGTCAATAGCGCTGCGCGGCACCGTAATTGCCGGGCAGAAATCGAACCTGTCGGTGGGCTCGCCTACTTTGAACGCCATCGCGACCCCCAACGGGAGGCAAACATGGTCTCGAATCCGATTGCGGATCCACCGGATCCGACCCAACTGGCCGTCCTCGGCGTGCTGCCCGCCGTCGCCCCGCGCAAACTGGCCAAGGTGCCCTTCGTGGAACTGGCCGACGGCAGGTTGCAGGGCGTGGTGTCCAGCGGCTCCGACCTCGCGCGCGTCTATGTGGCCTCGATCACCGCGAGCAGCCACGGACTCAGTTGCAGCACCAACAACAATCGCCCCTGCGGCGGCCTCAACGGCGGCTACGCCTGCAAACATCTGGATTCGCTCGTCGCCGAGGCGGTGCTGCAATACGGTCACCAGCGGGTGGCCCGCTACCTGCGCGTCGAGGTTCCGGAGGGAGAACCGATCATGAGTCACCTGAACGGCGCCCGCGACCCCGCGCCCGCCGCGGCGGTCTTCAGCCGGTTCCTCAGGCACCTGTCCTACCTGGAGCTACCGGGCAGCACCATCCCGATTCCGGAATTGCAGTGGTTCCCGGCGGGGGTGGCGCGCTGATGCTCCCCCTGCAGTTGAGCGCGCTGCTCACGGCTCCGGAGGGAGTCGAGGCGGTACAGGAGGCGGTGCGCGGTTTCGACGCCGTGCTGGTCACCGGATTGGCCCGCGTCGATGAGGAGCAGTCGGCGGGGATGGCAGCGCTGGCCGGCGCGGTGGCCGGATCGCCGCTGGGCGCGCCGGTCGCCGAGGCGGTGGCGAAGGTCAGCACCGGAGCCATCGCGCCGGAACAGCTTTCGGCGTTGGCCGCAGGTCGGGCGGCACTGCTCGGCGCGGTGCACGACGCGTTGCTGGCGCAATTCGACACCGCCTTCGGTCGCTCCAGGGCCGAATGGGTGCCGCCGCAGAGCGCGCCCGCCACACCGAGTCCGGTCGCCGTGGGTTGCCGGGCGTGGCTGGGCGAGTTGGCCATAGCGGGCTGGCGCGGTGTCGACCAGGACCTGGTGGCCTCGGCCGATCGCACCATCGAGGCGCTGCTGGCCGAGCCCGCGCTGCGGCGGCTCGCGGTGCTGCTCGACGGATTCGCCGCCGAACTCAACGCGTCGAGCCCCATCTCGACGATGAACCTGGTGCCCGCGCGCCGCTGGGCCGATATGTGGGCGCGGGCGCTGCTGCTCACCTGGCGCGGCGCGAGCGCCCCTGCCGCGGAAACGGTTTCGGGGCGGTTGCTGCCGCTCGGCGTCGATGTGCACGAGCACGGTACCGCCGTGCAGGCACAGATATACGGGGTGCTGGAATGCGCGGGCGCGCCGAATCGCCGGGTGCGGGTCAGCGTCGCGGCGACGAAGGTGGACACCATTGTCGGCGCCGCCGTATGGCAGGTGCTCGGGGGGCATCCGCGCCTGCTCACCGCACTGGCCGAGCATCGCGGTCTGGATATCGCCGAAATGCCTTTGGTGGCAGGCGATCTGATCTGGGACGACGAGCGGGTGAGCGTCGCCGACGCGGCCGATCCCTTCGCCACGGCGGCCGTGCGGTTGTCCGGCGCGCAGGCGCCGGCCGTCGCACCGCTGGATCGCGACCCGGTGCACATCGCCGAGCCGGTCTTCGTGGAGAACTGCCGAATCAAAGACGGCACACTGGATTTGGACGGATATCGGATCGCGGTCGATCTCGACCTGCCCGGCTGCGGGCCACTCACCCCGGCCGCCGTCAACGGATCATCGGACCTGATCGGTCTGCTGCGCTGGGATGCCGGGCGCTGGTCGCTGCGGCCGCTCGCGGTGCGCCGCACCGTCAAAGGACAGCTGGTCGTCCTGCACAACGGTGACTGGGCCTGCGGCCCAACGGATCCGAAAGTCGCCAAGGCGCAGGCCAAGTCGGGCGACGCGGTAGCGGTACTGCGCGAGCGGGCAGGACGGTTGCTGCGCAAATGAGCACCAGTGACGAAACCCGCCGCCAGGTCCTCTACTGGCGCCTGCTGTCCGGAATCTTCTCCGAGGATCCGCACCCCGCACTCGAGACCGCGAGCGCGGGCATCGTCGAACAGACCGGTCTCCCGGTGGCCCTGCTGGATCCGGGCATCTCCATCGACAATGTGGTGCAGCGGTTTCCGGAACTCCGCGCCGAGTTCGAGGCGCTGGACATGAAAGGCGATCCGGACGGGGAGACATCCGAACCCATTGGCGCACAGGATGTTCGCACCGCAGCGCTGGCCTCGAAACTGCTGCTGAACATCTTCGCCACCGGGCGCGGCGCGGTCAGCGCGGACCAACTGTCGGGCTGGCAGACCGATGCCGCCTGGCTGCGCCGCGGTCTCGGCACGGACCGCAGCGGCGAATTGCAGGGCGTCCTGGCCGATGTGGAGGCCGATATGGTCGCCAGGATGCGGCTGCGCGAGGTGCTGGCCGATCCGGCGCTGTCCGCGCGGCTCACCCCCAGCATGTCGCTCATCGAACAACTGCTGCGCGACAAGCACAACCTGTCCGGCGTCGCACTGGCAAATGCCAAATCGCTGATCCGCCGCTTCGTCGACCAGGTGGCCGAGGTGCTGCGCACCCAGGTGCGCCAAGCGAGCGCGGGCGCCATCGACCGCACCGTCGCGCCCAAGCGCATCCTGCGCAATCTCGATGTGGACCGCACCATTTGGAAAAACCTCACCAACTGGAATCCCGCGGACGAGCGCCTCTACGTGGACCGACTGTTCTACCGGCAGACAGCCAAGCGCACCCTGCCCGCTCGAATGATCGTGGTGGTCGACCAGTCCGGCTCCATGGTCGACTCGATGGTCAACTGCACCATCCTGGCCTCCATCTTCGCGGGCCTGCCGAAGGTGGATGTCCATCTCATCGCCTACGACACCCGAGCCATCGACCTGACACCGTGGGTGCACGACCCCTTCGAGGTGCTGCTGCGCACAAATCTCGGCGGCGGCAATGACGGCCCGGTCGCCATGGCCATGGCCCAACCCAAGATTTCGGACCCCAAAAATACTGTGCTGGTGTGGATTTCGGATTTCTACGAATTCGACCGCTCCCAGCCGCTGTTCGAGTCCATGGAGTCGCTGCACCGCTCGGGGGTCAAACTCATCCCGGTCGGCTCGGTGAACAGCTCCGGCAGCCAGAGCGTCAACCCGTGGTTCCGCGATCGCTTCAAAAGGCTCGGCACCCCGGTGATCTCCGGACGCATCCAGAAACTCGTGCACGAACTCAAGAACTTCCTCGACTAGGAGACTCCCCATGAACGACGTCCTGCGTGCCCCCGCCGAAACCAAGTACGCCGAGGAACTGGACTGGCTGGAGTCCATCGACGACGCGCCCAAGCCGTTCGCCTGGCGGCTCAGCCCGAAGATGGTGCGGCTGTTCATCCTCGGCTCCGAACGCGCCGACGGCCTGGATCGCAAGATCGACCAGAAGTGGTTCGGCGACCGCAATTTCGTCGAGCGCAGCATCGTCACCCTGGCCTCGGACCGCGGCCTGCTGCTCATCGGCGACCCTGGCACCGGAAAGAGCTGGCTGGCCGAACTGCTCTCCGCCGCCATCAGCCGCAATTCCACGCTGGTGGTGCAGGGCACCGCGGGCACCACCGAGGACCACATCAAATACTCGTGGAATATCTCCATGGTCATCGCCAAGGGCCAGTCGCGCGAATCCATGATCGCCTCCCCCATCATGACCGCCATGGAGCAGGGCGTGATCGGACGCTTCGAGGAGTTGACCCGCTCCACCAGCGATGTGCAGGACGCGCTCATCTCCATCCTGTCCGAGAAGTACGTCTCCATACCGGAACTCGACGAGGACAATGTGGTCTTCGCCCAGCCCGGCTTCTCCATCATCGCCACCGCCAACAGCCGCGACCGCGGCGTGAACGACCTCTCCTCCGCGCTCAAAAGGCGTTTCAACTTCGTACGGATCCCGGTGGTGTCCAATAAGCGCAGCGAGGCCGAGATCGTGCGCTTCCGCACCGCCGAACTGCTGCGCCGCCACCAGATCGAGTTGGAACTGCCGCCCACACTGCTCGATATCCTGCTGCAGAGCTTCGCCGACCTGCGCTCCGCGGCCGCGGCCGCGGGCAGCGATGACGACAAACTGGAGTCGGCGCTGTCGACCGCAGAGCAGATCGGTGTCCTCGAGGATGCGATCCTGCACAGCCAGTTCTTCGGCGAGCGTGCCCTGCGTGCGGAAACCCTGGCCGGATCGCTGGTCGGCTCGCTGGTGCGGCGCGCGCCGGAGGATCTGGCCATCCTCAACAAGTACTGGCACGGCGTGGTCGAACCCCGCAGTCGCGAGAAGGGCGGCGAGTGGAGCGAATTCCTCGCGGGCGGCAAGGACGCGATCGCGAGGCTGTCGTGACCGAACTGTTCACCGAGCTGCGCGACCAATTGGCCGCCGCGGCAGCCGAATTCGGCGGCACGCCCGGCGAGATCCTGGCGGGCATCGTTGACGATGTCGACCGGGCGCTCGGCGAGGAGTTGGAGATCTTCCCGGTCTGTCACCACTCGCCCGCCTCCGGGCTGGCGATGGTCCGCCGCCTGCACGAAAAGCGTCCCGCCGTCATCTATTTGGAGTTGTGCGAGGATATGCGGCCACTGGTCGACGAACTGCGCAACTGCCTGCTGCCGGTGGCATTGCAGGCATTCGCCAGCGAGGTCGACGGATTCGACGCCGACCAGGCGCCGCTGTCGGTGGTCGCACCGATGACCAGAGCCTCGGCGGAGTATCAGGCCATCGCCTACGCGCTGGAGACACCGGATGTGGAACTGGTGCTGGTCGATCGCTCCACCGATCACGTATTCCAGTGGGCGCCACGGGAAGAGGAAGAAGAACACGCGCGGCCGACCGAGGACGGCGCGCTGCACGGCGAGGCCGTCGGCATCGAGATCGGCGACCTGCGACCGCGCTTCGCCGAACTCGAGCAGTACCTGCTGCACCACGGCAAGGTCCGGCACTGGTCGGAATGGTGGGACCAGTACGTCGAACAACCGCTCGCCACCGCCGATTACGACACCTACCGGCAGGTCATGGTGATGATCGGCAGCCTGTTCCGCAGGTTGCGCCGCAGCGGTCTCGAGGTGGACGAGGATCGCGAACGCTACATGTGGACCCGCATGCGCGAACACCTCGCCGCCACCGGCACCGATCCGGCCCGCTGCCTCTACGTGTGTGGGGCCGCGCACGCGGCCAGCCGGGTCGAGCAGTTCGGGCTGGCCTCCGACGCGCCCTTCGAGATCAGCCCGCGCACCGCGACCAAATGGCACTACGGGCTCATTCCCTCCAGCCACTCCGCCATCGAGGCGCAGTTCGGGCTGGCGGGCGGCGCGGTCTCCATTGCCGCCGCCACCTGGTCGAAAGGGTTGCGGCGCGGCAAATTACAGCCGTTCGAACTGAGCGGCAAACCCACCAAATTCAACAAGACCGTCCCTGGACCCGCGCCGGTCGCCGATCGACTGTCCGGATTCCTTTCCCGACCGCCCGCGCTCGATCCGGTCGACGAGGCCGAACTGCTGGAATGGTCGGTCGATATCGTGCGACTCGCACGACGCAATGGGTATCTTGCCAGCACCGCCGACGCCATCGCCATCTACGAGACCTCGATCCTGCTCGCCGGCATGCGCAACCGGGCCAGGCCGACACCCTACGACTTCCAGGACGCGGCCATCACCTGCCTGGAGAAGGACAAGGTGCCCGGTCGGCGGGATATGGCCCGGCTGTGCGAGATCCTGCTCGGCGGCGACCGGGTCGGTCAGGTCGGCTATGCCGCGCTGCCGCCGCTGGCGCGCGACGTACTCGACCGGCTCGAACCGCTCGGACTCGATATGTCCAAGCGGACCGTCCAGCGCGCGCTGCTCGATCTGCGGGCCGAACCCGCGCTGCGGCCCTGTTCGGATCTGCTGTGGTTGCTGCGCAGGCTGCTGCCCGATGACGCCGTGCGCCCCATCATGGGTTCGCGCGCGCTCGGTGAGCAGTCCATCCAGGAGAGCTGGGATCTCGGGATCGGCAAGTATCAGCGCTCGCTGGTCGAACTCGGCTACGAGGGTGTGAGTATCGAGCAGGTCTTCGAACAGCGGCTGCGCAGCGCCGTCGCGGGTCCGAACGCCACCGCCGCCGTGGGGCTGGCCGCCGTCGAGGATGCGCTGCTGTATCTGGGTTCCACGCGGCTGGCCGACGAACTCGGTTCGCGCGCGGTCGATCTGCTCGCCGTCGAGCGCACCGTGGACGACGCGCCCACCGTGCTGCGCCGAATCCGACGGTTGCTCAACCACTTCCGCGCCACCCAACCCGAACTACCGCAATGGTGCGCGAAATTCGTGACGGCCGGGTACGCCCACTACTGCACCCTGCTGCCCACCGCCTTCACCGACGACGACACCGGCGCCGAACAGGTCGCCGCCATGCTCGGCTTCCTGTTCGGCATGGAGAATCTGGCCCTGTCCCTCGGCTGCGACCACACCCAGTTGGAACTCGCGGTCCGCCAGTCCCATCCGGAATCGCCCGCGAAGGTCGCGCTGCTCTGGGCCGCCCACTTCCAACTGGGCCTGCTCCCCTTGGCGGACCTGCGCGCCCGCTGCGACACGATGCTCGCCAACCCCCTCGTCCTGCCCACCTTCCCCCAATACATCAGCGGCTTCGTCCAGGCCATCGATCCGGCTCCCGCCCTCAAACCCTTTGTCGTCGAGGTCCTTTCGAAAGCCTTCGGCACCCTCCCGGACCGGGTCCTGCTCCCCTGGCTCCCCACCCTCATCACCACCCTGCGCACCCACTCCCCCGCCCTGGTTCCCACCCTCATCACCGAAGCCGCCCGCACCTTCCCCCCAACCCCCGCCGCCCTCGATTCCTGGACCCCGCCCTGGTCCCGCACCCCAACACCCGCACCCGCCACCCCAACCGCCCCCACCAACACCAACCCCCTCCTAGTCGCCCACCCCACCACCTGCACCGCCCTGGCCACCCTCCTCGGCCACGCCCCCACCTGGCCCGAACCCACCCAACCCGCAGGCAGCGCGGCAGCGACCCTCTTGGAACTGCACCCGACAACCGCCCACGCCCTAGCCCAAACCCTCCCCTGACACCGAGGGCCGCCGTGTCGAACCCGACGCGGCGGCCATCGAAAGGGCGCATCCCCTCTAAGCGGAGTCGTTGCGCCGCCGAACGCCTCACGCGGACCGGCCAGACGGCGCGGATCGGCGGGGAGTACGGTACGACCTGTTGTTATGCCGAGTTCGTATCGACTGTGGGTGCGGCTACAGCCGCGAGCCTCGGGTGGGATGGCCGATAGTTCGGCTAACGACTTTGGCGGGCGTGGCGATAGAGGGCGTGTTGTGCGGTCGGCCGATGGGGCGGGACCGCATGTCGAGAATGTGAGCACGATCGGATCGAGGAGTGGTCTTGGCATCGAAACGTCCGGGCAAGGTGATCGGCGGGGCGCTGGGTGCGGTGGCGGTGGCTACCGCAGTTGCCGCGGGGGCGGCGCAGGCGCGGCCGATCGGGGGTTTCGAGGTCGGTGGGGCGATCGAGGTCGAATACGACCAGGCCGGGGGCTCGGCCGCATTCGGCGATCCGACGGGGCCGGAAGCGCCAGCGGCGGCGGGCGGGCGCTGGCAGCCGTTCGAGCGGAATGCCGCGATCTACTGGCAGCCGGACGCGGGTGCGCACGCGGTCGGCGGCGTGATTCGGGACAAGTGGCGCGAGTTGGGCTCGGAATCCGGCGGACTGCGCTACCCGGTGACCGATGAGCAGTCGACACCGGGAAATTCCGGACGGTTCAGCCACTTCCAGGGCGGGTCCATCTACTGGTCGGTGGGGACGGCGGCGCATCAGATCGGCGGCACCATTCGCGACAAGTGGGCGGCGCTGGGTTGGGAGGGCGGTCCGCTCGGCTTCCCGATCTCGGATGAGACCGCGGCCCAGGGCGGCAAGGGCCGCTACAACCTCTTCCCCGGCGGCGCGATCTACTGGTCGCCGCGCACGGGCGCGCACGCCGTGTGGGGCGCGATCCGCGACAATTGGGCGCTGCGCGGCGCCGAGAACGGCACCTACGGCTTCCCCACCAGCGACGAATACGACTACCAGGGCGGAAAGGCCCAGGATTTCCAGGGCGGACGAATCACCTGGAAACCCTAGACCTCAGGCGGCTCAGCTACCGCTGAGCGCGATCTTGGCATTGCGGCCCGGCGTTTCACTGGCCTTGGCCGCCTCCGCCGCCCGATCGAGCGGATAGACCGCCTCGACCTCGAGCCGCAGCACGCCGCGCGCGGCGAGGTCGATCAGTTCGGCGATGAGTGCACCGCGCCGCTGCGCGCCGATCTCCTCGACCCGCTTGCCACCCCAGAATCCCTTCACCACAGCCTGTTTGAAGATGAGCGCGCCGGGATCGAGGGTGAGCGGCCTACCGGAGAGCGCGCCGAAGGAGATCAGTTCCCCCCGCGGGGCGAGCAGGGAGAGCATGGCGCCGCCGACGGGGCCGCCGACCTGATCGACGGCGCGCAGGATCGGCGCACCGTCGGTGGCCGCCAATGCCTGCTGCGTCCAACCATCGGTCTCGGTGTCGACCACGGGATCGAATCCCAACTCGCGCAGGGTTCGCACCGAAACAGGTCCGCGCACCACATTCAACACCCGCAGACCTCGGTCGCGCGCGAGCAGATTCGCCAGCCGCCCGATCGCCCCGTTGGCCGCATTGATCGCGAGCCACTGTCCCGCTTGCAGATTCAGATCGTCGAGGAGCATGAGCGCGCTCAGCGGCATGGCCAGTAGCTGACTCGCGGTCTCGTCGGAGACCTGCTCCGGCACCGGAATGAGCTGTGCCGGGTCGGCGAGGAAGTACTCGGCCCACACCTGCTGTCCACCCGAAACCGCCACGCGCTGACCGATTTCCCATCCGGTCACGCCCGGACCGAGCGCATCGACCCGTCCGACGCCCTCGGTGCCGGGAGTGGCGGGCAGTGACGGCCGATAGCCGTAGACGCCGCGCACGATGGCGAGGTCGTGATTGTGAATAGGTGAGAGCAGCAAGCGAATTCGCACCTGGCCCGGACCCGGTTCGGGCAGTGGCCGCTCGGTCAGGGTGAGCACTTCGCCGGGTTCGCCGAATCGTTCGATCTGTACAGCGCGCATGCGAGCTCCTAAGTCGACTGGGTGAGGGCGCGGGTCATCCGCCGCAGGGTGTCGCGCAGCGCGACCAGTTCGGGCATGGTCAGTCCGGTGGCGGCGGCCAACTGCTCGGGCAGCGCGCACGCGTCGGCGCGTAACTGCCTGCCGTGCTCGGTCAGGTGGATCTCCACGCGGCGCTCATCGGCGGACGAGCGGGTCCGCTCCACGAATCCGGCCGCCTGTAGCCGCTTGAGCAGCGGCGAGAGGGTGCCGGTATCGAGTTCCAGCGCCGCGCACAGCTCGCCGACGCTGCGGCCGTCGCGTTCCCACAGCACCAACATGACCAGGTATTGCGGGTAGGTGAGTCCGAGCGCGTCGAGTTTGGGTCGGTAGGCGGCGGTCAGTGCCCGCATTGCCGCGTAGAGCGGAAAGCAGACCTGTTCGTCCAGGGATAGCGGATCGGCCACATCCGAAACTATAGCGAGCTACTATATTGTGCACAATATTATTGGCGTCACAGCCTGTCGCCCCACACGGCGTGCGCCCCGGAATCACCCACCCGATACACCTGCCAGGTGGCCGCAACCCCGGCGGCGATGGCCAGCACCGCCAGCACGGCGACGATCGGCGCGGCGAACGACTTTCCCCTACTCTCGCGCCAATGCACCAGCAGCACCAGCAGCGCGCCGACGAACAGCGCGACCGCGAAGTAGGTCATCGTGGCGCCCAGGTCGGCGTGGTGGCGCACATCGGGCGGATTCCCGAGCCGATTCTCGAACCACTCCCCCGCCCGGATGGTGATCGGGGTGAGGATCAGGCAGCCCAGTGCCAGCACCGCCACCAGCCAACTCAGCCGGGAACGCGCGGCCCGCCACAGCGCGCACAGGATCAGCAGGGCGGCCGTGAGCGGGATCAGCACGACCACGGCGTGTACCAGCAGGACGTGCGCGGGAAGTCCATTGAGTGTCGACATCGCTCCTCCTCGGAGTCCGAGCATAGGAAATACGCGGGTCGCCCGGCACCGGTTCGATCCCGGTTATCAGGGAACGCGGACCGACTCGTCAGCGAACTCTCAGGCGGAGCGCGGACGCTGGAATCCATGAGCGAGCAGGATCGGTTCGCCGGCTCGCGGCCGGAAGTCCGCGCCGCGACCGGAAAGAGCAGGCGCACGGCGGGTTTGGCATTGGGGGCGGCGGCGCTGGCCCTGGGAATCGGGGCGGCGGCGGCCGGACTCGGCTACGCGAGGCACGAGGTCCCGCGCCAACCCGCCTTCGCGCAGTCGCAGTTCACGGCGCAACCCGCCACCTACGCGCGGCCGGCCGATATGCGCACGGCGGCGGCGCAGGTGGCGCCCGGACTGGTCGATGTGAATACCGAACTCGGCATGCAGGGCGCGCGGGGCGCGGGCACCGGGATCGTGCTCAGCGCCGACGGCGCGGTGCTGACCAACAATCACGTGGTCGCGGGCGCCACCGATATCTCGGTCACCGATATCGGCAATGGGCAGACCTACCGCGCGACGGTCGTCGGCTACGACCGCGCCGACGATATCGCGGTCCTGAAACTGGCGAACGCGAGCGGACTGACCACGGCGCCGCTCGGCGACTCCGACAAGGTGGCCGTGGGTGACGCGGTGGCGGGCGTCGGCAACGCGGGTGGCGTCGGCGGCCCGCCGAGTATGGCGGCGGGCCGGGTCACCGCGCTGAATCGGGTGATCACGGCCAGCGACGAATCCTCCGGCAGCTCGGAGAATCTGAACGGCCTGATCCAGGTGGCCGCGAATATCCAGCCCGGCGATTCGGGTGGTCCGCTGGTCTCGGCCGACGGGAAAGTGGTCGGCATGGATACGGCCGCCTCGGCGGGCTACCGGTTCAGTCAGGTATCCACCGGCGGCGGGCAGGGTTTCGCCATCCCGATCAACCGCGCCCTCGCGGTCGCGCGGGATATCAAGGCGGGCAACGCCTCCGAGTCCATCCATATCGGATCGACGGCCTTCCTCGGCGTCACCGTGAGCGACGCGCAGGGCGCGCTGGTGCGCGGCGTGGTGCGCGACGGCCCGGCCGACCGGGCGGGTATCGCCCCCGGCTCGCTCATCACCGCCGTCAACGGCCATCCGGTCGATTCCGCGACCACCCTCACCCACCTCCTCGATGCCACCCATCCCGGCGACACCGCGGCCATCACCTGGCTCGACCTCCAGTCACAGACCCGCTCCGGCTCCGCGACCCTGGCCACCGGCCCGGTCGGCTGAACCTCACCGCAGCAGACTCCCTTCCCGGACCAGGTATTCGGCGAAGGGGGTCGCCGCCGCCGCCGATTCGGCCCGTAATCGATTGGGCGCGTGTTTGAATCAATTGACTAGAACGGGTTCCAGCACTGGAGGTCGCCGTGAGGGCACCCTCGATTCCCGCAGGTTTCGATTTCACCGATCCGGGTCTCTGGGCGCGACGTCGGCCTGCGGCCGAATTCGCCGAACTGCGGCGGTGCGCGCCGATCTGGTGGAACGCCCAGCGTGACGGCACCGGAGGATACTCCGACGGCGGATTCTGGGCCGTCACGAAACACGCTGATATCAAGGAGGTTTCGCGGCATCCGGAGATCTACTCGGCGGCGGAGAATACGGCGATCATCCGCTATCAGAACGAGATCACCCGCGCCGAGATCGAACAGCAGCGGGTGATCCTGCTCAATATGGATCCGCCGACCCACACCAAGTGCAGGCGCATCGTGTCGAAGGGTTTCACCCCGCGCGCCATCGAGGGGTTGCGCGCCGCACTGACCGAACGCGCGCAACGCATTGTGGCAGAGGCCAAACGGCGCGGCGGCGGCGATTTCGTAGAATTGGTCGCCACCGAACTACCGCTGCAGGCCATCGCCGAACTCCTCGGCGTGCCGCAGCACGATCGGCACCGAATCTTCGCCTGGTCCAATCAGATGATCGGCTCCGAGGATCCGGAATTCACCGGCGACGCGAACGGCGCGCGCCTGGATCTGATGGGCTACGCCTGGCAACTCGCCGAACAGCGCCGCCGCGAACCCGCCGACGATATCGTCACCCAGTTGGTCAATGCCGATATCGACGGGGAGAACCTCGGCCCCGACGAATTCGCCTTCTTCGTCCTGCTGCTCGCGGTGGCGGGCAATGAGACCACCCGCAATTCGATCACCCACGGCATGAAGGCATTCCTGGACCATCCCGACCAGTGGGAGCTCTATCGCGCGCGCCGCCCGAGCACCGCACCCGATGAGATCGTCCGCTGGGCCACCCCGATCAGCGCCTTCCAGCGCACCGCCCTCGTGGATACCGAACTCGGCGGCATCCCGATCCGATGCGGTCAGCGGGTCGGATTATTCTACGGCTCGGCCAATTTCGACGAGGACGCCTTCGCCGACCCCTTCACCTTCGATATCCTGCGCGATCCGAATCCGCACCTCGGCTTCGGCGGCTCCGGCATCCACTACTGCCTGGGCGCGAATCTGGCCCGCCTCGAGATCGACCTGATCTTCAATGCCATCGCCGACACCATGCCGCACCTGACCGAGGTGGCCGCGCCGGAGCATCTGCACTCCGGCTGGGTCAACGGCATCAAGCACTGGCAGGTCGAGTTCGGGTGATCAGAAGGCGAAGCGGAACTCACGCGAGGAATCGCGGGTGAGGGGCAGCAGGCTCCACAGGCGGAAGCCGAGGCGGGTCCTGCGATCGGAAACGCGGTCCGCCTGGAGCATGGTCACGGCATCCTCGAGGAAACGCAGTCGCGGGTTCCAGCGCTCGACCGTGGCTCCGTCGTCGATTCCGGTCGGCGGGAGCGGATAGCCGTTGCGCAATCGGCTCGGCAGCCGCCCGGTGAAACCGATGATGGCCGTTGACAGGCAGTCGAAGATCAACTCGCCCGTCTCGAACCGGTCGGTCAGACGGCGCAGCAGCGCGCGGACCTCGTTCTCCTGCGGGTACATCAGCAGGCCCTCGGCGATGATCAGCGTCGGGCGGTCGGCCGGAATCTGTTCCAGCCACTCGGATTCGGTGACCGACGCGCCGATCATCCGATAGTTCGCGGACTCCTCGTACAGCTTGCGCCGCAATTCGATGACATCGGGATAGTCGACGTCGAACCACCGGACCCCCGCGGGCAGCGCGAGCCGGAACGCCCGACTGTCCAGGCCGACGCCGAGGTGCAGAACCGTCGCGTCCGGATGGCGGCGCAGGAAGTCCTCCGCCCATTCGTCCAGGATTTTCGCGCGCATCGCCACCAGGGTGCGACTGCGCCGGTGCCGCCGCAGCTTGTCGAAGTCGTAGTCGATGCGATCGACCGCCTCGAGGGCCGCCCGGTCGTCGAGGATCGGCTCGGCCTCGCCGGCGTCCACGGCCCGCAGATACAGCGTCACCAGATTGGTGGATCGCACCCCGGTGAAGTCGACCGTTCCCGTACCCATCACACCGCTCCTCCGCATTTCGGTGCGCCGGGATCGGCCCACCAAAACCCATTCTGAGCTGGGAAAGTAGGGTTCGCCAGTTTACGCTGTCGACCAATCGGACCCGGCCACGACACCTACGGCGGCAACCTCGACGCCTTACGGCGTAGACCAAATCAGGCTGCCCCCGCGTCGGCCGTCGCGACCACCTCGGCCTTGGAATAGACCAGGATCCCGTCGTCCACCGGCCCCTCCCGGAGCAGCGTCCGGTCGCGGAAATAGTTGTTGATGACCTGCCACGGCCCCGGCGCGCCCTGACGCGGCATGACCGCGTCGCCGCGCTGGATATAGCCGGAGGTGAGCGCGCCACCCAGCAGCGAATGCTCGGAGCGATCCTGCGGCCGGGCCACAGCGACGAACTTCTTGAAACCGCGGGCCTTCATATGGTTGAGCACCCGGCAGAAGTACTCGGCGGCGAGATCGGCCTTCAGCGTCCAGGAGGCGTTGGTGTAGCCGATAACGATCATGGAATTCGGGATGCCGTCGAGGATGACGCCCCGATAGGCCACCCGATCCCGAATGACGACGGGTTCACCGTCGACGGTCAGATTCGCTCCGCCCAGCATCTGCAGGGACAGGCCGGTCGCGCTGATGACGATATCGGCCTCGAGTTCCCGACCGGTGCTCAGGCGAATCCCGGTCTCGGTGAAGGTCTCGATGGTGTCGGTGACGACATCGGCCTTGTCCTCGCGCAGCAGTTTGAACAGGTCGCCGCCGGGCACCACGCACAGGCGCTGATCCCACGGGTCGTAGCTGGGTGAGAAGTGACGCATATCCACCTTCGGCCCGACCTGGGCGCGCACGGCGGCGAGCAGCAGTTTGCGCGCCGCGCGCGGATTGGCGCGCGAGAGCTGGAAACTGGCCCGCTGCAAGGCGATATTGCGTGCGCGGCCGAGTTTGTAGGCCAGCGCGGCGGGCACCCTCGCCACCTTCATGCCGACCGCGACCGGATCATCGGCGGGCAGCGCGGCGATGTAGGTGGGCGAGCGTTGCAGCATCGTCACGCGCGCCGCGTCCTTGCTCATGGCCGGGACCAGGGTGATGGCGGTCGCGCCGCTGCCGATGACGACCACGCGCTTACCGGCGTAGTCCAGATCCTCGGGCCAGAACTGCGGATGCACGATGCGGCCGCCGAAACGGTCCTCGCCGGGAAACCGCGGGCGGAAACCCTTGTCGTAGTCGTAGTAGCCGGTACAGCCGACCAGGAAGTCGCTGGTGTACTGCTCGGTCTCGCCGGTCTGCTCGTTGTGCGCGGTGACGGTCCAGGTGGCGCTCGCGCTGTCGAAGCTCGCCTCGGTCATCCGGCGGCCGAACCGAATGTGGGGGGTGACGCCGTACTCGGCCGCCGTGTCCTCGATGTAGCTGCGGATGTGCGGACCGTCGGCGAGCACCTTGGTGCCGTGCCACGGGCGGAAGCCGTAGCCGAAGGTGTACATATCGGAATCGGAGCGAATGCCCGGATAGCGGAACAGGTCCCAGGTGCCGCCGATGGCGGTGCGGCGCTCCAGGATGGCGTAGCTGCGGCCGGTGCCCTCCTTGGTCAGGTGGCAGGCCATACCGATGCCGGAGAGTCCGGCACCGATGATCAGCACGTCGACATGCCGCGTCATTGAGGTACTCGATTCGTCTGCGCCACGGGCCTCGGTGTCCGCGGACCTGTCCCGTGAGATTACATGTTATTTGCAGTAACGTCTAGCTTGGTATAGATGGCGGCTCGACCTCGAACATTGTCGAGATAGGCGAGCACGATCCCGTCGCGGGTGGTGCGGCCACCGGTGAGCGTCTGCTGCGGAGCGGGCAGATAGACGGGCGTGGCACCGAGGTGGTTCGGCTCGCGACGCACCGCGTCGGCATCCAGCGCCACCAGGGATCCGGCGGGGAAGCCCGCCCATTTCCTGCTTGAGCCACACCGGGATTCGGTTCCGCACGAAGCCGACGAGATCGGATTTCGCGGGCAGCCCCAGCGAGACCGTAACATCGGATGCCATGTCATCGGCCCAGCGTTCGCCAGAGCCGCGCTGGTCCACCTATCCGAACCGGCGCGCCGTACTCGCCATCACCCACAACACCACCGCCGCCACCCGACTCTTCGACACCGTCGGACTGCTCGCCGGGGATCCCAGAGTGCGGATCGTGTTCGCGCGCACCGGTTCGTCGGTCTTCGATACCGATACCGGGGCCTATCTCGCCGAACACGGGGTGCGCGAGATCTCATGGCGGGAGGCGCTGCGGCAGCGATTCGATCTCGCGGTGTCGGCGAGTTACGGGGGGCAATTGCATAAGGTGCGCGCACCATTGGTCGTGGTGCCGCACGGTATGGGATACAATAAATTTCTCACCAAAGAACAAAGAACAAAGAACAAAGAACAAAGAACAAAGAACAAAGAACAAAGAACAAAGAACAAAGAACAAAGAACGAATTCCGTATTCGGATTATCTCCCGATTGGTTGTTGCACGAGGGACGGGTCGTTCCCGCGCTGATCGTGCTCTCCCATGACGAGCAGCGCGAACGCCTGCGGCGCGACTGTCCCGAGGCGGTGCCGAATGCCGCTGTGACAGGCGATATCTGCTTCGATCGGCTGCGAGCCAGTCTGCCGCTGCGACCCACCTACCGGCGTGCGCTCGGACTGCGCGCGGCACAGCGGCTCATCGTCATCACCTCCACCTGGGGCGCCGATTCCCTGCTCGGCGTCGATCCCGATCTACCGCGCCTACTGGCCGCCGCCCTCCCTGCCGACGAATTCCGCATCGCCCTCGCGCCGCATCCGAATATCGCGGCATTCCACTCGGAATACCAATTCGGCAGTTACCTCGCTGACGCGAAACGCGCGGGGGTTCTTGTCCCCGAGAATGTCGACGCCTGGCGCGCCTGCCTGATCGCCGCCGACCTCACCATCGGTGACCACGGTTCGGTCGCGTTCTACTCCTGCGCGCTCGGTATCCCGCTGCTGCTGTCCACCGCACCGACGCACACCGTCGACCCGGCCTCCCCGATCGCCCAATTGCTCAACGCCGCACCGCGACTCGACACTGCCGGCGATCCGGCCACCCAGATCCGACGCACGATCACCGACCACGATCCGAACCGCTACGCCGAGATCACCGCCCGCACCACCTCGGTTCCCGACCGCAGCGCTGAACTGCTGCGGGCCGCCCTCTACCGCACCATGGGACTCGACGAGCCCACCGCACCGGCCGAGATCGACACGCTGCCCCTGCCTCCGATCGCCTTCACCGGGGCCGACGCCCATGTGGTTCAGGTCCGGATCACCGACCGCACCGCGACCCTGACCCGCTACCCGGCCGAACGCCTCCGCTCCCCCGACGCACCGCCGGTCCCCAACACGCACCTCGCCGTCGAAACCCGCGAAACCTACCGCCGCTGGCTGGATTTCGCCGATGTCCTGCTCGGCCCGCCCGGCGCGGACACGCCGACCTGGATCGCCGAGACCCTCGCCCGCCTCCCCGGCTGCGCCGTAGCCGCCGCACCCGCTCCCGACGGCGACTGGCTGGTGGGTGACCGCGACACCCAACTCGGCGTCGAAGGTCCGTATTCGGCAGGCCGCCTCTTCGCCTCGATTGCCTACTGTGCGAGTACACAGGGACAGCCGCTGAGCGATCTACCCGGCGAATGGGTAATTCACTGTGCCGACGAGACTTTCGAGGTTTCGGTCACTCTGTGCAAGCCGAACTGAGCACGCGAACCGTCAAACCGCAGGTGCAGGCGCAGGTGCAGGCGCAGGCGCAGGCGCAGGCGCAGGCGCAGGCGACCGAGCATCGCATGCCCCCGCCGCGCTGCGTGAGCCACCGGCCGCCGAACCCGAGCCGAAGTTCGACCTTGCTCCGCGCTCAGTCAGCTATGTCGCGCAGACGCGTTTGCGCGAGGCGGGCGGATTCGTCGAAGCGCAACTCGGAGTAGATGGTCAGGGCTGCCTGATATTGGTCGCGAGCTGCGAGAGAACCTGCTTGGGTCAGCAGGCAATCCCCCAGCGCCATGAGCACTTCGGCCTCATCGAAGCGGCGGCGGCGGTCGCGCATCACCGAAAGCGCCTCGGTGAGCAGCGGTTCGGCTGCGGTCGGTTCGCCCTGCTCGATGAGTTTGCGGCCGCGCCACATTCGCACCTTCGCGAGGTTCTCGGTTTCGTCGAAATCAGACGTGGCGAAGGTCGCCGCGGCCGTATCCAGCAGTGCCAGTGCGGAATCAGGATCCTCCACCTTGGCCGAATGCAGAGCCGCGAGAGCGATACGGCGCGGGTCGGCGATAGCGGCGGCGAGGGTGCGGTTGCGGCGCAGGATGTCTCGGGCCTGGTCGGTCTCGCCTCGGGCGAGCAGTGCCAGACCCAGACCCTCGCAGGCCGACGCCTCCAATTGGGCCGCCGCTTCCGGGGCGAATCCGGTGCGGTCGATGGCGAGCGCGGCGCGGAACCGCGCTACCGATTCGGGCAGCTCGCGCAGCCAGTAGTGCAGGAAGCCGAGCTGGATGTGCAGCAGGCAGCGCACAGCGGGGGTGCCCATGCGCTTGGACTGGGCCAAGCCCTGTTCGTGCATGGCGCGCATGGTGTCGAGGTGCTTGTCCTTCTCGTGGAAGGAAAACAGCAGCATACACCAGCGGGCCACCAGATCGCCTCGCCCGCTGTCGAATTGGTGTGCGGATAGGGCGGCGATATTGCCGAGGTGGGTGCGCAGCCAGGCCCGCGCGCCCGACGCGTCGGTGAATTCGCCTGCGACCGGGGCCGAGAAGTCCTGGCCGGGAAAGAGCAACCGTCGCCACGGGCGGGCGGGGGCGAGCAGCACGTCGGCACCGGCGAAGGCGCTGTCGTAGTAGCGGATCAACCGCTGCTCCCACCGCGACCATTCCTCGCCGGTGGAATTCGACGGCCGACCGGCCGAAACCACCTGCCCGCCACCGGTCGAGCCCCTTTGCACACTGCCGGCTGGACTCGGCCGTATACCCCCTCCGGCCGAATCCATCCACACGTTGCCCTCGGCTCGACTCACCTGCGGGCCACCCTCGGCGGAACTCGCGTGTGGACTCTCGGCCAGGCTCATCCGCGCACCACCATCGACGGAATCGACCCCGCTGCTTGCCGAATGAACCCGCGCGCCGACAGTGCGCGCATGCACCCGAACCACCGAGGTTGCCCGACAACCATTCGCCTTCTCCTGCACCAGGTGCAGTTCGGCGAGTTCGGCGACAGCCCAGGCGATCTCGTCATCGGACATCTCGAGCACGGCGGCGAGCGCGGCGATCGACAACCATCCGCTGTGCGCCCGCGAACCGAGCGCCCGATAGCAGCACGCCGCCTCGGTCGACAGCGATGAGTAGGCGGCATCGAAGATTTCGGGAAGTTTCAGCGCGACCGACCAGCGCCCGTCCACCCGAAGCAGGTCGGTCGTCATGGCGATCGGTCGGCTCGGATGGTTGCGAATGAGGGTGCCGATGACGCGCAGCGCGTAGGGCACGTCATCGCACATGGCCAGGACCCGCCGCACCGCCTCCGGTTCGGCGGCGAGGCGGTCCGCGCCAACCATCCGGGCGAGCAGTTCGCGAGAATGCCCGGCGCGCAAGCGATCCACCTCGAATACCGTGGTCGCGCCGATGCCGAGATCGGTACCGGAGGCGCGACCGGTGACCACTACGAGGGAGCCGCCGTCGGCGGGACGCAACCAGCGCAGCTGTGCCGCGGTCACCGCGCCGTCGAGCACCACGAGCAGTTTGCGGCCCCTGGTCACGGTGAGGTACCGCCCGTGCCGGGCATCGGGCCGGTCCGGTATGTCGGTGGCCGAATCACCCAGTGCGACAAGCAGATTCTGCAGGATGTCGGAGACGCTGCGCGGCGCGTCTCCCTCGGAGAGCTCGCAGAACAGCTGACCGTCCGGAAAGCGCTCCCACAGCCGGTGCATGACCTCCACCGCCACGGCCGTCTTCCCGATTTTCGGCAGACCTTTGAGCACCACGGTCCGATTGTCGGACTCGTCGGTGACCAGCCGCGCAATCTCGGCCAGCACCTCTTCCCGATCGACGTAGTCGCCGTCGCGCGGCGGAATCTGCCGTGGTATCCCGACCTGCATCGCGCACCATCTCCCCGCACCGCGCCAGTTGTCCGCCCACAGCGTAATCGGTAGGCGCGGCCGGTGGTTCGAGGTCGGATAAGCTCGGGACATGGCCGAGCAGACCAGCCGACGCCCGTCCCGCCTGCGCGCCCTGCCCGGCGGACGCGAGGACCGCGAGCCCGAACCGCTGTGGCGGGAGGTGCTGGGTCGTCGCCTGCGCGCCCTACGGCTGAATCAGCGCGAAACCCTCGCCGAGACGGCCGCCCGCGCGGGTGTGTCGCCGCAGTATCTTTCGGAGGTGGAGCGGGGCCGCAAGGAGCCGTCGAGCGAGATGATCGCGGCGCTGGCGGGTGCGCTCGGCACCGACCTGTTCGGCCTCACCGAACAGGTCATCGACGAATTGCGTTCCCACCGCCTGCCCTTGCGCGGCACATCGAACATCAGCCTGCCCGCGCACCGCGCGTCGAATATCGGTCGGCCGGTGCACGGCACGTCGAACGTCGTACTGCGGGCGGCCTGAGCCTCACCCGCGCGGCGCCAAAACCCGGTCCACCAAACCGTATTCGATGGCCGCGTCGGCGGTGAAGACCCGATCGCGATCGGTGTCGTGCCGCAGCCGCTCGATCGTCTGCCCGGTGTGGCGGGCCAGCACCGTCTCGATCTCCGAACGCATCCGCACCAGTTCGTCGGCCTGGATGATGAGGTCGGGAATGGTGCCTTGACCGCGCGCGGCGGGCTGATGCAGCACGATCCTGGCGTGCGGGAGCATGGCCCGCGCACCGGGCGCGCCACCGGCCAGCAGCACCGCGCCGACGGCTACGGCTTGGCCGACGCAGGTGGTGTGCACCGGCGCGTGGATGTGCTGCATCGTGTCGTATACCGCCAGTGCCGCCGACAGATCGCCGCCCTCGCAGTTGATGTAGAGGTTGATATCCCGGTCCGGACTCTCCGATTCCAGATGCAACAACTGCGCGATCAGCGCGTTGGCGACGCCGGAATCGATCCCGGTGCCCAGGTAGATGATGCGCTCGGCGAGCAGGTGGGAGTAGATGTCGGTGATCCGCTCACCGCCGCGATGCTGGGCGATGACATTGGGAATCGTGTAGGTACTCACGCTGAAATTCCAATCCGCTGCCGCTGGGGGACGATCTGTGGGAAGGCGTCCACGATGTGGTCGACGAACCCGTATTCCTTGGCCTGCGCTGCCGTGAACCACCTGTCGTGCAGCGAATCCTCGTAGACCCGCTCGTAGGGTTGTCCGGTGTCCTCGGCGATGAGTCCGAGCACGGTTTGCACGGTCTGGCGCAGATCGTCGGCCTGTAGTTCGACCTCGACGGCGCTGCCGCCGATACCCGCCGATCCCTGGTGCATCAGAATCCTGCTGTGCGGCAGGGCGTATCGGTGGCCTTTGGTGCCTGCGGAGAGCAGGAATTGTCCGGCGCTGCACGCGATGCCGAAGGCGAGGGTGGAGACGGTGCACGGCACCAGCCGGATGATGTCGCGAATGGCGAGCATGGCCGCCACCGAGCCGCCGGGGGAATGGATCCACAGCGAGATGCCTGCTTCGGCGTCCTCGGCGGCGAGGGTGAGTAGCTGGGTCATCAGCACCGGGCCGTTGTCGTCGTCGAGTGGGCCGTCCAACACCAGAATGCGACGGCTGAGCAATTGCTCACGGGTATGCCAGTTGAACAGTGGGGTCTTGTCGTCCTGAGCCATAGCCCCACCGTGCCCTACCTGCGGCGGAAAAGTCCGCGCACGCTGCCCAGGGCAGATCTGCCGTGAGCAGCGCGGGTCGCGGGCGGCTCAAACGTGGTAGTTCTCACCAATCTCGCTGCGGCACCGGCGATCTTCGCTATCGTCCCTGCACAGCAGCCGGTTTTCGACGCGAGCGCGCCCCGGACGGCGGCGTATTCTGGTCATTGGACCTGCTCGCGCGGGCGGTCGCGGTGCGGCACTGGCATGCTGGACGAGTGAACATCGCGCAAAACGCGGATGCGGCGGGGTTGCCGCGACTGCTGGAGTCACCCGGTCACGGGCTATTTCTCAAGTACGACATCCAGAACGTCGCCGACGACCACGCGGTCAATGCCATCGCCCTGCGCGCGATATTCGACTTCGCCGCCGATTTCTGTCGCCCACTGCTCATCGGAGTTTCCACCGCCTACTGGGAGGATGATTTCGACTGGCCGATGAGCAAACCGATTCCGCATGCGCCCTATCAGACGCTCTACAGCACCGAGACTCCGGAATCCGTGCGGCTGCAAGCCATTTGGGATGGCGAGGAATTCTCCCCCGCCGCCGAACTGACCTATGAGACGGCGACGCGTTTCATGTGCGACGCGGTGGCCTCCGATCCGTCCGGCGTTCGGATGAATTGGCACTATCTCTGGGTGCGGGCGAGTATGGCCCGTTTACCGGCCGACAGCACGATCAATCCGGATGGAACTATCTCGGTGCTGGATCGCATCTGGACACTGGAGCATCCGGTGGAATTCCGCGACGGTGCACATTGGGTGGGCGGTCCGTTGCGCAATACCGTGGCCGCGCCGATCGCATTCCAATTGGGGCGACAATTCTTCGAGCTCTCGCTGAATATCTCGGTGCACTGGTCGATCTGGACGCCGGGCGGCGCGGGCCACGATCGGGTGCGCGAAGGTATCGCCGCCCTGCTCGCGGCGGGTTGGACCATGCCCTCGCCCGACTAGGCCCCTGGGCGGCACGGCGCGCCGGGTGCGCGCCTTCGCGTGTCGCACGGCAATCCGCCGCGAACCCGCCACGCGCCGCCGGTGGCGCGCGCATAATGTGATCGCTTTTCGTGCTCTGTGAATTGTGTTCTACCCCTTCAATTTTGAAATGAGGTAGTCAAGATGCTGCGCACGTCACGATCGGCGGCTGCACAGTCGGTGCGCCACCTGGCTTTCGTCGCCCTACTCGGGTCGGCCCTGTGTGCCTGTTCCAGCTCATCGGATTCCGCCCCGGCCGCCGGGAGTCTGGATTCCGGATTCGGCAGCAACGGCAAGGTCGGCACCGATCTCGGCTCGCCCGCCGATCGCGCGAACGCGGTCGCCCTGCAATCCGACGGACGAATAGTGGTCGTCGGATCGACGCAGGATCCGGCACAGGGCGATAATTTCGCGGTCGTCCGCTATACGCCGGAGGGCAAACTCGATTCCACCTTCGGCGAGGGCGGGAAGACGACCACCGATTTCGGCGGAAAGTCCGATATCGCGCGGGCGGTCGCGCTCCAGTCCGATGGCCGCATAGTGGTGGCGGGCACCAGTCACGGCACCGATACCGGGGACAATATCGCCCTGGCCCGCTACACACCGGATGGCAAGGCGGACAACACCTTCGGCGAGGGCGGCAAGGTCTCCACGGATCTGGGCACCAAGGCCGACCACGCCAATGCCGTCGCCGTCGCGTCCGATGGTCGAATCGTGGTCGCCGGATCGACGCAGGATCCGGCACAGGGCGACAATTTCGTCGTGCTGCGCTACACCGCCGACGGCAAACTCGACACCGGCTTCGGCGACGGCGGCAGAGCCACCACCGATTTCAATGGTAAATCCGATGTGGCCCAGGCACTTTCGATCGGACCCGACGGCCGCATCCTGGCCGCGGGCACCAGCCACGGCACCGCGACGGGCGACAATATCGCCCTCGCCCGCTACACCGCCGACGGCAAACCCGATACCACCTTCGGCGAGGGCGGCAAGGTCTCCACGGATCTGGGCACCAAGTCCGACCACGCCAATGCCGTTGCCCTGCAATCGGATGGTCGCATAGTGGTGGCCGGCTCCACCGTGGATCAGGCGCAGGGCGAGAACTTCGTCATCCTGCGCGACACCTCGGAGGGCAAGCCGGACACCGGATTCGGCGACGGCGGCAAGGTTTCCACCGATTTCGGCGGCAAGGCCGACGTCGCCAATTCGGTCCGGGTGCAGTCCGACGGCAAGATCGTCGCGGTGGGCACCAGCCACGGCACGGCCACGGGCGACAATATCGCCATCGCCCGCTACACCTCGCAGGGCAAGCTGGACACCGGATTCGGCGACGGGGGCAGGGTGTCGACCGATCTTGGCACCAAGGCCGACCACGGCAACGCCGCCGCCATCCAGTCCGATGGTCGCATCGTGGTGGTAGGCACCACCAATGACCCGGCACAGGGCGACAATTTCGTCGTGCTGCGCTACCGGGGCTGATCGAGTCGCTGAGCCCCGGATCGTCCGGGGCTCAGCGTATTTCAGTCGCCGAGCAGGACGGGGAAGCCCGCCAGATCGTTCTGGGTGAGCACCGGAAGATTGCGAATCTCCGAATCCGGCACGGCCAGCCGCAGATTCGGGAAGCGCGCGAACAGCGCGGGCAGGGCGATCCCGGCCTCCAGGCGCGACAGCGCCGCACCGGGGCAGACATGCGGTCCGAAGCCGAAGGCCAAGTGCCGGTTGGCGGTCGACCGGTCGAGGACGAAGCTGTCGGCGTTCGCACCGTGCACTGCGGTGTCGCGACCGATGGTCCGATACGACATGACCACGCCCTCGCCCTTCTCGATCACCGTATCGCCCACGGCGATATCCTCGGCGGCGAAGCGCATGAGCAGATGGGTGACGGGCGGATCCCAGCGCAGCGTCTCCTCGACGGCCTGCTTCCAGTCGATCTCACCGGAGCGCACCCGGTCGAACTGTTCGGGCCGATTCAACAGCGCGCGAACGGCATTGAGGATGAGTCCGATGGTGGTCTCGTGGCCCGCGGCGACCAGCGCCTTCAGATTGCCCACCACCTCCTCGGCCGTGAGCGGTTCACCGCCGTCGTCGGCGAGGATGAGCGCGGAGGTGAGGTCGTCGGTGGGTTCGGCCGTCTTGCGCGCCACCAGATCGGTGAAGTAGACGTGCATCTTCTCGATGATTTCCAGCCGCTCGTCCTGCGGAGTCAGCATCGAGAAGAACTTCTTGTACCAGTCGAGCAGCATGGCGTGATCGCTGCGCGCCACCCCCATGAGCTCGCTGATCACCCGCATGGGCAGCGCATAGGCGAAGACCGACTTCAGGTCGACCACCGCGCCGTCCGCGCCCGCCGCCGCCAGATCGTCGAGGAGTTCGGCGGTGAGCCGCTCGATGACGGGGCGCAGGTCCTCGAGTCGGCGCGGGGTGAGCGCCTGGGTGGTCTTGATGCGCAGCCGCCGGTGCTCGGCCCCGTCCACGGTGAACATGGAACGGCCCGCATCGATCATGCCGATCAGCGGCCACTGCCGGGTGACCGCGCCCGAACGCCACAGCGACCAGGTATCGATATCCTTGACCAGCCGGGTGTCGACGAGAAGTTGTCTGGCGAGCGCGGTTTCGGTGATGGTCCACGCCGGGACGCCGAGCAGTTCGATGCGCGCGACCGGCCCGGCGTCGCGTAGTCGGGCGGTCTCCCCCGCCAGGTCACCGACTAGCGGATCGATGGCGATCGCGGTGTTGTGCGGGCACGGTGAACTCACGGGGTACCTCCGACGGCGCGTACAGCGGTGAAACGAACGGGAAGGGAAGTCATACCCCGCAGGAAGGCCGAGGGCCGCCGCACCAGATTCTGCGCGGGCACCGCGAGATCGATATCGGGCAGCCGGTCCAGCAGCACCTCGATACTCGTGCGCGCGATGATCTCGGCGATTTGCTGCGCCGGGAACGGGCAGCGGTATTCACCGTAGCTGAAGGCGAAATGCGCGCTGTTGCCCGTGTTGACCGGTTCGCTGCCCGGCGTGAGATGTTGGCGCACATGCGGATCGGCATTGGCGGCGGCCAGCCCGAGCAGCAGCATATCCCCGGCGCGAATCACTTTGTCCGCCAGGCGGGTATCGCGCGCCGCCCAGCGCCCGGCCAGGATCTGGGTCGGGGTGTCCTCCCACAGCACCTCGTTCATGGCCTCGCCGACGCTGCGCCGCCCGCCGCCCAGCGCCGCCGCGAAGCGCTCGTCGGTGAGCATGAGCCGCACCGAGTTCCCGATCCAGTCGGAGGTCGGCAGATGGCCCGCGGCGGTGATGGCTTGCAGGTCGAGGATGTACTCCTCATCGGTGAACCGGCCCGGATGCGCCAGCATGCGCGAGACGAGATCGTTTCCCGGCCTTGCCTTCTTGGATGCCAGCAGTCGCCGCATATGCTCGCCGAAGCGCACGTAGCCCGCCTGGGCATCGACGCCGCCATCGGCGAGCGCCTTCATCGCCCACGCCAGATCCGGGCCGTCCTCATCAGGGAAGCCGAGGATGCGGGCCATGATCAGCACCGGAAGCGGCACCGCGAAATCGGCCACCAGGTCGGCCTCGCCGCGCCCGCAGAAGCCATCGATCAGCCGGTCGGCCAATTCCTCGCAGTCGCGGCGCAATTCGAACGGGTCCAGGGTCTCCATGGCCGGCTCGACCATGTCGACGTGTCTGCGATGCTCGGCGCCCGCCGTGAAATAGATCGAGGGCATGGGCCGCCCGACCATGGGCAGCAGCGGCCAGTCCTCGGCGATGTTGCCCCACTGGTTCCACAGCGCCACATCGCGCGGGAACAGTTCGGGATCGCTGGTCACCTGGTGCAATTCGCGATATCCGATGATGAGCCAGGCCGGGACGCCGCCGGGCAGCTCCACCGCGACGACCGGCCCGTGGTCGCGACGCATCTCCCGATAGAGGTGGTGCGGATCGGTGTGGAAACGCGGACCGCTCAGCGGCACCGCCCCGTGGACGACCGGGCAGCCGCCGGTATCGGCCGACATGCTCGGCATGGTCATGACAGACTCTCCGTCGTGGTGCGCGGCGCGCTGAGAGGTCGCGCGCCTGCGAGATTCGTGCGGGCCGCATAGATGTGCTCGACCAGGGCGATCAACACCCGCTTGCACGACTCGCGCGAGCGCGCGTCGCAGTCGACCAGCGGGACGTGCGGATCCAGATCCAGCGCGGCGCGCACCTCCTCGATGGCGTGGTGCCCACCGAAGTTGTTGCACGCCACGATGAATCGGGTGCCCTGCTGTTCGAGGCGGTCGATGGCGTACCAGGAGTCGGCAATGCGGCGCTGATCCACCAGCACGATCGCGCCGAGCGCGCCCGCGAACAGCCGATCCCACAGGAACCAGAACCGCTCCTGTCCCGGCGCGCCGAACAGGTAGAGCACATTCTCCGCGTCGATGGTGATGCGGCCGAAGTCGAAGGCGACCGTGGTGGTGGACTTGCCGGGCGCACCGCTCGGATCGTCCACGCCCACGCCGGCATTGGTCATGGTGGCCTCGGTGTCGAGCGGACGGATCTCGCTGACCGCGCGCACCATGGTGGTCTTGCCGACGCCGAAACCGCCGACGATGACGATCTTGAGCCCATTGCTGGTGGTGCCGTGCAGCGGCGCGTCCGCGCGGGCCGGTCGCGGATCAAAGACTGCGGAGTCCAATGAGCACCTTCTCGAGGGTGGAGGTGTCGGGCAAGCTCTGCCAGGGCATACCGGGGTCGGTGGCGCGGACCCTCGGGTGGCGGGCCGAGATCTTGCCCGCGTGCAGCAGATCCGACAGCAGCACGGTGGCGATGCCGACGGGGAGCCGCAATTCGGCCGCGATCTCCACCACAGCCGTTGGCGCGCGGCACATCTGCAGGATGGCCACATGCTCGGACTGCATGCCCGGCACCGGTTCGCATTCGCTGACCACCAGGGTGACCAGGTCGAAGGCGTCGGAGTCCGGGCGGGTGCGCCCGCCGGTGAGGGTGTAGAGCCGGTCCGGGTCGTCGTCGCGCCCTGGTCTGCCCCGTATCACTGCCGGACCTCCGTCACCGAGCGCCCGCGCCCCGCACTCGCGGCGCGGCCGCCAAATGGTCACCGAGCTGTTCGACGAGCTCGCGCATGTTGTGCCCGACCAGTCCGGCATCGGCCTCGTCGGCGGCGACGACGGCGATATGCGCGCCCATCCCGGCCTCGACGATGAACAGGATGCCGCCGTAGAACTCGGTCATGGACTGGCGGACCCCGCTGCGACCGTCGCCGAATTCGACCGACGCGCCGTGCGAGAGGCTCTGGATGCCCGCCGCGATCGCCGCGAGCTGATCGGCCTTGTCGATGCCGAGTTCCGGGGTGTGGCAGATCTTGAGGCCGTCGCTGGAAAGCAGCAGCGCGTGCCTGGCGTAGGGCGTGCGGGCCAGTAGCTGTTCGAGCAACCAGGACAGGTGCGCCGGTGCGATTGTGATCATCGATCGTTCTCCACGGACGGGGACGGGGACGGTGCGGCTTCGGCGTCGCGGCGGGCCACGGCGCGCTGGAACGCGCCGAGCGCGGCGGGCCGCGAGGTGTTCGGAGCCGGGTCCGCGACGGCCCTCGGCGCGGACAGGCCGTCGGGATGAACGGCGGCCAGGGTACTGCCGCGCCGCCGCTTGGGCAGCGCGGAATCGGTGGCGGTGAGTTGCTGGGGCTCGATGAATTCGGTGACCTGCGCCGCCGAGGACTGGGTGGTGACCTGCGTCACGGCGGGCCGCACGGGTGCGGCGACCGGGGTCTGATGGCCGCGATCCACCCTGGCGGTGAGATCGCGCGGCACCACCACGACCACGGCCGTGCCGCCGATGGCCGAGGGCCGGTAGGACACGGTCAGGCCGTGCTTGCGGGCCAGATGTCCGACAACGGCCAGGCCGAGGCGGGTGCCGGTCAGCGAGGAGAGATCCGCGGCCACGCCACCGCGCGGCCCCTGTCCGGACACCGCGGCTTCCGCGCGGCGCAGCGCGGATTCGCTCATGACCAGGCCGCTGTCCTCGATCGTCAGCACCACGCCCGCGGGCACTTCGGCGGCGTAGATGTGCACCTCGGTGGTGGGCGGGGAGAAGTTGCAGGCATTGTCGATCAGTTCGGCCAGCGCGTGCATGACACCCTCGGCGGCGTGACCCGCGATGGCGATCTCGGCGACCGCGCGCAGCCGCACCCGCTGGTAGCCCGCGACGCGACCCATGGCGCCGCGCAGAATCGACTCCATGGCAATGGGTTTGGCCCAGCGTCGGCCCGAGCGCGCACCGCTGAGCACGGCGATGCTGTCGGCGAGGCGGCCTGCCTGCGCGGTGCGGTGGTCCAGGTGCAGCAGGTCGGCGAGCACCTTGGGATCGGCGTGCGCGTGCTCCATTTCGCGCAGTTCGGCCAGCATGCTGGTGGTCATGGCCTGCATGCGTCCGGCCGCGCCGGAGAAGGCGGCCATGGCCGAGGATCGGCGGCTCTCGGCGTCCCGCGCCGCGGTGGCGTGCGCCTCGGCGGCGTCGTTGGCCGAGGAGATGGCCTCGTAGGCGGCGGTATTGGCGGCGGCGATGGTGTCATTGGCGGTGACCAGGCCGGATTCGGCGGCGGCGCTCGCCTCGGCGGCGGCCGAGCGGGCACGCAGGGCCTCGGCGCGGTAATAGATGGCCGCCGTCACGGTGGCGCACAACACAATCGCCGCGATTCCCGCGCCGATGGCCAAGGGCGCCCGGAAACCGGCGGGCGCGAAGACCACACCGACCACCACCGCGGCGGCGGCCACGACGGCCGTGCATATCAGCGCCGAAAAGGGCAGGCGGGTCGCCACACCCGCAGGCCGCGCGGCTTCGACGGCCGTGAGCGGCTCGCCCAGCGGCGGATTCGATGACTGTGACAAGTTCCGCACTTCCGCACTCGCGCACCGCAAGGGACGCCAATGGAATCCCTTGCGCCCCTTACACATAGGTATGCCGCCGCACCGACACACCCCAAATATGTGGCCCGGCAAGCATTTTCGCAATCTTGCGGGCAAGCATAACGAACCGGACACGGGATCGCCACTCGAAGGGTAGGAAAATCCTCGCGTACCGACGCGTAGCCGATCGAGCGATCTTGCTATCGTTGACCTTTGGGCCGCAGCCAACCGAAGGTGAGCGAGACCGCACGCTGCCAGTTCGCGTACTCCTCGGCCCGATGCGCCGGGTCCATCCGCGGCGTCCACTGCGCGGCGGGCCGCCAGTTGCGCCGCAACCCCTCTAGATCCGGCCAGTAGCCCACCGCCAACCCGGCCGCGTAAGCCGCGCCGAGGGAGACGGTCTCGGCCACGAACGGACGCACCACCGGAATGTCGAGCACATCGGCCACGATCCGCATGAGCAGATTGTCGGCGGTCATACCGCCGTCCACCCGCAGCGTCCGCGCCTGCAATCCGGAATCGGCGTTCATCGCCTCCACCACCTCGCGGGTCTGCCATGCGGTGGCCTCCAGCACCGCCCGCGCCAGATGTCCCTTGGTGATGTAGGAGGTGAGCCCGAAGATCGCGCCGCGCGCGTCGCTGCGCCAGTGCGGGGCGTAGAGGCCGGAGAAGGCGGGCACGATATAGCAGCCGCCATTGTCTTCGACCGTGGCGGCGAGGGTTTCGATCTCCGGCGCGCTGCCGACCAAGCCGAGATTGTCGCGGATCCACTGCACCAGCGAGCCGGTCACCGCGATCGGCCCCTCCAGCGCGTACACCGGTTCGGGACCGATCTGATAGCCGATGGTGCTCAGCAGGCCGTGTTCGGAACGCACCAACTCGCTACCGGTATTCATCATCAGGAACCCGCCGGTCCCGTAGGTGCACTTGGTTTCCCCACGCGCGAAACAGGTCTGCCCGAACAGCGCGGCGTGCTGATCCCCGAGCGCGGCCGCGATGTCGATGCCCGGCACCACCGTCGTGGTGCGACCGTACGGCGCGGTGCTGGCCTGGATGCGCGGCAGCACGGCGGCGGGGATGTCGAAGAAGCGCAGCAGTTCCGAATCCCACTGGAGTGTGGCCAGATTCATCAGCAGGGTGCGGCTGGCATTGGTGACGTCGGTGCGATGCGCGCCGCCGTCGGGTCCACCCGTCAATTGCCAGATGACCCAGGTCTCCATCGTGCCGAACAGCACCTCGCCGCGTTCGGCGCGCTCGCGCAGGCCCGGTGTGTTGTCCAGCAGCCAGCGCAGCCGGGGCGCGGCGAAGTAGGTGGCCAGCGGCAGACCCGTCAGCTCGCGAATCCGGTGCGCGCCCGGCGCGTTCGCCAACTCGCGCACCAGATCCTCGGTGCGGGTGTCCTGCCAGACGATGGCGCGACCGATCGGCACGCCGGTGCGGCGATCCCACAGCACGGTGGTCTCGCGCTGATTCGCGATGCCCAGCGCCACGATCTCCTCGGCGGCGATACCGGATTCGCGCAGCGCCTGCGGCACGATGCGCCCCACATTGCGCCAGACCTCGGCGGCGTCCTGCTCCACCCAGCCCGGACGCGGATAGCGCTGCTGATGTTCGCGCTGGGCGACACCGACCAAACGGGCGCGCTGATCGAACACGATGCATCTGGTCGAGGTCGTGCCCTGATCGATCGCCATGACATAGCGGGCCGCCACGATCACTGACCTCCGAGATCGCGGGATATCGCGCGCGCCGCATCGCGCACCTGATCGATGAGCGGCTGCCGGAACCGCGACTGCGCGTCGCAGAGTCGATCCAGCGGTCCATTGATGCCGATCGCGCCGACGACCAGTCCGCCGCGACCGCGAATCGGGGCGGCGATGGCGGCGAAACCCGGCCGGAATTCGCCCGCCTCGCCCGCCCATCCGTGCTGTCGGACCGAGGCGAGCACCCGGTTCAGCGCCGCTCGGTCCACGAGGGTGCGCCGGGTGAAGGCCGTCAATTCGCCTTTGCGCGCGGCCAATTCGGTGTCGTAGGCCAGCAGCGCCTTGCCGAGCGCGGTGGCGTGCGGCGCGAGCACCTCGCCGACCTCGAGCGACTGTTCGGAATTGTCGGGCCGGAACACGTGGTGCACGACCACCACCGCGCCCTCGGCCGGGGCGGCGATGCGCACCGCGGCGCCGGTGCGCGCGGCCAGGGCGTCGGCCCAGTTCAGCGCCCTGGAGCGGAGTTCGTTCGCGTCGAGGTTGCCCATGCTCAGGTTCAGCAGCGCCGAGCCGAGCCGGTATTTTCCGGTGGCGTGGTCCTGCTCTACGAAGCCGACGCCCTGCAGGGTGCGCAGAATGCCGTGGGCGGTGGGTTTGGCCAGGTCCAGGGCGGCGGCGATCTCGCCGACACCGAGTCGGCCCGATCCGCGGGCCAGCAGTCGCAGGACCGCCGCCGCGCGCTCGATGGACTGGATGGGGCCTGGCATGCGCCGAAACTTAGTCGGCGGCCGGCAGTTCGACAATGTCGAACACGCGGTAATCATTCAGCAACTCACTCGTTTCGGCCCCCACGCGAGGTCCTTGGGCCGGAACCGTACCGCCGACCGGCGGCCACCGCCGGCCGACACGTTCGACAATGTCGAACGGCAGTGGTATTGCCCCGCTTCATACGGCCGTAACGTCGAAACGACTCGGCCGCACGGCGCGGCCGCGAGCAAGACGGAGGCTCAACGGTGAACTTCGGCTCCATTTTTCTGAGCGAGGCGCTCGGAACCGGAATCCTGTTGCTGCTCGGTGCGGGTGTGGTCGCGAATGTGTTGCTGACCCGCTCCAAGGGCTTTGACGGCGGTTGGTTACTAATCAGCTTCGGGTGGGGGCTCGGCGTCATGGCCGGCGTCTACGCCGCGTACAAAACGGGCGGGCACCTCAATCCCGCCGTCACCATCGGAATCCTGTGCAGCGGTGCGCACGAGTACGCACCGGGCATCGATATCACCTTCGCCAACACCGTCGCCTATATAGGCGGGCAGTTGGTCGGCGCGTTCTTGGGCGCGGTCGCCGCCTTCCTCGCCTACAAGCGGCACTTCGACCTCGAAACCGACGAGGGCAAGAAGCTCGCCGTGTTCTCCACCGGCCCCGCCGTGCGCGGCTACGGGTGGAACTACCTCACCGAGGTCATCGCCACGTTCGTCCTCGTACTGGTCATCCTCTCCCTCGGCCACACCCCGACCGGACTCGGCCCGGTGGCGGCGGCCCTGCTCGTCGTCGGCATCGGCGCATCGCTGGGCGGCCCGACCGGCTACGCCATCAACCCGGCCCGCGACCTCGGCCCCCGGATCGCGCACGCGCTGCTGCCCATGGGCAACTCGGGCCGCAAGGATTCCGACTGGTCCTACGCGTGGGTCCCGGTCCTCGGCCCGCTGACCGGCGGTGTGCTGGCCGGCCTCGCCGCACACGTGTTCTTCTGAAATCCCGCACAGCCTTTCCCGAAAGGACTCGACGATGAGTCGGTACGTAGGCGCCATCGACCAGGGCACCACGAGCAGCCGCTTCATGGTGTTCGACCGCGGCGGCAACGAGATCGCCCGCCACCAGCTCGAACACGAGCAGATCCTGCCGCGCCCCGGCTGGGTCGAGCACAACCCCACCGAGATCTGGGAGCGCACCCGCGCGGTCATCCAGACCACCCTCACCAAGGCCGACCTGCAGGCGAGCGATCTGGCCGCCGTCGGCGTCACCAACCAGCGCGAGACCACCGTGGTGTGGAACCGCGAGACCGGACGGCCCTACGGCAACGCCATCGTCTGGCAGGACACCCGCACCGACCGGATCGCCGCCGAACTCGAACGCGCGGGCCACGGCGAAACCATCAGGCGCAAGGCCGGATTGCCGCCCGCCACCTACTTCTCCGGCGGCAAACTCCGCTGGATCCTGGACAACGTGCCCGGCGTCGCCGAGGACGCCGCGCGCGGGGTGGCCATCTTCGGCACCACCGACACCTGGCTGCTGTGGAATCTGACCGGCGGGGTGGACGGCGGCGTACACGTCACCGATCCCACCAATGCCAGCCGCACCATGCTGATGAACCTCGAGACCTGCGACTGGGACGAGGAACTGCTGGCCATCTTCGGCATTCCACGCGCCATGCTCCCCACCATCGCGCCCTCCTCCAATCCGGAACTGTTCGGCACCACCCGCGCCGACGGACCCTTCGGCGGCGTCGTGCCGCTGGCCGGTGTGCTCGGCGACCAGCAGGCCGCCACCGTCGGCCAGGTGTGCTTCCGTCCCGGCGAGGCCAAGAACACCTACGGCACCGGAAACTTCCTGCTGCTCAACACCGGTCACGAGATCGTGCGCTCCGAGCACGGACTGTTGACCACGGTGGCCTACCAGCTCGGTTCCGCCAAACCGGTGTACGCCCTGGAGGGTTCGATCGCGGTCACCGGGTCCGCGGTGCAGTGGCTGCGCGACCAGTTGGGCATCATCTCCGGCGCCGCGCAAAGCGAATCGCTGGCCAGGCAGGCCGAGGACAACGGCGGGGTGTACTTCGTGCCCGCGTTCTCCGGACTGTTCGCGCCGTACTGGCGTTCGGACGCGCGCGGCGTCATCGTCGGACTGTCCCGCTACAGCAATAACGCCCACCTGGCCAGGGCCACCCTGGAATCCATCTGCTACCAGACCCGCGACGTGGTCGAGGCCATGCAGGCCGATTCCGGTGTGCGCCTGGACATGCTGCGCGTCGACGGCGGTGTCACCGCCAACGAGCTGTGCATGCAGTTGCAGGCCGACTTCCTCGGCGTCCCGGTCTCGCGGCCGGTGGTCGCCGAGACCACCGCGCTCGGGGCGGCCTACGCCGCAGGCCTGGCGGTCGGATTCTGGAGCGGCACCGACGAATTGGAGCGCAACTGGCAGGAAGCCAAGCGCTGGGAACCCACCGCCACCGAGGAACAGCGCGAAAAGGGCTACCGCCGCTGGAAGAAGGCCGTCGAGCGCACCCTCGACTGGATCGATCTCGACGACTGATCGATGCGGCGTCGGCTTCGTCACGACTGAAATCCGCTGCCGCTCTTCAGCGTTATACCTGATACCAAGCAAGGAGAATGGCTGTGTCCGCAAGACTGGACCCCGCATACCGCGCTGCGGCGCTCAACGCGCTCGGTGACAAGGAAATCGACGTACTGGTGATCGGTGGCGGCGTGGTCGGCGCCGGAGCCGCGCTCGACGCCGCCTCCCGCGGCCTGACCGTGACCATGGTCGAGGCACGCGATTTCGCGGCGGGCACCTCCTCTCGCTCCAGCAAGCTCATCCACGGCGGCCTGCGCTACCTGGAGCAACTGGACTTCTGGCTGGTGCGCGAGGCGCTGCAGGAACGCGGCCTGCTGCTGCGCAAACTCGCCCCGCACCTGGTGCGGCCGGTGCCGTTCCTGTTCCCGCTGCAACACCGGGTCTGGGAGCGCGCCTACATCGGCGCGGGCATCGCCCTGTACGACACCATGGGCGGGGCCAGGGCACTGCCCATGCATCGCCACCTGTCCCGCACCCGTGCACTGGCATTGGCGCCCGCGCTGCGCGCGGACGCGCTGACCGGAGCGATCCGCTACTACGACGCCCAGGTCGACGACGCCCGCCACACCATGACCATCGCCCGCACCGCGGCCCGCCACGGCGCGACCGTACTGACCCGCACCAAGGTCACCGGACTGCTGCGCGAGGGCGAGCAGGTCGTCGGCGCGCGCGTCACCGATGTGGAGACCGGGCGCGAGTACGCGGTGCGCGCCCGCAGCGTCATCAGCGCGACCGGCGTGTGGACCGACGAGATGAATCGCATGACCGGCGTGGACTTCCCGTTCCACGTGCGCACCTCCAAGGGGGTGCACATCCTGGTCCCGCGCGAGCGGCTGAACCTGGACACCGGCCTGATCATGCGCACCGAGAAGAGCGTGCTGTTCGTCATCCCGTGGGGCGCGCACTGGATCATCGGCACCACCGACACCGACTGGTCGCTGGACAAGGACCATCCGTCGGCCAGCCAGGCCGATATCCGCTACATCCTCGATCACGTCAATTCGCTGCTGCGCGAACCGCTCACCGAGGCCGATATCGTCGGCACCTACGCGGGTCTGCGGCCACTGCTGTCCGGCGCGTCCGCGAGCGACACCACCAAGCTCTCGCGCGAACACGCGGTGGCCGAACCGGTCGCGGGACTGTTCGTCGTCGCGGGCGGCAAGTACACCACCTACCGGGTGATGGCCGCCGATGTGGTGGACGCGGCGGTACAGGGATTCGGCAAGGCGGTGGCCCCTTCGGTCACCGAGCATCTGCCACTGCTCGGCGCGGTCGGCTATCAGGAAATGGCCGAGGACACCGCCGGTTTGGTTCGGCGCAGCGGCCTGTCCGAGGCGACCGTGCAGCATCTGCTCGGCCGCTACGGGTCGGCGATCACCGATCTGTTCGAACTGATCGAAGCCGATGCGTCGTTGGCCGAATTCCTGCCGGGAACCGAGGAATACCTGGCCGCCGAGGCGGTGTACGCGGTAACGCGGGAAGGCGCGCTGCATCTCGACGATGTGCTCGCCCGCCGCACCCGGATCTCCATCGAGGTGGCCGACCGGGGTCTGGCCGCCGCACCGGAGATCGCCCGGCTCATCGCACCCCATTTGGGTTGGGACGCAGCCGAAACCGAGCGCGAGGTCACTCGCTACCGGGATCGGGTGCAGGCCGAACTGGCCGCCAATGCGGCGGCCGATGATGTCACCGCCAACCGGGCACGGTTGGCGACCGTGGCCTAGTAGCCCGGACGCGGCGCACTCCTGGAGTGCGCCGCGTTCTTCGCGCTAGAACTGCGGCTGCGTCTGATGCGCCGCGACTCCGTGCTCGTAGTCCAACCGGGCCGAGAACTTCGCGATCTCGTAGGCGTTGGTGTACACCGCCAGGGTGTTGTTCTGCGCCTTGAATCCCGGATTCTGTTTGGCCGCGCCGAGCGAGATGCCAACGCCCTCACCGGAACTCGACCAGTTGGTGGATCCCTCGAACGCGACGATCCCGTCCAGCACGCCACCCTTGGTGTGACTGATCTGGTGGGAGTCGGACTGGCCGACCACGAAATCGGCGGCGAAGGTCTCCGGGTCCGCCGCCACGTCCGAGGTCAGGATCTGCTTCTCGTGCGCGCCGCCGGACTGGGATTTGTCCAGCGTCACCTGCACCATGATGGTCGGGTCCTTGGCCAGATCCATTAGAGTCTGGTTCAACTCGTCATCGTCGTAGCCGAACATATTCATCTTCACGCTCAGCGTGGCCCTGGTGAACAGGTGCATGAGCACTCCGTGCACATCGTCGCGGCCCACATAGAAGACCCGCAGGTCCGGGCTGCAATTCGGGCCGAACGCACCCTCGCGGGTGTACTGGGCCAGGTCGTCGAGGGTGAATGTTTGCAGTGTGTCGGGTTTCTCCGCCCCTGTGTTCGCGGGCATGGTCGTGCTCCTCGCTTGTTGCCGGTTCGATATCCCCATCGCGTTCGATCACCGCACACGGGAAAGCCCCGTGTGCCCGGATATCGCGCCTCGTCAGCGGTCGTTAACCGACTGTTCCGGCTGCGAGAAAAGCGGTGAGCAGCGAGGTGCGCAGGCAGGTGGCGTTCTCTTCGGCCGAGGACCACGAGCGAGTGGTCACGGTCATTGCGGCCGCGGGCGGCGCGCCGATGCAGTGCGGGGCGAAAGCGGCGAAGAACTCGGCCGGATCGATCAGCGTTTCGGGAGTGTGCACACCGGGACGGCGCCGGGCCTGCGGCACCGAATCGGCACGGAGCAACTGCAGGGCGGCGACGGCCAGTGGGATACCCGTATTCTCGGCCATGCTCGCCCCCGGCACCTGGGCCAGCGCGGTCGCCGCGCTCGCCCGCTCCCCCGCGCGCGAACCCGTGGCCAGGGCGAAAAGCGGTGGTAGCGAACCGGGTCGGAGCGGACTGGTCGCGGGCAGTAGGCCGAGCGTGCGCTCGGCCACGGCGGCGGCCCGGTCGGCGGTGAGCACACCCCTGGCCACCAACCAGCGCAACGTGCGGCCGACAGTGATGAGCGTAGGGCCGCCGAGCATGACATTGGTGTTGTTGCGCAGCCCCGGCAGCGCCCGATCCAACGTGACCGCCTCCGGATGGCCGAAACTGTAGCCCACGCCTGCACCGATACCGGGATAATCGATGACAATGCGCTCCAGCGCGCGGCGATCGACCGGGAATCCGTTGCGGCGCACTCGAATCGATCCGCTGATCTGGTGGACGGCATGCACGTAGGCCGCGCTCGGTCCATCGCTGTCCGATACGGGCTCGGGGGCGTCCTCGCCGCTCCATGCCGTGATCAAGGAGTCGACGGTATCGAGTTCGCGCGCGGCGAGCAGGGCGAGCAGATTCGCCACGCCCGGACTGCTGCCCATCCCCACCAGCGCGACTGTGCCTGCGGCGCAGGCCTTTTCGTCCATGGCCAGCATGGCGAGGGTGGGTTCCCAGTCGTCGCAGATGTCGATGTAGTCGCGACCGACTTCGATCGCGGCGGCCAGAATCGGTGCGCCGAAGCGGAAGAACGGCCCGACGGTATTGAGAACCAGGTCGCATTCGGCGAGGGCAGCCCGCAGCGCGGGCGCGTCGGTGACATCGAGTCCGACGCCGATCGCCTTGGGACCCAGCGTTTTCGCGAACTCGACCGCGCGCTGCGCGACCAGATCGGTGACCACCAGCCTGTTGACCTCGGGGGCGCGTGCCAGCGTCGCGGCGGCGGCTCGACCCATCTGACCCGCGCCGCCGAGCATGAGCAGATCCGTCATCGGTCGCCGTCCTCGCACTCGGGGCCGGGACAGTGACGCGGGCGCACCAGCAGCACATCGGCATTCGCGTGATTGGCCACGACATGGCCGAGCGGGCCTACGGCATCGCAGGCCGCGCCCGCGCGCCGATGGCCGAGCACCATCAGATCGGCGGCGTAATCGGTTGCCACGGTGAGCAATCCCTCGCGCACCGAACCCGGCACCGCGTACGGCGTGATGTGGCGCGCCCCCAGCGCCTCGGCCTGTCCGACCGCTGATTGCAGAATGCCGTCCACCCGCGCGGTGACCCGCAGCAGACGCTCGGCATCGGCGTAGGAGTCGATGGGCGAGAGGCGACGGGCGCCGATCGAACTGTCGTAGGCGCAGGCAATGATCAACTCGGCCCGCGATATTCGGGCCAATAGGGCGGCCCGATGTAGGGCCGCCAGCGATCCGGCGGAGCCATTGGCGCCCACGAGGATGGTCCGGTACGGGCTGGAAGATTCCACGGAAATCATGTCGCCACTCCTGTAAATAGACAGTGACTATCACCCTTACCGGCGACTATACGGAGCGGCGGTTGAACCTGCAAGTCACTTTCAGGATTTGTTTCCGCCGCGTGACACGGGTGCGGGAAAGGTCAGCATCGCCTCGGCACTGCGGGTCAGCGCCTCGATGACATAGGTGAGCGCCTCGGCCAGCGGCATGGCGAAACCCGTCTCGCCCCAATAGTCCAGCGCGGCATCGAAACCCCAGGCGGCCGAGGCGGCCAACAGCCGCACATCCAGGTCACCCTGATCGCGGCCGAGCCTGCGGGCGATCATCGCCCGCAACTCGACCTCCAATTGCCTTGTCTGCCGCGCCAATCCGTCGCGCACGTCGGGTTGACTCACCACATAGCGCATCCGACGCCGAATCCGCTCCTCGTCGGCGGCCAGTTCGTGCACCAGCGCGGGCACCGCCGCGCGAATCATCTCGATGAACTCACCGGGCGCCACGGCCTCGGATTCGTCTGCCGTGCCGAGCAATTCGATGAACTGCGGGTCGTACTCGTCCCACAGGATCAGCGCCTCTTTCGTCCCGAAGTAGCGGTAGATCGAACTCGGGGACACATTGGAGGCGATGGCCACCTGCTCCACGGTGACACTGCGGAAGCCGTGCTCATCGAACAGGTCGAGGGCGACACGCTGGATCTCGCGCATGGCAAGCAATTTCTTGCGCTCCCACACCGACATGGTCGCCTTCGATGCGGGCGCGTTCGACTCTGAACGGGTCACGGGCACAGCTTAACGGCGCCCGGGAAAAACAGAAAGTCACTTGCAGGATGGCGTGTCCCGCTCGTAGACTCGCCACGAGCTGGGAGTCGCTTTCAGGTGGGAGATGTGCCATGGCGCAACTGGACTCGATGCCGACGCGGATCGAATCCGTACCGAAACCGGGACTCGCGCATCGCTGGGGAGCCTTCGTCGCCGCGCACTGGCGCACCGTTCTCGGCGGGTGGGCGGTACTGCTCGTCGCCTGCGCCGTCTGCGTGCCTGTACTCGAAAGTAGGCTGCGCGCACCGGATTTCACCGTCGATACGGCGGAATCGGCACATGCGCGCCAGGTCCTGGCCGATCACTTCCCCACTATCGGCGCGGAACAGGATGTGGTGGTCTTCGACGGACACGGCCGCTCGGTGCGCACGCCGGAATACCAGGAGGCCGTGACGCGCGCCCTGACCGCGGTGCGCACCACACATGATGTCTCCGAGGTGCTCGGCCCTTTCGACGGCGGCCCCATCAACCTCATTGCCGCCGACCAGAGTTCGGCCATCGCCATTGTCAGCCTCGTCGGCACCGAAACCCGCCGCGGCGCGATCGCCGACGAGATCACCGGCAAGTTGCGTCGAATCAGTTCCAGCACGATATATATCGGCCTCACGGGACACTCCCCGCAGCAGAACGACCAGATCCGGGTCGGCGTCGAGGATACGACGCAGGCCGAGGCCATCGGCCTGCCGGTGGCGCTGCTACTGCTGGTGCTGGCCATGGGCGCGCTGGTAGCGGCGGCCGTGCCGGTGGGTATGGCCGTGGCCGGGATCGCGGGCGCGTACGGACTGATCTTCCTGCTGTCGACGCTGCTGCATTTCGACACGCTGGTGCTGGCCGTAGCCACCATGATCGGCACCGGCGTCGGCATCGACTACTCGATGTTCCTGGTCAGCCGATTCCGAGAGGAGCTGGCGCACACCGGGATCGAGGACCGACGCGCCGGGGTGCGCAGGGCCGTCGCGGTGACCGTCGACACCACCGGCCGCAATATCCTCGCCTCCGGCCTGATCGTCATGATCTCGCTGGGCGCGCTGTTCGTGGTGCGGGTGCCCATCTTCCGCGCCGTGGCGGGCGGGGTGGCCGCCGCCGTCGCGGCCGCGCTACTGATCTCGCTCACGCTGCTGCCCGCCGTGCTGGCCGGTCTCGGCCACCGGATCAATGCCGGATCGCTCCCCGCCCGCTTCCAGCCACCGGATACCCGCGCCGTACGCGGCGAAAGTCGCTGGGAGCGCTGGGCCGCGACGATCATGCGGCGACCGGTCGTCTTCGCCTGCGCGGCACTAGGAGTGCTCGTGTTGTCCGCGCTGCCGCTGGCCGGGATGAAGTTCGGCTTGGACGCCGGTGTACAGGCATTGGCCGAACAGCCTTCGGGGCGCGCCACGCAGGTCATCGAGCAGAAGTTCGCCAGTGGACTGCTCGCCCCGCTGCAGATCGTGGGGACCACCCGCGCGGACGGACCGCTCGACGCCGAGCAGGCGCGGCGCACTCGGGAATTCTTCGCCAAGATCGGCGATGACCACCGCATCGCACAGGTGCTTCCGGAAACGGTCGAAGGTCGCGCGGTGGCAACCGTGATTCTGCGCATCCCCTTCGATTCGACCGATGCCACCGATCTGGTGAAATCCCTGCGGGCCGACGCGCGAAAAATCGGCGAATCGGACGGACCGGTGCTGCGGATCGGCGGCGCGACGGCGGAATACGTGGATTTCGGCAATGAGATCACCGACCGATCCGCATTGGTGTTCGGCCTGGTACTGGCCGCCTCGTTCATATTCCTCATCATTGTCTTCCGCAGTGTGCTGCTGCCGATCGAGGCCATTCTCATGAATATGTTCGCCATTGCGGCGGCCATGGGAATCACCGTCGCGATATTCCAATGGGGGCTCGGCGAGAATATTCTCGATTTCCACAGCAGGGGTTTTGTCCAGGTGTTTCTGCCGACCGTCGTCTTCGCCGTACTGTTCGGTCTGTCCATGGATTACGAGGTATTTCTCATCGGTCGCGTCAAAGAGATCTGGGATCGCGATGGAGACAATGAGAGCGCGGTGGCGGCGGGCCTGGCCCACACCGCGCGCCCGATCAGCACCGCGGCCGCCATCATGGTGGTGGTCTTCGGCAGTTTCGTGACCGCACATGTGTTGGAGGACAAGCAGATCGGCTTCTCCCTCGCGGTCGCGGTCGCCATCGACGCGATAGTGGTCCGACTCATCCTGGTCCCCGCGCTGATGCGACTGTTCGGCCGCTGGAACTGGTGGCTGCCCAGCATCTCCGGAAAGCGGTTTCCGGTGCGCCGACGCAGAGTTAACCGAAAAGTCTTCTTGCTGAAACCCGAAAAAGCCGATCGCATGTGACCGCGTTCACAATGTCGATCGTTCGTTGTGCAGCAGATTTCCGATATCCTGTTCGACCCCGATACGTAAAGTGACGTTTCCTGGCGGGACCGTAATCATCATGCAATAATTCTTTACGACAGCGAGCCGCGTGCGATCCGGTCCACCGGGGTGCCCACGCACGCACGAGCTCGGTCACACATCGATCTCGCTACGAGATACGACCAGGGGCGTGTGCGGGAATTCAGTAGGCACGCCCCGCACAGGGGTGATTTAGGCATGAAGGAACAGATAGCCGACACCGGGGTCTTCGATTATCGCGGCACACTCGGCTGTGCCATCCCCATTTCCGGCGACGGCGTCTCGGGCGAGATCGTCGAGATTCCGATAGACGCGGTCGAGAGCAGCGAGTTCCTGCGGGTGCGCGCGGTGGACAGCGGACATACCCAGTTGCTCGCGCAGTCGCTGCAGACGCTGCCGCCGATCGTGGTGCACCGCGACAGCATGCACGTCATCGACGGACTGCACCGCCTCGCGGCCGCGAGATCCAAAGGACTGCGCACCATTCCGGTGCGCTACTTCGACGGGTCGGCCGAGGCGGCGTTCGTTCTGGCAGTGCAGTCGAATATCGCGCACGGTCTGCCACTGTCGCTGAAGGATCGCAAGGTGGCCTCGCTGCGCATCATGCTCATGTATCCGACCTGGTCCGATCGCCGAATCGGGGTGATCACCGGCCTCGATCACAAGACCGTCGGCGCCATCCGACGACGCGCGGCTGGGGAAATTCCCCAGACGCCTGCGCGTTTGGGGCGCGACGGCAGGGTCCGCCGACTGCGCGAACCCGCCGCGCCACGCGCCGAGACCGCGCGGCCGAGGACGTTGCGCGGGCACGCCGCGGTGGTGCGCGCGGTCTCCCCCAGCACGCAGCCCGCCGCGGCCACCCTCATCGACCGACTGCGCCGCGACCCGTCGCTGCGCCTGTCGGAGACCGGCCGCCAATTGCTGCGCTGGCTCGACGCCGCACCGCGCACCAAGGCCGAGTCGGTGGAGTTGGCCGGGCAGCTGCCCGAGCACTGCCTCAACCTCATTCACGAAATGGCGCGGCAGAACGCGCAGCACTGGCAGGGCTTCGCGGCCATGATCGGCGACCGCCTCGACGCCCGCGTCGGGGTCATCGCCCCGGCCGCCAACTCCTGAATTCTCGCTGAAAAGCGCGCCGGATCGGTCCGGCGCGCTTTCCGACATGCACCGGACCGCATTCGTGCGGCCCGGAATAAGACGTGCGCGGAACAATTCATATCACGCGTCATCGAATTGGGGTCACAGAGCGGACATATAACACCAATCGGTCATTCTACCGGCGCACATTGACGCTTTCGCGGGGTGTACTGAACGATTGACCGAGGGCGCACAGGCCCTGGATTGGAGCTGATCCGATGTCATCGTCGAACGAAAAGAGCACCAGGATCGAGTCGATCGGAACCTATCTTCCGACCACCTCCGTCTCGACCGACGAGCTGCTCGCGCAAATCAATTCCAGAAAGGCGCCGCCAATCGAGGCACTTACCGGAGTTGCAAACAGAAGGGTTTACGACCGGTCCGCCGAGTCGTACGAGGATTCCTATGTTCTCGCCGTGAAAGCCGCCAATTCGGCCCTGGCGAATTCCCGCTACCGCGCCGCCGATATCGATGTGGTGATCTCCACCTCGATCACCCGCCGACGCGGATCCGACCGATTCGGCATCGAACCGACCCTGGCCGCGGCCATCGCCGAGGGGATCGGCGCGCACCGGGCCGCCGCCTTCGACCTCGGCAACGCCTGCGCGGGCATGGTCACCGGAGTCATGGTGCTGGACCGCATGATTCGCCAGGGCCGCGCCCGCGTCGGACTGGTGGTCAGCGGGGAGCAGATCACCCCGATCGCCGAGACGGCGGTCCGCGAGATCGCCGAACAGTACGATCCGCAGTTCGCCTCGCTCTCGGTCGGCGACGCGGGCGCGGGCGTGATCATCGATACCGCCACCGACGACGCCGATGTCATCGACTATGTCGAATTGATGACCTCCGCCGGCTACGCGGAATTCTGCTTCGGCATGCCGAGCGACCGCACCGAGGGTGTGGCCATGTACACCGACAACAAATCCATGCACACCGAGGAGCGCTACCTCCAGGGCGTCACCTGGTATCTGGATTTCCTCCGCAACCGCGGCACCCGCATCGAGGAGGAGAAATTCGACTTCATTATTCACCATCAATTCAGCAGTCGGGCGCTGGACTATATCAACGCACTGCTGGAACGCGAATCCGGCGTCCCGGCGCCGACCAGCCTGACCGTCATGGAGGAATTCGGCAACACCGCCTCCACCTCGCATTTCGTCGCGCTGCACGAACACATTCGACGCGGCACCATCGCGCCCGGCGCGAAAATCCTGATCATTCCATCCGCCTCCGGCATGGTGTACGGCCACATGTCGGTGCGGGTCTCGGCACTGGGAAGTTGATATGCCTGTCTCGATAGTCGCCTCGGCGGTGGTCCGCGAACCGGAGGCGGCCGGATCCATCGACCGCGCCACCCTCGCGGTGCGCCGCTGCCTGGCGGCCGCGGATCTGGCGCCCGACGCGGTGGATCTGCTGATCAATACCGGCGTCTACCGCGACGACAACCTGATGGAACCCGCTATCGCCGCGCTGGTGCAGAAGAAGACCGAGATCAACCTGTCCTACACCGGCCAACCCGCGCCCGCCCTGTCCTTCGACCTGATGAACGGGCCGTGCGGCTTCCTCGACGCGATCGAGGTGCTGGAGACCAACTTCGGCGCCGCGGGGCGCGGCAGTGACGTCATGGCCGCGGAGCGCGGCAGTGGCATTAACGCCGCGGGGCGCGGCAGCGGCATTAACGCCGCGGGGCGCGGCACCGGCGTCATCGTCTCGGGAGACGGACACCCCGCCCGCGTCACGCCGACCGATGTCTATTTCCCCTATCAGGCCACGGCGGCGGCAGTGCTGGTCCGCCCGAGCGCCGACGGCGGATTCGGCCGCGTACACCGCGCGAGATCGGTTGCCCCGCAAAAGCCGATCGGCTACATCCCGCTCACCGCCATGGGTGGACGCGGGCGCGGCACCGTCGTGGTCACCCCGCCCGAGCAAGCCGCGCTGGAACGCGGTCTCGAGATCGCCATCGATGTCACGCGCCGCTGCCTCGACGCCGAGGGCCTCGATCCGGCCGCGGTGACCCTGCTCGCCGCCGACCCGTGCCCCGGTTTCGCCGAATCCGTCGCCACCGCCCTCGGCATCGACCGCCTGCACATCCCACTGACCGAGGGCAATCCGCACACCGCCGCCCTCCCCTTCGCCTATCGCGCCTGGCTCGACGCCGCCGAACCCACCGGGCAGGCGCTGTTCCTCGGTGCCGACGGCCATTCCGTCGCGAGCTGCGCCGCCTACCGATTCGCTTGAACCCCTTGATCTTTCAGGAGAGACACCCCATGTCCGAGGATTTCCAGACCCGCCCCGACCTGCTCACCAGGTCCGGACTGGCCGCCGTCGAGGCAGGCCGACTGCTGTGGTGGACCGGCTTCTACGGCGCCCGCTACGCGCTGAGCGGCGCACGCCGCAAGGGTGCGGCGGGCCAGGTCAGCGCCGCCAAATTGCTGCGCGGCTACCTGCTGAGAATGGGTCCGCTCTACATCAAGGCGGGTCAGGTACTCGGCACCCAAACCGGTCTGCTGCCGCGCGAGGCCACCGAGGAATTCCGCTCCTTCTTCTCCGGACTGCCCCCGATGAGCCGCAAGGAGCTCGAGGAGACGCTGCGCACCAACCTGCGCGCACCCGTCGATCAGCTCTTCGCCCAGTTCGATTGGGAGCCGGTCGCGGTCGGCTCGGTCGCACAGGTGCATCGCGCGGTACTCGAATCCGGCGAGAAAGTGGCCATCAAGGTGGTCAAACGCGGTGTGCCGGAACGACTCCAGGCCAGCGCCAGCGTGCTCGGCGGCTTGCTCAGCGGCGCCCACCTGCTCATACCCGCGGTCCGCAAACTCGACGGACCCGCCCACTTCAACGAATTGCGCCCCTTCGTCACCGGTCAGTGCGATATGCGCGCCGAGGCCCAGCGGCAGCGGGCCGTCGCGGAGAACTTCGGCTCGCACCCGTTCCTGCGGGTGCCCCGCGTACTCGACGAATACAGCACCGAGCGGGTGCTGGTGATGGAGTACATCGACGGTATCTCCGGCGAGGACGTCGACCTGATCGATCCGGAACAGCGCCCCGAACTCGCGCGGCGCATGCAGGACTGCTTCGACACCATGGCCTACTTCCACGGCCTGTTCCACGTCGACCCGCATCCGGGCAATGTCATGTTCCGCGACGGCGGCGAGATCGTGCTGCTCGACTTCGGTCTGGTCGGCGAGCTGAACGAGGACGACAAGTGGGCGCTGGCCGGCTTCTATTTCGCCTGCACCCGCCAGGAATGGGCGCATGCCGTCACCAGGTTCACCAATGCCTTCCTCGAGGAGCGCGGCACCCTGGACCGGCACTACGCGGCCTACGCCGCCGAGATGGCCGATATCCTCAAGCTCTACTTCCTGGACCAGACCGACAAGTGGTCCACCATGTCGTTCTTCGACGACGCCACCGCCCTGCTCAACCGCTACGGCGCGCGCCCGACCACCCGGTTCACGCTGCTGTCGCTGGCCTTCCTCACCGGTGAGGGTTTCGTGTCCGTGGTCGATCCGCAGATCGATATCTGGGCCAACGCCCGGCGGTTCAACGACCGCTACTCCCCTTATATGAGCGAGGAACTCTCGCGCCGGTTCGAGGAGGAGATCGGCGCCAAGAGTCCGCTGTCCCTCGCCATCAAGGACAATCCGGAGCGCGCGCTCATCGCACCGACCCACCTGGACCGCTACGTCTTCCCCAGCCAGTTCCCGATGATCATCGAGGAGGCCAAGGGATCGCGGGTCCGCGATATCGACGGCAACGACTACATCGATCTGTCCTGCGGATACGGCCCGCACATCCTCGGCTACGCACCCGAGGTCGCGGTCGAGGCGATCCAGAAGGCGGCGGCCAAGGGTGCGGTCAACGCCATGGGCAATCGCGCGGAACTCGATCTGGCCGAACTGATCTCCGACGCCTTCGACCCGCTGACCAATGTGGTGCTGTGCAATTCGGGCACCGAATCGGTGCAGGTCGCGTTGCGCATCGCCCGCGCGGCCACCCGCCGGGACAAGGTGGCCAAGTTCGAGGGCCACTACCACGGTTTCACCGATCAGGGCACGGTGAGCTCCTGGTTCGTCTTCAGCGGCGAGAAATACAAGCCGCGGCCGATCAACTCGGCGGGCGCGCAGCGGGCCGTCACCGACCGCACCGTACTGCTCCAGTACGGGCATCCCTCGGCCATCGAGTCCATCACCGAGCACGCCGAAGAACTGGCCGCCGTGATCATCGAGCCGATGCCCGGCGCGACACTCGACTACGACACACCGTTCCTGGAGCAGTTGCGCAAGGTCTGCACCGACAACGGGATCGTGCTCATCTTCGACGAGGTGGTCACCGGTTTCCGGGTGCACTTCGGCGGCGCGCAGCATCTGGCAGGCGTGCGCCCCGACCTGACCTGCCTCGGCAAGATCATCGGCGGCGGTCTGCCGTGCGGCGCGGTGGTCGGACGGCCCGAGATCATGGAGTTCGGGCGCACCACCGGCGACCCGTTCCGCGATGTGGACGAGCGCGCCTTCGTCGGCGGCACCATGAGCGGCAACTCCATCACCACCTCGGCGGGCCTGGCGGTGCTGGAATACCTTGGGCGCCATACGGATATCTACACCGACCTGGACGCCAACACCCGTCGCCTCATCGGCGACCTCAAGGCCACCACCGACGAGCGCGGCATCGCCTGCAAGATCAAGGGTTCGCACTCGATGTTCAATATCGCCTTCGACTACGCCTCGCCGAAATTGGTGCGCGACAAGATCGCGGGCACCAATATCAAGGCCAGCATCGCCCTCGCCTACTACATGCGCCCGCACGGGGTGTACTTCCCCGAACTGCACGGACTGTTCCTCAACGCCGCCCACACCACCGCCGACCTCGACCACATCGCCGAGGCATTCGGCAAATGCGTCGGCGAGATGGAAGAACACGGACTGTTCCTCGCCTGAGCCGCACCATTTTTCGAGGAGACGAGTCGAAATGCTGATGGAGCGCATCGAATCCGACGACCGGCGCGCACTCGCCCCACCCGGCCCTCGCCTGCCGTGGCCGATCCAGACCGTGGTGTTCACCTGGTGGCGGCACCTGTGGGCCAAGAGCCTGCGCGAACGCTACGGCGATGTCATCTCGCTGGATATCTACCCGTGGCGCAAGGTCATCCTGCTCTACGATCCCGCCCACATCGGGGCCATGTTCACCTCCCCACCCGCCAGATTCCATGCGGGCGAGGGCAATCGGGTGATGGCGCCGGTCATGGGCGAACGCTCGGTCTTCATGGCCGACGACGCCGAGCACCGGCGGCTGCGCAAACTGATGGCACCGCTGTTCGGCAAATCCGCCGTGCGCGGCTACCTGGACACGGTGCGCGAACTGACCGAGCGCGAGGTCGAAAGCTGGCCCGTGGCCGCATCATTCGAAAGCCACCACCGGATGCGCGAGTTGACCCTCGACATCATGTCGCGGGTCACCTTCGGCCTCACCGACGGCCCGCGCCTGCATCGGCTGCGCGAACAACTCGGGCGACTGCTGAATATGGACCTCGCGGTGCTCATGGGACTCAATGTGCCCGCCGCGCGTCGCTACGGGCCGTGGCGGCGCGCGCTGGAACTGCTCGGCCGTATCGATGCCCTCATCTACGAGACCATCGACGAACGCAGGAACGCACCGGATCTCGCGCAGCGCGGCGATGTGCTGTCGCGACTGCTCGCGGCAGGTGACGGCCCGGAGCGACTCAGCGCCAAGGAAATCCGCGACCAGGTGATCACCCTGCTCATCGCGGGCCACGAGACCACCGCCACCGGATTGGCCTGGGCGCTGCACGAATTGGCGCGCAACCCGAAGGTCGCGCGCGACGCGGCGCGGGCCGCGCTCACCGACGACACCGCCTACCTCGAGGCGGTGGTGAAGGAATCGCTGCGGCAGCATCCGGTGATCTTCGAGGTCACCTGGACGCTGACCGAGGACGTCGAACTCGCCGGCTACCGCCTGCCCAGAGGCGCGACCCTCATGCCGATGATCGGCATCGTGCAGAACGATCCGGCCAACCATCCCGAACCCGATCGGTTCCGGCCGGAACGCTTTCTCGGCGGGGAGATTCCACCGTCGACCTGGATTCCGTTCGGCGGCGGCGCGCGCCGCTGCGTCGGGGCGAATTTCGCCATGATGGAGGCCACCGAGGTGCTGCGGGTGCTGCTGTCGCGGCGCACCATCACCACCGATCGGCGGCGACCCGAGGCGGCCAGTTCCAAACATGTCGCCTTCGCACCCGCCGGTGGGGCACGCATCAGCGCACCGCCGCTGTCCGAGATCGACCGGGTGCCGCGATGACCGGCTATCTCGACCGGACAGCGGTCATCACCGGCGCCGGATCCGGTATCGGACAGGCGCTGGCGCGGCGGCTCGCGGCGGCGGGCGCGCGGCTGGCACTGTCCGATATCGACGAGATCGGATTGGCCGAAACCGTCCGGCAGGCAAAGGTTTTGGGCGCGCAGGTACGCAGCGACGTCGTCGACGTGCGCGATTCGGTCCGAATGGCGAACTACGCCCAGACGATTCGCGCCCAATTCGGCACCGTGCATCTGATGTTCAACAATGCGGGCACCACCTTCGCCGGATCGGTCGAGGAGACCGAACTCGCCGACTTCGAACGCGTGCTGGCGGTGAACTTCTGGGGTGTGGTCAATGGGACCAAGGCATTCCTGCCGCATCTCATCGCCTCCGGCGACGGACACCTGGTCAATGTGTCCAGCGTCTTCGGTCTGGTCGGGTTTCCGGGCCAGGGCGCCTACAGCGCCTCGAAATTCGCGGTGCGCGGGTTCACCGAGGCGCTGCGCATGGAACTGCGCGCCGCGCATCGCCCCGTGCGGGTCACCTGTGTGATTCCGGGCGGGGTGAAGACGGGCATCGTGCGGAATTCGCACGCGGCCAAGGGCATCGACCTCTCCGCGCTGGTCGAGTCCTTCGACCGCGATCCCGGCGTGACCGCCGACACCGCGGCCCGCGTCATCCTCGACGGTGTCCGGGCCGGGCGCGCTCAAGTACTCGTCGGCCGCGACGCGCTGGTCCTCGAACTGGGCCGTCGACTGCTCGGAACCGGATACCAGCGCATCGTCGGCCCCATCGGCGCGCGCTGGCTCGAACAAGTGCGCGCACCGCGCCGGGACCTACTACGGGAGCCGAAATGAGCCCGGAAATCACCGAAGCGGAGTTCGTCTCCTACGTCAGCGCCGCCACCGACAGCGAATTGGCCGCCCTCATGGCCGATCCCGACCAACGCCGCACCATTCTCGATCGCATCTTCGAACTCTGGTGCGCCGGAATCGATACCAACAAGACCCGCAAGGTCGAGGCCATCATCCGCTGGATCATCGGCACCCCGCCCGACACCTGGGATATGCACATCTGCCGCGGCGCCTGCACCGCCATCCACGGCCCCGGCGGCCTGCGCGCCGACACCACCATCACCGTCGACGACGTGGCCTTCCTGCGCGTCATCACCCGCCAGGCAGGCGGCCTGCAACTGCTCGCCACCGGCCGAATGATCGTCAAAGGCAGTATGTCCACCGCCCTGCGCATGGACGGCTGGTTCCGCTGAATCCGTAGCGCCGCAGCCCATCCGGTCGCGAAACCGGATGGGCTGCTCACGCCTCGAAGGTTCCTTCGAGTCTGCTGCGGGATCCGGGATGCAGCAGGCGGGCAGAGCTGACCAGGCCCTTGGCGGACCAGGTGCGGCGGCGGATCTGCAGGCAGGGTTCGGTGCGGCGGATGCGGAGGAGTCTGGCCTCCTCCGGATTGGCCTGCACTGCTTCCACCACGTGCTCGCCGCGCACCAAGGGGGCTACCGCGCTCAAGTAGCGGTTGGGGGTGACGGTGGTGAAATCCTGGGCGAGATAGTCGGGGACGATCACCGGGTCGACGAAGCGGTCCTCCAACTGGATCGGCACATCGTCGTCGAAATGCACCAGCACCGAATGGAAGACGTGATCGGCGGACCAGTCGGCCGGCAGGGGATGTTCCGCCAGAGGCTCGCGACGCAGCAGGACCACGCCCATGCGATGACGGTGGCCGCGGCGCTGGATCTCGTCGGCGATATTGCGCACCTCGAACAGCGGGGCCGCCACCTTCGCGGGGGCGACGAAAGTGCCGACGCCCATATTGCGCACCACCACACCCGCGGCGGCCAGCTCGCGCAAAGCTCGATTGATCGTCATCCGGGAGATACCGAGTTCGCGCACCAACTGGTGTTCGGAGGGCAGTTGGTCGCCCGCGACCCAGCGTCCCGCGCCGATCTGCGCGCGAATCAGCGTCTTTATCCGCTCGTAGGCGGGCGCGGAACGCGGTTCGGCGGCGGCGTACAGCTCCCGCAGATCCACATCGTCCACCACACCGGCCATTGCCGCGCCTCCCTCGGTCCAGGCACAGCCTAGCCGTTGACACGAACCTGTATATACAGGAATATGCATCTGGGTTGTTTCAGTGACCCAGGGCACAACCGAGGGCGCAAGCCGGGCTCCACCGCATCGCACTTCCGTAGCTGCTCCTCCATCGACGGAAGGCGGAAATCCATGCCGCACAACGAGTCCGATAGAAGGCCTGCCATTGAGCAGCGCACCATCGAGGTCATCCCCGACGCCGAACGCCACGGCACGCCACTGAGCCAGTTCACCCTGTGGTTCGGCGCGAACATGCAGATCACCGCCATTGTGGACGGCGCGCTCGCGGTCGTCTTCGGGGCGGACGCGCTGTGGGCGATCATCGGCCTACTGCTCGGCAATGTGCTCGGCGGCATCGTGATGGCACTGCACTCCGCGCAGGGACCCAGGCTCGGACTGCCCCAAATGATCTCCAGCCGCGCCCAATTCGGCGTGTACGGCGCGGTGCTGCCCTTGCTGCTGGTGATCGTGATGTACCTCGGATTCGCCGCGACCGGCACGGTGCTGGCCGGGCAGGCGGTGAACAAGATCCTGCACATCGACAATCCGACCGTCGGCATCCTCATATTCGGCGCGATCACCGCCGTCGTCGCCGTGACCGGATATCGACTCATCCACGTTATCGGGCGCATCGCCACGGTCGTCGGCGTCCTCGGATTCACCTACCTGGGTATCAGGCTTTTCCTCGAATACGATGTGAGCGCGGTGATCGGCGCGAAATCCTTCGACGCCGTCACCTTCGTCCTGGCCGTCTCCCTCGGCGCGGGCTGGCAGCTCACCTTCGGACCGTACGTCGCCGACTATTCCCGCTACCTGCCGCGCCACACGAGTGAGCGCGCCACCTTCTGGGCGACCTTCGCGGGCAGCGTGATCGGCTCGCAGTGGTCCATGACGCTCGGCGCGTTGGTCGCGGCAGTCGCCGGCAAGAAATTCCTCGGCAACCAGGTCGGATTCATCGGCGATCTCGCCGGGCCGTCCATGGTGGCGCTGCTCATCTACCTCGTGATCGTCACCGGCAAGCTGACCGTCAACTGCCTCAACGCCTACGGCGGCTTCATGTCCATCCTCACCTCGGTGACGGCGTTCACCGGGCGCTCCACCACCTCGGCCCTGGCCCGCGGCGGCTACATCGTCGGTTTCACCGCCGTCTCCATGCTCATCGCCATCGCCGCCAGCGCCGACTTCCTCGACAATTTCAAGAATTTCGTTCTCACCCTGCTGATGGTCTTCACCCCGTGGAGCGCCATCAACCTCATCGACTACTACCTGATCTCCCGCGAACGCATAGATATCCCAGCCCTTTACAACCCCGACGCCCGCTACGGCCGCTGGAACCGCACCGCCCTCACCGCCTACCTCCTCGGTGTCCTGTCCCAAATCCCCTTCCTCGCCCAAAAGCTCTACACCGGCCCCATAACCACCCTCCTCGGCGGCGCCGATATCTCCTGGCTGGTAGGCATCCTCGTCACCGCCGCCCTCTACTACCCCCTGGCCCGCCGCACCCCCAACACCCCCACCCAAATGATCTATCCCCCAAACTTCCTCCCAGATTCCGCTACCTCTCAACCCCATTCACGTACATAGTCATCAGCCCGGAGCCCTGACCGGTGCGATCCCGAAGCCGGGTAGACTTCCGCACGGGTCGGGGTTGGGGGCCCTCTTAGCCGCAGGACTGACGAGCGAGGAGTGGCCGTGAAATATTTCAACACCTCCGGGCCGTGCGACCCGGATCTGCACTACATGCTGCCCGCCTCCGAACGGTTGCCCAATGCAATGCGTTACATTTCGCGCGGACAGTACTTCGTCGTGCACGCGCCGAGACAGTCGGGGAAAACAACCACCGTTCAGCAGATGGCGTATCAGCTCACGGCGACAGGCAAGTATGCGGCCCTGAGCTTTTCATGCGAAATGGCAGCGCCCTATGGTGGTGATTTCAGCGGGGCAGAACAAGCGCTTCTGGACAACATCACCTTGCAAGCCGAATTGCAAGCGTTGCCACCAGAGTGTCAGCCCCCGACCGAGTGGCCTTCCTCTGCGGCCGGATCAGCTTTGAATAAGGGGTTGGGAACTTGGGCACGTAACTGCCCGAGGCCACTCGTTCTGTTCTTCGATGAAATCGATGCGATGGGCGGCGAAAGCCTGCGCAGCGTCTTGCACCAGCTTCGAGCTGGATACACATACCAGAAGAAGAGTTTTGTTCATTCGATTGTGCTGTGCGGACTTCGCGATGTCCGCGACTACAAGGCGGCTTCGGGAGGCGATCCAACCCGGCTCGGCTCAGCGAGCCCATTCAACATCAATGTCGAGTCGATGCGAATCGCGGACTTCACCCTCGCAGAGGTGACGGAACTGTATCGACAGCACACCGCCGAAACCGGACAGAAATTCACTACTCGCGCAATCGATCTCGCCTATTACTACACCCAGGGACAGCCCTGGTTGGTCAATTCGCTCGCCGCCGAGGTGATCGAACAGATGCGGGTCGAGACCGACATCACCGACGACCACATCGACGAAGCAAAGGAGCGGTTGATCCTGGCGCGCGCCACACATTTGGACTCGCTCATCAAAGTACTCAACGAGCCGCGGGTACAGTCGGTTATCGAACCGATAGTCGCTGGAACACTTCCGGATGTCGATCCCGTCTTCAACGATTCCATCGCCTATGTGCGTGATCTCGGACTCATCGCCCCCACCCGGCCCGCCAGGATTGCCAACCCGATCTACCAAGAAGTCATCGTGAGAGTCCTCGGCGGCGTCATCGAAGAGGCGATCGTCGCCGAACCGCGCAACTTCCGCCTCCCTGACGGCCGCCTCGATTTCCGGCTACTCCTTACCGAATTCGCCAACTTCTGGAAGCAGAACGGTGAGATCATGGTCGCGAAACACGGCTACCATGAAGTTGCCCCTCAATTGGTGATGATGGCGTTCCTGCATCGAGTCGTGAACGGCGGCGGCCATATCGACCGCGAGTACGGCGTTGGTCGAGGCCGGATCGATCTTTTGATCCGTCAGCCGTACAAAAACGCCGAGAACCAGCGAACCTGGCAACTCGAAGCACTCGAACTCAAGGTATGGCGCGACAAGCAGGCCGACCCGCTTGCCACCGGACTCGCCCAACTGGACGGTTACTTAGACCGCCTCGGTCTGAATACGGGGGTGCTGGTGATCTTCGATCGACGCAGCGATGCCGAATCCATTGACAAGCGAACCAATTTCACGACGGCTGCGAGTCCTGCGGGGCGGGAGATCACACTCCTTCGCGCATGAGGTTCAGCGAAGCCGTCGTAACGGTGGCGAACGCGCTGTTGGGGGTATGAGTCGTTGCCGCGGAGGAGAAACCGGCGGCGGCGGTGAGGCCGATGGCGAGGGTGCCGGAGACCAGGGCGAGGGCAGCCATTCTGGTCATCGCGCGTTTGGTGCGCGGGTGGGGTTGGGTGGGAACTCGTCGCATCGTGGCTCCTTTGCCTTTCTGCCGGCGACTTCTTCTACTGAGATCCAGAGTAGGTAGTCGGCCGCTCTGATCGCCGACCGGTGAGGTAGGACACCGGTTATGCGGAGCACATCCGAGAGAGCGGGGAATCAATCCGGTCGCTGCGTCGATATCAACTACCGCCGAACTCACCGACCTCGATCCGACCGATCCCGCCGAATCCCGTCTGCTGGCCGCCGCTTTGACCATCCACCGGCTCTATCCCGCGCAGGCGCGCGAGGATCGCTGACACGCCGGGCCGGGTCACCCAACCTGCCAATAACTAATGGTTTGCTAACTGCACCGGAACCCCTCCGGCGTTAGGAGCGATCCGGCCATGGCACACCTACTACGCATCGCCGCCGTGACCGCAGCGAGTTGCTGCGCCGTCCTGATCGCGGCCCCGATCGCGACCAGCGACCCGTTCGAACCCGTACTCTCCGCCGATCTCGGCTCCAGCACCCCCGCTCTCGCCTCGAAGATGATCGCCCGTTTGATCGTGCCGCCGCATCATTTCGCGGCCTTCGACAGCATCATCACTCATGAGAGCGGCTGGAATACCTTCGCCATCAACCCCGCGAGCGGTGCGTACGGTCTCGGTCAGGCACTGCCGCCGGAGAAGATGTCCTCGCACGGCTGGGATTGGCAATTCAATCCGCTGACCCAAATCCGTTGGGCCTACGACTATATGAACCTCCGCTACGGGAGCCCTGAAGCCGCGTGGGTGTTCTGGCAGGCCCACCACTGGTACTGAAATACCCTGGGGCACAGCTCAGATAGGTGTCGGCCGATCGCCCGCGAGCAGCATCTGCGGGACCTGGGTGAAATTCCAACGATCCGTCGGCGCCGCGCGATTGAAGACGTAGACGATGTCGTAGCGGTCGCCCGGCCATGAGGTCGGCGGCGCCGGCTCGACCGGCCCCAAATGCGCGACGATCGCGGCGATATTCTCGTGCTGCCAACTGATCAGCACCGGATCGGTGGCACCCGCGAGCCCGGAAACCAGTTCGGCTTCTTGGCCTTTGGTGAATCGCTGATTCGGTGTGAGACCGAGCGCGGCGGCCAGCGGGACAATCGTCTGCAATGGACGCTTGCTGCCATCCCCATTGGGGGCGGAGGCGAAAATCGTTGCGGGCCGGACCAAGTGCGGACGCAGCGGCGCGGGCGCGCCGTCGGAGCCGCGCGGATCGAACAGCGCCGTCAACGCGCCTGCGCGATTCCAGCCGAGCACGGTCAGCGATTTGTCGTCCTTCTCCCCCGCCTCGGTGATCCCGTCGGGTTTGCCCGAACCACTGGGTTTCTCGGCATGGCGGATGATCATCACCGTGCCGGGCATCGGCGCGCCGGGACGCGTGGGCGGCGGCGCGGCGGCCGGTTTGTCGTGCGCCTTCTTCTTTTCCGGACCGCACGCGGTCAGCAGCGCGCTCGACGCACCGAGCGCCAGCAGCGATCGTCGGTCCACAGGCATAGCGCACACGGTAGCCGACCGGTGCGGCACACCTCTTGCACGGTCGGAACAACAATCGGTACCGCCTGCGGTATTTGGCCAACGATTGGCGGCATACAACCGATCAGGCGCTCCGCGCGGCATCCGACACGGAGGGAACCCGGTCGAGCCATGATCCAAAAACATACCGTTTACCTGCAAAAAGGGGAGCGACTCCCCCATAGACACCAATGATCGCCGAGCGCATCATTGACCCAGGTCCTGTGCCGTTCGTCGGGGGAACGTCAAAGGTAAATCGGCAAGGATGAGGACTGTTCAATGTTCATCAGAAAATTGGTGGCAACCTCGGTGCTGGCCATAGCGGCAACGAGCATCACCACCGTCATGGCGCACGGCGAGGCCGAACTCGCGCACGATGTCACGATCAATGGGGTGGACGGCTCCGTCGCCTACACGACCACGCTCGCGGCCGACCATTCCACTGCGGTCGTCGATCTCGCCTCCGGCAAATTCGTTCTCGGCGGCGACGGCGTCACCGTGGTGGCCGCCGATGGCGCGACGGTGGGCACCATACCGACGGTGCTGCGGGTGCCAACCGGTGAAACCTATGCCGTCACACCGTCTTTGAGCCGCAATGACACCTCGTTGACGCTGACCCCGGTGGGTGGTCCCACGCAGGCCGCGCTCGATTCGCGGGATCTGCCATTCACGCATCAGGCCGATAGCGACGGCGGCGCGGTCGTCGCGGGCGCGGTGATCGGATGCGTCGTCGGCATCGTCATCGGTATCTGGTTCTTCCTGGTCGGCGCGATTGTCGGCTGCTTCATCGGCGCGATCATCGGTGGTTTGATCGGGCTGGCCCTCTGAGTATCGAACCCATTGCGAACGGCGAGCCGAACCGCGGCGCGAACTGCCCGCGGCTCGGCTCGCTGTTCGGGGTCCCGGTCATCGTGCCCGCACAAGCCGGACTGCTCGCACTGCCGTGTCACACTCCGAGGTTGGATTTCGTCATCATCGCGAAGGCCGAAACAACGAAGGGAAGTGCTCCATGAGGATCGCGGTGGCGGGTGCGAGCGGACTGGTCGGAAGCGGAGTGGTCGAACTGCTCCGCACGCGCGGGCACGAGGTCGTGCCGATCACCCGCGCGGCCGGTGTCGATGTCTACACCGGCATCGGACTGCTCGAAGCGCTGACCGGTGTCGAGGTGGTGATCGACGCGCTCAACGCCCCGGAGAATCCCGACACCGACGCGGCGGTCGACTTCTTCACTCGGACGGCCACCAATCTCCAGCGGGCGGCCGAGACCGCAGGCGTGCGGCGCATCGTGCTGACCTCCATCATCGGCATCGATCCGTTCGTGAGCGGACACAATGCCGGGAAGCTGGCACAGGAGCGGACGCTGCGGGCAGGGCCGGTGCCCGTGCACATCGTCCGTGCCGCCCAGTTCCACGAATTTCCGCGCATGATGCTGGAGTGGACCACGCAGGCCGACACGGCCTACATTCCGCCGATGCGCACCCAGTTGGTGGCCCTGCCCGCGGTGGTCGACAAACTGGTCGAGATCGCCGTGGATCCGCTGGCCCCGGAGCTGGTGAATATCGCAGGGCCGCAGGAGTTGCGTCTAGTGGACGCCGCGGCCGAATTGGCCGCGCGCCGCGGCTATCCCGCGCGAGTCGAGGAGATTCCGGTCACGGACGCCACCACGAAACTGCAGGACGCGGGCGCACTGCTCCCCGGACCGGATGCGGTCCTGACCGGGGAGACCTTCGGCGCGTGGCTCGACCGGAACTATCCGGTTCACTGACCTCGCGCCTGCTGCTCGAATCCGTAGCCGAGCCGGATATCGTGCGTGGCGCGGCCGCCGGTGACGGTGACGCGGCTGGTCACCGGCGGATAGCCGCGCGCAACGACCGTGTACTCCCCTTCCGGCAGATCGGGTACGAGGTAGCGGCCCGCATCGTCGGTGTGGGCGGTGGCGGTCAGATCCCCGCCGCCGTCGAGCAGCATGATCTGCACATCGGGCACGGATCTGCCCTCGGCCCATGCGGTTCCGGCGAGCACGGCCATGGGGTCGAGGGTGATGTCGTGGTGCAGTCCGCTGTCGGAGACGGTGAGGGTGGCGGCGGCCGGGCGCATGTGGTCGGCCACCGCGACCATGGTGTAGGCGCCCGAGACCACGCCGTGGCAGGAGTAGACGCCCGCCTCGGTCGTGACGGCCGCGCCGACCACCTCGCCGTGCGGGTCGGTGAGGGTGACCGTCGCGCCCTGCAGCGGATTGCCGCTTGCCGCCGAGCGGACCGTCCCGGAGACCTGTCCGGCGCCCATCAGTGTGAGGTCCAGATGCTGCGGCCACGGCCCGGCCACCACGCTGATGGCGGTGGGCTGGTGGCCGTGGGCCGAGACGATCAGCACGTAGCTGCCGTTCTCCGGCGCGTCGATGGTGTACCGACCGCGACCATCGCCCGAACCGCGCGATACCTGGCGGCCGCGCTTGTCGATGAGGGTCAGCGCGGCGTCGGGTACGGGGCGGCCGTCCTCGTGGCGGATCGAGCCGGACAGCGAATGTTCCAGTGCCACCGGCTCCTGCGTGAATTCCGCGACGGCGGTGCCGAATTCGGCAGCGGGCGCCTCGCCTTGCAGTGGTAGTTCCCGCATGAACAGCAGCACCACGCCCGCCAGCGCCGCGACCGCCGCCGCGACATAGAACACCGCCGAGATGGCGTCGGTGAACCCGGTCAGCACCGGAATCTTCAGTTGTGCGGGCAATTCGGTGATCCCGGCGGTATTGCGCTGGAGCTGATCCAGATGTTCGGCGGCGAAGCCGGGTGGCGGCGCGCCGCCGAAGGCCGCGATGATCTTGTGCGGCAACAGGTTGAACAGCACGGTGAGGAATACCGCGACGCCGAGTGTGCCGCCCATCTGCCGGAAGAAGGTGGCGGCGGCGGTGGATACGCCCATATCCGAACGTGGTCCGGCGTTTTGGGCGGCGAGGATGAGTGTCTGCATGCACGCGCCGAGTCCGGCTCCGATGACGGCCTGATACAGCAGCGAATGCAAGACCGGGCTGTCGTAGTGCACCCGCCCGAACAGCGCGGCCCCGCCGGCGATGACGAAACACCCCGCGATGGGCATCATCTTGTAGCGGCCGGTGTACTTGGTGACCATGCCCGCCGCCTGCCCGCCCACCATGATGCCGAGTACCAGCGGCAGCATGAGCAGACCGGATTTGGTGGGCGAATATCCGCGCACCACTTGGAAATACAGCGGCACCAGCACGATGGCGCCGAACATGGCCACGCCGAGTATGGTGCCGCCCGCGATGGCGACGCTGAAAGTGGAACTGCGGAACAGCCGCAGCGGAATGAGCGCGGCATCCTTCATCACGTATTCGGCCAGCAGGAACAGCACCAGTCCGGCGAGGGCGACGCCGTAGCAGAGCAGTGCGCGATCGGAGCGCCAACCCCAGGCGCGACCCTGCTCGGCGACGATGAGCAGCGGCACCACGGCGATGCTCAGCAGGAGCGCGCCGAACCAGTCGACGCGGTGATCCTGGCGCAGGTGCGGCACATTCAGCACCCTGGCCACCACGAGCAGCGCGAGCAAGCCGATCGGCACATTGACCAGGAAGACCCAGCGCCACCCCTCCAGACCCCACAGCAGATCCAGGCCGGAGAAGAATCCGCCGAGCACCGGGCCGAGCACCGTGGCCCCGCCGAAGACGATCATGAAATAGCCCTGGTAGCGCACGCTTTCGCGCGGCGGGACCAGATCACCGATGATGGTGAAGGCCAAGGACATGAGCCCGCCCGCGCCCAACCCCTGGATGGCGCGGAACCCGGCCAACTGGTACATCGAGGTCGCGAAGGTACACGCGATCGACCCGAGGACGAACACCCCGATCGCCAGCAGGTACCACGGCTTTCGACCGTAGATATCGGCCAGCTTTCCGTAGAGCGGTGTGGAGATGGTGGCGGTGATCAGGTAAGCCGTTGTGGCCCAGGCCTGTTCGTCGAAGCCGTGCAGGCTGTTGGCAATGCGGACGATGGCGACGCCGACGATGTTCTGATCCAGCGCGGCCAGGAAGATGCCGAGCAGCAACCCGGAGAGAATGGTCAGGATCTGCCGGTGCGACAGCGCCGCGCTGGAGCCCCTGTGCTGGTCCGGCGGCGACTCGGGGGCCAGGGTGGTCGTATTCGTCATGGATGAGCCCTGATTCTCACTCGGTCAACGATGGCAATATCGTGCGAAACAACAGCTGTGCGAAAAGCAATGGTGCTGGGCACGGGCGAAAATGCGCGGTCGAACTGATGGTGAATCTCAGCGTGCGGCAATGTCGGCGAGCTTACCGCTGTCCGAATCGCCACCGCCGCCGAGGCTCTCGTAGCCGGACCTGCGGCGATCATTCCGTCACTGGACGAATCGGCATTCTTCGCGGACCTTGGAGCCATGATCATGCGGCACAGGAGAACCACTGCGGCATCGACCGCACGGACAGGCGACACAGCAGGGGCCGTATCGACAGGCAGGGTCGCGCTCGCCGCACTGCTGGTGGGCACCGCGGCGCTCGCGGCCTGCGGGCGCGCCGAGTCCAAGCCCGAGACTCGCGACGGACTCTGGGAGAGCACCGATTACGCCGGGATCCTGGACATCGAGGGCGACCAATTGCAGATCTACGAGACCACCGCGGTCAGCTGTCTGAAGGTCGAGACCAGCACCGGGTTCGCCGCACCTGACCGCTTCCTGATGAAGGAGGGGGATGGCGTCACCGTGCGCGTCATCGACGCCGACCGTGCCGCCCTGCACCTCGAGGGCGCACCGGGCGACCGCCCGCTGCGACGGCTGTCGGGTCTGCCCGAGACGTGTAAAGCCGCACCGCCCAGCGCTTTCGACGTGTTCTGGCAGACCTTCCAGGACAACTACCCATTCTTCGCGGCGAAAGGTATCGATTGGAACCAGGTCCGGGACCGCTGTCGTGAGCGCGCGCTCAGCGCCGAGCGCGCGGGCGACGACGCCGGACTGTTCGCCGTATTGAAGGAGATGATCACCCCGCTCGACGATGCCCATGTCATGCTCACCGACGGGAAAACGGAGATGGTGGCCGAAGCGCGGCCCGGCACCACGCTGCCGAGCAAGGCACTCGACGAGCAGGTGCGGACCTTCCTCCGGGAGCGCGATCTCGGCGGGCAGCCGTGGGCCGAATTCGCCAATGGCCGTGTTGCTTTCGCGACACTGCCGAATCGACCCGAGATCGGATACCTGCGCGTCTCCGGCTTCTCCGCCTACACCGCCGCCCGCACCTTCGAGGCCAATAGCGCCGAACTCGCCCGCGCCCTCGACACCGTCTTCGACGGCCCGCGCCTGGCCGGGCTGCGCGGACTCGTCCTGGATGTGCGTCTCAATGGCGGCGGTTCCGACAGTCTGGCCCTCCAGTTGGCGGGCCGATTCACCGATCGCTCATATCTGGCCTACACCAAGAAGACTCGCACCGCCGACCCGCGCCCGATTCAGGTAGAACCGGCCCATGCCCCATACACCGGCCCGATCGCCATACTGACCGGCGGCTCCACGATGAGCGCGGGCGAGACGTTCACCCAGGCCATGATGGGCCGCCCCGGCCGGACCCTGCGCATCGGGCAGCCGACCCAGGGCGTGTTCTCGGATGTGTTGGGGCGCAAGTTGCCCGGTGCGAGCCGCGCCGAATGGAGCTTCGGACTGCCCAATGAGATCTTCCTGACCGCCGACGGCAGGGCCTTCGACGGGCCGGGTATTCCGCCCGATATCACCGAACCCGTCTTCACCGAGGACGAATTCGCCCAGCGTCGGGATTCGGCATTCGATCGGGCCGTGGCCGAACTCGGGCGCTGAGCGGCGCTCACGCCAGTATCTCGACCAACCGGTCCCGAACCATCCGGGCCACATTCGGTGTGAGCCCGACGCGCTCGGTGAGCAGTTCCAGGCTGCGCACCACTTGGAGCGCCCGAATGCGTTGCGGCAGTTGCGGTTCGGCCAGATCGATGCGGGCGGCGGCCAGGAATTCCGGCCACGCGGCCTCGAGCACGCCTTCGCCCGCGAAACCCACCGACCAGGCCCACCAGGCCGGGTCGAATAGTCGATCGGCCATGCGCACCGATTCGAAGTCCAGCAGGCCCGTGATCGCGGTGCCGTCGCTGAGGACATTGACCAGTCCGTAGTCACCGTGTGCCAGCACGGGTTGGCGGCCCGCGAAAAGGGCGGGCAGCTCGGCGATCACCGCGTCCACCGCCGCCCGCCCACGCCGTGGCAGCTCCGGAACAAGCTGTGCGGCCCAGGTTTTCGCGCGCGTGGCGAGTCGATCCGGATCGGACCAGAGACCGTCGAGCACCAAACCCGCCGTCGGCAGCCGCCGGAACGCGGCCAGCATCCGCCCCATCTCGACCGCGATCTCGCCGAATCGGTCCGAGTCGTATCCCATTTCGACGTGGGCGGAGACCGGGAGACCGGGCAGCGCGTCGAAGACGATCCAGGCCGGGTCCGCGTCGAGGTCGAAGTGCCGGATGCGCGGCACGACGATACCGCGCAGGGCGGCCGGTTCGCGCAGCGCGAGCATGACCCTGGCGCGCCGCTCGGCACTGGCGCGGCCCCGATAGCGTTGCAGCACAACGCGTTCGCCATCGGCAAGGGTCAACAGTTCGGTGCGGTTGCGAAACCCCCAGGCGTCGGGGGCACTCTCGGCGATGGGTTGGCCGACGATCTGCTCGAGCCAGTCGTACTGCGCGCGATCCACCCGCCATACCCTAGCGCCTGATGCTCGAGTCACAGTGGATGCCTTCGCCGGACGCCGGGGACTTGTGCGGCACGCACCCGAGGCCGATCTCAGAACAGCGTCATCGGCGCGGCGCGCGCCGGGTCCGGCAGCGGCGACAATTCCGGCAGACGTGCCCGCACCGCGTCGTGGAAGCGGCGCGAGAGTTCCCGCGCGGCGGCATTGTCGGGGGTGTGGATGAATACCGTGGGCGAGCGCCCTTCGCGCAGCCATTCGGTGACGACATCGAGCCAGGGCCGCCACCCGGCCACGGTGCGCGCCTCCTCGGCGCGGCCGTGATAGCGCACGATGGGGAATTCGGTGAGCGCGCGGGTGCGGCGCGGCACCCGCGGCTTCTTCGACCAGGCCTCCTCCTCGGTGGCGGTCGTGGGCGGACCGTCGAAAAGTACGGTGGTGTCGAACGGTATCCATTCGCCACCGACTCGGGACAGCACCCCCTCCAATTGCGCGGCGGCCCGCTCGTCGGCGAAGAAGGCGGGATGACGAACCTCGACGGCGGGCCGATACTCGGTCGGCAGCCGACGCAGGAACCGCGCGAGCACACCCAGGTCGTTCGGGCCGAAAGAGGCGGGCAGTTGCGCCCATACCGCATGCAGCCGAGGACCGAGCGGTTCGACGGCGACAAGGAACTCGCGCATCTCCGCCGCCACCTCGGTGAGCCTGCGCTCGTGGGTCACCGTGCGCGGCAACTTGATGACGAAGCGGAAATCCGGATCCGTCTGGCGCGCCCAGGATTCCACGGTCGCGCGGGTGGGTGTCGCGTAGAAGGTGGTGTTGCCCTCGACGGCCGTGCAGTGATCCGCGTACGCGCGCAACCGCGCACCGCTCGGGCCGCTGTCGTGCCAGGCCGGGTGCGTCCACATCGCACATCCCACGTGAAGCCGCATACCGTCGAAGTTAACGCACCTGCCCGACACCGATCGCGCCCGTCCCGGCCGGATTTCGGCTTCCGCTACGGCGCGTCGTGGCGCACACTGCTTTGCTATGACGACTCCGCAGTGGCATCGAGGAACGGTGCGCTGGTTCGACGCCGAAAAGGGTTTCGGCTTCCTGGATCCGGACGAAGGGTTCGGCCAGGTGTTCGTCGAGTACACCGCGATCACCACCCCCGGCTACAAAACGCTCGCCGCCGGCCAGCGCGTGGTGTTCGCCTACGAACTCAAACCGCGCGGTATGGAGGCGAGCGCGGTGCGCCGCGAATGAGCTGAGGCACCAACCGTTCCGTACCTGCCGGTACGCTGGCGGCATTGTCTGTTCCAGGTCTTTCCGAGTCTTTCCGAGCATTCAGCACGGCAGCACTGACCCGAAGGATGGCGAGCACGGATGAGTACGGCACCCACCACCTCGACCCGACGCGGCGCACCGCTGACCCGGCTGCTGCGCGGAGCACTGCTGCTGATCGCGACCCTGCTCGGATTGTTCGCGGCACTCGCGCAATTGGCCGCGATCATCCCGGTCGGCTGGACAAAACCCTTGCTGCGCAACGACCTTGCGCAGACAGCGTTCCTTCTGCTCGGCGGGCTGCGCGATCCGCTGGGCTCGTGGAATGTCGCCCTCGCGGTCGTAGCGGTGCTCATCGCGCTGGTGGCCCTGCGCATGCGCGGCCGCAGGCGACTCGCGGGCGCGATCACGCTGCTCGCCGCGACAGGTCTGGCACTCGCGCTGGTCACCGGCGTCGGCCTCATGGTCTCGGTGCACAGCGCGACGGGCCGCTGGATCACCTTCGCCCCCGAAATCCCCTATCGCCAGGCAGGCGAACCACCCACGCGCACCGTCGAATACGCGACTTTCGACGGCGTCCCGCTGCGCGCCGACCTCTACCTGCCCGAAACCGCCGCTCCCGCACCGCTGGTCCTCAGCATCCACGGCGGCGCGTTCATCATGGGCCACCGAGGCACCAACCCGTACACCACCTGGCTGGCCGACCAGGGCTATGCCGTCCTCGATATCGACTACCGACTCGCCGACGATCGAAACCACCGCTGGGATACCGAGGAGGGCGACGCCGCCTGCGCGCTGACCTGGGCGAACGCCTATGCGGCGGAATTCCGCCTCGACATGAATCGCGTCGCCACCATGGGCGGTTCGGCGGGCGGCAATCTGGCCATCAATGTGGCCAACAAGGTGAATGCCGGTGCGCTGCAACCCACTTGCGGCACAGCCGCCGACCTGCCGAAGGTGCGCGCCGTGCTGGCACTGTATCCGGCGGTGGATCTGACCGCATCGGGCACCGAGACCGCCGTGGGCGTCGATGCCGCCCGCCAGTATGTCGGCGGCCCGCCGTCGCAGTTCCCGGATCGCTTCACCGCCGTGGACTCCGGCCCGCACCTCACGAAGGCTTCGCCGCCGACGCTGATCATTCAGGGCGGCGGCGATCATCTGGTGCTGGCCGAACACTCGGCGGCCTTCGCGAAACGGTTGGCAGACGCCGGAATTCCCAACAGCTACGTCGAATTACCGTTCCTGGACCACGGATTCGGCGGCACCTCCCTCGATACCGGCGCCCAAGTGACCCGCGAACTCGGACTGTCCTGGTTGCGCCGATATCTCTAGGGCACAGGCCCTATGCCCCACCGAGTGAGTCGAGCATCGCGAAGAATTCGTGGGTGCCTTCGATATCTACCTTCCTGCCGAGGACCTCGGTCCTGGCCATGAGTTCGATGCGCCCGTTCCAGCGGTAGACGTGGTGACTGACCGGCCACGGGAGCCGCGCGTAGCCGGTCGCGGCGACTCCCGCCAGTGCCGCCGCCGCGCGCAGCGCTTCCCCATCGTTGATCGGGTAGGTGAAGAAGGGGCGTTTGGTCGGGATGACGAACAGCGCGCCCGCCGCGCCCAGCAGCTCCGGGTAGCGGTCGAGCCAGAGGATCTGCGCGGTGGCGTACTCCGAACCGCCGACGACCGAGATGGGCAGCCCCTCCGAGAGGGGATCGGCGAAGTCCGCGCGCTGTATCTCGAGGCGACCGTCCGCGCGCACATTCGCCTCGGCCAACGCGAACAGGTCCCGTTCGCCGATCGGCCACTCGCGCAGCATGTCGTAGGTCACCGCGTGGACGGCGTTCACCGAGTCGAACACCACGCGCTGGGCGAGGCCGGGTGCGATGAAGCGCCGCACCGCGCCGTTGGCCGGGCTGCCGCTCGGGTAGAGCCTGGTCCGCACGAGCGCGCGCACCTCGTCGAAATCGCGATAGACGATCGGGCTCTCCTGATCGAGTTCGAATGCGGCGATTCCGGTGCTCATATGGTCGGCGACCAGGGCGGGCCACTCGTCGCGCTCCTCCACGGCGGCTATGCGGCGCAGATTGGCCAGCGCCATGACGAATCCGTCCCCGTCCAGGATCAACCGCACCTCGTCCGGGCCGAGCACCTCGCACCGGTAGCCGAATTGCCGCGCGGTCTGCTCGATCATGCTCAGCAATGGATCCTCGGCGACCACAAACTCCCCCTCAAATAGACCCGCTTATTCTAGGCGTACCTCCGCCTTCGCTCCGGCCATGCGCAGGTCTGAGGACGGCTACGCCGACAGCGACCACTGTGATCCAAGCCACCAGGGCCGAATCGGGAATAGGTCCGGGACCAACCCTGTTCATTTGGTTGCCACATCCACCAAATGGATGGCAGACTACCCCTGGGAAGGAGGGTGTCGTGCAGTTCGGAATCTTCACCGTCGGCGATGTGACCGCCGATCCCACCACCGGTCGCACCCCGACCGAGAACGAGCGCATCAAGGCCATGGTGGCCATCGCCCAGAAGGCCGAAGAGGTCGGCCTCGACGTCTTCGCCACCGGTGAGCACCACAACCCGCCCTTCGTGCCGTCCTCCCCCACCACCATGCTCGGCTATATCGCCGCGCGCACCGAGCGGCTGCAACTGTCCACCGCGACCACCCTGATCACCACCAACGATCCGGTGAAGATCGCCGAGGACTTCGCCATGCTGCAACACCTGGCCGACGGCCGGGTGGACCTGATGCTCGGACGCGGCAACACCGGCCCCGTCTACCCCTGGTTCGGCAAGGACATTCGCGACGGCATCGCACTCGCCATCGAGAACTACCATCTGCTGCACCGGCTTTGGCGCGAGGACGTGGTGGACTGGGAGGGCAAGTTCCGCACGCCGCTGCAGTCGTTCACCGCGACGCCCCGCCCGCTCGACGGCGTGGCCCCCTTCGTCTGGCACGGATCCATCCGCAGCCCCGAAATCGCCGAGCAGGCCGCGTATTACGGCGACGGCTTCTTCGCCAACAACATCTTCTGGCCCAAGGAGCACTTCCAGCGGCTGATCGAGCTGTACCGCCGCCGCTACGAGCACTACGGCCACGGCCCGGCCGAACACGCCATCGTCGGCCTCGGCGGACAGGTGTTCATGCGCAAGAATTCGCAGGACGCGGTGCGCGAGTTCCGACCCTACTTCGACAATGCCCCGGTCTACGGGCACGGCCCCTCGCTGGAGGAGTTCACCGAGCAGACCCCGCTCACCGTCGGCAGTCCACAGGAGGTCATCGACAAGACCCTCACCTTCCGCGACACCTTCGGCGACTACCAGCGCCAGTTGTTCCTGGTCGATCACGCGGGCCTCCCGCTGAAAACCGTGCTGGAGCAACTGGATCTGCTGGGCGAGGAGGTTGTTCCGGTGCTGCGCGCGGAATTCGCCGCCCGACGCTCCGCCGGGATACCGGACGCGCCCACCCATGCCGCGCTGGTCGAGGCCGCGCAGCGCGAGGCGGTGACCCGATGACCCGCATCGCGGTCGTCTCCGCCGGGCTGTCCCAGCCCTCCTCCACCCGGCTGCTCGCCGACCGACTGGCCGCCGCCACCGAGCGTGCACTCGCCGACGGCGGCCGCGAGGTCACCCTCGATGTCATCGAATTGCGCGACCACGCACACGATTTGGCGAACAACCTGGTGACGGGCTTCGCGCCGCCTCGGTTGCGCGAGACCATCGAGCGGGTCACCGCGGCCGAGGGCATCATCGCGGTGACGCCGATCTTCAACGCCTCCTACAGCGGGCTGTTCAAGACGTTCTTCGATGTGCTCGAGGCGGATTCGCTGATCGGCACGCCGGTGCTCATCGGCGCGACCGGCGGCACGGCGCGACATTCGCTCGCGCTGGAACACGCCGTGCGCCCGATGTTCACCTATCTGCGTGCCGTCGTGGTCCCCACCTCGGTCTACGCCGCGTCGGAGGACTGGGCCTCCGGACAATCCGACGGATTGAATGCCAGGATCGCCCGCGCCGCAGGAGAATTCGCCGACACGCTCGGGGTGGGCCGACCGAGCCGACCCGTCGACCCCTACGCCGATCCGGTGCCCTTCACCCAATTGCTCGGCGACACCGCCCGCTGAGCCGACGGCTCGACTACATCGCACGCTGAACCATTCGGCAGCGCCGCCGAATCCGCCCACCGGACAACCGAATACCCAAGTAGTTCAACTCTTGATCAAACGAGGAGACATCATGTCCACCAGCACCGCCAACACACTCGCCGCAGGCACCTGGGTCATCGACCCGAGCCATTCCACCCTGGGCTTCTCGGTCCGCCACCTGATGGTGAGCAAGGTCCGCGGCCGCTTCACCGACTTCTCCGGCACGCTCGTCATCGGCGAGGACGGCAGCGCGAGCACCGATGTCGAGATGCGCGTGGAATCCATCACCACCGACAACGAGCAGCGCGACGGGCACCTGCGCACCGCCGACTTCTTCGATGCCGAGCAGTTCCCGGTGGCCACCTTCAAGTCGACCGGATTCCGGGTCGTCGGCGACGATTTCGAGGTCGACGGCGAATTCACCATTCGCGGTGTGAGCAAGCCGGTCACCCTCGAGGTGGAATTCCTCGGTGTGAACGCGGGTATGGGCAACGGCCCCGTGGCAGGCTTCGAGGCCAAGACCGTGATCAACCGGCGCGATTTCGGCATCACCATCGATATGCCGCTGCCCGACGGCGGTGCGGTCATCGGCGACAAGATCACCCTGTCGCTGCAGGTCGAGGTCGGCCTGCAGAGCTGAGTCGAAGGACCTCAGCCGTCGTAGGAGACGTGCGGCGTCCATTCGGATTCGGGTCGGGTGGCCGCGGCGTAGAGCGCCGCGGCCACCCGCTCCCGTGTGAAGGGGCCGGTGTCGAGTACGCCGTTGACCTGCACCGCTACCGCGCGCACCCCGTCCGGGGCGAGCGCGGTGTCCAAACTCGTGACCAGGTTGCGCACCGCCGCCTTCTGCACGCCCAGGGAAGCCGCCCGGTACCAGGGCTTGTCGGCGGCGGCGCTGCCGGTGACCAGGATCCGCGCACCCCTGCCGAGGTAGGGCCGGGCCGCCTGCACGGCGGGCAACAGGGCGGCCGCGCCGATGGTGAAATCGGCCACCAGATCCGCGACCGTCAACTCCAGCGGATCGACCTCGCGAAAGATGCTGGGGTTGAAGTGCAGCACATCAATGCGGCCGTGGCGGTGGCCGATGGTGGCGACCATGCGGGCCACCTCCTCCGGATCGCCCAGATCCGCGCCCGCGCCCCACGCCTGGTGCCCGGCCGCGCGCAGCCGCTGTGCCAGCGGTTGGGCCTCGGTCTCGGTGCGGGTGCACAGCACGATCGAATAGCCGTCGCGGGCAAAGCATTCGGCCACATTCAGGCCCAGGCCCGGCCCCGCGCCGATGCCGAGGAATACCGGGGCGGTCATATGCGCTTCCTCTCGCCGAAAAGCCTTCGCCGCTCGACGCTAGCAGTACCGACCGAACGCCCCGATACCATCGGGTCCATGGATCGAGGAGTTCATTGACGTGTCGTATGCCAAAGCCGCCGACGGCGTCCGTATCGCCTATCAGAGCGCGGGCGCGGGCGCGCCGCTGATCCTGCTGGCCGGACAGGCCAACAACCACCACTGGTGGGACGACATCCGCACCGATTTCCACGGCACCCACCGCACCATCACCATGGACTGGCGCGGCGCGGGCGACAGCGACAAACCCGACCGAGCCTGCACCACGGTCGATTTCGCCGACGATGTGATCGCCGTGCTCGACGATCTCGGGATCGAGCGGGCCGATGTGTACGGCACCTCGATGGGCGGACGCGTCGCGCAGTGGGTGGCCGCCAGGCATCCGGAGCGGGTCGGCGCACTCATCCTGGGCTGCACCTCCCCCGGCGACGCGCACGGCGTTCCGCGAGCACCCGAGGTGCGAAGATCACTGGCGCAACCGGATCGGGTGGCGGCCCGGCGCGCGCTCAAAGAGCTCATGTACACCCCCGCCTGGCTCGCGACCCACACCGGCCCGTTGCAGACCCTTGGCGATCCGACTATGCCGCCCTACGCCCAACGCCGGCACCGCATCGCCAGCGCCCAGCACGATGCGTGGGATGCCCTGCCGCACATCCGATCCCGCACCCTGGTCCTGCACGGCGGCGACGATATCTTCAATCCGGCCGCCAACGCACCGTTGCTCGCCGAGCGCATTCCGGGAGCCGAACTCCGGGTGATACCGGGAGCCCGGCACGCCTACTTCGACGAATTCCGGACCCTGGCAAGCCCTTTGGCGCTCGAATTCCTCACCGCCTGATCAGGAGAAGGCCCGCGCGACGAACGGCATGCTGTCGGGCAGCGACCCGGCCACCGTCGCGCTGTGATCCAGGCCCGGATAGATGTGCACCTCCGGGCGCACACCGTGAGTCTCCAGGTCCGCGATCAGCTTCAAGGTCAGCGGTAGGAAGACGTCGGTGTCATTGGTGCCCTGGCCGAGGAATAGCGGCCGGTCGTATCCGGTGAGCGGCACATCCATCACCTCGTGCGCGTACTCGGCGAAGGGGCCACTCGAAAGCGGTTGGGAGAAAAGCTGGTTCACGGTGATCGAACCGAACTTCTCGGCGGCCTGCGCGGTGAGACACATCTGCTCGGCCGCCGTGACCACTTCCTTGCCGATCGGGGTCAGATAGGCGTCCGCGTCGAAGGCCGGGCGCGCGGCCTTCAAACCGACCATGATGTAGGCGGCATAGGCCGTGAGGTGGCTGGACGGGATGGGCGGTGTCTGCGGACCGATCAGGGACGCCGCCTCGACCACATTCGAGGCCGGTCCGGTCGCCACCGCGCCGCGATAGTCGAGTTCGGGCGCGTACCGGGTCGCCATCGCCGCGGTGAAGACCGCCGCGCCACCCCCTTGCGACTGGCCGATGGCCATCCATTTCGCGGCCAGCGTGGGATCCACCGCCCGTGCGGCACGCACCATATCGATGCCCGCGTGCGCCTCGGCCCGACCGTCGAGGTAGGTGTGCACGCCGGGTGTGCCGAGGCCGATGTAGTCGGTGGCGACCACGGCGTAGCCCTGCTTCAGCCAGGTGGACAGGTAGTTCTTGTCGCGGTCGGAGCGACCGGCCACCGAGGGCGCGCACTCGTCGGCCACGCCGACGGTGCCGTGCTCCCACGACAGCACCGGCCAGCCGCCGGGCGGCGGCGTGCCCGCCGGGACGAAGATCGCTCCGGTGGACAGCGCGGGCTCATCGAGCGAGGTCCGGGTCCAGTAGGTCAGCCTGCGGGCCGAGCCGGTGCCGTCCAGCCACAGCTCGGCGGGCAATTCCGTGTTGCCGACGACCGCGCCCGGCGCGCCGCCCGCGGGTTCGGCCAGGGCGGCGCCCGCCAGGGATCCGGTCAATAGTCCGGCCGCGGCCAGGGCGGTCACTGCGCGTCGCAATTTCACGGGCGGCATCCTCTCGAATGGAATCCGATGTCACATTGAGACATCTACTGCGGACTATTCTTACCACGCCGCATCGAGGCGGCCGGTGATGTGACACACAGAACGGGAGGGTCGATGACGGCGGCGACGGGTGTGCGCGAGCGCGAGAAGACCAGAGTCAGACAGGAACTCATCGATACCGCACTGCGCCTGTTCGAGGACAACGGCTTCGAACAGACCACCGTCCAGCAGATCGCCGACGCGGTGCGCGTCTCCCGACGCACCTTCCACCGCCACTTCCCCTCCAAGGTGGCGGTCGTCTTCGCCCACGAAGAGGACCTGATGGGCCTGCTGCTCACCGCGTTCGATCGCCGACCACCAGGGGAATCCCCGCTCACCGCCCTGCGCGCGGCCATCCGCGAATTCCTGCTCGACCAATCCAATCCCGACCTGCGCCGCCGGATCGACACCGCCCGCAGGGCCCGCCACCTGCTGGTCACCAATCCCCAACTGCGCCAAGAGAATTTCATCGGCGCACTGGGCCGCCAGCACGCGCTGACCCGCCGTATCGTCGCGCGCTGCGGCCTGCCGGAGACCGATCTGCGCCCGCAACTGGCCGCCGCCTGCTGCTTCGCCGCCTTCGGCGTCGCCCTCGATCACTGGATGCTCACCGCGACCCCGGATATCCCGACCCTGCACCACATCCTGGACGCCACCATCCGCACCTTGCAGCGCGGAGTGGACTTCTAGGGTCTGCGTCGGAGACTCATTCGGATGCATCCGTGGCTCAGCTCGTCGTCTGGCAAGCAGGGGGAAGCACTCCTACACACATGTGTAACCCTTCTGAACAGGGACGATACCAATATTATGACCTTCACCACATAGCGTGGCTGAGTCGATCCGGGTGGCACGAAACCCGATGGCTCAGCGCGCGATGTGACCGATATCCTGCGGAATCGTACCCGCGTCGGATGTCAGTCCCTGGTGCGCTCGATGCCTTTACCCCGACCACCGATATCTCGGCTCCGGCCCTGGACTTGCGGGGGTTCTTGCCCCTCCCGCTCGCGTTCGCTCTCCAAGCCGGGTGCTTGCTGGTGTTGTATGAGCGCGGCCACCTCCGGGCTTATGCCACGCTCCCGTAGTGCTTGGCCGTACGCCTCTCGCGCTTCACGGGCTTCCCGCTCGCGCTGCGCCTTCTCCGAGGCTTCGCGCCGCTGAGCCTCCACCGCTTCGCGGCGTTGGTCTTCACGCTGCACGGCCAATGCAATGCTGTTCAAGTCCTTGACAACATCCTGCCGCCGTTCTTCCCGAGACAGTTCAAAGTTGAGTTCCATCTCGCGGGCTTGCTCTTTGCCCAAGCCAAGTGTTCCAAGCATGTCTCGGGTTTCTTCCCGTTCCTGCTCGCGAACCGCATCCAAGCCTTGCGTGAGGTCTTTGTGGATTTCATAGAGCCGGTCGGCATCTATTGTCCTACCGGCTTCTCGATCTTTCGCGATCTGCTGCGCTTGAGCCTGGATATTCTCGCGGAGTTGTTCGCGCATTCTGGCGGTTTCTTCACGATGCCGGGCTTGTTCTCGCTCCCTCTCTTCTCTCGCTCGCTCGACCCTTTCGCGGGCTTCTGCTCGGCCACGCTCCGCCGCCTCCCGGAATCGCTGCATCTCCCGAAGACGTTCGGCACGTTCGCGCGCCTTCACGATTTCCCGAATATGTTCCAACCGTTTGCGAGCACGGTCCGCGCGGTCCAGTTCGTAAGCCCGAAAGAGTTCGAGTTGCTGCGATACCAAGGACTGCCCGAGTTTCATTGCGCGAAGCGCATCCGCCCTCGCAACCTCCAGACACTCGTAGCGGCCGGGGAAGTCCTTTTCCATCGTCCGAATTTCATCGGCTACTTTGGGGTGGACATTCTCCCCGGCCACCCTCTCCCATGTATCACGTGTGATCTGGCCGGACGCGAGTCCGGACCGTTCTTTCCGCAATTGATGGAGTGCCCGCTCATCAATCTTCCCCGACTTGCGTTCCCTGGCCTCGGTTCCCGTGCCGTCGGTGCGAGCTGAATCCAGAACGCGCTCACCTTTACCGGTTTCAATCCGGAATTGCCGGACCCATCCCCGGTCCGGAGTCTCTCCTCGCTCGTGCGCCCGCCCAAGCTCGAAATATAATCCGCGCTCGTAGTTGCTCAGACCTTTGCGGAATTTGTCGTATTCATCGGGCACGATTGCACCCTCCCCCGCCATGCGGATATTACGAAGAACGCCTCGCGTTCGTGATCACGTAATCGGCCATGTGTGGGCCGTCATCGAACAGGTAGTCGGTCATGGAAACCATGCTATGAATGTTGGTTCCGTCTCCGTTGTGCACCGCTGGGCTGAAATCGCTGTACAGCGGAGCGCCGCTCCATTCGGGCCGGTTGGTCCATGCCATCCCGACCCGCCGCACAAAACATTCACCGTAGAATCGGATGAAACCGTCCGCGGCATCCCTGTTTTCGGGCGAGAGGAACCCGTCGCGGTCGTGGAACAGGTCCTTGGCGGCTTTCAGGATTTGTTCCGTCGTCGGTCGCTTCCACCACTCCGAATCGAAGCCTATAGACGGTGCGGCCTGCGCCAGAAACGCTCGGATACCGGATTCCATTCGTTCGGGTGCAGCCCAATCCAGATAGGCTTGGGTTTTGGCGTCCCAATCGATATCGAAACCGAATTGGTCGTCGCTCACAGTGCCTCCTCGTGTCCAGGTGTGTCCAGGTGCCGAACGCTCCAGTATCTCAGCGTCGGCACCTGGACACGTTGTTCAGCCGCCCAACTCGCGGCAGTGCACCGCCAAGGCCCCCGACAAATGTCCAGTGTCGTTGTGGGCCACCAGGACAGCGCGCCAATCGCCCAGCGAGTACGGGTGCGGCTCGATCTGCCACCGGGTGATACCGGTGTGGTCGATTGTCATCTTGGCGTTCGACGGGATACCGAGAAGGGTCTCAGCGCTCGCGGTGATGTTCTCCACCGACCCGAACAACACGACATGTTGACCGACATGGGCGCTGATCACGTGGTCGAGTGCGAAGCGTATCGATGCCCTGTAGTGGCTCCTGGTCTCCGCACCCGGCGCTACCGGAACATCTCTCCGCAGCAGTAGCGGGTTCTCCTGGCGAAGGCGGCGCAGCGCAGTCCAGGGCATCCCCTCCGCCGCCCCGTACCCGAAATACCGCCAACCCGGCGAGTTCTCGACCGTGAGACCCAACCGCCGCGCGACCGGGACCGCTGTCTCACGCACCCGTGCCAGACGTGTGGAGTAGACGGCGCTGATCGGGTCCTGGCGGTCCTCGGCGCGCAACCGGGTCGCGAGGTGGAGGGTTTGCTCACGCCCGCGCTCGGTCAAGCCGGTACAGGTCTTCTCGCCCCGGATCACCCGTTCGATGTTCGAGACGGCTTCGGCGTGCCGGATGAGAGTCAGCCTCACAGTGGATCCCGCTTCGGTCATGACCGCATCCGCCTGTACATGTATTTGCAGGCTCGCACCGCGTAGACCACACCCGTCGCCACAACTTCCGCCATGACGGCAAGCTTGATGGTTTCGATGATCACCTTTCCCCCTCGTCATCGTCGTGGTACCGCATCGCATCCCGGCGGACCTTGAAAACAGCCAGCGGTGCCGCGATCACGACCACTCTCAGAACCTCGACCCAGCTCACGGCCGCCTCCCCGATCCGACCTCACGCACAGGCCAGTACCGCAGTCCGGCATCACGCCGGACACGAACCCGGTGCCGATCGACTCGCAGCATCTTCGCAATGATCACCGCAGGCACCACCACCGCGAGAATGGTCGCTACCATCTCCATCAAGGTCACGACTCCACCGCCTCGGTAGATGTCGGTTCACGCATTCGTCTTCCTTCTTCTTCGTAATTGTTTGTCTCGCAACTGGTTTCATGGCTCGATGAGGTCATCGCGCTCGCCGAGTCCCCGCGCCGCGACCGCATGATCTGCTCCCACATGACGACCACCAGCCCCCCACCGATGGGCAGCGCCACCGCGAACAGCTCTTCCCAGCTCACGCCCGCACGGCTTTCATCCGGCCCGACTCGGCGGTACGGACTGCTGCGGTCGCGGCCAAGTACTCCATGCGGGCAGTGACCACCGCATCCCGCAGCGGCCCCACCAGCGGGGCTCGCGCCTTGTCCCAGGCTTTGGCGGCACGCTCCCACGCCTTCCGGGCACGGTGGCAGCGGCGGACAACGGTCACCCAGATCACGACCGCATCCCCGGGTTTCTGGACGGACCGGCCCCCGCTTTCGCGGCGTCCAGAAGCTCGGCCACAACCGCCTCCATGCGCTCCCACACCGGCCCCTCGACCGGGCGGCCGACTATGTGCCAGGTGTCCAGGGCGGCGAAATACTCCGTGATCGCACGGGCTTGACGGGAATTCACGACACCCCTGTGGGTGCGATCCGGGTGAACTTCGCCCTCGGCTCCATCACCAGCACATCGGCCAAGCGCATCAGCGCCTCGGGCGGCCGACCGTCTCCGAAATGCTTCAGGCTCGGCACGATCACGGCGGGCACCCCGAGGTTCGCTACCAGAGCGATCAGGGCTCTTTCCGAAGCGAATGGATCGGAAAGAGCCAGGGTCTTGGTGTAGCTGTATCCGAAATCACCTGCGGCGCTGCGCATCAGGGGCTCTATCGCCTGCTGGTGGATACCGGCGATGTCACGGCGCAGGTACCCCAACACATTCGGGCGGGTCATGACCACGCCTCCTCAGAGGGTTGAGTGATGGCACGAATCCCGGCCAGCACGTACGCCACCCACTCCGACGGCGGCAGTTCGAAACGCTCCCCGGTGTCCAATGCCGGATGCATGTGTGTTCCCGGAACCCGTTCCTGCGGTGCCTCTTTCGCCTCAGACATGGGTTTCCACCTTCAGTGCACATTCAGTGATCGCCACCAGTACCGAACGCAAGGACGGCAGAGGCACGTCCACGGCGGGTGACACCACCCATTCCCTGCGCTCGACCCCCGTCGTAGCTGGGGTCGGCAAATCGACTTCCAGCCCGGCGCAGATCTCTCCCACACCGAACCCGCGCAGCGCGCGGTACAGCTTGGAAATCGTCCTGTCCAGATCGGGGCGTACCAGCACCGTCCAGCGGTTGTTTCCAGGATCGCGCAGGATCGGCCCGCACGCACCCGTGGCCCGTGTGAGATGCGCTCGCACCCGCTCGCCCGGCATCACCACCGCACCGACCTGGGAAGATGTCCGCACTGTGATCCGGCCCGTATCGGGATGGAGTGTCACGGGGAAGTTGAACAGGTTGCGGTAGTGGCGGTGTCGCGCTTCCGGCGATTCTGCCTTGGTATCCATCGATAGACCTCTGATCGCTATCGGAGTGAAGTTGGGAGTGCGCCCGGCCCTGGCGTCCCCAGGAAGCGGAGGTCCGTGGGAGGGATGGGACGGAACCCCCAACCGGGCGCACCTTCAGTTCAACACCGGCGAATGCCAGATGGATACGTATGGTGAATATTCAAAGAGATTGATTCAAACACCGAGTAGATACTCACAGTGAATGCGAACATCATTCAGAGTGAATGAACACCCAGGTCGGAGGTAAGACGGATGGATGGTGTCGGGTCTACGTTCCCGCGCAGGCAGTTGGGGCGTCACCTACGCGAGTTGCGGACATCGGTCGGGTTGACGATCGAAGCAGCGGCCGAGCTGATGCAGTGGAGCTTTGCCATGCTCCAGCGCCTTGAGAAAGGGCAGGTGGACAAGGTTCGCGACGTGGATGTCCGGGAGCTGTGCAGGATCTACGAGGCAGACACCGGAGACGTTGACATGCTGATCAAGCTTGCGCGACAAGCCAGCGTGCCCGAGTGGTGGCAAGCATACGAAGACCTGTTGCCCGAGAAGTTCGACGTTTACATCGGCTTGGAGAACTCCGCGAAGAAGCTCGTGGCCTATCAGTCGGAGTTGGTGCCGGGACTTCTTCAGACAGAGCGGTACGCGCGAACGCCGATCACTGCGGGCTTCCCTGAGCAGTCTCCGAGTGAGATTGAGAGGCTAGTTCAGTTGCGAATCAAGCGGCAATCGCTGATCACCCGGTCTGTCGCCCCACTGCATTTGGAGGTTGTGATCCACGAGTCGGTGCTGCGAACCGTGATCGGGTCGCGGCGGGTCATGGCTGAGCAGCTCAAGGCACTTGCTGACGCTAGTACGCGCGACAACATCAAGATTCAGATTCTCCCGTTCGACGCGGGATACCCCACAGGCAATCAGATCGGACCGTTCACCATCATGGATTTCGGCACAGGAGGGAAGGGGCGGCCGGTTGAGCCCCCGGTCGTGTACGTGGAAGGCTTTACAGGAGCGCTGTACGTCGACCGCCCCAAGACCGTACAACGGTATCGTGAGGCACACGGGGTACTCAGGAGTAGCGCTCTTGATGTCCCGGCAAGCCGGAGGAAACTTCGGAATCTCGTAAAGGAGTTGGAACGTGAGCTATGACCTGTCCGGCGCTCGGTGGTTCAAGAGCAGCCACAGCGGAGCGAGCGGGGACTGCGTAGAGGTGGCGCACCTTAGTGGGGGTCGGGTCGGCGTTCGGGACTCTAACAACCCTGGCGGCCCTGCCCTGGTCTTTACCCCGAGCGAGTGGGATGCCTTCCTTGCAGGCGCACGTGACCGCGAGTTCGACCGGCCCTGAGGCGCGACTCCAGACCGCCTGCACTCCAGGTCTTGAAACGCGAAACAGTGCCCCACCTGCACAAATGCAAGTGGGGCACTGGTCTATCTAGATGTCTCGGCCGTGAATCGCATCCACACGTCATATGGAGTGGAAAGCGTTCGGCCGCTACTGTTTTCATGTCAACGGCTGGAGTCGCCCCCGGTTTCGATGGTAGGACTATCCCATGACCGTCCGTTTGAAAGTCGCGGCGATCGGAGCGGTGACCTTCGCAATCGTCCTCGGTGTTGGCGTCCTGTCATGGAGCTACCACGACGGCAAGTCCGCGGACGTGGGCAGCGGCCCGCACGCCGAGATGGTCTCACAATGCCAGCAAGCTGTACGCGACAAGTTGAAGGCACCGAGCACAGCGGCTTTCGGCCCGATGGATGCCAGGACGCCGATGAAGTCCGCTCCGGGGTGGGTGTACAGGTCGTGGGTCGATTCGCAGAATAGTTTCGGGGCACTGCTGTGGGCGGATTTCGAATGCGATGTGTTCGTCAAGGACGGTCGAGTTGTCCAGGTCGTTCCGATCCTGACTCAACGGGAATAGTGGCCGAACGCATGGAATGCCCCGTTTCCATCTGAAGCGATGGACACGGGGCATCTTTATTTTTGGCTGACTCGTGGTCAGATATCGGCGGCGGCCCAATCATCGATTCCCCAGCCCACACTGTCGTAGTTTCCGAGGAAATTCTTGTTGCCGACAACGATGAAGACGGGGCGGCGATAGTCCGGGCCGGTCGGGACGATTCCTGCTGTGTCCACCCATTGGCAGACCTGGGCGCTTCCGATATAGGCAGTGTAGGTGTTGTCGATTGCGGTGAGGCGCAGGCGTGATCCGACGCCGATGTTCAATCCGGTTTTCTGTGCACGTTCGGTAGATTTCCCGGTGTTGTCGTAGCTGTAGATCGAGGCTTGGTTATCCCACATCTGGGCTACGACACCGGTACTTGATCCCGCTTTGAATCGTGCGCCGACACTGACCCCGTATCTGTTCGCGTTCAAAAGATTTTCTAGCCCGTCCTTGGGCGATACTGCGACCGCCGATACTTCGATATCGTCGGTAGCTAGCGGCTGTCGCCAAACACCCCAATAGAAATTGGTCACGCCGGCCGATTTCTCATCGGGCCGACCAGCGGCATTTCCGTATATGTAGGCCGAGAGGCCCGACGTATCCCAATTCGGCCCGAGTGGACCATTGGCGCGGTCGAAATTATCGGAGAATTCCTGCCGATTGGTCCAGATCAACGATGTTCCGACCGATATTCTCCGGACTCCTGCGCCGCCGATGCTGATGGCCTTGATTTCGCTGGCACCGATGCTTTGCCCCAATTACGCCGTCCTCAGATAGACGGTATTCGGATCTTTCGATGCCAGTGCGGTGTACTGGGCTTCGGTGCCTACCCAGAGTGTGAGGGATCGAGGGCCGGACTGGTCGCTGCCGGTTACCCGCCCGGTCGCGAGTTTGGCAGTGGTCACTGCGCCGTCCGCGAGCTTCGCTGTGGTCACGGCCTGGTCTGCGAGGTCGCTGGTCGGGACACCGCCCGCGGGCTTGGTGTACTTCGCTCCGATCGTTGCCGCCGTGGTAGCCGCGTACGAGGCATCATTGCCGATGGCTGCCGCGAGCTTCTTGAGCGTGTCCAATGCGGTTGGCGCGGAATCCCGCACTGTGGCAATCGCATTTGCAGCCGCCCCAGAGGGCTCTTTGGAATCGATGGCGGTTTGAAGCCCGGTCACATCCGTGATGGCGTGCGAATGGCCTGGCTGACTGGCGGTATCCGCTTTTGCCAGGGACGCCCGAATTTCGGGTTTCAGTTTCGGCGCGGCGACTCCATCGTCGGGCAGTACCGCGCCGACTGCGGCATCGGCCCACTTTTTCGCGTCGGTGGCAGATTTGGCGGCGTTGGTTGCGGAATTCTGCGCTTGGTCGCGCCAGCCTGCCAGCGAATCAACTTCCGGCAGAGATATCGGCGTGAGGTCGGTTGCTGCGACTGTGAACACGAGCGTGGAACCATTGCGTCGGGCGGCTGTTACGCTGTCGCCTTTCGGTCCGGTGTCGCCTTTCGGGCCGATATCTCCGCGCACGCCTGCCATGGGTACCAATAGACCACCGCCGGGGGATTCGAATGGCATCGTAGTCGGCACGTTGGGCGGAACGGGGGTCAGTTGTTCTGTCACTGTTGCGGCCACCTCTTTACATATCCGAACTGGAGCACCGATCTATCCGGCGGCGTGGTGTTGTCGTCTGCGAATACGAGCCGATACAGAGTGCGCGACAGGATCACGCTGTGTATTTCATATTGGGTTCGAACCGACGCCCATTCGCCCGAGATTGTGAAGACCCACTTGTCGCCGACTTTGCCGTCTGCGCCGTTCAGGAACTCCAGATTCAGTCGAACCCGACCGGGAACCCGCCTGCCCAGCGGTAGGACCATTTGAAATCTTCCCCGTCGGTGAGGTTCAACGTGTAGATGGGCGCGATGCGCCCGATTTCACCGCCTGCCATCTTCCCCCCTGTACTGCGCCAACTCTCGTCGTAGCGCCGCGATTTCGGCGCGAGCCTCGACCAATTGATCCTTCAGTTCGGCTATTTCGCTTTGATGGCGTGCACGGTCTTCGGTGCGTTGGCGTTCGTGTCGTTCCGCGTCGGCTTGCCGTGCTGCGGCCAACGACTCGAGTTGGGCGCTCACCCCGGCCAACTGAATCGAGAGCGTCGCTGTGCGTTGATCGTTCAGCAGCGCGTATGCCGCTTCGAGGTGCCGCAGTCGAGCGACTCTCCGAACGCGTCGCCCGGAAGCGAACGCGAGGATCGGTGCGAGGATTGCCCGGACCTTCGGGACTGCGGCGGCCGCCATGGTCAAGACCGCAGCGGCCACCCCCGCCCACATCACCCACGGATGCTGATCCACTACGGCCTACCGGACCGGGCGCGCGGCCAACCACGGTGCGTAGGTCTCGATGACCGCGTCAACCGCCGGAAGCGCCATCAATCGAGTGATGAGCGCCGTCACAGCGAGTACCTGCGCGCCGTACACGGTTTGGTCGACGCCGGTTGTGGTCAGCAGGACGGGTATCACTGACAGCAGCGCGACGAGTACCGCGACCGCGGTTCGTGCCGTGGCCCGCCAACCGTGCTGTACCTGGGTGGCCTGGTTCATGCCGACGCTCCTTCGCCGTGACTCGCTGCCGCCGCCATCGCGGTTTCGAGTGCCGCGAGTCTGGTGCGGATATCGCCGATCGAATCGACCAGGGTCATGGGAGCGCCGTCCTTGCTCCCGAGCTGTGCCCAGCCCGGATACTCGCCCACGTTCGGACTGCCGGTGAGCTGTGCGCGAATGTCGCGGACCGCCGCCAGGATGTCTTCGGATGCCGCCATCTCTTCCCCCTCTTGTTGTCTGCCGAACAGCTCGGCTAAATCGTTGCGTGAACCGCGGAATGCATTCACGTCCAAAGTCATGCCTGCTACCTGTCCCCGGTCGCTGAATTGCAGGATGGCTACGGTGTTTCCGCCGTACCCTGTCCAGCGGGAATCGTCATCACCCGGATACAGCACGGACGCGGGCAACCCGCCACCGAGCACGTAGCTCGACGCCATCAACGGCGGCAGGCCCGCGAGATCCGGGGAACCGATGTGATCGCGCCAGTACCACTGGGGCAGGTACACCAGATTCACGACGTACCCGCGCGCCCGGAATTCGGCGCACACCGCGCGCAGGGTGGAGATGTCTCCGGAGCCTTCTTCGTGGTCGAGCATCACTGGATAGGCGCGGTTCGGTTCGACGCGTTCGTAGTTGTCGACCTGCGCGGCCGCATCCTCCTGGGACACGTAGTGATACGCGCCGAACAACAGGCCCGCGTCGGCGGCCTGGTCGCGCTGGGTTGTGTACTCCGGGCTCACATAGTCCGTACCCTGGCTGGCCTTCGCCAACACAAAGGCGAACCCTTCCCGCGCGACCCGCGCGAGATCGATTCCGGCTTGCCAACCGGAGATGTCGATACCGTAGTGCGTCATCGGGTCCCCCTTCTGCGCCAATGGTCGGGTACCGGGTTCAGTCGCTCCTTCGAGCCACGGTGCCGGATCGATCTGCGACCCGGCGCGCCACACCGATGGATGCACCTCGAAATGGCAATGCAGACCAGTGGATTCCCCAGCACTGCCGACGTAGGCGATCACCTGGCCCGCGTCCACCCAATCGCCAACCGACAAACCGGTCGCGTACGCGTCCCACATGTGCCCGTAGACCGTGGCGCCGCCGCCCGCGGACTCGGGATGGTCGAGAACGATCCACTGCCCGAAACCCTGTGCCGCACCGATATACGCCACGGTGCCGGCCTGCGCGGCGTAGATGGGAGTGCCATCGGCCGCTGCGAAGTCGAGGCCATAGTGGAGCGTGCCCCAGCGCGGTCCGAATCCGGAGGCGAGTGTGTAGGTGCCCTCTGCCAGTGGCATGTATCGAGTCATTGCAGCTTCCCCCCATCAGGTACCGATGGTGTGTAGATCTTGTTCGTTGCGTCTTTCGACCAGCGGGTTGCGGTCAATCCGGACATCACTGAGCCGCCCCGCAGATTGCACTCCGCGACCGACACGGCCGCCCCTCGAGTGGAGGCGATGCCGTCGTATCGCATGGTCACCCGCACGTATGCCCAACTTTCCGGTGCCGCAGGATCGTTCTCCGGTGGCATGTCATCCAATACGACCGTGTGCGCGAATGTCGTGGTGAATGGTGTGGAGACGATCGTGAACAGTTGCGCGCTGTATACGGCGACGTTGGTCAGCGCGTCGCATTGTCGGACGGTCAGCAGATCGCCTTTGCCGTTGAAGACCTCGATCCAGTAAACGGGGGCGATCGGGTCGTAGCTGATCAACACAATGAAGTAGGGCGGGGTCGCGATAGGAACGATCAGTTCGTTCGTGGTATGCCCGACACTCGTCAGATGGGTATCCACTCGCCACAGGCCACCGGCTTTCAGGACCAGCCAACCCGACTTGTCTCCGCTCGGCTTGACGACACCAGCGTGCTTGACGGGGCCGACGCCGGTGTCGAACGGAAGCACCACTTTCGCACCGGCCCGCACACTCCAGTTCCGCCCGAGGTACGCGGACGCGAACCCCGATACCCCACGCAGGAGGTCCAGCCGATTCGACAGCGCCGCTTGCCCATTCAGCACCGACGCCAATCCATCGTCGTTGGCTCTCCACTGCTTCCGGAACGTGTCCTGCGCGCCTTGCCACGCCTGTTTGATCGGTAGCCCCATCTGTTGACGGGTCCCGTCCTCGGTCTGGTCGGCACCGAACCGACTGCCGATCGTGTAGGCACCGTCCGGGCGGTTGCCCGATGGTGTGGTCACGACAGCACCCCACCATCCGGCACGGTCGGCGCTTGCACGTTGTTGTCGGTGCGCGAGTCCCACTTGTTCACCGACAACGCCGATTTCACGGTCCCGCCGTCGATCCAATGCCAATCCTTCGGATGTGCGGCATGACACTGCACAACGAATTTCTGGTCTTCGGGAATGACGAATGTGTGGGAGAAAGCGCAGGTTTCGGGACCATACGGCGTGATCACGCCGTCGAATTCCTTCTCCGTGTACACCGCGCCGCTATCGGCATACAGCACCACGATTTTCGTTTGACCGGCCGTGTTGCTCTGCCCCCACCCGCTCGGCGCGGGCCGCCATGTCAGATGCGCGTCCGCGCGCCAGAGTCCCTTACTCAGCAGTCGAATCCCGTTCTGCGCCAACTCAGTTCCCTTCCGGGGGCCGAGCTGGGAGTCGAACGGGAGTCGCCGGTACGCGCCGCCCGCGAGCTGCCAGTTGGCGGACAAGAATAGGCTGCAATACCCGGACACGCCTTCGAGTAGGTCCAGCCGGTTGTTGAAGTCGAGCTGGCTGTCCCGAAAGTCATTGAGCCGGTTTGTGATGCCGTCGTTGACCTGCTTGATGCCGGTTTGGGCATCCTGATACCCGCCGAGGACGTTGCCGCGCAGCAACTTTCGCACGTCCGCTTCGGTGATGCCCTGCCCGTATCTACTACCGAGGGTCCAGGCCCCGTCCGGCGCGTTCTGGCCCGGCATGGTCATGGACTGGTCACCTCCTTCTAAACGCCGGGGTAGCGGCGCATGATCCCGTCACGGCGCTTTCCGGTCATCTCGGTCGCTATCACTCGACGCCGCTCACCGGGCGACGCGTTCATCAAATAGCCGAGGACGAATGACACCGAGTGATCCGCCGGGTTGAACTGCGGACCCACGACTTCCGCGCCTTCGGCCGCGGTCGGTCGATCACCGATCCGGCCGAGCTGCCGCAAGCGCTCGAGCATGACCTCTTGTTCGTGCACGGTGTATTCGGCTGGATCGGGGATGCTGATGGGCTCGGTGTCGGGTTCATCGATACCGACCACCTGCATGGACGGATTCAGGGCGTGTTGCTGGCCGCGCCAGGGCGGCCGAATCTTCTTCGTCTGCAATTCCGGGTGGTGCCGGAATCCCAAGTCCCAGAAGAGTTCCGACCATTCGGCGCGGGCTTCGGGCTGCACGATCAGTGGCGTTGTCCCATAGAACGGCAGGCAGACGAAAGCCCATTGGTACGCCTCTTTCGGATCTTCCGGATCGCAATTTTCCTGTGTCGGCAGACGCATTACCCGAGCACCCCGAGATCACGCAAAATTCCCAATATCTCCTGGAATTGTTCCCATGCCTTGACGACCGGGTCCTCCGGTTCCCGCTCGCCGAGGACGATATGCCATTTCGGGGCTTGGTCCCGTGACCATTCTAATGTCAGCTCCGATACGCGTTCGATGTTGATCTGACCGGGTGGAAGCCCCAGTGCTGCCACGCCTATGCGTGATCCGATGTAGTAGTGGCCGTGCCCGTTCTGGCCTACGCGCCACCCTCCGGCCCCGTCTTCGATCGTGACTTTCAGTCGTGTTGTTTCGCGTGTTTCCCAGAGCGCCGTTCGCATGGCCAGCAGCCAGGCGATTGTGTAGGCTTTGTCGCCGTTCGGGCCGAATCTTTCCTTCAGATGGAATTGGCCGAGGCGGGCGATTCTGTCCGCATCTTTCCACGCACCGAATGCCATGAAGACGTTGCTGTAGATGGGGTGCAGAATCGTGTCTGCGACATTTCCGAGATCGGGCACCCCCGGAATGAGGGCGAGCAGTGATCCCGCCAGTTTTATTGCCGCCGAGATGCCTTCGTTCACGCCCGGCATCGAGGAACCACCGGCGACTACCTGAACATCGGATGCCGGTTTCCACGAGTACTCCGATGTTTGTACGGCACCGTATTCGTTTTCGTGGTAGATGATTCCCGGAACGGCCGCGAGGGTGCCTTGCCATCCCGGTCGGTAGTATTCGGTCGGCATATTCGGGTCCGGTGCCTTGTCGACCGCGTCCCATTTTCCGTCCGGTGTCGTGATGATCTTCTCGTGGCGTAGTCCGGTGAATACGTCTCCGCCGAACGCGGTGCCGGTTCGCGCGCCGGAGTGGTCTACGGCATCGATCACCAAGCAGCCGTGCCGGAGCTTCGCCCCCGGCCACGGTGGTTCGTCCCCGTCGAGGTAGCGGCGCACTTCCCAGGTGAGTTGCGCGTCCTTCATGACGTTCTTGGTGGCGTCGTGCAGTGTTTTGAATCGGGAATGAACCACTGCGGTGACAGATTCGTCCGGGGTCAAATCGGGCTTGACTATCATGGTCCAGTTCTGGCCCGCGAAGTCGCCCCACTGCCGAAAGTCGAGCGGATTGTCCGGCAGCATCCACAGCGATTGTTCCAGCCGTCGGATTTGCGCCATTGCCGTGGTCTTCACTGCCCAGCGCGCTTTGCCCCAGGCCAGCCAAAGTTTCGGAAACTGAAATTCCGCCGGAGTGAATGGATTTGCTCATCGACTTGTGCCGAGGTCTGCTCCCCCACCATTTTCAGGCGGGGGAGCAGACCCAGCACAGAACATGTTTCAAATTCTCGTAGTCATGCTTGAAAATCAGGCGAACAAACCGCTTCCCATCGCGGTCCTTGATGACCAGGAGTTCATCGAGAGCGCCACTCCACCGCGACCCGTCTTTGTCGACGGTCACGAATACGCCAGTGGTCTTGCGCTGTTGAACATCGATCAGCCATTTGGACAGGTAATAGTCGAGCGGCATTTCCAGCTGACCCGTACCCGTCTCGTTCAACAGCACTTGAAACGATGCCGAGATGGTCTTTGTCACCGTGCCGCGATAGTTGAGATCACCGTCCCACAGGCGTACCTCCGGCGTATGGAGTCGGCGCTCCATTTCCGCGTCGAGTCGACTGGAGATATCCGCGAATACCTTGTCGAAGTCGATTGTTGGAATCGTGGCCGTAGCCATGCTGTTCCCCCCAACGAATGTTTGTGGTGCTCGGATCAGCCGATCAGCAATGGTGAGGACCAGTTGCGGCGACACCGCACCTGGACCCCCACCCCGGCGGGCGCACCCGACACTCCCACCTCTATTCGCGTCGGCCGTGTTTCCGGTGGCACCGGGTACATGAATCTGACGCCGTTCATCCGCTGATATATCTGGGTATCGATGTCGGAAACGACTTGCGCGGTATCAGGATCGGTATCCACCCGCAGATGCTCGCCCGCGATCAGTGTTGGTAGCTGAATGACTCGGTTCTTGTCTGCGTCGGCGCGTTCGTGCCGGTCCGAGCCCCACGAGTAGTCAGGTAGCCGATATTTGGCACCGGCGTACGCCTGCACTACCCATACGAGCCACATAGGGTAGTCGCACGGATTGGCTATCGTGACCTTGCCGTAGGCCCAACTGCCGTCCGTGGTGTCGATCGTGCTGACCCATTTCGCTGTCGCATCGGGTTCTTTCCAGCGCGGATCCCCCGCAGTCACAAATGTTTCGACGCGACCATGGCGGCGGACGAAAGGATCGGTCTCAGGGTTGAACCCCGGAGTCTTGGTCAGCCGCCCGGCGAGGTAGCGGCGCGAGTTCGCGGTGGACACCCACAGCCGAGAGTCGCGCGTTGTCGACCAGGCCCGCCGCCACCCCGAATAGCTCTCTCCCCAGGACCCGTGCTCGGTGGGAAGGATCTCCACCCCGAGATGCAGATCCTTGCGGTTGACCGTGACGCCGTCCGGTGTGGCCCCGAGCTGGAAAGCGTGGGAATACCAACGTGTCTCGAACGGCTCATCGTCCAGCAGTCCTTCGGGTTTCTCGCCCAGGACCACTCCGCGGTCGCCCTGATTCGGGCCGTACAACGTGAACCAGTCCCCCCGCCAGGATTCGAGTTCGACCACCAGGTCAGCCACACGCCCCCTTTGTATCTATCGACGGCTGAAGCTCAATGCTTGCCGTCTCTGCTCGGCCCGCCATGCCGCCATGGCCGAATCAATGTCTGTCACTTGGAAAGTCACGTTCGGCCGGTTCGCCAACACCGCGTGCAGATCCTCGAGCGAAACCCCCGCACCCCGAGGCACCGTGAGGTTGCCCGCGAACGCCCGCACCTGCGCCGGGCTATTGAAGATGGGCTCGGGCCGGTTGCTCAGGTTGACGGCCATCTGTCCCGGTTCCAGCCAGCCGCCGGAGTCGTAGACGGCTGTGCGCCTACGTACTTCGCGCGCCCATTCCGGAACCCCGGCAGCCGGGTTGTAGCCGAGCTGTTTGTCCACCTGATCGCGGGCGGGTGGATTGATCGCCGCGAGTGCCGCTCGTACGTTGGCGATGGCGTCGGCTCCGCCGCTGCCGCCCTCCTCCTTCGACTTGTCCCAGTCCCGTGCAATGGCGATTCCCTGATCGGCGACGCTCCACCATCGGGATTGGCCGATCTCGGGCGACAGTTGCTCCTTGATGGCGTCGAAGGCGACTCCGACCAGGTCCGATCCGGCTTTCTGTAGGACGCCTTTGAGTGTGGTAGGCCGGTCGGCGCTGCCGTCGGAGCTGGTGCCGCGCGCCTGGTTCTTCAGCGCCCGTTGCAGTTCCGCTGCGGCGAGCTTGGTTTCCACGTCGTCGGGGCCGTAGTCGTCGGATGCCTGTTCGTACTTGTCGCGGGCGTCCTGTACGGCCTTGTCGAGCGCGAGTTGCCGGGTTTCCCGATCGGTGTACTCGTGGTCGGGCAACGGTAGGTCCATGGGGATGCGGGAACCGTCTTCGACGTCGCCCACATGGTCACGTTGCCACTCCTTCTTGCGGATCTTCCGCTGGATCGATTCGATTTTCAGGTCCGCGTCGCGTTTGTCGGCGTCGGTCGCCTTCGAGCGTGCGCGGTCGAGCTTCTGCCGCTTCTCTCGCGCTTGCTGGAGATCGGTCTCGAGCTGGCTGAGCTGTAGCTTGTCGTCCTCGGTCCACTCGATGACCCGACCGCCCGACATGCGCGAGTTGTAGCCCGCGACAAGCGCATTCGGCAGATAGAACCGGAACGGGAACTGTGCGTCGAAGGCACCGGCGCGGGCCCCGCCGATACCGGAGGTGCCGAGCTTCCCGCCCGCTTCGACATTCTGTCCCGCGATGGTGGCGGCCATGTGCTCCGGACCGGCACCGATCACGAAGTACGTTCCCGCCGGTCCCACGCCCGGTTTCAAGCCGAACCTATCGGGGTTGTCGAGAAGCGTGTAGGTGGTATAGATGCGGTGCGTGTTCCGGCCGAGACCTTCCGCGATCTGCTGGAGCCAGCCGATGAAGCCACTGCAATCGAATCCGGTCAGCAAGGTATCGCCGCCGAGGACGTATTTCATGCCCTCTGCCTCGCGGGCGGCTTTGATCGCTTCCTGGATGCCGGTCGGGGTGCCGCCCCGAGCGAACCGCAGCCCGCCCGCGCGGGCCCGCGCCCGCAGCCCGTACATGGCGTCCTGGCCGCCGACCGCAGCCACCTCCGCAGCGGTCCACACATGCTCACCCGCCGACAGCAACGCCGGGATCGAATCCGATGTGGGACCGCCCAACCCGAAGATCGGGCCACCCCCCGCGCGCGGGTGCGGGGGAGCCTGAGGCGATGGCGGCGACGACAGGTAGTACTTCATCCAATCCGGGTAGCCCGGTGCCAATGGCACCGTGACCGGCTCCGGCTTGAAATCCCGTATCGCCGTTTCGATATCGCCCATATCGGCGCGCAGGACCCACTTGTTCTTGTCCGCCGCCAGTTGGATATCGACACCGAGTCCGGCCAGGGAGTTCCTGGCGTCATCGGTGAGGAAGTCGAGCCCGACCGTGGCCTGCCCATCGTGGGCGTGCAGCATTTGAAGGATCGTGCCGATGCGTTGGGTCACGTCGTCCGCGCCCCGCATCCGCACCATGAGTTCGATATCGGCAGGGAGATATCCGACCGTCGCGGCGACATCCCGCAGCTTGTCCGCGGACAAGCCCGACTTCTCCGCCAGCACATCGAACGCTCTGTTCGCTCGTTCGAATACCTCGGGCAGTCTCTCGCCCTTGGCCGCCGCATCGATCGCCGCATCGGTGACCCGCTTCAGCTCGTCATGAAGCAGTCCCGCGTTGGGAAGCGCGTCCGGCCCGAGGTCGACACGTTGCTGATCAGCACTCAGCAACGCCGCCCCGCGCCCGTCTGATGCGGCCCAGGGCTCGGCCCGCATCTGCTCGACGACGGCGAGCTGGGCGCGCGCGGCGTCGGCGGCATCGCGATAGCCGCCGTTCATCGCGGACAGCGCGTTGTGCATCGCTTGCGCACGCCGCCCCGCCGTACCGGTCTCGTCAGCGAGGCTCCGCATGGCGTCACGCAACGCGTACACGCCCGGAGTCGACGTGCGGGCGACATCGGCTGCGCGTTGGATCTCATCCCGTGCCCGTGTCAGGGTCTCCGCCAAACCCTCGCCGGCAGTGCCCCGGTCGGCGGTGATCCGCTCGATGAGCGCGTTCGATCTGGTGTCCGACAGGATCGAACCCAGATCATCGAGGCTGTACCCGGATTTGGCGAGGGTCGAGGTCAGCAGCCGGTATTGGTCGCCGAGAGACGACACCCGGTTGTAGCCGCGTTCCCACTCGTCGTTGCGGCCGAAGACGTTTCCCGTGGCGTTGTCGATCCAGTGACCGACGTTCGCGTACCAGGCGTGCCCGTCTTTGCCCCACGTGGTGACCTCGGCCAGTCGACCACTCGCCATGCGCCCGGCCGCGGATTTGGCCTGCTCATCGAACGCGCCGTTGGCGCGCTGGATCGCCGCGCCCAGCTCGGCCTCCGCCTTGGTTGCGTCGACCGCCGCGTCGCGGATCCGCTCGGCGTTGTATCGGGCTTGGGTCGCCCCCTCGAGCGAGCCCGCGCCCAACACGGTAGCGGTAGTCAAGGCCGCGCCCCACGGTCCGCCCACCGCACCCAGCAGACCCCGGAATCCGCCTGCGACAGCACCGATTCCGGCCGTGACACCGCGCACCTTCCGTCCCGCGGTCTCAGCGGCGGTTCCGGTCCGCCCGAGCGCCGTCGCGGCGGCCGTCGCGGCGTCGGCGCCACGCGCCCCGGCCCCCTGCAACCTCGCCAACTCCGCGTTGACCTTGCCGAGCCCGGTCACCCCCAACACGATGCCGGTGGCGCGGCCACCGAGAACGGCACCCGCGCCGGACAGGCCGCCACTGCGTGCCAATGCTCGCGTCGATTCGGCGATGTTCGCCATGGGCCGCACCAGACCCGCGATGACGCTCGAGACAGCGCGCAGGCCCAACCAGGCCGTTACGAATCCGGTCACCGCGCCGGTGTGTTGCTCGAACCAGGTCAGCAGCCGGACGACCCCACCGAGTAGGGGTGTCAGGGTTTGCAGAGTGCCCAGCAGTACATTCCAGGCACCGGCCCCCACGGCCGCACCGGCCTTCAGGCTCGCTTCGGCGAGCTGACGCACTCCCGGTGCCAACTGGGTGACCGTATCGCGCAGAACTGTGAAGGTGTCGCCGATCTTGCCGCCGAACAACCCCGCGCCGTCGTGCAGTTGACGGAAGACCCCGAGGGCTCGCGGCCCCCACTCGTTGACCGCGAGGTCGTCCAGACGCTTGGCCAGCACGGCCACCTTCGGTGTCACCAGGTCGACACGTTTGGACCAGTCCGTGAACCAACCGGTCATTCGCGAGAACACGGGCGCTTCGGCCGCTTCGCCCACGCGGGCTATGGCATTGCGCAGATTGCCAAAGGTCGTTTTGACGGTGCCGCCCATCGTTTTGGCGGCACCGCCGATCTTCTTTTCGATGATCGCGGCCAGGACATCGGCACTGATATTGCCGTCCTTCTGCCACTTCATCAACGCTTTCCCGCTCAGCCCCGAGTACTCTTCGAGCCATTTGCGGACCGGCAGTCCCAGAATGCCGAGCTGCCGAATCTCGGTACCGTACGCCCGACCCTGGGAAACGACCTTGTCCATGATCTGAGTGACCCTGGACAGCGGTTGATGGGTATAGACGGCGGCATCGCCCAAGGCACGCAGCCAGGTGGACATCTTGTCCCCGGACCGCACGCCCGCGGCCGATGCCATCGCGGCCGATTGCAGCATCTCGGGCAAAGTGAGAGCGGTGCCCTTGACGATCTGATCGGCCTCGCCGATCAGTTTCTTGATCTCGATACTGCTCTTGCCCAGCGCGTGTAACTGCGCCTCGGCCTGCTGCTTGATGTTCAGACGCTCGAAACCGCCCTTGACAGCGGAATCGAAAACCTGATTGAAACCCTTCGAGATCAGGTGACCGGCCCGGCTACCGATATCACCGAGAAATCCGCCGCGAACCCAATCCGACGCCGCCGACTGAAGACCACCCGAAACACCGGACCCGATCGAAGAACCCATGGATTTGCCCATAGAATTCCCCGCACGGGTAGCGTGGGTTTCCGCCAGTCCCAGCGCGGCCTTGACCTGTCCGGGTATTTTGCTGGTGTCCGCGACAATCGACACATACGCCGCAGCCAACTCGATAGCCACGAACCACCCCCAACTATTCCCCGATCAACGCTTTTCGGCGCGCGGCCAACTCATCGTTGATCCGATCCAACGGCACCGTGTCCGGATCGGCTGCGACCGGAGCATCATTCGGCCGTGCCACCGGTTTCGGGGCCTCCCCCTGCCCACCGGACCGTTGCCAATTCGCGCCCTGAACCGCGTACAGAATCGCGGCCAGGAAATCCATTTCCTGAGTCCACCACCACGACCGAGGATTGCGGGCGCGATACAGTGCGCTCTCACCGTTTCGCGGCATGAACGCTATGAGGGTGCCGAATTCCGACCAGGACAGTCGTTCGGTGCCGATATCCGCCACACGGTAGCCCGCGCGGAGCAAGTCGTATTCGATCGGCCCCGGAAACTCGGTCAGGAGTTTTCGGAGCCAACCGATTCCCCCACGGCCGCGCTGGACGCCTCGGTCCAGGCCCGCGACAGCGAGATCACCTGGTCATTGGCCATCTTCAGTACCGCGTCCGCCGCAGCGGGGCACTCGACACCGATCAGCCCCCGAGTGAGCCGCGCCTCATCCCAGTTCTCGTCCACCGCTTTGCCGACCATGGCCGCGGATTCACCAGAGAGATACTGGAGAAACGGAACCGAATAGATGCGCCCGCCGTCCTTGCCGCGAAAAGCGAACCTGTTGCCCTTTTTCGAGCCTTCGGACTCGGGAACGATGAAAACAGTCATGACCAGACCTCTCGTGACAAATGCGATGGACCGGGAGACCCCGCCCGGCAGCGGGTCACGGTCCGGTCAGAAATGAACATGCCGAGCAGCATTCGGAAATCAGACGTCGGGCGACAAATATTCGACGACGTGCACGGTACTGCCATCGGCGATGGTGAATCCGAAGGCTTCCACGGTCACCTCGTATCGAATAATGTCCTTGGAGACCTGCGTCACGTCGCCCACGGTAATCGGTTGCCCCTTCGGGATGACCTGGCGGCGCAGTTTCGACCCCTGGATGGTCTCGGTGACGAAAACCCAATTGGCGAGAGGCGCGGCGGTGTGATTGACCTGGACCGCAACGACGGTATTCGCATCCGCGCCGGTTCCGCCCTTGGTGATAGGCTTGACATTCTCGACGCCGTAGACCAAACGTAAAACATCCAAATTAGTGGATTCCACGAAATCCAATTTGAACGTGGACGAAAAATCGCTCTGCGGCGTACTGATGACGGAGCCGCTGAAGTCTTTCACCTTCTGGTGATCTCTCGCTTCGGCATTCACGATCCCCGCGTCGGACAAACCGCCGAGATTGACGAGCACCGATGTGCCGGCCAACGTCAACCCATTCAGATCCTTCGTGAAATCCTTGGCAAGATCGATCCCTTTCTGGGCATTTTCCTTGCTGTAGGGAGCCGCGAAAACGACACCCTTGACACCCGGAGCGGGCGTATAAACCTTGTCGGTATTGGTAGGCAACTATTCCCCCCGAAAAACCTCGGACACCCCGCGCCCGATTTCCAATAATCAATCTCCGAACAACACCGGGCACAACACCCGACAGGCAAACCATCCGCTCGGCTACACATTTGTCGAAATGCCGAGACGCACTGTAAGCGTCCACCGGTCCTGTGAGAGCACATCCGGGTCCGGGTGCCGCACCGGACCGCCGACCTCATGCCACGAAGAAATCCAGGCATGAGCGGGCTTCCCGTCGTCACCCGTGTAATTCACGTATCGGCCCGGTGCCAGCTCGAAAATATCGGCCACCTCCCCGGCCAGCGCTTCCGCGCTGCGGACGTCCCAGCACTCGGCGAGGATCATCGGACCGTCGGTCACCTTGGTCAGGCGCGGGCCGCCGACCCGCGTGATCCGCACGAACCGATTCGGGCGTTGAATATCGATATCGGTCAGCACCGGGACATTCCCGAGCTGCGCCACCAGCAGCGCTCGCGCCACGAGCAGCGCGGGCTTGCGTGCGTTCATCGGCCCGCTTCCAGAGCCGAGATCAACGTCGCCCCACCGTGTTTCGCTTCGTGCGCCATCGCATGTGGGTCCGCGGTCGTCACCGAGGTCCGCCAGCGGCCCTGTGGGGCCGCCCGCCCCTGCTGGCTGTACACGACGTACTGACCCCCGTTCCCGCTCGCGGTGGCCGCCTCCTGGACCCGCTTCGCGCGTGCCTCCAGATCGGCGCGAACACCCGGCGCGGCACGCAACGTGCGGAACCCACCGATATTCCATTTGATCCGCATCAGCCCTCCACTCTGCGCAGATGCACCACAAGCCCCGGCGTGAAGGCGAACGGCCCGGTGCCGAAATCCTGCGGCCAATCGAAAACCTCGAATTGCCAACCGAACCCGCGCACCCGGTCGAACGGCTTGCACCCGAACCCCGGTGGTACGTACAGCTCGTGGGTGATCACGAGCCGGTTCGGGCCAACGGTTTTCGCTTCCCCGGTGCCCATCACCGAACGTTGCGACTGAGCCGGACCGAGCCCGTACACACGCTGAGCGATCGGTGGCCCCCACGTCCTTTTCAGGGCGCCGCGCCCGTCACGCTCCGGGCCATCCGCAACCGGGAGCACCTCCACGCTGTACCGCAACGGAAACAACGCCACGCTTCCACCCCTCGCTAGTAGTCGAATCCGGCGAAGTTGTCGCAGTCGTCCGGCCCATTCACCACCCGTACCCCGCTCAGATCCATCGGTCGATCCGGATAGACAGGAGTCATGTCGATCGTGAACGCTGACGCGCGCCGCGCCCGGCACAGCTTCTGGAGATCGGAGATCTCCAAAGGCCAGAACATCGAACGACGTTGCTGCCGCGTATCGAGCGTCTGCGAGTACGGACCGGCCGAAACCTGCACCGCCGCACCGGAGCCCGTGTCCAGCCAACGCAGGATCGCCCCGCGGATGAGAGCCTTGGCGGCCGGATACTCCGGCGCAGTGACGGCCATGTCCCGCAAGCACGGAGCCACCACACCGGCAGTAGCCACGGCATCCGCCACCATCAGCGCCACTTTGGCCTTGTCCAGCCCCGGCGAGAACGGTTCGAGATCGGCGGCGATATCGAAGGTGATCGCCAAAGCCTCACTCCCTCAAAGGTTCGCGGCTACTTGACGATCGCAGCCGGGTAGCGCTTGGTCTTGTCCTTCTGCAACGCGGTCAGTGGATTCGCGACCACGAACCCCGCGCGGAAGGTCACCCGCATCGCCTTGCTATCGGCCTGCATGAGGTTCAACAAGACCTTTCCGGCGGCGTCGGTAATCACACCCTCGGAGAAAATGCGATATTCGATGTCCTGACGGATGCCGACGACCACTTTCGACCAGTCCGCCGCAATGATGCTGGCCTGGGCGTCATCCCACGCACCGTTGTCCACTTCGCCCATCGGCTTGCCGTACAGCGTGCTCGGCGTGCCAGCCGCGAGCGAGGGAACATAGATCGGTGTGCCCTGGCCGTTACGGAGACCGATCAGTTCCCATTCGATTCCTGGGGCGCTGGCGAACCCGCTGATGCCGTACCCCTGCTTACGCAGCCGCTTACCGGCCTCGGCGACATCCTCACCGAGATCCGACTTGCGGCTGGTCGACGCGGCGTTGGCACCAGTTCCGGATGTGGACACCGGGATGTCGCGGTTGCGTGTGATGACGTTTCCTGCGGCAATCGCGCCGGCCAGGAGGCTCGTACCGAAGCTCACCGGCATGTCCGCGCCGAAAATGCCTGCCTGGTCCAGCTTCCGGCCGATCGCCTCGGCGACACGCGGTGCGACCTGCGACCACAAATCTATGCGGGCATCGGCGACCACGTTGTCCGGGATCGGCACCACGACCGCCAGTTCCTCAGCGGTGATCACGATGTCTTCCCACGCCTGCAAGTCGGTCTCTTTCATACCGGACTTGCTGTCCGATTTCGGCTCGGAACGCACCCAGTAGGCGTCCGGTGCCGACCCCAACACCGATTGCCGCGCGGTACCCGCGCTCATCTGCACCTTGTTCGCCATCGTCAGCAACGCCGATGCCTTCGGCGCGGCCTGCAAGATCTCCGTAATAGCCTGCGGCGGCATGAGATTGGACCCATAGCCGCCCGAAAGCTGGGCACTGCCCAGCACATTGGCGTATCCCGCCACAATTCCCCCCAAAAAATTGAACGCTCTACTTGATCAATTCCCCGCGCAGCCAGTCCGTGAGATTCGCCCCCGAGATCCCCGGACCGGTGCTCGCCCCTTGGCGCGGGTCCGGCCTCGGTGCCCGCGGAGTCGCCTGTTCCCCCCGGAATTTGAGCAGCGCCTCCGCGCTCGCCTCGAACTCCTCGACCGTGCCCCCGCTCAACAGGCCAGCCGGAACACCTCGCGCTGCGGCGACCTGCGCACGTGCGGTCGAGACCTCGAGGTCGCGCGCTCGCGCTTCGGCCACCTCGGCACGCTTCACAGCCTTTTCGACTTCCGACAGGTTCGCGGCCTCGGCCGCGTCATACCTCGCAGCCTTGTCCCGCAAGGTGTCATAGTCGGCGTACTTGTTTCGTTCACGCGCGACGCGCTCACCAATGATTCGGTCAAGCGCTTCTTGCGATTCGATCGGAGTAAACGACGCTGCTGTCCCCTCATTTTCAGCAGCGGCGCTATCCGACCCGATCTCATCCGCCATAGCAGACACCTTCTTTCCGTTTCCTGCTCGTCAGCACATTGAATCCGTACTGTTGACCGCCGTACGTGCCGCGTAGATCTGCGCAGAATCGACTAGCCGCAAGGGTTTTCAGTAGAACCGATGGCGATCATGTCGAGCAGCAGCGCAATCGCGTGCGCGGCTTGCGGCGGTATTACGCCGTTGCCGAGTAGATGTAGCTGCCCGTAGTAGGGCAATCCGAGTTCGGGGGCGGTTACCCAGCCCGCAGGTAACCCCATCATCCACTCCACGAAGCGGGGCGACAGCCGAGGCTGTCCGTTTCTGTTGGGCTCAGCGATCCACGGTGCCGGACGTGTGCGACGTTCCCATTCCTGCACAGCGGGCAGGAACTCACCCCAAGCGTTTTCGCCACGTCGATCAGTCGAATTTGGTGATCCTGTCGAACACGAACCGCTATCGGGCTCCCCCCGCCGACCGCCTCCGATGCCGCTGGAGTCGGCAATAGGCGATTCTGGGCCGGCGCGTTTCCATTCGGCGAATCCGCAGGCAGGGTCGGTAATAGCAATGAAGACTCTTTCGCGCCTGTGCGGCGCTCCGACATCAGATGCTCGTACAGAGACCCATTGCGCAGATAGCCCGATCTCGGCAAGGTCCCCGAGTACCGTATCGAATCCCTTGCTTCGATGTCCTGCCACGTTTTCCAGCAGCGTGATTCTCGGTCGTAGTACGCGAATGGCTTGATAGATGTAGGGCCAGAGATGGCGCGGGTCATTTTCTCCTTTCCGCCGCCCCGAGGTAGAGAACGGCTGACATGGATAACCGGCCGTCAAGATATCGATCGGCGGTACCGCGTTCCAGTCGATTTGTTTGACATCGCCGAGGTTCGGAATGTTGGGCGCGCGGTGTCCGAGCAGTTTGATCGCGTTGCGGTCGATGTCCGCGACCCAGACCAGTTCTGTATCAGCGAAGATCGTTTCCACGGCCATATCCAACCCGAGATAGCCCGAACAAAGGCTACCGATTCGAAGCATGTGTTCCTATTTTCAGATACCGTCTGTGAGCGCAGAAGGAAACCCCTCGGCTGCTACAGTCCCAAAAGTGGCCGCACGAGCGGTCCCAGATCACCGATCAGCTTGATAACGTCGAGCAACACAGCGAGCATCCCTATCACCCCCTCACCGGATTGTTCTAGGCGTAGCCGAGTTCCCGGTACGCCTTTCCCAATGACTTTCGATCTGTCGCCCCCGCGAGTCGGGATGCCTCGATGTATTGCTGTTCCCACTCGCCCAGGTCGGGCATGTGAGGGATTTCGACATCTTTTCGCAGTGGATAACCCACGCAGCGGCAATTGGTGTGCGCGCTGAATGAAGCTCGTTCTTCGGAGGCGTACACAATGGTTCGGGTGGCGATCATCCGGCAGAACCAGCACGCGGCCGGTGCCGCGTAGCGGATCGCCCCCACCTGCTCACGAACGGTGTTGTCCAACACCGTCGTTCGCTGCTGCTGGTACAGATGCCGTTGACCGACCCCGAGAATCAGATCCCATACGGCGTCCTTGCCCAGAGCCCAGGCGACACCGGGCTGTAGTGCCTCCGGCGCGGGCATCTCAGCGGGTATCGCGCGGTAGTCCAGGTCCGGCGCGAGCCGGTTGTACCAGTCCACGGTGAGGTCACCGGCCGCCGACAGGTACGGATACACCGTGGAGGGATACCGCTCGTAGAAGGCGTGCTTCCAGCCCTTCGCGGAAGTACCGCCGCCCACCTCGTTCCACACCGCGTGCAGGTCACCGGCCATAACCACGTTCAACTGAGCGAGTGGTACCCGGATATCACTGACCGCGGTCATGCCGTTTGATTCCCCGCAGAATCGCCTGTGCTCACGCTGCCGCTCCGCATAGCCGCCTGCGCCACATCGGGTTTCGTCGCCTGGACATGCGCCGCCGCGCCCGGTAGTCCGGCAACGAGCTGCTGCACGCGGCCCCGCCGGAGGTCTTGCTCGACTTGGCGTTGCTCGATCTCGGTGAGCCCGATACGCCGCCATGTCACCGGCGAGCTGGCTGGAAGAATCTGTGCCTGGACCAGTTTTGTTGTCGAGTCGGCTTCGGCGGCCATCGTCGGTGTGGCCGCGTCGCGCCAGTCCAGCCCCACTACTCGGTCGTAGTCGGCAGGGATCGCGCCATCACGGATCAGTAGGGCGAGACGGCCGACTTCCCGCCAGGCCCGGCCGAACATCAGCTGACGGCGTTCGGCGCGCTTGACCAACCGCGATTCCATTGCCCGGATGGCGTCCGCGGACGCTGCGGTGTCGGTCGCGAACCCCAACATCATCGGTGGAATCGCCGTTTCAGCGGACAGGAGCTGCGCCAGGCCGCGAAGGTAATCGAGATATGGTCCCGGCCGGCCTTGCTCGAATTGCCCGACCGCCGGTTTCGCATCAGGGCTGTCCTCGTCGTGCGGGATGGCCATCATGCGCCCGATCACGGCTTCCCACCCGGTTACCGCGCTACCGTCCGCCTTCGCGAACTGCTCGGGCGCCACACCAGTAGCCCAAAGCCTCGGGGCACTGAAGAATTCACGGTTCAGCTCCATCGCGCCCAAGGTCCGCACCGCGTTGTCCACCAGGCCCCGCACGCCGCGCGTGATCTCGCTGCGCCCGAATGGCCTTGACGCCGTGGGATGGTTCGCCATCTGCACCACGGGCAATCGGCCCAGATTGTGTTGGTCGCGGTCATAGACCCGCCACGGTCCTGCGCCCAGCTCGCCGCGCTCGAGGTAGACCGTCTGATCCGGCAGATACAGCCGAGCCGATGTGTACACCTTCCGATCGTCGTCCCAGTACCGGGACACGGCCACCGACAGCCGCCGTGTGCGCACGTCCCGGATGCCGGACATGTGCAGCGGCGATTCGACTGTGATCAGCGGGTGTACGTCGTCGCCGGTGCCAACGGTGATGAAGTCGCACCCGTACACGAGCGAATCGACGTGCGCGAGGCTGGAATCAGTGTCCAACTCGTTCCGCCGGTAGATCTCGGTCAGCCCGTAGTCTGCGCCCTGTTCGACCCAACCGAGCCAATCCAGGCGCTCATCCAGCACGTCCACAGCGACCCCGGCCCACCCGACCACGGTGTGGACCAACGGTGCGATACGGCGGGGAATAGCGATATCCAGCGACCGGACCCGTTGCCGCCCCTCGTAATACGCCTTCGCCGTGCGGTTCGCGATCTCGTGCCGTTCGATCAGCAACCACACCCGATTGAACTGCTGCTGCTCGTCATCCGATAAAAGCCCGAGCGTCGACAGATTCACAGCACCAACACCTTCCCCCCACCCCGACCCAACCGCCTACGCGCCGGTCGCGCGTCAAGGAACCCGTACAGCGCCAACGTCACGGCCACGGTCGGGGTGATATCCGCGGTCGAGTCCTTCCGGCCCCACGCCCACAGATCACCCACCGGCCGCTTCCTCGCCACGTCCACCGATTCCGACAGAATCGGTTGATTCACATGCCGCAGCCGCGCCGAGTACACGTAGTCATAGAAAAGCCCACACGCCAACCCGAATTCGCTCAGAGTTGTTCGCACCACCGGAACCCCCAGGTGATCCAATTCCGGGATCACCGTTGCGGCGGGGCCGTCCGCGATCACCACACACGGCCCCCACTGCGCCACCAGCGCGGCGAGTCTCGGTGCGAGCCAATCGGTTCCACGCCGATTGTCTACGATTTCCACGTGATACAGCCCGTCGCGGCGTGCGCCCGCAATTGCGATGGATGCTTGCGAGCGGTCCGGGCTGATATCCACAGCAACCGCGATCGGGTCGAGAACCTGCGACGTGCCGTCCGCCAGGAGTCGCCAGGATTCCGGATCGATCACCGCGCCCGTACTTTTCGCGATCCACATTCCGAGCCGTTCTCGCATGAAAGTCTCGTCATCCATCGCGGCGCGTTCATCGGCGATGGTCTCGACTTCCAGCCGTATACCGGCAGCCGGATTCGCGGCCTTCCACACTTCGACCGAATCCAGGTCACTGCCTTCGGGTGCGGCCCATTCCAGCCAGCACACCCGTGGATTGCTTCCCTCCAGCGCGGACGCCCGAAGTTTGGTGAAGACCTCCCCCTCGGCCGATGGACCGGGAACGGTGCCGACATAGATGACCTGACGGTTACGCGATGCCGAAACGGTCGGAAGCAGGCTGGCCAGTGCGAGAGCCGAAAAATGTTGAGACTCGTCGGCCAAGATCAGGTCCGTACTGAAACCGCGGCCCGATGACTTCGACCGTGCGATGAAATCCACGCGTCCGCCGTTGCGAAGCTCGATACCCTCTTGCCCGTTCGTTCGGCGGATCTGCTTCACCATGCGGGACAATTCCGGATACCGCTTGTCCTCGAAAAACGAGACAAGGCGAAGGAACTGTGCCCGCGCCGTTTTCACCTCGTGCGCGGTGAAAAGAATTCGCTCACCCAGTGCGACCATGCCGTACAAGCAACGCGCCTCCAACAAGGCGGACTTGCCTTGCTGTCGAGCGACGCACAATCCGCACGAGGTGGCAGCCCACCGGCCGCCTTCGACGGTCAGCCAGCAGCGCATGACCTCGCACTGCCACTCGTCCAGTACGAGCCCGTATTGCGCGGCCAGATAGATAGCGTCCTCAGCCTCGGAGTGGCTTCCGGAAGGCGATATGCGTATCAGGGGCGGCGGATTCCCGGTCTGCCCGGCGGCGCGCGAGTTCGTCAAGCGGCGTCACCTCCTGGACCTCCGGTGGTGCCAGCTCCCGAATGCGTTCCAGCACGTCAAGCAGTGCTTTCGCAAGCTGGGCGCGGCCCACGCCGCGGGAAGAATCGATGTCGTCCATGAGTGCCCGGCGTATCGCCTGAAGGTCCGCCAGTTCGGCGCTGGGAGGCTTCCTGTCAGCCATTGGTCGGAGCGGGATCGGGTGCACCGGCCGGAACGATCTGCATGTCGTCGGTCAGCAACGGAATGTGGATCACCCGAGGCTTACCTGTCGCGAACGATGTGATCGTCGGACCGATATCCGAGATTTCCCACGGGAATTCCCGACCATCCAAAAGGAGACGCTTCTGCTTCAGGTCCACCGTTGTCATTTTGACTCGATCTGCCATGAATTTCCCCTGGTCATGAGTTGTTGGGGCGCGCGAATTCGTGTTAGTCTTCAGCCATGCGAAACCAAGCCACTCGAGAAGCCCGCGAGGCGGCCGGTGCGTATTCAATGTTCTTCGCCGCCCGGTTCGCTCGCTACGCGAACTGGATTCGAAGGCGATAGAAATAGGGGGCGGGGCCGAAAGGCCCCCTTTTTGTGTTCGGGGGGATATCGGCCTGTGTGCCTGAGAGGAGAAGTGCCCTCGATTCGAGGGGTTGCCCCCTACCCCCTGCGAGTGTGTTTCACCATTTGCGCGATGTAGGCATTCGATCGGCCATCGTGTCGGCTCGATTTCCTCGGGCCGCATTGCAGGCCCGGTGTGCGGCGCGGAGTTCCCCGAGCAGGTGACCGCCTTTGCTACGTGGGGTCACATGGTCAGCGGTCCAATCCATGCCTCGGCCGTCTTCCTGGGTAAGTGACGTATCGATAGGTTGGCCACATATCCAGCACACGCGACTTTCACGTCGCAGTGCCGCCTTGGCGCGGCGATACGCCCTGTGGTCGAGCCCGTTTCGTTTCCCTGCCACGATCACCCCCGTTCCGCACCTGCCCATTGAGCTAGACGCCTTGAGCAAGCCGAAAGGACGCCAGATTCAGAATCTGGCGTCCTTTCGGCTTTGCACGGGCCAAGACTGCCGTCGACTGCGCGGCCACCCATACCGCGCAAAGGAGTCTGCCCGTTCTCGGCGATTGAACGCCGAGCGGTTCCGATGTTGATTTCCGAGCGCCACCGGATAGCGCTGTCGACCACCCCCTATGTTGGTGGTGGCGTTGCGGTTTCGTCCGCCGGTATCGAGTCTACACACCCGATGTAGTGCGATTACGTTGCTCGTTGACGTCCAGGTGACCTGTTCCGATCGTGTTACGGTCACAGGTCGGGGGCGAGGCATCTAGGGAATGCCTCGCCCCCGACCCGGCCTAACGGGTTAGCTCATCTGGTCGACCGCCATGGCGTCCTGGCTGGCCAGATGGGCGCGGTACCGGTACGGTGCGACGCGCGGCGGGTCCACCTGTTCAGCGTAACGTGCGGCCAGATCGAACAACTCTGCGGCTTCGCGGAATTTCCGCGCAGCGAATTGGTAGGTGCCCCTGCGCTCTGCCGAGTATCCGGCAACCCACGAATCGTTCGCGGAATTGTGAATCTCCCTCATGCGACCGATAGTCGGCACCTTCTCCACGCGGAGGAGGAATCGAATCACCAGCCCGTAGGGAATAGTGGGAATAGATTCCCAGTCCCATCCTTTCCGAATCGCGCGCAGTGTCGCATGATCCAGTTCCTCGCCGGCGGCTTCAAGGTTCAGAGTTTCGATTCGGTTGGCGAAAACGGATCGAACTCGGCGTTGGTATTCATCGAGGTTGAGGGTCACTGATCTTTCCTTCCGATTGGTTCGTCACCTTGCGGCGACACCATGACTGTATAGGCTATACAGTCATGGTGCAAGGCGTGACTCAGAAACCTGATCGGGTGCCGCTTCCGGAGATGCGCACCGGCTGTATAGTGCTCGGCGTGAGTGAACCGGTGAACAGCGCGCGGTCTCGAGTGGCGGAAGTTCTTGCCCTGTATTCGCGTAGCGGCGATGCCGCCTCGCTGGCGGATGTGCGGCGAGCGGTGACGGCCGCTATGGTCGGCGGCGTGTCGTATGAGGAAATCGCGGCCGATGCCGGTCTTGGAGACCCGCTGGAGTTGCTGGCCTTCATCGATGAATCGAGTGCGCCCGCGATTCTGGCACGCATTGCAGTGCTGCGCGAGGAACGAGCAAAAGCATTGGACCGAGACATCCGAATCAAGGAATTGATGGCACGGGAAGCACCCAAGGCGCGGAGTCGGACCGGGTTGTCGGAAGTGCAGTTGGCGAAGAATTTCGGTGTGCAGCGCACCGTGTTGCGGAATTGGCTCGGCAAACCCGTCGTCTGGTAGCGCCGAATATCATTCCTGGACGGGCGATAGAACGCCCGCGGCTACGCGTCCAGGCTCAGTTGCCCAGAGCTGGGCGCAGTTCTCCGATGTCGCGGCCGTTTCACTCCGCGCCGACGATTTTCCATCAGGGCACGCCGTACGGCTCTCAACTCGTCACGCCTGTACATCCATACGCCTGCGCGCCGTTTGGCTTTCAGGAGACCTGCGAGACGCCAGTCTCGAAGGGTCCAGCGCGATCGATTGACGAGTTTGCACGCGTCGGGTTCATTCATCCATTCGGGAATGATGGACGGGCACGAATTGATAGTTGAGATGTCTTGGTCGGCTATTTCGCGGAGGCGCGTCAGCGCATCAAGCATTGTGGTCGCCCTTGGGTGGTCGAATCGCTAGTAATTCTATTTCTAGCTATTCCCTGAGCGCTTCCCTTCGGGGCGCTCCGGGTGTTCCTGCTCAGCGATGCCGCCGAGTGTTCGAGTGGAAAGCGTTGCCCCCTCCCCCTCGGTTCCCCCAAGTTAGCCGACAGGGCTTCACAAGACACCTGCGACTGTGAGTCGCAGTCCTGTGCTGATCAGCAGAAACACGTAATTTGTGATTTTCGTCACCATGGAGTGTCGGTGTGTGATCAGACGCGTTCGCGGTCGGGCATCGGCTCGTGCGCTTTGGCGTTGTGGCTCGCCAATCCGGCGCAGGCGTAGAGGATGATCGCAATCGCGGTCAGTGGCCAGGAGATGGCATCGTGAGTGTCTGCGAGGAGTTCGGGCGCGAAGTGGTCCGATGCCCTGTGTGCGCCAACGACCAGGCCGACGAGCGCCCCCGCCATCAGTAGCGACATATCGATTTCCTTGCGGGCGAACGCAGTTGAGACGAGTACGGCGACGTTCGCCACGATCACCGCCAGTGCCGCGATGTAGGAGTACAGCTCGGCCCACCCTCCGAGGTGACCGATGTAGGTGGTGTCGGTGTATGGGGCCTCGGAGATCGCGTAGAGCGTCGCGAGGGTCGCGCCGAGCGCGAGAGTTGCCCGCGTGACGATCGGGGTGAGCCATCGCGCACCCCACGCCTGGGCGGCATGCGTGCAAAGTCCCCACGCCGCAACGCATCCGGAGAGATCGCCGAGCAGATCGGCCAGATTGTCGAGTCCGGTCAGAGCGCGGATTCCGTCGTTGATCCATACGTTGCCGATGCTCGGATGGCGCAGGACCGCATAGGTTGCCAGTGAGCCGAAGGTGATGGTCATCGGCCGGGATGCGGCGCGGACCCATGATGGTCGGCGCACTCGCACTACTGCCAGTGATGCCACTACGGCGATGGCGAACAGAGCATCGATCAGTGTCATTCTCGGAGCCCCCGCGTGAGTCGTTCTCGGCGTTGCCTTTTCGTGTTCTGCTTCGATGCCGCTGGGGCTTCCGACGCGACTTGCGTTGCCCCCCTGGCTGTCGTGGGACTCATAGTAGGGGCGGTCTGCGACGTACCGGACGCGTCATCGAAAGGGTCGTCTGCTTCTCCCGCGCTTTCGAGTTCACGCCGGTATATCTCGGCGGCGAGTTGCAGACTGGTTGCCAGCCGCAGTGCGCGCGGTACACGAATCGCGCTGGCCTCGTCGGCGGTCAGCAGACCGGCCTCCACCAGCCCCTCCAGCGGGTCGGCACCGTAGGCGCGCGCGAGGAGTATCACCGTTTCGGCCACCGGCGGCACCGAATACAGATGCCTGGCGACTTTCGTGTTGTCCATCCCGAGTCGTCTACCGATGCCGCGGTCGCTGTCGCCCCCTGATATGGCGTCTTTCCAGCGCTCGAATCTGTCGTCCATGCGGGGGATTGTGCCTCATTTCTGTGTCACCTTCAAACGTTTGACCAGGGTAGATGCTGGGTAAGTGACGCGATGATGTGACACGATTCTGTGTCACTCGTTGTATTTTCGCATCACCCCGTGGCAAGCTGCTCACCGCAGGGACGAAAAAGTAAGCGAGGGGAGGGGATACGGGGCATGGCGACGACACTGCGAATCAAGCGAGGTGTGCTCGACCAGGTGCGTACGCGCCTGAAGTGCACTTCCGATCGCCAGTTCGCCGATCTGCTCGGCGTCAGCCGGGAGACATTGCGGAGGATGCGCAGCGGCCAGCCGCCAAGTGCGGAGTTCATCACCGCACTCGCTGTGGCTTCCGGATGGCCACGCAACCTGAACAAGGTGATCGAGATCGTGGAGCAGCAACGAGCCGCATGAGCGCGGCCGCAGCGGTCTCGCACTCTCGAAGCCCCTGTATGACGCAGTACCGGCTCGAGTCGGGATAGGGGCACGACAGCCGAATATCGGGTCTGTCCAATCGCATTCGCCTCCTCAGCCCGCATTGGTGGGCCGGTCGAGCACGTCTCGAAATGGCCCCGCCGATTTCGGGGTGGGCGAAGCCTTGCCCAAATCGGGCGTAGTTGTTCTTTGAGAACTTCATAGTGTGGATCACTTTCAATAGAGAGGAGAACCATTTGGAAATGGTGGAACAGGCGCTCGCCTACGCGCGGGCCAATATTCCGGTGCTTCCGCTCTCCGGGAAGATCCCTCGTACCGAGCACGGGAAGGACGATGCGACCACCGATCCGCGCGTGATACGTGCGTGGTGGCGTCAGTTCCCGGATGCCAATATCGGGGTGCGTCCACCGACGGGCGTCGCGGTGTTGGATGTGGACCCGCGCAATGGCGGCACGTTGGATTCGTTGCGCCCGTATCCGGAAACGCGCATGGCGCGAACAGGTTCCGGCGGGTGGCATCTCTGGTTTCGGTTTGACGGCGAATCCCGCGGACGCCTCGGCGGTGGCCCCGGTGTGGATGTGAAGACCCATCGCGGCTACCTGGTCGCACCGCCCTCCGTCCACCCGGAGACGCACCAACGCTATACCTGGTCGAATTCCGCGCCGATTCAACCACTACCGGCACATCTTCGGGCGCGCATCCGCCCGGTCCACCACCCAATACGAGTCGCAGCCGTCCCGGGTGGCGACGGATCGGGGCTGGTGAAAGTTGTTGCGGCAGCGCGTGAAGGGGAGCGCAACAACCTTTTGTTCTGGTCATTCGTGACCGCGATGGAGGAAGGCGCGGACCCACAACTACTCGCGGATATCGCGGGCGCAGCGCGTTCCATCGGGCTATCGGAATACGAAATCGAACGCACATTGCGGAGCGCTGAGCGCCACCGCATCTAGAAGGGGAAAGAATGGACGACACCCAGATCAATCCAGTCGTGGTCAAGTTGATCGACATCCTGAACGATGTGACCGCACTTCATAATTCCCTGTGGGCCGAGATTCAAGCGGCGAGAAGGTCTGTCATTGTGCTTCACCTACCGCAGCTTTCGGATACACAGGATCACACGCCCACCGTCGAACCCGAGCCTGCCCCAGAGGCCGAACCACATATCGGCAAACGCATGTTCGTCACTGGTGCCGACGAGCCCGAAGACGTGCGCTGGGTCTCCACCGAAGACGGAGACCTGTACGTCCGTCGAGAGGCGGGCGATTGGCGCTACTACGTCACCGACGACCAGGGCGAACGGTGGGGGATACTGCCGCACACCTGGTATTCGCTGTTGAACGAGTACCAAAATCTTTGGGAGCACGAACCAGCGGAACCGGAGGAAACAGCGGACCGGCCATTGTCGCTGTCGGATACCGCAGGCATATTGCGTCAGTACGGATTCCGGACCGGGCAACGGAGACTGAAAGCCCACCTTGCGGCAATCGGGTGGACGGACGAATTCAACACCCCCACCGAGCAGGGCACTTCCTTTCTGATGGAGGTCGAGCCGGCGAATTCGGAGACCATGCGGAGCGCGGTGGTCCGGGTTACCCCGGCCGGTATCTCTCGACTGATCGAGCTGCACAAGCGGGGTGTTCGATGACCGACTATCGCGTCCAGCGCGACCGGTGGGGACGCCCGCTGTTGATCCCGAAGGGCGAGACCGAGCGCGAACCCTACACGCGAGCATCAACGTTGGCGAAAGCCCTGGACGACGGGGCGGGGCTGATGAACTGGAAAGCCGCCATGGTCGCGCTCGGCGTGGTGCAGGACCGCCCGCTATCGGCCCGAGTAGCTGCGCTGCTGTCCCGAGACGGTCACCACGCCTACGCCAACAACAAGAGCGCGATGCGCGATATCACCGAAAGGGCCATGGTCGCAGCGGGTTCGGGGCGTGCCGCCGACAGCGGGACCGCGCTGCACGAGCTGGCCGAGGTCGTGGATGCCGGGCGCTGGCCCGCAGTCATGCCGCCTGAAGCGGAAGGGCCGATGCGCGCCTACGCCGAGACCATGACCGCCGCCGGAGTCACGGTCCTGGATTCCGAACCCTTTCTAGCAGTCGATGACATCCGCTCCGCCGGGTCCATGGATCGACTGATCAAACTGGACGGCAAGGTGATGTGCGCCGACATCAAATCAGGTACCAACAACAGCAAGTACCCGTTGGGCGTGACGTGTCAGACCGCGATCTACGCCCACGGCGAGCGATACCACATCGAGGACGACAGCCGGACTCCATTGCACCCGGATATCGAACTCGCTACGGCGGTGCTGATCGAAATACCCAGGGAACCCAACAAATACGGCAAGTACGAGGTGCCGCTGTACGCACTCGACATCGAATACGGTTGGGACGCCGTACAACTCGCGCTGCGTCTGCGCGAGGTCCGCAAAATTCCCGCGCTGAGGCGGATCGCCTGATGGTGGTCGAAATCGTCGTGTGGGTCTGTCTCGCGCCATGCATCGCGGCCGGTCTCGTACTCCACATCGCGTTGTTGATGGCTGTATTCGACTGCGCACGTACATATTTCATTCCACAGAGTTTCGTTCGACCGGGGAGGGGATAGCCCGATGGGTTACGAGAAGAACAACGACTACGTCGAAGTCAACGAACGACTTCTCAGTTTCCGCACCAAACATCCGGAAGGCTCGCTACAGCCACGGAATCCGGACCGCCCCTACACGGTGGAAGAGATCGGCGGCCAGATCTTCATCGTGTATGTGGCTGCCGCGTATCGGACGCCAGACGATCCACGGCCCGGTATCGGCGTTGCCCAGGAGTCTTTTCCCGGCAAGACGCCCTATACGCGCGGCTCGGAGATCCAGAACGCCGAGACATCCGCATGGGGGCGCGCCATGGTCGCCGCATTGGCCGCTGATACGAAACGCGGCGTCGCCTCCGCTGCCGAGGTCCGCAACCGCCAGGCCGAACAAGACGCGCTCGAACAGCTTCAAGCCGATGTGTTCGAGGCATACAAGGAATCCGGTTTGAACCGGGACCGACTGATGGCCCTTTTCGGCCAGTGCGGTGGGGAGGGCAAAGTGTCGGACTGCACCGATCACGCGGTCCTGACAGCCCTGCTGTCCGCAATCAAGTCCGCGGATGCGACGGGGGCCGTGTGAGCGCCGATGAAACCCGCCGATAGCGGCTGGCGCGATCGTGCGGCGTGCGCGGGCCAGGATCCGCGTCGCTGGGATGTGGAGAACCTACCGGCCGATGATCCGGACGGCGCGGCGGCCCGACTGTGCGCGAACTGTCGCGTACAGGTCCAGTGCGCCCGCGATGCGCTCGTGCCGGTGGACATCACCCGCATCGTGGGCACCGGGCATCTGGAGGCCCCCGACCTTGTGGAGCTATCTGGCACGGTCCGGGCAGGGATCATCACATGACCGCGTTCGACCGGCTCGCGGCCATCGCGGGCGTGGGGCCGGAAGCGGCCGAATCGGTGGCTGGTGGGCGGCTCTGCCGGGATTGCCGCCGCCGGACCGAACGCTACCGTTCGGCGCGATGGCACCCCGGTATGCCGGTCTATCGCGGACGGGGGCTGTGCGACTGCTGCACCAAACGCAGGACCCGCCGTGGCGTTCCACTACCCGACCTGATCGAGCCGGCGAAATCGTTCACATACCACCGAGATTCGCGCCTTCCCGGCTTCCGGTTCAAACCACTGGGTGACTGCGCGGTGTGCCATGAGCAGATGGCGACCAAGCGGGCGGTGGCGACCGGACATCCGGGACGGATTCATGCCGCGCACGGGATTTGTCGGCGATGCGCGGCAAACACCTACAACAAGACCAAGAGACGGAAACGGGCGAAGGATGGCAGCAAACGACCCCAGTGACCCCTACGCAGAAAGGCAACTGATCGGGCTCGCCCTCGTACATGCCGACCAGGCGCGGGTGCGAGAGGCGTTCCAGAGCGTGCGGTCCGGGGACTGGACGATCACACGTCACACAGATATCGCGGCCGTGCTGTCGGACATGCTGCGCGACGGGATTCCGGTCTCCGCGGTCACGGTCCACGGGGAACTCGTACGCCGTGGCACGACAACGGTTCCGCAGGACTGGTTGACCGATATCGCCCAGGAAGCGTGGCAGCCGGAAACGGCCCCGAAGATCGCGGAGACGATTCTGCGGCATTCAGCCAACCGGACACTCGTGAAGGGACTGCGCGCCGCGCTGGCCGACCTCGAATCCCCCGAAGGCACGACCGTCCACAAAGTCAGCGCCCAACTCCGCGCCTGGTGCGAACGCGCGGAATCGACGGCCGCACCCGCGTCGCCCGCCGGGCCGACCCCGATGGGTGAATTCCTTTCCGTCGCCACCCGATACGACTGGCTTGTAGCCGGACTGCTCGAACGCGGCGAGCGCCTGGTCCTCACCGGCTCCGAAGGCGGCGGAAAAAGTGTGCTGTGCTCACAGATAGCCGCGTGCATCGCGGGCGGAATCCATCCCTTCACCGCCGAAATCTTTTCCGGCACACCAGAACATCGAGTACTGGTGATCGACTGCGAGAACTCTGCGGCGCAGTCACGCAGACGGTACGGGTGGATCACCCGCCGAGTGGACCAGGCACGCCAACAAGTCGGCGCCGACCGGGTGCCGTGGTCGCAACGCACTGCGATCGAGGTCCGACCCGCCGGTATCGACCTGCTGAACGGTGCGGATGTGGCCTGGTTGGAAAGCCACATCTCCGCATGGCAACCGGACGTTCTGGTACTCGGTCCGCTGTACAAACTGCACCATCAAGACCCATCGAGCGAACCGGCCGCACGTGAAATCGCCTGGGTGATAGACGGATTGAGAGAACGCTACCAATTCGCGGTGATCACCGAAGCGCACTCCGGCAACGGGACCGATACCACCGGGCGGCGCAATATGCGCCCGATCGGAAGTTCTCTTTGGCGCAGATGGCCCGAATACGGGTTCGGGCTCGCACCGAAACAGGGTGCGGCGCAAACGAATGGCCGCGATCAGGATGTGGATGTGGTGGCCTGGCGCGGCAGCCGCGAAGAACGCTGCTGGCCGAACGAATTGCGCTGGGGCGAAACCCTGCCCTGGCGACCCGAAGACGAATACTTCGACAGAGCAAGCGAATGGAGCAACAATCAATGACAACCACATTGGACACCACCGGCACCGGTTTCATCATCGCCGAAATAGAACTTAAATTCACCCCGGCCGGTCAAGCCGTTGCCAACTTCCCGATCTCGTTCGGGCGCAACGTGAAAGACCTTGCTGGCGAATGGGAGAAACGCGACACTATCCTTGTGCGGGCCACCGCATGGGGATTGCTCGCCGAATTCATCGCCGAGAACTTCCAGGCGAAAGCCGAGATCGAGGTATCCGGACCGATTTTCGAGCAGTCGTGGACCGACAAGGACGGCAACGAACGCAAGAGCCTGGCCATGCGGGTACGGCAGGCATCCGGACCGATCCAGAAACGCGAATACAGCAACTCCGGTAGCGACGCGGCAAAGCCCTCGAAGCGCGGCAATGGCAAGAAGGCGTCACCTTGGGATAGCGACGACATCTAGCCCGGCAACACCATATCGCTGGCAGGGCATCCAATTCGACCGATGCTCTGCCTTTTTCATACCCGAAAGAGAAGCCTATGAAGATCAGCGAGCTAATCGATCACCTCCGCGATATCCAGAGTCGTGACGGCAACCTAGACGTCCGATTGCCTGACCCCGGCTGCGGATGCTGCTCGTCGAGCACACATGCCGTAGCCATCGTCGACGTTCTCACAGTGGGCGGTGACGACTACGAGTACGTGCGAATTCTCGACCAGGAGGCCGAGCCCCATCATGTCCCGCACGAAATCGGCGCGTATTCCCAGATCCAAAAGAAGTGGATCAAGTCGAGAAGCTGAGCACACCACCAGCCAGAGTGATTCGAAACCGGAAGAGGTACAGCGTGTTTCAACTCCTGGTCGCACTGTCGACCAGTGGTTGCGGTCCGGTGAGTTCCTGACCCCCTCCACAGCCGAGACGATCGCACGCCTGCATGAAATACCCTGCGACCAAACGGATTAGAGGCATCCACCGATGAATACTCCATACTCCACCAATCATAATGAGTTTCAACACCCGTGGCGCAAAGAGCTGGCCACAGACGACGAACTGACGGCGATCGGAACAACCATCAGTTTCGCGGAACGTCGCGGCTTGACCACGCTCGCGACCATCCTCACCGATCTCCGCCCCCATATGCGGGCCGAGCGCCGCATGGTCGAACAGGACCCACGAGCGGAGCGGGAAAGGGCTGAGTTGGCCGCGTTGGGTGGTGTCGAAGCCGCGCGCCGAGGCTGGTCGGCCCTTCGCTCCGCGAATCCCAACCACTACAGCACCACAGGCACGAAGAAGGTGGACAAGTTCGAAGACCTCCCACTTCGCCTCCAAGTCCAGTACGCGCAATTCGCCCACGGCGTTCTGACCGACGTATACACCGCATACATCGGCGACAACGGGCTGCGAGTGATCTACCGCGACGGCAAGGTCTGGAGCGCACCCGATGCCTAGCCCGCAGAAACGCAAGGGTGATGAGTTCGAGCGCACCGTATGTGATTACCTGCGTCACAACGGATTCCCGTACGCCGAACGCACCAGAGCGGGCTACCAACGTGATACCGCCGATATCCACTTGGACCCGACAGTTGGTCTCGCTCCTGGCGCGATCGGGCAAGCGAAGAAAGTTCGGACCCCTCGATGGCGCGAATGGATTACCGATCTCCGAGAACAGATCAACAACGCCCGCGCCGATGTTGGATTCCTGATCTGGAAACTCTGGGGCGTCGGCGACCCCGGCGAACAACTCGCGATCATGCCGCTCCGCGAATACGTCGTGCTGCTGCGCCGCGCTGGATACGGGACACCCTTGCAATGGCATGAGCAGTGCGAGAACTGCGGTGCCTCGATCACCTGGATAGCCTGCCCGACAGGCGGTTGGTGGACGCACGACAACCACCCTGCCGACAACCACGACGCGATCACTCAAGTACAGCCGCCGGAGGACGTAGACGACCGTGGCCATTGGATTACGCCACGCAACCTGAAAGGTGTGGTTGCCCACCGAGCGGAGCAAGTGTGAAACCTTACGCACCTGCCACCCTGCGATGCGGTATGCACCCCACCAGCTCGGACCCCATCCTGGTCCGGGCTGCCGGGGTGTGGCTGTGCCGGCAATGCCGGGAACGACTCGAAACCCTCATCGCAACCACACCCCACGTCATCGATTGGGTACGCGCCAACGTGATTCGCGGAACCGCGGTCCGACGCGAAGGATCGAACCCGAACCGTACCGGCTCGGTCGCACCCTGCGATCTGGACGCGATCGACCAGGCCGACAACGAGGTAGCCGTATTGGCTCGCTGGTGCGCCCACGCCGGACTGCGGACCCTTCCCGGACCGGTCCATCGTGACTACTACGGCGTCGCCCGCGCCATCGCACAGGGCGACACGGCAACCGTCCACCACGCGGCACGCTGGCTGCTGGACAATCTGACCGCCCTCGAAAGACAGGCGTGGGTGGTGGACATGCTGGCCGATCTCGACACGGTACGAGGTGAAACGCTGCGCCGATTCCCGCTCCGTGAACTTGTTGAGCACGAAAGCGCTGAACCGGTCCAAACGGCGCTGTTCGGATAGGGTGGCCGCAGCGAGGGGTCGGCACCGCCAGACACCAGAACTGGCCCGACACCCCGGTTACCCCCAAACGATGTAGCCCCCAGAACTTCTGGGGGCTACTCGTGTTTCTGGCTGGACATCGGATGGGATACTGCACGGCGAGGGGCCGGGACGAATACGCCTCGTCCCGACCCCTCACCATACTCACGCCACCAGCGTGGAAGTGTCGCCCATCTCGGGGCCTACCGGGTGCGGTTCCAGCCACGCGTTCCACTTCCGCGTCGGCTCGACCGGCGTAGCGGGCATCTTCCGCCGCCACCGGCCCACAGTCACCGCAGTAACCCCCAACCGTTCGGCGAGAGCCTTGTCCGTCGCGCCAGGGTCATCGGTGATCGCCTGCCACACCCGACCCGACTGCGAACGACTATCGGACTTTCGACGTTCCATCTCCACCGAGAAATACGGGATACCGTCACGCTCCGAAGGATCATCCACCCGAACAATCAACGGGTAGGTACCTTCAATGATCAGTCGGATACCGGCATCGGTGATCGCCTTCTGTACCACCGCCCAATCCTCGGACTCCCGGAAAAGATCACCCCACGTTTTACCGGTGTCCTCGGTGACATATTGGCCCTTGGCCACGATCCCTTCGGATTCGATTTGTTCCCGCTTCGCGATGAGAGCATCCATTTTCGCCTCGTACTCGGCTTCATCACCCTTGTAGTACCCCTTCTCAGAATTTCTTCGCATGGCCCGGATGCTCTCCTGCACCTGCTCGTATTCTTCGCTGCGGTCGCTACCCGGAACCCACCTACGATGCGTGACGGCTCTGCTCGCCAAGTGGCCTTCCAAGAAGAAATCCCGAACGGCCGAGTCCAAGATGTCGTTGCGGACCGTGCGGCCCTTGCACGCATGCCCACGCCCTCTCGAGCAGCGGTAGTAGTAATAGTCCTCACCCCCACCGGGCGAGCGGCTGAAAGCGGCACCACAGTCACAGGCCACGATGCCCGCGATACGATTCGTCCACTCGGTTCTGCGCCTCGGCGCAATCGTCCGCTCGGCTACACGGGCTTGGATCTTGGCCCAGGTCTCCGCATCGAACGTGGCATCGGCCATGCGGATCGGCTCACCCGTGGTCGGGTCCGTCGCGACCTGATAGTCGGTATCAACCCACTTCTGCCGCTTCTCCGGGTCGGGCTGCATGTTGACCACTTTCAGGCCCTGAGTCGCCGGAGAGGTCAGGAGCCTTTTCACCGTCACGTCCTGCCAAGGCCGCGTCGAAACAGATTTGCCGCCCTTCTGTCGAGCCGCAGCCTGATTGGAAAGCACCCCGCTGTCGTTCAACCAACCCGCGAGCCGACTGTACGACCAACCGTTATTGACGAACAATCCCGCGAGCTTGTGCAACACCTCTTGCTGATCGGCATCCTTCGCCAACCGTCGCCCCCCGGAAGGATGATCAACAATCGCGAAACCGAACGGCGCAGCTCCACCCGCCCAACGATCGGTATTCTTCAACACCCCGTGCGCATCCAACGATCGCTGTATGAACCGCTCGCCCTCGATCTGCGCGAACATACTCAACAGGAGCATGAACATATCGCTGACCGCCGATTGAAAATCGCCCTTCTTCCGACCATTGCGGTAATCGAATTCCAGGCCGTCATCAACGAAGACCACCCTTTTGCGGTGATCCTCCGCCCAATGCATGAAATTCAGACCATCCCGCATCGAGCGCCAAGCTCTATCCACTTTGGCCCAGGCAATCGTGTCCCACTCTTCGGCGCGGTCCTCGGTCAGCCAGCTACCCAGGTCGGGCCTGTCGAAGGTGTTGACCTTGATAGCCGACACGCCCAGATCCTCGAAGTCGGCCACCACGTCGGCATCGGCCCGCTTGCACCAGTCGTGTGTAGTCACTCCCTGCGCGTCGTGGGACACCTTGCGGTCGGTGTAGACGCTAACCCGCTTGCCCACCAGGGCTTTTGATCGCATGACCCAAATCTAACCGACTTGTGTAGGTATGCTTTTCCCTGCAAGGCGGAGGAGTTCCCGATACCGGTGTTGTATCGGGGACGACGACAACGCGGCCAGGCGGCGAGCTGGGCCGCGGAGGCGCCGGATGAGACTCCGACACAGGCCCAAGGGCCTATGCCTCGAGGCGACTCAGTGTTATCGGCAGTCCGTCGGCCGGGGTCGGACCGGTGGTGGAGATCAACGGCACCCGATAGTCCGCGGGCACCGACCAGCGGTAGCGCAGCAGCATCTGATGCAGTACCGCCTTCACCGTCATACCGCCGAAGTACATCCCGATGCACTTGTGCGCGCCACCGCCGAACGCGGCCCACGCGAAGCGCGCCGATTTGTCCTCGCGGCGCGGCTCGGCGAACCGCTCCGGATCGAATTCGGCGGCGGCGGGCCAGAATTCGTCCATCCGCATCATGGGATAGGCGCCGACCAGGATCAACGTTCCCGCGGGCAGGTAGTGGCCGAGCAGGTCGGTGTCGGCGGTGGTCTCGCGAACCTGCTGCGCCACTGGCGAATACAGTCGCAGCACCTCCCGGAAGGCCAGATCCAGCGACGGCAGCCGGTCAAGATCCGCATAGTCGAGTCGATCCTTGCCCAGTGCGCGCGATTCCGCGCGCAACCGCTCCTGCCACTGCGGATGGCGGGCCAGCTCGTAGCAGAGCATGGCGGTGGCGATGGTGCTGGTGTCGTGCGCGGCCATCATGACGAAGATCATGTGCTCGACGATCTCCGCATCCGAGAACGTATGTCCCGCCTCGGATTCGGCCCGGCACAGCACACTGAACAAATCCGCGCCCGACCCGGCCCGCTTGGCGGGCAACTCGCGGCGGAAGTACTCCTCGAGCACCCGCCGCCCGCGCAGTCCGCGCGCCCACACCCCGCCGGGCACATTCGTCCGGACCAGCGCCTGCCCACCGCGCACCGCATCCTCGAAGGCACGCTCCAACCGCGCGCCGTCCCGCCCGAGATCCGCACCCGCGAACACCTCGGTGGCCTGTTCGAGCAGCAACTGTTTGATGGCGCGGTAGACGCGGAAGTTCGGACCGGGTCGCCAACCGGCCACACCGGCGACGACACGCGGCGTCGTCAGCTCCAGGTAGCCGATCAGGCGCGTCCTGGTGAACGCCTGCTGCATGATCCGCCGATGGAACAGGTGCTCGTCGAAATCGCGCAGCAGCAGACCGCCGCGGAAGAACGGACCGATCAGGAACTCCCAACCGCGCCGCGCGGAGAGCACCTTCTTCCGGTCGAGATAGACCGCCTCCAGCGCCTCAGGACTCGCGACCACGACCACCCGCCGACCGAGCACACCCATCCAATGCACCGGACCGTAGCGGGCGACCCGCTCGCGACCGAAGGGCACCGGATCGGTGAGCGCGTGCAGGGTGTAGCCGATACCGGGCGGCCCGAAATCGCCGAGAACCGGTCGCAAACCACTGCCCGGCGGCGGTTCGGCCAAAGCCCGAGTCAGTACCGGATAGTGCCCGGCCGCCGCGGCCCCCACCCGCTGCACCTCCCAGGCGAGCCTCGCGCGGGCGGCCCTCGCGGTGCCCGCCAACTCATCGATCGACTGCGGCACTGTTCCGCCTCTCCGTGATTCTTGCTGGTCCGCCTCTCCGGGGATCTTGCCGGTCGTGGCTGCCTCGGCTGTTGGCAATCGGACCTGCGGTTTGGGTGTTTCCGGGGTTTGGGCGTCCCCGATAAGTTACCCGGATCTTGCGAGATCAGTCATCGCGTCTTTCACTGCCGCGCAAGCACTCTGACACACAGGCTGAACGCTGCGCTCATTCCGGCTGAACGCCCAGCACCTCGCGCCCGATCTCGCCCGCCAGCACCTCGGTGGAGTACGCCATGAGTTGCCCGGCCTCGGCATCGCGCAGATGGCGCTGAATCGGTGATCGCTTGAGGTATCCCGAGGCGCCACCCACCCGCACGCCCAACTGCGCCACTTCTACCGCCACCTTGTTGGCCAGATACTTGGCTCGCACCAGCGTGGGAAAGGAGGCGGGCAAACCCGCGTCGGCCTGGGTGAGGCCGCGTTCGTAGAGTGCGTGCGCGGCGGCGAGTTTGGTCTGCACGTCGGCCACCTCGTGCTGCACCCACTGCTGATGCGTGAGCGGCTTGCCCAAGATGACGCGCGAACGGGCGTGCGCCACCAGAGCGTCCAGTGCGGCGTCCGCGATGCCGAGCGAGATCGCGGGCAATCCGGCCGGAATCACGGCGAAATCGCCGGGACCCGGTGCGCGACCGCGGAATTCGGTGCGCAGCACCGTGTCGTCGAAATCCAGCAACTGGCTGCGGGTGGCGCGCAGGCCGAGGGTGTCCCAGATCGGGACGACAATGACCGAATCGTCGGGCACCACGCCGAAGAAGGTCGGCACACCGTCCACCAGCGCATTCACCAACAGATAGTCGGCGATCTCGGCCCCGGAGACGAAGCGCTTAGCCCCCTTCAGCGTCCAACCCCCCTCGACGGCGTGCGCCTCCTGCTGCGGATTCAGGAACCGATTGCCGCTCGCCGGTTCGGACAGCGCGTTCGCGAAGCGCCGTCCTGCCAGGAATTCCGCCGCGAAGAACGGGCCGAGGGTATCGGCGGTGAGTTCGGCCAGCGCCACACCGGCGCCGACGTGCATGGTCCAGATTGTCGCGATCGACGGATCCGCCTTGGCAAGCATGCGCACGAGTTCACCGAAGGCCCGGTAGCCGAGCCCCCCACCGCCCACCCGCTCCGGCAGCGCCGCGCGATCGGCCCCCGCCGCGTGCAGCGCCTCGAGATGGCCGACCGCTATTTCGGCGCGCTCGTCGTATTCGGCGGCAGCCGCAGCGAAATCGGGGAGTAATTCCGCTACCCGCGCCATCAGCGCGCCCTCGGCCGTACGATCCGAGATCGAGAACTCGGTTCCAGTCACGAAATACCCTCCACTCGAATGGGATTCGAAACCTCACTCGGTTCCGACCAGCCTACGGACCCGGCCGGCTGCCCTGCATCAGTATTGGGAAAGCAGGCGGCAAAGTCGCGGCGGACCGCGGCGAGCCTCATTCGTAGCGTGCGCGGGCGGCGGCGAGTAACGTGACCACTGATTTCGCGAGATCCGGGTAACTCATCGGGCACGTCCAAAACTTCAGAAGAACCTAACCGCAGGCCCGATTGCCGAGAGTAGAGGCACCCACGACCGGCAAAATCGCGGAGAGGCGGAAAAGCCTACCTAATCCAGGAAGGACACACCATGCCCACTCGTGACACCGCTTGGCCGCAGGGCACACCCTGCTGGGTCGACTGTCAGGTCGACGACACCGGCAAGGCCCGCGAGTTCTACGCGAACCTCTTCGGCTGGGAGATCATGGACAGCCCGCCGGAAGCGGGCGGATATCTGATGGCCATGCGCAACGGCAAGGCCGTGGCGGGCATCGGCCCCAAGCCCGAGGGCATGCCCATGCCTTCGGCGTGGACCACCTACCTCGCGGCGGAGAAGGCCGATGACATCGCGGGCAAGGTGAGCGCGTCGGGCGGCCAGACGTTCATGCCGCCTTTCGACGTGATGGATGTGGGCCGGATGTTCGTGGCCGCCGATCCCACCGGCGGCGTCTTCGGCGTGTGGGAGGCCAGGGCGCATACCGGTGTGGGCGTGTTCAACGAGCACGGCACCATCTGCTGGAACGAACTGCACACCGTCGGCTACCAGCCCGCGCAGGAGTTCTATCGCAAGGTGTACGGCTGGTCCTATACCGAAATCGGCGACGAGAACATGGGCTACAGCGTCTTCACCCCGCCCGACGTCGATCACCCGGTCGGCGGCGTGATGGATTCCAGCAAGATGCCGGGTGAGGAGATGTCCTACTGGATGACCTGGTTCCAGTACGACGGTGTCGACTCCGGCGGCACCCGCGCCGCCGAACTCGGCGCGTCGACCCTGATGGGTCCCAGCGACAGCCCCTTCGGCCGCATGATCGTGGTGCGCGCACCGCAGGGCGAGGTGTTCGGCCTGATCGACACCAATGTGAAGGTCGGCGAACCGCCCACGGGCGCATAGCGTTTCATTGCAGGGCGGCGCGGATCCGCTTCCGCGCCGCCCTTGCGCGTCAGCGACCCGAGGTCCAGCCCGCGAAGAATTCGCGCACCTCCAGCGGGGAAGCGGCGATAGCACCAACGTCGGGTGTGGCGGCCGTCATCGTCGGCAGATGGATAAGGGCGTCGTAGGCCGCGAGCGCATCCACCTGCACATAGTGGAAGCCGACACGCTGCTCACCGGCACCCTGGACGGCGGCGCGGTCCGCTGCGGACAATCCGCGCAGGTTCACGCCGAACAGTCCGTCGTGGGTGGCGGTCATGAGCGCGTCCAGGCAATCCGGCCGCGCCGGTTCGAGGTCGAAGAAGATCTCGCCCGCACCACAGGGGCGGCCATTGGCGAAGGTGCGTCCGGAGCCCATGGTGGTGCCAATGGGCACATAGTCCGCACCGAACCGGTCGACCAGGTGTAGGCCGAGCATGGTACTCGACGGGGTATCGGCAATGGCCGCCCGACCGCGCAAGATGTGCGCATTGTGCGCGGCGACGGCAACGCGCCGCCGGTCCTTCAGGATCAGTTCGACCGTATCGGCCATGGCGGCGTCGCGTGCGAACAGCACACTCGTCAGCCCACCTCCGCGCGCCGAGTCACGGAAGATGGCGTCCACGGTCAGCGCCTGAGCCAGCGCGCGTCGGGCGCGGTCGAACGCCGGGACGGAGGTGCGCTCGACATAGTTCAGGCGCAGGCTCGTGAACCGGATCGTCAACTCCGCGAGCCCGGCGGTGAGGGCATCGCGCCGCTCGGTCGGTAGCTCCGCATAAGTGGTCAACGCCGCAGCCAAGGAGAGCACCGAGGGTGCGCCGAAGGCGGTGGCGATCTCACGCAGGGCCGGGTCGACCTGGTAGTCCGGATCGGCGACCGCCAGATAGGCGAGTGCGGCATCGAGCGCGGGCAGCGCCGAGACATTCGACCCGCCCAGATCGATCCCGTCGAAGCTGACACCTGAACGCTCGCGCAACCATTCGATCAGGCCGCGCGTCTCGGTCCACAGACCCATGAACGATGAAATGCCCTGAGCCAACAGCTCATCGAGCCGCGCCGTGCCGCCGCGGACCCAGTCGTCCACGGATCGCCCGTCGGCGAAACCGCTTTCGATGGCCACCGCGTCGAATCCGTGCCGCTCGACCAGGTAGCGCACCAACCGGTGCCGCCAGAGCAACGCCTCGCGATTGAGGTGGGAGCTCTCGCCGATCCCGACGATGCGCGCCTGCCCCACCACCTCGTCCAGCCATGCCAGATCCGTCAGTGGCGCGGTCGGGTCCAGGGTGGTCAGCGGATGTACCGCCGCTGCGCTCAACCCCGACACCACAGTGTGTCCAGCCAAGGTAAATCCCTCTCGCTCAGTGCGATCCGGTCAACGCCGAACTGTTCGTACGGCACCGGACTCCTCGGTTCCGACCAGTATTTTTCAAACCGATCGGTACTATTTTGGAACAGGTTCCAAATGTCCGAATCATAGGAGCGCGGAGGTCGCGTAGGGAACTCCTGACCCAAAACTGGCTGAATCACGGCTGCGTCCGGTGCGGCTTCGCCTTGTGCACGCCGTAGGCCGACGGTCAGCGAACCACGTACGGACGCATAGCGTTTCATCGCGTGGCGACGCGGATCCGATCCGCGCCGCCACGCACGTCAGCGACCGGACCAGGCCGCGAAGAATTCGCGCACTTCCGGCGGGGCAGCGGCGATCGCGCCCGCGTCGGGAGTCGCGGCCGTCAGCGTCGGCAGATGGATAACGGCGTCGTAGGCCGCGGCAGCGTCCACCTCGGCGTAAACGTTGCCGAAACGCTGCTCACCCGCCGCCCGGACTGCGGCGAGGTCCGCCGCAGACAGTCCGCGCAGGTTCACACCGAACAGACCATCGTGGGTGGCGGTCATGAGCGCGTCCAGGCAATCCGGCCGCGCCGGGTCCATATCGGTGAAGATCTCGCCCCTATAGAACCCCTCGCCCGCGGTGAGGGTGCGGCCGGAGCCGATGGTCGTGCCGATGGGCACGTAGTCGGCACCGAACCGGTCGGCCAGGTGCAGACCGAGCATGGTGCTCGGCGGCATTCCGGGAAACGACAGCCGGGCGCGCAGAATGTGACCGTTGTGCGCGGCAACGGCGATGCGCCGCCGGTCCTTCAGGATCAGCTCGACCGTATCGGCCATGGCGGCGTCGCGGGCGAACAGCGCGCCCGCGATATTCCCCCGCGCCGTATCACGGAAGACGGCGTCCATGGTCAATGCCTGGGCCAGTGCGCGGCGGGCACGGTCGAAGGCGGCGACGGAGGTGCGTGCGACATAGTCCAGACGCATGCTGGTCAACCGGACCGTCAGCTCGCCCAGCCCTGCCGTCAGGGCGTCGCGCCGCTCGGTGGGCAACTCCGCGTAGCCGGTCATCGCCGCGAGCTGCGACAGCGCCGAAGGCGCCGCGAAAGCGGCGGCAGTCTCGCGCAGGGCCGAATCGACCTGGTAGTCCGGATCGGCCACCGCCAGATATCCGAGCGCGACATCGAGCGCGGGCAGCAGCGAGACATTCGACCCGCCCAGATCGATCCCGCCGAAGCCGACGCCCGACCGCTCACGCAGCCATTCGATCAGGCCGCGCGTCTCGGTCCACAAACCCATGAGCGACGAAATCCCTTGGGCTAGTATGTCATCCAGCCGCGCCGCGCCGCCGCGCACCCAATCGTCGACGGATCGCCCCTCGGCGAATCCGCTCTCGATGGCCAGCCCGTCGAATCCGTGCCGCTCGACCAGGTAGCGCACCAGACGGTGCCGCAAGAGCAGTGCCTCGCGGTTGTAGTGGGCGCTCTCGCCGATCGCGACGATCCGCGCCTGCCCTACCACCTCGTCCAGCCAAGCCAGATCCGTCAGCGATGCGTTCGCGTCCAGGGTGGTCAGGGGGTGGGCCGCCGCCGCGCTCAACCCCGGCACCACAGTCTGTCCAGCCACGGTAAATCCCTCTCGATCAGTGCGATTTCGTCGGACCGAGCCGTTCGCCCGGCATCGGTCTCAGTGGTTCCAGCAATTGATTCCATTTTTGGAAACAATACCAACTATGGGACCATAGGAGCATGGCCGCCGCAAAGGGAACCTCCGCATCCAGCCCAATCGAACTGCTGCTGCACCCGGTGCGGCTGCGGATCGTGCATGCCATGGCCGACGGTCAACCGAGCAGCACCGCCGAACTGTGCGCGACCCTGCCGGAAATCCCCAAGACCACGGTCTATCGCCAGGTCGGCCTACTGGCCGACGGGGGCATCCTCGACGTGGTGGACGAGCGTCGGGTGCGCGGCGCGGTCGAGCGCTTCTACCGACTGAGCCGCGCCTCGGCACGCATCGATGCACGAGCGGGCGCGGACATGTCCATCGAGGACCACCGCCAAGCCTTCGCCGCCGCCATGCTCACCCTGCTCGGCGAGTTCAACGCCTATCTCGATCGCCCCGGCGCGAACCCATACGCCGACCGCGTCGGCTACCGACAGGGCGTGCTGTGGCTCGACCAAGCCGAGCACGGCGCACTGGGCGCGGAACTGCGCGCCGTCTTGGCCCGCTACCTGGACAACACCCCCACCGCAGCGCGCACCCCGTATCTCACGAGCCTGATCTCGTTCCCGAATGCCCGTGTCGCCGAGACGGATTCGGCACAGGATCAGGCCCCCAGCTGATCGGCCAGATCCAGGAAGTCGCGGGCGTTGATATCGAATTCGTCGGAGAATTCCGTATCGGCCAGCGCGGGATCACCGAATTCGCGCGGGCGCGCGACGAACGCGGTGCGCAGTCCCAGGCTCGCGGCGGCCCGAATATCGTATTTGTGACTGGCCACCATCATGATTCGGTCCGGCGCGAGCCCGAGATAGCGGGCGGCCAGCAGATAGCAGGCCGGATCGGGTTTGAAGGCCCCGACCATCTCGGCGGTGAAGACCGCGTGCCACGGCAGATCACCGCGCGCGGTGATATTCACGACCGAGGACACATCGGCATTGGACAGCGTCGCGAGCACGAAATGCTCGCGCAGCCGATGCAATCCGGGCACGGTATCCGGCCAGGGCGCGAGCTCGCGCCATGATGCCGTCAGTTCCTCGCGACTCGCCTCGGTCAACTCGATACCGTATTCGCCCAGCAGTTCGTCCAACCCGGCACGATAGATGGAATGCACGGTGCACCTGAGGCGCCCGGATCCATCGGACAGTTCTGCGGTCAAGGTCCGGCGTGGATTGCGGTGGTGTCGCGTTCGATGCGGTATCCGATCTCGACGCGGTCGGCGGGCAGGCTGATGGCATTGACCTCGCAGACGAGTCCGCCGGGGTCGGTGCTGGTGCGGATGAGCCTTTGCACGGGCACTCCGGCTCGGAGCCCGAACGCCTCGGTTTCGTGCGCGCTCGCCGCGCGGGCGGTCAGATACTCGTGCCAGGTCAGGGGTCCGTGGCCGGCTTCTTCGAGGCGGTCGTAGATGCCACCAGGGCCGGTGTCGGTGGCTTCGAGAATCGGGAGTTCAGCGACCAGGGCCAGGGGCAGATAGCTGGCGGTGAGTTGATGAACGGTGCCGGTGCCGGGGTCACCGATGACGCGGTCGCGAATGAGCACTTCGGTTCCGGGTTCGATGCCGAGCAGTGGCGCGACGTCCCAGGGGGCCGGGACGCGGGCGATGCGTACGGGGCCGAGGGCGCGCCAGTTCTGGGCGGCGGTATCGAAGAAGTATCCGATTTCGTCGCGGTATGCCTTGCGATCGCGGGTGATAAGGCGGCGGGGCGGGTTGATGCGTACGCGGGTGCCGCCGCGTCGTACGGCGTCAGCGAGCCCTTCCTGGGCGAGCAGCCGGTGGACCTTGGAGGCGGTTTCCCTCGAGATGCCGTGGCGGCGGGACAGTTCCTCGCCGGAGGGCAGTAGATCGCCGGGCCGGTAGTCGCCCCGGTAGATGGCCTCGCGCAGTTCGTCGGCGATCTCACGGTATCGGGGTGCCACTGGAGGGCTCCTCCTTTCCTGGAGTCTGTCGGCCTGCCGTATGCCGACAACATTATTCCTAGGTCTATTTCTTAGTGCCTGCGGCAACGAATCTGCGATAATAATCCTAGTATTATTCGATGTTCGTGGCGGGGGTCGCCACGGATGAGGGGAGTCCGTCCATGAGCCTTCTCGCTATCGGCGCCCATCCCGATGATGTCGAACTCGGTTGTGGAGCCACCCTGCTGCTCGCCCGCCGGGCGGGACTGCCCGTCACGGTCGTCGTGATGACCGACGGCTCGCGCGGTCCCGGCGGCGTCGGCGTCCGCGCGGCCGAACAACGGTGCGCGGCAACGCGACTCGGGGCGACGCTGATCATGCTCGGGTATCCGGACGGGCGGTTGGCGGCCACCACCGAGGTGATCGGCCGATTGGAGGCGATCATCGCGGTCGCCGCCGCGCGGATCGTGCTCACGCACGCCCGTGAGGATTCACACCAGGACCACCGTGCCGCGGCGGAAGCGACGGTCGCGGCGGCCCGCGCGCATTCGCAGGTGCTGCACTACGAGTCGCCCACCACGCTCGGATTCGCGCCAACACTCTTCGCCGAGGTGACCGGTGTGGTGGCCGACAAGCTGGATCTGTTGCGGGAGCACCGATCTCAGGTGCTCGGGTCGGCGCGCGTGGATCTGGCGGCGATATCCGCGCTGGCCACGGTGCGAGGCGCGCAGGGTCGTGTCGGGGCGGCCGAGGCGTTCGTGCCCACCCGCGCCCGGCTGGCGCTGCCGGACATCGCGGACCTGACCGATATCGCTGGTGCCCGCGTCGCGCTGCCGGTGGTAGGACCGCATCTCGATCAGGAGGCCGCCCGATGAATGCTCTCTCTTTCCGGCACCGCTCGGTCCTGTGCACGCCCGCCACGGCTACGGGCCGATTTGCGCGAGCGGCGCGCGTGGGAGCCGATATCGGGCTGGTCGATCTGGAGGACTCGGTGCCCGCTGTGAGCAAAGCGTGCGCCCGTGCGAGCGCCGCCCGCTTTTTCGCCGCAGACACGGCGGACGGCGCCGGTCGGGCGATCCGCATCAACGCGCCGACCAGCCGCGACGGCTTGCGGGATCTGCTGGCGGTGGCGGCCTACGCCCCGCGCCCCGATATCGTGCTGGTCCCCAAAACCGAATCACGCGCGGATCTGGCGCTGGTAGCGGCGGTATTGGCGGAAACAGGTCCACCGGTTCAGCTATGGGCGCTGGTCGAGACACCGCGTGGCCTGGCGGCCCTGGCCCGGATCGCCGACCACCCGCAGGTGACCGCATTGTGCTTCGGCGCGGCCGACTACGCCCGTGCGACCGGCTGCGCCCGGACGTGGGAGCCGCTGCTGTTCGCCCGATCACAGATCGTGACCGCCGCTGCCGCGCGCGGGATCGTGGCCCTGGACTCGCCGTTCTTCGACCTGCCCGACATCGACGGCCTTCGCGCCGAGGCGCACGCGGCGCGAGTGCTCGGATTCGGCGGCAAGATCGCGGTCCACCCGACCCAGGTACCGGTGATCAATACCGTGTTCTCCCCAACAGCGGAGGAACTGGCCCACGCGCGCACCGTCGCAGAGGCCGCGGACGCTGGTGGCGACCGGATTGCCGTGGTGGATGGGCAGATGGTGGGTCCGCCGTTCTTCGCCGCCGCCCGCGCGCTGCTGGCTTCCTTCGCCGAGCCAGCAGCAACATCCGCGCCCGACTCCACATCCCGCGACACCACGACCGCCGACACAGGAACCGCCCGATGAACGATCCTGCCTCCGCACGCCCCGTAGAGATCGCGGCCCCGCCCGCGTTCCGTCGGCTGAGCTCGAACCGGTTCCGGGAGAACATCGGTGGTGGTGTCACCGATTTCATGCCGGGGATGATCCTCGAGCATCGCCCCGCCCGCACCGTCACCGACGCCGATGTCGTGCTGATGGGCACGTTCATCGGCAACCAGGTGCCCATACACCTCGATCACGAATTCGCGCGGTCCTCCCAATGGGGCCAACCGCTGGTGTGCAGCCTGATCACGCTGTGCCTGATCGGAGGCATGTCCACCCGATTCACCTCGGGGCTCACCGTCGCGAATCTGGAATGGCGGCACATCACCCTGCCCGCCCCCGTCTTCGTAGGCGACACCCTGCACGCGGAGTCGGAGATCCTGAGCGCACGCCTGTCCGGTTCCCGCCCGCACCTGGGCGTGATCACATGCGCGACACGAGGATTCAAACAGACCGGTGACTGCGTGCTGCGCTACGAGCGCAGCTTCCTCGTCCCCGCCGACCCCGGTGCCGTGCGCGCGGCCGCCGACTATTGAACCGAAGGACACTGCCACCATGAGCGATGTCGAGTTCACAGCCCCCAGCGACACTCAGCGCCGCGACTACACCACGCTGGTGATCCGCTGCTTCGGGCACCCCGTGCCGGATATGGCAATGTCCGCGCGCCACGCGGTGACCCGCGTCGCGGTGCGAGACGGTCGAGTGATCGCGGGCGGGCTCGGATGGGCGGTCCCCCAGTTCTTCGGCGGACGACCTGTTCCCGCAGCCTGTCTGGGCGTGGGCTGTGTCGCTCCCGAGGAACGCGGCACCCGGCTCGCCGCCGAACTGATGTCCGCACGCCTGGACGCCGTGCGGGCGATCAACACCGCCGCTGTCGCGACGATCTGGACGACATCCAACCGCTACGCGCGCCACTTGGGCTGGCAAGCGCCCACCGAGGTCACCGCCCACCAGGTCGCCACCGACGACCTGCGCGCCTCCTACACCTCGGGCAACGGCTACGACATCGTCCACGCCACACCCGTCACCGCTGCCGCGACCCAGGCACAGCACCGACTGGCCGCCGCATGGAACGGTCCCGTATGCCGGCCCGGCTGGTGGTGGGAATGGAAACACACCCACCTCGACCTGATCAGCTACCAGTTCCATCGCCACGACAGCACCCCGCACGGGCTGTTGTCACTCGCCTTCGACCAGCACTCACAACGCGGATCCGTAGCGGTGGTCCACGAATTCTGGGCTGCCGACACCTCGGCCGCGCACGCGATGCTCGCCTTCCTGGGCAGCCATCACAGCCGCTGCGACACTGTCGTCTTCAGGCGAGGAGTACTCCCGCACCACCGGCTGCTACTGCACGGACTGCACCGCTACCGCGTCGACCTCACCTGCGCCCCTCCCTGGATGCTGCGCTTGCTAGACCCGGTCGCCGCCGTCTCCCAACGCGGATGGCCCCACAATCACGAACTCGACGTCGTGCTCGCGCTTCCGGATCACCCGCACCAGCAGGGAGACCGGTACCGGCTGGAAGTCGCGGGCGGCACGGCCGTGCTCACCCCCACCGAGGACCCCGCCCACCTGTGTCTCGACGCCCGGCAGATGGCAATCTGGTACGCAGGTGGCTACCGCAGCGTGACCACCGCCCGCTTCGACGGTCTGCACACCGACGACCCGCCGCTGCTGGCGGCCGTGCTCGCGATCACCGCCGACCATGAACCCTGGCTCCCCGACCTGTTCTGACCATCCCGCTCCCGAGCCGAAGCCGGGCGTTCACGCGATCGTCGCCACCGGACCGAGCACATCGTCGATGCGCTTGCGCATCACCGGATGCAGATCCAGACCCGCCAGGTCACCGGGGTCCACCCACCGCACCTCGGAAGTCTCCTCGCCGTCGGCATGGGCGCTACCGGAAACGTGGCGAGCATGCAGGCACACCGAGAACTCCTGCAACGCGACCATCCCTGCCGGGCCGTTGTCGTAAACGATGACATGCCCCGGGTCGGTGTAGATTCCGGCGAACCCGGTCACCGTGACCCGCACCCCGGCCTCCTCCCACACCTCCCGCACCGCTGCCTCGGCGATCGTCTCCCCCAACTCGAGCTTGCCGCCGGGCAGCACCCACAGACCGTTGTCACAGCGGCGAGTCAGCAACAACCGTCCCACAGCGTCCCGCACCGCCGCCACAACGCCGGGGCTGCGCCCGGTCGCGGCGGGCGCGTTCTCGTCATCGAAGTAGTCGACTCTCGGCACCCGCACGATTGTGGTCCCACCTCGCCCGCAATGCGACACCTTTCGTCGGAAATCGACTATCAGTGCACGTTGAGCAAAATGCTCTGCCGCCACGGCACGGGCCACCTTGCCCGGCCCTTTGGTGGCCGGTCGCGGAGCCGGAACATCGCGTTCATTCAGATCAGTCAGGATTTGCCCGTGTCGCCGACGCGGATTCGGCGCAGGATCAGGCCCCCAGCTGATCGGCCAGATCCAGGAAGTCGCGGGCGTTGATATCGAACTCGTCGCTGAATTCCGTATCGGCCAGCGCGGGATCACCGAATTCGCGCGGGCGCGCGACGAACGCGGTGCGCAGTCCCAGGCTCGCGGCGGCCCGAATATCGTATTTGTGACTGGCCACCATCATGATTCGGTCCGGCGCGAGCCCGAGATAGCGGGCGGCCAGCAGATAGCAGGCCGGATCGGGTTTGAAGGCCCCGCCCATCTCGGCGGTGAAGACCGCGTGCCACGGCAGATCACCGCGCGCGGTGATATTCACGACCGAGGACACATCGGCATTGGACAGCGTCGCGAGCACGAAATGCTCGCGCATCCGATGCAATCCGGGCACGGTATCCGGCCAGGGCGCGAGCTCGCGCCATGATGCCGTCAGTTCCTCGCGACTCGCCTCGGTCAACTCGATACCGTATTCGCCCAGCAGTTCGTCCAACCCGGCACGATAGATGGAATGCACGGTGCGCCATCCCGACTCCGGCACCGGCTCGCGCAGCGCGGCGGAATAGGCGCTCCGCCAACGGTTTACGAACTCCGCGCGATCGAATCCGGCCCGGTCGCCGATGATCCGAGCCGTCGCCTCCCCTACCGTGCCGAAGAAATCCGTCGCCGTTCCCTGTACATCGAACAGCAGTGCCGCAGGCCGCATCCACGGATTATCGCCGAACCGCGCCCGTCCCGCCGAACAGGTCTTCGTCACAGGACTTCGCTCAGATTCACGGCGTCATCGCTACCGCCCTTCGCGTGATTCAAGTCACGAACCTGGCTCGCCACCTCCCCTGCCGGTTGGACTATGCTCACCAATAGATGCGTACATGCGCATATATTGAGACCGGGACGCGGCACACGAGGACAGGAGCAGGCGCGCCATGGGACACGACCACGGGCACGATGAGCACGGGCACGACCACGGCCACAGCCACGGCGTCTCCGCCGATGCGGACAAGCGCTGGCTGACCATCGGCCTGGTGCTCATCACCGGGTTCATGGCGGTCGAGGTGGTCATCGGCATCCTGGCCAATTCGCTGGCGTTGATCTCCGACGCCGCGCATATGCTCACCGACGCGGCCTCGATCGTGCTCGCGCTGACCGCCATCCGTCTCGCCGCCCGCCCGGCCAGGGGCAAGTACACCTACGGCTACAAGCGGGCCGAGATCCTGTCGGCCCAAGCCAACGGGCTGACGCTGCTGCTGCTCGCCGCCTGGCTGACCTACGAGTCGGTGCGCAGGCTGATCTCCCCGCCCGAGGTCACCGGCGGGCTGGTGGTGATCACCGCGCTCGCGGGCATCGTGATCAATGTGCTGGCCAGTTGGGCATTGAGCAAGGCCAATCGGTCCAGCCTGAATGTGGAGGGCGCGTTCCAGCACGTGCTCAATGACCTGTACGGCTTCATCGCCACCGCCGTGGCGGGCGTCGTCGTCCTGCTCACCGGATTCGCCAGGGCCGACGCCATCGCCTCGCTGATCGTGGTGGTGCTCATGGTGAAGGCGGGCTACGGTCTGGTCCGCGAATCCGGTCGAATCTTCCTGGAGGCCGCGCCCGCGGGCGTCGACCCGGACGCCGTCGGCCGCAAGCTGGCCGGTATCGAGGGTGTGGACGAGGTGCACGACCTGCACATCTGGCAGATCACCTCGGGCAGCCCGGCCCTGTCGGCCCATGTGCTGGTGCGCAGCCACGCCGACTGCCACGGTCTGCGGCAGCGCTTCGAGGACATTCTCGAGCACGAATTCGGCATCACCCACACGACACTTCAGGTCGACCACACCGACGAGGCGGCGACCGAACACGAGCGCGACGAGCACTGCGCCGAGGCGCACGGGCCGGTGCACCGCATCGGGCAGCACTGAACCAACGCCATTCGTCGGCCAGGCGGGCAACCGGCGGGGCGGCACCGGATTCCGGCGCCGCCCCGTCGGCGTTCAGGCTTGCGCCACATCCGGAAATGCCTGCTGCTGATAGCCGCCGCGCAGCGTGCCCTCCAGATACGCGGCCCGGCACGCGCGGCGGGCGATCTTGCCGCTCGAGGTGCGCGGAATCGATCCGGCGGGGACCAGCAGCAGGTCGCGCACGGTGACCCCGTGGCGCACCGCGATGGCCGCGCGCACCGTGTCGGCGATCGGTCCCGGATCCAATTTGCCCGCGCCCGTGCCCCGTTCGGCCACCATCACCAGTTGTTCGGAGGTGTCGCGCGGATCGAAGCGCAGCCCGGAGTGGCTGCCCTGTTCGAAGACCGAGGACGGCAACTGGTTGGCGGGCACCGAGAAGGCCGCCACGAAACCGGGCCGCAGCGCGGTGCTCGATTCCTGTGCCGACAGCTCCAGATCCTGCGGATAGTGATTGCGGCCGTCCACGATCACCAGATCCTTGACCCGACCGGTGATGTACAGCTCGCCGTCGAGATAGCAGCCGTAGTCGCCGGTGCGCATCCAATTCGCCTGCGGATCGGCGCCCTCGGCGTGGCTGTGTTCCTGACGGGTCCGCAATTTCGCCCGGAAGGTGGCCTCGGAATCGACCGACCTGCCCCAATATCCGCGGCCGATATTCTTGCCGTGCAACCAGATCTCGCCGACCTGCCCGTCGGGTCGCTCGACCCCGGTGGCCGGATCGACGATGGCGGCCCACTGCGACAGCGACACGTATCCGCACGACACCTGCGCCACCGCGGCTTCCGCGTGCTGATCGACCTCGACCATGCGCCCGGCATTGAGCCGGTTCCGGTCGACGTAGACGAATTTCGCCTCGTCGTCGCGTTTCGTGGCGGAGACGAACAGCGTCGCCTCGGCCATGCCGTAGCAGGGCTTGATGGCCGTCTTGGGCAGACCGTAGGGTGCGAACGCCTCGTTGAACTTCTTCATCGAGGCCACCGACACCGGCTCGCTGCCATTGATCAACCCGATCACATTGGACAGGTCCAGGGTGGCCCCCGCCTTGGGCATTCCGCGCGCCGCCGCATGCTCGTAGGCGAAATTCGGTGCGGCCGAGTAGATCTCGGCACCGTCGGCCTGCGCCGCCAACTCCCGGATCCAGCGCGAGGGCCTGCGCACGAAGGCGCTCGGCGACATGATGGTGATGAATTTGCCGCCCATCATGGGCAGGATCACGCACAGCAGACCCATATCGTGGAACATCGGCAACCAGGTGACCCCGCGCGCCTTCTCGGTGATGCCGATGGCGTCGATCATCTGCAGCAGGTTGGTGCCCACCGCGCGGTGGGTGATCTCCACCCCGGCCGGAACCCTGGTGGATCCGGAGGTGTACTGCAGATAGGCCACGTCATCGATGTCGATGTGCGGGCGCACGTACCCGGCGCTGACGCTGTCGGGCAGCGCGTCGACCGCGATGATGCGCGGCCTGCGCGTGGCAGGTAGCTGCCGGAACAGGTCCCGTACGCCACCGGCCGCAGTGCCCACCGTGAGGATGGCCGTCGGGGTGCAGTCGCCGAGCACCGCGTGCAGCCGGTCGGTGTGGCCCGCCTCGTCCGGATCGAACAGCGGGACCGCGATATTGCCCGCGGCCACCGCCGCGAAGATGGACACGACGTAGTCCAGGCCCTGTGGCGCGAGGATCGCCACCCTGTCGCCCGGTGCCGCCACCTGCTGCAACCGGGCCGCGACCGCGCGCAGCCTGGTGCTGAACTGATTCCAGGTGAGGTCGAGGTATTCGCCGTCGCGCTCGCGGGAGTAGTCGATGTAGCGGTACGCGAGCTCGTCACCGTTTTCCGCGGTGTGCTTGTCCAGGAAGTCGATCAGGGTTTGACCACCAGGGATCCTGATGTTGCCCGTCTCGTCAAGATAGTCATCGAAGGTCTCGCCGATCATTCCTTATCCCTTTTCAAGGCATTCCAGATGTAGCGGCCGAAGTGTCCGCGGGCTTCTCGGGTTCTCGCGCGGCGGTCCGCTGGGTAGCGGCCGAAGGCGATTCAGTACCGGCCGAAGGCGATGGCGACATTATGGCCGCCGAAGCCGAATGAATTGTTGATGGCGTAGTCGATCCGGCCGGGTCGCGCGCTGCCGTGCACGACGTCGAGTTCTATTCCGGGATCCTGTTCTTCCAGATTCAGTGTCGGTGGGACGATTCCGTCCCGGATGCTCAGCACCGTGAGCACCGATTCCAGCGCGCCGACCGCGCCGATGGAGTGGCCCAACGCCGATTTGGGCGCGTAGACCGAGGGGTGGGTGCCCACCGCCGCCCGGATGGCCAAAGCCTCGGCGGTATCGCCGATGGAGGTGGAGGTGGCATGGGCGTTGATATGGGCGATATCGGATTTCGCCAGGCCCGATTTCTGCATGGCCCTGGTCATGGCGCGGGCCGCGCCCTTGCCCTCCGGATCCGGCGCCACCAGGTGGAATCCGTCGGAGGTGACGGCCGCGCCGAGCAGCCTGGCGTGGATGGTCGCGCCGCGCGCCTTGGCATGCTCCTCGGTCTCGATGGTCATCAGCGCGCCCGCCTCGCCGAAGACGAAGCCGTCGCGGTTCTTGTCGAACGGGCGCGAGGCCGATTTCGGATCGTCGTTGCGGGTGCTCATGGCGCGCATCATGGTGAACGCGGCGATGGGCAGCGCCTGGATGGTGCCCTCCACGCCGCCGGTGACCACCATGTCGGCATCGCCCATGACGATCATCCGCCAGGCATTGGCGATCGCCTCCGAACCCGACGAGCACGCCGAAACCGGGGTGTGCACACCGGCCTTCGCGCCGAGTTCGATACCGACCAGGGCCGCCGCGCCATTGGGCATGATGGCCTGCACGGCCAGCGGCGAGACCTTGCGGTAGCCACCGTTCTCCATTTTGAAGCGCGAGTCGACGATCATCTCCGCGCCACCGAGTCCGGTGCCGATGGATACGGCGAGCCGGTTGCGGTCGACGGTCGGGCTGCCCGCGTTCTTCCAGGACTCGCGGGCCAGGACCAGCGCCATCTGCTGCACGTAGGCCAGGCGGCGCACCTCCTCCTTGGGCAGGCCCACCGAGGGGCTCACCTTCAGGTGCCCGCCGATGCGCACCGGCAGCTCGTATTGGTCGAGGAACGGGTCATCGATGGCATCGATGCCGCTCTCCCCGTTCAGCAGACCCTTCCAGGTCGAGTCGACATCACCCGAGATCGAGGTCGTTGCCGCGACACTGGTGACGACGACATCGGGAAAGCTCCCGTTCCGCTGGCCAGAACTCGCCATTCTTCGCTCACTTTCCGTTATGTGGGTACATCCGGAAACACTGATCGAGATCGCGCGCAGGAGTCGGGCCGTTCGAACGGACCCGGCGTGACCGGCAAAAGCTACATTATCGAAGCGGTCCGGGTGCCGCCGGTCGGGTGGCACCCGGTGGAAGTGAGAATAGCGAGCGTTGCGCGAATATCACTATTCCCGTCCGCGGCGGGCATTCCGCGACGACCAGAGCCCTTGTCGGCCAGCAGTTTTACCATGGGGGCGCAGCCTGTCCGATTCGTCCCTTGGGATAGCCGTTCGGCTGCTGATACCCGCGCGACCGTCGTGCGGCCCCCTCCAAAGTCCGCACGACGGCCACCGGTTGGTGTCCGTCGCGGCCGCCTCGTTGCGGGTCGCGTCGAACCGGCAATCGAAACACGGATTCCATTGTGGCGCAACCCCGGACGACGATTCGGGGGCGCGGACCCCAATTCCGGCGGCTGTCGCATCGCGTCCGGCGCCACTAGCCTGGGCGCGGGGTCCGCTTCATCGACCCCCGGTGCTCGCGGGAGTGCCCGCCGGCACGCACGGGGCGCACCTGATGTTCCGCATGGCATGGGAGCGCCCGCCGGTGCGCGGCATCCCGCCCGATGCCGGGACCGCGCCCGCCGCCCGGCCTCCACCGGCCGGCGGGCGTCGGCATCGCGCTGCGAGCCTGCCGATCAAGCCGTTGACACGCCGCGCCGTGCCAACGCGGGCATGCCGCCGACCTGTGGTGGAATCGAGCGGCTCGGTCCACCATCGGCGCGGAGGGAGACGGCTTGTTGCGGTCGCTGATTCGATGGGCCGTCGTCGCCACCGTCGCGGTCGGCTCGATCGGATGCGCGCGAGACGACCGGCACGTCGATGCGGCGACGGCGGGTATCGCGGTGCGAGCGGGCGTCGATGGTCTGCTGCTGCACGGGCAGCGGTGGTGGCCTTCGGGATTCAATGCGCCGCAGTTGGGCACCCGCTACTCGATCAATGTCGGCTGCGGCGCGGAGACCGATGCGGACGCCTATTTCGAACGGCTGCCACCGAATTCGCTGACCAGGTTCAATCTCTTCCAGGCCCTCGCCGTCGACAAGACCAACAACACCATGAACTTCCAAGCGGTCGACGCCGTATTCCGGGCCGCCGAACGAAGCAGGCAGTTGGTGCTGCCGGTGCTCGCCCCGCAGGACGGTGGCTGCGACGACGACCGATTCAAACAGCACGACTGGTACATCGATGGCTGGACCGCCACCGAGCCGGTGCCGGGCCGGGCGGTGCTGAGCTTCCGCGACTGGGTCGCCACGGCCGTGGACCGCTGGAAAGACGTTCCGGTTCTGGCAGGCTGGGAATTGATGGGTGAGGCCGAGGCCAGTGTGTGCGGCGATGCCGAATGCAGCGCGGCGCGGCGGACCTGCCCCGCCGACGCAGCCAGGGTGCTGCGTCAATTCATGGACCGGGCGGGCGGCCTGGTGCGCGAGCGCGATCCGGGCCGAATCATCTTCGCCGGGTTCGCCGGCGGGGGCCAGTGCGGAACGGCGGGCGAGGACTACCGCTATGTCGGGGCCTCACCGAAACTGGATGTGCTCGACTACCACGACTATTCGCCGGATCTGACCACACTGCCCGGCAATAGCTGGGACGGGCTCGCGGTGCGGCTGCGGCAGGCGCGCGAACTCGGCAAACCGCTGCTCATCGGCGAGGTGGGCGTGAAGGCCGGTGGCTGCGAGAGTTTGGCGGCCCGACGCGTCGATCTGGGGCGCAAACTCACCACTCAGCGCGATGCGGGCGCGGCGGGTGCGCTGCTGTGGGCGTTCGTTCCGGATCCACGTTCGAGCGAGTGCACCTGGGATATCGGACCGGAAGATCCGCTGTGGGGGCTTGTCGCCGAACGGATCACGCTGACGCCGCAGTAGTCAATTCGCGCCGAGGACATGGTAGAGACGCCAATTCGGCTGCCCCGCACCATCATTTGGTACTTCCAACGCCAATGTCGCCACACCGGCACCGTTCTCGTAGATGGTGGGGTATCGCCGATTCACCGCGTCGGAGGTCCCGCGCCCCTCGTTCGGCACGGCCAGAATGTATTTCACGCCCCGTTCCGCGGGCCGGTTCAGCACCCGGACGAAATCGCGATCGGACGGAATGACGAATTGATCGGGTCGGCGCGAGGCCGCCGAGACCGCGAATCCGTAGACGGTGTCCATCAGGATCGCCCCGCGCGGCAGGCGCAGATCGTCGAGGTAGTCGGCCAGTTTGCGCTCGGTGGAGAAGGTGGCCGCGATACGGCGCTGATCGGCGTTGTAGGGCGTGGCATTGTCGGGTTCGGGAAACAGCACCTCTTTGAGCGCGTACTCCTGCACTGCCATGGTCTGGCTGGTCATCCCCCAACCGGTGAGCGGGACCGAAGCCGCGATCAGCAGCAAGGCCAGTGCCATCACGGCCGCCGCGGGTCCCATCATCGGTCGGGCGGCATGTCGGCCCGAGGGGAAAGCCCGTGCGGGAGCGGACAATACGGCGTTCTTGCCCGGACGACGACTCGGCGGCAGCGCCCGCGCCGCGGTCAGCTGCATGGCCAGGACCACCGCCAAGGGGATGGCCGCCACATAGAACCGCAGGAAGGCGAAGGTCGACCCGCTCGCGTAGCTGAACGCCTGGAACGCGAGCACCGCACCGCACAGCAGCAGCGGCACCAGCACCGCAGCGTCGCGCCTGCGCCAGCCCAACGCGGCGGCGATGGGCACCAGGATCGGCAGTGCCGGACCAAGAATCAGCGTCGCGGCGAGCGCGTACTCCAGCGCCGGGCCGAACTGCGATTGGGTCTGCCCGCCTTCCTGAGCCAGGATCGCGGTATTGCCGTACTGGGAGGTGAACTGCTGGAACGCCTGTCCGGTGATGAGCCAACTGGTGAGCGCCCAGACGAAGAAGGCCAGCGCACCCGGCACGCCGATCAGCACCAGATCCATGATCGCCGAGTACCAGCGGTTGCGCTGCCCCCGACCGCGCCGGTAGGTGATGACGAAGACGAGCACACCCGCCGCGACGGCAGGCGCCACCGCGTCGTAGCGGGTCAGGTAGGCCAGCCCGAAGGCGACCCCGCAGGCGGTGAGGTCGTGCGCGTCATCGGTGCGCACCCAGCGGATCAGTCTGCGGATCGCCCAGCACAGGCAGAACAGGAATGGCGCCTCGCTCATCCCGTTCGCGCCGTAGAACACCACCATCGGGTTGAGCGCGAAAGCGGCGGTGACGCCCGCGATCATCCACCACGGCAGTCCGCGATCGGTGCCGATACCGAAGATCATCAGCACCGCGCCGCCCATGAACAGCGCCGACATGATCACGCCCGACAAACCCCAGTGCGTCAGCCAGGGCAGCCACGGCGAGAACGCGACGAAGGGCAGTTGGGCCAGTGAGGTGAGCGGGGTGAAGACGAATCCGATGGCCGACAGGTGCGGGTCGCGACTGAACAGCGCGGACTCGGTGGCCTGTACCCGGCTCAGCGCATCGCCCATCAGGAAGCCGTGGCCCACGCTGAGCAGGACACCGAAGGCCAGGTACAGCAGTGTCGCCGCGCCGAAGACCGCCCAGCGCATCCGCACGGGCGGCTCCGCCGCGCGTCTCGACGACGCCTCGGCGGCGAACCGACGGGTCGGTGGCGCGGGTTCGATCAGTGCGGTCACTTCTCCCCCTCGGTCGCCGCGGCCGTGCCGAGGCCGTGAAAGGTCTTCTCCCAGTAGGAAGGTTGGCGAATGAGCTGATAGCAGCCCTTGGTCGAGGCGATACTCATCATCACCCAGTACAGCGGCACCGTCAGGCAGGCCCAGATCAGGTCGGGGCGGTTGTTCTCCCGGCAGGCCAGCAGATTCATGTAGATCGTCGCGGAATTGCCGAGGATCAGGGCGATCAGCGCCGGGAAGTAGACGACCGACGGGAAGAGATGCCCGATCACGCTGGGCTGCCCCAGAATCCAGGACAGCGAGATGAACCAGAACACCAGGTTCAGGCAGGCGATGACGGGCGTCCCCGCCAGGAACAGGGTGAATCGGATGAAGCTGACCGGTCCGATCCGCCGCCACAGCTGGATCGGCCGCCGGGTGTGCACCAGCCAGGATTGCAGATAGCCCTTGTACCACCGTGATCGCTGCCGCACCCAGTTGATCGGATCCGGATTGGCCTCCTCCAGGGTGGTCGAATCCAGTACGGCCGTCGAATATCCCACCGCCGCCAGCCGCACGCCGAGGTCGGCGTCCTCGGTGACGTTGTACGGGTCCCAGGCCCCGATATCCTCCAGGATGCGCCGCTGGAAGTGATTGGAGGTGCCGCCCAAGGGAATCGGCGCCGCGCTGCGCATCAGCCCCGGCAGCAGATAGCCGAACCACAGGCCGTAGTCCATGGTGAACCACGCGGTCAGCAGGTTCTGGCGGGCATTGTGGAAGGAGAGTTTGGCCTGCACGCAGGCGACCGTGTCGGGCAGATCCGCGAAAGCCGCGACGACCCTGCGCAATTGGAGCGGATCGGGAATGTCCTCGGCGTCGTAGATGGTGACGATATCCCCGGTGGCCAGGTGCATACCGTAGTTGCATGCCTTGGGTTTGGTGCGCGGTTGCGCCTCGGGCACCAGAACCATCGTCACGTAGTCGATCTCGCCGCCGATCCCGGCAGCGCGGGCGGCCTCGATGGTGGGTTCGTCGTCCTCCTCGAGCAACAGCAGCACCTGCATTCTGTCCCTCGGGTAATTCAGCCCGCTCAGTGCGCCGATCAGGTCGCCGACGACCTCCGGTTCGCCGTAGGCGGGCACCAGGATGGTGTAGGGCGGCAGATCGGCGTCGCCGAGGGCGAGGGCGCGCTCGTCGGAGACCGTCATGATGGCGTCGCGGGGCAGTCCGCGCTTGAAGATCAAGACCCGGTCCAGCATGCCCGCCAGGTAGATCAGCGTGCACAGGCCGACGAGCACCGTGCAGGTGCCCATCGGGCGTATCGCCGCGCACACCGCGATCAGCAGCACGCAGCCGATGGCGGTATTGCGCTGCCACGGCAGGAAGGCCACCGACGCCGACATCATCGGATCCTGCTCGCGCAGACCGTCCACCGCGAAGTGCAACGCGCGAGCGGAGGCGGGATCGAGTTCGCGGCTCATGCCGGACTCACCCCCGCGCGAATGATCTCCTTCGCCAGCATGGTGACCAGTTCCCGGTCCTTGGGTTTGGTGTCGTCGTCGAGCGCCTTGGGGTCGGAGTCGAGCACCACGGCACTGCCGCGGAAGAAGATGTTGACCACATTGTCGAAGACACCGACCAAACTTGGCTGCGACAGCGGGAATTCGGCGGTGGGCAGGTGATTGTCGGCCGCGATGACGCTGATGCGCTCGGCCCGATTCCCATCGCGCCAGTTCCAACTCAGCCAAGTCCAGCTCAACAGTTTGCGATCGTCGAGCACCACATTGAGTCGGGCGGTGACGCCATTGCCCAGATCCAACCAGGTGGCCGGGCCGATGCGCGGCTGGCTCAGGTTGTAGATGACGAATTCGGGCAGCCGGTCGATGGCGTAGCCGTCGGGGGCGTCGACGACGTCGATGACCACGCGGCGACGGCGGGATTCCTTGTCCCACATCGGATTCGGCTCGTCGGCGCGAATCGTGCTGCGGCGCAGCGTGCTCGCGCTGCCGAAAAGTCGATGCGCCCATGGGTTGTCCTGCTCGTCGAGCAGGGTCCAGCCCGGCGGGACGACGTGCGAGCGAGTCAGATCCAACCCGGCGATGAGCGGGAACTGCGTGTCGTAGCCCGGCGGAATCGTCAGCAAGACCTGCGCGAGGCCGACCACCATCACCAGCGCCGCCGCATTCCGAACCTGCTGGGCCTTCAAGGTTTCCAGCGATCTGTCGATCGGCCGATAGGAACCGCCGCGCCGCCGCACATCGAAATACATCACCAGACCCATCACGAACACCGCGAGCACCGCGGGGATGGCCTGATAGGCGAACACCGGCGCACCCGGCGCGAAGAAACGGATCGCCACCAGCACCACCGCGCCGAGCACGAGCGCGCCGACCGCACCGATCAGCGCGCGAATTCTGGTGCGCCCCATCGCGATCGCGGCCGCGAAGGCCGCCAGGGGCAGCATGGCGATCCCCGCGTCGATGCTGTCGCCGCCGACGGCCGTGCGCAACATCCGGTACGGCACCGGGAACGCGGCGAGCAGCAGCAGCCACGTCGGCCAGAACCGGGCCGTCGGCCGCAGCCCGAACAGCAGCACGCACGAACCGAACAGGAACAGCCACACCGCGATCAGATCCAGGTGCAGCATCTCGTACAGGTACCGGTAGCGCGGCAGCAGCAGCCCCTGCACCGAAAGCGCCGCCGCCAGCGCCATGATCCCGACGATGATATCGGTCTGCCGGTCGTGGATCGGCAGCTCCCGGCGCGGCCGCAGCATGGTGCCGGTCGCGGCCAGCATGGCCAGCACGAACACCACGTACACCTGTCCGATATCCGAACCGTGGCTCGCATCGCGCACCAGCCGCAGCCAGGTGTCCCACCAGCCCACGCCGGCCGCCGCCACGATCAGCAGCAGGCGCACGGAGATGCGCAGGATGGTCCCGCGGGCGTGGCTGCGGGTTTTGGCGGGCGTCGCGGCGGGCGCGGACACGGCTACCGGTTGCCGCGCCGTCGCAGCAGCAGGACGACACCGGCCAGCACGGCGACGGCGGCCACCACCGATCCTGCGATGACCAGCTTGTGCGCGACCGATATCTCGTGCGCGGACTTGCCCGGCACCGGTGCGCCGAGGGCAGCGGTCGGATCGAAGAACTCCGGCTCGCGCTCCCCCGCCTGATACAGCGCCGCGCCGTGCAGTTGCTGCCAGCGGTCGAGATCGGCGTTGAGCCAGCCGAGGGCGCGGTCCAGATGGCCGGGCGCGTTAGTCGAGGTGGCCACGACCACGGTGCGCCCGCCCGCGTAGGTGGTCTGCAACGAGCCGAACGGGGTGGTCGGATCGATCTTCACGATGGCGGTGCGTCCGTCCGGCGCCGTCTCGGTGACGGTCAGTTCGTCATTGTTCGGATCAAGCGGCAGGGCGATATCCCTGGGCACCTCACCCGTCGCGGCGATCAATACCGCGGGCGATTTACTCTTGGCCGCGGTGTCGAAGGGCACCACCTCCGGCCGCATCGGCACCACCGAAAGGCGTTGCAGGCCGGTCAGAATGGTCACCGCGCGCACGGTGTCGGCGAGGCCCGGCTGCTTCATACCGACCTGCACCCGAGGTTGCAGCGCCTGCGGCAGCGCGTCGAAACCGCCCGGAATCGGCGGGACGGCGGATTTGCTGGTGACCTCGGTGCCGGGATCGATGGTCAGCGTGACCGGACGCTCCAGACCGCAGCCCTGGGTCAGGCCGGTCTGGTGCAGGCTGACCGAAATGGTGCTGAAGCGGGTCAGCGCGTCGTTGGGGATATCGATCCAGCGGTCGATGCGACCACCGGAGTCCACCGGCCAACCATCCACGTATTTCCCGTTGACCTCCACGATGATCGAGCCGCTCATGGTGTCCGGCAACGGGGTGTAGGTGCCGAGCAGGCGCGCCCGCACATCGCGGGCGGGACGGCCGATGCGCGACTGGTCGACACCGAAGTCGACCCGCACCTGACCGATCGAGGTGGCACTGAGCTGGGTCTGCCCCAGTTGGGACAGGGTCACGCTCTCGGGAGCGATGCGCGGGGCCTCGGGCAGTGCCACCGCGACCGCGCCGGAGGAGATGGCAATGCGCGACAGGTCGCTCACCAGCAACCGGATCTGATCCGGGAGGGTTTTGCGGTCTCCGCTGACCCGCAGCACGGGGGACGGTCCCGGATTGACCAGCCGCAGACCGGCTTCCGCGGCTTCGGCAATCACCACCTGCCGCTCGAGGAAGGCTGGTGGGTGATCCGGCGCCTGCGCGTCGCCTGTCAGGCCGCGGACATCCACGACCACCGGTTGGCCGCTGTAGCGGGCCACGACGGCGGTGCCGAGGGACAGGGCCGCCGCGCTCTCGGTATCGGTCGGCTTCGCGGGGAGGTACATGGTGAATCGGTGCAGCACCGGTGGCAGGAAGTCGGCGACGGTGCTCGGCTGCGCCTCCTCCCCGCTGTAGACCGCGGCGGCGTCGGCCAGCGTCAGCGGGCGGCCCCACCAGTCGGTCACGCACCAGCCGGGTTCCGGCAGCAGCGACGAGGTCAGGGTGAGGGAGACGGCATTGTTGCGGACCGGAGCGCCCGCCAGCGATAGTCGGATCGGGGCGGGTGCGCCGATGGGTAGCTCCACCCGATCGATCAGTCGGTCACCCGAGGCCACTTCCAGGACGCCGCGCGCGACATGCGGCGGCAATTGGATGGTGCCGGTGAGCGCGGTGGGCGCCAGACCGGGCAGGACCGGCAGCACCAGCGAAACCTGATGCTGCCCACCCGGAAAGCTCAGCGATTTGCCCATGCCCAGCGTGGGCAGCGCCATCGAGACATCGCCCGCCGCCGCCACGACCGGCCCCGGCGCCACCGCGCCCGGCAGGGCGGCGACTACGAGCGCCGCGCCGAGCGCGAGGACCATCCGCAGCGGCGCGGCGCGATGCCGACCGGCCGCCGTCCCGGATAAGCGACGCGAGCGCAAGGTCATGGCAGTCTCCTGGTGTGTGCCGCAGCGAAGGCCCGAGCACGGGGTCCGACCAGCACCGCGCATATGGAATTACCTGACGTACCGGCGCGATGCTATAGCGAACACGAATTGTTTCTCCGCAAGACACGCCCGGCATCCGGCAGGGTCGGCAATGGATTCGAGTCGAATTCGCAATAACGCCGTGTTTAACAAACGGGCCGACCGGAACGAAAAATCCGGCGGAGGACCAACATGACGACTGCTACCGTCATTCGCCCGCTCGCGCCCAGTGAGGAGATCTTCGCTCCCAGTGCGGTGTATGTGGGTTACGGCATGCGAATCTCGGGCCGACCGCAATGGGCTGCGCTGGCACAGGCGTTCGAGGCGCTGGTGCGCGCCCATCCCGTGCTCGGCGCGCACATCGCCGATACCGAACTCGGCCACGTGCTACTCGAATCAAGCTGTACAACACCGGAATTCACACTCACCGACGGCGATCCGGAGCGGCTGCTGACCGGGGCTTCGATCGATCAGCGCGCGGCACTTGGCACCCTGTGCGCCGTGCGCGACGGCGAACGAGCGAGTATCACCCTGGCGACCCACCACAGCATCGCCGACGCCACCCATTCGCTGGCATTGCTGCGCGAATTATGGGAGTACTACCGGGATTTGGTTTCGGGCCGCCCGATCGAGGCGCGTCCGCACGAATATCCGCGTCCGGTGGAGGATCTGCTCGAAGAACGCGGTATCGAGAAGATCCCCAATCCCGATCCGGTTCCGCGCGCGACCATTCCCGAATCCGATCAATGCGAGGCCGCCGAATACGTGCTGCCACGCGCGACCCGCATTCATCTCACCCCCGCGCGGACCGCGGCGCTGCGCGAGGTCGGCCACCGCGCGGGCGTCACCATCAATTCCCTCGTCGCCGCGGCCGTCCTCGCCACCGAATCCGTGCTGCGCGAACTTCCCCTCAATGAGCTGATCCACTCCTATTCGGTGGATCTGCGCACCCGCCTCACACCGCGGGTCGGCCCGACCGAGGGCAGCAACGTACTCGGATTCACCAGCTATGCACCGGCTTTCGCGCAGCCGCCGACGCTGCTCGGACTCGCCCGCGATATCCACCACCACCTGCGCGCCGAACTCGCGGCCGGAGTGGTTCAGCAGAGTCCCCTGCACCTTCCGGATATCGCCGCCGCCGGACCACCCCGCATACCCGGCGTCGTACTGACCACCAATTGGGGCCGGATTCCGGTGCCGCCCACCCCACCGGGCCTGCGCTGCACCGACTTTCGCTCCACCATGATCGCCAAACCCGACCGCACCGGACGCAGGCCCGACAAACCCGACGAGGGCACCTGCATCATCAGCACCTTTCGCGACCGACTCAGCATCGAACTGCACCACCCGGAGTCGACCACGCCGCGACATCTGCGGCGGGCGCAACTGCTCGAGAGCCACCTATTGGGACTGCTCTGAGCCTCAGCGCGGCCGATTGCGGTGCCGAGACTTGTCGCGATACATGGCCGTATCGACCGCGTGCAGCAGCTCGTCCACCGCCGTCGGCCGATCGGTGACGTAGGTGGTGCCGATACTGGCGCCCACCGCGACCAGCACCGAGGACACCGCCATCGGCGGAGCGATGGCCGCGCAGAGTTCGTCGGCGATGGCGGTCAATTGATCCGGACCCGAACACTTCTCGATCAGCACGATGAACTCGTCACCACCGAGCCGCGCCACCAGCCCGGTGTACGGGTCGACGGCCGCCCGCAACCGCTCGGCCACCACGCGCAGCACCCGATCGCCGACCGCGTGCCCCCAAACGTCATTGATCTCCTTGAACCCGTCCAGGTCCAGGTAGCACACCCCAACGGGCGGAACGGCATTGGCGAGCCGATCGAAGAACAGTCCGCGATTGGGCAATCCGGTCAGCGAATCGTGGTTCGCGTCGTGCCAGAGCCGATCGGCCAACTGTTTGCGCTCGGTGACATCGACCGCGATCCCGATCAGGAAGCGGACCTCCCCATCCGCGTCGCGCACCGCCGACATGGACAGGTCGATGCTGGCCATACCCCCGTCCGGGCGCAGATGGTCTGTCTCCAAACGGAATTGCTCGATCTGCCCCGCCAACAACTGCTCCAGTTGCGAGAAGGCGCGACCGATATTGGCCGGGCCGAGCAGTTCGGCCACCAGCCGACCCGGCATGTAATCCTGTGGGATGCCGAGCATTCGGGCCATGGCGGCATTCACATCGAGCACATGCCCGGTGATGTCGACGGTCCCGATCCCCACCGAGGCCCCGGCGAAGACCGCCGCGAAACGGGCCTCCGAGAGTTGGCGACGCGCCTCGGCCTGCTGGGCGGCGACCAGCGTCGCCGCCAGGGTCGCCTCCTGCTCGGAAAGAGCGACGCGGCGCAGGTAGTAGGTGAATGCCACCGCGAATTCCGCGGCCAACGCCAGCGCTCGCTCGCGCAGCGGCCCCGCGTACTCTTCGTCGGCATGCGCCGCGGTGCCTCGCGGCTGTTCGCTGCGGATATCCGCGACGACCTCCCCGCAGATCACGCCGATCGTGCGGCCCACGGCGATCGGATCGCGATAGTTCGCGCGGACCAGAGCCGCGGCCGTGCGGCGCGCGACCGCGGTGTAGTCGGTGCCGTCCGAGCCGCTCGACGCGGCGGTGCCGTCCTGGCCGCTCGACGCGACAGTGCGATCTGAGCCGCTTGACGCGACAGTGCCGTCCTGGCCGCTTGACGCGGCGGTACCGTTCGAGCCGCGCACGGCGGCAAGCAGATCCGCCGCGAGGTCGGTGAGCAGATCCTCGATCCGATCCCGCGTCAGCGTGGGCGCGACGACACCGTCGAGCGCATCGGCCCAGCGCACCGCGACCTCGCGGGCTCCCACCTTGTCAGCCACCCCCTGCAGGCGCCGGACTCGATTCGGGTCGGTCCGGGGTCAGCTCTTGCGGCCGACACCCGCGAGCCCGAGCGAGCGGCCCGGTTGTTCGTGCCGGTCGCGCTCGGATTCGGGCCGCCACAGCGGCAACTCGACGACCCCCGGCTCGACCAGGTCCCATCCCTCGAACATAGCCGTGATGCCGCGCCGGTCCCGGAAGTGGATGCCGACACGGCTGACATTGGCGGCGTTGGCGCCGAGGCGGGCCGCGTCCTCGGGCCGCGAAGCCGAGGACAGGTGCGAGATGGCGACATGGCTGCCTGCGGCGAGTTCGGCGCGCAACTCGGCGACGCGTTCGGCGGGGGAGTCCGCATCGGAGAGCAGATGCAGCACCGCGACCAGCAGCAGACCCACCGGCCGGGTGAAATCGATCAGTCCGGTCGCACCCACCTCGGCGAGCAGTTCGCTCGGCCTGCGCAGATCGGCCTCCAGCGCGGCCGCGTTGGCATTGCCGCGCAGGATGATCGCCGAATGCGCGACGGCCACCGGATCGATATCCACGTAGAGCACCCGGATATCCGGGTCGATGGCCTGGGCCACCTCGTGCACATTGCCTGCCGTCGGAATGCCGGAACCGATATCGAGGAACTGCCGAATACCCTGATCGGCCAGGTAGCGCACGGCCCGACGCAGGAAGGCCCGGTTGCTCAGGGCCAGGCGCGGTAGATCGGGCACCAGTTTCTTGCCCATTTCGGCGGCCTTGCGATCGATCTCGAAATTGTGCGAGCCGCCGAGCAGCGCGTCGTACATGCGGGCCGGGCTCGCGTGCCGCATATCGACGCCCTCTGGCGCCCAAGGCGGTCTGTTCATCCACACCCCTTACCCCTAGGTCCTGCGATACTAGGCGCTGACCGGTCGCCGACGCGGGCCAGGGTCTGCAGCGGATCGGTGAGAACTTCCGCGAAAGCCAACTCCGCCGCCCCGATCAGGGTGGCGTCACCGGCAAGCGCCGAGGTGCGCAGCCGCACCCGCTCGCGCACCGCCTGTAAGCCCTCCAGGGCGACCCGGCTGCGGACCTGCGCCGCGGCCGCCAGATAGACCTGACGCAGCACGCCGCCGAACACCACCATCGACGGATTGAAGATATTCACCAGGTTGGCCACGCCGCGCCCGAGCCAGTCACCCACCTGATGCAGCGCGTCGCGCGCGGTGACATCGCCGTAGGCCGCCGCCTGCACGATCGCCGCCACCGCGGCCCGACCCGAGAGGTCGGCGCGGCCCGCCGCCGCGATCAGCGCCAACTCCCCCGCCTCGGCCTCGAGACACCCGCGCGAACCACACGCGCACGCCCGCCCATTCGGGTTGACGATCATGTGCCCGATCTCGCCGCCGTATCCGCCCTCGCCACCCAACAGGTGCCCCCCGACGACGATCCCGCCACCGATTCCCACATCGCCGTGCAGATAGATCAGATCTCGCAGGCCGAGGGCGACCCCGCGCTCGCATTCGGCCAGCGCGCCGAGGTTGGCATTGTTGCCCACCGAGACCCGCAGTTCCCCACCGAGTCTCGCCGCCAGCTCGGCCCCGAACGGCACATCCACCCAACCGATATTCGGACCGAAGCGGACCACGCCGTCGCTCTGGCGCACCATGCCGCAGAATGCGACGCCGACGCCCAAGCAGTGGGCGGCATCATCGGAAACCTCCGCCGCCATCGCGGCCAACATCGCGATCACCTCCGCCGGGTCGAAAGTATCGCCGCTGCGGGCGGTCTCGACCCGATCCAGGACCACACCGCCCAATCCGACACGGGCCGCCGCCAATCTGTCCGCCCCGACATCCAGGGCCAACACATGGAACCGCTGCGACTGCGGACGCACCACCAGCGAGGGCCGCCCCGCCCGACCCGTCTGGCCCGGCAATTCCTCCCGGACCAGTCCGGCGGCCACCAGATCGGCGGTCAGGGCCAGAATCGTGCTGCGGTTCACGCCCATCCGCTCGGCCAGCGTGGTGCGCGAGACCGCACCGCCGCGGTGCACGTGACGCAACAGGACGGCCAGGTTCTGCCTGCGGATCTCCTCGGGCGACGGTGCGGCGCGCATGACATCCCCTCTCGGCGCGATGGTCGAATCCGTTGCCGCACCGGCGAATTCGGTGGGGCGCTCTAGCCTTGCTGCCGGGTCCGCCTGCGCGAGAGGGCGTCGACTCCGGCGGCCAGCAGCAGAACGAATCCTGTCACAACGAATTTCGTGCCCGCGCTGTAGCCCATCAGGCCCATTCCGTTGTTGATCACCGCGACCACCGCCGCACCCAGCACCGCGTCGCGCATCCGGCCGCGCCCGCCGAACAGGCTGGTGCCGCCGATGACCGCCGCGCCGACCGCCGTCAGCAGCACATCGCTGCCACCGGTATTCGGATCCACCGAGTTCGCGCGCGAGGCCGCGATCAATCCGCCCACCGCGGCCATGGTCGAGCACAGAACGAACGCGGTGATCCGGATCCGGTCCACCGCGATACCGGCCCGGCGCGCGGCCTCGGCATTGCCGCCGACGGCATAGATATGTCGGCCGAATTCGGTGCGGTTCAGCACGAATGTCCCCACCAGCAGCAGCACCGCGATAAGCGGCACCACGATCGGCATCCCCTTCAGCGAATGCAGTTCCGGATTGCGGCTGCGCTCCCCATTGAGGACCAATACCGCCACCGCGGTGACCGCGGCGACAATGGCGACGCGGGCGATCACCACCGCGCCCGTCTCGCCGACGAGCCCGAGTCTGGTGCGTGCCAAGTACTTTCGATACTGGATCGCCGCGAATCCGGCGACCAGCACCGCCCACAGCACCCAGCCGAGCGCGGGCGGGACATTCTTGTTCGCGATGGCCAGGATCGTGCCGTCGTGGATGGAGATATTGCGACCGTTGTCCATGATCTTCAGCGCCACACCCTGCAGGGCCAGGAAGGCGGCCAGGGTGACCACGAACGACGGGATGCCGATCTTCACCACCACCGCACCGACGCACAGACCGATCCCGACCCCCACCAGCAGCGAAACCCCCACCGCCGCATACCAGGGCCAGCCCTGATCGGTGAGCAGCACGGCCAGCACCGCCGCGCAGACACCGCTGGTGAATCCGGCCGACAGATCGATCTCGCCCAGCAGCAGCACGAAGATCAGCCCCATGGCGATCACCGCGATGGCCGCGCCCTGAGTGAACAGATTCGCGAAATTGCCCTGTGAGATGAACACCGGACGGGCCACCCAGAACACCGCCGACAGCGCGATCAGCGCCAGCACCGAGGGCAGCGCGCCCATATCGCCGCTGCGCAGCCTGCCCAGGTAGTCGTGCAGCACATCCGAAGCGGGGGTGGACTTCTCGGTCGCGGTGGCGGTCATCGCTCGACTCCATTCCCGCTGCGGCCCGCCGTGATCAGTTCCACCACTTGGGCATAGGTCACGTCGGCGGTGCGGACCTGCGCCGCCATCCGTCCCAGATACAGGGCGGCGATGCGGTCCGACACCGCGAAAACATCGTTCATGTTGTGCGAGATCAACACCACCGCCAGCCCTTTGTCCGCGAGGGTGCGCACCAGTTCGAGCACCTGCTGGGTCTGGGCCACCCCGAGCGCGGCGGTCGGTTCGTCGAGGATCACCACCTTGCTGTTCCACAGCACGGCCTTGGCGATGGCCACCGTCTGGCGCTGACCGCCCGACAGGCTCGAAACCAGTTGCCGCACCGATTTGAGGGTGCGAACCGATAAGCCCGCCAAGGTCTTTCCGGCCAACTCCTCCATGGCGTACTCGTCGAGCACCAGGCCGCGCCTGCGCTCGCGGCCGAGGAACATGTTCTGCACGATATCGAGGTTGTCGCACAGCGCCAGGTCCTGATAGACGATCTCGATGCCGAGATCGGCCGCCTCGCGCGGATTGCGGATCTGCACCGGATTTCCCTCGAACACGATCTCGCCCCCATCCACCGGATGGGTGCCGCCGATACACTTCACCAACGTCGACTTGCCCGCGCCATTGTCGCCGACCAGCGCCGTCACCTCCCCCCGATACGCGGCGAAATCCACGTGGTGCAGCACCTGTACCGGGCCGAAACTCTTTTCGATACCGCGTAATTCGATGACGGGCCGATCAGTCATCACACGCTCAGTTCACGCCGTTGTCCGCGCAGAGCTTGGCGAATTCGCCCGCGCACAGCTCCGCCTTGGCCACGAAACCATCCGCGACGACCTCCTTGACGTTGTCCTTGTAGATGGCTTTGGGTTCCAGAAGCACCGAGGGCACATCCGCTTTGGATACGGGATCATTCACCGTGCCATTGGTCTGACCCTGCTGCCCTTTCACCAAGCCGATGGCCAGTTGCGTCGCCGCCTCGGCTTCCTTCTTGATCGCCTTGTACACGGTGACGCACTGATCGCCCGCCAGCACATTCTGCAAACCCTGCACCGTGGCGTCCTGACCCGTCACCGGGACTTGACCGTTGAGCTTCTGCTTCTTCAGCACCGCGATGGCCGCGTTGCCGAGTCCGTCATTGGCCGCTACCACGCCGCCGATATTCGGTGTGCCCGTCAACATCTGCTCGAAGATGGTGCCCGCCTTGGTGTTGTCCCACTCCGGCACCGCCTGATCGGGTCCCTTGACGTACTCGCCCGCGTCGAACTTGGGTTTGAGCACCGAGTCGTATCCGGCCTTGAACATGGCGGCATTGTTGTCGGTCGGGCCGCCATTCAGATATGCCACAGTGGGTTTCGGAATGTTCTTGTCCGCCAAACACTTCGACACCCCCTCCCCCATCAACTTGCCGACCTTCACGTTGTCGAAGGACACGTAGTACTGCGCGCCGCCACCCAAAGTCAGCCTGTCGTAGTCGACTACGGTCACCCCCTGCGACTTCGCCTTCTCGATGACCGCCTTGCCGGTCCCCGAATCCAGATTCGTGATCATCAGCACCTTCACGCCGCTGGTGATCATCTGATCCGCGATCGTCTGAAACGCCTGCTTATCCCCCTGCGCGTTCTGAATATCCGCCTTCACCCCCGCCCCGTCGAAAGCGGCCTGCAAATACTTCCGGTCCGCGGTCTCCCACCGCGCCGAAGTCTTGCTGTCCGGCAGGATCACCCCCACATCGGCCTTCCCCCCACTCCCTTTGGTCTCGCCGCCGCATCCGGCGACCGAGGCCACCACCCCGACCGCCACCACAACCCCGACCACGCCCTTGCGCATAACTGGGCCTTTCGAACTACCACCCCGGCCGAGCCGGAGCCGGATCAATTGTTGTTCGCCACAACATACGTCAGCTCCGGTGCTGCCACACCGGTTTCGGATTTATTTTGTTGTCCGGCATAACAATCGGCTCCCAGCATCGAAAATCCCTGTTCATCAACGGTTTCGGTGCCACTACTCAGCGGTGAATGCGCCCGAGAGCACACGGGCGGGCGCGGTCGAGGTCGGTGATGTGGATGATGTAGCGCAGGAAGATCGCACCGAACGTGTCGGGCGCGCGAGTGAAGATGGTGATGGCGCGGTCGACAGTCCAGGAGGAACCTCACTCCTGGCCTGCCCAACCGATGCTGGTAGGGGACGATACAGCCGCATCTATCGCAGCCGAGTCATCACGTGTCAACGACAGATCGATGGCTGCAATGTTCTCGTAAATGTGTGCGCTGCAACGACTTCCTGGGATTGCGGCTATCGCATGGGAGTGGTGCAGTAGCCACGCCAGCACCAATTGGGCCGGTGTCGTCCCGTAGCGGACGGCCAACTTGCCGAGCGCACGAGAGCTGGTGAGTGCGCCTGTCGCTAGCGGAGCGTACGGCACAAAGGTTATGTCGTTCGATTCGCAGTGTCGGAGAATATTTTCGGAGTGCCGGTCGGCGATGCTGTATTTGTTTTGGACGGCCGCGACGGTGACGAGGCGGCTGGCTACGCGGAGCTGCTCAGCGTTCACTTTGGATACTCCGATGTGCCCGATTTTTCCCTCGGTTTGCATGTCGGAGAGCACGCCGAGCTGGTCCGCGACTGGTACAGCAGGGTCTATTCGGTGCAGGTAGTACAAGCCGATCCGGTCTATCTGTAGCCGTCGCAGGCTCATTTCCACGCACTGACGCAAGTACTCGGGTCGCCCGCACGGTGCCCACTTGTTCGGGCCTTGGCGGGTGAGACCGCCTTTCGTGGCGATGAGCAGGTCATCGGGGTAGGGGTGCAGGGCTTTGCGGATGTACTTCTCTGCGGTGAAAGGCCCGTAGGCGTCGGCGGTGTCGATATGCCGCACGCCCGCGCTCACCGCGTCCCGGAGTACCCGGATAGAGTTTTCCGGGTCGTCCGCCGCTCCCCAGTGACCGGATCCTGTGAGCTGCATCGACCCAAAGCCGATGCGGCCCAACGTTTTCAGTATCATGACTGTTCCTGTGCAGTCAGGCACGCCAGGGCGGGGCCGGTGACGGTTTCGGTAAGTTCCCGCGCCGACACCCCGATCGGCCCGTTGGACGGTTCAGCCCTGGCGGACCCGGTTTCCCCTGCTGCGACGAGCATTTGCGCGAGGTGTCGCACGATGGTGGATTTACCGGCGGTGCTCGGCCCGTTCACCGAAAGGAACAGGCTGCGCTCGTGCTCAGAAAAGGGCCGCAGTGCCATTGCCGTCATCCCTTGCCGCTGGGGTGTTGCGGAGTTCTTCGAGTGTCAGCGGGCGCGTGTCCGACCCTTCCACGAGCCGGACGAACAGTCGCGCGGTGACCAGCGCGTCATAGGTGGCGCGGTGCAGGGTGAGACCGTCGGGAAGGCCGTCGGCCAGTTTCAGAGTTGTCACGAGCCCGCCGAGTTTGTAGCTGTCGGCACCCGGCAGGAGGCGGCGGGCGAGTTTGAGAGTGTCCAATACTTCCGGACATTCCCATTCGCCGAGCTTGCGCTGCAATACCCCGACATCGACATGCGCGTTGTGCGCGATCAGACAGTCCATGTCCAGCGCGTCGCGTACCTCCGCGGCGATCGTGCCGAAATCGGGCGCGCTGGACACCATCGCGTTGGTGATGCCGTGTATCCGCAGGGCGATAGGCGTGATCGGTGTTTCCGGCTGCACGAGCCAGCTGACAGGGCTGCCGATGACGCCGTCGGTGATCGGCACCGCCGCGAGCTCCACCAGGTCGGGTGGTTGTTGCCCGTTGCCTTCCACGTCCACTACGACGTAGTTCAGGTTTGTCCAGTCACTCATTGCCGGGTGCGTCCTTCCATCCGATATCGGCGCGTCCGTGCCGGTTGGCGTGGTGCGGGTGCGCTGCGTCGTGGACCTGAAAACCGAGAGCGTGTTGCAGGTAGTAGCGCGGCTGTTCGGTGTCGAGCCCGGCCACCACGGCGGCCTGCTCGCTGACCTGCACCACGTTCAGCCCGGCCGCTTCCGGCAGTGGCGCGGCGGCGGCGCGGAGCTGGTCAGGTGTCGGCATACGATGTGCGCCCGCGCAGAGCTCCAGCTGACTCAGTGGACAAATATCGCACAGTTCCCGGATGCCGTAGTGCCCGTTGTAATCCGGGAGCCCGTGCGCGTAGGACACCGCGCACGAGGTCTTGCGAAACAGTGCGGCTGATGTCGAGAACACTGACAGCACACGCTGTTCCAGCGTTTCGGGAACGATCTTGCGACGTGCGGTCTCGCCGTAGGGTTCGGGCAGCCCGTTCGCCTTGTAGTAGGCGGCGATCTCGTCGCGGTAGAACAGGCCGGTGAACACGGTGGCGTCCGCGAGCTGCCCCAGCTCGAACGCCCGCACCAGATGCTCGTCCGAGTCGTTCAGTCCGGGCACCAGCGGACGCCAGTACAGGATCGTCCGGTACCGGCGCGGCGCGGGAGCGCTCATCAACTCCAGCGACGCGGCGGCTACAGGTGAGGGGTAGGGCTCGATCTGCTTGTTGTCGATACCCGAAAAGGTGAACAGCAGAGTGAGTTTGATGTGCCGAAGCTGGTTGAGCCTAGCCACGTCATCCGGCTTCATCTGATGCCGGGTGATGACCAAAACATGATTGGTCAACCCGCGCCCGTCGAGGTCTTCCAGGACCGCGAACGTGTGCGGTCGGACAGCGGGCAGGAACGGATCGGTAGCCCGGTTGAACACCTGAACCGGAGTTGTGTGCGGCTGGAAGTAGCGGTGTCCCACCAGCGCGTTCACCGCGTCGGCGTTGGACATCAGGGCGCGGGGCCTGCGCTGGTCCCACAACCCGTAGGTGTGTCGGATGCAGTACGCGCAATCGAGCGGGCAGCCCTGAATATGGTTCAGGCTCAGCCCGCTTTTGCGGTACTCCACCACGTCGCGCGCCCGCTCGGGCAGCCGCTGAAGCTGTCCACTGGTCAGCAACGGAACGAATGTAGCCATGTGATCCTCCCCTGGACTCAGCCGCCGAAACGGCAGTGAAAGGGAGGGTAGGCACCAGAAAACCCCAGCGCAAGAATTATTCTCGAATATTCTCGAAAATTCCGAGCGATTCTAGGGCCGAGAATCCTGTTTGTTCGCGGAATCTTCCTCGCTCGCGAGGGCTTCGGCTGCTCGCGCGATGATCGCCCTTGCGGATCGCCCGTAACTTGCGATCGCCGCGAACTGCTCGAACACCTTGCCGTAGAGGGCGATTTCGTGAGCCTGTACGAGGTTCAACTCTGCGGAATATGTCTCGACCAATACTCGTTCGGTGTCTCTGATGGAGAATCCATGCCACGGCCCAATAACGTATTGCGCTGTAGAGTCTATTATTCCCAGCCGGATGTTCGGAAGCGTCGAAAGCGACATCAGCCGGTCGAGCTGGCCGAGCATGACCTCCGGACCGGATAAGCGAAGCCCCAACACGGACTCGGGGACAACGAAATGGAATCGCTTATCCGGGCGGTAAAGCAATTCTTGCCGTTGCAACCGGGAGCGCACGGCGTCGTCGATGTCGTTGTTGGCGTTGAACAAGATCACACCCTGCGCGAGCCGGCTCCTCGCGTACTCGCCGGTCTGGAGAAGTCCAGGAATGACGGTGGATTCGAATATTCGGAAGACCTTCGTCTTCGAATCGAGCTCGGCGAGCTTCCGCTGATGGGGTTGCAAGCCGGGATGCAGGACGCGCTGCCATTCCGCGTGCTGCGCTTCAAGTGTGCGCAGCGCTGTCAGCAATTCGTCGGTGTGCGCCTCGCCGCCCGTGGCGCGGGTCCAGGCCCGAATGTCGCCCTCGCTGGGGGATTGCCGAGCGGTCTCGATCTTCGAGACTTTGGATTGCGGCCACGACAACGACTCCGCGAGCTGCGTGCCGGTCAGTCCGGCTTGCCTGCGCAGCTCACGGAGTCGGACGCCCATCGCCGCCCGCGCCTCGTGGACGTCAACAGCGATGGGGCTGTTCCTTGGTGGCAAAGCTATCCCGCCTTAGGGCGTAGTGCCAAGCAACATCGCGCCAATAATTGTGCTGAACGATTTCCGAGTTGTCGTCGATGATATCGCCGCCCGCGAAACGGTCCTCCTCGTCGTAGTTCATTATCACGAGTTTCCGCGAGTCGAACAGCCAGTAGTCACGGTGTGGTAGTCCGGCGTCTTGCGCCCCCTCGCGGACAAGATATCGAATATCTTCACCGGCCGCGATATTGTGCCGCGCAACAGCAAGCCCCCAGCGGTTGTAGTCGCTGAGCGGAGTATCCACAACACGCACCCGCTCGTACCGCAGACCGTTGCTCGTGGCTTCGCGAACCATCGAAAACCATTCCTGCGCCCACGGCAGATCATCCGGCTCGCCGGCCAGAAACTTCTTGAACGACTCCAACTCATATGATGGCGCGTAAGAGGCTCTGACTTCCAAACGGAATGCGGTGTGCTCGAATGTACGAAAGAGCCGACCGAAGTCGGTGCCGGGCTCAATTCGCTGATTCAGCGCTCTCCCTCCTGATACCGGCGGGCATAGAACTTCAAGACTTCTTCGGGAATCTCGATGATCGCTTCGCCGTCGGGGATCGGCCCGACATCAGCGAGAACTTGCGAGTCCGTAACTTTCCAACCCTGGGCTATGTAGGTTATACGGTCCGCACGATCCGTCGCGAACAGGGTGGGTGATTCCCCCACATTGGATGCGGGGTCTTTTCCGAGAAACCGAGCGCGCATGACAGCTCCTAGAATATTCGAGAGTATTCCTACAGGCCATCGTGACCCATGCTTCACGGCACGTCAACAGGCGCGCGGCCGCCCGCAGGCCGCCTGATCGGTATGACAGGAATGTGTCACTTTGGTACTGCCGAGCAACCGCCCAGGCTCGACGGTGATGACCCCAGGTGGTCACTGGCACCACAGGTGCCGCAACATCCTGTTCGACAGCAACGACTACCACGCAGCATCGTCGTGCTCCACACTCGCCGCATCGTTCGGCAAAGACGCCGCAGCCCATGACCTCTGGGCCTGCGCACTCACCAGACACCCCTACTCTCCGCATCCACAACCACGAATACGGGCAGTGCTCGCCCTCCTGGAATCCGGCAACCGGATTGCTCGACTGGGCGATCCTCAATCGACTATCCGTTATTGGGTGAAAGCCGTTGAAGCGCAGGCCCTCGCCGGGCTCGGCGACGGCTACGGTTGGGCCTCGCAGCGGAATCAGCCGAATCGGTCCAGACACTGAGCCAACCGATCACCCGTTCGCGCACTCGATCAGCAGATCGCAGCGCTATCGTCATCAACGACAACCATGAGGAGAGACGTTGCTCAACAACAGTGACCGCGGCCGGATCTTCCGTGATGCCTGGATCGAAGGCGTTCGCACCCACTTCCCTGGCGAACCGAAACCCGGATATGTCGCCGTCTGGGAGGACATGCCGGAATGGGAGCGGGCCGCAGCGGTCGCAGTGTACGACCAGGTTGCGCAGTTCCTCACGGTCACGGGCGGCAACGCGGCCCGACTGACCCGCGAGCAGAAGGGCCGCTGGGTCGCGCTGTGCTGGATCGGCCAGATCTACAAGCACATTCCAGATCCGAAACCGTCCTATGTGGCCGACTGGAACGATCTGCCCGACTGGCAGCGGCAGACCGACGCGCACATCTTCGAAGCAATCGAAACGAACCTCACCGCCATCGAGCGATAGCCGGATCGACGCACCCGGCGGTCTACGACGCGGCGACTTCTTCGATGCGTTGATCTGTCGGCTATCGCTTCAAGGAAGTTGTCCTGCGGAATCCGACCATCCACATACTCCGAACTGTATTCCCGCACAGAACATTTCGATGGCCGCAGCGGTGTAGGGGACGATGGGGTCGGGGAGTTCGTTCATGGGGAACCAGTCCAGGGCGGAGCATTTCTCCGGCTCCTGATTGACGGGGTTCATGTTCTGTCCGTCGGCGTGGAAGACGAATCCGATGCGGGCGTGACCTTCGGGGGCGCGGTAGTGGATCGAGGTGACCATTCGGATGTCGTTGGGAGACAGGGAAAGTCCGATCTCTTCCCTGGTTTCGCGGAGCATGGCGTCGATGACGTGTTCGTGCTGCTCGAGTTTGCCCGATGGGAGGTTCCATTGGCCGTCGGCGTAGCCGGTGTTCCGGCGACGCGCGAGTAGGACGGTGTCGTCGCGGGTCAGCAGGAGCAGGACGTCTACGACGGTGGCGTGGGGCACGGGAGCAGATTACCGACTGCGGTCCTTGACCTTCGGGTTGGTTGAGGCTCGATGATGGGGTGGTGCCGGAAGATGATGACGAACTGTTGGTGACCATTGGGGTGTTCGGGCGCGAGTGTGGGATTACCCCCAGTGCGCTGCGGTTTTATGACGATTGCGGGTTGCTGCGGCCGGTGCGGGTGGATTCGGTCACGGGGTATCGGTATTACGGGGAGGGGCAGCGGGAAAGAGGGGTGTTGATAAGGCGGTTGCGGGAGATGGGGATGCCGTTGGAGCGGGTGGGGGAAGTGGTGGATGGGGAGCGTGGGGTGGCGGGGCGGGTGCTGGATGAGTTTGTGGCGGAGACGGGGCGGCGGGCCGAGGCGGCGGTGGAGGGCGCCGCAGCGGTGAAGCGGATGCTGGGGGTTGGGGCGGATGCGGCGGTGGTCGCGGGGAGCGAGTTGGCGGCGGCGGTGGATCAGGTGTGGCCCGCGGCTGATCTCGGGGGCGAGATACCGGTATTGGCAGGGGTTTTCGTGGAGGTCACGGCGGAGGCGGTGACTTTGACGGCGACGGATCGGTTTCGGCTCTCGACGCGGGGGCTGGTGCCGAAGCGGGTGGTGGGAGCCTGGGCGGCGGTGGTGGACGCGGGTGAACTGGCGGCGGCGGGGAGTTGGTTGCGTGGGGCCGGGGAGGTCACTGTTACGCGTGTGGAGGGGCACCTGGTCCTGACGGCGGCGGGCCGGTCCCGGCGGTGTCGGGTGATCGATGAGCGGTTTCCGGACTATCGGATCGTGCTCGCGGAGTTGGCGGCGGTGCGCACCCGCATTGTCATTGGCAAGGATGCGCTACTCGCCGCTACGGAAACTGTTGGTCCCATCAGCTTTTCGATCGAGAACCAGATGATGCGGGTCGGTGACCAAAGGGTTGCCGCAGAGGTAAACGGTGGCGATATCGAACTCGCCTTCGCCGCCGCAAAACTGCGGTCCGCACTGCGGACGGCGCTGGGACCGGAAGTGATGCTCGATATTTCGGCCGCTGACCGGCCGGTTGTGGTGCGTTCGGCTACGGATGGCGATCTCACCACGTTGGTAATGCCCGTATTTCACAAGTAGGAGTGCTATGAATGCCGATGGGACAATGACCGCCATCATCGAGGCGGTCGAACGGGGCCGGTCGGGTGCGGCGGACGAGGCGCGCGACAGACTCGAGGGGATCTGGAAATCTCTTGGTCCACAGGGTGATTCACTGCACCGCTGCTCACTGGCGCACTATCTGGCCGATCTGTACGACGATCCCGCGCTCGCCCTGACCTGGGATCTGCGTGCCTTGGACGCAGCGGACAGCCGCACCGACGGCCGTGCCAAGCGATTCCACGCCGAACTCGATGTCGCCGGCTTCTTCCCATCGCTGCACCTGAATCTGGCCGACGACTACCGCCGCCTGTCCAGTTTCGACACCGCCCGCGACCATCTCGCCGCCGCCCGCACAAACCTGCACCTGCTCCCCGACAACGAGTACGGCACTCAGATCCGCACCGCGCTGGAAGAAGTCGCCGAGGCGATCGACCGCGGTGACACCGCACCTCGCGCCTCGGCTCCCACGGGTCGGCCGGCTTGAGGCCGCGAAGACGATCTACCGATCGATATCGAGCACCACAACGGGAATGATCCGACTGGTCTTGGCCTGATATTCGGCGAATCCGGGCATCTTGGCCGCCATGGCGGCATAGAGCCGATCATGTTCCGGGCCATCGGGCAGCGCCGTGGCCGTCGCGGTATGTGTCTCGGTGCCGATCTCGAGGGTGACCTTCGGATTGGCCAGCACGTTGTGGTACCAGTTCGGATGGGTGGGGGCGCCGCCCTGGGAGGCGATGATGACCAGCCGGTCGCCGTCGCGGTTGAAGGCGACCGGGCTGATGCGGGGCAGACCGGATTTGGCGCCGGTGGTGGTCAGCAGCAGCAGGTCGGCTCCGGCGAACATGCCGCCGACCTTGCCGCTGTTGGCCCGGAATTCCGCGATGATCTGCGCATTGAAATCACCAGTCATGGTCCGCTCCTCAGAGTCGATGCCCCACCCACCCTAGTACCCGCAACCGTCCGAAGACCGCACACGGCCGCGGGTACGCCTCGTTCAGGCCACCGGCACGGGCTTCGCCACCGCCGACCGGGGTGTCGCCCGCAGCGTGCGCCCCAGATCGGTGTTCATGGTGGCGAGGGTGTCGAGCAGGTAGTTCTGCCGCATCCGCCACGGGGTGCGGGTGCCCTGCCGGGGGAACTGGTCGATGGCCCGCTGGATGTAGCCGGAGGCGAGGTCGAGCAGCGGCCGCTCGGTGATGGGACCTTCGGGCTGGGGGACGACGGCGGCGATTCCGTTGTGGTCCATGTAGTTCAGCACCCGGCACACCATCCGCGAGGTGAGATCCGAACGCAGCGTCCACGAGGCGTTGGTGTAGCCGACGCAGATGCCGAAGTTCGGCACGCCGGTGAGCATCGTGCCCTCCCAGACATATTGGTCGGACACCTTGACCGGGTCGCCGTCGACCCGCAGGGTGATCCCGCCGAAGGCGAGCATATCCAGACCGGTCGCGGTGATGATGACATCGGCCTCGAGGACCCGGCCCGACTTCAGTCGAATCCCTTCCGGCACAAAGGTTTCGATCTGATCGGTGACGACCTGCGCCTTGCCCTTCTTGATAGCCTTGAAGAAATCGGCGCCCGGAGCGGCGCACAGCCGCTGATCCCAGGGGTTGTATCGGGGTGTGAAGTGCTCGGCCACCAGCTTCTCATCGCCGAGGATGCGGGTTGTCTGCGCGGTCAACATTTTTCGCGCCGCCGCGGGCCAGTGTCGGCAGTACTGGTAGATGGCGATATTGGTCAGGATGTTCTTGCCGCGGATGAGCCGGTGCGCGAGGTTGGCGGGCAGTAGTTCGCGCAGTTTGTCGGCGGTCTTGTCCCGGCTGGGCACGGCGCTGATCCAGGTCGGCGAGCGTTGCAGCATGGTGACCATCGACGTGTCCTCGGCCATGGAGGGGAGCAGGGTGACGGCGGTGGCGCCGCTGCCGATCACCACGACCCGCTTGCCGGTGTAGTCCAGGTCCTCGGGCCAGAACTGGGGGTGCACGATCTGTCCGGAGAATGTTGCGGCGCCGGGAAATTCCGGTGTGTGACCGTGCTCGTAGTTGTAGTAGCCCGCGCAGGTGTAGAGGAATCCGCATTCGATTTCGCGGCGCTCGACCGCCCCTGACTCGTCGCCGACCTCCAAAGTCAGTGTCCAGCGGGCGGTTTCGCCGGACCAGTCGGCCGCGATGACCTTGGTCCGGTAGCGGATACTGCGGTCGATACCGTTCTCGGCGGCGGTCTCCTCGATATAGCGCAGGATCGCCGATCCGTCCGCGATGGCTTTTGCGTCGCGCCAGGGTTTGAAGGGGTAGCCGAGGGTGAACATATCGGAGTCCGAGCGAATGCCCGGATAGCGGAACAGATCCCAGGTGCCGCCCATATCCGGGCGATTCTCGAGTATGGCGTAGGACTTGCCGGGGCAGGTGGTTTGCAGGCGATAGGCGGCCCCGATCCCCGAGAGCCCCGCGCCGACGATCACCACATCGAGATATTCGGTCATGGCTCCAGTGTGCGAGGCGCGCGACCCGCATTCTTGACTTCACGCGACAACTATTTGATCCTGGACGACATGAGTGTCATCAGGTCGGCCGGACTGCGCGGATTCCGCGCGACCGTCGCGGAGCTCGGCGGCGACGCGGAGATGCTGGCCGCCGCGTGCGGACTCCCGGTGGCCGCCCTCGACGCCGACGACCTGCTGGTTCCCGACGCGCGAGTCGACGATGTCCTGGAATTGGCGGCCCGCACCCTGGACTGCCCGGATCTCGGCCTGCGCATCGCCCAGCGTCAGGATCTGGATATGCTCGGCCCGCTGGCGCTGGCCATCCGCAACTCCCCGACACTCGACGATGTCCTGGAATGCTCCACCCGCTACCTCTACCTGCACGCACGCTCCCTGCGCGTCACGGTCGAACCCGATCCCTATGGCGATCGCGGCGTGATCGCCATCCGGTACGGACTCACCCCCGGCCTGCGGCCGGAGGTTCAGAGTATGGATCTGGGAATCGCCTTCGTACACCACATGATTCAGCGTCTGGCGGGCGCACAGTACGGCTTGCGCTCGGTGGAATTGTCCTATCGCCCCTTGGCCCCGCTCGAACGCTATGAACAGTTCTACGGCGTCCCGGTGCGTATCGAACGCCCGAACACCGCGCTGCGTGTCCCGAAAACCCTGTCCAACCGCCCGCTCTCGGGTGGCAATGAGAAACTGCACCGACTGGCCATGGCCTTCCTCGCCCAGCAGGGCGGCGGCCCCGACGCCTCGCTCGCCCCGCAGGTGCGCGCCGCCGTGCAGCACCTCATCGGTACGGCGGCATCCGGAATCGACGCCGTGGCACGGCTTTTGAATCTGCACCCGCGCACCATGCAGCGCCGCTTGGCCGCCGAGGGCGCGAGCTTCGCCAATATCCTCAATGATGTGCGCCGCGACGCCGCGCACCGCTACCTCACCACCACCGACCTTCCCGTCAGCCAGATCGCCTCGCTGCTGGGTCTGTCCGAACAGGCGACCCTCACCCGCTCCTGTCGCCGCTGGTGGGGCGAGCCCCCCTCCGCCATCCGCCGCAAGTACGCATCGAACCAGGACTGAGGCTGCGCCGCATCTCCCAGCGAGGACCCTTCGACCCCGCTGGGAGATCACACGAGACATCTCGCGGCCGCGGCGCTCATCGCAGTGTCGCTCGCCCTCACCGCGTGCGCGGGCCAGATGCTGACCGAACTCGACACTGCGCATATCTTCACGGTGCCCGGCGAGCACGACTCCATCGATGACGCCGGGCAGAAGTATCGGGCCGCGTTCGGCGCGGGCACCCGCGGCGACGGCTGGTACAGCTTCGATATCGCGGGTATGCACCTCATCGGGTTGGTCAATACGCTGCCCGCCGGAAAGCTGCACGACGCCTTGGGTATTCGTGAGGTCACGTTCGTGCGCGGCACCGAGCCGCCGGCCGTCAAGGATTCGCCGCTGAAATAGTCGAGCGCACTCGCAGCAACCAGGGCCGTGGCACCGCGGGTGGCACGGCCCCAGTTATGTGACACCTCAACAGAATTTGCCTCGCACCGTGACGATTCGATCTACTGTCCAACCTTCCAACGCTGTCGGGACCGAATCATCATCGGATAGTCGGTGAATGAACGAGCCGGATAAACCGACACGACGTAGACTGCCGTTGTCCGGGAGGTCGGTGAGTTGCGATTCGTAGTTCTTGGCGAGGTGCGCGGTTGGCGCGGCGAGGCGCCGCTGGATCTCGGGCCGCCACAGCGGCGCGCGGTGTTGGCCGTGCTGTTGCTGCGCGTCGGAAAGACGGTCACCGCAGCCGAACTGGTCGAGGCCATCTGGGGTGAGCAACCGGTGCCGCGCGCGGTCGCCGCGCTGCGCACCCACGTCGCCCAGTTGCGTCGGGCACTCGAACCCGAGCGGGCCTCCCGTGGCCGCTCCGCCCTGCTGGTCTCCGTCGGCGACGGATACGCGCTGCGCATACCACCGGAATCGGTGGACCTCGCCGAGGTGGACCGACTGGTCGCCGCCGCGACCCAGTTGCGCGCCGAGGATCCGGACGCCGCCAGAAATGCGCTGGCCGAGGCGCTTTCGCTCTGGCGCGGCCCGGCACTGAGCGGCCTGCCCGGCCCCTTCGCCGAACGGCAGCGCTCCCGCCTCGAACAGTCGCGGCTGGCCATCACCGAGGATAGGCTCGCCCTCGATATCGAAATCGGCAGGGCCGCCGTCGCGGTCGCCGAACTCGGCCCGCTCATCGACGAACATCCGCTGCGGGAACGCTTTCGCGCCCTGCTCATGACCGCGCTCTACCACTGCGGGCGCCAAGCCGAGGCGCTGGAGGCCTACGCCGAGGCACGCCGCGCGCTGGTCGAGGGCATCGGCGTGGAACCCGGCCCGGAACTGGCCGCCGTGCACGAACAGATCCTGCGCGCCGAAATGCCGACACCCACGGCGCCACACCGGATCAGCACCCCGCCGCCCGCCCAATTGCCCCCCGATATCGCGGATTTCACCGGCCGCGAGGGCATGGTGCGCGCGCTGGCCGCCCAGCTCACCGATGGTGGTGGCGCGGTGGCCATCTCGGCCGTCGGCGGGATGGGCGGCGTCGGCAAGACCACACTGGCCCTGCACGTCGCGCATCGGGTGCGGCCGCACTTCCCGGACGGGCAACTGTATGTGAACCTGCACGGCGTCGATTCCGCGCCGACACCACCGCTGGACGCGGTCGGCGGGTTCCTGCGCGCGCTCGGGGTACCGGAGGGCGATATCCCGCCCACCGTCGACGAACGCACCGCCCAACTGCGCACCCGACTCTCGGGCAAGCGCATGCTGATGGTGCTCGACAATGCCCGTGACAGTGCGCAATTGACGCCCCTGCTGGCAGGCACGCCCGGCACGGCCGTACTCATCACCAGCCGCTCGGCCCTCATCGAGATGCCCGCCGTGCGGCGCACCCGCCTCGATGTGCTGGCCGCCGACGAGGCCCTCACCCTGCTGCGCCACATTCTCGGCGCGGAGCGCGTCGCCGCCGAGGCGCGGGCGGCGCGTGAGGTGGTCGAGCACTGCGGGTACCTGCCGCTCGCGGTGCGGATCGTCGGCGCGCGACTGGCGGTGCGCCCGCAGTGGACCATCGGTTCGTTCGCCGAACGACTCGCCGACGAGAAGAGTCGCCTCGCGCTGCTGCGGACCGGCGAGATCGGGGTCGAGGCCGCCTTTCACCTCGGCTACGGACAACTGAATCCCGAGCAGGCCAGGGCTTTTCGCACGCTTGCCATGGCCGATGTGCCGGATCTGCCCGTGGACGGTATCGCCGCCATGCTCGGCAGCCCGGTCGACGAGGCCGAGCAGGTCTGCGAATCCCTCGTTGATCTCAGTCTTTTGGAGACGCCCGCGCCGGGGCGCTACCGATTCCACGATCTGCTGCGGCTTTTCGCGCGCGGTCTGGCCGAGGAGGACGAATCCGACGTCCTGGTGCGGTTACTCGGGTACTACCTGGCCAGTGTGAAGAATCTGCTGAGCGTCATCGATTTCAGCAACACCACGCGGCTGCTGGTGGCGACACCGGTGCCGGGGCGGGCGTTCGCGAATGGTTCGGCGGGGCAGGCGTGGAACGACACCGAGCGGCCGGTGGTCATCGCGCTGCACAAGCAGGCGGCGCGGCTCGGCGGGCAGCCACTGGCGGTGGCGGCGGATATGGCCTGGGTGATGGCCGAACTGATGGATGTCGGCACCGCGGCACGCGAGTTGTCGCAGGCGCTGGAATCGCTGCTGCGCACCGCGATTCGCATCGGCAATCCGGCGGCCGAACGGAAGATCAGGGTGTCGGTCGCGGCCATTCTCCAAGTCGGGCTGGGTGAGGTCGCGCCCAGTGTGCGGCACCTGCGCGGGGTGGCCCAGCTACCGGTGCGCGACGATGCGGATCGGCGACTGTCCGTACTCACCGACATCCTCCTCGGCATCGCCGAACGCAGGCTCGGCCGGGTCGATGTCTCGCGCGCGCACTTCGACGCCGCGCTGCGCCTGGCACAGGTGCTCGGCGACCGATCGATGGAGGCGCTGCTGCTCGCACTGGTCACCCGAACCCATTGCGAGGCAGGCATGTACGACGATGCGGTCGATACCGCCGAGCGGGCCATCGCACTGGCCCGCGAGACCTCCAACCCGATCGCGCTCGGGTGGGCGCTGCACGAGTACGCCGCCACCATGTCCATGCGCGGCGAGCACGAACGCGCCATCGAACTCGGCGTCGAGGCGGTGCGAACGGCCGAGCACAACGGTGTTCGACTGTGGGAGGGGTGGGCGCGCACCCGACTGGCCCAGGTCCAGTTGCAGGCGGGCAATCTCGTCGCGGCCGAGGCGCAGGCCGCGCACGCCCTGGGATTGCTCACCAAGGCGGCCGACCCGATCGACCGCGCCCGCGCCATGGCGCTGCGCGCGGTGGTGCTCTCCCGCCGCGGTCTCATCGGCCCCGCCGAACGCGAATTCCGGGAGGCCGCCGAGATCTTCCAGCGCGCGGGTCTCACCCCACCCCACATCGGCAGCCTCTTCACCGCCGAACGCAAGACGGGCGTCTAAGCCCCGTCTACCCCCCTTCCGTTTATCCAACGATTATCGAACGCCGATTCACCCTGGACACCATGCAGACTCGGTGTGAGCGGTTGCACACCGAGGCGGGACAGGAGATCGGCCACAGGCGGACCCGAGACACGACGCGGAGCCGCCCGCGCGGTGCGTTCGAGGGGTGCGCAAACCGGCAGGCAATCTCCTGCCCACCCCAACTTCTGCGCCAAAAGTGCGTTCCGCCAGGCGGAACCGTCGAGCCCGGACCATCCCCTTCGGACCGGGCTCGACCGCCCTCGGCGGCTGACACTGCCGCGAGAATCGACCGCTCGCGGCGATTTCCGAACTCGGGTGAATCCTTCGGTGGGGTGAACACCTCTTGTCTATGTGCCGATGACAAGGTCGGCAGGCAACCCGGAGGTGGAAATGGTTACTGTTGGTATCGGCGTCGTCGTGGTCGCGCTGCTCGTGTGCACCTGCACGGTCGTCATGCGGCGGAGGCGTTCGCGTGAGTGAATCGACGTGGGCGAGCGAGCAATTGGTAGCGGCGGCGGTGGAGGGCGACGCGGGGTCCATCGCCGCACTGGTATCGGGCTCGTATCCGCATGTGCGGCGCTTCGCGCGCACCCTGTGCGCCTCACCGGAGGACGCCGAGGATGCCGCGCAGGAGGCGCTGATCGTGCTGTATCGCAAGATCGGCACGTTGCGCGCCACGGGGGCCTTGGCGGCGTGGATGTTCCGCATCGTCCGGCACGAATGTCTGCGGCGCGCGAAACTGCTGCGGGCGCCGCTGCAGGTAGCGCAGGCGCCGGCGACGCGCTCGGCCGAGGACGACGCACTGGGCCGGTGGGAGGCCGAGCGGATCGCGGCGGCCATCGCGACCCTGCCCACCGATCAGCGACAGGTGCTGATCATGCGGGATATCCAGGGTCTCGGCGGGCGCGTGGTCGCCGATGCCCTCGGTCTGAGCCTGGCCGCCATGAAGTCGCGGCTGCATCGCGCTCGCGCCGCCGTGCGCGGGTGCCTTCCCGAGATTTCCGAAAGGGATATGCCATGAACGATTTCGCGAGTGCTTCGCTGCCGCGCCATTTGGTGCGCGGCGTACTGGGATTCGGCGCGCTCATCGGGTCGGTCGCGCTGATACCGGTCGTGGGTCCGCTCAGCCTGCTGTTCGCGCCCGCGGGGATGGTCGCGTTGCGCGGCTGTCCGACCTGCTGGATCGTGGGTCTGCGGGCGACACTTTCGGCCGGTCGCCTGCGCCGCGAATGTGTGGACGGCCAATGCCGATTGGTCCGCACCGAGGCCGGTCGCCACTGAAACGGGCGCGGGATTCACGGCGAATGTGTCACCTCAGGCCGGCTGGGTGTAGGCGCTGGGACTGACGCCGCGCACCCGCTTGAACGCGGCGCTGAAGCCGAAGGCATCGGCGTAGCCGACCCTGGTGGCGACGGCCGATACGGTGGCGCCGGGCCTGGTGAGCAGGTCGGCGGCGATGGTCATGCGCCAATCGGTCAGGTAGGACAGCGGCGGTTCGCCGACCACGTCGGTGAACCGCTTGGCCAAGGTTGTCCGCGAAACTCCGGCCCGCGCGGCCAACGTGGCCAATGTCCATGGGGCATCGGGTGATTCGTGCATGGCCTGCAGCACGGGGCCGACCACCTCGTCGCCGAGCGCCCGGTACCAAGCCGGATCCTCGGCGTCGAACCAGGCCCGCAGCGTGCATACCAGCAACCAGTCGAGCAGCCGGTCCAGCACGATCTGACGGCCCGGATGCAGGCCCGCCAGTTGGGATTCCAGGAAATCGCGCATGGGGGCGCAGTCGCCGTTGTCGGGCACCACGAGCAGTGGCGGCAGCACCCGCGACAGTCTGCCCGGCACCTGCTGCCCGTAGCTGCCGACGAGCAGCACCGTATCCCCCTGCGGCATTTCGGCTTCCTCGCATACCGCATCGATGACGGGTCCCGCGCGATCCGGATCGTCGGTGAAGACGAAGGGTTGCGGCCCGAGCACCACGGCCGCCTCCCCCACCCGCAGCCGACGTCGTTCGTCGCCGGCCACCACCCACCCCTCGCCGCGCAGCGGCACGCAGAGCGTCAGCGCCGACTGCGCCCCGAGCCGCAGCGCGAAGGGCGCGGTCAGCGCGGATTTGCCGAATACCGCGCCCGCGGCGCGCACCCGGCTGAGCAGGTCGTCGAAGGGATCCACTCCAGCCACCTTAGGGGCTGCCTCGGAGTCCAATCAGGCGCCTACCCTTGCGGATCAACGGACATGCTTCGCGGACGCTCGTCGATGGTTCGGCGCGTTCCGGCGCGGTTGGCTGAAGGTATGACGATTCTGGTACTCGGTAGCACTGGCAAGACCGGACGGCGCGTGGTCGAGCGACTGCGCGAGAGCGGCGAGAAAGTGTTGGCCGCCTCTCGTTCCGGTGAGGTTCACTTCGACTGGTCCGATCCCGACACCTGGACCGCGCCGCTGGAGCAGGCCGACGCCGTCTATCTCGTCGCCCCCGAGGATCCGGCTCCGGTCGCCGATTTCGTGGCGCGAGCGAGCCGGATCCGCCGGTTCGTCGTACTGTCCGGACGCGGGATCGAGCAGGTGAGCGACCGATTCGGCCTGGCGATGACGGCCGCCGAAGTGGCGGTGCGCGAGAGCGACGCGGAGTGGACGATCCTGCGCGCCTCCAACTTCAATCAGAATTTCGACGAGTACGTATGGCATGAGGAGCTGCTGGCGGGCCGCTTCGCGCTGCCGATCGGCGCGGCCGGTGAGGCATTCGTCGATGTGAACGATGTCGCGGCGGTGGCGGCGGCGCTGCTCACCCGCGACGGGCATGCCGGGCAGATCTACGAGATCTCGGGTCCGCGCACGATGACCTTCCCCGGTGCGGTGGCCGATATCGCCGCCGCCTCCGGACGCGAGATCGCCTATGTCGAATTGACCCCCGACGCCTACCGGGCCGAATTGCTCGCCGCCGGTTGGCCGCAGGCCGCGGCCGAGGAGGTAATTGTCATGTTCGAGTTGCTGCGCACGGGCCGCAATGCCCCGCCCACCGATACCGTCGAGCGCGTATTGGGCCGTCCCGCCACGGATTTCGCCGACTATGTGGAAAGGGTCTGGCGCGCCCGGTAGTCACCAGCCGCGAGCGAGTCCACGCCGCTGCTGTTTGGTGAGCAGCGGCCGGACCGGCTGCCACCAGGTGACGCAGCGCAGCACCCATTCGAGCGGACCGTAGCGGAACCAGCGCAGCCACCAGTAGCTGAACGTCGTTTGCAACGCCACGATGGCGGCGGCCAAGCCGAGCAGCACCGCGTAGTGGGTCGAATCGCCCAGGCGCAGATAGGGTTCCGCCACGAGAATGAGTGCGGTGGCGGCGAGATAGTTGGTCAGGGCCATTCGACCGAGCGGGGCCAACAGATCGGTGAGCAGAGCGCCGAATTCGGTGCGCAGCAGTAGCGCCATTCCGGTGAGGTAGGCCAGTGCGCCGAGCAGCCCGGCGATAGCAGGCGCGGGGCTGCCCAACTGGAGGTACGGCGTGCGGTACTCCCAGACCGCCGCGGCGACGGCGGCGGGCAGGGCCAGCGCGAAAATCAGTCCGATGGGCCAGCGGCGCACGCCGAGATCATTGCTCAGGCCATAGCGTTCGGCGGCGAGTCCGAGCAGGAACAATCCGGGCACCAGGTCCAGCCCACCACTGAGAAGTAGTGGCACGCCGAGGGTGCCGAGCAGCCCGGCGACGAGCACAGCCCAGCGCGGCAGCCAGGTGGCGGGCAGCAGGATCACCAGGCCGACGATCGCGTACGGCAGCAACGCCTCACCGGGCTGGAACTGGTGGTGCGCGATACCGAGGACACCCAGCGCGGCCAAGCGCCGAGCGGCCACCAGCTTCGGGCGGTCGGTGCGCTGTCGCGCGTGTTCGAGGAACAGCGCGAAACTCAGCCCGAAAAGGAAGGAGAAGATCGGGAAGAAGCGCCCCTCGAACAGCAGCGACAGCGTCTGCCGCCAGGTGTCGAGCACGCCGGGCGCGCGGGTCGCGCGCATGGCAGTGATCTGCCAGATATTGACGACCAGGATCCCGCACAGCGCGAACCCCCGAACCGCGTCGAGTTCGTGGATGCGCGGGCGGTCCGCGACCAGGGGTCTCATGATCAACTACGGTAGGCGGCCGCGACCCCATTGATTCGCGGCGCGCGAGACTATTGGCGCGGCAGGCAAACCCAGCGCCCATCCGGGGCCACGGCCCATTCGGCGGGAACGTCGTCGTGCGAACAGTCGTCGCCGAGTTCGTGATCGCCGGGCGCGCCCGCGATCAGGCAGGCCCATTCGCCGCCGCGCAGCTCCCATTGGGCGGGCAGACCGTCGTGGGAGCAGTCGTCGCCGATACGGCGGGCGGGCACCGGCGGCGGAGCGAAACGGTTGGTCCACTGGGGCGAAACGGTGGTGCGGACGACGCGATTCGGGCTCGACGCGGGAGCGGCGCCGGGCGGATAGGTGCTCGCGATGACGGGTGCGGTGTCCTGACGCGCGCGCAGGGTCAGACCGATCGCGACCACCGCCGCAAGCACGGCGACGAGCACGGCCGCGATGGTCAGCATGCGGGTCGTGCCCGGATCGTCGGTCGCGCGCTGTTCGGTCATCGACTGCACCGCACAGCTGACACAGCAAGTTTGCCAATCACCTCGACAACTTAACCGCATCTCCGTCGCGACTGGTAATAGCGACAATCAGTTGATGGCTAAAAGTTTGCCAACTCGTTGTCTCTGCCCTGGTCGGCGCTACTTGACGGTGACCCGCACCTTCACCGCATCCTCGCCCGTCTGGGCCAGGGCCTGCGCGATCAGCGCGCTGATATCGATCTCCGGTCCGGTGGCGGTGAGCGAGTCGGTCAGCGGACGCAGACCCGGCAGCATCGACCTGACCTCGGGACCGACCTTGTCGAGCCGCTCGTTGACCTGCTGCAGGAAGGGCACCAACCCGTTCCCCTCCAGATACATCTGCGGGGTGTTGGGCTGATTCACCAAACGCCCGACGGCCTCGACCAACTCCTCGAGCGACGCGCCGAACCGCACCAGGTTGGGTGCGGCGGCCGAGGTGGCGGGTCCGGCCCAGGCGATATCGCCCGCCGCGTATTGAAAGCTGTTGAGCAGTTCCGCGATCCGAGGTGAGCGACTCATGATGGTGGCGGCCAGCAGATCGCCCGAGCGGGCCAGCCCCGGAATGGTGGACTGCGTGCCCGACAGCGCGCCACTGGCCGTATTCAGCAGCGAGCCGACCACTTTCGGATCGAGCTGATTCATGGTCCTGGTGACCAGCCGCGCCGCCTGCGGAATGGACAGCGGCGCGGTCACGGATCTGGTGTCGAGCCGCTGACCGTCCCGCAGATACGGCCCGCCTTGGGTTTTCGGCACGAACTGCACGTACGGCTCGCCGAGGGCGGACAGGTGCTCGATGGTGATGGTGGAGTCGGTCGGCAGGTGCTGCGCACCGTCGACCCGGAAACGCACCTCGACGCCCGCCGCGCTGTTGTCCACGGCGGTCACCTTGCCGACCGGGATACCGGTGAGCAGGATGGGCGAGCCGACGCCGAGTCCGCCCGAATCCTTCAGCACCATGGACGCATTGGTGTATTCGGCGAATGGGTCGGCGCGCACCACCCCGAAGGTGAGGTAGCTCGCGCCGAGCGCGGTGATGGCCGCGATCCCGCCCAGCGAGGCCAGTGAACCCAGTTTCATCGCACCGCTCCGATCATGCGCAGGGTCCGGACGATCTGCTCGATCCGGTCCGAATCCGAGAGTGAATCCGATTTGATCCCGGTGAGATTCACCTTCGGTCCGTGCTCGGTGAAGGGAATGATCTTGTCGCGCAAGAGTGCGACGAGCAGCGCCAGATTCGAGGGCTGCCGCAGGTCGATCTGCCCGCCGGTGACCAGGGGTCCGAAGGCCTGCAACGCACCGTCCCCGGACTGCAGCAGCGGCGCGAGCCAGGCCAGCGAGTCGCCGACCGGGCCGAGCGCGCCGAAGATCTTGGTGACGCCCTCGATGGAGTGCACCGCGCCGGTCACCTGCGCCACCGACCGGTCGCTCAGGATGCGATCCAGCTCGGGCCGAAGGTCGTGCAGCACTTCGGCATTGGTGCCCAGACCATCGAGCAGCCTGTCCACCTCGTCGAGGTGTGCCGCCAGATCCGCCGCGTCCGCGCCCATGACGCCCGCGATGCGGGCGGTCTCCTTGGGGTCCTGCGGCAGCACCGAATTGAATCGGGCCATGATGTCCTGGATCTGCCCGACCGCGCCGCCCTGGACGAACAGGGCCAGCGCCGACATCGTATCCTCCAGTTGCACCGGCGGTTTGGTGTGATCGATGCCGATGGTCGCGCCGGGCGCGAGCAACGATCCGAAGCCGCTGGGCGGGGTGCTCAGCGCGAGGTGGATATCGCCGAGCACCGTGTTCTGCCGCAACTCGGCCAGGGTGTTGGCGGGTAGACGCACCGAATCGGCGATCTCGACCTCCACCACCACATAGCCGCCGCGACCCGCCGGGGCCTGCGCGGCGGGGACTACTGTCACTTTGTCGACAGTGCCGACCTGCGCGCCATTGGCGATCACCTTCGCTCTGGCGGGCAGGTTGAGCACATTGGCGAATTCGATCCGCAGCTTGTAGGTCGATCCGGACACCGAGGTGCCCGGCACCGGGACCTCGGACGGGTCGAAGGCGCAACCGCCCGCCACCAGCCCACCCGCCACGGTCAGCGCGAGCAGCGTGTGCCGCAACGGTTTTCCAGCCATGGGAACTCTCCTCATCGCGCACCCGTCATTCCCAGCACCAACTGCGTGAGTTCGAGATCGACCATCCCGTCGGCGGATCCGACGCACCGCCCCGGTGCGGCGAGGTTCACCGCGGCGCAGACCGCGGCGGCGTTCTGCTCCGGAACCCGTACCCGCGGCGGGGAATAGGTCAGGCCGGGCGCACCGGTGCCCGGATCGGTGACGGTGCGGAAGGCATCGGTGAGCACCGGTGTCATGAGCACGATCTCGCGCAGCGATCCGACATTGGCGCGCAACAGCTTCACCAGCGGCACCGTGGCATCGAGCCCTTTGAGGATGGTGTCGCCGAACATCGTGGTCAGATCATTGAGCACCGGAAGCACCTGCCGCAGCGCGTCGAACAGTTCGGCGCCGGGGCCGAGCAGTTCGGTACTGGCCTGGTTCAGGGCCGGACCCATCCGCACCAGCATGGATTGCAGATCGCCCCAGTGCGCGGTCACCTTCTTCGAGACCTCGGAGAAGGTATCGAATATGCCCGCCAGATGGCCGATATCGGCATCGGGCTGATTCAGGGCCGAGCCGAGTTTCTGGATCAGGGCATTGATCTGCGGCCCGGTGCCCACTGTCGCCCGATCCAGCGAGTTCAGTCCCTTGGCCAGCGAATTGTCTTCCGCCGCACCGGATCCATTGAGCTGATCGGCCAATTGAGACAGGGCGGTGAGGGTTTCGGTGAGGCTCTTGGGCGTGAGCGTGTTGGTGATGCATTCGGCGCCGTCCCACGTCTTGCGTTCTTTACCGCTGGACAGCACGGCCAGACTGCGATCCGCCACCACGGTGTCGGAGACGGTGGTGGCCCCGGCATCGGCGTAGACGCGATATTTCGCGTCGACCTCGAAATCCACCCGCACCTCGCGGCCCTGGTTGCGCACCGAGGTCACACTGCCGACCGGGATTCCGCGCATGGTGACCTGATTGCCCGGATACAACCCGATGCTGTCGGACATCATCGCGCAATACGCCTGCGTCTTCTTCCACGGATCGAACACCACGAAATAGCCCGCCACCGCGAGCGCGACGATCACCGCCGCCCCGGCCAGTGACATGAACGCCTGCGAACCCAGCATTCGCTTGAGCATCAGCACGCCTTTCCGGGCAGCGGCACGCACACGCCCGCCGGAGCGGGCACGGTCTGTGCCGACTGATCGATCACCACGCCGCCGTCGGGAATCACCCACTGGCGCAACTTGTCCTGGAGGCCGTGCACCGAACCGACGAGGGATTCCAGTTGCTGCCCGAGGTCGTCGAGGCGCGGCAGTTGACCGGCGAGCTGCTGGGCCAGCGGCTTCAACTTGGCGTCCCAGGCGGGCGCGAGCGCGGCCACCCGCTGCACCACGCTGCTGAGCAGACCGACGGCCTCCCGCATTTCGGCGCGCTTGTCCAGCAGGACGGTCTCGAGCAGGTTGGCGTTGTCCATCAGTCGGCCGAGATCGGTCTTCGCGCCGTTGTAGAGGGCGATGTACTCATCGGCGACCGAGAGGGCATTGGAGACCTGGGTCCGCTGACGATTGATGGCGTCAACGTAGCGATCGAGGGTGTCCAGTGTGGTGCGCAGACTCTCCGGGGCCTTGGTCAGCGAATCGTCCAGCGCGGCCAGGTTTTTGCGCAGCGTCGCGCCGTCGGTGGCGGCGATGGGCGCGGTGGCGTCCTGGAAGGTCTGGATCAGGCTGTAGGGCAGGCGCACCCGGTCCGGCGGAATCGCCTTGCGGCCCAGCGGTTTCGTCCCCGCCGGGAACAGTGCGACATAGTGTCCGCCGACGATGGTGAGCATCCGCACGTCCAACGAGGTCTGATCGCCGAGGAACACATCGGAGTCCACGGTGAAGGTCATCAGCACCCGATCCGGTTTCAGATCGAGCGATTTCACCGATCCCACCGAGACGCCCGCCAGGCGCACATCGTCGCCGGAGCGCACCGACTGCGCCTCGGACAGTTCGGCTGTGTAGGTCTTCTTGCCGAAAGGCACCACGTAAACCACGGCGGCGGCGGTCAATCCGAGCACCACCAGCACCGCGCCGACAATGCCGAGCCGAATCTCCCTGCGGCGCTTGGTCGGCTCGTCCATGACCGGCCGATCGCCGAACCAGTTGCGCACTCTCAGCCCCCTCACGCGTTGCACAGCGTCACCTGCTGACCGGCGATCAGCACCCGCAGCGGCGCGGGCGCGTTCGCTGTTCCCTTGCCGCACTCCGGTTTCCAGCCCGCCACCGCGCGCGGCACCGAGGCGTCGATCGCGCTCAACAAACCGGGCAGCCGCCCGAACACCTCGACGGCCTGTTTGGGATCCGGGAAAAGCGCGCGAATCGCGGCATCAACGTCCTGGCCGCCGTCGGTGTCCAGTCCGATGGTGCTCAGCAACCGATCGAGGGGACCGAGCACCGAGGGCGCGCTCATGGCGAATTCGGCCAGGCCGCCGATATTCTGTTGCAGCGCCTGGAAGACGTCGGTGAGCCGGGCCAGCAGCGGCACCAGATAGTGCACCCGCCCGCCGACCCGATCGGCGATCTCCGACATATTCCGCACCAGCGTGCCGATGACGGCCTGCCGGTCGCCGACATAGGCGCTGAGCTTCCCGATGGCGTCCAGCGCCGGACCGAGTCCGGTGCCATCGCCCTCCAACACCGCGAGCATGCTCTGGGTGAACTGGTTCACCGTCTCCGGCGAGAGGGTGGCCAGCACCGGCCGCAACCCGTTGAACAGGCTCGTCACATCGAAGGACGGCACGGTCATCTTGGCCTCGACCCTGGCATTCGCCGCGAGGCGGGTGCCCGGATTCGGCTGCTGCTGCAGGTCGATATACCGCTGGCCCGTGAGGTTCTGGTACCGGATGGCCAGGGTGCTGTTGTCGTAGATCGGCGTCGCGGTCTTGACGGTGAGATGCACCTTCGCCTTGTCGCCTTCGAGCGAGACGCCCTCGACCTTGCCGACCTGCACCCCGAACATGCGCACATCGTCGCCGACCTTCAAACCGTTGGCGTCGGTGAAGATCGCGTCGTGCGCCTCGGTATCGCCGGAGACGGGCCGTTTGATCGCGGTGAGCACCAGCGCCAGCACCACCAGCATGACCGCGGCGAACAGTCCCAGCCGCCAGGCCGCGCCACGCACCGTCATCGCTCACCTCCCGCAGGGGCAGGACCCGACGGCGCCCCGCGCACATCCGCCTCGACATTGAGCATCGGACCGTTCGGCGTATCCGGCATGGCCGCCCGCAGCCGCTCCAGCAGGGCGCGCAGTTCGGCCGCCGTCTGCTGCGGGTGCGGCACCATCGGCGCGAGCGCGCTCAGCACGGGGGCCAACTCGTTCGCGCCGTCGCCGAAGTACTTGCCCGCCGTGCCCGCGGTATCGGCCAGACCGGGCAACAACTGGTCGGTCACCGCCGAGACACCCGAATCGTAGTGTGCCCGATCGCCTTTCAGGACGGCGATGGAGTTGATCCGATCGAGGATCTGGATCACCGCGCCCGCGAACTTACCGCCGCCGTCGAAGGCGGGGCCGAGCCGCCCGACCAGTTCCGAAGCGGGCATGTTCTGGTTGTCGGCGACGGTGCGCGCCACCGTGATCAGCGCCTGCACCAGCGGGGTGAACGCCTGGAAATCCGCCGACACCTGGGCGATCACCTGCGCCATCTGCGGCGACAGCACCGAAGCACCCACCTGGGACAGGCTGCGCAGGATGCTGCCCATGGTGGCGTCGTAGATATCGCCCGCCCGCGGGCCGGTCAGATCGATGACCTGGTCGGCCTGCAGCGGTCGACCGCCGGGGCCGCGCCGCAGTTCCAGTTCGCTGATGCCGAACAGGTTGGCGGGCGCGTAGTCGACCCGCAGGCTGTCATCGATGCCGAACAGCCGGGCCGGGTCCAGCCGCAGCGTGATTCGCTGCGTGCCGCGCTCGTCGGGCGCGATATCGGCCACCGACCCCACCAGCACACCGTCCAGGCGCACCTGCGTCCCGCTCACCACACCGTCACCGATCTCCTCGGTGTGCAGGGCGATGGACAGACCGTCCTCCCCGCGCACCGTGCGGTAGAGCAGTGTCGCCGCCGCCACGGCGAGGACGAGAAGAACGATGAGCCCGCCGGTCAGCCGCGCACCGCGGCGGTCGGCGGCGACTCCGGGCAATCCGTAATTCGGCATCCGCTACCCCGTGAAACTGATTGCCGCGTTGAAGCCCCACAGGGCGATGGACAGCACCATATCGATGGCGATGATGGCGACGAAGCTGGTGCGCACCGCGCGCCCCGAGGCGATACCGACGCCCTCGGGACCGCCGGTGGCGAAGAACCCGTAATAGCTGTGCACGAGGATGACGACGGTGCCGAAGATGGCCACCTTGATCACCGACGCCACCACGTCGAAGCTGGTGACGAACTGGAAGAAGTAGTGGTCGTAGACGCCCGCCGACTGCGCGTGCACCAGCGTGATCAGCCCGCGACATGCCGCGTAGCTGAGGATCAGCGCGATGAGGAAGGTCGGCACGATGGCCAGCGCCCCCGCCACCACCCTGGTGGTCACCACGAACGGCACCGAGCGCAGGCCCAGTGCCTCGATGGCGTCGATCTCCTCGGAGATGCGCATGGAGCCGATCTCGGCGGTGATCCGGCAGCCCGCCTGGGCGGCGAAGCCCACGGCCGCCGCGATCGGCGCGAGTTCGCGCGTGGTCGCGTAGGCGGAGACGATGCCGGTGACCGGCCCCATGCCGAGCATGCTCAGGGTGGCGAAGGACTCCACCGCCACCGACGCGCCCATCACCAGACCGAGCACGATCATCATCGGCACCGTGCCGCCGCCGACCACCACCGAGCCGCGACCCCAGGTCATATCGGTGATGGCGCGCATCGTCTCGGCGCGATACCGCTCGAGCGTCAACGGGATCGCCGCGAGCACCTGCCAGACGAACAGCGCGACGAATCCGAACGCCTCGACGGCGCGCACCACCCGGCTGCCCCGCTGGAAATAGCGGCGAATCCAGTGAAACCCCTTGGGGGCGTACGAGGTCGCCATCAGGCCAGCCTGGTGGGCAGGAACATGGCGGTGATCTGCGTGGCGACCAGATTGACCACGACGATCGAGACCACCGAGAGCACCACCGCCGCGTTCACCGCGTCGGCCACCCCGCGCGGACCGCCCTTGGCCTCCAACCCGCGCTGGCAGGCGATGACCACCACCAGGAATCCGAAGACCAGCGCCTTCAGCAGCGACACCCACACATCGGCGGTGGTGGTGAACGAACCGAAAGTCGCCCAGTAGCTACCGGGTGTCACCCCTTGCCCACCGATCGCCACGAGATAACCCGCCAGCACGCCGACAAAGATGACGAGCACATTGAGCAGCGGCGCGATGAGCAGCATGGCCGCCATGCGCGGGATGACCAGCCGGTGCACCGGGCTGATGCCCATGGTGTTGAGCGCGTCGATCTCCTCGCGAATGGTGCGCGCGCCCAGGTCGGCGGCGATGGCCGCCGCGCCCGCACCGCCGAGCAGGAAGCCGGTGGCCATGGGCGCGCCCTGTTTGATCACGCCGAGTCCGCCGGTGGCGCCGAGCAGCGAATCCGCGCCCAGTGTGTGGATCAGGTTGCCCACCTGGACCGAGACGATCACGCCGAACGGGATGGCCATCAGAATCGCGGGGACGGTGGTGACCGTGACCAGCCGCCATGCCTGCAACAGCGCCTCGCGCCATTGGAATTTCCCGCGCACGATATCGGCGATACCGCCCGTGAGGGCCTCCTGCGCCAATCCGACCGCGCGCCCGAAGGTGCGCAGCGAGGAGACGGCGGTATCGGAGAAGTTCTTGCGGACCACATCCACCGCGGTCGGTGCGCCGACCCGCTCCGGAGCCTGCGTCCCGCTGCTCATCGACCAAATCCCTGTGCCGTGCCGAGGGCACGCGCTGTGTCGAAAATCATCACGCACTCTCCGAATCCGGCAGCACTGCCTGTTTTCGCCAAGCTAACGGTTACCGACAGTCACGACAAAATCGGCCAGACGTGATGCTGGCCACAGAAATACCGGATCGATCATGCGAACTCGTCATACGTGAGGTGCATCACGACGACTACGGACTTGCGGCGAGGAACACAAATGCCGAGAACACCGCCAGATGCACCCCGCCTTGCAACAAAGTGGCGCGCCCCGGCACGACGGTGAGCACACCGACCACAACTGTCAGGGCGAGAAGCACCATCTGCGTCGCACCGAGCCCCAACACCAGCGGACCCTTTAGCCAAATAGTTGCCAGCGCGATGGACGGGATGGTCAGACCGATGCTGGCCATAGCCGAACCCAGCGCCAGATTCAAGCTGATCTGCACCTGATCGCGTCGCGCCGCGCGCACTGCCGCCAGCGTCTCCGGCAGCAACACCAGCAGCGCGATCACCACACCGACCGCCGAATGCGGCAGGCCGGCCGACGCGATCCCGGATTCGATACTCGGCGAAAGGGTTTTGGCCAAGCCGACCACCGATACCAACGCCACCAGCAGCAGTCCGAGACTGCGCAGCGCCTCGCGGGTGGTCGGCGGCGCGGCGGGCTCGTCGGCCTGCGCGCCCGCCTCCTCGACCGGGAGGAAGTCGTCAGGGTGACGCACCGTCTGCACCATGACGAACAGACCGTAGAGCGCCAGCGAGCAGACGCCGGCGAAAGCCAACTGCCCGCTGGTGAACTCCGGTCCCGGCTTGGTCGTGGTGAAGGTCGGCAGCACCAGACACAGCGTGGCCAACGTGGCGACGGTGGCCAGCGCCGCACCCGTCCCCTCGGCATTGAAGAACGCCACCCGCCGCCGCAGCGCCCCGACCAGCAGCGAAAGCCCGAAGATCCCATTGCAGGTGATCATGACCGCCGCGAAGACGGTGTCACGTGCCAACGTCTCCGACCCCTCCCCGCCGGAGATCATCAGCGTCACGATGAGCCCCACCTCGATCACGGTCACCGCGACGGCCAGCACCAGCGCCCCCAGCGGCTCGCCGACCCGGTGCGCCACCACCTCGGCGTGATAGACCGCCGCCAGCACGGCACCGACCAGCGCCAACCCCACGACGGCCCCGACAACCCCTGGCAAACTCCGCCCCCAAGTCGCCGCGAGCGCGACAACGGCCAAGATCGGCACGACGGCGGTCCAGTGGGCTGTCAACGTCCTGATCATGTCTCCATCGTGTCAGCAAACCCGGAGCTCACCCGATCCAGACCCGCGGCGCGTCGGGAGAGCGGTCGATTCGCGTCCGAACTCGGAGCGGAGAACTATGCTGCGTGTCATGCGATCCGGCCGTTATGCGCTGCCGGTGGCGAGTATCGCGCTCGCCACACTGGTCGGCGGATGCTCGCACCCCGCGCCCGCCGAGCGGGCCACTGCCCCAACGTCTTCGGCGGTATCGCAGGCGGGCATCGACCTATGGGTCGGGCCGCGGCCCTGCGCGGACGAACCGACTTGCCTTCAGGTCAAACAAAATCCGGACAGCACCTGGGAACCGCTGCGCGAAGGCATCGCCGGATTCACCTACCAGCCGGGCTTCGTCTATCAGCTGAAGGTGGCGGCCGCGGCAGCGGGCTGGCGGCTCATCGCGATCGTGCGACGTGATCCGGCCGACTGAACAGCACGACCGGTATGCGGCGAAACGCATTTCACATCACGGGGCAATATCGAATCAGTGCCGGGAACGCGAACGCCACACATCTACGGCGAACATCTCACGATAGATCGACCGACACCCGGCGCATAGGCGAGAATCTGCCGGGTGCGGACTCAGTTCACTCGCGAGCTCATCGCGTTGACCGATGATTTGACGCGGATGTGTCGGCTCGCCCACGATGCCGCGGACCGCGTCACCGACGCGCTCGTCGACGCCGACCTCGCCGCCACCTACGAGGTCTTCGCCCTGGACGAGCAGCTACAGAAGATGTACGGGGCGTGCGAGGCGCGCACCGTGGTGCTGCTGGCGCTACAGGCGCCGGTGGCCAGGGATCTGCGGCACGTGGTCACCGCCATCCAGATCGCGGGCGAACTGTCGCGAATCGGCACGCTGATCAGCGGGGTCGCCGATCAGGTCTACCGCTCCCATCCGGGTCACGTTGCCCCGCAATCGATCATGAACCTGCTGGCCGCGATGTGCGGGCTCGCCGCCCGACGCACGGCCGCGGCGGCCGAGTCGGTGGCCATGGGTCGCCACCGCGCCGACACCGACTCCGCCTCGCACGCGATGCGGGACCTGCGCATCCGGTTGCGCACCGCACTCGACAACGGCACCGAGACCACTCCCGCGGCCATCGATCTCGCGCTGCTCGGCGGTCACCTGGAGCGCTGCATCGACCACACCGACCGCATCGATCGCCTGATTCGCTTCCTGGACACCGGAATTCCGCCCACCGCGCAGGAACCCGAGCGGTCCTAAGCCGCGCGTCGAGCGATGTCGTAGAGGGCGCGCGCCGCGCCCGTCGGCCGCCGACCGGTGGGCCACACCGCGCGCAAGGTGCGTTCCAGGTCCAGATCGGTGACGGTGGGTGAGATCAGGGTGCCCGAGGCGACCTCGACGGCCACCGCGAGCGAACTCAACACCGCCGCACCGGCTCCCGAGGCAACCGCGGTCTTGATCGCCGTGGTCGAGGACAACTCCAGTGCCACCCGCGGCCGCCAGTCCGGATCGCGCCGGGATACCGCGTGCTCGAACCAGGTTCGGGTGCCCGAATCCGGTTCTCGTTGAATGAGCGCGGTTTCGGCGAGCTCGGTGCCGGAAACCGTTCCCCGGCGCGCCCATTCGTGCTGCGGTGCAACCACAACCACCAACCGATCGCGCGCCACCGGATGACTCTCCAAACCGCGAAAGCCGCGCGGACCCTCGATGAATCCGATATCGGCGTGCCCCGCCAGCACCTGTTCGGCCACATGCACCGAATTCCCGGATTCGAGCGCGATGGCGGTTTCCGGCGCGGAGATCCGCAGCGTCATCAGCCAACCCGGAAACAGGTATTCGGCGACGGTCTGGCTGGCGGCCACCCGCAGGTGCGAGCGGCGTTCGGCCCGCAGCGCATCGATCCCCGCGTCCAGGTGCGCGGCGGCGTCCACCACCGCACGCGCCCATTCGGCGATGAGCGAACCGGCGGCGGTGGGCCGCGAACCCAGCGCGCTGCGCTCCAGCACCGGTACGCCGACGAGTTGCTCGAGATAGCGGATGCGGGAGGAGGCCGAGGGCTGAGAGATGCCGTGGGCGCGGGCCGCGCGGCCGAGGCTGCCCAGTTCCAGCACCGACAGCAGCAGATCGAGCGCCGCCAGGTCGGGTACGCGCGGCGATAGAGGCATAGAACGAGTCTATGCATACATAGAAAACCGACCGCTACCCACCGATCGGACCGGCCACGACGCTGGAGTCATGACCGCCACCCTGACCCGCCCCGCCGCGCCACCGGTTCGGGAACGGACGCAGCCGCTGCGTCACCTCGGTCCCAACTGGTTCGCGGCGGTCATGGGCACCGGCATCGTGGCCAACGCGGCGGCCGGACTCCCGGTGCGGTTTCCGGGGCTGCGCGGCGCGGCCCTCGTGGTCTGGGTGTTCGCCGCGATATTGCTGGTCGTCCTCACGGTGGCCTGGGTCGTGCAGTGGGTGCGCTATCCCGAGACCGCGCGCGAACATCGCGGTCACCCGGTGATGGCGCACTTCTTCGGCGCGCCGCCGATGGCGATGCTCACTGTCGGCGCGGGCGCGCTGCTGCTCGGCCGCGACCTCATCGGCTTGGACGCGGCCCTCGCCGTGGACTGGGTGCTGTGGTCGGCGGGCACCGCACTGGGTCTGCTCGCCGCCTTCGCCGTGCCCCTACGCATGTTCACCGGGCAGCCGAGCAAACCGGACGCGGCGTTCGGGGGCTGGCTCATGCCGGTGGTGCCCCCGATGGTCTCGGCGGCCATGGGCGCGCTGCTGGTGCCGCACACCCCCGCCGGACAGTGGCGGCTGACGCTGATCCTGCTCTGTCTGGCCATGTTCGGTGTGAGCCTGATCGCGGCCCTGGTCACCACCACCCTCATCTGGTCGCGGCTGATCCACTTCGGCCCGCCGCCCGCGGGAATGGCGCCGACGCTGTGGATCGTGCTCGGCCCGCTCGGTCAATCCATCACCGCCGCCGGGCTGCTCGCCACCGCCGCGCCCGCCGCGCTGCCCCCGCTGTATGCCAAGGGATTGGATGTCTTCTCGGTCATCTATGGCATCGCCGCCTGGGGTTTCGCCGTGCTGTGGCTGACCATCGCCGCCGCCGTCACGATAAAGGCCGCGCGCGCAGGGCAATTGGCCTTCAACATGACGTGGTGGGGTTTCACCTTCCCGGTGGGCACCTGTATCACCGGCAGCACGGTGCTCTACGCCCACACCGGCGCTTACCTTTTCGGTGGGGCGGCCGTCGTCCTGTATCTGCTGCTGTTCCTCGCCTGGCTCACCGTCGGCGCCCGCACGGTGCGCGGCATCGTCACCGGCTCGCTGTTCGGCCGCTGATCCACCCGGCGGTTCCCACCCGCCGCACCACTGTGTGCCGAATGTCATACGCGGCAATGACTTCACCGCCCCGCGCCACCCGGTACCTTGACGCCCTGTTCGATTCGCAGGCAAGGGTAGGCATTTCGATGAAGGTAGCGCCACGACGGCTCACGGTGCTCGGCGTGGTTCTCGCCGTGATCTTCGCCGCCGCGTACATCTATATCCGTGCGACACACTCGGATTCGAGTGCTTCGAGTTCGCAGTCCGGCCCCCCGGCGGCCGCACCCATTCCGGCCAAGCAGGCGCTGACCATGCTCAACGCGCTGAAGGTGGCCGACCGCGCCCCCAAAACCGGTTACAGCCGTGACCAATTCGGTCCGGCCTGGTCCGACGACGTATCCGTCGCGGGCGGCCACAACAACTGCGACACCCGCAACGACATCCTGACCAGGGATATGGTCGACCTGTCCTACAAGGACACCAAGAAGTGCATGGTCGACGCGGGCACCCTGCACGATGTCTACACCGGCAGGACCATCAAATTCGAGCGCGGCACCCGCACCTCCACCGATGTCCAGATCGACCACATCGTGGCGCTGTCCAATGCCTGGCAGACCGGCGCGCAGAAGCTGTCCGAGGACCGCCGCCGCGACCTGGCCAACGATCCGATCAACCTGCAGGCCGTCGACGGCCCCACCAACCAGGCCAAGAGCGATTCCGACGCCAACGACTGGCTGCCGCCCAACAAGGGCTACCGCTGCGCCTACGTCACCCGGCAGATCCAGGTGAAGACCACTTACTCGCTATGGGTCACCAAGGACGAAAAAGACGCCATGACACGGGAACTCACCTCCTGCCCGTAGCCGTTGCCGGCCCGCCGCGACCGGCGGGCCGGAATCCGGCTCAGGCTCGGGCCAATTCGCGCTGCACCGGCGCGGACCAGTCGATCCGGTAGCGCTGCTCGAAGTCGATGACCTTCTCGAAATTCATCAGCCTGGTGAACAGCGGCATGAGCACCGGCATCAATTTCTTGCCGACGGGACCGGGAGTCTTGCGGTGGTTGATCTTCGCCCCGCGCGCGGTGATGCGCTGCACCCGCTTGCGGCGCAGTCCCTCGTAGGCCGCGAAGGCCGCCGCCGGATCATCCAGATCCCGCAGGCAGCGTGCCAATTGGATCGAAGACTCGATCGCCTGCGATGCGCCCTGGCCGGTGCTGTTGGACGGACAGTGCACCGCATCGCCCACCAGCACCATGCGACCGCGATACCAGTGCGGGACCGACGGCATGATGTGCAGCGCGCCGACCATCTCCAGATCGGCCTCGGTCGTCGCGCGGGCCAGAATGCCACCGGGATGGTCGGCGCCGTAAGTCTCCCGGATGACCCGCAGCCAGTGCGCGGAACCGGCCTCCTTGGATTCGTTGAGCGAAAGATACTGCGCGCTGGGCAGATTGACACCCCACAGGACCTTGCCGTCGCCGACCGACCCGTAGAGGTAGTAGGCATTGCCGCCGAAGGCGAAGTACATGGTGTCCGGCGGCAGATCCAGTTCCGGCGCGTCGAGCAGCGCGCCGAAGCCGAGCATGCCGGTGTACTCGGCCTCGGGCGCGCGCGGGTCGATGAGCTTGCGCACCGTCGAGCGGATACCGTCCGCGCCGATGAGGATATCCGCGCTCGCACTGGCGCCATCGGCGAAATGCGCGGTGATCCCGGCGCCGTGCTCGTCCACGCCGACCAGTTTCCTGCGGTACTCGAAGGACACGCCCGCCGCGACGGCACGATCGTGCAGCACCCGATACAGGTCGGCCCGCTGGAGGAGTTGCCGCGGCTCCAGATCGGGCGCAGCGGGCATCGCGATGCTGCGCGCCCCGATCGTCATGTAGGAGTGGCGAATCGGGACAGACACCGCGCGGACCGCCGCCCCCGCGTCGATGATGTCCAGGGCCGCGACACCATTCGGCTCCAATGCCAAGGTGTTGCCGCGCCCGAAAGCCGGTCCCGGATAGGCTTCGTAGACTCGAGCTTCGATACCGGCTTTGCGCAGTGCGATCGCGGTGACCGGGCCTGCGATGCCGCCACCGATGACGAGGGCGGTTCTGACTGTGGACATGGGTGATTCCCCTCGGTTCGTAGATTCAACCCCAAACCTGTCTCGTACGAACCACCCGGTTATTCTGTGGTTGCCAGCCTTGTTTCCGGGTGCGCGCACGCGGTTCGAGACGGTTGCTGCGGGCTCGGCGGCGGTGTTGCCGCACTGTCGCCGGGTCCGTATTTCTGAAGGCCTCTCTTGGGCCTACTCTTGCACCCCCACCCCCTTTTCAATCTGGTGTGCGACTTCGGCCAGGTCCAGTCCCTCGGCGTGGATGCGCCGCCAGAACTCGACATCGGGAAAGGTGCCGTCCGCCAATTCGGTGCGCAGCGACTGCGCCCACTGGGCCTCCGCCGTCAGCATGGCGATCCGATATTCGGATTCCAGGAGCAACAACCGGGGCAGCGACCGTCGCAGGAGCGTATCGATCTCGCGCCTGCCCGCCGCCACTCGCTCACGAAGCGTCGCGACGCGCCGATCGAGCAACTCGACCACCTCATCGGGCGCCAGCGTCGCGACAATGGAAAGGCCCGCGACGAACCGGCTGCTCTCCGGCTCCGGGTTGGCGAGCAATTCCCTTGTCCAGTCGAAGAGTTCGGCGCGACCCGCCTCGGTGATCCGGTAGATCGTCCGTTCCGGCCGCGCCCCATCGCGCTCGCTGCCGACCACCTCGAGGAAGCCCGCCTTCTCCAGGTTCTGCACCACGGTGTACAGCGATCCCCATTTGATATCGAGATCGGCTTCCTTGCCGCGCTGTTTGAGTTTGGATGCGACCTCGTAGCGGTGCATGGGCTTTTCGAGGAGGGTCGCGAGCACCGCCAGGGCGGTCAGATTGTTGACCTTGCGCTTCTTGGTCATGCGCACCTCCTTTACTCGTCTACGAATATACGTTGACGAGTATTCGGGCGCAAGTATCCAGATCGGGCCTAGACGCGCACCGGCTCGCGCTCCTCGGTCTCCTCATCGAGGAGCTTCCCGGCGATATTGTCCAGCGCCTGATCCAGCAGACTCCGATCCGCGGGATCGGTGAGATCCCAGTCGTCGAGCCGCTCGTCGAGCCAACGCCGCCATGCCGCGTGCATCCGATCCACCTCGGCCCGACCGGATTCGGTGAGCACCAGCCGATCGTCCTCGCGCGCGACGTACCCCGCGTCGACCACCGAGTCGTAGACCGGTGCGATGACCTCGCCGGGCACCTTGTGCGCGCTCGCGATCCCGGCCACGGTGGCCGCCCCGCGAATCCTGTTGTGCAGGTATACCTGTCCGAGCGCCCACCCCTCGCCGTGGCTGAGCGCGGATCCGGCCGACTCCAGAATCCGCGGCGCGATCGGCCCCTCGTCGCGCGCGCGGCGCATCGTCGAGGCGATGGCACACTCCAACAGCACCACCCGATCCGGCGAGTTCGGCACCGAGAACCCGTCTCCCACATCGCCTGCCGCCGACCGTGTGCTGTCGCGCAGCGGCACCTGTTTGAGGAACCAGGCGACCACGAACCCGAGCAGCGCCACCGGCACCACCCACTGGAAGACGTGATTGATGGTGGTGGCGTAGGCGTCGATGATGGGATTGGCCAGCTGCGACGGAAGTTCCCGCAGCAGTTGCGGATTCGCGGCCGTGGCGGGCGGCACCACCTTCACCTCCAGCAGCGCCTCGGTCAGATTGGGTTTGAGCTGATTGCTGTAGAGCGTGCCGAAAATCGCGGTGCCGAACGTACTTCCGAGCGTACGGAAGAAGGTGACGCCCGAGGTGGCGGTGCCGAGTTGGGCATAGGGCACGGTGTTCTGCACGACGATCGTCAGCACCTGCATGGTCAAGCCGATACCCAGACCGAGAATCAGCATGTACAGCGATTCCAGCCAGAATCCCGTCGTGCGCCCCATGGTCGACATCAGATAGAGGCCCACCGCCATCACCGCGGTCCCCGCGACCGGAAAGTATTTGTAGCGCCCCGTGGATCCGACTATCTGCCCGGACAGGATCGAGGTGGTGAACAGCCCAACCACCAGCGGCAGCGTGCGCACCCCCGACGCGGTGGCCGAAACCCCGTCCACGTATTGCAGATAAGCGGGCAGATAGGTCATCGCGCCGAGCATGGCGAAGCCGACGATGAAACTCAGGATCGAGCAGACGGTGAACACATTGCTGCGGAACAACCCCATCGGCAGCATGGGTTCCTCGGCCCGCAGCTCCACCGCCACGAAGGCCGCGAACAACACCACAGCGGCCACGAAGAGCCCGATGATGGTGGCCGAACCCCACGGATACTCCTGGCCGCCCCATTCCAGCGCCAGGATCAGGCAGGTGGTGGCGATGGCGACCAGCGCGATTCCGGCGTAGTCGATGATCGGCCGGATGGTGGAGCGCACCGACGGAATGGCGCGCGCCGCGATGACGATCATGACGACCGCCAGCGGCACATTGACGTAGAAGCACCAGCGCCAACTCGCGTGATCGGTGAACAGTCCGCCCAGCGTCGGACCGATCACCGTGGTCACGCCGAAGACCGAACCGAGCGCGCCGGTGTAGCGGCCGCGCTCGCGCATCGGGATGACATCGGCGATGAGCGCCATCGAAGTGACCATGAGTCCGCCACCGCCGAAACCCTGGATGGCGCGGGCCACCACCAGCAGCGTCATCCCGTGCGCGAGTCCGGCGATCATCGAGCCGACGATGAAGATCACGCCGCTGAGCTGGAAGACCAGTTTGCGGCCGAACAGGTCGCCGAATTTGCCCGCCAGCGCGGTCGCGATGGCCTCGGCGAGCAGGTAGGAGGTGACCACCCAGGCCATATGCCCGGCCTCGCCGAGATCGGCGACGATGGTCGGCAGTGCCGTGGACACGATCGTCTGATCGAGCGCGGCCATCAGCATGCCCAGGGCGACGGTGAGGAAAACGATGTTGATCCTGGCCCGGCTCAGTGGCTCGGCAACCTTGTCGGCAACAGCGACGGCACTGGTCATCGCCCCAGTATGGGCCGTTGACCGCGTTCGCACCCGCCAGCGACACGGCGATCCGGTGCCCGCGTAGGGATATTGGCAATTTTGCAGCAACGAAAGCTCCGGAACACCCGGCGCGTCCCGGAGGCGGCGCGCGGGTGAACGCCGCGCGCCGAGCGAATGCGGCTCGCCCCTAGGAGAATTCGATCAGCGTCAGCGCGACCGGAACCAAGAGGTTCACCAGTTCCTCGATCGGCGGATGCGGATCGGCGACCAGCCACTCGTAGGCCAGCCCATTCGTGACGCCGATGAAGGCGCTTGTGGCCCATATAGTTCCGCCGCGCAGCCGACAGTTCGGCGCTATCGCGGGCAGCACGATCGTCTCCAATACCGCACCCCAGGCGCGTCTGCGCTCCCTGCGGTGGCGCTCCATCCGCTCGCTCACCCCGACCACCTCCACGAAGGCGAGCTTGGCGCGATGCGGATCCGACCCCATCGAGGACAGGAAGGCGGCGAACAGTTCGATGAGGGTGGTGCGCAGGTCCGGACCGGGTTCGAGCCTGGTCAGCGCGGTGTAGATGGCGGCGACGGCCTCGTCCTGGACGCGATCGTAGGCGGCGACGAGCACATCCTCGCGGGTGCGGAACTCCTCGTAGAACTGACGTTTGGACAGTCCGGCCGCGGCGCACACATCGGCGAGCGAGCATGCGGCGTAACCGCGTTCGGCGAAGATCCGGGTCGCCGCCGCCAGGAAGCGCAACCGGCGTTCGGCCTTGCGCTCGACCACGGCGCGTCCGCCATACTGCCTGCCCACGATCGTCACACGCATCACGGTATCGGAGTACCGGCGAGTTACCCCCCAGCGATTGCGATCCCGATCTCATCCGACGCCGGATGTGCGGGGAGTCATGGGCGGCGGCCGCGCTTTCGCTCGAACTTACTCAAGAGTAAGGTTGGGCGCATGGCGTGGAATCCAGCAGAAATCCCGGACCAGACCGGGCGCACCTATGTCATCACCGGCGCGAACGGCGGTCTGGGCACGGTGACCACCGAGATCCTGGCGGGCAAGGGCGCGACCGTGATCATGGCCTGCCGCAATACGAATAAAGCACAGCAGGTCGCCGACGGTATCGCGGGGGATGTCCGGGTCGCGGGCCTGGACCTGGCCGACCTGTCCTCGGTGCGCGAATTCGCCGAGAAGACCACCGATTTCGACGTACTGATCAACAATGCGGGCCTCATGTACGTTCCGTTCTCCCGCACCAAGGACGGCTTCGAAACCCAGTGGGGCGTCAACCATCTCGGCCACTTCGCACTCACCGGGCTGCTGTTGGACAAGATCCGGGACCGAGTGGTCACCCTGGCCAGCATCGCCCACAAGCAGACACCCCGATTCCGCATCGATGACCTCAACTACGAGCAGCGGCGCTATCAGCGCAATCTGGCCTACGCGCAATCCAAACTGTCCAATCTCATGTTCGCGCGCGAACTCCAGCGTCGACTCGACGAAGCCGGATCGACCAAGCGCTCCTACGCGGTCCATCCCGGCGTCTCCCCCACCGACCTGTTCGCCAAGACCGAGACGCCATTGGACTGGGTCAGCAAGCCGTTCATCGCGCTGATCGGACACTCCCCCGCCAAGGCCGCGCACTCCACGCTGTTCGCCGCCGCCATGCCCGATCCGGACCCACACACCTATTGGGGTCCGACCTGGCTGTTCGGAAGTCAGGGGCCGGTCAAAGCCTCGCCCTCGAACAAGCGGTCCAAGAATCAAGACCTGTGGCGCGGACTCTGGGAGATCTCGGAGACCATGACCGGGATCACCTACCGGTTCTGAGCACGGGCCTGACCCTACGGGCCGTGTAGTAGACGGGGTACCGTGGTAGTCGTGTCCGCGTCGCCCCGCCATAATCGCCCGGCCCTGATCGCGCTGGTCATGGTGGCCGCGCCGGCCTGCCTCGGGCTCGGCTGGTGGCAGTGGGAGCGCTTCGAATCCGCCAGCGGCACCGGACAGAACCTGGGCTACGCCCTGCAGTGGCCGCTGTTCGCGGCCTTCGCGGTCTTCGCGTACTTCCGGTTCGTCCGGTTGGAGACCGAAGCGACCGAGGATCAACCCGCCCCGCAGGCACGGCGCGCGAAAACCGCCGCGCCGCACGAAATTCCGGCGGGCATCCTGCCCGAACGTCCGAGCGCGACGCGCGAGCAGGATCCGGTGCTCGCCGAGTACAACCGCTACCTGGCCGAACTACATGCCGCCGATATCGACGAGAAGGTTCGCGCGGCGGGCCTCGATACCGGCACCACCGAGAGGAGCGCGGGTTGACCACTAGCGAGAACCCGACCGAGACCGCCGCACCGGCCCGCCCGACGGCCGACCGCGCCAAGATCGCGGGCGCACTGCTGCGCTACCGGGTGATGGCCTGGGCCACCGGCCTGTGGCTGCTGCTGCTCACGGTCGAGATCATCGCCAAGTACGGCTTCGGCGTGCACACTCCCAGTTGGATCGCGGTGGTGCACGGCTGGGTCTACTTCGTCTACCTGTTCACCGCCGCCGATCTGGGACTGAAGGTGCGTTGGCCCTACCCCCGCCTCATCGGCACCCTGCTGGCGGGCACCATCCCGCTGCTGTCGTTCTTCATCGAGCACCGCAACGCCCAGCAGGTCAAGCGGGATTTCCAGCTCTAAGCGCACCTCCGCCTCCGCTCCGGCCATGCGCGGATCTACCGGCGGCTTCGCCGGCAGCGCCCTACGTCAAGTCGCCCAGGGCGGGCAGCAGCAGGCGCAGGGCGCGGCCGCGATGGGAGGCCGCGTCCTTGTCCTGCGGGGTCAACTGGGCCGCGCTGAGCGCACCGCCGTCGGGGAAGAACAGCGGGTCGTAGCCGAATCCGCCCTCCCCCACCGGTTTCCGACCGATGACACCCGGCCACTCGCCGCGCACCACGACCGCCGCCGCACCCGGCGCCACCAGCGCGCAGGCGGAGACGAAGCGCGCGCCCCGACGCTCGTCCGGCACATCACCGAGCTGCCCCAGCAGCAGCGCGTTGTTCGCGCCGTCATCGCCGTGGCGGCCCGACCAGCGCGCCGAGAGCACACCGGGCATACCGTTCAGCGCGTCCACCTCGAGGCCGGAATCGTCGGCGACACAGGGCAATCCGGTGGCCGCCGCACCATCGCGGGCCTTGGCCAGCGCATTCTCCTCGAAGGTCGCGCCGGTCTCGGGGGCCTCGTCGTAGGCGGGCACATCGGCCAGGCCGACGATCTCGATCCCCGAAACCCCTGCCTCGTCCAGAATGCGGCGCAGTTCCTTCAGCTTCTTCGCATTGCGACTCGCGACGAGAACCCGCGCCATCACTTGCGCTTCGACTCGGCCGGATCCGGCAGCACACCCGGATAGGGCAGCGCCAGCGCCGCCTTCTGCACCTCGAACAGGCGCTCGCAGCCCGCCAACGCGGAATCGAGCAGCTTGTCCAGGGTGGAGCGCGGGAAGGTCGCACCCTCGCCGGTGCCCTGGATCTCGACCAGGGTTCCGGTGTCGGTGGCCACCACATTCATATCGACCTCGGCGCGCGAATCCTCTTCGTACGGTAGGTCGAGGCGGACCCGGCCGTCGACCACGCCGACGCTCACCGCGGCGATGGCGCACGAAATCGGTTGCGGGTCGGCCAGTCCACCGGCCGCCCCGAGATAGGTGACCGCATCGGCCAGCGCCACATAGGCCCCGGTGATGGCGGCCGTCCTGGTGCCGCCGTCGGCCTGCAGCACATCGCAGTCGATGGCGATGGTGTTCTCGCCGATCGCGGCCAGGTCGATGCAGGCGCGCAGCGAACGACCCACCAACCGGCTGATCTCCTGGGTGCGACCGCCGACCCTGCCTTTCACCGACTCCCGACCGCTGCGGGTATGGGTCGCGGCGGGCAGCATGGCGTATTCGGCGGTGAGCCAGCCCAATCCGGAATCGCGCCGCCACGGCGGCACCCCCTCGGTGACACTGGCGGTGCACATCACCCTGGTCTGACCGAATTCCACCAGCACGGAGCCTGCGGGATGGGTGGTGAATCCCCTGGTGACTCGGACCTCGCGGAGCTCATCGTCCGCCCTGCCATCGGCTCGTCTCGACACGGCCACAGCCTATGGCACCCGATCGCGGGCCTCCGAACAGGGGGTTCAGATGGTGAAGGTCTCGCCGGGGGCCACCGCGTGCACCGGACCGGAGAACTCCGCCTTGGCCTCGGCGATGACATCCTCGCGCGAGGTCCACGGCGGTATGTGGGTGAGCAGCAGTTCCTTGACCCCCGCCGTCGCGGCCAGCCGCCCGGCCTCGGTGCCCGAAAGGTGAATGCCCGGCGGACGATTGGCCGGATCGTGCGTCCAGGACGCCTCGGCCATCAAAATATCCGCGCCTGCGGCCAATTCACGCACCGCATCGCACTCGGCCGTATCGCCGGTATAAACGAAGGTGCGGCCCGAAGCCGACACGATACGCAACCCGTACGCCTCCGGCGGGTGATACATGCGCCGTGCCGTGATGGTGTGTCCGGGACCGAATCCCACCGGCTCGGACTCGATCCAGCGTCGGAAATCGATGACATCGGACCAGTCGTCGCATTCGCCGCCGACCTCGGCCGAGGCATTGCCGATGCGCAGCGGCGCGTCCGAGGGGCCGCGCACGATCGCCCGACCGACCGGCGGGATGGGGTGATAGCGCCGCCACACCAGCAGACCCGGCAGATCGAGACAGTGATCGGCGTGCAGATGGGTGAGGAAGATGTCGACCTCGCCGGGATCGGCGTAGCGCTGCAGCGCGCCGAGCACACCCGGACCGAACTCGATGACCACCGGCCGCATATCCGGCCCGGTCAGCAGGTAGCCCGACGCTGGAGAGTCCGGGCCGGACACACTGCCCGAGCACCCGAGGACGGTTAGGCGCATTTCCCTATGCTGCCACGGCGAAATCTCGCTCAAGAACCGATCCCCCAACTTGCTCGGCGGCGGCTGCGCTCAGCGAGTCGGCGCGGGGACTCCGGCTCCCTCGCCGCGACGGCGCGAACGTTCATTGCCAGAGAGTACCCAGCCGGCCAGAATTCCACCCACCGCACCGAAAAGATGTCCCTGCCAAGAGATTCCGGGTTGACCGGGCAGCACGCCCCACAGTAGCGAGCCGTAGATCGCGACAATGACCAACCCGAGCAGGATCTGACCGATATTGCGGGCGAACCAGCCGCGCACGATGAGGTAGGTCAACCAGCCGAACACCAGTGAGGACGCGCCCAGATGCACCGAGCCGCTGCCCGCGACGAGCCAGGTGCCCAGACCCGCCACCACCCAGATGATGGCGGTGGCCATCAGTCCGCGCCCGATACCCGAGAGCAGCGCCAGGAAGCCGAGCACCAGCACCGGCAGCGTATTGCCCAATAGGTGGGTCCAATTGGCGTGCAGCAGCGGGGCGAACAGAATGCCCCACAGCCCCTCCGCCGTGCGCGGCTGGATCCCAGCGGTGTCGAGGTCGTGACCGTCGAGGGTGTCCACACCCTCGATGCCGTAGAGCAAAACCACGAAACTCGCGATGACCACACCGGCTCGCAGCCAGAGCTGTTTGATCACGGCCACCCCGGCGGAGGACGCGGGCGAACCGGTCGACGCCGTCGGCATATTCGGTGCGAGAGCGCCACCCGGCGCACCGGAGCTGTCCAATTGGGCGCGCAGCGCGGCGATCCGCTCCGGATCGAACGACGGACCCACGCCCGTACCGCCGGTGGTCATCGCAACCTCCTCGTCGAGCGGATCCGATGAGCCCGACCCGCACCTCCGAGGGTACTCAGCGGGTATCGCTCAGGCCCAGAGCTGACCGTCGAGGCGTTCCTCGGCCTCTTCGAGCGTGCCGTCATAGGCGCCGGTGGACAGGTACTTCCACCCGCCGTCGGCCACCACGAACGCGATATCGGCCCGCTCGCCCGCCTTCGCGACCTTGCGCGCGATCCCGAGCGCGGCGTGCAGGATGGCCCCGGTCGAGATACCGGCGAAAATGCCCTCCTCCAGCACCAATTCGCGGGTCCGCCGGACCGCGTCGTACGGGCCGACCGAGAAGCGGGTGGTGAGCACCGACTCGTCGTAGAGCTCCGGAATGAAACCCTCGTCGATATTGCGCAGACCGTAGACCAATTCGCCGTAACGCGGTTCGGCCGCGACGATCTCGATGCTCGGCACCTTCTCGCGCAGGAAGCGCCCGGTGCCCATCAGGGTTCCGGTGGTGCCGAGGCCCGCGACGAAGTGGGTGATCTCCGGCAGGTCGGCCAGGATCTCCGGGCCGGTGCTCTCGTAGTGCGCCAGCGCGTTGGCCGGATTGCCGTACTGATAGAGCATCACCCAGTCGGGATGCTCCGCGGCGATCTGCTTGGCCAGCGCCACGGCCTGATTGGAGCCGCCCGCCGCCGGAGAATCGATGATCTGCGCGCCGAACATGGTCAACAGTTGCCGCCGCTCCACCGAGGTGTTCTCCGGCATGACACAGATCAGCCGGTAGCCCTTGAGCTTGGCGGCCATGGCCAGTGAGATCCCGGTATTGCCGCTGGTCGGCTCCAGAATCGTGCAGCCGGGCCGCAGTGTGCCCTCGGCCTCGGCCTGTTCGATCATCCGCAGGGCGGGGCGGTCCTTGATCGATCCGGTCGGGTTGCGGTCCTCCAGCTTGGCCCACAGCCGGACATGGTCGGCGCCGTCCCATTTCGGGGACAGGGTGCGCAATCCGACCAGCGGGGTGTTGCCGAGTGTCGCGATCAGCGACTCGTAGCGCGCCATCGGGCGACTAACCTCCGGCGACGGCGGGCAGGATGGTGACGCTCGCGTCGGAGGGCACCTCGGCCGCGAGCCCGCCCGCGAAGCGCACATCCTCGTCGTCGACATAGATGTTGACGTAGCGGTTGAGCTTGCCGTCCTTGAGGAGCCGCTCGGCCAGTCCGGGATGGTTCGACTCGAGATCCTTGATGAGATCGGACAGGGTCGCGCCGCCCTGTGCCTGCACGCGCTTCTCACCTCCGGTCAGCGCGCGCATGATGGTCGGAATGGACACGGTCACCGACATGGGGTACTCCTCATTTCGCGGGAAAACAACGGGCGGTCAGTCGATTTCGGCATAGTCGTCGACGATGCGCACCGGTTCCTCGGTGACCTCGCCGTCGACGATGCGATAGCTGCGCAGTTCGTGCCGCTCGGGATCGCGGGTGGACACCAGCACGTAGTGGGCGAAAGGTTCGCTGGCGTAGGAGATATCGGTGCGACTCGGGTACGCCTCGGTCGCGGTGTGCGAGTGGTAGATCACCACCGGGGTCTCCTCGGCTTCGTCCATGGCGCGCCAAACCTTCAGTTGCTCACCGGAATCGAAGCGATAGAAGGTGGGCGAGCGCTCGGCATTGACCATCGCGACGAAGCGCTGCGGACGGTCGCTGCCCTCCGGACCCGCGATCACCCCGCACGCCTCGTCGGGGTGGTCCGCGCGGGCATGTGCCACCATCGCCTCGACCAGGTCGGCTCTGATCACCAGCACGAGTCAAACCCTTCCGCCATCCGGCATTCGCCGCCTTCGACAACAAGTGAGACTATTCGGCTATTCCCGACCCACTACCGCACCGGTCGCCGAACAGTTCCCCGTAGCTGGGGATGCCCGCGACCGGGGTCGCACGGCGAATGGCGTCGACGATTGCCCGCTCCACGCAGACCGCCGCGGCCGTGCACACCGCGTCGAGCACGATCAGATCCGGCGGGAAGGCGGCGGGTAGGGGGCCGGTCTCCGGTCGCAGCGCACCGGTCGACACCGCGAAGAGGGTGTCGCCGTCCAGCGGCGAATGTGCCGGACGCACCGCGCGGGCCAGACCGTCGTGCGCGGTAGTGGCCATGCGCCGCAGGCTCACCGGATCCAGTGCGGCGTCGGTGGCGACGACGCCGATGGTGGTGTTGAGCACCGTGCCCTTCACCGCGAGCGCGTTGGCGCGGGCCAGCACCTCCGGTGCGGCACAACGCAATCCGAAGAACTCCGGACCGTCCGTGCCCGCGCCCCAAGGCAATCCGGTGCGCGGATCGAACACCGACCCCACCGGATTGGCCACCACCAGCGCCGCCACCGTCACCCCGGCGGCCGGCCCCTCGCCGAGAACCACACTCGCCGAACCTATTCCGCCCTTGATCGATCCGGCCCGCGCTCCGACACCCGCACCGACCGAGCCGCGCTCGAAATCCACCCCGGCGGCGGCCGCGGCCCGATACCCGAATTCGGCGGTCGGCCGAATTCCCCAGTCCCCCACCGGAAGATCGAAGATCACCGCGCCGGGCACGATCGGCACCACCCGCGTGGGATCGGCGGGATCCATCGGAACGCCCTCGCCCTGCTCCTCCAGCAGACGCATGACCCCGTCGGCCGCGGCCAGACCATAGGCGCTGCCGCCGGTGAGCAGGATGGCGTGCGCGTGCCGGACGGAGTTGCTCGGATCGAGGACATCGGTCTCGCGGGTGCCGGGGCCGCCGCCGCGCACATCGACCGCCGCGGTCGCGCCACCCGGTAACCGCACCACGGTGCAGCCGGTCGCCGCGCCGTTGCCCGGCGTGGCGTCGCGATCGAGCACATGATGGTGACCGACCAGCACGCCCGCCACGTCGGTCAGCGAATTCCGTTGTCCGGATTGTGTTCTCATAGCCCAGCGCTTTCTACGGCGCGAGCGCCTGCAGGAGCGAGTCCTGCATCCAGGTCAACCAGTGGTAGACGTCCAGATGTGGGCCGCGCGGATCATCGGGCGCGAACTGCTCGGGCGTCTCGTCATCGATCTCGAGAATGGTGCCCAGCGCCAGGCGCACGTCCGTGAGCGCGTTGAGCCAGGCGTCGGCCTGCTCGGGAGTGAGCACGATACGACCGCCCTCGACGGGCACGGTGCTCAGCACGACCGAACCCGCCGCCAACTTCGCGTCGATGATCTCCGGTTCGTGCAGACCGCGCAGGGCGCTGTTGAGTCCGGCGCGCTCGGCATCGGGCGAACCCGGTTCGCTGCGATGGAAATCCGGCAGCAACCGCAGCAACTGCGGATCCTCGGGAGTCGCCGTATTGCCGGTGCGCAGACCCGTCAGCGCGGCCAGTTCGTCATCGGGGGCGGAATTGGCGCGCTCGGTCAGCAAACCGGAGACCGCGCCCACCAGCGAACGCAGCACGTTCGCCTCGCGCGCGTCCATCTCCGAGCGCAGCTTCAACCCGCCCAGCGAATTCTTCCTGCTCCACTTTTGCACGTGGCTACGGTAACCGTCGCGGTCAGCTATCCCGCTGCATGGTCGCCCACAATCCTGCGGCGTGCAACCGCTGGACATCGTGTTCCATCCGATCGCGAGAGCCGGAGGACACGACGGCTTTGCCCTCGTTGTGCACCTGCAACATCAGCTCGGTGGCCTTGCCTTTGCTGTATCCGAACAGCTTCTGGAATATGTAGGTGACGTAGTGCATGAGATTGACCGGGTCGTCCCAGACGACCGTCACCCACGGGCGATCCTCCGCCTCCAGGATCTCGGTGTACTCCACGGCTTCCGGGGTCGCCTGTGCCGCCGACAGCTGTACCACCGGTAGCTCTACCACCGGCAACATGGCGTTCACGTCGCACAAACCCATAACTTCCAGGGTACGGCCCGACTCCGGATACACAACACCCAGCCTCGCGCCGCGAACGTCGGCTCGATGCGTGTGCGCGGGGTGGCGGCGCGACAGGCGAAGCAGGCCCCTACCACGTCGAAGGTTGCCCATTAGGGTGGCTGCGTGACGAGCGCAGCAACCGATACCTACCACGTCGAGTCGAACGGTTTCAGCACCGCGCTGCTGACCGACCGGTACGAGCTGACCATGCTCGCCGCGGCCCTGGCCGACGGTTCGGCGCGACGGCGCTGCACCTTCGAGGCGTTTGCCCGCAGGCTGCCCAACGGCCGCCGCTACGGCGTCGTCGGCGGCACCGGCCGACTGCTCGACGCGCTGGCGCACTTCCGTTTCGGCGAGCCGGAACTGGCGGCGGCCGCGGGCTTCCTGGACCCGGCCACCGTCGACTGGCTGCGCGGCTACCGGTTCACCGGCGATATCGACGGCTATGCCGAGGGCGAACTGTATTTTCCGGGCTCGCCGGTGCTTTCGGTGCGGGGCAGCTTCGCCGAATGCGTGGTGCTGGAGACGGTGATCCTGTCGATCCTCAATCACGACAGCGCCATCGCCTCGGCGGCGGCGCGCATGGTCACCGCCGCGGGCGGGCGGCGGCTGATCGAGATGGGGTCGCGGCGCACCCACGAACTGGCCGCGCCCGCCAGTGCCCGCGCGGCCTATCTCGCGGGCTTCGACGCCACCTCCAATCTGGAGGCCGCGCGACGCTTCGGGGTGCCCAGCGCGGGCACCAGTGCGCACGCGTTCACCCTGTTGCACAGCGGCGCGGACGGCCAACACGAGGCCGAGGCGTTCCGCAGTCAGATTGCGGCACTCGGCATCGGCACTACCCTGCTGGTCGACACCTTCGACATCACACGGGGCGTAGCCACCGCGATCGAGGTGGCGGGCACCGATCTGGGCGGTGTGCGCATCGATTCCGGTGATCTCGGCGTGCTGGCCCGGCAGGTGCGCGAGCAACTCGACGGATTGGGCGCGGCGAAGACCAGGATCGTGGTGTCCGGGGATCTGGACGAATACTCGATCGCCGCGCTGCGGGCCGAACCGGTCGACGCCTACGGGGTCGGCACCTCGCTGGTGACCGGGTCCGGCGCGCCGACAGCGGGCATGGTCTACAAGTTGGTCGAGGTGGACGGGTTGCCGGTGGCCAAGCGCAGCAGTCACAAGCAGTCGCGCGGCGGCACCAAGCGTGCGCTGCGCCTGGCCAGACGGACCGGCACCATCGTGGAGGAAATCGTGTACTCGGCGGCCGGGACTCGGCCCGCCACAGCGGGTTTCGAGGCGCGCGAACTGCTGGTCCCACTGGTGCGCGACGGCGTCGCGGCGCCGCAGCGGCCCACCCTCGTGGAAAGCCGCGACGTGGTGGCGCGCGGATTGGTCAGTCTGCCGTGGGAGGGCCTCAAACTCTCCGCGGGCGAACCGGCCATCACGACCAGTTTCGCGGATTGACCCGCCGACCCGCGCCACAATGGGATCCGACCAGTACGCAGCACCGAACGCCGGGAGGTCCACCGTGGGACGAGCACTGATCATCGTCGATATCCAGAACGATTTCTGCGAGGGCGGCTCGCTCGCGGTCGCGGGCGGGGCGGCCCTGGCCCGGCGCGTCAGCCAATTCGTCGCCGACGGGGACTATGACGCGGTGGTGGCCACCAGGGATTACCACGTCGATCCCGGTCCGCATTTCTCCGACCATCCCGACTATGTGGATTCCTGGCCGCCGCACTGCCGGGTCGGCACCCCCGGCGCGCAATTCCATCCGGACCTGGATACCGCGCCGATTCAGGAAGTGTTCTCCAAAGGCGAATACGCCGCCGCCTATTCGGGTTTCGAGGGCGCGGCCGCCGACGGGACGCGGCTCGCCGACTGGTTGCGCGAGCACGATATCGACGCGGTGGACGTGGTCGGCGTCGCCACCGACCACTGTGTGAAGGCCACCGCGCTCGACGCCGAAGCGGCGGGTTTCCGCACCGCGGTGCTGCTGGATCTCACCGCCGCCGTCTCCTCCGACACCCTCGGGGTCGCCCTCGCCGGGTTGCGCGCGGCCGGGGTCGAACTGAGCGGCGCGGTGGGCTGATCCGCCCCGACATGACTGTCGGCGACAGCTTGTAGGCTGCTGCGCGTGCCCGAACTGCCGCCACTCCCCGAACTCTTGGCCACCGCCGTCACGGCACTCGGCGGCAAGGAGCGCACCGGTCAGATGACGATGGCCGCGGCCGTGGATCAGGCCATCGACACCGGCGAGCATCTGGCGGTCCAGGCGGGCACCGGCACCGGTAAGTCGCTGGCCTACCTGGTGCCCAGCCTGCGCCACGCGGTGCGCACCGGGCGCACCGTGGTGGTGTCCACCGCCACCATCGCTCTGCAGCGTCAGCTCGTGGACAGGGACCTGCCCCGTTTGGCCGAGGCGCTGCGCGAACCGCTGGGCCGCACCGCCAAATTCGCGATCCTCAAGGGCCGCAACAACTATCTGTGCTTGAACAAGATCAATAGCGCCATTCCCGACGAGCCCGCCGAGGCCGAACTCTTCGACGCCTTCGCCATCTCCCGCCTCGGCCGCGAGGTGCAGCGGCTCAACGAGTGGGCCTCCGACACCGAATCCGGCGATCGGGACGAGTTGGTGCCCGGCGTCGGCGATCGCGCCTGGCGGCAGGTCAGCGTGTCCTCGCGCGAATGCCTCGGCAAGTCGCGCTGCCCCTTCGGTCAGGATTGCTACGCCGAACGCGCCCGCGCCGAATCCGCGCAGGCCGATGTGGTGGTCACCAATCACGCGCTGCTCGCCATCGACGCCATCAACGGCATCCAGGTGCTGCCCGAACACGATGTGGTGGTGATCGACGAGGCGCACGAACTGGTCGACCGGGTCACCGGCGTGGCCACCGCCGAACTCGCGCCCGCCGCCGTGAGCGCCGCCGCCCGCCGCTGCGCCAAACTCATCGACGAGCGCGAGGTCGACAGGTTGGAGTCCGCCGCGGAGGCGTGGCACACCGCCCTGGACGACCTGCCCGCCGCCCGCTGGGACGCGCTGCCCGAGGGCATCGCACCCGTACTGGCCCTGGTCCGCGATGCCGCGTGGAACGCGCGCACCGCGCTGGCCCCACAGGGCGGCGGCGCGGCCCAGGCCGATCCGGAGACCGCCGCCGCCCGCAATCAGGCCCTGGCCGCCATCGACGAGGTGCACGACGGCGCGGTGCGCGCGCTCACCGCCTTCGACGAACCGGACCCGGCCAAACGCCACGACGTGCTCTGGCTGGCCGCCGACGAGGTGCGCGGGGTCGTGCGGCGCACCCTGCACATGGCCCCGCTCGCGGTCGGCGGGCTGTTGCGCAGCAGGCTGTTCGGCATGTCGACGGTGGTGCTCACCTCGGCCACGCTGCAGGTGGGCGGCTCCTTCGACGGACTGGCGCTCACCTGGGGTTTGCCCCCGCGCTCGGGCGCGAAGGTCGATCCGGCGCTGGCCAATGGCGCGCAGGCTCCCGCCGACGCCGAATCGGTGCGCTGGTCGGCGCTGGATGTCGGCTCACCGTTCGACCATGCCAAATCCGGAATCCTCTATGTCGCCAAGCATCTGCCCGCCCCCGGCCGGGACGGCCTGAGTTCGGCCTACCTCGCGGAGATCGAGCGGCTGATTCGCGCGGCGGGCGGGCGCACCCTCGGCCTGTTCTCGTCCATGCGCGCGGCCAAGGCGGCCACGGAGGCGCTGCGGGGCAAGTTGGATACGCCGATCCTGTGCCAGGGCGAGGACGCGACAGGTCAGCTGGTGCGCCGCTTCGCCGAGGATCCGGCCACCTCGCTGTTCGGCACGCTGTCGCTGTGGCAGGGCGTCGATGTGCCCGGACCGTCGCTGAGTCTGGTCATCCTGGATCGGATCCCGTTCCCGCGCCCCGACGATCCGTTGCTCACCGCGCGGCAGCGCGCGGTGGAATCGCGCGGCGGCAATGGCTTTCTCACCGTGGCGGCCAATCACGCGGCGCTGCTGCTGGCGCAGGGCACGGGGCGGCTGCTGCGCAGCGTCGAGGATCGGGGCGTGGTGGCCATTCTGGATTCGCGGCTGGCCACCGCCCGCTACGGCGGGTATCTGCGCGCATCGCTGCCCCCCTACTGGGAGACCTCCGATCCGGAGGTCGTGGCGAAGGCGTTGCGGCGGCTCACCGGCACCGCGCCGTAATCGCCTGTGGCCCATGGCCATAACCCGCGTCTGTGACAACCCTCACAAGGCGCTGAATTTATTTTCGATAGGAAGTAAATTGGGGTTCGGTGCTTCGGTGAACCCCAATTCCCACACCGAACGCGCCAACAGTCCCCGCGCCAAGCCCTGCACGCGGCGCGGGGACAGACAAAACCTCCCCGGCATGAGACAGTGCCGCAATGACACACTCGGACACCGAAGTTCTCGGTGAATTTCTCATCAGCGCAAGATCATTGGCGGAATACCGGGCCATGTTCGGACTCACCGACGCCGAGTTGCGCACCGGCCGTATTCTCGACTGCCCCGGCGGCGCGGCCAGTTTCACCGCCGAAGCGAGCGAACTCGGCGCGGAAGTTCTCGCCGCCGACCCCATCTATTCGCGCGACGCCGATGATTTGCGCACCACCGCCATTCGCGAATCCGAACGCGCGAACCGCTGGGCGACAAGGGATATCGGTCGCCGCCGTTGGGACTGGTACGGCGGCCCGCAGGGACATCTGCGCATGCGGGCCGAATCCGCCGAGCGGTTCGGTCGCGATCTCGCCGAACATCGGCACCGCTACCGCGCGGCCCGCCTGCCGGCACTCCCCTTCGCGGACAACAGTTTCGGTCTGGTCCTCAGCTCGCACCTGCTGTTCAGCTACGCCGACCGCCTCGATGCCGAATTCCACGCGGCGGCCCTGAGCGAACTCGCCCGCGTCGCCACGGGCGAGACCCGCGTCTACCCCCTGGTCGACCACAATGGCAACCCGCTGCGCACCCTGCTGGACGATCTCCGGAAAGATCTGCACCACAAGGGAATCCACACCGAACTACGCAGGATCGACTTCGAGTTCCACCCCGGCGCGGACCGCACACTGGTGCTGTACTGAACATCGCGGCGACGCGTGGGTCCGACCACGACGGCCGGACCCGCGAACACCTAGAGAATCCACTTGAAGACGAGCGTCACGACGGCGGCGACGACGGCGAGCACGAATGCGCCGACACCCCACACGAGGCCGTGGCGCTGCCACGGACGGCCGTGATCGAGCGCGAACCGACCGGGTCCGGTGAAGGCGAGCGCCAGCGCCACGGCGGCGAACAGCAGCGGCGACTCCCAGCCGCCCTTGCCGAACAGTCCGGGAGCCCAGGTGGCATTGATCGCGTTGATCATGGTGCCGAGCACGATCGCGGCCGCCAGTGGCGTGACCAGACCCAGCGCGAGCAGCAGACCACCACCGAACTCACACAGTCCGGCGAGGGTTCCGAAGAATTTGCCGGGGTGGTACCCCATCGACTCGAATCCGGTTCCGGCCTGCGTCAGGCCCGGACCGTCGAACCAGCCGAACAATTTCTGAGCGCCGTGGGCCGCCAGTATCAGCCCGAAGACAATTCGAATTACCAGAATTCCGATATCACCGGCGAACTTGTCGGGGTTCGCGGTGAGATCGGCGGTGTGCCGTTCCGCCGTGTTGGTTGACATGGCTGTCCTCTTCCCCTGTTTATGCGATCGGGTGCGCGATGCCGGGCGCATCGCGCCTTCGAGCCCTCTCGGAAAACCACTTCGCCATTGAAGCGGACTGCGGTCCGAATCATTGCATGCGACCGCGTCAACTGTCCACCAACTGGGGATTATTCCAAGTCACTCCGCCAAGAAGAAGAAATAACCGAGGAATACCACCATCAGGATCCACATCGTCGGATGAACTTCCCGGAATCGACCGCGCGCCACCATGACCACCGGATAGAACACCATGCCCATGGCCAGACCGTAGGCAATGGAAAAGGTGAGCGGTGTCACCACCACGGTAATGAAGGCCGGAACGGAATACTCCAACTTGCCCCAGTCGATCTCACCGAGGGCGCGCGCCATCAGCACGCCGACCACGATCAGCGCGGGCGCGGTCACCGACTTCGCGCCCGCGATCACCGAGAACAGCGGGAAACAGAACATGGCCACCGCGAACCACCAGGCCGTGGCCACCGCCGTCAACCCGGTGCGCCCACCCGCCGACACACCCGCCGTCGACTCCACATACGCGGTGGTCGTCGAGGTGCCGATGACCGCGCCCGCCATGGTGCCGATCGAATCCGCCGCCAGCGCCTTGGACGCGCGCGGCAGCGTCCCGTCCTTCGCCAGCAGACCGGCCTGATTGGCCACGCCGATCAGCGTGCCCGAGGCATCGAAGAAGTCGACGAACAGCATGGTCAACACGACGACGAACATCTGACCGGTGAACGCGTGCGGCAGATTGATCACCGCCTGACCGAAGGTCTGATCCAGACCGTGCGGCATCGCGAACACGCCCTCCGGCAACTCCACCAGCCCGAACACCATGCCGACCACCGCGGTGAGCACCACGCCGTACAGCACCGCACCGTGCCAGCCGCGCACCAGGAAAACCACCGTCACCAGCAGACCGAACAGGGCCAGCAGCGTGGCGCCCTTGGTGAAATCACCGTGCGTGACGAAGGTGTCCTTGCTGGCCACGATGATGCCCGCATTCTTCAGACCCAGGAATGCGACGAAAATACCGATGCCCGCGCCGACCGCCAACTTCATCTGCAGGGGTATGGCATTGAGGATGCGTTCGCGAATCCTGGTGACCGCGAGCACCAAGAAGATGATGCCCGAGAGCAGCGTGCCCGACAGCGCCGTCTGCCACGGGATACCCATCTGCTTGACCACGGTGAAGGCGAAGAAGGCATTCAGGCCCATACCCGGCGCGAGCGCGATCGGATATCTGGCCCACAGGCCCATGACCAGGGTGCCGAAAATCGCGGCGACGGCGGTGGCGGTGAACACCGCCTGCATCGGAATCCCCTTGTCGCCCAAGTCGCCCTGGTCACCGAGCACCGAGGGATTCACGGCCAGAACATAGGACATGGCGAGGAAGGTGACCATACCTGCCATCACCTCGCGACGCATGGTGGAGCCGTGCGAACTGACGCCGAAGTACGCGTCGAGGCGGGCCCGTGTCCGGGCGAGCGCGTCGGTGGCCATGGAACTCTCCAGTGGATCAGAAGAAAGGGTGCTCAGGCACGGTAACCGACGGTTCGCCTTATACCGGAATCAATCCTGGAATCCACCGAGAATCTGGTGACCATTGTCACCTATTATGCGCTGGGCGCGGCCACCAACCCGAGTTCGGCGTCACAGGACAGCAGCGGGTGGTGCGGCAGGACCCGCACCGTGTACCCGACCGCGCCCGACACCGGGACCGGCATGCGGACACTGAACCGGTCCGTCACGTCGAAACCGGTGTGCGCCATCGCGATGACACTCACCTCCGACAGGTCGTCGGTGGGTGAGACGCGGCCGATGACGGCCTGCACCACCACATCCTCGGCCGACAGCCCACCGAGGTCGATGCGGGCGTGCAGCGACATCGGGGCTCCGATGATCGGCGTATCCGGCAGACCCTCGGTATCGACCTGGACGACTTTCACTGCGGGCCAGGCTGATTCGACACGACGACGATACTCGGCCAGCTCCCGCGCACCCGCGAAATCCGGACCGACCGCCCGATGGAAGGCCGCGGCGGCAGGCGCGTAGTACCGCTGCGTGTAGTCGCGAACCATCCTGGAGGCCAATACCTTCGGGCCGAGCGTCTGCAAGGTGTGCCGGACCATCTCCACCCAGCGCACCGGCATACCCGCCGCGTCGCGGTCGTAGAAGCGCGGCGCGACAGTGCGCTCGAACAGGTCGTAGAGCGCGTTGGCCTCCAGATCGTCGCGGCGGTGCTCATCGGCGACACCGTCGGCGGTCGGTATGGCCCAACCGTTCTCGCCGTCGAACATCTCGTCCCACCAGCCGTCCCTGATGGACAGGTTCAATCCGCCATTGAGAGCCGATTTCATCCCGGATGTGCCGCACGCCTCGAGCGGGCGCAGCGGATTGTTCAGCCACACATCGCATCCCCAGTACAGGAACCGGGCCATCGACATGTCGTAGTCCGGCAGGAAGACGATGCGATGACGCACCCCCGTGTCATCGGCGAAGCGAACCACCTGCTGGATCAACGCCTTTCCGCCGTCATCGGCCGGATGGCTCTTGCCCGCGACCACCAACTGCATCGGTCGCCGCGCATCGAGCAGCAGCGCGCGCAACCGCTGCGGGTCGCGCAGCATCAGGGTCAACCGCTTGTAGGTCGGCACCCGACGGGCGAAACCGACCGTCAGCACGTCCGGATCGAAAACGCCTTCGACCCAACCCAATTCGGCCTCGGCCGCGCCGCGCTCCAACCAGGAGGCACGCAGGCGGCGGCGCACCTCGACGACCAGGCCCGCGCGCAACGCATTGCGGGTCGACCACAGCTCGCCCGGATCGACCTCGTGCAACCGCTCCCAGCCGCGCGCCTCCTCGACCAGTTCCGCGCCGATATGCTCGCGGGCCTTGTCGAACCATTCGCGCGCGGCCCAGGTGGGGGCGTGCACGCCATTGGTCACCGACCCGATCGGCACCTCGTCGGCGTCGAAACCCGGCCACAGTGCGTTGAACATGGTGCGGCTCACCGCGCCGTGCAGCGCCGACACACCGTTGGCGCGCTGGGCCAGCCGCAACCCCATATGGGCCATATTGAATACCGACGGATCGGCCTCGCGTCCCAGCGCGACGATCCGATCGACGGAAAGGCCCGGCAGCAAAGCGGATTCGGCCTCACCGTGCGCGCCGCCGAAGTAGCGACGCACCATCGGCATCGGGAAGCGGTCGATCCCCGCGGGCACCGGGGTATGGGTGGTGAACACCGTGCCCGCCCGCACCGCCGCCAGCGCGGTGTCGAAATCCTGCCCCGCGGAGACGAATTCGCGGATCCGCTCCAGGCCGAGGAAACCCGCGTGCCCCTCGTTCATATGGAAGACATCGGGATCGGGCAGGCCCTCGGCCCCGGTATAGGCGCGCACCGCCCGCACCCCGCCGATCCCCGCCAGGATCTCCTGCCGGATGCGATGTTCCTGATCACCGCCGTAGAGCCGATCGGTGACCAGACGCAATTCCGGATCATTGGCGGCGATATCGGAATCGAGCAGCAGCAGCGGCACCCGACCGACCTGCGCGATCCACACCCGCGCCCGCAGCACCCGCCGATCCGGCATGGCGACGTGGATCAGCACCGGCGCGCCCTCGCTGCTGAGCAGCCGCAGCGGCAGGCCCTGCGGATCCAGCGCCGGATAGCGTTCGGTCTGCCAACCGTCCGCCGACAGTGACTGCCGGAAATACCCTGAGCGATACAGCAATCCGACACCGATGAGCGGCAACCCCAGATCCGATGCCGACTTCAGATGGTCGCCCGCCAGAATCCCCAAACCCCCGGAATAGTTCGGCAGCACCTCCGTGACACCGAATTCCATCGAGAAGTAGGCGATCCCGCGCACCCCGGCCGCATCCTGCCGCTGAAACCACCGCGGCCGCGTCAAATACTCCCGCAGCCCCGCCGCCGCCGCATCCACCCGCGCCACATAGGCCGCATCCCCCGCCAACTCGTCCAACCGCCCCGCGGGCACCTCCCCCAGCATCCGCACTGGATCATGCCCCAACTCCCCCCACCGACCGCGATCCAACTCCGCGAACAAATCCTGCGTGGCCCAATCCCAAGACCACCGCAAATTCGTAGCGAGCTCCCCCAACGCCCCCAATCGCTCGGGCAGGTGAGCCCGGACAGTGAACCGACGCAATGCCTTCACCCCCGCAGACCCTACCGGACCGTCCCGCGACGAACGCTCGGTGTACTAGGGTTTTGGGGGTATGAACCACGCGGGAGCTCGGAGTTGGCGCGAAAAGACTCTGCCGGGCTGAGAGGGCGTTCCAGAAGACGCCGACCGCTGAACCTGTCCGGGTAATTCCGGCGTAGGGAGTTTTTGGCGATGTCGTCCGGTGTTCGCGAGGCCCCACTCACTCTTGATCAGCCGACGCCGAAGGTCCTGTCGTTTTGGGATCAGAGTGCGTTCTGGGCCAACCTCGGGGTCAGCTTGTTGGCGTTCTCCGGGGCGTACACGGTGCTCGCGCCCGATACCGACGGCGCGCCCCGGATCTCGTTGGCGGCGGGGATGCTGGCGATGATCGTGGGGACGGTCATGGGTGGGGTAATGCTCGGGTTGGCGGCGGTGCCGGGGGCGCGGACCGGGCGACCGGCGATGGTGCTGCTGCGCGGACTGTTCGGGGCGAAGCTGAGCTATCTGCCGACGGTGCTGAATATCGCGCAGCTCATCGGGTGGGGCACCTTCGAGCTGATCGTCATCGGCGGCGCGGCCCGCGAACTGTTCGGCGGCGGTCCGCAGTGGCTGTATGTGGTGGCGGCGGGCCTGCTGACCACGGCGCTGACCATCTGGCCGCTGGGCTCGGTGCGCCTGCTGCGCCGGTTCGTCACCGCCGGGGTCGTACTGGCGCTGGTGTGGTTCTACGTGCAGTTCTTCCGCGCGGGCCTGCCGGATCCGACGGTGAATCCCGGTCCGAGCGGCAGCGGCCCCTTCGGCGCCGAGTGGAATCTGTTCTGGGTCGCCACCGATGCGGCACTGGCGGTCTCCATCTCCTGGGTGCCCGCCGCCGCCGACTACACCCGCCATTCGCGCAGCGAGCGCGCAGCGTTCGGCGCGGCGAGCGGCGCGTACGCGCTGACGCAGATCGTCGCCTACGTCCTGGGACTGTTCGCGCTGGCCAGAGCCACCGGCGCGGGAACATACGGACCGTTCCTCACCGTCACGGCGGGCGCGGTGTTCTTCTTCGTCTTCGTCCTGCGCGAGGCCGACCAGTCCTTCGCCAATGTCTACTCCACGGCCCTGTCCATCCAGAATCTGCTGCCGCGGGTGGACCGCCGCATCCTCACCATCGGTCTCGGCGCGGTCATCACCGTGCTGGCCCTGTGCCTGAACATGCAGAACTACTTCGGCTTCCTCGGCCTGATCGGCTCGGTATTCGTCCCGCTGCTCGGGGTGCTGGTCGCCGACTTCTTCCTGCGCCCCAAGACCGAATGGGATACGACCGAGAACGCGCCGTCGCGCTGGGGCATGGTCGCGGCCTGGCTGATCGGACTGGTCGTCTACCAGTTGATCAATCCGGGTGATGCCGGAGTGTGGACCAGATTCTGGGTGCGCGTCCAGGAACTGCTGCATTTCACCAAGCAGGCGTGGATGAGCGCCTCACTGCTGTCGTTCCTGGCCGCCCTCGCCGCCGCCTGGGTCATCGGCCGGGCAACCGACCTGCGCCACCGCACGTGAATCCGCGCCGCACCCGGTAGGTTGATCGTGTGACCGGCCGCATCGCCATCGATGACACCGCCCCGTGCCTGCCAGGCGGCTATCCGGCCAAGGCGGTGGTGGGCGAGGTGTTCCCGGTGCGCGCGGTGGTATGGCGCGAGGGGCACGACGCGGTCGCCGCCACCCTCGCGGTGCGCTCCCCCGATTCGGGACGGGTCGTCCGGATACGGATGACACCCGACTACGAACCCGATGTCTTCAACGCCGCCTTCGTCCCGGATCGACCCGGCGCGTGGACCTTTCGGATAGAAGGCTGGAGCGACCCGATCGCCACGTGGCGCGCCGCGGTCGAGGCCAAACTCGCCGTCGGACAGAGCGCCGCCGACCTGGCCAACGATCTCGAGATCGGCGCGACACTGTTCGAGCGTGCGGCACTGGCCTTTTCGAAGGCGAACTTCCAGCGGCTGCGCGCCGTCGCCGCCGCACTGCGCGACCGGGATCAGCAACTTCCCGCCAGGGTCGCGCCCGCCTTCGCGGGCGAGATCGCCGAGATCCTGCGCGAGACACCGCTGCGCGACCTGGTGACCCGAGGCCCCCAGCACACCGTCTCCGTCGAGCGGCAGCGCGCGCTCTACGGCTCCTGGTACGAATTCTTCCCCCGCTCCACCGGTGGCCGCGATGCCGAGGGCGCGCCGGTGCACGGCACCTTCGCCACCGCCGCGAAGGAACTCCCCCGCATAGCGGCCATGGGTTTCGACGTCGTCTACTTGCCGCCCATCCACCCCATCGGCGCGGTGAATCGCAAGGGTCCCAACAACTCCCTCACCGCCGCTCCCAAAGACGTCGGCTCGCCGTGGGCCATCGGCTCGGCCGATGGCGGCCACGACGCCATCCATCCGCGCCTGGGCACCGAACGCGATTTCACCGAATTCGTCGCCGCGGCAGCCGATCTCGGCCTGGAGGTGGCGCTGGATCTGGCCCTGCAGTGCGCGCCGGACCATCCCTGGGTGCGCGAACATCCTGAGTGGTTCACCACCCTGCCCGACGGCACGATCGCCTTCGCGGAGAATCCGCCGAAGAAGTATCAGGACATCTACCCGATCAATTTCGACAACGATCCGGACGGCGTGTACGCGGCGGTGCTGCACCTGGTGCGACACTGGATCACATTGGGCGTCACCATCTTCCGGGTGGACAACCCGCACACCAAACCGGCCGAATTCTGGGAATGGCTCATCGCGCGGGTGCGCCACACCAACCCGGAAGTCATCTTCCTCTCCGAGGCATTCACCGTCCCCGCCCGCCTCTACGGGCTGGCCAGACGCGGATTCAGCCAGTCCTACACATATTTCACCTGGCGCACCACCAAGTGGGAGCTGACCGAATTCGGAAACGAGTTGGCCGCCAAGGCCGATGAGGCCAGACCCAACCTCTTCGTCAACACCCCCGACATCCTGCACGAGAGCCTGCAGCACGGCGGGCCGGGTATGTTCGCCATCCGCGCCGTCCTCGCCGCCACGCTATCGCCGTCCTGGGGCGTCTATTCCGGCTTCGAACTGTTCGAACACCAGGCGGTGCGTCCCGGCAGCGAGGAATACCTCGATTCGGAGAAGTACGAACTGCGACCGCGCCCCTTCGCCGCCGCACTGGCCCGCGGCGAATCACTGGAACCCTGGATCACCCGCCTCAACGAGATCCGCCGCAATCATCCCGCCCTGCGACAACTTCGCTGCCTGCACTTCCATCACGTCGACAACGACGCCATGCTCGCCTACTCCAAATTCGATCCGAGCACCGGTGACGCCGTCCTGATCGTGGTGAACCTCAACCCCTTCGCCACCGAACACGGCATGATCTCACTGGATCTGCCCGCCCTCGGCCGTGAATGGCACGACCACCCGGTGGTCGTCGACGAGATCACCGGCGAGGAATACCACTGGGCGCAGACCAATTACCTGCGGCTCGACCCGACGAAGGCCGCCGCCCACATCCTCACACTGCCCCCGGTGCCGCAGGCCGCCCGCGCGGAACTGGCCCACCGCAGGACCTTTCGGTGAACAATCGCGACCTGATGCTGCTCGCGGCGGGCACCCACCGCGACCCGCACACCGTCCTCGGCGCACATCCGGATCCCGGCGGCACCGCCGTGCGGGTGCTGCGACCGCAGGCCGAATCGGTCCGCATTCGCCTCGGCACGGTGGAACATCCGCTGAAGTCGTTGGGACACGGCGTTTTCGCCGCTGTCGTCCCGCAGCCGAATCTGCCCGACTACCGTGTGGTCACCACCTACCCCGGCGGCCGAACCGTCATCGGAGCCGACGGCTATCGCTTCCTACCCACCCTCGGCGAACTGGATCTGCACCTCATCGGCGAGGGCCGCCACGAACGCCTCTGGGAGGTGCTGGGCGCGCACCCCCGCCGCTATCGGACCCCCGAGGGCGAGGTGCGCGGCGCCTCGTTCGCGGTGTGGGCGCCGAATGCCAGGGGTGTCAGCGTGATCGGCGATTTCGACGGCTGGAGCGGCGCCACCGCGCCCATGCGCGCGCTCGGCGGTTCCGGCGTCTGGGAGGTCTTCCTGCCCGATATCGGACCGGGCGAACTCTACAAGTACCGGGTGCACGGCGCGGACGGCCGCATCGTCGACCACGCCGATCCGCTGGCCTTCGCCACCGAGATCCCGCCCGCCACCGCATCCCTCGTCACCGAGAGCACCCACACCTGGAATGACCAGGGCTGGTTGACCTCTCGCGCCGACCGCGACCCCACACTGTCCCCGATGAGCATCTACGAGGTGCACCTCGGCTCATGGCGCCCCGGTCTGAGCTACCGCGAATTGGCCGAGCAACTGGCCGAATACGTGCGCGACGCCGGATTCACCCACATCGAACTGCTCCCCATCGCCGAACATCCGTTCGGCGGCTCCTGGGGCTATCAGGTCACCTCCTACTACGCCCCCACCGCGCGCTTCGGCACACCGGACGACTTGCGCGCCTTCGTCGACCGCATGCACGCCGCCAATATCGGCGTCATCCTCGACTGGGTGCCCGCGCACTTCCCGCGCGACGAATGGGCGCTCGCGCGCTTCGACGGCACCCCGCTCTACGAACACCCCGACCCCCGCCGCGGCGAACAACTCGACTGGGGCACCTACATTTTCGACTTCGGCCGCAATGAAGTGCGCAACTTCCTCATCGCCAACGCCCGCTACTGGATCGAGCAATTCCACCTCGACGGCCTGCGCGTCGACGCCGTCGCCTCCATGCTCTACCTGGATTACTCACGCCCCGAAGGGGATTGGGAGCCCAACGTGCACGGCGGCCGGGAGAATCTGGAGGCCGTCGAATTCCTGCGGGAACTCAATGACACCGTGCACCGCTACCCCGGCGTGATCACCATCGCCGAGGAGTCCACCACCTGGCCCGGCGTCACCCGAGGCACCGACGTCGGCGGGCTGGGCTTCACCATGAAGTGGAATATGGGCTGGATGCACGACACCCTCGGCTACCTGCGCCGCGACCCCATCCACCGGGCCTGGCACCACAACGAGATCACCTTCTCGATCGTGTACGCCTGGAGCGAGAACTATGTGCTGCCGATCAGCCACGACGAGGTGGTGCACGGCAAGGGCACGCTGTGGACCAGAATGCCCGGCGACGAATTCGCCAAAGCGGCGGGCGTGCGGGCGCTGCTGGCCTACATGTGGGCGCATCCCGGCAAACAACTGCTGTTCATGGGCCAGGAGTTCGGCCAGTTCCGGGAATGGTCGCACGAGCGGGGCCTGGACTGGTCGGAACTGGAAAACCCACTGCACGCAAGCATTTCGACGACGGTGCGCGACCTCAACGCGGTCTACCTGGCGCATCCGGCACTGTGGAGCCGCGACACCACCCCCGGCGGACACTCCTGGATCGAGGCCGACGACCGGGTCAACAATGTGCTGGCCTTCCTGCGCCACGGCGCGGACGGCTCGGTGGTGGCCTGCGTGCACAACTTCTCCGGCCTGACCCACCGCGAATACCGCGTCGGCCTACCGGAATCCGGCCCGTGGCACGAGATCCTGAACACCGACGCCATTGCCTACGGCGGTTCCGGCCTCGACAATTCCTCGATCGCCGCCACCGCGACACCGTGGCACGGCCGCCCCGCCTCGGCCGTACTCACCCTCGCACCCAATAGCGCCGTCTGGCTCGCCCTGAATCGTCAATGACGGTGGCGCGACTGGGGATTGTGACTCAGTACAGCGCGGTGGCCAATTTGCGCCGCGCCGCCACCACGAAAGGTTCGGCCTTGTCGAACAGGTCGAACAATTCCAGCAGCCGGGTGCGCACCTTGGTGCGGTCCTCGCCCGCGGTGCGCTTGACCGTCGCGATCAAGCGATCGAAGGCGGCCTCGGGCCGCTGACCGAGCAGTTCGAGATCGGCCGCGTCCAATGCCGCGTCCACATTCGCCGGATCGGCGTCGGCGGTGGCGAGCGCCGACTCGGGGACCTGCTGCGCCCTGGCAAGGAAACGCAGTTGGCGCAGCGCGGCTTTCGCGTCCTCATTATTCGGCTCAGCGGCCAGCACGGCCTCGTAGGCGGCCTCTGCGCCCGCCATATCGCCCCGATCGAGCGCCTCCTCGGCGGCCACGAAACGCGGATCCTCCACCGGCTGCTCCGCCGCGCCCTCGGCGCCCTCCAGCTTGCCCGCCACCGCGTCGACCACGGCGGTGAGCCACTGGCGCACCTGCGGTTCCGGTTGCGCCCCTTCGAAATCCGCGAGCGGCTGCCCACCCGCGATGGCGATGACGGTGGGGATGCCCTGCACCCGCAGCGCCTGCGCGATGCGCATATTGGCCTCGGCCTCGACCGTGGCCAACTCCCACGTACCGCCGTCGGCCTGCACCAGGCGCTCCAGGGTCCGCACCAACTCCACGCTGCCCGGACTGCGCTGCGAGTACAGCACCACCACCACGGGCACCTGCATGGAGCGCCGCAGCACCTTGGTCTCGAAATCGGCCTCGCCGACCGCATACCCGCCCGCGGGCGCGGACCCACCGGCAGGCGGCTGCTTGAGACTGGACAGGTCCACCGCACCGGACATGGCGGCGGCTACGGCGGGCGAAGGGCGGCGGGCAGCGGGTCGAGTCACGGTCTCCAGTCTGTCACGAGGCGACGGACGCGGTGGCCGCGGCATCGGCGCGAGCCCGGTCGCTCAATTCACCGAGCTTGCCCGTGCGCACCGCCCACAGCTCGAACAGCACCGTGAAGAACGGCGGAATGCTCGACAGCAGCGCCAGCGCGGTGGTCAGCGGGGACCACTTCAGCTGCCTGGCGGCCAGGATGCCGATCAGCACGAACAGGATGAAGATGATCCCGTGCGTCATGCCGAACACCTTGACCGGCCAGGTCACGGGCTCGGGCAGGCGTTTGAGCACCATGCCGACGATCAGGAAGACCCAGGAGATCGCCTCCAGCACCGCGATGAAACGGAACCGCTTGGCCACGGTGCTCAAGTCGAAGATATTGCCCATGGCCACCATTCTGCCGGATGCACTACAGAGGGTCGTAGTCGAACGGCTCACAGTGGCCCGGCAGGCGGCCTAAACCCAATGCCGCTCAGTTAGTGGGTTGGGCTGGGTGTCAAGTGGATCGTGTTGTCGTGCGCGTGGGGGCATGAGAGTAGGACAGCGGAACTACTGGTAGAGAGATCTTGTCCGCCAAGACAAACCGCTC
>NZ_QZFU01000007.1 GCF_003598715.1 Nocardia panacis
GCCCCAACAACGACCGCGCCACATCGGCCACGCCGAGATCCGGACACCGCTCCAAATACCGCCCCAACCGCCGCGCCTGCCCAGCCAACGCCTCCCCACCACGCCCCGACAACACCCACACCAACGCGTCAGCAACATCCCCACCCACCTCGGCAAAACCGATCAGGTCAGCAGGTTCATCAACCGGTGCCTGCTCGTCGACAACCGGCGCCAGTTCAAGGATTAGGTGCGCATTGGTGCCGCTGATGCCAAAAGCGGACACCGCTGCTCGTCGGGTTCGGCCCTCCTCGCCCCACGGGCTGGACTCGGTCAGCAACCGAACTGCGCCGCTAGCCCAGTCCACATGTGAGGACGGGGCATCGACGTGCAAGGTCCGTGGCAGCACCCCGTGCCACATGGCCATCACCATCTTGATCACACCAGCCACCCCCGCAGCGTGCTGGGTGTGACCGATATTGGACTTCAACGACCCCAACCACAACGGACGATCCGAATCACGCCCACTCCCGTAAGTCGCCAGTAGTGCTTGCGCTTCGATCGGATCACCCAGCGCGGTCCCAGTCCCATGAG
>NZ_QZFU01000008.1 GCF_003598715.1 Nocardia panacis
TCAGTTCGGATCGCAGTCTGCAACTCGACTGCGTGAAGCTGGAATCGCTAGTAATCGCGGATCAGCATGCCGCGGTGAATACGTTCCCGGGCCTTGTACACACCGCCCGTCACACCACGAGAGTTTGCAACACCCGAAGTCGGTGAGGTAACCTTTATGGAGCCAGCCGCCGAAGGTGGGGCAGATGATTGGGGTGAAGTCGTAACAAGGTAGCCGTATCGGAAGGTGCGGCTGGATCACCTCCTTTCTAAGGATATATGGAGCAGCGTACGTTTTCGTCTTGTTTAGTTTTGAAGGATCATTCCTTCAAAACATGTCTCTAGCGAGACAGGATTGTTCTTTGAAAACTAGATAACAATAAGTAATACATTCACATTGAATGCAATGCAAAGTTCATCACACATAGTGATTCTTTCTAAAGTAAGAAATGGTTAAGTTAGAAAGGGCGCACGGTGGATGCCTTGGCACTAGGAGCCGATGAAGGACGGGACGAACACCGATATGCTTCGGGGAGCTGTAAGCAAGCTTTGATCCGGAGATTTCCGAATGGGGAAAC
>NZ_QZFU01000009.1 GCF_003598715.1 Nocardia panacis
TCAGTTCGGATCGCAGTCTGCAACTCGACTGCGTGAAGCTGGAATCGCTAGTAATCGCGGATCAGCATGCCGCGGTGAATACGTTCCCGGGCCTTGTACACACCGCCCGTCACACCACGAGAGTTTGTAACACCCGAAGTCGGTGAGGTAACCTTTTGGAGCCAGCCGCCGAAGGTGGGACAGATGATTGGGGTGAAGTCGTAACAAGGTAGCCGTATCGGAAGGTGCGGCTGGATCACCTCCTTTCTAAGGATATTATACGGAATATAAGACCTTGCGGTCTTATAGACAGGTGCGTTTGGATCTTGTTTAGTTTTGAAGGATCATTCCTTCAAAGCGTGTTCTTTGAAAACTAGATAACGAAAGTAGACATTCACATTCAATTGTAATGCAAGATATCACGTAGTGATTCTTTTTAACGGTTAAGTTAGAAAGGGCGCACGGTGGATGCCTTGGCACTAGGAGCCGATGAAGGACGGGACGAACACCGATATGCTTCGGGGAGCTGTAAGCAAGCTTTGATCCGGAGATTTCCGAATGGGGAAAC
>NZ_QZFU01000012.1 GCF_003598715.1 Nocardia panacis
CGTTGTCGATGTACCAAGGATCGCTCCGGCCACAGTTGCGGAAGAATCGGCAAGCAAAGCTCTTCCCGCGCGCGGCAGTTTGTTATCCTTCATCAAACCGGCTTGTGATGCAACACCCGCCCCGCCGCCGCCCGCCCCGGCGCCGGCCCCCGCGCCGGCCCCCGCCGCGCCTGCCCCCGCTGTCGCCGCGCCGGCCAAGACGAATCCGGATATCCGCCCCACCTCGGCCGATGACACACTGCCCACACCGCAACTGCTGTCGGTGATCGGCGGGCTGATCGCCTTGGCACTGGCCGGAATCGGTTCCGGCGCGGTGAGTTTCCAGGGCGCGTCGGCCGCGCAGGCCCGCATCGACGCGGCCCGCGCCGAATTCTTCGGACCGAGGGCGTGAGGGGTCGCACCATGAGTGAGCGCAGCGAGAGCAGAACCCAGAGCGGTTCCCGGTCCTATCGCCGGGTGGCCGCCGCCGTGGACGCGGTATGCGCCGTGGCCGCCGATTTCGACGCCACCACCCTCGACGCGGTGGTCGCCGCCATCGCCGTCGAACGTCGCCGCGAGATCGAGATCGCCAGTGCCCGACTGGGTCCCGGCGTCTGCGGGCAGCGCCGGTTCTATCCGGATCGGGATGTGATCGTGCTGGCCGAGGCGCTGCCGAGCCGCGATCACACCCTGGCCCACGAGCTCGGGCATATCGTCTTCGATCACGAGGGCGCGCCCGCGCCGGAGGTCACCCTCGAGGCCAGTGACGATCTGATCGCCTACATGCTCAGTCAGCGCGCCCATGAGCAGATCGTCGCCGACGGCGCGGACGAGTTGGCCGAATGGGAGGCCGAGACCTTCGCGGCCATGCTGATGACCCGACTGCGCGTATTCAATAGCCGGGGCGCAGGCGTCTCGGTCCTTCGATTCGATGAGGCCCTCGGATGACATTCTGGTTGACCGCCCTGCTGGTGTGGATGGCCGCGGGTGCGCGGGTGGGTCGGGTGCTGGTCAAACCCGCCACCACCGCGCGGACGGCGATCGTGGTCGCGGTCGCCGCCGTCGCGGTGGCCTGTACCGTCGCGGTGCCCGAGATCGCCGTCGCCGTCGACAATCTGCTGCCGCGCGGTGTGCACAATGCCTATCTGTCCTACGGCGTGGTGGTTTCGGCGTGGATCGTTTTCGCCGCCGCCACCTCGGTCGTCGCGGCCGCGGCCTGGCCGGTCGTCTCCCGGCTGAATCTGGGGCGCATCGCGCTGGTCATCTACACGGCGGGTCTGCTCGCGGTGGCGGTAACCCTGGGCTGGTCAACGACTTTCGGCTGGGTCATGGTGCTGTTCGGCTGTGCGTTCATCGTGGTGACCGGTCTGCGCAATCTGGACTGGACAGCGCTGGGTCGCGGTATCGCCATCTACACCTCGGGGACCGCGCTGGTGGGAGTGTTGGCGGCATTGCAGGTGCGGCAGGCGATGGTGCGCGCGCCGCGACCGCGCCACGGTGAGCCGTTCTGGGCTTGGCCCGCCTATGAGATCGCCGCGCTGCTCATTGCCTTCGGCGCGGTGTGGATCGTGGTGGAGCTATGGGTGCGGGCGCGAATCCTGCTGCGTCGGATCAGTGTTCTGCACGGCACGCTGGTAGGGCGCTTTCCCGAGGTGGTCGCGCACGATGAGACCGGCACCTCGAGTCAGTTGCGTGCCTCGGATCGGGTCGCCCACATCATGGACGCGCTGTATCTGCAATCCGGCGGTGGTGTGGTGATCGCGGCGGCGGGTACGCCGCCGCGCGCGGTCGCGGCCCGTGCGCAGGCGGTGGCCCGGTGGGCGCGCAATCCACTCGGTGATGTGGTGGTCGACGCGCGCTGGATCGCCCCGCCGGAGGGCATCAGTCCGCGCGGTTGGGTGCAGGCGATCGCCCTGGCCTTCGACGCGCAGACGAGCGCGCAGACAAGTACGGCCGACGCGCCGGTCCCCAAGTGAGGAATCCGGCCCGCCGGTACCGTCTTTCGGCGCGCCGCCGACCCTTGGGTCGAACCGTATCCCGTTCCTGCATGTACCGGAATACGGTTCGCCTGTTTCCAATCCGAACTGTTCGAATCATGCCGATCGGAATGATTGTCGATTGCGCCTGACGCATCGACATTCCGGTCGGCGTGCACTGCCGTACCGGGCGACCCCCTGAATTTCCGGGGTTCGCTCGGTTTATCCCACGGGCATCCCTCGGCGCGGTCGGAGCGTCGCCGCCCCGACCCCCTTACCGCACCACGCGGTACAGCGCGACCTCGCGGTCGCACCGCACTGCGTCGCGGGTGAACCTATTCCGTACCGTCCGGCGGAATTTCCGGCAGGCCTTCACTGGCCCGCAGCTTCTCCGCCATGGAGGTGAGCAGGTTCTGGGATTCTTCGGACAGGTCGAACGCTCGACTCGACAACCGCCGCAGTCCGTAGCCCTGCAGCTGGGACAGCAGTTCCAGATCGTGATCGATCTTGGCGGCATAGATGTCGTTGAAGAAGTAGTCCGGCTTGACCTTGAAGAACTTCGCCAGGGCGGCCACCGTCTCGTCGGACGGGTTGGTCCGCTGTCCCGACCGCAACTGAGACAGATACGGTTTGGAGATCGGATGCCCGGAGGCGGTCAGCGCGGCCGCAACCTCCGCGTTGGTGTGCGGCTTGCGCCCCGGGGGATGCACGGTTTCGAACAGCTTGTTCAGCCGCGCCGCGAAATCAGCCATTGTGAGCCGCCCAATTCCCTTCGCTGTACTAACAGTCGTTATCTCGGATACGTATCATTGATATTAGCGGCTCAGTAACTGAAAACCTACGCCTGTTTCCGGATTTCCTTGAAGCTTCTAGGTGTCGCTCCGGGGAAGGCACCGTGACGTTAGCGTTTGCGGGTCACCCCAACGTCTCTCGCGAAAAGGCGGTACGCAGCGGTTCTGGCCCGTCGCGAGGGTCTTGTCCGGTCGATCAATGATAGCGGAAAGATAGCTGACATCTCATCGAGTGCATCCGACCTGTGATTGTGTGGCGTACGACACGTTTTCTGCGCTCTGGGATGAATGTTCAACCTTGCTAGCGGAATTGGTGCGACAAGTCTAGAGCCGTTCGATGATCGTTCCTGTCGCCAGTGCGCCGCCTGCGCACATGAGAACCATCGCGATGCTGCGGTCGGTTCGCTCCAGTTCGTGCAATGCGGTGGTGATGAGTCGGGATCCGGTGCAGCCCACCGGATGTCCGATGGCGATTGCGCCACCGTTGACATTAACGCGGTCCATGTCCGGATTGTGGACAGCGGCCCACGAAAGTGGGACCGCGGCGAAAGCCTCGTTGATCTCGAATAGGTCGATGTCGCCGATATTCATCCCGGAGCGCTCGAGCAGTCGGGTGGTCGCCTGTACCGGGCCGTCGAGGTGGAACTCCGGTTCCGCGCCGACCAGGCATTGCGCGACAATGCGCGCCCGAGGTCGCAAACCCGTTCGGCGCGCGGCCTTTTCGTCCATCAGCAGCACTGCGGCGGCACCGTCGGAAATCTGTGAGGAACTTCCGGCGGTGTGGATCCCGCCGTCGAGTACCGGCTTCAAATTCGCCAAACCCGCGACGGTGGTGGCGCGCAGACCCTGATCCCGCGACACCTCCAATTTTTCTCCGGTGGGAATGCCCGCTTTATCGACGACCGGCGCGGTGACGGTGAGAACCTCGCGATCGAATCGCCCTTCGGTCCAGGCGAGTGCGGCCAACTCCTGTGAACGCGCGCCGAAGGCGTCGACATCGGCGCGACCGAGCCCGCGCCGCTTCGCGATTCGCTCGGCGGCCTCGAATTGATTGGGCAGGTCGATATTCCATGAGGCCGGTCGGCGTGGACCGGCCTTGTCGCCGACATTGGCCCCGAGGGGCACCCGGCTCATGGCCTCGGCGCCGCAGGCCATACCGATCTCGATGGCGTCGGCGGCGATGAGTCCGGCGATGAGGTGATTGGCCTGCTGGGCCGAACCGCATTGGGCGTCGACCGTGCTCGCGCCGACCTGCCAGGGCAGTCCGGCATGCAGCCACGCCACCCTGGTCACGTTGTTGGACTGCTCGCCCGCCTGGGTGACGCAGCCGCCGATGACCTGTTCGACCAGGGCCGGGTCCAGGTGCGCGCGGTCGAGGAGTCCGCGCTGGGCCGCGCCGAGCAGTTCGGTCGCGTGCAGTCCGGACAGCCAACCGCCGCGCTTGCCGATCGGGGTGCGCGCGGCCTCGACGATGACGGGTGTACCCATCTGCAACCTCTCCTCACGGGATAGAAATGAAACGAGTTCTTCAGGTACTCGCTGGCCGAAACATGCCAGTTTCTTACCTATTTCTAGCACCTGTGCTTCAATAATTGTAGAACGTGTTTCAGTTTGACACGTGTGTCAGTTTGTCGAAGGAGACATCTGGTGGTAGACACGCGCAATCCAGGACCGCAGCTCCCAGCCGGGTTCGATGTGACCGATCCGGCGATCTACGCCGAGCGGGTTCCGGACGCCGAGTTCGCCGAATTGCGCCGCAGCGCACCGATCTGGTGGAATCCGCAGTCGCCCGAGGTCAGCGGATTCCACGACGAAGGCTTCTGGGTGCTCAGCAGACATGCCGACATCAAAGAGGTCTCGCGCCGCAGCGATATCTTCTCCAACTTCGAGAACACCGCCATCCCGCGATTCAATGACGAGATCACCCGCGAGCAGATCGAACTGCAACGCCACGTCATCGTGAACAAGGATGCGCCCGAGCACACCCAACTGCGCAAGGTCATCTCGCGCGGATTCACCCCGCGCGCCATCAACGCGCTGCGCGCCTCGCTTTCGGCGCGGGCACAGTCGATCGTGCGGGTCGCCGCCGAATCGGGCGCGGGCGATTTCGTCACCCAGGTCGCGTGCGAACTACCGCTGCAGGCGATCGCCGAATTGATCGGCGTACCGCAGGAAGACCGGATGAAGGTCTTCACCTGGTCCAATCAGATGACCGGCTACGACGATCCGGACAATACCGCCGATCCGGTCGCGGCCTCGGTCGAAATCCTCGGCTACGCCTACCAAATGGCGGCCGAGCGCCGCGCCAACCCGGCCGACGATATCGTCACCACGCTCATCGAGGCCGATATCGACGGCGACAAGCTCACCGAGGCCGAGTTCGGCTTCTTCGTCATCATGCTCGCGGTCGCGGGCAATGAGACCACGCGCAATGCCATCACCCACGGCATGCTCGCCTTCCTCGACCATCGCGAGCAGTGGGAATTGTTCAAACGCGAGCGACCCAAGACCGCGGCCGACGAGATCATCCGGTGGGCCACCCCCGTCACCTCATTCCAGCGCACGGCGCTGGTGGACACCGAACTCTCCGGTGTGCGAATCAAGAAGGGCGAGCGGGTGGTCCTGCTGTATCGCTCGGCGAATTTCGACGAAGCGGTCTTCGACCGACCGCAGCAGTTCGACATCACGCGCCCGGACAATCAGCACCTGTCCTTCGGCGGCACGGGCGCGCACTTCTGTATCGGCGCGAATCTGGCCCGGCTCGAAATCGACCTCATCTTCAATGCCATCGCCGATCACCTGCCCGATATCAGCCGGGTCGCCCCGCCCAAGCGGCTGCGCTCGGGCTGGCTCAATGGGATCAAGGAGTTCCAGGTCGACTACGGTTCGACGGCACGCTGACGAACCGAAAAGTCCCGCGCCTCATACCGATGCGCGGGACTTTCGTCGGGATAGTCAGGAGGCGGGAGCGATATTTGCCGCCGCGAACCGGCGCAGCGAATCCTGTTTGGCCGCCAGTTCGCCATCGAATCCGATGCCGTCGAACAGCCACGGCACCACGATGGCGTCGGTGACACCCGCCGCGGCGAGTTCGGCATAGCCGTCGCGACCGAAGCGATCGATGCAGACCGCCTGGATTTCGAACGGGGCATCGGCGCGCCCGAATTCGGCGCGCAGGGCGGCGAGTTTATCGATGGTCGCGCACAGATCTGCGTAGGTCATCATGGCCGAAGTCCAACCGTCGCCGACGCGCGCGGCCCGCCGCAGTGCCGCGTCGGTGTGACCTCCTATATAGAACGGCACAGTTTCAGTGGGGGCCGGGCTGATTTGCAGCGGGGCGAAATCGAAGAATTCGCCGTGGTATTCCACCATGCCGCCCGCCAGCACCAGCCGGATGACCTCGATCATCTCGTCCACCCTGGCCCCGCGCCGCGCGAAGGGCACCCCGCACCATTCGAATTCCTCTGGCGCCCAGCCGATTCCGACGCCGAAGCCGAATCGGTTGCCGGTCATATTGGCCACCGAGCCGACCTGCCTGGCCAGCAGCAGCGGATTGCGCGAACCCAGCTTGAGCACATTGGAGTAGAAGCGGATGCGCTCGGTCACCGCCGCCATGGCGGTCGCGCCGATGAGCGGATCCACCCACGGGGTGTCCGGACCCCAGAAGCGGCCGCCGTCGGCGGTATAGGGATATTTCGCCGCCGCCGATTGCATATAGAACAGCGAATCCGGCAGCGCGATCGAGGAAAATCCGCACTCCTCGGCGGTTCTCGCCAGTTCGGGCAGTTGGTCGAGCGGGCTGAGCGCAATACCGAGCGTGAATTTCATCGTGGCTCCGATCCGACTACCCACATCGAGAAATATTGCGAGCCGCCGCCGTAGGCGTGACCCAGTGCCTTGCGCGCGCCGTCCACCTGATACGCGCCGGCGCGACCCATCACCTGTTTGGCGGCCTCGGCGAAGCGGATCAGGCCCGATGCCCCGATGGGATTGGAGGACAGCACGCCGCCGGACGGATTCACCGGCAGCTTCCCGCCGATCTCGGTCTCGCCCTTATCGGTGAGCTGCCAGCCCTGCCCCTCCGGCACGAAACCCAGATTCTCCAGCCACATCGGCTCGAACCAGGAGAAGGGGACATAGATCTCGGCCGCATCGATCTCGGCGAGCGGGTCGGTGATGCCCGCGGTGCGCCAGAGTGCGGCGGCCGCGTCCCGGCCCGCCTGCGGGTTGACCTGGTCGCGCCCGGCGAAGGTGGTCGGCTCGGTGCGCATGGCGGTGCCGTGCACCCAGGCCACCCGCCGATCCGTCGTCTCGACCGCCCGCGCGGCCTGCTCATCCCCGATGACCACGGCGCACGCGCCGTCGGAGGAGGGGCAGGTCTCATCGAAACGGATAGGGTCCCACAGCATTTGGGAGGCCAGCACCGATTCCAGGGTGATATCGGGCTGTTTGAGGTGGGCCAGCGGATTGCGCGCGCCATTGCGGCGATCCTTCACCGCGACCATCGCCCCGATATGGTTCGGCGCGCCGGAGCGGCGAATATAGGAGCGCACATGCGGGGCGAAATAGCCGCCCGCGCCCGCGCCGACCGGCATGGTGAACGGCACCGGAATCGACAGTGCCCACATGGCATTGGATTCCGACTGCTTCTCCCAGGCCACCGCGAGCACCCTGCGGTGGACGCCCGCCTGCACCAGGTTGGCCGCGACAATGCCGGTCGACCCGCCGACCGAACCCGCGGTATGCACGCGGAGCAGCGGTTTTCCGGTCGCGCCCAGCGCGTCGGCGAGATACAGTTCGGGCATCATGACGCCCTCGAACAGGTCGGGGGCCTTGCCGACCACGACGGCGTCGATCTCGGCGATGGTCAGGCCCGCATCGGCGAGTGCGCGGTCGATGGCCTCGCGACACATGCCCGCCATTGACACATCGGTTCGTTTTGTCACGTGATGAGTTTGTCCGGTGCCGAGCACCGCCGCCGGAACAGTCACGGTTGCGCCTCCAAAACGGTCACAAGATTCTGTTGCAGCGCCGGACCGCTGGTCGCGTGGGCCAGCACGCGCCCGGCCGAACCCGCGATAATCGCCTCGGCCGCGAAACCGATACGTTCCAGACCCGCCGCGAACATCGGATTGCCCGCCAGCGCGCCACCGGACGGGTTGACCTTCGTCCGCGCCGTCAGCCCGATGGCCTCGGCGAGGATCAACTGCTGATGGCTGAAGGGGGCGTGCAGTTCGGCGAGGTCGAAGGCGCTGTCGCCACCGGTCGCCGTCGCGGCGGCGGCCGAGGTCGAAGGGGAGACGGTGAGATCGCGCGCGCCGAGGGCGGGGGAGTCGACCCGGTGCGCGATACCCGTGATCCAGGCGGGCCGTTCGCACAACTCCCGCGCCCGGTCGCCGGCTGCCAGCACCACGGCCGCCGCGCCGTCGGTGATCGGCGCGATATCGTGGGCGCGCAGCGGATCGGCGATATACGGTGCGGCGAGCAGGGTTTCGAGATCGCCATCGGCGCCCGCCGCGACCAGGGCCATATCGCGTTCGGTCCAGCGCCCCGCGTCCAATCCGGCCCGCGCCTGGAGTCCGGCGACGGAGACGGCGTCCGGCCACAGCGGCGCGACGAGATAGGGATCGAGTTGCAGGGTGAGGATGCGCCGCAGCGTGCCTGCCGAGGATTTGCCGAACCCGTAGACCAGCGCGGTGCGCGCCTGACCAGACCGCAGTTTCACCCACGCCTCGTACAGTGCCCAGGCGGCGTCCATCTCGACGTGCGATTCATTGATCGGCGGCACCGCGCCGATGGCATCGATGGCGGAGATGAACGAAAACGCCCGGCCCGCCAGGTAATCGGAGGAGCCCGAGCACCAGAAGTCGATATCGGCCTTGGTGATCCCGAGCCGCTCGTAGAGTGTTCGGAAACAGGGCGCCAGCATTTCCACGCCATTGGTGGTGCCCGAGGTTCGCGGCACGTGCGGCGCGTTGGCGAAGCCGACTACCGCGATCTCGGTGGTGTTCTCGGTCAAGGTGACGCGCCCTCTCAGAGGTGGTGTCGGTAGGTCTCGTATTCGGCGTCGGGTTCGCCGGTCGGCTCGAAGTGGTCGACATTGTCGAGTCCGTAGCCCCACTGCTCGCGCGGTCTCCATACCGCGCGCACCCGCATGCCCATGCGCACTTCGCTTGCCGCGCAGCCGAGTACGAGATGCAGCACCGGGATATCCGCGCCGTCGAGCAGGATGTAGGCGGCGACGTAGGGCGGTTTGATGCGCTGGCCGAGGAAGGGCACATTGACGATGCAGTAGGTGGTGACGGTGCCGTGATCGGGCAGTTCCAGGTAGTCCTCGGTCGGGCGGCCGTCGGTCGGATTAGCCCCGCGCGGTGGGAAGTACACCTTGCCGTCCGCGTCGGTGCGCGCGCCGATGAGTTTGCCCTCGGCCAGGCCGCGCAGGTAGACCGACTCCTGGGGCGAGGCGGTGTGCTCATAGGACAGTTCGACCGGTGCGGTGATCATGGTGACCGATTCGGCTGTGCCCGTGGGTTTCTCGAGCGGTGCCGCCGAATTCACCGTCGTCTCGGTGGTTTCCGGCTCGAAGGACGCGATATCGCCGATACTTCCGGTGGTTTCGGCGGCCCAGCGCGCGAGGACCCGCATGCCGGTGTGGATGCGCTCCGGCGCGGTAACGTCGACGGCGTGCAGCAGCGCGGTGTCGGCCCCGTCCAGGGTGATCAGCGCCCAGGCGAAAGGTCGGTCGAACGGCTGCCCCGGCAGCGGTTCGTGGACCCAGGTCCAGGAGGTGACGACTCCGGCGGCGGCGACCTCGACGAATTCGGTGAGCGGTGCGGCGGTCACCGGATCGTATTCGGCGGGCGGCACCAGGATCCGTCCGTCCGAGCCGCGCACCCCGATGACGCGGCGTTCGCGCAGCGCGGTGAGGAATGCGCCGATGGTCGGGCCGACCGAGCGGGTGTAATCGAACCGGATCCGTAGTGGCGCGCTGAGCACCTCCGGATCCGCGACCGCGGCGGTATTTCCTGGAGTCACGATTTCGAGTAGAACAGGTTCTTATTCTGCTGGCAAGCGATGCGGGAAAAGGAGTCCGGTGTGAAGTTCGGATTGCAACTCGGGTATTGGATGGCGCAGCCGCCCGCGAACGCGGGCGAGCTGGTGAGGGCCGCGGAGGCCGCCGGATTCGACGCGGTCTTCGCCGCCGAATCCTGGGGTTCGGACGCCTTCGGTCCGCTGGCCTGGTGGGGTTCACGGACCGAGCGGGTGCGCCTGGGCACCTCGGTGGTGCAGTTGTCGGCCCGCACCCCGACCGCGACCGCCATGCACGCGCTCACCCTCGACCATTTGAGCGGCGGACGGGCCATCCTCGGACTCGGTGTCTCGGGTCCGCAGGTGGTGGAGGGCTGGTACGGGCAGCCATTCGCGAAACCGTTGCGGCGCACCAGGGAGTACGTCGAGATCGTGCGCCGCGTCCTGGCCCGTGAGGCGCCGGTCACCAATGCGGGACCGCACTATCCGCTGCCCTACACCGGGCCGGGCGCGCTGGGGCTGGGTAAACCCCTCAAACCGATCGTGCACCCGCTACGTGCGGATCTGCCGATCTGGCTCGGTGCGGAAGGTCCCAAGAATGTGGCGCTGACCGCTGAGATCGCCGACGGTTGGCTGGCCATCTATTTCGCGCCGAGGCTGGCGGGGATGTATCGGGAATGGCTCGACGAGGGGTTCGCCAGGCCGGGGGCACGGCGCACACGGGCCGATTTCGAGATCGCCGCGAGCGCCCAGGTGGTGATTACCGACGACCCGGCGGCCGAGTTGGCGAAGATGCGCTGGGTCATGGCGCTCTATATCGGTGGGATGGGCGCGCCCGAGCTGAATTTCCACGCCCAGGTTTATCGGCGGATGGGTTATGAGCGCGAGGTGGACGAGATCGGCGCGCTGTTCCGCGCGGGCCGCAAGGCCGAGGCTGCGGCGGCGGTGCCCGACGAGTTGATCCATGACACCGCGATCATCGGCGACGAGGCGCAGGTCCGCGAACAGTTGCGGGTCTGGGAGGCGGCAGGGGTGACCATGCTGCTGGTGACGGTATCCGATATCGAGCAATTGCGCCGTCTCGCACCCCTTGTCGAACAATAGAACACGTTCTAAATTCAAGGGGTGACGACGCAGGAGTCAGGACAAAATCTCGGGCTGTGGAATATCGCCGCGGCCCAACCGGATCTGATCGCCATGGTCGATCCCTCGGGCCGGGAGGTGACCTACCGCGAATTGGCCACACTGGCCAACCGCTACGCCAACGGACTGCGCGGACTCGGACTCACCACCGGCGATGTGCTGGTCACCATGCTGCACAACAGCGTGGAAATGGTCGCCGCCTATTTCGCGGCCCATCAGTCGGGGCTGTACATCGTCGCGGTCAACTGGCACCTGACCGGACCCGAGGTCGGCTACATCCTGCGCGACAGCGAGGCGAAGGCCTTCCTGGCGAGCGAGCGGTTCGGCGCGGTCGCGCGCGCCGCCGCCGACGCCGCGGAACTGCCTGCCACCGCGCGATTCTCGGTCGGCGAGATCGCGGGCTTCAAAACGGTGGCCTGGTTGGGCGCGGCCGACACCGGCCGCCCCGGCGAGCGCAGCACCGGCGCGCCGATGCTTTACACCTCCGGCACCACCGGTCGCCCCAAGGGCGTGCGCCGCCCGCTGACCGGCTCCGATCCGGATGCCGTCGCCGCGCAGTCCACCGGATTCTTCGGACTGTTCGGGCTCGCACCCTTCGACGACAATGTGCACATCTGTGGTTCGCCGCTCTATCACACCGCCGTGCTGAACTTCGCGACCATCTCGATTCAGTTGGGGCACAAGCTCGTTCTGATGGATCGCTGGGACGCGGAAGATATGCTGCGGCTCATCGAAACCCATCGGGTCACCCACAGTCACATGGTGCCCACCCAGTTCCACCGGCTGCTGGCGCTGCCCGAGGAGGTGCGCGGCAAATACGATATGTCCTCGCTGCGCAGCATGGTGCACGGCGCGGCGCCGTGCCCGCAGCAGACCAAGCGTCGCATGCTCGACTGGTGGGGGCCGACCGTCACCGAGTACTACGCGGCCACCGAGGGCGGCGGCACCGTCATCAGCGGCGCGGATTGGCTGCGCAAACCCGGTTCGGTGGGGCGGGCCTGGCCGTGGTCGGTGGTGAAGGTGCTCGACGAGACCGATGGTCGCGAACTGCCGCCCGGTGAGGTCGGACTGGTCTACATGCGCATGGGCGCTTCGAGTTTCGAATACCACCGCGACCGCGCGAAGACCGAGCAGGCGCGCGTCGGGGAACTGTTCACGGTCGGCGATATCGGCCATCTGGACGCCGAGGGCTACCTCTTCCTGCACGACCGGCGCTCGGACCTCATCCTCTCCGGCGGGGTCAATATCTACCCGGCCGAGATCGAGAATGTGCTCGTCACCCATCCGAAGGTGGCCGATGTCGCGGTATTCGGTCTCCCGCACCAGGATTGGGGGCAGGAGGTCAAGGCTGTAGTCCAACCCGCCGACGGCGTGCCGGGCGATGCCGCCCTGACTGCCGAACTGCTCGCCTACGCCGCAACGCAATTGGCGAAATACAAGCTGCCGCGCAGCATCGACTACCAGCCCGAACTGCCGCGCGATCCCAACGGGAAGCTCTACAAGCGCAAGCTGCGCGAGCAGTACCCCGCTGTGTGATCTTGTCGTGGGACCCGACGGTGTGAACCCCGTCGTCGCCGCGAATGTCGGGAACCGGGCAATGCGCGGTCCGAGACCCGGCATTCGCCGCGACGACGGTGCGGCTTACACGGTTTCGCGCAGCTCGGCGGGCAGGTCGAACAGCGGGAAAAGGCGCTCGGTGTCGAGGAAGAAGTTGAGTCCGGCGATGGCGGGGCCATCGAACTCGAGCACCGTGATCGACCACGGGGTCCACAGGCCGGGCTCGCCCGCCGGCTTGTAGTGCCCGAAGGCGGGCGCGCCATTGGCGCCCGCGAGCCGCACCAGACGGGAGCCGCGGCAGGCGCCCCCGGCGCCGAGCATGAAGGCGGCAACATGCTCCGGACCGGAGATCCACAGCTCGAGGGGCGGCATGGACAGCGCCACATCGGCTTTCAACAACGCGGTGAGCGCGGTCATATCGTAGGACTCGAACGCCTTGACGTACTCGTCGACCAGTTTGCGCTGCTCGGCATTGGACTCGTCGTAGTCGTCGGTGGCGGCGGGGTGCACCTTGGCCATGGTGGCCCTGGCCCGCTGCAGCGCGCTGTTGACCGAGGCGGGCGACATGGTGAGCGCGGCGGCCGTCTCATTGGCCGAGAAGCGCAGCACCTCGCGCATGATGAGGATGGCCCGCTGGGTGGCGGGCAGATGCTGACAGGCGGCGACGAAGGCCAGGCGCAGCGTATCGCGCGCGCCTGCGGCCTCGGCCGGATCCGCCCCGAAGGCCAGTGCGTTCGGGATCGGCTCGATCCACACGTATTCCGGCTGCGGCGCGGGCAGCGGTGCGTCCGGGCGCGACGGGCCGGACAGGTCCATCGGTCTGGCTCGGCGCTGCGGGCCGTCGAGCATGTCGAGGCAGACATTGGTGGTGATGCGGTAGAGCCAGGAGCGCAGGCTGGCCCGGCCCTCGAACGAGTCGTAGGCCTTCCAGGCGCGGGTGAACGTCTCTTGGACCGCGTCCTCGGCCTCGAAGGAGGAGCCGAGCATGCGATACGCGTAGGCGCACAGCTCTCGCCGGTGACCCTCGAAGGCGGTCAGCGCGAAGTCGTTCATGGCGCCCACCCTGCCACACGGCACCGACAACCACGCCGGGAATCCCGGTCCCACCTGCGGTTTTCAAGATCAACAACAGGTATTCGCCGAGCGTCCGATGAATTCGGCCGGGTCGCGCCGTCGGCATTGCGTCAGCGAAGATCCAGGAAGGACCCGAGCGCCATGAGCAGCAAGATGATCTTCATCAACCTCCCGGTGCGCGATCTCGCGCGCTCGGTGCGGTTCTATCGCGCGCTCGGCTGGCGGGTCGACGTCGCGTTCACCGACGAGAACGCCGCCTGCATCGTGGTCGAGGACAATATCTGCCTGATGCTGTTGAGCAGGGCGTTCTTCCCGACGTTCAGCAAGCGCCCGCTCGCCGACACGATCACCAATGTCGCCGCGTTCTACGCCCTTTCGCTGTCGAGTGCCTGCGCGGTGGACGAACTGGTCGCGGCGGCACTGGCCGCGGGCGGGCACGAGGAGTGCGATCCGGACAAGCGCGCGCAGGAGGCGGAGGTCGGCATGTACGGGCGGAGTTTTCGCGATCCCGACGGACATCAGTGGGAGCCGTTCTGGATGGCCCGCGGGTAGATCTCAGCTGCCGGTGAAGCGCGGTGCGCGCTTCTCGGCGAAGGCGCGCGGCCCCTCTTTGGCATCGTTGGATTTGAAGACCGCGACACCGAGTTCGGCATCGATGTGGAAGGCGTCGTTCTCTGGGAGGCATTCGGTCTCGCGGATGGTGCGCAGGACGGCCTGTACGGCGAGCGGCCCATTGGCGGCGATCTGGCCGGCCAGTTCGAGCGCCCGCTCCAGCGCGGTGCCGTCCGGCACCACGTGGCCGATCAGCCCGATCTGCTTGGCCTCGGCCGCGGTGATGTGTCGACCGGTGAGCAGCAGGTCCGCCGCGACGGTGTAGGGGATCTGCCGGACCAGGCGCACCGCCGACCCGCCGAGCGGGAACAGGCCCCAGCGCGGTTCGGACACACCGAATTTCGCGCTCTCGCCCGCCACGCGGATATCGGTGCCCTGGAGGATCTCGGTGCCGCCGGCGATGGCCGGACCTTCCACGGCCGCGATGAGCGGTTTGGTGAGCCTGCGGCCCTTGAGGAGGGCGTCGATGCGCGAGAGATCCCAGCCGCCACCGGAGAACGAGTCGCCCGGATGCTGGCTTGTCATGGCCTTGAGGTCCGCGCCCGCGCAGAACGCGCCGCCCGCGCCGGTCAGGATGGCGACGCGGATATCGGGATCGGCGTCGACCCGGTCCCAGGCGTCGCGCATGATCGCCATCATCTCCCCGGACAGGGCATTGCGGGCCTGCGGGCGATTCATGGTGACGATCAGGATGTGGTCGCGCTTGTCGACGAGGCAGTCTGGCATGGCGGGGTCTCCTCGTTTTCGAACCTTGTCAGGAACAGTAACACGTTCTATTTTTAGGGTTGTGAGCTACAACATAGCGGATCTTGTCGAACACGCAATCGACCTCATGCCCGATCGCGTCGCGCTGGTCGACGACCGCCGTGCGGTGACCTACGCGCAGCTGGAGGGCCGGGCCAATCGACTCGCGAATTACCTGCTGGAACAGGGGGTTTCGCCGGGCGACAAGGTCGGCGTCCACTCCCGTAACACCCTCGAGGCCGTCGAGGCGATGGTCGCGGTGTTCAAGGCCAGGGCCGTGATGGTCAACGTGAACTACCGATACGTCGAGAACGAGTTGCAATACATCTTCGACAATTCGGATATGGTCGCGCTGATCCACGAGCGCCGCTACACCGACAAGGTGAGCGCCGTCCGGCCGAAGACCCCTTTGCTGCGCACGGTGATCGTCGTCGACGACGATACGACCGGAACCGTCGCCACCGCGGCCGATTCGGTGGAATACGAAGCGGCGCTGGCCGGTTCGTCCGGCGCGCGAGATTTCGGCGACCGTTCCCCCGACGACCTGTACATGGTCTACACCGGCGGCACCACGGGCATGCCCAAGGGCGTCATGTGGCGGCAGGAGGATGTCTGGCGGGTGCTCGGCGCGGGCGTCAACTTCGTCACCGGCGAATATGTCGAGGACGAATGGGAATTGGCGAAGGTGGGCGCTGCCAATCCGCAGATGGTGCGCTTCCCGATCCCGCCCATGATCCACGGCGGCTCGCAGTGGGCCACCTTCCACAGCCTCTTCGGCGGTGGCAAGGCCGTGATGCTGCCCGAGTTCTCCGGCCACGGCGTCTGGCAGGCCATCGACCGACACACGGTCAACCTCATCTTCATCACCGGCGACGCCATGGCCAGGCCCATGATGGACGCGCTGATCGAGGGTGATCCGGAAACCGGTGCGCCGTACCGGCATTCGATGCTGTGGGCGATGTCGAGCAGTGCGGCGCTGTTCTCCCCGACCCTCAAGGACCAGTTCCTCGAGCGGCTGCCGACCACCATGATCACCGACGCCATCGGCTCCTCGGAGACCGGGTTCGGCGGATTGTCGGTGGTCACCAAGGGCGCCACGCACACCGGCGGCCCCAGGGTGAAGATCGACGCCGCGACCAAGGTGCTCGACGAGGACGGCAACGAGGTGCGGCCCGGATCCGGAGTGGTGGGAATCCTGGCGCGCGGCAAGCATATTCCGCTCGGCTACTACAAGGACGAGGAGAAGTCGGCGGCCACCTTCAAGGTGATCAACGGTGTGCGGTACGCGATTCCGGGCGACTACGCCACGGTGGAGGCCGACGGCACCGTCACCATGCTCGGGCGCGGTTCGGTGAGCATCAACAGCGGCGGGGAGAAGATCTTCCCGGAGGAGGTCGAGGGCGCGCTCAAGACCCATCCGGAGATCTTCGACGCCCTGGTGGTCGGCGTGGCCGACGAGCGCTGGGGACAGCGGGTCTGCGCGGTCGTGCAGTGCCGCGGCGCGAACAGGCCCGCCCTGGCCGATTTGCGGCCCGTGCTGGCCAAGGAGATCGCCTCCTACAAGATGCCGCGCAGCGTGTGGTTCGTAGACGAGATTCGGCGCTCGCCCGCGGGCAAACCCGACTACCGCTGGGCCAAGGCGCAGACCGAGGCCCGTGCCGCGGACGAGCATCTGGACGCGAGCGGAAGCTAGACCGAACGAACGGCCCGCCGATCGAGCGGATCGGCGGGCCGAATCGTGTTGTCGGTCAGGCGGGCTCGGCCGGCAGTGCGGGTCAGGCAGGCTTCGCCAGCAGTGCGCCGAGGGCGCGCAGGTGGTCCGGGGTGGGGCCGAGGGCGAACTCGTGGTGCTTGGCGGCGGTGAAGTAGTTGTGCGCGATATGGTCGCGGTCGATACCGACGCCACCGTGTACGTGCACGACCGTGTGCGCGACCCGATGGCCCGCCTCGGCCGCCCAGAACTTGGCGGTGTGCACGGCCGCGGCGGCGGGCAAATCCTCGGACAGTTGCCAGGCCGCTTGGGTGACGGCCAGCCGCAAGCCCTGCACATCGATATAGCCATCGGCCAGACGCTGGGCTACCGCCTGGAAACTGCCCACCTTGCGGCCGAACTGTTCGCGCTCCCTGGCATATTCGGCGACCAGCTCCAGTCCCCGCTCCAGCGTGCCCAACTGCTGGGCGCTCAGCCCGAGCCAGGCGCGCAGCAGGATCCGATCCAGAATCGCGCCGCCCGATTCGACCGTGCCCACCAATTCGGCAGGGGTGTCGGACAATTCGACGAGGTATTCGGCGGAGCGGTCGGTGACCTGCTGCGCGGTCACCCGCGCGGCGGCGGGATCGACCAGGAATACCGCCGCGACACCGGAAAGCGTGGCGGGAACCAGGATTCGAGCCGCCTGCGCGGCATAGGGCACGGCGGTCTTGACGCCGGTCAGCTGCCAGCCGTCGGCGGTTTTCGCGGCGGTGGCGCTCGGATGCGTGGGCTCCCAGTTGTGCTCCTCGGCCAGGGCGACCGAAAGCACGACCTCGCCCGAACCGGCGCGCGCGGCCCAATCCTGCTGCGCCGCGGTGCCGTAGGCCGCCAGCGCGTCGGCGGCGACCGCGATGGACCACAGGTACGGCACCGCAGCGACATGCCGTCCGAGTTCGCGCAGTACGGCGGTCTGCTCCAGGACGCCGAAATCGCCGCCGCCCACCGTCTCCGGGAGGGCGGCGGCCAGGACTCCGGTCTCGGCCAGTGCGTGCCAGAGGGTTTCGTCGAAGCGCGGTTCGGCGGCGTCGAGTTCGCGCAACCGGTCGGCGGTGACGAGTTTGCCGCAGACCTCCGCGGTGAGCCGGGTGAGATCGAGCTGGGCCTCGGTCGATGCGAAATCCATTGTGGTATACCTGCTTTCGGAGGGTCAGCGAGCCGAGGCCTGCTGCTTCAGCGCGGTCATGGCGATGATGTCGCGCTGGACCTCATTGGTGCCGCCGCCGAAGGTGAGGATGAGCGCGGCGCGATGCATGCGCTCGAGTCGGCCGCGCAGCACCGAGCCGGGGGAATCCTGGCGCAGATACCCTTGCGGGCCGAGCACTTCCATCAGCAGCCGGTACGCCTCGGTCGCCAGTTCGGTGCCGTACACCTTGCAGGTCGAGGCGTCCCACGGCCGCGGCGCCGCGTCCCCGCCCGCGTCGGCCCGGCTGGCGATCTCCCAGTTGAGCAGTTTGAGGTATTCCACCTTGGCGTGCACGCGGGCGAGGTTGAGCCGCACCCATTCCTGGTCGATGACCCGCGCGCCGTCGCTCGCTGTGGTCTCGCGCGCCCATTCGACGGTCTGGCGCAGGGCCAGCACCAGTGGCGCGGCGGAGGTCAGCGCGACCCGCTCGTGGTTGAGCTGGTTGGTGATCAGCGCCCAGCCGCCGTTCTCCCGGCCGACCAGCGCGGTCGCGGGCACCCGCACATCCTGGTAGTAGGTGGCGCTGGTGTCCGGTCCGGCCATGGTGTGCACCGGAGTCCAGGAGAAGCCCGCGGCGTCGGTGGGCACGATGAGCATGCTGATGCCCTTGTGCTTCTTGGCGGTCGGATCGGTGCGCACCGCCAGCCAGACGTAGTCGGCGTAGGCGATGAGGCTGGTCCACATCTTCTGCCCGTTGATCACGTAGTCGTCGCCGTCGCGCACCGCCGAGGTGCGCAGGCTCGCCAGATCGGTGCCGGCACCGGGTTCGGAATAGCCGATGGAGAAGTGCAGTTCGCCCGCCGCGATCTTGGGCAGGAAGAACTTCTTCTGCGCCTCGCTGCCGTAGTGCATGATCGTCGGCGCGACGGAGTTGATGGTCAGGAAGGGCACCGGCGCGCCCGCGATGGCCGCCTCGTCGGTGAAGATGAGCTGATCCATGGTGGGGCGGTCCTGCCCGCCGTATTCCTTGGGCCAGCCCAGGGCCAGCCAGCCGTCGCGGCCCATCTGTCGGACCACTTCGCGGTAGACATCGCCGTGCCCGTACTCGCCGGTCTGCGCGCTGAGGGCGGCGCGTCGCTCGGGGGTGATCAGCGTGGCGAAGTATTCGCGCAGTCGCGCGCGTAGCTCCTCCTGCTGCGGCGTGTACGCGATGCGCATGGCGGTACCTCATTTGGTCGATTCGGGTCGGCTCGATCATTGCATATCAACTGAAACATGTTCCAGTATTGCCCCCGAATACCGGCAATGCCGCCGCGCGCGACATGTCGATCCTGTTAGCCTGCCAAGCAGGGAGTCGTGAAGGAGTGTCCATGAGGGTCAGCGTCGATACCGACCAGTGCGAAGCGAATGGAATCTGCGTCGGAATCGCCCCCGACGTCTTTGAACTCGATGAAGAGGATCGCCTGCACATCCTCGTCGCCGATGTCGCGGCCGAGCGGCTCGCCGCGGTCGAGGACGCGGTGGCGCAATGTCCGAAGGCCGCGCTGCGACTGAGCTGAAATGCACCTTGCCGTGAACTGCAACACGTTCTAAAGTCGGCTCGGTGGGAGATGTAGAGTTGAGTCTTGCGGGCCGGGTGGCGATCGTGACCGGCGGCGGCGCCGGGTTGGGGCGGGCCGAGGCGCTCGCACTGGCCGAGGCGGGCGCGACGGTGGTGCTCAACGACCTGTCGGAGTCCGACGCGGTCGCCGAGACCATGGCCGCCATTCGATCCCTGGGTGCGAAGGCGGAATTCGTCGCGGGCAGCATTGCCGAGCGGAGCACCGCCGACGCGCTGCTGCGGGTGGCCGAGGAATCCTTCGGCCGAGTCGACATCGTGGTGAACAACGCGGGCATCACCAGGGATCGCATGCTGTTCAACATGTCCGATGCGGACTTCGACGCGGTGGTCGCGGTCCATCTGCGCGGGCACTTCCTGCTCTCGCGCAATGCCGCCGCGTACTGGCGCGGCAAGTCCAAGGCGGCGGGCGGTCCCGTCTACGGCCGCTTGATCAACACCTCTTCCGAGGCCGGTCTGCTGGGGCCGGAGGGGCAGGCCAACTACGGCGCGGCCAAGGCGGGTATCACCGCGTTGACGCTGTCCGCCGCGCGTGCACTGTCCCGATACGGTGTGCGCGCCAATGCCATCGCGCCGCGCGCCCGCACCGCCATGACCGCCGAGGTGTTCAGCGCGCCGCCGACCGACGGGGTCGATCCGCTCGCGCCCGAACATGTGGCGCGGCTGGTCGCCTACCTCGCCGCTCCGGCGGCCGAGGCGATCAGCGGACAGCTGTTCGTCGTCTACGGCGGCATGGTGGCGCTGATGGCGGCTCCGGTGGTCGAACAGCGTTTCGACGCCGCCGAGGGGCAGTGGGCTCCCGCTGATCTCGCGGCCACGCTCGGCGAATATTTCGGCAGCCGCCCGGCGGGTCGCACCTTTTCGGCGGCCGCGCTGTTGGAACTCGGCTGAGGGCACCGCATTTCGCAGCCGACGGCGAATTTCCGCGCGTCCGGCACATCCGAGCGCCGCGAGTGTTGATCACGCGTCCGGCTCTTGGTAGATATGGGGGTCATGGTGTGTATCGCCCCACAAAGGCGCAGTCACATTTCTCTGGTACGTGTTTCACCCATTTCCCTCGCTGAAGAGAAAAATAGCAGCTCAATTGCGGCCAAAAGCTACCGATGCTCAGGTGAACGTGTTCTAATTGCTGCGGCGGCGCTGCCACGGGCTCGTGGTATGCCGTGTGCGGTACATGCGATGTGAGCAAGGAGGATCCCGGCAATGAACGAGGTCCTGGCCGTGCCGTTGCGAGCAGTCGGCGGATTCTTCGAACTCACCGCCGACGTGGCGCGCGGTATGGTGCGCCGCCCATTTCAATGGCGCGAGTTCATCGACCAATCCTGGTTCATCGCACGGGTTTCCATCCTGCCGACACTGCTGGTCGCGATCCCGTTCACGGTGCTGGTGAGCTTCACCCTGAATATCCTGCTGCGCGAGATCGGCGCGGCCGACCTGTCCGGCGCGGGCGCGGCCTTCGGCGCGGTCACCCAGGTCGGCCCCATTGTCACCGTGCTCATCGTGGCGGGCGCTGGCGCCACCGCCATCTGCGCGGACCTGGGGGCGCGCACGATTCGCGAGGAAATCGACGCCATGAAGGTGCTCGGCATCGATCCGGTGCAGCGCCTGGTGGTGCCTCGGGTATTGGCATCGATGTTCGTCGCACTGCTGCTCAATAGCCTGGTGTGCACCATCGGCATTGTCGGCGGCTTCCTGTTCTCGGTATTTCTGCAAGATGTCAATCCCGGTGCGTTCGTCAATGGCATCACGTTGCTGACCCATCTGCCGGAGTTGGTCATCTCCGAGGTCAAGGCCGGACTATTCGGACTCATCGCCGGGATGGTCGCCTGCTATCTCGGATTGAATGTCAAAGGCGGACCCAAGAGCGTCGGCGATGCGGTGAATCAGACCGTGGTGTTCGCCTTCATGGCGTTGTTCGTGGTGAATGTGGTGGTCACCGCCGTCGGTATCAAGTTCACGGCGCGGTGAACCGATGGCCTTCGTGATCGAATCCCGCTTCCCGCGTACCGTGCGACGAGTGCGTCGAATGTCGGACTCGCTCGATTCGGTCGGTAAACAGGCCGTGTTCTATGCGCAGGCGCTCGGATCCGTTCCGAGGGCGCTGCGGCATTACCGTACCGAGACGATCCGGCTGATCGCCGAAATCAGCATGGGGACAGGCGCTTTGGCGGTCATCGGCGGCACTGTCGTAATTGTCGGATTCCTGACGCTGTTCGCGGGCGGCACCATCGCGGTTCAGGGATACAGTTCGCTCGGCAATATCGGCGTCGAATCGCTCACCGGATTCTTCGCGGCATTCATCAATGTGCGCATTGCCGCCCCGGTGATCTCCGGCATCGGATTGGCCGCCACCATCGGCGCGGGTTCCACCGCGCAACTGGGCGCGATGCGGGTGGCCGAGGAGATCGACGCGCTGGAATCCATGGCCATCCGCCCGGTTCCGTTCCTGGTCGGCACCAGGGTGCTGGCGGGGATGATCGCCATCGTCCCGCTGTACGCGCTCGCGGTGATCGCCTCCTTCCTGGCCAGCCGCTTCGCCACCGTCGACATCTACAACCAGTCGGCGGGCGTCTACGACCACTACTTCGCCACCTTCCTCATCCCCACCGACATCCTGTGGTCCTTCGCCCAGGCCATCTTCATGGCGCTGGCGGTGATGCTCATCCACACCTACTACGGCTACAACGCCTCGGGTGGCCCGGTCGGCGTCGGCATCGCGGTCGGTAACGCCGTGCGCACCTCACTGGTCGCGGTGGTCATGGTGACGCTGCTCATCTCGCTGGCCGTCTACGGCACCTCCGGCAATTTCCACCTCTCGGGATAGCGGGCAATGGCGGAATCGAAGGACCTCAACGGATTCGGGCTGAAACTGGCGGGCGGCGCGCTGGTGCTCGCGATCGCCGCCGTCGTGGCGGTGGCGCTGACCATGTTCGCCGGCGGATTCACCCCCACCGCCACCGTCACCGTCGACACCCCCCGCAGCGGTCTGGTCCTCGATCCGGCCGCGAAGGTGCGGATCCGCGGTGTCGAGATCGGCCGGGTCACCGCCATCGAGCACACCGCGGCGGGCGCGCGCCTGAAACTGGCGCTCGATCCCGATCAACTGAAACTGGTCCCCGCCAACGCGACCGTGGATATCCGCTCCAGCACCGTCTTCGGCGCGAAGTACGTGAATTTCACGGTGCCGGAACATCCTTCGACCACCGCGCTGGCGCCGGGCGCGACGGTGCGCGCCCAACAGGTGACCATCGAATTCAATACGCTGTTCGAGCGATTGAACGACGTGCTCACCAAGGCACAGCCCGACAAACTCAACGCCATCCTCGAGGCCGTCGGCACCGCCGTCGAGGGGCGCGGCGAGAAACTCGGCACCTTGCTCACCACCGGCGAGGACTACCTGCGCGAACTCAATCCGAAACTGGATGCGCTGGTTCGGGACCTGAAGGCCGCGCGGACCACCACCAACCTCTACGCCGACACCGCGCCCGACCTGCTGCGCACCACCGACAACCTGGCCGTTACCGGAGCGACCCTGACCACGCAGCAACGCGGCCTCGATCTGCTGCTGGCCAACCTCACCGGCGTCACCGATACCGTCGGCTCCGTGCTGCGCGAGAGCGAGCAGCCGCTGGGCGCCGCACTGGATCTGCTGCGTCCCACCACGGCGCTGCTGCGCGAGTACGCGCCGGGCCTGCACTGCATGATCGTGGCGATGGGCGAGGCGCTGCCGCGGGCCGACGAGGTCTTCGGCGGCAAGCAGGAGGGGGTCGGGATGTACGCGAGCTTCACCTATGGCGCGCAGCCCTACGAGTATCCGAAGGACCTGCCGAAGGTCAATGCCACCGGCGGCCCGCACTGCGAGAACCTGTCCGACCACCAGCCGGGGCAGTTGTCGGACTTCCTGGTCACCGACACCTCCGCGGGTCACGTCTGGACGCCGTCGACGACGTTGCAGGTCAACGGCCCCAAGGTGTTCCAGGTGATCTTCGGCGGTCTGCCGGGGGTGGGGCAGCCGTGAAGAATCTCGCCACCACCCTCAAACTGGCCGCCTTCACCCTGGTGATGACGCTGATCTTCACCGGATTGGTGGTGGTGTTCAGCCAGATCCGCTTCGCCAGGGAGAACGGCTACCACGCCGTGTTCACCAATTCCTCGGGCATGCTGCCCGGATCGAAGGTCCGCATCGCCGGAGTGCCCATCGGTTCGGTGAACCGGGTCTACGTCGGCTCGGACAGGTTGGCCCATGTCGACTTCGATGTGGATCGCGAATACCGGATCTACCGCAGCACCAGGGCCGTCATCCGCTACGAGAACCTCGTCGGCGACCGGTATCTCGAACTGCTCGACGGTCCCGGCGCGCCCACCGCGCTGCCCTCCGGCGGCACCATCCCCAAGGAGCAGACCCAGCCCGCGCTGGATCTGGACATGCTGCTCGGCGGCTTCAAACCACTGCTGCGCGGTCTGCAACCCAAACAGGTCAACGATCTGACCGACGCGCTGCTGAAGATCTTCCAGGGCGAGGGCGGCACGCTGGTCTCGCTGCTCAACAGCAGCGGCTCGTTCACCAAGACGCTGGCCGAGCGGGATGGGTTGATCGGCAGCGTCATCGAGAATCTGCGCACCGTGCTGGCGACCATCGATGACAGGGACAAGGAGTTCAACACCACCCTCACCGAGTTGCAGCGGCTCATCAGCGGGTTGTCCGCCGATCGCGATCCGCTCGGCGACGCGCTGCCCCGCATCGCGGGCGCCACCGACGGCCTGGCCGGGCTGCTGGCCCAGACCCGCCCCGACCTGAAGTCCGCCATCGAGCAGACCGACCGCGCCGCAGGACAACTCGACGCGGGCTCCGACACCATCCAGTGGGTGCTGGACCGCCTGCCCGAGACCTACCGGCGGCTTATCCGCATCGGGTCCTACGGATCGTTCCTGAACCTCTACATCTGCGGCGCGGTCGCCATCATCGACGGTCCGGACGGCACACCGCAGAAAGTTACCCTGCCCGGCGCGCAGACGACCGGCCGCTGCGAGAAGGGCAACTGAGTATCGATGAACGGACGACGCGCCATCAACCTCGGTATCACGGGCATCGTGCTCGCGGCGGCGATCGCGCTGTCGGCGCTCCAGTTCGACCGGCTCCCGTTCATTCGCTCCGGTGCGAACGTCACCGCGCTGTTCACCGATGCGGGCGGGCTGCTGCCCGGCGACAATGTGCAGGTGGCCGGGGTGCGCTCCGGGCGGGTGGAGGATGTGCGCCTCGACGGCGACAAGGTGCTGGTGCGCTTCACCCTCGACGAGTCGATCATCCTGGGGGACAAGACGAGTGCCGCGATCAAGACCAATACCGTGCTCGGCCGCCGCTCGCTGGAGGTGACGCCCGCCGGGGTCGGCGCGATTCGCCGTGATCAACCGATTCCGCTGGAGCGCACCAGATCCCCGTACTCGCTCAATGACGCACTGAGCGAACTCGCCGGCACCACATCCGGTTTGGATATGGACCGCATCAACCAGACCCTCGACACCCTCTCGCAGACCTTCGCCGACACACCCGCCCCGCTGCGGTCGGCCCTCGATGGTGTCACCGCACTCTCGCGCAGTATCAACCAGCGCGACCGCGCCCTGTCCGAACTGCTGAAACGGGCACAGAGCGTGACCAAGGTGCTGGCCGATCGCGGCGACCAGATCAATGCCCTGCTGCTGGACGGCAATTCGCTGCTCGGTGAGCTCGATCGCCGCCGGGCCGCGCTCGCGCAGCTCATCGTGGCCGTGGACGCGGTGGCCAAACAACTCTCCGGCCTGGTCGCCGACAACGAGAAGCAACTCGGTCCGGCGCTGGACAAGCTGAATTCGGTGCTGGCACTGCTCAGCAAGAATCGGGACAACATCTCCAAGGCCCTCGACGGGCTCGGCCCGTTCGAAGCCGCCCTGGGCGAACAGGTCGGCAGCGGACCGTATTTCAACTCCTACATGATCAACGGGTCATCGCGGGCGCTGCAGATTCTGGTCGACGCGCTGGCCTGGCCGCAGCATGTGCCCGAGGATCTGCGCCGATACGTCGATCCGCCACCGACCATCACGCCGGGAACGCAGGAGCCGCCGCGATGAAACTGCTTTCGAGGATGCGGCCTCTGCCCCGCTGGGTCGCGCTGGTGGCCGCCGCCGCGGTTGTCGCCGCCGTTGTCGCGGTGGCGTGGCAGCCGGTGGCGAATCTCGGGAAGACCAAGATCCAGGCGTACTTTCCGTCCACCAATGCGCTGTATGTCGGCGATGACGTGCGGGTGCTCGGGGTGAAGGTCGGGCGCATCACCGCCGTCGAGCCCGGTCGCGACAAGGTCAGGGTGGATCTGCTGCTCGACCGGGGCGTCAGCATTCCGGCCGCCGCCCGCGCGGTGATCGTCTCGCCCTCCCTGGTCTCGGCCCGATTCATCCAGTTGGCCCCCGCCTACACCGGCGGACCCAAGCTGGGCGGCGGCGGGCAGATCGGCTTGGACCGCACCGCCGTCCCGGTCGAATGGGACGACATCAAATCCGAATTGGCCAGGCTGGCGAAGACACTCGGCCCGGTCGGGGATCAGCAGGGTTCCTTCGGGAAATTCCTCGATACGGCCGCCAACAATCTGGACGGCAATGGTCAGAAGTTGCGCGACACCATTCGGGAGCTGTCCGCGACGCTGAATACGCTCTCCGACGGGCGCACCGACCTGTTCGGCAGCCTGCGCAACCTGCAGAAATTCGTCGACGTGCTCTCGGCGAGCAATGAGCAGATCGTCCAGTTCGGCGGGCGGCTCGCCTCGGTGTCGGCGGTGCTGGCGGGCGTATCGAACGAACTCGGTTCCGGCCTGGACAATTTGGATGCCGCCGTCTCGGATGTGAAACGCTTCCTCGACACCGACGGCGCGCGGCTCAGCGAGGGCGTGCGGAAGTTGGGCGAGGTGACCCAGATCCTGGTCGACAAGCGGCCGCAGCTCGAACAGATCCTGCACGCCGGACCGACCGCGCTGGAGAACTTCTACCGCATCTACCAGCCGTCGACGGGTTCGCTGACCGGTGTGCTGGTCGGCCAGAACGCCGCCGACGCCTTCAGCTTCCTGTGCGGTTCGGTGGAGTCGCTGAAAACCAATGACTCCGACAGGAGCGCGAGCCTGTGCGCCGAGCAGTTGGCGCCGATCATCAACTCGCTGATGATCAACTACCCGCCCATCCTGGCCAATCCGACCGGCAGTGTGCGCGCGTTCCCCTCGCAGTTGCAGTTCTCCACCCCGGAGTTGGCGGCCCGCGCCGCAGCCGAGGCCCCGCCGGTCATCGTGCCGAATGGTCTTGCCGGACTGGTCAATCCGGGAGGTGACAAATGAGGGGCCGCCGGATTCGGCTGTCGGCCGTCGCGGTGGCGGTGACCATCGGCGCCTGCGGCTGCTCGTGGGACGGTCTGAATTCGCTGCCGCTGCCCGGCACCGAGGGCACCGGCGCCGGATCATGGCGGGTGCGGATACAGATGCCGAATGTCACCACGCTGACCCGGAATTCGCCCGTACGCGTGCACGATGTGACGGTCGGATCGGTCTCCGGGATCGAACTGGAGGGTTGGCACGCGCTGGTCACCGTGTCGCTCAATCCCGGTGTGGACCTGCCCGCCAACACGGTCGCGGCGATCGGACAGACCAGCCTGCTCGGCAGCAATCACCTGGAACTGTCCGCGCCGACAAATGTTGCGCCGCAAGGCAAACTGCGTGACGGCGACCTCATCCCGCTGGAGCGGGCAGGCGCCTACCCCACCACCGAACAGGTGCTGTCCTCGCTGTCGATGGTGGTCTCCGGCGGTGGCGTCGCCCAACTGGAAACCATTACCCGAGAACTGGATACGGCCCTCACCGGGCGCACCGACGCCATTCGCGATCTGCTGCCCCAGATCAACGAGCTCACCACCACCCTGGACCGGCAGACCGGCGATATCGTCGCCGCCATCGAAGGTCTGGACCGATTCTCGGGCGTGCTCGCCCAGCAGAAGCAGCGGGTGGCCGCGGCCATCGAGGATATCCACCCGGCGCTGACCGTTCTGGCCGATCGGCGCGAGACGTTGACGAAAACCATTGTGGCACTCGGCGGTTTGAGCGATGTGGTGCAGCGGATCGTCGACAACTCCGGAGCCGACCTGCGGGCCGACCTGCGCAACCTGTGGCCGGTGCTGCAACAGCTCGCCGACACCGGCAACAATCTCACCGAGGTGCTGAAGGTGCTGCTCACCTTCCCGTTCCCAATGAAGTACCTCGACCATGCCATCAAGGGCGACTACTTGAATCTGTTCATCACCGTGGATCTGCGTGCCGCCCGGTTGGATTCGAACTTCCTCACCGGCACCCCGCTGGGCGGGGCCTTCGGCGGCGCGCAGCGCACCATCGGTGGCGGCATGCCGCCCACGGCGCTGCAGGCGACCGACCCGGCCACCGCACCCTTCGGACCCGCACCCGCCACAGCGGCCCCAACGCCGACAATTCCGGGCCTGCCCCCGATTCCGGGCCTGCCCGCCATTCCCGGCCTGACCGTGCCGCTGCCCGGCGCGCCGAATCCCGCGCCGGAAGGAGGCGCCGGGCGATGACACTGAGTCGTTTCGTCAAGGGCCAACTGGTCGCCTTCGCCATCCTCACCGTGATCGGTCTGGTGGTGATGGGCGGCACCTACATCCACCTGCCCGCCATGTTCGGCCTCGGCCGCTACGGGGTCACCGTGCAACTCACCGCGACCGGCGGGCTCTACGAGAACGCGAACGTCGCCTACCGCGGCACGAATATCGGTGTGGTGCGCGCGGTTCGGCTCACCCCGAACGGCGTCGAGGCCGATCTGTCGATCAACAGCGGCTACCAGGTGCCCGACAATTCACAGGCGTGGGTGCGCAGTGTCTCCGCCGTCGGCGAGCAGTACGTGGACCTGGTGCCGCCCGCCGAACCCAGTCGCCGCGACCTGACCGACGGCGCGGTCATCCCGGCCGCGCGCACCCGGCTGCCGCAGGATGTCGGCACCATGCTCGACCAGGTCGAGCGGCTGCTCGACAGCGTCGCCGACACCAAACTGCGGCAGGTGATCGACGAGGCGTTCAAGGCATTCCAGGGCGCGGGTCCCGATCTGCAGAAGTTCATCGATTCGGCCGCACTTCTGGTGCAGGAGGCGCAGGCAGCCAAGGAGCCGACCAAGGACCTGATCGACAAGATCGGACCCCTACTGGACACCCAGAATCGCTCCGACGACGCGATCCGCTCCTGGACCAGGGATTTGGCCACCGTCACCGATCAGCTCCGGCAGCACGATCCGGCGCTGCGCGAGGTGATCCGCAAGGCGCCCGCCTCGCTCGATCGAGTGTCGCAACAGTTCCAGGAACTCAAACCGACGCTGCCGCTGCTGCTCAACAATCTGGTCAGCGTCGGCCAGGTAACCAACACCTATCACGCGGGCCTGGAGCAGATCCTGGTGATCTATCCGCCGCTGATCTCGGTGCTGCTCACCGCGATTCGCGGCCCGACCGAATACGGCGCGATGGTGGACTTCAACCTCGGACTCAATGATCCGCCCGGCTGCACCACCGGCTTCCTGCCGCCCGACCAGCGGCGCTCACCGGCCGCCGAGGATATCCCGGACACGCCGCCGGGTCTGTACTGCCGGGTAGCGCCGGGCGCGCCGGAGGCGGTGCGCGGTATCCGCAACGCGCCGTGCATGGAGGTGCCGGGCAAGCGCGCGCCGAGCCCGGAGCTGTGCCGCGACCGGCGCGGCTATGTGCCGCTGGGGGACAACCCGCCCTTCGGCCCGCCGCACCCGGTCGCGCCCGCCGCCGCCACGGCCCCTGCCGGACCCGCAGCGCCCGCCGTCGCCAGGTCCTATGATCCGGCCACCGGAATCTTCATCGGACCGGAAGGACGCACCTACCGTCAGGGCGGCATCGCACCCGGCGGATCGGCGACCATACCGTCGAGCTGGCAGGAAATGGTGGAGGAGCTGCAACGATGAGTGGTAGCACGGTCAGCGGTCGGAACAGGCGCAAAGCGGTCCGCTCGGCGGGACCGCCCGTCGGCGATCCGGAAGACACTGCGGCGCGGAAGGATACGGTCTCCCTCGGGAAGAGTGCCGCGCCGGTGCGACCGGCTGCCGCGTCGTCGGATGCCGTCGGCTCCGGGACGGCCGTCGCGGTGCTGGACCGCCCGGTCGCCGAAGACGCGGCATCGGTGTCGGACGCACCGCCCGACAGCCCCCGAAGCCGGTGGCGCGTCATCGCCGGGGTGCTCGCCGCGCTATTGGTCGTGCTGCTGGTGGGTGGCGCCGGATTCGCGGGCTACGAGGCGCATCTCGCCGGCCAACGCAACGCGCTGCGCGCCGACTACCTGCAATTCGGCAAGCAGGCCGCCATCAATATGACCACCATCCGCGCCGACAGCGTGCAGCAGGACGCGGACCGGGTCTACGCCATGTCCTCGGGCAGCTTCCGCACCGAATTCGACAATCTCATGAAGGATTTCATCGGATTCGTCACCGAGGCGAAGGTGCGTTCCACCGGCCAGGTCGCCGAGGTGGCGGTGGAGAGTTCCGATGAGCATTCGGCGCGGGTGCTGGTCGCCAGCCTGATGACGGTGCAGAACGCCGGACTCGATCAGCCGCAGCAGCGGGTGTTCCGCATGCGCATCACCATCGCCCGCGACGGGAACGCGCTGTCGGTCTCCGGATTGGAGTTCGTGTCATGACCATCCCGCGAATGCCTTGGCGGCCCATCCTGTTCGGCGCGGGCGGACTCGTCGTCGCGGCGGCGCTGGTGCTCTGCGGCGTCGCGGGCCTGCGCTACTGGCAACTGCGCCAGGACGAGCAGTCGCGCGCCGAGGCCACCGCGGTGGCCACCCGCGATGTCGAGGGCATGTTCACCTACAACTACCAAAACGTGGACAGCGTGGTCGAATCCGCGATCCGCAACCTGCGCGGCAGCGTCCGCGACGAATACGAGGCGGTGAGCAAGCAGCTCATCATCCCCGGTGCTAAAGAAAAGCAGCTCACCGTCGTCTGCAATGTGCAGGCGGCGGGCGTGGTGTCGGCGAACCCGAATCACGCGGTGGTGCTGCTGTTCCTGAATCAGTCCTCCACACCGAAGGACAATCCCAAGGCGACGGTCGCCGCCAGCCGCCTGCGGGTCACGCTGGATCGCGACGGCGGGCAATGGGTGCTCTCGGAGGCGAAACCGGTCTGACTCAGGCGGTTCCGCGCGGCAGCCGCACCGTGAACGTGGTGCCCGCACCGGGTTCGCTCGCCACGCGCACCGTGCCGCCGTGCGCGGTGACCAGCGCCTGCACGATCGAAAGACCCAACCCGGTGCCGCCGCTGCTGCGGGTGCGGGAAGCATCGGTGCGGTAGAACCGCTCGAAAACCCGCTCGGCCGCGTCCTCGGGCAGACCCGGTCCGGTATCGGCCACCTCGAGCAGCACATGATCCGCCGCCGGAGTCAGCCGCACCGTGACGGCGGCCTCGGGCGGGGTGTGGGTGAGGGCATTGTTGAGCAGGTTGCTCAGCACCTGACGCAGCCGCTCCGCATCCCCCAGCACCTCCAAAGTGCCCTCGCCCGGCCGGATCTCGAGCTGGATCGGGCGGCGCGGACCCTCCGGACGCGCGGCCGCGGCCACCGCGCGGGCATTGTGCACCGCGTCGCTGGCCAGACCCAGCAGATCCACCTCCCGCAGATCCAGCGGTCGCTGCGCGTCCAGCCGGGCCAGCATGAGCAGATCCTCCACCAGCAGACCCATTCGCTGCGCCTCGCGCTCGATCCGATCCATGAACATGGCCGGATCCGCCGTCACACCCTGCCGATACAGCTCCGCGAAACCCCGGATCGTGGTCAGCGGGGTGCGCAATTCGTGGCTGGCATCGGCGACGAAACGCCGCATCTTCGCCTCGGAACGCACGGCCGCCTCCTCCGAGGCCTCCGTCGCGGCGAACGCCTGCTGGATCTGGGTCAGCATGCCATTGAGCGAGGTGGACAGCCGGTCCACCTCGGTCTTGGTGCCGCGCACCGGAACCCGGCGATGCAGATCCCCGGCCGCGATGGCGGCTGCGGTCTTCTCCACCTCGCGCAGCGGGCGCAGACTGCGCCGCACGATGAAATAGGAGGCCGCGCCCAACAGGATCAACACCACCGCGCCCACGATCAACTCCAGGGCCACCAGCCCGCGCAGCACCTCGTCGTTCTGGGTCAGCGGCATGGCCACCGTGGTGGACCCGTCCGGGGTGAACAGGGTGACCACCCGCCAGTGGATGGACGAACTACCCTGGGAATCAACTGTTTTCGGCTGGTCCGCTGGCGGGTCCGGCAGCTTCGGCGCCGCATCCACGCTGTAGGGCCGCAGCACCAGCTTCTGCGGATCACCGTGCCGGGTGGCGACGATATAGAACGGGCTCGGGGCATGCCGCGCCTCGGGCGGGGGCAGCGGCGGCGCCTGCGTCAGACGATCCGGGCGCGCCCAGGAGTAGGCGGCCCGCCGCAGCTGATCATCGGTCTGCCGCAGCAGCGACTTCTCGAACACCGAGGTCACCGCGATCCCCGAGATCAACAGACCGAGTGCCGAGGTGAACACCAGGATCAGCACCAGCGTCACCCGCAGCGGCACCGCGGCCAGCCTGCGCGAGACCGCGAAGCGCAGCGAACTCACCTGCCGGACCGGCGATTCGGCGCCCGCATCACATAGCCGACCCCGCGCAGCGTGTGGATCAACCGGTCCGCGCCGGTATCCACCTTCTTGCGCAGATACGACACATAGGTCTCCACCACCCCGACCTCGCCGCCGAAGTCGTAGCGCCACACGTGATCCAGAATCCGCGGCTTGCTGAGCACCGTGCCCGCGTTGACCATGAAATAGCGCAGCAGCGTGAACTCGGTGGGGGACAGCGGAACCGGCTCGCCGGCCTTCCACACCTCGTGGGTGTCGTCGTCGAGCTCGATATCCTCGAAGCGAATACGCGAACTCTCCTTCACCGGCGCGGCGTGGCCCGCCCGGCGCAGCACCACCCGCAGCCGAGCCACCACCTCCTCGAGGCTGAACGGCTTGGTGATGTAGTCGTCGGCGCCCAGCGTCAGCCCCGCCACCTTGTCCTGCACCTCGTCGCGGGCGGTCAGGAAAAGCACCGGGGCCTCGATCCCGTCGGCCCGCAGCCGCCGCAGCAACCCGAAACCGTCCATACCCGGCATCATCACATCGACGATCAGCGCCTGCGGACGGAAAGTGCGCGCCCGATCCAGCGCCTGCGCGCCATCGCCCGCCGTCTCCACCTCGAAACCCTGGTAGCGCAGGCTCACCGCGAGCAACTCCACGATCATCGGCTCATCGTCGACCACCAGCACCCGAGCCTCGGGGCCACCGCGATCCGCCGGCGCACCATTCATGGATCAATGGTGCCCTGACGGACTGGGAGGCCGCTGGACCTTACCCGGGCGATTCCTGTGAACCAGGCTCGGCGGATCGGGATCAGCGCGGGTACACGTCGTCATCGGTGAGCAGGGCGCTGCCCGCCACCTGATCCTGGGCCAGGGCGTCGAGGAAGGCGCGTGCCCAACGATCCACATCGTGGGCCAGCACCTGGCGGCGCAGCGCCCGCATCCGGCGGCGCTTGGTCTCCTTGTCATCCTCGATGGCCGAGGAGATCGCATCCTTCACACTGTCCAGATCATGCGGATTGCACAGGTACGCCTGCCGCAATTCGGCCGCGGCGCCGGTGAATTCGCTCAGCACCAGCGCGCCGTTGAGTCCGCTGTGGCAGGCCACATACTCCTTGGCCACCAGATTCATCCCATCACGCAGCGGGGTGACCAGCATGACATCGGCCGCGACGAAGAAGGCCATCAACTCCTCGCGCGGAATCGGCCGATGCAGATAGTGCACCACCGGATGACCGACACGGGAGAACTCGCCATTGATCCGACCCACCTGGCGCTCGATATCGCCGCGCATCTGGATATAGCTCTCCACCCGCTCCCGGCTCGGCGTGGCCAACTGCACCATGACCGTCTCCGACGGATCCACCCGGCCGTCGACCAGCAGTTCCTCCAACGCGGCCAACCGGATATCGATGCCCTTGGTGTAGTCCAGGCGGTCGACCCCGAGCAGAATATTCTTCGGATTACCCAGTTCGGACCGGATCTGCGCGGCCCGCTCCCGCACCGAGCGGCGGCGCGAGACCTCGTCGAGTTCGGCCGAGGAGATGGAGATCGGGAACGCGCCGACCCGCACCGAGCGGAAACCCACCTGCACCACACCCAGTTTCGAGCGCACGCCTACGGTGCCGCGCGAAGTGGGCTGCCCGGCCAACCTGCGCGCCAGATACAGGAAGTTCTGCGCGCCGCCCGGCAAATGGAAACCGATCAGATCCGCGCCGAGCAGACCCTCCACGATCTCGGTGCGCCACGGCATCTGCATGAACAACTCGACCGGCGGGAACGGGATATGCAGGAAGAAACCGATGGTGAGATCGGGACGCAGCATGCGCAGCATCTTCGGCACCAGTTGCAGTTGATAGTCCTGCACCCAGACCGTGGCCCCCTCGGCGGCCACCTTCGCGGTGGCCTCGGCGAAACGCCGATTCACCGTCACATACGCCGACCACCACTTGCGCTCATAGTTGGGCCGCACGATCACATCGTGATACAGCGGCCACAGCGTGCCATTGGAGAAACCCTCGTAGTAGTCCGCCACCTCGTCCGCGCCGAGCGGAACCGGATGCAGTTCCAGACCGTCCTCGATGATCGGATCGATATCGACATCGGGCACCCCGGCCCAACCGACCCACGCCCCCTTATTGCTGCGCAACACCGGCTCCAGCGCCGTGACCAGGCCGCCGGGACTGCGCTTCCAGCGGCTGGTGCCATCCGCAAGACGCTCCAGATCCACCGGCAAGCGATTGGCAACGACCACGAAACCCGAACCGGCACCGCTGGATTCGGTGCCGGAGTGATCGTTGCCTCGATGGTGCTCAGGTAGTTGCTCGGAATTGTGCGACGGCTGGTCGATCATTGGTCCACTCACGCATCCTTTGCGCGTCGTTGGTTCCGGCGAATATTCAGTTGTGTATTTCCAGTAGTCCGAGGGCTCGGATCAGGTGATTACTCGACGCGCGAGCTGGGGCCGATGCCGAGCATGGACAGCAGCATCCGGCACTCGTCGGCGTCCTCCGCGTAGGCCGCCACGACCCGCTGCGCCTGACGCGCGGTCTCATCGGCCAGCGGTTCCAGATCGTCGTCCGCGATGTCGTTCGCGCTGCTCTTCGCGGCCATCTCGTTGTCCTCCCGTGCAAATACGCTCGTGCGTGCGAATAGTCAATGGTATCTGGCGGACGCTGGGGTGCGCCCAACCCCACCACCCCTATACCGTGGGTGCGCAGGGTCACCTCCACGAAAGGGTCGAAGATGCCGTTGGCCACGGTAAACGGAATTGCGCTCAACTACCAGGTCAAGGGCGACCGGGCGCGTGGCACCGATACCAAGGGCGGCGGGCCGCTCGTCGTGATGATCATGGGCACCGGCAGTCCGGGCCGCGTCTGGGAACTGCACCAGGTGCCCGCGCTGCTGGCGGCCGGATACCGCGTCTGCACCTTCGACAACAGGGGTATCGCCCCATCCTTCGACGCCGCCGCCGGAATGCGCATCGAGGAACTGGTGGCCGACACCGCGGCCCTGATCGAACTGCTCGACGAGGGTCCGGCGCTGATCGCGGGCACCTCGATGGGCGCGCGGGTCGCCCAGGAACTCTCGCTGACCCGACCCGAACTGGTCCGCAAGGCGGTCTTCCTGGCCGGACATGGACGGATGGATCAATTCCAGCAGGTCCTGTCCCTCGGCGAGAACGAACTCGACGAGCAGGGCATCAAACTGCCAGCCAAATACGAGGCCGCCGTCAACGCCGTGATGAACCTCTCCCCGGCCAGCCTCGCCGACCCCAACACCGCCCGCGACTGGCTGGACCTGTTCGAATTCACCGGCGGCCCCGTCGCACCCGGAATCCGCGCCCAACGGCGCATGGACCACAGCTTCAACCGGTTGCAGGCATACCGGGGGATCACCGTCCCCTGCCTGTCCGTCGGCTTCGCCGACGACCGGATGATTCCCCCCTACCTCTCCCGCGAGGTCGCCGACGTCATCCCCGGCGCCCGCTACCTGGAGGTGCCCGACGCCGGTCACTTCGGCTATCTGGAGCGACCCGAGGCCGTCAACAAGATCCTGTTGGACTTCTTCGCCGGCTGAAGAGGAGGGGGGCGATGAGGTAACCCCCCATCAGTAACGTCTAACTTGCTAGGGTCGAAACATCGCTCGGGGTTCGTTCGACGCCGACGGTGTCGGAGGGGCCCGGAGCAATCCCGTACAAGCGCCAGTATCCAGTGAGGTGAAATTGAGCACCAATCCCTTCGATGACGAAGACGGCCGCTTCTTCGTCCTGGTCAACGACGAGGAGCAGCACTCGCTGTGGCCGTCCTTCGCGGAGGTTCCGGCGGGGTGGCGGGTCGTATTCGGCGAGGAGAGCCGCGCGGCCTGCGTGGAATACGTGGAGAAGAACTGGACCGATATGCGTCCGAAGAGCCTGCGCGATGCGATGGCTGCCGACGACGCGGCCCGGCAGGGCGCCCAGTCCTGATCCGCAGTAACCGAAACCGCTGCTCAGCGGTGCCGATACTGCGCGGGACCAACAAAACCAGACCGCCGATTGCGCTGCCCGCCAAACCCGGTGCCGCGCAATCGGCGAGTCCGGTTATGATTGCAACGCTTTCCGCCTCCTTAGCTCAGTGGTAGAGCACTCGCCTTGTAAGCGAAAGGTCGTCAGTTCAATCCTGACAGGGGGCTCCGAGAGGAACGGGTGCACCGGATGACGGTGTGCCCGTTCGTTGTGTTGGTGGGTGGTTGCGGTTGCTCAGTGGTAGAGGCTGCGTCGGATTTGTAAGCGAAAGGTCGTCAGTTCAATCCTGACAGGGGCTCCGAGAGGAACGGGTGTACCGGGTGATGGTGCGCCCGTTCGTTTTGTTCGTGGGGTGCGTCACGCCTCGGGGCGCGGGTCGAAATGTTCGTCCATCTCGTGGCGCAGTGATTCGCGTAGATCCTCGTACTCGTCGGCCTCGCCGCGCGCGTGCGCGCTGGCCCCGTGCAGGTAGTTGATCGCGCCCAGCGTGACCTGTTCGAGCGGATCGCCTTCCGGGCCGAGGTGTGCCAGCCGCGCGGCGATCATCGCCGTCGAACCGACCACATCGAGTCCACCCGGCCGCGCCACCGGTAGCGCCTTCCACCACATGTCGGTCAGCGTGGCGGCGAATTGCGCCGACGCTTCGGCGAATTGGCCCCATAGTTGGGCCATCTGCTCGGCATCGCGATCCAGCGCCAAGGCGGCGGCGTGGTCCTCATCCGTCCTGGATGTCGAATTCCCTTGTGGTTCAATCAGTTCCGCCGCCACCGGAGTGCTGTCGTTCGCTATGTCGTCGTCCACGTCGTCCCCTATAGGTGCCGGCCGCACTCGTCCGATCCTCACGGTAACCCACTGCGCAACCATCGTCGCCGAGTTTCGGGTGGAACCGCGAACGGGAGCGGTGCGGCTTATTCTGTTGGGAACGGTGGGGCCTAGGCAGGGGAGAGGTTGTCGATGCGTTCAAGGGCCGGATCGCGCGGGGTGCGTGTGGTTCCCGTGGTGCTGGTGGGTCTGGCGGCGCTGGTGGTTGGGTGTAAACCAGGTGGGAGTGAGAAGGCTCCACTGACGCCGCCGCCGCTTTCCGATGTGCTGTGGAACCCGTGTACGGATTTGTCTGACGACGTTCTACGTGTTCTCCGGGTCAACCCCGCTGACAAGCATGTCGGCATCGATTCGGGAAACCCGACCAATGCCGCCGCGAAAAGCTGCTCATGGAACTCAACCGAAGGGCCATATGGCGTTGGTGTCGGAGCTGAACGTTTTTCCCTGGCTGATGTGCGAAAGAACAAGGTTCTCCTGAACTTTCGTGATGTTCGGGTGGGATCAAGGCCCGGTCTGATGTACCAGGACAACATCGCAACAAACGATGGTTCCGCAGACCCGTTGACTTGCTATGTCAGCGTGCCCTACAAGCAAGGCTCGATCGACCTGTTCATCTACTGGTCCAGGGGAGAGGAATCGAAAGCGTCCCAACTGCCCCCGTGCGATATTGCGCTGAGTCGCGCCACGGATTTGGTTTCCTATCTGCCGCAATGAGTGACATACGTCCAAAGAGCGATGGTGCTCAAGACGACTATCAGGAGGGAACATGGCAGAACCACAGGGCGATCCCAATACGCCGAGACCCGCCGACCAAATAGCGTACTGGCGAGGTCTGAAGCGGGAGGCGGAGGCTGGAACATTTCGGCTGGACGTCGATCTGGCTCGAGCATTGCGGAATCGGGTGGAGACGATGCGCAAGCACCTCGACGAGGATCTTCTCCGAACTGCGCGGCGACTAGCGCGCCTCAACGGCTTCGGTACGTTGCCGTCGTCGGTAGTGATGAAGGAAGCATTCGAGAAGAAAGCCGAAGGTGCGCCGGACTCGGCAGGCAGACAGTACAGGGCAGCGGTCGATGTCGTCGTCGCGATGCGCGATACCTACGACGCCGTGATCCAGAAGCTCACCGCACAGGATCAGGCCAATGCCGCAGCGATCAATCAGGCAACCGAGGGGGCGTAATGGGATGGTTCGAACTGCACGGCCCGAAGGAGATGGCCGAGTGGGTCGCCAACGCGATGGAGGTGGCAGCCGGGCAGTCGGGGCGGCACAAGGCGGAGCAGCAGGAGCAAGATCGCCACGATCGGCAGGAAAAAGCCTCTCGTGACTGGGATTCGGCTCGTACCGGCGCGAACGTCGGGTTCGATTCGTACCGCGCCGAACATGCGGGCGGTTTCGATCCGGCAGTGCTCGTCGGTGACAAACTGGAGTCGTTTCCTTCATGGTCACATCAGCGAATATGGGATGGACTCAACGACGCTGCCGACCCGGTAGCTACCGCAGCGATCAACGATGCCGCGCAGGCATGGCGAGATCTTGCCTTCAAGACAAAGCAATACGCCGACGAGTTCGCCCACGGTGTCGCTCAAGACGTGCAGCAGATGATGCAGGGCCGGTCCGCTGAGGCGTTCATCGAAGCCACACGCCAATTCTGCGGCGACATCGAGAAGCTTTCGGTCGCTCAGCATATCGTCGCACGGACCATGGCGTTGCATGGCGACTACTTGGGTCAGGTGAAGGACTCGGTTCCGCCGCCGGAGAATTCGGGCGGTTTCAGCGATATGTTGATAGACCACCTGCCGTTCCAAGGATATTTCAAGGGCACGCAGCATCGCGCGGACGAGGCGGAGAAGGATGCGCAGCGCGTGATGCAGGATGTCTACCAGAAGAATGTGGTGCGTGATGTCGACCCGGTGCGGCCGGTATTGCCGACTCCGAGCAATCCGGTCAATGGCCCCGGCGGATCCGATCCCGGTATCTCGCGCGGCGGACAGCAGCCGGGCGGGCGGGAGGCGGGGTTCGCGCCGACGGGACCCGGTGGACAACCTTCGGGCGCAGGGGATTCCGGTGGTGGTTCCGCGCCGGGAACCGATGGTCCGAAACAGGATTCGCGGGCACCCGGTGGGAATCCGGATCCGACGGGTACGAATCCGTCGGGCAGCACCGCGCCCGCTGCCGTCGCACCCACCGATTCGTCGGCGGGTAATTCGCGGCAGGGTGGTTCGGGCATCGGTGGTCAGGGCGGGCAGCCTTCGATGCCAGGCCCTGGAGTGGGCGCCGTGCCGGGGATCGGGCGGCGGGAGCGGAATTCCGGTGGTCCCGGTGCGAATTCCGGTGGTCGCGGTACGGGCGGCTCCGGGGGGAATCCCGGTGGCCGTGGCCTGAGTGGGAATCCTGTTGGGCGCGTGGCCAATCCGGTGCCGGGCGCGCCGGGGATGAAGGTTCCCGGCGAGTCGGTGCCCAAAGGGGCGGCCAGGCCGGGACAGTCGGGCATGCCCGGTGCGCCGGGCGGCATGCCTGCGGCCGGTCGCGGAAAAGGCGATGACGAGCGCGAGGTCAAAACCAAGGACTATCTGGTCTGGGATCGCGGTTCGGAATTGCTCGGCACGCCGCCGCCCGCGCTGCCGCCCGGTGGTGTGATCGGCGAATAGCGCAAATGAATGAAAGACGTTGGCGCATGGGTGGTTTGACATTCACCCTGGCGCTGGAAGCCTTCGGTCGCGATCGGCTGCCCTATCCGCTGCGGTATCTGCCGGATCATCTCGACGCACTCGACGATTACGCCCGCGCTCGCGCCGAGGCCGCTCAGCAGTTGGTGAACGCGGCGGACGAGCAGTTGTTCCGCACCGTGTCGACACTGCTGAATCCGCAGGTCCGCGTGGAGATCCACGGTGTCTACGGCCAGGGATTGGACAGGGTGGTGCGCGTGCACGCGGGTCTCGTCGGCCGCACAGCCGCCTTGGCCGCCCAAATGCCCGGCCCCACACCGGAATACGGTGGCGACGTAATCCTGTTCGCCTGCGCGTCGGAGGATCTGCCCACCCATCTCGCGGCGAACCTGCCCGCTTTCCGACCCGGTGCGGAACCGCCGATCACCGGCCGCAGAAGCGATCTCGCCGCAGTCGAATACGCGCGCCACCCAACCAGGTTGTCGCACAAGGAAAAACTCGACCGAATCCTACGCCGCAGGCGTTCGGGTGTCGGCGAGGTCACCGTCTATCCCGGCGGCGCCATCGATGCGCGCCCCACAGCGGACGGCCAGGGCTTCCACTGGCTGGACTACGGCCCAGCCGACGGCAGATACCTGCTCATCCATCACAATCGCGACGAGTTCACCCTCGTGCCCGGCACGACCGATGAGGTCACCAACCGCCTGCGTGACCTGCTACTCGGCACGCACCACGCGGTAGCGCGCCGCGGCTGACCCACTCGACAGTGCGGCCCGCGCTTTCGTCGTCCCGATCCGGCGTCGGATTCGGCCATCCCGATGAGCGTCCCCAAGCTCCGCGAAAGTGCGTCGAGTAGGACGGCTAGCGGCCCCGGAATCGTTGGGAGAGGGTTCGTAGCGCGTCCGCCGAGGCCGCGTCGATGGGGGTGTAGACCTTGAGGCGGTGGTCGGGACTGTCCGGCTGGAGCCAGACCTGGTAGGCGACGCCGGCGTCGCCGATGGTCGGGTGGCGCAGGTGCATGGCTCCGACTGTGCAGTCGGCGACCGCGCCGGTCGCCCACAAGGCGGCGAATTGGTCACCGCGCATGGCGAGTTCGCCGATCAGATCGGCCAAGCGCGCGTCGGTCGGGAATCGTCCGGCGGTCAACCGCAGGTAGGCGACGTGGATCCTGGCGAGTTCATCCCAATTGCGGTGCAGGTGCCTGGTGCGCGGGTCGAGGAAGAACATTCGGGGGATTGAGGGGCGGGTGTCGGGGTGATTCGGCGCCGCGAAGTCGAGGTGTTCGGCGAACAGCATGTGGCCCGCGCGGTTCCACGCGAGGATGTCGCCGCGGCGACCCAGCACGATCGCCGGGGTCGTGTCGGCCAGCGCCCCGAGCAGCGCGAGGACCCGAGGATGCGGTTGCTCGACCGGCGGTTCGGCGAGGTCGCCCGCAGGCCGACGGGCAAGGTTGCGCAGGTGGGTGGTCGCCACGGCGTCGAGTTCCAGCACCCGCGCGAGTGTGTCGAGTACCTGATCGGAGGCCGCCTCCGCCTTCGTCTGCTCCAACCGGATGTAGTAGCCGACGCTGACCCCCGCCAGATGAGCAAGTTCTTCGCGAGGCAATCCCGGAACCCGCCGCGCGCTCCCATAGGTGCGCAGATCGATCTGGTCGGGGGTGACCCGGTCGCGGCGGGTTTTCAAGAATGCTCCCAGGCTCTCCACGCCTTCGAGACTAGGTGCCCACCAGTTGCGGGCGCGTGCATCTGTCAGGTGTACTCACCTCAGGTGGCCGGCTGGCGGTGGACCCGAGTTGCAGCGCCTTCGGAATGAGGCGAAACGTTGCCTGCTCGACCGACATTCGATCCAGGCTCGGCCCACGCAGCAACAGTTCGGTCCGCGATCGGCAGCCCGAGTCCGGAAGGCCTGGCAATGCATCCGCTCACATCTGGGTGCCGATGGCTCGGGACTGGAATCGGCACACCGCTGGGGATTCTCGGTCGACGGAGCCGAGAGCGTGTCGATACCTCGCACCAAATGCTGAATACGGTCATTCCGTCAACTGGCGGCGGACGTAAGCCAAGTCGATGCCGCAGTGTTGGGCGATCCGTTCGTGCTGCGCCTCGAGCTTGTCGTCGACCGGTTGGGTTCCGGTGACGAACACGACGATCAGTGGCCGGCTTCCGCCGGTGACCGCTTGATTGACGGCCGCCCACAAGAGGTCTCGGAACGTTCGGGGGCGTCCCCAGCAGAGGTACCGTCGTGTCCCACCCGATTCCACTCGGCAATGCATCGGCTTCTCGCCGAGGCTACCGGGCACCGTGGTCCAAGTGTCGCCGAGAACCTCGCGGATGAACTCGCCGGGTGGTGATAATCGCCGAGTGGCGTATCGCGCGAACGGACCGACATTCTCCAATGCGCGGGTGTATTCCTTCAGCGGACCATCCTTGATCCACACGCGCATTCCTTCGGCTGTGTAGTAGTCGGCCAGCTCGCCACCGATCAGGGGATCCTCCACCCACTGCGTGTAGTACTTGGTCTTCTCGCGTGACGACATTTCCTCCCATTCGATCATTCCAACCTGTCGGTACAGTTCACGGAGAACGGCGTCGCGGATCTCGGGTGGAACGCTGATCTCAGGCACGGCACTCTCTCTCATCGGTCTGTCACGGGAGTTGACTTGCCGAGCGCGTCGATCACGCGTTCGGCGGCGATTTCGGGATCTTCGTGCTCCCAGCAACGGACGACAGTCCATCCTGCTTCTGATAGTGCACGATTGGTGTCCTCATCACGGAGTCGGTTGGAAGCGATCTTCGTGGCCCAGAAGTCCGAGTTCTTGGTCGATGGTCGATAGTGCGCGGGGCAGCCGTGCCAATAGCATCCGTCGACGAACACGGCCACACGAGCACGCGGAAAGACGATGTCTGCGGTGCGTCGGAGCTCGGAGATCGGTCGCGCGGAGACGCGATACCGAAGACCGTGTGCGAACAGAAGCGCACGGAGCTGGAGCTCCGGGCTGGTGTCGCGGCCCCGATTCGCCCGCATCACTGCTTGCGCGGAAGGCGATGAGGCCCACGATTCCGCAGCCGGTACCTCATCTCGCACGAGGCCGGCAGCGCGCGCCAGCGCCCACCCCTCGTTCAGCTTCTCGAACCGAGACGACGAGTTGCTCACTGCTCCCAAGGATCTGGATACGGTACGCCCATCGGACCGCCATCTGAGGTAGGCACGGACGCTTCGGCCGGCAGCGACCAGCTTCAAGATGACGGAACCCTTTACGGTGCGACCATCGGCGAGCGGTACAACACGCCGATGAGCGCCACCGGCACTGCGATTCTGCTCGCTGTCCACCGTGGTTCTGGATCGACCGGGTCGCGGCTTCCACGCTCGAGCGGGCACCATTGTCACGCGCGGTTCTCGACATCCTCCAGGACCTCGAAGACGGCCCTGGCGAAGACCTCTCCCAATAGTGGCGGAACCGCGTTGCCCAACTGCCGCATCTTCTCGCTACGCGGACCACTCAGGATCCAGTTGTCGGGGAAGGTCATCACGCGAGCCACTTCGCGAACTGTCATGTACCGATGGCGATAGCGTCGACGAGCACCTCTGAACCCCGGTGCCAGATCATCTGTCAGCAGCACCGATTCGCCTCCGGGAACCCCATGCACGCCAGCCTTTACCGTCTTTGCGGGGCGGTCGAGAACATTGGGGGTGTGGCCAGTGTATATGCGCGCGTCCGGCCACCCGACGTGATCCATCGGCATATCCGGATACTGCACGCGGTCGAGCCGGTTCCAGCGAATCTTGGGCAGCCGCGGCAGCGGCCCCTCGTGTGGGGAGATCGCGTCCCGGAGCGTGCGCCATGGTAAAAGCTTCAATTCGTCGAAATCGAGCGATGACTGGGCGGGAAGTTCCGCGATGACCCGCTCTCGAACATGTTCCGGTACTCCTGGATGATTCTGCCAATACCGACCATTCGCAATGGATTGATACAACGCTGCTTCCGAATGAGTCTTCTTCACCTTTTCGAAAAGAATCGACTCGTCTATCTTGAGGTCGCTGCGAAATGCCAGGATAATGACACGATTTCTGATCTGCGGGACGCCGTAGTCGGCGGCATTGACTTCGAATTTGTACACCTGGTATCGCTCGGTCGCGTCTCCCGAGGAAATTTTTTGCCGACCTTGCAGGGTGGCATTGTGCTCCGTCCAGGGAACGGAATCGTCTCGCTCGACAAACGGGAATTCAAGCTCGCGGAGAATGTACTCGAAATAAGGCCTGAATGAGGGGCGAAGAAGGCCGCGGACGTTTTCGCAAATAACAGCCTTCGGCTGAATCTCCCGAATCGCTCGAAACATCTCCGGGAACATGTTCCGCTTGTCCTCGTCGCCTTTGGCTATACCGCCGAGGCTGAACGGTTGGCACGGAGGCCCACCGGCCAGGAGATCGACCCTGTTGTGCAGGTAGCGCATATCGACAGTGGTGACGTCACCACGAACCAGCAGCCCTTTGCCGTGCTCGGGTACCCGTTCGTTCTCGCCTCTCGGCTCAGCGCCGTTGGCTTCCAGTGTGTCGCAGGCGTGTTTAACGAACTCGTTCAGGAGGAGGGGCTGAAACCCCGCACGATCGACAGCCATCGCCAGACCTCCTCCGCCGGCGAATAATTCGACCGAGGTCTTCGGTGTCGACGCTGGCGGGTTCGGCACAGGTGTGATCCTTGCTTGTCGGCGGTGGATGTTGATCATCTCGGGACATACTCGGTTCGGTCAAGGCGAGCACAGCGGGTCGATGGCACGGAGGTCGAACAGCGACGTCCTAGTCCGTATCGACGATCGCGTACTTCGGCATCGCGCGATTCTTGACTCGGTACAGCAAGGGGTTGCGGTCTTTGGGTGCCGCTGCGCGCGGGAGTCGGAGACTCAACGCCATGACCACGCCCTGGGGGTAGCCATCGTCCGCTATCTCCTCTTCTGTCGCCGTCTTGTCGATAACGGGATAGAGAAGCACGAATCCGATGTGTTCGGTCGCCGCGACCTGAAGATCGCATGCTGTGCGATGCAGACTATCCGCGTTTCCTCGGATATGACCGTTGGGATCGATCACTCGGCCATGAATGGAGTATTTTCCGACTCCGCGAATATTGACCTTTGTTCGGTTCTTTTGTTGCGGCATGACGATCTGCCATTCGCGTACTACCTCATGTGGAAGTGTAGCGATCCACGCCAAGTCCGCTGCGAAATGTTTCGGGTCCTTCCAGGTCAGTTTCTTCAGTACTTCCACCATCTGTTCCTGGGTGACCAGGCCGGTCAGTGCATCGAACGGCCGACCCGTCGTCGGAAACTGGACGCTCGTCTCGGCCGCTTGGAGGAGCGGGATGCAAGCGTCGATATTGGCGTCCAAAAGCGCCTGATTGTTTATCGCGGGGTAGCCGGAGCTGGGCTCCTTGGACAGCGTTCTGCGCTCAACGAGTTCGGCGTTCCGCATCTTGTTCGGCGCGGTCGGCCGAAGTCCATGCCGTGATACCAAGGGCTGGACATCCTCCGGTGTTACGGTCGGGCGGCCATTCACCATCGCCGCGTACTGCCGCAGCTCCGCGCGGAAATCCTCTTCGTCCCAGCACGCGGCCTCGAGGGCGTCGCGCACCGGGGTGGTGATGAACAGTCGCACAAGGTCTCGGTACCCCGGCCGGAAACCGAACCAGCGGCCCATCTGCATGAGGGCCTCGGCGTGCCCGGCATTCCGCGAGTAGTAGGTGACGGTCAACCCTTCGACGGTGAAGCCGCGGGCCAGTTTGTTGCCACCGACCAGGATCCGCCATACCGGCCGCTTGTCGAAATCGAGTTCCTCCTGCTCGATGTCCTTCTCGCTATTGACAATCAGCACAGGGGCGCCGTTCGGTGCGATCTGACGTGCGGCCCGGCTGACGTGCGGGGCGAGCTCATCGAAGGAGCCGGGCATTGGATCGCCGAACTTCAACGCGTCGGTCACAGGGGCGAAGTCCTCGGTGTACAAGGTGCGCAGTCTGCTGAGTGCGCTGCCGGTGAGGTATCCGCTGGTCCGCCATTTGTCGCGGATCGCGTCCGCGCGACTGCGGTGTCCGTCCGTACGCATCGTCTCGTGGACCAGCATCGTGTGATGTCGGAACGCGCGGGTGTACTTTTCAGGGGCGATCTCTTGTCGGAACAGCTTGATAGCCCCCGCCAAAACGAACGAGTCGAGCGCGTTCTGGAGTTGTCGCTCATCCTCGGCGTCCTTGTTCTTATTCCGTTCGTCCGGAATTCTCAGATGGGCCTTCTCCGCCGAGTTGGCGAAGGTCTTCTCGTTGTCCGGAATGGATGAGTCCATGTCATGGAAGTCCGAGGCTCCCATGTATCCCAACGGCCGCTCCAGTGCGATCAGATAGTGTTTCGGGAAGATGTCTTCCGCATCGTGCGGATCGACGAAGACGTTGGCAAACGGCGTCGCGGTGTAGCCGACGTACTGTGCGCGGGGAAGCATGTTGATCAGGTTGGATATGTGCCTATTGATCGCGGTGCGCTTCTTGTTCTCTGCTGTCCAGGTCTTCGGGTCGGTTGTATTGATGGAGGCCTGGTCCGACTCGTCGTCAATGATCAGTGCTGGGATGTCGGCGAGCCGGTCCCCGGTCGTCTTGAGATCTTTGACCATGTTGTTCAGGACGGAGCTGTTCTTCTTGACGATGATCAGTCGGGCGTCACTGGTGTACAGGTTGTCCGGATGCCAAAGAGGCTTGGTTCCATCGCGTCGCTCGAATTCGAGTGCGGGCAGGCCTTGTTGGAGCTTTCGGTAATCGAAGTCCCTGGTAGTCATCCGGTGGATATCGGGGCGGCCCACCTCTGAGGGCCGGACACCATGGCTGACGAACCTCCCTTTTGCCCAATCCTCATCATCGAGATAGTCGACGCGTTGGCGTACGGTCTCATCGGACTCGTCCGCGCCCCGTAGCACGTTCTCCCTGCCGACCAACTCCATATCCAGTCGGCGTTGCGTCTGTTCACGCAGCATGTTGGTCGTTCCGGTCATGACGATGATCAACCGGTACCCGGCGTCTATGGCCTTGGCGATGACCCCGGCAAAGTTCGCGGTCTTGCCACTCTGCACGTAACCCACGACTAGACCTTTGGTCCGGCCCGGCTTCGGTCGTGCGGGATCGATGAGGCGCTCGACGACATGGTTCGTCGCACGGTCGAGATCATGAATCGAGCCTTCACTCCAGCCGCGGTCCTCGCGAAGGTAGTTCTCATAGTGCGTCCAATAGAACGCCCGATCACGCCGTATCTCGTCGCTGTACCACGGATCCCAAGGCGAGGCGATGACTGTCGGGCCGCACTGATGGCTGATCGGGAAGTGCTGGGCGAACTCCTTGGCCGTGAGCTCGGAAAGGCCGAGTGCGGCGATGATCGTCGCGCGACGCTCCTCCGTGTTGGCCGATGTCTGGTTGGTCCAGGGGTTGCCGTCTTCGGGTGCGTTGTCCCACCTCGCGATATTGAGGTGCAGAGCCCTGCGGAGCGGGTCATCCGTCGCGGCGGCCGCTACGTACTCCCGCATCCGATCCTCGGACGCGTCAAGGGATGGATCGAGGTCCTCGGCTTCGATCAGTGCCCGACGGACCAGGGCCCTGGGCGCGTTGTTCGCCATGCCACGAATTGCGGTGCTGTATGCCTCGGCGAGTGCGTTGGTCATAGTCATCCTTCGAATTCGATGGCCAGGGAGACGATTTCGGGGACCGGCTGAGTGGTTGTGAGTCCGTCCAGGTTGATCCGGTACTTCACATCGGGGATCCGACCCATCGGCACCCAGTCGGTCCGGATGGCGTCCGGCGTCAGACGTGGGAAGTCGCCGGTCACGGCGTGCGGGACGCTCGGGGTCCGCCTGGTCCAGACGGTCGAGAGCTGGTCCCTGACAGCTTCATACCAGCCGGATCCGACAAGTTGGGTCTCGAACGTGTCGAGAAGGGCATCGTCGGACACCTGACTCCGGACGATGTCGACTAGCTCGGGGAGCGTCCTGCCGGCTCCTGTCCCTGCCGGAGTGATCTGGTGCGAGACGACCCACAGGGGTCGCGCGCCGGTCGGCATCAATTGGGTGAGCGACTCGATCCAGTGTGTACGCCGCTCACTCGACGTCGTCTTGACCTCGATATCGAGTTCGCGCAGCCCGAAGTCGTGCTCTTCGGCATCCCCGCCGCGCCAAGCCCGCAGCGCGTCTCGTGCGCCGAGAGGACCGAAGAGCCCACCGAGCACCAGCAACTCGCCGAACAGTCCGACTTCACGCTCACGGGAGAGCTTCTCCGGGGAGAGGAGCAGCGTCGATAGTTTCGCCAGCGTCGCGCGCAGGGCGACCACCGGTTTCATTCCATCGAGCTGCACACGATCGATCATCGCGCACAGAACCGGATACGCGTCTCGGAACAGAGCTCCGTTGGTCACGACGACTTCCAAATACCAGTGACCATCAAAAGTGGTCACCCGCGTCGCGATGTTGCTGAGACCTGTCCCCGGTGCCGCGCTGACAGAGGGGATCTCGATACGAAGACCGAGTTCCGGCGTGATCGGATTGATGAAGACGCTGGCCGCGGGTGTGCCGAGAACAGGTAGAGTCATCGGAACCTGATTGTTGACGTACTGGTCGAAACCCTCTGCGGACAGGTGGCGTCCATCGACTGAATGGTTCTCCGTCACTGTCGTTCCGCCCGCGCCGCTGCTGTGAGGATGGACTGCCACATCTCGATGTTGTCCTTATCCTTCTTGCCGAGATACTCGCCTTCGAAGACGTTCGCGACCAGGAGGTACAGCAGGGACTTGACCAGCGGGACATCGTTGAGGCCGCCGTGTTTACCGCCGAGCAGCATCTTGCGGTATCGCTTGTTCAACCAGAGGGTTTGTGTGTCCCGGTCGATTCGGAAGAACGCGTCATCGATGAAGTCATCCCAGCGTATTGCGATGAGATCCTCACCGCGGACTGCCGGGATCTCATTCTGGATGATGGTGCGCACACGGGGCGGCAGGCCCTGTCCGGGATGGATCATCGCTGTCCGTTTCGACACCCGTGCCTGCGACTTTCGGAACAGGCCTTCCGCGACCTCGAGATATCCGCGCAACGTGGTCCCGTCGTGCGCGCGGGCGGTCGCAGCCAAGCGTGCGAACTCGGGGCCGGTTTGCACCCGTGACTTCTCCGGGTTCATCTGGAACAGGCCGCCCATGTCACCATCGATATCGACTTCGACGCGAGCCAGCTTCAGCCGGCGATCCAGTGCATGGACTCCATCCCACCCGCCCGACTGCAACAGGCGATCACGGCGGTAGAAGTACAGGCCCTGATGGTCGTCCGAGCGATCAAGGAGACGATACTGGGGAAGGTTGGACGGTTTGGGCCAAAGGTGGCAACGGAATTCGACTCGATGCCCATCCATTTCGGCTACCAGCGTCTTCGGGTAGTCGTCCAACCCCGACCGCGGATAACCGAAAGGATCCAGTGCGTCCACCGGGACTTTCGTTCCCAGCAAAGCGTTCTCGACGTTCAACACCTCGACGTCGATCCGGAGGCGACCACCAGCGAGAAACCTGTGGAAGGTCAAACCCAGGTGCTGGCAGGTCAGGGTGATCGTCCGGTCCAGATATGTCTCGATCTGCACGGTGTCGGTGGTCACGGGGAACGCGGAGACGTCATCCCAGCGGATCAGTGTGCCGCTGTTCGCCGAGTCGAACGGCCAGTCCTTGTCGAACTCCTCGGCGACGAACGACGACGTGACCACATCACAACGAAAGTCACTGCGGGACACGATATCCGGCCGCCACCGTCGTCCGACCGGCTGCTGACCAGCAGCGCGGGACATCACGGTCAGGCTTTTGGCCTGGCTGAAGGAGGCAGCCTTGAGCCCCAGACCGAAATGGCCGAGATCGTTGCCGCTGTACTCGCGCTTGCCCCCGATGGTCATCGCCGTATTGAGCGTCTCCGCCGTCATCCCGCGTCCGTTGTCGAGGACATACACGGCGACGAGCCCCTGTTGGGAGCGGATGAAACGGATCACGACCCGAGTCGCCTGTGCATCGACAGCATTGTCGACGAGGTCCGCGAGCGCGGTCTCCAGCGAATGGTTGCGACCGATGGAATCCAGCACCCGCGGATCAGGAGGCAGCACGATGCTGCTCTCCGTTGGCACTTCCTGATTCCACTCGACCACGTACATTCCCCTCGCTCGACCGACATTCGCACAGCTACCAGTGCATGTCGGGGAACCACTCTCCCGCTCGTACCCACCGATATAGCTCCGTGGAAACACTCCGTTACGGAAGCTTAGTACTCCAGCATCACTTTGTGACGTAGTCGCGGCGCAGGTGCGGCGCTTCCTGCTCGCGAAGGCGATTGGGCGACAAGGTGATCCGCGCGAAAGGCTCCCTGCGGTGAGCGGGATGTCCTGGCTGGACGGTACCGCCTGCACCTATCCGATGCGGCGGTATTTCAGCCAGGATCGAAACTTCGAGTGTTGGCGGCAGGCTTCACCAGCGATCACCCACCGCGCCTGCTCGCCCGCGTCCAGTGCACGGGCGAGCGCCTTCTCCGCCGGCGTCGTCTTGGTCGCGACTTCGACCTCGTCAAACACGCTCGTGCCCATCGAGATTGGGTACCCGCTACACGCGGCTGGGTGCACCTGGTGGGTGTACCCACATCAGGTAGCCGGCCTCGCTGGACTCGAGTTGCCGCGTCTTCGGGATGACGTGAAACGTCGCCCGCCCAACCGACGCCCATGCGGGGCTCAGCCCGCAAATAGCAATTCGAGCCCGGCTCGGTCCGCAATCGGCAGCCCTAGGGTGGCTGATTCCCGTTCGTCCGCAGTCAGCGCTGGTCTTGACGGGCGGGTTCATGCCATGTCGCCGCAAAGGCGCATCAGAGGTTGATTTGAGGGACTTTGGCGGATCGTCGAGCGCTGAACCTGGCCCGGACATTCTGGTCCGAAATTCTTGACAGGCAAACCGAAATACAATGCTCGCGCATGCGGTCCAGCACGGCTTGAACCAGCAGATTCCTTCTCGAACCGTGGGGCATTGCTTAGCGGGATTTCCGCGTCAGATACACCCGCTTGAGTGGGTGCCTATCAACAATGTGTCGAGAGCGATGGCCGCGCGGATATTTGAATGCTTCAAACGCGCGCGAATGTTCATACGCAAACGAAGGGGCCCTGCGGATCGATAATTGTCGGCGTCATAAACGCTCCCCGAGAGGCATCAGGTGTTCCCGTCGCGACGGAACAGTCGGGAATTTGCGTTGCCTGCCTCGGAATAGGAGGTGTGCGCGGTTCGCGCGCCCGCGCTGATGTCCCGTATTCCCTCGCCGAGTTCTCGCGCGCCAACCATCAGTTGCGAATGCGCTTCATGGTATGCGTCGGCCGCGACACCGGCCCATGTTCCGCTCTTCAATGTGGCTACGCGGGTATCGATGCTATCGATATTCTCGGCGATGTACTCGGCGAGGCCGGCGAGTTTGGCGACTATTCGATCGAGATGGTCGAGGTCGACCGAGAACGGCGAGTCGGTCATAACGGCGGCAGATCGAGGCCGGAGGTGCCGAGAAGTTGAGCCGACGAAGTGTCTTGTGCACGGTATGTCTCGGCGGTGATACCGAGCTTCTCGGCCATGCTGGTCAACGCGCTCGAGATCTGTGTGCCGCCATCATGGATCTCACCCCAGCCCGTGCCGAATTGAGCCGCCGCCGTTCCCGTCCAGCCGGTGTTGACCAGTGACTCGACTTCGCGTCCGGCGGAATTCAGCGCGGTACGAATCGCTTCGGCGAGTTCGTACACAAAACGCCCTACCGCCTGCGCATCGTCGGGAACCACGGACAGCGACGGCAGGCCACTTCCCCCAGTATTGCTCACACCAGTGAGTGTACTGCTCCGCCGCAGCCGGATCCATCAGCTACTGTCACGTGAAGATCCTGTGTAACAACATAATTCGCTGATCATGGACCAGCGTTGAGGCTCGGCCTGCTGCTCGGTTCGGCGGTATCGGAGTGTGTCGATACCCGCTACTCGCGGCCGGGTGCACCTGGTGGGTGTACCCACATCAGGGGGCCGGCTGTCGATGGCTATGGGCTGCAGCCTTGTGGGCATGATGCGAAAACCCGCTCGCTCGACCGACTTTCGCGCCCGGCTCGGTCTGCTGGTCGTCCTCGGTCCGGCGCTGCTGGTCTCGATGGACGGGTCCATCTTGTTTCTCGCTATGCCACGGGTCAGTCAGGTGCTCGATCCCAGTGCCGACCAGGCGCTGTGGATCCTGGACAGCTACGGATTCGCCGTCGGCTCACTGCTTGTCGCGTTCGGCGCTATCGGCGACCGCCATGGGCGACTGAAATTGCTGATGGCGGGTGCGATCCTATTCGGCGTCGGTTCGGCTGCTGCCGCCTTCGCGCCGACACCGGGGCTGCTCATCGCGGCCCGCGCCCTGATGGGGATCGCGGGTGCGACCTTGCTGCCCTCGGCCTTGGCGGTGCTGAGTGAACTGTTCACCGAACCAGGGCGTCGGGCACGGGCCATTGGTATTTTCGCCGCCGTGTTCGCCGCAGGTTTCGCGATCGGTCCCGTTCTCGGTGGTGTTCTCCTGCAACGCTTCTGGTGGGGATCGGTGTTTTTGATCAATCTTCCCGTTATCGCGGTATTCGTGTGCTGCGCACCCGCTGTGCTGAAGGAAGTGCGCTCGGGCCGGCCCGGACCGCTGGATCGGGTGAGCGTGGTGACCTCGGCGATCGGCCTACTGCTGACGGTCTACGGGCTCAAACACGTCGCGGCCGAGGGCTTGTCGGTATCGGCAGTCCTCGCGGGGATCGCGGGTATCGCTTTGCTCGCCTGGTTCGGTGTCCGGCAACGCCGCCTGGAACACCCGCTCATCGACTTCGCGCTGTTCCGCGATCGGGTCTTCACCGTCGCGGTGATCACCGGCCTGCTGCCCTTGGCCGCGTGGTCGGCGACTGCCTTTCTGACTGGGATCTATCTTCAGTCCGTGCGTGGCATTCCGGTCCTACGGGCCGCCTTGCCGGCACTGCCGGGAGCCATCGTGCTCACCATCACCTGCGTCGTAACCCCGGCCGTGGTCGAGCGTGTCGGCAAACGAACCGCCCTGCTCACCTGCCATCTGACCATCGCCGCCGGGCTGTCGCTGCTCCTACCTCACCACCAGAACAGGCGGGATCGGCTGGTATCTCGCCGCCACGCTGATCGCGGGCATCGGATACGGGATCTGCTTCGCGGTCGTCGCCGATACCGCGGTCGGAGCGGCCCCACCCGAGCGGGCGGGCGCGGCGGGCGCCATCGCCGAGACCAGCAACGAGATCGGCAACGCCATGGGAATCGCCCTGCTCGGCTCGCCGGCGACCTTGCTGTTCCGGCTGCGCGGCCCCGACCTCGCACCGACACTGCCGGAAACGCTGCACATTCCCGGCCTGTCGGACACACTCGTAGCCGCCGCCGAGTCCGCCTTCCTCACCGGCCTGCATGTCGTCGCGGCCACGGCCGGTTTGCTGCACTTGCTACTCGCCCTCGTTGCCTTCCGCGCTCCACGAACGAGGTCGCGACTGCCCGATAACGCAACGGGCGCACCGACAAACCGGTGCGCCCGCCACGAGGATCAGTCGGGAATGTTCGCCGAATGCCCGAGGTCGCGCAGCGCCTGCTTGATCCGAGCCTGAGCATCGTCGAGGGACGCCGGATCCGGATTCTGCTCGGCGTTGGAGATATTGAAATCGTTCAGGGTGAAGGCGGGGAAGACGTGCAGGTGCAGATGCGGGACCTCCATACCGGCGATGAGCAGGCCGGAGCGGGGCGCGTCGAAGGCGGTGCGGACGGCCTGGCCGATGATCTGGGCCACGCCGGAGATGCGGGCGAAGGTGGCCGCGTCCAGATCCTGCCACTGATCGATTTCCTTGCGCGGCACGACGAGGGTGTGACCGGGGGTGATGGGATTGATGGTGAGGAAGCCGACGAATTCGTCGTCCTCCCACACGAATCGGCCGGGAAGCTGACCTGCGATGATCGCGCTGAAAACGGAAGCCATGCCCGCAGGCTACCGCTCAGCCCGCTACGAAACCCGACAGCAGGCCCTGCACCTCGTAGATATCGACCTGCCGGTTGAATCGTTTGCGCACCGGTTCGTGCGATCCGGAGATCCAGATCGTCAGCTCCGCGTCCAGATCGAACGGACCCGCCGTCTCCACCGCGAAATGGGTGACGGCCCGGTACGGGATGGAGTGGTAGCTCACCTTCCGACCGGTCACGCCCTGCTTGTCGATGAAGATCAGTCTGCGGTCGGTGAACAGGATGGCGTCGCGGACCAGCAGGTACGCGGCATGCACCCGCTCGTCCGGCCCGAGCAGCCGCGCGTACTCGTGCCGCGCCTTGTCCGAATCGATCCGCCCGGCATTGCCCATCAGTCCGTCGATCAGACCCATACACCCTCCGCCCATTCAGAAAGCGGGGACGCGGGCGCGCCCACATCCCTTGTCCACCAACCCATCATCCTCCGACGAAACCAGTGGGTGACGAACCCCGTGGCGGATTTCGCGAGGACCCCGCAGCGGCAAGGAACCCAGCACCTAAGCTGTTGCGCGTGCGCGTACTCGTGATCGGATCCGGAGCCCGTGAACATGCCCTCGTCCTGGCGCTGCGCCGGGACCCGGCGGTGCGGGAACTGTATGCCGCGCCGGGCAATGCGGGCATCGCCCAGCATGCCGAGCTGCGGCCGGTCGATCCGAGTTCGGCCGAGGCCGTGGCGGCGCTGGCCGCCGACCTGGCGGCGGATCTGGTCGTCATCGGTCCTGAGGTCCCGCTGGTGCTCGGCGTGGCCGACGCGGTGCGGGCCGCCGGTATCGCCTGCTTCGGACCGTCTGCGGCGGCCGCGCGCATCGAGGGTTCCAAGGCGTTCGCCAAGGATGTGATGGCCGCGGCAGGCGTGCGCACCGCGCACAGCGAGGTGGTCGACAGTCCGGCCGAACTCGACGCCGCCCTGGACCGCTTCGGCCCCACCTGGGTCGTCAAGGACGACGGGCTCGCCGCGGGCAAGGGTGTGGTGGTCACCTCGGATCGGCACGCGGCCCGCGACCACGGCGCGGAACTGCTGGAACAGGGTCATCCGGTACTGCTGGAATCCTTCCTCGACGGCCCGGAGGTCTCGCTGTTCTGCCTGGTCGACGGGGAGACGGTGGTGCCACTGCTGCCCGCGCAGGATCACAAGCGGGTCGGTGACGGTGATACCGGCCCGAACACCGGCGGTATGGGCGCGTACACGCCGCTGCCGTGGCTGCCCGCCGAGACGCTGGCCGCCATTGTCGAGGAGGTGGTGAAACCCGTTGCCGCCGAGATGGTTCGGCGCGGTTGCCCGTTCTCCGGGCTGCTCTACGCCGGTTTGGCGATCGGTCAGGCGGGTCCGGCCGTGATCGAATTCAATTGCCGTTTCGGCGATCCCGAGACCCAAGCCGTGCTCGCCCTGCTGGACAGCCCGCTCGGCGAACTGCTGTACGCCACGGCCACCGGGACTCTGGCCGCGGTGTCCGCGCCGCGGTGGCGGTCGGAGTCGGCGATCACGGTGGTGGTGGCGGCGGAGAACTATCCGGGTCGGCCGCGCCTCGGCGATGTCATCACCGGCGCGGGCGACGGCTCGGTGGATGGTCCGTCGGTGGTGTTGCACGCGGGCACCGCGCAGCGCGAGGACGGCGCGCTGGTCTCGGCCGGTGGTCGGGTGCTCAGCGTCGTCGGTATCGGCGCGGATCTCGCGGCGGCGCGCGCCGCCGCCTATGCGCGTGTCGCGGGGATCAAACTGCCCGGTAGTCACTTCCGCACCGATATAGGACTCGCCGCGGTCGAGGATCGCATCGCGGTCCCGGTCGCGCGTTAGCGGCGCTGCCGGCGTCGCGGTCCGCAAACCTGCGCACGGCCGGAGCGAAAAGGGGCCGCATAGCGGGCGCTGCCTGCAAACCCGCGCACGGCCGGAGCGAAGGCGGAGGTGCGCCTCGACCTTCAGCTATAGGTGAGCCCGTGCAGCGCCAACCACTGCGTCGGGTCCACATGCTGACCGTTGATCACCACCTCGAAATGCAGGTGCGGGCCGGTGGAATCGCCGCGATTGCCCATGCGCGCGATCTGGAGGCCCGCGGGTACCCGCTCACCCACCGAGACGAAGAAGTCGTACATGTGGCCGTAGACGGTGATGGCGCCGTCATCGTGGCGAATCCGCACCCATAGCCCGAAACCCTGGGCCGGACCGGCATCGATGACGGTGCCGTCGGCGACGGCGTAGATCGGGGTGCCGATGGCATTGGCGATATCGATCCCATTGTGAAAGGCGCCCCAGCGCGAACCGAAACCCGAGGTGAATATGCCTCGGGTCGGCAGCACGTAGGCACCGCCGGGCAGGACCACACCGGGTCGCGCGCCGCCGGACAGCCACGGCTGATATTCGCCCGCCGCGGCGGCGGCTGCCTCGGCCTTCGCGCGTTCCATGGTGTCGCGCGCGGCCGCGGTGACGACCTCCTGTTCGCGCAGGCGCTCACCATTGGCTATGGCATTCAGATACCGGCGCACCGAGGGTTGCTCGGCTTGCAGCAGCAGCGGGTAGGCGACCGGAATACGCTGCGCCACACCGGGTTGCACCGGCCCGGTCGCGAGTCCGGCGAATGGGGCGTCGGCGGCGGCGAACAGCGCCGTGATGCCGAGTGTCGCCAAAACGACGCGGTGTCTGCGCAATAGCGCGAGGGACTGCCTGCTGTCCGGGCGTTTGGCGAGGACTGCCCGAATCTGCTGCCGGGTAGGTCTTTTCCGCGCCAAAGCGCGGATCTCCTCGCCGCCGGTCAGTTGCCGCATCCAGCCGGACGGCGGACGCGCCGGGGCGTGGGGGAGTGCGGCATCGGATCCGACGCCGCGACGCTGGGCAACCGCTCGGCGAGCCATGTCAAGCATTGCGCCGACCATATCCCGGACTACGGGCGAGCGCGTGCTCTACCGTCAGTCGGGTGTCCAAAGAATCTCGCCGATCCACCATTCCCCAGTTCTACGTGATGGATGTCTGGAAGGCGGCGGCCGAACGCGCCCGCACCCACGGCGATGTGCTGGTCCTCGCCGCCGGGCAGCCGTCCACCCCCGCCCCGGCCCCGGTGCTGCGCGCGACCAAACAGGCCATCGAGTCCGAATTGCTCGGCTACACCGAGACTTTCGGCATCCTGCCGCTGCGCGAGGCCATCGCCGCGCATCACCGGGAGACCTACGGCTACCCCGTCGATCCGGACGATGTCGTAGTGACCACCGGATCCTCCGGCGCGTTCTCGCTGATCTTCTTGGCCGCCTTCGATCCCGGCGACACCGTGGTGGTGGCCCGCCCTGGCTACCCGGCCTACCGCAATACCCTCACCGCACTGGGCTGCGAGGTCCGCGAACTCGACTGCGGCGCCGAAACCCGCTTCCAACCCACCGTGGCCATGCTCGAGGCGCTGCCCGAACCACCCGCCGGACTCGTGCTCGCCAGTCCGGCCAACCCCACCGGCACCATGATCGCCCCCGCCGAACTGGCCGCATTGGCCCGCTGGTGCGAGGCGCACGGCACTCTACTCATCTCCGACGAGATCTACCACGGCATCACCTACCAGGACGCGCCCGCCGACGGCGGCACCTCATCGGCGTGGGAGACCTCGCGACGCGCCGTCGTGATCGGCTCTGTCTCCAAATACTTTTCGATGACCGGTTGGCGGTTGGGCTGGATGTTGGCCCCCGCGCACCTGCGTCCGGCGCTGCAGCGGCTCGCCTCGAACCTGACGGTCTGTCCGCCCGCTATTTCCCAGTATGCGGCGCTGCACGCCTTCGGTCCGGAGGCCAAATCCGAACTGGACGGTCATGTCCGGCGCTACGCGGTGAACCGGCGTTTGCTGCTCGATGGCCTGCCCGAACTCGGAATAACCGATCTAGCCCCTGCTGACGGCGCGTTCTACGCTTACGCCGATATCGGCCATCTGACCGACGATTCGCGAAAATGGTGTGCGCAGGTACTCGAACACACCGGTGTCGCGCTGGCGCCCGGACTCGATTTCGATACCGTCAACGGGCACCGAACGGTGCGCTTCTCATTTGCCGGATCCACCGCCGACATCACCGCCGCCCTCGCGCGCCTGGCAGACTATCTGAAATCCTGATCCCGCTGTCCGGCAACAAGTTTGCACACTTCGGCACCGGAGGGGCCGCGATGCGGTAAAACAACGATGGTTGCTTTTTCTTCCTGATTTCCTCCCTGATTTCCTCTGGATGAACTGATGACGACTGGCACGATGGCACGGTGATCACCGCGACGACCCCGAAAGGCGAACGGCGTCGCCAGGCTCTGGTAGCCGCTGCCGCCGAGTTGCTACTCGAAGGCGGTTTCGAGGCGGTACGGCACAGATCGGTTGCCACCCGCGCGGACCTGCCACTGGCGTCCACCACGTACTACTTCGAATCGCTCGACGACCTGATAGCCAGGGCCGTCGAATTCAGCGGCAACGCCGAACTCGACGCGATGCGCCGCCGGGTCGGCGAGGTGAGCCATCGCCGTCGGGGCGCGGAGGCCACGGTCGAACTGGTACTGGATCTGCTGGTGGGCACCGACGGGCACGACGAGCGGGGCAGGCTCATCGCCCGCTACGAGCGCTCGGTGGCCTCGGCGCGGCATCCGGAGCTGCGCGAGGTACAACTGCGATTGCGCCAGCAACTCGACGAGTTGCTGGCCGATGTGCTGCGCCGCTCGGATCGTGCGGTCCGGCCCGAGCAGTTGCGCAGACTCACCGCGGTGGTCGACGGCGCGGTGGTCGCGGCACTGAGCGAGATGGACTGCGATCCGCGGCGGATGGCGCGCGGGGCGCTGCTCGAGGTCATCGATATCGTCGCGCCCGCGACGCCACAGCAAGCGGATCGGTTCCGGGCACTAGACTGACCGGCCGTGACCGTGATCCCCAATGTCCTCGCCACCCGGTACGCCAGTCCGGAACTGGTGCACCTGTGGTCGCCGGAGAACAAGATCGTGCTCGAGCGCAGGCTCTGGCTCGAGGTGTTGCGGGCGCAATCCGAACTCGGCATCGAGGTGCCCGCCGGTGTCCTCACCGATTACGAGCGGGTCCTCGACAAGGTCGACCTGGCCTCGATCGCCGAACGCGAGCGCGTCACCCGCCACGATGTGAAGGCCCGCATCGAGGAGTTCAACGCGCTGGCCGGGCACGAGCATGTGCACAAGGGGATGACCAGTCGCGACCTCACCGAGAATGTCGAACAGTTGCAGATCCGGCTGTCGCTCGAGCATGTGTACGCGCACGGTGTCGCCATCGCCGCGCGGCTCGGTGAACGCGCGGCCGAGTATCGGGCGCTGGTCATGGCGGGGCGCTCGCACAATGTGGCCGCGCAGGCCACCACCCTCGGTAAACGGTTCGCCTCCGCCGCCGACGAATTGCTCATCGCGCTCACCCGGTTGCGCGAACTGATCGACCGCTACCCGCTGCGCGGTGTCAAGGGGCCGATGGGCACGGCCCAGGACATGCTGGACCTGCTCGGCGGCGATCCGGCCAAATTGGCCGCGCTGGAGGAGCAGGTGGCGCGGCATCTCGGTTTCGCCACGGTATTCACCAGTGTCGGCCAGGTGTATCCGAGGTCGCTGGATCACGATGTGCTGTCCGCCCTGGTGCAGGTGGGGGCGGCGCCGTCCTCCTTCGCGCACACCATTCGGCTCATGGCCGGGCACGAACTGGTCACCGAGGGCTTCCAGCCCGGTCAGGTCGGCAGTTCCGCGATGCCGCACAAGATGAACACCCGCTCCTGCGAGCGGGTCAACGGGTTGCAGGTGGTGCTGCGCGGTTACGCCTCGATGGCGGCGGAATTGGCGGGCGCGCAATGGAATGAGGGCGATGTGTTCTGCTCGGTGGTGCGCCGGGTCGCGCTGCCGGACGCCTTCTTCGCCATCGACGGCATGATGGAGACCTTCCTCACCGTCCTCGCCGAATTCGGTGCCTACCCGGCCGTCATCGCCCGCGAACTCGACCGCTACCTGCCCTTCCTCGCCACCACCCGCATCCTCATGGCGGCCGTGCGGGCGGGTGTCGGCCGCGAGACCGCGCACGAGGTCATCAAGGAGCACGCCGTCGCCGTCGCCCTCGCCATGCGCGAACAGGGCCGCGAACCCGACCTCCTCGACCGCCTCGCCGCCGACCCCCGCCTCCCTCTGGACCGGCCCGCCCTCGACGCCGTCCTGGCCGACAAATCCGCCTTCATCGGCGCCGCCGAATCCCAGGTGGACACGGTCCTGTCCCGCATCCAAACCCTCATGGACCGAAACCCCACCGCCGCCCACTACACCCCCTCCCCAATCCTCTAGCCCCCGAACCGAATACCCACCGAAAGCTCGCAACCCGACTGCCCACCGTCTGGTGAGGAGTCGGGTTCACTTCTCCCGGCTGGTGCCGAAGGACGGCGCCGACTGTCGTCGATCCGGTCGAAGTGCTTGCGTGGGTTAGGGTGCGGTGTGGATCCGTACAGCATTTTCGGGGAGATCGTTGCGGGGCGGGCGGCGGCGAGTCGGGTGTACGAGGACGATGATGTGTTGGCGTTCATGGATATTCGGCCGTTGACGCCGGGGCATCTGTTGGTGGTGCCGAAGGTGGCGGCGCGAAGTCTGGCCGAGTTGGATCCGGTTGTCGGGGGGAGATTGTTTCAGGTGGGGCAGCGGTTGGCGGCGGCGTTGCGGGTCAGTGAGGTGGCCTGTGACGGGGTGAACTTCTTCCTGGCCGATGGGGTTACCGCGGGGCAGGAGGTTTTTCATGTGCACCTGCATGTCATTCCGCGCACGCCCGGTGATGGGTTCGGTTTGCGCGCCCGTCCGACCAGTCCGCCGCGCGCCGATCTCGACTACCTCGCAGGCTCCATCCGCGCCGCGCTGTAGCGGTCGTGCCGCCCGCCGAGGCGGCGCCGAATACCGACCCGGTGGTTTGCTGGAAGAGTGCTCATATCGTGAATTGGCGTTGCGGTGGGTGCGATATGGGTTAGTTTGATCCTCTTGGTATGCGGTGATGGAGGTGGGGACATGCGGCGTATGAGAGTTGCTCTTATTGTGCTGGCGGTGGCGCTGGCGGGGCAGGCGGTCGGACTGGCAGGGCGGGCGAGCGCGGCGCGGCTGGTGAATATCGAGGAGTTGAGTCCCACGCGGTCGGCGGTGTTCATCGATTCACCGGCGATGGGGCGCACGATTCAGGTGCAGGTTCTGCATCCGGCCGGGGGCGGGGGAAGGCCGAGCTACTACCTGCTTGATGGGTTGGATCCCGGTGTCGCGCAGAGCACTTGGACCAATGCCACCGATGCGGAGCGGTTCTTCGCGGGTGAGCGGGTCAATGTGGTGCTGCCGCTGGGTGGGCAGGCGAGCTATTACACCGATTGGCAGCAGGATGATCCGCGCTTCGGCCGCTATCAGTGGGAGACCTTCCTGACCGAGGAACTGCCGCCGATCATCGACGCCGCGTTCGCGGGCAATGGCGTCAACGCGATCGGCGGGCTGTCCATGGGCGGTATGGCGGCATTGACGTTGGCGGCGCGCAAACCGTGGCTGTATCGCGCGGTCGCAGGCTACAGCGCCTGTCCCGATCTGGGATTGGCCGCAGGTCCGATGCTGTTCTCCATCGCCAACCGCGGCGGCGGCCCGTTGAATATGTGGGGTCCGCCGGGTAGTCCGGCCTGGGCCGAACACGATCCGGCGCGACTGGCGGATCGCCTGCGCGGCAAGACGATCTACCTGTCCACGGGTTCGGGCCTCCCCGGCCAGCACGAGACGGAGATCAAACCCCAACTGCCCGAGAACATTTTCTTCGGCGGCCCGATCGAGACGGGTGTCAACGCGTGTGTCGCCGCGTTCGACCAGCGACTGCGCGCCCTGTCCATCCCGGCCCGAATCGACTACAACCCCACCGGAACTCACTCCTGGTCGTATTGGCAGGACACCCTGCACGCCTCATGGCCGACGCTCGCCGCAGCGCTAGGCGTCTAGATCGGCATTGAGCACGGTGATGGCGATCTGCACCCGATTGTCGGCGCCCAGCTTGGTGAGCAACCGGCTGGTGTAGGACTTCACCGTCGCCACGCTGAGATGCAACTCCTTGGCGATATCGGAGTTGGGCAGTCCGCGCCCGATGGCGTGCGCGATATCGAGTTCCCGCTCGGTGAGGGTGGCCATGGCGCGCCGCGCGGTCTCGCGCACCGAGCCTGCGGGTCGCGCGGTGGCCACCGAGATCAGTTGCGCCGTCACACTGGGGGAGAGCATGGGCCGCCCGGCGGCGACCTGTTTGACGGCGGCGACGATCTCGGCGGGCGGGGTGTCCTTGAGCAGGAACCCGCAGGCCCCGATGCGCAGCGCCTGCAGCACCAGTTCGTCGGCGTCGAAGGTGGTGAGCACCAGGACTTTCGGCGGTTCGGGCCGACGCATCAACTCCCGTGTCGCCTCGAGTCCGTCGCGCACCGGCATGCGGATATCCATCAGCACCACATCGGGGCTGCGCGCCCCTGCCATCGCCACGGCCTGGATGCCGTCGACGGCCTCCCCGACGAGTTCCAGTTCGGGATCGCCGCCGAGTATCAGCGCCAGGGCGGAACGAACCAGTGGGTCGTCGTCCACCACGATCACCCGGATCCGGCGCGTCACCGCGGGCTCCGTGCCAGGCCCACGGGCCAGGGCAGCACCGCGCGCAGCCGGAATCCGCCCTCGGTGTCGGGGCCGTAATCGATGCGTCCGCCGATGAGTTCGGCGCGTTCTCGCAAACCGAGCAGACCGTAGCCGGAAGGTGTCGCGCGCCGCGGATGTTCCGGTGCGGAATTGTCCACCTGGATCACCAGGTCGCGGCCGGGACCGCCGTCGATGCGGACCCGGACCAGCGCGCCGTGCGCGTGTTTGCGCGCATTGGTCAAGCCCTCCTGGGCGATGCGGTAGGCGGTGCGGGCGCTGGTGGCGGGCAGTTCATCGGTGGTGTTGTCGATCATGGTGACTTTCATTCCGGCCGTGCGGGCCTCGGCGACCAGGCGGCCGAGGTCGGCAGGCGTCGGTTGGGGCGGTTCGGGTGTGTCGCCCGCGGTGTCGCTTGCGCGCAGCACCCCGAGCACTTCGCGTAATTCCTCGAGCGCGAGGTGGGCATTGTCCGCGATTGTCTGCGCGGTTTCGGTGATCTGTTCGCGATCGAGGTCGGTGCGGTAGCCGAGGACGCCCGCGTGCATGGACAGCACCGAGATGCGGTGGGCGAGCACATCGTGCATCTCGCGGGCGATGCGGTGGCGTTCGAGCAGTCGGGCCTCGGCGGCCTGCGCGTGCTGGGCGCGTTCGGCGGCCTCGGCCCGTTGCCGCAGCGACAGCACCAGATCGCGTTGGGCGCCGATGGAGATACCGATGGCGACGACGGTGATGACCTCCGCGACCTGCACGATCGGTCCGGACCACGCGGGTTGTCCACCGGGATGGAACGGATAGAACAGGCTGTTGGTCAACAGACTGGTGCCGAGTCCGGCGAGCGCCACCGCCACCGTCTCCGGATAGCGCCGTCGGGTGGCCAGCGAGCACAGCGTGAGGATGACCGCGCCCTCGGCCGCGACGGATGCGGTGGACAGCACCGCGACGGTGGCGGCGATGGTGATCGGGAAACGCCGGCGGAAGGCGGCCAGCGCTATGCAGGTGAGGCCGATGAGCGGGTCACCGATGCGGTACCACCACCGCAGCGGCCCTTCGAGGATCACATTCGCATCGCCCGCGACGGCGGCGAAGGCCGCGACCCCGACACCGGTCGCCAGTGCGAGCCGCCAGCCCTGCTCCCACCACGAAAGTGGTGGCGCGCTGGGTAGTTCGGCGGTCATGATCGCCGACGATAGGCCCGCGTCGCGGTGCGCGCATCGCCCGCCGAGGTGATTCCCCTTCGCCGAAAGTATGAGTGGCACGCAACTGATGGACGCTGCCCTCGAGTTGCGGGCGGACCACCATGGGAGTCATGGACGGGAACCGACGATGACCAGGTGGTGGTGGACCGCCGCCCAGTTCGTGGCTCTGACGCTGACGATCGTCGCGGCGCAGGCGGCGATCCGCCTGCCCGCGCACGTGGCCGATGCCGAGGTGCGCGCGCTGCCCGCGCTGCTGCCGGGCGGTTGGGTCGTGCAGGAGTTCGGCCTGCTGACACTGGTTCTGCTCGGTGCGGTGGTGGCGGTCCTGGCGTATCGCCGAGTGCGTTCCCAGGATCGGTGAATCGACGCCGCGCGGTGCTCAAGCCGCCCAGTAGTCGCCGCGTCGCGGGCGGTTGGGTACGAAGACGAAGATCAGCGCGAACAATCCGACCGCGCCGAAGGCCGCGAAAAGGATGATCCCGCCGGGCATGCCGAGGATATCGGCATTCTCGACTCTGTCGACCCGACTGCGGAACGGGGTGTCGGTGGGGGCGTCGGTGAAGGTGAGATCGGTGGTGATGGTGCCGGGGATATCTATGGCGATCTGGAGTGCGGTGAGGTAGTCGCGTCCGCCTGCGCTGAGCGCGCGCAGGTCCGGATCGGTCGGGTCGGTGATGCGGTCCGCGAATTCCAGTGTCTGCCGGTGCTTTCCCGCATCCGGGTCGGAGCGTTGCATGCGGTGCGCACCGAGGAGGAAGAGTTCGACGGTCTGCGGTGCGGTGGCGGCGGCCGACATGCGCATGGGGTAAATGAGCCGGTCGGTATCGAAGACGATGCGGACCGGGTCGACCGCGCCGCTGAGCGGCCGGTCGCTGGTCAGGCGCAGCGCCACGAACGACCACCCGTCGCGCAGATAGGAGGTCATTCGGTCGGCGACCTGGGGCGTGATTTGATACCCGTTGTCGCCCAACCATTTGCGGATGCCCGTCAGATCGCCGCCGGACAGTGTCGCGGCCTCGATCGGTCCGAGCCGCACCCGATCGCGGACGGCGGGCACGCCGGATTTGGGTGCGCCTGTCTCGCCGTCGACTTCGGCGAACCAGCGGTAGCTGGTGCGGACCTGCGGTGCCGTGCGGGCCGCCAATTCGGTGAAGGTGTCGGGGGCGGCGGCGCCCACGGTGGCCGGGGTCGGTGTCGGCACGATCAGTGCGGCATTGTCCGCGCCGGTGCGCAGCGTCAACTGCATGATGAGCGTCTCGCGGTGACCGTCCCAACTCGCCAGCGCCGCTTCGCGGTGCACGGTCGCCGCACTGCCCGCGGCGGCGCCGGTGAACACGCCACCGCAGGCGGCGGCGGGTGCGAATCCGCCGATGCCCGCACTGGCCACCAGAATTGCCGCGACCGCGCCGAGCCGCGCGCCGATGCCGAACCTCATGCGCGGCACACTACTGCCGAATCCCGCTGCGCGGCTTGCGAAATACCTTCTGGGCCGCGGATCACGGCACGGGGACGGCCTGTTCCGACCAGCGCGGGTAGTCGGTGTAGCCCTGCGCCGTCCGCCCGTACAGTCCGTTCTCGCGGATCGGGGCCAGCGGCAGGTCGTGCGTAATCCGTTCCACCAGATCGGGATTCGAGATGAAGCCGCGACCGAAGGAGACCAGGTCGGCGTGTCCGTCGCGCAGTGCCTGTTCGGCCGCCGCGCCGGTGGTCGGCGTGCGATTCTCCCCGACATTGGCAATGAGGGTGCCGTGCCAAAGGGGCCGCAGATCGGCCAGGGCCGGGTAGTCGTCGTTGTCGGTGAGATGCAGATAGGCCAGGTTTCGGTGATCCAATTCGGCGACCAGCGCCCGGTAGAGCGGGCGGGGATCGTGCTCGCGCATATCGAACTGCGGATTGCCGGGGGACAGGCGAATCGCGGTGCGTTCGGACCCGATCGCGGCGGCGACCGCGTCGAGGACCTCCAGCGGGAACCGCATCCGATTCTCCGGCGATCCGCCGTACTCGTCGGTGCGCAGGTTGGTGTTGTCGGCCAGGAATTGGTGCAGCAGATAGCTATTGGCCCCGTGCAGTTCGACGCCGTCGAAGCCCGCCGCGATGGCATTGCGGGCCGCCTGCGCGAATTGGTCGACGATGACCGGCAGTTCGGCGCGGTCGAACGCGCGCGGCACGATGGGGTCGGCCTTGCCGCCCGCGATCAGGTGCGGACGTTCCGGATCGGCCACCGCCGACGGTCCGGTCGGCCATGATCCGTCGATCCGTCCCAGCGGGTGATTCTTGCGGCCGCCGTGCATGAGTTGGGCGAAGATCCGTCCGCCCGCGGTATGCACCGCGTCGGTGACCCGCTGCCAGGCCCGCACGTGCCCTTCGGTCTGCAGGCCGGGCACCCACGCCTCGCTCTGTCCGGTGGTGTGCGGCCAAATGCCTTCGGTGACAATCAATCCGGCCGCGGCGCGCTGGGCGTAGTAGACGGCGACGTCCTCGGTGGGCGACCCGTCGGGCAGCGAGCGCAGCCGGGTCATGGGGGACATGACGATGCGATTCGGAAGCGTGAGAGCGCCATTGCGGTAAGGGGTGAGAAGCTGCATAGGCGTACGCTAAAACCTGACGCCAATGTCAGGTCAAGAGGTGAGATCCATGCGTATCGGAGAACTGGCGCAGCAAACCGGGGTGAGCGTCCGCTCGCTGCGCTATTACGAGGCGAAGGGCCTGCTCAGCTCGCCGCGCACCTCGGGAGGTCAGCGCGACTACGACGAGACGGCTATCACACGGGTGTGTCGCATCCAGGAGATGTTCGCGGCCGGGATCAATAGCGACACCATCGGCGAACTGCTGCCCTGCATCCACGACACCGATGGCACGCCGAATGCCGCCGCCACCCCGTTCCTGGTCGACAAGCTCACCGAGGAGCGCGAGCGCATCGCGCAGGCACTCGCGGATATGCGGCGCACCGCCGAGGTGCTCGACGGAGTCCTCGCGGCGGCCCGCGGTTCCGCAAGCGGTGGGTAAGGGCAGGTCGGAGGGGTCCGCGCGCGCCGATGCGTAGTGTGGTGCCCATGTCTGTCGAGAGCGTGACGGCCCCGATCGCCAAGCGGGTGCCGACCGAGCGGGTACACCACGGCGATACCTTCGTCGACGAGTACGAATGGCTGCGCGACAAGCAGGATCCCGAGGTCATCGCGTACCTCGAGGCGGAGAACGCCTACACCGAGTCGCGCACCGCGCACCTACAGGGCCTGCGGGAGAAGATCTTCGGCGAGATCAAGGCGCGGATCAAGGAGACCGACCTCTCGGTGCCGCACCGGATGGGCGAATTCTGGTACTACGCACGCACTTTCGAGGGCAAGCAGTACGGCTCCTCGTGCCGCTGCCCGATCGATGCGCAGGCCGAGGGCATCGACGCGTGGACCCCGCCGAAACTGGAACCGGGCGTGGACATTCCGGGCGAGCAGGTGCTGCTGGACCTGAATGAGCTGGCCGAGGGCCACGATTTCATCTCCCTCGGTGCGTACGCGGTGAGTTACGACGGCAACCTGCTGGCCTATTCGGTGGACACCGTCGGCGATGAGCGCTACACGCTGCGGGTGAAGGATCTGCGCACGGGTGCGCTGCTGTCCGACGAGATCGCGGGCATCGCGCCGAGCGCGGTCTGGTCGCTGGACGGAACGCACCTGTTCTATCAAACCGTCGACGAGTCGTGGCGGCCGGACACCGTGTGGCGGCATCGCCTCGGCACCCCGCGCGAGCAGGATTTCCAGGTCTTCCACGAGCCCGACGACCGCTACTGGGTCGGTATCGAGGCCACCCGTTCCGAGCGGTACCTGTTCATCGTCTCCGCCTCCAAGATCACCACCGAGTATCGGGTGCTGGCGGCCGACGATCCGGAGGGCGAGTTCCGGGTGGTGCTGCCGCGCCGCGACGGCGTCGAATATTCGGTGGAGCATGCCGTCATCGCGGGCGAGGACCGCTTCCTCATCGTGCACAACGACGAGGTGGCCGGGGTCAAGGCGGAGAATTTCGTCCTGGCCGAGGCGCCCGCCGCCGATCCGTCCGCCATGACGATCCTGATCGGCCACGACGAGAATGTCCGACTCGAGGGTGTGAGCGCCTTCGCCGATCACCTGGTCCTCGGCTACCGTCGCGAAGCCCTGCCGCGCCTTGCCATTTGGCCGCTCACCGCGACGGGTTACGGCGAGCGCCGCGAGTTGGCGATCGGTCCGGAACTCGCCACGGTGGGCACCGCGGGCAATCCCGAGTGGGCGCAGCCGACCCTGCGGGTCTCGGTGGGTTCGTTCATCACGCCGGGGCAGATCTTCGACTATGTGCCCGCCACCGGAGAACTGTTGCTGCGCAAGGAAGAGGAGGTGCTCGGCGGCTACGACCCGGACGAGTACGCGCAGCGCCGGGAGTGGGCGGTGGCGCGCGACGGCACCCGCGTCCCGATCTCGCTGGTCTGGAAGAAGGAATTCACCGGAACCGGGCCGAAACCGCTGCTGCTCTACGGATACGGCTCCTACGAGACCAGCCTGGACCCGTACTTCTCGGTCCCGCGCCTTTCCCTGCTGGACCGGGGCATGGTCTTCGCCATCGCGCATGTGCGCGGCGGCGGCGAGATGGGCCGCTACTGGTACGAGCACGGCAAGACGCTCACAAAGATGAACACTTTCACCGATTTCGTCTCCTGCGCGAGCCATCTCATCGATACCGGTGTCACCGAGGCCGATCGCATGGTGGCCGACGGCGGCAGCGCGGGCGGGTTGCTGATGGGCGCGGTAGCCAATCTCGCGCCGGAACTGTTCGCGGGCATACTCACCGGCGTCCCCTTCGTCGACCCGCTGACCTCCATCCTGGATCCCGCGCTGCCGCTGACCGTCATCGAATGGGACGAGTGGGGTAATCCGTTGGCGGACAAGGACATCTACGACTACATGAAGTCGTACTCGCCCTACGAGAATGTCGCCGCCAAGGACTACCCGGCCATCCTCGCGACCACCGGCCTCAACGACACCAGGGTGCTCTACGTCGAACCGGCCAAGTGGGTCGCCAAACTGCGCGCCACCAAGACCGGCGACGCGGCGCTGCTGCTCAAGACGGAGATGAGTTCGGGCCACGGCGGTGTGAGCGGTCGCTACGAGCGGTGGAAGGAGATCGCCTTCGAGGACGCCTGGATCCTCGATATCGCGGGTCTCGCCGACGCCTGAGCCTCGGCCTGCCGCGCCACTCAGGATTCTTCGCGCGGTCACCGCGGCTGCACGCCGGGTACATCTGCGCCTGGCACCGTTGCTTCATGAACGCTGAGCTGATCGTTTCCGTCTCGGGGATCAGGGATGCCACCCTGGCGGACGCGATCGAATTCGCCGAGGAGATGGATCGGCGCGCGGTGCGGCTGTCGCTGCTGGTCGCGCCCCGATTGAAGGGGCGCTACCGGCTGATCGACGATCCGGCGACACAGTCCTGGCTGCGCGGTCGGCGCGCCCGCGGCGACGCGATCGTGCTGCACGGATACGACCAGGCGGCGACCAAGCGTCGCAGGGCCGAATTCGCGACGTTGCCCAAGCACGAGGCGCGGCTGCGGTTGATGGCGGCGGATCGGGTGCTCGAGCAGGCCCAACTGCGCACCCGGTTGTTCGCCGCGCCGCGCTGGGATATCTCGGCGGGTGCGCTGCAGGCGCTGTCGCAGGTGGGATTCCGGTTGGCGCTCGGCCTGACCTCGATCCTGGATCTGGACCGCGACACCGTACAGAAGGCCAGGGTGTACGGCATCGGGGAGGGTTTCCGGGCCGAACCGTGGTGGTGTCGGGCGCTGGTGCTGGGCGCGGCCCGCACCGCGCGACGCGGCGGCCTGCTGCGGTTGGCCGTCTCCGGCGCGCAATTGGGGCGTTCCGGACCGCGTCAGGCCATTGTGGACGCGGTCGATCTGGCGCTGTTCCACGGCGCGGTCAGCGAGGTGTACCGGTGGGAGCCGTACTCGCTGACCCGCGCCGCCTAACGGTCGCCGCGGCTGCGGGGAGCCCTCGGACGGCCTTTGGTCGGTGTCGTCGGAGGCGAATCCGGCAAGCCCCGGCGCGACCGGTCCGCGTCGCCGCTCGGCGCATGGCGAAATGCCGAGCGGCGGCGCGCGATTGAGCGCCGAGCCTGCGCTGCGCGATTGAGCGCGAAAGCAACGCTGCGCGGGTCAGTGCGGCCGGTGCATGCGCACCGCGGGCGTGGCATTGTGGGTGAACCCGCCCGATTCCTCCTGTGTCATGGAGGTGCTCGGCGGATGCCGATCCAGTTGCGCCATCGCCCTTTTCATATCCTCGAGCAGCAGATCGGCCATATCGCGGCTGAATCCGTGCCGCACCAGCACCCGCATGATGGTTTCCGCGCCCCGGTCGGCGGGCAGCGGATAGGCGGCGACCAACCAGCCTCTGGTGCGGAGTCGGTCGGACAGGTCGTAGAGGTTGTAGGTCTGTTCGCCCGCCAACCGCCAGGAGACCGCGGCAATGCCCCGGTGCGGGTCGCCGCCGTGGATGATCTCGAAAGGTCCCAGTGCGGCAATGCCTTTCGCCAGATGTTTGGCCACCCCGTACAGCGCGGATTGGACCAGTGTGTAGCCGACGCGACCTAGTCGGATGAACTGGTAGTACGAGGTCACCACCTGTCCGCCGGGCCGGGAGAAATTCAGGTTGAAGGTGGCCATATTGCCGCCGAGGTAGTCCACATTGAAGATCAGTTCGGCGGGCAGGTCCGTCGCCTCGCGCCAGATCGCCCAGCCGGAGCCGAGCGGGGCCAGCCCGGTCTTGTGTCCGGAGGCATTGATGGATTTGACCCGCGACAGCCGGAAATCCCACACCAGGTCCGGTGCGGTGAACGGTGCGAGGAATCCGCCGCTGGCCGCGTCCACGTGAATCGGGATATCGAGTCCCGTGGCGGCCTGCAACTCGTCGAGCGCCCGGCTGATCGCGGCGACATCCTCGAAAAGCCCGGTGAAGGTTTGACCGAAGGTCGGCACCACCATGATGGTGTTCTCGTCGCAGTGCGCGGCGAGGTCGTCGGCGTGCATGGTGAGCCGGTCGCCGCGCAGCGGAATCTGGCGGATCTCCACATCGAAGTAGCGGGCGAACTTCTCCCAGCACACCTGGACCGGCCCGCACACGAAATTGGGAATTCCCTTGCCGCCCTTGGCGCGCCAACGGAATTTTGCGGCCAGGCCGCCGAGCATGGCCGCCTCGCTCGATCCGGTGGTCGAGGTGCCGAGGGTGTGCGCGGGATCGGGCGCGTGCCACAGGTCGGCGATCATCCGCACGCAGCGCTGCTCGAGTTCGGCCGTCTGCGGGTATTCGTCCTTGTCGACGATGTTCTTGTCCAGGGATTCGGCCATCAGTCGCCGCGCGTGATCGTCGACCCAGGTGGTGCAGAAGGTGGCCAGATTCATCCGGGAGACGCCGTCGAGCAGCAGTTCATCGTGCACGATCTGGTACGCGACCTGGCCGAACATCTCCGCTTTGGGGAAGGCGGCTTTGGGCGCCCCCGCTTCCAGCGGGAACATGGTGAACAGATCATCGGATTCGGTTGATTCGGGCATCGCGACCTCCACATCGAATCAGGTGTCGCCGAGAACTCTAGGCCCTGCGTCACTGCGTGACAGGACCCGAGCGAACGCGTGGGTTCCTCCTGTTCTGTGCTGTCCGCCCTGTTCGGCCGGTATGTCGTGATATTCATGGGATGTGGTGCGTCGGCGTCCGCGCCCGATCCAGCCAACGACGAAGTGAGGTCACCGATGACATCCGATACTGCCCGCACGGCCGAACTGCGCGACCGGGTCGCCGCCCTGCGCGATCGCACGAAAGCCGATCTCGCCGAGTTGGTTTCGTTTCGGTCGGTGGCCGACCCGCGCCAGTATCCGGTCCAGGAGTGCGAGCGCGCGGCCCAGTGGGTGGCCGACGCGTTCGCCGCCGCGGGGCTGACCGAGGCCGCGCTGCACGACACCCCGGACGGCACGAAGGCCGTGATCGCCCGCCGTCCCGCGCCGCCCGGCGCGCCGACGGTCCTGCTGTACTGCCACTACGACGTGCAGCCGCCGCTGGATGAGGCCGCGTGGGACACCCCGGTGTGGACGCTCACCGAGAAGGACGGCCGCTGGTACGGGCGCGGCGCGGCCGACTGCAAGGGTGGCGCGATGATGCACCTGACCGCCCTGCGCGCGGTGGGCGATGAGTTGAACGTCGGCGTCATCCTGGTCGCAGAGGGGTCGGAGGAGCAGGGCACGGGCGGTCTGGAGCGCTTCGTCGAGGCCAATCCCGAACTGCTGCGCGCCGACGTCATCGTGATCGGCGACTGCGGCAATTTCGCGGCGGGCAGGCCCACCTTCACCGAAACCCTGCGCGGCATAGTGGATGTCGTGGTCACGGTGCGGACCCTCGCCGGGTCGCTGCATTCGGGCATGTACGGCGGTGCGGCCCCCGACGCGCTGGCCGCGCTCATCGGGCTGCTGGGCACCCTGCGCGATGCCGAGGGCAACACCACCATCGCCGGTCTGCCCAATGATCAGACCTGGGCGGGTGTGCAGTATCCGGCGGATCGTTTCCGCGCGGACGCGGTGGTCCTCGACGGCGTCGAGGTCCTCGGATCGGGATCGGTAGCCGATATGCTCTGGGCGCGACCGGCTTTGACGGTGCTGGGTATCGACGCGCCCCCGGTCGTCGGCTCGACGCCGTCTATTCAGGGCACGGCGAGCGCGCGACTCAATCTGCGCATCCCGCCGGGTATCGAGCCCGCCGAGGCGCAGAAGCTGCTGATCGCGCACCTCGAGGCGAACGCGCCGTGGGGTGCGCGGGTCAGCGTCGAGCCCGCGGGTCTCGGCGAGCCCTTCGCGGCCCGGTCGGGCGGCCCCGCGCGCGCCGCGATGGAGTCCGCCCTCGCCGCCTCCTACGGTCGCCCGGCGACCACCCAGGGCCAGGGCGGGTCGATCCCGCTGTGCAATGTGCTCGCCGAAACGTATCCGGACGCGGAGATCATGCTGATCGGCGTGGTGGAACCGGAATCGCGGATCCACGCGCCCAATGAGAGCGTCGATCCGAACACGATCGAGCACATGGCCCTGGCCGAGGCACTGTTCCTGTCCTCCTATGGGGCTTAGACCCAGCCCCGCTCCGGCCGTGCGCGAGTTCGGGAGTGCGTCATCCGGACGCTCCTGCGCATTCGCTGCGGCCATGCGCGGTGCGTCTCAAGGCAGCTCGATCTGATCCTCTGCCTCGATGACCCGGAATTCGCTCGCGGGCGGCCCCATCTCGGCCAGCCGCCCGAAGTAGATGCCCTGGGCCTCCGGTCGGATGATGCCGAAGTGGATGGGGATGGCGGTGGCGGGCCGCACGGCGCGGAAGTAGTCGACGGCCTCGCTGATCCGCATCCACGGCGCGGCGGCGGGCAGTGCCAGCACGCCGACCGGCACCGGCGGCACCCACAGGGAATCGCCCGGATGCACCAGCTGCGCGGGATCCTCCGGCGTGCCGAGTTGGAAGACGGTGTTGTCGATGACGGGCAGTTCCGGATGAATCACCGCGTGTCGCCCGCCGCCGCCGGTGATCTGCAGGTCACCGAGCCGCACCACGGCGCCCGCAGGCACCGCCTGCCAGGGCTCGCCGCGCTGTTGGGCGGTCTGCGGATCGCTGAACAGCGCGGCGTCGGGGTTGGCGGCGAGCAGCGCCTCGATCCGGTTCGGGTCGATGTGGTCGGGATGCTGGTGGGTGACGGCGATGGCGTCGAGTCCGGTCAGTCCCTCGAAGCCGTGCGAGAAGGTGCCTGGATCGAACAGCACCCGCTTGCCCCGCATTTCGACGAGCAGACACGAGTGACCGAAGTGGGCTATGCGCATTCGGTCATGCTATTGGTCGGTGCCCGCGACCCCGGGGATATGCGGGGCGGTCGGGACAACTAGGCTGCTGAGGTATTCCGCACCAGCTAAGGAGCAGCGCGTGGCACGTGTCGTGGTCGAGGTGATGCCGAAGACCGAGATCCTGGATCCGCAGGGGCAGGCCATTGTCGGGGCGCTCCCGCGCCTGGGATTCGCCGGTGTCGCCGATGTGCGGCAGGGCAAGCGTTTCGAGCTCGAGGTGGACGACAGCGTCGGCGACCACGAGCTCGAGCAGATCGCCGAGGCGCTGCTGTGCAATACCGTGATCGAGGAGTGGAAGGTGGTCCGGCTGCCATGAGCGCGCGGATCGGTGTCATCACCTTCCCCGGCAGCCTCGACGATGTCGAGGCTGCCCGCGCCGTCCAGTTGGCCGGTGCGGAGTCGGTCGCCCTCTGGCATGCCGACGCGGACCTGAAATCGGTCGACGCCGTCGTCATCCCCGGCGGCTTCTCCTACGGCGACTATTTGCGCGCGGGCGCCATCGCCCGCTTCGCCCCGGTGATGGGCGAGGTGGTGCGCGCGGCGGGCCGCGGCCTGCCGATCCTGGGTATCTGCAATGGTTTCCAGGTGCTGTGCGAGGCCGGGTTGCTGCCCGGCGCGCTGACCCGCAACGAGGGTCTGCATTTCGTCTGTCGCGACGAGTGGTTGCGGGTGGATTCCACCGCCACGGCGTGGACCGCCCGCTACGAGTCGGGCGCGCATGTGCTCATCCCGATCAAGCATGCCGAGGGCCGCTACCAGGCCTCTCCGCAGGTGCTCGACGAGTTGGAGGGCGAGGGCCGGGTGGTCTTCCGCTACGCGGCGGAGAATCCGAACGGTTCGCAGCGCGATATCGCGGGCATCGCCTCGGCCGATGGTCGGATCGTCGGCCTGATGCCGCATCCGGAGTACGCCACCGAGGCGCTCACCGGCCCCAGCGACGACGGCCTCGGCATGTTCCTCTCCGTCATCGACACCCTGATCTCGGCCTGAGCGCGAATCAGGTTATCCGGGCGAGGATTTCGAACGACAGGCCGGCGGCCACGGCGATATGGCCGGGTCGCACGGCCTGATTGCCTCGGAATCCCTTTGTGCCGCCGGGAGTTTCGAGTTGAACCCCGGCATCGATCGCGGCGTGCATGACGGGCACCTCGAGCGATCCGGTGGTCTCGGTGAGCGATTTGAGGGCGTGCACGGCCTCGTAGCTCATATTGCCGAAGCTGGTGAGCGCGGGGGCGAAGCTGCCGTGCATGCGGTGGTAGCGGGCCACCCGGTCGCGGTCGTCGGGGGCGCGCGGGTTGATGAAGAAGCTGGAGGCCACGTAGAAGTTGTGGTTGGCTCCCGCACCGCCCGCCAGTAGCACGTTCTCGTCGGCGGCCGGGCTGATCCGGATCTGCTTGTTCGCGCGGCCGGTGGCGGCGAACTGCCGGTTGAACCGCGCCACATCGGCCCCTACCAGCAGGATGATCACGCCGTCGGCTCGGTCCAGCGCGGGATCGGCGAGGAATCCGCCGAAATCGGGGACGCCGAGCGGGATGAATCGCTCCAGGACCAGTGCCGAGGGATGCGGCAGGCTTTCGCGAATGGCCATGGCGGACACCCTGGGCCAGATGTAGTCGTTGCCGATGATGGCCCAGCGCCACACGCCGAGTTCGCGTTCGAGCCAGCGGATGGCGGGCAGTGTCTGTCCGGCCGGATGTTCGCCGAGCATGAGCACGCCGGGCAGTTCGTCGCTCAGGCCCTCGTGTCCGGTGGCGTACAGGTAGGGCACCCGGCCCCCGTTGGCCCGTGAGACGGCCAAGCGCACCGCCGAGGTGTGCCAGCCGGTGAGCGCGTGCACCATTCCGGTGGCCAGGAGCGCGGAAACCTCGTCGGCTACTTCGCGTGGCGCGCGGCCGCCGTCGATATTCGTGGTACGAATTTCGCGGCCGAGAATTCCGGTGCCGTCGTTGATTTCGTTCACCGCCAGAGAAATCGCCGCGTCGCAGGAGGGTGCGACGATACCGCCCGGTCCCTGTAGCGGAACTATGTTCAGGATCTCGATCGTGTCGTCAGGGGTCTCGCCGAACGCCGACATTCGGTACTCTTCTCTACGTTCGATCGAAATTCAGGCTAGGCGGGGAAATGATGACGACCATTGTAAGCGGATATTCGACGCTGCATGGTGTGCTGCGGGCCGCTGAGCGCGGTTGGCTGCGTCACTTGGACGAGGCGCTGGTTGCCAGACAGCTCACCGCCGACCAGTGGTCCATGCTCTCCAATCTGTCGCCGGATACCGGCATCACCATGAGCGAATTGGCGGCTCGTTCGCAGTTGGCGCCCTCCTCGGCGACCAGACATGCCGATTTCCTGGCCGAACGCGGACTGATCTTCCGGATCGCGGCGGCCGACGACCGGCGGCGCATCCTGATCGGTCTGAGCAGGCTGGGTGTGGATCTGGTGGCCGCGGTGCGCAGTGAGGAGTCGCGGGCCGAGCAGTCGCTGCGCAGTCGGATCGGTGCGCGGCGCTACAGCGAACTCATGCGGTTGCTGGAACTTGTCGCGGTCGATTGACGGATTCCTGTCGCATTTGTCTGATTGGTCGGATTTTGCACGATATCGGACGCGATCGGCGCACCGGCCGAGTTTCCGAATGAAATAAATTCATCCGATGACCGGAACCTGCGCGATGATGCGAATCCGTTGTGACGAATTCGGACATGGTTCACATATGCGTCAGCAATGATCGACGGTTGCCGCCGATTTTCCGTGAATCGCGCTGTCGAATCGGTCATATCCGATCGGTCATATCCGATCCGGATGAAAGTCGAATCGACTTACTCGATCCCGGCGGTACCGCATAAATTTCGACATTCGACGGGTTCGGCGCCGGTCATTCCGGCGGCGATCACCGCGGCGGGACTGCCTAGGATTCGGGTATGCCTGCTACCACCACCTCCGCAACCGCCGCCGGCCTGTGCGCGTTCATCGATGCCGCGCCCTCGCCCTTCCATGTCGTGGCGCAGGTCGCGGCGGAGCTGGCGGCCAACGGCTTTACCCCGCTGACCGAATCCGCGCCGTGGGGGTCGAGCGAGGGGCGCCACTATGTCGTGCGCGGCGGCTCCCTCATCGCCTGGGCCGCACCGGATTCCGCCGATATCGGGCACCCGGATCCGGCAATGCCGTTCCGAATCGTCGGCGCGCACAGCGACAGTCCGAACCTGCGGGTCAAACAGCATCCGGATCTGTGGAGCGCGGGCTGGCAGCTGGTCGGGCTCGAGCCCTACGGCGGCGCCTGGCTGAACTCCTGGCTGGACCGCGACCTCGGGCTGTCCGGCCGGCTGAGCGTGCGCGACGGAAATACCGTGCGCGAGCAGTTGATTCGCATCGATGAGCCGATCCTGCGGGTGCCGCAACTGGCCATCCACCTGTCCGAGGACCGGCGCGGGGTCAGTCTGGATCCACAGCGGCACGTCAACGCGGTGTGGGGAGTCGGCGCCGGTCCCGCCTCGCTGCTGGACTACCTCGCCGCGCGTGCCGAACTCGCACCCGCCGACATCCTCGGCTGGGAGTTGATGACCCACGATCTCGCGCCGAGCGGTCTGATCGGCCGCGACCGGGACCTGGTGAGCGCGCCCCGCCTCGACAACCAGGGCACCTGCTACCCGGGTCTGCGCGCCTTCCTCGCCGCCCTCGACGCACCGGGGGCGGCCATCCCGGTCCTGGCGATCTTCGATCACGAGGAGGTGGGCAGCCAGTCCGATCGGGGCGCGCAATCGGAATTCCTGCCGACCGTGCTGGAGCGCGCGGTGCTGGCCCGCGGCGGCGGCCGCGCCGAATTCCTCGCCGCCGCGGCCGGATCCGTCTGCGCCTCGGGCGATATGGCCCATGCCACCCACCCCAACTACGCGGACCGGCACGAACCGGCGCATCGCATCGAGATCAATGGCGGTCCGGTGCTGAAGGTCAACCAGAATCTGCGCTACGCCACCGACGCGGCGGGCGCGGGCGCGTTCGCGCTGGCCTGCGCGCAGGCCGGGGTGCCGCTGCAACGCTATGTGCATCGCGCCGATCTGCCGTGCGGATCGACCATCGGCCCGATGACCGCCGCCCGCACCGGAATCACCACCGTGGATGTCGGCGCGCCGCAGTTGGCCATGCATTCGGCCAGGGAGCTGATGGGCGCGGCCGATGTCGCGGCCTACGCCGCCGCGCTCGCCGCCTTCCTCACGCCCGAGGCCGACGGTCGGTAGCGGCACACCGCGAAGACCAGCACCCCGAGCGTCGCGAGGACGTAGCTGCTGCCGAGGATCCGCTGCCACCAGGACCAATCCAATTCGAGGTCCCGGCTGTGCGGCAGCAGCCACTGCGGGCCGATCAGGAACAGCAGCGCGAATCCGCCAACGGCCGTGCGGAATCCGAGGCCGTCGCGACCTCTCGCGATGGCATCGGCGGCCACCACCAGCGCGGGTGCGATCCACACCCAGTGATGCGACCACGACACCGGCGAGACCAACAGCACCATGGCGGCATTCACCAGCAGTGCGGCCACGGTCGCGCCCGCGCGCAGAAGTCGGCGCATCCACAGCACCGCCAGCACGAAGACCACCGCCGACAGGCCGATCCACAAGGCCGTCGCCGCCCCGTCGGCCAGGCCGAGCCGGAAGGCGAAACCCTTGATCGACTGGTTGCCCGCGAAGAAGGGCGGTCCGATGCGGCCGGTGTCGGCGACGGTGTGGAACCAGTACTCCACCGAATCGCTCGGGAACAGCAGGAATCCCACCCCGACCGCCGCGGCCGCCGAGACCACCATGGTGATGGCGGCCTTCCAGTCGCGCCGCAGCACGAAGTACAGCAGGTAGGCCGCCGGGATGAGTTTGATGGAGACGGCGATGCCGATGAGCATCCCGCGCGGCCAGAACGGTTTGCGCGCCAAGCAGTCCAGCGCGATGGCCGCCATCAGCACCAGGTTGATCTGGCCGAAGCCGAGGGTCTGGCGCAGCGGTTCGAAGACCTGGGTGATCGCGACGAGTCCGATGATCAGCGCGATCCGCGTCGGACGCGGCAAACCCGGCCGGACCCGGTCGAGCACCAGCCACAGCGTGAGGGCCAGGCTGCCCAGCGAGGTGGCCAGCACCAGCAGTTCGGCCAGAGCCAGCGGCATCAGGGCCAGCGGCGCGAAGAACAGGGCGGCCAGCGGCGGATAGGTGAAGGGCAGGCCGATGCCCGCGACGGGAGGCATCGGGCCGTAGAGGTCGCCGTTTTCCAGCCAGACCCGCGCGCCATTGCGGTAGACCTGAAGGTCGATGTACCCGCTCCACCAGTGCGCGAGCAGGGAGACGACGGCCGAAACGAGGAACAGCGCGGCCGCAGCAATCAGCCGGCGCACCTGTCGCCGCGACACTTCCGGCCCACCGGTCGCCGCCGCGGAATGATCATCCGATGCCTGCTCCGGTCGCGGCTTGTCCGTGGCGACCGACTGCTCGCCCTGCCGCGCGACCCCCGATCCATCGTTCACCGGCACAGGGTATCGGGTACGCGCCGGCACGCCATCGGGCAACCCGCGAGGCAACACCTCGCGCGCTGCGCGGCAGCGCCATTGAAGGCGAACGCGGATCGGCGCGGCCGGTAGCAGGTCGCGCTGCCCTCACTCGTGGGGTGCGCGAGCGGCCCCTCTAGACTGGGCGCAGGCAGTTCGCCGCAACACAGTGACATTCCCGTCACCTCGCCGCATGCCCGGCCGAAAGGACCCTGTACCCCGTGACTCCGCAGGTCGACACCGTCAGCGCCGCCGCGGCCACCCCCGATGTGCCGCAGCCGTACAAGGAGCTCGGGCTCAAGGACGACGAATACGCCCGCATCAGGGAGATTCTCGGGCGCAGGCCCACCGACGCCGAACTGGCCATGTACTCGGTGATGTGGAGCGAACACTGCTCCTACAAGTCCTCGAAGGTGCATCTGCGCTACTTCGGTGAGACCACCACCGAGGAGATGCGCGCCTCGATGCTCGCGGGGATCGGCGAGAACGCGGGCGTGGTCGATATCGGCGACGGCTGGGCGGTCACCTTCAAGGTGGAGAGCCACAATCACCCGTCCTATGTCGAGCCGTATCAGGGTGCGGCCACCGGTGTCGGCGGTATCGTGCGCGACATCATGGCCATGGGCGCGCGACCCATCGCGGTCATGGACCAGTTGCGGTTCGGCGCGGCCGAGGCGCCCGACACCCGGCGCGTGGTGGACGGTGTGGTGCGCGGCGTCGGCGGCTACGGCAATTCCCTCGGCCTGCCCAATGTCGGCGGCGAGACCGTCTTCGATGCCTCCTACCAGGGCAACCCGCTGGTGAACGCGCTGTGCGCGGGCGTGATGCGGGTGGAGGATCTGCATCTGGCCTTCGCCTCGGGCACCGGCAACAAGATCATCCTGTTCGGTGCGCGCACCGGCCTCGACGGCATCGGCGGCGTCTCGGTGCTGGCCTCGGACAGTTTCTCCGGCGATGAGTCCGGCGCCGGTCGGAAGAAGCTGCCCAGCGTCCAGGTCGGCGACCCGTTCGCCGAGAAGGTCCTCATCGAGTGCTGTCTCGAGCTGTACGCGGCCAAACTGGTTGTCGGCATCCAGGATCTGGGTGGCGCCGGATTGTCCTGCGCCACCTCCGAACTCGCCGCGGCGGGCGACGGCGGCATGCACATCGACCTGACCAAGGTCCCGCTGCGCGCCAAGCACATGACCCCGGCCGAGATCCTGTCCAGCGAATCCCAGGAGCGCATGTGCGCGGTGGTGACGCCGGAGAATGTGGACGCCTTCATGGCGGTCTGCCGCAAGTGGGATGTGCTGGCCACCGTCATCGGCGAGGTCACCGACGGTGATCGCCTGGTGGTCACCTGGCACGGCGAGACCGTGGTGGACGTGCCGCCGCGCACCGTGGCGCACGAGGGGCCGGTGTATCACCGCCCGGTCCAGCGCCCCGACGAGCAGGACGCGCTCATCGCCGACAGCTCCGATCGGCTCAGCCGCCCGAAGACTCCGGAGGAGCTGCGGGAGACCCTGCTGCGGATGGTGTCGAGTCCGCAGCTGTGCAGCCGCCGCTGGATCACCGAGCAGTACGACCGCTACGTGCGCGGCAACACCGTGCTCGCCGAGCACGCCGACGCGGGCCTGATCCGTATCGATCCGAGCACCCGGCGCGGTATCGCGCTGGCCACCGACGCCTCCGGCCGCTACACCAAACTCGATCCGTACACGGGCGCGCAGCTCGCGCTGGCCGAGGCGTTCCGCAATGTCGCCACCACCGGCGCCACCCCCAAGGCCGTCACCAACTGCCTGAACTTCGGCTCGCCCGAGGATCCGGCGGTCATGTGGCAGTTCCAGCAGGCGGTGCGCGGCTTGGCCGACGGCTGCGCCACCCTCGGCATCCCCGTCACCGGCGGCAATGTCAGCTTCTACAACCAGACCGGTTCCGACGCGATCCTGCCGACCCCGGTGGTCGGCGTGCTCGGCGTCATCGATGACGTGCACCGGCGCATCCCCACCGGCATCGGCCTGGAGCCGGGCGAGACGCTGATCCTGCTCGGCGAGACCCGCGACGAGTTCGGCGGCTCCATCTGGGCGCAGGTGGCCCACGATCATCTCGGCGGGGTGCCGCCCAAGGTGGATCTGGCCCGCGAGCAGTTGCTGGCCGAGGTGCTGGTCGCGGGTTCGCGCGACGGCATGATCAGTGCGGCGCACGACCTTTCGGAGGGCGGCCTGGCCCAGGCCGTGGTCGAGGCGGCCCTCTCGGGCGAAACGGGTTGCCGCATCCTGCTTCCCGAGGACGCCGACCCGTTCGTGTCGCTGTTCTCCGAATCGGCGGGCCGGGTGCTGGTCGCGGTGCCGCGTTCGGAGGAGACCAGGTTCACCCGCATGTGCGAGGCCCGCCAATTGCCGTGGGCGCGTGTGGGCGTGGTGGATCAGGGCTCGGATTCGGTTGAGGTGCAGGGCCAGTTCTCCCTCACCTTGGCCGAACTGCGCGAGGCATTCGAAGCCACCCTGCCCCGTCTGTTCGGCGCCGCGCACGATTAGTCCGAATGTGATGTTGGCCCGTCGCGCCGCGTGGCGCGACGGGCCGTGCGCGAAACGCCGCAGCGGGGCGGCCATACTGGTTCGATGCCCGAGACCGCCACGACGCTGACAAGGTTGCGCGCCGGAGGTATCGTGCTGATCCGCCGCGTCGAGCGGATTGTCGATCTGAACTATGTCGGGCTCGTCGTCGCGACGGTGTTCTTCGCGCTGTCGGTGACGCCGTCGCTGCTACCGCGCGACTGGTTGTTCCAGGGGCTGATCAGCGGGGTCAACGCCGCACTCGGCTACGGTCTCGGCTGCCTGGTGGAATGGGTGTTCCGGCTGTGGATTCGGCCGCGAATCAAATACGCCGGGCCGCCCGGCTGGGCGCGCGACGCGATCAAGTCGGCGGTGGTCTTCCTGTGCGGGGTCACCGCGGCGGCGATGCTGGTGCAGTCGGCGCGCTGGCAGCGCGAGATCACCGCGCTGATGGGGATGACGGGCACCACCACGCCCGCCTACCTGCGCACGGGTCTGCTCAGTGTGATGGTGGGCGCGGTGCTGGTGGCGGTGTATCGGACGCTGCGCGTGATCATTCTGTTCCTGGCGCGCTGGCTCAACCGGTGGGTGCGGGTGCCGCGCGAACTCGCGCCCGCCGCGGGTTTCCTGGTGCTGGTCGTCGCGATCGTCACCATTTACAACGGTGTCGCGGTGCGCGGTTTCTTCGCCGTGGCCAATCAGGCGTTCAGTGTGCGCAACGACCACAACTCGCCGAATGCGGTGCAGCCGCAACTGCCCGAGCGTTCCGGCAGCCCGCAGTCGCTGGCCAAGTGGGACACACTGGGTTTCGAGGGCCGCTGGTTCGTCTCGCACGGGCCGACCGCGAGCAAGATCGCCGAGGTCACGGGGCGGCCCGCCAAGGAGCCGGTGCGCGCCTATGTCGGTCTGGAATCGGCGAAGAACGGTATGCCGCAGGAGGAGTTGGCGGTCGCTGAACTCGAGCGCGCGCACGCCTTCGACCGCAGGGTGCTGGTGGTGATCACCACGACGGGCACCGGCTGGGTCAACTCCTTCGCGGCGGGGGCCGTCGAATACATGTACGGCGGCGATTCGGCGCTGATCGCCTCGCAGTACTCGTATCTGCCCAGCGTGCTGTCCTTCTTGGCGGACCGGAGCAAAGCGGCGCAGGCCGGGCGCAAACTGTTCGACGCGGTGTATCAGCACTGGTCGGCGCGTCCGCCGGACGCGCGGCCCAAACTGCTGGTCTACGGGGAGAGCCTCGGGTCGCAGGGGTCGGAGGCGGCCTTCGACGGGTTGGCGGATCTGCGCACCAAGGTCGACGGCGCGCTGTGGGTGGGGCCGCCGAATTCCAATCGACTGTGGCAGCAGTTCGTCCAGCGGCGCGATCCGGGCTCGCCGGAGGTGCGACCGGTCTACGCCGACGGGTTGGTGGTCCGATTCGCCTCGGACAGCGGCGATCTGGCGCGTCCGTCGGCGGAGTGGCGCGCGCCTCGCATCGCCTACCTGCAGCACGCTTCGGACCCGATAGTCTGGTGGTCGACGGATCTGATTCTGTCCCAACCGGATTGGCTGTCCGAGCCGCGCGGTTCGGATGTGTCCACGCAGATGCGGTGGTGGCCGTTCGTGACGTTCTGGCAGGTGGCGGCCGATCTGACCAATGCGCAGGGCGTCACCGACGGACACGGTCACCGCTACGGCAGCCTGGTGCTCGACGGATGGGCCGCCATCGCCGCGCCGCCGGAATGGACCTCCGCCGTCTCCGACCGGGTGCGTGCCGAACTCGAAGTCGCCGAGCAGAACGAGCGCGAGATCAAATGAGAACCGTCGCGGCCGCCGCGCTTCCGCTCGCCTGGAGCACCGGTGTGCTGCCCCGGCTCGGGTTGGGTCTGCGCGGGCGCACCGCCGCCAATGCCGCGTTCGCCACCGGTTATCTCCTGGTCTTTCACGGCAGGCCGAACTGGCTGTCCGCCAAGGGTTTGCGGGTGGGCGCGGTCGCCGCGGGCGCGGTCGCGGCCGGGGTCGGCGCGGCCCTCGCCATCCCGGCTACGCGCACCCGACTGCGCACGCTCGACCGCCCCCAGCCCGAGGCGCCGTTGGCGGAATGGGTTGCCTTCCACATCCCGCTCGGCACGGTCTACCCGGAGGAGACGATCTTCCGCGGCACCCTCGATCCGCTGCTCGAATCCGAACTCGGCGCGCGCCCGGCGGCCGTATTGTCGCCAATCCTGTTCGGCCTCTGGCATATTCAGCCTGCCCGCGCGGCCGGGGACAGTATCCCCGCGACCGTCGCCTTCACCACCGCGGCGGGCGCGATCCTCTCCGGACTGCGTCGCCGCACCGACTCGGCCCTCGCGCCGAGCCTGCTGCATCTGGCCGCCAATGTCGGCGGCGCGCTCGCACCGCGCCTGGCCGGGCGCACCGTTACCGGGCGGTTGCCAAAATCCCGGTGACCGAGTCCGAAAACCATACTGCCCGTTATGAATAGGACGTTGATCGTTCAGTTGGCGGACAACCGGGCGCGGGATCATGGAGGTGTCCGGGGGACCGGATGAGTCGAAAGCGACGAGTCTCGGGCAGGAATCATGGATGTTCGCGATATCGGGTCCGCGCACAAGTACACCATGCGCATCAGTCGGCTGACCATCGACAAACTCGGAATACGACTCTACGACAGGGTTTCGGCGGTGCTGGCCGAACTCATCGCCAATTCCTACGATGCCGACGCCACCAGGGTGGATGTGGCGCTGCCGTGGGGTGTGACGCTGGCGGGCACGGTGCACGACGCCGACCGCGAACCCTATGCCATCGTCGTGCGCGACAATGGTCACGGTATGACCGCCGCCGAGATCAACCAGCACTATTTGATGGTGGGTTCGGATCGTCGGGTGCGCACCGGCAGCGATATGTCGCGCCGCCTGGAGCGACCGGTGATGGGCCGCAAGGGAATCGGCAAACTGGCGGCATTCGGCATTTGTCGCACCATCGAGGTGATCTCGGCGGGCGGCACCGACACCGAGCGTACCGAGCACGGTTGGCCGGTGGCCAATATCGTGATGGATCTCGAGGATATGCTCTCCGACACCGACCACGACTACCACCCGAAGCCCGGTCCCGCCGACGGCACCCATCTGCCCGAACGCGGAACCACGGTGATCCTGCGGGACTTCTTCCGCAAGCGGGTGAATACCGGCCCGGAATTGAGCCGTCAGCTCGCCGCCCGATTCGGTCTGGAACGTGCGGACTGGCAGGTGTGCGTGCGCAACAATCTCGCCATCGGCCGCCAGCAGATGTTCATGCTCAGCGATCTGCCCATCGATCTGATGGAGGAGACCAGAATCGATGTCGCCAAACGGCCGGTGCGCATGGGCAATCTGTTCCTGCCCGTCGCCGGGTGGGTGGCCTACTCCAAACATCCGTACCGGGATGAGGCCATGGCGGGCGTGCGGATCTACGCGCGCGGCAAGTTGGTGGCCCAGACCAGGGATTTCGGTATCGCCGCCGGTTTCACCGGCGAATTCAAACTGCGTTCCTATCTGGTCGGCGCGATCCACGTGGACTGGCTCGACGACGAGGAGGATCTGGTTCGCTCCGACCGTCAGGACATCATCTGGAATTCCGAACGCGGCGAGGCGCTTTCGGCCTGGGGTCGCACCCTGGTGCGCGAACTCGGTCTGCTGGGCGAGAATTCGGTCAAGCGACGGGTGTGGGAGGAGTTCCTGGAGCGCTCCGATATCCGGGCCGTGCTCCAGGCGCTCGCGCCCAATGACGCCCTGTTCCGCAAATCGGTGCTGGACGCGGCCCGAATCCTGGTGAACAACAAGGACCGCGCCGCCCTGGACGACCGCTCCCATGTCGAGAGCATCGTCCGCCTGGCGCTTTCGCTCGGCCCGCAGCGCAGCCTGCTCGACACCCTCAAGGAGGTGGCCGAGGACAGCGACAATCGGCTGGACGTGGTGGTCGCGCTGTTCGAGACCGCGCGGGTGGCCGAGGTCTACTCCCTGGGCCAGATCGCCTCCGAGCGGGTGGCGGTGGTCAATCGACTCCAGGATCTGATCGATGACCGTCGCTCGCTCGAACGCCCCTTCCAGGAGTTGATCGAGCGCGCGCCCTGGCTGCTGGCCCCCGAGTGGACGCCGCTGGGGATGAACGAATCGCTCAAGCGGGTGCGGGCGGGCTTCGAGCGCTGGTATGCCCAGCGATTCGGCGTCGCGCTGGTCACCACGGCCATCGGCAGCGAGCGGCGCGAACCGGATTTCGTGCTGCTGCACGACGCGGGCGAGCTGTGGATCGTGGAGATCAAGCGGATGGATTACCACCTCACCGACGAGGAGTACAACCGCGCCATCAACTATCTCTACGCGCTGGATCGGTTCCTCGACGACAATCCGCGCATCGGCGAGCAGTTCCCGCGCCGCAGGCTCACCTTCATCGTCGACCACATCGACAAACTGGGGCCTGCCTCGGTGTCCTCACTGGCCAGCGACAACCGGATCGATCGGCGCACCTGGCGCGAACTGCTCGACGCCACGCTGCGCGCGCACCGCGACTTCCTCGACCGGGTCTATGCCATGCGGGTCGGCGAGCCGCAGGACAGCGGTCGCGCCGTCGGCGAATAGGTCCGGTGCGAGCCGGGGGCATACCCTCGGCCCATGGCGCGACGATCGACGGTGGATCCGGCGGAGCTGCGGGCGGCGGTGCTCGCGGTCCGCGGCTGGCTGCGCGACGAGTCCGCCCCGCCTCCGCCGCGCGCCGCGTTGGCCGCCGCCGTCCGGGCCACGGTGCGCGCGGTGGCCGCCGCGGCGCCAGGGCATTCCGTGGAGGTCAGAGTGCCGCCGTTCGTGGCGGTGCAGTGCGTCGAGGGGCCGCGCCACACCAGGGGCACCCCGCCCAATGTGGTCGAGACCGACCCGCGCACCTGGCTGCTGCTGGCCACCGGTCTGCTCGATTTCGCGGCCGCGGTGGACTCCGGTGCGGTGGCGGCCTCGGGCACCCGCGCGGCCGAGGTCGCGCACTGGCTGCCCATCACGAATCCCGACTGAGCTAAGCGGTGACCAGGTTGGCGCGTTCCAACCCCTTGTGGTCGTAGTACTTGGTGATCACGAAGCCGAGCACCAGCCCGATCACCAGTCCGAGCACCGCCATCCATACGCCCCGCTGCAATCCGGCGGAGAAATCGGCGTCGAAATACAGGATCGATCGCACCCCGAGGAAGACCTGGTGCATCGGTTCGAAGTTGGCCAACCAGCCGAAGTAGCTCGGCGTCGCCTCGATCGGCACGGTGCCGCCCGAGGACGGCAGACCCAGGATGATGAAGATGATCAGGTTCACCAGCAGACCCGCCGATCCGATCGCAGCCAGTGTGGAAAGACAGGTAATCCCGACCGCGATCATGGCCAGCCCGCTGTAGAGGTAGAGCGCCAGCGGCTGATCGATCGGCATATCCAGCAGGTAGGCGACGAGCATGAAGATGCCGGAGACGATGCCTGCCGTGACCACCATCACCCCCCACTTGATCAGCAGGGTGTGGAAACGGGAGATGGCCGCCGCCGGGTAGTGCACATACCAGGGGCCGTATTCCGTTGGTATGAAACCGAGTTGGCCGTCGATCATGGTGTGGATCACCATGGCCCCGACCATCGCGGCCAACAGCAGCAGCAGCGCGTAGAAGAAGGCGCTGAGCCCCTGCCCGGTCCCGTCGGGCAGGGGATGGAACTGCTGGACAACGATTTTCACCGGATCGCCGAGCGCGACCCTGGCGGCGCCGGACAGTTCGGGGGCGGGCGGCCCGCCGGGCGCGGGGGCCAACTGTTCGCGCACCTGGTCGGTGAGTTGCCCGCCAACCCTGGTGTTGACCTGCGTGAGCGCCTGGTTGGCCACCCGGAGCACGATCTGGGTGCCGAACGCGCCCATGCGCGGATTGGTCTGCACGGTGAGGATCGGACGCTGGATATCGCCGGGCACCACGCTGCCGACCCCGAGTATGCCCAGCCGCTTGCTGAAATCGCTCGGGATGACGATGGCCCCGTACAGCTTCCCGGACTGCATCTGCTGGGTGGCCTCGTTCGGGCCGAGCATCCGCAGGTCCACCTTCTCGGCGGGGATCCCCGCGCGCAGGCCCTCGGCGATCTGATTGCCGAAATCGACCTCCTGGCGGTGATCCGGGGTGCCGAGCACATCGCCGACATCCTGGTTCACCAGCGCGATCGGGAAGTCGTGCAGATTCTTCTCCGGGTCGATGACGTAATCGAGGTACATCACCCCCAGCAGCGAGGTCAGCACGACCAGCACCAGGACGGGTGCGGTGAGCATGCGTGTCCAGCGCTTGCGGTCGAGGCGGGGGAGCTCGGCGGTGCGAGCGGAGCCGTCCGAAGTCGTCACGGACGTGACGGTAACAGCCGAACAGGGCGGATTCCCGCCAATCGCCGGGCGATTGCTCCACGGATGCGGTGGCGGTGCTCACCGGGAACGGCGCACCCGTAGAATGACTGTTGCCCCCAAGCCCGCCCGATCAGGGAGCACACGGTGACCAACGCCGACCTGCCGGTCAACACCATTTCCGCCACCTCCGATCTCGACGAGAACGAGCCACGCGAGGAGTGCGGGGTCTTCGGAGTCTGGGCGCCCGGCGAGGACGTGGCCAAACTCACCTACTACGGTCTCTACGCGCTGCAGCACCGAGGGCAGGAGGCCGCGGGGATCGCCGTCGCGGACGGCTCGCAGGTGCTGGTGTTCAAGGATCTCGGTCTGGTCAGTCAGGTCTTCGACGAGCAGACCCTGGCCGCCATGCCCGGCCACATCGCCATCGGCCACTGCCGCTACTCCACCACCGGCGGGGTCACCTGGGAGAACTCCCAGCCCATCTTCCGCACCACGGCCGTCGGTTCCGGACTGGCGCTGGGCCACAACGGAAATCTGGTCAACACCGCCGAATTGGCAGGCCGGGCAAGAGAATTGGGCCTGATCGGCGGGACGCGCCACGGCGCGGTCGCGGCCACCTCGGATTCGGATGTCATCACCGCGCTGCTGGCGCACGCGGCCGCCGACTCGAGTATCGAGCAGGCCGCCATGACGCTGCTGCCCACGCTGCGCGGCGCGTTCTGCCTCACCTTCATGGACGAGCACACCCTCTACGCGGCCCGCGATCCGCACGGTGTGCGCCCGCTGTGTCTGGGCAGGCTGGACCGTGGCTGGGTCGTAGCCAGCGAGACGGCCGCCCTGGACATCGTCGGCGCGGCCTTCGTCCGCGAGATCGAGCCGGGCGAGCTGCTGGCCATCGACGCCGAGGGCGTGCGCTCGATGCGCTTCGCCAATCCCGAGCCCAAGGGCTGCATCTTCGAATACGTGTACCTGGCCCGCCCCGATTCGACCATCTCCGGTCGCTCGGTGCACGCCACCAGAGTGGAGATCGGTCGCAGGCTGGCCAAGGAGCACCCGGTCGAGGCGGATCTGGTCATCCCGGTGCCGGAGTCGGGCACCCCGGCGGCGGTCGGCTACGCGCAGGGTTCCGGCGTGCCCTACGGCCAGGGCCTGATGAAGAACGCCTATGTCGGGCGCACCTTCATCCAGCCGAGTCAGACCATCCGTCAGCTCGGCATCCGGCTCAAGCTCAATCCGCTGCGCGAGGTCATCCGGGGCAAGCGCCTGATCGTGGTGGACGATTCGATCGTGCGCGGCAATACCCAGCGCGCGCTGATCCGCATGCTGCGCGAGGCGGGCGCGTTGGAGATCCATGTGCGCATCGCCTCCCCGCCGGTCAAGTGGCCCTGCTTCTACGGCATCGATTTCGCCTCGCGGGCCGAGTTGATCGCCAATGGGGCCGGCGCGGAGCCTGCGCAGCGCCCAACAAACACAGCCGCAGAGGCCTTACACGACATGGTGGAGGGGGTGCGTCGTTCCATCGGAGCGGATTCGCTCGGCTATATCTCTCTGGAGGGGATGGTCGCGGCCACCGAACAACCGCGCACTCGACTGTGCTGTGCCTGTTTCGATGGGGAATACCCGATCGCGCTGCCCTCGGAGGCCGCTATCGGCAAGAACGTGCTCGAGGGCATGCTCAGCGGCCAATCCGAGACCGAGATGCTCAGTGCGAACGCCAATGCGAGTGCGTTGAGCCGCCCGTAGATCTCTTACCGCCGATACGGCATCGACCCTCAGGTCGGTGCCGTATTCGTTTGTCGCCGGTGGGGATCCACGCCTGCCACCGTGAACTACGGTGGGCGCTTGGTGCTCGATCGGCGTGTCGCCTCCGCGTTTCGTCCCGGATGCCCGAATCGAGGACGCCGCTCCGGATTTCGGGGCTTGCAGCGCGAATTCTCGCTCTATTCGTCCGTTCTCGTGCCGTGGCCTCTTCGGGACCGTGGCAACAGGGAATTCGTCCGGACCTGGAACTTCGATCCGCCCCTCGGCGCGGCCCGTGCAAGATCGGCGACAACTGCGAGCCGGGCGTGATTTTTTCTCTGAAAACGAGCCGTCTCGCAGATGGATCGTGGGTACGGTGCCCGTCAGATCGGAAGTTCACCGCGCCACATCGCCGTGCCTGTGACCCAGGAAGCGTGTGTTGGGGGCGCGCTCGAGAAGTGGGGCCTCATGTTGGGTTCGAACAAGCCGGGGGAGCGATACCGCACGGGTATCGCTGCCGTGGGGTTGGCGGCATTAGTCGCCTCCGCACTGGCGGGTTGTGGTTCCGGCCGCACCGGAGGCGGCGAGGCCGCCGGGCTGGTGATCGGCACCACGGACAAGATTTTCGCACTGGATCCGGCCGCGGCCTACGACCAGGGCTCCTATGTGGTGGAGACCCAGACCTTTCAGCACCTGCTCAACTTCGCGCCCGGCGAGACCACGCCCAAGCCGGATGCCGCGGAGAAGTGTGAGTACACCTCGCCCACCGTCTACACCTGCACCATCAAGAAGGGCCTGAAGTTCGCCAACGGCAATCCGTTGACGGCGGCCAGCGTCAAGTACTCCTTCGACCGGATGCTCAAGATCAACGATCCGAACGGACCGGCATCGCTGCTCGGCAATCTGGACAAGACCAATATCGTCAACGAGAGCACGGTGGCCTTCACCCTGAAGGAGCCCAACGACCAGACTTTCCCGGCCATCCTGCCCACCCAGGCCGGACCCATCATCGACGAGAAGTCCTTCCCCGCCGACAAATTGGCCACCGACGACGAAGTGGTCAAGGCCAAGGGTTATTCCGGGCCGTATGTCATCACCAGCTACGACAAGAACAAACTGGTCGAATACAAGGCCAACCCGGACTACCAGGGCATACTCGGCAAAGCCAAGACCGACACCGTCTCGGCCAAGTACTACGCCAGCACCGACAACCTCAAACTCGATATCCAGAACGGCAATATCGACGTCGCCTATCGCAGTCTCACCCCGACCGATATGGAGTCGCTGAAGAAGAACGACAAGGTCACCATCCACGAGGGACCGGGCGGTGAACTGCGCTACTTCGTGTTCAACCTGAATACCCAACCGGGCGGTAGCCCCGATCAGAAGTTGGCCGTGCGCAAGGCCGCCGCCTCGATCGTGGACCGCGACGCGCTGTCCACCGGCGTGTACAAGGGCATGTACCAGCCCGCGTATTCCTCCATCCCGCAGGGCTATACGGGCGCGACCGAGCCGTTCAAGGAGATCTACGGCGCGAAGCCGAACAAGGATCAGGCCGCCAAATTCCTGGCCGACGCGGGCGTGACAACCCCCGTCGAGATCAATCTGCAGTACAACCCGGACCACTATGGCAGCACCAGCTCCGAGGAATACGCCGCGATCAAATCGCAGCTCGATGCCAGCGGGCTGTTCAAGGTCAACCTTCAGTCCACCGAATGGGTGACCTACCAGAAGGAACGCGCCCGCGACGGCTACCCAGTCTACCAAATGGGCTGGTTCCCCGACTTCCCGGACCCGGACGACTACCTGACCCCATTCTTCGGTCCGAACAACTTCCTGCAGAACCACTTCGAGGTCCCGGCCATCACCGCGCAGCTCAATGCCGAGAAGGCCGAGGTCAACCCGGACAAGCGGGTGGCCATCCTCAAGCAGGTCCAGTACGACCTGGCCAAGGATCACCTCTCGATCATCCCGCTGCTCTCGGGTAAGCAAATCGCCGTCGCGACCAAGGCCGTCCAGGGCGTGAAGCAGACACTCGATCCCTCGACCAAGTTCCGCTACACGGTCCTGAGCAAGTGAGTTCGGCGACGACGACCGAGCAGGAGCCGGCCGCCCCGGCCCCTGCTCGGCGTAAGGTGCTGCGCGGCAGCGGATCTCGCTACGAGGCCCTGGCGCGCTATTTGGGTGTGCGATTGTTGCTGATGCCGGTCACCGCGTGGATCCTGGTGACCGTCGTCTTCTTTCTGATGCGGGTGGTCGGCGATCCGATCAGCGCCGCGATGGGCGGGCGGCTCCCACCGGATCAGATCGAGGCGCGCAAGGAGGCGGCGGGTTACAACAGGCCGATCCTCTCGCAGTACTGGGAATACCTCTCCAGACTGCTGCGCGGGGATTTCGGACGCTCCCAGGACAATCGGGCGATCAGCGAGGTGGTCACCACCTACGGCGCCGCCACGGTGGAGTTGGTGTTCTGGTCGCTGATCGTGGCCTTCGCGATCGGCGTTCCGCTCGGCAGATACGCCGCGACACATCGGGATTCGGCCGCCGACGCCGGACTGCGGCTGTTCGCCGTGCTGGCCTACGCCGCGCCGGTGTTCTTCGTCGGCCTGCTGCTCAAGCTGATCTTCGCGGTGAAACTGGGCTGGTTGCCGGTGGCCGGGCGGGCCAGCACCAATGTCGAACTGGCCCTGCAGCATGTCTCGCCCAAGACGAACATCATGCTGGTCGACGCGATCCTCTACGGCGACACCGGATACCTGCTCGACGTACTCGAGCACGCGATCCTGCCCGCCGTCGCGCTCGGCGCGCTCACCGCGGGCATCTTCCTGCGACTGGTGCGGGTCAACCTGATTCAGACGCTGCACAGCGATTTCGTCGAGGCGGCACGGGCGCGCGGACTGTCCACCCGCGTGGTCACCGGCCGACACGCGGTGCGCAACGCGCTGATTCCGATCATCACCGTCATGGGCATGTACATCGCGATGCTGCTCGGCGGCGCGGTGCTGACCGAGACCACCTTCGAATGGAAGGGCCTTGGCTATCAGCTGGCCCAATATCTGCAGGCCCGCGATTTCGTCGCGGTGCAGGGGATCGTGGCCTTCATCGCGCTGGTGATCGCGGTCATGAGCTTCCTGATCGACGCGATCGTCGCGCTCATCGATCCGAGGGTGAGGTTCTGATGTCAGCTCCGGAACTGGCCGCAGAGCCCACCGTCGTCCCGGCGTCTTCGGCGCGGCGGCGCGGCCGCATCCCCGGCCTGCGACTGTTGGCCATGACGGCGGGCGTGCAGCGGGCGACCCTGCTGTTCGGGCTCGGCCTGGTGGCGCTGTTCGTGCTCATCGCGATCTTCGCCCCGCTCATCGCACCCTACGGTCTGGCCCAAAGCTCCTCGGACGGCGTGAGTTTCGCCGCCCAGCAGCCGCCGTCGGGCGCGCACTGGTTCGGGACCTCGGTGCGCAGCGAGGATGTGTTCTCCAGGGTGGTCTGGGGTGCGCGGACCGCGCTGCTGACCATCGTCATCTCGCTGCTGCTCTCACTGCTGGTCGGCGTGCCGCTCGGCCTGATCTCGGGCTACATCGGCACCTGGGTGGACCGGGTGCTGGTGACGTTCATGGACGCCATCTACGCCTTCCCGACCCTGCTGCTGGCCATCGTGGTCTCCATCGTGGTCGCGGGCGGCAGCTCCAGCAGCGTCGGCGGCGTGCTCTCGGCGGCCGTGGCCATCACGGCCATCTATGTGCCGCAATATTTTCGGGTGGTGCGCAATGCCACCGTCGCGGTGAAACAGGAGCCGTTCGTCGACGCCGCGCGCGTCACCGGCGCGTCCACCGGGCGCATCATGTTCAAGCACATCCTCGCCAATGTCACCCAGTCGCTGCCGGTGATCATCACCCTCAACGGCGGCGACGCGATCCTGACGCTGGCCGCGCTCGGCTTCCTCGGCTTCGGTATCGAGCCGACCCAGGCCGCCGAATGGGGATACGACCTGAACAAGGCGCTGTCGGATGTCTCCAACGGGATCTGGTGGACCGGGATCTTCCCCGGCACCGCCATCGTCTTGGTGGTGCTCGGGATGACGCTGGTCGGCGAGAGTCTCAACGAGGTGCTCAATCCGCTGCTGCGCACCCGGCGCGCACCGGGACCCGCCACCGTCGCGGACGACACCGCCGCACTGGCGGTCCCGGCCGAGGGCGAAAACGCCGGTGCCGGGGAAACCGGCACACTTGCCGGAGAGGGGGAGTCCCGATGACGGAAACCGCGACGCCGCAGCGCAAACCGGCGCTGTCCATCGAATCGCTTTCGGTCAGCTTCGCCACCGACGCCGGTCCGGTGCGCGCGGTGAGCAATGTGTCCTACGAGGTGTATCCGGGCGAGGTGCTCGCCATCGTCGGCGAATCCGGTTCGGGCAAATCGGTGAGTTCACGCACCGCCATCGGCCTGCTACCCGAGACCGCGAGCGTGCGCGGTCTGGTGACCCTCGGTACGGAGAAGGTCACCTCGATGAGCGACAAGCAGCTCACCGCGCTGCGCGGCGGGGCGATCTCCATGGTGTTCCAGGAACCCGGACGCGCGCTGGATCCCTTGTTCACCATCGGTTTCCAGCTCGGTGAGGCGCTGCGCGCGCACAGCGAGATGACCCGCAAGGCTGCCAAGGTCCGCGCCGTCGAACTGCTGCGCATGGTCGGGCTCCCCGATCCGGAGCAGCGGGTCGACTTCTACCCGCATCAGCTTTCCGGCGGGCAGAAGCAGCGCGTCATGATCGCCATCGCCATCTCGTGCGAACCCAAGGTGATCATCGCCGACGAGCCGACCACCGCCCTCGATGTGACCGTGCAGGCCGAGATCCTCGAACTGCTGCGGGATCTGCGCGATCGCATCGGCAGTGCCATCGTGCTGATCACCCACAATATGGGCGTGGTGGCCGACCTGGCGGATCGAGTGGTGGTCATGCGCGACGGCAAGGTCGTCGAGCAGGCTGGGGTGGACGAACTGTTCTCCGCCCCCAAAGCCGACTACACCCGCAAACTGCTGGCCGCGGTGCCGCATCTGGGCGCCGCACGGGTGGAACACGGTGCGGCACAGGTCGATACCACCGCAGACCCGGTGCTCGAGGTGTGCGATCTGGTGGTGGAGTTTCCCGGTCCGCTCGGCCGCGCGCCCTTCCGCGCGGTCGACGAGGTGAATCTCGTCATGCGACCGGGGGAGACCATCGGCCTGGTCGGCGAATCGGGTTCGGGCAAGTCGACCATCGGCAGGTGCGTGGCCGCGCTGCAGCGTCCCAGCTCCGGCGTGGTCCGGATTCGCGGCCAGGACATCGCCAAACTCTCGCAGCGGCAATTGCGGCCGATCCGGCGACGCTTCGGCTTCGTCTTCCAGGACCCGGCCAGCTCGCTCAATCCCCGGCTCACCGTCGGGGAGTGTGTGGCCGAACCGCTCATCGTGCACCGGGCGGGCAGTCCCGCCGAGATCCGCGCGCGGGTGCGGCACATGCTCGACGATGTGCAATTGCCCGCGGGCGCCGAGCGGCGCTATCCGCACGAGTTGTCCGGCGGTCAGCGTCAGCGCGCCAGCCTGGCCAGGGCACTGGTCCTGGATCCGGATCTGCTGGTGGCCGACGAGCCGACCAGCGCACTGGACGTCTCGGTGCAGGCGGCGGTGCTCGAGCTGTTCGGCACATTGCAGCGCGAATGCGGCTGGGCCTGCCTGTTCATCAGCCACGACCTGGCCGTGGTCGATCAGCTCGCCGACCGGATCGTGGTGCTGCGGGGCGGCGCCGTAGTCGAGGAGGGTGATCGGGACGGCATCCTGCGTCATCCGCAGCAGGAGTACACCCGCAGGTTGGTGGCCGCCGTCCCGGTCCCCGACCCGGCCGAGCAGCGCAGGCGTCGGGCTGCGGCGGCCGGACTGTTCACCGGAGCGGGCGCCTAATGGGCGCTGCCGGGCGAAGCCGTCCGCAGCCCTGCGCATGGCCGGAGCGCAGGCGGAGGTCCGCCTAGGGGGCCGGCTCGCCCCCTGTCGGTCAGGCGGGCGAGCCAACTCCGGTAACGCGTCGTTACCCGACTCCGGTAGCGTGATCAGGCATCTACCCGCCGATTCGGTTTGGAGCTTTCCCCGAAAATGACTGAACAGACCCCAGGTGGCGCCTCGTATGCCGCGGCAGGCGTGGACATCGAGGCGGGTGACCGCGCAGTGGAGTTGTTCGCGCCATTGGCGAAGAAGGCGAGCAGGCCCGAGGTCCAAGGTGGGCTCGGTGGCTTCGCCGGATTGTTCGCACTTAAGGGCGGCTACCGCGAGCCCGTGCTCGCCGCCTCCTCCGACGGGGTCGGCACCAAGATCGCGGTCGCGCAGGCCATGGACAAACACGACACCCTCGGCCTGGACCTGGTGGCCATGGTCGTCGACGACCTGGTCGTCTGTGGCGCCGAACCGCTGTTCCTGCAGGACTACATCGCCATCGGCAAGGTCGTGCCGGAGAAGGTGGCCCAACTGGTCTCCGGTATCGCCGACGGCTGTGTGAAGGCGGGTTGCGCGCTGCTCGGCGGCGAGACGGCCGAACATCCGGGCCTGATGGGTCCCGACGACTACGACCTGTCGGCCACCGGCGTCGGCGTGGTCGAGGCCGAAGCCATCCTGGGGCCGGATCGGGTGCGTCCCGGCGATGTGGTCATCGCCATGGGCTCCTCGGGCCTGCATTCCAATGGCTACAGCCTGGCCCGCAAGGTGCTGCTCGAGATCGACCGCATGTCGCTGACCGGACATGTCGAGGAGTTCGGCCGCACCCTCGGCGAGGAACTGCTCGAACCCACCCGCATCTACGCCAAGGATTGTTTGGCGCTGATCGCCGAGACCGATGTGCGCACCTTCGCCCACGTCACCGGTGGCGGCCTGGCGGGCAATCTGGCACGGGTCATCCCGGCGGGCATGGTCGCCGAGCTGGACCGGGGCACCTGGAATCCCGCGCCGGTGTTCAAGATGATCGCCCAGCGCGGCCGGGTCGAGCGGGCCGAGATGGAGAAGACCTTCAATATGGGCGTCGGCATGGTCGCCGTCGTCGCGCCGGAGGATGTCGATCGCGCCTTGGCGGTGCTCACGGCGCGCCATATCGAATGCTGGACCCTCGGCACGGTCAAGAAGGCCAAGGACGTCGAGGCGGCGCGCGCGGTCCTGCTGGGTGAGCACCCGCGCTTCTGATTCCACGCTTGGCGAATAGACACTGAGCGGCGCTCCGGCTCAGCGCGATAGATCATCTCTCGCGCGAAAGTCGGGGCGCCGCATCGCTTTCCGGAACCGATGGCATCGATCACGAAGCGGCACAGCGGATCGTGGGTCGACAAGACCGGTGGACCGGCCGAATACGGCCGGTGCGGCGTGATCCGGGGCGAGGAAGTGCGCCGGTCGGATCACGTCAGCGTCGGAACATATCGACGTCCCGCATCGGATGATGCGGGACGTCGCTGGTGCTGCAAGCCACTAAGACGAGGTCCGCAACCCTGATATCAAACGCGGTGAAGGGGGAGGCCCCTGCGGCCTCCCCCTTCAGCGATGATCGAGTCAGCGTCGCCAGTCGTCGTAGTCTTCGTCCTCTTTCCAACGAGACAAGGACTCGTCCGCGTCGTGCTCATCGGAGATAACACCACCGTGCTGCTGGGTGTCGGAGATGACACCACCGTGCTGGGTGGGGCTTCCCGAGAGCTCGCGCTGAAGGCTCGCGAAGTCGGTCGACGGCGAGCTGTACTTGAGCTCTCGTGCGACCTTGGTCTGCTTTGCCTTAGCCCGGCCACGGCCCATGGCTGACCCCCTCGCGTCACTGCGGGGCGGCCTGGGGTTTGTTGGCGGCCCCGTTCGAATTAATACTCTTCCTGACAGACACTTTAGCGTGCTTCTGACGGTCGCGCTTCCAGGAGTGGGTGAAGTGCCGCCGAACCGGTGCCGTTTGCCCGGTTGTCGCCCCCGGACGTCAGGGCTGGAGGATGCCGGGTATGGCCCGCACCACCCCGACCCTGGCCCCACCGCCGAGCACGGCCGGAGCCGCGAGTTCGGTATGGGTATCGGTCCATTCGACACCCATGCGCTGCAAAATGGCCAGCGTCAAGGGCATTCGCGCGCGATCGTGTCCGTCGGCGATCTTGTAGGCGAAGGCGGAGCCATCGGGCAGCGCGCCCGCGTGCACACCGTCCGCGCCGATCTTGCACACCAAACCGGGCGTTGCCGCCATGGTCAACAGGTCCGGGCCATTGGTGCCCGAAATCACTCGAGGGTGCGCCCGGAGGGCATCGGCCACCCGACGCGGCGGCGTCTCGGGCGCGGCGGTGGCCATGGTCGCGAAGACGCGGGCCAGATTGATCAGCGACACCGGAATGATCGGCAGGCCGCAGCCATCGATGCCCAGATCGGCCTCCGGCTCGCCGGTCAGGTCGGTGACCGTGGCGATGACGGCCTGCTGCAGCGGATGCGCCTGATCCAGGTAACCGGTTGTCGGCCAGCCGTTGACGGCGCAGGTGGCCAGCATCGCCGCGTGCTTACCGGAGCAGTTCATGTAGATCCGACGCGGTGCGCCGTCGGTGACCGCGGCGGCGCGGGCACGCTCCTCCTGCGGCCAGTCCGGCGGGCAGGCCAGCGCCGATTCGTCGAAGCCGAAGCGGTCGAGCAGGCGGCGCACCAGGGCCACATGGTCGGGTTCGCCGTAGTGCGATGCGGTGGCGATCGCCAGCTCCGCCTGATCCACAGGCTCGAAACCGTTGCGGAGCAGGGTGATCGCCTGCATCGGCTTATTGGTCGAACGCGGGAAGATCGGCGAATGCACCTCGCCGAGTTCGACTTCCGGTTCGCCCGCGGCATCGAGGATCACCACCGAACCCCGATGCACGCACTCGCGGAATCCGGACCGGACGACCTCGACCAGTTCTACGTTCACGGGGCTCCCGTCTTCGACTCGGTGACACGGCTCGTCTTCGACGAGGTGGCAGGGGTTTTCGATGCGCTCGCGCTATTACGGCGGTGATGCCTGGCGATCTGTTGGCGCACATCGGCGGAGACGGTCGGTTCGGCGGCGAGCAGGATGGCGAGCAGATCCGGGTCGGTTCCGGTGAAGACGTCGCGCACGGTGACGCCGTGCTCCGGGACGTACTCGACCCGCACCGTATCGCCCGCGCCGATGGTCCCCTCCTCGAGCACCCGCAGATACGCGCCCGTATCCGACCGGAGGGTGAACCGCTTGACCCACTGCTTCTCACCGGCCCAGAACTGGAACGGCGCGCACGGCACCCGAGGCGCGCTCACCTCGAACAGCGCCGCGCCGATGCGCCAGCGCGCGCCGAGGACCGCATCACTGACCGGCAGCCCGTCCAAGCGCAGATTCTCGCCGAACCAGCCCGCGGGTAGGTCGCGGCCCAATTCGGCGCCCCAGCGCCGCGCATCGGCCTCGGAATAGGCGTATACGGCCTGATCCACACCGCCGTGATTGTCGATATCGCAGACATGGTCGCCGTCGATCCCGAGCGCGTGCGCGCGCACCCGACCCGCGACCGGACGCTTATCGATGGCGCTGCGGCCGACCCGCCCCGGCACCGCGATCTCCGCGTGCACGACACAGACCGCGCGCACCGCTCCGGTGTCCCCGACCGCCATAGCCGGTGCGGGGGCATCGAATTCGGCGTCGTTCACCGGCCGCGCAACCGCTCGACCGCGAGGCGGCCCGCCTGGGGTGCGTCGTCGGTGGGCAGCGAATCCGGATCGATCGCGGCGGCCGTGGGACCGGCGGTGAGCGCGGTATCGGCCGGGACCGTGCGTTTGATCAAAGCCAGTGCGATGGGACCGAATTCGAAATGGTCGATCACGGTGCCGAGCCTGCCGACGGTGCGGCCGCCCGCCGTGACATCCGCACCGGTGCCGGGCCGGTCGTCTGCCGAACCATCCAGGTGCAGCAGCACCAGATTTCGCGGCGGTTTGCCCAGATTGTGCACCCGCGCAACGGTTTCCTGACCCCGGTAGCAGCCCTTGTCCAGGTGCACCGCGCCGTGCTCGTCCGGGCCGCCGATCCAGCGGGCCTCGTGCGGAATGGTCCGCTCGTCGGTGTCGACGCCGACGCGCGGCCGCAGCGCCGCCACCCGCAGCGCCTCGAAGGCCCACATGCCCGCCGGTTCGGCCCCGGCCTCGGTGAGCCTGGTCCACCAGGTGTTCAGATCGGCGCGCGGGACGATCAGGTCGTAGGAGTCCTCGGTCGGCCACGGCATCCGGCGCAGCAGACCGCCGTCGGGCAGCGGCACCGCCGCGTAGATCTCGGTAGGGGCTGTGACGCCGAGCGTGGCGACGAGTTCGGCGGTGCGCGGGCCGAGCAGGGTCAGCACCGCGGAATCGGCGGCCGCGACCCGAACATCGGCCCAGAACACCATCTTGGTGAGAAAGTCGAGCAGGGCCGCGCCGCGCTCGCCGTCGGAATCGATCCACACGGTGCCGTCGAGATCGGTGAGCACGAAGTGGTGCAGGACGCGGCCCTGCAGATCGAGGTCGAGATTCTCCGCCGACTGCCCGTCGGGCAGCTGGGCGACGTGCTGGCTGGAGATGGTGTGCAGCCAGGTCAGCCGGTCGGAGCCGGTGAGGGTCAGCACGGCGCGGTGGGATCGGTCGATCACCGCCGCGCGCTGGGCGGCGGCCCGCTGTTCACCGAAGGGATCGCCGTAGTGCCAGGCGACGGCGGCGTCGGGTGACTGCGCGGCACCCGCGACGGCTCCCGGTTGGGCTAGCAGAGGACTGGGTGCGACGACCACGGACACGCATTCCACTCTAGGCGCGTCGGAATCGGTGTGTCGCGCGGGCCGCGCCGGATATATGACACGGGCGTATGGCGCGGCCCACACTGAGGGATCGCGGCCCGCGCTGAGGGATATGGCTGGACCCGCGCGCGTTGGATATCGAGGGGTCCCCGGAACCCTTTACGGACCCACCTCGCGGCGGCGCTCGGTGACCTAGGCTCAACACCCATGGTGGATCGGGTACTTGTCACACTCGACGGCGCGGACCGCGATCCGGACGCGCCGCTGTTGTACGCCGACGATATGGGTGCGCTGCGCGGCGACGGCGTCTTCGAGACGGTGCTGGTGCGCTCGGGTGTGGCCTGCGCGTTGGAATTTCATCTCGGCAGGCTGCGTCGCTCGGCGCAGGCGCTCGACCTGCCCGACCCGGAATTGGGGCGTTGGCGCGCGGCCGTGGAGCGCGCGGCCGAGCAGTGGGGCACCGAGCGGGAGGGCATGCTGCGCATGATCTATACCCGCGGCCGCGACGGCGACCAACCCGCCGCGCCCGCCAAGGTGACCTCGGGCGATCTGGCCGCCCTTACCCGACCCACCGCCTATGTGCTGGTGGCGCCGGTGCCCGCGCGGGTGGTGGCGGCGCGTGCGGACGGCATTGCGGTGCAGACCCTTTCGCGCGGTATCTCGATCGATCTGGCTCAGGCCGCGCCTTGGCAGTTGCTCGGTGCGAAGACGCTGTCGTATGCCACCAATATGGCCGCGCTGCGCTTCGCGCACCGGATGGGGGCCGACGATGTCATCTTCACCAGCACCGAGAATCGGGTCCTGGAGGGGCCGCGCTCGACGGTGGTGATCGCGCGGGATCGCACCCTGCTCACCCCGCCCGCGAAAAATGGTGTGCTGCCCGGTGTTACGCAGCGGGCGCTGTTCGTGGAGGCGGGGAAGGCGGGCTGGGATTGCCGCTACGAATCGCTCTACACCGCCGACCTGCTGACCTGTGACAGCGTATGGCTACTGTCGAGCATCACCTTGGCCGCCAGGGTGAATTCGCTGGATGGACTGCGGATGTCGGCCCCGGAGAATGCCGCCGAGATCATCGATCTGGTGGACAGGGGTGTGGCGCGCAGCGGCGCGGTCGGCGATTGGTGAGTCGGCGCCCCGATCGTGATCTATGTCCTACCCCTATTCGTGAACGTGCTGGTCCGCGCCGAATGACCCGGTGTGTCGTGGCCTAGACCTCACCGAATCGCCTCCGGCCCCGACGTAGTCTTACTACGTCATGTCGTAGATCGGCAGGAGGACAAAGTTGTCGGCCCTGGACGTCTCCCGATGGCAGTTCGGCATCACGACCGTCTACCACTTCATGTTCGTGCCGCTCACCATCGGGCTGGCCCCGTTGGTCGCGGGCATGCAGACGGCGTGGGTGATCACTGGCAAGGAGCACTGGTATCGCCTCACCAAGTTCTTCGGGAAACTGTTCCTGATCAACTTCGCGCTCGGCGTCGCCACCGGCATAGTGCAGGAGTTCCAGTTCGGTATGAACTGGAGCGAATACTCCCGCTTCGTCGGTGATGTCTTCGGCGCACCGCTCGCGCTGGAGGGGCTGGTCGCCTTCTTCATGGAGTCGACCTTCTTGGGCCTGTGGATCTTCGGCTGGACCCGACTGCCGAAACTCGTACACCTGGCCACGATCTGGATGGTGGCCATCGGCGTCAACGCCTCGGCCTTCTTCATCGTCGCCGCCAACTCGTTCATGCAGCACCCCGTCGGCGCGACCTACAAAGCCGAACGCGGACGCGCGGAACTGACCAGCATTGTCGAACTGCTCACCAATAACACGGCGCTGGCGGCATTTCCGCACGTGGTGGCCGGATCCTTCCTCACCGCGGCCACTTTCGTCTCGGGTATCGCGGGCTGGTGGATGGTGCGCAACGCGCGCAGCGGCGATCCGGAGAAACTGGCCGACGCCCGCGCCATGTGGCGGCCCGTCTCGCGCGCGGGTCTGGTCGTCATGGTGCTGGCGCTGCTCGCGCTCGTCTTCACCGGCGATACCCAGGGCAAGCTCATGTTCGACCAGCAGCCGATGAAGATGGCCTCGGCCGAATCGCTGTGCCACTCCGAGACCGATCCCGACTTCTCGGTGCTCACCGTCGGCACCCACAACAACTGCGACAGCGTCATTCACCTGATCGAGGTGCCCTATGTGCTGCCGCTGCTGGCCAAAGCCAAACTCTCCGGCGTGCACCTGGACGGGGTGGTCGACCTGCAGAAGGTCTACAACGAGAAGTACGGCGTCGGCGACTATCGGCCCAACCTGTTCGTCACGTACTGGTCCTTCCGCGCCATGATCGGACTGTCGGCCGGATCGGCGCTGCTGGTCCTGCTCGGCTGGTGGTTCACCAGGCGCGGCCGGGTGCCGACCCGGCGCTGGTTCGGTTGGCTGAGCCTGCTCATGATCCCCACCCCGTTTCTGGCCAACAGCGCGGGCTGGGTCTTCACCGAAATGGGGCGCCAGCCGTGGGTGGTCGCCCCCAACCCCACCGGAGATCCGAATCTGCGCATCACCGTGCAGCAGGCCGTGTCCGGACATACCGCGAGCACCGTGTGGATCTCGCTGATCACCTTCACCGTGCTCTACGGCCTGCTCGCGATCGTCTGGTTCTACCTGATGCGGCGCTACACCGTGGCCGGACCCGAACCTGCCGCGAAACCCGTTGGCACATCCGGTGATTCCGGCGGTGAAGGCGGCACGCCTTCGGAAGAGCCCGCCGTCGAACAGCTTTCCTTCGCCTACTAGGAGTCGGTGATGAGCCTGCAAGAGTTCTGGTTTCTGCTGATCGGAGTGCTGTTCACCGGGTACTTCGTACTCGAGGGCTTCGACTTCGGCGTCGGCATGCTCATGCCCATCCTCGGGCGCGGCGACGACGCGCGCAGGCGGGTCGCGCTCAACACGATCGGACCGGTGTGGGACGGCAACGAGGTGTGGTTGCTCACCGCGGGCGGCGCCATGTTCGCCGCCTTCCCGGAGTGGTACGCGAGTTTGTTCTCCGGTTTCTACTTCGCGCTGCTGATCCTGCTGGTCGGACTCATCCTGCGCGTGGTCGCCATCGAATGGCGCGGCAAGATCGACGACCCGCGCTGGCGGCGCCGCGCCGATCTCGGCATCGGCCTCGGCTCCTGGCTGCCCGCCCTGGCCTGGGGCTGGGTCTTCGCCAACGTGGTGCGCGGCGTCCCGCTCGACGCGCGCAAACAGTTCGCCGGATCGGTGTGGGACCTGTTCGACCCGTACGCCGTCCTCGGCGGACTGGCGACCGGGCTGCTGTTCGCACTGCACGGCGCGACCTTCCTGGTGCTCAAGACCGGCGGCGAATACCGCGACGAAGCGCTGCGTGCGCTGCGGGTGCTGCTCGGACCGACGGTGCTGGTCGTCGGCGCGTTCGGACTGTGGACCCAGCTCGCCTACGGGAACGGCTGGACCTGGATCGCGTTGGGGGCGGCCGTCCTCGGGTTGCTGGTCTCCGGTGCGGCCGCCTTCACCCAGCGCGACGGCTGGGGTTTCGTCGGCACCACGGTGGCCGTCGCGGCGGCGAGCGCGCTGCTGTTCGGGTCGCTGTTCCCGAATGTGCTGCCCTCCACCATCGACGCGGCCTACAACCTCACCATCCACAACGCGTCCTCGACCCCGTACACCCTGAAGGTGATGAGCTGGGCGGCCGTGCTGGTGACCCCGGTGGTGCTGATCTACCAGGGCTGGACCTACTGGGTCTTCCGCAAACGCATTACCGTCCAGCAGATTCCGGCGTCGGTCGGTTTGCCGCTCGCCACCGCTCGCGATTGACCCGAGGGATGTCATGGCCCGCCCACCGATAGATCCGCGCCTGTGGCGACACGCGCGCTCGGCCCGCCGCTACCTGGCCCTCAGCGTCGCGCTGTCGGTGGCGATCACCGGTGCGCTGGTGGTCACGGCGCTGGAATTGGCGAGCGTGCTGGCCGGGGTCATCACCGAGCCGGGTCGGCGCGGCATCGGCGCGTGGACCACCGAACTGGCGGTCCTGGCGGTGGCCATCGCCGTGCGGGCGGCGGCCACCTGGTGGCAGGCGCGGCTGGCGCACCGGGCGGGCGCCGATGTGGTGGCGGAGTTGGAGACGGCGGCGCTCGCGGCCGCCGCCCAACTGCCCCCCCGCGAACTCGACACGCGCCGTACGGAATTGGCGGTGGTGGTCGGCAGCGGGCTGGCCGGACTGCGCGGCTACCTGGCCGGCTACCTGCCCGCGCTGCTGCTCGCCGCGATCGTCCCGCCCACCGTCATGGCGGTCATCGCGGCCCACGATCCGATCTCGGGACTGATCACCGTGCTCACGGTGCCGCTCATCCCGATCTTCATGATCCTGATCGGCCTGCTCACCAAGGGACGCGCGGCTGCCACGCTGACCGCGGCGACCCGCCTGTCCGATCAACTGCTCGACCTGTTCGCGGGCATGCCGACCCTGCGCGCGCTCGGCCGCGAAATGCCCGCGGCGGCAGAGGATTCCGGGCGCACGATGGCGCATCGAGTGCGCGAGCTCGGCGATGCCCTGCGCCAACGCACGATGCGTGCGCTGCGTCTGGCCTTCTTGTCCTCGATGGTCCTGGAAATGCTGGCCACCCTGTGTGTCGCGTTGGTGGCAGTCTCCATCGGCATGCGCCTGGTCTTCGGGCATATGAGCCTGTACGCGGGCCTGGTCGCGCTCATCCTGGCCCCCGAGGTCTACTGGCCGCTGCGCACCGTCGGCGAGCGCTTCCACGCCGCCCAGGACGGAATGGCGGCCGCCGATAAGGCTTTCGCGGTGTTGGAGCCGGAAGCATCTGCTGTTGAGGACGATTCGGCGATCGAAGCGCGACCGGATGCCGAGGAGATGGGCGGCGATCGGGTCGAGGAAGCCGCGGTGCAGGCTGTCTCGCACGAGAACCCCCTCGCTCCCGGCCGATTCGCGTCCGCGAGCGATGGCGCGATCATCCGGTTGCGCGGTTTGAATATCGCGGCTCGGGATGGATTCGCGCCCGCCGCGCTGACGGCGCAGCTTCGTCCCGGCGAGGTCACCGTGCTGGCGGGGCCGAACGGAAGCGGGAAATCGACCACACTGCAAGCGATTCTCGGTTTGCTCACCCCCGATCGCGGGTCGGTGACCATCGACGGCGTCGACGTGGGAGCGCTCGATCCGCAGCGGTGGTGGTCGCGGGTCGCCTGGTTGCCACAGCGTCCGGTGCTGGTGCCGGGGACACTGCGCGACAACCTCGAACTGCTCGGCGCATCGACCGACGAGCCCCGCGACCTCGAGTCGGCCTGTACCGCCACGGGATTCGATGCCGTACTGAACGAACTGCCCCACCGATGGGACACGGTAGTCGGCCAAGGCGGCCTGGGACTGTCACTGGGACAGCGTCAGCGCCTGGCCCTGGCGCGGGTGCTCGCCGCCCCGCGCCCCGTGCTCCTGCTGGACGAACCGACCGCCCATCTCGACTCCGCGAGCGAGGCAACCGTTCTGGCGGCCCTGACCGCGCGCGCCCGCGCCGGAGCCACGGTCGTCGTGGTCGGCCACCGCCGCTCGGTACTCGCCATCGCCGACCACATCGTCCGGGTGCACGCGACCGCGACGGAAGCGGTATCCGCATGACGCACCACCGATTTCCTAGAGTCGAGACCGGTCCGCGCCTCGGGTTGCGATCAGTGGCACTCGGTGCGAGGAGGGTCGGGTGACTTCCGAGGCGGTCGGCAGTGCCGCGAATGGTGGTGTCCGGCAGGATATTCGACGCATGTGGCGGCTGCTGGAGCTGTCGGTGGGGCGGGTCGCGTCCGCGATCGGTTGGGGTGTGCTCGCGCTCGGTAGCGGGCTGGCCTTGGCGGGGCTGGCGGCGTGGTTGATCGCGCGGGCCTGGCAGATGCCGCCGGTGCTGGATCTGAGCATCGCGGTGGTTTCCGTTCGGGCGCTGGGTATTTCCCGCGGGCTCTGCCGATATCTGGAGCGGCTGGCCACCCATGATGTGGCGCTGCGGTCGATGACCTCGGCCCGCACCTCGACCTATCGGGCGCTCGCGCGATCCACCGGGTGGTTGCGGCGGCCGTCCGGTGCGGGAGAGGTCGGCGGACTGCGGCGGGGAGATCTGCTGGTGCGCGTGGGGAGCGATATCGATGACCTCGGCGCGGCCGTGGTTCGGGTGTTGGTGCCGGTCGCGGTGTCGATCATCCTGTCCGCCATGGCTATTGGCGCACTGGCCACGATCTCGCCCGCGGCGGCCGGAATTCTCGCGGCGGCGCTGGCCGTCTCCGGTGTACTCGCCCCATGGCTCTCGGCGCGTGCGGCGCGGGAGGCCGAGCACGCGGTGCGCGCCGACCGAACCGAATTCACCGCGCAGGCGCTCACCGTGCTCGATCACGCGGCCGAATTGCGGGTCGCGGGGAAACTCGATGGCGCTGTCGCCAGGGCGACAGCGGCGGGACGTCGGGCTGTCCGCGCGGAGGACCGGGCGGCGGCGCGCACCGCGTGGTCGACGGCGGCCACCCCGCTGTCGATCGGTGTCAGCGCCCTCGGCGCATTGCTCATCGGCATTGTCACCTACGGCCCCAATAGCGGCGCTCCCGGCACGATGACCCCGATGGCCCTCGCCATCCTGGTCCTGCTGCCGTTATCGGCGTTCGAGTCGGTCACGCCATTGTCGGCTGCCGCCCAGGCATTCACCGCTGCCCGCGCCGCCTTGCACCGGCTCGCTTCGGTGGACCGGGCAGAGGTCCCGCGACCGACACCCGCGCAGGGCTCAATAGCCAAGGGCGGGCGCATCACCGCGCGATCGGACTCGTCGCTCGCTGCCTGCGCGCAAGTCGGCGTCGTCGCAACGGCGGCGCGAGGATCGGCGCCAACGCGGGCCACCGTGGATCGCGCGGATGTCGGTGGGGTCGCCGACGCCGCATTGAGCGACCGGGGGATCGATCTCCCACCGGGCCGCCGGATCGCGATCGTCGGCCCGAGCGGTTCTGGCAAGACCACCCTGCTCATGTCCTGGGCCGGACTTTTCGGCGCCAGGCGCGACGACGCGATCTTCTTCGCCGAGGACGCCCACCTGTTCGGCACATCGATCCTGGAGAACCTGCGGGTCGCGCGGGGCGATCTCACCGTCGACGAGGCCGAGAACGCCTTGCGCGCAGTGGGTCTCGGCGAATGGCTGGAAACTCTCGCCGAAGGTGTCGCCACCACGCTCATCGGCGGCGCGGCGGCGGTTTCCGGTGGGCAGCGTCGGCGCATTCTGCTGGCGCGCGCCTTGGTCTCGCCGGCCCGCATGCTGCTGCTCGACGAGCCGACCGAACATATCGAGGCCGAGGCGGGCGCGGATCTGCTGCGCGCACTGCTCGATCCGCGGACTGGCCTCGTCACGCCGGATCGCACTGTGGTGGTAGTCACACATCAGCTCCCGGCGGGTCATGCCGCCGACACGGTCGTGGAGTTCACCGAATCCGGCCAGGTCACAACGGTTTTCCCGAATCGGGCGGCCATAGATTTCGCGCTGCGGGAAAATCCGTTGCCGAGTCGATAACGGCTCGCTAAGTTCGTAGTTACACAAGGAAGGAGGTGGTCGAACAAATGGATAGTTCTAGGACACGTGAGGTGGCTGTCCGCTAGCGCCACCGCTGCCGGTGACTATTCACCCGCGCGAGCGCGAGCGAATATCAGGCAGCCACCCGGCCCCCGAACCCCCGGTCGGTCCGATCGGGACCCGTGCAGGTGAGAGCCCGCACCGGTATGGTTCGGGGGCTGTTCCCTTTTCGCGACAGTTCGTGTCGAGAAAACGTCGTCACGCCTTGGTATTTCGCGGCTCATACTGCAATTTCAATGGGCGGCGATTCCGAGCGCAGCCGAACATCAGGGCGCGGTGCACTCCATCGCACACGCCGGAGTTGGCTAGCCGCGCCGGAATTCACGCCGGGGAAAGAGGCGAGCGACGCTCAGCCGATATAGCGTTGCAACCGAGCCGAAAGCCGCGGCTCGAGCGGCCCGTCGGCGACCACCCGCTCCTCGACGTAGGCAAGATCCCCGCCCTCGACAATGCCGTAGAGCCGTTTGGCACCGCCGACCACGATCCCGGATTGGCTGCGGATCACCACATCGGTGGCCAACTCCCAGGACGACTGGGTCAGCGCCTGCCCGTAGAACAGTTCGACAATGCCGGTGCTGTGGGTGAGCAGCAGTTCGATGACCTCGTCGTCGCCGTCGATGCCGACCCGCCAGAATCCGCTCTCGCGCAGGTCCGGCCCGCCGTAGGAGCCGTCGGACTCGATGACCCAGGACCGCGACTCCCAGCTCAGATAGTCGCCGCCGTCGTGGGAGACCACGATCTGCTGGCCGAAGCGGTAGTCGCCGCGCTCGGGATCATTGCCCTCGCCCTCGCCGCGCCACACGCCGACCATGGGCAGCAGCGCCAGCATGGACGCGCTCAGATCGGGACCGAGCCGCAGATTGGCCGTATCCTCGGGCAGCGGTAGATCGGGAAGCACCGGAATGTTGCGGGCGCCGGTGCTTTTCGCCCGCTCGGCCGCATCGGACACGGCCTGATCGCCGCTGCGCCTGGTGGGATCGGCCGGAGCGGCTCCGTTCATATTTTCGCTCGCGCGCTCGGCCGGGGTCGAACCTTCGCTCGCGAGCTCGCTCATGACTCGGTGAAGAGCCGGTAGACGACGTACAGCCCGAACCATCCGATCAGGACGGCCACGGCCACCAGCAGAATCTCGAAGAAGAGGACCACATTCGGAGTCTAACGACCTTCGGCCCGCGACACGCAAACGGCCCCTGTCTCACTGGACACAGGGGCCGTTCGCGGGTGCGTCGTCGAGGCTATCGGGCCACCGCGACATCGATATTGTGGATGCCCGCGCCATCGGGGCGGACCTCGGCCGAACCATTGCCCGAGGCGGACAGCGCGCGCACCGTCCACGCGCCGGGCGCCGCGAAGAAGCGGAAGTCACCGGTGCCGGAGGCGACCACCTCGGCGGTGAAATCGCCATTGCCGTCGAGCAGTCGCACGAACGCGCCGCCGACAGGTTGGCCGTCGGTGCTCAGGACCCGGCCGGTGATGACCGTCTCCTTCTCCACATCGACGCCCGCCGGAATGGCCTGACCCTGGGTAGGTGCTGCACACATGTTGATTACGCTCCCAACTCGATCGGTGCACCGACGAGGGAGCCGTATTCGGTCCAGCTCCCGTCGTAGTTCTTGACGTTCTGGTGACCCAGCAGCTCCTGCAGCACGAACCAGGTGTGCGAGGACCGCTCGCCGATACGGCAGTAGGCGATGGTTTCCTTCGTGCCGTCCAGGCCCGCGTCCTTGTAGAGCTCGGTCAGCTCGGCATCGGAGCGGAAGGTGCCGTCCTCGTTCGCGGCCTTGCTCCACGGCACATTGATGGCCGTCGGCACGTGACCGGGCCGCTGGCTCTGCTCCTGCGGCAGGTGCGCGGGAGCCAGGATCTTGCCGGAGAACTCGTCGGGCGAACGCACGTCGACCAGGTTCTTCGCACCGATGGCCGCGATGACCTCATCGCGGAAGGCGCGGATCGAGTTGTCGGGCGTGGCCGCCTTGTACTGGGTGGCGGGACGGCTCACGGCATCGCGGGACAGCGGGCGACCGTCCAGCTCCCACTTCTTGCGGCCGCCGTCGAGCAGCTTCACATTGTTGTGGCCGTAGAGCTTGAAGTACCAGTACGCGTAGGCCGCGAACCAGTTGTTGTTGCCGCCGTAGAGGACGATCTCGTCGTCGTTGGCGATGCCGCGTTCGGACAGCAGCGCCGAGAACTGCTCCTGGCTGACGAAGTCGCGCCGGACCTGGTCCTGCAGATCGGTCTTCCAGTCGAGTTTGACGGCACCCTCGATATGTCCGGTGTCGTAGGCGGAGGTGTCCTCGTCGACCTCGACGAAGACCACGCCGGGGGCGTTGAGGTTCTCTTCGGCCCAGTCGACGGAGACCAGGACATCGGAGCGAGCCATGTTGTTCCTTTCCGGTGTGCGGCCGGGTGACGGGTATGCCCGGTCCGCGATGACTTGCGGGGTCAGAGTGAGCTGGTCGGTGCGGTACCGGCCGCGGCCGCCTGAGTCCGGCGGAAGCGGGTCACCAGCGGGTAGAGCTGGCAGCCCAGGCAGATCCCGAACGCCGCGTTGAGGAACGCCGCGAACAGGGCGAAGCCGACGAATATCGCGCCGACCACGGGTGCGCCCACCAGGAATCCCAGCAGGCCGACGGCACTGAAGATCAGGCCGAGCAATTGGGCGAACCGCAGCGGGGCCGCGGGTTCGGTTTCGGTGACCGGACCGAGGCGCGGCGCGACGAGCGCGGCGAAGATCCGACCGTAAGGGTGTTTGCGCGGACCGTAGGCCGCGCCGATCGCGAAGACCACCGCCTGGGCCGCGATGAGCACCGCGGCCAATGGCTGTGAGAAGGCGGCGGCCAGCAGTGTCAGCACCAGGACACCGGAGGTGACCCAGGCGGCGAAACGGGGGCCGCGCACATCGACCCGCGTGGGAATCGCGTTGTCCCGTGCGGGAATTGAGGTATCAGAAGATGGGTGTACGGAAATATCGGACATGACGGGTGCTCCTGCGCTGAATATGTCTGATGGCGGACAAATTGCCAGTACGCCGGGGGATCACCGGGATCGCACGCAACGGCGGACGCAGGTCGGATTCGAGAATTCTGAAGAGCCGACCGCTCAGCGGCACAGGCAGCAACAACCACCGAGCCGACACAGGTCAACTGTGCGACGTCGGGTGAGCATGAGCTCGTGGTTGGCTTGCACGAGACGCAGTTTACCCAATTCTTCGGGGAAAAAGGACCGGGGTCTGCGTCACATCGGAAAAGACCGCGTCAAGCGGCCTTGTCGATGGTCAGCGGGGCCAGCGCGGTGCGCAGATCGCCCGCCTTCGGGACACCCGAGATGCGGAAGCGTTCGCGACCCTCGGCGTCGAAGATGAAGGTGGTGGGCAGCGAGAGCACATTCAGCGCCTGCGCCAATTCCGGCCTGACATCGATATCGACTTCGATATCCCTTGGCGCGGAAGGAGTTTCGGTGAATTCGCCGATCACGTTCGCGACCACCCGCCGCACCGCGTCGCACGGGCCGCACCAATCGGCGGAGAAATGCAGCACCGCGGGACCGGATCCGGTGACCCCGGCCGCCTCGAGCAACTCCGCCCGCGCCTCGGACTCGGCCGAATCGCTCGCGGCGGCCGGGCGCACCCGACCCTGACGGCGCTGCCACAGCAGGCCGACCGCGACCGCGATCAGCAGGACGGCTGCCACAATGGTGATTTCCATCATCTTCTCTGCAATCGGTCGAGCTGCGAACCTTCTAGCTGCAAACGGTCGAGGTCGATCGCCATATTCCTGCCCCGGCCCTCCACCACGATCCGGCCGCCCTGCGGGTAGGCCTTGGCGGGTTGGACACCGAACGGCAATTCCCTGGTGTCGATGGTACGGGTGAAACGCTCGAGCACCGCGGGCTGATCGGCGTCGGGGATGAGTGCGGTGGGCATGGCATCCACGCCCGAGCCGCGATAGAAGCCCGTTGCGACAATGCGCAACCGATTGCTCTCCCGCAGCAGATTGGCCTGCACGCTGACCTTCTGGCCGCCGTACTGCGCGCCCGGTGTGACGGGCAGGGTGCCGGTGAGCACCAGCAGACCCGGCGTGGATACGCCGGTGCCGCCCGAACCTCCCGTGCCGTCGGATTTGTCGGCCGGATCCGAATGCACCTCGAGATCCGGGATATTGAACAGCCGCCCGAGCGCGATCGGCTCCAGCACCATGCGCCCGTCCACCTGATCGACCTCGATATCGCGCATATCGCCGTCGAGCAGTCGCCCGAGCGGCACATGCACGCCGGTCAGCATGGCCTCCACCGAGATCTCGCCCGGAATATCGGGCCGCTTGCTGCGCGCGATGATCTTGACCCGGTCGAACTTGCCGCCTGCGCCCGAGAGTGCGAAGGGGAATCCGTAGATCGTCACCTCCGGGTCGGCGGTGAGCTCCGCGCCGTGCCGCAGCGCCCGCGAGACCTTGTACTCGAAGTAGGCGGCGGTGCCGAAATCGCTGACCACCGCAAGTCCGGCCAGACACAGCAGCCCGATGATCAGCTTGCGCATAGCTAGGGAGCCTAGTGGGTGACGCCCGGCGCATCTGCGGTCGTCCCCGGCCCGGAACGCGTGGTCGCGGTAGTGGACAGGCTAATCTGACACTTCATTACCTGTGGATCAGCGACGTGGCTCAGCGGAGTTGTCGTGCTCCGCGTGGTTACGAGATGGGAGGGTCTGTGGAGCTGCTGCTGCTGACCTCCGACCCCGACCCCGAGTCGGTACTGCCCTCGCTCGCGTTGCTCGCACATCATGTGCGGCCCGCGCCGACGGAGGTGTCATCCCTGCTCGAGGCGGGAAGCGCGGATATCGCGCTGGTCGACGCGCGGACCGATCTGGCCGCCGCGCGCGGACTGTGCCGACTGCTCGGCAGCACCGGATCCGCCGTACCCGTGGTCGCCGTGCTCACCGAGGGCGGGCTGGTGGCGGTCAACGCGGACTGGGGACTCGACGACATCCTGCTCCCCGGCACCGGCCCGGCCGAACTGGACGCTCGACTGCGGTTATTGGTCGGACGCAGCGGGGGAGTGGCGAGCCCGGAGAACGCGGGCAAGATCACCCTCGGCGAACTGGTGATCGATGAGGGCACCTACACCGCGCGCCTGCGCGGCCGCCCGCTCGACCTCACCTACAAGGAATTCGAACTGCTCAAATACCTCGCCCAGCATGCGGGTCGGGTCTTCACCCGCGCGCAGTTGCTGCAGGAGGTGTGGGGCTATGACTTCTTCGGTGGCACCCGCACGGTGGATGTGCACGTGCGCAGGTTGCGCGCCAAACTCGGCAGCGAATACGAATCGCTCATCGGCACCGTGCGCAATGTCGGCTACAAGGCGGTGCGCCCGGCGCGGACCGCGCCCAAGGGTGAATCCGCAGGCGCGGAGGGCTCCGAAGAGCCGCTCACTCCGGTCAACGGCGCGGCCCAGTAGGTATTTCCGAGACCGTCGAGCTTTGTAATTCCGTTGTGCCCCAGGAATATTCGCCTAGGCGGCGCGGCCGGGAATGTACGCGCGGCGGAAGCTGTTGTGGCGGTTGATCATGCGGAATCCCGGAATGGAGCGGCAATGAGCGAGTGGACCGACCGGCTGGACGACGCGGCGGCGGTCGCGGTGCGCGCACTGCTCGACCGGGCCGCCGCCGCCGACGGCGTCGCACCCGTCTCCGAACAGGCTGTGCTCTCGCTGACCCGCCCCGGCGCGGCGCGGCATCTGGTCGCCGAGCGGGACGGTGCGATCGTCGGCTACGCGAACCTGGTGGCCGCGCACGGCGAGCATCCGGCCATGGCCGAGATCGGCGTCGATCCGGAGGCGCGCGGCGCCGGAATCGGCACCGAATTGGTCCGCGCCGCCCTCGCCGCGGGGGGTGCGGGCGCACGCGTCTGGGCGCACGGCGATCGGCCCGCCGCACGGGCCGTGGCGACCCGCCTCGGATTGGCCACCGCACGCGAGCTGTGGCAGATGAGAAGGTCTCTGGCAACTCCGGAGCTACCGGAACTGTCGATACCGGACGGAATTGTGCTGCGCACCTACGCGGGTCCGACCGACGACGCCGAGATCCTGCGCGTCAACGGGGCCGCCTTCGCCTGGCATCCGGAACAGGGTGGCTGGACCGAATCCGACATCACCGATCGGCGCGCCGAACCCTGGTTCGACCCGGCGGGACTGTTCCTGGCCGTCGATGCCGCCGATCCGGACCGACTGCTCGGATTCCATTGGACCAAGGTGCATTTGGACGAGGACCCGGCCCTCGGCGAGGTATATGTGGTCGGCGTCGATCCGGCCGCGCAGGGCCGAGGACTGGGGCGGCTGCTGACCCTGGCGGGGCTGCGCTATCTGCGCGGCCGCGACCTCGACGAAGTGCTGCTCTACACCGAGGCCGACAATGACGCCGCCGTGCGCACCTACACCCGACTCGGATTCGCGCCCGCCCATATCGATATCGCGTACGCGGCGGCGTGATTGGCGCACGCGCGTCGTGATTACCCCGTGATCGACAAATAAGCGGCGTCTTGGCGATCTTCCAGTAAAACTGGGGCAAATGTCACATGCCGCCGACTCAATCGCGCTGGGTTGTTCACCTCGCGTTTACCCAGCTCGGTCCAACTGTCAACCGGCCGACCCTACGTTACTTGTGGGCGGCATACCGCGGCCTGGTGCACGAGTTCCCCGCGAACAGCACCACAGCACCCGCCTGGGCCGGTGAGGGATCCAGGCGTGTAGTACGCCATTCCGGAGGAATAGTGAACTTCAAGCGCAGCAGCGCCCTGATCGGTGCGCTCGCCATCGGCGCGATGACCGTGGCCGGGTGCGGTAGCGACAACAACTCCAGCGGCGGCAGCGACAGCTCCGCCGCCAAGGTCGATGTCGGCTGCGGCGGCAAGAAGGCGCTCAAGGCCAGCGGCTCGTCCGCGCAGAAGAACGCGATGGACCGCTTCGTCGCCGCCTACGAGGCCAACTGCGGCGGCAACACCCTGAACTACACCTCCAGCGGCTCCGGTGCGGGTGTCAACGAATTCATCGGCGGCCAAACCGATTTCGGCGGCTCGGACTCCCCGCTCAGCGCCTCGAAGCAGGAGCCGGCCAAGGCGCAGGACCGCTGCGGCGCGCCCGCGTGGAACCTGCCGGTCGTCTTCGGCCCCATCGCCGTCACCTACAACATCGACGGCGTCAGCGATCTGGTCCTCGACGGCCCGACCGCCGCCAAGGTGTTCAACGGCGCCATCGCCACCTGGGACGCCCCCGAGATCAAGGCGCTCAACCCCAGCGCCAAACTCCCCTCGGAGAAGATCGCCGTCATCTTCCGCTCCGACGAGTCCGGCACCACCGACAACTTCCAGCTCTACCTCGACGGCGCGGGCAACGGCGCATGGGGCAAGGGCGCGGGCAAGGTGTTCAACGGCGGCGTCGGCGAGGGCGCGAAGGGCAACGAGGGCACCTCGGCCGCCATCAAGAACACCAAGAACTCCATTACCTACAACGAATGGTCCTTCGCCAAGTCGCAGAACCTGTCGATCGCCTCGATCGTCACCTCCGCGAGCAAGGACCCGGTCAAGCTGACCGTCGCCTCGGCGGGCAAGGCCATCGACGGGGTGAAGATCAAGGGCGAGGGCAACGACCTGGTGCTCGACACCACCTCGTTCTACAAGCCGACCGCCGCGGGCGCGTACCCGATCATGCTTGCCACCTACGAGGTCGTGTGCTCGAAGTACAAGGACGCCGACACCGCCAAGGCGGTCAAGGCCTTCCTGACCTCGGCCACCACCAACGGCCAGAAGGGTCTGGACGAGGCGGGCTACATCCCGATCCCCGACCAGTTCAAGGCCAAGCTGACCGCCGCCGTCAACGCCATCTCCTGATAGTTCTGCCATGACCGCGCACCCTGAGGTGACCCCCGCGGGCTCGTCGGATTCGACGGGCCCGCGGGGCGTTGGAGAATTTGCCCCCATGTCGAGCGAACCGAGTCCCGAACCGGCCCCCAAGGGCCGTCGCCCCGCCCCGAGTTGGCGGGCCGAAATGACCTTCCGGTCGCTCGCGACCGCGGCGGGCGCGACCATCGTCGCCGCCATCGCCCTGATCGCGCTGTTCCTCTTGATCCGCGCGGTGCCCTCGGTCATGGCGAACGAGGCCAACTTCTTCACCAGCGCCGAATTCGTCACCGGCAACGCCGATCACCTGCGATTCGGCATCCGCGACCTACTCATGGTCACCGTGCTGAGCTCGATCTTCGCGCTGCTGATCGCGGTGCCGATCGGCGTCGGCATCGCCCTGTTCCTCACCCACTACGCCCCCAAAACGCTGGCCCGACCCTTCGCCATGCTGGTCGACCTGCTCGCGGCCGTGCCCTCGATCGTGTTCGGCCTGTGGGGTTTCCTGGTGCTCGCGCCCAAACTCGGGCCGGTGCAGCAGTTCCTCAACGACAAGCTGGGCTGGCTGTTCCTGTTCGCCGACGGCAACGTCTCCATCGGCGGCGGCGGCACCATCTTCACGGCGGGCATCATCCTGGCCGTGATGATCCTGCCCATCATCACCTCGGTCTCCCGCGAGGTCTTCAACCTCACTCCGCCTGCGCACATCGAGGCGGCCCACGCCCTCGGCGCCACCAAATGGGAGATGGTGCGGATGACGGTGCTGCCCTACGGCCGCAGCGGTGTCATCGCGGCCTCCATGCTCGGCCTCGGCCGCGCACTCGGCGAGACCATCGCCGTACTGGTCGTGCTGCGCACCGCCACCAAGGCCGGACACTGGTCGCTGTTCGACGGCGGCTACACCTTCGCCTCCAAGATCGCCTCGGCCGCCTCGGAATTCAGCTCGCCACTGCCGACCGGCGCGTACATCGCGGCAGGCTTCGTGCTCTTCGCACTGACCTTCGTGGTCAACGCGCTCGCGCGCCTCGCGGCAGGCGGAAGGGTGAACGGCTGATGACCACCACACTCGACAAACCAATCAAGGCGCCCACCTTCCGGCACGTCAGCGCCGGGCGGCGCCTCAAGAACAACCTCGCCACCGGCGCGGTGTGGCTCTGCTTCGGCATCGCCCTGGTGCCGCTGGCCTGGGTGCTGATCATGGTGGTCAGCAAGGGCTACCACGCGGTGCTGTCCACGGACTGGTGGTTCAAATCGCAGAAGGGCGTTCTGCCCGACCAGTTCCGCGGCGGCGTCTACCACGCCATCTACGGGACCATCGTGCAGTCGGCGCTCGCCGCGGTGATCGCGGTGCCCCTCGGCATCCTGGCCGCTATCTTCCTGGTCGAATACGGTCGCGGCTGGTTGGCCAAGACCACCACCTTCATGGTCGACATCCTCGCGGGCGTGCCATCGATCGTCGCGGCGCTGTTCGTCTTCGCGGCCTGGATCGCCACCCTCGGCTTCCCACAGAGCTCCTTCGCCGTCTCACTGGCGCTGGTGCTGCTCATGCTGCCGGTGGTGGTGCGCAGCTCCGAGGAAATGCTCAAACTGGTGCCCGACGAACTGCGCGAAGCGTCCTACGCCCTGGGCATCCCGAAGTGGAAAACCATCCTGCGCATCGTCGTCCCCACCGCGCTGCCCGGCATGATCAGCGGCATCCTGCTCTCGGTCGCACGCGTCATGGGCGAGACCGCGCCGGTGCTGGTCCTGGTCGGCTACAGCAAATCCATCAACACCAACCTGTTCGATGGCAATATGGCCTCGCTGCCGCTGCTGATCTACCAGGAGCTGGCCAATCCGGAGGCGGCGGGCCGGGAGCGAGTCTGGGGCGCGGCGCTGACACTGATCCTCATCATCGCGGCGTTGTACCTGGCGGCGGCGGTGGTCAACAAGCTGCTCACGCGGAATAGATAGAAGCGGACGGAAACTTCAGATGGCCAAGCGGATCGACGTCAAGAACCTCAACATCTACTACGGCAAATTCCACGCCGTGGCCGATGTCGACCTGACCGTGCTGCCGCGCAGCGTGACCGCCTTCATCGGCCCCTCCGGCTGCGGCAAGTCCACGGTGCTGCGCTCGCTCAACCGCATGCACGAGGTCACCCCCAGCGCCCGCGTGGAGGGTGCGGTGCTGCTCGACGGCGAGGACATCTACGGCTCCCAGGTCGACCCGGTCGGCGTGCGCCGCACCATCGGCATGGTGTTCCAGCGGCCCAACCCGTTCCCCACCATGTCCATTCGCGACAATGTGGTGGCCGGACTCAAACTGCAGGGCGTGCGCGGCAAGAAGGAACTCGACGAGGTGGCCGAGCGCTCACTGCGCGGCGCCAACCTGTGGAACGAGGTCAAAGACCGGCTGGACAAGCCGGGCGGTGGCCTGTCCGGCGGTCAGCAGCAGCGACTGTGCATCGCCCGCGCCATCGCCGTCTCACCCGACGTGCTGCTGATGGACGAGCCCTGTTCGGCGCTGGACCCGATCTCCACCCTGGCGATCGAGGACCTGATCACCGAGTTGAAGAAGGAATTCACCATCGTCATCGTCACGCACAATATGCAGCAGGCCGCGCGCGTGAGCGATCAGACCGGATTCTTCAACCTGGAGGCCCAGGGCAAACCCGGCAAGCTCATCGAGATCGACGATACGGAGAAGATCTTCTCCAATCCGGGACAGAAAGCCACCGAGGATTACATCTCCGGTCGCTTCGGCTGACCCAGACGACGATGGCCCGCACCGGATACGGTGCGGGCCATCGACGTTCTCGCGATCAATCGGCTGCGTGCCTAAACACGGTGTGCGGCAAGATCTCTCACGCCTCGGCATCCGGGTCCGGTGGCAGGACGCCGGTGACCAGGAAGATCACGCGGCGACCGATCTCCACGGCGTGATCGGCGAAACGCTCGTAGTAGCGGCCCAACAGCGTGACATCCACCGCCGCCGCCACACCGTAGCGCCAGTCCCGATCCATCAGCAGGGTGAACAGGTGACGATGCAGGTCATCCATCGCCTCGTCGTCCTCGTTGAGCTGGGCGGCGCGCTCGGGATCACGCGTCTCGAGCACCTCCTTCGCGCCCGCGCCCATATTCACCGCGATCCGACCCATCTCGGCGAAATAGCCGTTGACCGCCTCGGGCAGCGCGTGATTGGGATGACGGCGACGCGTCACCTTCGCCACGTGCAGGGCCAGCGCACCCATCCGATTGACATCGGCGACGATCTGAATCGCGCTCACCACCTGGCGCAGATCACCCGCGACCGGGGCCTGCAACGCCAGCAGAGCGAAGGACTTCTCCTCGGCCTCCTGGATCATCTCGGCGATCCGGTCGAACTCGGTGATCACCTGCTCCGCCAGGGCGAGGTCGGCCTGGAGCAGCGACTGGGTGGCCCGATCCATGGAGGAACCCGCGAGACCGGCCATCTCGCCCAGGAGATGGGCCAGTTCAGCCATTTGCTCGTTGTAGATGACACGCATGAAATCAGACATTAGTTCCCGGCGCTGTCCAAGTCACGAACGCGCGGTGAATGCCGGGTGCCGGCCATCGCCCCAGCTCAGGTGCAGGTCTCGTCGGCGGCGTTGCGGTGTTCCAGATCGGCGGGCAGGGTGGGCGGCGGCGCCGACCTGGTCTGCGGTGCGTCGGGAAGCTGCTCGCCGATCGGGGTAGGGGGCGCGACGGCGCCCGCGAAATCGGTGCCGATCACGGCCTCGACGATACTGCCCAGTTCGTCCGTCTTCTCCAGTGCCGCACCGGGTATCGCGGTGGCCAGGGTCGCCGCCTCGGCCTCGTGACCAGCGCTGTAGCGGACCCGGCTGGTGGTCGTGCCCTCCGAATAATTGCCGGTGCTGTAGATCTGGAAGCCCTGCCCGCCGAGTTTGGTGGCGGCCCGATTCGCCGCGCCCGCCACACCCGAACCATTCGACACCAGCACCGAGACCGTGCCCGGATCGACCGCTCTGAGCTTGGGTGGGGCAGGCGTGGCGGTCGACGATTTCGCGGGGGACTTCTTCTCACCCGGCAGCGGTTTGTCATCGATGATGGCGCGGAAAATGGCCCTGATATCCGCCTGGCGCGGAATCTCGTTGCCGTAGCTGGTGGTTCCCGCGGTCGGCACCGTGAGGAAGGTGACCGCGCCCGCATCCATCTGCTGCAGCGAACGACCCAGCATCAGCAGGTCATCGGTCTTCACCTTGTCGACGAAGGTGTGCGCGGTGAACGCGCCGATGATGCCGCTGAGCTTGCCCGGATCCAACAGCACCTTCCCCGACAGCGTGCTGCGCAACAGCGCCGCCAGGAAGCGCTGCTGGCGGCTGATGCGGTCGTAGTCGCTGCGCTCCTCGCCGTACACATGGCGGGCACGCACATAATTCAAAGCCGTGCCGCCATCCAGACGCTGCTTGCCGGAATGTTCCAGGACGGTGCCCAGAACGCCGTCCACGATCGGTTTCGGTGTGCACACCTCCACACCGCCCACCTGATCCACCATGGTCTCGAAACCCGCGAAATCGATCCCGATGAAATGACCGATATCCAGGCCCGACATCTTCCGGATCACATTCACCAGGCAGGAAGGGCCGCCCAACGCGTAGACCGCGTTCAGCTTGTCACCCATGGCCGAGGGATAGGTCTGCTCGGTGTAGACGCCCTTGTCGTTGTTCCAACCCTTGCACACCGGGCGGGTGACATCCAGGTCGCGCGGGAATGAAACCACGACCACCCGCTCCCGGCTCGCCGGGATATTCACCAGCATGACCGTATCCGAGCGCGCGCCCTCCGCATCGTCGGTGGTCCCCGCGCCGACCTTGCTGTTGGCGCCCGCACGGGAGTCCGTGCCGACCAGCAGGAAATTCTCGTCGCCGAGTTGCCCCTCGACATCGACGACATCGGTCTTGTCGCCATCGAGGGCCGTGACCTGGGTCAAGCGATTATCGGCGCTCCGTATGTACCGCCAGCCGCTACCGGTGACCACCAGCGCCAGCACCGCCGCGAACGCCACCACGATCTGCCCCGCCAGCCGCAGCCTGCGTCCGCGCCGCAGCCGGATCGTCTCCTGCCGCGACAACCCGACACTCTCCGACCGCGCCACCGCATCCCCCGCGACCAACACCTGCATCGGTTCCCCCGGCCGCGCGCTGTCGACGATGTCCTGCACCACCGCCGACCCACCCGTCGCCGGCTCATCCTCTCCCCGCTCCCGCGCCACCAGATCCCGGACACTCAACCCCCCGGACTCCGGCCCCACCTCCGCATGCCGCCCAGCCCCATCGGCCACCTCCCCTTCCGCATGCCGACTATCCCCATCGGCCACCCCCGTCGCCGTATACCGACTATCCCCGTCCGCCCCACCCGATTCCGCATGCCGTCCACCCCGGTCGGCCACCCCCCGCTCCCAGGGCGCGCGCCCGAAAGCCCGCCCCGACTCCCCACCCCGATCCGCACCCGCCACCGAGCCCGCCTCTCCACATGCCGGCCACACCCCGATCACGCCATGCTAACGATCCCGCCACAGCAAACCCCACCCCACACACCCGCCCCAGGCCACACGTATTTCTTGAGCATCGAGCCACCGGTGAGCTTCGGTATCGGTCGCATCAGAATTTCAGACCAGTCGCGATGAAATATTCGTCTGGTCGCCTGTCTGGTGTGGATCTGACCGGCAGGTTTGTGTTCGATCGGTCGCTGTCCAGCCGGTGCCCGGTTCGCCGCCGCGATGCCTCGGTACTCCGGTGACCTGGACGGTGTCGATCTCGAATATTCGAGAAGATGTTTCGCTCCGTCACATTTCAGAACCTGTCTTCGGTAGAGTCGAGTCTGATTGTGTCCAACTCTCCGGAGAACAGAATTGGCAGTAGCGTGTCGCGCAATTCGACGGTTTCCCGGAGGACCTGATCATGTGCGGCGATCATCTCATCGAATTTCGCGAGAGCGCGCCCGATGGCCTTCTGGTCCGACAGTGGAGGAAGCTGAATCGGTAATGTGGTCAGCGTTTTTGCGTTAATGCTCTGAATTGCCGCCCCGCTGGCGTTTCGTGCGAACCAATCCTGAATATGAGGATTGATAAGATATAGGGTCAGGTACAGCGGATCTACGATCGCGGTCGGTCGAATTCGAATCAATCCGGTACCAAAAACCCAGCCGTCCTGATCTGCGGTGACCAGGGCTATTTTTCCGATAGTTCCAGTTCGACTGCAAAGGATGTCGTCACTTCTTATCCGGTAATCTGATCGGCGTTCTGCTTGCTTGTAGTCGACATAGTCTGTCGGACCATGAATTCTCCCCGAGGAAATATTCTTCGGCTTCACCACCGGAGTTCCACCGTTCGGGTGATCCGAGGTGGGTGCACCGGGGGTGATTTCGCTTATATCGCCCAACGCAACATTTGTCCAAGATCCTCGCGCCGAAAGCTTGATTTCGTTCAGCCCGTGCATCAACTCCGCCACGATCAGGTCCTTCCGGGATGCACCTAGAACGGCATTCCGGAGTTGTTCGGCACTCCGCTGCAGTGACAGTTCGAATCGGCTTCCGTCTACTCTGGGCGAAATTGGAGTCAGGTGGACCGCAGGACTCAGATTGTATTCGCTCCGGCGAATCTCCTCCAAGGATACAGATTTGGCGCTCGCATTCTCGTCGATAGACTTTCCTGCGCGCCGATCGGCCACGATTCTCAGGATATCGTCCAGTTCGGAATCCTCGAGCGCACGCTGGGTGCGTTCTACTTTGCGGCCACTGGATGTTGCATCGATCAAAAGGATATCATCGAGCGCTGAACCCGGCGGTTTCAGAAGCCAGATGGAGACGGCAACGCGAGTCTTACGAAAGAGCTTTCCCGGCAGGGCGATAATTGCCTCAATGCAACCATCTTCAATCATGGCTGCTCGAATCTTCTGCTCAAGGCCTCCGCTGTGCAGCGTGTTATTGGGCATGACGACGGCAGCGCGCCCGTCTTTCGTAAGGTTCTCTACGATCCGCTGAAGCCACGCATAGTTACCGTTGTGCCTCGGTGGGTTGCCGTATCGCCAACTCTGTTCAGAGCTCCAATTCGGGTACTTCATATTGAATGGTGGATTGGCAAGGATATACGGGTATTTCGGATGTGCAGCATTGCGGTCGAACGGAGTGGGGGAGACGTCGATCTCTGCTCGAACATTATTGATCTCGAGGTTCATGCGAACAATACTCTTGAGTTCTTCGGTCAATGCGGTCGATCGGAATTTCGGGCTTGCGGCGGTGTCTCGGGTATCCAGCGAGCGCGCTGCAGCCACCAGCAGCTCGCCAGCTCCGCAAACAGGGTCGTATATTGTGGAGTTCGGGTCTGCGCGAATTGAATCCACCATCAAAGACACGATCGATCTGGGAGTGTAGTAGACTCCCTGTCCTCGATCGAACATCTCCAGAGCAAGCTGAAATGCATTACCGGATCCCGATTTCTCCACCAGTTTTTTTATTTCCAGTGCCAGGTCGGATAGTGTGCCTGCGTCGAGGTGATGGAGATTCGGGAGAGGCAATTCGAGACCGTTGGCTGTGTTTTGCAGCTGTTCGATAGTGTAGGCTGGATGATTCCTGTCCGAGGTGATCTCGGTCCAAGATTTTTCCCCGGCATGCATGTAGATCATGCATAGCGTTAAATTCCGCAGAGATCCGAATTCGTTTCCCATCGATACGAGGCCGTCAAGCGCGTGCCGTACAGCGGTTTCTCGACCGGGTGGCCAAACGACATCGGGTACGAGATTGCTCTCGTATTTCGTATGTTTGTAGTCAGTCTTGTCGTCACGCATTTGCATCCGCCTTCGGACGTCGGGCCAGTGTTGCCGACACTTGGTCGATGGCGCCAACCCATGCCGGAAGTTCGGCACAAACATAGCTGAGGAGCTGGTAGACCTTTTGGTGGTCGACGGCGAGATGGCGATGATGTATTGGCTCGTGGTGCATGATGCGGTTACGGAGCAACACCATCGTTTGCAGGTCTTTGCGCAAGATTTCGCGAGAGCCGCGGTAGTGCGGGAATGCTCTATGCAGTATGGGAACCCACAGGTGGCGGTCGTAGCGTCGGCTCAGCAGTGATACCCAGAAGCCGAAGGACAGTTCCGACATTATGTCGTCGGCGGACGGTTCTCCTGCACTCTGGTGGTTGCGCTTCGCATCGGATTGCGCTTTGTCTATCTTCGTTATGTCATGAGGAGCGAGCGGGGCTCCGGACCACCAGTTGTCTGTCCCGAATTTGCATTTAAGTTTGTCGTGCATGGTATTGCGTAGACTGATTTCCAGGCAGTGTAATGGTACGTAAAAGGAAGCCGCGATCTCAAGGTTCCATACATAGAGACTCGCGACAGGCACTCCGTCGCGTTGCGCCGCGATGAGGTATGGCCCGAGGCGCGGCGCAGCAAATTGTTGCACGAACCATCCGGGCAGGTCGCCGGACATGGGATACCTCCGCGAGTGAGTTCTTCTCTGTGGTGGCGCAGTCAGGTAGACTCGTTCGAGTACGCCCCGGGTCCGCCTCTGCTATGCATGCCGCCCGGGGCACCGCTTTGTGCCCCCCCTTGTGGTGAGGGGCCTGAGCTTCAGTGATCGTCAATCCAGGATCTTCGGCCCGTGAGAAGGATAACGCTCCTGTGTGGAGTAAGCAAGTTTGTATCGCGATACAACATCGATCCGTGTGGCCTACAGCCGTGGCGTAGGCACGAATCGTGGCAGTAGTACGGACTCCGATCGGCGCGCATCGCAACCGTTCATCGGTTCGCCGGAGTCGACCGCGCTTCTGGTCGATGGTCGAAGCGGCGTCGACGAATCCATCGGGCCTGCCTTCGATTTCAGCTTCGTGATGAGGGCATTAACCGCCGGAGTGCATGACGTCGGCGGCGGTCGGGACGGTGGGGTCTTCGGGGTTGTCGAGCCAACCTTCGGGGAGGACCACCTTGCCGGGAGAACCCTGGCGGCCGCGCGGACCTTCGGCGTCGAGGGGGAAGGGGGCGGTGGGGTCCAGGAGAGCGATGAGGTCGGCCAGTTCGGGGAGGGAGGAGACGGTGGCGAAGCGGCGGCGCAGGTCGGAACCGACCGGGAAACCCATGAGGTACCAGGCCATATGTTTGCGGATATCGCGCATGGCCTTGTCGGGGCCGTCGTGCTCGACGAGCAGTTCGGTGTGGCGGTAGAGGATCTCGCCGACGCGGCCGAGGGTGGGACCCGCGGGGACCGGGTCGCCGCGCAGGGCGGCTTGCAGTTCGGCGAACAGCCAGGGGCGGCCCAGGCAGCCGCGGCCGACCACAACACCGTCGCAGCCGGTTTCCGCCATCATGCGCACGGCGTTGGCGGCGCTGAAGATATCGCCGTTGCCGAGTACGGGGATGGTGGTGACGGCCTCCTTGAGGCGGGCGATGGCCGACCAGTCGGCTTGGCCGGAGTACCGCTGCGCGGCGGTGCGGGCATGCAGTGCCACCGCCTGCGCGCCCTCCGCGGCGGCGATGCGGCCCGCGTCGAGATAGGTGTGATGGTCCTCGTCGATGCCGATCCGGAATTTCACGGTGACCGGTACCCCCGCCGGTTCGGCCCCGGCGACCATGGCCCGCACGATCTCGCGGAACAGTGTTCGCTTGTACGGCAGCGCCGCCCCGCCGCCGAGCCGCGTGACCTTCGGCACAGGGCAGCCCAGGTTCAGGTCGATGTGGTCGGCCCAGCCCTCGCCGACGATGATCCGCACGGCCTCGCCGAGTGTGGCGGGATCCACGCCGTAGAGCTGCATCGAGCGGGGCTGCTCGTCCGCGCTGAACGACATCATGTGCAGCGTCTTCTCGTTGCGCTCGACCACGGCGCGCGCGGTGATCATCTCGCACACGTAAATGGACGTGGGGCTGCCGAATTCGCGGCAGAGCGTGCGGAAGGCGACATTGGTGATGCCCGCCATCGGCGCGAGCACCACCGCCGGGTCGACCGGGTAGGGGCCGATCCGCAGGGCGGTGCGCGGAGCTTCGAGCGAGGTCGTCACGCTGACCAGTGTCTCATCCGCCAGGAAGTGCCCACCCATATGCTCGCCGGCTGTGGCTCCCCTCACTCCTCCTCGGGAAGCGGCCATGCCCAGGGCCGTGTCGGGTCGGGGCGTTCACGGACCGAGCAGTGCCGCGGGGACGACGGCGATGCCATCGGGTCTGCGGTACGCGTAGCGGCCGGTGGTGATCACGACGGCGTCGGCGAGCAGGTCGCCCACTTTCGATTTCAACCATCGCAGGTGGGTGAGGTCTTGTTCGTCGACTGTCGCGGCGAGTTTGGTTTCGATGGCGACGATGCGCCCACCCGGCCCGGTGATGATGAAATCCAGTTCGTGGTCACCGTTTCGGGTGCGCAGATGTTGCAGGTGGGCCTCGTTGTCCCTGGCGTAGACGTGCAGGCAGAGCGCGACCAACGCTTCGAAGAGTTGGCCGAGCATGCTGGTGCCTGACGAAACCCGCACGCCGGGTGTGGTTCCGGACAGCAGGGTGTCCGAGGTCAGGTCGAGCAGGCGTGCCGACAATGCCGGGTCGGCGAGGAAGTGTTTGGGCGCCAGGGCCAGCCGGGCGAAGGCGTTGTCGACGGGGAGCCAGCCGGGTACCGGATCGAGCAGCCACAGTTGCGACAGCACATCCCGATAGGTGATGGTTGTCGTCTTCGCCGGTTTGTCGGTTTCTCCCGATGTGGCCGCGTCCAGGATCGTGTTGTAGGAGGCGCTGGTCGCGGTGGCCGCGGCATAGGCGGTCAGCCATGCTCGCAAGGTCGCCGGGCGTCGGACGGGGTGACCCTGTTCGGCGAAGTCTCGTTCGACGATTCGAGCCAAGTAGCCGTCGAGTTGGGCGCGACGGGCACGGGCGGGTAGCGGACGGATTCCGGGGAAGCCCGACCCGGTGATCTCTTCGACGTATTCGGGGAGTTCGATCGCGGATTCGCCTTCGAGTGGTTTTCGTCGGCCCGTCAGCAGTTCTCGCAGACTGACGGTCGGCTCGCAGATGCCCCGTTCGACCAGGGCCATGGGGCGCATGCGTACCTGCACGATCCGGCCCGCACCCGAATGCGTCGGAGTCTCGGTGGGAATCGCGCTGCCGGTGAGGAGGAATCGCGCGGCCTGCGGGTCGCGATCCACGCTGCGTCGCACCTGGTCCCACACCGCCGGATAACGCTGCCACTCGTCGATCAGCACGGTGCCCGTGCTGCGGTCGATCCGACCGGGATCCGCCGCGAGCAGTTCTCGCTGCTGCGCATTGTCAAGTGCGTATACGCTGTCGGCTCTGCGCTGGGCGGTAGCGGTTTTTCCGACTCCCTTGGCGCCTTCGATCGCCACTGCGGCCAGGCTGGGTAGCAGTTCGTCGAGCTCCGTGTCGACCACACGTCCCCGGTAGGTCACCATGGTCGTACGCTACCATTAGCAGGTCCTCTAGCCTACCTTTTGCATTATCGCTGGGATACCGTTAGCAGTTGATCTGTACTACTGTTGGCAAGCTGGGCGGACGAATCTGCGACCTGTTGCCGACAGGTCCGGTCTCGTACGAAAGCCGCCGGAGCAGACCGGCGGCTCATGTCCCGGATTACCCGCTGACGCACCTTCGGAAGCACGTGTCCGACCGCCGCGAAGTCATTGTCAATGGGCCAGGCAGCGCGCGGGCTAGCTCGCCGCCGACGTGATGGCCGACGCGACGACTTCCGCGTGCGCGAAGTGAGGGAAGTGGCTGGCGCGGAGTTCGGTCAGGGTGGACTCGGTGCGTTCGGCGAAGTGGCGCTGCAGGGCGGGGTCGAGCATCAGGTCCTCGGTGCACAGCAGGTAGGAGCAGGGCAGGTCATGCCAGGCGGGGCGTCCGGAGGGGGTGGTGAAGCAGTCGGGATGCGTTCGCTTTTGAACGGCGCTCAGGATGTGCTGGGTCGCGGTGGGGGCGTCGGCGGCGAGGCCGGGGCCGAAGCGGTCGGGGTCGACGGTGGCCCAGCCGTCGGCGGCCCGCTGGATCGCGGCCATGCCCGGTGTGGCTGCGCCTCCGTCGGTGAGGGAAGCGACGGATTCGCCGGTGTCGGGTGCGAAGGCGGCGACGAAGACGAGTCGGCTGACGCGCGCGTTGTCGACGGCGGCGCCGGAGATGACCGAGCCGCCGTAGGAGTGACCGACCAGCGTGACCGGTTCGTCGAATTCCTCGATGGCGCGTCGCGTCCAGGCGATATCGGCCGTCAGCGAGGTCAGCGGTAATTGCACGCCGAGCACTCGATGTCCGCGCAGTGCGGTGATCACCGGTCCCCAAGTGGATCCGTCGCTGAATGCCCCGTGTACCAGCACGATATTCGCCACTGTCGTACTCCATGAATCCGTCGCGGGCCGGCTCCCGCGTATTGGATTGATGCAATCATGTCCCGCAACGGATTTGGGGACCGTCGCGGGTATCCGGCCGAATTCCGCCTGCGGGCGAATCGACGGTGTTCGTCCGGTTGCCGATACGGTGTGGTGGCCGGCGTCCTCGTCGGATCGGCGGTGCTCGCCGTCGCCTGCTACGCTGGGGAATCCGATCATTCGGGCACCTTCGACGGCCCGTCCCAGCATCTCGGCAATGGTGAGGTCAGCACCTATGTCACCGTGGACCAATCCGCCGGGAGCTGCGGTGTCGCGCTGACCGGACTCACCCACCGCGACGCGAGTTGACTCTACTGTTCGCGCAGCCTGCGGTGGTAGATCTCGCGCGCGGCCGGATCGGCATCGACGAAAGCCGTTGCCGCGCCGGTGAATTTCGCCACCGCGAGCTGCGCCCGATAGGGCAGTAGCTGCGCCGATCGGAGTACCGCGGCCAACGTTCTCGGCACGGTGACCAACAGCTTGTCCCCGAGCGCGGTGCGCACAACGGCCGCGGCCACCTGATCCGGGGCAACGGTAGTGAGCGGTTCGACCCAGCCGGGCAGCCGCGCGCCCGCCGACAATTCGGTGCGCACGATACCGGGCAGCACCACCGAGATCCGCACGCCGTGCGCGCGCATTTCCTGGTGCAGCGCGGAGGAGAAACCGACCACGGCGTGTTTGGTGGCGCAATAGGTGGCCAAACCGGGCAGCCCCTGCGTCCCGGCCAGCGAGGCGATATTGATTACCTGGCCGCGCCTGCGCGGCAGGAATCGTCGGGTGGCCAGTCGGGAACCGAGAATCACCCCGCGCAGATTGATATCGATGATCCGATCCGTCATCGCCTCGTCCTCGTCGACGAATAATCCGGTTGGCATGATGCCCGCATTATTGATCAGGATGTCGAGCGGTCCGAGTTCGCGTTCGACGGTGTCGAGGAATTCGGTGAATGCCGCTTTGTCGGTGACATTCAAGGGCAGGCCGAGCACGCGGGCATTCGGATCCGCGCCGAGTTCGGCTGTTGTTTTGCTGCCGAGTTCGGCCGCGGTCTCGGCGACGAGTTCGGTATCGATATCCCCGAGCGCGACCGCCGCCCCGGCGCGCAGGAACGCGGCGGCGGTGGCCCGCCCGATACCGCGGGCGCCGCCCGTGATCGCGACGACCTTGCCCGCCAGGATTCCCGCACTGTCCGCACTCGTCATCTCGGCCTTCCTCGGCAGCGATCTCCCTCGCAGCGGGTCACTCGAATTGCGTGATCGCACATCGGATCTCCAATGTCACACCCGCGCGAATCGTTGTTCCAACCTAGCGCAGTCGCCGCGGGTGAATTCGGCATTCCGGCGTGGTCGGACCGATTTGCCCGCAGGCTGCCGAAGTTGGTGATACCTGAAGTAATCGAAAAGTGATGGCGACCACTTTGCGACGCTGTCACCACTGGGACTTCGGTAGCCTGACCCGCGACGTCCGCCGCTACCAGCGGGTAACGGCGTCGTCGATCTGCGCAGCACCCCTCGACTAGGTCGGCAACGAAGTCACCCATCGGAGAAGAGCGAAATGCAACAACGACCCGACAGCGACGCCACCCCCGGCACCTCGGGGCAACGCACGGTATCCATCCGGATCGGCTCCATCGTCCAGATCGGGGTGGTGGCCGTTCTCCTGGTCGCCGTCGCCGTGCTGGCCCTGTTCCTGCGCGATGCCCGCTCGGATCTGCGGGCGGGTGCCGACCGCGACTCGAACAATCATCACGCCGAACAGGTGGCCACCGACTACGCGGTCGGCGCGGCCACCGTCAGCTACCGGGACGTCCCCGGTTGGGTGGGCAAGCTGAAGGCGGGCACCAGCACCGAACTGGCAGGCAAGTTCGAGCAGACGGCCCCGCAGTTGCAGCAGTTGCTGGTGCCGCTGCAATGGACCTCGACGGCGACGCCGATCACCGCGAAGGTGGTCTCGGATCAGGGCGGGATCTACAAGGTGAATGTCTTCGTCGATGTCACCGCGACCAATGCGCAGAATCCACAGGGCAAGCAAAGCACCGCGACCTATAACGTCACAGTGAATCGTGATCAGGGTTGGAAGATCACCGATGTCGGTGGTGTGGACGGCGCGCTACCGGTGAAATAGCGGCCCCGCCAACGCGCTTGGGCCGCCGGAGGGATTCCGGCGGCCCAAGCGCGTATTTTTTTATTCGAAACCCTTGTTTACTCTAGGGGCCTCGGCGTTCAGTAGTTCGGTTGTTTCGAAGGGGCGATGTCGCAGCGGCGTTTTCGACGCTTCAGCCCGCGACCTCGACGAATTCGCGCTTCTTGGCCTCGCGGGCGAGCGAGCGATCACGCTGCTCCTCGAACTTGACGACATCGCGACCGAGCTTGTCCAGGAAGCCGGCCAACCTGTCGCGCACCTGCTCGCCGCGCGGGGTGAAGTCGTTGCGCTCGAAGATATTCCACTTCTTCAGGACCGGCTGCACGACCTCTTCCAGGTGCTGGCGCATGTCGTAGATGCCGTGCTTGGCCATGAGGACGCCATTGCGTCGGAAGTTGGGCATGCCCGCGCCGGGCATCCGGAAGTTCTCCAGGATGAGGGTGATGGCGTCGAGCGCCTGATCGGGCGACAGGTCCAGCGCCGCGCCGCACATATTGCGGTAGAAGATCATGTGCAGGTTCTCGTCGGCGGCGACGCGCTGCAGCATGCGGTCGGCGATCGGGTCGTTGCAGACCTTGCCGGTATTGCGGTGGCTGACCCTGGTGGCCAACTCCTGGAAGGTGACGTAGGCGACCGAGTGCAGGAAGCCCGCGTCGGCCTCGGTGGGGGAGGCGAAACCGTTGGTCATGTGGATCATTCGCGCTTCTTCCAGGGCGACCGGATCCACGCCGCGGGTGACGACCAGATAGTCGCGAATGACGATGCCGTGGCGGTTCTCCTCGGCCGTCCAGCGTCCTACCCAGGTGCCCCACGCGCCGTCCTGCGAGAAGTTCTCGGCGATCTCGCGGTGGTAGGAGGGAAGGTTGTCCTCGGTGAGCAGATTGGTGACCATGGCGGCCTTGGCGACCTCGGAGAGCCGGGACTGTTCCGGATCCCAGTCGATGCCCCCGAGTGCCGCGAAATTGCGGCCTTCGTCCCACGGGACATAGTCGTGCGGATGCCATTCCTTTGCCAAGGAGAGGTGCCGGTTGACGTTCTCTTCGGCAACCGGCTCCAACTCCGTGAGCAGCTCGAGTTGAGTCAGATCCCTTGCCATCTATAAGCCCTTCAGTGAGTGCGTCCGGTCGAGCAGGTCATCCCCCCAACGTAGACCGTTGCCGATGCGGCCATACCTTACGGCACCGTAGGTGTGATGCGAAACGCATCCGGCCGGTAGTGTTTCGCGGTGATGGGTGTCATCCGCCTGCGTTGGCGTGGCGACCACTGCGAGTGTAGGCGGGTTGCGGTCGAAAGTGTGACCGCTCATTCCCTGTATCGTCGCGCAGCGCAAGGGATATCGGTGCGGGCAGCGAGACGTTAGCTCGCCGCCCACGCGAATCTCACTTCTTGCCGAAAAGTCCGCCGAGCACCTTGCCGATCGCGGGTCCGGCGTTCTTGGCCAGCGCCTCGCCGACCGCGCTGCCGATGCTCGTGCTCTTGGCCCCGCCACCGCCGAGCAGACCGCCGAGGATCTCGCCGATCGCGCCGGTTGATCCGCCCTGCGCGCCGCCGAGCTGTTTGGCCAGGTAGGCCAGCACGATCGGGGCCAGAATCGGTAGCACCTGAGCCATCAGGTCATTGCCGCCCGCGCCATCGGTCGCGCCGAGGGTGCTGATGACATTGCTCTGGTCCGCGCCGAAGACATCGTCGACGATCCGGGAGCCCGCGTGCACGTCGACCCGGTCGATATCGACCGCGCCGTCGCCCTCGACCAGTTCGCCGTGTCCGGCCAGAGTGTCGACCAGCGTGGACGCGCCTTCGGGGTGGTCGGCGCCCGCCTGCAATCCGCCCAGCAGTGTCGGCAGCGCGGCCTGTACGGCCGAGGCTGCGGTGGACTCGTCGACGCCGAGCTTCGCGGCGATCTGTGCGATCGGAACCAGGGCGAGCAAATCATCGAACGAGGTCATCGGCTCCACCTTTGTCGAGACGCTTGGTTGCGGCGACCCCGTGTCTCGGGGTCGGGCCAAGGGTAGGGGAAGGCCGGGGCGATGTCGTATTCCTGATCTCGGCTGGTGGCGGTCGCAGGGGGATTACCTGCGGAAATGAATTCGGGCATCCGGTGGAACCGGATGCCCGATGCGTGCCCCCAGTAGGGCTCGAACCTACGACCTGCGGATTAAAAGTCCGTAGCTCTACCAACTGAGCTATAGGGGCGCGAATCGAAAGTGTAGTGTGCCTCGGCCCCTATGCCCTAACCGGGTGGGTGTGACGCCGCGGTCGTGTTGGTGTGGCGGGTGGGCGCGGCGCTCGGTCGGGGCGTCGTGTCGCAGTGGCGATCCGGTGGCCGCGGGTCGTGCGTGCAGCCGCAGGTGGGTGAGACCCGGTGTCCCCATTGCCAACACGGCTTTCCAGTCGACACCTCGATGCGGTAAACAATTGGCACCCAGGTGTGTTCGGCTGGGTGCCTGCTGGATACTATCCAATCATGTTGGCCACCAAGATCTTTGGTTACCCGTCGGAAACATCCAGCGTGCGGGGCGGTCGGCGCGGACCGCTCGGGCGGGTGCCGCGAGTATGCCGCGCCCGTGTGCGGGTCGATGGGCGAACGCGGCTGCGGTAGTGGCGAATTCGGTATCGAGGTGGACACGGAATTGGTTGCGAAATGTTTGCTGAAACAAGTGACGGGATCGAGTTGAAAGCTTGCTCGCTGATTTGCCGCGTGTCGGAAGGGATTTCCGGGTACGGTGACGCCCTGGTGAATTCCGGAAGAATCGCCGACTTGTTCGGCGGATCCGGAATTCGTCTTATCGTTGATGTGCCCGAACGTGTCGCGACCGGTCCGGCTTGTCGTGACTTCCCCTGATTCGATGCCGCAGGAGGCAGATCCGAGACAGAGATATGCCCTGGTGCGCACCCCCTGCGGCGCACCAGGGCAGGAAAACTATACCAGCTGGTGTGTTTCAGGTTTTTCGCAAGTTTTCGTACCGAAAGTTTGAAACTGGGCGAAAACCCGGTTTGAAGTATTGATAAAACTCATAACTTCGCGCCGAGGTCCCGATCGTTTCCCGAAAAACGGCGACAGCGATCAGATCTTTGGCGACGAGTAGGCTTCGGAGGCGTTTCGAGCATGGCACGGCAGCAAGAGCGGGCCCGCCGGACACGTGCGGCGATTATCAGGTCCGCCGCCGTTGAGTTCGGGAAGAGCGGCTATGCCGCTGCATCGCTCAACCGCATATTAGAGGGTTCGCGCGCTACCAAAGGCGCGATGTACTTTCATTTCGATTCCAAGGAGGATCTGGCGCGCGCGGTCCTGGAGACCGCGGTGGACAGATACCGAACCTCGGCCGAACGTTGGCTCGCCAGAACGGATCTCGGCGCGCTGGACACCCTGCACGGGATGATCGACGAGATCGCGCTGCGACTCGAGCACGACATCATCGTGCAGGCGGAGTTCCGGTTGATCATCGAGCCGGACTTCTACCGCGATGTGCAATCCGGGGGTGGACGCATAGTCGGGCGCGCCACCAGAGTGCTCGCGGTGCGCGCCATCGATCAGGGCCAGCTGCGCGCCGACGCCGATCCGGACCGGTTCACCAGAACCGTGGCCGCCGCCCTCGCGGGGCAGCGGTACCTGGTCGATATCGCAGGCGGTCCGGTCGATCTGCGCGCCAGATTCCAGGAGGCGCTGGAGGTCGTGGTCGAGGCCATGGCCACCCCGGAGTGGGCCGAGAAGTTCCGCGCCGACGGCTGGCGTGCCACCGCGCGGCTGGAGGAGCTCGGATTGGGGCTCTGACCAGCCGGTTTGGGAATCCGTTCCGATCTGTCATAAGCTATGCGAGCTCCCAACGGAACGCCGTTGAAGCCGGTACCGGAGAAATCCGGGGCGAGCCCCCTTCGTCTAGCGGCCTAGGACGCCGCCCTTTCAAGGCGGTAGCGCGGGTTCGAATCCCGTAGGGGGTACGGTCTTCGGGCTGTTGGTAGCAAAGCAAGGCCCTGTGGCGCAGTTGGTTAGCGCGCCGCCCTGTCACGGCGGAGGTCGCGGGTTCGAGTCCCGTCAGGGTCGCAAGTGAAGGTATCGGAGTTACTCCGATACCGTGCGAATGGCATTCGGTTCGAGTGCCTGCGGCCAGGTAGCTCAGTTGGTACGAGCGTCCGCCTGAAAAGCGGAAGGTCGCCGGTTCGATCCCGGCCCTGGCCACCACATCCCCCCGCCAAATCACCTGGCCGGGGGGATTTTTCGTATGCTGGGGAGATGGCTGAGCAGTGGTATTACTGCCTGCGGCATCAGCGGGCGGAGAATGGCAAGCGGTGCTGGTTCGCCGACCGGATGGGACCCTATCCGGATCGGGCGACCGCGGAGCGGGCGTTGGAGATCGTTCGGGCGCGCAATGAGCGCGAGGACTCGGCGGATCGGCGGTGGCGGGAGGGGCAGTGAAGTGCATCGGCTAGGTTTGGGACATCAAGTTGAAGGAAATCAGCTAACTCAGTGCTCGGGTTCGGTCGTGGCTCCGGGCGGGACAGGTAAGCAGGAGGGCGACCCTTGAGGGTTACCGTTGTTGTGCCGACCTACAACGAGCGGGACAATCTGCCGGTTGCGGTGGAGCGGCTGACGGCGCTACCGGTGCCCGATCTGCACGTGCTCGTGGTGGACGACAATTCGCCGGACGGCACCGGCGAGGTCGCCGACAAGCTGGCGGTGGAGTTGCCGAATGTGATCGGCGTGCTGCATCGCACCGAGAAGGACGGACTCGGCCGCGCCTACGTCGCCGGTATCACCCGCGCGCTCGACGAGGGCGCGGATGTGGTGATCCAAATGGACGCCGACCTGTCCCATCCCGCCGAGGTCATTCCGGCCATGCTGGAGAAGCTGAACGACAGCGAGGCGGGCGTGGTGCTCGGTTCCCGGTATGTGCCGGGCGGATCCACCGCCGAGGAGTGGAAGTGGCACCGCAAGGCGCTCTCGGCCTGGGCCAACTTCTACGTCAACCTGATCCTGCGCCTCGGGGTGAAGGACGCCACCGCCGGATTCAAGGCGTGGCGGGCCGATACGCTGCGCGCCATCGACGTGGCCTCGATCCGCAGCAATGGCTACTCGTTCCAGGTGGAGATGAACTACCGGACGATCAAGAAGGACATCGCCATCGCCGAGGTGCCGATCCGCTTCGAGGAGCGCACCAAGGGCGCGTCCAAGATGACGCTGAAGGTGCAGCTCGAATCGGCGCTCATGCCGTGGAAGCTGCTGCTGGGTCGCGCGGTTTAGGCCAGTCCAGCAGGGTCGCCACGAACAACTCTCGCACCGCCGCCACGCGCGCGTCGAGGTCGTTGGGATCCCAGTCGCCGACATCGATGGGATCGAGGATCGCGACGTCGACGGTGCCGGGACGGGCGATCATCGAATTGCGCCTGGCGATCTCGCCCGCATTGCGGATGACCACCGGGATGATCGGCACACCGGCCTGGATGGCGATGTGGAACGCGCCCTTCTTGAAGGGGCCGGGCTCCGGCGTGTAGGAGCGGGTGCCCTCGGGGGCGACGGCGAGGGACAGTCCGCCGCGTAGCGTCGCCGCGACGGGCTCCAGGGCGGCTTTCGCCCGCGCGGTGTCCGATCTGTCGATGAAGGTGACGCCGACGAAGCGCAGCAGCGGCCCGAAGATCGGGTTGCGGGTGAGTTCCTTCTTACCGATCCCGGTGACGCCGCCCACCAGTACGTGTGGCACCACGATGACATCGAACTGGCTCTGATGGTTGAACAGGAACACGGCCGGTCGGGGCGAGAGTGCCTTGGTGGCATCGGATATCCGCACGCGCACCCCCAAAAGGGTCAGCGCCCAGCGGGTCCCGTGGACCATGAGCGCGTCGGCCATGCGCCGCCGGTCGCGGGTGTGCGCGGTGCGCAGCACGCCGAACAGCGATCCCGCGAGTAGCCCGAACAGTCCCAGGACGGTCCGCGCGGCGTCGGCGGCGGTGGGCGCGCGGCGCGGGGCGAAACGCAGGACGGGCCACTGCTGTTCGGCGGCGTGCGCGGACAGCGTCGGATCCGGATTCACTACGCCGGGGTGGCCGACCTCGGCCAGCAGCGGCAGATCGGTGGCCGAGGCGCTGTAGGCGTAGCTGCGGGACAGATCGAGGCCGCCGCGCTCGGCGTGGGCGCGCACGGCCTCGGATTTGCCGGTGCGCCATGGGGTTTTGCCCGCGACGTAGCCGGTGAGGATCCCGTCCTCCTCGGCCAGTTCGGTGCACAGCACCGTCTCGATGCCGAGCGCGGCCGCGTAGGGGGCCACCTGGGCGCGGGTCAGCGAGGTGGTGAGGATCACGGTATGCCCCTGCGTCGCATGGGTTCGAACCAGTTGCCACGCTTCGGGATACAGGTGGCCGTAGCCGCCGCCGCGGAATAGGTGCTCGCCCGCCGCGGCGACCTCGGCGGCGGGGCGGCCTGCCAGCGTTCGGCTCACGCGCTGCAGGAAGCGGCGATGCGAGCCATCGGTGGGGGCGCCGCGCAGGCCGTCGCGCAAGACGGTTTCGAGGCTGCCGCGCCGCCGGAGCAGGCCCGAGGCCGTGCTTGCACGGCCCGCGGGCGCGACGAGCGCGCCGAAATCGAAGACGGCGGCTATCCCGGTTTCCTGATTCACGCGAGCTCCGGATCGGTGCGATTGGATGGGTCGAGCAGCGCGGCGCGCGAGATCCTGGCCCCGAGCGCGCGCAGGCGGGCGGCGAATTCGGCGCGGGCGCGGGCGAGTTCGGCGCGTCGCTGGGCGGAGTCGCGGGCCACGGGGGCGAGCAGACCGTGATTGTCGGCGAATTTGAGCGCGCTGGTGAACAATTCGGTGGAGACCGATTCCGGACTGTGCAAACGCTGCTGTAGCAGCATCTGCTTGCCGACCGCGACGCATTCGTCGATGAGCTCCTTGCGGTCCACTTCGAGGGCGGGATCGCGGGCGGCGAGCCGCTCGGCCACCACCAGTTGCGCGTCGAGGAATGAGCGCAGTACACGGTGCGCCATCATGAATCCGGAGGCGGTGAGCTTGTCCTGAATCTCGGAGCCTCGGGTGTCGGCGCGGGTGTGGCTGTACCAATCCGGGTCGACCAGCAGCATTTCGGCGGTGAGCTGCTCGGCGAATTCGGCGCGCTCGGGAAAGAAGAATTCGAACTTGAGCAGATCGCGCAGCCGATACGCCTCCTCCCAGCCGACGCTCAACTGGTCTGCCGCGCCGCTCTCGACGGCCGCCAGTATGGATAGCTCGAGGATGGCCCGATTGATGAACCAGTGCACCGCGCTGTTGCGGTAGAAGGCGGCCTCCAGGTGTGCGCCGGGTTCGATCGAGTACACCGGTTCGAGTCCGCCGCGATAGACGGTGACCACCCTGGCCAGCGAGAGTTGTTCCAGGACGACGGCGAGGCTCTGCTCGGCGCGCAGCGCGTCGATCTCGCCGCGCGGCAGGTCGCGTCGCTCGAGATAGCCAAGGACCGGATCGAGTACGGCGCGGACCTCGCCGAGGGTGAGGGCGCGCTCGTGCACGCCGAGCAGCGCCAGGGTGGCCAGCGCGTTGACGGTGATGGGGGTAACCCGGTTGATGCCGACGGCGACCTCGAAGGCCAACCGCTGCACGGCCTTTCGCTCCTGTTCGGCGAGTTCGGTGTCCGGGGCGTCGGTGCGGGGCGGCGCGGTTTCGGCGGACGGGTGAGTGGTGGTGTGCAGCGGAATGGTGATCGGGCGGGCGGTGAGCGGATCACCGTGCGCGGCAAGGCGTTCGCGCGCCGACAATGCCGCGCCGAAGCGCACGTACACATGGCCCGCCGAATGTTGTTGGCTGCGAATATAACGCGCCATCCAGGCCAAGCCCTCGGGCTTCTTCTTCCCGCCGGACTGCTCGGTGGCGATCGCGCCGAGTTCGTTGAGCCGCTCGTAGGTGATGGAGACCGGGACGAGCATCACATCGTCGATGCGATTCGAACGGACGGCCGCGGCAAGGTAATTGAGCAGTCCGTAGCGGGGTGGGCGCAGCTTGCCGGTGCGGGTGCGGCCTCCTTCGAAGTACCACTCCAGATTGAATCGTTTGGCCAGCAGGTAGCCGAAGTACTCCTCGACCACCGCCTTGTAGACCTCGTCGTCGCCGAAACTGCGTCGGATGAAGACGGTTCCGGTGCGTCGGGCGATCGGGCCGAGCGGCCAGAAGCTCAGGTTGGCCCCGCCGATGACGTGGTTGGGGGGAAAATCGTTGTGGGCCAGCACATCACCGAGGACGAACGCGTCCACGTAGGAGCGGTGCGATGGCAGGAAGACCAGCGGGTGGCGGCGATTGAGGGCGCGCAGGTCCGCCAGGCCGGAGATGTCGGTGTCGACCTTCCAGGTCGAGGCGTGCACCGGGCGCATGGCCTGGGTGAACAGATCCGAGACCAGCCGGCTCTGCGCGGCGACGAGTTCGTTGAGCGCCCGCTCGGCCCTGCGGTACACCTCCTGCGGTCTGGTTCGGGTCTGGTCGGCGATGAGTTCGAGTCTGCGCAGGAATTCGGGGGAGTCGAGGATTTCCTCGGTGACCAGCCGCGGCACCTTGTAGCGGTCGCCGATGACATTGCGTTCGGCGCGCTCGAGGGCGACTATCGCGGCGCGCACCACGGCCCTGGCGAACGGTTCGGCCGATCCGGTGCGCAGCAGGGCCGTGGCCTCCGGATTGTTCGCGCGCAGTTCGCTGAGCAGGGCGGGCGCACCGGTGAGGACGAGATGGCGGTCCGGTGCCCGGCCGACGAGTCGGCGCTGGGCGAAGCGGTGCGGTTTGCGCGGATTGCTGAGCAGGGCGAGATCGGCGAAGGTGACCCGCCGCACCCCGTCGCGCTCCGGCGGCAGCCACAGCACTCGCACCGGGACCACCAGCGGGTTGTCGCGCCGCCCGGCGAGTCGTTCGGCGACGGCCTCGGCGTCGAGGTCGAGTTGGGTGATCGGGGCGTCGGCGCCGAATTCGGCGGCGATACCGCCCTGCGCCAGCCAGGCGCCGACGAGTTCGCGTTCCACCTTCGTCGCGGCGTCGATCAGGGCCACCACCGAATCCGGCTGGGCGGCATGTCGGACCGGTGCGGGCGCGTCGCCGCTGTGTTCGATCATGATCGGTCCCTCCGCGAAAAGAAGATCCCCCCATTCAAGCCGTCGCGGGCATTTCTCGCACGAACTCGACGTCGCGAGTTGGTCCGACGCCGTATCGCACCGCCGTCAGGGCCTAAGCTGCGCGCATGGATTGGGCGTTGCGCGCGTGCGGGTGGCACGGTCACTACACCTATGCGCCGGACGAGACGGATCTGCGCGAGCGGCTGCGGGTGAATACGGTGGCGGGGGAGGCGTGGCGCTGCCTGCGCTGCGGCACGTTCGTGCCGGGGGATCCGGTCGGGCGCGGCCCTGCCGATCACGCGCCGGAGGTGCCGCGCGGTCGGCTCCTGCGGGACCGGTGGATCATGCGGGCGCTGGCGATCGAGCGGCTGTTGCGTGCGCTGGTGCTGGTCGCTATCGCGGTGGGGGTATTCAAGTTCCGGTCCTCGCACGAGACGGTGCGCGCCACCTTCGACAAGGATTTGTCGCTGCTCAAACCGCTGGCCGATCAGGTCGGCTGGGATGTCGACCGGTCCAAGATCGTGCACAGCATCACGCAGGCGTTCTCGCTGTCGCCCACCACCCTGCTGTGGATCGGCGTGGGGGTGTTCGTCTATGCCGGATTGCAGGTCATCGAGGCCGTCGGGCTGTGGTTGGTCAAGCGGTGGGGCGAGTATTTCGCGGTGGTCGCGACGAGTGTGTTTCTGCCGCTGGAGATCTACGAGGTGACGGAGAAGATCACCGCGCTGCGCATCGGGGCGCTGGTCATCAATATCGCGGCGGTGGTCTGGTTGATCTACAGCAAGCGGCTGTTCGGCCTGCGCGGTGGCGGCAAGGCGTATCACCGCGAACATCATGCCGAGAGTTTGCTCAGCGTCGAGCGTTCGGCGCTCGCGGTGCCCGGCGCTGCGGAATGACCTGCGGCTGAACCGATTCGGGCGGGTGTTTCGCTGTGGGCGCTGACACCCCTCACGGTTGGTCAGGTAATGCTAACCTTACTCCGCTGAGTTAGGTCTGCTTTACCTTTGGAGGAACGTTGTCGACGACGGACCAGCGCCCACGCGTGCAGTATGTGACCGATCCGGCGGCGGCGATGTCCGGGCTCGCGGCCGCCGAGCGATTCGGCGAGTACGTCGTCTACGAGCGGCCGGGCGAATGGGTGTTCGCGGCCGATCCGCTCGGCGAGGTCGAACTGGATTCCGATGAGCTGCGGGTGAGTTGGGCGGGCCGCACCACGACCAGTCCGTGGTCGGGTCGACCGGCCGAGGCGCTGGATCGCGCGCTCGGCACCCTGCCGCTCGGGGGCCGCAATGCCTACGGCTGGCTCGGATTCGAATTCTGCGCGTGGGCGCTGGAGGCCACCGCGCACCTCGGCCCGCGTACACCCCTGGCCCATCTCATGATTCCCCGCATCGAGGTCCGGGTGAGCGCTCGTCCTTCTCCGCTCGCGCACCCGCTGCAAGTGTGTGGCGGCCCGATGCGCGGGGAGCAAGGGGTGCGGATCACCGGAGCGACCGAAGCCGAGACCGAGCAGATCCACGAGCTCATCGCCGCGGCGGTGCGGGCCGAACAGCCGCGACCGCACCCGGTGGACGTGCGCGTCGACTCGACCGGCTACCGGGACCGAGTGGCCGAGGCGGTGCGCGAGATTGGCGCGGGCCGGTACCAGAAGGTCATCCTTTCCCGAAAGGTCGAGTTGCCGTTCACGGTCGACGTGCCCGCTACCTATCGGCTCGGTCGGGCGCACAACACGCCTGCCCGCTCGTTCCTGCTGCGACTCGGCGGGTTGCAGGCCGCCGGATTCAGCCCGGAGTTGGTGGCCGCCGTGGACGAGGACCGGGTGGTGACGACCGAACCGCTGGCGGGCACCCGCGCCTTCGGTCGCGGGTCCACCGTGGACGCGGCGGCGCGCGCGGAACTGCTCGCGGATCCGAAAGAGATCGTGGAGCACGCGATCTCGGTGCAGACCTCCTTCGCCGAGATCACCTCGGTGGCCGATCCGGGCACCTGCGCGGTCTCGGATTTCATGGCGGTGCGCGAGCGCGGCAGTGTGCAGCACCTGGCTTCCACGGTGCGCGGACGGTTGGCCGCCGACCGATCCGGCTGGGACGCGCTGGAGGCGCTGTTCCCATCGGTCACCGCGTCGGGCATTCCCAAGAGCGCGGGCGTCGACTCGGTCTTCCGGCTCGACGATGCCCCGCGCGGGCTGTATTCGGGTGCGGTTGTGACCATTTCACCGACGGGCGCACTGGAGGCGACACTCGTGCTGCGGGCTGTGTATCAGGACACAGCCGGGGCGTGGTTGCGGGCGGGCGCGGGCATCGTCGAACAGTCCCGGCCGGAGCGGGAATTCGAGGAGACCTGCGAAAAGCTCGGCAGCGTCGCACCATATGTGGTGAAGGCATAGCCTGAAGACACCGCGATCGGGCAGACCCACCGGTTTGCGGGGATGCCCGATTCTGGTGTATCACGTTCTGGCACAACCAATTTCGTTTAGGTGGTTGGGCTCCGGGGTCCCGAGCTCCCGGCCTGGATCTTTTCGGCCGGGATGGGCGGCGGTGGTGCTACCGCAGACGCACCACCGCTAGTCCGTGGTGTCGTGCTGGTCCATGGTGCGCGGGCATCGGGCCGAGCCCGAGATCCACGCTACGCGTGAATTTCCCGCAGCGCCCGCTTGTCGATCTTTCCCACCGCTGTCACCGGCAGCGTCTCGGCGCGCCGCAGCACATCCGGCAGCTTGTAGGTGGCCAGACCGCGGGCGGTGAGGAAGCCCTTGACCTCCGCGAGGGTGGGCATCGCCTCCTCGACAACAAGGACCGCGCAGACCTTCTCGCCGAGTGCGGCATCGGGCAGGCCGACGGCCGCGGCGTGTCGGACCGCGGGATGGGCCAGCAGATGCTCCTCGAGCTCGTCGCAGGAGACGTTCTCGCCGCCGCGATTGATCACATCCTTGATCCGACCCGAGACCACCAGGTGGCCACCGGGCAGGACGCGAACCAGATCGCCGCTGCGGTAGTAGCCGTCGGCGGTGAAGGCGCGGGCATTGTGCTCGGGCGCGCGGTAGTAGCCGCGAATCGTGTAGGGACCCTTGGTGAGCAGTTCGCCCTCGGCGCCGGGCGGGACGTCATTGCCGTCGCCGTCGACCACCCGGACCTCGTCGGCGGGGGAGAGCGGACGACCCTGGGAGATCGCGATCGTCTCCGGATCGTCGTCCAGGCGGGTGTAATTGATCAGCCCCTCGGCCATGCCGAAGACCTGCTGCAGGGTCGCCCCGAGCGCGGGAGTCACCGCTCTGGCGTTCACCTCGGCCAAACGCGCGCCGCCCACCTGGAGCAGGCGCAGCGAACTCAGCTCGGCCTGTTCCCATTCGGTTGCCGCGCACCACAGTTGGGCCAGCGGCGGCACCACCCCGGTGACGGTCACCCCGTGGCGCTCGATGGCGGCGAAGGCGCTCTCGGGGCTCGGATCGGCCAGCAGGGCCACCGTGCCGCCGACCGCGACCGTGCCGAGGATGCCGGGACAGGCCAGCGGGAAGTTGTGCGCGGCGGGCAGACTCGCGAGGTAGACGTCATCGGCGGTGAGCTCGCAGATCTCGGCGCTCGCGGTGGCGTTGTAGGCGTAGTCGTCGTGGGTGCGGGCAATGAGTTTGGGCAGGCCGGTGGTGCCGCCGGAGACCAGCAGCAGCGCGATATCGCTCGCATCCACCTCGGGCAGCGAACCGCCCTCGCGCGGCACCGAATTCAGCGCGGTGAACGGGCCGGGATCGCCGAGCACCAGGATGTGGCGCAGCGTCGGCACCGCGGCGCGGACCTCGGCGGCCAGCGCGCGGTAGTCGAAATCGCCGACGCGGTCGGCGGCGATGTAGGCGACCGCGCCGGAAAGTTCGGCCAGGTGCTCGATTTCGGCGCGGCGATGCGCGGGCAGGGTCAACACCGGGATGATGCCCGCGCGCAACAGGCCGAACAGGACCGTGAGGAACTCCGGCACATTGGGCAGTTGCACCACGACCCGGTCGCCGGGGGCGATACCGAGGGCCAGCAAACCGTGGGCCATCCGGTCGGCCGCGCCGTCGATCTCGGCGTAGCTGTGCGCGCGCACCTCGTCCAGCAGGGCGGGTCGGTGCGGATGCAGGCGGGCGGCGGTGCGCAGCAGCTTGTCGAGCGGGTGGCCGCGCCAGTAGCCCGCCGCGCGGTGGGCGGCGGCGTCTGCCTCGGGAAACGGGACGTAGCCGACGCGGTGCGCGTTCGGCGCGATGGGGGTGGATGTCACGGTCTTGCCTCGCACATCTGCATGATCAGGGTCTCAATAGATAGGTTAGGCAACCCTATCTCAGTGGGTTAGGCTACGTCCGGGCAGTCTCGATCCGCCGCGCCCGGCGGCAACCAAGGAGTGCAGCGCGTCATGGAGTCACAGCAACACCGCGGGCCGATCGGCCCCGAGGAGATCCGCGCCGCCATCGCCGACCAACTCGGACTGGGCGCGAGCGAGATCGCCGACGACGCCGACCTGATTCAGTTGGGGCTGGACTCGATTCGCACCATGAAGCTGGCGGGCGGCTGGCGCAAGCGCGGCGCGGAGATCAACTTCGCGCAGTTGGCGGCCAGTCCCTCGGTGGCGGAGTGGATTCGACTGCTCGGCGCCGAAGACGCTGTCGAGGAGAAGTCCGCCGAATCAGCGCGGAGCGCGGGCGATCCGGTTGGCGCCGAGCGCGCCGCGCGCGAACCCGAATCGGCCGGAGCGGAGTTCGGGTCGGCCGAAGCCGTATCCGATTCCGTCGGGACGGTGGTCGATTCCGCTGGAGCGGAGGTCGATTCCGCCGAGGCGGAGTTCGACGAATTCGCGCCGTACCCGATGGCGGGTATGCAGCACGCCTACTGGATCGGCCGCTCGGACGAACAGGATCTCGGCGGCGTCGCCGCCCACCTGTATGTCGAATTCGACGGCGCGGGTGTCGATCCCGAGCGCCTGCGGCGCGCGGTGGGGGAACTGGTCGCGGCGCACCCCATGTTGCGCACCCGATTCCGGCCCGACGGCACCCAGCAGACCATGTCCGAACCGGGTCGCCCGGTCTTCGCGGTGGTCGACCTGCGCGGACGCGCCGACGCCGAATCCGAACTGGATCGACTGCGCGACACCAAGACTCATCAGCGCCTGTCCATCGAGGACGGACAGGTGCTCGATATCACGCTGACCCTGCTCGACGGCGAGCGCACCCGATTGCATCTCGATGTGGACATGCTGGCGGGCGACGCCATGAGCTACCGGGTGCTGATCGCCGACCTGGCCGCGCGCTACGGCGGTGGCGAGCTCCCGGTCGAAACCTACAGCTACCGCCGCTATCGCACCCGGTCCGAGACCGATCCCGAGGCGTGGGAACGGGATCGGCGCTGGTGGCGCGATCGACTGCCGGAATTGCCCGGCGCGCCGGAACTTCCGACCATCCCGGTTGCCGAGCGGGTCGATCCGCAGCGCACCGTCCGCTACAACCACTGGCTCGCGCCGCAGGCCAAACAGCGGCTGCTCGCCGCCGCGCACGCGCGCGCCGTCACTCCCGCCATGGCACTGGCCGCCGTTTTCGCCGAAACCATCGGCGGTTGGTCGGCGCGGAGCCGGTTCCTGCTGAATGTGCCGCTGTTCCACCGGGAGCCGGTCCATCCCGATATCGACCGGGTGATCGGCGACTTCACCTCATCGGTCATGCTCGATATCGATGTCAGCGCTGACGTCACCGTCACCGAGCGGGCCAGAGTGTTGCAGCGCACCATGCACGAATGCGGTGCGCACACCGCGTATTCCGGTCTGGAGGTGCTGCGCGATCTGGGGCGCCTGCGCGGTGAACCGGTGCTCGCGCCGATCGTCTACACCAGCGCGCTGAACCTGGGCGAACTGTTCGCCGACGCGGTGACCGAGACCTTCGGCACACCCGAGTGGATCATCTCGCAGGGTCCGCAGGTGCTGTTGGACGCGCAGGTCACCGAGGTGCGCGGCGGCCTGCTGCTGAACTGGGATGTGCGCGAATCCGCCTTCCCCGCCGGGATGATCGAGGCCATGTTCGCCTGCTACACCGAGGCGATCGGCCGACTCGGCGCGGGTGAGGCGGGCTGGGAGGCCGAGGCCGCCGTGCGGCTTCCGGTGGCGCAGGCCGCCGTGCGGACCGCGGTCAACGCGACCGAGGGACCCGTCTCCGGTCGTGTGCTGCACCAGGGTTTGTTCGATCATGCCGCCGCCGCGCCCGATTCGCCCGCGGTGCGGTGGACCGCCTGCGGCGTGGACGGTGGCTGGACCTACGGCGAGCTTGCCGCGCAGGCGCTTTCGGTCGCGGGTGCGCTGCGCGAGGCAGGTGTGCGGCCGGGTGAGACCGTGGCCGTGCAACTGCCGAAGGGGCCGGACCAGATCCTAGCGGTGCTGGGCGTGCTCGCCGCGGGCGCGGCCTATGTGCCCATCGGCTTCGATCAGCCGGTCGGGCGGCGGGCCGAGATCCTGCGCACCGGTGACGTGGTCGCCGCGTTGACCGTCGACGGAGCCGACCAGGGCCGCCCCGAAGTCATCTGTATTCCCATGTCTTTCGCGGCCAACTTCCCGAATCCCATGGCCGCCCCGATACTCCCGGATCCCGAGGCCATCGCTTACGTCCTGTTCACCTCCGGCTCGACCGGTGTGCCCAAGGGTGTCGACGTGCCGCACCGGGCCGCCATGAACACCATCGACGCGGTGAACGACTGGTTCGGGGTCGGTCCGGCCGACCGGGTGCTCGGCCTGTCGGCGCTGGAATTCGACGCCTCGGTGTACGACATGTTCGGCATGTTCGCCGTCGGCGGCTCGGTGGTCGCGCTGAATCCGGCTCAGCGCGAAGAGGCCACCGACTGGGTGGAACTGCTGGTGCGCCATCGGGTCTCGATCCTCAACTGCGTGCCGAGCATGCTCGACATGATCCTGGAGATCGGCGGCGACCGGCTCGGCGACAGCCTGCGCGCGGTGACCCTCGGCGGTGACTGGGTGGGGGCGGAGCTGGCCCGCAGGCTGGCCCGCCAGGTCCCCGGCTGCCGCTTCTCCGGCCTCGGCGGCGCGACCGAGACCGCCATCCACAACACGATCTGCGAGGTCGCCGCGGTGCCCGAGCACTGGGCGACCGTGCCTTTCGGTGTTCCGCTGCGCAATGTGCGCTGCCGGGTGGTGAATTCGGCGGGCCGGGACTGTCCGGACTGGGTGCCCGGCGAATTCTGGGTCGGCGGGGCGAATGTCGCGGCGGGCTACCGCAATGACCCCGAGCGCACCGCGGAACGCTTTGTCGCGCACGACGATATCCGCTGGTACCGCACCGGCGACATGGCCCGCTACTGGCCCGACGGCACCATCGAATTCCTGGGGCGCGCCGACCATCAGGTGCAGATCCGGGGCTACCGGGTGGAACTGGGCGAGGTGGAGAGCGCCCTGCGGACCGCGCCCGGCGTGCGCCACGCGGTGGCCGCGGTGGTGGACAAGGGCGCCCCGAAACTCGTCGCCGCCGTCGCGGGGGCGGACGGCGCCTACGACGCGATCGTCACCTCGGTGCGGGATCTGCTGCCCGGCTACATGATTCCCACCCGCATCCTCACGCTGGAGCGTATGCCACTGACCGACAACGGAAAGCTGGACCGACGCGCGGTGCTCGCCCTGTTGGAATCAGCCGGGGAGTCGGTCGAGGAGGCCGCCCCGAGCGCCCCGCTGGAACAGGCGCTGGCCGCGGTCATCACCGAAGTGCTCGGTCGCGACGCACTCGGCGCGCACGAGGACTTCTTCGCCCTCGGTGGTGATTCCGTGCTGGCCACCACCGCGGTGGCGCGGGTGCGCGAATGGTTGGACGTACCGCACGCGCTGGTCGCCGACCTGCTCGTGGGCCGAACGGTGGCCGGACTGGCCCGCCGACTGCTCGAGCGCGAACGCGCGCTCGGCACCCCCGACCGGCTCGATGCCGTCGCCGAGCTCTACCTCGAGGTCGCCGCCATGAGCGACGAGGAGGTGCTCGCCGAGGCATAAACCATTGCCGAAGTGCCGATTCCAACGCGGGAGCGGAATCGGCGGCCTTCGGACGGGAGCGGGAACCTCGCCAAGCCTGGGCCCGCGCGCTCGCACACACCCCGTCCGAAGGTCGCACCGATGGCGCTGCCAGCGAAGCTGTCTTCAGACCTGCGCATGGCCGGAGTGAAGGCGGAGGTACGCCTAGACTCCCCGGTATGACTCGCTGGGACCTCGCCGACATCCCCGATCAGCACGGCCGCACGGTCATCGTGACCGGCGCGAACAGTGGTTTGGGCGCGGTGGCGGCCCGAGCCCTCGGGGCGGCGGGCGCGCAGGTCGTGCTCGCCTGCCGCAATACCGCCAAGGCCGAGCCGATCGCCGCCGAGATCGGCGACCGGGCGCGGGTGCGCCGACTCGACCTGGCGGATCTGGCCTCGGTGCGCGAATTCGCCGAATCCATCGACCATGTCGACGTACTGATCAACAATGCCGGTGTGATGGCGGTGCCGCTCGCGCGCACCGCCGACGGCTTCGAAACGCAGATCGGCACCAATCATCTCGGCCATTTCGCGCTCACCGGGCTGCTGCTGCCGAAGATCGGCGAACGCGTGGTCACGGTGGCCAGCGGCGCGCATGTCATCGGCCGGATCGACCTCGACGACCTGAACTGGGAGCGCAGGCCGTACCGGCGTTGGCCCGCCTACGGGCAGGCCAAGCTGGCAAACCTGATGAGCCACTACGAATTGCATCGCAGGCTCACCGCGGCGGGGTCGAAGGTGACGGCGGTGGCCGCCCATCCCGGTTACGCCGCGACCGATCTCCAATCGCACACCCAGTCTTTGCTGGACCCGATCATGTCGCTGGGCAACCGACTGCTCGCACAGAGCGCGGAAATGGGCGCGCTGCCAGAGCTTTTCGCGGCCACCGCGCCCGAGGCGCGGGCGGGCGGCTACTACGGTCCCGGTGGTTTCGCCGGAATGCGCGGCTACCCGGCCCCATCCGGGTCTTCGGCGGCATCGCGCGACGAGGCAGTGGCGGGGCGACTGTGGGAGCTGTCCGAGCGACTAACCGGTGTGCACTACGACTTCGGGTGAGCTACCCCACGGCGCAGCGCTTTCGGGGCGATCCGCCTGGTACAGTCGCCGACGTGCAGCGCGCGTATTTCTGGTTTAGCAAGCCGGCCCCGGGTGGGTCGGTCTGCGGCAACCACTTGCGCTGACGACATTCCACCCCGAGCCGGATCAGACCGGCTCGACGGGTTTGCAGGGTCCGTGGGTCGGCCAGAGGAAAAGGATGCCCCCACATGACCATCTCCGCCGAAATCGACGCTCCCGATACGGTTGCCGATCTCGACGATCGCCGCACGCTGAGCCTGAGCCCGCTGCGCTCACCCGCCGACGTGCGTCGCGCCCACCCCTTGACCGCGCCACTCGCCGAAGTGGTGCGCGCGGGCCGCAGGGCCACGATCGATGTGCTCAACGGTGACGACGACCGCCTCATGGTGATCGTCGGCCCCTGCTCGGTCCACGATCCGGCCGCCGCCATGGACTACGCCCGCCGCCTGGCCGACAAGGCCGCCGAACTCGACGACCGACTGCATATCGTCATGCGGGTCTACTTCGAGAAGCCGCGCACCACACTGGGCTGGAAGGGCTTGATCAACGACCCGCACCTGGACGGCAGCTTCGATGTGAACACCGGCCTCGGCCTGGGCCGCAAACTGCTGGTCGACATCACCGCCCTCGGTCTGCCCGTCGCCTGCGAATTCCTCGACCCGATCACCCCGCAGTACATCGCGGACCTGGTCTCCTACGGTGCGATCGGCGCGCGCACCGCCGCCAGTCAGGTGCACCGGCAGTTGAGCAGCGCCCTGTCCATGCCGGTCGGCATCAAGAATGGCACCGACGGCGATGTGCAGGTCGCGGTCGACGGGGTGCGCGCCGCCGGGGCGAGCCATGTCTTCCCCGGCACCGACCTCGACGGCCGGGCCGCGCTCATCCGCACCGCCGGGAATCCGGACTGCCACGTCATCCTGCGCGGCGGCAGCGCGGGAACCAACTACGACGCCGCCTCGGTGGCCGAATCCCGGCTGCGTCTGGAAAAGGCCGGGCTGCCGGAACGTCTCGTGGTGGACGCCAGCCACGGCAACAGCGGCAAGGACCACAATCGCCAGGTCGATGTGGTCACCGATCTCGCCGAGCGACTCGCGGTGGGGGAGCCGGGCGTGGTCGGGGTGATGCTGGAGAGCTTCCTGCTCGATGGCCGCCAGGACCTGACGCTGGGCCGCGCCGAGGAGTTGACCTACGGCCGGTCCATCACCGACGCCTGCCTCGACTGGACCCGCACCGCCGAGCAGTTGGATCGACTGGCCGAGGCGGTGCGGGCGCGGCGCGGCTGATCAGGTGCGGGCGGGCGATCCGGCCCGGTCGAATTCGGCGGGCCAACCGTCGGCCGGACCGGGCGGATCGGTGGCCAGCCGGGCGGCCAACCAGTGGTCGCGGCGCACACCGCGCTGCAAACTGCCGAGCCTGCACAGGCCCTCGTAGCGGAATCCGGCCCGGCGCGCCACGGCGGCGGAGGCGTAATTGCCGATGAAGGCGCGCCAACTGATCCGCTGCAGGGCCATACCGTCGGCGTGGAAGCCGAACTCGCAGACCAGGCGCACCGCCCGCGTCATCAGGCCGCGGGAGCGTTGCTCCCGACCGATCCAGTAGCCGATCTCGGCGGCGGTGTCGTCGCGGCCGCCGAGTCCGATGGTGCCGAGCAACGGACCCGTTCGGGTGGCGCGCAGCGCCCACACCGGGCTGCGACCCGCCCAACCGGGGCCGACGATGTCATGGATGAAGGTTTCCGCGTCCGCGATGCCGTAGGGGACCGGGATGGTGACCCATTCGCCGATCGCCGGGTCCTGACAGTGCGCGACGATCGCGTCGGTATCGGCCGCGGTCGGCGGGGTGAGCCAGACCGTGCCGTCGGACAGCGTGCGTTCCTTCATCGCGTCATGGTGCCACGGCGCGGCGCGCAAGATCATCGGGTTTGTCCGGGCGCGGAAATCGGACGTGGCGTCGGGCCGTACACTTGGCGCGATGGTTGCCGCGCTGCTAGCCGATTTATTCGAGTCCCACCGGGCGCATCTGCTCTCGGTGGCCTACCGACTCACCGGCAGCGTCGGCGATGCCGAGGACGCCGTCCAGGAGAGCTGGCTGCGGCTGGGTGGGGTGCATCAATCCGAGATAGACGAGCTGCGCGCCTGGTTGACCGCGCGGGTCGCCGAGATCTGCCTGGACCGCCTGCGCAGCGCGACGGCCCGCCGGGAAAGCTATGTGGGGCAGTGGTTGCCGGAGCCGATCGTCACCGAGGTCGCGCCCTCCGGTCCGTCCGGGCCGCTGGCGCTCGCGACGCGCGGACCGGAATGTCGTTTGGCCGCAATGGTTGTGCTCGACACCATGACCCCGGCGCAGCGGGTGGCCCACATCCTGGGCGACGGTCTGGATTTTCCCGAGGCCGAGATCGCCGCGATACTGGGCGTTTCCGTCGATGAGGCGGGTGAGCTGGGCGCGGCGGCGCGCACGCTGGCCGCGAGCGCCCCACCGCCGGTCTCCGACGCCGAACACGAGGCCGCCGTGCGCGGGCTGCTGGTGGCGGTGTCCACCGGTGATCCCGCCGCGGCCGTCGCGGCGCTGCATCCGCAGGCGCACCTGCTCGGTGACGCGGGCGGCACCACACCCACGGCGCGCGTCGGTGTGCGCGGTGCGGAGCGCATCGTGCGGCTGCTGTGCGGCGTGGCCGAGCGCTACGGCAGCGGACCGGAGGTGGATCCCGCGCACCGTTACGAGATCGCCCGTGTGAATGGGCAATTCGGTTTCGTGGTCAAGGGGGATCCCGGTGAGTTCGGGCTCGGTGGGTGGCCCGCGCGGGTGCTCGGGTTCGCGGTGCGCGACGGATTGGTCTGGGGGATCTACGATCTGGCCAATCCGGCCAAGCTGAGTGGTATCCGTCTCCGATGAGCTGCCCCTATCGGGCGATGCGGTTGTGGACAACTCCGCGAACCCGGCGGTGACCAGCGGTATGCCGCTCGGTGGGCCGCGTCACCCTTGATTCGGGTCAATTAGGCTCGCCGATATGTCCTCGAACTCCGCGACCGGCGCGCCCCAGCGCTTATCGAACGCAGCGCCCCAGCGCTCATCGGACGCCGCGCCCCAGCGCTCCGCGACTGTCGCGCGCTTGCGCCCGTTCGCCTCCACCATCTTCGCCGAGATGACCGAACTGGCGGTTCGGCACGACGCGGTCAACCTCGGCCAGGGCTTCCCGGATACCGACGGTCCGGCGAGCATGCTCGAGGTGGCCAAGCGGTCGATCGATGCGGGTCTCAATCAGTACCCGCCCGGTCGCGGCATGCCGGTGCTGCGCCGCGCCGTGGCGGCGGACCGCGCCCGCCGCTACGGCCTGGAATACGACCCGGATTCCCAGGTGCTGATCACCGTCGGCGCGACGGAGGCCATCGCCGCGGCCATGCTCGGCCTGGTGGAACCGGGTGCGGAGGTCGTCCTGATCGAGCCCTACTACGACTCGTACGCGGCGGCGGTGGCCTTGGCGGGCGCGCGGCGGCGCACCGCGCGGCTGGTGCCCGACGGCGACCGCTTCGTCCTCGACCTGGACAGTCTGCGCGCCGCCATCACCCCCGATACCCGGCTGCTGGTGGTCAACTCCCCGCACAACCCCACCGGTACGGTGCTGGACCGGTCCGATCTCACCGCCATCGCCGAGCTGGCCTGCGAGCACGACCTGCTTGTACTTACCGACGAGGTGTACGAGCACCTGGTCTACGACGGTGTCGAGCACATCAGCCTGGCCACGCTGCCCGGCATGTTCGAGCGCACCGTCGTGGTGTCCAGCGCCGCCAAGACCTTCAATGTCACCGGCTGGAAGACGGGCTGGGCGCTCGGTCCGGCGCACCTGATCGACGGTGTGCTCGCGGCCAAACAGTTCATGACCTTCACGGCGGGCGCGCCGTTCCAACCCGCGGTCGCGCACGCGCTGGAGCACGAACTGCCGTGGGTCGCCGAGCTGCGCGATGACCTGTCCGCGAAGCGATTACGGCTCTCGGCGGCGCTGGCCGATACCGGCTTCGGTGTGAAGACCAGCGCCGGAACGTATTTCGTCATCGCCGACATCACTCCGCTCGGCGCGTCCGACGGTATGCAGTTCTGCCGGGAACTACCCAAGCGACTCGGCGTGGCGGCGGTGCCGGTGAGCGTCTTCGTCGACCACCCTGAGCAGTGGAATCACCTGGTGCGCTTCGCTTTCTGCAAGAAGGACCAGACCCTCGACGAGGCGGTGCGCAGGCTGCGCGCCACCAAGATTTAGCTGGATGCCTAGTTCTTGATATGGCGCAGCGCCTGGGGCGCGCGCCAGCCGAATCGTCGGGCGAGCAGCCGCAGCACAATGGCCGATGCCGCGGCCAGCGCGCCCGTCCACGCCTGATAGAGGCCGTAGTGCAGCAGTACGGCGGTGACCGCGGACCCGATCAGCGCGGGCACCGCGTACAGCTCCTGATCGGGACGCAGCACACTGGGCGTCAGCCCGGCCAGCAGATCGCGGATGACACCGCCGCCGATCCCGGTCACCATCCCGAGCAGCGCGGCGGTGGCGGCGCCGGTGCCCCAGTGGTAGGCCACCACGGTCCCGGTCACGCAGAACAGGCCGAGCCCGATCGCGTCGAACACCTCCAGCGGCCCGCGCACCAGTCGGGCGGGCGGATGCCGCAGGAAGACGATGAGGGTGGCGGCCAGCGAGACGCACAGGAAGGTGAGGTCGGTGAAGGCGGCGGGTGGCGTGCGTCCGATCAGCAGGTCGCGGATGACGCCGCCGCCGAGCGCGGTCGCGCAGGCCAGCACCGCCATCCCGAAGATGTCCAGATTCTTGCGCACCGCGAGCAGCGCCCCGGAGGTGGCGAACGACAGCACCCCGAACAACTCCCCGGCCCGCTGCGCCACATTGACGGCCGAATCGAGCTGGGTCGCCAAAATCTGCACCGCGGCCATCTGCTCCTATTTCCTTCCCGACGTTCCACCCGACGCTAGTACATCCGACCCACCCCGCCTCACCCCGGGGGAAAGGTAAATGGGTGATACTTGTGACCGCGCTATACGGATTCGGAGCTAAGGGCAGGTGCGGTCTCACCAGAAGCTGGGGCGGGAGGCCAAGATTCTGGCTTCACGTTCATCGGCTTGAGCGAGATATCGACATCCCAATCAAATGTTGGGGCGGAATCCCAGCGTTTTGGGGTGTCGAATGTGACGGCATCGGATCCGAACCTTGCTCCGATGAAACTGGACTCTTCGGACCAGGACGCATTTGTGAATATGGCTTCGCCGGAGAATGACGTGTTGTCGAAGTTGGCGCCGGCGGAGAATGTAGTGCCCTTGAAACTGACACTGCCCGAGAAGCTTGCGCAATGGAACGTGGCGTCTCCAGCAAATGTTGTGTCTCTGAACACAGCGTAGTTGGCGAACCTCGTGTCGCCGAAGTCGGCATGACCTTCAAACAATGCTCCGTCGAACGCGGCGTGCTTGGCGAAAATTGTGCCACTGAATACGATATCTCCAGCGAACCTGGTACCGCTGAACATGGCCAAGCCGGGGAGGGTTAGATCGGCGAACATCGTGTAGTCGGCGAAGGATGCATCGCTGAACGTGATATGACTGGCGAAGGTTGCTTCGTAGAACAACGCTTCGCCACAGAAGGTTGTATCGTCGAACATGACATCCCCGAGAAAGCTCGCTCCGCTGAACTCCGTGTTCCGGCTGAAGGTTGCACCGTCGAAGCTAGTGTTTCCGGTGAATATCGCGCCGTGGAACAAAATATCACCGACGAAGTTGGCCTGCCGGAATTCCACGTCTTCCAGTTGAGCAGCACGGAAGTCGAAGGTGTTGTCGGACCAGCTGATATGAGCACCGTTGCGAACGCGGTCCGCGATCACTCGCAAGATGGTTTGCCGAACTTCCTTGTCGTTCTGAAGATACTCGAAGTGGTCCTCGACATCGGTGTCGTTGTCTGAGGAAGGCTCCTTTGCTTTTCTAATTCTCTTTGTCTGGTGGTTGGCTGCCCGTTGCGGGTCATACGGCAGCCGAAGGTAACCGCAGAGGACATCGATGCATTGCTGTCGCTGCGATCCGGCCGTCTCATCGGCTAAGACCGCCATCGCGTACACGCCGGCGATTCGAACAGAGGCCTGGTTGGCGCCAAGTTGCGCAGCAGCCGCACCGAATCGCTCGATGAATCGCCCTTGCTCGGTGTCTCGTTGCCGGCGATAGGCAATGACCAGAGCGACAACTGCGCCAACACTGCCAGCGATTGTCAGGGATAACTTGGTGATGTCGATCGGATCAGCGGGCTTGGAGCTGGTATGGATTGCGTATCCCAACAGCCACATTGCGCCTGCAACGATGGCCGAACCACCGGATATGGCCAGGAGAACCGCAGATAGAAGCGGCATTTTCCGCATTCTCGAACGCATGGCCGATTGCTCTGACCTGAGTCGCGTTGGTGCCGACCTGAGTTGTCCTGAAATACTTTGGACAACTGTATGTTTCGTGTCCGATGCCACGTTGTGGATCCTGCCGCATCAGCGAGCTGCGTTCCAGGTTTCGGCGCTTAGACCGCTTCGTGTCGAACCTCCCTGGAGCCTCAACCCGTATACGACCGGACTGGCCCTACTAACCTCCGGTAAACAGTTCGTTGTACGACCATATCCGGGGGTCTCGCGCGAACGGGCTGGTCGGCGATCTGTAGATCGGCGCCAGTGACATCTCAGCAAGGTGATCGTCGCGTGGAATAAAGGAAGGGGGGTTTGCGCTGGATAGAGCCGGTGCGGTGGGGCGGATGTCGGCGGGGTCGGCAAGAATGGGCGGGACTCGAAGGTAGGAGGGACTGTGACTGACGGTCCGTTGATCGTGCAGAGCGACAAGACGCTGCTGCTGGAGGTCGAGCACGCGTCGGCCGCCGCGGCGCGGCAGGCCATCGCGCCGTTCGCGGAGTTGGAGCGCGCGCCCGAACATGTGCACACCTACCGGGTGACGCCGCTGGCGCTGTGGAACGCGCGGGCGGCGGGCCACGATGCCGAGCAGGTGGTCGACGCGCTGGTCAGCTTCTCCCGCTACGCGGTGCCGCAACCGCTGCTGGTCGACGTGGTCGACACCATGGCCAGATACGGCCGGTTGCAGCTGGTCAAACATCCGGCCCACGGTTTGACGCTGGTCAGCCTGGATCGCGCGGTGCTGGAGGAGGTGCTGCGGCACAAGAAGATCGCGCCGATGCTCGGCGCCCGTATCGATGCCGACACCGTGGTCGTCCATCCCTCCGAGCGCGGTCGGATCAAGCAGATGCTGCTCAAGATCGGCTGGCCCGCCGAGGATCTGGCGGGTTACGTCGATGGCGAGGCCCATGCCATCGATCTGGACTACGAGGGCGGGCACTGGGAGTTGCGCGACTATCAGCAGTTGGCGGCGGATTCGTTCTGGGCGGGCGGCTCGGGTGTGGTGGTGCTGCCGTGCGGTGCGGGCAAGACCATGGTCGGCGCCGCCGCGATGGCCAAGGCCAAGGCGACGACGTTGATCCTGGTCACCAATACCGTGGCCGGTAGGCAGTGGCGGCGCGAGCTGTTGGCCCGTACCTCGCTCACCGAGGACGAGATCGGCGAGTACTCCGGTGAGCGCAAGGAGATCCGGCCCGTCACCATCGCGACCTACCAGGTGATCACCCGGCGCACGAAGGGTGAGTACAAACATCTCGAGCTGTTCGACAGCCGCGATTGGGGCCTGGTCATCTATGACGAGGTGCATCTGCTGCCCGCCCCGGTCTTCCGGATGACGGCGGATCTGCAGTCGCGTCGCAGGCTCGGCCTGACCGCGACGCTGGTGCGCGAGGACGGTCGCGAGGGCGATGTCTTCTCGCTGATCGGCCCGAAGCGGTATGACGCGCCGTGGAAGGATATCGAGGCGCAGGGTTGGATCGCGCCCGCCGACTGTATCGAGGTGCGCGTCACCCTCACCGACGCCGAGCGCATGTCCTATGCCACGGCGGAGCCGGAGGAGCGCTACAAGCTCTGTTCCACCGCGCATACGAAGATCGCGGTGGTGGAGTCGATTCTGGCCCGGCATCCGGATGCGCCGAGTCTGGTCATCGGGGCGTATCTGGATCAATTGGACGAGTTGGGTGCGGCGTTGAACGCGCCGGTCATCCAGGGGTCGACGAAGACCAAGGAGCGCGAGGAACTGTTCGACGCCTTCCGGCGCGGGGAGATTCCGGTGCTGGTGGTGAGCAAGGTGGCCAACTTCTCCATCGATCTGCCGGAAGCCTCGGTGGCGGTGCAGGTTTCGGGGACCTTCGGGTCGCGGCAGGAGGAGGCGCAGCGACTCGGTCGGTTGTTGCGGCCCAAACACGATGGGGGCCAGGCGCACTTCTACTCGGTGGTGGCGCGCGATACCCTTGATGCCGAATATGCCGCGCATCGCCAGCGTTTCCTGGCCGAGCAGGGGTACGCGTATCGCATCACGGATGCCGACGATTTGCTCGGCCCGCCCATCGGATAAGCGGAGGGGTCACCTCCACAAATTGTGCTAGGAATATACGGTGCGACGCTTCGACTTCCCCGTGGACCGAGCACACGCGCACGCCGTCAACGAAGTCAGCGCCGCGGTGTGTCGGATGCGAATCGCCGCAGGGGCGGCCGCATCGGTCGGCGCGGCAGGCACCGCCGCGCTGATCTGGGTGGACCACCCCTGGACCTACCTGCTGTCGGTGGCTTTCGCCCTGGCGACGGTGATCGCACTGTGGGCGGTGTGGTGGATTCCGCACCGCTCCGGTATCGATCGGCTCTACCGCGACGGCGAACTGGTGCCCGCCGTGGTGTCGCAGACCTATCCGAGCGGGGTGGTGCTGCTCGCACTTGTCGATCTGGCCCGGCCGGATTCCCCCGGTCCCCGCCGATATGCCTTGATCACCAAGAAGGTTCGCGAACTACCCGGCCACATCGCCAAGACGGGGGAGCGGGTGCCTGCGGTGGCGGTGCGCGCCGATCGCGCACCCGGCATCGGTGAGCGCTGGCAGACCGTGAGCGCCATGCCCATCGCCTGGGGCACCCGCGACCAACGTGTCATCGAACGGGCGCGCGCCGCCATCGGCGAGACCGAGTGGCGACTGCTCACCGACAATCTCGAACTCACCGACAAGGTGCGTCACAGTTCCGCGCGCAGGTTGCTGCTCGATCCACAGGGGTTGCCCGGCGATTTGGGCGCATAGAAAGGGCCTAGTTCTCCGTCGAGACCGATACCATCGCTCGGATGCCCTGGTCGACAGTGGTGCGGAGGGGTGGTGCGCGGATGCGATGGTTCGGGTCGGCGGCGGCCGCGATGGCGAGCGTGCTGGTGGCTTTCGGCGCCGCGGCGGCGGATTCGTTCGTCGGCGCGCCCGGACTCGGCGATCCCTACTATCCGACGGACGGCAATGGCGGCTACCACGTGCGCCACTACGACCTAGCCCTCGACTACGACCCGCCCAGCCACCGGCTCACCGGCACCGCCCGCATCGATGCCGCGGCCGATCAGGCGCTGAGCGCGTTCAGTCTCGACTACGCCGGACCCGAGGTCCGAATGGTGTCGGTGAACAACCTGCCCGCGACCTTCGATCGCAATGGCGCGCACAAGTTGACCATCGTGCCCGCGCTTGCGCTGCTGCCTGGTCTGCCCTTCTCGGTGACCGTCGACTATTCCGGCACGGCCGCCGACACCCACGGCGACGGCTGGACCTATGCCAATAGCGGCGGCGCGTTCGTCGACGGCGAACCGCACGGTGCGACCTCGTGGTACCCGCTCAATGACACGCCTTTGAACAAGGCGACTTTCACGCTGCACGCGCGGGTGCCCGCCGAGTGGTCGGTGATCGCCAACGGGGTCAATACCGAGAACACGGTGCTGGACGGTATCCGGCGATCCACCTGGGAGACGCATCAACCCACCCTCGGCTACCTCACGACCGTCGCCATCGACAAGTTCGAATTCCTCGAGCAGCGCCGCGCCGACGGCACCCCATTGCTCAGCGCCTTCGCTCCGGCGGTGCGGCAGCTGCGGGAGATCGAGCTGCGCCTGCCCGAAGCCCTGGATTTCCTCGAAAGTCTGTACGGCCCATACCCGTTCGACGCGGCGGGTGGTATCTACGTCGACACCGATCTGAAGGCCGCGCTGGAGACGCAGACCAGGCCGGTCTACGCGCCGTGGGCCGACCTGGGCACCATGGTGCATGAGATGACTCACCAGTGGTGGGGTGATTCGATGTCGGTGCGTCAGTGGTCCGATATCTGCCTCAACGAGTGTTTCGCCAGCTACACGGCCGACTATCTGTGGCCGGAGCGCAAAGAGGGCCGAGACGTGGATGCCGACTACCGGGCCTCATTGGACGAGCACCGCGACGATCAGGAATTCTGGGATATCGCGCTCGGCGATCCCGGTCCCGGCCACGAGTTCTCCTCGGTCTACACCAGGGGTCCGCTGTTCCTGCACGCGCTGCGCCTGCGCCTGGGCGACACCGTATTCTTCAGTGCGATAAGGGATTTCTACACCGCGCACGTCTACGGGAATGCCTCCCTGCCCGAGTTCCGCGCCTTCATCCAGACCAGGACGGCGCAGGATCTGGGCGGCTTCCTCGCCGCCTGGCTTGACCGGGCGAGTATGCCGCCGGAGGAGTTCCTGTTTCCGCCGCGATAGCCTTGTCCATCGGTTCGCGGTGGGCGCGGCGGAATTCGACAAAATTCCGGATGGAACGGCGTAACGACTCACGTGCCCGCGACGACACTCCCGGTGGATCGACGGTCGATCCGTACGGCGAAAGGTGTTGTCAATGAACTACTTTGGTCTGCAGCTGCTCCAGGGATTCCTGCCCCGAATTCTGGGGTTGGCGGTGCTGGGCATGTGGGGTATGCACTGACCTCCTCGGCTACGTCGACCCGCATGCCAGGGCGCCCGAGGGGGCCGCGTGCGGGCGGAATTAGCCCGCAGGGCTGATGCGACCCGGTGCGTGCGCAGGTATTCTCACCCGCGTTCACGAACCGTGAACATGTTCGGTGAGAAAGGTTTCCACGTGAAGATTCCAGGTGCGAGGCTGCTGGCGCGTATCGCGCTCGCCCTCGTGGCGCTGGCCGCGGTCGCGATCGCGGTGACGGGCTGTTCGGCGGTCAAGGAGGCGAGCAAGTCCGACACGGCGAAGGCGAAGGTCGGCGACTGCATCAATGTGATCAAGGCGTCGGAATCGGACTCCAAGACCGAACCGGTGGACTGCTCCTCGGAGAAGGCGCTGTACAAGGTCACCAAGACCTTCGACAAGAAGAGCGACTGCGCCGCGGGCAATGTGGGCTATGACGAGACGCTCAACAACAAGACCCTGGCGTACCTGTGTCTGACGCCGAACTTCAAGCAGGGCAAGTGCTATGCCGATGTCGGCAACACCGGCTACAAGCTGGTCGACTGCACGGCCGCCGAGGCATCGTTCAAGATCATCCAGCGCATCGATGGTCAGGCCGACGAACTGGCCTGCGGCACCGACTCGGAGAAGTTCCTCACCATCGACGACCCCAAGACCACGTTCTGCCTGGCCAAGCCCAAGGCTTGAGTTCCGGCAGGTGCGTGCACCTCAGTCCAGCAGGGCGACCGACGCGATCCGGTGCAGTGTGAAATGCCGGATCGCGCCGGTCACCGGGTCGACCGCGTCGAGTTGGCCATTGCCGACCCGCACCGGTTCGACCACCCGCTGCGTGGCGACGCCCTGAGCGTCCACGTAGCCGATATGCACCGACCGCCGCACCCGCGCGGCCAATTGGAGCAGCGCCAGCGTGGCCGCGGTGCTGGTGCGGGTGCCGTCGGTGCGCACCGTCTGTCCGGCGCGGGCGCCTGCCGCCCGATCACCCGCCCGCAGTTCGGTGACCAGTAGTTCCAGCTGCTCCCGGCTGGGCGGTGTCGGCCGATACGACTGACGGGCATTGGGCCGCGATGCGATTCGCGCACCGCGCGGACGCAGGTCCACGATGATGCCCGAGGAGTCCTCGCCCGAGGGCGCGAAGCCGGCCGCACGCAACTCGTCGAGCACCTCGCCCAGCGGTGCCTGCGAGATGGCCACCGTCGGGGCGATGGCGCGCAGTACCAGCGTCGCGGCCACCGGGGCGGCCAGCACTTGGGCGAGCAGGGCGGGATCGTCGCTGCGCACGAAGGATTGGGCCATCCCCACCCGCAACTGGCCGTGGCGGCGCGCCACATCATCGATCAGATAGGTCAGCGCCTGCGGGACCGGCGTGCGCGAGTGCTTGGTGAACAGCGTGTGCAACTCGGCGGCGGTCATCCCCGCGTCGAGCGCGCGTCGCACCGAAACCTCGCCGACGCGATAGACCGTTGCCGCACCCGCGGATTCGACATTGGCCACCAGCGCGATACGCTGCTGCAGCTCGGGCGCCAGCGGACCGGGCGCGATCACCGTCAGATCCGCCTGCACCAGCACGTGATCCACCGGTTCGGGCAGCGCGGCGTCCATCTCCGCCTCGGCGTCGGCCGGGCTGGTCGGCGTGCCGTGCAGCAGGGCCCGGCCCGCCGAGGTCAGCGCGCCGCGACCGACCAGGCCGAGCATCGTCGCCTCCGCCAGTGTGTTGCGGACCGCGTCCAGCCGGAAATGCCTGCGCCACCTCGGCTGCCGCCAGGCCAGGACGCGGCCGATATCCGCCGGATCCAGTGCGCTGCCGGAAGGCAGTTCGGCGAGCAGGCCCAGGATGGTGCGGCGGTCGCGCGGCGCGATCGGGTTGCGCAACTCCAGCGCCAGCGCGGCCAGCGGTTTGTCATTGGCGTCGCGCATACCGATCATCCATGGCAGCCGATCCATCTCGAGCCAGGACTGCGCCAGGACCACCCACCGATGCGCGGGCGAACTTTCCGACCAGGCGTCGGCGGCCGGGGTCGGCCCCCAGAAATCGTCGGTCTCGATTTCCGGCGCGAGATCGGGGAGTCCCTTCTCGATCAGCTTGGCCGTCGACAGCACCTCCGCGAGCAGCCCGATTCGCTGTTCGTCGATCCCGGTCTGCTTGGCGATCCGACGCAGTTCCCGCACTCCCAGTCCGCCTGCACGCAGCGCCGGCGCGGGAGCCTGGCCCAATGCGGTCAGAATGTCGGCGCAGTGGCGCAGCAGCTCACCCACCTCGCCCGCCGCCGCGGCATTGACCTCGGCCGAGGTCAGCTTCACCGTGGTCGGATCGGGTTCGCGCAGCGCGTGCGGATCGGTGACGGGCTCGTTGCGCAGCACCTGGCCGACGGTCATCGGCAATTCGACGGTCTCGTCATCGATGCGGATGAGCAGGCGGCGCTCCAGTAGCCGAGGCACCGGACGATCGGGCGGTGTTCCCGGCGCCGCATCCCTGGTGCGTCCGCGCGGCCCGGTGGTAGCGAGTTTGTCGAGCAGGTTTCGTTCGGTCGGCGGCAGTTCGGCCAGTGCCGCGACGACCTCGGGTTCGGTGAGCGCGTCCGGGAGTTCGGTGGTGGAGCCGATAGGCCAGGGCAGTGCCTCGGCCGTCGCCGTGACCGGATGCAGCGCCGCACCCTCGGTCCAGATGAGCGCGCGCTCGGTCAGCCGCTCCAGTGCCGCGTCGACCGCCGCCTTGCCGACCCGCTCTCTCAATTGCCCGTGCAACTGTTTGCGGTCCAGCGGCGCGGTGGTGAGACCGTGCACCGCGAGGGTTTCCAGCACGGCGAAATCCAGCGTGTTCAGGTCGTCGGTGGCGCGCAGCACCGAGGCGCGCTGTTCGGCGCGGGTGGCCAGCACGGCCATCGAGGACGGTAGCGGCACCGCCAGATCGGGCCGCAGCTCGAGCAGGGCAACCAGCTGGGCATCGCTGCGGGCGGCGAGCCATCCGGCGAGGGATTCGGTCGCGGACATCTGATCCAGCGTACGGGGACCGGTGCGGCACCGTCGGACGGGAAGCCCGGTGGTTCCCATGTCACAATGGGGCCGTGGTGAACAAATCGAAGAAACCGTATGTCGACAACGGCTGGCCCCGGCTGGCCGATGGTGATCACGCGGTCACCGAGCTCTCCTCGACCCGCTCGGGCGGGCTGTCCCCGTTCGGTGAGGACATCGAATTCCCGGTTCCGGCCGAGCAACTGCCCTACGCGCACCCTCGGACGGTGATCAACCGCTGAGTCCGCGACGCGAATAAAGGCCCCGCATCGGCAAGGATGCGGGGCCTTTATTGATGCTGTGTGGCCTTACTGGGGGAGCAGTCCCTTATTGGCCTGGTAGAAGTTCACCACCGCCGGGTCCAGCTTCACGTTGTTGGCCTTGGCGGTATTGATGAAATCGAGCGCCTCCTTGGGCACCGTGACGCCCTGGCTCTGCACGACCTCGATCGCGCGGTCGACCGCGGAGAAGACCTGCTGGCTCTCATCGGGGGCGGCCTGCGCTTGCTGCTGCTGCGGGGCTTCCGGGGTCCAGCGGGGGGCCTGGGGGGCGGTGCGCTGCGAGGGCGCGCTGCTCAGACCGAGGCGGGAGGAGCAGGAGGGCCATGCGCCCCAACCCTGCGAGGCGAGCACCTTCTCGGCGACCGTGATCTGCTGTTCGCGGCTGGCCTGGCTGGCAGTGGAGGCGAATTCCTGACCGCCGTGGGCGGCCCAGGTGCTCTGCGAGAACTGCACCCCGCCGTAGTAGCCATTACCGGTGTTGATTCCCCAGTTGCCGCCCGCTTCGCACTGTGCGAGCTGGTCCCAGTCGGAATCGGGTGCCGCGCTGGCGTTTCCAGCGAGGGCCACACCCGCGGTGCCGAAGATGGCGCCGGTGACGGCGACCTTGGCTACGGTGCGACCGGTGTTGGTCGGCTTGCGATGGCGTCCACTCATTTCCGGTTGTCTTCCTCTCGTACGCACCTGCGAGTGATAGGTCGGTCCGGACTGAGAGGTCGTCCGTCCCGCCCTCGCCCCTATTTCCGTATTGGAGTCCGGTACCCGCGGGGCGAGGCTCGGTGCGGCGGGCCGGTGGCGCCGGGTGTGCCCGGCTGCATAAGACCGTACGACGATCGCCGGGAAAAATCACCATTTGGTAACCGGCGTGTGCGGCGGCGTCTCGGTGGAGTATCGGAGGGTATCGGGCCTTCGGCCCAGCTAGGCGGGCGTCGGAACGGACTTGAACGGACCGTCACCGCGCTGTGACCTTCTCGTTATGTGACGAGGATCACATCAAACTTCCGGTAACGATAACCGCCCGCCCTCGGTTGCATGTCATCTGACCCGGCGACCCGACCACAGCGCGTACCCAATGGCCAGCAGGAAGCCGATCGGGGTCAGCATGGCGACCAGATACAACCACACGCCGGGATCGTGCCCGCCGAACACCGACGTCAGGAAGATGCCGACGATCGCGAGCAATCCGATTCCGAACAGGCCGAGCGCCAGGCGCAGCAGCCACCCGCCGGAGCGGCGCGGCGCGCCGCTCGGCGACGGAGTTTTCGAAGAGTTCGTCACCGCTCGACCGTAAAACTGATGTGCTCGCGCTATTCGCACCGGGGTAGACTCGGTGCAATCGCGTCCTGCATCCCTGCGGGGCGCGTTCTTTTCGCAAACTGACTGGACCTGTTCGCGGCGGTGTCGCACGGGTGGGTCCCGAGCAGATGGATGTTGCTCGGACCAGCCTGGTCCGAGTGTCGACGATGAACGGGTGAGCGCAGTGCCGACCGGCAGGGTGAAGTGGTACGACGTCGAAAAGGGCTTCGGCTTCCTTTCCCAGGACGAAGGTGAGGACGTCTATGTCCGCTCGTCCGCGCTGCCCGAAGGTGTCGAGGGTCTCAAACCCGGTCAGCGCGTGGAATTCGGGATGGCCGCCGGTCGGCGCGGTCCGCAGGCGCTGAGCCTCAAATTGCTCGAGGCCCCGCCCTCGGTGCGTCAGAGCGCCGAGCGCGGTCCGCGCGGCAAGGATCCGGCGCATCCGCGCAAATCCCCCGATGAGCTGCACGGCCTGGTCGAGGACATGATCACGCTGCTGGAGACGAAGGTCCAGCCGGATCTGCGCAAGGGCAAGTATCCGGATCGCAAAATGGCCCAGCGCATTTCCGAGGTCGTGCGCGCGGTCGCCCGCGAACTCGACCACTGAGTCCGCGCCTTTTCGGACAGTCGTGTCGACGCCCTTCCGGTCGTAGCTCGTAAAATGCGGCGCGCGAACCCGATTCGGTTCGCGCGCCGCGCTGTCGTATGCCGGTGCGGGTCTCAGTACGGCGTATTGATCGACCACCGCGCGTGCGGCAGGTAGAACTCGCGGCCGGTATCGACATCCCTGGCCAGGATCGGCAGTTGGAATTCGACGCCGATCAGGTGCAGTCCGGGCTCCGGGCGCGAGGGGATGGTCAGCGATACGGTGCCCGGCGCGTAGTCGGCGTGGCTGATCACCCTGGCGACCCGCTCGGAGGTCGGCAGCTCGTAGATGAGCTGGGCCAACCACGGCGCCTCGGTGACCTGTTTGGGCAGCGATATCTGCAATGGATAGCCGCTGGGCACCGGCAGTTGCGCGGTCTCGCCGTGACGGCAGTCCTGCATGCGCACCGTGCAGTACTCGTACGGCGCGACGGTGATCGCGCGCCCGTGCGCGTAGGCCGTGATCTGCGGGTCCCGCTCCGGCGCGCGGTGCACCGCGAGGGCGAGGATGCCGACGAAGGCGGCCGCGCCCACCACCAGCGCGGCCACCACCAGCGCGACGATGGTCCGGGTGCTCGGCTTCCTGGTCGCCGCGCTGCGCTCACTCACTGATCGGATCTCCTATGCCTCGATGGGTCTGCGGGTCGGTGCGGCGGGCCGCGCTCGGTGTTTCCGTGTGGCGGGCCACGCTCTGTGTCTCAGCGTGCGGCACTTCCTGTTCGGCGTGCTGCGGACGGTTGCCGCCGAGTCCGGGCAGCAGCGAATGACCGCGGAAGCTGAGCAGGGTCTGGGCCAGTCCGAGCACGAGTATCGCCGATACCACGGCGAAACCCTTCCAATAGTCGGTCGGCAGCAGTACGCCCGCCGCGCCGCCGATCACCCAGCTCAATTGCAGCACCGTCTCCGAGCGGCCGAAGCCGGAGGCGATGGACTCCGGCGGCAGGTCGTCCTGGATGGAGGCGTCCAGCGACACCTTGGCCAGCGCGCTGGCCGCCGAGGCGACCAGTGTGGCCAGCGCCGCGCCGAGCAGGCTATTGGTGACCGTGGCGACCAGCGCGATCATCGCGCACGCCGCAGTGCAGCCCAGCACCACCTGTGCGGGTTTGCCCAGTTCGAGTCGCGCGCCAGTGGCATTCCCGGCGAAGTTGCCGATACCGGCCGCCGCGCCGACCACGGCCAGCATGGCCGCCTGCTGCAGTGGGCGGTGCTCGGTCGATTTCGCGACGAAGGCCACATAGAAGGTGAGGAATCCGGTGAGCACCCGGATGGCGCTATTGCCCCACAGGCCCGTCACCACCGCCCGACCCAGTGGCTGCCTGCGCTTGCGCGGCGGCACCGCCGACTCCTCGCCCGGATGCAGCACCTCGGTGCGCCTGCCCTCGCCGTGATAGCCGATGGTCGCGGGCACCTCGCCCTCGGTGACCTCCACCCAGCTCGGTATCCGCAGGCTCAAATAGACGCCCGCGACGGCGATGGCGACGGCCAGCACCAGCGCGCCCGGCGATTTCGCGATGGCGGCGGCCAGCGCGGCCACCGCGCCCGCGCCGATGGTGCCGCCGACGAGACCGAAGACGGTGAGTCGGGAGTTGGTGCGCACCAGATCGATCTCCGGCGGCAGTACGCGCGGGGTGACCGCGCTCTTGAGCACCGAGAACGATTTGCTGCCGATCATCATGCCCAGTGCCAGCGGATACAGCGCCCAACTGTCGAAGCCGAACAGCAGCAGCAGCGCGATGACCACGCGCACCGCGAACGAGGTGGCCAGCGCCAGCCTGCGGCCGCGCTGCAATCGGTCGAGCAGCGGACCGATCAGTGGGGCGATCACCGCGAAGGGGGCGATGGTGATGAGTAGGTAGAGCGCGACCTTGCCCTTGCTCTCCGCCGAGGCGGCGGAGAAGAACAGCGTATTGGCCAGGGCGACCGCGATGGCCGCGTCGAGGGCGAAATTCGCCATGGTGGCGTAGGTCAGCGCGGTGAGGCCGGATTTATCCGCGCCATTGGCCTCGGCGGCGCGTTTGAAGGTGGCGATTCCGCGTTCGGTGAGTTCGCGGCCGCGCATGGCGGCGACCCTGGTGACGGTGAGTTTGCGCGGAGTGCGCTGGGTGCCGGGCGGGGTCGCGGTCCGGTCGTCCTTCGGGGGTTCTCTCGCGGGTGTCGGCTCGGCGGGCGGTTCCGGCGATAGCCTGTGTGTTCGGTTCAGTTGCGGTCGATCCGCATGCGGCGGCTCCGGCTTCGGGAAGACTCGCCGCGGCTCGCGATGCGTTTCGGTGGGTGTGTCGCCCGAATCGCGCGCCGGGCCGTCGCGGCGCGGCGGTATCCGCCCCGACGGGCGGTTCGGCGGCGGGTAGTGGTCGTATCCGGGATGTCGGGCGGGGTCCTCGCCGTCCCGTCGGTCACGGCCGGGACCGAAGGGTTCGCGAGGAGTAGTCACGCCCCAATTCTTGCCTACAACCGGTCGCGGCGTTCGTGGACGCTCCTGGTGGGGCAGCCGGGGGTGACAAACCTCGCGTTCGGGAAGTGGCGGGTGTCACGCGCTCGGCACGAATCGGACCTCGAAGGTGGTCGGCCAGTGTTTACCGGTCAGCAGGAAATGGTCGGTGCCGGGCACCTGCGCGATCCCGTTGAGCGCGTCGACCCCGGCGCGTTCGGTCGGTGGCAGCAGGCCACCGGCATCGATGACGGCCAGGACGGCCCCGGTCTCCGGATCGATGCGCAGAATGCGGTCCGAGGGCCAGTCATTGGCGTAGACGGATCCGTCGGCGGCGCAGTCGAGTTCATTGAGGCGCGCGTCACGATGTGAGGTGAGTCGAACCGATCCGGTGACGGCGAAGGTGACCGGATCGCGGAAGGTCAGCGTGTGGCTGCCGTCGCTCATTACCAGCCGCTCGGCGCGGGTGCACAGACCCCAGCCCTCGCCGTCGTAGCCGACCCGACCACGTTCGGCCAGCGTCACCGCGTCGCGTGCGATGGCCACGCGGTCCTTCCAGGTCAGTTGCCACAGTGTCGCGCCCGCGCGGGTGATGCCCTCGCCGAACAGCGGGGCGGGCAGGTCCGCCCGCGCCAGTGGCGCGCCCGAGGCGAGATCCATCGCGACCACGCGGGATTCGCCCGCGAGTCCGGTGCTCTCGTAGAGCACGTTCCCGTCGATTTCCAGGCCCTCGGTGAAGGCGTTCGGATCGTGCGGGCGGGTGCCGACGACCTCGACTCGCAGGCGCGGCGTGTCGTCCACGTCGGCCCCGCACGCGCCGGTGGCGAGCAGGGTGATCAAGACTGAGACGGCCAACGAACGCCGCATGCGCTCCATACGGCAAAATGTAGGCCGTGAGCGCAGTTTCTGTTTCGGAGTCCGGCGTACGGCCGATTCTGGCCGATGCCGTCGAGTTGGCCCGCCTAGCGCTCCAGGAGTTGGAACCCGAGGCCGTGGGCGCGCATCTCGGCGTCACCGGCGAGGACGAGTGCGCGGCCACGCACCATTTCGAGGCCACCATGCCCGGCTATCGCGGCTGGCAGTGGGCCGTCGTGGTGGCCGCACCCCCACAGGCCGAGTACGCGACCGTCAGCGAGTCGGCGCTGCTACCCGGTCCGGACGCGTTGATCGCGCCCGAGTTCCTACCGTGGGATCAGCGCGTCCGCCCCGGCGACCTGGCCCCCGGTGATCTGCTGGCGCCGCCGGAGCACGATCCGCGTCTGGCGCCCGGCTACGTCGCCACCGGCGATCCCGAGGTCGACGAACTCGCGTGCCAGATCGGTCTGGGCCGCCGCCAGGTGCTCAGCCGCGAGGGCCGCGAGGAGGCCGCCGCCCGCTGGTACGGCGAATTCGGTCCGGACGCGGAAATGGCCAAGGCCGCCCCCTCCACCTGCGGGCTGTGCGGGTTCTTCCTGCCGCTGGCGGGTTCGCTGCACGCCGCCTTCGGCGTCTGCGGCAATGTCATGGGCGCGGACGGTCACGTTGTGCACGCCGGTTACGGGTGCGGCGCGCATTCGGATGTCGTCATTCCGACCGGTGCGGGCTCCCCGCGCTACGAGGCCTATGACGATGCCGCCGTCGATCTGATCCCCGCTGCGGAACTGGATACCGCCGCCGGTCTCGGAGCGGTTGCCGAAGCGGAAATCACTGCCGCTGAGACGACTTCCATGGATACGGCCGCTCCCGAAGCCGCGAACGGCCTCGACGTCGCCGCGATGACGGCCGAAAGCGTCTCCACTGCGGCGGATTCGGATGTTCGCGCCGAAGCGGCGCACAAGGATGAGCGGGGTGGGGAGTCCACGAAGGTGTCGCCCGCCGCGGTCGATATTCCGCCTCGATCGGGGGAGCGGGCGCAGGCCGGTCCGGCTACGTCGCGTTGACCGATCCTTTCCGGACGTTCGCGCTGCGGGCGGCTGTTCTGGCGGCATGGCGGGATTCGCCGACCCGGCTGCGGGAGGACGCCGCCACCGAGGCGGATCTGGTGGCGGCCGGATATCGGGATCGGCTGCTGACCGAGCTGGCGCAGAACGCGGCGGACGCCGCCGCGAAGGCGGGAGTCGAGGGCCGCGTCCGAGTACGGCTCGACGGTCGAGAGCTGCGTATCGCCAATACCGGTGCGCCACTGGATATCTCCGGGGTGCACGCGCTGACGGCGCTGCGGGCCTCCGGGAAGGCCGATCCGACGGCGGTGGGGCGCTTCGGCGTCGGCTTCACCGCGGTGCTGACGGTCAGTGATGACGTAGAGATCCGGTCCACCACCGGCGGGTTGCGCTTCTCCCGGAGCGAGACGCGAGACGCGCTGCGCGAGTGCGGAATCGAAACCTTCGACGGCGATCCGCCGGTCCTCCGATTGGCTTGGCCGATCGACGCGGGTCCCGATGCCGACGCCGATACCGAAGTGGTGTTGCGCCTGCGCGCCGATATCGACGCCGAGGCGCTGCTGGCCGCGATGCGGGCCGAGGCCGCCGACCTGCTGTTGGAACTACCCGCCCTGCGCGGCATCCGAATCGGCGACGCCGAATTCACCCGCACCGAGCGCGAACTGGCACACCCCGCGCTGCGCGAGTCGACGATCACCGGCCCGGACGACACCCGCCGCACCTGGTGGGAGTACCGCGCTCCGCGCGCCCGCTGGCTGCTGCCGATTCGCGCGGGCCGCCCGATCCAGGCCGCCCCGGATGTGCTGCGCGCCCCGACCCGATCCGATGAGGAGCTCTCCCTCCCGGCGCTGGTCATCGCCGATATCCCCATGCAGCCGGATCGCCGCCGCGTCCTCCCCGGCGCTCGGCTCGCCGAATTGGCGGACGGATACGCGGATTTCGCGGCCGCCCTGCCCGCCCGCGACCGCCTCGTGCTGGTGCCGACCCCCGGTTTCGCCCGCAGCGAGGTCGACGGACTGCTCCGCGAGGCACTGATCACCGAACTACGCACCCACCCGTGGCTTCCGATTGTCACGCCGCGTGCGCCGGATGGCGTTTCGGCGGCGCCCGATCGCAGCGACCCGGCGCTACCGGACCCGGACAGTGGCCTCCTGCCGGATTGGGATTCGGCTGTCGGTGACTCGCCGGTTCCTTTGGACGACGGACTCTTCGCGGTCCCGATCATGCAGTCGGACGGGCGCACCCGCGAATCAGTGACCATTCCCCAGCGGGTGAGTGTATTCGCCGATCTCACCGAGGATTTGGCGATCAAGCTGGCCGATATGGTCGGCCCGCTGGTGATCCCGGAGTTGTCGGGGCAGGCGCAGGTGCAGGCGCTGGCGGTGCTGGATGTGCATCGGCTCGGATTGGCCCGGATAGCGGAGGTTTCGGGCGGCTTGACGCGTGCGCCGCAGTGGTGGCGCGAGTTCTACGCGGCACTGGAGCCGTATGTGGTGGATCCGCTGTCGACGGAGGAACTCGGTGCGCTGGCGGTGCCGCTGGCGGATGGCCGATTGGTGACCGGGCCGCGCACGGTGGTGTTGGATGACCAACTGGCCGAACCGATTCCGGTGCACTGGGCGCGCCTGGTCCATCCGGACGCGACGCATCCGCTGCTGGCCAGGTTGGGTGCGCGCGCGGCCGCGGCCACCGATCTGCTGTGTGATCCGGCCCTGCTCGCCGAACTCGAACAACAGCCCGACGACGACGATCTGGTCGACGCGGTGCTGCGTTTGGCGGTGTATGCCGATCCGGACGCGCTGCCGGACTGGTTGCACCTGGTCGAATTACCCGATACCGCAGGGGATCCGCGACCCGCCGACGAATTGCTGCTGCCCGACGCGCCGTTGGCCGCGCTGCTGGTGGCCGATGCTCCGTTCGGGACGGTGTCGACCGCGGCGGTGGCAGGGTACGGCGCGCGGGCGTTGCGCGCGGTCGGGGTCGGTTGGGATTTCGGCATCCTCATCGAGGACGATCCGACCGGCCCGGATCATGATCTGGACGGTGAGCGGCGTTGGTGGTCCACGCTGTCGGAGGATCCGCCGCGCCTGAGCGCCGTGCGGGATCTCGATCTGATCGATGACGCCGCGTGGCCGATGGCGCTGCGCCGTTTGCTCGATGAACCGCGCACCCGCCGTCTGCTTGCCGATCCGGTGGGGTACACCCCGTGGTGGCTGCGTAATTACGCCCGGATCGATGGGGTCGCGCTGGGCCGGTACCGGCATCCGGAGGATCCGGAATTCGCCGGTCTGCTCCCGGATTTCGCCGTCGACGGATTCGGGCGCGCGGATCTGGACGCGCTGCGAGCTTGTCTCGCCGATCCGGCCGCCATCACCCCGGAGTTGGCCGACGTGCTGCTGGAAGCGCTGGCCGATGCCGCGAAAACCCCTGCTCCCGAGACGGTTTCCCGTGTGCACGCCCGCTTGGCCGCGGCCGTCGATCACCTAGACCTGAATGAGCTGACCCTGCCGGATCAGGTGCGTGCACTGTCCGGCGCGGTGATCGCGGCCGCCGACGCCCTGGTGCTGGACCAACCGTGGTTCGCCTTCGCACTGCCGCAGGATCGCCTGGTGGTGGGCGAACCCGCGACGGCGCAGGCCCTGGCCACGCTGCTGGACCTGCCGTTGGTTTCGGAGGCCGTCACCGCCGAGGTGGTGAGCACCGGTCGGCGCACCGACTGGTCGATCGAGCCGCTCGGCGTTGTGCTGCGCCAACTTTGGGCGTTGCCGCCGCAGCAGGGCGAATTGGTGCTGCACCACGATCTGCGGGTGCGGCTGGGCGGTGCCCTCGAGGCGACGGTCTCGGTGCCGTGGTGGCGCACCGAGACCGCGACCCACATTCGACTGGGTCCTCCGGCGCAACCGCGCTGAGGGTGCCCAATGCTGGGACAGCGCGAATCACACCGCGTTGTCCGCGATCATTCGGCTCAGCAGATCCAGTTGCGCCCGAACGCTTTCGCTGTCGTTGTCGACCAGCCAGCGCAGGACCAGTCCGTCGATCACATTGAGGGTGAAGCGGCTGAGGGTGGTCAGTGGGACCGACCACTGGCCCGCGGTGGCGTCGCGGGCGTGGTCGAGGATATCGGCGACGGTGGTGTCGTTGAAGTTGTACTGTTCGCGGGCGATGGCGAGTTTCGCCGGTGTTTGTTCACCCTCGCGCAATGCGTAGGTGGTGGTTTCATATGTGAGCAGTTGCCGTTCCGGAGTTGCCTCGATGTTGAGCCACATGAGTTCCAGACCCGCGCGGATCAATTTCTGAAGCGCTTCTTTTCCAGTTCCGGCGTCCTGCCATACCGTTTCATTGGCGTCGACGGAATCGCGCAATTCCATCGACAGCGCCTTGACCAGCTCGGTCATCAGCGCGTCCTTGTTTTCGAAACAGTAATGCACCACTCCGAGCGAAACCCCTGCTGCCTGAGCCACATCGCGCGTGGTCACGCCCGCGACACCTTTTTTCTCGGCCAGACCGATGGCGGCCTCGATAAGGTGGGCTCGGCGTTCTTCGACGCTCAATCGGGAGGACACCTCAGCGAGTTAAGCCTCCATCTCGCGCGCAGTCAATTCGCGGCGCGGAAAAATTTGTTGGCGGCGTGATCGACATGCGTGCCTGTGCATTGGAATCCGCACTGGACGGTTGACCAGTTCTGTGGTTCGCTGCCATTGATCGAAGGGAGAGGCCATGCCGGTCTCACGCAGAACCATACTGGGCGCGACGGTCGGAGGGGCCGCACTCGCGGCCGCGCCGAGCGGCCCGGCGTCTTTCGGCGCGCCCACCGCGCACGCCGCGCCCGGCGGATACCGCATCGGCACCGGCATTTCCGATATCACCGGCCCCGCCGCCGAATGCGGCATGATGGGCTACTCCCAGTTGGAGCAGCAGAGCGCGGGCATTCACCTGCGCCCGCGCGCCCGCGCCTTCGTCATCGATGACGGCGCCCATCGCCTGGCCTACGTGGTGGCCGACAACGGCATGATCTTCCAATCCGTGCACCGCGGTGTGCTCGGGGAACTCGCGCGCCGCTTCGGTGACCGCTACACCGAGCAGAATGTGCTGCTCACCTCGATCCACTCGCACGCGACCTGCGGTGGCTCCAGCAACGACTACGCCTACAACGTGTCGATTCTCGGCTTCCAGCAACAGGTTTACGACGCCGAGGTGGCCGGGATCGTCGAGGCGATCGCCGCCGCCGACGCCGACCTGAGCCCCGGCTCGCTCGCGCTCGGCCGCGCCGAACTGACCGACGCGAGCGTCAACAGATCGCGTATCGCCTTCGAGCGCAATCCGATTGCCGATCGGGAATTCTTCCCGAATGCCATCGATCCGGCGGTGACGGCGCTGTCGCTGCTCAAGGACGGTCGCCCGGTCGGGTCGATCACCTGGTTCGCTACCCACGCCACCTCGATGACCAACCAGAACCGGCTGATCAGCGGTGACAACAAGGGCTATGCCGCATTCCGGGCCGAGCACGACGAGCACGGCGTCCGATATCTCGACGGCGCGGCGGATTTCGTGGCCGCCTTCCCACAGACCAACGCGGGCGACATGTCCCCGAATCTGAATCTGCGGCCCGGCTCGGGTCCGACGGAGGACGAGTTCGACAACACGCGGATCATCGGCGAGCGCCAGCATCTGGCCTCGAAAACGGCGCTGGCCCAAGCGCGATCGCTGACCGGCCCGATCGAATCGCTGCTGTGCTACATCGATCTGGCCGATATCGCGGTGGACGGCCGCTTCACCCCGGAAGGCCAACCGCGCCACACCGCGCCCGCCGCGGCCGGGGTGCCGCTCATCGCGGGCAGCACCGAGGACGGGCCGGGACTGCCCGGCGCGCCGGTGCCGGAAGGTGTGCGCAATCCCTTCCTGGACGCGCTGCTCGGTGGTCACGAGGCGGCGGTGCCGGCCTGGCTCGCCGACGCGCAAGCCCCCAAGGCCATCGCACTGCCGTTCGGGCTGCTGCCGCCCGCGCCCTGGGTGCCGAATGTGGTCCCGATCCAGTTGGTGCGCATAGGCGAGCTGTATTTGGCGGCGGCGGGCGGTGAGTTCACCATTGTGGCGGGCCTGCGCATTCGCCGCGCGGTGGCCGCGGCGCTCGGGGTGCCACTCGAGCGGGTGCTCATGCAGGGCTATGCCAACGCCTACCACGAATACGTCACCACGCCTGAGGAATACGACTCCCAGCAGTACGAGGGCGGCTCGACGCTGTTCGGCCGCTACACCTGCTGTGCCTACCAGCAGGAGTTCACAAGGCTGGCAACGACTTTCGCGGCGGGACAGGTCGTGCCGCGTGGACCGGCCCCACGCGATATCTCCGCGAGGCAACCGAACTTCCAGCCCGCGCCCGGACCGGACACCGTCCCGCCGCGCCGCGACTTCGGCGATGTCCTGGTGGCGCCGGTGGACTGTGCCCGCGGCGGACAGGTGGCAGTCGAATTCGTCTCCGCCCATCCGAAACACGATCCGCGCCGCAATGGCACCTTCCTGGAGATCCAGCGTCGAACCGAGGCGGGGGAGTGGACACGGGTGGCCAACGAGGGCGAATGGGCGGTCCGCTACCACTGGCGGCGCGGCGCGGCCGAGGCGTCCATCGCGCGCTTCACCTGGGAGGTGCCCGCCGACGCGCGGCCGGGGCGGTACCGGTTCGCGCACACGGCTCGAGCCCTGCTCGCCGATGGCGCGGCGCATCCCGTCAACGGCACGGCGGAGTTCGATATCACCTGAGCTCGCGGGCCGAATGTATCGCGGTTGCGAAAACGCTTGTGCCACCGAAATATTGAGCGAGAAACAACCCCTATAGACCGGTTTGCGCGCCCTTGTCGCCGCGTCGGGCGCCCCGGCGCTGGATCAGGTAGATGCCGAGTCCGATCAATCCGACCACCAGCCCCATCAGGCAGATCGGACGCGCCGAGGCCCACCTGTCGCCGCCGATCCACACCACGGCACAGGCCACCAGCCACAGCGCGCTGCCGAGGGCCAGCACCGGCCGGGGATCGGTGAACCGCGCTGGAATCTCGGGAACGTTCTCGGGCACGGGAACAGCCTACCGGCGGGAATGCGCACCCCGCGGCTGGCGTGTCACGTATCGTTCACCTTTGTGACATCGCCATCGGACGTCCGGGCACTGGCAGGGGAGCTCTCGCTCGCCGTCGTCCGGCTGACGCGCCATCTGCGGGGCCGCCGCGTGGACTCGCAGATCTCGCTGACCCAGCTCTCCGCCCTGGCCATGCTGGCCAGCGAGGGCTCGATGACGCCCGGCGCGCTGGCCGCCAAAGAGCGCGTGCAACCACCATCGATGACCAGAGTCATCGCCTCGCTCACCGATCTCGGATTGGTGGAACGCAAACCGCATCCGACCGACGGCAGACAGATCATCGTGTCGCTCTCGCCCGCCGGGCGGGCGCAGGTCGACGACGAGAACAGCGCCCGAGAAGCCTGGATGACAGAGCAACTGTCCGGATTGAGCGCCGAGCAGGTCGCGGTGCTGTCGCGCGCGGTCGGCATCATCAAACAGATCGTCAGCGAATCGGACTGACAGCGCGCCGAATCGGCGGCCCGCGCCCGGCAGGCCGCCGATTCGCCCGATTACCGCGTCGCGAACGGCCGGTCGCTGTCGACGATCTCGCGGCCCAGCGGGAACAGCGACAGCGGGATCATCTTCAAGTTGGCCCAGCCGAACGGGATGCCAATGATCGAAACGAACAGCGGAATGCTGGTGAGGATGTGGCCGAGGGCCAGCCACCAGCCCGCGACGAGGAACCAGATGACATTGAGCAGTAGCGAGCCCAGTCCGGCGCTCGGCTTCTCCACGGTGGTCCGGCCGAAGGGCCACAGCACGTAGGCCGCGATCCGGAACGAGGCCACCCCGAAGGGGAAGGTGACGATGAGCAGGCAGCAGATGGCGCCGGCCAGCATGTAGCCGAGCGCCATCCAGAACCCGCAGAACACCAGCCACAGCACATTGAGGACCAGCTGAATCGGCTTCATGGCCCAAGCATGCCGGCAGGCCGGTGTCGCGGGCATCGGGGAAAACCCGGAACAATTCGGCCTGCCCGCGACCGGTTCGGTCGGCTCAGAAGTGCCAGCCCAGTTTGGCGGCATGCTCGGTGCGGAACGCCGCCTCCAGTGCGCGCACCGTGCCGGAATCCTTGGCCTGCAAGCGATTCGCCGCCGCGAACAGTCTCGGGGAATAGGTGCCCAGGTACATGCTCGCCAGCACGTCGATACCGAGTTCGATATCGGCGGACCGGGTGGTCGGCTCGCATTCGGCGATTCCGTCGCGCACCCGCAGGGCGAAGGCGCCGCCCGCATTGCGGAACGGATCATCCACGGCCACAACGATATCCAGGTCGTCCAGGTAGGTGCGCGCGGTCAGCGCGGCCGGGATGTCCATGGTGCGCAGCCAGAGCAGGTCGTGCCGATTCTTGACGCGCACCGAGCGGATATCCTTGAGCAGGTACGGCAGCGGATCGTCCTCGGCGAGGAGGGTGGCGATCTCGTCGATCAGGTCCAAGCCCATCAGCGCGCGCCACAGTGCCACATGGGCATCCGGGGTCACCGCGCGCAGATCCTCGACATAGACCTGGTTCTTGTCGTCTTTGTCCATGTACCGGTACTGCGCGTAGCCATCGGCATGCAGCAGCGTGAAAAGCGAGGTGCCGCCGTCGCGATAGCTCTCCGGATCGGCGAAGACCCGCCGCCACTGCGACGGTGGACTCGCCTGCGTGCCGATGGTCTGTCGGTGCCAACGGTCGTAGATATCGATGATCCGGTCCTTGGCCTCGGCGGTGTCCACGAGGAAGACGCCGCCGGGATCCGGTGCGGTGGACCGGAATTCGGCCTCGGTCCGGTCTATGGTGACCGAATTGGCGACAATGACCGGACCGTAACCGAAGCGGCCGTAGATGGTGCCCTCGCTGACGGTGAAGATCGTCAGCGGCAGCCCCGCCTCCTCGGTGCGCCGATGCTGTTCGGTGTACATGGCGCGCAGGATGCCCCGCCGCCGGTGCGTCGGCGCGACAACGACGCCGGAGATCGCCGCGACCTCGACGGCGCGCGCGCCGGGGACGGTGAGCAGCTGTCGGCCGACCTTGACCTGCCCGACGACCCGGCCCTGATCCACCGCGATGAGCGCGTCCTCGGTCCGGAAGACCGGATCCTGCTGCTCGGCTTTCAATAGTTCCGGGTCCGTCCGGAAAGCGAAGTTGGTTTCGGTCAGCAGTCGCATCTGGTCGGCGTCCGAGGATTCCGCATTCCTGATCGTGATATCGGGTGAAGGTGCCATCCTCGGACGATTTCATGTATTCCGCAGATTTTCCCGTGAATATTTGCTGGTCGATTCCGCCCCGCACCGCGCGCGACCTGCCGGAAATGTCCGAATGTCCGGCGGACCAGCCCCGATTCGAGGCGTAGCGCGCGCCCCGATGTTCGCTGTGGGCGCAATCGTATTGCCGGTGTCGGGCGGTTGGGTCGCGCGCGGCAGGATGTAGCGGTGGCCGAAGTGATCGAAATCGACGACCCCGCCGATCCTCGGGTCGACGACTTCCGCGACCTCAAGAATGCCGATCGGCGGCCGGATCTGCCGGGCCGCAAGGGGTTGGTGATCGCCGAGGGCGCGGTGGTGGTGCGCCGGATGCTCGATTCGCGCTTCGCGCCGAGCGGACTGCTCGGCGTCGCCCGGCGCTACACGGAACTGGCCGAGGATCTGACCGCGCGCGATATCCCGTACTACCGAACCACGGCCGAGGTGATGGCCGAGGTGGTCGGCTTCCACCTGAATCGGGGCGTACTGGCGGTGGCGCGCCGACCCGCGCCGCTGACCATGGACGAGGTCACCGAACACGCGCACACCGTCGCGGTGCTCGAGGGCGTCAACGATCACGAGAACCTGGGCTCGATGTTCCGCAATGCCGCCGGACTCGGCGCGCAGGCCGTCCTCTTCGGCGACCGATGCGCCGACCCGCTGTATCGGCGCTCCGTGCGAGTGTCGATGGGACATGCGCTGCGGGTGCCGTTCGCCTCGGTGCCCGATTGGCCGAACGGGCTGGACACGCTGCGCCGCAAGGGATTTCAGATCATCGCCCTGACCCCGAACCCCACCGCGCCCACGCTGGCCTCGGCCATGACCGGGGAGCGGGTCGCGCTGCTGCTCGGCGCCGAGGGGCCGGGCCTGACCGAGGAGGCCATGCGCGCCACCGATATTCGTGCCCGCATCCCCATGTCGCCCGGCACCGATTCGCTCAATGTCGCCACCGCCGCGGCCATGGCCTTCTACGAGCGGGTGCGCATCTCATGACCGAGGAGTCCTATCCGCCGCGCCAACCGGATCGGGAACCCACCCCGTGGGCCAGCGGAATCACCGTGGCGGTGCTGGTCGCCGCGCTGACCGCGCTGGCCGTCTACGCCTTCGGCGCGGCGCTGGCCGAGGTGCACCCGCTGCTGTCCGTAGCGGTCAACCTGATCGCGGCGGGCGGTGCCGCCCCGTCGATCTGGCGGTGGCGGCACACACCGGTGACCCGCTGGGTGCTCGGCGGCGGTGTCGCGGGCGTCGCACTGGGTTGGTTGGCGGTGCTGAGCTACGGACTGTCCTAGAGCCTCTGCCCTCGCCTGACGCAGGGCGGCGCCTACTAGGAGACCCGGTCGTGCTTGCGCAGCCAGCGGAACAGGCCGCGGCGCGGTTCCGGTTCGACACCGGGTTCGCGCTCGGGTGCGGCCGGGTCGGGCGTGCGCCCCTTGGGATAGAGGGTGAACCCGCAGACCGAGATATCGCCCGGACCGAGCGCGCCCTCGGGAGCCGGTGCCCGGTAATGGAATCCGAGCCATTCGTTATTGGCGGCGTCGGCGAAATCGGGCGGATCGAAAGGCAGCGACTGCGGATCGGGTAGTTGTCCGGCACGCCAGCGCACCGGATGCTCCCCGGCCCAGTACGGCCGCTCCCACACATCGGGCAGGCCCTCGTCCTCGAGAATGTTGACCCGCGTCGAACTGAACGATCGGCGGAATTCGCCGCGCTCCCAGTGTGCGAACGCGCCCCAACCGTGCGCGGCGTCGAAGGAGATGAGGTAGGTCTGCTCCGAGGCGAGCGGACGGATCAGCAGTTCGGGCAGCGCGGTGGGCCGGATCAGTGCGGCCTCGGCGGCGCACAGGACGGTGACACCGGGGAAGCAACCGATATAGACCTCCTCGAGATCGGGTCCGGCGCAACCTCCCAGCGTGCCGATCATGATCGGGACGACATCGCGGTCGGGATAGAGCTGGCGGGCCAGGGCGAGGGCGGCGTCGGCGTCGGGATCACGGTGCGTGCGCAGGACTGCGAGCGGATCGGAGGCATCGACGTACCAGAGGGACGAGGCTTTGGATAACATTTCCGGCACCTCCCGATGGTTGCACGAAATAGCTCCGCGAACTTCGAGCAACTCCCGGTGGGTCGCACACACCTCTCGTATCGCCGCGAACTGCCCGCCACCGACCCGCGAGTCGACCACAGAAAAATCTACCCGGCTTACGGTGGCACGGAGACCGCTTCGGGCCGCGAACACGCGACGAATCCTGCGGATATCCGCGACGGCTATGATTCGGAACCCGCGAAGGGGTAGGCGCGACAAGCTCTTTCGCTGCGCGAACCCGGACGGACAACCGCGACGCTCAGCTCGATCGGTGCGGCGCCTCTGAGCGCCGCACCGACAGCGCGATCAGTGCCCCGAGCTGCGCACCCCGAGCAGCACATCCTCCCAGGACGGCATCGGAGCCTTGCCGCGCTTGGGGCGGGCCGACTTGGCGGGCGCGGCCTTGGCCGCGGGCTTCGCGGACTCCTCGGGAGCGGGCGGACCCACCTTGGCAGCCGGCGCCGTCGGAGCGGCAGGCGCGGGAGTCGGCGCCGGTGGTTCCGCGGCAGGTGTGCTCGGTGCGGGAGGCAGGGCCGCCGCACCGCCCGCGACGGCGCGGGGCTGCTCGTAGTATTCGTCCAGGGTGGGCTGACCCATGCGCGGACCCGCTACCTCGCGCGCGGGGCGCGCCTCGACCGCCGGCGGCTCCGGTGCCACGATCGGCGCCTCGGGCTCCGGCACCGGGGGCACGACCGCGGCCAGACCGCGCAGCGCCCGACCGAAATCCGGATCGATCAGATCGGTGGCCGGATCGTCGAGCGGGGAGACCGAACCGCCGTGCGCGTCGGGCTGGTAGCGCCAATGCGCCGCGATCTCCGAACGGCCGTTCTGCCACTGCAATTGGGCCACCCAGTAGCCCTTCTCGTCCTTCCAGGCATCCCACTCGGCATTGTCGAGGGTGTGTCCGCGCGCGCTGAACGCGGCGGTGACGATCTCGATGAGCGTCTCGACGGCCGGACCGTCGGCGCGCACCGGATGCGCCTTCTGCGCCAATTCGGCCGCGCGCGCCCGCTCGAGCAGCACCGGATAGGCGAAACGCTCCACCCGACTCGCGGGCATGCCCGACTCCTCGGTGACCTGTTCCACGGACGCACCAGCGCGGATACGGGCCTGGATATCGCGGGGACGCATAGAAGCTTCCATTTCGATCTCTATCTGGCCGAATCGGGCAAGGTCACCGCGCGCGGCGGCGCGCAGCTTGTCATCCGCGGGCAACCGGAACTTCTGGCCGGACTCGGTGTCGACACACACGATGTGCGTGGAATCGGGCGTCACCCCGATCACTCGAAGTTCACGCACCGTTACCTCCTTATCGCGTCGGCTGCGACACCGCCCACTTTCCGAAACAGTAGTGCACTGGTGAGATCCATGGGGCAGGACACGCGGTACGGAAATCTATCAACGGACACATCCGCACCGCTAATCTGCTCTGTTCACATTTGACAATACAGATTGCGAAGTGTTCGCGCGCAGTGCAATACGAGTCGAACCCGACCGGCGCGGTGCCGATCGGGCTCGAATTTCCTCGGATTGTCCGTGCCTACGCCAGCTTTTCGACTACCCAGTCGATGCTGCGGGTGAGTTGGGTGACATCTTCGGGATCGATCGCGGGGAACATACCGATGCGCAACTGGTTGCGACCCAGCTTGCGGTACGGCTCGGTATCGACGATTCCATTGGCGCGCAGCACCTTCGCCACCGCGGCGGCATCCACCGAATCGGCGAAGTCGATGGTGCCGACCACCTGGGAGCGGTGCGCGGGATCGGCCACGAACGGGGTGGCGAATTCACTCGACTCGGCCCAGGAGTACAGCCGCGAGGAGGAATCCAGCGTCCGTTTGACCGCCCAGTCCAGACCGCCGTTGGCATTGAGCCATTCGATCTGATCGACGAACAGCAGCAGGGTGCCCAGCGCCGGAGTGTTGTAGGTCTGATCCTTGGAGCTGTTGTCGACCGCGATGGGCAGCGACAGGAATTCGGGGGTGTAGCGACCCGAATCCGAGATCTCCTGGACCCGCGCCAGCGCCTTCGGGCTCATCAGCGCGATCCACAGACCGCCGTCGGCGGCGAAAGACTTCTGCGGAGCGAAGTAGTAGACATCGGCATCGGTGATATTCACCGGGAGACCGCCCGCGCCCGAGGTCGCATCGATGGCGATGAGCGCGTTCTCCGAACCCGCGGGCCGCTGCACGGGAACCGAGACACCGGTGGAGGTCTCGTTGTGCGCCCAGGCGATGACATCGGCGGACGGATCCGAGACCGGTGCGGGCGCGGTGCCGGGATCGGTGGACACCACGATCGGATCGCCGATGAAGGGGTTCTTCTTGGCGACCGAGGCGAATTTCGAGCTGAACTCGCCGTAGGTCAGATGCAGGGAGCGCTCGCGAATCAGGCCGAAGGCGGCGGCATCCCAGAAGGCCGTGGTGCCACCGTTGCCGAGCACCACCTCGTAACCCTCGGGCAGGGCGAACAGTTCGCGCAAACCGGCGCGCACCCGCGCGACGACATCCTTCACCGGCTTCTGGCGGTGCGAGGTGCCGAAGACGGAGGCGCCGACCTCGACGAGGGTCTGCAATTGCTCCGGGCGAACTTTGGACGGGCCGCAGCCGAAGCGACCATCGGCGGGCTTGAGATCGTCGGGAATGGTCGGAAAGGCAGCGGTCATGGCACACAGAGTAATAGGTGGTGTCGCTGTGTCCCCGACCACAGTCCGGCTAACCTGTGCAGTCGTGAAAACGGCGGCTGATCCGGGGTGGTTCGGGCTGTGGTGGTGGGTCTGGCGGGGGCGCAGCGCTCTCGGACTCGGCGCGCCCGCCCTGTCCGAGGCGGCCCGCCGGGAACTGCTGCTGCGCGGAACCCCCGGCTCGGCAACGATTCTGGCGGTGCGGCCCCGGCGCGGCGAACCGGGGCACGCGTTCTGGGTGCGGGTGCGCGTCGCGGGCACGCCCCCTTATGAGGCTCGAGTGCGCCAGTGGGTGGCCGAACGAGACCTGGAATGGATGCGGCCCGGTGATGTGGTCGGCTGCCGGGTGGATCCGGGCGACTGGGAGCGGCTGATGCTGTACGTGCCCGACTTCGAGGAGTTCGAGCAGGCGGGCCGGGTCGGGCTGGGCAAGATCCTCAGCGACGGCCGCCGGGCCGAGGCCACCGTACTCGCGGTCGCGCCGGTGGCCGCCGAATTCGGCGGCCACGACGATCCGCTGCTGCGGTTGGATCTGGAACTGCGAGCCTGGGACGAGCCGAAACCCTGGCGGGTCAGGGTGGTTCAGCAGGTGCCGCTCGCCGCGATCACCCTCATCGATCGCGGCGGGCGGCTGGAGGCGGCCTTCTTCACCGTCGATCGCGGCGAATCGGTGGCCATCGACTGGTGCGCCTCGCTGGGCGAGGAATAACCGCCGAACAGAAATTCCCGTGCGCTTAAGCGAATGGCGATCACAGATGGACGAAGGTGAAACCCTGCTCGCGCAGCTTGGGCAGCACTGCGATCATGCCCGCACCGGTTCCGGACTGCGGACGATGCATATGCGCGAGCGAAATCGCGCCGGGTTCGGCCGCGCTCATGTTCTGCCGGACCACCGAGGAACTCGCGGTCGCGCCATAGTCGGCATTGATGCTGAAACCTACTGGCGTTTCCCCGATTTCATTGCAGATGCGCACCGCGACATCGTCGTAGTGCGCGGTGCCCGCCCGGAAGAAACGCGGCGGCTTGCCGAGCAGCCGGGTGATTCGTTCGTGATTGGCCCACACTTCGTCGGCGGCCTCCTGCGCCGATTTGGTGCCCGCGATCTCATAGGCGGCCCGACCCGTCACCGACAGCGGACGATGTGCCACACCGTGATTGGCGATTTCGAACAGCGGATTGCCCGCCAATTGGGCCAGCCGAGCCGGATTGGCATCGATCCAACGCTTGTTCAGGAACAGTGTGGCGGGAATCTGCTGGGCGACAAGGAAATTCACCAGGGAATCGTCCATGTCGTTATTGTCGGGACCGCCGCAGGCGTCGAAGGTGATCGCCATCTGCTTGCCCTTGGCCGCGAAACTGCTTGTGATGCCGGGCATTTCCATACCCCACTGGGCGGGCTGCTCACCCGCGTGCCTGGCCGCGATGGCGGCGGAGCCCGCCGGGCGCGGCTCATCGATCGGCGCGGCCTTCGGTGCGCCCGCCACACCCGCCTTGGGTGTGGTCGACGGGGCGGATCCGGATTCGCCGCGGGCGGACGAGCATCCGGTCAGCACGGCACCCGCGGCCAGCGCGGCGGCGCCGAACAACCCGCGGCGCGACAGTTCTCTCTGCAGCATTCCCAGCCCTTTGTTCGCGATGTCGCGGGGGATGCTACGTGATCGGCACCGGGGAATGTGGTTCGGGGCACAGTGCACGCGCTGCGGACGAACGCGCCCGCGCGGTGCGAAACCGCGCGGGCGCGAAGGGATTCCAGTATTTACGCGTGCCTCCGCCTTGGCTTCGGCCATGCGCTATATGGACGGCTGCGCCGCAGCCGCACCTATGCGTGGGCGACGCTCGCCCATCCATCGACATCCTCGGGCCGCCGCGGGGCGGGGCCGGTGTAGATCGCGGCCGGGCGCACCAGCTTGCCCAACTGCTTCTGCTCCAGGATGTGCGCGCACCACCCCGCGGTGCGGCCGCAGGTGAACATGGCGGGCATCATGTGCGCGGGCACCTCGGCGAAGTCCAGGATCACCGCGGCCCAGAACTCGACATTGGTCTCGATGGCCCGGTCCGGGCGGCGCTCGCGCAGCTCGGCCAGCGCGGCCTGCTCCAGCGCGGCCGCCACCTCGTAGCGGGGGGCGTTCAAACGCTGTGCGGTGCTGCGCAATACGCGCGCCCTCGGGTCCTCGGCCCGGTAGACCCGGTGCCCGAAGCCCATCAGCTTCTCCTTGCGGTCCAGGATGCCCTTGACCAGTGCCCGCGCGTCGCCGGACTTCTCGACCTGCTCGAGCATGGGCAGCACGCGCGCGGGCGCGCCGCCGTGCAGCGGACCCGACATCGCGCCGATCGCGCCCGACAGCGCCGCGGCCACATCCGCGCCGGTGGAGGCGATGACCCTGGCGGTGAAGGTGGAGGCGTTCATCCCGTGCTCGGCGGCCGAGACCCAGTAGGCGTCGATGGCCTCGGTGTGCCGGGGATCTGGATCGCCCTTCCACCGGGTCATGAACCGCTCGGTCACGGTGGCGCATTCGTCGATCTTCTTCTGCGGCACCGCGGGCTGGTAGATGCCGCGCGCGGACTGGGCGACATACGACAGCGCCATGACCGAGGCGCGGGCCAGATTCTCGCGCGCGGTCTCGTCATCGATATCGAGCAGCGGTTGGTAGCCCCAGATCGGGGCGAGCATGGCCAGACCCGCCTGCACATCGACGCGCACATCACCGGTGTGCACGGGCAGCGGGAAGGGTTCGGCGGGCGGCAGACCGCGACCGAACGCGCCGTCGACCAGCAGTGCCCACACATCGCCGAAGGTCACCCGGTCGCCGACCAGATCCTCGATGTCGACGCCTCGGTAGCGCAGCGCGCCGCCGTCTTTATCGGGTTCGGCGATATCGGTCGTGAACGCCACCACCCCCTCGAGTCCGCCGACGAAGTCGTTGGGTACCGATGCTCCTGGCACCGCGGGGCTGGTAGTCATGGTGTGACTCTCCTTGCACTTCGGTTCGCATGGGTTCTCGTCGCTGAGGGGTGTAGCTCCGCCGAGCACATGCCGATTCTCTGAAAACCTTAGCTTCTTGCTACCCCGGAGTAACGTCTGCCCCATGCGTGACCTGGACAATTCATCTGTCGGTCGAGAAGCCGCAGAGTTGCCATCGGATGTGGATCTGGCCGCCATGCGGGCCGAATACGGGGGCAACCCGTTCGGCTCGGGCGAGGACGCCGACCTGGACGAGAGCTGGCTGGCGGGCGGTTGGGAGCCGCTGCTGCGCCACTGGATAGAGCAGGCGACAGCGGTCGGCATCGCCGAACCCAATGCCATGGTGGTGGCCACCGTCTCGCTGGTCGGCGGCACGCCGCGACCGGTTGCCCGCACGGTGCTGTGCAAGGGTCTCTCCCCGGAGGGTGTGACCTTTTACACCAACTACGACTCGGCCAAGGGCACTCAATTGACGAGGATCCCCTTCGCCGCGGCCACCTTCGTCTGGCCCGCGCTGGGCCGCCAGGTCCATGTCCGCGGCGGTGTCGAACAGGTGCCGATCGAGACCACCCTCGTGTACTGGCGTTCGCGGCCGCGTGATTCGCAGCTCGGCGCGTGGGCCTCCCATCAGTCCCGTCCGATCGATTCGCGCGCCGACCTCGACCGCGTCTTGGCCGAGACAACTGCGCGCTTCGCCGACGTGGACGAGATCCCGGTGCCCGCGCACTGGGGCGGCTATCTACTACGTCCGGACGAGGTGGAGTTCTGGCAGGGCAGGCGCAGCCGCCTGCACAATCGCATCCGCGTCCGGATTGATGACGGCGAGATGACCGCGCAGCGGCTTCAGCCTTGAGGTCGATTCGCGGCGAAAGCAGGCCCGGCCGCGGCCGGTGATGTTTCCCACGGTTTCGCGGTGGGTGTCGCGGGTACCGCAGTGGTGGCGGTGGGCTGCGGCTGTGCGCGCGGTGGTCGAGCGGCGCGCGCCGTCATCACTATCGCGGCCGACACGCGGGCCGTACACAGGCCGAACAGGCGCTCGATCGGGCCGGCGAACACCGGGCAATCCCTGGACGAGCGGTGTCGCGGCGGGCCGGGATTGTGAGCCCGCCCAGAACCACCCTCGGTAGTAACCAGGCTCGGTGTGCGTCTAGCGTTGGGGTAAGTGCGCCGGGTGCCGACCGCCCTCGACGCCGACGGTTCACACCTGAGAGGGATCCTTCCGTGCCCGCTGAGAACATCATCAACGTCGACGACGACGCCAAGCCGGTATTTGTCTACCCCGGCGGGGAATTCCCCATGACGGTCGCCAGGGCCGCCGAGGGCAACGATGGGATCGAGCTCGGAAAGCTGCTGGCCAGCACCGGGTACGTCACCTACGACCCCGGCTTCATGAATACCGCGCCCACCAAGTCGGCCATCACCTATATCGATGGCGAGGCGGGCATCCTGCGCTACCGCGGCTACCCGATCGAGCAGCTCGCGGACTCCTCGACCTTCATCGAGGTGAGCTACCTGCTGATCTACGGCGAACTGCCCAGCAAGGCCCAGCTCGAGGATTTCACCGATCGCATCCGCCGCCACACCCTGCTGCACGAGGATCTCAAGCGCTTCTTCGACGGGTTCCCGCGCAACGCGCACCCGATGCCGGTGCTGTCCTCCGCGGTGAACGCGCTCTCGGCCTACTACCAGGACTCGCTGGATCCGCGCGATCCCGAGCAGGTGGAGCTGTCCACCATTCGCCTGCTGGCCAAGCTGCCCACCATCGCGGCCTACTCCTACAAGAAGTCGGTCGGTCAGCCCTTCCTCTACCCGGACAACTCGCTGAGCCTGGTGGAGAACTTCCTCCGGATGACCTTCGGCTTCCCGGCCGAACCGTACGAGGTCGATCCCGAGGTCGCCGCCGCGCTGGATATGCTGCTCATCCTGCACGCCGACCACGAGCAGAACTGCTCCACCTCCACCGTGCGCCTGGTTGGCTCCTCCGACGCGAACCTGTTCACCTCGGTCTCCGGCGGTATCAACGCGCTGTGGGGTCCGCTGCACGGCGGCGCGAACCAGGCCGTCCTGGAGATGCTCGACGACATCAAGGCCCAGGGCGGCGATGTCAAGGAGTTCATCCGCAAGGTCAAGAACAAGGAAGACGGTGTGAAGCTCATGGGCTTCGGACACCGCGTCTACCGCAACTACGATCCGCGCGCCGCGATCGCCAAGAAGCACGCCGACGCCATCCTGCGCAAGCTCGGCGGTGACGACCAGCTCTTCGAGATCGCCCAGGCGCTCGAGGAGGCCGCGCTCACCGACGACTACTTCGTCGAGCGCAGGCTCTACCCGAATGTCGACTTCTACACCGGTGTCATCTACCGCGCCATGGGTTTCCCGACCCGCATGTTCACCGTGCTGTTCGCGATGGGTCGGCTGCCCGGCTGGATCGCGCACTGGCGCGAGATGCACAGCGAACCGCTGAAGATCGGGCGCCCGCGCCAGATCTACACCGGTTACGGTGCGCGCGACTACCGTGAGATCGCCAACCGCTGACCGGCGGTGGCGCCAGACTCGATCCACCTACCGAAGGGGATAGCCAATGACCAAGCCGGAGATCGAATTCCAGGAGGGTCCCGCGCCCACCGAACTGGTGATCAAGGATCTCACCGTCGGTGCCGGGAAGGAGGCGGTGCCCGGCGGCACCGTCGAGGTGCACTACGTGGGCGTCGAATTCGATTCCGGTGAGCAGTTCGACTCCTCCTGGGACCGGGGCGAATCCATCGTCTTCCCGCTGCGCGGCCTGATCCAGGGCTGGCAGGACGGCATTCCCGGTATGAAGGTCGGCGGCCGCAGGCAACTGACCATTCCGCCGGAGCTGGCCTACGGCCCGGTGGGCGCGGGCCATCAGCTCGCGGGCAAGACCCTGGTCTTCGTGATCGATCTGATCAACGCCTGAGCACACCGCGCGCGGCCCGGATTCCGATGTCTCGGAATCCGGGCCGCCGTCGTTTCCGGATCAGTCGCGCACGATATCGACCGGATCGGTGAGGGCGAGCGCGATGGCCGATTGCTGGGTGCCGCTGCGCGGGGGCAGCGCGGCCATGGCCTTGTCGGTCTGCTCGCCGAGCATGCCGACGATCCGCTGGAGCTGACTCACCCCGCCGGTGAGTTGTTCGATGGCGCTGGTCAATTGGGCTCCACCCTGGTCGGCGAGTCGCGGAATGCTCTTGGCCAGTTCGGCGCCCTGCTGCAACTGGGTGCTCGCGCTCTGCAACTTGCCGACGACGGTCCGCAGCAGCGTGCCGAGGTCGGTATTCGGATCGACGGCCGCGCCGGTCAGTCGGCCGACACCGGTCAACTGTTCGCCCGCCTGGCTCGAAATATTCCGCAGCCCTTGGAGTTTGGCGATGATCTCGACGACCTGCGGATCTGTGGCGAAGGGCAGTGCGCGCAGCAGGGGGAGGACCTGGTCCAGTCCGGTGGTGACGGTATCCGCGGTCTGCGACACCTGGGCGACGGTGACACCGGTCGAAGCCAGTGCCCCGGCCAGTTGATCGGCTTGGGCCGCCGCGCCGCCAATCGTGCTGTTCAGCAACTCGACCGCCGAAGTGAGTTGGGCAGCACCGGATTTCGCCGAATCGAGGAAGCCGCGCAGTTGATCCGCTCCGGAGCTGAACTGATCCGCGCCCGCCGCGGCGGCTTTCACGCCCGCGCCGAGCAATTGGGTAGTGAACTGCACCTGGGAGAGTTGACCGCGCGCCTGCGTCGCGGCGCTGAGCGCGGCATCGACACCGACCGCGCCGATCCGGTGACCCACCTCGGACACCGCGTGATCCACCAGGTTCCGGTCCGCGCCACCGTGGGTGGCCACGGTGACCCTGGCCCGCTTGGGATCGGGTCCGGCCAGGGTGCCGATGGCGGTGGTCAGATCCTCGGGCAGGGTGATGATCGCGGCGTAATCCTTGATATCGACCTCACCGGGCTTGGCGGCGGTCCATTCGTAGCCACCTGAATCCTGGAGCGCCTGTACGACTTTCGCGCCGGTCGGGCCGGTGTCGGCATTGACGAGCGCGATACCCGTCGGTGTCGCCGTGTCGCGCCCGCAGGCGGCGACGCCCGCGGCGATCGTGCCGGTGGTCACGAGGATTGCCAGAAGTCCCCAGCGGGTGCGTTTTCCGATCACGCCAGCCGACCCTAGGGGAGGCAGGTAATCACCCCTTGGCTTTTTCATAAGAGATCGCTATGGGCCTAGGTATTCCAATGCGTCCTCCGTGCGGGCAGGTGCAGCACGAGCCGCGCACCGCCCAGTGTTCCGTCATCGAAATAAGCTCGGCCACCGTGCAATTGGGCCTGTTGTGCCACCAGAGCCAAGCCGAGTCCCGACCCGCCCTTGCTGGCCTGGCTGCCGCGGAAGAAGCGCTCGAACACCGCCTCGCGCTCCTCGACCGGAATACCCCGACCATTGTCGTCGATGGCGATGACAATATGCCCGTCGGCCGCGCGATGCGCGGAAACCAGTGCCCGCGTGGCATTTCCGTGTTTGAAGGAGTTGGTCAGCGCATTGTCCACGGCCAACCGCAATCCGGCGGGCAGACCCCTGGTAACCAATTCGGCGTCGCAGTCGATGTGCACGGTCAGCCCCGGATAGTGGCGCATGGCATCGTGGGCGGCCTGATCGCACAGATCGCCGACATCGGTGTCCACGTGATCGCGCTCATTGGTGAGATCGCCGCTGGCCAGCCGCTCCAGCGCGGCCAGCGTGCTCTCCACCCGACCCTGGCTGCGCTGCAGATCGGCCAGGATCTCCGTGCGCTGGGTCTCGTCGAGATCGAGGGTGCGCAGCACCTCGAGATCGGTGCGCATGGCGGTGAGCGGGGTGCGCAGTTCGTGCGCGGACACCGCCGCGAAATCGCGCGCGGTATCCAGCGCGGCGGCGGTCTCGGTCTGGGCCTGATCGACCCGGCCCAGCATGGTGTTCACCGCGTCGGCCAATTTCTCGGCCTCCCGCACCCCCGAACCGTCCAGCGGCGGCTGCGGATTCTCCGGATCCGGGTAGCCGCTGCGCGCGCCGACCTGCTTGGTCAGACGGACGATCGGGCGCACGGCGCGCCCGGCGAGCAGCCAGCCGAGCCCGGCCGCGGCGGCAATGGATATCAGCGCGCCCGCGAGCACCCAGCGCTGCTGCTGCGCGGTCGCCTCCGCCGCGCCCGCGGCGGGAATCCCGAGCGAAACCACCTGTCCCGCAGGCTGATTCTCGGTGGTCGTGAGAATGCGGTAGGGCGTGCCGCTCACCGTGACGGTGCGCGAACCCGGCGACAGATCGGGCAGTTGGGTCGGGGTCGTCGCGGCGACGCGGCCGTTGTTGCGGACCGTCACCGCCAGATCGTTGTTGAGCCCGGTCAGCCCGACGAAGCTCACCGCGATCACCGGTTGGATCAGCACGACGCGCGAGGCCACCCGCAACTGCTGATCGGACTGCGCCACATTCAGGTGCTCGATGATGCGCACGCTGAGCAGGCTGATCAGCGACACCACGATGACCGCGCCCGCCGCCGCCGCGCCCGCGACCCTGGTGCGCAGCGAAAAGCTGCGCCGCCGACGGGATTTCACGCGATCGGCGCTCACCTCGGCGCACGCAGCACGAAGCCGACCCCGCGAATGGTGTGCAGCAGTCGCGGGGCGCCGCCCACCTCCAGTTTGCGGCGCAGATAGCCGACGAAGACATCCACCACATTGGTGTCGGCGGCGAAGTCGTAGCCCCACACCAGTTCCAGCAGACGCTCGCGGCTGAGCACCACCCCGACATTGCGGGCCAGGGTGGACAGCAACTCGAATTCCCGCTTGGTGAGCTCGATTTCGCGGCCGTCGAGCAGGGCGCGGTAGCCCGCGACATCCACCTCGAGCGGGCCGACGGTGATCGCGCCGGGTGTGGCGGGGGCGGCGGTATCGGATCGCCTGCGCAGCAGCGCGCGAATGCGCGCCGCCAACTCGGCCAGTACGAAGGGTTTGACCAGGTAGTCGTCGGCGCCGGACTCCAATCCGGCGATCCGGTCGTCCACCGAGGCGCGGGCGCTGAGCACGCAGATCGGCACCTCGTTGCCCATGGCGCGCAGCGCGGTCACCACGCCCGCGCCGTCGAGCACCGGCATATTCATATCGAGCACGATCGCATCCGGCGCGTGTTCGGCGACGCTGCGCAGCGCGGCCGCGCCGTCCCTGGCCACCAGTACCCGGAAGCCGGAAAGGCGCAGGCCGCGCTCGACCGAGGCGAGCACGTCCTCGTCATCGTCGACGACGAGGACGGTCGGTGTCGCGGTTCGCTCTGCCACATCGTTCATTGTGCAGGTACCGCCGCGCCGCTCGGTCGTTCGGCTCAGTAGCTCTGGCAAACCGCCGCGACCTGGGCCAACTGATCGGCGATCGCCGCGGCGCGCGGATCGTTCTGCGCCTGCGCGGCGGCATCGGGGTTGTCATTGATGGCCTGCTGCAGCGCGGCGCGGCGCTGATCCGGCGGCAGGTCGAACTTGGCCTGGAGTTCGGCCTTCTGGGCCGGGTTGTTGTCGAGCATATTCGCCAGGATCGGGGCCTTGGCGTGCAGCGCCTTGTCGACCTGGGCGAAGCTGCACGGGGAATCCAGCAGCGGCGCGACGATCGAGGTGGCGTCGGCTGCCGCGATACCGGGGCCGAGCAGCATGGCGACGGTGGCGGCGCCGCCGGTGGCCAGGGCGGCGAGGGTGAATCGCTTCATAGAGTTACTGCCTCCATTTGGTGATGCGGATGCGCAAGAGCAGCCCCGACCTTATTGCGGGGTGCTGGCACAGGTGTGAATGATTATTGAGGGTTCTCTGTGGAGTGGGTAGGGTGGCCCCGACTCAGGCCGGGTTCTCCGATGCGGAATCCTCACGGGCCAAAGTGATTTGGTCGACCAGCGCCGTCAGCACGGCGGGATCCTCGATGGTGGACGGCGTCTGGAACTCCTCGCCCGCGGTGATCTGGCGCAGCGTCTTGCGCAGGATCTTGCCGGAGCGAGTCTTGGGCAGCGCGGCGACGACCACCGCGTCGTGCAGTGTGGCGATGGCCCCGATCTGATCGCGCACCCGTTGGATCAATTCGGCGCGCAACTGCTCGGGATCGACTTGCGCCCCTGCCTTGAGCACCACGTAGGCCAGCGGCCGGTGCCCTTTCAATTCGTCGGGCATGCCGATGACCGCGCATTCGGCGACGGCGGGATGGCCCGCGATGGCGGCCTCGATACTGCCCGCCGAAAGGCGGTGGCCCGCCATATTGATGACATCGTCGCTGCGTCCGAGGACATAGAGGTAGCCGTCCTCGTCGAAATAGCCGGAGTCGCCGGTCAGATAGTGGCCGGGGTAGGCCGATAGGTAGGAGCGGATATAACCCTCGTCGTCGTGCCATAGACCGCTCAAAGCGCCGGGTGGCAGCGGCAGCCCGATGACGATATTGCCTTCGGTGCCCGCCGCGACCGGATTGCCCTCCGCGTCGAGCACCCGGAGTCGGTAGCCGGGCACCGGGACCGAGGCCGATCCGGCCTTGATCGGAAGCTGTTGCAGGCCGAGGAGATTCGCGCAGATCGGCCAACCGGTCTCGGTCTGCCACCAGTGGTCGACCACCGGGCAGTCGGGGCGATCGGCCAGCAGCACCTCGGCTGCCCACTCATAGGTGGCCGGGTCCAGCCGCTCGCCCGCGCAGAACAGCGCCCGCAGCGAGGACAGGTCGTAGTGGTGCGCGAGCGCGGCAGTCGGATCCTCGCGTCGGATGGCGCGCAGCGCGGTCGGCGCGGTGAACAGCACGCGCACCTTGTGTTCGGCGATGACACGGAAGTACGCGCTCGCGTCGGGCGTGCCGACCGGCTTGCCCTCGTAGAGCAGTGTGGTCGCGCCGACCAGCAGCGGCGCGTAGACGATATAGGAGTGGCCGACCACCCAGCCGACATCGGAGGCGGCCCACATCACCTGGCCGGGGCCGACATCGTAGATATTGCGCATGGACCAGGCGAGGGCGACCGCGTGTCCGCCGTTGTCGCGCACCACACCCTTGGGCTTACCCGTGGTGCCGGAGGTATAGAGGATATAGAGGGGATCGGTCGCGGCGAGCGAGACGGGCGCCGCGGGTTCGGCATCGCGCACCGCGTCGGCCCAGTCCAACCACTGCGCGGCCACCGTCTCATCGGAACTCGGCAGCGATTCGGTCGCGGGTTGCGCGGCGGGAAAGGGAATCGACGGAAATCGTTCCCGCTGTTTGACAATCACGTGGCGCGGTGCGGTGGATTCCGCGATATCCAACGCCCGCAGCACAATTGGCGGATACTCCACCTTTCGCCCCGGCTCGAGCCCGCCGGATGCGGTGATGATGAGCACAGGTTCGGCGTCATCGATGCGGGCCGCGAGCTCCGGCGCGGCGAAACCGCCGAACACCACCGAGTGCACCGCGCCGATGCGGGCACAGGCCAGCATGGCGATGACGGCCTCGGGAATCATCGGCAGGTAGATGATGACGCGGTCGCCCTTCTCGACGCCGAGTCGGACCATCGCGCCCGCGAATGTGGCTACCTCGGCGAGCAATTCGGCGTAGCTGTAAACGCCTCTGGCGCCGGTCATAGCGGAGTCATATATTAGGGCGGGCCGATTCGCCGGATCCGCCCCGCTTTCCGGAGATCCCGTTTCGTGCGATCCCGCCGGGGGTACATGGCGATCGAGGGCATTGAAGGAGGTGTTGAGGCGAGCATCGGGAAACCATCGGGCCGCGGGTCGGGCAGTGGTGTCGACGATCTGAGTCGGTGGCACATCCCAATCGATGGCCTCGGCCGCGCCGGACCAGAACTCAGCGGGATCGACCAGACTGGTCTGATAGACCGGCCGATACTCGTGCCTCGCGCCCAAACCCGTGACTCCTAGCCTCGCCTCGATGCCCGCCTCGATAGATCAGCATGATTGTGGCAGACTTCACGCGACGCCCGTGTGGGTGCCGCGACCTTTGGTTTTGCCTGTAACTGGCAGGTCAAGGGGGGCAAGCTTACTCGAAGTCACCCAAGAAGTTATTGATCCGTTAGAATCTGATGTCACTTATTTCGGCCGTCGTAGACGCAATTTCTCGGCCTGCAGCAGTTCTCGGCCAGCTTCGTCTGTCGAGCCAGCATGCGATTGTGGAGGTTCGCTGATGGCGCTTGGACGGGGCCAGTTTGGAAAGTGAGTGGGAGATGCGTGACGCCGCTAGGTCCGGCAGAAAGCGCTGGGCGCTCGGCAACTGGGACCTGCGCTGGAAGGTGACGGCGGTCCTGGCCGTCCCGCTGGCGGTCGCGGTGGGCCTTGGGGTTTCGAGGATCTCCAGCGAGTTCGCCGACGCGGGCAAGTTGGCCGATGCCTCCGACAGCGTGAGCACCGTCCCCGCGGTCACGGCGCTGTCGGCCAACCTGGCCACCGTCGCAGGCTCGCAAACCATCGTGATCGGTGGCAACTCCATCGTTACCGATCAGAACCTGGCCGATCTCGACAAGGCCATCGGATCGGCCGAGAAGTCCCTGGACACACTCGGCGCAGTCCCTGCCGCGCGCGCCCTGCTCGACGGCATGGTCACCCAGTCGAAAGCGATTCGCGCACAGGGCAAAGCGCCCGCCACCCAGCCCCAGCCCGAGGTCGTCGCGATGATCGACCGGATGCGCGGCGACAGTGTCCGGGTGGTGGAAAGTGTGGTCGGCCAGGTCAGCGACCAAACCGTGGACTCGGCCAAACTGCGACTGGTCGATTCGCTCAATACCCGCGCCACCCTGGTCGGCGAGCTGGCTGCCTTCTCGGATCTGGCGCAAAACCCCAAGGTGGGCGCACAGACCTTTCTCACCGCAGCCAATACCGAGCGCGTCCTGCTCAATGTGCTGGCACACCGCTTCTCCGACACCGACCCGTCGATCGCCGAATTGCGCAGCGGTATCGAGAACCGCGTCTCGCTCATGACCAGCCCGCAGACGCAGGCCGGGTCGGCGCCCATCGGTGATTTCAAGAATTCGCTCACCAGCAGCCTGGCCGTCTACGAGAAGGTGGTCGCCAAGGCCACCAAGGATATTGACACCGAGATGGATTCGCTGGTGTCGCGTGCCCAGCGCGACGCCTGGACCTACACGGCGGTGGTCGTCGTCACCATCCTCGCCGCGCTGCTGCTGGCCGTCTTCGTCGCCCGGTCGATGATCGTGCCGCTGCACCGACTGCGCCTGGCCGCGCTGCGCGTCGCCGAGAGCGACCTGCCGCAGGAGGTGGCCCAGCTGCGCAATGGCGCGGCCCCCGAGGACGTTCCGCTCGAGCCGATGCCGGTGCGCAGCACCGAGGAGATCGGCCAACTCGCCCGAGCCGTGGACGATATCCACGGCCAGGCGCTGCGCTTGGCCAGCGACCAGGCCCAAATGCGTTCCCAGGTCAACGATATGTTCGAAACGCTGGCCCGGCGCTCCAAATCCCTCGTCGACCATCAGCTCACCCTCATCGAGGCGATGGAATACGACGAGAAGGATCCGCGCCTGCTGGAGAACCTGTTCCGGCTGGACCATCTCGCCGCCCGCATGCGCCGCAACGGCGACAACCTGCTCATCCTCGCGGGCACCAGGCAGCGCCGCGCCAAGTCCGCCCCCGTCGAGATCGCCGACGTGCTGCGCGCCGCCATCTCCGAGGTCGAGGACTACGAGCGGGTGAAACTCGGTGCCACCCCGCGCGGTTCGCTGGTGGAGCCCGCCGCCTCCGATATGGCGCACCTGTTCGCCGAACTGCTCGACAACGCGCTGCGCGCCTCCCCGCCGGAGACGGACGTCAAATTCACCTTCGCCCAGGCGCACGACCAGGGCATGCTCATCGAGGTCGCCGACCGCGGCATCGGTATGCCGCCCTCGGAGATGGCCGAGATCAACCACCGACTCGAGCAGACCGCCGAGCCCGGCCCCGATACTGCCCGGCATATGGGTCTTTTCGTGGTCGGCAGGCTCGCCGAACGGCACGGGCTCACCGTGCGCCTGCGCCCCACCTTCGATACCGCGCGCGATCCCGGCGTGACCGTGACCGTGCACGTGCCGCCCAGCCTGATCGTGCCGGGCAAGGGGCCGATGATCGCGCCCACCCAGGCCAATCCGCAAGCGCCGCAGCGTCCCGCGCCCGCCGCCCCCGCGACGGCGATGCAGACCCGCGCCATTACCCGCACACCGGGTGGCAACGTCATGGTCACCGTGGATCCCGGTGTGAGCGGTCCGGTGCCCACCGGCGGACCGGCCCCGACGAGCGGACCGATTCCGACGGGCGCGTCCGGCCCACTGCCGCAGCGGCAACCGGGTTCGTCGATGGCGGCCGGACTGCGCCAGGACGCGGGTCCCACCCTGCGGCCCGCGCCCGGACAGCAGGGCCAGGCTCCGAATGTGCCGCAGCGCGGCAAACTCGCCGCGGCCAACCTGCCCAAGCGCAATCTCGGTCCCGGCGGTCCGCCCCGGCCGCCCACCGGCGGCGAGCCGACCATCCTCGGCGCGATGCCCCCGCGCGACCCGAATTCCGGTGAACTGCCGCAGCGTCAACCAGGGGCCAAGGGTCCGCAGGCGGGTGGCGCGCTGCCGCAGCGTCAACCGAACGGCGCGCCGCAGGGCGGACTGCCGCAGCGACAACCCGGATCGAACGGTGCGCCCGGCCCTGGCGCGCCGCAGCGCGGCGCGAATGGCGCGCTGCCGCAGCGCGAGCCCGGTTCCGTTGCACCGCAACGGGATTCGGCTTCCGGATTGCCGCAGCGCGAACCGACCGGCGGGATGCCGCCGCGCGATCGGACCTCGGGCCTGCCGCAGCGCGACGCCCTGTCCGGCCCGATGCCGCCGCGCGAGAACTCCGGCGGTGCGCTGCCGGAACGCAATGGCGGCCTGCCGCAGCGCAAGCGCGATCCGTTATCGGGAGATGCGCCGCGCGATCCACTATCGGGTGGTCCGGCCCCACGGGACTCGGCGAATGGTCTGCCGCAGCGCGATCCGGCCGCGAATGGTCTGCCGCAGCGGGATTCCGGAATTCCCGGCGTCTCAAGGCCCGATCCGCTCTCCGGCGACCTGCCCCGGCGCGATCCGTTGCCCAAGCGGGATGCCCTCTCGGGTGGATTGCCACCGAGCGATAAGCGTGATCCGCTCTCGGGCGATTTGCCGCAGCGCGATGCCACCGGTGCACCGGGCATGTCGCGGCCCGATCCGCTCTCCGGTGATCTTCCTCGGCGCGAGCCGAGCGGTGCTCTGCCGCAGCGCGATACCTCGGGCGCGCCGCAGGCAGGCGGTCTGCCGCAGCGCGATGCCACGGGCGGTGTGCCGCCGCGTGATCCGGCATCCGGTCCGCCCAAGCGCGATCCGCTGGGCCGTGATCCGCTCGGCAATGGTCTGCCGCAGCGTGATCCGGCTGCCGGTGGTCTGCCGCAGCGTGATTCGGCCGCCGGTGGTTTGCCGCAACGCGATCCGGCCGCCGGAGGGATGCCGCTGCGGCCCGCCGCCAATGGTCTGCCGCAGCGCGATGCCTCGGGCAGTGGTTCGCACCAGCGCGATCCACTCGCGGGTGGTCTGCCGCAACGTGATCCCACGCCGGGGCGCGATGCCCTGTCCGGCGGTGCACCACCACGCGATCCCGCGGGCAGTGGGCTGCCGCAACGCAATGGCGGTCTGCCGCAGCGGGATGCCGCCGGGACAGGTGTGCCCCCACGTGATGCGCTCTCCGGCGATCTGCCGACGCGCGATTCGGCGAATGGTCTCCCGCAGCGCGACAGCGCGGCCGGATCGTCCCCGCGCGACGCACTCTCGGGTGGCGTCCCGCCCCGCGACGCGGCCGCGGGCGGCCTGCCGCAGCGGGACGCGCTGTCGGGTGGTCTGCCGCCGCAGGATCCCGCCTCGGGATCGCCCCAGCGTGACGCGGCCGGGAATGGTCTACCGCAGCGGAATACGCGGTCCGGCGGTCTGCCGCGGCGCGACGCGGCGAACAAGCGCGATCCGCTTTCCGACCCGCTCCCGCAGCACGATTCGTCCAATGGCCTATCGTCGCGGGATGCCGCATCCGGTCTACCGCAGCGCGATCCGCTCTCGGGTCCTCTGCCGTCGCGCGATCCCGCCACGGGTCTCCCGCAGCGCGATCCGGCCTCGGGTCTCCCGCAGCGGGATGCGCTCTCCGGTGGTCTGCCGCCGCGCGATTCTGCGAATAATGGCGTGCCGCAGCGTGATTCGCTGCCGGGTGGATTGCCCTCGCATGATCCCGCCGGGAATGGTTCGCCGCAGCGTGATGCGCTGTCCGGTGGTCTGCCGCCGCGCGACTCGGCGAACAATGGCGTGCCGCAACGGGACGCCGCCAATGGTCTGCCGTCGCGGGATGCCGGAACCGGTCTACCGCCGCGCGATGCCCTGTCGGGCGGCCTTCCGCAGCGAGATTCGGGGTTGCCGTCGCGCGATGGCGCGAATAATGGTTTGCCGCAGCGTGATCCGTCGGCGAATGGGCTGCCCCGGCGCGACTCGGCACCGGGCGGGCTCCCGCAGCGAAATTCGGGTCCGCGGCACGACGCGTCGAATAGCGGCCTCCCGCAGCGGGATTCCTCGGCCAAGGGGCTTCAGGAGAGCGGTCTGCCGCCCAGGCACGGGCAATCGGGTCTGCCGCAGCGCGATCCGGGCGCTACCAACCTGCCGCACCACCAGGCGCCGCCGGGAGTGGCACTGCCCAGGCGAGCGGCCGCCGAAGACGACGCGCCGCGCGATCCGGGCAAGCACAGCTTCCGGTCCAACCCGCAGAAGACCGCGTCGTTCTTCCAGACCAGACTGCAGCCGGCCGTCGACACCGGTTCGTCGCTGGGAACTCCGATCTTCCAGGAGATGATGTCGGCGTGGCTGCAAGATCCCAACCAGGACCGGTCCCAGGCGGCCGCCTCCTTCGAGTCGCCGGGCGACGAGGGCTGGCAGGCCGCACGCCGAGCCAGCGAGGCACAGGCCGAGACGCGCACGGCAGCCGGTTTGCCGCAACGCAATCCGGGTGGTCGACTCGTACCCGGCGGCGTCAACGGCGCTGTCGATCGGGCGCCCAGCCGCGATCCGGAAACGATCAGGTCCAGCTTGAGTCGCCACCAGCAGGGCGTCCGGGATGGCCGCGCAATGAGAGCAATGAACTTAACCGGAGATAAAGGAGACCGATGAACCCCGATCTAGGTGGTACGAATCGTCAGCTGGATTGGCTGGTTTCGAACTTCGCCAACGAGGTTCCTGGCGTAGCCCATGCCGTCCTGGTCTCGGCTGACGGACTACTCATGGCCGCGAGCGCGCAACTGCCCGTGGATCGGGCCGAACAGCTGTCCGCGGTGACCGCGGGCCTGGCCAGCCTCTCGGTCGGCGTCTCGAATTTGTTCGAGGGCGGTACCGTGCTGCAGTCGGTGGTCGAGATGGAGCACGGCTACCTACTGCTCATGGCCGTCGGTGACGGGTCCTATCTCGCGGTGCTGACCAATACGTCCTGCGATATCGGGCAGGTCGGCTACGAGATGGCTTTGTTGGTCGAGCGGGTGGGTCAGACTGTGCAGGCCACGCCTCGCGTGACAATGGGTTCCTGATGGTGGGATGGACATAGAAGATCACCGCGTGGGGAGTGCCGAGCCGAGCCTCGTCCGCCCGTACTCGCTGACCGCAGGCCGCACCAGGCCCGCGGTCGAGTTGGCGTTGGAGGCCCTCGTCGCATCGCATCCGGTCGCCCTGGAGCGGCAGTTCGAACTGACCAACATCGAGACGTCCATCGTTGAGTTGTGCAGGGAATCGCCGTCCGTCGCCGAAGTCGCCGCCCGATTGGGTATTCCCATCGGCGTGGCCCGCGTGCTCGTGGCCGACCTGATCGAGGCCGGGCACGTACGCGTTTCGGCGACTTTGAAAGACGATTCCAGCGACGATGAGCGTCGCGAGCTGATCGAAAGGGTTCTCAGTGGACTCCGGCGTATTTGATTCGACGCAGCAGGTCGACACCCGGACCAGCAAGCCGACTTCGGCGAAGATCGTGGTCGCCGGCGGCTTCGGTGTCGGGAAGACCACGCTGGTCGGTGCTGTCTCGGAGATCGTTCCGCTGCGCACGGAGGCATTGGTGACCAATGCCAGTACCGGTATCGACAACCTGACCGGCATCCCGATGAAGTCGACCACCACGGTGGCGATGGACTTCGGCCGGATCAGCCTGGCCGATGACCTGGTGCTGTACCTATTCGGTACACCGGGGCAGTACCGTTTCTGGTTCATGTGGGACGACCTCATCCGCGGCGCCATCGGCGCGGTGGTGCTGGTGGACACCCGAAGGCTGGAGGACAGCTTCGCGGCCGTCGACTACTTCGAGGCGCGCAACCTGCCATTCCTGGTGGCGCTCAACGAGTTCGACGGCGCGCCGCGATATCCGATCGAGGACATTCGGCAGGCGCTGGCCGTGCCCGCCGATGTGCCGATCCTGTCGATGGATGCTCGGCGGCGCGAGCCGGCCAAACAGGCCCTGGTCGCGCTGACCGAGTACGCCCTGCGCAAGGTCATGCAGGGATACTGATTTGCCGGGCACCGGCGGGAAAACCGTTGGCGGGCCGCGGATCTCCGCGGCCGAGCTGCTCGAGCGGCTGCTCGATCCGGGAACCTTTCACAGCTGGGACCTTCCACCGATGCGGGTGGCGGCCTCGGCCGCCTACCGGTCGGAGTTGGCACGGGCGCGGCAGGCGACCGGTTTGGACGAGGCGGTGCGCACCGGGGAGGGTTCGCTGCGCGGCCGTCGGGTCGCCGTCATCGCCTGCGAATTCGGCTTCCTGGCCGGATCGATCGGGGTGGCGGCGGCGGAGCGGATCGTCACGGCGGTGGAGCGGGCGAGCGCGCTCGGCCTGCCGCTGCTGGCCTCGCCGACCTCCGGCGGCACCAGAATGCAGGAGGGTACGGTCGCCTTCCTGCAGATGGTGAAGATCGCGGGCGCGGTCGCGGCGCATCGGGCGGCGGGCCTTCCCTATCTGGTCTATCTGCGTGATCCCACCATGGGCGGTGTCTTCGCCTCGTGGGGTTCGCTGGGGCATATGACCTTCGCCGAACCGGGCGCGCTGATCGGGTTTCTCGGGCCGAGGGTGTATCGGGCGCTCTACGACCGGCCGTTTCCGGAGGGTGTGCAGACTGCCGAAAACCTTTATCGCAGTGGGGTTATCGATGGTGTCGTGCCGATCTCGGTGTATCGGCGGATAGCCCATCGCGCGCTGAGCGTGCTGAGCGGCGTTCCGGATGAAGTACCCGAAATCGGATCGCCGAGAACGGATTCCGAGGATGATTCGGCGCAGTCGTCGGCATGGGCCTCGGTCGTCATCTCGCGGCGGTCGAATCGGCCGGGCATCCGGGAACTGCTGCGCCATGTGACGCAGCGGGTTCCGCTCAGCGGCACCGGGCAGGGCGAGTCGGATCGCACGGTGGTGCACGCACTGGCCCGCTTTCGCGGTCAGCCGTGCGTGGTGTTCGGCCATGACCGTTCGGGGCAGCACGGCGAGCACACCATGGGACCGGCCGCATTGCGCGAGGCGCGCCGGGCCATGGCACTGGCCGAGGAGTCGCGGCTGCCGCTGGTGCTGGTCATCGACACCGTCGGCGCGGCACTGTCGAAAGAAGCCGAAGAACGCGGCCTGGCCCCCGAAATCGCCCGCTGCATAGCCGATTTGGTGCGCCTGCGGACACCGACCCTCTCCGTGCTGCTCGGCCAGGGCACCGGTGGGGGTGCGCTGGCGCTGCTGCCCGCCGATCGGGTGTTGGCCGCCACCCACGCCTGGTTGGCGCCGCTGCCGCCGGAGGGGGCGAGCGCCATCGTCTACCGCGACACCGAGCACGCCGCGCAACTGGCCGCCGAACAGCGCATCCGCGCCGTCGACCTGCGCACCGACGGCATCGTGGACCGGATCGTCCCGGAACGTCCGGATGCCGCCGTCGAGCCCGCCGAATTCGCGCACCGGATGGTCGATGCCATCGCCGAGGAGCTGATCGGGCTGCGCCACCGGTCCGAAGAAGAGCTGCGGATGCTGCGGCAAGCGCGTTATCGCAGGCTGGGCGTCCCCGGTGCGGGCAGCCTCGGGTAAAAAGCAACACACCGCCGGTGTCATTGACGGCTCGGCGCGGTCCTCCTACGGTCGATTGGTGACCTTCAGAAGCGAGACCAGCGCAGTTCCGTCCATCGTGCTGAACGACGGGCAGGTGATCCCGCAACTCGGGTACGGCGTCTTCCAGGTGCCCGCCGAGGAGGTGGTCACCGCCGTGACAGCGGCGCTCGACGCCGGCTACCGCAGCATCGACACCGCCGCCATCTACGGCAACGAGGAAGGCACCGGCCGTGCCATCCGCGAATTCGGCCTGCCGCGCGACGAGGTGTACGTCACCACCAAGGTGTGGAACGAGGATCAAGGTTTCGACGCCACATTGCGCGCCTTCGACGCCAGTATGGACCGGCTCGGCCTGGACTATCTGGATCTCTATCTGATCCACTGGCCCATCGCCGTTGCCGACAAATACGTCGATACCTTCCGCGCACTGCAGGCGCTGAAGGGGCAGGGGCGGGTCCGTTCGATCGGCGTTTCCAATTTCACCATCGCTCACCTGGAGCGCGTCATCGGCGAGACAGGCGAAACCCCGGTCGTCAATCAGATCGAACTGCATCCCCGCCTGGTCCAGCGGGCCCTGCGCGAATTCCACGCCGCGCACGCCATCGCCACCGAGGCGTGGAGCCCGCTCGGCCAGGGCACCCTGCTCGGCGACCCCACCATCATCGCCATCGCCAACGCGGTCAACCGCAGCCCCGCCCAGGTCGTCATCCGCTGGCACCTCCAGTTGGGCAATATCGTCATCCCCAAGTCCGTCACCCCGTCCCGCATCGCCGCCAATATCGACGTGTTCGGGTTCGAGCTCACCGGGGCGCAGATGGATGCCATCAATGCCCTGGACAATGGTGGTCGTGTCGGACCCGATCCGGATACCTTCGATTACGGGGCGTAGCCGATCTCTTCGGACACGCGCGCGGTCGGTATGTGGTCGCGCGCGTGTCGCCGCCGGTTGATTCGCTAAATTCCATCCGAAAGCTTCGTGGCGAGCATTTTGATCTTCCCGAAGATGTGCTGATTCCAATAAACTGAACGGTACGCTGTGGCCGCTTCGGAAGATGATCGATTCGGTTTGCAGTCTCCAGTATTTGTGCGATTTTCTGCGGAAACGTCGATTTCGCTGATAAATGACATGTCCGCTGAGTACGGTCGTTTGACACAGGTCGAGATCCATCGGTCGCGCGAGCGCGACTGGATTGGGGGCAGATGTGCATCGCCGTGTTGCGTTGACATTGCTAGCTGCTGTCCTACCGGTCCTGGCCGCGTGTACTGCGGCCGCCGATGGACACCCGATCGCGGGTTCCAATAGTAGTCCGGCTTCGGTGAAGCTATTCGATCCGTGTACCGCAATTCCAGATGAAGTGCTGCATGCAGTCTCGGTCGATCCGGCAACCAAGGAAAGCGGTATTGCTGGTGTGCATCAGTCGGGGTGGGAAGTCTGTAACTGGAATGGGAAGGATTACTTCATAACAATACTCTCGACGGGGCAGTCGATTCCGGAAGTCGAGAAGAGGCGTATTTATACCGACTTTCGGGACGTCACTATTGCCGGGCGAGGGGGCAAGCAATTCCGAGTCGACGATGGGGTCACTGATCTGGCTTGTGATATTGCATTCTCTGTGCCCTCGGGCGTAGTCATGGTGGATCTGCGTAATCGGGTCTTGCGCGAAAATCCCACCGATCCCTGCATGCTCGTACGTCGGGTCAGTGAGTTCATCGTTCCAGTTTTGCCCAAGTAGCCGATGAGGGAGGTCGGTAGATGACGGGGTTGGAAGATGCTGCGCAGTGGCGCGCACTGGCGGGCAAGGCGCGAGCGGGCGAGCTATTTCTTGATGATGAGGCCGCGACGCTTGCGTGTTTCAAGGCCTGCGACAGGAGAATATCCGACCTGGAATCGATGTTGGAACCATCCAGGCTCTGGTTTCGCCGCTCAGATATTTTCGGTGGATTCGAGATGGGTGACGATCTCCAGAATATGTTCGAGGATCAGCTCAGGGGGGATCACCTATCGTTGGCATCCACACTTCGAGAGCATGTCGGGGTCGTAAATGAAATTCGTGAGGTCATGCGGTACTCATTCAAGCGCCTCAGTGGACAAGATCTCGCCAATGCCGACGATCTTGCCAGGGCGTCGGAGCGGTTGGGGCAGTGATGGCGGATGATCTTTTCTCTTCCATGGGACGGGCGATCACTGATTGGATCGCCGGTCGAAGCCTGGAACCGGGCATATCGCCTCACGATACTCAGAATGAATTCAACGGCCGACGTGATGATGTGCGAAAACGGGCTGCCGATATTGGATTCGATGGTGAATACCGACCCGGTTCGGTAGTGCGCTGGGACAATTTTGAGCGATCGGATCTGGCAACGCTGCGAGCGAACGTGGACAAGATCGACCTCGATGCCGTCGATGAACTGATAGCGGCCTGGCGTGAGGTTGGACGTCGTGAGACGAGTTCGCTCGGCGCATTCAATGCTGCTATGGCAAAGGCCCTGGATTCGGCAATTTGGCGGGGGGTCGCCCGTGACGCCGCCGCTGCGGCCCTCTATCAGTACTCGGTGCGGACGGCGCAGTTCGCGCATGCTGTGGAGTTGACCGGAAACAAGCTCGAGGAATTGAAGACAGGGTTGGAGCCGACGAAGGCGCTGGTGCCATATGTGCCCGAGCAGCGGTCGACTGTGCGAAACGTTCGGAGTTGGCTCGCCGGTCGAGGGTGGCGCGACAACGAGGAGGCATACAACACTGCCAAAACGGAAGCGGTGCGGGTGTTGAATACGGTGTATGCCAGGGTTATTCGGGACACAGATACGAAGGTGCCGATTATTCCGAAAGCATATAATCCGGTGCGGGAGTCGCCCGGTGCCAATGGTGAATTGTCACCACGGACCGATCGCGAATCCGCTGGTCGAGAACCGGGTACCGGTCAATTTGAAACCAGGCCGGAGCCCAAATCGGGGACCGGTCAATCCGAAACCACACCGGAGCCCAAATCGGGGACCGCGCAATCGAATCAGGAACCGAGGGGCGAATCCGGTTCGGGAGTCGAGAGTCCGGGGATAGCTGACGAACAGCCGAAGCGGGCGAAACCGCCCGATACGGGCGATCAGGTCGCTCCGGCCACGACAACCCCGGCCGGTTTGGCCGAACAACCGCGGCCTGGATCGAATATTCCCGGGGCCGGCCCACATTCGTTCGACCCAACCACGCACAGAACGCCGAGTGATCCGCAGCGCCCGTTCGCGACTCTTCGTCCACCCCCCTTGGCCAGACCGGAGCAGATTCCGGCGGCAGGTCGAGCACCCGCATCGGCACAGCAGCCTTCCGGTATGCCGGGTATGGCACCGGGTGCGGTGGGCAAACGGGATGATCAGGAGCGGGGTCGAGGTGTTCCGGACTATCTGATCACCAAGGAGCACGGTGAGCAGGTGACCGGGCTCGACGCACTGCCGAAGGCGGTGCCGCCGGTTCTCGGTGAGTGAGTGCGGACGACGACGATGAGCAGAGTGGAGCGTTGGCGGTTCAGCGCGCTCGAATTCCGGGTGCTGTGGGAGTCGACGGGGCGCGATGTGCTGCCGTATCCGCTGCGGCACCGGTCGATGGCGCACTATCGGGACGAATTCGTCGCGCAGTGGCGGGCGGCGGCGCGCACGGTCGCGCCGCAGTTGGATGATGCGCTGGTGCGCGCGATTCAAGTGCTGTTGGCCCCGGAGGCGCGCATCGAGGTGGCCGGGTTCCGAGGGGCCAATGGGGAGCGGCGGATTCGCGCGCATGCCGGAGTGCACTATCAGCACGCTGCCATTGCCGTTCAGGAACCCGAGGACAATGGTGATGTGCACCTGGCGTTGTTGCCCGCGGATCGCATCGCCTCGGCCGTCTTGGCCGCACTGCCGAAATGCGGGGCAGGCCAGGGTAAATCGCTCACCATAGCCATAGATGAGCTGGAACGACCGCTTCCGGTGGCGCGAGACCCGTGGCGGCCGACGCCCCGTCAGGAGTTCGAGCGCTTCTTCGATCGTCCCACCAGTTGTCGATGTCATGTCGCGGTCTATCCGCACGGCAGTGTCGACAATCGACATATTCAGGGTCGCAGGGATTTCCAGCTCTCGGATTTCACCGGCGACGGCCGCTACCTGAGCTACGGTTTGCGCACGGTCACGGTTCGGCCTGCCGATGCCACGCGGTTGACCGCCGCGATCGATCAGTTGATCGTCCAGACGGTGGCGGAGGTCCGTGCTGGTGGACATCCGGGATTGTGAAAGCTAGCGCAACCCAAGGTATTCGGTCAGCTCTGCGGCGGCGGCCCGCCCTGCCCGATTGGCCCCGATGGTGCTGGCGGAGGGGCCGTACCCGATGAGGTGGATGCGCGGGTCGGCGGCGACCCTGGTGGCGAGGCGGCCGGTCATGGTGATGCCGCCGCCGGGGCCGCGCAGGCGCAGCGGTGCGAGATGGTCGAGGGAGCTGCGGAATCCGGTGGCCCACAGGATGACCTCGGCGTGCTGGCGGCTGCCGTCGGGCCAGTGCACGCCTTCGGGTTCGATGCGGTCGAACATGGGGTGGCGGATGAGCGCGCCGCGGTCGCGGGCGGCGCGTATCCGGTCGTCGAGGAGCAGCCCGGTGACGGAGACGACCGAACCCGGCGGCAGTCCGTGCCGCACCCGGTCTTCGACCATGGCCACGGCGGTTCGTCCGGCGTCCTCGGTGAATTCGCCGTCGCGGAAGCGCGGTTCGCTGCGTGTCACCCAGGTGGTGGTGGTGACCTGCGAGATCTCGTCGAGCAATTGGATCGCCGAGATGCCGCCGCCGACGACGATCACGTGTTTGCCCGCGAATTCCTCGGCGGTGCGGTAGTCGTGGGTGTGCACCTGTCGCCCGGTGAATGTTTCCGCGCCGGGATAGTGCGGGATGAAAGGCCGTTCCCAGGTTCCGGTGCAGTTGATCAGCCCTCGGGTGCGCAGGGTGCCCGTCGAATCGGTTTCCGCGCTGAGGATTTCGCCGCGTTCGGGGACGGGATATCCAGCGGGGTCACGGTCGCACACCACTCGCACCGAGACGGGTCTGCGCACGCCCAGCGCGAAGCGCTTCTCGTAGAGCTCGTAGTAGTGCGGCACGGCCGTGGCCGCCGGCACCTGGTCCGCATCGGGCGGCAGGGTTTCGGCGAAGGACATGCCGGGCAGGTCGTGCACCCGGTTGACGGTGGACAGGGTCAGCGAGGGCCAGCGGTGCTGCCACGCGCCGCCTGGTCCGGGCGAATGGTCGACCACGAGGAAGTCGCGTTCGGGGCGCAGGCCGAGGCGCAGCAGGTGGTAGCAGGCTGAGAGTCCGGCTTGACCGGCCCCGATCACCAGAATGTCGCAGTCGGTCGGCACGGTCGCCGATGGTATCGCCTGCGCCGATCCGTGCGCCGGGCTGTGGCAGAGTTAAGGGAACCAACCAGTTGGGGAGGAACATTGCTCGGAGTCAGCCGCAGTGGCGATGTCGTCACCATCGAGTTCCAGCGGGAGGAGCGCCGCAACGCGCTCAATCTCGAGTTGGCGGCCCTGGTGCGCGAGGCGGTGTTCGAGGCGTCGCGGGAGGCGCGGGTGATCGTGCTGACCGGGCGCGGTCCGCTGTTCAGCGCGGGCGCGGATCTGTCGGGTGTGTATTCCCAGGAGTTCATTCACGGTCTGGTCGAGATGTTGCACACCATCGAGTCGGCGCCGATTCCGGTGATCTCGGCGATCAATGGCGGTGCGCTCGGCGCGGGCGTGCAGTTGGCGTTGGCCTCGGATCTGCGGGTGCTCGATCCTGATTCATATATCGCGATTCCCGCCGCGAAACTCGGTATCTCGGTGGACCGGTGGACGGTGCGCAGGCTGGTCTCGCTGATCGGTGGCGGTCCGGCCCGCACCATGCTGCTCGGCGCGGAGCCGATCTCGGCCGCGGATGCCTACGGTTTCGGTTTCGCCAATCGGCTCGGCAGTCTGGCCGATGCGCAGGAGTGGGCCAAGGAGATCGCCGAGTTGGCTCCGCTGTCGCTGCGGCACCTGAAATTGGTGCTCAATGACGACGGCACCCGCGATCCGGAATCGGCGCAGCAGCGCGCGGCGTTGGAAGCGGCATGGGCCAGCGAGGATGCCCAGGAGGGCAGATTGGCTCGACAACAGCGGCGCACGGCGAAATTTGTGGGGCGATGATGATGAAGCTGCGGAAAGTGGTCGGTTGTGCGGCGGGCGCGTTCGGGCTCGCCTGGGTGGTGCGTGCGGCGTGGGGGTTGCCCTCGGCGATCGGCGCATCGATCTCGGCGATCCAGCCGTACGCGGCGAGCGCGGGCAACTATCGCGACCGGCAATTCCACAACACCGAACCGAGCACCCAGCTCGCGCCCGGTTCGGCGCCTTCGCTGTTCTACTCCCTGGTGACCAGGCGCAAGGCCGGGCGTCCGCGCGGCATCATTCCGCTGCAGCCGCCGCAGGAGCCGCAGGCGGCCGCCGATCTCGCGGTCACCTGGTACGGGCATGCCAGCGCCCTGGTGGAGGTGGACGGATATCGGGTGCTCACCGATCCGGTGTGGAGCGAGCGCGTTTCGCCCTCGGCCCTGATCGGCCCGACCCGCCTGCATCCGGTGCCCGCACCGCTGACGGCGCTGCCGCCGGTGGATGCGATACTCATCTCGCACGATCACTACGACCATCTGGATCGGGAGACGGTGCGCGAGCTGGTGCGGTTGCAGGATGCGCCGTTCCTGGTGCCGATCGGGATCGGCGCGCATCTGCGGCACTGGGGTGTGCCAGAGGATCGGATCGTCGAATTGGATTGGGGCGGTTCGGTTTCGCTGTCGAGGCTGGGTCGCGCGCGGGAGTCGGGGGATCTGATGATCACCTGCGCCGAGGCCAGGCATTTCTCGGGTCGCGGTCTGGTGCGCAACACCACGCTGTGGGCCTCCTGGTCCATCGCAGGCCCCACCAAGCGGGTGTATTTCGGCGGCGACACCGGTTACACCAAGGCGTTCGCCCAGGCGGGGGCGGCATTGGGTCCGTTCGATCTGACGCTGTTGCCGATCGGCGCGTACGACGAGCGCTGGCCGGATGTGCACATGAATCCGGAGGAGGCGGTGCACGCGCACGCCGACCTCAATGTCGGCGACGCGGGCTACGGCGTGCTGGTGCCGATCCACTGGGCCACCTTCAATCTGGCCTTCCACGGCTGGTCCGAGCCGGTGCGGCGGATGGTGGCCGCGGCCGAGGCGGCCGGTACCTCGATTCGGGTTCCGATGCCCGGCCAGCGGGTACTCCCGGATGGTCTCCCACCACGGGTTTCGTGGTGGGAAGATGTGGGGTGAACCTTTAGATTCGGCTCCCTAGGTTCGATAACGCCCCTAGGTTCGACAAACAGGAAGGATTCGGGATGAGTCTGGCAGACACCCTCAAGAACCTGGTCGGCATGGGTAGAGACGCGGCGGCGAAGAATGCCGACAAGATTCACGAGGCCGTGGACAAGGCCGGCGATTTCATCGACGAGAAGACCGGCCACAAGTACAGCGACAAGATCGAGCAGGGCAAGCAGGCGGCCAAGAACGCGGTGCCGACAGAGCAGGCCGAGAGTGCGCCCGCTCCGGAGCCCGCGCCCGAGCCCGCTCCCGAGCAGCCGCCCGCCCAGGGCGAATCGCAGCCCTGACGCCGCAGTAGGCGGGGGCCTGATCCGCGGTCCCCGCCACTAATATCTGTCTATGGTGGCGCGCCGCGAGTTCGGCGAGATCGAGGTTGAGCTGAGCAACCTCGACAAGGTGCTGTACCCGGCGACGGGCACGACGAAAGGCGAGGTCATCGCCTACTATTCGGCCATCGCCCCCGCCATGCTGCCGCATATCGCCGATCGCCCGGTCACCCGCAAGCGCTGGCCCAATGGCGTGGACTCGCCCGCTTTCTTCGAGAAGAATCTGCCCGAGCACGCGCCGTCCTGGATTCCGCGCCGCGCTGTCGAGCATTCCGCGCGGCGTCGGGTGGTGTATCCGCTGATCGATTCGGTGGCGGGTCTGGCCTGGATCGGTCAGCAGGCGGCGCTGGAAGTGCATGTGCCGCAGTGGCGTTTCGACGGACCGGAGGTGGGGCCGGCCACCCGGCTGGTTTTCGATCTGGATCCCGGCCCCGGCGCGGGTCTGGCCGAATGCGCGCTGGTGGCACTCGGCGTGCGCGAGATGATCGAGGGTATCGGTCTGCGCGCCTACCCGGTGACCAGCGGCAGCAAGGGAATTCACCTCTACGTGCCGCTGGACCGGGTGTTGAGTTCGGGCGGGGCGTCGACGGTGGCCAAGCAGGTGGCCGCGAATCTCGAACGGCTGCACCCGGATCTGGTGACGGCGACCATGGCGAAGTCGGCGCGCGCGGGCAAGGTGTTCCTGGATTGGAGTCAGAACAATCCGGCCAAGACCACCATCGCCCCGTATTCGATGCGCGGGCGGGAACATCCGAACGCGGCGGCCCCGCGCACCTGGGCGGAAATCGAGAATCGGAAGAAGTTGCGGCACTTGTCCTTCGACGAGGTGCTGGCCCGATTCCTGGACGGGGGCGATCTGCTGGCCGATTTGGACGCGCCGCCGCCGCCCGACACGCTCGCGACGTACCGTTCGATGCGTGACCCGGCCCGGACCCCCGAGCCGGTGCCTGCCGCGCCGCCGCGTCCCGGTCCGGGCGATCGGTTCGTCGTGCAGGAGCATCACGCTCGCCGCCTGCACTGGGATGTGCGGCTCGAGCGGGATGGGGTGCTGGTTTCCTGGGCGGTGCCGAAGGGACCGCCTACCTCGCCCGCGCAGAACCGGCTCGCGGTGCACACCGAGGATCATCCGCTGGAGTATCTGGAGTTTCACGGCGCGATTCCCAAGGGGGAGTACGGGGCCGGTGCGATGACCATCTGGGATGCGGGCACCTATGAGACCGAGAAGTGGCGCGAGGACGAGGTGATCGTGCGCTTGCATGGTCGTCGGCTCGACGGTCGCTACGCGTTCATTCGCACCGACGGCAAGCAGTGGTTGATGCATCTCATGCGCGATCAGACGAATGGTGCCGCTGCGCAGGTGGATTCGCTGCGGCAAAAGGTGCCTTTTCCGCGTGGCCTCGCGCCGATGCTGGCGGTCGGGGGCGAGGTCGCCGAATTGGGCGATGCGGAGTGGAGCTTCGAGACGAAGTGGGACGGCTTCCGGCTCATGGCCGAAATCGATTCGGGTGTGCTGACTTTGCGCAGCAGGGCGGGCAATGTGGTGACCGAGCGCTATCCGGGAATGGGTGCGCTCGCCGCGGAGTTGGCGGGTCACAGCGTGGTCCTCGATGGCGAGGCGGTGGTGTTCGACGATCACGGTGTCGCCAATCTCGGTCTGCTGCGGGCGGATGCGGCGCGGGCGGTGCTCGTCGCCTTCGACGTGCTCTACCTGGATGGGACTTCGCTGGTGCGCAAGCGGTATTCGGATCGGCGGCGGGTGCTCGAGGCGCTGGCCGCCAACGCGCCGTCGCTGCGGGTGCCCGCGCGGTTGGACGGGCCGGGGGCGACGGCGCTGCGCTACAGCCGCGAGCAGGGGATGGAGGGTGTGATCGCCAAGCGGCGCGATTCGGTGTATCTGCCGGGCAAACGCGGACATTCATGGGTCAAGCAGCGCAATTGGCGCATCCAGCGGGTTGTGGTGGGCGGGTGGCGACGCAGCGCGGCACGCGAGTTCAAATCGCTGCTGGTCGGCATACCGCACGAGGGCAGGCTGTTCTACGTGGGTCGGGTCGGGACCGGATTCGACGAATCCGAGATGCGCGAGCTCACCGCGCGGCTGCGCAGGCTCGAGCGCAAGACCAGTCCGTTCGACAACGAACTGACCAAGGACGAGCGGGAATCGGCGGTATGGGTGACCCCGCGCGTCGAAGGTTCGGTGCGCTTCATGAACTGGACCGAGACCGGCAGGCTCTGGCATCCGGCCTGGCTGGGCACCCGATAGGTGTGCCGCGATCCACCGTGGCGTTGCCCTACGGCGTAGCGCGCTCTCGCTAGGGTGGGATGTTCGGATCGAATTCGAGGAGTGCGCAGTGGATTTCAAGAGTCTGGCGAACAAGGCGATGGATCTCGCCCAGCAGAATGCCGACAAGCTCGACACGGTGATCGAGAAGGCGGGCGAACTCGTCGACAAGCAGACCGAGGGCAAGTTCGCCGCCCAGATCAATACGGTGGAGGAGGCGGCCAAGAAGGCACTGCGCAGCGAGTAGGTCCTCGCTGGTCGCGTCGGCGATTCGGTTGTGCACGGGGCACTTTCGGCCGATCCGGTATCGCGATGCGGTTGCCGGAACGACCTCGGGCTCCCCGCCCGGAGGCATACGATCCCGCCGTACGTTTGATGGGCTCGTCGGGGACTGGAGGACGTGATGGCTCGGGTCTTGTCCGGGTTGGTGGTCGTGCTGGCCGTGCTGATGACGCAATTGGCGGCGGTGGCGATACCTCGGGCAGGGGCGCTACCCACTCCGGATCAGGACCCGTTCTATACCGCGCCCGGCGATCTGGCCGCCTACTCGAACGGGTCGATCATCGACTATCGGCCGATTCGGCCGCTGGGTCTGCCGTTGCCCGTGGACGGGTGGCAGGTGAAGTTCCGCACCACCGATGCCGCCGATCGGCCCGCACCGGGTGTCGCGACCGTGCTGGTGCCCAAACAGGCGTGGACGGGTCAGGGGTCCAGACCCCTGGTGTCGTTTCAGATCGCCGAGGACAGCTTGGGCAGCCGGTGCGCGCCCTCGTACGCGCTGGCGGGCGGCTGGGGCTTCGGCGGGGTCAACACCTTTATCGATGTTCCGTTCATCGCCGCGTTGTTGCGGCGCGGCTGGGGAGTGGTGACGGCGGACTACGAGGGTCCGGACAGTCGTTTCCTGGATGGCCCGAATTCCGGACACGGCGTTCTCGACGGTGTGCGGGCGGCGCTCGCGCTGGCGCCCGGTGGTGTCGGTGCGGCGAGTCCGCTTGGGGCGTGGGGTTATTCGGGTGGGGCGTTCGCGACGCTGTGGGCGGCGCAACTGCGCGGGCAGTACGCGCCGGAGCTGCGTTTCGCGGGTGTCGCGGCGGGTGGGGTGCCTGCCGACTGGCCCGCGACGGCGCGCAGCGTGGACGGGACGCCGCAGGCCGGGTTGGCCGTGGTGACGCTGATCGCCACGGCACGCAACGATCCGGGCAATGGGGTGCTCGAACTGCTCAATGAGCGCGGGCGGGCGGTCCTCGCGCGCGAATCCGCCTCCTGCGCGGGGGATTTGGTGCTCGGTCACGTCAATGAGCACGCCGATGATCTGGCGTTGGCACCGGGCCTGTTCTCCCATCCGGTTTTTCGGGCCGCCACCGCGAGTCAGGAACTGGGTGCGGTGGCGCCTGACATGCCGATGTACCTGTACCACAGCAGAACCGATGATGTGATCCCCGTCGCGGGCTACACCGAATTGGTGCGGCGCTATTGCGCGCAGGGTGCGTCCGCCGCCTACAGGTATTCGGATCTGCCGGGCCACAACCCGACCGCGGTCGGCGAGGCGTTCGGGGCGGTGGCCTATTTGGCCGACCGATTGGCGGGGGAACCGGTCGGCCCCGGTTGTCAGGGCGAGCCATTGGGATAGGAAATGCGAAGGCGCGCGCCGGGTTCGTGCGCGCCACGTCATTTGCCGCCCGTTCGGCGGTGGCCGGGAGGGCGGTTCGGTTCGATCGGCGGGCCGGTCCGATCGGATCCCGGAATCAGCGCACGGCGTGGTCGGCCGGGTCGTTCCAGCGGGTGGAGCCGGGTTCGGCGGCCAGCGTGGCGATCAGGTCGATGCCCGCGATGACCAGGGTGGGTCCGCCGACGACGATGGTGCCGATGACACCGCCCACCGCCGCGCCCGCGATGACGCTGGCGATCACGCCGGGTCCGGCGACGATGCCGGAGAGGCCGACGATCGCGCCGAGGGCGGTGCCGAGGAAGGCCCCGACAGCGGTGGCGATGCCGAACTGTGAACTGAAGGCGTTCATGGCCCGCTGGTTCTCCAGTGTGGAGGCGACCGGCTGGACCGTGACCGGATGGGCCTGCGCGGCAGCCTTCACGGCGGTGAGTTCCAGGGTGCGGCCCTCGTCGCGGACCGCGTGCGGCAGTGGGTATTCCATGCCGTCCTGCCGGAAGGACAGTGGCAGGCTGACCACGGTGGTCCCGGCCTCGTCCTTGATATCGACCGTGCCGCCGGTGAGTTCGAAGCGTCCGTGATCCAGCGTGGTGACCACTTTGTCGCCGACCAGTTGCGCCTGGTACCCGATCGGCGCGGGAGCCGAGGGGTCGGCGTGCGCCGCGGCCGCTCCGAGCGTCGCCGCGGCGAGCACAGCGGGGACGGCGGTCGCAATGATCTTGCGGAGTTTCATTGGGACTTCCAATCTTTCCTTCATCAGAGCTGTGGCCGCCAATGCCGCGCGCACTGAATTCCCTTCCCCCGGTGCATCTGCGAAGCGATGGAGCGGCCCAGCAAATGCTTGCCTGCTGGTGTACGACTGTACTCCGTAAAGGGGACTGGATCTCGGAATTTCCCGGCAGGTGTCGTTTCGTCCCGATCGCCGCGAAAAGCGTTATAGCACTTGGATATATTCAAATCAGAGGAATAGTGTCAGCGCGACGGCGCCGAGGCAGACCGCGATCACCACCGCGAAGGCCACGACATCGCGCGGACCGGGCGCGGTGGGATGGGCGGTCAATTGCCCGGTTCCGCCCCTGGCGGTGATGGCCTCGCCCAATTCGCCCGCCCGCCTGGTGGATACCGCCATGGCAGCCGTAAGGATGTCGACCAGCGGATTCTCGGTCGCGCGCTGGAGCAGGCGATCCTTGGGACGCAGCTTGCGGGCCGCGCGCAGCACCCGCATCTCCTCGATGAGCAGCGGCAGCCCGCGCAGCGTCAGCGCGATCACCACCGCCCACTCGTCCACCGGCAGTCGCACTTTGCGCAGCGGTGCGCCGAGTGTGGCCAGCGCGGGCGCGATCTCGCCCATCGGAGTGGTCCACGCCACCAGCAACGAGGCAGCGATCAGACTCAGCCCGAGAAACATCACCTGGGCGTAGCGGAGCACGGCGTCGATACCGACCGGGGCGTTGATCAGCGCACCCAGCAGCAGCATCCCCCAGAACCAGATGGGCAGCCGAGGCAGCGCACCCAACGGCACCCTGGCGAAAACGCCGACCGCGATGAGGAATCCGACCAGCACCCCGAGCACCGGCCAGGTGGGCAGGAACATCACCAGCAGACTGATCAGGAAGACGGAGAGCATCTTGGTGCCCGCCCACAACCGATGCACCGGACCCGCGGTCGGGACCTCGCGCAGCAATACGGTGGTCATCGCCTGCCTCCCTGCTCGAACCGCAGGGTGCCATCCGCCAGCGGCATTCTGGGCGAATCCGCCTGGCGCACGGAACCTTTCGCGGGTTCGCGCGCCGGCTCGCTCTCCAGGATGCGGCCGTCGCGCAGATGCACCGTGCGATCGCACAGCGCCGCCATATCCGCGACATCGTGCGAGATGACGATCAGCGTCAACCCCGAATCCCGCAGTCGCGCCAGCAGTTCCACGATATCGGCGCGGCCCTCCGGATCCAGTCCGGCCAAGGGTTCGTCCAGCACCACCACCGGTGCGTGACTGGCGACGATGGCGGCCAGCACCACCCGCTTGGCCTGTCCGCCGCTGAGTTCCTCGATCGAATGCGCGGCCAGCGCACGCGCCAACCCCACCGCGTCCAGCGCCCGACCGACCGCGCCGGAGCCGGTGGCGCGGCCACCCCAGTCGGCGATCTCCGCGCCGACGGTCTCCTTCTGCAATTGCAGCCGCGAATGCTGGAACGCCAACTCGACCCGGCCCAACTGCCGGGCCACCGGTTTGCCGCCGAGTTCGCAGCGGCCGGAACTGGGTTCGATGAGTCCGGCGATGATCCAGGCCAGGGTGGATTTGCCGGAACCATTGCCGCCGACCACCAGCAGTGCCTCGCCGCGCCGCACTGTCAGTTCGACGCCGTGCAGTGCGGGAGCCTCCCACGGGGTGCCGCGGTTGTAGGTGTGACGGACATCGCGCAGTTCGAGAATCGGCGCGCCCATCGGCCTGCGCCGGGGATCGCGCACCGGATGCGGCCAGGCGGGCAGCCGACCCACCGTGCGGCCCTCGGCCAGGTGCACCACCCGGTCGGCGGCCGCGGCATCGGCCTCGTGGTGGGTCACCAGCACCACCGCCATCTCGTGGCGCGCGGGCAGCCCGGCCAGCAGCGCCACCAGGTCGCGGCGGCCCTCCGGATCGATCATGGAGGTGGCCTCGTCGGCGATGAGCAGGGCGGGTCGCCGGGCCAGCGCGGCGGCCACCGCGAGTCGCTGCTGCTGACCGCCGGAGAGGGTGGCCGTCTCCTTCTCGCCCATACCGTCCAGGCCGACCTCGCGCAGCAGCCCGGACACGTCGACCTCGGCCGCGAGGTCGGCGGGCAGACCCCAGACGACATCGTCGGCGACCAGCACGCCCAGGGTCTGGCTCTCCGGGCGTTGCAACACCATGGCGGTGCCGCGGAGGTGGCCGAGTCCGGCCGAACCGGGGCGCTCGACCGCGCCGCTCGTGGGCGGCAGTCCGGCCAGCAGCCGGGTGAGCGTCGATTTGCCGGAGCCGTTGTGGCCGACCACCGCGACGAACTCGCCGACCCGCACGGTCAGGTCGATATCGCGCAGCGCGTCGGCGCGCGCACCCGGATAGCGAAAACCCGCGCCGCGCAAGGTGACCGGCAGCGGGGCGATCGGACGGTCGTCGTGCGGGGCGGCCAGCCTATCGGCCCCCGGCAGCCACTTCAGCCGATCCAGCACCGAGCCGAGCACGTACCAGGAGAAACAGGCCGTGGCCAGCACGCCGAGCAGCACGCCGCCGCCGATATAGAGCCACCACCAGTGCAGCACCGCATCGGTGCCGTGCGCGACGGCTCGGCCGATCGGTGCCAGATGCTGCTGTTTTGCCGCCAACTCCTGGATGCCACGCGAGGCATTGCGAATGTTGTCGAACAGCAGCGCCCTGGCCCGCGACATGACCAGCAGGCCGCCCACCGCGTAACCGGCCCAGAACAGCCCGACGAATACCGAGATCCCGAGCACCCCGACCAACCCGCCGCGTTTGCGCTTGACGATGCCGACCACCCCGGCGACGCTGGCCGAGGCCACGATGCCGGTGGCGGTGGCCATACCCGCCGCGACGAAGGCCACCAGGGTGGCCGCGATGGTGGTGGTGATCAGCGCGCGCAGTCGGTGCCGGAAGGCCAGCAGACCCAGCGGCACCGCCGCGACCAGGTTCAGCCCGGCGGCGATGGGGATCACCGCGCCGAGGGTCACCAGCCCGACCGTGACGCCGCCGAGGACGGCGGCCGTGGCCAATTCGATCGGGCGCAGCGGTCCGTGCTCGATCGATGGGGCGGTCGCGGGCGGTGCACTCACGCCCCAAGTCTGCCGGCTCGCCCGCTCGGGCATCGCAGCGTCGATCCGCGGGTTCGTCAGGCGGCGGGTGTCACGGTGAAATCGGCGGGGTTCAGATGTCTGGTGCGGCGGCGGTAGGCGGTCTGCGAACCGGGCCAGTTGTTGGTGACCAATCCGGCGGCATTGCGGTACCAACTGGTGCAGAAGGTGAATGGTGAGCGCTCGATCCGTCGCTGCAGCGCGGTATTGAAATCCCGTTCCGGATCCGCGCGCACCTCGAGGCAGTGACCGGGATGGTCGGCGAGCAGTTGGACGGCCTGGCGGATATAGCGGGCCTGCGATTCGATCATGTAGATGATCGATCCGGAGGCGAGATTGGTATTCGGGCCGTAGAGCAGGAACAGATTCGGGAACTCGGGCACCGTGATGCCGAGATGGGCGTGCGCGCCGTCGCGCCAGACCTCGGTGAGCTCGCGGCCGTCGCGTCCGTGAATGTCCATGGGCCAGAGGAATTCGGTGCTCTTGAAGCCGGTGCCGTAGATGAGGACGTCGGCCGGATGGGTGACGCCGTCGGCGGTGCGCACGCCATCGGGACGGATCTCGATGATCGGCGCGGTCTGCACCGCGACATTCGGCTGAGTGAGCGCCGGGAAATACTCATTGGAGAACAGGACGCGCTTGCAGCCGACCGGATAGTCGGGCGTGAGTTTGGCACGCAATTCGGCATCGGGCACCTGCCTGCGCAGCTGCCTGCGCCCGAGTTGCGCGACAACGCGCGCGATCACCGGGAGTTCCACCAGCCCCAGCGAGAGGAATTCGGTCAGCGCGAACCAGCCGAACCGCTCCACCAGCAGCGCACCGGGCACCTTGGCGAAGAGGCGGTGCTGGATGGGGCTGTATTCGGTGTCGAATTTGGGGACCACCCAGGCCGGTGTGCGCTGGAACAGCGTCAGATGCTCGACTCGCGGTTGGATCTCGGGAATGTATTGGATGGCGCTCGCCCCGGTGCCGATGCAGGCCACCCGTTTGCCGGTGAGGTCGACATCGTGTCGCCACCGCGCGGAGTGGAAGGCAGGCCCGGCGAAGGTATCCAGGCCGGGGATTTCGGGTATGCGGGGGCGGGCCAATTGGCCGACGGCGCAGATGAGGACATCGGCGGTGCGCACCGTGCCGTCGGCGGTGCGCACCCGCCAGCGACCCGCGTCGAATTCGGCCGCGGTGACCTCCGCGCCGAAGACGATCCGTTCGCCGAGTCCGTGCCGCTCGCTCACCTCGCGCAAATAGGCGTGGATCGCCTCGCGCCCCGAATAGCGCTGCGGCCAATCGGGTTTCGGCTCGTAGGAGTAGGAGTACAGCGGGGAGGGCACATCGCATGCCGCACCGGGATAGCTGTTGTCGCGCCACACGCCGCCGAGATCGGCGGCCCGCTCCAGAATGGTGATCTCGGTGAAACCGCCGCGCCGCAATTCGATTGCCGCGCCGATACCGCCGAAACCAGCGCCGATCACCAGGATTGTGGGATGCCTGCCGGACATGTGGCGCTCCTCACGCTGGGTGCCTGTCTCCACTCTAGGTGGGCGGCCACCGGCCGATCGAGATATTCGGCCATAATGGCGGCGTGGTCCGATCCGGTGAGTCGGCGCGGGTACTCGATCCCGGCATTCGCGACTGGAATTTCGCCCGCGGCGTCGCGAGTGTGGCGCTGATGGTCGGCTATGCCGCCGAATGCGGGGTGCCCTCGGGCGTTCTGCTGGCCGGGACGAACCTCGACGAGGACCGCCTGCGCGACCCGGATGCCCAAATCGACGCGTCCACCGAATTGGCGGTGATCCGCAACCTGGTCGGCGCGCTCGGCGATCGACCCGCCCTCGGCATCGAGGTCGGCCGCCGCTACGGCATCACCACCTTCGGTATCTTCGGCTTCGCCTGCGTCAGCAGTCCGACCCTCGGCGAAGCGATCACTTTCGCGCTGCGCTATCTGGAGCTGAGCTTCACCTTCTGCCTGCCCGTCGCGCGGTGGCGCACCGGCGAATTCGTGGCCGAGATCCACGACGAACTGATCCCGGCCGATGTGCGAACCTTCCTGGTCGAACGGGATGTCACCGCCATGCACCGGGTCATGAGCGATCTGATCGGCCGTCCCCTGGCGCTCACCACCGCCGAATTCCGTTTCCCGGAACCGGATTACGCCGATCGCCTGGCGGATGTGCTGCACGTGCGCCCATCCTTCGCTCAGCCGCGCAATATGTTCGCCATCGATCCCGTCGAGCTGGACCGTCCGCTGCCCCAAGCCAATGCGCAGACCTGGACCATGTGCCTGAATCAATGCCGGGAGCTGGTGCACCGCAGGCGCGCCCGCACGGGTATCGCAGCCGAGGTGCGCGAACTGCTCGTTCCCGGAATTGACGGATTCGCCGCCCCACCCGGAATCGACAGTGTCGCAAGGCAGCTCAATATGAGCACCCGAACACTGCGCCGTCGACTCGACAGCGCAGGCACCGGCTACCGCGCCCTGCTGGACGAGGTGCGACGCGCGCTGGCGGAGGAAATGCTCACCGCCACACCGCTTTCGGTCAGCGATGTGGCGATCCGGCTCGGCTACGCGGAATCATCCACCTTCATCTACGCCTTCCGTCGCTGGACCGGACTCACCCCCGCCGCGTTCCGGCGCAGACGCGCTCGCTAGGTGTACCTCCGGCTGCGCCTACTGGGCGTGTCCGCAGTGGCCCGACATGGGGACGGTTCGGAAATGCGTTGTCAGGGCGCGATTCTCGCCGATGAGGTGCAGGGCGACGGCCGGGTCCGGCGCGTAGTCCATGACGTGGTGGGGCAACTCCAGTTCCCAGACTCCGCCCAGGACGGTAGCGGTGCTCGGCGCGATCAGCAGCGGTCGACCGGCGAAGGTGGTGGTGGCGGGGGAGTGGGCGTGCCCGGTCAGCACCGCGAGGATGCGGTCGTCGGCGGCGACCACTTCGGCGAGCCGATCCGGTTCGGCGAGCGCGATCTCGTCCACGATCGGACTGAACAGGTGCGCGGGCGGATGATGCAGCGCCATCAGGATGCGGTGATCGGCCGGAGTCTCGGCCAGGACGGCGCGTAGCCAGCGGTAGGTGTCCGCGCCGAGCGCGCCGCCCGCCTCGCCCGGAATGCTGGAATCCAGCGCGATGACCGTCAGATCACCGACGCGGTGCAGTCGATTGATCGGGCCGGACGCGGCCGGGACGCCGAGCAGTGCGGTGCGGAAGGCGACGCGATCGTCGTGATTGCCGGGGATGGTCAGCACCGGGATATCGACCGCGAAGACGGCGCGCGCCTGCTCGTACTGTTCGGGTTTGCCCGAATCGGTGATATCTCCGGTCGCCAGGATGAGATCCGGGGCGCGGCGCAGGCCGGTGAGGAAGTCGAAGACGCGTCGGGCGCGTTCGGCGTTGCGGTCGCCGAGATCGAAATGGGTGTCGCTGACCTGAGCCACCAGGATCATCGGCATTCGCTTTCTCTGGGGGATCGCTCCATTGCGTCAGAGGGTGCCGCAGCGGTTTCCGACACCGATTAAGCCTAGATGACCAGCGCGTTCTCGTCGTCATGACGCCCGACACCGGGTGAAATCCCTTGGCGGCGCTGTGATTGCGGGCACATCCTCAGTCCTGCGGTTCGGCGACCTCGGCCAGCGTCGCGAGCGCGCGCAGGAAGACGGTGCGGTCGGCGGCGGGCAGGTGGGCCAGCAGGTGCCGTTCCTGCTCCTGGATCTCGCGCTGGGCGTGGTCGCGTGCGGATCGACCCTCTGGGGTGAGGGAGATCAGGTTGCGGCGGCGGTCGGCGGGATCGGGTTCACGTCGGATGTAGCCGCGCCGCTGCAGGTCGTCGAGGACGGCGATGATCCTGGTCTTGTCCGCGTGGGCGGCCTTGGCCAGTTTCGCCTGGGTATAGACCGGTTCGCTGTCGAGTCGCAGCAGGACGGCGTACCCCCACATCGGCAGGTCGTGCCGTTCGAGCACCGGGGTTTCCACCGCGAGCAGTGCGCGCAGCAGCGGCACCAGCATCGCGGCGAGATCGGGGCGGGTCGCATCGGCCATGGATCGAAAATACTGCTTGGGAAATTAGTATGTATGCGCTTACGATAAGCGCATGAGTACAGTTTCGGAACTTGTCGCCCTGCATGAGCGGGCCTTGCGTTTGACCACCGACCTCGTCGCCGGTATCGCCGCCGACCAGCTGGACAACGAAACCCCTTGCGCCAAATGGGATCTGCGCGCCCTGCTGACGCATATGACCATCCAGAACCATGGCTTCGCCGAAGCCGCGCTCGGGCGCGGCAACGATCTCGCACTGTGGGAGACCCGCGAACTCGCCGATCCCGTCGCCGAATATCTCACCGCCTCGGCCGAACTGTCGGCCGCCTTCGCCGCCCCCGATCTGGCCGAACGTGAGCTGGTCTTGCTCGAAATGCGCACCGACGGTGGTTTTCCGCCCGAACTCGCGGTGCGCTTCCAGATCGTCGACTGTGTGGTGCACGCCTGGGATGTGGCGCGCGCGATCGGTGCGTCGGTATCGCTGGACGACGATCCCGAACTCGCGGCCGAATCGCGGCGCATCGCCGAATTCGTGCCCGGCGGCGAGATCCGTCTGACGGAGAACGCGCCCTTCGGACCCATGCTCGAGGTCCCCGAGGGCGCAGGCACCCTGGATCGGATTCTACTGCTGCTGGGGCGCGATCCGCAGTGGGCGCACGCCTGACAGGCCCGCGACTCCAAGGGGAGCCTCGCGGAATCAACCTGTCGCGGAACGCTATTGAGCGTTCAGCGCCGTCCGCGCGCGGTCGAGGATCGCGGTGGATTCGGCGGAGTCGATGCCGACGGGGCTCCAGAAATCAGCTCCCGGAACGGCTTCCAACCGCAACTCCGGCGGTGTGCGCCACGACGCGTCGAGACCGAGGCGCCAGGAATGCAGGTGGGTGCGGGGATGGACGGCCGATCGATCGAAAAGGGGATCGCCGAGGATCGGATGCCCGATCCAGGCGAGGTGCACCCGAATCTGGTGTCGACGACCGGTGATCGGGCGCAAGGCCAGCACGGTGCGGGTGTCGGTGCGCAGCACGGTCGTGAATTCGGTGACGGACGGATAGTTCTTGCCGTCCAACAGATCCGCGGCCGCGACGAACCAGCGCCCGCCCTCGACCCGAATGCTCTCGCGCGGCGCGGCGATGCGCACCCGGTTCTTGCGGCCGACTCTCAACGGCAGGTCGATCACACCGCGATCCGGCAGTCCGGTGGACTCGACCACCGCCAAATAGCCCTTCGCGGCGGTCTGCTTGTTGAACTGCCTGGTGAGTTGGCCGTGCGCGGGAAGTTCCTTGGCCAGCAGCACCAAGCCGGAGGTGACCTTATCGATCCGATGCACCGGGTACAGCGTCTCGCCCGCGGCGGCGGCCAACTCGACGATGTCGGTGTCGTGCCGTTCACCCGTGACCGCGATACCGGCGGGTTTGTTCAAGGCCAGGATCGCCGCGTCCTCGACGAGTAGGCAACGCTCGCGCAGTCGCGGCCAGTCCATCTCCATTCGGCCGAGCTTAGGCGTACCTCCGCCTTCGCTGCGGCCATGCGCGGGTCTATGGACGGCTTCGCCGGCAGTGTTCGTTGGCGTACCTCCGCCTTCGCTGCGGCCATGCGCGGGTCTATGGACGGCTTCGCCGGCAGTGTTCGTTGGCGTACCTCCGCCTTCGCTGCGGCCATGCGCAGGTCTATGGACGACTTCGTCGGCAGCGCCAACTACTGCGTGTCTGCGGCGGCACGGAGCACGTGCGGGCGCAGGCGGTTGAAACCGCGCACCCGGACGCTGCGCAGGTTGCGGATATCGAACTCCGGATCGCCTGCCAGCTCGGCGGCGGCGGCGTCATCGATCAGGATGGTGCCGGGCCGGGCCACGCCGGTGAGCCGGGAGGCGATATTGACCACCGACCCGTACAGATCCCCGAAACGCAACAGCACCGGTCCGTAGGCGAGGGCGACGCGCAGCTCGGGCGTGCCGCCCACCATCATGGTCGACTCCTGGATGGCGATCGCGATGCGGGCGGCGTCGGCGGCGCGCTCGGCGGCGAACATCACCTCGTCGCCGACATTCTTGATCACCCAGCCGCCATTCTCGGTGATGGCGGCGGTCGTGGTGGATTCGAACGCCTCGAGCAGCATGGACAGCTCATCCGGATGCAGATGCCTGGTCAGGCGGGTGTAGCCGACCATATCGGCGAAGCCGACCGCCAACGGCCTGGTGGAATCCTCGGCGGTGACCGCGCCGTCGAAGCTGCGCGAGAGCGCGGCGGCCAGATGCCGCTTCCACGCGTAGGTTTGCAGCGCTTCCATTTCCGCGACCGTCGCCTCCGTCGCGGACCTGGTGATCGCGGCCCGGTCGGCCGTCGGATCCTCGGCCAATGCCGCCGCGATCCGGTTGTCGATCTCGGCCAGCACCAGGTCCGCCTGCCATTCCGCGAGGCGAGCCATGCTCTGGCCGAGGGTGCGCGCAGCCGCGGACTGCCTGCGGATATCGGATTTGGACACCACTCGCAGCCCGCGGAAATCGCGAACGGCGGCCACATCGGCCTCGGTGTAGTCCCGCGCGTCTTCCGGATTGGCCGGGAAGCCCAGCGCCGACCACAGCCGTTTGGAAACCTCGGAGGACACCCCCGACCGCTGCGCCACATCGGCCCGGTTGTATTCGCGTTCGCCACCGAGCAGATACGACTCGACCACCGACTGCACGAGCTCGGGCATCTGGTTGTCCACCATGATCGGTACCTTACGACGGAAGGAATGGAGGCGGACGGCGCAGCGCACGGGTCGACGCGGTCGCAATCATCGGGCAGGCACCGGATTTCGGCTACGCGAAACTGCCGTCCGGCGGCGCGGCACTGGCCGATCCGCGGCTCGGGCCGCTGCTGCACCGGCTCAGCCCCGCGGCGGTCCGCCGAATTCGCCTCGGCGGTGCACCTTCGCGCGGGCGACCAATTCGATGGTGACCGCGACGGCACAGGATTGGGCCAGCAGTAGGCCGATCAGGACCAGCAGTTGGACGGCGGCGGCCTGAGCGGCGGATCCGCTGGCCACCAGGACGCCGACGAAGGCGCCGGGCAGCGTGACCAAGCCGACGGTCCTGGTCTGGTCGACGCCGGGGAGCAGCGCGTCGGCGGCGGTCGGTTGGATGACCATCATCCGCGCGTCGCGGTCGGTGAACCCGAGGCTGAGCGCGGCCTCGACCTCGCCGCGCCGCTGTTCGAGGGAGTCGAGGGCGCGGCGGGCCGACAGCGAGGTCGCGGTCATCGCGCCGCCGAGCACGATGCCGCCGATCGGCACCAGCGCGACCCCTTTCAGCGGCACCACCCCGCTCACCAGCATTGCCGGAACCACCACCCCCATTCCGGCGCCCAGGGCCAACGCCAGCCACGTCGCCGAGCGCCCGGCTCGCGCCCGGCGCGCGGAGGTCACCACCGCCGCCGCGAACATCACCGCCAACACCAGCAGCGCCGACCAAACCCTGGCCAGCGCCGCCGCCAACACCACCGCCACCACCGCCAACTGCACCGTGGCCCGCACCGCCGCACTGGGCGCCACCCACGGTGATCCCAGCCTGGCCGCCCAGTAGACCCCACTCGCCGCGACAACCATCACCACGCACAACACCGCGAGCCCAATGCCCGGCGTCGCCACCGAGTTCACCATGCACCCACCTTCCTCGCTGTGCCCGACGCGGTGTCGCCGCGCGCCCCGAAGTCGACTTCGCGTCGATCTCCGAGTCCCGCATCGTAGGCATGGGCTACTGCGCGCGCGTGGTTACGCGCGGGTGCGCAACGGTGGAGGCATCGACGGGTAGGTCGGCGGTTCAGCGGAGTTGGCGGGCCGACACTGCACGCTCGAGGTTGCGCGTCCGGCGCGGGTGCTAGAGATGCGCGCCCGCGATCCATGCGGTGCCGAGTAGGGCGGCGACGGCGGCCGCGCCGCCGATTCGTGCGCCGATGCGGGCACCGGAGATTCGCGCGAGCTGCCAGCCTGCCGTGACCGCGAGCAGGATCAGGGTGAGCAGGGGTGTGTAGGGTCCGAGTGCGGGGAAGCCGACTAGCGCTGCGGTGCCGGGAGTGCGGGGCAGGAGCAGGATGGTCGCGGGCAGCAGCAGTGAAAAGAGCAGGATGCGGGGCACTTTCGCGCCGATCGATCGCGCGCCGCGAGCGGGTGCGGTGTCGGAGGGGCCTGCCGCGAGTACATCCACCGTTCGAACCTAGTGCGAACTGCCACACCTGGATATGGGGGAAGTCCCTGATTCAGCTCTGCTCGCAGCGGTTCGCCCAGATACCGCGGACATGGCCGATATGGCGGCGGATCAGTGCCTCGGCCTCGGCCGCCGCGCCGCGCTCGATGAGGTCGAGCAGTTCCATATGTTCGTGGGCGGAGGGAATGAGCCTGCCCTGTTCGGCCAGTGGACGCACGCCGTAGAGCCGGGAGCGGGCGCGCAGGGCGCGCACCGTCTCCACCAGTTCCCGATTGCCCGCCAGACTCAGTAGGCGGCAGTGGAATTCGGTGTCGATGGTGATGTAGGCGATGAAATCGTGTTCGGCGGCGGCCTTTTCGATGCCCTGGGCCAGGGTGCGCAGCTCGGTGGACGTCTGCGGGTCGATACCGGCCTCGGCCACCTGGCGCACCGTCGGCGCCTCGATGAGCAGGCGGATCTCGGCCAGGTTGTCCAATTCCTGCTCGGAGGGTTCGCGGACGCGGAAACCCTTGTTGCGCAGCGTTTCCACCAGGCCCTCCTTGGCCAGGTCGATCATCGCCTCGCGGACCGGGGTGGCCGAGACCCCGAACTGTTCGGCCAGTCCCGGCGCGGAATAGACGACGCCGGGCCGCAATTCGCCGGTGATGACCGCGCCGCGCAACTTCTCGATGATCTCGTCGCGCATATTGCGTCGAGGCGCGAACGAGGTCAGCGCGGAGATCGGCGCATCGGGTGCGGACAACATCACTCCTCGGACAGGTGAGCGGTCGGGTCAGGGGCCATGGTACAAGCGTCGGAAGCCTGTGACATGTCACATTTCGTGGTCCGGTCAGAAGGTGAAGCCCTCCGGAAACGGATCGGTGGGATCGAGCAGGTAGTTGGCGGTGGCGGTGACCCAGGCGCGCCCGGTGATGGCGGGTACGACCGCGGGGAAGTCGCCGACCGAGGTGGTGTCGACGGCTCTGGCGTGGAAGGTGGTGCCCAGGAACGAGTCATTGCGCAGCGGCGCGTCACCGGTGAGCACGCCGCGCGCGTGCTGGCGGGCGAGCAGGGCGGAAGTTCCGGTGCCGCAGGGGGAGCGGTCGAACCAGCCCGGATGGATCGCCATGGCATTGCGGGTGTGCGCGGCAGTGGAGTCCGGGGCCAGGAACAGCACATGCTTGCATCCGGCGATGGTCGCGTCGAGCGGATGCACGGGACGCCGTATCTCATTGATGACACTCATGATTCGCAGTCCCGCCGCCAGAATGGCCCGCTGCTCGGCGCGATCGAACGGCAGGCCGATGCTCGCGAGATCCACGATGGCGTAGAAGTTGCCGCCATAGGCCATGTCGTAGCGCACCCGACCGAGTCCCGGCACCTCGAGCTCATTGTCGAGGCTGTCGCAGTACGACGGCACATTGCGCAACGTGACGGCATCCGCGTGTCCATTGTTGACCCTCACGTGTGCGGTGACCCGCCCGGCAGGCGTATCGAGCCGGATTTCGGTGACAGGTTCGGCGATGGGCACCATGCCCGCCTCCACCAGTGCGGTCGCCACCCCGATGGTGCCGTGCCCGCACATCGGCAGCAGCCCGCTGACCTCGATGAAAAGCACGCCGAAATGTCCGTCGGCGGTAGTGGCGGGCTGGAGGATGGCCCCACTCATCGCCGCGTGCCCGCGCGGTTCATTGACCAGCAGGCGGCGCAGGCCGTCCAGATGGTCGATGAAGTACCCGCGTCGCTCGGCCATGGTCGCGCCGGGGACGGTGCCGACACCGCCGGTCACGACGCGGGTCGGCATGCCCTCGGTGTGGGTATCGATCGCGGAGATGACGCGGCTGCTGCGCATCACGACCCTCCTTCGGTGTCGAGTTCTGCTGGTTGGGCGGTGTGGACTTCGGGTCGCTTCGTCGGTGTCGGCGGTGCTGCGGTCTGCTGCTTCCCGGTGCGGATTTCGACAGCTCCGGCGGCGCCGTTCTCGGCGGTTGCGCCGGAACCGAGATCAGTCGTTTCGTCGGTGTCGAAAGCGGTCGTGGCGCAGGAGTCGAGTTCGGCGACTTCGCGCAGGCGGATCGGGTCGGCGAAGGGGCGGTGGGCGGAAGTGGCTGCGGCCAAGCCGGTTTCGGTGCGGGCGTCGGGGTGCGGGTGCTCGCGCAGCGCCGCGATATTGGCCGCGCACATCCGACCCTGACACGGGCCGAGACCTGCTCGGGTGGCGAGTTTGGCCGGGCGGTACGCATCGCCCCCGGTGCTCGACCAGACTGCCGCGAGGTCGCCGCGGGTCGTGCCTTCGCAGCGACACAGCACGGTATCCGGATCGGACCAGGTGAGTACGCCGGGCCGCAGAGGATGGGCCGCCGCGAGGCGTGCCGCGAACTGTCGGGCGGCAAGGTGGTGGTTGTGCAAGGCGCGGTCGGCGTGCGGCCGCGCGCCCGCCGCCGCGTAACCCGCTACCATGCCCGTGACCGTCGCGGCCCACGCACCGCCGATTCCGGTGATTTCTCCAGCAGCCCAGACAGTTTCGACGCTGGTGCGCTGATCGCGATCGACCTCGACGAACCCGTCGGCGCTCAGTCGCGCCCCCGCCGCGCGGGCGAGTTCGTGGCGCGGGGTGAATCCGTGCGTGATCGCGACCGCGTCCACCGCCACGGTGGTCTCGCTACCGGGAATCGGCAGCCAATTCGAGTCGAGCCGGGCCACGGTGGCCTGTTCGACCCGACCCGCGCCCGCGACCGCGATCACCGCGTGCGAGGTGCGCAGCGGAATCCGATGCCGCACACCGGATATCAGATACCTGGCCAGCTCGGCCGCCTTGTCCGCGCTGTAGCGCAACTCCCACGGCCGCCGCGACCAGTGCCGCATGATGTGCCGACCCGGATTGGCCTCCAGCACCGCGCGCACCCGCGCCCCGCTCCCGGCCAGCGTATGTGCGACCGGAAACAGAAAGGGTCCGGTTCCCGACACCAGGACCGACCGGCCGATCACGACCCGCTGCGTCTTCGCCAAAGTCTGTGCGCCGCCACCGGTATAGACGCCGGGAAGATCCCAGCCGGGAAACGGGCACACCCTGTCGTGCGCGCCGGTGGCGAGAATCAGGGCATCGCCCCGCAGTTCGCGATGCTCACGTCGCTCGCCCTCGATACCTCGCAGCACATGGACGGTAGGGCACTCGCCCTCGCGCTCGATCAGGCAAACCGTTGCCAGGGAGAGGTATTCGCAGCGCGGATGATTCCGAATCAGCCCTGCGCGTTGTTCGGCCGCCGCGTATCCGTGCCCGATGGACAATGGGCGGCCGATCCCGAAATCCGCCGAAATTCGCCGGTTGTACTGTCCACCAAGGGTTTCCTCCGAATCGACAAGCGTCACCGCCGCACCCGCCCGCAACGCCGCCTCGGCAGCCGCCGCACCCGCAGGGCCACCACCGATCACCACCACCCGCCGCATCACGAACACCCCTGATCCCCGACCGGGGTGCCCACGGTGTCGGTCGTCTGAACAGGGCTGTCCACCTGCGGCATTATCGACTCCTCCGCTGCCTGGCTTGGGTGCGGACTGCGTCACCCGCTCGCGCCGGTCGGCGGCACAACCGGATGTCGGGCACCGCATTGACGGTGGCGACGCAGTCGAAGCAGACGCCGATGCCGCAGAACACCCCGCGCTGTCCACCCGTTGGGGCGGTGCGCCAATCCGTCCATCCGGCTGCGAGCAGCACCGCTGCCAAAGTTTGTCCGCGCACACCGGATACGGGGACGCCGTCCACTGTGATGGACAGCGGGTGGTCGTCGCGGCCGAGTGGATCATCCTGTGGCGGTACGAGATACGGGCTCATGGTGTGGCATCCCTCGTATTCTCTTCTGCGACACCATATTCGATGTCGAGCACGGCGGGGCGATCGACGGTGAAGGCGGTGAGATCCGGATCGGTCGGCCGTCCGGTGAGTGCCGCGACGATCAGGTGGGCGGTGCCGACGCTGAGACCGATGCCCGCGCCTTCGTGGCCGGTGGCGTGCCAGAGTCCGGGCAGTCTGGGGTCCGGTCCGATGACGGGCAGGTGGTCGGCGACATAGGGGCGGAAGCCGCCGTAGGCACGCATGACGGCCACCTCGGCCAGCGCGGGAAACAGGCGAATCGCCTTGCGGGCTATGGTGGCCAGGCTGTCGACTCGCAGCCGGTCGTCGAATCCGGTTTGGCGGCGCGAGGATCCGAGCAGTAGCGGCCCGGCGGGGGTGGATTCGACCACGGCGGATGTCTCGAGGTCCGATGACGAACTGCCAACGGCCCCGACGTAATCCGCGTCGTAGACCTTGTGGAAGACGGTCGGCGGCAACGGTGCGGTCACCAGGACCTCGCCGCGTCGGGGTCGGATCGCGATCGGCGCGCCGAGCAGCGTCGCCACCGCGCCCGACCACGGCCCGGCCGCATTGACAATGAGATCGGCATGGCGCGGGCCGCGTGCGGTGCGCACGCCGACCAACCGATCCCCGTCGCGGAGCGGACCGGTGATGGCGCAATCGGATTCGACCACCGCCCCGGCCCGGACCGCCGCGGCGAGCAACGCGGTGGCCGCACCCGCGGGTTGGACCTGGGCGTCGTCGGGATAGTGCAGTGCCGCGCCGACCTCGCGGGTCAGCGCGGGTTCCGCCGCGGCGAGGTCGGTGGCGTCGAGTTCGACGCACCGCACCCCGGCAGCCCGCTGTCGGGCAGCGAACGCGCGCAGCGTTGTCGCGCCATCCGTCGTGGTCGCCACCACGATGCCGCCCTTGGCCTCCCATTCGACGCGAGCCGCGTATTCGGGCACCGATTCCCGGAGCCCGGCCAGGGTCTCGGGCCAGAGCCGTCGCGACAGTTGGGCCAGCCGCAGTTCCGGCCCCGGTCCCTTGTCCGAGACGAGGACATTGCCCTCACCGTGCGCGGTGGTCCCGGACGCGACCCCGCCGCGCTCGCACACCCGAACGGCGGCCCCCGCGGCGGCCAAACCCTCGGCCACCGCGCAGCCGATCGCGCCCGCGCCGATAACGAGAACCGACAGTCCGCGCAAAGCGGTTGCCCCGCTGGACACTGCGCCGACCATGGCTATCGGGGTCGGGACCCGTTGACCGAACGCGGTATCGACAGCGGGTTCTCCGCACGCAGTTCGCGGGGCAGCAGCTCGTCCGGAACCGACTGGAATACCACCGGCCGCAGGAACCGCTCGATGGCCGCAGTCCCCATCGAGGTGGTGCCGGGCGCGGTGGTGGCCGGGTAGGGGCCGCCGTGCTGCTGGGCATAGGTGACCGAGACTCCGGTGGGCCAGCTGTTCCACAGCACTCGGCCCGCCTTGGCCGCCGCGAGGGCGATCAGGGTGCGAGCGGTGTCGTCGGATGTCTCGCCGAAGATCGAGATCGTGAGTTGTCCGTCGAAACTCGCGGCCAACTCCCGCAATTCGGCATCGTCCCGATAGCGCACGAGCAGCGTTGCCGGACCGAACATCTCGTGCACCAGCGTCGGATCGGCCAGCACGGTCTTCGCCTCGGTGCTGAGCAGACGCACCGAATCCGGAGCGTCCCGCAGCACCTCGACGCCAGGGTTTGCGCTCATCCGCTCGACCGATCCGGCGAATCCGGCGGCGATGGCGTCATTGAGCAGTTCGCCCACCGGAACCGTCGCGGCGGCGCGGACCTCACGCAGCAGTGCCGAGTCCTCCGGCACCGCGACCACATTGGGTTTGGTGCACAACTGCCCGGAGTTGAACGACACCGACGCGAACAATCCGGCCGCGATCTCGGCGGCTCGTGCCTCGGCGGCCTCGGATGTGACGAAAACCGGGTTGATCGAACCCAATTCGCCATAGAACGGGATCGGCACCGATCGACGGGAGGCCAGATCGAACAGCGCGCGCCCACCCGCCGTCGAACCGGTGAAGGCGGCCGCCGCGATGGCGGGGTGCGTCAAGACCCGTACGCCCGCATCCTGTCCGTAAACGATCCCGAATACGCCTAGGGGAGCCGAAGTTTCAACAAGGGCTTCCTCGACAAGGCGGGCGGTCAGCCGAGACAGTTCCGGATGTCCCGGATGCGCCTTCACCACCACGGGGCAGCCGGCGGCCAGCGCCGAGGCGGTATCCCCGCCCGCCACCGAGAGGGTGAACGGAAAATTGCCTGCCGCGAAGTTGACCACCGGCCCCAGCGGCACCTTCATCCGCCGCAGGTCCGGGCGCGGCACACCCATCGGCCACTGCGGGTCGGCGGGATCGACGCGCACATCGAGGAATTCACCCGCCCGCACCACCTGCGCGAACAACCGCAGCTGGAAGGTGGTGCGGGTGAGTTCGCGGCGCAGACTCGCCTCGGGCAAATGGGTTTCGCGCCCCGCCGCCTCGATCAACTCCTCGGTGTGGGCGTCGAGCCGGTCGGCGATGGCGATGAGCGCCGCCGCTCGCTCTGTCAATTCCATTGCGGCCCACGGCCCTGCCGCCGCGGCCGCTGCGGCGACAATGGCATCGACCTGCTGCGGGGTGGTCTCGATCATGGCGGAAAGTCCTCCGTTCTCGACAGCCGACTACCGGTAGCCCTTGGCGAGCACATCGCGGGTGTCGGCGGCGATCTTGGCGGCCAACTCCGCTGCCAGCGGCACCCGAGGCGGCCTGCACACCCCGCCGGTGCGTCCGGCGAGATCCATGGCCAGTTTGATGGCGTGCACGAATTCGGTCTTGGAATCCCAGCGCAGCAGCTTGTGCAGGTCCCGGTAGAGCGGGAGCGCTTTGTCCAGGTCGCGATTGATCGAGGCGTTGTACAACTCGACCGTGGCGCGCGGTAGCGCGTTGGTGTAGCCGGCCACCCAGCCGACCGCGCCCGCGATGCCCAATTCGACCACCACGTCGTCGGATCCGATCAGCACGTCCAATTCCGGTGCCAGTTCATGGGTTTCGTAGATGCGTCGGACATCGCCGGAGAACTCCTTGACGCCGACGATCAGCCCTTCACCGTGCAGTTCGGCCAGGATGGCGGGGGTCAGGTCGATGCGGGTATCGATCGGGTTGTTGTAGGCCACGATCGGCAGACCGACGGCCGCGACGGTGCGGTAGTGGTCGAGGATCGCCTCGCGCCCGCCGCGATAGGTGTTGGGCGGCAGCAGCATTACCGCCTGCGCGCCCGCCTCGGCGGCCTGTTCGGCCCAGCGCCGCGCCTGCAGCGCGCCGTAGGCGGCGATACCGGGCATGACGGTGAAGCCGTCCGGTGCGGCCTCGACGGCGGTGCGCACCACGCGGGCGCGTTCGGCGTCGTCGAGGGTCTGATATTCGCCGAGTGAACCGTTGGGGCTGACACCGTGGCAGCCGTTATCGGCGAGCCACCGCACATGCGCCGCATAGGCGTCGTAGTCGACCGAGTAGTCGGCGGCGAAGGGCAGTGTCGTCGCGACCAGGACGCCGTGCCACGGCTTGCTTTCCGGCATTGGGGACCTCCATCGAGAAAGGACTCATCGAGAGAAAAGAACTGGATGCCACGCTGTGAGGTGTGACATTGCACTGAATGTAGCGAGGAGATCCGAATCACGCAAGGAGTCTTGCGTGATCGACCCCACCTCCCTACAGTGCAATGTCACACATCACTGAAGGGCCACGGTGCGGCGTCGAAACCGCCCGCGGCGTTCGGGCGGGCGCAACGCCGCCCCGCCCGATCCGGCAAGAAGGCAGCAAGCATGACCACTGTCGACAACAGCGCGCCACCCCAAACCGGTAGCGCGACAACCTCGGGACTACCCCGCATCGTGGCCGCGGCCATGGCGGGCGCGGTCGCCGAGTGGTACGAGTTCTTCCTCTACGGCACCGCATCGGCACTGGTCTTCGGGCACGTCTTCTTCCGTGCGAGCGGCAATGCCATCGACGGTGTCATCGCCGCCTTCGCGCTGTACGCGGTCGGCTTCCTGGCCCGACCGATCGGCGGCCTGATCTTCGGACACTTCGGCGACCGGATCGGGCGCAAAGCGCTGCTGCAACTGAGTCTGGTGATCGTCGGCATCACCACCTTCCTGATGGGCTGCCTACCCACCTACGGCGCCATCGGCATCTGGGCGCCAGTGCTGCTGGTGACGCTGCGACTCATCCAGGGCTTCGCCTTCGGCGGGGAGTGGGGCGGTGCGGTCCTGCTGGTCAGCGAACACAGCCCGGATAACCGGCGCGGCTTCTGGGCCAGTTGGCCGCAGTCGGGCGTGCCGCTGGGCAATGTGCTGGCAACCGTTGTGCTGCTGGTGCTTTCGGCGAACCTGACCGACGCGCAGTTCCTGTCCTGGGGTTGGCGGGTCGCGTTCTGGCTCTCGGCGGTGGTGGTTCTGGTCGGATACTGGGTGCGCTCCAGCGTCGACGACGCGCCGATCTTCCTCGCCGCGCAGGCCAGGGCCGAGGAGGATCGCAAACACGCGCTCGGTATCGCGGAGGTGCTGCGCCACCACTGGCGGGCGGTCCTGATCGGGATCGGGGCGCGGTTCGCGGAGAACATCCTCTACTACACGGTCGTCACCTTCTCGATCACCTATCTGAAGCTCGTCGTCAAGGTGGACACCGCGCCGATTCTGGCCCTGATGCTGGGCGCGCACGCGCTGCACTTCTTCGTCATTCCGGCGGTGGGGCTGCTCTCGGACCTGTACGGGCGCAGGCCGGTGTACCTGACCGGCGCGGTGCTCACCGCGGGTTGGGGATTCGTGGCCTTCCCGATGATGGACACCGGGAACTACGCGCTCATCATGCTGGCCATCACACTGGGGTTGATCATCGAATCATTCACCTACGCACCGTATTCCGCGTTGATGACCGAGATGTTCCCGACGCACGTGCGCTATACGGCGCTCTCGTTCTGCTATCAGGTGGCGCCGATCATGGCGGGTTCGCTGGCTCCGCTCATCGCGGTGAGCCTGCTCAACAACTTCCATTCGTCGGTGCCCATCTCGTTGTATCTGGTGGTCGCCGCCGTGATCTCGGTGGTCGCGGTCGGGTTGGCCAAGGAGACGGCGGGCAAGTCGCTGCACCGGGTGGACGAGGAAGCGCGTGCCAAGGGGTGAACATTCGGTATACGGGTGCTCGGGGATCGGGCGGGCAATTGGGTTAACTGTTGGCAATAGGAACTCGAAAAGGGTTGCCTGCCAGTGGAGTTCCGGATAGTGCGGGGTCAGCGCCGCGATTCCGCGTCGGTGAATGCGCGCCGATGGCTAGAAGAAAGTTTGCTGGGGGGACTGGAAGCAAACCAGACGGTCGGGCTAATCTATCGGCGTCCCGGTCCGCGGATTCGGGACGCGTGATTCAGCTACACAGGCGTGGAGAAATATGAAAGTCCGGATCGCCGGAGTCGGCGCGTCGGTGCCGCCGCACATCGTCTCGAACGAGCACCTGCTCACCCTTTTTCCCGGTCCGCGCCGAATGCCGTGGACGGCAGCCGATTTCGAAGCCAAGACCGGCATACGGGAACGACGATTCAGCGTCGAACTCGATCTCGCCACCGGCTACCCGATCCTGCCGCCCGGCTACGGCGAACCGCCCGGCCCCGCCGGTCTGCTCGCCGAGGGCGCGGTGCTCGAGGCGCTGGCCACCGCGAACACCGATCCCACCGAACTGGACGCGCTGATCTACGGGTCCGCCACGCCGGACCGGATTCGCTTCGGTGATGACGCGCAACTGCTGCACCACCGACTCGGCATGCGACCGGACGCACCCGTCGTCCACATCGACGTGGGGTGTGGCGGTTCGATTTTCGGCTTGCAGTGGGCCAAGGAGATGATCCTGTCCGGTGTTCGCCGCCGGGTGGCCGTGGTCATGGTCCAGGTGGTCTCCCCGGCGCTCAACCGCGAGATCTACAGTGGGGCACTCGATTACGACGGCCGCACCAACGAGGCATTCCTGACCGCGCTGCTGTTCGGCGACGGTGCGGGCGCGGTGGTACTGGAGCGCGCCGAGGACGGCGAGTCCGAAATGCTCGCGGCCGTCGCGCGCAACGAGCATTTCGAGATCGCCGTGCAGGAGGGCGGCGGCAATCTGCGCCCGCCGGGCAGCGCGAGCGCCTCGGACTTCGCGGTGCACATCCTCGGCAAGCGAGTGGCCGACGCCTATGCGCCGGTGCTGCGCGGATCCATCGAAGAGGCTCTCGCGCAAGCAGATTACGGCATCGACGCCATCGGGCGGTTCTACTTCCATCAGTCGAATCTGCGCCTGGTCGATCAGTTGACCGAGGAACTCGGGGCCGATCCCGCGCGCGTCGCGATCAATGTGGATCGGTACGGCAATACCTCGGGGGCGAGCACGCTCATTCTGCTCGCCGAGGAGGTGCGCTCCGGGATGGTAGCCCTCGGGTCGGGAGTTCCGGTCGTCCTCGCGGCTGTCGGGGCGAATCTCCAGTACGGGGCGCACGTCCTGCGGCTGTGAATCAATAGGGGAGCGGTCTGTGCTCTTCGGCCCAGAGTTGTTCGGCGGCACTGCCCTGGTCCGGAGGCCACAGTCCGTCGATCATCCACAGGTCGCGTTCGGATTCGGTGATATTGAATTCCCAATACAGGCCGCGATCGGCGGTGTAGGGGCGGATGAGATCGGCGACGCGTTCGGTCATCCGCTTGCGCATCTCCGCGCCGACGGCCTGGCGGGCCAGATGGTCGACCACGACGCGCACCGATCCGGCCGACGGCTTGCCGCCGACGAAAAATGAGGACGTCGGAACTTCGTGGAACAGGACCACCACGTAGAAATCCGGCAGGCCGACGCGGGTGTAGAACGCGGTGACGGTATCGGCGAAATCCTGTTTGTCCTGGTCGGAGTAGGTATCCACGGGGTGGTAGATCTGCCACAGCGGCATGATCGGGGTCCTTTCTAGCGGGTGGACAGGGTCAGTGCCTCGACCGGGCCGGACAGCGCGGCCTTGACCCTGCGGGTGAACTCGTCGACCAGAACCTCGCTGCGGTTGTGCTCGAGCCCGTCCGCGACCGCCGCGGCCACCTCGGCGGGACTGATCTTCTCGACCGGGAAATCGCGGACCATCTCGGTATCGGCGAATCCGAGATGCACACCGACCACCTGGGTGTGCTGACCGGCCAATTCCAGTCGCAGCGAATTGGTGATCGACCAGAACGCGGCCTTCGACGCACCGTAGGCCGCCGCGCCCGCCGACCAGGACAGGGCCGAATGGATGTCGACCAGCGCGCCGCCGCCGCGCGCGGCCAGGACCGGCGCGAAGGCGCGGGCTACGAGCAGCGGGCCGAAGACGTTGGTTTCGAAAGTGGCTCTGACATCCGACATCTCGGCCGTGAGCAGTGGGGCCGAGCGCAGAATGCCCGCATTGTTGATCACGATGTCGACATCGCGGGCATGTGCGGCCAGCGCCGCGACCGAGGCGTCGTCGGTGACCTCCAATGCCACCGGTTCGATGCGTGGATCTGTGCTCGGTTCGGGCGTGCGGGCGGTGGCGTACACCTTGGTCGCGCCGCGCCGCAGCAGTTCCCCGACGAACGCGCGGCCCAGGCCGCGCTGTCCGCCGGTCACCAAGGCGACCGAGCCGTGGATCTTCGTCATGGCATCCTCCGAGTCTTGTTGTAGCGCAATGAATCTGCTTGTCGGGTCCCGTATTCGTTTGCCGGTTCGCGATGGTGCGGCGACGATGTAAAGATTACTATCATCAACTATAGCCAGAGTGCAAGTGATTGCTTTCGCGGTGAGGTGGCGTCGCAGGCAACGGTGAGATCATGGAGTTGCACGTCATACCCGATTACGTCGATCGGCCGCGGTCGCCGGTGGACCGGAACAATGTCGCGGCCCGCTGCACCGCCGCGCGCGTCCGCCACCTGAGCGGCCGGGCCGAGCTGGGAGGACGCGATGAGTGACAAACTCGTCGATCGCGTGCACGCGATCAACTGGAATCGTCTGCCCGACCCCAAGGACGCGCAGGTCTGGGACAGACTGACCGGCAATTTCTGGCTGCCCGAGAAGGTCCCGCTCGCCAATGACCTGACGAGTTGGGCGCGGCTGAGCGAGGCCGAACAGAAGATGACCATCCGGGTCTTCACCGGCCTCACCCTGCTGGACACCGCGCAGGCCACCGTCGGCGCGGTCGCCATGATCGCCGACGCGCGAACCCCGCACGAGGAGGCCGTGCTCACGAATATGGCCTTCATGGAATCGGTGCACGCCAAGAGTTACAGCTCGATCTTCTCCACACTGTGCTCGACGCGGCAGATCGACGCCGCCTTCGAATGGTCCGAGGAGAATCCGCATCTGCGACGCAAGGCGGGGATCATCGTCGACTATTACCGGGGCGATGACGCTTTGAAGCGCAAGGCGGCCTCGGTCATGCTCGAGTCATTCCTGTTCTACTCCGGCTTCTACCTGCCGATGTATTGGTCGACCCGCGGCGAACTGACCAATACCGCCGACATCATTCGCCTGATCATTCGCGACGAGGCGGTGCACGGCTACTACATCGGCTACAAATGTCAGCGCGGACTGGCCGAACTCACCGCCACCGAACGCGCCGACCACCACGCCTACACCGTCGACCTGCTGCACACCCTCTACGACAACGAAATCGACTACGCCCACGACCTCTACGACGAGGCAGGATGGACCGAGAGCGTCCTGCCGTATATGCGCTACAACGCCAACAAGGCGCTGGCCAACCTCGGGTACGACCCGGTATTCCCGGCCGATACCTGCCGCTTCGATCCCGCCATCCAAGCGGCCCTCAACCCCGGCGCCGAGGAGAATCACGATTTCTTCTCCGGCTCCGGCAGCGCCTACGTCATCGGCGCCCACCAACCCACCGAGGACAGCGACTGGGCCTTCTGAACCCGTTCGCCACACCGATCAGTTTCGAAGAAGCCGCTCGGCGCTTCGGCTCCCTAGCATGAGATTCGTCCCCGAATCCGAGAGGAGCCGAGATGTCCGCACAAAAGGGAGCGCCCGCGGCGAAGAAGTCCGCTGTGGGATTCACCGCCGAGGAACGCGCCGCGATGAAAGAGCACGCCGAGGAATTGAAGAAGTCCGCGCGACGCGGACCGGACAAGGCGGCCGACGCGGCCGATCTACTCGCCAAAATCGCCGAAATGGGTGATGAGGACCGCGCCATGGCCGAACGCGTCCACGCCATCATCACCGCCGCCGCCCCCACCCTCGCCCCCAAACTCTGGTACGGCATGCCCGCCTACGCCAAAGACGGCAAAGCCGTCTGCTTCTTCCAACCCGCCGCCAAATTCAAGGCCCGCTACTCCACCCTCGGCTTCAACGACACCGCCACCCTCGACGACGGCCCCATGTGGCCCACCGCCTACGCCCTGACCACCCTCACCCCCGCCATCGAAGCCGAAATCGCGGCCCTGGTGAAAAGAGCCGCAGGCTAGGCGTGCCTCCGCCTTCGCCGCGGCGCTGCGCGGGTTCGAGTGCGGCTGCGTGGACTGCGCCCACCAGGCCTATTCGGGCGCCGAGCACCCCCACAGCGCGCTGACCGGCACAGCCAGCATTTTCGGCCCGAACCGCAGGGTCTGCGCACCCGTGTGCAAGACGATGCCGACCCGAAAACTCTCGCCCAGCCGCTCGGCCAAATGGCGCAGGCCGCGAAAATCATTGGCGCCGACGGACGATGCCGCCTTCACTTCGATACCGACGACTTCACCGGGCCGGTTCTCGAGAACCGCGTCCACCTCGACCTGATCCCGAGTGCGGTAATGGAACAACTCGGCGTCCTCGTCGGACCAGGTGAGCTGCCGAGCCAACTCCATCAGGACAAACCCTTCCAGCAGCGGCCCGAATTGGCCCGTCGGGCGGAGCAGGCTGCGCGTGTCCGCGCCGAGTTGATGTGCCGCGATACCCGAATCGACGAACGCGAGTTTGGGGGAGGTGGTGACACGGTTGCTGACATTGCGCGACCAGGCCGGAATTCGCTTGACGAGAAAAACCTCCTCCAGCAGCGCCAGATAACGCTTGACGGTGGAGGCTGCCAATCCGAGCTCATTGCTCAATGTCGGTATCGAGAGCAAGCCGCCGGAGCGAGCGGCCAACATGCGGACCAGATCGCGCATCTGCGCGGTCCGCTCGATCTCCGAGAGCTGTTGGACATCACGCGCGATGAGGTCACCGACGTAGGAATCGAAGAAGACGCGCCGTCTGCGGTCAGTGGTGCGCGCGATCGCTTCCGGGAACCCGCCGCGAATAAGCCGGTCGGCGTATTCGGTGCGCGAGACCATCGAATTGTGGTGCAGGCGATCTCCGTACGCGAAGGCGGCATCGATGAATCGGTCGGGCGCACCATCGATCTCACCCTGGGAGAAAGGCCACAGTTCGATCGTTTCCATGCGTCCGACCAGCGTATCCGGCAGCGAACGCAGGCCGAGTACTCGCGCCGACCCCGTCAGCAGGTACTGCCCTGGCCGAGGATCGATATCCACCCGCGCCTTGATCGACAGCAGCAGTTCCGGTGCGCGCTGAATCTCGTCGATGATCATCGGCCGCGGGAAGTCGACGAAGCCATCCGGATCCGCCAATGCCGCCTGCCGCATGTACGCGGTATCAAGATCCCGCCATTCGGCCTCGCAACTCTTCGCGACGAGTCGGACAAGGGTACTCTTCCCGCACTGCCGCGCACCATTGACCAGCACCACCCGCGTATCTCCGAGCGCTGCGCGCACAGACATCTCCGCATGACGAGGAAGCGCAGGTCCGAGCATGGTCTGCAAGGTTTCCTCCTGGCATAGTCGAACATTTGCTGGTTGATCTGCCGCTGCCAACGTGGTTGATCTGCCGCTATCCTACTGGGCGATCCGCCGCAAGGTGGCTGGTTGATCTGCCGCTGCCCTCGTGGTTGATCTGCCGCTGCGCTCCATGGCTCCCGCAAGCTACGGCGATCGTCGACTTTGCTACGGGACGTGCCCTTCAGGGCGATCCATTGCGCATCTGGTCGCAGATGAGGCGGGACCGTGGTCGTCACCGGACTCGCCGATCCGGCCAAAGCCATCATCCATGTGTCGGGCACGATGCTGACCCTGAACGAAAAGACCATCAAGGGTTCACTTTTCGGCTCCTGTAACCCCGCAGTACGGCATTGTCCGGCTGCTGTGCCTCTATGAAACAGGGCAACTCGAACTCGATGAACTGATCATCACCTGCTACCGCCTCGAAGACGTGAATCAGGGTTACATGGATCTGCGCAATGGGAAGAACCTTCGCGGGATCATCGTGCACGATTAATAGTGAATTGGCGCTGACCAACGTTCGCCCCGCTCGGGAAGATGCACCAGGCGGGGCGAAGTCGTGTTCTGTGAGCGGACCGAGGAGCTGAATTGAATTGCCGCTGATTCACATTCGAGCCATTTGGAGTCTACGCTACCGGCGCTCCAAGGAACTGTCACTGGGATTGCTTGTGTTGCAAAGGCTCTGGTGAATGAGGGTAAGGTGGCGATACCTCCAGTCGAGGGACGATGAACAGAATCCGGATCGCGGGTTCATCGTGCCGAGGAAGGAGGTGGTGGGGAATGGCTAAACATCGCAAGAATCTGCGAAGGCCCCGGTCGACTATGGACTGCTTCTTGTTGATGCAGCCGTGGTCGCCGGGGCCATGATCGCGGTTCGCTGGGTGTTTGACAGCTAACCATCAGGTGGGGTGTCGTGAGCCATACGATGCCCCACCGCCCAGCATCACTTGCGTGACGAGGTCGAGTGTACAGGGTCGTAGTGCGGCGACACCACTGATCTGTCGGCGGTCGCCTCGGAGGATTCCGGTCCGGAGGCGAGAATCGACAGGTATAGGCGGTTCGCGACCGATTCCGGATCTTCGACCAGTGGATTCGAGTAGGTTCCGGCTCCGGGGAGTCCGGCGGCGTGGTTTCGGGCGGCGTCGAAAAGTCCGGCCATGATCCCCGATGATCGTTGCAGCGGCGATTTTCTTCCCAGGGCGAGATGTTCTGCTCCGCTGGGTAATTGCGCGGCGCAAGCCATTCGTAGCGCCAGCTTGTCTACGTACTGTCCGTCGTACTGCCCGAAAAGCGCAGTGGGGCCGAGTGTTTCGGAGATGCGCCAGAATCGCACCGTCTGGAAGAAATGTATGAATCGATCGGCATATGAATCCAGCAGTGCTGGATAGAAGTTCGGAACGAGTCGCAGATATCGGCAGTTGGCGGCGCTCTGGGTGCGAATCCGCTGATCGAGTTCTACTCGGGCCTTGGGTGATTCGGGCGCGTGGGAAAGGGGATACCCGCCGCAGAAGAACGTATCCGCCACACATCCGGTGAGAATCGGCCCGAGATCCGGGATTCGATCGAGGCAGGCCCTTGCGGCATAGAGGGGGATACCCGCCGTGACCTCCCAGAGTTCACAGGTGTCGATCCGCCGGGTGATCTCCTGCGCCAGTTCGACCACCTCGCCGGTCGACAGCTTGATCACCTCGTGTTCCAGCCCGAGTGCGTGCGCGGCCTCGATGGCCGCGGACTCATCGGTGCCCGCCTCGGCGACAACGGTGATCGCGTGGGGGCGAACTCCCGCGCCCACCGCCAATGCCGCAACGAAGATGGAATCGACGCCACCGCTGAGCAGTAGGGCGGGCGTGCCGCGAAAGTGGCCCAGCAGTGCCCGCATTCGCGATCGGGCCTCGGTGTGGATCAGTTCGGCGGCGACAATCGGGTCGGTGACCGTCCGGATCGCCGGATTCGGTGTGGCGAGCTCGTCCAATAGGTCGGCCACATACTGTATCGGCTCGAAAGTCTGTGGCGCAGCGTCGATTCGACTTGTCATGCCTGCTCCGAAGTGGTTCGTTCCCGGACTTGAGCACTAGAGCACCGAGCGAGTCTACGCAATCTTCGCACAGACGCGGCAATCACTCCGCAAGAATCGGCATTTGCGGTGGATATCGCCACAGTAGACTTCTGTGTAGCGTGCGAATCGACCGGTTGAAGTCGATCCGAGAGGCCCACACTTGTGAAGAATCATCTCGTCCGCACCCACCGTTCGGCGGAGAGCTTCCCACGCGAGGAGCATCTCGCATGGCGAATCGCCGAGGTCGCCGCGGATCCCGTCGAGGTGGCTCCGGAGACGGCGGAGATGATCGTCAACCGGATCATCGACAATGCGGCGGTGGCCGCGGCCTCGATCACCCGGCGGCCGGTCGCCAATGCCCGCGCCCAGGCGCTGGCGCATCCGTATCGGCCGGGCTCGACCATATTCGGTGTCGGCGGTTCGTATTCGCCGGAGTGGGCGGCGTGGGCCAATGGTGTCGCGGTGCGCGAGTTGGACTTTCACGACACCTTCCTGGCAGCCGAGTACTCCCATCCGGGCGACAATATTCCGCCGATCCTGGCGGTCGCGCAGCACTCGGGTCGTTCGGGTCGCGACCTGATTCGCGCTCTGGCAACGGGTTACGAGATCCAGATCGATCTGGCTCGGGCGATCTGCCTGCACGAGCACAAGATCGACCATGTCGCGCACCTGGGTCCCTCGGCCGCCGCAGGTATCGGCACCCTGCTGGGCCTGGACACCGAGACCATCTATCAGGCCGTCGGTCAGGCACTGCACACCACGACCGCGACCCGCCAGTCCCGCAAGGGCGAGATCTCGAGTTGGAAGGCGTACGCACCTGCCTTCGCGGGGAAGATGGCGGTCGAGGCGGTTGATCGCGCGCTGCGCGGTGAAGGTGCGCCCTCGCCCATCTGGGAGGGGGAGGATGGTGTGATCGCCTGGCTGCTCGGCGGCCCGGACAAGGAGTACTCGGTCCCGCTGCCCGGCCAGGGCGAACCCAAGCGCGCCATCCTCGACTCCTACACCAAGGAGCATTCGGCCGAATACCAGAGCCAAGCCCCGATCGATCTGGCCCGTCGCCTGCGCGAACGCATCGGCGATCCGGACCGGATCGCGTCTATCGTGCTGCACACCAGCCACCACACCCACGTGGTGATCGGCACCGGATCCAATGATCCGCAGAAGTTCGATCCCGAGGCTTCGCGCGAAACCCTGGATCACTCGGTCATGTACATCTTCGCGGTCGCGTTGCAGGACGGGACCTGGCATCACGAGCGGTCCTACGCGCCCGAGCGCGCTCAGCGCCCGGACACCGTCGAGCTGTGGCGCAAGATCTCCACCGCCGAGGATCCGGAGTGGACCCGCCGCTACCACAGCACCGATCCGAACGAGAAGGCGTTCGGCGCGCGCGCCGAGGTGACGCTGAAAAGCGGTGAGGTCATCGTGGACGAGCTCGCGGTGGCCGACGCCCACCCGCTGGGCGCGCGTCCCTTCGCTCGCGACCAGTACATCGCCAAGTTCCGCACCCTCGCCGAAGGTGTCGTCGCGCCCGCCGAACAGGACCGCTTCCTCGAGGTCGCCCAGCGCGCCGCGGAATTGTCGGCCGCCGAGCTGTCCCAGCTCACCTTTGCCGTTTCCGGCGAGGTGCTCGCCCGCGCGCCGCGGCTCCCGAAGGGTTTGTTCTGATGAGCGGCCTGCTGGGATCGGCGGTCTCCGCCGCCGACAAGCGAGCCGCCTTCCGCGCGGGCCTGATCTCCGGCCGTATCCAGCGGCTGCCTGGTGCGTTCAATCCGTTGGTGGCCAGGCTGATTGAGGAGATCGGCTTCGAAGGCGTCTATGTGTCGGGCGCGGTGCTCTCGGCGGATCTGGCGCTGCCCGATATCGGGCTCACCACCCTCACCGAGGTGGCCGGGCGCGGACAGCAGATCGCCGGGGTCACCGATCTGCCGGTCCTCATCGATGCCGATACCGGCTTCGGCGAGCCCATGAGCGCCGCCCGGACGGTGACCGTCCTGGAGGACGCGGGTATCGCGGGCGCGCACCTGGAGGACCAGGTCAACCCCAAGCGCTGCGGACATCTCGACGGCAAGGCCGTGGTGCCGACCGCGGATATGGTGCGTCGCCTGCGCGCCGCGGTCTCGGCGCGCCGCGACCCCGGTTTCGTGATCTGCGCCCGCACCGATGCCGCCGGTATCGAGGGCATCGACGCGGCCATCGAGCGGGCGAAGGCGTATCAGGACGCGGGCGCGGATCTCATCTTCACCGAAGCCCTCGCAGATGCGGCGGATTTCGAGAAGTTCCGGGCCGCGGTGTCGATTCCGCTGCTGGCCAATATGACCGAGTTCGGCAAGTCCGAGCTGCTGCCCGCCCGGACGCTGGAATCCATCGGCTACAACGCCGTCATCTATCCGGTGACGACGCTGCGGCTGGCGATGTGGGCGGCCGAGTCCGGACTGCGCGAGATCTTCGAAAAGGGCACGCAGGCGGGACTTCTGGACCGCATGCAGCACCGCAGCCGCCTCTACGAGCTGCTGCGGTACGAGCGATACAACGAATTCGATTCCGACGTCTTCAATTTCACCCTCGGAAGGAATCAGTGATGACGGAGCCCGCGATACCGACCATCCACAAGGGTCTCGCCGGAGTCGTCGTCGACACCACTGCGATCTCGAAGGTGGTGCCGGAGACCAACTCGCTGACCTACCGCGGCTACGCGGTGCAGGATCTGGCCGCGAACTGCACATTCGAGCAGGTCGCCTACCTGCTCTGGTACGGGGAACTGCCGAGCCGATTCGAACTCGAGCGGTTCTGTCAGCAGGAGCGGGCCTCGCGGCGCGCGGACCGCTCACTGCTGACGTTGGTGGCCAAGCTGCCCGAGAACTGTCATCCGATGGATGTGGTGCGCACCGCGATCAGCTACCTCGGCGCGGAGGATCCGGCCGAGGAGGACCATTCGCCGCAGGCGAACCGCGCCAAGGCTTTGCGCATGATGGCTGTGCTGCCGACCATCGTGGCCGCCGACCAGCGTCGCCGTCGCGGCCTGGATCCCATTGCGCCGCATTCGCATATGGGTTTCGCGGAGAACTTCCTCAATATGTGTTTCGGGAAGGTGCCCGCGCCGGAATTGGTGAAGGCGTTCGAGGTCTCGCTGATCCTCTACGCGGAGCACAGTTTCAACGCCTCCACCTTCGCCGCGCGGGTGGTCACCTCGACGCTGTCGGATATCTACAGTGCCGTCACCGCCGCAATCGGCGCGCTCAAGGGTCCGCTGCACGGCGGGGCCAATGAGGCCGTCATGCACGACATGCTCGAGATCGGTGATCCGGAGCGGGCCGAGCAGTGGTTGCGAAACAAGCTGGCCGACAAGAAAAAGGTGATGGGCTTCGGCCACCGGGTCTACAAGAACGGTGATTCGCGCGTGCCGACCATGAAGCAGGCATTCGTCGAGGTCGCCGCTGCTACCGGTGGTCAGAAGTGGGTGCGCATGTACGAGGTGCTCGAGCGCACCATGGTCGAGGCCACCGGTATCGAACCCAATCTCGACTTCCCGACCGGCCCGGCCTACTACCTGCTGGGTTTCGATATCGAGGTCTTCACCCCGATTTTCGTGATGGCGCGCGTCACCGGCTGGACCGCCCATATCATCGAACAGGGCGCGTCCAACGCGCTGATCCGCCCGCTGAGCGAATACGTCGGCGTCCCACCGCGTTCCGTCGTCGCCTGAGTTGACATCCCGCTGGGGCCATACCAATTGGTGTGGCCCTTCGGCGTATTCCGGACCGGCGGGGTCGATTCACCCGTGGCGCGCCACCCTCTTGGCCATCGCATCATCGGCGAGCGCGCCGGACAGTACCGTATCGAGCAGCCCCGGATATCGTGCGTCGAGATCGGCCCGCCGCAGCGTCACCAGATTCTCCCGGCCCGAGGGTTCCTTGAAGATCACGCCGCTTTCGCGCAGCACCCGCCAGTGGTGGGTCATGGTCGATTTGGATTCGATACCGATCAGATTCAGCACGCTGGTGCAGTTGTGCTGGCCACCCGCATTCAGAACCCGGACCACCGCCATCCGGATCGGATTGCCGAGTGCCGTGAGCACCTCCGCGATGCGGAATTCGGACGGTGCTGGGTGTCGGTAGCACATAGTGTCATGGTAGCGCAACTGTCGTACGGATCAATTGGGCAAGATTCTGCCACTAATTCAGTGGTATTGACATCCAATGACAACGGTACGTCAATATACGTACAGTCGTAGCGTTTGCTGTCGCCTGTCAGACAGCACCCGACTCTCGTTCGCAAAGGATCGTCATGTCCGGTTCCCCACGTCTCGGCCTCACATTGGCCGTGCTCGCCTTGGCGCAATTGATCTACGCGCTCGATCTCAATATCGTCTTCGTCGCGCTGCCGGATATCGGCCACGCACTGGGATTTCCCGGCCAGACACAACAATTGGTGGTCAGCGCGTATGTCGTGTGCGCAGGCGGATTCCTGCTGTTCGGCGGCCGTGCCGCCGATCTACTCGGCCGACGGCGAATCTTCGTGCTCGCCCTGGCTCTGTACGCGGTATCCTCGCTCGCCGGCGGGCTGGCCTGGAGCCCCGTGGTGATTATCGTGGCCCGCGCGGTGCAGGGTATCGGCGGCGCGCTGCTGCTACCTGCGACGCTATCTCTGATCAGTACCTTGTTTCCCGAAGGGCCGCAGCGGAATCGGGCGGTAGCGGTATGGGGAGGCGCGGGTGCGAGCGGGCTGACCATTGGCGCATTGCTCGGCGGAGTGCTCACCGAGAATTTCGGCTGGTCCGCGGTGTTCTTCGTCAACGTACCGCTTGCCGCAGCGGTGGCCGCCGCAGCGCTGGTCGTGATCCCGCGCGATGTGGCGGCCAAGGCCGCGCGCCGCTTCGATCTGCCCGGTGTATTCAGTGTGACCGCAGGGGCGACGCTGCTGGTGCTCGCGCTCGTCGAGGGACCCGAACTCGGCTGGGACAGTGGGCTGGTCGTCGGAGCTTTCGCGGCTGCCGCCGCGTTGCTGGCGCTATTCGCTGTGATCGAGGCTCGCACCGCCGATCCGCTCATGCCGTTTCGGTTGTTCCGCAATCGCAGCCTGACGGTCGGGATGCTGGTCACGTTCCTCTACATGGCGACGTTCGGTGTGCTGCCGTACTTCCTGACCGTGCTGATGCAGACGGTCCACGGCTACAGCGCATTACAGACCGGCCTCGCTTTCCTGCTGCCCTCGCTCACCATCGCCGCGGGCACCCAATACGGTGAGCGCTTGGCCACCCGAAAAGGCACCAGAGCAACGCTGCTCCTCGGATTTGTGGTCGGCGCGGTGGGGACGGTGGCGCTGGCATTCGGCTTCGATGCCGAGGCCGGTTACGGCGCACTGGTGGTCGGACTCATCGTCTCCGGATTCGGTCAGGGCGTTGTTTGGACGACCATGTGGATCGCCGCCGCCACCGGAACGGCGGCCGCGGAACAGGGCATCGCCAATGGAATCGCCTCCACCGCATTGAATATCGGCAATGCTATCGGGCTGGCCGTCTTCACAGCGATCGCACAGATCGGTACGACCGGTCGCACCGGGGATGATCTGGGCGCCGCGACCGCCCACGGGGAATTCGTGGTCGTGCTGCTGACCGCGCTCGGGATGGTCCTCGGGGTGCCGATCGTACTGGCGTTGCGCCGCAGCTCCGCTGCGGTGCAACCGCCCGCGACGCACGCGGGCACGCCCGTCACCGTCACCGCCGACTAAGGGACACAGGCTCTCAGGTCGGATACCAGCCCAACTCGCGAACTGTTCCGGGGTGCTGCCGAGAGGCAGCACCCCGGAACACGTGGACCGATCGCCGGATTCGACGCGCGCGACCGGCTGGTTGACACGGCCGGCTCGGACCGGCGCGCATAGGGGCGCGCCGGTCCGAGACTCATCGACCCAGTCGCGCCTCGATCGCCTCGATGATGCGCGGGCGCAGTTCGGCGGCGCGGATGATGGCGTCGACCGAGCCGACCTCGACGGCGCGCTGAATATTATGCACCCGATCGAATTCCGCGGCGACCTCACCGAGTTTCTCGGCGCGGACCGAGGTGCGGACCTCGTCCAATTCGGCGATCAGGGCGGCCCGATCCGAACCCGAGGCGGTGGTCGCGCGGGCCTCCAACTCGCGCACACGGGTGTCCGCGGCGGTGCGGGTGCTCACATCACCGGCGAACACCACGGCGGCGGCGGGCGCGCCACCGAGCACCGAGGCGAACGAGCCCTCCAGCGCCAGCACCGTCATATTCGGGTTGAGCGCCTTGGAGAACACCACGAACGCGCCGCCGTGATACCGCGAGATCACGCAGAACACGATCGGTCCGCGGAAATTCACGATGGCGCGGCCGATTTCGGCGCCGTACTCCAACTGCGACTTGCGCATCGACTCCGGCGACCCGTCGAAGCCCGACAGATTCGCCAGCACCACCAGCGGACGGTTGCCGCTGGCGGCGTTGATGGCGCGGGCGGCCTTCTTGGACGAACGCGGGAACAGCGTGCCCGCAGTGTAGGTATCGGGTCCGTCGGTCGACGGGAAGCCGCGACGCGGCACACCCCGCGACTCGATACCCAACAGACACACCGGAATACCGCCGAGATGCGCGTCCTGCACCACTGCCGTCTCCGCGTCGGCCATACCGGCCCAGCGTTCCAGCACCGCGTGGTCCTGGTCGGCCAGCGCCTGCATGACGGTGCGAATATCGAAGGGCTTCTTGCGATCCGGATTCGAGCCCGCCGAGAAGATCTCGCCGACGGTGCGGAAATCGCTGTCGGCCAACACGTGCGGGAAATCGGAGATATCGCGGTCGAGCGGGTCGGTGGTCTGCGCCCGGCGCGGGGCCTGCTCACCCGGCGCGATATAGGTGTGGTCGTAGTGCGACATCAGGATGTCGCGCGCGGCAGTGAGATTCGGCGCCCAGTATTGGCCCTGACCATTCGGACCCATCACCCGGTCGTAGCCGCCGATACCGAAATTGTCCTCGGCCGACACGCCGCCGGAGAAGTCCAGCGCCTGTTTGCCGGTGAGCACCATGGCCGAATCCGGCGTCATCACCAGGATGCCCTTGGTGTGCATGAGCATGGTGGCTTCGGCGTTCCAGTACGGCTGCGCACCGACATTGATGCCCGCGACCACGATATTGATCTCGCCGCCGTCCTGGGTGAATTCGACGATGCGCTTGAGCGCCGCCGCCACCCAGTCCATATTCTCGGTGCCCGAGTCCATGGAGATCCGCGCACCCGAGGACAGCGCGTACCACTCCAGCGGCACGCCGAGCCGCTCGGCCAGATCCAGTGCCGCGATCACCCGGCGGCATTCCGGTTCCGACAGCGCGCCGAGGGATTTGGTGGGATCGCCGAGCAGCGCCACCCTGGTGACACCCTCCGGGTATCGCGCGGTGGGGGTGGTGACCACACCCGCGACGATGGCCGCCGCGTTGCGGCCCTTCGGCCGGTCGACCGGGATCAGCGCGTGTTCGGCGTCCAGATCGTATTCGGTGAAATCGCCGAGCAGACCTGTCAATTCGTACGGGTAGACGGTGTTGCGGCTGTTGGCCCGCAGCACCTTCTGCCGGTAGGCGTCCAGCGGTTCGACCGGTTCGTCGGAGCGCTCGCCGACGGTGACCTCGGTGCCGCCGGTGGGGTCGAAGGTGATGCGGACCGCGACCTTGACCAGTTCACCGGATTTCGCGTCGTGCTGACGCGCGATGATCAGGATCTCCTCCAGGCCCGCGCCCGCCGTGGTCGGCTCGACACGTTCGACGATCGTCTCGAATTCGGCCGGGGTGATATCGATCGGCGGCCAGATGTACATGACGATGCGGTTGGTGTTGAACCGCTTGGCCGAGGGCCGTCGGGACTGCTGGCGGCGAATGGAATCCAGGCAGGTGGCGATGGTGTTCTCGGCGGTCGGCAGCGCCAGCAGGCGACCGTCGGTCTCGCGCAGCGCCGCCAGGTCGCGCACCTGGGCCAGCGCGATGAGGCGCTCGTCGGCCGGATTCTCCTTCGCCTGGCATTTGAACAGGTAGATCTCGTCGTCGTCGGAGGACGGCAGTCGGGTCAGATCGAATTTGCGCAGGCGCTTCATCTGCATGCGCTCGGCGATGTAGGGGTGCAGGCCGCGGATCAGGCGCTCCTCGACCATGCCGGTGGCCGAGGGCCGGAAGGTGAAGTGGTGGTGCATGACCGCACCACCGCTGCCCGCGACGGTGGTGGTGATCCGGTGCACCTGATTGGGCATCCGCTGCGCGCTGAGCACCTCCTGCAGTGCCGAGGCCATCGTGTCGAAATCGCCCGGCTGCTTCTCCCAACCGAGGTAGATATCGGCCTCGATGGAAACCGTGCCCTTGGCCAGTTCGGCGAGTCCGCGCAGGGCGGCGCCCAGGGCCTCGAAGCGGACCGCCGCCGAGACCAGAGTCAGGCCGCGGCGTTCGGCGATGACGAAGGTGTTGCCGTCCACCTCCTGGACGCGTACGCCGGTGAGGCCCTTGTTGCCGTAGTAGCGGCGGGTCAGCACCTCGAGCATGACGCTGTTGTCCAGATCGCCGCGCACCAGGCGCTGCCCGAGCAGCCGCACCAGCGGTTCGGTGCTGCGCACCATGTCGGACATGCGCTCGGCGCGGTCCGGCGAATCCGGGTGCGCGTCGAGGTGGCGCAGGTGATTGCGGACGCTGGTGTAGACGCGGGCGCGGTTGCGGCGCAGCAGGGGCTGGCCGTACCAGGTGTAGACGACGCCGCGGGTCAGGTCGGCGATGACGGGGAAACGCACCTGCGTCGCCGCCACCAGACGCTCCAGCGTCAGACCGACGGGTTCGCGCAGCACCCGGTCCGGGACCGGCTCGCGCAGCCATTCGCGCAGCAGTGTCGCGATGACGTTCACCGTGTCCGAAGGACGCTGCTGGGCCAGGAAGATCCGGAAGACCGCGGCCTCCAGATCGGGTGTGCGATCCAGTTCGGTGACGCCGTAGTGGCCCAACGCTTTGGCCAGACTCGCCCGATACGACTCCGGCAGGCCGGCCCGCTCGACATCGAGGCTCTGCAAGTAGGTGTGGAAATACTCGCGGGCGCTGGGCACGTGGCCGCCGTCCTCCTCCCTGGAGCGGTTGTGGCTCAACTCGACCAGATCGGCGAAGACCTGGATGAGCTCCAGTTCCTCGGCCAGGGGGCGCTGGTTGTCGGCGATGGCCGCGCGGCGGGCTACCAGATAGTCGTCGAGGATGCGGTGGTCGTCGTGCGGATCCACATCGAAGCCGAGCAGCATGCTGCGCAGGTCCTGCAGGTCGCGGTCCATGCGCTCGTGCGGCTGGGTCGACGCGGGCGCCGCGGGCAGGTCGAGCTGCACCGTGTGCACCGGCTCGGCCTCGGCCGCATCGTCGTCCTCGGCGATGGGCTCGAGCCGCAGCAGCGGCGCGCCCGTCTCCACCTGGGTGCCGACCGAGACCGTGGATTCCTTCAACCTGGCGCGGAACGGTGCGCGCAGCACCGTCTCCATCTTCATGCTCTCCAGCACCAGGATGGGCGCGCCCGCCTCGACCTCGTCGCCGACCTCCAGCGGTGTCGCCACCACCAGGGCGGGCGCGGGGGAGCGGACCACACCGCCCTCGTCGCGGCTGATCCGATGCGTCACACCGTCGACGTCGACCACGTGGATCGGGCCGTGCGTGCCGGTGATGAGGCGGTAGCGGACACCGTTGACCACGATCTGACCCGCGTGGGCGTCGAAACGCTCGAGATCCACATCGGCCGTGCGGGTTTCGCTCGCCGACTCGATGCCGACCCGGAAGCGGTGCGCACCGATCCGCGCCACCCGCACCCGGTAGCCGATGCCGCGCAGCTTCAGATCCAGCGGCCGACCACTCTCGTGCTGCACCTGCGGTCGCCCGCCGGAGGCGGTGGACAGCAGCCGCTGCCGTTCGGCCCGCTCCTGCTCCTCGTAGGCGTCGATGGCGGCGGCGGCCAGCGCGACGGCCGAATGCCGGTGCGAGACAAGGCGACCCTCGCCGCGCACCCGGTCGATCCAGCCGGTGTCGGCGCTCGCGTCGATGACCTCGGGCTGATTGAGCAGATCCAGGACGAAACTCTTGTTCGTCGCGCCGCCCTCGATGACCACTCTGGTCTGCGCGACCGCGCGACGCAGCCTGCCCAGCGCCTCTTCGCGATTGCGGCCGTAGGCAATGATTTTCGCGATCATGGAATCGAAGTCGGCGGGAATGGTGTCACCCTCGCTGACGCCGGTGTCCACCCGAATGCCCGGTCCGGCGGGCAGATCCAGTCGCGCGATACGGCCGGGGGCGGGCGCGAAATCGCGATCCGGATCCTCGGCGTTGAGTCGGGCCTCGATGGCGTGGCCGCGCTCGGCAGGGGGTTCACCCTCCAGTCGACCACCCGAGGCCACCAGCAACTGCGCCCGCACCAGATCGAATCCGGTGGTGCATTCGGTGATCGGATGTTCGACCTGCAGGCGGGTATTGACCTCGAGGAAGGCGAACAGCTGCTCGCCGGGGTGGTAGAGGAATTCCACCGTGGCCGCGCCGCGATAGTCGACGGCGACCGCCAGCCGCTCCGCCGACGCCTTCAACTCGGCCGTCTGCTCGGGCCGCAGCACCGGCGAGGCCGACTCCTCGATGACCTTCTGATTGCGTCGCTGCACCGAGCAGTCGCGCACACCGAGCGCCCACGCCGTGCCCTGACCGTCCGCGATGACCTGCACCTCGACGTGGCGCGCGCCCGTGACCAGCCGCTCCAGGAACACCACGCCGCTGCCGAAGGCGCGCGCCGCCTCCTGGCGGGTGCGCTCGTAGGCGTCGACGAGGTCGGCGTCATTGGTGACGACCCGGATGCCGCGCCCGCCGCCGCCCGCGGTCGCCTTGAGCATCAGCGGGTAGCCGATCTCGCGCGCCGCCGCCAGCGCCGCGTCCACCGTCTCCACCGCGCCGCGGCTCCACGGCGCGACCGGTACGCCGACCTCCTCGGCGATCAGCTTCGCGCCGATCTTGTCGCCCAGTTTGCGCATCGCCTCAGGGCTCGGGCCGATGAAGGTGACCCCGATCTGCTCGCACAGTTCCGCGAACGCCGGGTCCTCGGCGACGAAACCCCAACCCACCCAGACGGAGTCGGCGCCCGTGGCGATCAGTGCCCGCTCGAGCACCTTCAGATCCAGGTATGGGCGCGCCGCCGCGGCGCCCAGGTCGTAGGCGATATCGGCCTCGCGCACGAAGGTCGCGTTCCGGTCGACATCGGTGTAGAGGGCCACCGTCTCGATCGGTAACCCCGTCTCCGCGGCCAGATCCCGTACGGCGTGGATGAGCCGCATGGCGGCCTCTCCCCGATTCACGATGGCGATGCGGCTGAACACTCGCCTGCTCCTTCCTCTGAATGCGCCGTCCCGGATCGGGCGAGGGATGCGCGAATCCCGGCTTCGCGTAGTGTGCACCTTCCCTACCCGTCTTCGCACGGCGTACGGGTGTTACCGGCACGTATGGTTCCGCCGAGATTCCCCAGACGGGCGATTGGGCGGAGTTTGCCGACAAAGGTCGGAGTCGTGCGCGGGGGCGGTGTGGTTCCAAGTGGGTTTCAATGATAGCCGCGATGAGTTCGGCTCGATTGCGCCGTCACCTCTTTCATGAGTGAAACATGTACCGAGGTGTTGACCGTTGCCGTGCCCGTGACCGATCAGGATCGGGCCAAGTCGCAGTTCGAGCGGTTGGGTTTGCGGACTCGGCTGGATGCCGAGTTGCAGCCGGGGTTCCGGTGGGTCGAGATGGGCATGGCGGGTGGGGGTGCGACGCTGTCGCTGGTGCGGGCGGGCGAGGAGTTGCCCGCGGGTATCAATACCGGCATCAGGCTGGGGACGCCGGATGCTCGCGCGGCGCATGCCGCCGTGCGTGAACTCGGGTTCGAGGTGGGTGAACTGCTCGACTGGGAGACCGCTCCTTTGATGTTCACGTTCCGCGATCTGGATGGCAATCGGTTCTACATCACCGAGGTCGGTTCGCAGAATTCTTGACCTTCAGGTCGAGAATGTCTAGAGTTTCGGGTATGGGCAGGCCGCGGAACTTCGAGACCGACACCGTGGTCGAGCGCGCGATGGAGGAGTTCTGGACGCGGGGCTACACGGGCACATCCCCCGCGCAGCTCGCCGCGGCGACCGGTGTCGCCAAGGGCAGTCTGTATCACGCGTTCGGGAGCAAGCGGGCACTGTTCGATCAGGCGTTGGCCCGCTATGCGCAGATGGGTGTGGCGCAGGCCGAGGAGTTGCTGTTCCAACCGGGAAATGCCATCGATCGCATTCGCGTCTACCTGCGTGAGACAGTGGATTCCGATGTCGCGCAACCGATTCGGCGTGGATGCCTGGTGGTGAACACCGTCGCCGAACTCGGCGGTCACGATGCGGAGATCGATCGCGTCTTGCGCGGCGTCGAACAGAGTATTGTCGCCGTGCTGGCCGCGCGGATCGAGCAGGGGCGCCGCGACGGCGACTTCGGCTCCGATATCGACGCGCGGGCGGCGGCCGATTTCCTGCTCAACACCTCCGTCGGCCTGCGCATCATGGGCAAGACCCGCGATACCGAAGAGCTCTATCGCATTATCGAAGTCGCGCTCACCGCTCTCTGATCGACCCGCCGCCCCCGTGGCGGCTGCACGCATACCCTCGTTTTTGACCTGTGGTTCCAGAAAGGGGATTTCCATGGACCTCGAATTGGCAGGCAAGACCGCCGTCGTCACCGGAGCGAGCCGAGGTATCGGCCTGGCGGTCGCCGAGGCATTGTCGGCTGCGGGCGCGCGCGTGGTCGGTGCGGCCCGGACCAGCACGCCCGAACTCGAAAAAGCCACCGTGGCAACCGTTTCAGCGGACTTGAGCGCACCGGACGGCGCCACCGCGCTCATCGGCGCCGCGCTGGCGGAGCTCGGCGGCATCGACATCCTGGTCAACAACGTCGGCGGCGGTGACTCCGATCGGTTCGGACTCGGCGGGTTCCTCGACACCACCGAAGACCAGTGGCGACACCTGCTCGATCTCAACCTGTTCAGCGCCGTCTGGACGACCCGCGCGGCCCTGCCGAGCCTGCTCGAGCGTCGCGGCGCGATCGTGAATATCTCCTCGATCAACGCGCATGTCCCGGCCACCGGGCCGGTCGGCTACAGCGAGGCCAAAGCCGCGCTCACCGTCTTCAGCAAGCGTTTGAGCGAGGAATTCGGTCCGCAGGGAGTTCGCGTCAATACCGTCTCGCCCGGCGTGGTCGGCACCGGCATCTGGCGCGGTTCCGATTCGATCGGCGCGAAAATAGCCGCGACACAGGGTATTCCGCAGGAACAATTGCTGGCGGCGCTGCCGGAGCAGTGGGGCATCGCCTCGCGCCGAATCTCCGAACCCGAAGAGGTCGCGGACCTGGTGGCCTTCCTGGTCTCGGGTAAAGCCACCAATATCATCGGAGCCGACTTCGTCATCGACGGTGGAACCATCAAGACCCGCTGATCCGATTCCCGACCGTCCTCGGCTGCTGTCGAGGACGGTCCTTGTGTGCGAATGCTTGTCAGTGGAGAGAGTTCGGCGCGGTGTCAACCGTCTCGCCGGATGCGACCAAGCACTGGACGCTGATCCGAAGCGTTTGCCGCGCTTCGGACATCGACATGCGGTGCGTCCGGGCATCGTGTTCGAAATGCGGTGTGGAGCGCCACCGGCGTAGCAGCGTGGGCAACCGGCTGCTGCGGACATGGGAGCGCTATCGTCCACGATGCATCTCGTGGTCAGAACCCGGCAACGGTTCGCCAGGTGGTCAGGGCGGCGGCGGTGGACGCGGCGCCGGTCCAGGACAGGCGAACACTGTGCAGGTTGAGGTCGGGGGCGAGAGTGCCGCCGTCGTAGTAGATGCCCGGATGGTCGGCGAGGCTGTAGCCGCATTCGATGACGCCGGTGGCATCGAGGTGCGGGTGCAGTTTCATTCCGGCCATCTCGGTGGCGAGCAGGATGAAGTCGGCCTCATTGTTGGCGAGGTTCGCCATCAGTCGAACGGTGTGTTCCAGTCGTGTTCGTTCGGGCTGATCGGGGCGGGTGCGGGTGTAGATGTCGGTGGCGTCGTCGTCGGTGTCTAGGGAATGGACACCGGTGGGGCGGCGGCCGCGGCACTGCAGCAGCATCTGCTCCACGATCGCCCGCGCGAAGTCCAAGATGAGCGGACCCGATTCGGGCAGTGCGATCAGGTCGGTGAGCGCGTCGATGGCTTCGGCCTCGCCCGGATCGGGTTGTCCTGCCCGATCCTCGTTTTCGAGCTGGTCCAGGTAGCGTTCGACGATGGCGTAGGGTTCGCGGGCGGTCCCGCCGATCGTCATCAGAACCGCATGCGCCCAAGCGCCGACCCGTTCGATCTGTCCGGCTCGCCAGTCGACGTTTGTTCCGTCGGCCAATTCGACCAAAAGCAGCATCTGCTTCGAGCATTCCGGGCAGAGCAGCGGATCATCTTCGCGGCGATGAGTGCACACACGTTGGGCGGCCGTCTCCAGTATCGCGGCGATGAACGGATCCAGGCACGCACAGTTCCGGTCGGAGCAGCGGCCGCATCGGCAACCCCATTGGGTAGTTGTCTTCGCCCTGCGCTGCGCATCCGGTCCCACGGCGACGCGCGGGTGTGAATGCAGGAGTTCGAGTTTGGTCATGGGGTCATCTCCCGTGCGACGAGTTCGGCACTGCGGCGTGGGGTGCCCAGGATCTCGAAGGGGCGCGGCGGGTAGTTGGTGAGCCAACTGCACAGGGTGTAGTGACTCACTGCCCTGGTGTGCAGGTCGCGGACGCTGATCCGGTTATTGGCGAAATACTCCGGAGGTGGGCGCTCCGCCCACATTCCGGCAAAATCGGGTGAGGCTCGCGTGCAGTTCTCCTGGATTTCGGACAGGATCTCGGGTGCGATACCTCTGGACCAGAGTCGCATCATATACGTCATTCGCCAGGCGACCATTTCCCAGTCCACGAAGACGATCTTCGAGCGAATATCCGTGAACATTACTTCGATCATATTGGTCGGGTGTCGCGCCTCCGGCGGTGCGGGCGCGAACATCGGGTACACCTGCTCGGCCAGAGAATTGATATGGATGATTCCATAGTCCGGCAGCCTGCGATACATGGCCGGAAAACCGAAATTCTCCAGGATATCGATATCCTCGCCATTGAGTTCCGGCGGCCACATGCCGATCTGAATGCTGACGGCACTGGACACCAGCGACATCATCTTGCGATATCGCCATTCGTCGGCCTCCAGCACCTTTCCGACCCGCTCGATATGTTCGACGCGCGGCTTGCGGGCGCCTTCCTCCCACTTCGAATACGCCGATCGCGACACTCCAGCCAACTTGGCGGCCTGATCCTGGGTCAGCCCCAGATCGCGACGCAATTCCCGGATCAACGAGCCGAGCGCCAGCAACTGCGGTCCGGCTACTTCTGCTTCGGCCGGTTCCCTGTCCACTACCCTCCTCATCCACGCCGAGCGCGGCGGCGGAACCCACCGATGACCGCGTGTGCCACGGTGATCCCGACTCGCGCGAAACCGCCACGCACCCACATCCAGCGACTCACCCCCTCCGGTGCCAATTCGGGTCGGAGCTTCAACAACGGTCCTATCAACCAGTATCAACCGTTGTCAACAATTTCATTTTCACACTTGAAGTGTGAATCGACCCACGATGCGCTCACCGATCGAAAAATCTGCCCCCGCAGCGCGGGCATCGATACGATCAGCTAATTTCCGGCACTCGCAACCACGTCGATCGCGCATTTGAAATCTCTCCCCGGAGAATTACCGCTGCGATCGAGTTCCGACTGCATTCGTCGGCTGCTACGAGCGGTTGTTCTTCCGCCGCGAACCATCCGCCTTCGGCATTTGTAGTTCCGTCGTGTCATAGTGTCGATATGAAGGTGATCGACTCATTGGGACGACCTCTCAATGCCGAGTACTCGGTCGAAACCGACGATGGTCGGCTGGCATTGATCCTGGAGAGTTCCAGCGGCCGCGGCAAGGGGCGGACAAGGCGTAACGGCGATTATGGATCAGCACTCGAGTTACTGCTGGACAGGCTCAAACAGCAGGCGGCGGTGCTGGTTTCGGCACTGGTGGATTCCCGGAACACCCGTTCGTTGCCGGTGGCGGACCGTCGTCTGATCGACAAACCTGTCGAGTTGGCCGGTGTGACAGATATACCCAAATTATGCAAGGACCTGCGCAACGCCCAGCGACCGATCGGCCGGAAGTCGGAAGCAACGACGCACGGTAACAGTGTCAAGCGCATCCGGCTGATATTGAATGTGCCCGGCTACGGCCCTCTGGACCACGATCTCCTCGCTGCGGATCTCGCGACGGCCGACGAGATTTCCGCCGAGGAGGCCGTCCAGATCTTCAACACCATGGTCGACAACGGTCCAACCGTGGACAGCAATGCTGCCTATCTGCGCTGTCTCGAACTGGTCGAACACCGCGCGGCAGGTAATTCGGGTGGGCGGCATGCGGTCACGGCATCGAAACCGATTCGGCTCCAGGCTGCGCGTCGAGCCGTGGTGATCCGTAGTGGCGGCAGATGTGAGAATCCCGATTGCGGCAAGGTAGCTCCGGACGTCACGGATATGGGACTGCCCGTCTTGGAGGTTGACCATGTGGAGGACATCGCGAAAGGAGGCCGTGATCACCCCGAACAGATGATCGCGCTCTGCCCCAATTGCCATGCCGTCAAGACACGTGGCAGGACGCGTCACGCCATGTATCCGAAGCTGCTTGCGGCAGCCGCGCAGCGGCACAAGGATCAGGCCGTGATAGCGGGGGATGTCGACGAGACATCGTCCTAGGCGGTGTTTAAGAAGTGGGTAGCCAGATGTTGATGGCTGCGACCTGCACGGTTGCCTTGTAGCGGACGGCGAGCTTGTCGTATCTGGTTGCGACAGCACGGTTTTGCTTGAGCAGGTTGATGCC
>NZ_QZFU01000011.1 GCF_003598715.1 Nocardia panacis
ACCCGCGATCGACGTGGTCGCCGCCAGGCTAGAGACGACGACGTTGGGGAAGTTCCCGTTCAAGGTGGAAGGAGTGGTCACAGGTTCGGCCCTACTCGGCTTCGTTCGAGAACTTGGCCTTGAGCTCTGCGGCCGACTCGGCGTTCTCGGCCTCGAGCTTCTGAACGTACACCACCGCGTCGCCGACCGTCTTCAGACTGGCCAGATCCTCGTCGGGGATCTTCACGCCGTACTTGTCCTCGAACTGCACCGCGATCTCGACCATGGACAGCGAGTCGATGTCCAGGTCCTCGACGAAGGCCTTCTCGATGGTCACCTCGGAGGGTTCGATACCCGTCACCTCTTCGATGATCTTGCCGAGCTCCTCGACGATCTCTTCTTGGGTCAACGCGGCCACTTCGGGCTCCCTTCTTGTAGCTATTGGACTTCTGATACGTGCCGAAGTCGCGGTACGACTGATTTGTCAACACGGCCGAACGATCGCCCAACAGGGCATGAACAGACAACGGGCAGCTAGGACACCGCCAACCGACACCCTACCGAGGGCGTCAAATTCAGGCAGCTTCTCCTATCTGAGTCAACTCAATCTTGTTGTGAGTCAGACTCTTTCGCTCCGATCACTGTTCGCAACAGATCATACCGACGCGTTCGGCTCAGAAGGTATTCGGGGCTACGAACCTTCGAACTTGTTTTTGTGGAAACCCTCCAAACCGGGCTGTCGTGCGTACCCGGCCTGTCCAGAGCGTCGGAGCGCCTCTGCTTCGACGGCGCTGCTCCACCTCCCTAGTCTCCCGTTGAACCGAACTCGGCTCCACGCTTCCGGCCACAGAAGCCTTTGAATCAGAACGCGGCCCGAACCCGCATCGTCCCAGATCGATACCTTCGACCCTGCTGCCATCCATCCGGGCTTTGCGAGTCGTTGACGTGACTGTCCAATCGAATGGACAGTCATCGATTCGGTGTGTAACACTAGCGGCGTGCTTGACCATCCATACCGCGTCCAGATCGCCGCGAAGGCAGCCGATTTGGCCCGCGAACGAGCGGAGATCGCCCTCCTTGCATCTCGCGGGGTGATCGCTGAGGCGATCGCTGTTATGCGTGCTGAAGGACTGGGTGATCGCCAGATCGCCGCCAAACTCGGTGTCAGCAAGTCATCGATCAAGGCCAGGGCAATTCGACCGGTTCCGACGAACGAGGACATGGCTGCGCAGATCGAGACACTGCGGCAGACAATGTGGGTCGATGTCGCCGATATGACTGACCAACACTGGATTATCGTTGATGATCACATTCGTAGTTACAAACGGATGCTGACACACGGGATTACACCTGAAGTGAGAGAGCGGAACGATGTTGCTACCGACTCTCGCGAGTATGTGCAGGTGACAACAGGAAATCGCATTGTGGTCTACTCTCAGACGCAGTGGAACGGTCAACCTGATCCGATTGTGGTGTCTGGTGGTGACCAACGCGGCCGCTATATCGTTGAACGCTGCCCAGGGGTCGATCGCATGATATGTGCTGCCCGGCACACCCCATTGCCGCTGGACGAGATTGGCCTGGACGTAGACGATGATCTCTACGGGACTGGCTGGCCCCGGCCCCGCCCGACTGCGCACCAGGTTTGGAAGCGTATCACTGCGGCTATCGAGGACACCTATCAAATCTTCGACCCTGCCTATCCGAATTGGGAGGTCGAGAGACGACGTGGAACCGCGGACCGCTATCCTAAACGCGCCGACCGGCAAGTGGTTCAACGCGTCTCTTCTGACTAGCTCGTCCGCCACCGTAGCGCAATTGAGTGTCGACTATCAGTGGTCGATAGACGCTAAACCGTCCCGCTCAACACTTTCAAACAATCAATAGAGGAGGCCCGTCGTGGTGATCGCAACTCAGGAAGAGCTCGTCGCTGAAATTGCCGAAATCATCGAGGAAGTCACCGGTATCGAACCATCTGAGGTGACCATCGACAAGTCCTTTGTCGATGATCTCGATATCGACTCCCTCTCGATGGTCGAAATTGCGGTCCAGACCGAAGATAAGTATGGTGTCAAGATCCCCGACGAAGACCTCGCTGGCCTTCGCACCGTTGGCGATGCCGTCGCTTACATTCAGAAGCTTGCCGCCGAAAATGCCGAAGCCGCTCAAGCAATTCGGGAGAAGTTCGACGCAGAAAAGCGCGACTGATTCAGGCGGAGTATCCATTCCGCGAGCGAAGGCTAGCGTCGATCCGAAAGGCCGGTCAAAAGTGGTCAGCCGCAAATCCCCGCCTCAACCATCCACGTTAACATCTGCGGAACCGGCACTTGCATACCATGGAATGCAAGGTTCCTCGACGTGGTCGTTTGCTGGCATGCCTCACCGTTGGTGGGACGGGGGACATTGAGGCTACGGCATCGTCGGACGAAGTCCTTCCTGTTGGGCTGCTGGAATGGATTGGTGATGTGCTGTTTGGGGTGGAGGCTTACACAGATGCCTCGGTAGCGATCACGGATTCCTACGTATGAACCGAACTCGGGAAAGCTACGTTCGCATACCCAGTGCTGGCTGTCGAGTGCTGTGTGGAGGTGTTGGCGAAGTCGTGGCTATGTGTGTTTGACCTGGAGTTTCCGGCGTGTTGATGCTGTACCGGCACGGCTTGGCATGGTGATCGCGGTTGTTGAAGTTGACCGTCTGAAAAGCCGTTGCTGTGTCCATGTCCATGTCCATGTCCATGTCCATGTCCATGTCCATGTCCATGTCCATGTCGAGACAGGGCTGGTTGCGCTCGCTCCACTCGATCCCGCCGATCGGGTCGGTAATCGATCTCCTCGAACGGTGCGATGTTAGGGATCCGCTCCGATGGTGCGGGCGATTATGGTGGCCGCCATGCTCACTGGCGCACCGTCGTTTGCCGCAGGTGAGGAAGTGGGTTACAGCGGTTGAATTCGTGCGCGAATCAAGACCGTGATCGGCCGCTGGTTCCGCATCTCCTACACCGTGAAAGGTGGTGCGCTGCTGCCGCATCGGCACGGCTGGAGCCGGCAGGTCCCGGCCCGGCGTGCGGTCGAACGTGACGACGCGGCGGTCGCGGTGTGGGTGAAGGAGCTGTGGCCGCGGGTAAAAACGCCGCAGCGACGCTCGGGGTCTGGCTCGTGTTCGAAGACGAGGCCGGGTTCTCGATGACGCCGCCTACTGCACGTACCTGGGCACCCTGCGGCCCGACCCCGATCGTGCGGGTACGAGGGCGGACCACCCGGCGGGTATCGATGGCCGCGCTGACCTGCTACCGGCCGGGGCAGCGTTCCCGGCTCATCCGGCGACCGTACCGACACGACCGAACTACCACGGGCAGAAAGAGTTTCGCGTGGATCGACTACCGCGACTCGCTGATCGGCGCGCAACGGCAACTCGGCGGTCCCATCGTCGTGGTCCGGGATAACCTGAACACCCGCCTCACCGCCGGAATGCGGAAATTCGTCGCCGCTCACGACTGGCTGAGGATCTACCAGCTACCCACCTACGCCCCGGACCTCAACCCGGTCGAGGGCATCTGGTCACTGTTACGCCGCGGCCGGCTGGCCAACCGCATTCTCACCGACCCCGACCACCTCGCGCGGATCGTCCGCGACGACCTGCACCGCCTCAAATACCACCCCCCACCTCGTCGACGGTTGCCTCACCGCCACCGGCCTCACACTCAAACGATCATGACGACATCACAAATTCAACCGCTGTAATCGGGTGCCCGACAGGTCCCGCCGCGCGAACGCGCGGGCCTCGTCCTACCACTGGCTGGTTAGCCGGGTGATCGCCGCCGCCGAGAGTCCGGCGGCGGTGCCGAGAAACTGCTCGAGCGCTGGGCGAAGTCGCCGGTGGACAGCCCGTGCAGATACAGCAGCGGCAGAACTTCGGTCCCTGCGGTGACTTACGCGCCCAGGCGGGCAGGATCGCCGAGGAAGACGGTTGCCGCTCACCGGATGCAGCATCCACGCGCTTATCGTTGACCTGCGGCGCCTTCACCGTCACCGCGCTGGCAGCGGTCAAAACCTCGCGTTCGTTGTGATAGCCGTTGCATACCACCAGCTTCCGGCCTTCCTCGCTGACCTGGTCGGCGAGCCGCTCGACGTACACGGCGACTTTGGCCCGCATCGCGGCTTCGAGCATCAGGCGAGCGCCTTCGCAAACGACCTCATCGATCGGCGACCGCGACACCCTGGCCGCCGCACCGTCTGATGCCGTCGTCGACTACCTCGAGCATGGGACGTACCTTGCCACCCGGCACTATCGCGCCAGGACTGATCAAACCTTGGATTCGAAGATCATCGGGAAGAACTTCTTCCCGGTCATCCACAGGTTCTGATCATTGCTCTTTGCCGTACCGTCCCAGCGCAACCCACCTGACCAGCGGAAACCCGCTTCTGCAGGATGGAAGGCAACTATTTCGGAACCGTGGAATCCTGCGGCTATCAGCCCTTTGAACGGGGTCCTGGCCTTGCCGTTTGCGGCCGACGCCGACGCAACTGCCCTCCGAACCATCAGGCCAGCTCTCATCATTTCATCACCACCACCCAGTGCAGGACTGATGCTGAATAGACCTTCTTATCTGTAGGAGTTCTAAATCCGTGTAATGAGTGACGATGAGAGCTAGTGAAAATATAGAGATTCCCTTCTTGCTCGGCGTAGGCGAGGCCAGGAGGATATTGTTTTGTGACCAATCAATGCGGTCAAATTATGGAGGCAGTTTTCTGATGCGCCTGCGTTACCCGTGTACTTGGGTGACAAACTGTTGGCGAGGCAGGACGAGCGCATTGCCCTCGCCGGTGCGCATAGTGCCGCACCGGCGAATCTGCCGGGCAGCGTGGTCATGGACAACGGATGCCGGGTGGAGGTGACAGTATGAGTTCCAATAGTCTGTCGAGTGTCGGGACGTCGGGTATCCGGCCCCGGGCCATGCCGGTCGCGCAGCGACCGGCATCTCAGCGGGTGGTGGTCACCGGCCTCGGCGTGATTTCCAGCATCGGAATCGGTGCCGATGAGTTCGCCATTGGCTTGCGCGAAGGTCGCAGTGGGGTATCGCCTATCAGCGCCTTCGACACCACCGGATTCGCTCGCTCACTGGGCTGCGAGGTGATTGGGTTCGATCCAAACCAGTGGATCGAGCGAGGGGACGTCGAAAAGATCGGCCGGGCAACGCAATTCTCCGTCGCGGCCGCCCGGATGGCGGTCCGGGACGCGGGCTTGCCTTTGGCTGATCTACGCGATCGACGGGTGCAGATTTCTATCGGGACCACAGATGCGGAGTCGCACGACACCGATCGATTGGCTGCAGACTGGGTGAACGGCGGTCCGGAGAGCCTCAATCCGGTTCTGGCCGACCGGGTCTCGGCGGCACGGCTGTCCAGCGCGGTTGCGCACGAGCTCGACTTGACCAATGCGGAGGCTGTCACCTTAGCCACCGCCTGCTCCGCAGGTAATTATGCGATTGGCCACGGGTTCGACGCCATCCGGGTGGGGGACGCTGATATCGCGCTGTGTGGCGGCGCCGACGCGATGTGCCGCAAGTCTTTCACGATCTTCTATCGGCTCGGGACGATCGCTCCGGATTGTGTCCGGCCGTTCGACGTGGACCGGCAGGGCATCCTGAACGGCGAAGGCGCTGGCGTGTTGGTGTTGGAGAGCCTTGAGTCGGCATTGGCCAGGGGTGCCAGAATCCATTCCGAGGTGCTCGGCTACGGGCTCAATTGCGATGCCCACCATCCGGTCTCACCCGATCAGTCCAGCATCGAGCGGTGTATGCGGTTCGCGTTGGACGACGCGGGCGTGATGCCGGAAGAAGTCGACCTGATATCTGCGCACGGTACCGGGACCAAGACCAACGACGTCACGGAGTCGCGGGCGATTAGGTCGGTCTACGCTGACCGACCGCCACGCACGATCTCGCTGAAGTCAATGCTTGGCCATACGATGGGAGCGGCCAGTGCTCTTGCTGCGATCGCCTGCTCACTGGCAATCACCGAGCGGTTCATCCCGCCGACGATCAACCACCGGCAGACCGACCCGGAGTGCGAGATCGACTGCGTACCCAACATATCTGTCCCCGCCGACCTGCATGTTGTCCAGAACAACGGGCTCGCCTTCGGCGGGAACAACGCGACTGTCATGCTCGGCCGGTACCAGAGTGGACTGACCCGATGACCGAAAGTGATCGTCCGATTGCCCTCGTCAGCGGTGGATCGCGAGGTATCGGCCGGGCTGCGGTGCTGCGGCTTGCTCAGGACGGATTCGACGTGGCGTTCTGCTACCAGAGTGATACCGATGCAGCCTCGACGTTGGAAAAGGAGGTCGCCGTGCTCGGCGGGCGAGCTATCGCCAGCAGGGTCGATGTCAGCGATAACGTAGGCGTCCGGAGTTGGGTGAACCAGACCGAGGACGAGTTTGGGCCGATAATGGTTGTGGTGACCTCTGCCGGGATCGTCCGGGACGGGGCGCTCGTGATGATGTCTGATGAGGACTGGTCCAGGGTGATCAACATCAACCTCGATGGCACGTTCGCCGTCTGCCGGGCGGCACTGTTTCCGATGATGAAACGCAAGTCCGGCTGCGTGATTACGGTTTCGTCGATCTCCGGACTCGTGGGGAACGTCGGCCAGGCCAACTACTCGGCTGCGAAGGCAGGGGTCATCGGGTTCACGAAGGCGCTGGCCAAGGAAGTCGGTAGGTATGGCATCAGAGCGAACGTGGTCGCGCCGGGGTTTATCGAGACCGACATGGTGGGAGGGCTGTCGGACGCTCGCCGAAAGAAGGCATGCGACAACGTCGTTCTCGGCAGGTTCGGCTGCGCGGACGAAGTGGCTGACGCCATCTCATACCTTGTTTCGGCGAATTATGTCACCGGTTCGGTGCTTCAGGTCGATGGTGGCCTGGCCCTTTGAATAGACACCACGGAGAGAGATTTGCGAATCTACAACGGACGGTTCATGGTCGGCAACGGCACCGAGGTTGTACTGTTCCTACTTGGCGTCCGAATCAACAAGCTAACCGCTGTACATAGGTGGCTACCGGTGATCCGGTCGCTCGCGCCGATGCTGAAGGAACTGAGCGAGGACGCCGAAAGCGGGCTGATTGCCTCGCGTACCCAACTGTACGGAGCGCGCGAGCTAACCCTGCTGCAGTACTGGAGCAGCGTCGGTCAGTTGATGGATTTCGCCCACGGCCCCACTCATCGGAAGGTCTGGCAGGACTTCTATAGATTCGCCACGCGGGGTTCCGAGGTCGGCATCTGGCACGAGACCTTCATCGTCCCCGCCGGTCGCTACGAGTCGATCTACGGCAACGTGCCCCTGTCGGGTCTTGCCACCCACGGTGGCCTCACCCCGATCGGGCGTCGCAACGATTCGGCCCGCGCCCGCCTCGGCACGCCCGAGTAACAAATGGCTGAACTCGTTCGCCCACGCCGTGCGGTACCGTTGTCCGCCCTGGACCACTTTGAATCGATCTCTGAGATGGCGTCGGGAGTGGAGATCGTGGCGAAAAAACTAATCCGCGCCGACGATCCCTATCTCATCGGCCACTATCCCGACTTCCCCATCTACCCAGGCGTCTTCATCATCGAATCGGTAGGCCAGGCGGTGGAGGCGCTTGTCAGGTCGAAGCAGGTCTCGGCCGAGTTAATCGCGATCGGCTCGGTCAGGTTCATCGCACCTGTGCTGCCCGGTGACATGCTAAGCATTCGGTGCAGGTGCGTTTACGAACCGGATGTGAGACTCGCGGTGCGGGCCGACTGCCAGAACGACAACGATGTAAAGGTGGCCCAGATGCGGCTGAAATTCCAGCTCTGCGGACGTGCCGATGTATGATCAGACGGAGATTCAGGAAATACTACCGCATCGTCATCCCATTCTGTTGATCGACCGGGTCGACGACATTACATTCTTCGAATGTCTCGTCGCGGTGAAGGCTGTTACGTGCGCTGAGCCATGCTATCGTACGGTGCCCGAGACCGCACTGTCGGCTGACTTTGCCTATCCGCGCTCTCTGATCATCGAATCATTTTGTCAGAGCTGCGCCTTCCTTTGGTTGGCCAGTATCCGCAGCGTCAATGCGAAACCGAACGGCCGCCTTGTTTTCGCAACGGCCAAAGACGTGGTGTTTCACCAGCATGCATTCCCTGGCGATCTGCTTCGGCACACGGTGCGGATGACCAGGATGGTCGGCGACAACGCATTCCTAACCGGCGAGATCTGGATCGGCGATCGGCTCGTTGCCGAGGTCGGTGCGATTGCCGCTGCGCTACGCCCGACCACGACGCTCGAAGGCAGCGAGCAGAGCATGCAAAATTGATTCAAATTCCGCCTTCGTGTTGTTCTAGCGAAAATCTAGAGCAATTAGCCTTGAACTATTTCCGTAGTGCGCAGAGAATATTCAGCATTGGCTCGATGGACAAGTAGGGAAATTGGTTATGGTGATTTTGGCAACGAGTGACCGACAGCTCATTAAGGATGTTGTCTGCAATGTTCTTGAGATCGAGACCGATGAGGTTACCGATACGAGCCTGTTCATCGAGGACCATGAGGCGGACTCGATGCGTCTCATCGAGATCCTTTCCGCCCTCGAACTGTCGCTTGAGCTGACGATCGAGCAGACGAATCTGCCGAGGATGGTCAATCTTGTAGGAATCTACGATGTGATCGCGGAACTTAAGGAATGATCCATACCGAAGACGAGTGCGGTTGCCAGCGCGCAACCCGGCATCGGTAAATTGGCCCGGTTGGCTTCGTCCAGCACCGGGTGACCATGGCACCCATCTGGCTGAGTGTCATGAGCGTCAGCCGAGCTGGTCCTGGCACACCCGCACCGGAGGTGCGTGCGTCGCACAGGTCAGCCAGGCTTGGTCTTGGCGCGGGGGATGACACCATTCGTACCGGGCGTGTTGCGGAAAGGTTTTCGGTCAAGCACAACCGGGAAGTCGATGCATACTTCGAGTCCGCGGCCCGAAGGCGCGGTACCCAAGGTTAGTCGGCCTCGATTCGACTTGGCCAGCACATTCGCAATGGACAGACCCAGGCCGCGACCGGGTCCGTCGCCGGGCTTGGCCTGCCAACCGCGTTCGACCGCGTGTTCCCATTGCGCTGCGATCATGCCGGGTCCCTCGTCGATGACTCGAATTGTCACTTGCTCTCCGCCTGGGCTGACCTGTGTGGACAGCAGTATATCGTGGTGCTCGGGCGAGTGTTTAATCGCATTGTCGAGCAGAATGTCGAGCAAGTGTGCCAGTGTGCCGCGTTGGGTAACGATCATCGCCGAGTCGATCGTCATTGGCCGCAATGTGAGCGAGCCGCGTTGAGCTGCAACGTCTGACCAGGCTTCCAGTCGTTCCATCACCACATCGCGCACATCGATTTCGATCAACGGTGCGGTCACTCCGCTGTTCGCGTTGTCGAGCTTTTCGGTGAGTATGTCATGCAGGCGGGTGAAATCATCTCTAGCCTGCGCGAGGGTCGCAGAGCCTTCATCGTTGAGAAAGGTCGAGAGCCGATCAATTCGCGCCTCCAACAACTGCAATGTCGTTCGGAGTTGATGCGCGAGATCGGCCTCCACTATTCTTTTATGGCCATCCTGGGTCATCAGACCCTCAACTGCGGTATTGATGGAGGCGATCACCCTGCGTATCTCCGGTGGCCCGTTGTGTGCGTTCAACCTGCCGATCTCGCCGCGCTCAAGTTGCATCAGGACATTTCTGATTGCACTTGCGGGAGCGAGTGCCCACTCTGCCAAGGGGCGAGCGATCAAGCTGATCAACACCACGGATGCGATCCCAAAAGAAGCGGCTTGCCAATGTTGACCGATACTGAGCGGAATTATAGTGGCGATCCCTACAACGAAGGCGACGACAAGCTCGGCAATGATTATCCGCCGTAGTATCGTCACGATGCCAGGCGAAAGCCGACGCCACGTACCGTCTCGATCACGGGCAAACCCAGCTTCTTTCGTAAACTGGCCACGTGAACGCCGAGCGTTCTAGTGTCACCAGCACCGTCATATCCCCAGGCCTCGATCATAATTGCTTCCCTGCTGAAGACTTTGCCTGGTTCGCGAGCCAGTAGCTCAAGAAAATCGAACTCTCGTCGAGTCAGTCGGATTTCTCGCTCGTTCACGGTCACTCGACGACTGTCTACATCGATGCGTATCTCGCGCAACTTTCGGATGTTGCTCCTGATCCGGGCTTCGCGGGCGGGCACTGCTATGTCCTGGATCTCTCGGGTACGACGGGTGATAGCTTGGAATCGGGCAGCGAGTTCTCGTACGCTGTGCGGTTTAGTCACGTAGTCGTCCGCTCCGAGCTTCAGCCCGAGTACTCGGTCGAATTCGTCCGATCGGCCACTCAGGATGATGATCGGCACGTTGGATGTCGCCCTTATTTTGCGGCAGACCTCCAGACCGTCCATGTCAGGCAGGCCGATGTCAAGTAGCACCGCCTCCACCTCAGTGTGCAGGTCGAGCGCGTCGCGTCCAGTGCTTGCGACGAGGCCGCGAAAGCCCTGAGACTCGAGCCCGCAGTGCAACTCCATCGCTAGATCATGGTCATCCTCGACGATAAGTACATGCATGATTGTCCCCTTCCAACAAACTCTATCCACCAAATGCTGCTGTGTTCGTTGGAGCCCTGGCAGTTGCTCCGCCTCTCGAATTGCACTGGCCCTCATCAGATCTCCCTACTCAGTGCGTTTCGGCTGGGCTCCAGGGAGTCGAACACCGATGCGTGAGGATGAGGACGCGTAAACGACTTGCCTGCCACGGATCTGTCCGCAGGTGCCATGGGAGGGGTTGTCGCACTGGACTTCTCGTCAGAACAGTGAGGTTCGTCGGTCGCATCATAGGGCCGCCGTTGTGTTTTGCCATGCTCTCGACGGCTGGTGCTCGACGCTGTCTTGTACCTGGTCCGCGGCGATATGGCGTGGGCACAGCCTGCAGCACGGCTTCCCGACTGCTGTGGCCGTCACCACACCTACCGGCGGTCGACGAAAAGTGGAGCGTGGCAACGCATCCACGATGTAGTGCGTGACTGCGCACGAGTGCGTGCTGGACGCACTGTGGCCCGAAGCTGCGGTGATCGACTCTCGGACCGTGCGCGGAGTTGATACCATGGCTGGGCGAAATCCGTTCTGGCGCTGGCTGTTCAGATCATCAAACGCTCTGCTACCGCCGCCGGGGTCCAAACCCGTCCCGACCACTACGAAGCCATGGTCTACCTCGCCGCGATCAAGACCCTCACCCGCTTGCTGACCCGCGATAGCGGGCCAGCCGCCCGAGTTCTGAGATGCCCTCATAGCGGCTGGAAGATGGCGACTTTTCAACAGGCCCCCCGGTACTACCACCCAAAACACTCTAGATAGTACTAGTCTCTCGTCATAGTCGGTAGCTGAATGATGTCGGGCCATTATCATATTGACAGCGAGACGAGCGGCGGGTATGGCTGGGGTCGCCGCAACGGTGACAGTGCGAATTTTCGAACGATGCGGCAGTGTGCTGGAGCTAAAACCGGCGCAGCAGAAGCGCTTTCACGCGCACTGCGGTCCAGAACCCATGAATAAGGATGCTCGATGCGACACCGCCTCCGCGTGAACGATCTCACCCTGTCTGTACAAGACGAGGGCCAGGGCCGACCAGTCCTGCTTCTGCACGGGTTTCCCGACTCGGCGGATCTGTGGCGGCATCAGATCCCGCGCCTGACCCAGGCGGGGTTCCGTGTCATTGCGCCCGATTTGCGCGGATTTGGTCAATCCGACGCTCCTGCGGACGTCGCTGCGTACAAGTTTCGCTCCGTACTCGCTGACGTACTCGGTGTCCTTGACATCCTGAGCATCGACCGAATCGACATCATCGGCCACGACTTTGGTGCCGCGCTCGCCTGGATGGCGGCCATGGTCGCGCCCCACCGAGTGACCAGTATCGCCGCGCTGTCGGTAGGCCACCCCGGTGCCTTTGCCGATATCAACCTTGAACAGATGCAACGGTCCTGGTACATGTTTCTGCTCCAGAGCCCATCTGCCGAACGGTGGCTGCGCCGTGATAACTGGCTCCGGCTGCGCACCTGGCTGGCCAGCTCACCTGACCTGAACCGGTATCTGGATGCCTTCGCGGCCCCGGGCAGGTTCGAAGCCGCGCTCTCTTGGTACCGCGCCAATGCCGTCATGCCAGCGAGCGGCCCAAGTGCCTACCCGGAAGTCTCCGTACCGGTACTCGGCGTCTGGGGCGCCTCCGACGCCATGCTAGCCGAAGAACAAATGACCGGATCTGCCACGTTCGTGTCGGGCTCGTGGCGCTACGAACAGGTACCCGAAGCAGGCCACTGGCTTCCGCTGGACTGCCCCAACCGCCTCACTGAACTCCTGCTGGATTTTCTGGCAGCGTCAGCGGTCTGAGGGTCCCCCGAACGGTGGACAGGGGAGTTACGGGATTCAGGCGGCGACTACTCCGAGTGAGCGCTCGGAGCTGTCGGGGCTTCGTATCCCGATCGCCGAGTGTTGCCGGACAGTGTTATTGAAGCTGGTCCAGTTGTAAACTGCGGCAACGAGTTCGGATTTTGTCGCGTAGATTTGTCGGTAGTACTCCTTGTGCTGTGCGACGCGAAGTCGCGTGTGTGAGTGGGCTTTCCGACTAGGAGGTTGTAGGTCTCGACCAGTGTTCGAGGTCGATCCCCGCCTCGACGTGCGTCGGCAGGTCCTGCTCGTACGGGGTGCGGAGCTCAAGGAAGAAGCCCAAGGGATTGCGTTCCGTCTGCGGGAGCAACCGGGCTGTACTCCAGCATCACTTCGTGATGTCATGCCTGTCATCGCTGGCAGTGGGCTTGTTTTGCCTGATGTTGGTCTCATCGTCGCCAGGTCGACCAACGGTGTGCCAGGGGCAGGTTCGGGATCGGGGTGATCATGTGCCAGGAGACGCTTGATTTCGCCCGCCGACTGTGAGCGGAATGAGACCGCTGCCAACGCTTTTGGGGAAGCAGCGGATGCCACCGCGAGGTAGGTGTGGGCGAGCAGGGCGAGGGTGACGTGCCGATACCAGGCGTTGTAGCGGCGGACCTGGTACTGATCGAGGCCGACTTCGGTTTTCGCGGTTTAGAAGCAGTCCTCGACCGACCAGCGGGCGCCGGCGACCCTGATCAGGTCGTCATCGTTGGTGCCGGCCTGAGCTCCGCACAGGTAGTACGCGATCTCGAGTTCACCTCTGGCGTTACGAGGCAGCGACCGCCTGGCCAAAAGCCAGCGCCGCCACCCAGTGCCGGCCTCGCTGACAGTCGGCAGCGTGGCGACGGCCCAGTCGAACAGCCTGGGGCCTTTCGCGCCTTCGCCGCCGCTCAGCCGCTTCCATGCCTCGGTCGGCGCATCCGCGACGACCTGATCGGCACGCTGGCTACCGGACAGGGACACGATCGGCGCACTGCTGGGCACGGCCACCACATACCCGATCCGCAGGCGCTTGAGCCACCCGCGGAACTTCGAATCCCCGCCGCAGGCTTTGTCGGCGGTCACCCGCCGCACGGGCCAGCATCCGTTGTGCCAGAACCTGTTTCGTAGCGAATTGGACATCCTCCGGCACCCCGGCCTCTGGCAGCGGTCCCGATCGACGGTCCACGACTTGGGCAGATACAACTCCCTATCCATCAAGGTACGGCCCTTCACTGTCGTGTGCGCGCAGAACACACCGAGCTGACAGTTCTCGATCCGACCGGGGGCTTGTCCGTAAATCACTGTCGGAGTTGATCTTTGGGTCGGCGTGACAGGTGATAGTGGGAAGCTCGAGTATGTGTCTTCTGCGGAATTGTCGGTCTGTTGCCGAGTTGCGGGTCAAGTTCGATCGGCTTCTGCCACATCTGGATGAACGTCGTCGTCGGCTCGACCTGGCCAGCGAGGCGATGGCGATCGGCCATGGAGGGATCACTGTGGTAGCCGGCACCTCCGGTGCCAGTACCGCCACCGTCATGCGCGGCATGTACGAACTGACCGCGAATTCTGCACCGACCCACCGTGTCCGGGCTCCGGGTGCCGGTCGCAAGCCGCTGACAGCGATCGACACCGGCCTGGCTGGCGGCGCTGGAGGCGCTGATCGAACCGCACAGTCGCGGCGATCCGGTTTCCGCGCTGCGCTGGACGACACTTTCGCTGCGCGGATTGGCTTCGGCCCTGACCGACCAGGGCCACCCGGTGAGTGCCACGACCGCCGGGCACCTGCTCGACGCACTCGGATACCGCCTGCAAGGCGCTGCCAAGACCAACGAAGGCACCTCCCATCCCGACCGCGACGCGCAGTTCGCCCACATCAACGCCACAGCCACCGCCTTCCTCGACGCCGGGCAGCCGGTGATCAGCGTCGACACCAAGGCCAAGAAATGGATCGGCAACCGTGACCGTCCCGGACGCACCTGGCGTCCGAGCAAACACCCGATCACAGTGGACTGCCACACCTTCTTCGTCACCGACGACCAGCCCGTGGTCATCCCCTCCGGGATCTACGACATCGCCACCAACACCGGGTGGGTCAACGTCGGAACCGACCACGACGCCGCCGAATTCGCGGTGGAGTCCATCCGCCGCTGGTGGCGGCACCGCGGGCGGGAACAACACCCGGACGCGACCCGCCTGTTGATCACCGCCGACGCTGGCGGCTCCAACGATCCCCGCCGCTGGACATGGAAGAAGTACCTGCACTCCTTCGCCCTCGACAGCGGATTGGAGATCACGGTCTGCCACTACCCTCCGGGAACCTCGAAGTGGAACAAGATCGAGCACCGGTTGTTCTGGCATATCACCGCCAACTGGCGCGGCCGACCGCTGACCAGCTACCAGATCGTCGTCGAAACCATCGCCGCCACAACCATAACGACCGGGTTGAGGATCGGCGCCGGGCTGGACACCGGCAGCTACCCACTCGGCAGCACCGTGACCTCCGCCGAGTTCCACGCCCTGCCGATCAGACCCGACGCGTTCCACGGCGACTGGAACTACACCATGGCCCCCAGCGAACCCGACCCCCTGGAGCAAACCCCAACGCGTCGAAAACCCGATCGGTGGTTGACCGAGATGCTGACCGATCCGGCTCTGACCGGCATGTCACGAGCAGACTTCTCACATCTGGCGGCGGTCTCGGAGCCGTATTGGGACGCGTTGGCCGAGGCGGCTTTCCAGCGGCGCTTCCATCGCCCCCACAGGTACCTGCATCCACAAACCAGCAGCATCGACCATTTCCACCGGCTCGTGACCGCACTGCTGCGGGCGAAAGGCCGCCACCAGCACACTGCTGGCCCAACTGCTCGGCGTCACACGCACCAACCTGACCATGCAGTTCCGCGACGGCACCGGATCCTCGACCTGCACCGGATCGACATCACCCCAATACCCGGATCACCCGCACGCACCCTCGAACAACTACAGGCACGCCGCACACACACCACCAACCTCAAAGATCAATTCCGACAGTAATTTACGGACAAGCGCCGGCCGTTCCCGAGTATTACCGTTGCACCCCAGTCAATTTCACACCCTTCCTCTGGAACCCGGTCTCGTCGACGACGAGCACACCCTCCGGATCGCCCACGTGCTCGACGGCATACGCGCGCGTTGTCGCGGACTCCGTCGACGTCCCATGCCGCCTTGTTCGGAAGCCGCTGCATACCGTTCGGCGTCAGATCCCTGCGGCTTCAGCCAAGATCCAGCCGTTTTCCCGCCAGCAAGCAGCGCACATACGCGCGCGCCCGCAACCGCGGCTCCGCCCGATGAAACCGCCCCGCTACCCAACGGAACAACTCCTTGAGTCCAGCCGTCCACGCAGTCAGATCCTCATCAACCAGCACGAAACCCTATGCTACCCAACAACATCACCAAGTGATGCTGGGGTGCTAGGAATCTGCTGAATAACCGGCGTGTTGTCCCGGCTGGGTGGTGGTCTGGCCGGGACAATTGTGTGGTGCAGGGTGAGGGCATCTCGGATCCGGATTTGATGGACGCTGCGGCGTTGGTCGGGCATCTGGTCCCGCGGGGCAGTGTGTTCAGGTTTCTGGCCGAGCATCGTGGTGAGGTGTTCGCGCCGGAGTTGTTTGCCGATCTGTTTCCTGCCAGGACCGGGCGTCCGAGCCTGCCTGGTGAGATCGCGGCGTCGGTGCTGGTGTTGCAGGCGCTGCATGATTTGTCTGATTGTGAGGCGATCGAGGCGTTGCGTTGTGATCTGCGGTGGAAGGTCGCGTGTGGGTTGGCGTTGGATCATGGGGGGTTTCATCCGAGCACTTTGACTTATTGGCGGTGTCGGTTGGCGGCCTCGGATCGGCCGAACCGGGTCTTCGACGCGGTTCGTGCGGTGATCACCGAAACCGGTGTGCTGCAGGGCAAGACGCGGCGGGCGTTGGATTCGGTGGTGCCCGATGACGCGGTCGCGACCCAGGACGCGGTGACTCAGTTGATCGCGGCGATCCGCCGGGTCCGCCGGGAGGTGCCCGGCGCCGGGGCGCTCATCACGGCCGAATGTGGGGCCCACGATTACGACGATCCGGGTAAACCATCGATCGCCTGGGACGATCAGGCAGCTCGTGAGGTGTTGGTGTCGGGGTTGGTCAACGACGCCAACACGGTGGTGAATGCGTTGTCCAGCAATGAATTCGACGACAAGGCATCCCGGGCGTCGGCGTTGCTGGCGTTGATCTCCGGTCAGGATGTGGAACCTGCCGAAGGCTCGGATGGGACCGACGGGCGGTGGCGTATTGCTCGCAAGGTCGCCTCCGATCGGGTGGTTTCGGTGGTCGATCCCGAGGCTCGTCACGTGCACAAGATCGTGTCGCACAAACAGGATGGCTATAAGGCTCATGTCGCGGTCGAACCCGATACCGGATTGTTCACCGCCGGGAAACTCGCCAAAGGCTGCGGCGAGGGAAACCACGAAGCGGTGATCGGGTTGGAGTTGCTCGACGGTGAACCCGCTGGGCGAGAAGTGCTGGCCGACACCGCATATGGGACCGGGGATATGCGTGCCGAGCTGTTCGGGCGTGGACACTGCGCGGTGATCAAACCGATGCCGCTGCGCTCTGCGGTCGAGGGTGGATTCACCGTCGACGATTTCGCTGTTGACGAAGCCGCCGGCACCGCGACCTGCTCGAACGGGCTCACTCGCCCGATAACGACAACCCGTCGAGTCGCCTTCGGAGTGGCATGTCGCAGCTGCCCGTTGCGGGCCCGATGCACTACTGGCACGGCCGGGCGGAAACTGAGGCTGCGCAACAACGATGCCCTGTCACGCCGGGCCCGCGCACAATGGGCCCACGATGAAACCCTGCGCCGACGCTACCGACAACACCGCCCGATGGTGGAACGCTCCATTGCCTGGCTGATCGGACCGAAAGGCCGCTGCCGCAAACTGCGCTACCGCGGTGTCGCCGCGAACAACCAGTGGCTGCACACCCGCATGGTAGGGTTGAACCTGCGCCGCGTCCTCAACCTCGGACTCACCCGAACCACCCGAACCTGGGCCATCGCCTGAGGGCCCGCCGAACGCCCTCACAACACTTGCGATCCCACCCCTGGAGCCACGATGCCGGCATCGGCGGGAAGAACGACCACTTTCCTCGACCCCACGGGGCCTGACTTGAATTCGCCGCACAGCCGGCCGTGTCGGCGTTCTTCCCGCTCCAAAACCCGCTTATTCAGCAGATTCCTAGGTGTCCTACGAACCAGGCGTCCACGATCCGGGGGAAGCCTCTGGGGAACCTCAGTCCGGCAACAGGTAGGACCCGCACGCTAATTTTGTGCTAGCAGAAGTTCATTCTGGCTGCCGGAACGTAACGAAATCCTAGAAGCCAATTTGTCGCGCTGTGCGTGCCTGGCGAATAGGCTCGCTAGCTGTGTTCGACGTGGTGACTATCGGGCGGGTTGACGGGCACATATAGATGCGTTTCGGCCGGATGTCCGGAATGCGGAGAACCGGCCGCTATAGCGGGGTTAGCCGCACCGCTGCTCGAAGACGAGCAGGTCGAAGCGTTGGACGGGTTTTCTACTGACAGGGCGTCGACGTGAGTGGTACGTGTCTGAACATAGTCGGATGGTCGGCGACCTCGCCGTTCGGATTCGGTCGTGTGGCGTTCGCCGAAGGGGTGTGCGCAGGGCGAGCGACGGACGCATCGATCGACGAAGCTCAATGGTCGATACCAGCAGGCCGAGCTTGTGTAGTGCCGGACTTCGATGTGCGTGCCACTCTCGGTAAGAAGGGCACCCGAACGATGAATCGTCTGACCGGCCTAGCCGTCAGTACGGTTGGTGACCTGCTTGATGCGGTGAACCGCGATGCCCCACCTGAGGAGATAGGGCTGGTACTCGGTACCACCCTGGGGAGCGCGCAGAGTGCGATGGACCTAACCCGCGGCTCGTTGACAGCGACAGAGCCGTTTCGTGTCGAGTCAGGGTTGATCCCGTACGCGGTGATGAACGGGGCCGCCGGACAGTGCGCGATCTGGCATAACCTGCGGGGGCCGAACGCAACGCTGGCTGGCGGTCGCGCGGCGGGGCTGCTCGCCCTCAACTATGCTCGTCGGCTGTTGTTGACCGGTCGGGCGCGGACAGTATTCGCTGGTTCGGCTGAGGAATACTCCGAGGCACGCCAGTGGATCGCCCAAGCTGCCGGAGAATCCGGGCGGGTTCTCGGCGAAGGCTGCGCGATGTTCGCGCTGACCACCGCCCCGGTCCCCGATCCGGTCGTCGAGCTGCACGCGGTCCGGGCGATGTCCTGTCCGGACGGTGACTGGCGGTCGGGCGTCCGCCGGTGTGTCGAGCACGTGCTATCGACTATCGGGGTGGCGGCCGACCAGGTCTGGGCAGCGTGTCCATCCGGCGCAGCGGGCAAAGCCGGTCTTGGCGAGCGAGCGGGGCTCGGCGACGTAGTGCCCGACAAGGTCGTGCTGGCCCCGGTAACCGAGTTGGTCGGCGAAACCGAGGCTGTCTCGGCGATGTTCCAACTCGCAGCAGTACTGAGCCTCGCCGAGCGGGACCCGGCTTCGGCGGGCCGGTTTGCCCTGATCACTTCGATCGATGATGGTGGCACAGTGGCCGCAGCGCTACTGCGATTGCCGGTAAGGAATTCCTGATACGGCTGACCAGCCGCAACATTCCAGAGCGCCGGGTGGTGGACCTGCCGTGTGTTGAGGTCAGGATGCCCACTTTGCGGTATCGGTATCGGCTGACGAGCGTCGTGTTGGCGTAGATTAATAGAAGGGGAGCGAGCCGAAATGATGAACACTTCCGCACATACTGCGCGCCTGGAGCGCAGCGCCACGCCTCGCGGTGCGGAAATCGCAGTACTAACCATCGACCATCCGCCGCAGAACCTGTTCGACGCGCCGTTGTGGGAATCGCTGATCGAGCACATCGCGGCGCTGGAGCAGGCACCCCCACGTGCAGTGCTGGTGCGCGCCGAGGGGCCGGTTGTGTGCGGGGGAGCGGACGTGGCCGTATTCGGCGGCCTGGATTCGGCCGGTGCGACGCGACTCTGGCGAGATCTTTACGACCGGATTGTCGCGCCGCTGGAGGTACTGCCTTGCCCAGTGGTTTTCGCGGCGCACGCGCTGACTCTGACTGCGGCAGTCGAGGTTGCGCTGGCTTGCGATCTCATTGTGGCGCATCCCCAGGCGCAGTTCGGCTTCGTGGAGACAGTGGTCGCACTGACCCCGTCCATGGGGGGCATCCAGCGGCTGGCTGCGCGGGCTGGAGCGGGGCGAGCACGCAAGATGGTACTGACCGGGGAGCTATACGACGCAGCAACTCTTTATGACTGGGGAGTGATCGACGTCATCGCCGATGACACCGATCGTGCGGCGCACGCGCTGACCGAACGGCTTGCCGACGGGGGAACTCAGGCGCATGCCGCAACGAAAACGATTGTCAGGGCGTGGAGTTCGAGCGGTGTAGCAGCGGCGGACGCGATCACCCCACGGGTGGCGGGAGCACTGTTCGACACGGTGGACACCCAGGAGGCAATCCGGAGCTTCCGTGATGTCGGGCCGGGCAAGGCACGGTTCACCGGCTGCTGAAGTCCCGCAACAGCTAGTGCCTTGTCAGGCAACCTTCGGTACGTAGTCGGGCAGCCGGATCTTGGAGTTGACGGCGAAAGTCGTGTTTGGGTTCGGCGTACTGGATTCGCCAGCGCAAGTATGCCTTTGCACCGAGGCGAGGACCACGATCGCCCACCGAACCCGCACTGGCTGCTTGCTGGACCGAGTGATCTGCTGCATCTTCCGATCCTTCTCCGGGGTCACCGGCCGGACGAACATACCTGGCTTACGAGCCACGACACCACCTCCACCAGGCAGCGCCACCCGGACGGGCACCACGATCAACCCGCCACCCCGATTACCGCATCAACCTTGCACTAGCGGGCATATCAGGATGTGCAAAGTTTGGGCAAAAATTTTTAAGGCGCCAGTTGGCGTAAACGATCTAGTTTAAATCCGGGCAATGAGATATGGCGGGTGCTGGCGAAAACATAGAGTTTCCTTGCTTGTACTTCGCGATGGCAGCGAAGACGATACTTATCGGATTGTTCGATGGTGATCTGAATTCTGAATATTGCGCAATAGTGCCAGGCGACTGCACAAGGGTCGAAGTCGCATGATCGCAGATCGAATGGACTGTTATGGGTGTGAGAATATGAGACAGGCGGCTGTGAATACTGGCGTCGATGGCTTGGCTAACCCTGGAGCGTCGGATGCGCTCGAAGCGCTGGTCACCATCGATGCGGTCGGATCATTCTTTCCTGAGCGTGTGATGACGGTGGAGGAGCGGGCAATGCAGCTGGAGCTGAACCCCGCAGAGACGCATATGTTTCGCCGGTTTCATGGACTCGACCGAATGCATTACGACCCGGAAGTCGGCCTGTACGAACTGGTACTGCCTGCGGCGCAGAAGGTACTCGCACAGGTCGACCCGCGCTCCGTGCGCTACGTGATTCACTGCCAGACAGACCGTGAGGCCGAGGGTACGGCGAATATTGCCGATGATCTCAAACGTCTGCTTAGCCTCGACGATGTGACGGCGTTTACGCTCACGCAACAGAATTGCGCCCTCTCGCTCACCGCCATTGATATAGCTGGCGCTCTTCTGCGCAATGACGGCGATCTTGCTGCTCATGCATTGGTGGTGACCGGCGACAAACCACGCAGTCGGGAGAGTCAGCTGCTGGCAAATACCTGCATGGTGGCGGACGGAGCTGCGTCCTGCCTGGTCTCGCTCAACGGCCCCGGCGCGGTGGTTCGGTCTCTCGCGACTTCGGCCAAGGGAGAGTATTCGGACGGGTTTCGCATGAGCGTTGAGACGGCTAGAGCCCACATAGAGGAACTGCCGCGCAACCTTCTCGGCGTCATGGAGGAGGCAGCGTCGCGGGCAGGCTACAAACTCGACGACATTCAGATGATCGTCCCGACGAACCCCAACCTCTCGACCTGGCCGGAGGTCGTCAAGAACCCCGAGCTCCGAAGCAAGTTCTTTGTCGATAACGTGCCCCGGTACAGCCATTGCCTCGCTGCGGACGTGCTTATCAACTACACCACGTTGCTGGACGAAAGACGCTTCGATCCACAGCGGCCCTCGATGTTCATTGCGATCGGGGTCGGTATGACGTTCTCTGCGATGGTATTCACTCCTTCTGCGGATATGGGAGTATCGCTGTGACGACATTCAGGCTGCGCGAAGTGGCGTCGGTGGTCGGTGGCAGCCTCGAAAGCAAACAGGCGCCAGCCGCTCATGCGGATTTGGTCGACCGGTTGGTCGCGCAGATTTCACCGGCCGTGCTCGGCGGAGACCTCGCGTTGATCGCATACGCGGTTCCCGACGACTGTCCGCACAAGACGGTAGCCACCTATCTGAATCTAGTGACTGGCGGCCTGGCGCACAGCGTCGCCATCACAGGCCAGGGTGTTGGCTCGCCCTTCACTGCGCTGCGGGTCGCGAGGTCCTATGGGCGGACGGGCCGGAGTTCGAAATCGGTACTGGCAATCGTCGAGTCCGCCGCACCCTTGAGCAGCGACCGGTCTGCGCCCGTGGAATACGACTCCGGTGTCCTGCTTGTCTTCGATGCGGGAATCGGAAGCAAGGGCGTCGACGGGGTCCACTCTCTGGAGCAGCCGGGCGATCTCGCAGCTTTGCTGGCTGGGTTGATTCCTGGTGACGGAAGCTTGCTCTTGGTGCTGGGACCCACGGCGGAGCCAGGGGTGCTCCCGGAGGATGTGACCGACGTGCACCGAGTCGCCGCCGGAAGCCATTGCACCAGTGTGTGGCTGGCTCTTGCGCAGAACTACGCTCAGTGGGCCGCTGCGTACAGCGTGATCGCCCTCAGCGATACCGACCCACTTACCGGCGTCGGCCATCTCGCCGTTCTGCGTGATTGACCCTGGTACCGCGGATTCATGACGCCGCAAGCCATGGAAAACGTAGCGTTCGAGTACGCTGTCGATCGCCACCAGAAAGGTGCTCCGGAAACCGGGATATTCAACTCTCGACAAGTCGAATTATCCCGAGTCGGAGCACCTTTCTCCGTGTCCGGCACACCTCGGCGTCCTTCGCACGAATACCCCTGGGCGATCAGGCCGCTGTGGACCGCCGACGAGATCGAGCTGGACAACGCCATGACCAGCGGATCGACGCGATGCTTCCAGTCTTTCTCAAATCCGTACCGCACCTGGTGTTTTCGGGCCAGTTTGTCTGAAGTATCGATAGTGGGTGTTTAGTTTTGATCGAAGAAACGGCTCGCCTTGAGGAGCACCATGACGTAGGCGACAGTGAGTCGTTGGATCTTTTGCGCGTCATGATGCGCTCGCGTGAGTTCGAGCGTCGTGCAGGGTTGCTCAGTCGACAAGGTGTCGCCTGGTTCCACCTGCCGTCGTCCGGTCACGAAGGACTAGCGGGCGCAGCCGGCGCCTTCGGACCCGATGACCTCATCTTTCCGCACTATCGCGATCGCGCCCTCCTCATGGCGCGAAGTATGAGTGTTGCCGACATGACCCGGGATTTGATCGCAAGCCGCGGTTCGCATTCCCGTGGGCGGAACATGGGTTCGCATTTCTCGGATCGGCGGGGCAACGTGTTTTCGATTGCCAGCCCTGTCGCGAGCCAATGTCTTCCTGCGGTCGGCGCCGCGTGGGCGCAGCAGCTGGCTGGTGGTGACGAGGTGGTCTTGTGCTCGATCGGCGAGGCATCCACAAGGCAGGGCGAGTTCTTCGAAGCAATTATGTTTGCCGTTGATCGGAAACTGCCTGTCGTCTTCCTGGTCTCGGACAACGGCTATGGCATCAGCACGCCTACGCAGGGGCTCGCACCTGTGCATATGCCGGTTTTGCATGACTCGCTTGTCACTCGGGTTGACGGCGTAGATCCCGAAGTGGTCCGGGACGCGGCACTGGTCGCCGTGCGCAAGGCGCGGACCGGGGGCGGGCCGTCCGTGCTTTGGTGCGAGTTGGACCGGTTGGACTCGCATACATCTTCGGATGATCAGCGAGTGTATCGAAGCCCGGGCGAAATAGCGTCGATGCGAGATCCCATCCAAGTGTTCGCGGATCGGCTAATTCTTCGGGGAACGTTGTCGAGAGAGGACGTTTCAGCGGAGTGGGATCAGGTGCGTATCGACGTCGAAGAGGAATTCTCGTCGATCATCGGCGAGGCGGTCGATGAGGTTGCGAATATCCATTCGCATCTTTTCAGTGCTTCGTGTAATAGTGTTATCGAAGCGCGGGGTCGATTCGCAACGATTGTTGACGCAATAAATGGAACGTTGCGGCGCGGCCTGGCGGAAATTCCGGAGATGTTGATGTTCGGAGAGGATATCGAGGATCCAAAAGGTGGCGTGTTTGGATTTACGAAGGGTCTCGGCAGCGCTGCTGGTGGACGTGTATTCAACTCGCCGTTGGCGGAGGCTACGATCGTTGGAGCTGCGGTCGGGTTGGCCAGCGTGGGACGCCGGCCGGTCGTCGAGCTTCAGTTCATCGACTTCGCCGGGCCCGCCTGGAATCAAATTTCCAACCAAGTTGCGACACTGCGATGGCGGACAGTAGGAGAATGGGCCTGCCCGCTCGTGATTTATGCACCATATGGTGCCTATCTGCCGGGTGGTGGCATCTGGCATTCGCAAAGCAACGAAGCGCTCTTCACGCACATACCCGGACTGAGAGTCGCGGTTATCGGCAATCCGGTCGACGCCGAGTTGGTTTTCCTTGATGCGTTTGCGTCCGATGATCCGACACTTATACTGATACCGAAGCATCTGATGCGTATACGCCATTCGGGAGAATTCATCGAGCCAGTTCCTCGTGGGCGGGCCAGGGTGGTTACGGCTGGTACCGAAGTAACCCTTGTCACCTGGGGGAACGGCGTGGAAATCGCCATGAATGCCGTATCGGTCCTCGCCTCGCACGAAGTGTCTGTAGAAGTGATCGACCTGCGATGGCTCGTCCCGTGGGATCGACAAACCGTCGTTAATTCTCTGCACAAGACTGGTCGGCTGATCGTACTGCAAGAGGATAACCGGACCAGTAGCTTCGGTGCGGGACTGATTACCGATTTGATTACCGAAGACGACAATTTTGCGGAACTTCTGGCACCACCACGCCTGGTTGCACGCGATGATATTCATATTCCGTTTCATCCTGATTTGGAATTAGCTGTGATGCCGGCACTGGATGGTGTCGTGCGCGCCGTACTGTCGACTGTGGATTGATGGGTTGGAGCATGATGAGTGGATTTGATGAGGTGTGCCGGCTAGCGATCCCTCAATTGGGAGAAGGGCAAGTCGATGTTCGCATCCTACGCTTGTACAAGGCTCCCGGGGACGCTGTCGCCAAAGACGAGCCCATCTATGAGGTGGAAACCGCGAAAGCCACTATGGACATCGAATCTCCGGTAGCCGGCGTGCTCGGCGCCTGGTTCGTCGCCGAAGAGGAAACTGTCGAAATCGGGGCTGATGTTGCTGAGATCGTCGGTGTGCGCCCTGAAACGGGCGCGAACCATGGAACTGTCACTACGCACGAACCATCGCATCGCGAACTCGATCGTTCCCCGAATCGCGCCGACAGGATGGTGCCGCCCAAGACGCGCAAGTATGCAAGTCGACTCGGTATTTCCGAGGAGGAGTTGGCAGCGGTACCCAGCAAGGGGAGGTTCTTAGTGCCGGCCGACCTCGATGCGTATCTAGCAGATCAAAAAAGCGCGGACCATTCTTCCTTCTCCGACAAGACTCTCAGCAAGCGGCAACATGTCCTGAATACGGTCATGCGCAATGGGTTGGCCTCGGTTGTGCCTGCCAGTATCGTGGTGTCGATTGACGCTGATCTGCTACAATCGGCGACCTGGTCGGTCAGCGATGGGAGATCGACCGGATTTGTCACCGAGTTCGAGGTCTTCTCGTACTGTGCTGCCCGTGCTGCGATACACCACCCGTCACTTCGCTCGAGAACCCTGGATCGCGATAACATTCGTGTGTTCGACGATGTGAATATCGGCGTCAGCGTCGCCGCGTCGAGTGGCGACCTTGAGGTGGCAGGAATTCAGGGCGTCGACAGACTGTCTTTTGATGAGTTCCATGTCGAATGGATGCGCTCCATCGAGCGCGCGCACCTTGGTGCTTCCTCGGTGGATGGCAGAGCAACATTGTTGTTGTCATACCTCGGTGATCATGTCAGCGATGCTATTCCCATCGTGGTGCCTCCGGCTGTGGCAACTCTGTTCCTCGGTGGTACATCGAGCCGATCTGGGTCCGAATCGCAACGCAGGGTCGTTGTCGCGTTCGATCATAGCGTTTTCAACGGAATGCAGGCAGCGGATTATCTGGCAGAGATCATCGCGCAACTGCGCACGATGGCTGGTTCGTCGAATGTATCGTCTGTAGTCTTGCCGGAACGGATTTCGGCTTGGCACGCAGGTGACTCGGTGCGGATAATTGAAGAAATTGCCAAGGAGGTTGTCGGGTGTGACATCGATGTATACCGACCGTTGGGGGAGTTGCGCATCAATTCTGTGCAAGCGGTGGCGATCACCGAGGCCCTGAATGCAAAGCTCGGCACTTCGATACCCGTAACCGTGCTGTATCGGTGCGTAACCCTGGCGGATCTCAGTGCTGCGGTGGAAGCTCCGAATCCGCTGGATGCTCGCGATACGACCCCCGCGTCGGCAAAGGCCGACATCGGTTGGATGCGACGAGTCGTGGATTCGACCGGCGGGGATGAGCCGATTGCGATTGTGGGTGTGGGTTGTCGGTTTCCGGGTGGGGTGCGGTCTGCGGGTGATCTGTGGTCTGTGGTGTCGCGGGGGCGGGATGTGATCTCGGGGTTTCCTGGTGATCGTGGTTGGGATGTGGAGGGTGTCTACGATCCTGATCCTGATCGGGCGGGGAGGTCGTATGTGCGTGAGGGTGGGTTCCTTGAGGACGCAACGGGTTTCGACGCCGAGTTCTTCAATATCTCCCCCCGCGAGGCCCTCGCGATGGACCCCCAACAGCGAGTCCTCCTCGAAGTCGCCTGGGAAGCCTTCGAATCGGCGGGGATCGTCCCCTCGGCGTTACGGGGGTCGCAGACCGGCGTGTATGTCGGGGTGATGTACCAGGACTACTGGAACTTCGAAGCAGGCCCGGCCGATCTGGAGGGCTACTTGGCGACAGGGGCTGGGGCCAGTGTTGCTTCGGGTCGTATTTCGTATGTGTTGGGTTTGGAGGGGCCCGCGGTGACGGTGGATACGGCGTGTTCGTCGTCGTTGGTGGCGTTGCATCAGGCGTGTCAGGCTTTGCGGGCGGGGGACTGCTCGATGGCGCTGGCCGGTGGTGTGACTGTGATGTCGACACCGGGGATGTTCGTGGAGTTCTCCCG
>NZ_QZFU01000013.1 GCF_003598715.1 Nocardia panacis
GGCATCATCGCCGGGACCGTCGTCGACCTCGCCGGACAGATCGGCCGGGCTGTCCTGGCCGTGCCCCTACCTGCCCGCCGGGCCCGCGCCTGCCCCCGCGTCGTCAAACGCGCCATCTCCAAGCACCCCGCCAAAGTCGGCATCGACCGCAACAGCTACCGCATCACGATCCACATCGAAGTCCTCAACCAAGGCTTGACGACACCGGCCAAGACTTAACTGCGCGGCATTGCCTATAGATCCCGCTGATCCGACCTCCGCCACCCGGTCCATGCTTGACCTTGCCCCCGAGGGCAAGGTTTACGGTCGGGAGCGAGGAGACCGCATGCAGATTTCCGAGTTGGCCCACAGGACGGGCGCGTCGACCAAGGCCGTGCGCTACTACGAGCACCTGGGCTTGATCGCGCCGTCGCGGCTGAGCAATGGGTATCGCGACTATTCGGCCGATGATGTGCGGATCGTCGCGGAGATCCGCGCGCTGGCGGCGGTGGGTATCACCCCGGCGCGGGCGGCGCCGTTCGTCGAATGTCTGCGCGACGGTCATCGGCACAGCGACGAATGCCCGACCTCGCTGGTGGCCTATCGCGATGCCATCGCGGTGCTCGACGAGATGGTCGACGCGCTGAGGCTGCGGCGGCGGATCCTCGCGACGCGGCTGGAGCGGGCCGCGTCGCGCACCTTCGACAAGGAGAGACCAATCATGAGCGAATTCACGGCGCTGCCCGCCGGTCTGCCGATACCCGTCGATGACGGCGCGGCGGATCATCTTCCGGGCCTGCCGATTCCGGATCTCGTCTTGCCGACCACCGGCGGGCAGGTTCGGCTGCGGGAGCTGCCGCAGGGGCGCACCATTCTCTACCTGTATCCGCTCACCGGCAGGCCCGGCGTCGATATCCCCGAAGGGTGGGACGCGATTCCCGGTGCGCGCGGATGCACCACCGAGGCATGCGATTTCCGCGACCACTACGCACAGCTGCGGGCCGCGGGTGCGCGGGAGGTGTGGGGACTGTCCGGTCAGGATGTCGAGTATCAAGCCGAATTCGTCGCGCGCCTCAATCTTCCGTTTCGGATGCTCTCCGACGAGAATTTCGCGCTCGGTGCGGCATTGCACCTGCCGACCTTCGCCGCCGCGGGCCATCCGCGTTTGTACACCCGGATCACCCTCGTGGTGCGGGACGGTCGGATCGAGCATGTCTTCTATCCGATCTTCCCGCCGAATACGCACGCCCAGCAGGTGCTCGACTGGTTGGCAGCCAATCCGATGGACTGACCGGACTATTCGGTGTTGCTAAGTACCGGTATTCAGCGTTACTATGTACTAGTAGTCAGCGTCGCCGAGTAGCCCGAAGGGGTGCGTTCCATGAGCAAGCAGATGACCGAGATGCTCAAGGGAACGTTGGAGGGCATCGTCATCGCGATCCTGTCGCGCAGTCCCGCACACGGTTACGAGATCACGACGTGGCTGCGCGATCAGGGTTTCGCCGATATCGCCGAGGGCACCGTCTACGCGCTCCTGGTCCGGATCGAACAGCGCGGCCTGGTCGATGTGCGGAAAGTCCCGTCGGAGAAGGGACCACCGCGCAAGGTGTACTCCCTCAACACGCGAGGGCAGGAATATCTCGAAGAATTCTGGAGGACGTGGAGCTTCCTCACAGACCGGCTCGAACAGCTCCACGAAGGAGGCAGATAACCATGTCGGATGCGGGAAACGGCGGCTTCATCGCCAAGGTGGTCGGCCCCAAACTGCGGTGGCGCAAGTACAAGGCGCGGGTGGAACGGCTTCCGTCGAACTATCGCGAGGCAGTCGAGGCGATCGAGCGATACACCATGCACTTCGTGCCGATCGACACCGACCGCGAGGTAGCGAAATACGAGGACCTGGTCGACCTGTTCGAACAGGCCGCGGCCGACGGGACTCCGATCCGCCAGATAGTCGGCGCGGATCCGGTGGAGTTCGTGGAGACCTTCGTCAAGAACTACACGGAGGGCGGCTTCGTCCCCGCCCGTGCCCGCAAACAGTTGATCGAGGCGATCGCGCGGGCCGGATCCCGTGGGTGAGGTTCAGTTCGGTGCCCGCTCTAGCAGTGCGGTGGCCATTCGCTGAACGGAACGGGTGAAATGTCGGGGGTCTTCGGGGGAGGTCGTGTGGCGGATCAGGTCGCCATCGAAGACGGCCAGGATGGCGTGCGCGAGGAAGTCGGCGTCGAGATCAGGGCGTTCGTCGGCGAATAGGGCGCGGAGGTGGCGGTGCCAGGCCTGGTAGCTGGGGTCGCGGTATTTGTCCTCGGCGCAGGCTTGGTCGTGTGCGGAGAGCAGTACCGCATTGCCTTCGGCGATGGCACCCAATCGCTCGAGGAAGGCGCTGAGTCTTTCCCGAGCGGGCGCGCCCGCCCCGAGGGGTGGCGGGCCATTCGTGATCGCTTCGCGCAACTCGCGCGACCTTTCCGCCAAGAGCGCCTGGAGGAGTCCGGCGCGATTGCCGAAGCGGCGGAATACGGTGCCTTTGCCGACGCCGGCGCGGGCGGCGACACGATCGAGCGATACATGCTCCCCGCCGCCTTCGGCCAGTAGCTGTTCGGCCGCGTCCAGGACCGCGCGACGGTTGCGGATCGCGTCGGCGCGCTGTTCGGTCAAGTCGACACTCCCATAGAGGCGGACTGTTGGTCCGGATATGCTAGCATCCGCTATCCGGACTATCAGTCCGGATAAATCTACGGAGGAAGTCACCGATGGAAATGCGCGCGCTCATTGTCGATCCCGATGCGCCCGGTTCGCTGCGACTCGGGATGGTCGCCGAACCGGATCCGGCACCCGATCAGTTGCTGCTCGACGTACGACATATCTCGCTCAACCGGGGCGAAGTGGCCTTCGCGGGTCTCCGTCCGGCCGGAACCGTGCACGGCTACGACGCCTCGGGTGTCGTCCTGCGCGCGGCGGCGGACGGCAGCGGACCCGCCGCCGGAACCAAGGTCGCCGCATTCGGCGCAGGTGCGTGGGCGCAGCGCATGGCCGTGGACACCTTCTCGGTGGCCGAGGTCCCGGCCGGAGTCGACCTCGCCGACGCGGCGGCCCTGCCCATGGCAGGAATCAGCGCGCTGCGCACGCTGCGTTCCCGCGACATCCTGGGGCGGCGGGTATTGATCACGGGTGCGGCAGGCGGCGTCGGGCGGTACGCGATCCAGTTGGCGGCCCTGGGCGGCGCCCATGTCATCGCCTCGGTGGGATCGGCGCCCCGCAAGGCGGGATTGGCGGAATTGGGTGCGCACCAAGTGATGGTCGGCCTGGAAGATATCGATCGGCCTGTCGATCTCATCCTCGATACCGTCGGCGGGTCGCAATTGACCGCCGCCTGGCAACTTCTCGCGCCGGGCGGCGATGTGCAGTCCATCGGCTGGGCATCCGACGAGCCCGCGGTGTTCGCTGCGCACTCACTGTTCTCCCTCGGGCCGTCCAAGACGATCAGTACCTTCGGCGACGTCCGCGCGGTCGGTCCCGACCTGGCAACTCTGCTGGAATTCGTTGCCGCCGGTAGGCTTTCGCCGGAGGTGGGCTGGCGCGGTTCCCTGGAGCAGATCGCCGTCGCGACGAAGGCGCTGCTGGACCGGAGTATCGCGGGCAAGGCGGTCTTGGACATAGCCGACTGACCGAAAGGCGCGGCTCGACATGGACAGCGGTGAGCAAATGGACGAGAAGAACCGGCTCGGTTCATCATTCGGCACCGCGGCGGCCGTATACGCCGAACACCGTCCGGACTACGCAGAGTTGGCGGTGCGGTGGGCGCTCGAACACGCACCCGGACCGCGAGTTCTCGACCTCGGGGCGGGCACCGGCAAGCTGACGGCCACGCTGTGCGCGTCGGGCGCGGAAGTCGTTGCGGTCGAACCCGATTCGGAGATGCTGACCGAACTGCGCCGCGCACTGCCGGATGTTCGCGCGCTGCGGGGGAGTGCCGAGGAGATCCCGTTGCCGGACGGGTCGGTCGATGCCGTGGTGGCGGGCAATGCCATGCACTGGTTCGATATGAACCGCGCCGGACCGGAGATCGCCCGAGTCCTCGCACCCGCGGGTGTCCTCGCCGGACTGTGGAATGTCGTGGACGATCGAGTCGACTGGGTCGTCGATCTCGCGAGAATCGGTGGCAGCGCGGTCATCGGGCCGCGCGATACCCCCGCCAGTTGGCGCGCGGAGACGGCCGACATCTATCGGCCCGAATCCGGTGCGGCCCAATTCGACTCGCTCGAGCAGGCCCAGTTCCCGCACGGGCAGCAGCGCACTGCCGACTCCCTCGTCGCCACGCTCGCCACGCGGGCGGGAATGCTCGTCATGCCGGAACCGCAGCAGCAGGCCACGCTGGGCCGCATCCGCGCCTTCCTCACGAGCCGCGCCGAGACCGCGCATGGCGAGTTCACCCTCCCGATGCTGACCTGCGTCTCGCGGGTTCGACGAATCGCCGAAGTGCGGCGCCTCCCACCACCGACGGTTCGCTAGGGTCGGACGCATGGAGTGGAGTTTTCTTACGGCAGAGCAGCTTTCGGCCACTCCGCGCGCGGGCGAAGCGACCCCGGATGATCAGATCGAGGCGGCGATCAACGCGATCCGGGCGCCGAAATGACCGACCGGAGCCGACGGCTGGTCCTGCGGGACGGCGTCGACGAATCCGCCGTGGCGGAACTGGCCGCACTGCTCGGCTGGCCGCTGCGCGCCGACATCCCCGCGGACCGGCAGGAGTGGACGCCACGCCAGGTCGCTTGGTACGTCGGCCCGGCCATCGCCCTCACCTACGTCGAGGATCTACTCTCCGGGTTCCCCTATGTGATGATCACCGGTTCGGATGAGAAGGTCCTGAGCGCCACCGTGGAGCTCGCGGAACAGAAGCTGAACACCTGGCGACTCGCCGAGCTCATCGGCGACGTCGACCCCGAAGCGGATCCGGCGACCTACGCCGAATCGGTGCTGCGCCTGGGGATGGGAGCGCCGGTGGAATTCGATGAGGAATTCTTCGGAACCCTGCGCCGGGCACTGCGCAGCGGCGCGGCGGACGTCCGGCAGAGCGCGGTGTGGGCGATCACGTACGAGCCGTGGCCCGCCTATGCGACGTTGTTGGAGGAATTCCTGGACAACGAGCCCGACCAGGCGATAGCCGACCTCGCCCTGAACGTACTCGAGGAGCTGGCCGCGATGTGAAGGGTCCGGCGTCGGCAATTCGAGAGGTGTTCCAGCACAACGTAGTTCGACAAGGATGCACCGAAATGTCGCTGCGGCGACAGTCGTCGCGAAAAAGCCCGTGCCCGAATTTCGGTGCGTAGCTAGCATCTACCGGCGTGGTCGACATTGAGATACCCGCGGGATTGATCGAGTCGCAGTACACCTACGCGGGTTCGGTCGGTCGCGCTTTCATCGCGGCACTGCCCGCACTGGTGGACGAACTGCTGCGGCGGTGGGAACTGCGGGTCGACGGTCCCTCGATGCACGGTATGGCCGCGCTCGTGCTGCCGGTGGTTCGGCCCGACGGCAGGCCCGCCGCGATCAAGTTCCAGATCCTGGACGAGGAGACCGAAGGAGAACCGGAGGCGCTGCGACTGTGGGCCGGTCACGGCGCCGCGCGCCTGCTCGATTACGACGACCGGACCGGGACGCTGCTGCTCGAACGCCTCGACCCGCGCCGGATGCTGTCGACGATATGCGATCAGGGGGGCGCGCAAACGCGGCAGGCGGTGCTCGTCATCGCCGAACTCCTCGCCCGACTGACCGCCGTCCCCGCACCCACGGGAATGCGCCGCCTCGGTGATATCGCCGCGCGGATGCTGACCGATCTCCCCGCGGCGCTCGCCGCGATCGACGACCCGGACGAGCGCGCACTGCTCGACCACTGCGGCGGCGCGGTCGGCGAAGTCATCGCCGAACCCGGTGCGCGACTACTGCATTGGGACCTGCACTTCGAGAACGTCGTGGCGGGCGACCGCGAACCCTGGCTCGCCATCGACCCGAAACCACTCGCCGGTGATCCCGGATTCGATCTTCTTCCGGCCATCGACAACAGATTCGACCCCGACGACGTGCTCTGGCGCTTCGACGCGATGACCGAGATCCTGCAACTCGATCGGCAGCGAGCCAAGGCATGGACCCTGGGACGGGTATTGCAGAACTCCCTCTGGGAGATCCAGGACGGACGACCTCTGGTGCCGCACCACCTCGAGGTGGCACGGCAGTTGAAGGCGCGGTGAACCGACACTACCGGCGGGCCGCCCTGGTCAGCAGGCCGTCGATGGCGAGGTGGAATATCTGGAACGGCCTCGACGACAACAACGATCGCGCGGCGACCGTGATCACCGCATTCCTCGACGACGAACCCGCACCACTGCCCAACTATCCGACCGCGAAGGACATCCCGACCTTCCTGAGTCGACACGAGTAGTCGACTCTCGCGGCGCAGGCCGAGCGAAAGTCGCTTCCCGCTAGTGGAATTCACCCTTCGGCAGGCGGTCGCGCGCGGTATCGGGCCACCCCGCCTCGCTGATATCCAGCGTCCAACCCGCGGGCGGCGTCGTGAAATCCATCCACCGATCATTGCCGAGGTACAGCGACCACAACTCCTCGTCCGGGAAGTTGCCGAGTCGGACATGCAATGTCTGAGTGGGGGTTTCGCCGATCATCCAGAACTTCTCGTCCGGATCCTCACGGAAGACGACCGTCGCGGCGAGCGCCTGCTCCAGATCGGCCACGGTATCGGAACGCTTGACCATCGGTACCTCTCAGTCCTCGAGCGTCGCGTGGTACACAACTCTGTCCAGCAAGGTACCGTAACGTGGTGCGTCGGCGGCCGTACCGGTCACCTGGAGCAGATACCCGACATTCCCACGCTGATACACCGCGTATCTGGTCGCGGTGTAGAGCGTGCGAGCATTGTCCGAGTAGGTGCCCGACTGGAAGGTCCAGCCCGAATGCCGGTTCGCCGCAGGCATTCTGGTGGCCCGCTCCTCGCGCCAGGTGGGCAGTCGCCGCGATTCGGTGAACGCGTGGTCCAGGACAGCGCCGAGCTCGGCATCCAGGATGACCCTGGTGCAGACGACGACGATATTGGTGCCGAAACCCGGTTGCGGCCGTTCGGGTTTCCTGGCGAACACGTGCAGATAACCCGCCTGTCGGGCGTCGAGTTCGACCCAGGTGTCCGCATCGAGATCGAGGGATACCCGGCCCGGCAGTGTCGCGGAGTCGGTCACCCGGTACACACTGTCCGCGAGATCGGACAGGGCCGCGTAGATGGTCGGGGCGCGATCGCTCAATCGAACCACCCGCCGATCCAATCGCCCAACGAGCCGCCCACGAACGCGCCGACGGTGCCACCGACCACGCCGCCGACCACCACGCCGACCGGGCCGGCGAACGCTCCGGCCGCCCCACCGTACTCCGCGCCGGCTATCATGCCGCCGACCGTGCCGACTCCACCGACGACAGCTTGCGGCACGGATTTGTTTCCGGCTTGGACCTGCTCGTAGTTGTCCCAGGCCACGAATCCGGCGGCGAGCGGAATTGCCGCTCGCCCAGCGAATTTCAATGCCTTGGAACCGAAGTTCCCGCCCTCGGACGCCACGGACTCGCTGACACCGGGTCTGCTCCTGACCTCGTTCGGATCGGGCAATTTCGGATTCTCCGGATCCACCCCCAGCGACTGGTTGACACTGGTGCGACTCTTCGTCGAGGAATCGAAGAGGTCCTGGACGGCCTGTTCGCGGGTGAGTCCCTTGCGATTCATCTTGTCCCGGATCAGATCCTCGTACTCCCAGTTCGGATCGCTCTGGTTCAGCGCGGCCGCCCCGGTGCGGTTGGCCATCAAATCCCTTGCCTTGGACCGGACTTCGTTGCGCATTTCGAAGACCATCCTGGCCTTCTCGTCCATCGTCAGATTCGGATCGTTGAGGATCGTGTCCTTCAGCGCCGCGATTCGCTTCTCCGCCTCCACATACCAGTTTCGGGCCTCCTCGTCGGTCAGCGAGTGATCCGGATACTCGGGCAGCCCCAGCGATCCCATACCGTACAACGCCGCCCACACCGGCGGATGATTCTGTTTGTTCAGGTCATCGGGGTTGATTTCGCCGTCGGCGCCTTTGATCGCGGTGGCGAGATCGTGATCGATCTTCTCCGCGTTGATCAGCAGTTGGTTGACCTCGAGTTGCAGCACCGACCGCCGCGCCTCGATCTGGTTGAGCCTGTCCTGCGTGTAGGGACCCTGAACAGTTCGCGTGACCTGGCCGTCGTCGCCGATGCCGAGACCACCCTTGGCCGCCTGGTCCCGTAGGCCGCCGAGTTTCGTTTTGATGGTGGCCACCTCATCGGCGGCGGTCTTGGCCGCCGCGGCGACGGCCGAGACGTGGTTGCCGTGATCGTCGAAGTCCTTGCGGGTCTTGCCGATCGCACTCTTCGCCGCATCGGCCGCCTGACCATCCCAGGTCTGGAAGGTTTCCAGGCTACCCAGATCGGTGGCGCGCTGATCGCAGTGGTCGGCGTGATCGGCGCACACCTGGAAGACCTTCTCGATATCGGCGACATTCCAGCGATCGATATCGGAGATGGTGATCATATCTTCAGATGGGTTCGACCGGATCGCGTGATGTTCTCGCCGGAACCGTGATCGACGTCGTGGTATTCCCCACTTCCCGCGGCGATATCCGCCGAGTGATCATCGAGGCGGCCGGTCAACCGCGACGCCGAACCGCGCATCTTCGCCAGCGCGGTGTGCAGGGCGGCCTGTGAATTGCCCACCCATCCCGATGCGGCCGAAGAGATCTCGGCATGACCCGCTTCGAAGACCTGTGTACTGTCGCCGTGCCAATCGGCCAACTGACGCGCGGATACCTGCATATCGGTGAAGTTCGCCGATAGCTCGTCTGCCATGACATACCCTCGTGTACCTGCCAGAGTCCGTGCCGCAGACCCCATTCGGCGGCATCGGAACATTCACAGCATAGGACAGAAGGTGTTGCGCCACTTGGGTTATATGGCGGTCCGGCGACAGGACAAGCGGGTGCAGGGGATCGCTCGCCCCCGCACCCGAGTACGCCGACTCAGCCGAGATCCGACAGCTTGCGCAGCAGGGGCAGGGCCTCGTGCAGGCGGTTTCCGGGGCATTCGGTGGGCCCCGCGATCGCCGACCAATCGCGGTGACCGCTGATCGCGGGCATGGTCGCGGTGACGCCGTTGTCCGGGTTGACGTAGTTGACCTGGGAGGATGGGTCCAGTTTCAATCCGGAGCACAACCGGGCCAGGACGATGTCGAGGCTGTGCAGGGCGGCCTTGCTGGGCAGATGGTTGGTGAAATCGCCGATCACGCAGATGCCGATATTGCCGGTGTTCGCGCGATATACATGTCCGGCGGTGACGATTCGGGCACCGGGCTTCAGCGTGGATCCCGGTTCGAAGATGGGCGAGTCGTCGACGGGCTTGTCGGCGGTGCCGGTGCTGCGGCCCGCGTAGATCACGCCATTGGGGTCGATCACCAGGTGGTAGCCGATATCGCCCCAGCCCTGCCCGACCGGGGCCGGAAGCGTGTGGTAGCGGTAGATTTCGCGGACCGCGTCGCGATAGTCGGGGTACTCGGTGCCGTTCGGAATGAACGTGTGGTGCACGGTGATCAGCTGCGCGGGTGAGAATTCCGGTGCGCCCCAGGTCATCTGGGATTCATCGACGCCCAACCCGGATCGGGTCACCACCGGGAACCCCCAGGCGTAGGAGGTTTTGACCGGTTCACGGAAGGGCGGGTTCGGTGGCGGCCCGAACGGACCGTCCGCACCGCCCGCCGCGATGATCTCCTGCGCACCCGACCGATCAGCGAGGTCTCTGTTCAGAGTCATGCCCCAATAGTCGGCCATATCGCGCAATTCGTTAGCATTCGGCCAGGTTACAATTCAGCAACGCAGGATCGAAAGGGGCGTCAGCGCAACATATTTCGATACAGTGATTCCGAAACGCCCTGTGGCGGTAGCAATTTCGCTGTTCGCGAGATCACACCGGGTGGGTCGCCCGTTCAGGTGGCAGCGGCCGCCGGAGCGGAAGGGGTCGCGGGCGAATCGGATTCCGTGACGGCGCTGTCGAGGACGGGTGGCACAACATCTGCGGTCGAAGCGGCGTCATCGCGTTGCGCGGCGATCTCCGACTGCCGCACCAGGAATGCGATGGCCAGCGCCGCCAACCCGACGGCGATACCGATGGTGAGCAGCCCGGTCAGATTGACCACCAACATATTGTCGGTGGTATTGAGCGAGGTCTGCACCGGCCACCCTGCCGCGGCATTGGTGATGGCATGGCTGCACGGCAGGATCAGCGGGGTGACGAGCTTGCGCCAGCCGCGCAGCCGAGGCCACATGTAGCTGACGACGGCGGCGGCCAGCAGCGAGGTCACCGAGTTGATGGCCTGGAACCACAGGGGCAGTCCGGCGATCTCGAACGGCTGCGGCCCGTAGTAGGCGTAGATGCCCGCGGCGATGGCGGGCAGTTCCATCGCCAGGTTGAGGCCGATGAATATGCCGTAGAGCCGCCACAATTGGCCGCGGGTGACGCCGATGCGGATCCGGTAGATCAGGTAGGCGACCTGTCCGCCGATGAACCACAGGTAGCAGGGAAGGATGAACCAGGGCATGGGTCGGTCGAAGGTGGTGAACATGACCCACATGCCCTTCGTGGCGAACCACACGAAGGATCCGCGGTCGGTGATCGGCTCGATCAGGCAGGTCAGCGCGCCACCGACGAATATCGCGGCGAGCAGCGGCAAATCCTTGGGCAGCCAGCGGCGCACACCCAGCCACAGCGCGATGACGACGGGTATCACCTGGATGAAGGTCATGATCGGCTGCCAGGACGCGCTCATCACCATATCGACCGGTGGGGACGGCGGAATATAGGCGCTCATCGGCCAACTCCTCGCGGTTGTGCAAACCTGGCCGGCGGCACCGTAATTGGTCAGCCGTTCCGATTCGGAATTCTAAGAACGGTGCCGTACCAGGATTTCCCAACCGCGAGAACACAGCGCCGCCGTGCCCGGATGTCCGGGCACGGCGGCGAAAGATCCTGTTCAGTGCGCGAAAGTCGCCGCCCTGGTGGCCAAATCGAGCAGCGGCTGCGGGAAGACGCCGAGCACCAGGGTCGCCGCGGCGGTAACCGCGACCAAGGTGCCCGTCATGATCGGCGATACCACCGTCGGCGCGTCGGCGGGCGGATCGGTGAAGAACATCAGCACGATCACCCGAATGTAGAAGAAGGCGGCCACGGCGCTGCTGATCACGCCGACGATGACCAGCGGCACCGCCCCGCCCGCCGAGGCCGCCGCGAATACCGCGAACTTGCTGACGAATCCGCTCGTCAGCGGCAGTCCGGCGAAGGAGAGCAGGAACAGCGCGAAAACCGTTGCCAGCCAGGGGGAGCGGCGTCCAAGCCCGGCCCACTGCGACAGCGCCGTCGCCTCCTCGCCCGAGGCGTCGCGCACCAGGGTGACCACCGCGAATGCGCCCAGGGTGCCCAGCCCGTAGGCGAGTAGATAGAACAGGACTGCCGCGACACCTTTCGTATTGCCCGCCACCAAGCCGGTGAACAGGAATCCGGCATGCGCGATGGAGGAGTAGGCCAGCATCCGCTTGACATCGGTCTGGGTGATGGCCATGACCGCGCCGCCCACCATCGTCGCGATGGCGACCGCCGCGAGCACCGGCCGCCAATCCTGGCGCAGACCCGGCGCGGCCACCTGGAGGACCCGCAGCATCGCGCCGACGGCCGCGATCTTGGTGGCCGCCGCCATGAATCCGGTGACCGAGGTGGGCGCGCCCTGATACACATCGGGCACCCACGACTGGAACGGCACCGCGCCGATCTTGAACAGCAGCCCCACCGCGAGCATGCCGAGCCCGAGCAGCGCCAAAGTGGTGTTCTCCGGAAGCTTTTCGATGGATTCGGAGATCCCGCCCAGCCGGACCGTGGCGGCCTGCCCGTAGAGCAGGGCGACGCCGTAGAGGAAGAAGGCGGAGGAGAAGGCGCCGAGCAGAAAGTATTTCAGCGCCGACTCCTGCGACAGCAGCCGCTTGCGGCGGGCCAGCCCGCACAGCAGATACAGCGGCAGCGACAGCACTTCCAACGCCACGAACATGGTCAGCAGGTCGTTGGACGCCGGGAACAGCAGCAGTCCGCCGATGGCGAGCAGCGTGAGCGGGAAGACCTCGGTGGTCGCCAAACCCGCTCGCACGGCGGCGATCTCGTCGGCGCTGCCCGGCACCGCCGAGGCCTGCGGGGTGAAGGCGTCCACCCCGCGCGCGGCGGCCAGGCTCCAGGTGCCGGGACCCGAGCGCGGCACGGGCACGCGGTCCGCGCGCCGCTCGGCGAGGAAGAAGACCGCGAGCACCGACACCACCAGGATCACGCCCTGCAGGAACAGCGTCACCCCGTCGACGGCGACCGCGCCGCCCATGGCCGTTGCGGAGGTGCCCGCCAGCGCGATCACCGCGACCAGCGCCGCCACCAAGCCCGCGACGCTCAGCGACACCTGGATTCCGTAGCGCGGCCGCCGGGGCGCGAACGCCTCCACCAGCACCGCCACCACACCGGTGCCGAAGACGATCAGCATCGGGGAGAGCAATCCGTACTCGATACTCGGCGCGGGCACGGTGGCCGCGAGAACCGCTGCGCTCATTTGGTGGCACCTCCCGCATCGACCCGCGCCGGTGTGCCCGGCGCCGGATCGTGCTCTCCGATGGTGGTGAGGGTGTGCGCGACAGCCGGATTCACGAAGTCCAGCACCGGTTTCGGATACACACCGAGGAACAGCAGTGCGACGATGAGCGGCGCGACCACGGCCAATTCGCGCGGAACCAGGTCGTAGAGGCGCTCATTGCCCTCCTTGACCGGGCCGGTCATCATCCGCTGGTACATCCACAGCACGTATAGCGCCGCCAGCACGAGCGCACTGGTCGCGATCACCGCCGCGAGGCCGTAGCGGGTGAAGGTGCCGACGAGCACCAGGAATTCGCTGACGAACGGCGCGAGCCCCGGCAGCGACAGGGTGGCCAGACCGGCGATGAAGAACGCGCCCGCCATGACCGGTGCGACCTTCTGCACGCCGCCGAAATCGGCGATGAGCCTGGTGCCTCGGCGCGAGACCAGGAATCCGGCCACCAGGAACAGTGCCGCGGTGGAGATCCCGTGGTTGACCATGTACAGCGTCGCGCCCGCCTGCCCCTGACTGGTCATGGCGAAGATGCCGAGGATGATGAAGCCGAAGTGGGAGATCGAGGTGTAGGCGATCAGCCGCATCACATCGGTCTGCCCGATGGCCAGGATCGCGCCGTAGACGATGCCGACCAAGGCGAGCGTGACCACCAGCGGGGCATAGGTTTTCGACGCGTCCGGGAACAGCATCAGGCAGTAGCGCAGCATGCCGAAGGTGCCGACCTTGTCCACCACCGCCATCATCAGCACCGCGCTCGACGGGGTGGCCGCGACGGCCGCGTCGGGCAGCCAGGTGTGCAGCGGCCACAGCGGGGCCTTCACCGCGAAGGCGAACATGAATCCGAGGAACAGGGCGTTGAGCACGCCGGGCGTCGCGCCCAGGTGCCCGGAGTTGGCGGCCGCGACCACGGTGCGGAAGTCGAAACTGCCACTCGCCCCGCCGATCCCGTCGCGCACGGTGATCACATAGATCCCGATCACCGCCGCCAGCATGATCAATCCGCCGAACAGGTTGTAGAGCAGGAATTTCACCGCAGCCCGCGACCGCTGCCCGCGCTGCCTGCCCGCGCCGAATCCGCCGATGAGGAAGTACATCGGGACCAGCATGGCCTCGAAGAACACGTAGAACAGCAGGATGTCCAACGCGACGAAGGAGATCAGGACCATCGCCTCGACCAGCAGGGTCAGTGCGACATAGGTGTGCACCACCCGCCCCTCGGGCGCCGCGCCGCTGATCTCCCGGTCGTCGTGCCAGCCCGCCAGGATGAGCAGCGGCACCAGCGCGACGGTGAGCAGCACCAGCACCAGCGCGATCCCGTCCAGCCCCAGGGTGTAGCCCGCGCCGAAAGCCGGTATCCAGGTGTGGGATTCGACGAACTGGTAGGGCGCGCCGCCCGGGTCGAAGCGCACCGCGAGCACCACCGCGAACGCGAGCACCGCCACGGCGACGCCGAGGCCCAGGACGCGGGCCGTGGTGCGGCGGCGCGCGGGCAGTGCGAGCACCACCGCCGCGCCGAGGACGGGCGCGAGCCACAGTGTGGTCAGCCAGGGATATGCAGTCACCAGATCCTCACCGCCAGCAGGGCAGCGGCCAGCAGGGCCGCGCCGGTGAACATGGACAGGGCGTAGGTCCGCACGAAGCCCGACTGCACCCGCCGGACCCGTGCGGAGAGTCCGCCGATGAGGGCGGCGGTGCCATTGACGATGCCGTCGATCCCTCGGGTGTCGAGCAAGACCAGCGAGCGGGTGACCTCGCGGCCCGGTCGCATGAAGGCGGCCTCGTTGATCGCGTCGCCGTAGAGGTCGTTGCGGGCGGCGACGGTGAGCGCGGAGACGACCTGCGGTGCGGTGTCCGGGATTTCGCGCTGCGCGTACTGCCAGTAGGCGCTCGCCACGCCGATCGCCACGGCCACCAGGGCCAGTGCGGTGACCACACCGGCGGGCACCGCCTCGGCGCCGTGATGTGCGCCGACCACCGGTTCCAGCCAGTTCTGCAGTGCGGAGCCCCACACGAACAGCGCGCCCGAGGCCACCGACCCGACCGCGAGCAGGATCATCGGACCCGTCATCACCGCGGGCGACTCGTGCGGATCTGTGCCCTCGCGCCAACGCTTCTCGCCGAAGAAGGTGAGCAGCATGACCCTGGTCATGTAGAAGGCGGTGAGCGCCGCGCCGAGCAGTGCCGCGAGTCCGAGGGCGATGCCATTGAATCCGCCCGCGCCGAACGCGGCCTCGATGATCTTGTCCTTGGAGAAGAATCCGGCGAACGGCGGCACCCCGATGATCGCCAGGTAGCCGAGCCCGAAGGTGACGTAGGTGATCGGCAGCAGTTTCCGCAATCCGCCGTAGCGGCGCATATCCGTCTCCTCGCCCATGGCGTGCATGACCGAACCCGCGCCGAGGAACAGGCCCGCCTTGAAGAAGCCGTGGGTGAGCAGGTGCATGATGGCCACCGCGTAGCCTGCGGGGCCGAGTCCGGCGGCCAGGATCATGTAGCCGATCTGGCTCATGGTGGAGGCGGCCAACGCCTTCTTGATGTCGTCCTTGGCGCAGCCGACGATCGCGCCGAACAGCAGCGTCACCGCGCCCACCAGCAGCACTCCGAGCCGCGCGCCCGGCGCGAGATCGAAGATCGGGTTGGAGCGCGCGATCAGGTAGACGCCCGCGGTGACCATGGTGGCCGCGTGGATGAGCGCCGACACCGGGGTGGGACCCTCCATGGCGTCGCCGAGCCAGGATTGCAGCGGCACCTGCGCCGATTTGCCGCAGGCCGCGAGCAGCAGCAGCAAACCGATCGCGGTGAGCACACCTTCGCTCGCCTGCGGTGTCGCCCCGAAGACGCCGTGGAAGTCGACGGAGCCGAAGGTCGCGAACATGACCATCATGGCGATGGCCAGACCCATATCGCCGACCCGGTTGACCACGAACGCCTTCTTGGCGGCGGTGGCGGCGCTCGGCTTGTGGAACCAGAACCCGATGAGCAGGTAGGAGGCCAGGCCGACACCTTCCCAACCGAGGTAGAGCACCAGATAGTTGTTGGCCAGGACCAGCAGCAGCATGGCGGCCAGGAACAGGTTGAGGTAGGCGAAGAAGCGCCGCCGCGCCGGGTCGTGGCTCATGTAGCCGATGGAGTAGATGTGGATCAGCGAGCCGACACCCGTGATCAACAGCGCGAAACACATGGACAGCTGGTCCAATTGGAGCGCGAAGTCCACCCGCAGCCCGCCCACCGGCACCCAGTGGAACAGGTCGGTGGAGATGGCGCGCGCGGCGTCGGCGCGGCCGAGCATGGCGAAGAAGGACCAGGCGGCGACGCCGAAGGCGGCCAGCGCGGTCAGGCAGCCGAGGAAGTGGCCCCACGCGTCGGCGAAACGTCCTGTCAGCAGCAGGATCACGGCCCCGGCCAGCGGCAGGGCGGGCAGCAGCCACAGCGATGCGGTTTCCATCTCAGAACCGCAGCAGGTTGGCGTCGTCGACCGAGGTCGAGCGGCGGGCGCGGAAGATGGTCATGATGATGGCCAGTCCGACGACGACCTCCGCCGCCGCGACCACCATGGTGAAGAAGGCGTACACCTGTCCGTCCAGGTTGGCGTGCAGTCGGGCGAAGGTGACGAAGGCCAGGTTCACCGCGTTGAGCATCAGCTCGATGCACATGAACACGACGATCGCGTTGCGCCGCAACAGCACTCCGGCCGCGCCGATGGTGAACAGCAGGGCCGACAGGAACAGGTAATTCTGGGGGTTCACCGGGAGCCTTCCTCATCGCTGTCGTGGGTGGGCGCGCTGGGCGCGCGGCCGACGGAGATGACCGCCGCCTCGGTGAGCGCCCTGGTGCGGCGATGCCGCAGGATGGTGCTGACCGAGAGTTGCTCGAATGATCCGTCGGGCAGGCGGGCGGGGATGTCGACCGCGTTGTGCCTGGCGTACACGCCGGGGGTGGGCAGCGGGGTGGGTCGGCCCGCGGCGGTGCGGAAGCGTTGCCGCGACAGTTCCCGCTGGCCCAGTCGCGGGCCGAGATGTTCGCGGTGGGCGAGCACCATGGCCCCGATGGTGGCGGTGATGAGCAGCGCCCCGGTGAGTTCGAAGGCCCACACGTAGCGCACGAAGATCAGTTCGGCCAGTGCGCCGATCACGTCGCGATCACCGAAACCCGTTGCCGGGTAGCGGATGTTCGAGTGCGCGATGCCGTTGCCGATCCCGCTGATCAACAGCAGCCCGAAGCCGACCCCGACCGCGGCGGCGGCGACCCGCTGCCCGCGCAGCGTCTCCCGCAGCGATTCGGCCGAATCGACGCCGACGAGCATGAGGACGAACAGGAACAGCATCATGACCGCGCCGGTGTAGACGACGATCTGCACCACGCCGAGGAACAGCGCGTCCTGGGCGATGTAGAACACGGCCAGCGCGATCATGGTCGCGGCCAGGCACAGCGCCGAATGCACCGCCTTGGTCGCGGCTATCATGCCGAGCGCGCCGAGCACCGCCAGCGGCGCCAGCACCCAGAACAGCACCGATTCGCCGGTCGAGGTGGCGGTGAGTGGTGCGGCGGCCAGTAGGGCGTTCATCGCGCGGCTCCTTCCAGTCCGGCTTGCTCGCTCTGGTCGGGGCCGACCATGCCGAGGTAGTAGTCCGCCTCGGTGGTTCCGGGCTGCATGGCGTGGGGTGGGGCCTGCATACCCGGTGCGAGCGGGGCGAGCAGCCGGTCCTTCTCGTAGATGAGGTCGGCGCGGTTGTCGTCGGCGAGTTCGTATTCGTTGGTCATCGTCAACGCGCGGGTGGGGCAGGCTTCGATGCACAGGCCGCAGCCGATGCAGCGCAGATAGTTGATCTGGTAGACCCGCCCGTAGCGCTCGCCCGGTGAGAACCGTTCGGCCTCGGTGTTGTCCGCGCCCTCGACGAAGATGGCGTCGGCCGGGCAGGCCCACGCGCACAGTTCGCAGCCGATGCACTTCTCCAACCCGTCGGGATGCCGATTGAGTTGGTGGCGGCCGTGATAGCGCGGCGCCGTCGGCACCTTCTGCTCCGGATAGAACTCGGTATTGGGCTTCTTGAACATGGTGGCCGCCGTGACCGCGAAACCCGCCAGCGGGTCGAGCAGGCCGGGGCCGGCCATCTCGTGCTCCGGCCGGGCGGGCAGCGGTGGCGTCGGGAATCCCAGGAACACGGTCGAATCCGCGACCGGTTCCTCGGGCAGCGGTGGGAGGCCCGGATGACGGCCGGCACGGAGGAACATCCCCACCATGGCACCGGTGATGAGCAGTCCGCCCGCGACCAGCGCCGGTGTCTCCACATGGTGGTAGCCCTCGGCCTCGACGACCCGCGCCGCGGCCACCAGCATGACCCACAGCAGCGAGGTCGGAATCAGCAGCTTCCAACCGAGATTCATGAACTGGTCGTAGCGCAGCCGGGGCAGGGTGCCGCGCAGCCAGATGAACACGAACAGGAACGTCCACACCTTGGCGGTGAACCAGAGCACCGGCCACCAGCCCGAATTCGCGCCCGCCCACAGGTTGAGCGGGAACGGCGCGTGCCAGCCGCCGAGGAACAGCGTGGTCGCCAGCGCCGAGACCGTCGCCATATTCACGTATTCCGCCAGCATGAACATGGCGAACTTGAGCGAGGAGTACTCGGTGTGGAAACCGCCGACCAGTTCGCCCTCGGCCTCGGGCAGGTCGAACGGCGCCCGGTTGGTCTCGCCGACCATCGAGACGCAGTAGATGGCGAAGGAGGGCAGCAGCAGGAAGACGAACCAGGTGCCGTTCTGGGCGTTCACGATTCCCGAGGTGGCCATGGTGCCCGCGTGCAGGAATACCGCCGCGAAGCACAGCGCCATCGCGATCTCATAGGAGATGACCTGCGCGGTGGAACGCAAGCCGCCCAGCAGCGGATAGGTCGAACCCGATGCCCACCCGGCCAGCACGATCCCGTACACACCCACCGAGGTGATGGCCAGGATGTAGAGCACGGCCACCGGCAGATCGGTGAGCTGCAGCATGGTGCGCTGCCCGAAGACCGACACCTCCGGCCCGAACGGGATGACCGCGAAGGCCATGAATGCCGGAATCACCGAAATGATCGGGGCCAGAATGTAGATCGGCTTGTCGACGATGGCGGGGACGATGTCCTCCTTGAGCGCCATCTTCACCCCGTCGGCGAGGCTCTGCAGCGAGCCGTACGGGCCGACCCGGTTGGGGCCGATGCGCATCTGCATGCGCGCCACGATCTTTCGCTCGGCCACCACCGCCACCAGCGGGGTGAGCAGCAGGAACACGAAGACGGCCAGCGATTTGGCGATGACCAGCCACAGCGGGTCGTGACCGAAGAGCTCACTCATGGCGGTGCTCCTTGTTCCTCTCGTCGGCGCGGTGCAGGCGCACCAGGCCGCCGGGCTGGACGGCCAGGTGCTCGCCGACCGCCGAGCCCGGCGAGTTCAGCGGCAGCCAGACCACCCGGTCGGGCAGGTCGGTGATGAGCAGCGGCAGCGTGATCGCGCCGCGTTCGGTGGCGACGGTGACCGGATCGTTGGGCGCCGCACCGATTTCCGCCGCGGTGGCCGGGGACAGGCGCACCACCGGCCTGCGGGCGATACCCGCGAGATTCGGTTCGCCGTCCTGCATGCGGCCCAGGTCGAGCAGCATGCGCCAGCCCGCCAGGATCGCGGCGCCCGCCTCCGGGGCGGCCTGCGGACCGGGCAGATGATCGGGCGTGGCTGCCGCGGGGCCGTCCCAGGCGCCGAGTTGGTCGAGTTCGGCACGGGCACTGGCGGTATCGGGCAGGCCGAGACCGACCTTCATCTCCTGCGCGATGGCATGCAGCACCCGCTGATCCGACAGCGGCGCGGCGGTGCGGCGCACGGTGGCATCGGCCAACGCGGCATCGAACGGGCGGGGCCTGCCCTCCCAGGTGCGGAAGGTGCCGGACTTCTCCATGGCCGTGGCCACCGGGAAGACCACATCGGCGCGCTCGGTGACGGCGCTATGGCGCTGTTCGAGGCTGACGACGAAGCGGGCCGCGTCGACGGCGGCCAGCGCCGCCGCCGGATCGGGCAGGTCGGCCGGATCCACACCACCGATGACCAGCGCGCCCAGCGTCGGCGCGGCCGCCAGGATGGCGGCGGTGTCGCGCCCCGCGTGCATCGGGAGGTCCGGCACATTCCACACCGAGCGAACCTGTTGGCGCGCACGGGGATCGGCGACCGGACGACCGCCGGGCAGCAGCCCTGGCATGGCCCCCGCCTCGACCGCGCCGCGCTCACCCGCCCGGCGCGGCACCCACGCCAGGGCGGCGCCGGTGGCTTCGGCCAGCCGCAGGGCCGCCGACAGCGCGCCGGGTGCGCAGGCCAGTCGCTCGCCCACCAGAATGACCGCGCCCGGCTCGCGCAGCATGCGCGCCGCGGCCTCGAACGCGGAAGGCGCTGCCGCGTCGAGGAATTCGCCGACCCGCAACGCGTCCATCGTCCGCGCCTCCGCGCCCGGCGCGGCCTGCAGCAGCGTGCCGGACATGCGCTCGAGTCCGCGCGAGGCGAACGCCGCGACGGACGACACCGCCAAGCCACGTTTGCGCGCCGCTTTCCGCAGCCGCAGGTAGAGGATCGGGCACTCCTCCTCCGGTTCGAGCCCGACCAGCAGCACGCCCGGCGCACCCTCGACCGACTCGTAGGTCACCCGGGCGGGGCGACCCGCGACGGCGGCGGCCAGGAATTCGGCCTCCTCGGCCGAATGCGCGCGATTCCGGAAGTCGATATCGTTGGTGCCCAGTGCGATTCGCGCGAATTTGGCGTAGGCGTAGGCATCCTCCTCGGTGCCGCGCCCGCCCACCAGCACACCCGCGTTGCCGAAGGCGGCGGCCAGCCCCTCGGCGGCCCGCGCCAGCGCCTCGGACCAGGAGGCGGGGGCGAGGGTGCCGTCCCAGCCGCGCACCAAGGGTGTGGTGAGGCGGTCGGGCTCGGTGGCGTAGGCGAAGGCCCAGCGGCCCTTGTCGCAGTTCCATTCCTCGTTGACCCGCGGATCGTCACCGGCCAGGCGGCGCAGCACCTTTCCGCGCCGATGATCGGTGCGCTGGGCGCAACCGGCCGCGCAGTGCTCACACACATTCGGGCTGGAGACCAGGTCGAACGGGCGGGCACGGAAGCGGTAGCTGGTGCCGGTCAGCGCGCCCACCGGGCAGATCTGCACGGTGTTGCCGGAGAAGTAGGAGTCCAGCGGCTCGGCCTGCGCGGTGCCGACCTGCTGCAGCGCACCGCGTTCCAGCAGTTCGATGAACGGGTCGCCCGCCACCTGCTGGGAGAAGCGGGTGCACCGCGCGCACAGCACGCAGCGTTCCCGATCCAGCAGGACCGCGCTCGACAGCGGAATCGGTTTGGGATAGGTGCGTTTCACGCCCTCGAAGCGGGATTCGGCGCGGCCGCTGGAGATGGCCTGGTTCTGCAGCGGGCATTCACCGCCCTTGTCGCAGACCGGGCAGTCGAGCGGGTGGTTGATCAGCAGCAGCTCCATCACCCCCTCCTGCGCCTTGTCGGCGGCGGGGGAGCTCACCTGGGTGCGCACCACCATGCCCTCGGTGACGGTCATGGTGCAGGAGGCCACCGGTTTGCGCTGCCCCGCCACCTCGACCAGGCACTGGCGGCACGCGCCGACCGGATCGAGCAGCGGATGATCGCAGAAGCGGGGGACCTGGATCCCGACCAGTTCGGCGGCGCGGATGATCAGCGTGCCCGCCGGGACGTGCACGGTGGTGTCGTCGATGGTGACGCTCACCAGGTCGGCGGGAACCAGCCCGCTGGTATCGGCATCGACTGTCGCGGTCATCGCGCCTCTCCTGCCTCGGCCCACGCGGTCGAGCGCGCGGGGTCGAACGGACAGTCGCCGAGCCGCAGATGATCCAGATACTCCGCGCGGAAGTGCTCCAGCGAGGAGAAGATCGGGCTGGCCGCGCCATCCCCCAAGGCGCAGAACGACTTTCCGTTGATGGTGTCGCTGATGTCGAGCAGCTTGTCCAGATCCGCCTCGGTGCCGTGCCCGGCCTCCAACCGCCGCAGCAACTGGACCAACCAGTAGGTGCCCTCCCGGCACGGGGTGCATTTGCCGCAGGATTCGTGGGCGTAGAACTCCGTCCAGCGCAGGACCGCGCGCACCACGCAGGTGGTGTCGTCGAAGATCTGCAAAGCCTTGGTGCCCAACATGGATCCGGCGGCGGAGACACCCTCGTAGTCGAGCGGGACATCGAGGTGTTCGGCGGTGAACAGCGGGGTGGACGATCCGCCGGGCGTCCAGAACTTCACCTCGTGGCCGCGCCGCACCCCGCCCGCCAACTCCAGCAGCTCCCGCAGGGTGATGCCGAGCGGGGCCTCGTACTGACCCGGCCGCGCCACATGGCCGGACAGCGAATACAGCGTGAAACCGGGCGATTTCGCACTGCCCATGGACCGGAACCAGCCGATGCCATTGCGAATGATGGCGGGCACGCTGGCGATCGACTCCACATTGTTGACCACGGTCGGGCAGGCGTACAGACCCGCTACCGCCGGAAACGGCGGCCGCAGTCGCGGCTGCCCCCTGCGGCCCTCCAGCGAATCGAGCAGCGCCGTCTCCTCACCGCAGATGTAAGCGCCCGCCCCCGCGTGCACCACCAGTTCCAGGTCGTAGCCGGAGCCGAGGATGTCGCTACCCAGATATCCGGCGGCGTACGCCTCGGCGACGGCGGCTTGCAGCCTGCGCAGCACCGGCACCACCTCGCCGCGCACATAGATGAACGCGTGCGCGGCGCGAATGGCGTAGGCGGCGATGATCACCCCCTCGATCAGGGTGTGCGGGGTGGCCAGCATGAGCGGAATGTCCTTGCAGGTGCCGGGTTCCGACTCGTCGGCATTGACCACCAGGTAGTGCGGTTTGGTCACGCCGTCGGGGCCGGGACCCTGCGGGATGAAGCTCCACTTCATCCCCGTGGGGAAACCCGCGCCGCCGCGGCCGCGCAGGCCCGCGTCCTTCACCGTTTGGATGACCTGATCCGGCTCCATCCGAAGCGCCCGCGCCAGCGCCTCATAGCCCGCGCGGCGCCGATAGCCCGCGAGGGTCCAGGAATCCTGGTCGTCCCAGTGCGCGCTGAGCACCGGGGTGAGCGTCGTCGTCATGCGTCCTCCGGGTCGGGGGCCGTCATCCCGCGCTCCTTGGCGATGCGCAGGCCGATCACGGTGGGCTCACCCGGCGCGCCCTCCAGCACGCCGGGACGCTCGTCCGGGAATCCGGCCAGGATGCGGGCGGTCTGTTTGAAGGTGCACAGCGGCGCACCGCGCGTCGGGGCGACCTGTTCGCCCGCGCGCAGCGAATCCGCCAGGGCCAGTGCCGATTCCGGGGTCTGGTTGTCGAAGAACTCCCAGTTCACCATGATGACCGGTGCGTAGTCGCAGGCCGCGTTGCACTCGATGTGCTCCAGGGTGATCGCACCGTCGGGTGTGGTCTCGCCGTGTCGCACACCCAGATGCCGTTGCAGCGCGGCCATGATGGCGTCCCCGCCCATGACCGCGCACAGCGTATTGGTGCACACCCCGACGTGGTAGTCGCCGGTGGGTTCGCGCCGGTACATGGAATAGAAGGTAGCCACGGCGGTGACCTCCGCGCCCGTCAGATCCAGTTGCTCGGCGCAGAATTCGATCCCGGTGCCGGTGACGCACCCCTCCTCCGCCTGCACCAGATGCAGCAGCGGCAGCAGTGCCGAACGCGGCTGCGGATAGCGGGCGATGATCTGTTTGGCGTCGAGTTCGAGCCGCTCGCGCACGAACGGCGGATACGGTTCGGGCCTGGCACTCAATGTCAGCAGGATCGGGGTGCTCATCGGCTCCTCGCTCATCGGTCGACACCGCCCATCAGCGGATCGATACTGGCGACCGAGGCGATGACATCGGCGACCATGCCGCCCTCGCACATGGCCGCCACCGCTTGCAGATTCGTGAACGAAGGGTCGCGGTAGTGCACCCGATACGGGCGGGTGCCGCCATCGCTGACCATGTGCACGCCCAGCTCCCCGCGCGGGGACTCCACCGCCACGTACACCTGGCCCGCGGGCACCCGGATGCCCTCGGTGACCAGTTTGAAGTGGTGGATCAACCCCTCCATCGACTTGCCCATGATGCGACCGATGTGGGCGGGCGAATTGCCCAGACCGTCGGGGCCGAGTTGCAGATCGGCGGGCCAGGCGATCTTCTTGTCGTCCACCATGACCGGGCCGGGACGCAACCTGTCCAGGCACTGCTCGACGATCTTGAGCGACTCCTTCATCTCCTCCACCCGGATGACGTAGCGGCCATAGGCATCGCAGCCGGTGGTGGTGGGGATGTCGAACTCGTATTGTTCGTAACCGCAATAGGGTTGGCTCTTGCGCAGGTCGTGCGGGAGGCCGGTGGCGCGCAGCACCGGACCGGTGATGCCGAGGGCCATGCATCCGGTCAGATCCAGGTAGCCGACATCCTGGGTGCGGGCCTTCCAGATCGGATTGTAGGTGAGCAGCTTCTCGAGATCGCGCAGCCGCTTGGGCAGAATGTCCAGCAGCTCACGGACTTTCGTGACACCGTCGGCGGGCAGATCCTGAATCAGGCCACCGGGGCGGATGAAGGCGTGATTCATCCGCAGGCCGGTGATGACCTCGAAGACATCGAGGATGAGTTCGCGCTCGCGGAAACCGAACAGCATCGGGGTGATCGCGCCCAACTCCATCCCGCCGGTGGCCAGGCACACCAGATGCGAGGAGATCCGGTTGAGCTCCATCAGCAGCACCCGAATGATGGTGGCGCGCTCGGGAATCGCCTCGGTGATATCGAGCAGCTTCTCCACCCCGAGGCAGTAGGCCGTCTCGTTGAAGAACGGCGCGAGGTAGTCCATGCGGGTGACGAAGGTGACGCCCTGGGTCCAGTTGCGGAATTCGAGATTCTTCTCGATCCCGGTGTGCAGGTAGCCGATACCGCAGCGGGCCTCGGTGACGGTCTCGCCCTCGATCTCCAGGATGAGCCGCAGCACGCCGTGCGTGGACGGATGCTGCGGACCCATATTGACGACGATGCGCTCCTCGCGCGCCTCGCCGAGGGCCGCGGCGACCTCGTCCCAGTCCTGGCCGACCACGGTGACCACGGTGGGCTCCGGAGGCGGGGCGCTGCGTTCGCCCGTCGCGTCCGGGCGGGTGTCGGTGTCATTCATCTGCTACACCTTCCGATCGAAACCCGGTGGCCGCGCGCGGGTTTCGCGCGCGGGCCGCATATGACGCCCACTCATCAGCTATAGGCCCTGCGCTCGTCGGGCGGCGGGATGCGCGCGCCCTTGTACTCGACCGGGATACCGCCGAGCGGGTAGTCCTTGCGCTGGGGATGTCCGCGCCAGTCGTCGGGCATGGTGATGCGGGTCAGCGAGGGGTGGCCGTCGAAGCGGAGACCGAAGAAGTCGTAGGTCTCGCGCTCGTGCCAGTCCGTGGTGGGGTACACCTCGTACAGCGAGGGAAGGTGCGGATCGGCGTCGGGCACCGACACCTCGAGCCGCAGCCGCCGATTGTGCGTGATGGACATGAGCGGATACACCGCGTGCAATTCGCGGTCCGTCTCCTCCGGGTAGTGCAGGCCGCTGACGCCCAGACACAGTTCGAAGCGCAGCGCGGCCTCGTCGCGCAGGGTGCGCGCCACGGCGGGCAACTGCTCGCGGCGCACGTGCAGGGTGAGTTCGCCCCGGAAGACCACCACCTTCTCCAGCGCGTCCTCCAGGTGAATCCCGCGCTCGGACAGGGCGTTTCGCAAGAGGGCGACCACATCGTCGAAATAGTCGCCGTAGGGCGGCGGTGTGCCGCCCGGCAGGCTGACCGGTGCGACCAACCTGCCGTAGCCGGAAGTGTCGCCCGATCCGCTCACACCGAACATGCCCCGGCGCACGCCTATCACCTCGGCCCCCTGCGCCGCGGTGTCTTCCCCCGCCGGGGTGTTCGTTCCGAGGCCGTGCGAATCGGCCTGCGGCTTCTGGTTATCCGTCTCATCGTGGGAGGTCATCGCAGCAGACCCTCCATGCGAATGGTCGGCGTCGCGGCTAGGGCGGCGGCCTCGGCGGCCCGCACGGCCTGCTCGCGATTGACCCCGAGCGGCATCTCCTGGATCTTGGCGTGCAACGTCAGGATCGCGTGCAGCAGCATCTCCGGGCGCGGCGGGCAGCCGGGCAGGTAGATATCCACCGGGACGATGTGGTCCACGCCCTGGACGATCGCGTAGTTGTTGAACATGCCGCCCGAGGAGGCACAAACACCCATGGCCAGCACCCATTTGGGCTCGGTCATCTGGTCGTAGATCTGGCGCAGCACCGGGGCCATCTTCTGGCTGACCCGTCCGGCCACGATCATCAGATCCGCCTGGCGCGGCGAGGCGCGGAACGCCTCCATACCGAAGCGCGCCAGATCGAATCGACCCGCGCCCGTGGCCATCATCTCGATCGCGCAGCAGGCCAGACCGAAGGTGGCGGGCCACAGCGAACCCTTGCGCAGGTATCCGGCGAAATCCTCCACCGTGCTCAGCAGAAAGCCACTGGGCAGTTTTTCCTCGAGACCCATATCCGACCGACACTCACTTCCACTGTGTTGCTACGGATTTCGGCGCGCGCTCAGTCCCAGCTGAGTCCGCCGCGTTTCCATTCGTAGGCGTAGGCCACCGAGACGTTGACGATGAACAGCGCCATCGCGGCCAGACCGAAGAGACCGAGCGCATCGAAGTGGACAGCCCACGGGTAGAGGAACACGATCTCGATGTCGAAGATGATGAACAGCATGGCGGTGAGGTAGTACTTCACCGGAAAGCGTTGCCCGGTAACGTTTCCCGGACCGCCTGCCACGGCGTGCGGTGTCGGCTCGATACCGCACTCGTAGGCTTCGAGCTTGGCCCTGTTATAGCGCTTGGGGCCGACCAGCGCCGCCGCGACGATGGAGAACACCGCGAACGCGGCCGCGACCGCGCCGAGGACCAGGGCGGGCACTTCGATATTCACGACTGCACTTCCCCTCCATATATGACAGATGATTGGTCATGCAGTAGCTCGCACCTCTGTGAGCTAGGGCACAGACTACAACCGACCTGCCTGGAAGGTCCCGTTTTCGCCGCCGAGTTTGATCTCGGTTGCGGGGACTATTCATGAGCGAAACGGGGGTAATCGACCGGTTGGAATCAGGCCGCGTCGCGGGCGCGCAACAGGGATACGACGGCCGCGGTCAGCGCGATCGGATCGATCGGATGCGACACGGCGGCCTCGGCCCGCGACCAATTGGCCAGCCAGGCATCGTCCGGGCGGCCGGTGAGCACGAGAATCGGTGGGCAGACCGAGATCTCGTCCTTCAACTGCTTGGCCAGGCCCAGTCCGCCCGCGGGCGTGGACTCGCCGTCGAGGATGGCCAGGTCGATCCCGCCCGCGTCCATCCGCTCGACCACCACCGGCGCGGTGGCCACCTCGAGGAATTCCAGCGCGGGTAGATCCGGATGCGGATTCCGGCCGAGGGCCAGCAGCACTTGGCCGCGGGTATCGGCATCATTGCTGTAGACCAGAACCCGCAGCGGGGCGGTACGCGTCGCATCGGCCACGTTCGCGATGGTACGACGCGAACGGCCCCGCCGGTGGCAGGTTCACCCGGATCGATCCGCGCGTCGCGGGAGCGAGCCGCGTCTCGGGACCGAATCGAAAGACGATCGCAAGTCGCCCGCAAGACGATCCCGGTAGAGTCCGGAAAATGCGGGGAGATCTCACATCGGCGCTGATCTACACCGATCTGTGGACCGACGAAATGCTAACCGGCTCCGGCATTCCCGTGTTCGACGTGCCGCTGGTGCTCATCGGCAGCGGCATCGGATCCTTCGTCACCTATGACATCCTGCGCATCTACGGAGTGCCCGCGCGTTCGATGGCGGTGCTCGGCCCGCAGGACGTGCCGTGGAGCTCCTACGAATACCTGGTGACCTGCTCGCAGATCCCGCGCGCCGAGCGACTGCGCAGCGACTCCGCCTCCGAACCCGACAACATGTGGGGCTTCCCCTCCTACGCGGTGCGCGAGGCGTTCGCGGAGAAGACCCTCGCGCCGCTGTGGAATGTGCTCACCGAACCGATCCTCAGCAATTACTACACCCCGCGCGCGGGACAGGTCTTCCTCGGCATGGAGCGGGAATTCCGCCGCATCGGCTATTCGGACTCCCTGCGCAAAGGGCAGGTGCGCATGGTGCGCAAACGCGCGGGCGGTGGCTATTTCACCATCCTCACCCCGCCGCAGGGGACCGCGCCCACCAAACGCGTCGCCTTCCGCAGCGCGTATGTGCATGTGGCCGTGGGATATCCGGGCCTGAAACTACTGCCCGACCTCCAGGAATACCGGGAGCGCTATCGCGACCCGACCAGGGTGGTCAATGCCTACGAACCGCACGAGCACGTCTATCAGGCCCTACAGCGCAGACCGGGTGTCGTCATGATTCGCGGCAGCGGCATCGTGGCCAGTCGAGTCCTGCAACGCCTCATCGACGATCGCGACCGGCTGCACTTGGATACGCGGATCCTGCATTTGTTCCGCCACTACATCGCCAAACCCCGCGGACCTGCTTTCCGGAGCCGCCGCCCCGGCGGCGACGGCTGGTCCTATCAGGGTTTCAACTATCCGAAATCGGTGTGGGGCGGACAACTGAAGGCAAAGATGCGCAGGCTGCAAGGCGACCAACGCGCCGAGGCGTATCGCCGCTTCGGCGGCACCAGCACCCCGATCAGGAATACCTGGCGCGCCCAGTTGCGGCGCGGTCGCCGGGAGGGGTGGTATCAGGTGATGGCGGGCACCGCGCGGGATCTGCGGCCCGCCGCACCCGGCGGCGTGCGGACCACCATCGTGCCGGATCCCTCGGCCCCACTGCCATTTCCACCACCGACGCAGCCCTTCGACAGCACCGTCGACTACATCATCGACTGCACCGGACTCGAAGCCGATATCCGCGAACACCGTTTGCTGGCCGACCTGCTCGACCACACCGGAGCGGGCCGCAACCCGGTGGGGCGCCTCGATGTGGACACCACCTTCGAATTGATCGGCACCCGCAGCGGCGGCGGCCGCGTCTATGCCTCCGGCAGCGCCACTCTCGGCGGTCCATTCCCTGGCGTCGACACCTTCCTGGGATTGCAGATCGCCGCGCAGGAGATCGCCGACGATCTCGCCGCCCTCGGGTTCTGCCCGCGCATGGGGCCGCTGCGCTCGGCGCGGCAATGGTGGCTCTGGATGACCGACAAGAAGATCTGACCATGCTCCCCACGCTCCACGGCCGAATCCAGTCCCGAATCCTCGTCCTCGGAATTCTGGGAGCACTTGTCGCCCTGGTCATTACGCCGCTGCTGCCGACCGGGTCGCTGAGCCTCGGCCAGTCCTACCGGGTAACGCTTTCGGTATTGGCCGCGACAGTTCTGGTGGGTGTGCTGTGGGAATGCCTCTACCATTTTCTGCAGCAGTTCCGCTGGGAAAAGGACTGGCCGACACTGTTCGGGCTGATCACCATTGGCAACGAGGGGGCGCTCATGTGGGTTCTCGCCACCCGCACCACCCTCGTTCTGCCCGCCGGATTGCGACCGGGTCTCGCGGCATTCCTCATCCAATTCGTCACTACCTGGCTGGTTTTCTGGTTGACGGTGAATGGTCCGCTGCGGGTGCTGTTTCACCGATGGCGATTTCGAGGTGGCAGATTCCTGTGAACGATCGACAGGTGGAGGTGCTGCCCGGCGGGCATCTGGTGGCGGTGGTCGCGGGGGTGGTGATCGTGGTGGCGCACCGCGAAGGTGGTGCGCCGACAGTTGATTCGGCGTCTCGGCGGACACTGGTCACGCTCAGCGGGTTGGTACGGGAGGCGGCCGGGCAGCAGGGGCGCGGTATCGGGCGGGTCATCGCGCGGCTGGCGACCGGATGGTTGATGGGATTGGCCGAGAATTCGGTCGAATTCGGGGTGATATCACCCGCGGACACCGGGATCGCGGTGTTCCTGCACGGTGGGGTGACGGCGGTGCTGTCGTGGGGCGGGCGCAGCGAGGTGCTGCGAGGGCGCGACGCCGGATTCACGGTGGATCGGGTCGTCGCGCCGATGCCCGAGGTGGGGGTCGGGATCCTCGTGGACGGTAGCGGACGGGAGGCGCTGCCGGAGAGGGGGATTCACGCTCTCGAGGCCGGGACGGTGTCGGGGTCGGGTGCTGTCGTATGGTTCGGCGGCGCGTCGGACCCGGCAGCCGCGCCGCGAATTCACAGCGAGCTCCTCCCGGCGCAGCACCGTGACGCGAAGTCCGGGGGAGTGCCGACCGACCACGAGCTCGCGATCGACGGCGATGAAACGGCCGCATCGATACCCGTATCCCGCGAAGTTCAACTCTCCCAACCGATTGCCGCGTCCCCTTCCGGGGTGCTGGTCAAGGGTTTCAAATGCGCCCGCCACCACCTCAACGACCCGCGAGTCTCCTTCTGCGCCGTCTGCGGCATCCGCATGGATCAACTCACCTGCGTCCTCACCGACGGCATCCGCCCACCACTCGGTCTACTCCTCCTCGATGACGGCAACCAGTTCGTCCTCGACAACGACTGCGTCCTGGGCCGCGAACCCGAACACTCCGACGCGGTCCGCCTGCGCGGCGCCCGCCCGATCCGGATCGAAGACCGTTCGGGCGGAATGTCGCGCGCCCACGCGGAGATTCGCCTCATCGACTGGGATGTGACCGTGGTCGACGGCGGATCGACCAACGGAACCCATATCCGCCTGCCGGGAGCGGTCGAGTGGACACGGGCCGTTCCCGGCCATCCGGTGAAATTGCCACCCGGCGCCCAGGTGTCCCTGGGCGGTCGACTGATCAGCTTCGACTCCCAGCACGGACAGGTCCAAGCGAGGTGACAGATCATTAGCTCGCACAATGTGATTCACTTTTCCTCCTGTTTGCGAGATTTCTGACCTTCGCCCGAATCGTCACCCCGATCGGGCCATGGGCGGATCGAAATCCCTTCGGCGACAAAGTGATCCGCCGGACACCGAGAATCACGAGCCCGATAGGCTCGACGGCGCCGGAGCGGTTTCCGGTGGTGGCCGCGGCGAAGCGCTCCCAGTGCGGTGTGCGGTCTCCTACCATGATGAGCAAGTTTTCGTGAGCAAGGGTGTTGAGATGGCCGAGGACGCAGCCGCGATCAAGGCGGCATTCGATGCCGTGGATCAGAGCAAACCGAGTATTGCCCGTGTCTACGACTACATTCTGGGCGGCAAGGACAACTACGTCGTCGACCAGCAAATCGGCGACCACTTCAAAAAGGACCTACCGGGTTCGGTGGCCATCGCGTTCACCAATCGGCAGGCGATGGTGCGGGCCATCCGCGATATGACGCAGGCCGGGATGCGGCAGTTCATCGACTTCGGCAGCGGTCTGCCCACGGCCGACAATGTGCACCAGGTGGCGGAGCGGTACGCGCCCGACGCCAGGGTGGTCTATGTGGACAACGATCCGATCGTGCTGGCGCACGGGCGCGCGCTGCTGGCGACCAATCACCACACCACCGTCATCCAGGCGGATCTGCGCGAGCCCAAGACGATTCAGCAGCATCCCGAGGTGGCGCGGCTCATCGATTTCGACCAGCCGGTGGGTGTGGTGTTCAGCGCCATCCTGCATCACGTCAACGACGACGAGCACCCCGGCGAGTTGGTGCGCGAGTGGACGGATCGGGTGGCGCCGGGCAGCCTGGTCTACATCTCGCACTTCCGGTCCGGACACAATGCGGAGACCGAGGCGGCGCAGGAGAAGCTGCTGTCCACCTTCGGGCGCGGCACCTGGCGCTCCGATGCCGAGATCGAGGCCCTCTTCGGCGATCTGGAGATCCTGGAGCCCGGCATCAAATATTGCGCCCAGTGGCGGCCGGACGATCAGGACGCCGCGATCGGGCAGGCGGGTCGCGAACTGTCGATCTGGGAGCATCTGATCGTGTCCGGTCTGGCCCGCAAGAACTGATCCGGGGTCCGCACCGCACGCCATGGGCATGGTGAGCGCCGCCAGGAGGGTAACCCTCCTGGCGGTCTCGCCCGCACCGAGCGGGTCCGATTTATGCCGAATACCCTCGGAGCGCCATCGGTTTGCTGCGGGAGCCACCCGCAGCGGCGAATCCACGGACAGAGATACTTTCCTGACCGATGAATCGAAGGGACCACTGTCGTCTGATCGTGTGATGCCCGGAGACGACAGTCGGTGACGCGGCATCGAGCCACACGTTCCACCGATTCACACGCTCATGGAGGTACCCGATGTCCCCCGATCAACCCAAGCCACAGACCGGAGGCAGGACACCGACCGTGGTCCGGTTGTTGGTGCTCGCGACATTCGTGGTGATCCTCAACGAAACGGTCATGATCAACGCGATCCCGCGGCTGATGGACGACCTCCACGTCAGCGATCGGTCGGCGCAGTGGGTATCCACCGCGTTCATGCTGACAATGGCCGCGATCATTCCGGTCACCGGGTGGTTCCTGCAACGGGTCACCACCCGCCGGGCCTATGCGATAGCGATGGGCGTCTTCTTGGCGGGCACCGCGCTCGCCGCCGTCGCGCCGACGTTCGCGGTGCTGCTGGCCGGACGGGTCGTGCAGGCCGGCGGCACCGCGGTGATGATGCCGCTGCTGATGACCACCCTCATGACGGTCGTCCCCGAGGACGACCGCGGGCGCGTGATGGGCAACGTCACCCTCGCCATGTCGGTGGCGCCCGCGATGGGTCCGGTCGTTTCGGGTCTGGTGCTGCAAATCGGTACGTGGCGTTGGCTTTTCGTACTGATGCTCCCGATCGCGGGCGCGGTCGCCTGGCTGGGCCTGCGGCGGCTGGAGAACATCGGCGAACCGCGGACCGGCGCGATCGACTGGCCCAGCGTGGCCCTCGCGGCGCTCGGATTCGGCGGCCTGGTGTTCGGCCTGAGCCGATTCGGCGAAGGCAGCATCGCGACTCCCGTGGCGATCATCGCCGTCGGGCTGGCGTTCATCGGCGTGTTCGCGGCGCGTCAGGTGCGGTTGCAGCGGACCGGTTCGCCCCTGCTCGATCTGCGGATCCTGCTGTTCGGCGACTACACCAAGGCGCTGGTGCTGATGGCGGTCGCGTTCCTGGCGATGCTCGGATCGATGATGCTGCTGCCGCTGTACCTGCAGACGCTTCGCGGACTGAGCCCGCTGCAAACCGGTCTGCTGGTGATGCCCGGCGGGCTGGTCATGGGCATGCTCGGCCCGACCATCGGTAAACTGTTCGACCGATTCGGCGGCCGGGTATTGGTGATTCCGGGTGCGCTGGGCATCACGGTGGCGCTGGCGGGATTCACCCAGATCTCGATGAGCATGCCGTACTGGCAGCTGCTCGCCCTGCACATCCTGCTGATGCTCGCGCTGGCCGCCGCGTTCACCCCGGTATTCACCCTGGGCCTCGGCGCGCTGCCGCGGCGGCTGTACTCGCACGGCAGTTCCATGCTGGGCACATTGCAGCAGGTGGCGGCGGCGCTCGGCACCGCCCTCGTCATCACCATCATGTCGGCCCGCGCCAACGCGCTGACGGCGGCGGACACCGATCCGATCTCCGCCCACCTCGCGGGCATGCGGTTGGCGTTCGTGGCCTCCGCCGCGCTGTCGGTCGTCGTCATCGTGATGGCGGTATTGCTGCCGAGCCGGACGCACGCGCCGGAGGAATCCGACGAGCACGCTCCGGAACTCGTGTAGCGAGACCCGATCGCCTGAGCCGGCCCACGCCGAGCGCTCCAGCGGTGAATCGCGTTCGGACCCGGCCGCAGCGGCCGACCGAACGCGTCCCGGAGCGGATCGACCAACCTCAGTCGGTGGCGTCCTGTATCGGATAGTCGATGACGACCACACCGCCGGTGGCGTAGTTGGCGACATCGGCGGCCACCCGTTGGCCGTGTGGCGTCGCCCGCCCTGCGGCCAGGGTGGCGGCGTCGGCGAAGTCGGCTTCGAAGACCGCGAAATACGGCGCTTCTCCCTTTGCCGCCGCCACATCGAAGCTGTAGCGGCACGCGAGCAGGCCGGGCATCTCCTTGACCAATGGAATGTGTTTGGTCACGTAGTAGTCGCGGAAGTGGTCAGGGTCGACGGGCTCGGGATACAAAACCAGCATCCTATGCACGATGGCCTCCGCCCAGTTGAATTGTCATATGCGCAGGTTATGGCTCGAGGTGCGGTCGGGGGAAAGATCAATACGGGATAGGCTCAGAACGGATGGTTATCAATCGACGAGGGAAGGTATGTGGCGCCGGATACCCTGAGCCTGCGGTACTTCCTGGTGCTGGCGCAGGAGTTGAACTTCACCCGCGCGGCCGCACGGATCGGTATCGCGCAGCCCGCACTCAGTGCCCGGATGCGCCGATTGGAGGCGGAACTCGGTGCGGCCCTGCTGATTCGCGACACGCGCAGCGTCGTATTGACCACGGCCGGTGCGGCTTTGGCGGAGTCCGCGCCGCCCGCTCTGGCGGCGCTGGACCGGGCATGGGACACCGCCCGGAAGGCGGCGGCCGGTGAACTGGGCACGCTCCGCATCGGATACAGCCTGAGTGCGGGGGCCGAGACGGCACCCGCCTTGGTGGACAAGCTGATTCACAAGGGACTCGAGGTCGGCGCGGTCCAGATGGCGACACCGGAGATCTCGCCCGCGGTCGCCGACGGCCGCATCGATGTGGGGATCACCCGCGGTGAACAGCCGGGGCGTGGCGTGCGCCGGTACCTGCTGCGGAGTATGCGCGTCGGGGTCCAATTGGCGGAGCATCATCCGCTGGCCGAACACCCGGAGGTCGGGATCGACGACGCGGCCGCGTATCCGCTGCGACTCCCCGACCGTGCGGCCAACCCCGTGATCCACGACCAGCTGTCCGCACTGTTCCGCGACGCCCGGCCGAACCCCCGATTCCACACGCCCGCAGTCTCTTTCGACCTGTCCCAGCGCGACCTGCGCGACGGGCTCACCCTCGCCCCGGCCGGTGAGACCGCGGTCGCGACCCAACCGGCCGGTCTCACGTGGCGACCGCTGCGGGGCGCACCCACCTTGACGATCCACCTGGTCCTCCCTCGCGAGCAGTCACCACTGCACCGCCGCGTCCGTGCCATCGCCAAAACCCTGGCGCACGAACTGCACTGGCTGCCGGACTAACGGGTCGCCGGGCTGATGGATGCGCCCTGGCCGCCGGTGTCTCCGAAGATGCCGAACGAACCACCCTGGTGTAGCCCGGCAAGGCGAAAGAGGGGGGTCTCAGGTGCAGCCGAAGAGTCGGTCGAGATAGTAATCGATGGCCACCAGCGCGGCGTCGGGATCGATGACGTCGAACTTGAGCAGCGGGGTGAAGCCGGTCAGCGCGAGCAGGAGGTTCGTCTCGATCGCCGGTTCACGATCCGGGGGAGGTGGCCGTCGGCGATCGCCTGCCTGATCAGGCGTTCGGTGAGTGCTCTGCCGTCATGGAGTCCGAGGCGGGCCTGCTCGTGCAGCACCGGGTCGTGGAGCGCCTCGAGGGTGTAGGCGGCGCTCATCCGGCTGGTGGCGCAGGCGTCCGGGTGCAGGGGGAGCATCTCCATGAGCGTCACTCGCAGCACGTCTCGGGGGTGCGGAGGCGAGCCGAGTCGGTCGAGGCCACGGGTGACGCGCCGTGCGGTCTGTTCGGCAGCGAATTCCACATAATACAGCTGACTTACAAAAGGAGATGCGATGAATACCTTCGCCACCCCTGAGCTGGAGGCAGCATATTTCGGGGCCTACGACGCGGTGCTGGCCCACTGGCCGGTGCCGGTCGAGACGGTGGATCTTCCGGGTCGGTACGGAACAACGCGGGTCACCTCCGCCGGCCCGGCTGCGGCGCAGTCGCTGGTCCTGCTGCACGGATACGGCGGCACGTCCGGGATGTGGCACCCGGTCGTCGGTGCGCTGGCCGAGGAGCATCGCCTGCGGGCCGTGGACATCATGGGCGAGCCGGGCCGCAGCCGGCATACCGGCGCGGCCTTGACCAGCATGGACGATCTCGTGGACTGGCTGGCGGAAACGTTCGATCTGCTCGGGCTACCCGCAGCCGACCTGTGCGGCCAGTCCCTGGGCGGTCACCTCGCGCTCCGGTTCACCCTCGCCCATCCCCAACGGGTGCGACGGCTGGTCCTGCTCGACCCGCCCCTGGTCTTCGCCGGGCTCAGTCCCGAATTCGAGGAGCTGGGCCGAAACCGCGACCCGCACCCCACATTCGAGGCCGCCCGCGCGATGCTGCAACCGGACGGTCTCGGCAGCGGACCAGCGCACTTGGAGGCCTACCTCGATCTGCTCGCGCACGGAGCCGCACACTTCCCGGCCTCGCCGATCGTCTATCCGCACCTGCCGGATGGGCTGACCCAGCTGCCGGTCCCGACCTTCGTCGCACTGGCCGGGGCGAGCGAGGTGCACGATTCGACGGTGGCCGCGGCGGCCGCGCGGCGTGCCGGGGCCGACACGGTGGTTCTCCCCGGTGCCGGGCACGGCCTGCTGGCCGATGTCGAACCCGTCCGCGGCCTCATCCTGGAACACCTCCGGCTGCCCTAGGTGGTCCAGGGACTCGGGAACTCATCGATTGCCGAGTTCGGCGAGTAGGGACCAGGTGCGTTCCTCGTCGCCGGGGGCGCCGGTGGCGGTGAGGGTGATGACGAGTTCGTCCGCACCCGCGGCGGCGTAGGCGGCCACGGCGTCGGCCATGGTTTGTTCGGCGCCGATGACGGCGAGGTCGACGGGCTGGTCCACGCCCTCGCGGTCCAGCAGCGCCCGATAGGCCGGGACCGCGCCGTACGGGTTCATCTTCGCGGCGGCGCGTTCGCGGGCGCCCGCGACATCGGCGGTGACGACACCGCCGAAGAGTCCGATCACCCTTGGCCGCAACCGATCCGCCGCGTCGGCGTATCGGGCGAGGGTGGGGACGGTGAACTCGGCGAGGGTGCGCGGGCCGGTGAGCAGCGGGAGCGCGCCGTCGGCGAGTTCGGCGGCGGCCCGCAGGGTGAGCGGGCCGGAGGCGGCCAGCAGCACCGGGATCGGCGAGTGGACGGTCGGCATCATGCTGGGTTCGGGGGAGCGGGCGGTGAGCATCTCCCCGGTGTGGTCGCAGGCGCCGGTGATCAACAGATCCTGCAGTGCCGCAAGGTATTCGCGCAAATAGCGGATTCGTGGTCGGGTATTGCCGTATCCGGCGGCGATATCGGGGGAGGACAGCCCGATCCCGAGTTCGAACCGGCCCGCGCAGGCGGCCTGCGCGGTCTGCGCCTGCATCGCCAGCGCTTGCGGGTGGCGCGGATGGATGGGTGTCACGGCGGTGCCGACCGCGACACCCGGCAGTTCCCGCCCGATGAGCGCGGCGACGGTGACGGCGTCGTAGTCGAAGCGCTGGGTCAGCCAGAGGGTGGTGATACCGCATTCGACCAGCGCGTGGGCTCGGCTCAGCAGATGGTCGACGGGATTGACACCCGCCGTGAGCTGGGCCTGATAGTCGCTGGGCAACGCTACGCCGATTCGCATGGCCGAAGTGTATACCAGGTCTACTTATCCTCCAGGTCTACTTTTCGCTATGCTGACAACCATGAGCCTGCGGGAACACAAGAAGCGGCAACTGCGCGCCACCATCGCTGACACCGCCCTGCGCCTGTTCGTGGCCGACGGGTTCGACGCGGTCCCGGTCGTTCAGGTCGCCGCCGCCGCGGAGGTCTCCAAACGCACCCTGTTCAAATACTTCCCGACCAAGGAAGACCTCGTCCTGCACCGCTTCGCCGACCACGTCGACGACGCCGCCCGCATCGTCCGCGACCGCCCCCAAGGCGAAACCCCGCTCACCGCACTGCGTTTCGCCTTCCGCACCGGCCTGGACCACCACGAACCCACCACCGGCCTCTGCGCGGACCCCGCCGTCGTGGCCTGCTACCGCCTGATCCTCGCCACACCCGCCCTCGCCACCCGCCTCACCCACTACCTCACCGCAGGCGAACAATCCCTGACCGAAGCTCTCACCCTCGACGGCAGCCGTGAGCTCGACGCCCGCGTCGCCGCCTGTGCTATCAGCGCCGTGCACCGCCACCTCAGCGAATCCAACTGGCGAGCCATCGCCACCGGATCCACCGCCGTCGAACGCCACCCGACCGCCGTCGCCGAAGCCGACCGCGCCTTCACCCTGCTGGAAACGGGCTTCGGCGCGGTTATTTGACCGCACCCTCCACGAGTCCGGAGATGAAGTGCTTCTGCGTCAAGACAAAGACGACGAAGACCGGGATCGTCGCCATGGTCACATGGGGATGATGAGCAAGTTGCAGCGGCATGAGCGTCAGGCGACCGACACTCCCCCTTCGGGGGAGTCGGTGGAGCGGCTCAGTTCGTGCCAGGCGTCGAAGTCGTCTTGAACGCGTTGGCGTCCGGCGGTGACCAGACGGATCGCATCCGAACCGAGCAGCAAATGCACAGGCGGCTTCTCCGCATCCAGGACGGCAAGGATGGCGTCGCCGGCGCGATCCGGATCACCGATTCCTTTCCCCGCGAGGGCCTGGCGGCGGGTCCGGATCGGGTCGAACAGCGTGTCGTAGTCGGCGATGCTGCGTGGTGCGCGGACCAGTGACCTACCGGCCCAATCGGTTTTGAACGCGCCGGGCGCCACCGCGGTCACCCGCACACCGAACTGGTCGACCTCTTGGGCGAGCGTGTCGGTGATGCCTTCCAGTGCGTGTTTGCTGCCTTCGTAGAACGCCAGGCCGGGGAAGGTGGTCAGCCCGCCCATCGAGGTGATGACGAAGATGTGGCCGCCGCGTCGCTCCCGCATACCGGGCAGGACCGCTTTCACCGTCGCCACCGTGCCGAAGACGTTGACCTCGAACTGGCGGCGCAGATCATCCATCGACGATTCCTCGAAGGTGCCCTCGAGCCCGTAACCCGCGTTGGCCACGAGCACTTCGATCGGACCCAGTTCCGCTTCCACGGCCCGCACCGCGGGTTCGATCCGGTTCGCATCGGACAGGTCGAGCAGGAAGGCGTGGGCGCGGTCGGTGTCCAGTTCCCGGAAGGCGGCCGCGTGCTCCTCGGTGCGCACGGTGCCCGCGACCCGATGCCCGGCCGCCAGGGCGCGTCGGGCGATGGCCAGTCCGAGTCCGGTGCTGACGCCGGTGATCAGGAATGTCTTGCTCACAACGGGTTTCCTTTCGATGACGTGCGTGGGCACGGCGGTATCGACCCCACGGGCATGGCGGGGTCGGTGATTCGGGCGGTGCTCAGGATTCGGCGGCAGTGTCCCGGATAGCCGCGGGTTCACTACCCCAACTGGCCAGCAGTCGCAGCCGCTCCTGGGACGGCGAGCCGGACGGCGCGGTGTAGACCACGAGCGATTGGCCCGGATCGGCGACCGAGGTGAAGATCTCGTACTGCAACTCCAGGTCACCCACGACAGGGTGGTGCAGGCGTTTGAGTCCGGTGCTGCGTTCCTGGACGCGATGTTCCGACCACCACGCCGGGAATTCGGGTGAGCGCATCATCAACTCGCCGATCAGGTTGGCGATGTGCTGGTTGCGCGGCTGGTCGGCGGCGGCCCGCCGCAATCCGTGCACATAGTCGCGGGCGACGCGTTCCCAGTCGCACCACACCAGGCGGGCACTCGGATCCAGCAGCGTCCAGCGCGCCATGCTGCGTTCCCGGCGCGGCATGGCGGCCACATCGGGAAACAGCAACGCCCACAACGCGTTTCCGCCGACGACGGTGAGGTTCCGGTCGCTGACGAAAGCAGAAGCCAGATCCATCGAATCCAGCACCTGCCGCAGCGCCGGTCGCAACCGTGACGAATGCTCGGCGTGGCCCGCGCGGCCGGACGCGGCGCCCGCGAGGGCGAACAGATGCCGCCGCTCGATGTCATCGAACCGCAAGGCGTCGCAGAGGGCACGCAGCACCTGTTCCGACGGCTGCCGGGCGCGGCCTTGTTCCAGGCGGGTGTAGTACTCGGTGCTCACCCCGGCCAGCTGCGCTACTTCACCGCGCCGCAGGCCCGCGACCCGGCGACCGCCACCGAACTCGACCGGTAGACCGATCTCCTCCGGCGTGAGGCCGGCACGGCGAGCCCGCAGGAAATCGCCCAAGTCGTTGTTGCCCATGCCCCAAGTTTGCTGTCCACCCAACCGATCACCAAGGGGGTAGCCGGCCCTGCCAGTACTACGCACCAGAGCTAAATATGCTTTAATCCAAATGTCCAACATTTGGAGGTTTCATGGAGGGATTGCGTCAGCCGCGGCGTGCATCGACGCTGACGGCTCAGGTCGCGGATCAACTGCGGGATCAACTCGCGTCGGGGCGATGGCCGGTGGGCGGTCGGATTCCCGGCGAGCAGGAACTCACCGAACTGCTCGGGGTCAGCCGGAACACCGTGCGCGAAGCCCTGCGGTCACTGATCCATCTGGGTCTGCTCGAGGCACGCGTCGGAGACGGAACGTATGTGCGGGTCAGCAGCGAGTTGGAGGCCGTGCTGCTGCGCCGGGCGGCCACGGCCCGCGCGTCGGACGTGGCGGAACTGCGGGCCGTACTCGAAGAGCACGCCGCCGCCGTCGCGGCCGAGCGGCGGACCGAGGCGGACGTCGATCGACTGCGCGAACTACTGGACGAACTCCGGGAGCACAACAGCGGCGGCGTCATGACCGAGCTCGCGGCGGCCGACGGCGCGTTCCATCTCGCGATCGTCCGGGCGGGCGGGAACGCACTGCTCACCGAACTGTACGAGCACATGGGCGCCGCGCTCACATCGATGGTGTCCGAATTGCCGTGGGACGCCGATATCGCCGCCGAACACGACCGGTGGCACGGCGCCCTGGTCGATGCCATCGCCGCCCGCGACGCGGTCGCCGCACGACACGCCGCGGTGATGCTCGTACGGTTGACGGGCGCGCACGCGATCGCCGAAAGAACCGACAGCACAACGCCGGAGCGCACAGCATGACCATTCGAACCGCCGCCCCCGAGGATACGAAGGCGCCCCCCGCCTTGTTGCTGATGGCGGGCATCGTGCTCGTCGCGGCGAATCTGCGTGCCGCACTGACCGGTGTCGGCCCACTGCTCCCGGAGATCGAGCGATCCACCGGCTTGTCCGGGATCTGGAGCGGGTTGCTCGGCGCGCTGCCGCTGCTGACCTTCGCCGCGACCTCACCGTTCGTCGGCCGGACCGCCCACCGATTCGGATCCGCACGCGTACTGGGCAATTCGCTGCTCATCCTCGCGACAGGACTGCTGGTGCGTTCGCTGCCCGGCGTGTTCTTCCTGTTCGCAGGCACTTTCGTGGTCGCGGCGGCCATCGCCTACGGGAATGTGTTGCTACCGGCGGTGATCAAAAGCAGTGTGCCCGAGTCGCGGATCGGCCAGGTGACTGCGGGCTACGTCACCGCCATGGGTCTGGTCGCCGCCCTTTCCTCGGGGATATCGGTGCCGATGGCCGCGTACCTGCCCGGCGCATGGCGAACCGCGCTGGGCTGCTGGATTGTGTTGGCCGCGTTGGCCTTTGTGGTCTGGTTGCCGCAATACCGGCGGGGCCGTCGCACCGAATCCGCCGCCCCCGCGGCGCGGGAACCGATCCCGTGGCGATCCGGACTCGCCTGGCAGGTCAGCGTTTTCATGGGCCTGCAATCCCTCGCCTTCTACACGATCATCGCGTGGCTGCCCAGCATCCTGCACGACCGCGGCGTGGGTGCGGCGTCCGCCGGATGGCAGCTGTTCCTCTTCCAGATCGCGGGCCTGGTTTCCAGCATCGTGCTCCCATTCCTCACCCGCAGGTGGCGCGATCAGCGGATCATCGCCGCAACCGCCTCACTGCTCGCCGCTCTGGGCTTCGCGCTGCTGATCCTCGCCCCCGGACTCGCCGTGGTGTCCTGCGTGCTGATCGGACTCGGCGGCGGCGCCTGCCTGGTCCTGGCATTGAGCTTTCAAAGCCAGCGAGCGGCGAATCCGGCACAGGCGGCGGCGCTCGCCGCGATGGCCCAATCGGTCGGCTACCTTGTCGCCGCCATCGGACCGCTGCTGCTCGGCGCGCTCCACGACGGCACCGCCGGATGGCGGATCCCGCTGCTGCTGCTCGTCGCACTGGCACTCGTTCAAGCCGCCGTCGGCTCCCGCGCCGGCCGCGACACCCGACTGAGCACGCGGGTGGATCCGATCTAATGCTGCGGGCGGACGTGTGGTCTGCGTGGACGAGCTCGGCCGCTCAACCTCCAACTCCGGCCGCGACCCGTCCGCGGCTGGTTCCCGAGACGGTGGCTCGTAGTCGGCATTCGGACTACCTTCCGAAGGTTGCCCGACCAGGTGGGATGTCCTGCGCGCCCTCATGTTGTTCGGGTTCGGTGAGGTAGCGCAGATACCTGTCCGGGTCGGCAAGGAAACTTCGGGTCAGCCGCACCGGCATTGCCTCGTCGTAGGTGACTTCGCTGATCTCGCCGGTTTCTCGGATCTCGAGGATTGTGGCACCGGGCAGTGCCAGCAGGATCGGCGAGTGAGTCGCGACGAGTATCTGGCAATTCTGACGTACCAGTTCGGCCAGTCGGGCGAGCACAGCCATGCATCCCTGAGGAGAAAGGGCCGATTCGGGCTCGTCGAGCAGGTAGAGACCATTGGCGAGGAACCGGTGACGCATCAGATCGACGAACGATTCACCGTGCGAACGGGCGTGTGGCGACACCCCGCCCATGGCTCGTAGCTGCTCGGGGCCAAGTCGTTCGGTTTCGGTCGCGACGTTGTAGTAGGACTCGGCCCGCACGAAGAACCTAGTGCGGGGTTTGGAGATTCCCCACGCCAGAGTGAGGTGTTCACCCAGTTTCGATTCCGTCGCGCGGGTCGCGAAGCGGAAGTTCTGTGATCCTCCCTCCGCGTTCAGCCCGGCCGCGACGGCGACGGCCTCGACGAGGGTGGATTTGCCGGAGCCGTTCTCGCCAACCAGGAACGTCACCCCGGCGGGGATCTCGATGCCCCCGGCGCGCGTGAGGTGCCGCACGATAGGCAGGTCGAAGGGGTAGCGGTCGGTGTCGGGGGACGTGGCTCGGATCCTGCGCAGAAACCTCGCCGGGGCGGATGAGCGTGGAGGGTATGTCACTGCTCGGCCTGCCGTATCCGGCACGACCGCGCTGTGCGGGGGTCGCCCTCGGCCGCAACCACTCCTGCGGCGACGAGGTCGATAAGTCGACGTTGTAGTACGTAGTCGCCGGTCTGGAATCGGTGCTCGGCCATGACCGCAGCGATCACCGCAGGCATCGGTGTGGGAGCGACGGACACATGGTTCTGGAGTGCCTCGTCGAAGTAGTCGACAGGCGCGGAGACCAGTTCCGATGCCGCCGACACCACTCGCAGCGGAGCGTTCTCGCTGCGCAACCTCGCCCACTTTTGTGCCAGTTCGGTGCGTTCGGCGCCATCGAGGGCGCGCTCCGACCCCAGATAGGTGCTGATCTCGGCGGGCGTCAGCGAGGCCACCGCGGCGATCGACTCGTTTGCGGGGCCTCGACTACCGGCGGTGACGTCGATGACATGCAACCGGTGGTCGCGAGGCCGCGTGGTGAGGAACAGATAGTCGGCGTATTCCTGGGCGCTGTGCTTGCTCACCCAGACGATCGTTCGGGCGGCGGGACCGACAGATCGGCGTGGCCCCGGCTCCGCCGACTCCCAGAGCGCTGCCTGTCGCATCCCCATGTCGCCGGTGAAGGTCGCATTCCACCATGCGCGTCGGTCGCCGCAGTCGAGGGGGCCACAGCTGAGGTCGTCACGGCCCATCACGACCTCGCTCCCAACCGCATCGGCGGCGTCGAGGGCCGCACGGATCGATTTCGCCGACGAGAGATTGGGAGCGAGATGCACGGTGAGCATGTTCCCTATTGTGTTCCACTCGGCCGATCCGAGCTCGCAGCCCGCCGACCGGACACCAGGGTGACTGGGACGCTAGTAGAAAAGCGCCCAGGCCCCGCCGTTCCGGATCATCTGGCAGTGATACCGCCCTTTGGTGGAATCGGCCAGTGCCTGCCCGACGTTGATGCATTCCTGTTCGGAGTTGTACACCCCGAGCACCCGATCCCAAGGCACCCAGTCATCGTCGGAGACCTGCCGGAACTGAATATCCTGCCGCACGACGCAGACGTCGACGAACGTCACCGCGTCCGAAACGCCGGTGCCGGTTACCAGCCCCAGCGCGAAAACTCCGACGATCAGACCCGCACCCCGTCGAAAGAATGAACTCCTGAGCATGAGACTCCCTCTCGTGCAAAGGGATTGCGCCACGCTCACCGCTGAGTGCGGCGGTTCCCCCGTGATGGGCGAAGACACTTCCCCGCCCATCTACTTGGATGCACGAGAACGCGGATCGGTTCCCTGTCACGCTGAAGTAACCGCACCTTCGCCGCCCGTGATCATGTCCCGCGTACCTCCCGGCACGACCGCGACAACCTCTTGATTCAGTCCGGTAGGTCGCTGAAGCCGTAGAATTCGGCCAAATCGGCGACCTTCCAGGCCTTTCCGGTGCGGGTGTTGCGGTCCGGGTCGGCGGCGAGGGCTACAACGGCGCGGCCGGTGAAGCGGGGGGTTTCGGCGGTGGCGAGGTCGATGGTGGGTTCGCCGGGGATGGTGAGGAGGCGGCGACCGTCGGGGCCGGGCGGGATGAGTTGGAGGAGTTCGGTATTCACGATACCGGGCCAGAGGGAGACCGCAGTGGCGGTGTCGGCCAGGTCGTGCGCCATCTCGGCGGTCATGCGGTCGAGGGCGGCCTTGCCCACGCCGTACACGGCGTTGTGCATGGTGCGGACCGCGCCGGGTGAGGAGATGTTGACGATCAGGCCGCGGGCTTCGATCAGCAGTGGGGCGGCGTAAAAGGCTGCCACGTAATGGGATCGGACGCCGATATCGAATCCGGCGTCCCAAGCGGCGGGCGGGATCTCCCAGAATTTGCGGCCGAGCCAGCGCGCCGAACCGGGGGAGTCGTAGACGTTGTTGACGAGAATGTCGAGGCGGCCCTGTTCTTCTCGGACGCGCTCGAACAGTTTCACGACCCCCGAGCTGTACAGATGATCGCAGATCACCGGGACGCCGACGCCGCCGAGGGCGTCGACCTCGGCGGCGGCGCCCGCGACGGTGCCGGGCAGCTGTTTGGCCTTGACGGTGCGTCCGGTGAGGTACACGGTCGCGCCCGCCGCGCCCAGTTCGAGGGCGATGCCCTTGCCGATGCCGCGACTGGCTCCGGTCACCACCGCGACGCGTCCGGCGAGCACCCCGGGTGTATCGCTCATGATCTCAGGACTCTACCGTGAAATGGGAACGCGTTCTAGATTTACCCCGAGATGGGTGCGGGCTCACCGAGACTCTGCAACCCAGCAGCGCCGCCGTCGCGTTCAACACCGGCACCGCCGCGCGGCGGCGCCGCAGCCCGAGCCACGCGCTGCACGCCAGACCCGTCAGCAGCAGTACATCGAACCCGACCCAGGCCAGCCGCCACTCATAGGTCGTGTAGCCGTTCGGGAGTTGGACCGCCAACCACAGCGTCCAGGGAACAAGGAATAACGCGCCACCTGCGGTGACAGCCAACAGAACTCGTCGGTTCACATCGACGAACCTACCGAAGCGCGGAATTATTCTCCTGCGGGCAGCGCTCGGTCGCGCAGGCCGAGGAATTGGTCGAGCAGCGCCAGACCCTCCACGGTGAGACGGGAAGTGGGCGCGGCCAATTCGTCCTGGAGGATCTCCAATCCCCTGGCCGATTCGACACCGGGCGCGCCGGGAGCGACCTTTCGCCAACCGACCGCCGTCTTCCAGTCCGGATCCTCGCATGCCCATGCCCACAGCACCTCGCGCACCACGACGGGCAGCACCGTGTAGACGCGCGAGCACTCTGTCCCGGTTCGGGTTTCGAGTTGGTAGACGTATTCGTGGCGGTGGGCGCGTATGCGATCGCCCGCGCGGGTGAGGGTGAGGTCGGGATCGTTGGGGTCGGCGGCGGCGGTGATCAGATCGGCGAGCAGGGCGGGGGTGAGATAGGGCAGCGTGTGATCGGGCATGGTGACCTCGACCTCGACGCGCTCGCGCGGGTTGTAGAGGCAGCCGGTGGCGATATCGAGGACGGCGAGGTCGCGGTCCTTGGTCAGATTCAGCGCCGCGAGCAGGTGGTGGGCGCGGTCGTGACCGCGCGCGTGCAGGATCGCGCCCCCCGCCCCCGCGGTCAGTCCGTAGGCAGGATCGAGGTCGATGGACAGCGCGCGCAGGGCCGGGTCCGGTCGACCAGGGTCGGTGCGCAGGCGCGAGTAGATCTCCAACGCCTCCAGCGCGCCGTCGATATCGGCTGGGAGCAGCGCGAATTCGTGCGTGGCCGTGAGTCCGTCGAGCACCGAGCGCAGTTCCGGCGTCGGCCGCACCTCCACGCTGCCGTCGGCACGCGTCGCGGTGGTCGCGGCGAGTCGGATGACACGGTCCTGCCACCAGAAGACCGAGGAGGTGATCGCGGCGGAGCAGGCGATCGTGCCGAGCGCGTCCAGCACGACCTCGGAATCGGGTCCGCAGAGCGGATGCGCATAGAGTTCGCCCGCGCCTGCCGCGACGAACAACGCCCCGTGCTGCCCGATCACCGGATAGTGCTCGAGCCTGCGAATGTGCGCGCCCGCGAACTCCGATCCGGTGAGCACGGCCAGATCGGTCTCGCCGCGACCCTCCCACCCCAGTTCCAGACTCTCCGCGCCGGAATTGGCCTCGGCCGACGCGAGGGCTTCCTCGACGCCGATCTCCCACTCCGCCAACAACTCCGGCGTCACCGCGCGACCGAGAGGAGCGAGCGTCAAAACCTCGACGAGTCCCGGCGCGACCATTCGGTGCACGGCCGGGCCCCCGGCGGCGGCCAAACGCAATCGCAGCAACCCGCGCGGATCGGTCTGTTCGGCGACCGAACCGGCATGGGTGCGGGGGGCATCCGATGGCGGTGTCATCAAGTCATCTCCCCAGGGGTCGAGTGTGACCTCGACCATAGGTGGATCCCGCGCGCATTGCCGTCGCTGGGAACGGGCCGCAGTCTGTCGAAGCCGTCGATCGCAAGCCGGATATGCCACACTGACCCCATGGACGAGGCGGATGTGCCGACCGATGTGTCCGATACCGCGCGGTGGGTGGCCGCCTACCGCGCGCAGGAGAGCGCCCGCCCGGACGCGCTGTTCCGAGATCCCTTGGCGGACAAGCTCGCAGGCGAACAGGGCCGGGCGATGGCCGCGGCCGCCGAGCGGACCCTGAGTGGCGGCTGGCCGATCGTGGTGCGCACCAAACTCATCGACGACCTGATCCGCGACTGCCTCGCGCAGGGCTGCGATCGGGTGCTGAATCTGGCCGCGGGCTTCGACACCCGCCCCTACCGACTCGACCTGCCCCCGGAATTGCTCTGGGTCGAAGCTGATCTGCCCGCGATGACGCACGAGAAAGAGGCGGCACTGGCAGGCGCGACACCGAAGTGCGCGCTGCTGCGCCGCGCGGTGGACCTGGCCGACGAACAGGCGCGGCAGGCATTCCTGGACGAGGCGCTCGACGCGCACGAACCGGCGAACAAACCGGCCACCAAGGCGCTGGTGCTCACCGAAGGGCTGCTGTCCTATCTCGAACCCGATACCGTGGCCGGGCTGGCCACCGTGCTGGATCGTCCCGAGATCGCCTGGTGGATCGCCGATATCGCGCTCGGGCTGGCCAAGATGAAATTGTCGATGTTCCGCAATGCGCCATTGCGATTCGATCCGCCGAACGGTGTCGCATTCTTCGAGGAATTGGGTTGGCGGATCACCGATATGGAGCCGATCTTCATCAATGCGCGGAAACTGCGCAGGATGCCGTGGTACATGCGGCCATTCACGTATCTGCCGCAACCGAATCCGCGCAAACCCGGTAGGCAGGTCTGGTCGGCGGTCACCCGCCTCCAGCACGAATGAGGTGGGCTGCGAAACTTGATCGCCCCGAAACTTGAATTCCGCGTTGATCTTTCGCAGGACGGGCGGACTGTCCGCCGATCGGGCGGTCGTCACGCAGGTGGTCGGGCGTCGATCTCGACGACGTCGCGAACAATCCACCGCAGCCGGGAATGCCATTCGACGCCGTTGTCCTCGTGCCATATCGGCGAGAGTCTCGGGGCGAAAATCATCCAATACAGACCAATTTATTCCCACTTTCTCGAGTTGCAGTCCTGTTTGTTACTGTAGCCGACGTGAGGCACATTGTTCGCTGCGGCGATCGGAATGTGTGCCGATCATCCTGTCAATTCCGTGTTTCACGTCAGCGACGAGGAGGACGAAATGGACGAGAAATCACCCGAGAAATCAGAGTACGACGATGTTGTCATCGAGGAACTCGATGCGATATCGGAGGCCCATAGGTGTGGGTGTCGTTGTGGGTGTCGTTGCGGTTGACGATGACCTGACAGCTCCCCGCCGGTCACCGCGATGGCCGGCGGGGTCGACATGTTCTTTCCCGGCTGCGAGGGAGGTTCTGATGGGTTCTGTCCTGCGGTTCACACGTCATCTGGGGGTGCAGACCGTAGCGGGGGACGGAGTGTATGTCTTTTCGGAAGGTTCGCGGCGAACCCGGCTGCACGGCGGGTTGATGGAGCGTCTTGCGCCGTTTCTGCTGACAGGCAGGAGTCGAGGTGATATCAGCGCCGCGCTGGCCAACGATTTCGACAGCGACAGGCTGGATTCGGCGTTGGCGCGGCTGGTGGACGCCGGTTTGGTCGTGGAGTGCGATCCCGAGGTGGACCCACGCGCCGGAGGCTACTGGGAGCTGTGCGGCCTGGACGGTGACGCGGCGGTGGCGCGGTTGCGGGACCGAACTGTCGACGTGGTGGGCATCGGTCAGGTCATCGATGCGGAGTTCGCCGCCGCAGCAATGGCTTTGGGTCTTCAGGTGGGGCCTGGCAGTCCGGATCTTCGGGTGGTTCTCACCGACGACTATCTTCGTCCGGAATTGGCAGATCACAATCGTGCACGTTTGACCGATGGCGGTGCGTGGATGCCTGCCAAACCGGTCGGCAGCACGGTGTGGATCGGCCCGGTGTTCGAGCCCGGACGCACGGGCTGCTGGCGTTGCCTGTCGACGTATCTCGAATCCAACCAGTTGGTGCGGTCATATCTGCGGCAGCGGACGGACGCGGCGGGTCCGCCGGTCGCCGCCGAAATCGGCCTGCCCGCAACGCGGCAACTGGCGGCACACATGGCGGCGTTGCATGCCGCGCAGTGGCTGACCGGCGCCGAGGTCGGGGCGGATCGGCCGAGCGCACCGCATACGGTCATGTTCACCTTCGATACCATCGGCTGGCAGTGGAGCAGGCATGTGGTGCGCGCCCGGCCGCAATGTCCGGAGTGCGGTGATCCCGATCTACAGCGGCGCCTGCAGTGGGATCCGGTCCAACTGGTCTCTCGGCCAAAGATATTCACGACCGACGGCGGGCATCGCGCGAAGACACCCGAGGCGTTGCTGGCCGAGTACGGGTCGCTCATCAGCCCGATCACCGGCCCGGTGACAGAGTTGGTGCCGAGTTCGGCCGCCGATGATCTGTTCGCCTATCGAGCGGGTGCGAATGCGGCCATGTCGATGACCGATATTTCCGCCCTGCATGCGGGTCTGCGTCAATCCGCCGGCGGGAAGGGGATGACCGATACCCAGGCCAAAGCGTCCGCGCTGGCCGAGGCGATCGAACGCTTCTCCGGCGTGTACTGCGGTGACGAAGCCACCGTCACCGCGAGGATGGATGAGCTCGACGGTGCCGCGATCCATCCCAACTCGCTGCAACTCTACAGCGACCGGCAGTTCGCCGAGCGGGCCGCCTGGAATGCGAAAAAGATTCCGTACCAGCGGGTGTGCGATCCATTCGATCCCGATGACCGTATCGAGTGGACCCCGGTGTGGTCGCTGACCCACAACGCGACCCGATACCTGCCCACCGCGAATCTGTTCTACGACTACCCACAGCAGGCGGGTCGGTTCGCATTCGCCGACTCCAATGGCAACGCTGCAGGCGGCTGCTTGGAAGATGCTGTGCTGCAAGGTTTTCTGGAGCTCGTCGAACGCGACAGCGTTGCGCTGTGGTGGTACAACAGGATTCAGCGGCCCGGAATCGACCTGTCCGGCTTCGACGAACCGTATTTCCAGCGATGGCAGCACCGCTACCGCAGCCTCGGCCGCGAGGCATGGGCCTTGGATCTGACCTCGGACCTCGGTATCCCCGCTGTAGTCGCGCTGTCGCGTCGCATCGGTGCGCCCCGCGAGGACATTCTCATGGGATTCGGTGCGCACTTCGACGTCAAGATCGCGATCTCACGGGCACTCACCGAGTCGAACCAATTTCTGGGATACGACAGCACCCCCGTCGAGGATCTCACTCCGGAATTGCGCGAGTGGTACACCGAGGCCACCCTCGACAATCAGCCATACCTGGTGCCGGCCGACGAGCCGTCGCGAACCTCTGCCGACTACCACGATCCCAGCACCGACGACCTCGCCGAGGACGTGCGGCTGGCCCAGCGGATCGTCGAGAACTCCGGACTGGAAATGCTCGTACTCGACCAGACCCGCCCCGATATCGGGTTGCCGGTGGTCAAGGTGATCGTCCCCGGCCTGCGGCACTTCTGGACCCGCTACGCGCCGGGGAGGCTCTATGAGGTCCCGGTGCGCATGGGGTGGCTGCCCGAACCGACCCCCGAGAGCGAACTCAACCCCATCGGGATGTTCCTGTGAACCCGCCCACCGCCATCGCCGACATCACCATGATCGACAACGTCATGCGGTTGCGGACCGGCGTCGAGATCGAGCACGACGCCGACCTGCTGACCCTCACCGGCGCGCACGGATCCTTCACGCTGCGCAATATGTCGGACGGCCTCGTTTCGGCGATGCGGCGGCTGCACCGCGCCGTGCCCCTCTCCGAATTGAACTCCTCGCTCACCGATCATGAACGACACCAACTTCAACGCATCCTGGCCCGCCTGAACAAGCTGCTCGCACGCTGCGTTGTCATCGACGACACCGAGTTGATGAGCCTGGAACCCACCGCACCCGACGCCACCTATCACCCGAGCCCACCGCGCCCCGGCGCACGACTGCGACTGTCGAAGTTCAGTTTCGCGCGTTCCCGAGACGATCTGCTGGTTCTCGAATCTCCACTCGCGCACCACCGCGCCCTACTACCGCATCCGGCGGCAGGCGCTGTCGTCGCCGCGCTCGGAACAACCAGCGGCGCAATCGAACTCGCCGATGCCGCAGGTCTGCCACTGCCCGTCGTGCACAACCTGCTGGCCCACCTCATCGGAGCGAACCTGGTCGAGGTCGACGACCCGGAATCCGGCCGATTCGCCTCCGAAACCGACAATGCGTTGCGTCAGTGGGATTTTCACGATTTGCTGTTCCACTCCCGCAGCCGCTCCGGTCGCACCGACGACCCCCACGGCGGCGTGTTCTCCTACCTCGGCGACATACCACCGCATCCGGCGATCAAGCCACCCCCCAACGGACCCGCCGTGCAGCTGCCCCGACCGTCCTGGCGCGACATCGCCGACCGAGACCCACAACTGAGCACCGTCATGGAACAGCGGGTCTCGATACGCGAACACGCCACGCTGCCAATCGATCTCGACCAGCTCGGCGAATTCCTCTACCGAGTGGCCAGGGTCCGGACCCGCTCCTGGCCCGACGGTGCGCACTACGAGACCACGACTCGGCCCTACCCCGGCGGCGGGGCCGCTTACGAGCTCGAGTTCTACCTCGCGGTGCACCGATGCGACGGGTTGCGGCAGGGCATCTACTACTACGACCCCCTCGAGCATCGGCTCATCCTGATCAATGACAACGAATCCGACTGCCGGACAATCCTGGACGACGCATCCGCCGCCACCGCCTTCCAGGGCAATCCGGATATCGCGATCACGATTACGTCCCGATTCGGCCGGCTCTCCTGGAAATACCGCGGCATCGCCTACGCGCTGACCCTCCGGCATGTCGGCGTCCTCTACCAGAGCATGTATCTGGTCGCAACCGCGATGGGATTGGCGCCCTGCGCTATCGGCAGCGGAAACTCCGACGCTGCGGGCCGAATCCTGCGACTGAACTACACCGAGGAATCCCCGGTCGGGGAATTCGTGTTGGGAAGCCGTCCTCACCCGCACGCTCCGGACACCGACTGATACCGGCGCTCCGGCACACCTCACCACGGGCTCGGAACAGGGTGTCGCGCACGCGTAGTGCCGACAACCGGTGGGGCGTGTTGTTCGGGCATGCCGGGCAATATCTCGGCGAAAGCGCTGGCTCATCGGCCGAGGTCGGACAGGATCTCCCGCGCGGCACGGGCGCCGGATTCGGCGCCGCCGTTCATGTAGCCCTGCGACTCCGACGAGGTGTGCTCGCCCGCGAAGTGAATATTGCCCTGGCGTGCGCCCTCATAGCCGAAGAAGCGGTGGCTGTAGTTGGTCGGCATGGCGCTGTAGGCGCCGTTGGCGAGTGGATCCGCATGCCACGCCGACAGTGTCGCCCGGCCGTTCCACAGCGTGCCGATGCCGGGCACCACCCGCTCGAATTGTGCCAGTACGGTGCCGACGCGGGTGCGAACCGCGAGGTCGGCGGCGGTAGGGAAGGCCGACGGAGGTGCGAAACCCCGCGCGTCGAGCCCGCCACCGTACTGGATCGCGATGCCCTGCTTACCGGGTTGGCCCGCAGTGGCGTCCCAGATCGCCTGATAGCCGACATCGGTGAAGCTCGCTCCGTTCGACACTCCCGGCCACTGCCCGCGCCCCACCCACGGCCGCGAGGTGAACTGCATATTCAGCTTGGTGCTGGTGCTCATCGGCAACGCATCGATCACGCCGGTCATGCGCGGGTCGAAACCTGCTGCGCTGTAGTCGATATGCTTCAGCACGCCGACCGGCACGGCCAGGATGGTGTGGTCGGCCCGCACCGTGCGGCGGGTGCCCGCATCGTCGAAGATCAGCGTCTGACCGCCATCGGAATCGCGAACGATGGCCTCCAGTCGCCATTCGTACCGAATCGCCCCGTCCGGAAGTGCTTCGGCGATCGCCCGCGGCAGCCGCTGACTGCCGCCCGAGATCTTGTACTGCTCATCGGAATTGCCCCATGCCCGCGGATCATCGAGGGACTTCTGGGTTTTCATCATCGAAACCAGATTCAGTGCGGTCTGATCGGCGGTCGGCATTCCGTACTCCACCACATAGGCGTCGTCGAAAAGCCGTGCGATCCAATTGGAATAGCCACCGGGAACGCGAGTGGCGATCCATTCGGTCAAGGACATGGTGCTCAGCGCGATACCCGCGGGCGTGGCGCTGTTCCAGGTCGGTGTGGCGGGGCAGGCGGCGGCATCGACCTGCAACGCCCGAAACACCGGCTCGAAGTCGGCGATGAATTTGTCGCGCGGAACGTAGCCGCCGTCGAAATACAGCACCGGCGAACTACCCGCAGGCGCCGCGGACAGGGTATCCACCAGCGGTATCCCGAAGCGGGAACACAAATTTCGTATCGTGTGGTGATCGCTGTCGACCCCCTCCCCACCGTACTCGCTGACCTGACCGCCATCCCAATACTCGCGCTCGGAGAACATGCGGCCACCCACCCGGCCCCGCGCCTCGTACACCGTGGCCGCGATGCCCGCATCGGCGAGCGTCAGCGCGGCATTCAGTCCGGCGATACCGGCACCGATGATCGCGATCCGCGGTGTGTCCGGGCCGAGGGACTGGGCGACGGCCGGTTGCCGTCCAGCCAGACCGGCGAATACCGCTGCCCCCACACCGGCCTTCAGCAATGTGCGGCGGTCGAAGATCGGCGCACGAACCTCGTCTACCGGGATCCCAAGCCGCTCGGCGACCATGTATTCGGTGACCGTGCGCTGCACCATTCGCAGCATCGGAGTACGCGGTGACATAGCGGAGCGCTCCTGTCCGGAGGGGCCGTCGAGCATTCCAGCAAATCTGTCTGCGGCTCAAAGGCTACCAATGCGCGCGGCGCAGGTAAGAACCATGCGGTGCGCCTCCCGTCGTCCCGAAGCATTGAGAATATGCCCGTGAAAGGCATGGCCGAGGCCCGCGCGAAGGGCCACCTCAAAGGCAAGGTTGGTCGTGCGCGTCGATCAAGATTTGGATGTCGATTCTCGTCATTGCGTGCAGCGCGGTCAGGACCCGGCCTGCTGCCTCGGGTTCGGAGTTGTCCAGCAGTTTGCGCAGGGTTGTCGGGAGGATCTGCCAGGTCACTCCGAAGCGGTCGGTCAGCGAACCGCCCGGCCCTTCTCGGCCGCCGTCGGTGAGGGCCGCCCACAGAGTATCGATCTCGTCTTGGGTGTCGCATTCGACGTGGGGCGAGATCGCGGCGCCGGTGAAGGAGAGTTCCGGCCCACCGTTGTAGGCGATGTAGCGCTGTCCGGCCAGCTCGAAGGTGACGGTCGAGACACCGCCGTCGAGGGCGCGTTGGGTATCGAGGATCTTGGCGTCGGCAAACGCCCCGGTGTAGTGGTCGGCGGCTTCCTCGGCGCGCCCGTCGAACCACAGGAACGTACTTACCCGCTGCATGTCTATCTCCTCGGTATCGGTTGTCAGGGTTCGGTTTTCACCGTGGTGTAGTCGTCGAGTTCGACGATGTTGGCGAGCTTTTCCATGCCGTGGCCGATCAAGCGGCGAGGTAGGAAGGGCATCATCCGGACAGACACGTTGCGCAGCCACAACTGTGCCTGCGAATCGGGCATCAGGCCGCTGTCGCCCGCACCGCGCGCGAAGTGCTGGGCTCGGCCGGCGAAGTCGCGCATCTTCCGCTGATACGCGGGAAAGGCGTGGCGGGGGTCGCCCTCGGCCGCGGCGAGTTCGCCGGCCAGAATGTAGGCGCCGACCATGGCCAGGCTGGTGCCGATGCCCGACATCGGTGAGGCGCAGTAGGCGGCATCGCCGAGCAGCACCGTCCGGTGACGCGACCAGGTGTCCACGTGGACCTGGCCGACCCGGTCGAAGTAGAAATCGGGCGAGTCCCGGATTGTGGACAGGATCCGGGGGGTTTCCCACGCGTCTGTTTCGAAGGCGCGCACCACGATCCGTTTCTGCTCGTCGATATCGCGCCGGTCGTAGCGCAGGACGGGCGAACGCAGAAAGAATCCGGCCAACACAGCGTCGGGTGTCGGTTGCGGACCCAGGCCGACCGTTCTGCCGGGCCTGCCGGCTCCGGCGGGTGTGGTGTACATCAGTTGCCAGCCGTCGAGATCCACGGTCGTGGTGGTGGTGAACAGCGCTATGTAGCAGCCGAGGTCACGCAGGTAGCGTTCGGGCGGCCCGAACACCAGCCGACGAACCGTGGAGTGCACACCGTCCGCGCCGACCAGAAGGTCGAACCGCCGGGTCCCGCCCGTCTCGAACTCGACGCGGACACCGTCGTCGTCCTGTTCGACCGCGGTGATCGAATCGCCGAAGACATACTCGACATCGTCGCGGGTGGCCCTGTACAGGATCCGCGCCAGATCCGTGCGCCGGATCGCCATCTCCGCGATCGGGCCGCCCGAATCCCCGTACACCGCGGTACTCAACGTCGCCACCCGCTTGCCGTGGCGATCCACGAACGCCATCCCGCGCGCACCGGTGTGTGCCCCGCGGACCTCCGCGACGATGCCCATCCGCTCGGCCACCTGGCGGGCGGTCCCACGGATATCGACAGCCTGACCACCGCTACGCGGCGCGTGCGCGCGCTCGACCACGGTGACGCGGAACCCGGACCTGTGCAACCAATACGCCAATGTCGGCCCGGCGATCCCGGCGCCGGAGACGAGGATGCTCCGATTTCTCATGGTTTCCTTCCTCCTGTGTCGCAGGAGACGACGGCACGCGATACGACGTGGCTGTCGAAGTCGTACATGCACATGCGTACGTCGTATCCGATCATCGAGAATGTAGCTGTTTCAGCCAGGTAGATGCCATGTGATAGCAAAAGAAGTCCCCTAGTTCACCCGGAATTGGACTAGTACACTGATGGAAGATGCGGAGTGCTCGGCGCACAGATCGGAGGCCGCGGATTGTCATCAACACAGCGGACAGACCCGCCCTACCGGGCGATTGCCGAAGAGATCCGCCACCGGATCACGACCGGCGAACTACAACCAGGGGACCGGGTGCCCTCCGTACGGCGCATCACTCAGCGGTGGGGCGTCGCGATCGCGACCGCGACACGGGTGATAGCGACGCTTCGAGACGAGGGACTGGTCGAAACGAAGGTCGGGTCCGGCACCGTGGTCAGCACACCCGGTGACCGCGAGGCGTCGGAAATCCCGGCCGCGCCACCGGCGCCGCGCGCCGCCCGGACACCCCACGACGCGATGAACCGTCGGCACATCCTCCGCGCTGCGATCGCGATCGCCGACGTCGAGGGACTCGACGCGGTGACGATGCGGCGCCTCGCGGCACACCTCGGCGTCGGCCCCATGTCGCTGTACCGGCACGTGGCGAACAAAGACGAACTTCTGACCCAGATGGCCGACGAGGTCTTCGGCGAAGCGAACCTGCCCGAGCCGGGGCCACACGGGTGGCGCGCCAAGCTCGAACTGATCGCCCGCCTGCACTGGCAGCTATGCCGCAGGCACATGTGGCTACCCGGGGCGGTCTCGTTCACCCGCCCCCTGCTCGTGCCCAACATGATGGCCCACACCGAATGGACACTCCGCGCACTCGACGGACTCGGGCTGCCGATAGTTACCCGATTCCGCGAAGCACTCACCCTGCACGCCCTGGTAGCCACCCTCGCGCTGTCCCTGGCCGAGGAAGCCGAAGCCGAACGCAACACCGGCGTCACCCTCGACCGGTGGCGGGCGATGCAGCGCACACCCACCGCCGAACTCCGCAGCGGCGGACGATTCCCACTACTCGCGGCAGTCCCCGAAGACACCGTGGCAGACCTGGACGGACTCCTCGAATACAGCCTTGCCCGCCACCTCGACGGATTCGCCGCCCTCGTGACCGAACGCCGAACCGATCATGACGCCGCCAACAACTGACCAGGGGTATGTCCGACTATTCTTCGGTGGGAATTCGGGTACGCCGGTATCGGCCCGAGCCGGCAGGATGACCGTGCAGGCCGAGTGGAACCGTTGCTCGGCGGACACGCGCCCTGGAGATTGCCCATGCGAATTCGTCGGTCGGTACACGCAGGATTGGTTGCCGTCGCCGCGGCCGCGGGAACAATGCTCGCGACGCCGTTCGCGCACGCCGCGCCGGGGGACAGGGTGAACTGCGTTCCGGTGCCGATCGCTTCGCGCCTCGAAGTCACCTGCACCAATACCGCTGCCGAAGCCGCCACCGCAACCATGACCGCCCTGTGCAGCAATTTGCGGATACTGCACGAACCCGAGTTTCCGATCGCCCCGGCCGACACCGTGACATTCAGTCAGGACTGCGGGGCGGGTGCAACCTTGCTCTCGTGGAATGCCAGCGGCGAGACCATCTCCGAGCGCGCACAACGCCTCGCACGTGAGCGCAGCGATGAGCAAGACAAACAGCGCAAGCAGCGCGAGCAGAGCGCCGAAGACGACAAGCATCGCGAGCAGGAGCGCAAGAGGCGCTCGGAATTCTAGAGCGGGATTGGGCCGCCGCGGGCAGCCTGGAAAATCTCGGCTACGACCGGATAGCGGGCGAGAACTTCCAGGCGCCGAACGCGTTAGGTGAGCCGGTCCGGTTCGGCGGCCTCGGGTGCTTCGATGATCGTGATCGGTACCCCTTGGCCGGCACCGAGCCTGTGGGCGTTGGCTTTGGCCCAGGCGCTGATCGCGATCTGTTCCGGGCTCGCGCGTGGTGTCCAGCGGCCATGCCGCACGCTTTCAGCGTTCATCCGGTGCGCGGTGAGAAGCCGCGAGAGGTGTTCGAACTCGGTCGGTGTCACGAAGGCCAGGTAGTAGTCCGGCCCCGATTCCAGCGACGCCAGGACAGTGCCGAGGGCGAAGGCGCGCTCACCGATCTCTTCGAGGAATGCTTGAAGGTAACCGATGTGATGGTCGGGGGCATGTTCGGTGTCGAAGGCAGCGACCCAATCCCAGGGCAGTGCGGCGGGATAGGAGCTCAGCGATGTCAACTGCTCGCGGACGGACCCCGGATCGGCCTCGCGGGAGATGACCGCCATATCGGCGCTCGGGCTTGGAGATTCGGCGTCGCGAAACGATTCGTCGCCCTCGGGGGTGAGGTGTGCCCGTCGTTGGGCCATGATGGCCCGCACGCGGAATTCGGCATCGGGTTGCCTGCGGACCCAGTCATGGGAGTAGGCCGCGTCCTGCGAGGTCTGGCGCACTATGCGGTCCGGTTCGGGCGGGGCGGGCCAGAACTGTAGGAGGTATCGGTCCAGTACTGGCTCATCGTCGAGTCTGACGTCCTTCTCTCGTGCCCGGTCCATGCCCTGCGCGCAGTACCGCACCCGATAGTCGAGACCTTCTTTCAAGTCCAGTTCCCAGGAGTCCTCGCCTGCCCACTGCACCAGGAAGCTCTGATCCGAGAGCGGGTAGAAGGAGACCTCCACCACGTCCTCCCATGCCGGATCCAGCGGGGGAGCCTGGCCGCGCACTTCGACGGTGAAGCCGACGTCGCCGGTGTGCAACCCGGTGTGCAGGAAAAGTGCGCCGGGCACCGCGGCGCCGCACAGTCCTGAGTTCTGTCCGGCGAACGCCTCATGCATGGGCGGGGTGCCCCCAGGGGCACTCTCGACATAGATCTGGCTGCAGGAGACACCTACCTCGCCATCGAGTCTGAACACTTCTCACACCATCCCCACCGGCGAGAGCCCATCATCGCCGGGCCGCGAGGCCCCGAATAGCAAAGGGACGTTCAGCTCAGCAGCGTCGGTGCCGACCAACTCGAAAGCGAAAGGGCCGTCAGGAGTGTGGTGCGGTCTGATTCGGGAACGGGCCATGCACGGCAGCGTAGACAAGCCCACCGACACGGAGGCTCCGCTCTTGTGCCCGAGCAACCCACCGAGAAGTTCGACGCGCATGAACTGCGATCCATGCGAACATATGTTCGTGTCCAGGGATAGCGAACGGATTGCCACACGGGCCGAGGCGTCGATCCTGCATGCGGATCTCGATTCGTTCTACGCTTCGGTGGAGCAGCGGGACGATCCTCGATTGCGGGGGCGGCCGGTGATCGTGGGCGGCGGGGTGGTGCTGGCGGCGAGCTATGAGGCCAAGGCGTTCGGGGTGCGGACACCGATGAACGGTCGGCTGGCGCGGCGGCTGTGTCCGCAGGCGATCGTGGTGCCGCCGCGCATGGCGGCGTACGCGGAGGCGAGCCGGAAGGTGTTCGAGGTCTTTCGCGACACCACGCCGGTGGTCGAGGGCATCTCGATCGATGAGGCATTCCTGGATGTGCGGGGGCTGCGGCGGATCGCGGGGGAACCCGAGATGATTGCGCGACGGTTGCGTGAACAGGTCAGAACCGAAGTGGGGCTGCCGATCTCGGTCGGTATCGCGCGCACCAAATTTCTGGCGAAGGTGGCCAGCGCCGTCGCCAAACCCGATGGATTGCGGCTGGTTCCGGCGGGTGGCGAACTCGAGTTCCTGCATCCGCTGCCGGTCGAAAGACTTTGGGGTGTAGGCGAAGTCACCGCCAGGACGCTGCACGAGCACGGCATCACCAAGGTCGGGCAGTTGGCCGAGCTCGGGGAGTCGCCGCTGCGGGCGCTGCTCGGTCCCGGCGCGGCCCGCCACCTGTACGCCCTGGCATGGGCTCGTGACCCGCGCCGGGTCGAGACGGGTCGCCGTCGCCGCTCGATCGGCGCGCAGCGCGCCCTCGGTGTCCGGCACCGCGAACCCGACGAGATCGAGGCGTATCTGCACGGACTCATCGACCGCCTCGGGCGCCGCCTGCGCGCCGCCGACCGCCTGAGCCGCACGGTGGTGTTACGGCTGCGCTTCGCCGATTTCGCCCGCGCCACCCGTTCGCACACCCTGGCAGAGGCTACCGACCACACACCTACCCTGTTGGGCGCCGCCCGCCGACTACTCGCCGACGCCATGCCCCTGATCGACGACCGCGGGCTGACCCTGATCGGCCTGTCGCTGACCAACCTCGCCGACGCCGACCCGTTCCAACTGAGTCTGCCGTTCGAGGAGCGCGCCGAGAACACCCTCGACACCACCCTGGACCGACTGCGTGAACGCTTCGGCTCCGCCGCCGTCACCCGCGCCGCGCTACTCGGTCGCGGCGAGGGCCTCTCGGTCCCACTGCTGCCGGATTGAGTTCGGCCCGTTAAGCTGCCCCGGAGCCGGTTCGGCCTGGGGAGCTTTTTTGAACCGCGACGAGCCGGACGAGTCCGCGACCGTTGGAGGTATCGCCGTGCCCTACGCCGTACTGGGCCTGATCACGCTGGCCCTGTGGGTGTACTGCCTGATCGACATCATCACCTGCCCCGACGCGGGCATCCGCCATCTGCCGAAGATGGGTTGGTTGATCGTCGTCATCCTGATTCCCACCGTCGGCGCGCTGCTGTGGTTGTTCGTGGGCAGGCCGGTGCGCGAGATCGCGCCCCGCTCGAACACCCGGTTCACCGAATACGATCGACCGGGCCGCCACATCGCCCAAAATCCCGACGACGACGCGGAATTCCTGCGCGGCCTGCGCGAACGCGCCGAACAGCAGCGCCGCGAGGCGCGTCGCCAGCAGGAGCAGCGCGGCGAGGAGCAGTAGCCCGTCAGCTCAATGTCCGCCGGAATCCAGGGGCGAGAGTGGTCGCAGGGTCAGTAGGCCATCGGTGAGGGGTAGCAGCGTCGCGTCGATCACCACTGCAACGTAGCCGCGTCGTATTCTCGGCCTATGACCGAGCAGCGCACCACCTTGCGTGCGGGAGATGCCGAACTGACCGTCGATCCGGCCAACGGTGGCCGTCTGACCAGTCTGCGTGTGCGCGACCACGAACTGCTGCGCCAGGGCGAACGCTTCGGCTGTTTCCCCATGGTTCCTTGGTGCGGGCGAATCGCGCTGGGCCGCTTCGAGTTCGACGGCCGCGCCTACCAGATGCCGATCAACAGTCCGCCGCACGCCATTCACGGCACCGGTCGCAATACGGCGTGGACGACTCTGGAAACCACCGACCGGACGGCGGCATTCGGCTACGACCTCACCGATCCGTGGCCGTTCCGGGGCCGGGTCACCCAGTCGGTCGCGCTGGCCCCCGACTCGCTCACGTTGACCATGCGGGTCGACTCGGCCGCGGAATCCTTTCCGGCGCAGGCCGGTTGGCATCCGTGGTTCAATCGTGAACTGGCGGGCGGTGATCCGGTCCGCATCGATTTCACGCCCGGCTGGCAGGAGGAACGCGGCCCGGACCATCTGCCCACCGGTGCTCGCGTCGCACCCGGCCCCGGCCCGTGGGACGACTGTTTCGGCATGCCCGGCGGTGTCGAAGTCGTTCTCACCTGGCCGGGCACTCTGGCACTGCGCATCTCTTCCCCTACCGAATGGGTAGTCGTCTATGACGAGCAGGAGGCCGCGGTGTGCGTGGAACCTGAATCCGGCCCGCCGAATGGTCTGAACACTTTGCCGCGCATGGTCGCACCGAGCGATCCCTTGGAGATCACCACCACGTGGAGTTGGCGCTGATCCAGCGGGGCCGCTTCTCCAGAACGGTATGCCCCTCAGATGACGCGTGAACCGCAGGACAGAACCCCACCGAGACCTTCCCTCACAGCCGGGGAAAACAACGTACGAACCCGCCGGTCACCGTAGTGACCGGCGGGGAAATGCGAGGTCAGCCGCCGCAACGGCAGTTCTCGGTCTGCGACAGGGCGTTCTTTCGATCCATTGTCGGATCTCTGCCGCCGCCGATTCGGGAGCCGGCCTCGCGCATTTTCGGAGCCTCCGCGTTCCCTCTCACCATCAGTAGTGAGTGCGTCGAGACCGAGATAGAAAGCGCCGGAAAATTTCTCACCTTCGAACTGGGTACCGGGGGATAGCACACCATCGTCGATGACTCGGCGCATCCGATCAACCACCCCGGCCGAAATATACTGCACACCACAGTGATCACTCGCGGTGTACGTCTATCGCCGGGTGAGAAACCGCCGGAGTTCTGCGGCGACCAGTTCGGGCTTCTCGTCGTTGAAGGTCGCGGTGTGCCCGGCGTCGGGAAAAGTGACGCGGGTGGCGGCGGGGAGTGTCGCCTGTAGTTGGTCGAGCGCGGCCGGTAGGTAGGCGATGCTCCTGTCACCACCGAGGAGCAGTGTGTCGCATCGCAATTCTGCCAATCGATCCCAGATATCGGTGGTGCTCCGCAGCACCGTGATGTCACAGCGCACGGTCGGGACGAGCTTCCGTACCGCAGGCCGCCCCTCTTCCCCCTTGTCCAGGCGCAGGGCCAGTGTCATCGCGGGCACGAGCAGCGCGCGGGGCAACGACGCGACACTGCGTTTGTCCCCGGTGCCTTTGAGCGCGGACACGAATGCGGCGGCCAAGCGGTTCTCGGCGAGTTCGCGTTCGTAGCGTGCGGTCCACCCGAGCGGAGAGAAGTGGTCGCCGGTCAGCGGCGGTTCATACAGGGCGAGCTTGCGGATCTGTGGCAGCGCCAGTGCCGCGGCCATGGCGATCACCGCTCCCGAGCTCAGCCCGAAAACATTGTGGGCGTTGGTCTCTCGAACGAGCGCGGTGAGGTCGCCGATTTCGGTCTCGATGCCGTAGTTCGCGCCGACGGGGCCGCTCATGCCGCGCCCGCGCCGGTCGGGTGCGAACACCGTGAACTCGTCGGCCAGGGCGGCGGCCAGTCTCTCGAACTGCTGTGAGGTCATCATCGCCCCGTGCACGAGGATCAGCGCAGGCCCCTGCCCGACCCGGCGATATCCGATCGTCGTACCGTCGCTCGACCGGATGGAGCCGGTCTCGAACTGTCTTGTCACTGTCGATCCACGCATGGTGACAATCCTGGCGAAGACGGATTACTCGGCTCTTGCACGACGCTTGCGCGCGGTTGCCGACTTCGCTCAGGCGGGGTGGCCCGCAAAGGTGAGGTCGGCAACAGGGTCCGCCGTGTGTCCACACATTGACCCTCAGCGCCCGATCTACGAGTCCGGTACGTAGCAGCGGGATTTCGGCGATAGGGTGGCGCGATAGGGATCGGATGAGGGAGCGTTGCGGTGCGTGGATTCGGTGACCTGGAGGCGGTGATCATGGATCGCATCTGGGATCGGGACGCGGAGACCATCACGGTCCGCGAACTGTACGACGAACTCCGCGCCGAACGCGAAATCGCCTACACCACCGTCATGTCCACCATGGACAACCTGCACCGCAAGGATTGGCTGGAGCGCGAACGGGCGGGCAAGGCGTACCGATACTGGCCCACCATGACCAGGGAGGAACACGGCGCCAAGCTGATGCTCGAGGCCCTGGGTTCCGGCGGCCGACCGGACCTGGTGCTCAGCCACTTCGTGGACCGGATCAGCGAGGAGGAATCCGCCGGGCTGCGGGCCGCGCTGCGCATCCGCAAAACGCCCGGCCCGAATTCCTAGGGGGCCGAGGGGACGGCTTCGGGCTCGGGTGCGACCGGGTGCGGGAAGACGAATTTGCGCATGGCCCACCAGCGGAAGGCGGTGGCGAGCAGGGTGCCGAGGATCGTCGCGGAGAAGAAGTCCGCGATATTCTCGACCAGCAGGGATACGTGCGGGGCCTGAAGTTGGCAGATGTAGCGCGAGACGCCCAGTGGGAGTTGGGTGATCAGCATGCCGATCCCCGCGACCAGGAAGAACAGCGCCGCCTCGTGTCGGCCCTGCCTGCCGCCGCGGGCGGTGAAGGCCCATTCGCGATTGAGCACATAGGACAGCACAGTCGCGATCAGGGTGGCCACCATATTCGCCGTCAATGGTTTACCGTGCAGGACGGTCCATTTCAGGCCGAAGAACAGTCCCGTGGTGGTGACGAATGCGATACCACCCACGGTCAGGAACTTCAGCAACTCCGCGTTCCGCAGGAATACCGACAGCATCCGCTCGGGTACGCGCTGGGCGACAGCCTGGACCAAATACACCGGGCCAGGTTAGCCGGGTCCGATTCGCGTAAGCTGCGGCGGGTGGCCGAGTCGATCAAGTCCCCCGCGTTGATCGACACCGTGGCATGGGTGCACCTGGAGGCCGGGCGGATTCTGTGCGCGCGTCCGCGCGGGAAGCAGGTCTTCTACATTCCCGGCGGCAAACGCGAGGGCGCGGAGACGGATCTCCAGACGCTGCTACGCGAGATCAAAGAAGAACTCACCGTCGAAATCCTCGAGAACACCGTCGCACATGTGGGCACCTACGAGGCACGCGACGGTGGCCCACTGGTCCGGATGAGCTGCTACACCGCCGACTATCGCGGAACACTCACCGCCAGCACCGAGATCGAGGAGTTGGCCTGGTTCGGCTACGCCGATCGACCGCTGGTGCCACCGGTCGATCAATTGCTGTTCGACGATCTCGCGGCGACCGGGCAACTCACCTAGGGTCGCGCGCTCTCGGTGGCGAGCAACTCGATCAGCCCCGGAAAACGCTGCGCCAGTTCGGCTCTGCGCAACTGGGCCATATTGCTGTTGCCCCGATCGACCTGCCGGATTAGGCCGGCCTGCCGTAGCACCCGAAAGTGGTGCGTGCGAGTCGCTTTCGACACCGGCAGTCCGAACGAGCTGCAATGCCGTTCCGCGCCTTCGTCATCGGCCAGTAGGTCGAGCACGACCGTGAGCCGGTGACGGTCGGCCAATGCCGCCAGCACGGTGCCCAACTCCATCTCCGCCGGATCCGGTTGGTCCTCGGCCATACTGCCCACCCTCCTCGTAGGTACGATTTGCATAGTACCTCACACCCGGCTACCTTCCGAGGTATGACAGAAACCGTACCTACTGCCAACGTGCCGTTCGCCCTGATGGGCCTCGCCCACCCCAAACCGGAACGTGCCGCCGAACTCAAAGAACTGCTGCTCTCCTTCGTCGCACCCACCCGCGAAGAGGACGGAGCCCTCGAATACCACTTCCACGAAGACGCCGCCGACCCGTCCACCTTCGTCTTCTACGAGGTGTGGCGGTCCAAGGACCACCTCGACCGCCACCTGTCCCTCCCGCACATGCGGGACTTCTGGGACCACCGCATGGACTACCTCGAACGCGACCTCGAAATCCGCTTCCTGTCGATGCGGAGCCCGTACCCGCGCCCACTGGGCAACTAGTCAGTGGTGTTCGGCGAAGTCGCGCAGGAGGGCGCCGGTGGCTTCGGGCTCTTCGATCATGGGGGTGTGACCGCAGTCGAGGGGTTCGATCCGGATGCGCGGGACTCGGCGATAGTCCTCGAAGGAGGCTGGTGACCAGCGCCGGTCGCGGGCGCCGAAGACCACCATGGTCGGCAGACCGAGGTCGGCGACGCGGTCCGGTTCGGAACGTTCCCGCAGGTACGCGTCCGACGCGTTCGATGTCGCGGTGAGGCTGCGGTAAGTCATGGCGCGGACGTCGGCGACGATCTGGTCGGGAATTCGCACATCGCGGGTGAACGCGCTGCTCAGGGAGTACCGAATGGCGACGTTGGGGAGCAGGGGCCACAGCGGTTGCCCTATGGCCGGATTGAGTAACAGGTCGCCTGCCGGGCCGTTGTCGGTGAACGCGTCCAGCCGCGGACCGGTGTCGATCAACGCCAGTGCCGTCACCAGGTCGTGTCGCTGTTCGGCCAGTGCGGTCGCGACGTATCCGCCGGTGGAATGTCCGACAACGACCGCGTGCCGTACGCCGAGTCGGTCGAGCACGACCCCGACTCGCCGTGCCTGCTCGGCCATGCTGTAGCCACCATCCGGTTTAGCCGATTTGCCGTGCCCGAGCAGGTCGATACGCACCACATATCGATCCTGCAGGGCGGGCAGCACCGCGTCCCACCATGCGGTCGAGCCGGCCAGCCCGTGCACCAGCACCACCGCATCGGCGGCGGGCGCCCCGCTGGAGGTGACGTGGATGCCGCCATCGGGAAGGTCCACCATTTGTTCATGGGACACGATCGGCGCGGCGCTCGCGACACCGGTCGTGCCGCCCGCGAACAGGGCGGCCGACACGGCGGCGATCATCGGCCCGATTCGTCGTCGCCGATCCGATCTCGCAGCGGCGGTGGCAGTCTCATCCATGGGTCTCCTTCGTTCGATCCGTGACACCATCACTGTGCTGGGCGACAACGGGGTGTGTCTTGAAGAAATGTCAGCGCCCACCCGCACCGACAACGCCTCCTACAATCGGGGCGTGACCTGGGAGATCGCGCGACCATCGCAGCCACCCGCACTGCGCGGGGTAGATATGGCCGGATTCCGTATCGACAGTGCGGTCCCCGAACATCTGCGTGCTGTTCCGCATCCGGCCGTCACTCTCGTCGTCGAATTCGGTGACCGCCGCTTCGACGTCCGCGATGCGACAGGTCGAAACCATTCGGGCAGTCTCGTGCTCGGTCTCGCGGGTACCGCGCCTGCAGTGCGTGTCGAAGCCATCGAATGCGTGCAGGTGCGCCTGTCCCCGGTTGCCGTGCCCGCCATTCTCGGAGTTCCGTCGGCCGAGTTGAGCGGGAACATCGTCGCTCTCGATGACCTCTGGGGTCGCGACGCGACGCGCCTGGGCGAGCGCCTGTACGAAATGCGCGGCTGGCACGAAAGATTCGCGCTGATCGAGGCGACGCTGGCGGCGCGGTGTCGAGACGACCGCCGCGCCGACCGGGAGGTCGTTTGGGCGTGGCGGCAAATCGTCGTCGGCCGAGGTCGGCACCGCGTCGAACATCTTGCCGCGGCAGTCGGATGGAGCCGCCAGCGGTTGTGGTCGCGCTTCAGCGCCCAGATCGGCGTCACACCCAAGCGCGCCGCCATGCTGGTTCGGTTCGATCACGCCATGCACCGATTGATCCGTGGACAGTTGCCCGCGCAGGTGGCGGCCGACAGCGGCTACGCGGACCAGTCCCATCTCCATCGCGATGTCCGCAGCTTCACCGGCGCGACACTGAAATCCGCGGTCGGCGAACCGTGGCTCGCGGTGGACGACAGGGCTTGGCCCGCGGGCTGAATGCCTTGCCACACATGGCAGGCCGGTATCGAGCGCCTAGGCTCGGCCCCGCTATGGACGCTTTCTATCTGCCCGACGATTCGGACCCGAACGTCTTCCACGCCACCGAACTGACCAGGGGTCCTTGGTCTCCGGATCTACAGCACGGTGGCGCGCCCTCTGCGCTGCTGGGCCAGGTGATCGATCGCTACCAGCCTCGTCCCGGATATCGGGTGGGACGCATGACTGTTGAGATGCTCGGACCGATACCGATTGCGCCGCTGCGCATCGAGACCCGACTGGTTCCGTCGCGTGCGCGGGTGGGGGAGTCGGGGCGCGGTGTGGAATTCCTCGAAGCCACCGCTAGCTCCGGGGGTGAACCGGTATTACGGGCGAGCGCGTGGCGGCTGAACGGGACCGACTCCGAATTGGACGTCCCGAAGCCGACATCCGCCCGAACCGGACCGGAAATGGCGACACCGGGTGTCGACTTCCCGAGCAGTCAACCCGTCGGCTTCCACACCGGTGTCGAATTCCGGTTCGTCAGCGGCGGATTCCAGCGTCCCGGCCCGGCCGCGTGCTGGTTCCGCCTGCGGTATCCGGTCGTGGCGGGCACCGAGCCGACCCCGCTGGCGCGCGCCCTGGCCGCCGCCGACTTCGGCAACGGCATCAGCTCGGTCCTGCCCTGGCAGCAGTACTACTTCATCAACACCGATCTCACCGTGCATCTGACTCGCGAGCCCGTGGGCGAGTGGGTGTGCCTGGACGCGCTCACCCATGCCGAACCCGACGGCATCGGACTTGTCGAGGGTCTACTGTCCGATCCGCAGGGGCGCCTCGGTCAAAGCACCCAGACCCTGCTGATCGGCAGGCGCTGAGCGCTACGTCTCGCCCAACTCGCGGCGAAGATCGGACGGCAGCAACGGTTCCCGCAGTAGGCGCAGGTAGCGTTCGGCGGCGGACTCGTGCGCCGGTCGGGCGGCCAGCCACTCGCCGACCAGGCGGTCGCCCTCGATATAGGTGACGGTGTAGGCCCGCCAGAGCGGGTCGGTCAGGAAATCCACCATGTGTCGGGCGCGTTCGTCGGGCAGCAGCAGCCAACGTTCCAGATAGCCGACGACCTCGTCCGGGTCGGCGCCGCGATCGTGCAGCAGGATCGCCGCGTCCTGGCGGGCGGGCAGCAGCCGCCGCACCAGTGTCAGGACGCGCTCGGCGAGGTCCCCGTCATTGTGGATCCCTTCGGCGGCAAGGATTTCCGCGACCCACGCACCCCAGCCCGCTCCCGGCAGCACGGTGTGCGCGCGTTCGGCCGTCCCCTCCGCGATCAGGCACTGCGGGGTGTTCACCAGGGTGATGAGCTGCTCGGCGTGGCCGCGTTCGACGACGAGGCCCGCCTCCTTGAGGCAGTGATCGGTGTGGTGCCCCGGATACGCCTCGTGCGTCACCAGAATCGGGAGCGCCGCGATGGCGTGACCCGCCCGATCATCGAGCGCGACCTTCGAATGGAAGCCACCCAGATAGCGGTTGAAGGCATTCCACGGTTTGCCGTGCACCACCTCGTAGTCGACGCGTTCGGCGGCGGGCAGACCGAACAGCGCTCGAGCGCGCGGACGCAACTCGTCGGAGACGCGCTGCACGGCGCGCCCGAGCCGGTCGGCCGGTATTCGATTGCGTTCATAGTAGGCGTCGAGCCTGGTTTTCAAATCCCCGCGGCCGGGCAGCAATTCGGCCAGTTCGTCGTGCGCGGCCGCGTACTGTCCCGGATCGCCCGCGCTGATGTCGACGTCGAAGTAGCAGCGCACCTCCTGCAGAAAAGGCATCCGCGTGCCCGCGATGCGCAGTGCCGCGCATTCGAGCGCCGTGAGCTGCGCCGACAGATAGCGCTGCCGGGTGGGGTCCAGTCCGGAATCGGGGAGTTCGGCACGCAGTCGGGTGGCGTGTCGAGCCAGTTCGGCAGGGGCGACGGGAGATTCGGCCTCGACCTTTCGTGTCAGCGCCGGATCCCCGAACCAACTGTCGACGAACCCGTCCATCGATGCGCCCAAACGCAGACCCAGCAGCAGGTATTCGCGAACGATACCCTCGGATCGGTTCTCGCCCGCGGTCATTCGGCAGGCTCCAGCCAGAGGTTCGCCGGATCCAGCCATCGATCGATCTGTGGCATGGGCATAGCATTGCGCACCCGCGCGCCCGTCATGTACGGAATCGTCGGTTCGCAGGACAGGATCGGCCGCAGCGTCGCAGGCGCACCGGAAGTCCGCGCTCGGCAATCACTTCCGCTACCAGCGGTGCCCAGACCGTCATCCAGGAAATGCGAATGGATCGGGACGGAGCGCGGCACGGAGCGAGATATTCGGCGAGATCGTCCACCGGCGCCGGATCGAGGCTCTCGACCACCGCCACCGCGCCGGCGCCCGTGCGCACCCGCGTCGACCCGCCGAGTCGGACACGGAAGTGGGGTATGGATTCCCCCACACCCCACCAACTTTCGATGCGCGACCTATTCCGCGGGCATCATGCCGGTGTAGAAGGCGCGGGTCCGCTCGGCCGCGGCCGCGGCCGCGGCCTTGTCGGTGCCCGCCCCGATATTCGCCTCCCGCCATCCGTCGCCGCTCACCTCGATCATGCGTAGCGACAGTTCGGTGCCCATCAGATTGTCGACCTCGCCGGTCGCCGATGTCAGGTGCTGCGCCAGACCGACCAGGGCCAGATCCCAGCCGATTCCCGCGTCGGCCGGACCGAATTCGGCCCAACGCGCCTCGTCGAGCGCGCCGGAATGGCGCAGCCGGACCCTGGTGGTGGAATCGGAGTCGGCGCTGAGCGACACATCGATGCGCGAGACCCGATCGCCGTACTCCCAGGTCGCGACGAAATGCTTGGGGGGATCGCACTTCTCGATCGTGCCGCCCGCGTTGTTCTCGAGCTGGAAGCGGCCCTCGACCTCGAGGTTCCCCGATATCGGCAGGAACCACCGGGGGATACGCTGCGGGTTGGTGATGGCGTCCCAGACATCGTCGATGGGGCTGTCGAAGACCTTGGTCAGCGAGATCGTCCACTGCCGGTCCGCACCGGCCCCGGTGATCTCCGCCGAGCGCTGCGTCGTTTTCACCTGCTGCAAGTAATCGAACACGGGATGCTCCTTGGGCTTGGTTGCTTCGCGATGGCCTGTGTGCGGTTGGTTCCCATGCCTGCCCGCGGCGAGTTCGGTCGCCAGGGTCTCGAAGCGAAGTTCCCACAGTTGTTCGAAACGGGCGAGCCACGCGACGACCTCGCGCAGCGATTGTGAGTTCACCGCGTAAAGGCGTTGCGTCCCCACGGGCCGGACGGTCGCGAAACCGTTGTCTCGCAGGACCCGCAAGTGCTGCGAGACGGCAGGCTGGGATATCCCGAACTCCGCTTTGATCGCCGCACAGACAGCACCCGAGGTCATCTCGCCCTCGGCGAGAAGTTCCAGAATCCTGCGGCGCACCGGGTCACTTAGGACGTCGAATTCGTCCACGCCCCCACAATATCACGCCACACTTATATAGGTCACTACTTACACTACTTCTAGGTCCCCACCGGGGTGCGTCCCGCCCGCTCGATCAGATGCTCGACCAGACTCATCAACACATATTTGGCGGAATCCCGGCTGCGGGCATCGCACAGCAGCACCGGAATGTGCGGGTCGAGGTCGATGGCGTCGCGGACCTCGTCGACGGTGTAGCGGGGCGCGCCGTCGAAGCAGTTCACCGCGACCAGGAACGGCAGCCCGCGCCGCTCGAAATAGTCCACGGCGGCAAAGGAATTCCCGAGCCGACGGGTGTCGGCCAGGACGACCGCGCCCAGCGCGCCGCGCGCCAACTCGTCCCACAGGAACCAGAACCGATCCTGCCCCGGCGTCCCGAAAAGGTAGAGCACCAGTTCTGGATCGATGGTGATGCGCCCGAAATCCAGGGCCACCGTGGTGGTGGCCTTCTGCTCCACCCCCGACAGGTCGTCGACGCCGGTGCTCACCTCGGTGATGAGTTCCTCGGTGCGCAGCGGCGCGACCTCGCTGATCGCCGCCACCATCGTCGTCTTACCGACGCCGAAGCCGCCCGCGACCAGGATCTTGACCGAGGCGGCCAACTGTGGAGTGTCAGAGTTTTCGGATGCCATTCAGAACAGCTCGCAATACATTCAGATCGCCGGGACCGGCCTCCGGCTGCACCGGGGACCGGAAGATCAGGTGTCCCTCGCCGATCAGGTCGCCGACGAGGATCTTGGTCACCATCAAGGGGAGTTTCATCACGGCCGCCACCTCGGCGACCGATTGCGGCACGCGGCACAGCCGCAGGATGTCCGCGTACTCGGGTTCGGGGCGTCGCAGTGTCGGCGCGGGTTTGGCCACGACCACGACGGTGAGCATGTCCAGGTCGTGCCCGGTGCCGATGGTGCGCCCCCTGGTGACCGCGTAGGGGCGGACCAGCGGTCCGGCCGCGTCGTCGAAAAACGGCTCACCCAAGCGACGCGTCATGACCGATCCTTATAACTCCGCCAGTCCGTGCCGCGGGCCGGTGGACAGGTAACTGCCCACCCGCTGCACGGTGAGATTCATTTCGTAGGCCACCATGCCGAGATTGGCCGATTCGGCGGCCTGCAGGGCCAGGCAGGCATTCTCGCCGGCCGCGGTGACGAACAGGACGGCCCGGTCCAGTTCGATCACCGCCTGGCGCACGCCGCCGCCGTCGAAGCGGGCGCCCGCGCTGCGCGCCAGACCGTAGAGGGTGGACGACATCGCGGCGAAATGTTCGGCGTCCTCGCGGTTCATCGCGCTGGAGCGGCCGAGCAGCAACCCGTCGGTGGACAGGACCACCGCCTGGCGGACGCCGGCGAGCCGGTCCACCAGGTCGTCGAGTAGCCAATTGAGATCGCCTGGGCTGGAAGTGGACACTTAGCCTTCCTGTTCGTCCGTGGACGCGCGCGTCCGGTCGTATCTGCCGAACGCCGGGAAATCCGTGTCGGACAACGGCTTTCGGCCCTGTCGGGTACCGTTCTCGATGGCGGACATGAGATCTCGGGCTTGTTCGGCCGAGCGTACGCGTTCGGGGTGTTCGGTCGGCGGGGCGGCGTGGGCCGCGTCCGCCAACTGTGGTGCGAGATTAGCCTGCCGGTTGCGTCGCGGCAATGCGGGACGGCCGTCGCCGGTGGCGGTTCGGCCGTCGGGAGTCGGAAACGAGTTGTCCGCCACAGGTTTCGGCGGATCGGCCAGCAGCGTCGCCACCGGGGCGGAGACGGGCTCGGCGGCCGCCTCCAGCGCGGGCCGCGGCGAATCGGCGTGCCGCCCAACCGTCTGCGGGATCTCGGCCGGCGGCCCGTAGCCGAGATCCGCGCCCGCGAGCAGCGCCGAGGGCACCAGCACGATGGCGCGGATACCGCCGTAATCGGACTCCACCAGCCGCACCGACACACCGTGCCTGGCCGCCAGCCGCGCCACCACGAACAGTCCGAGCCGCGAATCGGCCGACAGCGCGGCGAGCCCGAAATCCGGTGGGTTGCGCAGCATTTCGTTGACCCTGGCCAGTTCGGCCTCGGCCATGCCCATACCCTGGTCGGTGATCTCGCAGACCACGCCCTTGCCGACGATATTGCCGGTCACCTCCACCCGCGACTGCGGCGGGGAGAACGCGGTGGCGTTGTCGACCAGTTCGGCGATGAGATGGATGAGGTCGGCAACCACACCGCCCGCGATATGCACCTCGGGCAGCCGCGCCGCCCGCACCCTGGCGTAGTCGAGGGTTTCGCCGATGGCGCTGCGCACCAGGTCGATCAGCGGCACCGGGTTGCGCCACTGCCGACCGGGCTGCCCGCCGCCGAGGATGATCAGGTTCTCGGCGTTGCGGCGTTCGCGGGTGGCCAGGTGATCGAGTCGGAACAGGGTGTCGAGCAGCGCCGGATCCTCCTGCTGCCGTTCGGCCTCGTCCAGGATCTCCAACTGTCGGTGCACCACGATCTGGCTGCGATGGGCGATATTGAGGAACACCGCGCGCACCCCCTCGCGGGTGCGCGCCTCGGCCACCGCGCCCGCGACGGCGGCGGCGTGCGCGTGCTGGAATGCCAAGGCCACCTGGCCGATCTCGTCGCGCCCGTAGTCGAGGACGGGGGATTCCTCGGCCGGATCGATGGTCTCGCCCGCGCGCAGCCGCCGCATCATCTCCGGCAGGCGTTCGTCGGCCAGTTGCAGCGTCTCGCCGCGAAGTCGCTTGAGTCGCCGAATGATTCGGTTGGCCATCAGCAGCGCGACCAGGAAGGCGGTGAAGCTGACGAGGATGACGCCCGCGCCCGCGTAGAGGGACCGGGTCGCCGAATCGTCGCCCTTCTGGGCCGAGAGCTGCTGCGCGGCCCTGTTCTGCGCGATCCAGGTGTCGACCAGCTTCTTGTTGACCTCGGCGGCCGCGGCCTGCCATTCGGGGATGCCCATCGGCAGCGGCGGCAGCGCGTCGGCGGTCTTCTTCAGCGCCGACTGGGTGTTGGCGGGATTGGCCGCCGCGTTGGCCATGATCGCATTGCGCTGGGCGATGGCGGTTTCCATCGCGGTGAGCGACTGCCACGCCGGAGAGCCGGTGAGCGACTTCGCGCCGTCGCGCTGCAGGTGGTCGAGTTCGGTTGTCAGGTAGGCGATCTCGGTGTGGTAGTAGCCGACGTTGCGCTGGAACTCCTCCAGCGGCACCAGGCCCTGCCCGTTGCCGTTGACCAGTGCCAGGCCCAAAGCGTTGCTGCGGGACATGGATTCGGTCGCGTAGAGAATGCGCATGCCGATATCGAGTTCGATGGCGATCTGCGCGTCGGGTGCGGTCTGCTCGGTGATGGTGGTGCCCACCTGGATGACATCGAGCAGCCGGTTGAAGAAGCCGTAGGCGTCGAGGGCGGGCAGCATGCCCGCATCGATCTGGGAACGGATCTGGGTCATCGATTGGGCCAGCGTGGCGAAGTTCGCGACATTGTCGCCGATCTTGGACGACTCCAACTGTTGCAGACCCACCGAGGCCTCGAGTAGGCCGCGCAGCGCGTGGTCGAGGCGCACGCGGGCGCCCGCCAGAGCGGGACCGGCGGTGTCGTCGCCCGCCAACTGGGCCAGCGTCAACTGACGTTCGAGCTGCACCGCTTCCAGCAGTTCCCTGGTGTTCGGGATGGCCTTCTGCATCTGCGAGGCCCACGATTTCGCGTGCGTGCCCTCGTTCACCAGGTATCCCGCCGCGCCCACGCCGACCACGAGCAGAGTCAGGCTCGGGACGAGCGCGATCGCCAGTATCCGCGTGCGGACACCGAGCCTCGCTCTGAACATTCGCCGAACGTAACAGAACGGCCACGCCCATACCCATGTCGCCGTCATGTATCCCGTTGAGCGAGACTCGAATTGACGCGCGATTGCCGACCGTGCTCCACCTCAATTGTTACAAACATATGTTTGAAACATAAGTCTATGACGCCCGTCGGATACAAGTGTTGGTTTCGTGGCTAGAGTTGCGCCATGTCCCGAAATCGCTACCAACCAGCGGCGGCCGAATCCGCGGAGACGGCCACATCCACCCTTCGGGCAGGTGGGCGATCCCGTGCGCGCAGGCGCGGGCTGCGGTGACCGATAGCGCACCGATGGCAGCAGCCCTGGAACGCCATCACGCTCAACGCCCGGAAAGCGCGGGCAGCAGTCGACGGCAGCAAATTGCCCCTGGTTCACCCCTTGGTCAGCGGAGATGCGCGATATGCGGTGGCAACCATAGAGTTTCGGTTCAGTGTGACGCCCCGGACCCTTTGCGCGAGGGTCTGGTCCGCGACGCATGGAACGCAGGCCACGGCGCGCGGCCTGCCCCACGCGATACATGAGCGGGTTGGGTGACGGCGAACTCGCCGCGAGAATGCTGCAGGCCCTCAGACGCCTCGCCGACGCGATCGACAAAGCTGCCCAGCGAACCTACGACGTACACCGCAAATTTCCGCACACGATACGGGAAAGCATCGAGCAGACCACACGCAAAGAGGTGGAGGCCGCATCCACGATCGGTCCGGCTGCGCGCACAGATCGGCACGAGCTGCTCGTCGGTGGCGGCGATCATGTGCGAACAGCTCCGCCGTTGCAGCGCCCCACCTCTCCTGCGGTGAAAGGCCCCATCGGCCACATGTCGGCAGAAGAAGTCGAGGCCCTGCTGGTGACGTTGGGGCCACCAGCGGAGTGGCCCGAAAGAGTGCGGGCACGTATGCGCGTATTCGAGGAGTTCGCCGAAGAAACCACGGGTCCGAGCCGGGGCGGGGACTGGCTGTCCGCGTTGCGGGCATGCCGCGAAGGAGGATCGCCCGGAAGCGATCTGGTGATCGACTTCTATCACGCAACCCATGCAGGGGCGGAAAGGTTTATCCGTGCCGGGGGTGTGGATACGCGATATCCCAGATACTTCTGCGATGTCGGACAGGGGTTTTATACCGGCGATAACCTGCTGCTCGCAGAAAAGTTGGGGTCGAGGCACTCCGACCCGGTCGTCTTGCACTACCGAATAAAACTGGAAGATCTGAAGAATCTTGAAGTCAAGATATTTGAACCGGGGAGTCCCGAGCTGGAGGGTTTTCTGCTTCGCGGCATGTTCAACGATCCGGAAACACCATACGATGTCGTCATCGCACCGTTTCTCGTCAATAGAGAGGCTTTCGCATTCCAGAATGCGGCGCCGATATACGCAGGCCGTCAAATCGTATTCTGCAACGATACCGGCCGATTGCTCGATGCTGGACTTCAACCGGCCTCGACCGGCCTCGCCGCCAGGGCGGAATCCGCCTTGTCCGAACCTTCTCCGGAGGCGCTCGGCACCGGCGCCCCTCGCCCCCCTGGCGCCCCTAGCGCCAGCAGTGCGGGAGACCTCTTCGGGGAAGGAGGATCCTCCGCCGACTCCGCCTCCTGATCCACCTTGCTTCAACACGATCCGCGCGAGGACGCCACGTTGGCACACGACCCCGCGCTCTGCCGAACTCGCCGCTGCGCCGAGCGCGCCCGCATGTGTAGCGCTCGCTTCCAACGCGTAGATTGTGTGTATCTCGCGGTTACTCACAAGTAGGAGGCAATGATGCCGACGCCGGAAGGCGCCGTTTTCGACCGTTTGAGCGCGCTGGCCGCGATCGCGGAAACGCGCCCGACAAAGACCATCACCGAGACGTTCACCGGCGCGAGGCTGGGCACCGTCCCGGTCGGCACGGCCGAGGACGTGACCGCCGCCGCCGCGCGGGCGCGCACCGCGCAGGCAGGCTGGGCCGAACGCACGCCCGCCGAGCGGGCCGCCGTGCTGGAACGCTTCCGCGCGCTGGTGGTGGAGCATCGCGACTCGCTCATGGATGTCATCCAGGCCGAGACCGGCAAGGCGCGGTGGGCGGCACAGGAAGAGATCATGGGCCTGATCTTCGCCGCCCGCTATTTCGCCAGGGTCACCCCGGACCTGCTGCGCCCCCGCCGGGTTCCCGGCGCGTTCCCGGTGCTCAATCGCACCGAGGTCAGCCACCGCCCCAAGGGCGTGGTCGGCGTGATCGCACCGTGGAACTATCCGATGCTGCTGTCCATCGGCGATGCCATACCGGCCCTGCTGGCGGGCAACGCCGCCGTGGTCAAACCCGACAGTCAAACCCCGTTCTCGGCACTGGCCGCCGCCGACCTGCTCTACAAGGCGGGCCTGCCGCGCGACCTGCTCGCCGTGGTCACCGGGCCGGGCACCGTGGTCGGCACCGCCATCGTCGACATCTGCGACTACCTGATGTTCACCGGCTCCTCGGCCACCGGCCGCACCCTCGCCGAACAGTGCGGACGCAGGCTGATCGGCTTCTCCGCCGAACTCGGCGGCAAGAACCCGATGATCGTGGCCCGCGGCGCGAACCTGAACAAGGTCGCCAAGGCCGCGGTGCGCGCCTGCTTCTCCAATGCCGGACAGCTCTGCATCTCCATCGAGCGGCTCTATGTCGAACGGTCCGTCGCCGCGGAATTCACCGAGAAGTTCCTCGCCGCCGTACGAGCCGCGAAACTCGGTGCGGCCTACGACTACTCGACCGATATCGGCAGCCTCATCTCCCAATCCCAACTGGAAACGGTGTCCAAGCACGTCGCCGACGCCACCTCCAAGGGCGCGAAGGTGCTCGCCGGCGGCAAGGCCCGCCCCGACCTCGGCCCGCTGTTCTTCGAGCCGACGGTGCTGAGCGAGGTCACCGACGAGATGGAATGCGGCCGCAACGAGACCTTCGGCCCGCTGGTCTCCATTTACCCGGTCGACAATGTCGAGGAAGCCATCCGGCTGGCCAACGACACCGAATACGGCCTCAACGCCAGTGTTTGGGCCGCCACCAAGGCCGAGGGCGAGCGGATCGCGGGCCAACTGCACGCGGGCACCGTCTGCGTGGACGAGGGTTACGCGCCCGCCTGGGGCAGCACCGCCGCGCCGATGGGCGGCATGGGGATCTCCGGCGTCGGCCGCAGGCACGGCGCGGACGGCCTGCTGAAATTCACCGAACCGCAGACGATCGTCGTTACCCGATTCATGAATCTGGATGCGCCGCCGCTGGTTTCGCAGCAGCGCTGGCAGCGCTTCCTGATGACCGTCACACGGAGTCTGCGCTTGCTGCCCGGACGGTAGAAAAAACCGGCGTCCGCCAGGTGGGTCTGCGTGCCACCTGGCGGACGCCGTCGCCGGTTCGTCTCTTTCGGCCCTGGTCCCAGTACCTAGGTCATACGATCGGCGCCGGTGCGCGGCGGGGGTGCGGCCGCCAACGCCTCGGTCTCGGCGTCGGTCAACAACCGCGAGCGGATGATGAACCGCACCCCGTCCGGCGCTTCGAGGGAGAACCCGCTCCCGCGACCGTCGACCACGTCGACGGTCAGGTGCGTGTGCTTCCACAGCTCGAACTGGTCGGCACTCATCCAGAACTCGGTGTGCCAGGACAGGCTGCCCAGCAGCACATCCGCGGCTCCGACGCGAAACTCCTTGGCCGGAAAGCACATCGGGGAACTGCCGTCACAGCAGCCGCCCGACTGGTGGAACAGCACCGGCCCGTGCTGTTCGATCAACCGGCGCAACACATCGCGTGCGGGCTCGGTCATCTCGACCCGATGCGCCCTGGTTTGCATCAGAAGAACCCGAGCTTCTTCGGCGAATAACTGACCAGCAGGTTCTTGGTCTGCTGGTAGTGCTCGAGCATCATCTTGTGGTTCTCCCGGCCGATGCCGGACTTCTTGTAGCCGCCGAACGCCGCGTGCGCCGGATAGGCGTGGTAGCAGTTGGTCCACACCCGACCGGCCTTGATGGCCCGGCCCATCCGATAGGCGGTGGTGGCGTCGCGCGTCCACACGCCCGCGCCGAGACCGTAGAGGGTGTCGTTGGCGATGCGCACCGCTTCCTCGACGGTATCGAATCTGGTCACCGCGACCACCGGTCCGAAGATCTCCTCCTGGAAGATCCGCATGGTGTTCTCGCCCTCGAAGATGGTGGGCTGAATGTAGTACCCGCCGGGCAGACCGTCGACCTTGCGTGCTTCCCCTCCGGTGAGCACGCGCGCGCCTTCCTGCTTGCCGATATCGATATAGGACAGGATCTTCTCGTACTGGTCGTTGCTGGCCTGCGCGCCGATCATGGTGGCGTCGTCGAGCGGATTGCCGCCCCGGATCGCCTTGGTGCGCTCCAGGCAGCGGGCCATGAACTCGTCGTAGATCGAGGAGTGGATCAGCGCCCGCGACGGACAGGTGCACACCTCGCCCTGGTTCAGCGCGAACATGACGAAACCTTCGACGGCCTTGTCCAAGAAATCGTCGTCCTGCGCAGCGATATCGGGCAGGAAGATATTGGGGCTCTTACCGCCCAACTCCAGGCTGACCGGAATGATGTTCTCGCTGGCGTACTGCATGATCAGCCTGCCGGTGGTGGTCTCACCGGTGAAGGCGACCTTGGCCACCCGAGGACTCGACGCCAACGGTTTACCCGCCTCGACACCGAATCCGTTGACCACGTTCAACACACCGGGCGGTAGGAGATCGGCGATCAGTTCGACCACCAGCATGATGGAGGCCGGGGTCTGCTCGGCCGGTTTGAGCACCACGCAGTTGCCCGCGGCCAACGCGGGAGCCACCTTCCAGGCGGCCATCAGGATCGGGAAATTCCACGGAATGATCTGACCGACCACGCCGAGCGGTTCGTGATAGTGGTAAGCCACTGTGTCGGCGTCGATTTCGGCGATGCTGCCCTCTTGGGCGCGGATCGCGCCCGCGAAATACCGGAAGTGATCCACCGCCAAAGGCAGGTCCGCGGCGAGGGTTTCGCGGATCGGCTTACCGTTGTCCCAGGTCTCGGCGACGGCCAGCGGTTCGAGACTGTTCTCCAACCGGTCGGCGATCTTGTTGAGGATATTCGCGCGCTCGGTGACCGAGGTGGCGGCCCAGGATTCGGCCGCGCGGTGGGCGGCCTCGAGCGCCAGATCGATATCGGCGGCGGTGGAACGCGCGACAGCGCAGAAGGTCTCGCCGTCGACGGGGGAGGGGTTGTCGAAGTATCTACCCTCGATCGGCGCGGCCCAGTCGCCGCCGATGAAGTTGTCGTAGCGGGTGGCATAGCTGACGATGCCGGTGTCCGAACCCGGTTTGGCGTAGATCATGTGACCTCTGTTCTCGCGCAAACATCTTCTGACGGGGGCCACTATGGCCCACCCTGGTTGGTGCGAGGTTGGTGGCGGGTCTCAACTTCGCAACGCGGTATGCAATCGTGCCGTGGCCACGGCACGGCGCACATCCCCGCGCGGCAGCAGCCGCAGCGCGTGCTCGTGCACTTCGATATCGGCGGGCACCCGCTCACCGAAGGACAGCGCGTGCTCGGGACGGTCGCTGTGCAGCACCGCCGTTCGCACACCGACATCCAAATGGGCACGCCACTGCGCCACCCCCGGTGTATCCGAACCCGGCAGCAGCGGACCCCGATACAGCCACACCGCCGAGGTGGTGTCGCCCGCGGCGACGGCGGCGAGCAGATCCACCGCATCGCAGGAGATCGGCCCCGTCAACATGTAGCGGCGCGGCGCGATCCCGCCGCCGGTGGCCCGACGCAGATGTGACACATCGGCTTTGAGCGTGCTCGTCGAGATCGCGCGGTCCCCGTAGACAGCGGTGTGCAGTTGTTCAGGGGTGTAACCACCGGGGACCAGGGCGAGCAGCGTGAGGATCTCGAGTTGGCGCGGCGGCAACGGGATCGGTCGGCCGTCGCGCAGCAGTCGGGTGGCGCCGAGGCATTCCAAACGCACGCCGGGCGTCGGCGCGGGCGCGTTGGCGCGCAGGATGGTCTCGGCCGCCGTCACCAGCGCCCGCACCGAGGACAGCACCAGCGGATGGGAACGCTCCCAGGTGCTCGACAGGTCCAGGACGCCGAGTTGTCGGCCGTCGGGTCCGTGAATCGGCGCGGAGTAGCAGACCCAGCCGTGCAGCGCCGCCACCAGATGTTCGGCCGAGAATACGGTGACCGGTCGGTCCGTGTGCAGGGCCAGCGATAAACCGTTGGTGCCCATATGGCTTTCGTCCCAGCACCCGCCCGGCGCGAAATTCACCGCCTCGGCCTGTCTGCGCAGGCCGCGATCGCCTCGCGTCCAGAGAATGGTGCCCTCGGCGTCCGTCACCACCGCGAGATAGCCGGAATCCTCGGCGATGGAGCGCAATTGATCGCCCAATTGGGTGATCGGTTGGCGCAGTGGCGATTCGGTCCAGCGGGCGGCGATATCCCCCCGACTCGGCGCGACCGCCAGCGCCGGATCGACCGTGTGCAGGGATCTTTCCCAGGATTGGGCCACTTCGCTCCGCAGCAGCGTGCTCCGATGCGGACCAGGGGGAGCGCTCGCCCACCGCTCCCATTCCTGTTCCAGATCCGCCCGCTGCTGAGTGAGGCTGCGCGCGTGTGCCACCTCGTCAACCCATCGTCGTCTCGAGTTCTCGAATTCGCACTCTCATGATGGCGTACGCACCGGGCGCGGCGCGAGGACGGGCACCGAATTCACTTGCGTAGGAAAATCCCCGGCACGTCCGCGTTCTTGATCGGCGTCTGCGCATTGGCCTGCACACCGCACAGCAGGTCCACCGATGTCATGGTCAGATCCACCACGGTGCCCGCGGGCTCGTGCCCGTCATTGGCCTGCTGTTTGACGAATTTGGTGATCGTGGTGCGCTTGGTGTCCGGGTCCTGCTTGATGTATTCGTTGCAGGGGGTGTCGCCGCCCTGGTTGAGCACCGTCTTCACCTCCGAGCAACCGGTCAGCGCCAGGGCCAGAGCCGCGACAACCAAACCGATCCGGGACACAGTGGATTTCATGCCCCAAGCCTAGGGCCTAGGTGTGTCAGGACCGGTAGGTGCGCAGCGGCACCAACATCTCCGCCGAGGTCAGCGACCCGTGATGGCCGATCAGACCCGACTGCAACGGCTCCACCCCGCTGCGGATCACCCCTGCCGAGCCGCGCGCGACCACCACCACATCCCCGATGCTGTCGACCACATGTCCAGCGACCTTCGGCCCGAACCAGCCATTGGCGATGGCCGCGTCGCGCGCCAGCACCTCGAAACGCGACCCGAGCGACTCCCGCCAAGCGGCCGCCACATCGGCGGCCGCGCCCGCTTCGGCATAGACGTGCCGGGCGCGCGGTTCACCGCCGAGTTGCGCTACGCCCGCCCGCAATTCGGCGATATCGTCGAAATCGACGCGTTCGGTGAGTTCGACCATGCCGTGATCGGCGGTCACCACCAGCAGCGCGTCCTCGGGTAGTCGTTCGGCGATCTCGCGGACCATCAGATCCACATGCGCCAATTCCAACCCCCACGCGGGCGAATTCGGGCCGCGCACATGGCCGGTCATATCGAGGTCCCCGTGGTAGGTGTACACCAGGGAGCGTTCGCCCGCCCGCAACGCTCGCGCCACCTCGGCCACCAGATCGCCACCGGAGAAATTCGGCAGGAACTCGCTGCCGCGCAGCACCGCCCTGGTCAGACCCGAACCATCCTGATAGCGCGGGGCGACCGTCGCGACGGCGACCCCGTCGGCGGCGGCGCGTTCGAAAACCGTTGGGGTGGGCTGGAACTGCTCGGGCACCAATTGGGAGCGCAGATCCCTGCTGTCGCCGTGCATTTTCCACGCCAGAGGGCTGAACATCCGTTCGTAGCCGGGCACATTGAGCAAGTAGCCGACAACGCCGTGCTCACCCGGTGGCACGCCGACACCCAGACTGCTCAGGCTGGTGGCGGTGGTGGTCGGGAATCCGGCGGTGATCACCTCGGGAGTCAGACCGGACAGGAACGGGGCCTCGTCCGGATGCGCGGCCAGCGCCTCGGCCCCCAGACCGTCCACCAGCAGCACGCAGACCCGCCGCGCCGAACCCAGCCCGAGCCGATCCCGCTCACCCGGGACACCGAGACTCGCCAGCAGGGAGGGAAAGAGATCCGCGAGGGATCCGGAACCGTACCGGGGCGCTACGAACACGTCCGCAAGATATCAGGTAGCGCGCTATGCCTGCCCGGTCTCGAACCGGCTGATCCTGCCGTCGCGGACGGTGAAGCGCCACGTGGTGCGCATCGAGCCCCAGCGCGAATTCGTGTAGTCGGCAACCAGTTCGGTGCTGGTGGGACCGACCGATTCGATCGCCATCCTGGCGTTGCTGCGGAAGATCTCCGAATCGGTCCACTGCGACAGATCGCGCTCGACGCCGTCGTCGGACATGGACGCGTCCTCGGTGAGCACCGCGAACAAACGGTCGGCATCATTGGCATTGAGCGCGTCGACGAACTCCTGTACCGCCGGATCCAGCTGTGCGGTCATCTGGTTGACCCTCTCGTGTCGGAGTGCGCTATCGATCGGCAAATATCTGGCGCTCACTGTAGGACAGAATTGGCCCACTCGCCCGGCACCGCGACATTTGGCGTGGCATTCCGCGACGCGGTTGGGTAGAAAAAGAATCATGACATCGCAGCGCATGTTCCGTTTCGGAGTCAATACAGTCGCCCCGGATTCCCGCACCCGATGGATCGAGAAGTGCAGGCGTGCCGAGGAATTCGGCTACGACGTGACCGGGGTGGCCGATCATCTTGGCCTGGCCGCGCCTTTTCCCGCCAGAGGCGAGAAACTCCTGCGCGTCGCGGCCGAGCACGCCGCCATCATCGGATTCACCGGGGCAGGGGCCACGGCCGATGGCTCGCTGCGGGTCGCCGGAATCGCCGAGACCGAGCAGCGCGTGGCGTATCTGCGCGTGCTGCTCGAGGAATGGGGGTCCGCGCTGCCCGCCGAGGTCGCCGACCGGCCCGAGGAACTGCCGATTCTGCAAATCGGGACATCCGAGGAGATTGCCGAACGGCTGCTGGAAAATCGCCAACGATTCGGGTTCAGCTATATCACCGTGCACGAGGACGCTAGGGAGAAGTTCGCACCCGTCATCGCCATGTTGCGCGGGCGGTAGTCGCCATGGGATCGCTGCGCTTCGGTGTCGGCTTGCTCGCACTGGAATCCCGCGCCCGCTGGGTCGAGAAATGCCGCAGGGCCGAGGATTCCGGATTCGATGTGATCGGCGTACCGGATCATCTCGGACGTCCGAGTCCATTTCCCGCATTGGTGCTGGCGGCCGAAGCCACCTCGCGGGTTCGCCTGTCCACATTCGTGCTCAATACACCGTTCTACAATCCGGTCCTGCTGGCCAGGGATGTCGCCGGGACGGATCGGTGCGTCGACGGTCGACTGGAACTCGGACTCGGAGCCGGGTACGTGCGCGCCGAATTCGAGGCCGCCGGCATACCGTTCGCCACCGGGCGTCAGCGCATCGAATACCTGGCCCGGACGGCCGCCACCCTGCGGGAACTCTTCACGCGGGCCGACTTCCCACCGGCCCAACCCGGCGGACCGCCCATGCTCATCGCTGGCTGGGGCGACAGACTGCTCCGGGTCGCGGCGCGATATGCCGACATCATCGCGCTACCGGGCGCGGCGGCGGCCCGCGACGGCGCGAAGCTGCGCATGGCCACGGCTACCGCGACCGAGGCGCGGATCGCCTACATCCGCGAGCTCGTCGGCTCGCGTCCCATCGAACTCAACAGCATGCTGCAGCGGGTCGTCGGTCCCTCGCAACGTTCCGGTCTGCTCGATCGCTACGCGCACTTCCTCGATCCGAAACTTCCTGCCGCGCCGGAGGATATGCCCACCCTGCTCGTCGGGACGCCGCGTCAACGCGCCGAGCAACTGCGCGAGCGGGCCGAACGGTTCGGCTTCACCTATTTCTCGGTGCTGGAACACGATATGACCGCCATGGCGGAGGTCATCGAACACCTGCGGTGAGGCTCGTCAACCGCGACCGGTCAGCGCGGTGAACGTCGTCATCACCTGATCCACGAGATCGGCGGTGGGAGTGCCCATTTGGGCAGCACGCTTGTCCAGTTGCCCGTCGAGCCAGAGGGAGGCGATCCCGTGACCGATGGACCACCAGGCGACTGCGAGCGCGTCGGCCCGGTCGGCGGGCAATAGGCCCGCAGCGACACACTCGGCGATGGTGTCGGCCAGGACGCCGAACGCGGCGTCGCCCGCGGCCATGGCCGCCGGATTCTTCTCCGGCTGAGACAATTCGGGGCGGAACATGAGCCGGAAATGCGCCGGATGCGCCCTGGAGAATTCGACATAGGCGGCGGCCATGACGGTGAGCGCGGCCAGGGGAGTGGGGGCGGTGGCGCGCGCGGCGGCCAGATCGTCGCGCAGCAGCTCGAAGCCGCGAGTGGCCAGGGCCGAGAGCAGTGCCGCGCGGTCGGCGAAGTGATGGTAGGGCGCGCCCGTGCTGACTCCGGCGGCCCTGGCCACCCGGCGCAGGCTCACGGCGGCGATGCCCTCGGCCTCGATCAGCCGCAGGCAGGCGTCCATGAGTGCGTCACGCAGTGCGCCGTGGTGGTAGCTGCTCCGGGTCATCCTGTGCAGCCTATGCGATCGGTTCTGGACAAAATTCTATGCAGTGCTTAGATTATCTAAGCGACGATTAGATGTGTTCACCACGGAAGGGATCTATTCATGGATCAACAGGTATTGGTCACGGGCGCAACAGGTTTCATCGCCGGACACGTGATCGAGGAGCTGCTCGAACACGGTTACGCGGTGCGCGCCACCGTCCGCGACCTCGCCAACACGCGCGGCCGCGAGCATCTGCTCGCCCTCGCCGACCGGCTCGACGCACCACTGGATTTCGTCACTGCCGACCTGACCGACGAATCCGGTTGGGCAGCGGCCGTATCCGGCTGCGACGCCGTACTGCACGTCGCCTCGCCATTCCCGGCCACCGAACCCGAGAACGCGCAAGCCTTGGTCGACACGGCGGTCCAAGGCACCTTGCGCGTGCTGCGCGCCTGCGCCGCCGCCGGATCGGTGCGTCGGGTCGTGCTCACCTCCTCCACCGCCGCCATCACCTACGGACACCGCGATCGCCGGCCGCGCACGGAGGAAGACTGGTCCATACCCGAGGCCAGTCCCGCCTATCCGCGCAGCAAGACTCTCGCCGAACGCGCCGCCTGGGCCTTCGTCGAGAAGCTGCCCGACGATTCGAGATTCGAACTGGCCGTGGTGAATCCGGGCATGGTCCTCGGCCCGCTGCAAACCGCCAACCCGAGCACCTCCCACGAACCGATCCTGCGTCTGCTGTCCCGCTCGGTGCCGGGCTCCCCGCGCGTCGGCTGGGCCACCGTCGACGTGCGCGATCTCGCCCGCGCCCACCGCCTCGCCCTAGAAACCCCTTCAGCGGCAGGCAATCGCTACATCTGCGCGGGCGAGCACGTATGGATGTCCGACCTCGCCCGCCTGCTCGCCACCGAATATCCGCGGATCCCCACCCGCGAACTGCCGAGTTGGCTCGTACGCACCCTGGCCCGCTTCGACAAGGGCATCCGCCTCACCGTCGCCATGCTCGACCGCGTCGAACATCTCAGCCCCGCCCGCGCCCGCCGCGACCTCGGCTGGACCGCCCGCCCGCTCGAGAACACCGTCCACGACACCGCTGCGAGCCTGCTCGCGCACGGCCTCGTCCCCACCCGGTGAGGTTCCCGTGCTGATCGCCGCCGCCCTCTTCGCGCTGACCCGTAAACGCCTGCGCGAGGCACCCATCAAACTCTCGGTCGTCTGGCCCGCGCTGGGCACCGGCCTGGCATTCGCGGCTTGCTACTGAACCCGCACCGCGGCCGCTTCGGCGGCCGTCTTGAGTTGGCGCAGCATCTCCTCGTGCCCCGCGCGCAGCTTCTCCGATGAGTAGAACGAGGTCAGTAGGGGACCGGCCAGCGACTCCTGCATGGTCACTCGGGTGCGTCCATCGTCGAGAGCCTCGAAGCGGATTCGGTCGATGGCGCGCATGCATCCCAATGCCACACCGGTCCAAGCGATCTCACGTTCCGGATCGACAGTCGCGAAGAGCGCTTTGATCCGCATGCCATTGATGACCCAGCGGAATTCGGCGTCCACCTCGACAGCGTCGAGCTGGGTTACGTGGGCGTCGGTGCGCCACTGCGGCCAAGCGCGCATATCGGTGATCAATTGCCACACGATTGCGACCGGGGCGTCGATCTCGAGGGTGGATGTGGAGCGCACCGGGGCGTTCTCGTCGACGACGCCGCGCTTGGCGTAGTTCTCGTGCAGGTCGGCGGTGCTCGGGCCGGTGTAGAAGAGTTTCACGACTGCCTCCATGTGATCAACGTTCTTTGATGAGAGCAATGCTCTCCGAAAGTTGGAGCCCTGTCAAGAGCACTGCTCACCTGTAAACTATGACAATTGGTGTCATATTTGATGGACAAGATCGAAGACATGACAACGCAGTACTACACATCGACGAGTCTCGACGGATTCCTGGCGGATACGAACAACTCCCTCGACTGGCTGTTCGAGGTGGAAGACGACGGCGGCACCGCGGCGGCCATCGCCGAATTCCAGCAGGGCATCGGCGCGATGTGCATGGGTGCGACGACCTTCGAGTGGATCACTTCCCATGGTGCGGAAGGGGATTGGGCGCAAGCGTACGGAGATCTACCGACCTGGGTATTCACCCACCGCGAACTCGCCACACCGCCGGGGGCGAATGTGCGTTTGGTATCGGGGGAGATCGAACCGGTCCTCGCGGAGATGTCCGCGGCGGCGGGCGAGAAGAACATCTGGCTGGTCGGCGGCGGCGACCTGGTCGGACAGTTCTACGACAAGGGGCGCCTCGACGAGATCATCGCGACCGTGGCCCCGGTGACACTGGGCGCGGGCGCACCGCTGCTGCCGCGCCGAATCCCGGCCGCCCGCTTGCGATTGCGGCAGATGAGCCGTATGGGCCAGTTCGTGACGCTGACCTACACGTTGCGCGAGAGCGGCGCGTAGCGCCACATGAGACGACGCCGAATCGTCGCTCCGGGCAGGTATTCCTGTGCGGCGGTTCGGGTCTCGTCCAGCGCCTCCGATGGCATCGGTCGCCTCCAGACGGAACGCGGTTGCCGTGCAGTGATTCTCATGCCGAGCGGTCGGCGCGAGCACTTCCGATGCGTGTGCCGCAATACATTTGGGAATCGTATAATGCCAAGCCGCAACAGATCCGCACGGCGAACCGGCTCCGATCCGACGGCGCCCACAGCAGGAATCAGAGGCAATGAGAGCGTTCGCGTGGTTGGCTGTCAACAGGCCCAAAGTCGTCGTCGCGGTGGTCTTCATACTGCTGGTGCTCGCGGGAGTGGGCGGAGCATCGGTGCAGCAGCGGCTCTCCGGAGGCGGATTCTGGAACGCGGATGCCGAATCGGCGCGGGCGGCAAGGATACTGGCCGACAAGTACACCACCGGGACTCCCAATGTCGTCATTGTGGTTGATGCGTCCGGGGCGGGTGATTCCGTCGACACCGCGGCGGCCACCGCGGCAGGACTGAAGCTGACCAAGGAGTTGGCGGCGGTGTCCGGTGTGCGTTCGGTGAATTCGTATTGGTCCACCGGCGCGCTGGATTTCCTGCGCAACGGCGACCGGTCCCGTGCGCTGGTCGCCGTGGACATTCCCGGCGACGAACTCGCCGTCGACAAGGTCCTCGCGCATCTGCTCGACACATACCGGGATCGCGACTACGACGGGCTGCGTCTGCGCTTCGGTGGCGCCGCGGTCAGCTATCACGATGTGACCGCGCAGCTCAGCCATGATCTGCTGGTGACCGAGGGTGTCTCGATACCGATCCTGCTCATCCTGCTCGTCCTGGTCTTCGGCAGCCTGGTCGCGGCCGGACTGCCGCTGATCCTGGGAGTGGTCTCGATTGTCGGCACGTTCGGAACCCTGCGGTTGCTCACGGAATTCACCCAGATCTCCAGTTACGCGCTGAATCTCACCACGGTGCTGGGTCTCGGACTCGGCATCGACTACAGCTTGTTCCTGGTCAGCCGTTTCCGCGAGGAGCGAAGGGCCGGGCGTGAGGTGCCCGCAGCGGTGTACGCGACCGTGACGAGCGCCGGTCGCACCGTGCTGTTCTCGGCCGCCACCATCGTCGTCGCCATGCTGGCGATGCTGTTGTTCCCGATGCCGTTCCTGCGTTCGCTCGCTGCCGCGTGTCTGTCGGTGACCCTGCTGGCCGCGCTGGCCACCGTGACATTGCTCCCGGCGCTGCTCATGCTGTTCGGTCACCGAATCGAGGCCCTGGATGTGCGCCGGGGTCTGCGGAGGTTGCGCGGGCGACCGGAACCGGAGCCCAAGCGCCCCGAGGAGGGGATCTGGTATCGCACCGCGCGCCGAGTCACGGCTCACCCCATGATATTCGGCATCGCGGCCCTCATCCTGGTGGTCCTGCTCGGTGCGCCGTTCGCTGGGTTGCGGGTGGGGTTGACCGATGACCGGGCGCTGCCGAGCGCGGTGGAGAGTCGTCAGGTCGGTGATGTGCTGCGCGCCGAATTCCCGACCGCCATGACCGGGCAATTCGATGTCGTGGTCGACGGCCCGATCACCGGCGCGGATCTGGCAGCGCTCGCGTCCAGGTTGCGGGAGTTGCCGCATGTGCGGCTGGTGCGCACTCAGACCGGACCGGGGGGCGCGCACCTGGCGGTGCTGCCCGACCTCGACCCGTACTCTCCGGCTGCCGATGCGCTGCTGGCGAGTATCCGCGCCACCGACTCGGGGGCGCCGCTGCTGGTCGGCGGACCCACGGCCGAGAATGCCGACACCAAATCCGGTTTGGTCCAACGGCTCCCGCTGGTGGTGTCGCTGATCGTGGTGGCGATGCTGGTACTTCTGTTCGCGTTCACGGGCAGCGTGGTGCTACCGGTGAAGGCGGTGCTGCTCAACACACTGAGCCTGTCGGCCACCTTCGGCGCGATGGTCTATGTGTTTCAGGACGGCCATTTGAAGTGGCTCGTGGGGGATTTCACCGAGACCGGCTATCTGGCCGCACCCGTTCCGGTGCTGGTGTTCTGTCTGGCGTTCGGCCTCTCGATGGACTACGAGGTGTTTCTGCTCTCACGCATCGCCGAGGAGTATCGTGTGCGCGGCGTCACTGCCGACGCGGTCGCCTACGGGCTCGCGCGCACCGGCCGCGTCGTTACCGCCGCAGCGTCGCTGATGGCGATTGTCACTGTGGGACTGGCTTTTTCGCAGGTATCGTTCACCAAGCTGATGGGCGTGGGCCTGTCGTTGGCGGTTCTGATGGACGCCACGCTGATCCGAGGTGTGCTGGTGCCCGCACTGATGCGGCTGATGGGAGCGGCCAATTGGTGGGCGCCGGGATTCCTGCGCCGGGTCCATCGCCGGATCGCCCTCAGCGAGGAACCTACGCCTCCTCGCGTGAATCACATTCCCACCCAATAATATAGGGCTATTGGCGCCCGCGGAGTGTCCATGCGACAGTGGGCGTCGGTGACCATGCCCGCAGGCGCTCTGCTCGAACGCACACCCTCCGGGGCGGAACACGCAGCGGCCTGCCGGCTTTCGGATCGCCGCAGGCTCAACAATCATCGACTCACCATTTCGAAGGTATCCATTTTGGTTCCCCACCGTCATCCCCTGACTGCGTACCAGCGCGATATCTGGACGATCGCGGCGCTGTATCCCGGTCTGCCCAGCTATCTCTCCAGCGTGGTCGGCAGGTATTCCATCGATATCGACGTGGCCGCGATGAGTGCGGCGGCCGAACGTGCCTGGGCGCGCAACGACGGCCTGCGGCTGTGCTACCGCGTGGTGGATGGTGTGCCGTACCAGGAGCTTTCGTCCGATCCGATGCCCGAGGTTCAGGTGATCGACGTCGGTGACGCGCCGGACCCGGACGCCGAGGCGCGCAGGCGGGTTCGTATCCTCACCGGCGCCGCGATCGATCTCGGCACCGCGGTGCCGTTTCGAGCCCACATCGTCAAGGCGGGCGCCTCGGGCGCGTATCTCGTCGTGACGACCCATCACATCGCCGCCGACGCGACCGGCCTGTTCCACATCGGCGCTCAGATCCTCACCGACTATGCCGTCACAACGGCGACCGGGCACCCGATCGAACTGCCGGGATCCTCATTCCTGCGCTGCCTGGAGTTCGAACGCGACTACCGGGCCGGCGAACAATACCGCATCGACCGCGATGCGCTGGTGTCCCGGCTGGGCGATATCACCCCCGCGCTATACGAGCGGCCGCGCGCGACCGAGGGCTTGGCGCCGGTGAGTTCCCACGAGTTCACGCTGGATCGCCTCCTGGTCAATCGGATTCGGGCGGCGGGCGTGTCGCTGTATCCGTATTTCTGCGCCATGCTCGGCCTCTACCTTTCGCGGGTGCTGCGCACCGAGGAGATCGTCATCGGGATCCCCTTCGGCAACCGCACCAACGCCACCGAACAGGCCACCATCGGCCATTTCGCCAATACGCTCCCGCTGCCCATCCGCCTCGGCGGCCGCGGCAGTGTGCGCGACCTGGTCGCCGCGGTGAAAGCCGATGTGCGCCAGATGAAACAGCATGAGCGCTACCCGCTCGGCGATCTCATGCGCGACCTGCGACAGCGCGGCAACCCGGCGCGGCAACTGTTCGATGTCACCGTCGCCTACCCGCGCCTGCCCTCGGCGGCAGGTTTGATCGCCGGGCTGGAGGAGGTTCAGCAACCGTCGCACGGGTACAGCCCGCTGGCCATGGCCTGGACCATCTCCGAGATCGACGAGGACGGCCCGCTGTGGGTCCGGCTCGACCACGCGGCCGATATCTTCGACACCGACTATCCGATCGAGTCCGTCACCGCACATATCACCGCACTGCTGCACGCGGGTATCGATGCCATGCAGACCGATCCGACGCTGCTGCCGATGCTGACGGAGGCCGAGCACGCTCTGCTGACAGATCGGGTCCGTGCGACCACGCACCCCTACGACAGCACGGCGAGCATCATCGGGCGGATCGTGGCGCAGGCCGAGCGAACCCCGGATGCGGTCGCGGTGCGCACCTCGGGTTCGGCTCCCATCACCTACCGGGAACTCACCGCCCGCGCGAGGGCACTGTCGGGCTTGCTGCGCGACTCCGGCGTCGGCGCCGGTGATCTGGTCGCGGTGCGGCTCGAACGCGGACCGGACCTGCTGGTCGCCCTGCTGGCCGTAATGCACGCCGGGGCGGCCTACGTTCCGGTCGATCCCGCCTACCCGCCGGAGCGGATCGCGTACATACTCGCCGACAGTGCCGCCAAGGTGGTGCTGACCGATTCCGAGTGGTCCGCACCGCTCGACGGTGTGATCACGCTGCCCCCCGAATGCCCGCCCGTGACGGGTGCACCGCCGCGGGCGCCCGTGCCCGAAGGCGGGGACCTGGCCTACGTCATCTACACTTCCGGTTCCACCGGGCAACCCAAAGGCGTTGCCGTCGAGCATCACTCGATCGTCAACCGGCTCGACTGGATGCAGCGGCGGTACCCGTTGCTGGCCGCCGATGTCATCCTGCAGAAGACCCCGTCCTCGTTCGACGTGTCGGTGTGGGAGTTGTTCTGGTGGGCGTCGGCGGGCGCTCAGGTGGCGCTGCTGCGACCCGGCGGTGAGCGGGATCCGCGCGAAATCCTGGACGCCATAGCCGATTTCGGCGTCACCGTGATGCACTCCGTACCGTCCATGCTGACACCGCTGCTGGAGGTGCTCGAATCCGGTCCGGCGGCCGTGGCGCGGGCCGCGAGCCTGCGCACCGTGTTCTGTAGCGGCGAAGCACTGCTGCCGCATCAGGTCATGCGGTGGAACCGGGTATTCGCCGGACTGGGGCCTGCCGCACCCCGGTTGGTCAATCTTTACGGACCGACGGAGGCGACCGTCGATGTCTCCTACTTCGACTGCCCCACCGACGCGGCGCGGCCGGTCGCCAGGGTGCCGATCGGCAGACCGATCGACAACACCCGCCTGTACGTGCTCGGTCCGGACAACTGGCCGCAGCCGATCGGCGTGGCGGGCGAATTGTGCATCGCGGGCGCCGGTCTCGCGCGCGGATATCTGAACCGGCCCGAGTTGGACGCGCGAACCTTCGTCGCCGATCCGTTCCATCCCGGTGAGCGCATGTACCGCACCGGTGACCTCGCCCGCCGCCTCGCCGATGGTGAACTGGAGTACCTGGGCCGTATCGATCGCCAGGTGAAGATTCGCGGCAACCGTGTGGAACTCGGCGAGGTGGAGAACGCGCTCGCCTGCCTGCCGCAGGTGCGCGCCGCTGCGGTGATCGACCGCCGATCTCCCACTCGCGGAACCTATCTGACCGCGTACTGTGTGGCCACTGCCGCGGTGGAACCCGCGACAATGCGTGCCGGACTCGCGAAGACACTGCCGGAGTACATGATTCCCGCGCAGTTCGTCCGGGTCGACGCGATCCCACTGACATCCAGTGGCAAGGTCGACCGCACCGCACTGGCCGCGCTGCGGACCACTGTGGAATCGGCGGCGCACACTGCCCCTCGCACGCCCGTCGAGGAACAACTGGCGCGGATCTGGCGCACGGTGCTCGACCGGGAATCGGTGTCGATCTTCGACAGTTTCTACGATCTCGGCGGCGACTCCATTCTGCTGCTGCGGATGCGAGCGAGAGCCGAGGCACAGGGATTGCTGATCAGCGCCCGCGATATCGCCGAGTACCCGACCATCGCCGAGTTGGCCGAACGCGCCCGAGTCGGTGCGGCTACCGCGCCGGGGATCGCACCCTTCGAACTCGTCGCCGACATCGACCGCGCCCGCCTCGGGCGGGCCGTGGACGCCTACCCGCTGAGCAGACTGCAACTCGGCATGCTGTTCCACAGCCGCGAACGCGCCGAATCACCGCTCTACCACGATGTCTTCCGCTACTCGCTGCGGATGCCATGGGACGAGAACCGGCTGCGGGCCGCGGTGCGACGGGCCGTCGCCCGGCATCCGATGCTGCGCACCTCTTTCGAGCCTGCCGCCTACTCCGAACCATTGCAGCTGGTGCACGCCCACCTCGAGCCACCGATGTCGGTCAGTGACCTGCGCGCGACCCCGCCGGAGGAGGCCGAGGATCTGATTCGCGCCCATGTCGAGCAGCAGCGCCTGCGGCGGTATGTGCTGGACCGGCCGGGTTTGTTCCGGCTCGCGGTATTCCGGCTCGCCGACCGGATCGACCTGGTGTTGTCGTTCCATCACGCCATCCTCGATGGCTGGAGCGTGGCAACACTGATGTCGGAATTGTTGGCGGACTATCGCGGCGTGGTCATCGGCGATATCGACGCCGAGCTACCGTCGTTCGCGGAATATATTCGGGCCGAACGTATTTCGATGACCGATCCGGCCGATGCCCAATATTGGGCGCGCGAGCTCCTGGATGCGGTGACGGTCCGCATCCCCGGCTTGCGCGCGCACGTCGCGACCGATCCGGCTCCGGCCATGAGCCCTGTCGAAGCGCGGGTGTCGCTGTCGGTTCCGGTGCCCGCCGATCTGCTCGGCCGCGTCGTCGCCGCGGCCGCCGCGGCGCACGTGCCGGTGAAGACGGTGCTGCTGGCCGCGCATCTGTGGACGGTCGGCCTGCTGTCCGGCCAGTCGGATGTGACGACCGGTGTGATCACCCACGGACGCCCCGAGCGACTCGGCGCCGAGCGCATGGCGGGATTGTTTCTCAACACGACGCCGCTGCGCCTGAATATCGCGGCAGGCACCCGCCGGGAGCTGCTGATCGGAACATTCGATCGCGAGCGGAACAGCGAGCCGCACAAACGCTTCCCCCTCGCCGAGATCCAGCGCCGGTTCGGCGTCGTTGTCGACACCGCGTTCAACTACACGCACTTCCACGCCGCGGGCGCGACCCTGGATGCGCTGGGGGTAACCCTGCTCGGCATCGATGTCAGCGAGGACACGAATTTCGCGCTGCTCGTCAATGTCGCACGCAACCCACTCGACGACACTCTCGCCCTGCGCATCGACGGCGACCCGGCAACCTACACGCGCGACCAGCTGAGCGGTATCGGCCAGACCTACCTGGCGGTCCTCGACCTGCTTACCGGAGATCCGGCGGCCCCGCTCGACTTCGGCTCGACGGTCCCGGCAGCGGTGTCCGAACCCGCCGAACTCGGCACCGTGATCGAGTTGTTCGATGCCCGCGCGGCCCGGACACCCGATGCCGTCGCACTCGAATTCGGTTCCCGCACAGTCACGTACGCGCAGCTGGCGACGCTGTCGAATCGGATCGCCGCGAACCTGGTGGTCAGGGGCGCGCGTCCGGGCGATCGGATCGCCATGGCCGTGGACCGGTCACCGGAGCAGGTGGCGACCGTGCTTGCCATCGCCAAGGCAGGCGCCGCCTGCGTACCGCTGGTGACCGATCCGGCCGCGCGCCTGCAGGCCGTACTCGAGCAGGTCGAGCCGTTCGCGGTGATCGTGGGCCGGGAAATTACGGTCCCACAGCAGTATTCGCGGATCACCGTCGATGAGCTCAGCGCCGGCGACGCCGAGGTCGCGCTGCCCGCCCTCGACCCGGCGGCCACCGTGTATGTGCTGTTTACCTCTGGTTCCACCGGCACTCCCAAGGGCGTGGCCCTGCCGCATCGCGCGCTGGCGAATCTGGTGCGCTGGCAGTTGTCGACCGCGGGCGGGATGCTCGCCGATCTCGGCCGTGCCCCGGCGACAACGCAATTCGCGCCATTGTCGTTCGACATCTCCTTCCAGGAGATCTACTCGACACTGTGCGGCGGCGGACGGCTCATCCTGCTCACCGAGGAACAGCGCCGCGATCCGCGCGCGCTGGCCCGCCTGCTGCAAGCCACCGGCGCAGAGCGAATCTTCCTGCCCTATGTAGCCTTGCAGCAGTTGGCCGAGGCCACGATCCGTCTCGGTGTCGCACCGACCGGATTGCGGGTGATCGTTTCCTCCGGTGAACAGTTGCGCGTCACCGAGGAAATCCGGGCGCTGTGTGCGGCAGGCGCCGACGTGGTGCTGGAGAACCAGTACGGTCCCACCGAAACTCACGTCGCCACCCGGTTCACCATGACCGGCGATCCGGCCCGGTTCCCGGCTCTGCCGCCGATCGGCACCGCCATCGACGGCGTGGAGATCCTGGTTCTCGATGAACGGTTGCGCCCGGTTCCCGATGGCGCACCAGGCGAGATCTATCTCGCCGGGGCGGCACTCGCCGACGGCTACGAGCGTCGGCCGGATCTCACCGAAGCCGCCTTCCTGCCACACCCGTACGCATTCGGGCGGCGGATGTATCGGACCGGCGATCTCGGCCGCCGGTTGCCCGGCGGTGCGGTGATCAGCGACGGCCGCCGCGGCGGCCAGGTCAAGATCCGCGGTCACCGGGTGGAGCCGTTGGAAGTGGAGTTGGCGTTGCAGCGGGTCACCGCGACACTGCCGGGTGTCACCGAGGTGGCGGTGGTGGCGCATTCCGGCGCCGGAGCCTCCAGCGAGCAGACCCGGCTGGTGGGTTTCCTCGTCGGCTCCGGCGCGGGTGTCGACGAGCCGGGACTGCGCGCGGCGCTGCGGGAATGGTTGCCCGACTACATGATTCCCAGCCGCCTGGTGTGGCTGGACGCGCTGCCGCTGACCACCAGTGGCAAACGGGCGGATCGGGCGCTGGCCGCCATGTCGCTGCCCGCCACCGGCGCCCTCGCCCCGGTTCGCCCGCGCACCGCGCGGGAAGCGGCACTCGCCGCGCTGATGGCTGAGGCGTTGTCATTGCCCGAGGTCGGTGTGCACGACGATTTCTTCGCGCTCGGCGGTACGTCATTGACGGCAATGCGGTTGATCGTGGCCATCGAACAGCGCTACGGGGTGTCGCTGCCGGTATCGGTTCTGGCGGCCGGTCCCACCGTTGCCGCCCTGGCTGGGCATCTCGACAAGGACGCGCACGCCGGATTCGATCCGCTGGTACTGCTGCGCGAGGGGACGGCGCCGCCGCTGTTCCTGGTGCATCCGATCGGCGGAAATGTGCTCTGCTATGTCGAATTGGGCAAGCACCTGCCCGACGGGCAGCCGCTGTACGGTGTGCAGGCGGCGGGTCTGGAACCCGGTGCCACCGCGGTCGACACCGTTGCGGATATGGCGCGCGACTACATCGCGGCGCTGCGCCGGGTCCAGCCGGAGGGTCCCTATCACCTGGGCGGATGGTCGCTGGGCGGCATGGTGGCCTTCGAGATGGCACAGCAGCTGACCTCGGCCGGTCACCAGGTCGCCAGACTGATCCTCATCGACACCATGACCATCCGGCCCGGCGATGGCCTACCGGTCCCGCGGCACCGCCTGCACGAGTTCTTCCTGTGGGAGCTGCTCTGGTTGGCGACGGGCGCGGACACCGCGGTGGTCGAGATCCCCGCGGAGCTCGAAACCGACGATGAGGTTCTCGATTTCATCCTTGCCACCGCGGTGGACGCAGGCGTGCTGCCACCCACCGGTTCCAGAGAGTTGGTGCGGCGGCTGTTCGAGGTGTTCGCCGGCGGCTGGCGGGCGGTCAACGGCTATCGGCCACGCGCCTATGACGGTGACATCACCCTCCTGCGAGCCGCGGAGCCACTGCCGCAGGTGTTGCGCCCCGTGCACAATACGGCAGGCACTCTGCACCGCGATCCGACCAACGGCTGGGACGCCTACGCCGCCGGACATCTCGAGGTCATCGAGGTGCCGGGCGACCATCTGACCCTGATCCAGTCCCCACAGGTCGCCGCGGTGGCCGCTCAGCTCGCGCGGCTGCTCCAGCAGGCGCCCGCGACCGTTTCGTGAAGGTAGGCCATCGCGTGACACAGCAGGGAAAGCCCGTGCGCACTGCGCTCGTCGTCGGCGCCGGTATCGGAGGTCTCACCGCCGCGGCGGCGCTGCGGCGTGCCGGAATCGAGGTCGTCCTCTGCGAGCGCGGCCCGCAGTTGCGTGCCGCGGGATTCGGCCTGTCAGTGCAGCCGAACGCGATGCACGCCCTGCGCACACTGGATCTCGGCATCGACGAAGAGTTGCTGCGGGTCGGCGGTCGTGCCCGCTCGTTCACGTTCCGGCGCCGAGACGGCTCGGATATTCGTCGAATCGATATGGCCCCCACCGACGCCGCGCTGGGTGCACCCACCGTCGCGCTGGCGCGCCAGGATCTGCACGACGTGCTGCTGGCGGCCTGTGGTGCGGACTTGCGGGTCGAATTGGGCGCAGAGGCAACCGGTTTCGCAGAGACCGCCGACGGCGTGCGGGTGAGCTTCGCCGATGGCCGAAGCCTCGGCGCCGATATTCTGATCGGCGCCGACGGTATCAACTCCGTGATCCGCGCCCAGTTGCACGGTGCCGAGCCGCCGCGCCCCGGCAAGTTCGTGTGCTGGCTGGCGCTGGCGCCGTTCGCGCATCCAGCGATCGAACCGGGGGCGTCGATCCACTATTGGGGCCGCGGAGCGCGGTTCGGCTTCCACGACATCGGGCACGGCAACATCTATTGGTGGGGCACCATGACCACCACCGGCGAGTTGGCCGCGAACTGGCCGCACGGCAAGCACGATCTGCTCGCCCGGTTCCGGGGGTGGTCTCCCGAGATCGCCGAAATAATCACCGCGACACCAGAATCCGATATCCTCGCCCTGCCCGCTCAGGACCGGCCGCCGCTGGCCGCCTGGGGGCGCGGCCGGGTCACCCTGCTCGGCGACGCCGCGCATCCCATGCTGTCCAGTCTCGGACAGGGCGCCAATTCGGCCATCGAGGACGCCGTGGCGCTGGCGCATGCCCTGGCCACCGGCGGCGATGCCGTGACCGGGCTGCGCGGCTACGAGCAGCGCCGAATTCCGCGTACCCGCAAGCTCATCGACGGCTCCCGCAGGCTGGCCTACCTCGAACAGACCCGCAACCGGGCGCTGATCGCGGTCCGCGACACCTTCATCGCCAAAAACAGCGAGCAGCGGCTGCGGGCCAACCTGTTCGAGCCGATGACCTGGCCCGGCCTCGGCGATCCCGCACCGGTCGCCGCGCTGCCGCGCCGACTGTCGACCCTCGAGCGCTGGCACTGGACCGCCGACCGGGTCGCCCCGCTACACATCGTGGCGCGGGTGCGCGTCACCGGCGGCCTGGATGCGAGCGCGGTGCGCACCGGTCTGGACGCGGTGGTGCGCCGCCATCCGATGCTGCGCACCGCGGTGCACAGCGAGGCGGGTCGCAACCCACGTTTCGTGCCGGCCGCTCTGCGCCCGATTCCCTTGCGCGAGGTCACATCCGGTGAATGGACCGCCGAGATCGACACCGAGCTGCGAGAACGGTTCGCCCCCGATGCTCCACTACTGCGCGCCACCCTGATCACGGTGGCGCCCGGCGTGCACGACCTGATTCTCACCTCCACCTACGTCATCGCCGACGCGGTGACCGTGCTGTCGTTCGCTCGGCAGGTCCTCGAGCTCGCCGCCGAGCGGGCGACCGGCTGGGTGGCCGAAGTGCCCGCACCGGCCGCACCGGAAGCCTTGTTTCCCAAGCCTTTCCGCGGGGCACGCGGCATGGCGAAGACACTCGGCCTGCTGGCAGCCGACGGGCTGCGGGCCAAGGGCGCGCGACTGGTTCCCACGACCGAAGTGGCGCCCGCCGCGCGCTTCACCAAGCCGGCGCGGCGGGTGATCGACGGGCACGACTATGCCGGTCTGCGGCAGGCGTGTCGGGAGCGCGGCGTGCCGCTGCGGAGCGTGATCGCCGCCGCACTGGCCAGGGCGGCAGGCGCCGAGGCCGAGGCGCCGCGACCGGACTACTCCGTCGGTGTCTCGGTGCTGTTTCGCGAACATTTGCACCATCCGCTCGACAACACCCGAACCGGGGCCTACCAGGCGATGATCGCGCTGCCGACCTCGGCGGTGCGACCGCTGTGGGAGGCTGCCTCGGCCTTCGACGCCGATTTCACCGCCCGTCTGAACCGGCGCGAGCACCTCGCCAACCTGGGCAGCATGGGCTTCATCGCGCCCAAGTCACCCGCCCGACCGGAAAGGACCGTCAAACTCCTCGACGCTCGCGGCCCCGGCAACCTCTGCCTGACCTACCTCGAAACCGACGACTTCCCGGCACGTGTCGGCGAGTGGGAGATCTCGTCCCCCGAGTTCATTTCCGGCATGTCCATCAGCGGCATGATGATGCTGGCCGTCACCGTGGGCGCCGCCGAACTGTCATTGAATCTCGGCTACATCGCGGGACTGTTCGGCGCGGATCGGGCCGAAGCCCTCCTCGACACCCTCACCCGCTCCCTGCGCGCCCTCGTCCCCGCACCGGAAAGCACAGCAGTGTACTGATTCCCACCATCGAACAAGCCTCATTCGACTCGTGGCCGACATCGGTGCGCGGTTTCCCGCCACACCGGGTCGGCCGGTTGTCATGGCATCCGACTGGTTCAGACGTTGCGCCAGAGCAGTGTGTAACGCCACATCAGGCGACGCCGAATCGCCGCACCGGGCAGGTATTCCCGTGCGGCGGTTCGGATCTGGCCCAGTGTCTCGTCGGCATCGCGGACGACGACCTGCGGATCGTTCTTCCCGCCGCGCAGGAGGTCGATCACCCGGATCGCCGGAATCAGCGGTAGATAGTGGAAGTCCTGCCGGGGGCTCATCTTCCACAGGCCGACGACCGCCAGCACCCCGCCGGGCGCGACGAGCCGCCGCAGCGCGGCGAAACCCTCCGCGAGCGGAACATGATGCACCGTCGCCACCGCCGTCACATAGTCGAAAGTGCCGTCCAATTCCCGGAAATCACCCTGCCGGTACTCGACATTCGCTGCGGTGGGGGCGGTTTCGAGAATGGCGCCGTCGAGATCGACGCCGAGCACCGAGGCGCACGGTCCGGCCAGTTTGCGCGCGAGAAGTCCGTCCCCGCAACCGATATCGAGGGCGCTACCACCCGAGGGCGCCTGGCGCAGCAGCCACGGGTGGTATTGGGTGTTGTGGTTCCAGTACGGATCGCGGGTCACGCCACGAGGGTAGTTCGCCGAGTCCGCACCGCCACCCCAATCGTGGCGGCGAGGAATACCAACTGCATGAGGGTGCGTGGCACGAGCCGATCCTCGAACGCCGTCGACTGATGCGCCAGCGCGGCATGCACATTGGCGGGGAACATCGCCACCAGTAGAAATGTCAGGCCGAGCGCGGTCCACTGTGCGGTGCGCCGACTCCACAGCAGCCCGACCACGCCGAGCAACTCCAGAACTCCGGTGAGGGTGACCAGTGCCGCGGGCGCGGGGAGTGCGGGCGGGACCATGGCGATCATCTCCGCTCGCATGCCCACGAAATGCGCCACACCGGTCACGGTGAACATGGCGGCGAGCCCGCCGCGCACGGCCGTGGTCGGGTCCCGCAGCGCGCGGACACCGAACCGCCCCGCCGCCAGCAGACCCAGCGACACCGTGATCAGGATCAACAATGGTGCCATGACAACCCTCCTTTGAACTTTCCAATGAAAAGATTGCATGCCACCGCACCCAGTCTTGTCAATGACTAGATTGCGACTAGGGTTTCCGTATGACCACCGACCGCCCCTACCACCACGGAGACCTCCGCCAAGCCCTACTGGCGGCCGCCGTCGAAGCCATCGACGAGAACGGACCCGCCGGGGTCAGCCTGCGCGACCTCGCCCGCCGAGCAGGCGTCTCCCACGCCGCCCCGGTCCACCACTTCGGCAACAAGGCCGGACTGCTGACAGCACTCGCCGCCGAGGGATTCGAGTTGCTGGCCGCCGATCTCGCGGCCGTCCGCGCAGGCGGAATCGTCGAATTGGGCGTGACCTATGTACGTTTCGCGACCAAGCATCGCGCACACTTCGAGGTCATGTTCCGACCGGACCTCTACGACGCGGACAACCCGGACCTCGCACAGGCAGGCAGTCGCGCCTACTCGGCACTGGCGGAAGGAATCGGCGACGGCGATGCCGCCGACCCCTCGGCGATGCTGGCCGCATGGTCACTCGTGCACGGCTTCGCCACCCTGTGGAACACCGGCGTCATCCCCCCTGAACTGGTCTCCGACCCGGACTCGGGCGCCCGAACGATCGCGGAGGCCTTCGCCCGCATGCGGTGAAAGAATTTCGATCCGAGCGAGGTGGGCGGCGAGGATCTCTTCGAACGCGGCCCGACGGTCGTCCCCGAGGGGCCGGATCTCGCGGGCGAAGTGAGCCAGGGCGGGGAAACGGTCGGGGTCGGCGCCCAGAACCGCGACACGGAACTGCTCCATACCCTGCTCGTACTCGCCGGGGGGAAGAGTGCCGATACCGGCCTCGGAGGTGATCAGCGCGGCGAGCAGGATCACGATCCGGTGGTAGCGGGACGGAATCTCCGCATCGGGCAGGCCCGAGGACCGCAGAGCCTGCAGCACCTCCTCCATGAGCAATCGGGAACCGGTGCCACCGGAGCCGTAGCGTCCCCAGATCGCGGCGAGCTGGGGGTGTTCGCCGAAGGCCCCGCGCACCCGCAGCGCGGTGGTGATGATGCGCTGCTTCCAGTCGCCCTCGGGGTGATAGTCGTCCATCGCGGCCACCAGGATCCGATCGGCGACCTCGCGCAGCAACTCGGTCTTGTTGCGGAAATGCCGGTAAAGGCTGGAGGAATCGGTCCCCAGCGTCGCGGCGAGCTTGCGCAGGCTGAACGACTCGGCGTCGCTCGTACGCAGCAGTTCCGCCGCCGTATCCAGGATTTCCTCGGTCGACCAACGCCTTCGGCCTGCCATCGCACCCCTCTCGTCCGAACCCAGCATAGTCGATGCACTTGCTGTTGCACGCAGTGCGTGCAACAGTGTTGCCCATGAGCGAGACCACCATTGTGCAGCGTCCCCCCGAGCCGGACTTCTCGATGATTACGCCCGAGGAACTCATCACCTACCGCGAAGCGGAGAATCGCTGGCGCGCCTCCAGCGCGGCGTGGCCGATCATCGGGGAACCGGACCCCGCCGCCGCGATCGAGTGGCAAGAACTGGCGCTACCGGGCCGCGACCTTCCGGTCCGGGTCTATCGGCCCGCGTCGACGAGCCGAACCGACCTACCCCTCGTGATCCACGTGCACGGCGGCGGTTTCGTGGGCACCGCGGCGCAATGCGACTGGACCAACAGCCACCTCGCCGCCCACCTACCCGCAGTCGTCATCTCGGTCGAGCATCGCCTCGTCGCCCCGGACAGCACTCTCGCGCACGCCGCCGCCGACGGCTGGGACGTGCTCGCGCACGACTCGACCCGGTGGGGCATCGACCCGACGCGCACCGCCGTCTTCGGCGAAAGCTTCGGCGCGCTGATCAGCGCCATGACCGCGATCCGCGCCCGCGACACCGGCCTGCGGCTCGCCGCGCAGGTGCTGGTCAATCCCGTAGTCGAGGTGACCGACACAATGTTCGACTATCCCTCCATCGCCGAATACGCGCACAGCCCGAGCCCCGCCCTACCGCTACTGCGACTTCTAAAGCAACTCGCCGTCCCGCCACGAACAGACGCCCGCGCACTCTCACCGTTCTATGCCGACGACCTGACCGACCTCGCCCCGACACTGCTCCTGGTGCCGACCCAAGACGCACTCGCCGATCACGGCCGCCGCTACGCCGAACGACTGCGCGCGGCCGGAACATCCGTGCGGCTCACCGAATACCAGGGAGCGCGGCACGCCTTCCTCACCCTGCCGGGTGTGGAACCGCAGGCGAACTCCGCCAGGGCGGAAATCCTCGAATTCCTCCGCGCGGCCCTGGCGGCGTGACGGCGAGCCGCAAGGCATTTGGAACGTCATCGGACCGAACGCGTGCAGCAGCCCGGAGATGGTGACACCATCGGTCGCGCGGGAGATGCTGCCGACGACCGTCGAACCTGTTGCGCCACCGCACTGTTTCCCGTTTCAACCGAATCATTGAAAGGGGCGTACCGACATGGGAAGACGACGCAGGCGCGGGAACGGGTCGGAGGCCCTGGCGATGATCGGCGTGGCGGCGGTCCTAGCGGTTTTGGTGGTGCCGCGAATGACCCACGCCGCTGAGCAGCAGGCCTCGACGTTGATCACCATCGGAGTGTGCCTGCTGTCGGCTGCGGCCGCTGCCGGGGCGCTGGCGGTGTGGCATCGGCGGCGGGCGCGGGCTCGCGCCGATGCGCTGGTCCTGGTGGCTCTGCGGCAGAATGCGTTGAGCCCCACCGAGTTCGAGCACGCGCTCGCAGCCCTGTGCCGTCGCGACGGATGCACCGAGGTCCGGGTGGTCGGCGGCGCGGGCGATCTGGGCGCCGACGTGATCGCGCGAGCACCGGACGGTCGCCGGATCGTGTTGCAGGCCAAACGATACCGCCACGCCCGCAGCGTCGGCAGTCAGGACGTGCAGCGGTTCGGCGGCACCGCGCGCACCGTTCACGCCGCCGACGTGGCCGCAGTGGTGACCACCGCGCGTGCGTTCACCGCGCCTGCGCAGGCGTACGCCGCCAAGGCCGGGATCCTGCTCATGGCCGCGAAACCACTCGCCGCATGGGAGTCCCGAACCGGCCCGGCGCCATGGGAGTGAGACCGGCCTGAACCGAGATCAAACTCGTTTGTTCACAGCCTCTTTCAGTTGGCCGGAGAGGTCGATCAACTGGTCGAGGTCAGTGGCGGTTTGTTGGAGATCGAAGACGACCTCGGTGGCGCCTGCCGGGGCGATGGCGGCGATGTAGTCGGCGATCTGGTCGACCGAGCCTCGGCGCGGGACCTGATCTTCGGGGGCGCGTTCGACGGACGGGTTGACCCGCACCACGAGGCGCAATGCCGCGGGGTCGCGGTGATGGCGCTCGGCGGCGGCACCGACCGTGGCCCACATCGCGGCGAGAGCGCCGGGCGGAACGGGACCCGCCAACCACCCATCGCCGCGACGTCCGACGCGTTCGAGAACGGCAGGGGCGAAACCGCCGAAAAGGATTGGGGGACGCGGCGTCTGGAGGGGTTTGACTTCGATGCGACCCTCCGGGACCGTCCAGAGCGGACCCTGGTGGGCGGTGAGATCATGGGTCCAAGCCGCCTCGAAGATATCGACAGTCTCTTCCAGGCGTGCGCCACGCCCGGCCCACGGGACGCCGACCGCCTCGTATTCGTCGGGCGACCAACCCAATCCGAGTCCCACGTCCAAGCGGCCACCGCTCACGTGGTCCAGGGAGGTCAGGGTGCGGGCCAACAGCAGCGGCGGCTGCCAAAGGGCGTTGAGGGTGTTGGTGCCGAGGCGCGCGTGCTCGGTGACGCCCGCCGCGACGGTGAGCACGGTCAGCGGATCGAGGAAGCGACGGAAGCCGGGCGGGACTGCGCCACCGGGATATTGGGCGCTCGGATGGGTGGGCACCAGGATCCGGTCGCCGACCCACAGGCTATCGAAGCCTTCGGCTTCGGCCCGGGTCGCCACCGCGACAATGGCTTTCGGGTCGGCGAAGATCCCGTACTGGGGTAGGGCGAGTCCGAGACGCATGTTCGGCATGCTATCCGCAGTGCGTGTTCAGCGCCCGCCGCCGTTGACATACAGCGTTTGCCCGCTCACGTAGGAGGCGTCCTCGCTGACCAGGAACGCGACGACGGCGGCGATCTCCTCCGGCCGACCGACCCGCCGCAGCGGTGTCTGCTCGGCGATCTGCCGCCGATGCTCCTCCGGGGTCATTGCGACCCGCTCCGCCGTGGCCGCCGTCATGGCGGTGGCGATGAAGCCGGGGGCGACGGCATTGACGTTGATGTTGTACGGGCCGAGCTCGATGGCCAAGGTCGCGGTGAAACCCTGGACACCCGCCTTGGCGGCGGCGTAGTTGGCCTGTCCGCGATTGCCGAGCGCCGAACGGCTCGACAGCGACACGATCTTGCCATACCGCTGGGCCGACATGTATTTCTGCGCGGCCTGACTGCAGTGGAACACTCCGGTCAGGTTGACCGAAAGCACCGCTTCCCAATCCTGTTCCGACATGCGGAAAAACATGTCGTCGCGGGTGATTCCGGCATTGTTGACCAGAATGTGCGGACCACCCGACGCCGCGGCCACCGCGGCGAAAACCGCGTCCACCGAGGCCCGGTCGGTCACATCGCACAGGTAGGCGCGGGCCGCGCCGCCCGCCTCGGCGATATCGGCCACCGTCTCCTCGGGCGCGCGCCGATCCAGCGCCGCCACGGTCGCACCCTCCATGGCCAGTCGTTTGGCGGTGGCCGCGCCGATACCTTGCGCCGCACCGGTGACGACGGCGACTTTGCCGCTGAAACGTTCCGCGAGTAGATCCACGCTTAGCAGGCTAACTGACGAATCCGGCGAACCAGGCGGGAAACTCGCTCAGGTCGTCGAACACCACATCCGCGCCCGCCGCGCGCAACTCGGCCTCCGAACAGGGGCCGGTCCGCACCCCGACCGCCGTCACGCCCGCGGCCCGCGCACCCGCCATATCGCCCACATGGTCTCCGACGTAGACGCGCGCGTCCTGTTCCCGCAGCACCCCCGCCTTCTGCGTCGCCCACACGCTGCCCGCCAAATGGTCTACCCGCCAACCCAATTCGTCCAAATGCAGTTGGGCCAGCGGCGCGAACTTGCCCGTCACCACCAAAATCCGCCCACCCCTTCGCCGGACCGCCGCCAATGCCGCGTCGGCCCCCGGCAGCGCGGGCACCTCCGGAATCACCGTCGGGTACGCCGCCCGATATCGCGCCACCATCTGCGCGATCCGCTCCTGCGGGACCCCGGCGTCGGCCAGCAATGTATCCAGCGGCGGCCCGATATGCCGCGCCACATCCACCCCGCGGACCTCGACCCCCAACTCCGCCGCCGCCACATCCACGGCCTTCGCCACACCGGGCCGCGAATCAATCAGCGTCATATCCAGATCGAATCCAACAGTCACCACACCCCGACCCTATGCGGTCGGGCGGCGGCGCTCGCGGCGAGACCAGCTTCGAAACTCAGTCGCTATGACCCCCGGTAAACTCTCGAGCCGATGAGAAACCTGCGCCCCTCCGATCTGGCCCGCGAGCACGGTCTCTCGGCTCAAGCGATCCGCAACTACGAGCGCGACGGTTGCCTACCTGCCGCCGACCGATCCGATACCGGCTATCGGCGCTACACCGAGGTCCACGCCGCCGCCCTGCGCGCGTTCCTCGCCCTCGTCCCGGCCCACGGTCACGCCACCGCGTCCCGAATCATGAACGCGGTCAACGACAATGACCTCGAGACCGCCCTGGATCTCATCGATCGCGGCCACACTCAACTCCTGCGCGACCGGGAAACCCTCGCCGGTGTCCGCCGCGCCGTCGACCACTTGACGACCGAACCCGCCACCCCGCAGCCACCGACCGCGCCCTACACGATCGGCGAACTCGCCCACCGCCTGAACCTCACCACGGCGACACTGCGATCCTGGGAGGATGCCGCGATCCTCGCCCCGATCCGCGATCCGGCCACCGGATACCGCGTATACCGCGCCGACGATATCCGCGACGCCGAACTGACCCATCTGCTGCGCCGCGGCGGCTACCCGCTCGAACGCATCGCCGCCGTCCTCGACCAGATCCGAAAAGCCGGTGGCACAGCGGCTTTGGCGGCGACGTTCGCGGATTGGCAGCAGCGGCTCACCGCCAGGGGAGTGGCGATGCTCAATGCCGCCGCACTGCTGGGGCGATACCTGAGCGTGCGGAGTTCATCGACGGGTGAAACTGGTGCGATACGCACTGGGCGTGAGGCCGTGGCGTCGGATCAGGTGCTGGCGCAGTGATTCCGCAGTGCCCAGCCCGGACTGCCTGGCCACTTCGGTCATCGGCAGGTCGGTGACCTCCAAAAGTTCACGGGCACGGTCGATCCGCTGGTGCAGCAGCCACTGCAGCGGGCTGGATCCGGATTCCTTCCGGAAGCGGCGGGTCAGCGTGCGGGTGCTGACGTGGGCGTGGGCGGCCAGCTCGCGCAGCGTCAGTGGTTCATCGAGTCGTCGCAGCGCCCAAGCGCGGGTCTCGGCCAGCGACGTTCCAGTTTCCTCCGGGAGCGGGGATTCGATGAACTGCGCCTGACCGCCGGGACGGATCGGTGCGACGACGGCCAGCCGTGCCACCGTATTGGCCACCGCCGCACCGTGATCGCCGCGCACGATGTGCACGCACAGGTCCAGACCTGCGGCCAGTCCGGCCGAGGTGAGGATCTGTCCATCGTCGACGAACAGCACATCCGGTCGCAGATCCACGAGTGGGAAACGTTCGCGCATCTCGGCCGAGTACAGCCAGTACGTCGTGGCGGGACGACCATCCAACAGTCCGGCTCGGGCCAGCACGAACGCGCCGGTGCAGATGGAGGCGATGCGCGTACCCGCGTCGGCGGCGGCGCGCAGAGCGGTGAGGACGCGTTCGTCGGTGTCGGCGCGTGCTCCGGTTCCGGTGACGATAACGGTGTCGGCTGCGGCGATCTCGTCCAAACCGTGGTCGATCACCACGGCACGCCCGGCGTATCCGGCGACCACACCCGGGTCCGGGGTGCACACCACCACGTCGTAGACCGGCGCGCCATTGACCTGGACCGCGGGAAACACCAACTCCGGAATGGACAGGTCGAAGGTGGTCACCGGCGGCACGGCGAGAACGACAATACGATGCATGGCTCGATCCTTGGGATATGTGGCATTCCGGCCACTACCCTAGTCGAGCGCGCTGGAGCACTGTGATGAGCGAGCCGCCGCGGGGCGGCATCCAGGAGGAATGAAATGTCGCTGCATGTCGTCGCCGGCGCCGGAAGCACTGGAAGCCGTACAGCTTTGGTCCTGGCCGAGGCCGGTGAGCAGGTGCGCCTGATCAGTCGACGCGGACTGGGTCCCGAGCACCCGCTGATCGAACGAGTCGTCGGCGACGCCACCGACACCGCCGGACTCACCGCGCACACCGAGGGCGCCCAGACCTTGATCAACACCACCTGGCCGCCCTACCACCGTTGGCCGACGGACTTCCCGCCCCTCGCCGCGAGCGTGCTCACCGCGGCCGAACGCACCGGCGCGAACTACGTCTCGCTGAGCAACACCTATGGCTACGGTCTCGTGGACGGGCCGATGACCGAAGACCTGCCCATGGCCCCGGTCGCGGTAAAAGGCGCGGTGCGGGCGCGCATGTGGCTCGATGCCCTGGCCGCGCACGAGGCGGGCCGAGTGCGCGTGACCGAGGTTCGAGCGGCGGGCTACCTGGGTCGCGACGCCGGATCGCTGTTCAACTTCCTCGTGGTGCCGAAGGTGATCGCCGGAGAACCGGCCGGCTACCCCGGTGATCATGATCTGCTCAAAAGCTGGTCGTATATCGACGACGTCGCACTCACCTTGGCGACGGTCGCCCGCGACGAGCGGTCCTGGGGTCGTGCCTGGCATGCGCCGTCGACGGTCATGTCCGTGCGGGAACTCGTAGCGAGATTGGCCGAGGTCACGAGTGCGGCCGCCCCGCAACTCGTTCCGATGCCCAGGCAGGATTTGGCATGGGCGGGTGCGACCGACCCGATCATCGGCGAGATGATCGAAATGCTCTACTCGATGGAGAATCCGGACGTGCTCGACTCGACACTGACCGAACGAACCTTCGGACTCTCAGCCACCCCCATCGACACCGTGCTCGCCGATACCGCCCGATTCGGCACCGTCGTCTGATGCTGTCGGCCTGTCGTCTGACGCGGCAGCCGCAGGACAGTCATTCGGTAGGCCAGGTGAGCCGGCCGGTGCCGAGGTCGTCGATCACGCCGTGGAGCCAGCGCTCCTCGGCCGCGATGACGACGTGCCGGTATTCGATCTCCAGCAGGGAGACCCTGGGCAGGTCGTTGTGGGTGGCGAGGAGGTCGTCCATGGCGGCGCGGGCCTCGGCGAGAGTGGAGGCCCGCCGCCGCAGGGCGTTCAGGGCCGCGGCGGGGGCGATCATCAGCAGGTGGGACAGCGCCGCGGGGAATGGCGGGAATTCCTGTTTCGGCTCGGCGAGCATGTCATCGAGCCATATGCGGGCGGTCGACCGCCCGGCGTCGGTGAGTTCGTAGACGGTGCGCTCGGGGTAGGCCTGGTCGCGTCCGGTCTCACGGACGGCGATGAGCCCGTCGGCGTGCAGGCGTTCGATGGTCCGGTAGAGGGCGGCCCGCTGGCTGACGTTGACGACTTGGTCCTTGCCCCACTGTTTGATCAGGCGCTGGACGCCGTAGGGATGCAGCGGCTTGCTGTGCAGCATCGCCAGCACGGTCAGGGCCAGTGGGGTGCTGCGCATAGTGGGCATGCCGGCATTCTAACCACAAAAGAACTAGTTGACTTGTAACTAGTTTGAATGTGAATCTGTTCCGAGCGCTGGCCGACCACGCGGTGGCCTGCGGTGTCCCCATCGAGTACGGCAAGCGGCTGGTGGAGGTGCGCCAGGGCGCCAACGACATCACGGCCGTGTTCTCCGACGGATCGAGCGCCACGGCCGACGTGCTGATCGGCGCGGATGGCATCCGCTCCACCGTGCGCGGCCTCATCGACCCCGACGCGCCCGGCCCCGACTACGGCGGCGTGCTCAGCTTCGGCGGATTCGCCTCCGGCGCGGGTGTGAATGTCGAGCCCGGCTCGATGTATTTCGCGTTCGGTCGCACGTTCATGGGGTACTGGCGGCACGTCGACGGCCGTGTCTGCTGGTTCGCCGCGATCCCGCGCACCGAACCGCTCACCGCCGCCGAGGTCGCGCAGGTCCCGGCCACCGACTGGTTGGAGCGGCTACGGGAGCTGTATGCCGGGCATGCGCCCGGTGCGACGCTCCTGGCGCAGTCCGACCCCGCGGACCTGATGATGGTGGGTCCGATGGAGCGGATGCCTTCGGTGCCGCGTTGGCACCGGGGCCGGATGGTGCTGGTCGGCGACGCCGCGCACGCGCCGTCCTCCAGCTCCGGTCAGGGCGCATCGATCGCGATCGAAAGTGCCGTGGAATTGGCCCGGTGCCTTCGCGACCTGCCTTCCCCTGAGGAGGCGTTCGCCGCGTACGAAAGGCTTCGGCGCGGCCGGGTCGAGTCGATCGGCGGTAACGCCGCCGCCACGAACAAGGCGAAGGCCGGCCAGGCCGACGCCAAGCCCGCCCTGCCCGATCCGGAGCAGATGTTCGGTCCGGTGCACCGCCACCGCATCGCCTGGGACGAGTCCGTCACCGCCTGAGCCGAATCCCTGGTCCGCGGTGTCGGACAACGTCCGCCCGCGGCGCAGCACCGGCCGGGTGCCGCGGCGAATCCGGCCCACGTCACGATCCTTCCAACTGTGAAGTGACCGTCGCATGCTCCGCGAACCGTTCTCCGCGACTTGCCTCGACACCCCGAGAAGGGCACGCGATCTCCGCCGGGTAGGTCCAGGGGTGTCGTCGTGCTCAGCGCGTGGCAGCGGGCTCCGGGAGCCGTCGCGACATGTTCATCTCCTCGACGGTGGCGACCAACGGGGCCAACTCCGGGTTTTTGGCGGCCTCGTCCAGCGCCTCCCGGAGGGCGGCCTCGTTGGTCGGCCTGGCCGCTTGCAGCAGCGCCAGGCCGGGCGCGGTCACGTCGGTGTAGATACCGCGGCGGTCGGTCGCGCAGAGGTAGCGCGAGAGCAGGCCGCGGTCCTCCAGCCGGGTGACGAGGCGGGTGGTGGCGCTCTGACTGAGCACCATCGCGTCGGAGACCTGCTTCATCTGCAGGTGCCCGCCCGCACCGTCGTGTTGGCGGCTGAGCACGTCGAGCAGCGAGTACTCGCGCACGCTCAGGTCGTGCTCGGCCTGGAGGGTGCGCTCGATCTGCGCCTCGATCCGGCCGGCCAGGAGGTAGAGGGCGGCCCAGCCGTTGGCGAGGGCGGTCAGCGCGGGGTCCGTGGCGGTCATGGGGTGGGGCTCCCTTTCAGATATATCCTGCCCAGGATAAGCCTTTGCACGTAATATCGGCCAGCACGTGTATCCCGCCCATGCAAGTATCATCCTCCGCAGCGCCCGGATGCGCGATCCACCGTCGTCCGGAGAATCGGTTTCACCAGGCTCCTCAGGAATCCGCCCCGCGCGCGTCCGCGCAGCGACCGCCGCGAGGCTCGGAACGAAGGGAATCGTCATGACCGTTTCCGGAACATCGATGAATCTCACCCTGGCGGCCCACGTCGGGATCTCGGTGTCGAACCTGGACGTCTCGATCGCGTTCTACCAGGCCCTCACCGGGCGCGCGCCCGTCGCTTCGGGAACCATGCACAGCGTGCCTTTCGGCGGGTCACAGGGCTTGTCCGCCGCCGAGTTGCGCTACGCCACGATCAACCTCGACAACAGCCTCGGCATCGACCTCATCGAGTTTCGCAACCCGCCGGGCGAGCCGACCAGGGGCGCCGCCAACCGCCCCGGCTCGATGCATCTGTGCCTGCGGGTGGATGACTTCGACGCGGTGTACCGGCGGATGAAGGAGGCGGGCTACAGCTTCCTCGGCGAGGACTACACGTTCATCGCCGGCGAGGTGACGCCGGAGGCGGCGCTCGGCACCAAAGTCGCCTACTTCAACGATCCGGACGGCACCAACTTGGAGATCATCCAGCCCAAGGGCGGCTTCGCCGCCTGAGGCGCCCGGTCTGTGCGGGTGGGAACCGCCGCGATCCGGGGTCCCACCCACATTCACATATTCGCCGCCATAGCCCATTATCATTCATAAGCAAATGCCAGCACTTGCGCTTAGCCAGCGCATGCAACTATTGTGGGAGCATGTAAAGCGCAACAGCAATCGTACGAAGGGCGGCACACCATGCCTCTCGCGCTCCTAGCCCTGGCCATCGGGGCCTTCGGGATCGGCACGACCGAGTTCGTGGTCATGGGTCTGCTGCCCGAGATCGCCGGCGACTACGGGGTGTCCATCCCGTCCGCCGGACTCCTGGTCACCGGTTACGCGATCGGCGTCGTCCTCGGCGCCCCGCTGATGACGGTGCTCGGCACCCGGATCGGCCGCAAGACGATGCTCATCATCCTCATGGGCCTGTTCGTGGCAGGAAACCTGCTCTCCGCCGCGGCACCGAGCATGGGCGTGATGCTCACCGGGCGTATCGTGGCCTCGCTCGCCCACGGCGCGTTCTTCGGTATCGGTTCGGTGGTCGCCGCCGACCTCGTGGCCCCCGACAAGAAGGCAAGCGCTATCGCCACCATGTTCACCGGCCTCACCGTCGCCAACATCGTCGGCGTGCCGCTGGGCACCTTCATCGGCCAGGCGGTCGGCTGGCGCGTCACCTTCGCCGTCGTCGCCGCGTTCGGCGTGGTCGGCCTGCTCGGCATCGCCGCACTCGTCCCCGCCCTGCCCCGCTCCGAAGGCGCCGACCTGCGCGGCGAACTCACAGCGTTCCGCAACCCGCAGGTCCTGCTCGCGATGGCGATGACCGTGCTCGGCTTCGGCGGTGTCTTCGCGGCGATCACCTACATCGCCCCGATGATGACCAACGTCGCCGGATACTCCGACGGCGCCGTCACCTGGCTGCTGGTCCTGTTCGGCCTCGGGATGTTCCTCGGCAACCTGCTCGGCGGCAGGTTCGCCGACCGCAAGCTGATGCCGATGCTCTATGCCTCTCTCGGCGGACTCGCCGTAGTGCTGGTCCTGTTCACACTCACCGCACACAGCAAGATCCTCGCCGCAGTCTCCATCCTGCTCGTCGGGGCGCTTGGCTTCGCCACCGTCCCGCCGCTGCAGAAGCGGGTCCTCGACCAGGCGCACGGCGCGCCCACCCTGGCCTCCGCCGTCAACATCGGCGCGTTCAACCTCGGTAACGCCCTCGCCGCTTGGCTCGGCGGCCAGGTCATCGCCGCAGGCCTCGGCTACACCGCCCCGAACTGGGTCGGTGCGCTGCTCGCCGGAACCGCGCTCCTGCTGGCCGTCTGGTCCGCTGCCCTGGAGCGCCGCACCCCCGCGTGGGAGAGCACCCCCACCGCCGCTCCCGTCCCCATCCATCACTGACCGCTCCCCGTTCCTTCCGGGACAAGCGCCGCCATTACCTGCTGACCACCGCGGCGCGTTCCGCGGCCACGCCGGGGTCCCGCAAGGCAGATCGTCCGCTACACCCGCACCGACCGCCCTCTGAAAGCGAGCATCATGAACAACCCCGGCATCCCCACCGTGAAGTTGAACAACGGCGTCGAGATCCCCCAGCTCGGCTTCGGCGTCTTCCAGGTCCCCGACGACGAGACCACCGCCGCCGTCACCGCAGCCCTGGAGGCCGGCTACCGCAGCATCGACACCGCCGCCATCTATGGCAACGAGGCCGGCGTCGGCCGCGCCCTGGCCGCCTCCGGCCTGCCGCGCGAGGAGCTGTTCATCACGACCAAGCTGTGGAACGCCGACCAGGGCTACGACGCCGCGTTGCGCGCCTTCGACACCGGCCTCGCCAAGCTCGGCCTCGAGTACCTCGACCTCTACCTGATCCACTGGCCCACCCCGGCCCGCGACCTCTACCCGGACTCCTGGCGCGCCATCGAGCGCCTCGCGGACGAGGGCCGGATCAGGGCCGCAGGCGTTTCCAACTTCCAGCCCGCCCACCTCCAGCGCCTGCTGGACAACAGCTCGCTGGTGCCCGCCGTCAACCAGGTCGAGCTACACCCCGGCCTCCAGCAGGCCGAGCTGCGCGCCTTCCACGCAGAGCGCGGCATCGCCACCGAGGCGTGGAGTCCGCTCGCCAAGGGCGCCGTCCTGGATGACCCGGCGATCACCTCGATTGCCGCCCGTACCGGCAAGTTCCCCGCCCAGGTGGTCCTGCGCTGGCACCTACAGCTCGGCAACATCGTCATCCCGAAGTCCGTGACCCCGGCGCGCATCCGCCAGAACCTGGACGTCTTCGACTTCCAGCTGACCGACCAGGACATGGCCGCCATCGCCGCCACCGACCGCGGCCTGCGCACCGGCCCGCACCCGGACCAGTTCAACTGACCCACCGGGCACTCGCGCAAGCGCGCTGCGGGCCGTCCCTTCCCGGCAGGGCGCCGAAGCATCCGGCTATCGCCACCCGCCAAATCTCCAATGTTCATATCATCTGGATTCTGTGTGTATTCTAATGTTGTGAGTCCAGAAAAGGAGCGAGGATGGTCCGGCTGACTCGGGCGCAGCAGCAGGAACGCACGCGCGCGTCGGTGCTGACGGCGGCGCGGGAGGAGTTCACCGAGCACGGCTACACCCTGGCGAAGGTCGACCGGATCGCCGAACGGGCCGAACTGACCCGCGGGGCGGTGTACTCGAACTTCCCGAGCAAACGTGCCCTGTATCTGGCGGTGCTGATCGACACGGTCGAGAACACCCCTGCGGGTGAACCTTCGACGCCTTCGACGCCTCCGACGTCGCCGGCCGACGCATTGGGCATGTTCGCCAGGATCTGGCTGGAGCGTCTACCCCTGGTGGACGACACGACTTCGGGAGGGCGTCTGCAACTGCGCTCGCTGGACGGCGTCGTCGACGACGCGCACGGGCGCGGGGTGCTGGCACAGGTTGTCCGGCTGGAGGCGTTGCTGCTCGCCACCGCGTTGGAGTCGTGCGAACAGGCTCCGGTGCGGCGGGTACGGCTGGCCGAGCTTGTACTGACGCTGCTGGACGGTTCGGGCCATCGGGCCGAGACCGCGCCGGGATCAGGTGACCCATTCGACGTGGCACGCGCGTGTCAGCATCTGGCCGGAATCGATCTCGCCGACACCTGGGCACCGCCGCACCTGCCCTACATCGCCCCGGCGCGGCCGTGCACGGACACCTGGAATACGCCGACCGGACTCGCGGACCAGATCAGCGGGAATCAGGTCGACTTCGCCACCGACGGTCTGATCGCGGTGCTGGGGGCAGGTCGTCTCGCCGCCGCCGAGGAAGCTGTCCGTTCCGCGCGGCCCGGCGAGCACGTGACGATAGTCGTCGTCACGAACGATCGCGCCGAGACCGGCCGCCTCGTCCGGCTCAGGGTCACCGACCTCGTCGGCTGCCTGCGACGGGTATTCGTGCCCGAGGTCTGGCGGCACGTTCGACTGGTCCTCGACGACGACGCACTGGCGGCGGCGGCGATCGGCCTGACGAATCCCGACGACGAGACCGAGGCCGCGGTCCGCGTCCAGGGCAACATGATCGTCGCCAACGCTCAGGGGCGCGGCGCCGCCTACGCGGTATCGAACGCGTCACGGAAGGCCACGACATGAGCGACTCGGGCACGGACCTGCTGGTACTCCACGCCCTGCGCTGCGTCGGCACCGCCGGCTTGGCCCGCGTGGCCGCGGCCACGGGTCTCGGGGAGTCCCGCGTCGAGTTCGAGCTGATCGATCTCGTGGCTGCCGGTCTCGTCACCCACATCGCCGATTTCGACGTATGGGCACTGACGGATACCGGCCGGGTAGTGGATGCCGAGCGGATCACCGACGAGTTGGAGTCGGCCGGTTCCCGCGCCGCCGTCGCCGCGGCATACGACAGCTTCCTCGTGCTCAACCCGGAACTGCTCGACCTCTGCACGGCATCGCAGCTCCGGTCCGTCGATGGTGTCATGACCGCCAACGACCACGGCGACCCGTCCTATGACGCCCGCGTCCTCGACCTGTTCACCGAGTTTCACCGGCGCGCCACCGTCGTCTGCGCCGAACTGTCCGCGACCCTGCCTCGGTTCGACCGCTACCGAATCCGCCTCACCGCAGCCCTCGACCGCACCACCTCCGGCGCGTTGGAGTACCTGGCCGACAACACCGCGTCCTACCACACCGTGTGGGCTCAGCTTCACGAGGATCTGCTCGCCACACTCGGGATCCCCCGATGAGATGGATTCGACCGCTGACCGCTCGGGCCGAGGAGCCGGCGGAGAGGGTGGGCGGCAAGGCACACGGCCTCGCGGTCCTGCACCGGCTCGGGTTGCCGGTGCCCGCCGGGTTCGTCGTCACCACCGAGGCATGTCGCGCATTCCTGCGCGCCGGGCATTTTCCCGACGGACTCGACGACGAACTCGCGACAGCCGTGACAGACCTGGAAGCCGCCACCGGACGCCATTTCGGGGGATCACGGGCGCCGTTGGTGGTGTCGGTTCGCTCCGGGGCGAGCTTGTCGATGCCCGGCATGATGGACACGATCCTCAACCTGGGGCTTACGACCGAAGCAACCGCCGCGCTGGCGGCCGAGACGGGCGACTCGCGGTTCGCGCAGAGCTCGCGGCAGCGGTTCCTGGCCGGCTTCGCCGCCGCGATCACGGGTGATCAGCCGATCCCGGACGACGCGAACCGGCAGCTGGAACTGGCGGTGCAGACCGTGTTCTCGTCATGGGACACACCGCGCGCACGAACCTACCGCGAACTGCATGACATCCCGCATCACCTCGGCACGGCCGTGATCGTCCAGACGATGGTGTTCGGAAACCGCGACGACCACAGCGGCACCGGAGTCGCATTCAGCCGTGACCCCAACACCGGCGCGAACGTCCCGTTCGGCGAAGTCCTGTGCGGCCACCTTGGCGAAGATGTCGTCTCCGGCAGATCACTGACCCGGCCCCTGCGCGAACTGGCCGACCGGGAGCCTCCGGTGTGGGCCGGCCTGCTCGATGCCCTGAACCGGGTCGAAGGACACTACCGCGACGCATGCTATGTCGAGTTCACCTTCCAGGCGGGCGAGCTGTGGATACTGCAGGTCCGGCCGGGCCGGTTCGTCGGAGCCGCCGCGGTCCGCGTCGCCACCGACCTCGCCGACGACCGCGTCATCGAACGTCACGAAGCGCTGCTCAGGATCTCACCACAGCATCTGCGGCACGTCCGCACACCCCGAATAGCGCCGACCGGGAAGGCCGACATCCTGGCCCGAGGGCTGGGCGCCTGTCCCGGTGTCGCGGTCGGCCGGGTGGTGACCACGGCCGACAGGGCAGTGCGCATGGCCATGGACGGGCCGGTCATCCTGGTACGTCCGGAGACCTCCCCGCACGACATGCGCGGCATGGCCGCCGCCGCCGGGATCGTCACCGCCCGTGGCGGGCCTGCCGGCCACGCTGCGGTCGTCGCACGAGCGATGGGGAAACCCGCTGTCGTGGGGATCACCGACCTCACCGTCGCCGACACCTCGGCGAGCGCAGGCGGACGCACCATCGGCGAAGGCACCCCCATCACCATCGACGGGACCAGCGGCGAGGTCGCCCTCGGCAGGCCCGGCATCATCACGACCACAGCGGACACCCACCTGCGCCGACTACTCGAATGGGCCGACGACGTGTCGGGCGACACCTCCGAACGCGAGGAAACCGAACGCCTCAGCGCCGCCCATGCCGCGCTTCGTCACCAATAGCGCGCTCACGGCCGCGCACCGGACCCGAATCCGGTCCACCGCAGCGCGGGCGGGAGATGGCCCATATCGTTGTACATCAACACTGTCGGCGCGACACCGTCGCGATACTCGATCGCTGTCAGCGCCGTGTTTGCACAGTTCAGCCCGAGCCACCGCGCCGGTGGCGCGTCGAGGGCATGCCGCACCAGCCACGCCACCGGGTAGGCATGGGTGACCAGGACCTCGTGGGTCTCGGTTTCGGCGGGGCGCGCGAACCTGTCGATCAGCGCCTGCGCGAGGCGTGCGCCCGAAGCGGCTTCCGCATTGTCGTATCCGTCGAAGAATCCCGCCCACGCGGGAGGTATGTCGTCCGGTACGTGCGGCACGTGGTCAACCAGTTCGGCCGCTTCCCGCACGGCGACGCCCGGCAGGTGCTCACCTACCACCTGAGCGGACCGTGCCGCGCGGGGAAGGGGCGAATGCCACACGGCATCGACGGGCAGGGCGGCCAGACGCTCGCCGAGCAGTGCCGACTGCCGCTGCCCGATCTCGGTCAACTCGCCGAACGGATCCGCTGCGCCGTGCCGCACCAGATACAAATGCCGAGTCGCCATTGCCAGACCTTCCCTAGCCTACCAATTTAGAATACTCACAAAATCCGAGTGTTCACAACATCTGGTTTGGTGAGATGAAGGGCCGACCGAAGATCGGTCGCAGAAGGCGCGCCGGCCACTGCGCGCTGGCGATCTGGTCCGAAAGCTGTTGCCGCACTTGTGATATCTGCCGATATGCCCGCAGCGACGACAATGGCGTGGTCGTCGGAGCTGCCGTTGCCGCTGCGGAGGCCCCCGCGGTGGTCAGCGGTCCGCCGGGGCCTCGCCGCAGAGCAGGGGTTGCAGGAGTGGGACATACAGGTCGGCGACTTCGTCTGGAGCGAGTTGGGTGAGCTGGTCGGCTTGGACGGTCGCGTAGAGGGCGGCGAGGCCGAGCAGCACGCCGACAGCCATCTCCGCTCGCAGTGCGGCGCCGGCGCCGGGGAGGCGGGCGGCGAGGGCGTCGATGACTTGCGTGCGGAAGTTGGCTCGCGCTTGCCCGCCGAGCTCCAAGTGGTGGCGGGAGAATGCGATGCGCAGGATCGGATCGCGGGTCTGTCCGCGTTGGGTGGCGAGTAGGTGCAGGACCATGTGCCTGGCGAGGCAGTCCAGGGGGGCGTCGAAGAGGGCAGTGGCGTCGGAGTCGAAGGTGAAGACCTGGGTGAACAGGTGTTCCTTGGTGCCGTAGTACTTCATCACGAGCGCTGGGCTCACGCCTGCGTCGCCGGCGATGGCGGCGATGGTGGTGTCGGCGTAGGCATGGCGTGCGAAGGCGCGTCGGGCTGCGGCGAGGATGTCCGCGCGGCGGGCGTCGGCGTCACGCGGTCGTGCCTGCCGGTCGGGCTTCGGCGGATTCTTGGACGTCGTTCGCGAGCGGGCGCTGCGCGGGGAGGCGGAACTCGGTTCGGGCATCTTGTTCAGTCTCCTGGAGGTCGGAGGAGGGCACGAGTCGCGGTTGGCGCGGGATGAGGCAGGCGGCGGCGCAGGCCAGCAGCGCAACCGCGCCTGCCACGGCGAAGGCCACGCGGTACCCGTCCAGGGTCGGCGCCGCCACGGCCACGCCCGCCGGGTCGGCGAACAGGCGGGTGTGCTGGACCAGCACCGTGGCGATCACCGCGCTGCACAGGGCCTGCCCGATGGTGCGCATGAGGACGTTGAGGCCGTTCGCCGCGGCTGTCTGCTCCAGCGGCACCGCCCGCATGATCAGCATGGGCAGGGCGGAGTAGGCGAGCGCCGTGCCGACCGAGACCACGGCCGCGCCCACGATGACCGCCCACAATTGCCGACTGTCGGCGAAGCGCAAACCATAGCCTGCCGCGATGACCAGCGTGCCCAAGGTGAGGGTGAGCTTGGGTTCGCGGGCGGCGGACAGGCGGGCGGACAGGGGAGCACACAGCACCATGATCACACCGCTGGGCAACAGACAGACACCCGCTGCCATCACCGAGAGCGCCAGGCCATACCCGGTGACCAGGGGCGCCTGGACCAGTTGCGCGGTGACGAGGGAGTTGGCGTAGAAGGCGAACCCGGCCAACAACGCGGCCAGGTGCGGCAGCGCAACCGCCGGACGCGTCGCGAGGCGCACGTCCACCAGCGGCCGTGCCGCACGGCGCTGCTGGACGGTCCAGCATGTCAGGATCAGCAGCGCCGCGCCTGACAGACCCAGAATCCGCCAACTGCCCCAACCCCACTCACCCGCCTTGGACAACGCCAGCAGCACAAACACCAGCCCCGCACTCAGCCCGCATGCTCCGAGCAGGTCGAAACGCCCCGACGACCGGACCGGCTCCTCCCGCAGCAGCCGCCACGCGAGGGCGAGCACTCCCGTCGAGAGCATGGTCATGGCCCAGAACATCGCGTGCCAGTCCGCGTACTGCACCAGCACCGCGGCCAGCGGCAGGCCGAGCGCCGCGCCGACGCCCACTGTCGAACTCATCAGCGCCACTGAGGAACCCGTCCGCTGCGGCGGCAGCACACCCCGCAGGAAACTGATCGACAGCGGCACCACTGCCGCGCCCACACCCTGCAGCGCCCGCCCCGCCAACAGCCACGGGAGATTGCAGGCGAAAGCGCACACCAGTGACCCGGCGGCGAGCGCCCCGAGTGCGAACAGCAGCATCCGCCGCTTGCCGTACATGTCCCCGGCACGCCCGAGCAGCGGGGTGGCGACCGCGCCGGTCAGCAGCGTGAGCGTGACCACCCACCCGATATCGACCGGTCCCGCTCCGGTGAGACGGGGCAGTTGTGGCAGCAGCGGTACAACCGCGGTCTGCGCCAGCGTGGTGACGATGCCGCCTGCCGCCAGAACGGCCATGACGCCATGGTCGACGGTCGGAGACGTCGACGGATGCGAATCAGTGGGCACAGCGAAACTCCCTCGAAGGTGAATGGCGTTCACCACCATAGGTGAACGCCATTCACCTTCGCAAGAATGGTCAGCGGCACCGGCCGGTTGGCGCGACCGACGGATGCGTGGTGAACGCGGCGGCGTCCGGGCCGGTACACCCCTTCGTGAGCACGATCACCCGTAAAGTCTTGTCCGACATACATTTCTCCCGTTTTCGACAACATCGCGGGCAGCCTCTCGGGACCGATCGACAATCCGGTCCGCGATGCCGAAAACAACGGGGGACCGAGGGGCGGCAATTGTCCAGCGGCCAACCCCGTTCACTCGCATCAATATCGCTGACGCCGGATCTCGGGAACTGTTCCTCGACCCCCGTTTTGCGCCAAGTCGGCACCTGTTCCCAGAGTGGGGAACACGCAGAACCTCCGCGTAAGAACCGGCTGATAGGAAGGCGCCACGGTCCGGACCAGCACACAGGCATAGCCGGCACGACCATGTCGCATAGGAGGCCCTGTGGCGTGTGGCGACCGTCCAGAGCTTGCGCCGGACATCGGTATTCGAACGTACGTCGATTCACCAGCCGGTATCCGTCTCCCTTTCCCAGTGGATATCAGCCCCGATCTGGCGAATGTCAGGCAATCCCACGAAGAGTGGATGGTCCGCCACCGGATGCTCTCCACCACCGACGAGTGCGCCTCGGCGCGGTACCGTGACACCGACCTACCGCAGTTGGCGGCACTGGTCTGGCCCTATGCGCGCGGCGCGGACCTGAAACTCGGCTGCGACGTGGTCGGCTGGACCCTGATATTCGACGACTGGTTCGACTCCGATCCGAAGTCGCGGACAGTCGATGCGGTAATCGAGGCATTGATCCAAGTTCTCGCCGCGCCGGATCATCCGGTCGAAAGTTCAGCCCCTCCACTGGTGCATGCCTTCGCCGATATCCGGTCACGGTGCAACTCCGGCATGCCCGCGTCCTGGCGCCGCCGCACGGCACACAACTGGGAGTTCTGCCTGTGCGCCAACGTGCACGAAGCGACCGACCGCAAGCTTGGCCGCATTCCGCCGCTCGACCATTTCCTGTCCCTGCGTCGAGGCACAGTCTGCCTGGAGAACTACCTCGACCTGTGTGAACGACTCGGCGGATTTCACCTGATTCCCAACGTATTTCACATACCGCAACTGAAACAGTTGCGCCGCTTGGCCGCCCTGATCCCGGCACTGACCAACGATGTGGTCACGCTGCCGAAAGAGGAGAACGCAGGCGAGGTCAACAACCTCGTCCTGGTGCTGCAACAGCAGAATGGCTGCGATCGGGACGAGGCAATCGATGCCGCGCTGGGGTTCATCGCGAAAAAAGTCGCGAAATTTGTGGCGCTTGCGGCTGACATACCGAATCTCGCCGAGAGATACCACCTTCCAGCACAGGAACAGCACCGAATCAACCGGTATGTGGACGCGCAGCGTCTATGGATGGGAGGTTTCGAGGAATGGTCGCGCCGGACCAAGCGGTACACGAATCAACTGACGGAGGCTTGATCCCACCTTTCGCGGGCAAGAAGGCGCCCCTAGCCGGACATGCCCTCGCATTCGGCAGAGATCCGCTGGGCTTCCTGCAATCGGCCCGTTCGGAAGGCGATATCGTGCGGCTCCAACTGGGTCCCAAACAGTTCTACCTGCTCAACTCGCCGACTGTGATTCACAAGGCATTGGTCGAAGATGCGGCGAAATACGGTAAGGGCCTGCTGTTTCAGCGGGTGCGCCCACTGCTCGGCAATGGTCTGGTCAACTCCGAAGGCCCCTTCCACGCGCGACAGCGCCGACTGATGCAGCCCGCATTCAATCGAAGACATATCTCGAACTACATCGAACCCATGAATCGCCTCGCGGAATCGCTCTCGGCCGGTTGGCGCGACGGTGCGACCATCACGCTGACCGACGACCTGCACCGATTGAGTTCGAACGTGATCGCCACGACCATGTTCCCGGAGATGTCGAGCCGACCGATCGTCGAGGAGTTGCAGCGCTCCCTGGCGATCGTGCTGCGCGGAGTCATCATCAGAACATTGGTTCCCTACCGATTCTGGGAATTCCTGCCGACGCCGGGCAATCTGAACTACCGGCACGCGATCGGCAGACTCCGGAATGCGACCGCCGAACTCATCGCGGCCGCGCGGGCCGGGGATATCGAACCGGACGGATTGCTCGCACTGCTGGTGGCGGCGCGGGACACCGAAACCGGCGCCGCGATGACGGATACACAGTTGCTGGACGAGGTCACCACCTTGTTCGCGGCAGGCACCGAGACCGCGTCGGTCACGCTCTCCTGGCTGTTCTACGAACTCGCGGGCCACCCCGAGATCGAGGCGCGCCTGCACGCGGAACTGGATCAACATCGGCGCATCGACGCGGATACCGTCTATCGACTCGACTACTGTCGTCGCGTAGTCGAGGAGACCCTGCGATTGCACACGCCGACATGGTTTCTGAGCAGACGCGCGCTCGAAACGGTCCGACTGGACGGCTGGGTGATACCGGCGGGTGCCGAAATCATCTACAGCCCAACGACAATGCATCGCGACCCGAATCTGTTCGATGACCCGCTGCGTTTCGACCCGGACCGCTGGTTGCCGCGACGGCGCCCCACCGGCACGTTCATTCCGTTCAACCTCGGCATCCGCAAATGCCTCGGCGACCATTTCGCGATGACCGAAATGATAGTGACAGTGGCTGTGCTCGCGCGGCGGTGGCGACTGCACCGAATACCGGGACAGACTGTCCGCGAGCATATTTCGACGACGGTCCATCCCGGAGACCTCCGAATGCGGACAGCCCTGCGGAGCGCAACCCTATAGCCCGCTGAGGAATTCGCCGACACGGGCCGTGATCTCTTCCGGCGCTTCACCATTGATGGCATGCGAGCGGCCGGGCCAGACCTCGACCTGAGCGTCGGGAACGAGGCGAGCGCGTTCGGCCGCGCGAGCGGGATCGTGGACGATGCTCGCGCCCGCCAGGATCACCAGCAGGGGTGTGGTGATCGCGGCGAGTCGATCGGGCGCGGGTGGGCGCGGGAAAGGGAGATGTTGGCGGAAATCGCGCATTCCGGAGGCGATCAGTCGCGCCTCCGGAATCGAATCATCCACGGGGACACCGCCGGACAGCCAGCCGAGCAGTCGATGGCGAAGAGCTTGCGGCATACCGGGAAGCACACTGCCCAGTGATACGACGATCATCTTCCAGGAGATCGGGGCGAAGGTCATGGCGGGATCAAGCAGGGTCGCCGAGGCGATCCGGTCGGGTCGATGGAGCAGGCATTGGGTGGCGAGCCAGCCGCCGATGCTGACTGCGAGCAGGTGCGCCCGCTCGCAGTCCAGTTGTCCGATCGCCTCGTCCAGCCAGGTCGCCTGATCGCGCGGGTCGGTGATGGCCCTGGTTTGGGCGCTCGCGCCCGGTTCGCCGATGCTGTCCATCGACCAGACGGTGCCGATCCGCCGCAGGCTCGCGATATTGGCCGCCCACATGGGTGTTGATGCCCGCCGTCCCGACAGCAGCAGGATCGGTTCGGCCGCGGGCGGCCCGAATCGGTAGGCGGTGACGCTACCGAAGGAGGTTTCGACCACGCGAGTCGCATCGACCGGCGGCAATCGTGTCATGCCCGCGCGATAGGCGGCGGCGAACCGCGCCCGACCCGCCGCATCGGCGAAACAACCGATTCCCTTGGGCTGCGGTGCGATCGGCGCGAATTCGGGCAGTTCGCTCATGTTCACACTCTACGTCCGTTGCCCTCGATTCCACGGGCCGCGATGGCGGTAAGTACGCTCTGCGCATGGTCAAGGACGAACGCGGTGTCACCGCCCAGAGCGCGGATTTCTCTGCCTGGTACAACGAGCTGGTCGTGAAGGCGGCCCTCGTCGATCGCGGACCGGCCAAGGGCACCATGATCATTCGACCGTATGGTTACCGCCTCTGGGAGTTGATCCAATCCGACCTCGACCGCCGCATCAAGGAGACCGGCCACGAGAACGCCTATTTCCCGCTGCTCATCCCCGAGAGCTATCTCAGCCGCGAGGCCGAACACGTCGAGGGATTCTCCCCGGAATTGGCCGTCGTGACCCACGCGGGCGGCAAGGATCTCGAAGAACGGCTGGTCGTACGCCCCACCTCGGAGACCATTATCGGGGAGATGATGGCCAAATGGATCGGCTCGCATCGCGATCTGCCGCTGCTGCTCAATCAGTGGGCGAATGTGGTGCGCTGGGAATTGCGGCCGCGCCTGTTCCTGCGCAGCACCGAATTCCTGTGGCAGGAGGCGCATACCGCGCACATCGACGAGGCCGACGCGCGCCGCGAGACGATGCTCGGACTCGATATCTACGAGCGGGTGGCCCGCGAGGTGGCCGCCATGCCGGTGGTCGCGGGCGAGAAGACGCCGGGCGAGCGGTTCGCGGGCGCGGTCGCCACCTTCACCGTCGAGGCGATGATGCGCGACGGGCGCGCCCTGCAATCGGGGACCTCGCACTATCTCGGCACGAATTTCGCGCGGGCCTTCGATATCCGCTACACCGGCGATTCCGGTCGGGAAGAACTGTGCCACACCACTTCCTGGGGTATGTCGACGCGCATGGTCGGTGGCATCGTCATGACGCACGGCGACGACAAGGGGTTGGTGCTGCCGCCGAAGGTCGCGCCGCATCAGGTGGTGATCGTGCCGATCACGCGCGGCACGGATACCGGGGTGGTCGCGGCCGCCGACGAATTGGCCGGGCGGTTGCGCGCGGCCGGCGTCCGGGTGCATGTCGACGCGCGTGAACAGCTCACGCCGGGATTCAAATACAACGAGTGGGAAATGCGCGGCGTGCCGATCCGTTTGGAGCTCGGCCCGCGCGATCTGGCGGCCGGGACGGCGGTCATGGTCAAACGCCTCGGCGACGAGGGCAAGCAGCCGGTTCCGCTCGATACGCTGCCGGAGGCGATGCCGGGAATCCTGGACGAATTCCAACAGTTCCTGCTGGATCGGGCCACCGAATTCCGCGACGCCCATACGGTTTCCGTCGATAATTGGACGGAATTCACCGATGCGGTGTCGACCGGATGGGCGCTCGCCCTGCATTGCGGTGCGCCCGCGTGCGAGGACGACATCAAGGCCGTCACGGCGGCCACTCCGCGCTGCATTCCGTTGGACGGGGCGGCGGAACAGGGGAATTGCGTGCGTTGCGACGCACCGTCGGCCTATGGCAAGAGGGTGATCTTCAGCCGCGCGTACTGAGCGATTCGGGGGTGGGACTCACCCCCGTTTCACTAGTTTCTCGTATGGGGGGTTCCGGTAGTAGTCGTCGAAAACCGACGGCGGCGTTCGTCTCTCGTAGTTCGGGGCGGCTGTCGGTCACGGCCGGTACGGTCCTTCGGACGGTCACCCACACCCCGCACCGCCTGGAGGACGCCTGTGCCCGCAATCCACGATTTCGCCACCTGGGAGCAACTACTTGTGCTCCTCAGGGCCGAGCACGCCGACCGGCTCGTCGCCGATACCGGCCACGTGACGGGAAGTATTCGTTCGACGGGGTGGAGTCTGCCCCTGGGGCATCGGCTGCCCTATGACCGGCAGGCCGTTACTCGGGCCGCGGCGCCAGTGCAGCGCGCGCTCGCGGAGGCAGGCATCCGCGAGGTGCTTTTTGGAGCGGATATCTCGCCGTCGGGGCAAACGGTACTGCACGTGTTCGGCACCAGCCCCGCCGTAGATTCCATGTCGGGCTTTCAGAGCCCGAGCCCCGGCACGCTCGTCCTGGTCGACGGCGTCGTCGCCGAACCTTGGCGCCGCCTGCCCGAACCGGTGCCATGGGCAGTGGTGGCGCCGTCCTCGGACCCGGCCCTGCTGGAACGAACGCTCCGCGGGAGGCTCCCCGACGCAGTCGGTGCGACCGAGGAGGAGATCGCCGCCACCGAGGAACGGCTCGGCGTCACACTGACCGAGGAGCTCAAAGCGCTCTACCGCGCGACCAGGGTGGGTCCGGCCGGACCGGACGGATCGGGGGACTGGGAGGCCGACTTCGCGGAGTTGCAGGCCGCCGAGACCGCAGTCGGCTGCGAACTCTCCTCCCTGGACGGGCTGTTCGTAGCCGACGCCTCCACGCGACCATACCCGTGGCGGTACGCGGCGACCGAGGCGGTCCGCACCCCGTCCGACGCCGCCGTCCAGGGCCTGGTCGGCTCGCCCGGTTGGATCGCATTCGGCAGCAATGGCGGTGACACTTTTGCCATCGACCTGACGCCCGGACCGCGCGGCCACCTCGGCCAGGTCATTCTCATCGATCACGAACAGAGCATCGGCGCCGAACTGTACGGCGAATCCCTGACGGAGCTGGTCCTGAACCTCTTCGAACGCAGCGACCGCGCCGGCTGCCAAATGCAGCGATTGCCGGTCACTGCTCGGGTCGGCGACGGGCACGACCTGGACGACGTCGCTTCAGCAGTACATCCCGATCTGGAGGTCGTGGAGATCTTCCGTCGGAGCGGCACGCCCCTCAGCCTTGCCCCCATCGCCGGGCTGCCGCGGGTGCGCACCCTTACCGCGCACCCCGGCACGCTCGCCGACCCGCTGGAGATCACCGGTTTGACCGGGCTTGAATACCTTGCGCTCGGGCCGGACGAGTGGCGTGTCCTCCTCGACGCCGGGGCGGTCCCACAGGGACTGTCCGCCGCCTCCGTTGAGGTGCGGGGTGACGAGCACCCGCTGACGGTCGTGGACGTGGCCAACAACCTTCTCGCTCTCTGGGACCGCCCGCTGATCGCCCACACCACCGTCACGGGGCAGATCGGCCACTCAGGACTGTCTGATAGTTGATCATGTGGTGGATCGGTCGGACACGAGTCGCACTGCCGGCTCCTCAGACCGATTGCCGGCAGCCGGCCGCGCATCGGCACCCGGCGGTAGGGATCAGAGGCAGGCCTCGCAGATGCGGTCGAGCCAGTCGCGCACGGCGCGGCGCTGTTCGGGTGGGAACGCGGTCTCGATTTCGGCTTCGCGGCGTTCGACCGCGAGCCGGGCCGCCGCGAGGCGTTCGCCGCCCGATTCGGTGAGGTGAATGCGGTGGGTGCGGCGGTCGGTGGGGTTGGGGCGGCGTTCGAGCAGGCCCTCGCGTTCGAGTAGGCCGAGCATCTCATTAGCGGCTTGGCGGGTGCTGCCGACGTCGCGGGCGATATCGGCGGCGGAGATGCCGGGGCGGGCGGCGGCCATGACGAGCGTGGCGTATTGGGAGGTGGTGAGCCCGAATGCCTTGAGCTCCTCGCCGATCGCCGCGCGCATGGTCAACCAGACTCTGCGCACCATGAAGGTCAGCGCCCCATAGTCCGACATCTCCACGTGGACCTCTTCCAATTGACAGGTACTTGACGATTCTGCACACTGTCAGCCGTCAAGTTCTTGTCAATCATATCGGAGCGTCCCATGACCCCGCCCCACACCATGTCGACCACGCGGCGAAAAGCGGCCCTCACGGTTCTGCTGATGTCCTCGCTGCTGATGTGGCTCGACAACACCGTTCTCGGCACCGTCGTGGAGACACTGGCCGACCCGACCCGCGGGCTCGGCGCCAGTCCGGCCGAATTGCAGTGGGCCAGTGGCGCGTACACCCTCGTCTTCGCCACGCTCATGTTCACCGCAGGCGCGCTCGGCGACCGTTTCGGTCACCGCCGCACCCTCGCCGCGGGCATGGTGATCTTCGCCGCCGCCTCGGCCTGGGCCGCCTACGCCCCCGATCCGACGCAACTGATCGCCGCCCGTGCCGCCATGGGCGTGGGCAGCGCCTTCATCATGCCCGCCACCATGGCCATCGTCATGTGGATATTCACCGGACCAGAACGCGCCTTGGCCATCGCCCTCAACTCGACCGCCGCGGGTGTGGGCATCGCGGCCGGGCCGGTGCTGGCCGGGCTGCTGTTGGCCCGATTCTGGTGGGGCTCGGTGTTTCTCGTCAACATCCCGATCACGGCGCTCGCGCTGGTCGGCATAGCCGCGTTCGTTCCGGAATTCCGCAACCCCACCCCGCGCGGACTCGATCCGGTCGGGCTGCTGCTCTCGATCGGCGGTCTCGCGGCCCTGGCCTACGGGCTGATTCGCGCCGGACAGGTCGTCAGTTGGACCCGCACCGATATCTGGCTGCCGATCGTCGCGGGCACCGCCGCCCTTATCGCCTTCGTTCGCGTCGAAATGCGCATGGCCCAACCGAGTTTCGATCCGCGACTGCTCGCGCGACGCATGTTCGGCGGTGGGACGGCGGCTTTGGGTCTGATGCTGTTCGCCATGACCTCGGCGGGCTTCTACAGTGCGTTCTATCTTCAAGGCAGCCGCGGCTTCTCGCCCCTGGCAGCGGCGCTGACTCTCGCGCCCGCCGCCGTCGGCACCATGGTCGGCGGACCGCTGGGCGTGCGACTGGCGCGGCGTTGGCCGCTGCGGAACATCACCGTCCCGGCCGTCGTCGTCACCGCGCTGACGATGGGCGCGAGCATACTGTTCGGTCTCGATACGCCGCTTATCTGGATCGAGATCACCGGTGCGGTACAGGGTCTTTCGATCGGCATGGTGCTCGGACCGGTGACCGGAGCCTTGATGAACACGCTCCCGCTGGATCGAGCGGGCGCGGGCTCGGCGGTCACCAACACGGTGCGCCAAACCGGCAGCGTCCTGGGTATCGCGGCGGGCGGCACCATCATGTCGATCGCCTACCGCGCCGCCATCGAGGATTCATTGCGCGAGGTGCCCGCGACGGTGCGGGACGCGGCGCGGGTCTCCGCCGAGCAGGCTCGTCATCTCGCCGCGACCCTCGATCTCCCCGGTCTGACGGCGGCGGCGAACCGGGCGTTCATCCACGCGATGCACGTCTCGGCGGTATGGACGATGCTCGGCGCGCTCGCCGCGGCGGTGGTGCTGTGGATCGCGTTGCGCGACAGCGAGACACCGGCGCCCGTGGACGACGACGACCGAGCGCTGGCCGTCGAATCCTGACCCCGATCCCCGACTGGTCCCGCAGGGCTTTTCGGGCGTCGTCGGGATGCCTTCGCGGTCGTCGCACCGGCTCTGGACGCCGTCGCATAGGGCGGATGGCGGATCGGTGCGTCTTCCCGCACTGGCGTCACCAACGTCACGCCCCACGACAACTACTCCGCGGTTTTATCGAGTTCGGCGAGCGCCCAGTGCGCCCAGTCCAGGGATGCGCGATATTGGCGCAGGCCGTAACCTGCGGCGAGCCAACCGAATAGGAGGCGACCGTCGGGGGAGATCGGTGTCTGCTCCGACAGGGCCGGATCGAGTTCGGCGATGCGCTGCTCGTTGGTGGCGATGATGTCCCGCAGGACCTTTCGGGCGTCGTCGGGATCGAGTGCCGAGAGCAGGAACAGGCGCAGCGCGGGTTCGTTGCGGACGGTGCGACTCTTGGCGGGTCGCATCAGCCACTCGCGCAACGCACTACGCCCACTTGTGGTGACCGCGTAGGTGCGGCTGCCGCGCGCGCCCTCGTCGGCCTGTTCGATCAGGCCGTCCTCGACCATACGGGCCAGTTCCGGGTAGATGCGGTTGTAGCCGGCATGCCAGGCGTATGCGCCGAGTTCGCCCTCGAAGGCTTTGGCCAGGTCGTATCCGGTCGCGGGACGCTCGCAGAGCAGCCCGAGCAGGGCGAAGCGCAGTGCCATGCGGCCATGGTACCTATCCTCATTGACATATCCAATTGGATATGTAATGGTTCGGGAGCCTTCCGAACACAGGAGTCGCGATGTCCTACCTCACTCCGGTCCCGGATGAGATCACCGCCTTCGATCTGCCCGTAACCGGCACGCTGCCAACGGAATTGAATGGACGCTACGTCCGCAACGGCCCGAATCCGCGGCCGGGGGAGAAATCCGCGCACGTATTCATCGGACACGGCATGCTGCACGGCATCCGACTCCGAAACGGCCGGGCCGAGTGGTACCGCAATCGCTGGGTGCGCACCGGCATGTTCGTCGGGCATCCGTCCCGGCGGCCCGGCGGCAACCGCGACTTGGCGGCCGTCTCGGCGAATACGCACATCATCGAACACGCCGGGCGATTGATGGCGCTGGTGGAAACCGGTCTGCCGCACGGGATCACCCCCGACCTGGACACCATCGGCCCCGAGGATTTCGACGGCCGCCTCACCACGGCCATGACCGCGCACCCCAAACGGGATCCGGGCACCGGCGACCTGCACTTCTTCGGCTATGCCCCGCAGCCGCCACATTTGACCTACCACCGCCTCGACGCGACGGGAAAGCTGGTGTACAGCCGCGAGATCGCGGGTCCGGGTGCGACCATGATGCACGACTTCGCCATCACCGAACGCCACGTCGTGTGGCTCGATCTACCTGTCGTCTTTCGACCGCACCTCGTCGGCAAAACCATGCCCTACCAATGGGATGACGACTACGGCGCCCGCCTCGGCCTGATGCGCCACGATCTGCCCTACGCTCCGGTCCGGTGGGTGGACATCGACCCGTGCTTCGTCTTCCACATCGGCAATGCCCACGAGGATGCGGCCGGGCGCGTCATCCTCGACGCCGTGCGCTACGGCCCCGCCGAATTCGCCGCCCTGTGGCGAACCACCTCGGGCACACCGGATGCCGAGGGCGTCGGTCGACTGCATCGCTGGATCCTCGATCCGGCCGGGGCCACCGAAGTGTCGCTGGACGATCGAGCCGTCGAATTCCCCACTCTCGACGACACCCGAATCGGCCGCCCCGCACGGTATCTCTATACCACCGACGACTCCGCCATCATCAAATACGACCTCACCGGCGGCAGCGCGGTGCACCGCCTGCCGCCGAAAACCTATATCGGCGAAGCGGTTTTCGTGCCCGCCATCCCCGGACCCCGCTTGGAGGACGACGGCTGGCTGCTGGCCATCACCACCCGCCACGACGGCAGCGCCTCCCAACTCCTGGTGCTCGATGCCTCGAATCCGGCCGCGCCGCCGGTCGCCGCCGTCGACCTGCCCCGAGGGGTTCCGGCGGGATTCCACGGTTCGTGGATCCCCGACGAGTGCTAGTCCGATTCGGCCGCTTCGATCGGAAAGATGATCGGGCTCAGCAGGTATTGGGTGCGTTCAGGTGTGCGCGGGTTGGCAAGGCGGGGGAGCAGGACCGTACGCAGGTCGGCGAACAATGATTCCAGTTCGGCGCGGTCGAGCCAGAGGGCGTGTTGGCGCAATCCTACGAGATCCGTTGCCGGGTCGGCGTTCTCGGTCGACAGATAGCCGTCGAATTCCGCGGCGAGGATGGCCAGGGCGGTGGCGAAGACCTGCCGGTGCTCGGTGGGGGGAACGGCTTCGGTGGGGAGGATCGCGCGGTCCTGGCGCAGGCGGTAGTGGCGTTCGACCGCGCCGCGCACGCGACGTTCCTCGGCGACCTCGAGGACGCCCGCTTCGGCGAGCAGTTCGATGTGTCGATAGAGCATGGCTTTGGAGACGTCGGACAGTCGGCGGCCGAGTTCGGCCGTGGTGCGGGTGTGTCCGCCGCGCAGCGCGTGCACGATGCGCAGTCGCACCGGGTGGGCGAGCAGTTCGAAGGGTTCCACTACCCAACGTTCTCACATTTTGCTACCTTTCTCAAAGAACGAGAAAGGTAGTGGTGATGACTCCGAATGCGATCGGGACGCGGGTGGCGGAACTGGCCAGGACCCGGCAATTCACCGATATCGAGGCACTTTTCACACCCGAGCTGCGGGCTGCGGTCTCGGCCGAGACGCTGGCGGTGGCGTGGTCGGGGGAGGTGGCCAAGATCGGCGAGGTGCGCGAGGTGCGCCCCGCGATCGTCGAACCGATGGGCGATCTGACGCGGGTCAGCGTCCCGGTCAGCTGCGAGCGGGGTGCGTTGACGATCGTGGTGTCGGTGGATCATGCCGGGCAGCTCAACGGTTTTCGTCTCGCACCACCTGCGACCTCGCTGTGGACCCCACCCCGATACGTCGACCCGCGCGCCTTCGTCGAACGCGATCTCGACCACCTACCCGCTACGGTGACCCTGCCGCGCCGCAGCGGTCCGCGACCCGGCGTGGTGCTGCTCTCCTCGGGACCCATGGACCGGGATATGACGACCGGCCCGAACAAGCCCTTCAAGGATCTCGCCCAGGGCCTGGCCACGCGCGGCGCGGCGGTATTGCGCTTCGACAAGACCGCCCGCGCCTGCGCCACGATGGTCGAGGAGTACCTACCGGATACGATCGCGGGAATCCATGCGCTGCAAGAGGAATCGGGCGTGGATCGGGTCTACGTCCTCGGGCACAGCGGCGGCGGCAAGGCCGCACCGCGGGTCGCCGCCGCCGAACCCGACGTGGCCGGGGTGATCATCATGGCCGCGGATACCGTCCCGCTCGGCCGCTCCGCCGTGCGCACCGCCCGGTATCTGGCCGCGCGCGGAGTCGTGGATATGGTCGACTCCATCGCCGAGCGGGCCGCGCGGCTCGAAGATCCGGAATTGTCCGCCGAGACAACGGATCTGCTGTTCGACTGGCCCGGTTCGTACTGGTTGGATCTGCGCGACTACGACCAGGTCGCCACCGCTGCGACGCTGAATCGCCCGATCCTGTTGTTGCAGGGCGGCCGCGACTATCAGGTGACTGTCGCCGAAGACCTGCCGCTGTGGCGCGCCGAGCTCGTCGGGGCGGATGTCACCATCCGGGTCCACGATGCCTGCGATCACCTTTTCTTCGCCGGTTCCGGCCCGTCTGTGCCCTCGGATTATCTTGCGCCGCAACATGTCGACGCCGCGGTGGTCGACGATATCGCCACCTGGCTCGGGTTGCCCGAGCGCGGACTCCTCGCCGGAATCCGTGCTCGGCTCGCCCGGCGCTAGTGCGTTGACCACGAACGTTGGCCGGGTTGAGGTGACACACCGCTGGGAATCCGGCTGTGGGGGAATTGCTGAACTGTTGACGGTGCCCGCCGATCGCGCCGAGGAGGCGCTGATGCTGGACGTGCCGGACCTGGACACCGCGAACCGTCGCGCGGTGGTGACCCGCAAGGGCGGTGCCCGCGACGTGGTCGTGTGGCAGACCGGGACCGCGGCTGCTGCCCCGGATGTTTGCCGGGCGCCGCACCGGCCGGCTGTTCCTGACCGGCCGCAAGGCCAAGCCGTCCGTGGCGCTGGTCGACGTCGACCCGACCACGCAGCGGGCGAGGTTGTCGTATCGCCGCGCGGCCGAACTGTTCGACGAGCACACCACCAAGATGGCGGGCGGTCCGTTCACCCTGCACCAGCTGCGGCATTCGGCGTTGACCCACGCCGCCGAGGACGGCGCGTCGACCCCGATGCTGATGAAGATGTCAGGGCACATCTCGGTGCGCGGTCTGGGCAAGTACGCGCGGCCGTCGGCCGAAGCGTTGGCCCGATGGCGCGCTGAGACTGACCCGGCCGCCCGTAGCCGCCGACAACCGGGAAGGTCTACAGGACGGCAGTGGCGAGCTGGTCGGCGTGGTTCCGGCCGTGTTCGCTGAATCCGAGGCAATGGGAGGGGGCGTGCCATCCTCCAGTGACCTGGTTGTTTCCGCCGCTGGGTCAACAGTATCTGCCCGGGAATACGGCGCGAAAGGTGCCCAGGCCGGTGCCGCCTTGGGTCCAGACGGCCGTCCCTCAGGCCCGGATCGCGGCGGCGCAGCGGCGCGCGAGGATTTCGATCTGCTCGACCAGCTCCGGGGGTCCGGTGACGGTGAAGTCGGTGTCGATGGACGTGATCATCCAGGACAGCGACCGCGGGGAGTCGGCGCCGACATGGAGCAGGCAACTAGCATCGTCGACCGACTCCAGCACGCCCATTCCCATCCATACGCGGTCGGCCAGTTCGGCGGCCGGGCGGCGCAGGATGACGGTGGCGCGATAGGACCCTGCCGCCCTGCTGCTCGACGAAGAAGAGGCGCTGGCCGTCGCAGTCGGCCTACGCACACCGACCGAAGGTTTCGTAGAGCATCCGCCACAGGGTCTTCTCGCGGAAGTCGATGTCACGGCGAGCGATGTGTCAGTGGCCATCGCTGGCTGACTGGTTGGCCATTGATACGGGCCTACTGCATCAGTTGGACGTGGGGGTGATCGGGTGACGTTGGACAGACGCGAAGGATCATCTTGTAACCGCGAGCAATTGTGACGTCGGGGCCGATGGTCGTGCTGTAATCATCTGCGAGGGCCTGATCTTCGTAGGGTATCCAGCTGTGGGTTCCGCCGTCCCATTCGCACGAGGCGACGGTGAGCAGCGGTTCGGTCTCGGTACCACAGGTGGGGCATGGCTGTGGAAAGGGGTCCGTGGTGCCCCACTGGATATGGCCGCCGACCTTCCACCCGGGTGCAACGCATATGTTGTCTTTGAACCAGCTCTTGATGTCATCCGGATCGATCCCGGTTTGCTGCCGACTCGCCCACTGTCGCATTTGCTCCAGCGGCTCGCTGCCGAGTTTTTCGAAATCGCTCGGGTATTCGATGATGCGTTCCGACTCCACCGTGCACGGCAAGGGTATGTAGCTGTAGCCGTAATCCACCGTTGCCGGCATCGGCGGGGTATTCAGGATGTCGGTGACGTCGGCGGCGGTGCGCCACACCAGCGCGGTCTCGGGCATGGCGTCGGCGTTGTCCAACGGGCACCAGAGTATCTGCAGCAGATCCTTGCCCGGTGGCGGACGTAACCCGGGGACGTCACGCGTATACAGTTGCGCCACCGGCAACATGGCATTCGGTACATCGGCCGTCCGCCGCCACGGTACGGGATTGTGTCGCGTCAGCTTGGCATCCGCCAACGACTGTAACGGGTTGAGCCCGTGGGGATTCCACGCGTCGGTCAAGAAGTTCCAGTCGTGAGGCCCGTGACAGTGTGGCCACGGTTCGTCGGTCGGCCACAGCAAAGGGCCGCCGATCGAACTGTCGTATACCGACGGTGTGCCGCTTCGCGGGTGTAGCCGGGTCGCGGGACGAGCCAGCGGCGCGAGTGCGGGACACGCGGCTGCGACATCGACGGCTCGGGGTGGCGTGGTGCGGGTCATCGACAATCCTCTTCGGATTCGGGGCGTTCGAACTGTAGTTCGGAGTATGTCGAATCCCACGGTTGGGAATATCTGGCCGGACGTCCCTCCGCGCCCAAGAGCCGCAGGCACGTGACCACTTTGCACCGGCCATCCCTGCACATCCGGTCGGGGGGGTGGAATCGACGATCCAACAGTCATCGAGCCAGAAATCACTGTCGCGGGCCAACATTCGGATGATCCGCTTGACCAGGCCCAGCGCGTTGCGCAATCGCTTGTTGTAGCCGGACTGCTGCGGCAGATACGGGAACATCCCGGACAGATGTGTGCGGGCGTACCACAACCAGTGTGCCTCGGAGATGAACCCCAGCAACGCTTGGGCCACCGCCGGACACACCAGTTCCGAGTCGGTCAGCACCGGCGGCCTGCCGGTCCACCGCGAACCCGGCAGTTCGTCATCGATCTTCACGTACAGTGCGGTCAGGAGGGCGTTCAAGTCAGTCGTCACACACTGTCTTCGGCGCCCTCCGCCTATGTCCAGGCATCACCGGGACTTCGGACTTACTCGTCTAGCGGATGGCGCCCCACGGCAGCACCGCGTGCGCACCCACCACACCATTGACGATCTGGGTGACCCGCACGTCCACGGTGACGCTCGCGAGCAGCACCGCATCGGCGCGCGGGAGGCCGTGCAGACGGCCGAGCAGCGCGAACATGGCGTCGAGGGCACGAAAGGTGGCCTCGTCCAAGTCATTTCCCAAACCCATGGTGATCCAGCCCGCCGGAGTGCTGGCCACCGGAGCGGTCAGCGGCCAGTCGTCGAGCAGGTCGATGGTGAGGTCGACCCGCTTCATCGGGCATTCGATCGCGGTGCCGCAGATCTCGCCGTCGCCCTGGGCGGCGTGCCCGTCGCCGACCGACAGCAGCGCGTCCGCCACGGGAATGGGCAGATACAGGGTGCTGCCCGCGACGAGTTCCTTGCAGTCGAGATTGCCGCCGTGCGGGCGCGGCGGGAAGGTGAGGTGGGTGCCCGGTGCGGCGGGCGGCATACCCATGACACCGAGGAAAGGGCGCAGGCGCACGGTGTGTCCGTGCTGGTTGCGGGCGGTCATGGCCGTGGCGTCCAGGTGCCAGGCGTGGACGGCGTCGGTTTCGGCGATGCCGTAGCGGGCGTTGAGTTCTCGACCCGGTGCGGCGGTGGTGCCCCAGGAGTCGGGTACGAGTTGGTCGATGCGGATGCCGAGCACCATGCCGGGCCGCGCGCCGCGCACGGCGATCGGGCCGGTGAGGGCGTGACCGTATTCGGCGCGGTGCTGGGGCACCTTCGGACGTTCGCCCACCGGTCCGCCGGTGTACGGTCCGCTCGACCACCAGGCGTCGAGGGTGCGCAGCCGGACCGAATCGCCGGGGTCGACGGTGAGTGCGGGCGGCAGGTCGGGGGAGAACAGACCGTGCAGGGAGTCCGTGTCGGGTTCGAGTGCGTGCGCGGTCATCCCCGATCACCCGCCGCGACGGAATCCTGTTCGGCCCGTGGCGATTGCACGACCCGATGGGTGAGCGCGTAGATGAGCGCGGCCAGCCCCAGCGCGACGAAGACGCCGAGATTGCTGGTGCCGAGGCTGCCCTCGCGGGCGGCGCGGGTGAACAGGTAACCCAGCAGTCGCCCGATATGCGGGTCGGCGGAGGTGACCAGTCCGAGTCCGACCGCCGAGGCCGCGATCAGCGCACCCAGCCCGGCCCGATTGACCCGCCCGTACGCGCCATCGGGACGGTAGAGAGCGGCACGGTCGTAGCCGTGCCGTCGCCGCTGCCACAGGTCGGTCAGGAAGATCCCGGTCCACGCGGCCATCGGCACACCGATGACGGTGAGGAACGCCTGGAACGGTGCGAAGAAGTCCGGTGCGGCGAAGACGACGTAGCCGCCGCCGACGGTGACCAGGGCCGCGTCGATGAGGACCGCGCGATGCCTTGGCAGTCGCACACCCATGGTGAGCAGCACCAGACCCGAGGAATAGAGGTCCATGAGCGAGGCCGCGATGAACGACAGCACCGCGAAGACGAGGTAGGGCACCAGGAACCACGTCGGCAGGTGCGCGGCGAGCGCGCCGACCGGATCGGTGTTGGCCGCCTTCGCCTGCGCCGGATCACCGGCCGCGAGCACGATCCCGAAGCCCATGAGCACCACCGGCGCCGCGCTGCCGCCGAAGGTCGTCCATCCGACGACCGCACGCCTACTGGCCGACCTGGGCAGATAGCGCGAGTAGTCGGCGGCGCAGTTGACCCAGCCCAGGCCGAAGGCGGTCGCGGCGAAGGCCACCCCGCCCGCGAATGCGCCCCAGCCGAAATGCCCGGTCGAGTGGAAGGAGACGCGCGGGGCGGTCAACACCAGGTAGACGATGGTCAGCAGACCGAAGGTGATGGTGAGCCATTTCTGCACCCGCAGGATCACGTGCAGGCCGTAGATGCCGACCACCGTCGATACCACGATGACGGTGGCGAAGGCGGCGATCATGACCGGGGTCGGGCTGGCGCTCGGATTCAAGCGCAGCGCAACGGTTTTGGCGGCCAGGGTGGCCAGGACCGCGCCGACGGTCTCCCAACCGACCAGCGCCAGGTAGCTCAGCACCGAGGCGACCTTGTTGCCGTGGAAGCCGAAGGCCGCGCGGCCCGCCACCATGGTCGGCGCGCCGCCCTGCTGGCCTGCCAGGGCCGCCAGTCCGACCAGCAGGAATGACAGCACCACGCCGACCGCCGCCGCGATCGCCGCCGAGAGCCAGCCCATCCCGAGCGCGGCGACGTACATGCCGAAGGTCACGATGATGACATTGATGTTGGGGGCCGCCCACGGCCAGAACAGCACGCGTGGGGCGCCGCGGCGCTCGTGGTCGGCGACCCATTCGAGTCCTTTCCGCTCCACGGCCCAGTCCGATTGTCGGTCCGGATCCGTCTCGGGGGGCGGGGGAGCGGCCACGGCCGACTCCCCGACAGATGACGCTGCGCTGGGTTTCGATTCCGCTGTGAACACGCGGACAACGTACCGCTATATAACGGCGCATTAAATAGGTCATTTGAAGCCAGGATTGGGAACTCCGATAGCGAACTGTTCGCGGGCCGAAAACAATCCGTCGATCAGGGCGCGCGGCCCGGATTCGTAGGTGAGGCCCTAGCCGCGCTTGTGGTCGCCGAAGGGTTCGTCGCGTTCGCGCACCGCCTGCCGGAAACCGACGGTGGCCGCGCGCAACTGGAAGGCGTAGCCCTCGCGGGTGTGGCGGGAGATGCCGTCGAACACGGTGCCGATCATGGCGGAGTTGGCCACACCCTGTTGCAGCAGTGCGGAATTGAGGGCCAGCTTGGCCATCATCAACTGGTTGATCGGCATGCGGGCGATGCGCCCCACCAAATCCTCGGTGCGGGCGTCGAGTTCGTCGGCGGGACAGGATTCGACCGCCAATCCCCATTCGGCGGCCTGCTTTCCGGTGAGGCAGTCGCCGGTGAACAGCAGGCGCTTTGCGCGTTGGTCGCCCAGGCGGTGCGCCCACAGGCCGGCGGCCGGGATACCCCACACCCTGGTGGGCGGGTAACCGATCTTGGTGTCGTCGGCGCAGATGATCTGGTCGGCGTGCAGGGCGATATCGGTGCCGCCCGCGACCGCGAAGCCGTGCAGTTTGGCGACGGTGGGCTTGTCGGCGTGCAGCAGACTGGCGAACCCGCGGTTGAATCGACTCATCATGGCGTAGTCGAGCATGGGATCCCAGGTGCCCCAAGGGTTGTGGTTGGCGGCCTGCACCGAGGGATCCAGGGCGGTCCCGGCGCGGTCTACCGCGCCGTCGGCCGGGCTCATCCCGTGTTCGGCGAACATGTCCAGGTCGTAGCCGCCGCAGAAACCCTTGCCGCGCCCCGAGACCAGGATGACGTGCACCCGAGGATCCAGATCGGCGCGCTCGACGGCGTGTGCCAGGTCGATCGGCGTGTCCGGGGTGATGGTGTTGCCCTTCTCGGCGCGATCGAAGGTGATGCGCGCGATCCGGCCGTCGCGTTCGTAGGTGAGGGTGCGGTAGTCGCGCTCCTCGCGCGGGTCGGGTCGATCCGCGAAAGGCGAGTCCGGACCCGGCGCCCCCTCGTACCACGCGGCGGGCCGCCGGCCCGAATGATGTTCGTGGTCGGCCTGATTCACGTGGAACGCCTCCTGCATTGGCTGCCGATCCCAGCTACCCACCGGCCGTGGGCGACATTGCAGCACGTGCCATTCGACACTACCTGCCACGACCTCAGGCCAGTGTGGACCGCTTGCGGCTGTAGCCGTAGTAGACGACGAGGCCGATGGCGACCCAGACCGCGAAGCGGACCCAGGTCAGGGCGTCGAGGGTGGTGGCGAGGCCGACGCAGCCCGCGAGTGCGAGCAGCGGGACGACCGGGACCAGCGGGGTGCGGAAGGGGCGTTCCCGGTCGGGTTCGAGGCGGCGCAGGACCAGGACGCCGACACAGACGACGGCGAAGGCGGACAGCGCGCCGATATTGACCAATTCGACCACGATGTGGATCGGCAGCAGACCGGCGATGGTCGCGCAGATCGCGCCGAGCAGCAGCGTCAGGTGGGCGGGGGTGGACCGTTTGCCGGTGGCGGCCAGCCGCTCGGGCAGCATCCGGTCGCGCGCCATGGCGAAACCGAGGCGCACCGCCGCGTACACGATGAGCAGCAGTCCCTTGGTCAGGGCGATGACCGAGGCGATGACGATGACGGTGCCGATCCACCCGATATGCAGTGCGCTGAACGCGGTGGCGATGGGTGCGCCGTTGTCGAGCGCGGCGAATGGCGCCATACCGGTGAGCACGCCGGCGACGAGCGCGTAGAGCAGCGTCGCGATGAGGACCGTGCCGATGATCGCGAAGGGGACATCGCGGCGCGGTTCGCGGGCCTCCTCGGCGGAGGCGGCGACCACGTCGAAGCCGAGGAAGGCGAAGAAGGCGATGGCGGCCCCGCCCATGATGCCGCCGAAGCCGAAGGGCGCGAAGGGAACCCAGTTGTGCGCATCGATGTGTGGGGCACCGATAGCGACCACGAGGATCAGCACGCCGATGGTCACCCCGACCAGCACCTTGGCGATGCGCGCGGTGAGTCCGACCTCACCGACGAGCACCGCGACGATGACGCCGATGATCAGCACGGCGGGCAGGTTGACCACACCGCCCTCGCCGGGGCCCGCGGTGATGGCATGCGGCACTTCGATGCCGAACAGGGATTTCAATGCCGAGACCGTGGTCCCGGACCAGCCGATGGCCACCGCCGATCCGGCGATCACGAATTCCAGCAGCAGATTCCAACCGACCAGGAAGGCGGGGGCCTCCCCGAGGGTGGCGTAGGTGTAGGTGTAGGCGCTGCCGGAGACCGGCACCATCGCCGCCAGCTCGCTGTAGCACAGGGCCACCAGCACGCACACCGTCCCGGCCAGCATGAACGACAGCACGATCGAGGGGCCTGCCTTCTCGGCGGCGGCCACGCCGGTGATGACGAAGATGCCCGCGCCGACTATGGTCCCCACGCCCATGGCCGTCAGGTCGAGGCGGCCCAGGCTGCGTTTGAGCGTGCCGCCGCCCGACGGCTCGTCGGGGACGCGGCGGCGCCATTGCCGGGTTGGTGCGCTGGTCATCGACATCCTCACCAAATGGATCGTCGGTCCGATCGATCGGACCGGTCGTCCATTCTGGCTGTTCCCCGCGCGGGGCCGCCAACTGGGGTGTCGCGATCAGGACAGACCGGGGAAGATGTCGTTGAACCGGGTGTCGGTGACAGCGGTCATATCCACCCGACCCGGTATGAGGCCCGCCGCGGTGAAACTGTCGGCGACCTCCTGTTCGGCGGCGACGGTGTCCGGGTCGAGGGAGTGGTCGCGTACCGGGTCGCGACGGGCGGCGGCCAGGGTGACCTCGTAGGGGAGGCCGGTCAGGTCCGCGTAGGTGCGCGCCCACTGCTCCGGATGGTCGTTGGCCCAGGCGTGTGCGCGCTGGACGCGGGCGAGGAAATCGCGCAGGGCCGCGGCGCTCGCCTTGTTCGTCAGGGTTTTCGCGCCCGCCACGTAGAAGCTGTCGCCGTGCACATATCCCTTGCCGTCCACCAGGATTCGGGCGTCGGCACGCTGTTCGGCCTGCGCGGTGTAGGGATCCCAGATGGCCCAGGCGTCCACGCGGCCGGTGCTCAGGGCGGCCAGCGCGTCGGCGGGCTGGAGGTAGTGCGCCTCGATATCGCTCCACTTCAGACCCGACCGGGTGAGCACGGCCAACAGGTGCTGATGGGCCGAACTCCCCTTGGCGACGGCGATTCGCTTGCCGCGCAACTGTTCCGGCGCGCGCAGCGGCGAATCGCGCGGGACGACGATCGCCTGGCCCGCCAGACTCAACCGATACGCGCCCACGATCCGGATCGCCGATCTCGCGGCGGCGGCGAAGACGGGCGGCGCGTTGCCCACGCCGCCCACATCGACCGCGCCGGCGTTGATCGCCTCCAGAATCGGTGGGCCGAAAGCGAATTGGGACCAGCTCAGCTTGTAGGGCGTCTGCGCCAGCTCACCCGAGGAGGCGAGCAGGGCCTGCAATCCCGCCCCCTTCTGATCGCCGACGCGCAGGGTGACCTGCGCCAGATCGACGGTGCCGTCGGCGCGCACCGCCGGATCGGGTCCGGTGTTCGAACCGCACGCGGCGCCCAACGCCGCCAGCAGCGCGAAGGCGGTGGCGAGCGCGAACTTTCGGATCATGCGCAATCCCTTGTCCTGGAAGTGGATACGGCGTCGAGGTGGGTCATTCGTCTTCGGTGACGCCCAGTTCGGCCAGCAGTCGGGTCCGCAGGGGATGCAGCAGATCGGTGCGGCGCGGCCGGGGGAGTTCGACGCGCGTCTCGTGCGCGATGCGGCCTGCGCCGAGCACCAGGACCCGATCGGCCAGGCGCAGCGCCTCGTCCACATCGTGGGTCACCAGCAGCACGCCGGGGCCGCGGCGCTGCCACAGTCGAATCACCAAGCGGTGAATGGTGATTCGTGTCAGTGCGTCCAGTGCGCCGAAGGGTTCGTCGAGCAGCAGCAGATCCGGTGCACGCACCAGCGCCCGCGCGAGGCTGACCCGCTGCGCCTCACCGCCCGACAGCGTCGACGGCCAGGCGTCGGCCCGATCCGCCAATCCCACTTCCGCCAGCGCCGCCAGGGCGGCGGCCTTCGGTTCCGGATGGTCGAGACCGAGTCGCACATTGGCTGCCACGCGCTTCCACGGCACCAGCCGGGGTTCCTGGAAGGCGACCGCTGTCGTGCCGCGCGTGGTCACCGTGCCGGTGGCAGCATGGTCGAGCCCGGCCAACGCGCGCAGCAATGTCGACTTGCCCGATCCGCTGCGGCCGAGCAGCGCTACGAATTCGCCGGGCGCGATATCGAGGTCGAGACCATCGAGCACCCGTCGTCCGTCGAACTCCCGCACCAGGCCGCGGACCAGGGCGACGTATTCTCCGGCGACAACCGCACCGCCGGTTGACGTGCCGTTACCGATCGTGCCGCTAGCGGCGTACTCGGGGGAGATCTCGACCGCAGCAGCATCGACCGGCGATCCACCGTCCACCGTGCCGTCGACTAGCGGGTCGGAAATTCGCGTCGCCATCGCAGCGCCCTCCTTTCGATCAACCGGACGAGTGCGTCGGTGAGCAGGCCCAGCAGTCCGTAGACGAGCAGTCCGACGACGATGATGTCGGTGCGCAGGAATTCGCGGGCGTCGTTGATGAGGTAGCCGATCCCGGCGTCGGCATTGACCTGTTCGGCGACGATGAGCGCCAGCCATGCCACGCCGAGCGATTGGCGCAGTCCGACCAGTGTCTGCGGCAGCGCGCCGGGCAGGACCAGATGCCCGATCAGGGCGAAGCGACCCAACTGTTGGACGCGGGCCAACTCGGCGAGTTTGGGATCGACGCCGCGGATTCCGGCGAAAGTGTTGAGGTACAGCGGAATCGCCACACCGAAGGCGACCAGCACGATCTTGGGCGGCTCACCGATGCCGAACCAGAGGATGAGCAGCGGGATGAGCCCGTAGAAGGGGACCGTGCGCAACATCTGGACCGGCGGATCCACCAGGTATTCCCCGATCCGGCTCAGCCCGGCCACCACGGCCAGCCCGATTCCGGCGGCCGCCCCGAGGACGAAACCCACCGCCGCGCGCCCCAGCGAGACGCCGATCGCGTGCTGTAATGTGCCCGCCGCCAACAGATCCCATGCCGTCCGCAGCACGGTCGCCGGTGCGGCCAACAGCTCCGGCGCCAGTGCGCCACTGGCGGAGGCGATCTGCCAGACGAGCACCAGCGCCACCGGGCTCACCACCCGCAGCCACCGGCCGTCCCGGCGAATTCGCGCCGGCCGCACCGCAATCGACGACATGCACCACCTCAGGCTCTCGACACGGTCGAGGGCGACCGCGGATCTCGATACTCCCTGCCCGCCCGCCGCAGGTCACCCGTTGAAACCAGCCAGGTTTTAATCCGCTCGACGGCCGATGATGACACAGCCGCGCACCCGCGCGCCGCACCGACACGACACGCGCTCAGTGGGACATAGCTGTCTTATCCCAGCGAATCCCAGACGGCGGTGCACAGATTGCGCGCCCGCAGATCCGGCGCACCCTCCAGGATGTAGTTGGTGACGTAGGCGAAGGCGATCCCGGTTTCCGGATCGGCGAACGCCAGCGATCCGCCGCGGCCGGGGTGCCCGAAGGCCGAGGGGCCGCCGAAGGGGATGGTCTCGGTGGGCAGCATGTACCCGGTGGCCACCCGTCCGGGCAGCTGTATCACGAGATCGGTGCCCGAGACCTGTTCGGCCGTCGCGGCGGTGCGGGTTTCCGGGGTGAACAGCCGCACGCCGTCGACCTCGCCGATCAGTGCGGCATAGATCCTGGCCAGTCCGCGCGCGGTGCCGATCCCGTTCGAGGAGGGGATCTCGGCGGCCTGCACGGCCGGATCGTTGAAGTCGACCTTGTCCGGGTCGGTGACCGCGAAGGCACGATTGCTCAGGGAATTCGGATCCCGCAGCGCGGCAACCAGATCCCGCAATCCGTCCGGGATCTGCGCGTCCGGGATGGCCGTGAAATCGACCTCCGGTCCGAACACCAATCGACTCACCCGCGAGCGCTCGCTCTCGGGCAGCCCGATGTGGAAATCGGCGGCCAGCGGCTCCGCGATCTCGAGGGCGAGCAGTTCGCCGACCGTGCGTCCGGTGACGCGGCGCAGCACCTCACCGACGAGCCAGCCGAAGGTGCGGCCGTGGTAGCCGTGCGCGGTGCCCGGCGTCCAATTCGGCGTCTGGGCGGCGAGCGCGTCGACCATCGGCTGCCAGGTCAGCGCGTCGGCGAGAGGTACGGGCGTATCGATCGCGGCCAGCCCGGCCTGGTGGGTGAGCAGCCAGCGGACCGGGATCTCACCTTTGCCCGCGGCGGCGAATTCCGGCCAGTACCGGGCGACAGGCGCATCCAGATCCAGTTCGCCGCGCTGGGCCAGCAGGTGCGCGAGCGTGGCGAGGACGCCCTTGGTCACCGAGTACACCAGTTGCAGGGTGTCGCGCTGCCACGGGCGACCGGTCCGCGGGTCAGCGAGCCCGCCCCACAGATCCACCACCGGTCGGCCGTCGCGATAGACCGCGACGGCCGCGCCGACATCCCCCTGCTCGGCGAAGTTGGCGGCGAATGCCTCGCGCACCGCTTCGAATCCGGCGGCGACGTGTCCATCGATTGTCATGATCGCCAGCATGTCACCGACCGAGCGGACGCGAATGTCCGAGAATGGTAGTCGGCTCCGACGTCCCTGATGAGCGGCCTTCCGAGCCGCCCGAACCAGAGGAGTTGTGATGAAATACATGATTCTGAGCTACGGCTCGCAACGGGACTACGACGGTATGGCGGGCAAGGAGAGCACCTGGACCGCCGCGGATTTCGCCGCCATGACCGCGTTCATGGCGGAGTTCACCAATCGGCTCGCCGAATCGGGGGAGCTGGTGGAGACGCGGGGACTGGCCGAGCCCGCCCGCACCCGTCGACTCGGCAACCGTGCGGGCGCCCCGTTCGTCACCGACGGACCCTATGCCGAAACCCAGGAGGTGCTGGCCGGTTACTGGGTCGTCGAATGCGCCGACTTCGATCGCGCCACCGAGATCGCGGGCGGCCTGGCCGCATGTCCCGGACCGCCCGAGGTCACCGCCTCGGCCTACTGCGATGTGCGGCCCGTGATGGAGCAGGCGCCGGAGTTCGGCTGAACGGCATGGACGAGGTGAGCGACCTGCTGCGCGGTTACGCGCCGCAGGTCCTCGCCGCTCTGGTCCGCCGCTACGGACATTTCGACTCCGCCGAGGACGCGGTCCAGGAGGCCCTGCTCGCCGCCGCCACCCAGTGGCCCGAGCAGGGCCTGCCCGATGATCCGAGGGCCTGGCTGATCACCGTGGCCGCGCGGCGACTCACCGATCTGCTGCGCGCCGAGGAGGCCAGGCGGCGGCGCGAACTGTCCGCCGCGCGGTGCGAGGACCCGCCCGTCGATCGGCCGTCCACCTCCTCCGACGACACACTGTCGCTGCTGTTGCTGTGCTGTCATCCGGCGCTGACGCCCGACGCGCGGGTCGCGTTGACCCTGCGCGCCGCGGGCGGACTGAGCACCGCCGAGATCGCCCGCGCCTTCCTGGTCTCCGAGACGACGATGGGCAAGCGAATCACCCGCGCCAAGAAGGCGATTCGCGACAGCGGCGCGATCTTCGCCCCGCCGTCGCCCGCCGATCGCCCCGCCCGGCTCGCCGCCGTCCTGCACGTGCTGTACCTGATCTTCACCGAGGGGTATGCCGCGACCTCCGGCGCCGATCTCTACCGGATCGAACTGTCCGGTGAGGCGATCCGTTTGACCCGGCTGCTGCATCGACTGCTGCCCGCTGACGGCGAGGTCGGCGGGCTGCTGGCCCTCATGCTGCTCACCGACGCCCGCCGCCCCGCCCGCACCGGCCTCGGCGGCGCACTGATCCCCATGGCCGACCAGGACCGGCGCCGCTGGGACACCGACCTGATCGCCGAGGGCATCGCCCTCCTCACCGCGACCCTGCCGCAGGGTGTGCCCGGCCCGTACCAACTCCAGGCCGCCATCGCCGCCCTCCACGACGAGGCTCCCACCTACGCCGACACCGACTGGCCCCAGATCGCCCTGCTCTACGAACGCCTGCTCGACCTGGTGGAGAATCCGGTTATCGCGCTGAATCACGCAGTGGCCGTGGCGATGTCGCGCGGACCCGAGGAGGGTCTGGCACTGGTGGCCGAGGTCGCCGCCGACCCACGCCTGGCCATGGACCACCGCGTCCACGCCGTACGGGCGCATCTGCTCGAGACAGCGGGCGACGCGGACGGCGCCCGCGCCGCCTACCTCGCCGCCGCCGAACAGGCCACCAGCCTCCCGCAACAGCGGTACCTGCGCGAGCGCGCCGCCCGACTGACCTGAAATCCGCTCGGAGCCGGACAAGCGACTACACGAAGTCATCCGCATCACCCACGACCCGCGCGGCGATGAATCGCGGCGCACCGTGCGGTGAGCGGCCTGTCAGAAGGTCACGACGACTTTGCCGTCGCGGCCACGCTCGGCGAATCGTTCGTGCGCCGCACGGATCCGGTGCAGGCCGAAGGTGGAGTCGATGCGGACGGCGATGCGGCCTTCGTCGACATAGCCCGCGAGTTCGCGCAGGCCCGCACCGTCCGCGCGGACCTGGTTGATGGTGGTGGCGACATCGCGCGCGGACAGGTCCGGGACGGGACCTGCCTGGGTGGCGATGGAAGCGTAGCGGCCGCCGTCGACCACGGCTTCGGTGGCGAACGCGCCGAAGGTGTCGAAGATCGCGTCGTAGGCGCGGGCGGGGAGGTCGGCCGGGTTGGTGGTGGCGAATTCCGCGCCTGCGGATCGAACGAAGTCGAGTTGGCTGTCCTTGGAGACCAGGGCGTCGACGCGGACCCCGCGCGCGTGCGCGATCTGCAAGGCGACCGCGCCGACCGCGCCCGCGGCTCCGGCGACGAGCAGTCGCTGTCCGGCCCCGACCTCCAGCCAGTTCAGCGTCTGCAACGCGGTCAACCCGATCAGCGGCAAGGTCGCGGCTTCGGCCGCGGTCAGCGAGGTGGGCGCGGGAGCGACCGAATCGGCGGGCAGCGCCACCAGATCCGCCCACGTGCCCTGACCCGTGCCCAACTGGTGCGACATGGCGAAAACCCGTTGGCCAGGCCGCAGTTCACCCGAACCCGCGTCGACGACGACGCCCGCGAGGTCCCAACCCAGCGTCATCGGCAGCGGGAACTCGCCGATCGCCCCGGAGCGGGTCTTGTCGTCGACCGGGTTGATACTCGTCGCGACCGTCGCGATCAGCACCTCGCCCCGACCCGCGCCGATCTCGGGAACATCCTCGACCCGCAGCACTTCAACCCCACCGAACCGGTCAATCCGAACCGCGCGCATACGCCATGCCTTTCACTGGTCGATGATCAACGTTCCTCGCCAACCGGGCTACTCGGCCTGCTATTCCCATGAGGGTTCGCGGAAGGTTCTCATGGGCCGTGCTCCAGGGCGGGATCCGTTCGGGCACAGACCTTCCGCCGTGGGTGGCGGCGAATCCGCGCGCGGGTCTCACCTTCTGGCGACCCGCGTGAGCCACGTCTTCGGCCAACTCCCACGTCGGAGCGAACGATCATGGAATGCTGGTGGCCATGGGTGGATTCGTTGTTGAGGCGGTGCGCCGATGATGTCGGATTCGGAGTTGAACCCCGCGGCGGTCGAGATCGGTCACTTCTTCCCACACCCGCCCGACACTGTGTGGCGGGTGCTGACCGAACCCGATCTGCTGGAGCAATGGCTCATGCGGTCCGTCGGATTCGACGCGGAGGTGGGCACCCACTTCATCTTCGCGATGCCCACCGAACCGTCCGCCGAGATCGCCTGCGAGGTGTTGACGGCCCGCCCCGCCGAGCAGTTGACGCTGCGGTGGGTCGACCTGCGCGCAAAGTACCCGGCGCGCTGGGTGGTCGACTGGGAGGTTCGCCCCCAGGGACGCGGCACCCGATTCCTCTTGACGCAGACCGGATTCGATATCAGCGACCGCAGGCAGAAGATGGCGCGCAATGCCATGGAGCGCGGGTGGAAAGGAACCCTGCCTCGGCTGCGTTCGGTGTTGGACCGGGTGTAGCGGGGCGAATCCGGAATTCGGTGATGGTTGAGCGCTAGACTCCCGAGCGTGACCGATCTGGCCGATTTCGCCCGGCTCATCGCCGGTGACAAGGGACTGTGTGTGGTGTCGACGCTGCGGGCCGACAAGACGATTCAATCGTCGGTCGTGAACGCGGGGGTGCTGCCGCATCCCGAGACGGGGGAGGGGGCGGTGGGGATGGTGCTGGTCGGTGGCACGCGCAAGTTGGCGAATCTGCGGGCCAGGCCGCGGATGACGGTGGTGGTGCGGGCCGGGTGGCAGTGGGCGGCGGTCGAGGGGCCGGTGTGGATCGTGGGTCCCGATGATCCGGCCCCCGGTATCGATGCCGAGCGACTGCGGCTGCTGCTGCGCGAGGTGTTCACCGCCGCGGGTGGCACGCATGACGACTGGGACGAATACGACCGGGTGATGGTCGAGGAGCGCCGCACCGTCGTGATGGTGCACCCGCAGCGGGTCTACGGCAACAGTTGAATTCCTAAGCCGCGCAGGTCGAGTCGAGATTCTGGATATCGGACTGCAATTTCCGGGTCGCCGACCCGTTCCACTGGTGGCTGTCGACGAAGCGCTGGGCGTCGTCGCGGACGTCCTGCCATCGGGTGTGCGAGGTCGGCGCCCCCGCGTTGCTGAGATCGTTCCTGGTCTCGGCGACGAGAGCCGAGCAGGTGGCCGCTTGGGCCATGGTGGAGCCGAATCCTGTCAGGGCGAGCACACTCAGAGCCACTATCGCGACACGCATAACGCTCCTCTCAGTGCTTCGGATGGTCGCCGCGGCGACCGGAACACTCAGGGTTACCAGACGAAAGTCCTTCTGTTCGGTAGCAACACGCGCTACGCGAGTCCGGCCAGCGCTCGCGGCAGCGGCTCTCGATGCAGGACGCCCAGTCGCTGAGTGGCGCGGGTCAGCGCGACGTAGAGTTCGGCCGCGCCGCGGGGTCCTTCGGCGAGGATCCGCTCCGGTTCCACCACCAGTACGGCGTCGTATTCCAGACCTTTGGTCTGAGCGGGTGGCACCGCGCCCGGCACACCCTCCGGGCCGATCACGACGCTGGTTCCCACGTGTTCGGCTTCTTCGCGCACGAATTGCTCGATGGCACTTGGCATGTCGTCGGCGGTGACCTGTCGGGACCAGGGGCGGACGCCGCAGGCGCGCACCGAGTCCGGCGGCCCGACCTCCGGCGCGAAGTCGGCCAGTACGGCGGCGGCGACGGCCATGATCTCGGCGGGCGTGCGGTAGTTGACCGTGAGGGATCGGTAGGCCCAGCGTCCCGGTACGTAGGGTTCGAGCATCGTGGCCCACGAGGTTGCCCCGGCAGGGGAGCGGCGCTGGGCCAGGTCGCCGACCACCGTAAAGGAATGGCTTGGGCAGCGGCGCATCAGGACCCGCCAATCCATTTCGGACAGTTCCTGCGCCTCGTCCACCACGATGTGGCGGTAGGTCCAGTCGCGGTCGGCGGCGGCGCGTTCGGCGACCGCGCGGGTGTCGCGTTCGAGGAAGCGTTCGGCCAGGTCCTCGGCGTAGAGCAGGTCGGTGGCGAAGAGGTGGTCCTCGTCGTCCATCATGTCCTCCCGAGCGACGAGGACGTCGAATACTCCTGCGGCGTACTCGGTTTCGGCGTCGCGTGCGCGTTCGGCGCGGTCGTCGGGCGGGGTGTCGGGGCCGAGCAGGTCGACCAGCTCGTCCAGTAGCGGCACATCCGACACCGTCCACGCGTCGCCCCGCTCCCGCCACAGCGCCGGATCCGCGCCCGCCGCGCGCAGCCGGTCGCGGGAGCCGAGCAGTTCGGACAGCAGCGTCTCGGGGGTCAGGATCGGCCACAGGTCGTGCACGACCTTGGTGAAGTGCGCGTTGTCGGCGAGTTCGGCGCGCAGATCCGCGCGCAGGTTCTCCCACGCGTCGCGGTCGTTCCTGCTCAGCCAGCCCCGGCCGATCCGGGAGAGGGCTCGCTCGGTGAGCGCCCAGGTCAGGACTTCGAGGAAGGTGGCGCGGGCGGTGTTGTGCGGGAGTCCGCTCGCGCGCGCCTCGTCCGCGGCCCAGCCGACGATCTCGGCGTCGAGGCGAACGGTGGTGTCGGACAGTTCGATCGGGATCGGGTCCGCGGGCAGTCGCCGCCGGTCGGCGATGGCGGCCGCCAGCACGTCGAGGATTTCGCGCGAACCCTTCGATCGGGCGGCCTCGGGTGTGTCCTCGGCGGTGACGTGCAGGCCGGGCATCAGGTCGCCGGTGGTCATGAAGACCACATTGGTCTCGCCGAGTGAGGGTAGTACGCGTCCGATGTGGTGCAGGAAGGCCGGATTCGGGCCGACGACCAGCACGCCGTGGCGTTCCATGCGTTCGCGCTGGGTGTAGAGCAGGTAGGCGACGCGATGCAGCGCGACCACCGTCTTCCCGGTGCCGGGACCGCCTTCGATCACCACCACGCCCTGATGGTCGAGTCGGATGATGCGGTCCTGTTCGGCCTGGATGGTGGCGACGATGTCGCGCATACCCGGCCCGCGCGGCGCGTCGAGGGCCGCGAGCAGGGCCGCGTCGCCGCGTTCGCCCGCGCCGGGACGGCCGAACACCTCGTCGGTGAAGTCCAGTACGCTGCGGTCTCCGACATGGAATTGGCGGCGGCGGCGCATGTGCTCCGGGGTGGCGGCGGTCGCGGTGTAGAAGGGGCGGGCGGCCGGGGCGCGCCAGTCCAGCAGCAGCGGTTCGAATTCGCTGGCTTCGTCGAACAGGCCGATGCGGCCGATGTAGGTGTGTTCGCCGGTCTCGGAGTCGAGGCGGCCGAAGCACAGGCCGTTGTCGGCGATATCCAGGCGCTGGACACGCTTGCCGAGAGTGCGGACTTCGGCGTCGCGGTCCAGCAGCGTGGCGCCATTGCCGCGCAGTGCGGCGCGGTAGTGGGTTTTGGCGGCGGTTCGCTCGGCGTCGAGGCGGGTGTAGAGGCCCTCGACGTAGGTTTGCTCGGAGCGGAGTTCGTCGGTGTAGTCGTCGGTCATGGTCGCCTCCCGTTCGATCATGTGTGGGCGTCGACCAGCGATTTTGCGCCATCACCCCGGTCTTGCCGCAAGCCAGGGGGTCGGGTATATGTTGGAGGTGGAAAGAGGCAGCGAGCTGCCTCTTTTTTTGTTGCCCGAGTCCGGCTCCTACTAGGCTTAGGTTTTTCCTGAGCAGGGAGGAGGTCGGCGTGTCACCGCGCGCGGGGCTGAGTGTGCAACGGGTGGTCGCCGCCGCCGCCGAACTCGCCGACGAGATCGGGTTCGAGCAGTTGACGCTGTCGGCGGTGGCGCGCCGGTTCGGGGTCAAGGACCCGAGTCTGTATGTGCACGTGCGCAATCTGCGGGATCTGCGGGTGCGGGTGGCATTGCTGGCCGGGGGCGAGTTGAACGATCGGATCGCCGAGGCCATCGCGGGACGGGCCGGGCGGGACGCGCTGTTCGCCTTCGCCGACGCGTATCGCGGATATGTGCTGGATCATCCCGGCCGCTACGCCGCGACGCAGATCCGGATGGATCCGGCCGATCTCGCGGACGCCCCCGAGCTGCGCCGCAGTGTCGACCTCGTCGATGCCATGTTGCGCGGCTACGGCCTGCCCGAACCGGCGCACCTGGATGCGGCCCGGTTGCTGCGCAGCACGTTCCACGGTTTCGCGACGCTGGAGGCGGCGGGCGGATTCGCGCATTCCCGTCCCGCCGCCGACACTTGGCGCGCCGTCCTCGACGCCCTGGACCGGACCCTGTCGAACTGGCCGATTCCGGAGTGAAACGCCCTGCACGGCAGGGCGTTTCGCACTACTTCTCGATATTCTCGAAGTCGAACTGCCCGTTCCAGGTCAGCGCCGCCTTCTTGACCTTGACGGAACGGCCCGCGCTGGCGACATAGTCGAACAGGGGAATGCTGGGCATATCGCGCAGCAGCAGCGTCTGGGCCTGGGCGACGAGTTTGTAGGAATCGGGCTCGGAGGGCGCGGCGAGGGCGGCGTCGATCAGGCGGTCGAATTCCGGATTGTGGTAGTCGGTGTTGTTGTAGCCAGCGGTGCTGTAGTAGTTGGCGGTGAGGAATTCGAGCATGGTGGGGTAGTCGCCCTGCCAGCCGTAGCGGAACGCCTTGTCGATCTTGTGGGCGCTGATCGCCGAGCGAATATCCTTGAAGGTCGGGTAGGGGGAGCCGACGGCCTCGATGCCGAGGGTGTTCTTGACGCTGTTGGCGACGGCCTCGGACCAGGCTTGGTGATTGCCGTCGGAGTTGTAGGCGATCGCGAAGGTGCCCGACCATGGCGAGATCGCGTCGGCCTGCGCCCACAGGCGTTTGGCCTCGGCCGGGTTGTAGGTCAACAGGTCCGAGCCGGGCAGCTTGGGGTCGAAGCCGGGCAGGGTGCTGGCGGTGAAGTCGCGGGAGGGAACGCGACTACCGTGGAAGATCTTGTCGCAGATCTGATCCCGATTCACCGACAGTGAAATGGCCTTGCGCCGCAGCACGCCTTCCTCGCCGCCGAAATGCGCGAGGGTGGGTTGCAGGCCGACATGCTGGTTCTGAGCGGTGGGTTTGCGGATGGCGCGGTCGCCGAGATCCTGCTGATAGGTCGACAGCGCGCTGTCGGGAATGGTGTCCAAGACGTCGAGATTGCCGGCCTGCAAATCGGCGTACGCGGTGTCGTAGGACTGGTACATGACCAGACGCAGGCCCTTGTTCTTGGCCGGGCGGGCTCCCTTGTAGTCCGGGTTGGGAGTGAGTTCGACCTTCACGTTGTGTTCCCACGCCCCGGTGCGCGCGAACCTGTAGGGTCCGTTGCCGATCGGGTTCTCCCCGAACGCCTTCAGATCCTTGTAGGCGACGGCGGGCAGCGGATAGAAAGGCGCGTAGGCCAATTCGGCTTCGAAATCGATCGACGGACTCTTCAGGGCTACGGTGAAGGTGCGGTCGTCGACCACCTGCAGGCCCGACATGGTTTGCGCGGTCGGGTTTTTCGCGCTGACCTCGTCGTAGCCGAGGATGCCGTTGAAGACGTAGCTCTGGATCTGGGCATTGCTGCCCAGGGCGGCGAAGTTCCAGGCGTCGACGAAGGAGCGCGCGGTGACGGGCGTGCCGTCGGAGAACTTCCAATCCGGCTTCAGCACGATCCTGTAGTGCACGCGGTCGGTGCTGTCGATGGATTGGGCGACCTCATTGTGCGCGGCTCCGTCGGCATCGTAGTACTTCAGGCCCGCGAACAGCCGGTCGACGATGCGGCTGCCGTTGTTGTCGTTCTGGTTGGCGGGCAGCAGCGGATTCTGCGGTTCGGCGAGGTTCGCGGTGACGATATCGGACTCGGCGGTGCCACCGGAGCCGCACGCGGTCAGCGCGAGCATCGCGGTCATGAGTGCCGCCGCACCGAGCGCGGGGAGGGTCTTGCGCCTCAACGGGTTCTCCGATCGACAGAGTTGAGGGTGCGGACCGCGGGGCACGGGGTGGCCGCGCCGCCACGATCCGCGCGGGGATCGCCTCGGACACTAGCCAATTCGCGCGCCGTCGGGGCGCGAATCGATACCGCCCGCGCCACTGCCCCCGACCGGACGTTTCGGACGTGTCGGCTAGGGTGGATCGGGTTCCCGCAGCCGTCCCGAGAGGTCCGCCATGCCCCATCAGCTCGCCGACCTGCGCTACGCGCGTCACCTGACGGCGTCGGATGCCGCACCCGAACACGAGGGCGAGTACGAATACACCCACTTCACCGGGGATTTGGGCGCGATCCAGGCCGAGCACGCCCGCTTCTCGGAGTCGGTGTTCACCGATGTGGCGCTGGAGCGGGGGAGTCTGCGCTACGCCAGGTTCAGCGATGTGTGGTTGCGGGATGTGCGGTGGGTGGGCACCGATGTGTCCGACACCGGTTGGCAGGATGTGGAAATGCTGATCGGCGCCCTCGCCGGGGTCGACGCGGGCGGGGCGGGGCTGCGGCGAGTGCGGTTCGAGGGCTGCAAATTCGAGTCGGTGAATTTCCGGGCCGCCGTCCTGCGCGAGGTGGAGTTCGTCGATTGTGTGCTGCGGAATACCGATTTCGGGCAGGCGAAGCTCACCAAGGTCGGATTCGCGGGGTCCAGTCTGGACGAGATCGATTTCACGGGTGCGACATTGAGCGAGGTCGATCTGCGTGGCACGCGGACGTTGCGTGTCGCGGGCAGTCTCGAGGCGTTGCGCGGGGCCACCGTCAGCCCGGCGCAGTTGATGGATCTCGCTGCGGCCTTCGCCCGGCAGATCGGGCTCGTCGTCGCCGAGTGACCCTTCAGGCGGACGCGCGTTGCCGGTGCCGCACCGACCTTGGCGGTCGCGGTGAACGTGGGCGCGTTCAACCCTGGCGCGGCGGCGGGATCGGTGATCGGCGGCGCGATCGTCGCCTCCGGTGGATTGCGCTGGACCCGATGGATTGCCGCGCTGCTGAGTCTGGCCGGGTTCGGTCCGTCCTATTTGGCGGTACCGCGTGAGTCGGTGAAAATACCTGAGCCCGAGGTTGTTTCGGTCTGATTACCGAGCAGATCCGCCACACACCGTTCTGATCACCGCTGTCCCTCGCCCGCAGGAGGTCGTGGGTTCAGAGGACGCCCAGGATTCTGCTCAGGTTTCCTCCGAGCACCAGCTCACGCACCTCGCCGGGTGGGGTGACGCGTTCCACGGTGGTGCGGGCGAGCACCGGATCACCGTAGGGAGCATCCGAGCCGAACAACGTCCGCTCGGGAATCTCTCGGATCGCGAGCCGCACCGCGAAAATGATGTTGGCCGTGGACAATTCCAAATACATACTCGGTGTGTCGCGGACCAGCTCGATCGCCGCCATCCAGTTCGTCCCGCCGAGTTGGCTGATCACCAGCGGAACCTTCGGATATCGCGTGGCGAGACGAGACAAAGCGCGCAGATCTGCCGCGGTGGTGGGAGCGTATCCGTGCACCACTACGGGCAGCCCGCCGTGGTCGTGGGCCGCGGCGAGCACGGGCTCGATCCGGCCCGCCGCACCCGCGGGCGGCGTGAGTTCCCCGATGCCGCGCAGTCCGCGGCCCACCACTTCACGGTCTATCAGAGTCGCGATGTCGTCCTCGGGCAGGTCCACGGGCACGGATCCGAATCCGACGAACCGGTCCGGGTGCGCGGCGAGGGTCCGATGCAACTCCGCCCAGGCGGTGCGATAGCTGTCGACGGCGGTAACACCGCCTGCCAGGGCGTTGTCGAGGACGCCCATCTCACGACGCAGCGATTCGAGATCGACGGCTCGTTCCGGATGTGCTCTGGTGCCGAAGAGCACCGCCCGATCCACTCCCGCGGCGTCCAGGGCGGCGAGGTGGCTTTCGACCGGGTCGTGGACGTGGCTGTGGGCATCGATGATCAAAGGTTCCTCCAGGGAGACGTGCCGCGGGAATGCGGCAGGGCAGGTCCACTGTTGTTCCTTGACACTGTTGGAAGGTCAAGCGCGAGAGGAATGTCGGTGCTCATCGGAGAACTGGCCGAACGGACCGGGACGAGCCAACGCCTGCTGCGCTACTACGAGCGGACGGGACTGCTCCGGTCCGAGCGCCTAGCCAACGGATACCGAACCTATGACGAGACCGTTCCCGCGACGGTGCTGCGGATTCGGGCTCTGCTCGCGGCAGGCCTACCGACCCGCACCATCCGCCAGGTTCTGCCCTGTACCAATGCCGAGGCCGCGGTACTTCCCTGCCCCGGCGTGCTGGACGCTCTCCGAGGCAGGCTGCGTACCCTCGAGCAGCGATCGGCCGATATCGATGCGGCCAGGAACGTTCTGCTCCAGACCATCGCCACCGCGGAAGCCGCCTCCTGAGCCCTGCCGAACAGCCGGGTCGAAGCTGCTCGGCAGGGCCGCGCAGCGCTCGATCAACGGTCCGACAGCGCCTTGCGCGCGAGCGCCACCGCCCCGCGCACGAGCAGACCGGCCGCGACCAGCGGCGCGAACACCAACCATGGTGTGCCCCGGTGGAAGTCGCAGAAGAAGCGCAGCGCGCTGCGGTGGTGGGTGCGGATCTTGCGCAGCGGCGCGGACCGCATGCTGCCGCCCTCGCGGTGCCGGATCTCCGCGTTCGGATTCAGCACGACCCGCCACCCGCCGCGATGCATGTCGAGTGCCATCTTGGTTTCCTCGAAGTAGAGGAAATACCGGTCGTCGAAACCTCCGACGGCGTCGAAGGCTTCGCGGCGAAAGAGCATGCAGCATCCCGAGATCCAGTCCACGTCGCCGACCTCGGCGACCGGTTCGCCGAAGTAGCGGCGCGTCGCGGGATTGCCCGGTCGGACCCCGCCCAGCAAGGCGTGGGCGATCCCGACCGCGAGCGAGGGGAAGCGCCGCCCGCTCGGATAGGGGGTTCCGTCCAACCGCGCGATGCGCGGGCCGATCATGCCGATACGCGAATCGGCGGCGGCGGTATCCACCAGTGCCGCGATCGAGCCCGGCGCGAGCCGGGTATCGGGGTTCGCGACGAGAATCCAGTCCCCGCCGCAGGCGGCGGCCCCTTGGTTGATCGCCGCCGATAGCCCTACATTGCGGGTATTGCGGATCACCCGGCCGCCGAACTCCGCGACGATGTCGGCACTGTGGTCGGTGGACGCGTTGTCGACACCGACCACCTCCACCGCGTAGGGCCGCACCGCCGCCTCGAGGGTTTCCAAGAAGCCGGGGAGATCCTCCGCGCTCTGGTAGGTGACCAGGGACAATCCGATGGTTTTGTCATCCGGGCTGGGCATGGCGGCGAACCTACCACCGACGGAACTCCAGCAGGCAGCGCTGGTCGGTCAGGTCTCGAATCGATTCGAGGGTCAGGCCGTGCAGGGCGGCGAGGCCGCGGAATTCGCGTCACCGCGATGGCCGCTCGCGATCCCTCGGGACGGGACCCGGTCAGTCGGGTGGTGCGGCGAGATTGCGCACGGCCGCGGTGACGGCGGTGCGCAGGCGTTCGGGGGTGTAGTCGGGGCCGAGGATCATGCGGCGCAACTGGGGCATCGCCAGGGTCCAGCCGACCAGGCCGAGGGTGAAGAAGAGCAGGGTGCGGGGGTCTTCGTCGGGGGAGGAGGCGCGGTCGGCGGCGTTGATCTTGTCGAGGTAGTGGCGGGTGCGCGCCTGCTCGTCCACCACGGGGTCCTCGCCCATTTCCAGTGCCTCCCACAGCAGCAACCGCAATGCCTCGGGGTGTGCGTGGTGGTAGTCGAACAACGTGCCCGCGTAGGCGCCGAGGTCCGGATCCTCGCCGGGCGGGACGGCGGCGGCGAGGTCGGTGAGCAGACGTTCGAGGACAGCGCCGAAAAGGGCCTGCTTGTCGCCGAAGTAGTCGTAGATGGCGCGCTTGTTGGCGTTGGCGTTGGCGGCGATCCGGTCGACGCGGGCTCCGGCCACGCCGTGGGCGGCGAATTCGGTCGCCGCCGCGGTGAGGATGCGTTCTTTGGTCGCTGTCGAGTCGTATGCCACGTCCCCAGTGTAACGAACTGGTTCGTTTGATGATGGGGCACACTCGCTGCCGGCTGACCAACCAACTCGGTCGAGTAGCGGATGGAGAATGTGGCGAGATATTTGGTGCGATCGAATTTCTGCAGTAAGGGCAGTAGTTCCATATCTTCGCGACCGAACACGGCAAGCAAGCGGCGACGGACACCGCAGCCGGGCTGTGGCGCCGCGAGACGGTTGTCGTCCTCGATACCGCCGATCTCATCTGGGAGACAAAGCTGCCAACCACTGAGGCGCAGAGGTTCCGCTATCGGTACGAGTGGTTCCGTTCGCTGGAAGTGCGCGCGGATCGCATCGTCCTCGTGCCTGCCAAATGGTCGCCGGAGAACGGCTACGTTCTGATCGTGCGATTCGATGATTCGACGCGAATCACCTCGACCCGGTGCCAGGGTCTTGCCGACGCCGACTATGGCACCTACGACCGCTGGAAATGCCCCGAGATCGGTGAGTGACACGAAGCCCCGATCGGCCTGCGGACAATCCGTGGACCTCCGCCTTCGCTCCGGCCATGCGCCGGTCTTGGGCAGCGCGGATGCCTTCGGCTGAAAAGCGCTGTCGGGGGCAACGACGAGGTTTTTGCGTGCCCCATTTCGGCGAGGGAATGATGCTCGCGACGGTGACCGGCATCGGCCGGTCACCTCCTGCATCCACTCCAATGGCCTTCCCTGCACCCTCCGTGACCTCGGGTGTTGGTTGCGACCACCGGTTGAACCTGAACTCTCTGTTCCCGGAGCCAGTGTTCACGCGCCGCCGAAGGGCGTACTGCCGAAACTGGTGCCGAGGGTCGGACCGCGAATCTCGATCGCCGTTGATCGGGTCGATGCCGCGCGGATCGTCCGGGGTCCGCGGCCGTCAGGAGACGGTGGCGCGGTGTAGCCGCGGCAGTGCTCGCAGCAGGATCCATCGTTGGACCGGATTGCTGCCCGTCAGCCGCCGTAGCTGTTTGGATGCTTCGTCGACCGATTGGAATGCGTACGGCACCATTTCGTCTTGATAGGCCGACAGTGCGTGTTCGAGTGATGCACCGTGCGCGACAGCATGTTCCAGCTTTTCTGCCAGCAGGGCCGCATCGCGCAATGCGGTATTGCCGCCGTGAGCCCCCAGGGGTGGCATCGCGTGCACCGCGTCCCCCACCAGTGTCACCCGCGACATCTGCCAGCCACGCGGGCGGGGGGCAGCCGTGAGTTTGACTTTCATGGTGTATTCGGGCTGCGACTCGGCGATCAGTTCCTTTGCGACAGAATGGAATTCGCCAACCAAGCCAACGGCGAATTCGTGCAGCTGCGACGACGTGGGCTGCTGATCGGGAAATGGATCGTCGGCCCCGGAGAAGACCAGTCCCCACATCACATAGTCGTCGTCCACGGGGGCGTCGTGGCCGGGTGCCAGTCGCCGGAAGGCCGCCGAGGGCTGCTCACCGAAACGCATGGAGGTGAAGAACATGCATCGCCCCGGCCGGTCGCCGATGGCGAGCACTCCGCTGCTGGTCAGAGCCTGCGGCACCATGGACCGACCGCGGACTCGCAGTGGGGTGCGCCCGTAGAGGGCGTACATGCCGGAGTCGACCGGATCGTGACCGGGCAGCGTGGTTGCGCGCAGCACCGAGCCGACGCCGTCGGCACCGACGACCACGTCGGCGCGGGTCGAACCACCGTCGGACAGATGCAGCACCGCACCGCTGCTGTCTTGTTCGACGCCGACCGCCCCCTTGCCGAAATGCACCCGGTCCTCGAGTCCCCGCAGCAGAATCGCGCGCAGCGTCTGGCGATCCATCTGGACTGCTGCTTGGTCGGGAATGTTCTCGTCGAAGCGCACGGTCACGGCGTCTCGTAGATCCTTGTTGGTGATCCGGAAGTATCCGCCGGGCGCACCCGCGACCGTCGAGATCAATTCGTACAGGTTCGGCGGAACACACCGCCGCAACGCGGCTCGGCCGTCTTTGTCGACGGTGATGCGGTAGCCCTGGCGGCGCGCGAACGGTCCGGAGTCGCGTTCGTATACCCGCACATCGATTCCGGCCCTGTGCAGTGACTGCGCCAGGCACAGACCTGCCAGGCCGGCGCCCGCGATAGCGATCGAGGGACGAGAACTGTTGTTGATCACAATATTTCCGCCAATCATCGTCAGAATCGGCTCCAGCCGAATTGATTCGGGTTTCGTGATCCGGCTCGCTGCTGGTGCTGGGTCCCGACCGCGGCCCAGGACTCGATCAACCGGTCGAGCAGCCGGGTGAGGGCCACGACATCCTCGGCGGACCAGTCGGCGATCACCGCGCCGAATATCTCTTCTCCGATGTCGGTGAACTGCTCGAGCTCGGCCCGACCCGCATCGGTGGCCTCGACCAGCACCGCTCGTCCGTCGGCCGGATCGGGTGCGGTCCGCGCCAGTCCCGAATCGACCAGTGCGCGAACGTGCCTGGTGACCGACGACGGCAACGCGTCCAGCCGCTCGGCGATCTCACCGGCACGCAACGGCCCCGACTGTACCGCCAGCGTGAGCACGCCGACCCGCACCGGATCGAACGCCCGCGAGGCGCCTTGCCGCATCGCCTCCGCGAAGCGCGCGGTCATGCCCGCCAGCTCCGAAACCTGCTTCTTATTTGCTTCCACGAAGCAAATATATCATTTTGTTTCACCGAAACAAAGAAGTTGCCGCAGCGACTACCTAACGAACTGGTTCGTTTGACAGTTGAGGCAAGCGCTCCTACCATTTCGAACCAACTAGTTCGCTCGATTGGAGACCGGTATGGTGCTCACCGAACAAATACCCGAAAGATCCACGCGCCCATTACTTTTTGCCGTCATGGCGATCTGCAGCGGCGTCACCGTGGCCAATGTGTACCTGGCCCAGCCACTGTTGACGCTGTTCGCGAGCGGCCTCGGCATCCCGGCCTCGTCGGCAGGTCTGGTGGTGACCTGCGCCCAGTTCGGCTATGCCGCCGGAATCCTGTTCCTGGTGCCGCTGGGGGATGTGCGCCGCCGTCGCCCGCTGCTGACGGCCATGCTCACGGCCACGGTGCTGGCCCTGCTGGCGGCCGCGCTCGCACCGGGACTGTCCCTGCTCGCGGCGGCCGCCGCGCTGATCGGCGGCTGCACCGTGATCCCGCAGGTCCTGGTGCCGCTGGCCGCCGAACTCGCACCGCCGCGGCGCCGGGCCGCGGTGGTGGCCAACGTCCAGATCGGGCTCATGACCGGCATCATCGGTTCGCGAGTGATCGGCGGCGCGGTGGGCCAGGCGCTCGGTTGGCGCGCGGTGTATGTGCTGGCCGCGGTGCTCACCGCGATCTCCGGTCTGCTGGCGGTGGTGTTGATCCCGCGCGAATCCGTCCGCGAGAACACCCTCGGCTACGGTGGCCTGCTCGCCTCGCTGCCGCGCCTGCTGCGCACCGAACCCGCGCTGCGCCAATCGTGTCTGCTGCACGCCGCACTCTTCGGGGCCTACAACGCCACGTGGACCTCCCTGGTGCTGGCGCTGACCGGCGCGCCCTACCACTTCGGCACGGCGGCGGCAGGTCTGTTCGGGGTGCTCGGTCTCGCGGGCGCGTTCGCCGCGCCGTGGGCGGGCCGATTCATCGACCGCCGCGGCCCGCTGCCGATCGTCACCGCCGCCCTGTCGCTCACCCTGTTCTCCGCTGCCGCCTACGCCCTCGGCCGCACCTGGCTGATCTGCATGATCGTCGCCGTCGTCGCGGTGAATATCGCGGTCCAGTGGAGTCAGATCGCCAATCAGGCAAGGATTTTCGCCTACCTCCCCGAGGCGCGCAGCCGCGCCAACACCGTCTACATGGTCGCGGTCTTCCTCAGCGGCGCGATCTGCGCGGCCCTGGCCGCGGCCTGCTACACCGCCTTCGGCTGGACCGGCGTCTGCCTGCTGCAGGCCGTCCTCGCGCTCGCCGGACTGGCTGCCCTCCCGTTCGCACGGCGCTACGACCGAAGTGCGCTGTCCGCATGAAATCCCGCACGTCACAACAACAACCCTTTGGAGAGAACATGACCATGCCCGCCATGCCCGCCGCCGTCACCCGGTTCTTCACCGCGTCCCAGTCCGGCGACGCCGACGCCTGGGCCGGCTCGTTCGCCGCCGACGGCGTCTTCCACGACCCGGTCGGCGAGCCGCCGATCGTCGGCCGCGCCGCCATCGGCGAGTTCATCGCCTCGGTGCTGCCGAATTTCAGCCCCTTCCTGGGTCTCACACCGCGCGAGGCGCACACTGTCGGCAACCGGGTCGCGGTCGCCTGGTCCGGTGCGGCCGTCTCGCTCTCGGGTGTCCCGGTGAACTGGTCCGGGATCAACGTGTACGAACTCGATGACGCCGGACTGATTCGGGAGGCCCGCGCCTACTTCAATCGTGCGATCTTCCAAGCACAGTTGAACGGATAGCAAGGCGACCGCGGTCGAATCGGGTCCCGCTCAGCGGGATCCGATTCGACCCGCACGCACGTCGAACTATTTCTCGAATCCGCAGCGCGACAGCGGTTTTCCATCTTGTGGCGCGGATCAGGTTGGGGGAACGCGTTTTAGCCGGTGTCACAGATCTTTCCCGAACCGCTGCCGTATCCGGAACGCGTTGATACATTGCGCCAACCAATGCCTCACCGAGGATGCGAAGATGTTCGACTGGGATTTCCGGCGCGGCACGGCAGGCGTGCACGTGCTCATGCAACTGGCCGAGGAACGCGGGCTCGACCCCGACCGATGTTTCGCCGGCACGACACTCACCCCGGAGGCGGTGCTCGCCCCCGATGCGGAGGTGACGGCCCGCCAGGAGTTGCGCGTGGTGCGCAACCTGTTGGCCCACTGCGGCGACGAACCGGGCTTGGGTCTGGAAGCCGGTGCGCGCCACCATATCTCGCTCTACGGCCCGTGGGGTCTGGCGCTGGTGGGCAGCCGGACGGTGCGCGAGGTCGTGGAGGTGGCGCTGCGCTGTCTGGAGTTGGCGTTCGTCTTCGGCGGACTCGTCTTCGAGGAGGACACCCAGGAGGGTCGCCTCGTGGTCGAGAGCGCCGAACTACCGGCCCGGCTGCGCACCTTCCTCACCGAGCGCGCCATGGCGGGCCTGCAGACCATCGTGGTCGACCTGTTCGAGACCGCGCTGCCCATCCGGCGGGTCCTGCTGCGCGACCAGGCCCCGGCCGAGATCATCCGCTACCGCGACACCTTCGGTGTGACACCGATTTTCGACGCGACCGCCGATCTCATCGTCATCGACGGTCGCGGTCTGGACCTGTCGCTGCCCCGCGCGGGGGACTGGGCGCGCGGCAGTTGCGAACAGCTCTGCCGCGACCTGCTCGACCAGCGCGCCCCCCGCGCCGGGGTGGCCGCCGAGGTGCGCGACGTGCTGGTGCGCGATCCTGGCAGGCTGCCGGATCAGTCGGCGGTGGCGGGCGGCCTGTTCATGAGTCCGCGCACCCTCTCGCGGCGGCTCAACGAGGAGCGCACCTCCTTCCGCGCCCTGCTCGACGAGGTGCGCCAGATGATGGCCGAGGAATTGCTCACCCACACCGACCTGACCACCGAGCAGTTGGCCGCGCGCCTGGGCTACGCGGAGGCCGCGTCGTTCATCCGCGCGTTCCGCCGCTGGAAGGGTTGTCCGCCACAGGAGTTCCGCGCTCACCGCACCTCGGTGACGAAGCGGCGGATCAGCGTGGCCAGCACCTGGTCGCCGTCGGCGGCCCAGACGTCGGCGTTGAAGATCTCCACCTCGATGTCGCCGCGATAGCCCGCCGCCTCGACCGCCGCCGTCAAGGGCCGGAAGTCGATGACACCGTCGCCCATCATGCCCCGCCCCAGCAGCGGGTCCGGCGGCAGCGGCACCAGGAAATCGCACACCTGATAGCCGGCGATGCGGTCGCCCGCGCGGGCGATCTGCGCGAAAACCTCGGGATCCCACCAGAGATGGAAGGTGTCCACGACGACGCCGACCGATTCGACGGGCCACCGCTCGGCCAGATCCAGCGCCTGTTTCAAGGTGGACAGCACCGCCCGGTCCGCGCAGTACATCGGGTGCAGCGGTTCCAGCGCCAATCGGACGCCCGCCGCGCGCGCGTGGGGTTCCAGCTCGCCGATCCGGTCGGCGAGCCTGGCCCTGGCGCCGGCGAGATCCCTGCTGCCCGAACCGATTCCGCCCGCGACGACCACCAGGCAATCGGTGCCGAGGGTCGCGGCCTCGTCCACGGCGCGACGCGCGTCGTCGAGATCGAAGTCGGGGGCGGTGAATCCGAACGCCCGACACAGCGACGACACCCGAAGTCCCGCTGCCCGCACGGTTCTCGCGCTCGCTTCGAGCCCGTACTGGGCGACCTTCTCCCGCCACAGCCCGATGGAGGCGATACCGGCCCGCTCGCAGCCCGCGACCGCGTCGGCCACGCTCCATTTCCGAGTCGTCCACTGGTTCAACGACAGTCGCGCCAACCGGGGATCACCCGGACCGGGCGTGGGCAGGGCGGCGGGACGCCCGCCGGGCACATCGACGGTCATACGCCGACCCCGTGCACCGCGAGCAGCCGCGCCATCCTGGCCTCGGCCAGTTCCGGGTCCGGCAGCAGCCCGGCCCGATCGGCCAACCGGAACACCTCGGCCAGATGCGGCAGTGACCGCGCCGACTGCGCGCCGCCGACCATGGCGAACCCGTCCTGATGTCCGGCGAGCCAGGCCAGGAACACCACACCGGTTTTGTAGTGGAAGGTGGGGGCCTCGAAGATCTTGCGGGACAACACCACGGTGGGGGCGAGGATCGCGTGGTAGCGGTCGAGATCGCCCGCGTCCAGGGCCGCGAGGGCGGCAGCGGCGGCGGGGGCGATGGCGTCGAAGATGCCCAGCAGCGCGTGCGATCCGGAGGCGATGAGCTCCGGGTAGTGGAAATCGTCGCCGGTGTAGAGCTTCACACCCGCGGGCAGGGTGGCGCGCAACCGCACCTCGTGGTCGGCGTCGAGCAGCGACACCTTCACCCCGTCGACCTTGTCCGCGTGCGCCTCGATCAGATCCAGGAAGTGGCCGGTGGCCTTGTCGCGGTCGCCGGAACCCCAGTAGCCCGCCAGCGCCGGATCGAACATCTCACCGAGCCAGTGCAGGATGACCGGCCGGTCCGCCTCGGCGAGCAGCCGGTCGTAGACGGTTCGATAGTCGCCGGGGCCGGTGGCCAGGGCCGCCAGGCGGCGGCTGGCCATCACGATGACCTGCGCTCCGGCGGAACGGATCTCGTGGATCTGGGCGCGGTAGGCGTCCACGATCGCGTCGAGGCTCGCGGCGTCGGGGGCGTTGTCGGTGCCCGCCCCGCAGGCCAGCAGCGTGAACGGGTCGCCGAGTTCGGCGGCGGCCGCACCGGAACGCGCGATCAACTCCTCGGTGGCGGCCCAGTTCAGGCCCATCCCGCGCTGGGCGGTGTCCATGGCGTCGGCGACCCGGAAACCGTGCGCCCACAGGTGCCGCCGGAACCGCAGCGTCGCATCCCAGTCCAAAACGGCGGGCGCGCCGGGGGCGTTGGCGGCCGACGGTTGGGCCACCACATGGGCGGCGGCGAACGCGATCCGCGCCGCGGGCGGCCCCTCGGGGCGCGCCCACGTCACCGGGGGCCGGAGGGTATAAGGCTCGAGTGTGCCTGCCGCGGTGGGCAGCGCGATCACAGCGTCAGCTCCGCAACCTCGACGCGGCGACCCTCGCGCGCGGATTCCAGTCCGGCGGCGGCCAATTGGACGCCACGCGCGCCCGCGAGGAAGTCGTACGGGAACGGGGCGTCCTCGACGACGTGGCGCACGAACATCTCCCACTGCACCTTGAATCCGTTGTCGAACACCGCGTTGTCGGGCACCGACTGCCAGCCGTCGCGGAAGGAGTGCGCGTTGGGCAGATCCGGATTCCACACCGGTTTCGGTGTCGCGCCCCGATGCTGGATCCGGCAGTCCCGCAGCCCGGCCACGGCACTGCCCTCGGTGCCGTCGACCTGGAATTCCACCAGTTCGTCGCGATGCACCCGCACCGCCCAGGACGAATTGATCTGCGCGAGAACACCGCCCGCCAACTCGAAGATGCCGTAGGCGGCGTCGTCGGCGGTGGCCCGATAGGTGCGGCCCTGTTCGTCGACCCGCTCGGGAATATGGGTCGCGGTCCGCGCGTACACCGCCTCCACTCGGCCGAACAGGTTCTCCAGCAGGTAGTTCCAGTGCGGGAACATATCCAGCGCCATACCGCCGCCATCCTCGGCGCGGTAGTTCCAGGACGGGCGCTGCGCGACCTGCCAGTCACCCTCGAACACCCAGTAGCCGAATTCGCCGCGCACCGACAGGATCCGGCCGAAGAAGCCGCCCTCGATCAGCCGCCGCAGCTTCAGCAGGCCCGGCAGGAACAGCTTGTCCTGCACCACACCGTTCTTGACGCCCGCCGCGGCGGCCTGCCGCGCCAGTTCCAGCGCGGCGGGCACGTCCTCGGCGATGGGCTTCTCGGCGTAGATGTGCTTGCCCGCCGCGATCGCCGCCCGCACCGCGTCCACCCTGGCCGTGGTGACCTGGGCGTCGAAGTAGATCGAATCCTCCGGATCGGCCAGGGCTTCGGCGAGATCGGTGGTCCACCGCCGCACGCCGTGCCGCTCGGACAGGGCGCGCAACTTCTCGGCGTCGCGACCGAGGAGCATCGGGTCCAGCAGCACCCGCGATCCGTCCGCCAGCGCCACCCCGCCCTCGGCGTTGATCGCCAGCACCGAACGCACCAGATGCTGGTTGTAGCCCATCCGGCCGGTGACACCGTTCATCACCACACCGAGCCTGCGCTCACTCACTACAGATCCCTTCCCGCACCCAACAATTCGCGCACCCGCGTCGTCGCCGCCGCGAATGCCGGATCGGCCATGGTGGCCGAATAGTTCCTGATCTTCGGCAGCCGCACCGCGATCTCCTCGGCCACCGTGCTCGGCCGCGCCGAAAGCACCACGACCCGATTCGCCAGATACACCGCCTCGGCGATGGAATGGGTCACCAGCAGCACCGTGGTGCCGGTCTCGCGCCAGATGCGATGCAATTCCACATTCATCTGCTCGCGGGTCAACGCGTCCAGCGCGCCGAACGGCTCGTCCATCAGCAGGACGCGCGGCCGGTGCAGCAGCGCCCGACACAGCGCCACCCGCTGCTGCATACCGCCCGAGAGTTCGTGCGGCAGTGCCTCTTCGAATCCGGTCAGGCCGGTCATGGCGATGAGCTCGTCGGCGCGTTCGCGCGCCAGAGCGGGCTCCATGCCGCGCATCTCGGCCTGCAACAGGATGTTTCGGCGCACACTGCGCCAATCCAGCAGCGCGGCCCGCTGGAAGACGAACCCGATATCGTGGCGCGGACCGCGCACCGGCTGCCCCAGCAGCCGCACCGCGCCCGCCGAGGGGGTCAGCAGACCCGAGACCAGTTTCAGCAGCGTCGATTTCCCGCATCCGGACGGACCGACCAGGGAGACGAACTCACCGGGCGCGATACCCAGCGACACCTCGCCGATCGCGGTGACATCCTGCTTCTTGCTGCGGAATCGCACCGCCACGGCGTCGATCTCGACGGCGCGGGTGGGCACTGCGGTGACGCTCATCGGGTCGGGGCCACATCTTCGGCCCAGACCGTGCCCAGATCCAGTTGGGTGCCGATGATCTCGGTCTGCTTGAACGTGTCGATGGTCTGCTGCCAGTCCACGGCCGTATTCGCGCCCGGCAGCAGGGTTTTCGACGCCTCGGTGTGCAGCAGGGTCAGGGTGGTCTTGAACTGGTCGACCAGCACCGCCGCAGGCGGCAACTGCTCCGACGCGCCCGCCATGGCCGCCACCGCACCCTGCGGATCGCGCTCGGCCGCGCTCCACGACTCGCTCATCGCGGCCACCATCCGCTTCACCAGATCCGGTTTGCGCGCCAACTGTTGACGGGCGGTGATCAGACCGTCACCGAAGAAGTTCAGCTTGAAATCCGAGAACCGCAGATACGACATGGGTTTGCCGGACTTCTCCTGGATGGTCGGTCCCTGATCGTTGGCGAAACCGATCAGCGCGTCGACCCGACCCGAGAGCAGCGCGGCGATCTTGCCCGCCGCGTCGGTGTTCTCCAGTTTCACGTCCTCGTTGTTCATGCCGTTCTTGCGCAGGAACGCCGGGAAGGTCTTCGACAGCGCGTCACCGGCGGTGGCCGCGATCTTGATGCCGCGCAGATCGGCGGGCTTGCTCAGCCGCTTCTCGGCAAAGGACTGCACCGAGGCCGGGGTGGTCTGCAGGAACACCCCGACGCTCTTGACCGGGACGCCCTTCTCCGCCGCCGACAGCACCGCCGCGGTGTCGGCCCAGCCGAATTCGCTCTGTCCGCCGCCGACCGCCTGCACCGTCTTGCCCGAGCCCTGCCCGGCCTGCACCTTCAGATCGATGCCGTATTTGGCGAAGATGCCCTGCTTGACCCCGTAGTAGATCGGGGCGTGCTCCCCGTAGGGGTACCAGTTCAGGGTCAGGGTGACCGCTTCGTTCTTCGAACCTGTGGCGCTGTTGGAGCCGCACGCGGTGGCGGCGGTCAACAGCAGCGCCGAAAACAATGCGGCCCATGGGATTCGCTTCATCTTCATGGGATGGGGCCTTCCGCTAGAGGGTGGTGGTGACGGCCTCGCCGCGGCGACTGGCATGCCAGGGCAGCAGGAGCCGTTCGGCGATATCGAGCGCGACGAAGGCGATGATGCCGATCAGCGACATCACCAGCAGCGCCGCGAACAGCAGCGGGGTATCGAAATTTCCATTGGCCTGCAGGATCACATAGCCCAAACCCTCGTTGGAGCCGACGAATTCGCCGACCACCGCACCGGTCACCGCCAGGGTGACCGCCACCTTCAAACCGGAGAACAGGTGCGGCAGCGCCGCCGGAAACCGAATCTTGACGAAGGTGCGCAACGCGCCACCGCCCATGGTGTCGGCCAGTTCGAGCATCTGCGGATCCACCGATTTCAACCCGGTGACCGTGGAGATCACCACCGGGAAGAACGCGATGAGCACCGCCATGACGACCTTGGGTCCCGGCCCGAAACCCAACCACACCACGAACAGCGGCGCGATGGCGATCTTCGGGATGACCTGGGCGAACAGCAGCACCGGGTACAGGGTCTGCTCGACGGTGCGCGAGTAGACCATCACCACCGCGGCCAGTACGCCGAGCACCGCGGCCAGCACGAAGCCGATCACGGTCTCGTAGGTGGTGACCCAGCTGTGCTGGGCCAGATACGCCGCCTTGTCCACCGCGACCGACAGGGTGCGGCCGGGGGAGGGGATCAGATAGTCCTCGACCAGGTGCGCGGCGCTGATCAACGCCCACAGCGCGAGGATGCCCACCAGCAGCGCGACCGGCCGCCAGATCCGCGCCAGCGCGGACAGCCAGGCGTCTGGACTCGATAGGTTGCGGCGCACGCTCATTCGAACGAACCTTCCCGGTACTCACCCGCACTCACGATCCTGTACCGAGAGTTCTCTGCTACCTTGGGGTCTGGCTGAAAGCGCTTACAAATTGCTTTCGCGAGAAACATAATTCGCAGGGCACACAGGGTCAAGCGGTAGCGAGAGGTCCGCCATGGCTGAACACACCGGGGTCACCCTCGCCGACGTCGCCGCCGCGGCCGGGGTTTCGGCCGCCACCGCCTCCCGCGTGCTCAACGGCACCGCCAGGGTGCGCGCCGAACTGCGCGAGCGGGTGCTCGCCGCCGCCGAGCGACTCGCCTACTCGCCCAACGCCTTGGCCCGCGCACTGGCCAGCGCGTCGAGTCCCGCCGTCGGCGTCATCGGCCACGACGTCGCCGACCCCTACTTCGCGGGCATCACCCGCGGCGTCATGCGCGCCGCCACCCGCCACGACCTGCACGTCATCCTCGGCAGCACCTTCCGCGACCCGGACCAGGAGATCTCCTACACCTCCATGCTGCGCGGTCAGCGGGTGCGCGCGGTGCTGCTCGTCGGCTCCGGCTTCGAGGACCGCGCCTGGCAGGAGGCCATGCGCCGCGAACTCGACCTCTATCGCGGCACCGGCGGTCGCATCGGCGCGGTCAGCCGCCATCCGGGTCTGCGCATCGACTCGGTCCTGCCCGACAATCGCGGCGGCGCGGGCGAATTGGCGCGCGCCCTGCTCGCCCTGGGCCATCGCGAGTTCGCCGTCCTGGCCGGACCGCCCGCCCTCACCACCGTGGTCGACCGGCTCGTCGGATTCCGGGAGGCGTTGGCGCAGGCCGGGATCGACCTGCCCGAGGACCGGATCGTGGTGGGTGAGTTCACCCGCGACGGCGGGCACCGTGCCGCGCGGGAACTGCTGCGCCGCCACAGATCCGTCACGTGCGTCTTCGCCATGGCCGATGTCATGGCGGCCGGAGCGCTCACGGCCTTCCGCGGCGCCGGTCTGCGTGTGCCCGAGGACATCTCGCTCGCCGGATTCGACGATATCCCGCTGGCCGTCGATCTCACGCCCGCGCTGACCACCGTCGCGCTGCCGCTGGCCGAATTGGGCGAGCGGGCACTGGAATTGGCGCTGCTGCCCGAACGGGCCAGCAGGCCCAGGGTGGAGCAGATCAGGGGCGAGGTGGTGCTGCGCGCCAGCAGCGCGCCGCTCGAGAACGGCATCCGACCCCGACCCCGGACAGAAGGCGAACAACCATGAGTTACGGCCCGCGCATCGACCGCGTCGAGACCTTCGCCGTCGCCCTGCCCACCCTGCGCGACTTCGGCGTCTCGGGTGGCGCGGTGGCGGTGGCCGGGAAACCCAGCATCCGCATCCTGGTGAAGGTGAGCGCCGAGGGCGCGTTCGGCTGGGGCGAGGCCACACCGATCCCGGCCTGGACCTACGAGACCGCCGAATCGATCTACACGACGATCGACCGGTATCTCGCCCCGGCGCTGCTCGGACAGCCGACCTGGGATCTCGACGGTGCGAACGCGATATTCGAGCGAACCATCAACCGCGGCTTCTCGATCGGCGCGCCGCTGGCCAAGGCCGCCGTGGACGTGGCGCTGCACGATCTGCGGGGTCGGGCGGCGGGCGTGCCGGTGGGCGTGCTGTGGGGGCAGCGGCGCGTCGAGCGGATCCGACTGGCCTGGATCGTGTCCGGACAGACGCCCGCGCAGGCCGCCGACGCGGTCGCCGAGGGCGCGGCGGCGGGCTACGGCGCGTACAAGGTGAAGGTCGGATTGCACGACGAGGCAACCGATCTCGCCGTCGTGGCCGCCGTGCGCGCCGCCGCGCCCGACGCGCCGCTGTGGGTCGACGCCAATCAGGGCTACTCCGTCGACGCCGCGCTGCGGCTGGCGCGTCGACTGGCCGATCTGGGGGTCACCGTATTCGAACAACCGTTGCCCGCCAACGACATCGCGGGACTGCGGCGATTACGCGCCGCCAGTCCGCTACCCGTCGCCCTGGACGAAAGTTTGCGCCACCCTACCGATTTGGCGAGTTTCGTGCGTCTGGAGGCGATCGACGTGGCCATCGCCAAGGTGCAGCGCAGCGGGGGATTGACCCTGTCGCGGCGACTGTGCCAACTCGCCGAGGACTGCGGGGTGCGGCTGGCCGGATCCGGACTCACCGACTCCGATGTCGGCCTCGCCGCCTCGCTGCACCTGTTCGCCGCGCACGGGATCACCGAACCGGTGGACCTCAATGGGCGACAGTTCCTCGAATCGGCCTATGTGGGCGGTGCCACGGTGCGGATCCGGGACGGTTACGCCGAGGTCCCGACCGGGCCGGGGCTGGGCGTCGAGGTGGACGAGGACGCGGTGCGCGCGCTGGCGGTGGATGTGCTCGCCCGGTAGCCGAAATCGACACGGCGCCGGGCGAATTCGTCGCACGTTCGCAGGCCCGGCGTCAGCGCCAGTGCGTTCGCAATAGTGCGGCCGCGCGCACCCCGTCGGGCGCGATCGCCCATCCCGTCGCGGGCACCGGACGCACATACCGCAGCGCCCACAGCGACGGTAGGCACGACCGCACCTGGGTATCGGATTTGCCGGTGCGCGCGGCGATCTCCGCCACGCTGCGCGCGACCCCGTCCCCCAGGCAGTGCAACACCGCCCGTTGATTGGGGCCGAGCCGGGTAAGGCACGCCACCACTCGGATCCGTTTGCGATTCACCGTTGCGGCACTTCCCTTCGCACACCCCCGCGCCGATTTTTCGCCAAGCTTCTTCGACTCTGCCCTGCCACTACGACCCCGACGGTACGACCCGGCGCGCCGCGAACCTATCGAAGTGCGCGAAAGTGCGTTCACCCTTGCCGGTCAGGACCGCAAACGGCCACGATGAGGAGTACCCAATGCACTCGTTCGCGACACGAGGGGGCTTTCGGCATGAAGATTCGACTTCTCGGCGGGCCGTCCGGCGGTCAGGGATCGCCACGGCTGTACGCCACCGACCGCGACACCTTCGCCGTGCAGGGCTGGAAGACCGGTCGCGCCGACCGCGTCGAGATCCCGCACCGACTCATCGCCTACGCCGAACCGGGCACCTGCCTGGCGGGTCTGGCCGACACCGGGCACGGCACCTTCCTGCTCACCGGTACACCGGTCACCGATCCGGAGGCGTTGGCGGCCATGAGCATTCCGAGCCACGAGACCGTACTCGAGCTACCGGTGGGAAGGGAAGTGATACCGGATGAGGCTCATCCTCGCCGGTGAATCGTTCGACCAGATGATCGACCAAGCACAGCACAGGGCATTCCATTTGGAGACCGAGGACCAATACCTGGCCGCCGCCGAGGCCGATTCACTGCGCGCCTGGCTGGCCGATCCGAGGACCGATCCCGGCGGCGACTGGTTCGCGCCGTGGGCCGCGCAGGTCCGCGCGACGGTGGCCCGCCGCGTCGCGGTCCAGCGGGTCCGTATCGTCAGCGAACCGCATACCGACTACACCAGATATCTGCTCGCCCTGGCCGAACACAATCGTGCCGCGGGCGAGCAGATCCGCTATCTGCCGCGCGCGCGAGCCGATCCGCGCGACGCGGTCGCCGAGGATTTCTGGATGCTCGACGACGCCACGGTGGCCTACAGTGTCTTCGACGGCGCAGGCTACTGGATCGGCGCGGCGGTCACCGAGGACCCGGTCCTCGTCGGGACCGCCGCCGATATCCGCGACCGCGTCTGGTCGAAATCAATTCCGTACGGAGACTACGTAATTCGATGGCAGGAGTAAGCGCGGCCGATCAGGCCAGACAGGTGCTCGGAGCCCGACTGCGCGAGCTCCGCAAGGACGCTCGCCTCGACGGCAGACAATTCAGCACCGCGGCGGGCTGGCACTGGTCCAAGACCAGCCGCATCGAACACGGCAAACAATCCCCCAGCGAGGACGATGTCGCGGTGTGGTGCCGGGTCTGCGACGCCGAACTGGCGCTACCGGATCTCATTGCGGCGCTGCGCAATGTGGAGGCGCAGTGGGCGGAATGGAAGCGCATCACCGCCACCGGGCACGCGCGCCGCCAACGCCGCGGCGTGGAACTCGAGGGCCGCACCAGACTGCTGCGCGTCTACACGGTGGTGCTGCTGCCCGGCCTGCTGCAGACCGAGGACTACGCCAGAGCCGTACTCACCCAGTGCATCCGCTTCCTGGGCACCCACGACGACCTCACCGACGCGGTCGCGGCCCGCATGGAACGCCAACAGGTGCTCCATCGCGGCAACCACCGCATCGCCACCCTGGTCCACGAATCGGCGCTGCACACCGTCGTCGGGGATCCGCGCGTCATGGCCGACCAACTGCGCCGCCTGCTCGACGTCGCCTTCGACAATCCGCGCCTGATCTTCGGGGTGGTCCCGCTCGACGCCGAATTCATCTACACCACAACCTCGTTCGACATGTTCGATCAGCGCATGGCCCTGGTGGAGACCATCAGCGCCGAACTCACCGTCACCCGCCCCTCCGAACTGCGCTACTACGAGCAGGCGTGGGCCGGGCTGCACCGGCAGGCCCGCTACGGCGAACAGGCCAAGGAGATCGTGCGCGGCGCGCTGGCGCGCTGGACACGCCGGATCAGTGGAACGTAAAAATGACCTTCCGGCGCGCGCGACCCACCCCCGGTGTGCGACCCTGAATCAATGAGTCTGCGCCCCACGGCAATTGGCTACCTGCGCCGGGATGTCTCCGGCATATCCCAGGTCTGGGACGAAACGCTCATCCGCAGCCTGGCCAAGCGCCTCGGCTACGATCTGGCCAAGACCATCGCCTTCGGCCCCGAGACCGACGACCCGATCGGCAGACTCGTGGGGTCGGTGCACAAGGTCGCCGCGGCGGCCGTGATCGCCCCCGGCCCCGCCCATTTCGAGGGCGAGATCCCCGCCGCCCTCATCCGGGCCTGCGATGTGGTGACGGTCGCGCCGGAGACCACCTACACCCGATTGGCCGAACCGGACGACGACTGCGCCTGATCCCGACGCGCCCGTTCCCGGCGGCACGCTGCGCCGATACCATGTCCAGACCCCTTGCGTCGATACCGATTTCGCGGCGGTGGACCGTGGCCGAACCGGGATGTGCGCACCCGACGACAATGTCGGATCGCTGCACTACTATCGCGATCGGGAACACCGGCCAGGGCTCGGAAGGGGGGGCGGTGTGGGATCTCGGCTCTCCACCACGCTGCGGGCCGTCGCGCGATGGACGCGTCGGTTCGCGGGCACCGCGCCCGGCGCGCTCGGCGGAGTCCTGGTGGTCACCGTCGCGCTGTGTCTGCTCACCGCGTTCGTCGGCGCGCAGCAGTTGAGCGGCAAGCTCGCCCAGCGCACCACCCTCCTGGAACACACCGAGCCGCTGGCCGACGCCGCACAGCGCCTGTACGTGGCGCTCTCGGCCGCCGACGCCACGGCCGCCACCGCATTCCTCTCCGGCGGTATCGAATCGGCCGAGGTCCGCGTCCGCTATCAGCAGTCGCTGGCCGACGCCGCCACCGCACTGGCCGCCGCCACCTCCGGCGCGGGCGACGAGCAGACTCGCCGCGTCGTGGCCCGCGTCGCCGCCGACCTGCCCGCCTACGCGGGCATGGTCGAGGCGGCCCGCGCCAACAATCGCCAGGGTTTCCCGGTCGGCTCCTCATATCTGCGCGAGGCGTCCGCGCTCATGCAGGGGTCGTTGCTGCCCAATGCCGAGCGGCTCACCACCGACCGCTTCGCCGCCGTCCACGACCAGGAGCGCGCCCTGGCCGGGCCGCCCGCGCTCACCCTGGCGCTGTTGACACTCACGCTGCTGGCCTGCCTCGGCGGGTCGTGGATCCTGTTGCGGCGCACCAACCGCCTGGTCAATCTCGGAGTGGCGGCGGCGGCCGGGGCCACACTGCTGGTGGCGTTGTGGACCGTCGCCGCGGGCCTCACGGCCGCCGCCGCGGTCGACAACGGCGCGCGCACCCGCTTCGAAACCCTCGCCCGCGCCCGGATTCTGGCCCAGCAGGCCCGCGCCGAGGAAACCCTCGAACTCATCACCCGAGGCGATATCACCGCCATCGAGACCCAATACCGCACCCACAGCACCCAACTGCGCGACCGGCTCACCGGCACCCTGTCCGGCACGGCCGCCGCGTGGCCGGAGCTGGCCGCGTGGTCCGGCAGCCACGACAAACAGGTCCAGGCGTATCAGCGCGCCGACTATCCCAGCGCGGTCGTGCAGGCCATCGGCCCGGCCCGCGACGGCTCCGCGTTCCGCTTCGCCCGGCTCGACGAGGCGCTGCGCACCGAGATCGACCGCACCAGAGGCGATCTGCGCGACGGCGTCGACACCGCGGGCACCGCATTCCTGCTCAGCCCGGAGGGCGTGCCCGCGCTGCTAGCGCTGGCGGCGGGTGCGGTCGCCCTCGGCATCTGGCCCCGGCTCGAGGAGTTCCTGTGAACGGTCACCGGCCCTGGTCCCACGTGGCGCTGCTCGCGGCCGCGCTGCTGCTCACCGCAGCCTGCGCCGCGGCGCGGGTGCCGAATATCGAATCGCTGGCGCCGGTCGCGCCGCTGCCGCCCGACGCCGCCGAGATCCGCACCCCGCCACAGGGACCCGGCGAGGGCAACTGCGATGTCGAGGCGAGCCTGAGCCCACGCCGGCGCGCGGGCGCGCTGCCGCCCGCCTTGGCCGCCATCGCGGGCCGCAAGCTGCGGGTCGGCGTCGATCAGAACACCTACCTATTCGGCTTCCGCGATCCGAGCACCGCGCAGTTGGCGGGCTTCGATATCGACCTGGCCGGTGAGATCGCCCGCGACCTCACCGGAGACCCGAACCGCGTCGAGCTGCGTTCGGTCACCGCACAGGAACGCACCCAGGCCCTGCAGAACAAGCAGGTCGACGTCGTGGTCCGCACCTTCACCGCCACCTGCGAACGCCGCCGCGACCTCGACTTCTCCACCGTCTACTACTACGCCGAGGAGAAATTCCTGGTCCCCAAGGGCAGCGGCATCGGCAACGACGTCGCCGACATCGCGGGCAAGCGGGTGTGCGTCCTCAACGGCAGCAGTTCGGTCGCGGCGATGTTCGCGCTGCCGCGCCGCCCCGTCGTCATCGGAGCCACCAGCTGGACCGACTGCCTCGTCGCCCTCCAGCAGGGGCAGGTCGAGGCGATCTTCGGCGATGTGCCGATCCTCGCCGGACTCGTCGCCCAGGACCACAACCTCGAGATCGTCGGCCGCTCCCTGGGCACCGGCGCGTACGCGGTCGGCATCGCCAAAGGCAACGAGGACCTGGTCCGCTTCGTCAACGGCGTCCTCGAACGGGTCCGCGCCGACGGCACCTGGCAATCCATCTACGGCAGGCACCTGTCCGCCCTCGGCCCACCACCCGCCCCGCCCCAACCGAAATACTCCGGGTGAGCCGCCGTGCCGCCACTCACCCTCACCGAGATCGACCGCGAATTGGCCACCCGCACCGAGGAAATCGACCGCGTCGCCGCCACCCTGCTCGATCTCGACAAGCATCCGGGCCTCACCCTGCTGCGCCGCTTCGGCCCCACCGGGGCCACCCTCGCCCGCTGGGAACCGATCCGCGCGGCACTGGACCTGATGTGGGAGGACTTCGGCCGCATGCGCGCCATCCTGGACCAGGCCGCCGCCACCCGAGGCGGTAAACACCGCCTCACCGAACCCGAACGCGCCGAACTCACCCGCCTGCTGCGCGGCCGCCCGCACGAGGCCGCCCGCACCCCGATCCCGCTGGCCCGCCGCACCGTCGACGGCCCCAGCGAGACCGTCCTGTTCGTCGGCCTCGCCGACACCCTGGACCGCATGCGCGCGTACTTCCCGGAGATCGCCGAATTCCTCGACGAGGTAGACGCGGCCAACACCCGCGCGGGCACCGGACTCGCCCCGCTACAGGAACGACTCGATCGGCTCGGCCATCCGCTGCCCGCCCTCAGCGCCGAGATCGCCGACCTGCTCGCCCGATCGGCCACCGACCCGCTCTCGCTCACCGATATCGAAACCCGCGTCGCCGCCCTCACCGACCGGCTGTCCCGCGAAGCGGCCCTGCTCGCCGAACTCGAAGCCCTCCGCGCCGACTGGCCCGCCGCCCACGCCGCCACCGCCACCCGATTGACAGCACTCGCCGCCGCCGTCGAACGCGCCCACCAGGCCAGGATCGAGGCCGAGCACACCATCCGCACCGGCCCCCTGCCCACCCATCCCGACCCAACCCCCGGCCTGCGCACCGAATTGGCGGCGCTCACCCACCCCGATGCGGCCGCCCTGCTCGCCCTGCGCCGCCGGATCGACGCGGCGCTGGCCGAAGCCGACCACGATTGCGAACTCGCCAGGGGCCTGCTGGAACGCCGCCGCGAACTGCGCGGCCGACTGGGCGCGTATCAGGTCAAAGCGGCACGCTTGGGCGTCGGCGAGGACCGCGACGTCCTCGCCTCGCACCGCATCGCGCAGGGACTGCTCGCGCGCACCCCGTGCGACCTGGCGGCGGTCACCAGGGCGGTCGCGGACTATCAGCAGGTCATCGGGGCGAAGTCCGGGAGGCGGGCGTGAACTGTCGGGAGCCGGGATGCGACGGAACCGTCGTCGACGGATACTGCGAGGTCTGCGGGACAGCGCCCGCCACGTCGCCCGAGACGCCGTGCGGTGAACCCGGTTGCGGGGGACGCGTTCTCGATGGGTTTTGCACCACGTGCGGTACCGCGCCGAATGCGTCGGGCGGCTCCGGCGCGCGGGCGGCGAGCACCGGGCCGGGGCAATGTGCCGAACCCGGTTGCGAGGGAACCATCGTCGACCGGTACTGCGACACCTGCGGAACCGCGCCCGGCGCGGCCGTGTCCGGGTCGACCGCGGTCCCGCCGAACGAGCGACCACGCTGCGCCGAACCTGATTGCGATGGCACGATTCTCGACGGATATTGCGATACCTGCGGGGCCGCGCCCGCACCGGAGCGGACGGCGCAGACGGGCACGAGCCGGACCGGGCGGTCGGTGCGGACGGGGCGGGGGAGTTCGTCGCGATCGAGCGTGCGGGGGTGGTTGGGGGCCGGGATGGTGGAGGTCCCGAGGATGCCGCGCATCGACCCGGCCGCCGCCGTGTTGGCCGAGCCGCAAGTGGCGCAGGAGAAACGGTTCTGCGGGAGTTGCGATCGGCCGGTCGGGCGGGGACGCGACGGCAAGCCGGGGCGCTCGGAGGGGTTCTGTCCGCATTGCGGGGCTCGGTTCTCGTTCACGCCGAAGTTGGTCGCCGGGGAGTTGGTCGGCGGCCAGTACGAGGTGGCGGGTGCGCTCGCGCACGGCGGGCTCGGGTGGATCTACCTGGCGGTGGACCGCAATGTCAGCGACCGGTGGGTGGTGTTGAAGGGACTGCTCAATACCGGTGACGCGGATGCCATGCGGGCGGCGTTGGCGGAGAAGCGATTCCTGGCCGAGGTGGAGCATCCCAGCATCGTCAAGATCCACAATTTCGTCGAGCACGCGGGGGCCGATGGGGTGCGCGTCGGCTACATCGTCATGGAATACATCGGCGGCACCTCACTCAAGCAGATCCTGCGCGCTCACCGCGACACCGACGGCACCTACTTGCCGCCCGCTCAGGCCATCGCCTACATCCTGGAGATGCTGCCCGCGCTGGGCTATCTGCATTCCCTGAATCTGGCCTACTGCGATTTCAAACCCGACAATGTCATGCAGACCGACGAACAGCTCAAACTGATCGACCTCGGCGCGGTCATCTCGATGGACGATCCGGACAGCCCCATCTACGGCACCCTCGGCTACCAGGCCCCCGAGATCGCCGAGACCGGCCCCACGGTGGCGACCGAGGTGTTCACCGTCGGCCGGACACTGGCGGTGCTCATGTTGGCGGTCCCGCAGGTGGCCGGGCATTTCGGGGATCTGCCCGGCCCGGAGTCCGAACCGCTGCTGGCCCGGCACGATTCGCTGCACCGGCTGCTGCTGCGCGCCGTCGACCCCGACCCGGAGGTCCGCTTCTCGTCCATGGGCGAAATGGCCGACCAGCTCACCGGCGTGCTGCGCGAGGTGCTCAGTGCCGAGGACGCGGTCCCGCGACCCGGTATGTCGGCCTACTTCGGCCCCGCGCGCGGCGTCTTCGGCGTCGGTATCGCCGCCGTCCCCGATCCGGCAGGTATCGTCGCGGCACTGCCGATCCCGCTCGTCGACCCCACCGACAGCGCCGCCGCCCTGCTGGCCACCACCACCGGCGCGACCCCCGTCGAGTTGGAACGCGCGTTCGCGGCGGGCCTGCGCTCGGTGGTCACCGGTGCGGGCGAATCCACCGAGATCCCGCTGCGCCTCATCCGGGCCGCCCTCGAATCCGGCGATCCGGCCGACGCCGCCGCCCGCATCGCGGCCCTTTCCGACACGCTTCCCGGCGATTGGCGACTCGCTTGGTTCCGCGCGCAAGCGCATCTGCTGTCCGGCGAGCTATCCGATGCGGCAACGGAATTCGAGGCCGTTTACGCGGCGCTGCCCGGTGAGGCGGCGCCCAAGCTCGCGCTCGCCGCCGTCTGCGAGCTGATCGCGCACACCCGCACCGAAGCCCCGCTGTCCGAGGCTCATTCGCGGTCCGTGCGCTACTACGACACCGTGTGGCGGACCGATCGCAGCTTCCTGTCCGCCGCGTTCGGATCGGCCCGCATGCGTTTGGCGTCGGGCGATCGCCAGGGTGCGATCACCATCCTCGATCAAGTCGATCCGAGTTCGGCCCGCTACACCGAGGCCAGGCTCGCGGCGGTCGAGACGCTGCTCACCGATCGCCCACCCGCCGATATCACCGAGTCGGTGCTGCGCGACGCGGGCGGACGCGTCACCACCCTGACACTCGATTCCGCGCGACGGGCCGCCGATATCCGCAAGCAGGTCCTCGTCGCCGCGCTCACCTGGCTGGGTGCGGGCAACGCCCCGACCGATCCCGCCCCGCTGCTCGACGCCCCGCTCACCGATCCCGGCGTCCGCACCGGGCTGGAACGCTGCTATCGCGCGCTCGCCCGTGAGGCTCCCGATATGTGGGCGCGGATCGCCCTGGTGGAGCAGGCGAACAGCATCCGGCCCAGGACCACGCTGTGAATCCGCGCCCCGGCCCCGAGATATCCTCTGCCACAATTGATCCTGTCGGTGTGGCATCGGGGGAGGTTTCTCGGGCCTCGGGGTGGGGTCGGGTGGATGAAGACAATGTGGTGTTGGTCGGGTGGGGGAGGAGAATGGTGTCGTTCGGGAGGGGGAAGCGATGACGGTCGCGGCGATGCGGTGCACCCGGTGCGGAGCGCGGGTCGAGCAGGCGGACCGGTTCTGCGAGGAGTGCGGGCGCGATCTGGCGGGTGAGCGAATCGCCTTGCCGCCCACCGATTCCGTCGCGGACGGGCCGTGTCGGGGCTGTGGCGGCGAGCAGTACGACGTCGATGGGTATTGCACCGCGTGCGGTGAGTTGTGGTCCGCGCCGGACCGACATGCGGCGGCGGTCGACGCGGTCGCGGTGATCACCGATCGCGGTCTCGTCCACGCCCGCAACGAGGATTCCGTCGCGGCCATCGTCATGGACGGGGTGACGATCGTCGTTGTCGCCGACGGTGTCTCGACCTCGGAGGATCCTCGGGCGGCGTCGGGTGCGGCGACTCGTGCGGGCGCCGAGGCCACTCGCCTGGCCTTGGTCTCGGGCGCGGCGGATCCGGAGGCGGCGATGGCCGGTCTGTCGGCGGCCGCCGAGGCCGTTCGCGTCGTCGCGGCGCAGGGTCAGGCTCCGTCGTGCACCTACGTCTCGGCCATCGTTCGCACCACCCCGTCGGGCACCGAGGTCACCACCGCGAATGTCGGTGACAGCCGGGCCTATTGGCTGTGCGGCCCCACCGGGCACGCCGCCCCACCGCCGGACACCGAACTCGTCGACTCGACCCCATCGGATCCCGCGGACCGAGCCGCCCGTCCTACGCCGTGGAGTCGGGCGAAGTCGGGAGTCGGTAGTATTCCGGCCTCGAATCCTCCTGTGCCACAGCCGACTTCAGGGTCCGTTTCGGAAGACGATATACCGGATGTGGTGGATTCCCGTCCCGCCCACCGCATTCCCCGCGACGGCGCATCACAGCGACTGACCCTGGACGATTCCTGGGCGCAGGCGCTGGTGACGGCGGGTGCGATGGACGAACGCGCCGCGATGAACGATCCGCGCGCGCATATGCTGCTGCGCTGGTTGGGGGCCGATGCGGGGCCGCGGCCATGGGCCGCGGGGTGTGTTCGCACGGTCAGGGTGCGCGGCGCGGGCGTGCTGCTGGTGTGCAGCGACGGCCTGTGGAACTACGCGCCGGAGGCGGAGGAGTTGGCGGCGCGGGTCGCGGGGGCCGCGCCGATGCGGGCCGCGCGCGATCTGGTCGATTTCGCGGTGGCGTGCGGCGGCGGCGACAACATCACGGTGGCGATCGTCGGTGTCGCACCTTCAGGAGGTATGTCATGAGTTCCGGAGCCGAACAAGGGTTTTCGGTCGCGATAGATCAGAACGAGTATCTGGCCGAGGGACAGGGCACCGTGGACGCGGTGATCACCGTCGAGGCCGGAGCGGGCATCGAGGCGGTCGATGCACCGCAGCAGCGGTTGGAGATCCTGATCATCGACACCTCGGGGTCGATGGCGTCGTCCCGGAAGTTCGAGGGCGCGCGGCACGCGGTGCTGGCGGCTCTGGACGCGCTGCCCGACGGTACGCATTTCGCGATCGTGGAGGGTACGGCGCTGGCCCGGCTGGTCTTCCCGACCGATGTGCCGTCGCTGCCCGCGAACCGCGATTCCCGGTCGGCGGCGCGCCGCAAACTCGACAGGCTGCGCCCGACCGGTGGCACGGCGATGGGCACCTGGCTGGGTCTGGCCCGGCAGTTGGCGCTCAAACATCCCGACGCGATGGTGCACGCGATCCTGCTCACCGACGGCAAGAACGAGCACGAGGAACCCGCGGCGCTGGCCGCGGAGATCGAACTGTGCCGTGGACATTTCACCTGCGACTGCCGGGGTGTCGGCACCGATTGGCGGGTGGAGGAGTTGCGGTCCATCGCCGCGGCCCTGCACGGCACCGTCGATATCGTGGCCGATCCGGCGCGGCTTGCGGCCGATTTCACCGCGATGACGCGGGGGTCGATGGCGAAATCGATCCCGGATCTGACGCTGCGGGTGTGGACGCCGGTGGGTGCCGAGGTGCGTTTCGTCAAACAGGTCGCCCCGACCATCGAGGATCTGACCGCCCGCCGGGTCGAGGCGGGTCCGCAGATCGGGGAGTACTCGCTGGGCGCGTGGGGCGCGGAGGATCGCGACTATCACGTGCAGGTGCGGGTGGAGCCGGGCGCGCCGGGGCGGGAGAAGCTCGCCGCCAGGGTCCGGGTCGCGGCGGGCGATCAGGTGCTCGGCGAGGGCCTGGTGAAGGCGACGTGGACCACCGACACCGAACTGTCGACGCGGATCAGCCGCCGCGTCGCCCACTACACCGGTCAGGCGGAGTTGGCGCAGGCGGTGCAGGAAGGGTTGGCGGCCCGCAAGTCCGGCGATCTGGAGACCGCCACCGCGAAACTGCGGCGCGCGGTGGAATTGGCCGCCGAATCCGGCAACGAGGGCACCGCGAAACTGTTGCGCGGTGTGGTGGAGGTCGACGAGCGCCACGGCACGGTGCGGTTGCGCGCCAAGGTGCAGGCCGCCGACGAGATGGCGTTGGACGCCCGTTCGACCAAGACGGCGCGGGTGCGGAAGGGGGAGTGATGATCTGTCCCGACGGTCACGATTCGTTGGCGACCGACTACTGCGATGTGTGCGGGGCGCCGTTGGCGGTGGTGGCCGCGCCGACGGTGGCCGCGGCGATCCTCGCGTGTCCGGCGTGCGGTTCGCCCGCGTCCGGTCGATTCTGCGAGGTGTGCGGATTCGATTCGGCGCTGCCCGCGCCCGAATCCTCGACGCCGCGAGGAGAGCTTGCCGAGCTGTCCTCGGTTGCGCGGGAGTCGCTTTCGCCGCCGACGGGAACCGGGCAGGGCGGCGCGGAATCGTCCGCGGCACAGTCGAGGGTCGATCCGAGTTCCCTCGCGTCGCGGGAGCCGATCGAACCTTCCGAAACTGTTGTGGCACAGCCGAGTCCGGTGCAGCACTGGGTGGCCACGATCTTCGCCGACCGCGAATTCTACGACCGCGTCCTGGCCCGCAAGGGTCCCGATGCCGATCGGGTGGAGTTCCCGACCTTCTACCCGCAGCGCCGGATAACCCTGGGCGAGGGGCAGGCCCTGATCGGGAAACGCAGTGTGTCACAAGGATTGACGCCGGAGATCGATCTGGGGATCCCGCCCGCCGACGCGGGGGTGTCGCGGGCGCACGCGACACTGCTGGTCACTGGCGAGCGGTTGACGGTGACGGATCTGGGGTCGACCAACGGGACCAGCCTCAATGGCAGCGAGGAGTTGATCCCGGCGCGGACGGCGGTGCCGCTGAGCGACGGCGACCGGATTCACCTGGGCGGGTGGACCACGATCGTGGTCTCGCGCGATTCGGCTGCCCCGCTTCTATAGACACCGTTGTTCCTCTATGGTCGTCGGCATGACGAAGTTCGGCGGCAAATGCTGTGTCATCACCGGCGCGGCCAGTGGATTGGGCCGCAGCACCGCACTGGCGGCGGCGGCCATGGGGGCCTCGGTGGTGCTCACCGATATCGCCGAGGCGGGTCTGCACGAGACCGCGCGGCTGGTGCGGGACGCGGGCGGCGCCGTGCGGTTGGCGCGGGTGGCCGATGTCGGTGATCACGCGTCGGTGGTGGAGTTGGCCGCCGAGACCCACGCCGAGGTCGGCAGCGTGGACATGGTGGTCAATGTGGCCGGTATCGCCACCTGGGGGACGGTGGATCGCCTCACCCACGAGCAGTGGCGACGCACCATCGATATCGATCTGATGGGTCCGATCCACATGATCGAGGAGTTCGTGCCGCCGATGATCGAGGCCGGTCGCGGCGGGCACCTGGTCAATGTGTCCTCGGCCGCAGGACTTTTCGGCCTGCCGTGGCACGCGCCCTACAGCGCGGGCAAGTTCGGTTTGCGAGGAGTGTCGGAGGTGCTGCGCTTCGATCTGCGCCGCCACCGGATCGGGGTGAGCCTGGTCGTGCCCGGCGCGATGGCCACACCGATGGTCGACAGCGTCGATATCGCGGGCATGGACCGCTCGGCCGCGGCCCTGCGCCGCGGCATGGCACTGTTCCAGAAGCACGCCGTGACCCCCGACGCCGCGGCCCGCTCCCTCGTGCGCGGCGTGGAACGCGACCGCTACCTGGTCTACACCTCCCCGGACATCCGCATCGGCCATCTGGCGCAACGCTATATCCCCCCGGCCTACACCGCCGCGATGCACGCACTGAACTGGGCCATGACCCGCTACATCGAAAAGCCCGCAGCCCAAAAGTAATTCGCCCCGCGATCGGTGCGCCCGTCGCGGGGCCGCCGATCGCCCAAGCGGGGGGGGATCATGGGTGGCAGCGGGACGCAGGTGGAAGAACCCGCTGCGTCTGCCCGCGAGATGTACGACGAACGCGGCCGCGGGGCAAGAGTCGCTACCGCCGTCGCTCAGATCGCCGAGACCTTCGCGGTGTCGCGCAAGTCCGTCTACCGCAACCCTCGACCGGTCAGTGTTCGGAAGTCGTTGGTGCGGAACTGATCTCACTCTCCCGGCGGCGTGTTGTCAGCTTCGGCGGAGTTGTTCCTCGGCGCGGTCGAGCAGTTCGCGGACATGGTTGTAGGCGGCGAGGTAGTCCGCGGTGGTGGGGTGGCGCCATTACCGCGGTTGTCGGCCCAGGAATCCTGAAGCTGTCATGAGCCGCAAAGTAGATCCGGTGCGCGGATCACGGGCGTATGTGGGGGTGGGAGCCGAATACAGGGGAAAGGGGGCTGCGGCGGGGGGACACCGATGCTGGTAATTGGACCTGAGCGAGGTGTCCGTTAGGGGAACCCTCAACGGACACTCCACCGGACGTTAGCCGCAGGCCGCCACAAGGGCGAACGCTGTCTCATATAGGCCGCACGGATAGATTCTCGATGAAGGGAGGCTATCCGTTACGCTTCCGGTCATGTCCGGCACGTTGATCGGCTATGCCCGATGCTCCACCGATGCCCAGGATCTCACCGCCCAACGCGACCGGTTGAGTGAGCTCGGTGTCGTCGAGGAACGCATCTATCTCGACCGCGGCCTGACCGGCACCAAGCGGCAGCGCCCCGGGTTGGATCAGGCGCTCGCGGCGGTCCGCGCCGGTGACACTCTCGTCGTGCCCAAACTCGACCGGCTCGCCCGCTCGGTGCCGGATGCGCGGGCGATCGGGGACGACCTGGCCGGTCGCGGGATCAAGCTGTCGCTCGGCGGGCAGGTGTACGACCCGCACGACCCGATGGGCAAGATGTTCTTCAACATCCTGGCCACCTTCGCCGAGTTCGAAGTCGACCTGCTGCGCATGCGCACCCGCGAGGGCATGGCCGTCGCGCGCGCCAAAGGCCGCCTCCGCGGCCGTCAACCCAAGCTCTCGGCCAAGCAGCGCACCGAGCTACGGCGTATGCACGCCAACGGCGAGTACACCATCGCCGACCTCGGCGAACTGTTCGGCGTCTCCCGGCCCACCATCTACCGCACCCTCCAACGCGACAACACCCACGCAGCCCGCGATGACACCGCCATGAACGGATAGCAGCGGTGCGGATCAGCAGGGCCATTGCCGATCTACTTCGGGAGCGGATAGTCCCGACGTTCCTTCGGGCGGGCAAGGCAGCCGAACACTATGCCGGGGTCATGCGTGAGATCGGTGAGGGGGCAAAAACGGCTGCGCGGACGGCGGGAAACGCCGACCTGATGGGTGCGGGGCAGGTTCTCGCAAGTAAAGCCGCGCCCGTTTCAGGCTTCAATCCGGTTCACGGCTTCGGAAACAGCACTCGCACACGCCTGTCCGCCATATACGGCGACCGGCTCAGAATCAGCGGGGTTGGGCCCGCTGCAGAACAGCACCTACGTGACTTGGAACTTCTACCGGACAGCTTCCATAACAAACTCCTCGGATACTTCGCCAGTCACCCCGAAGGCGGCATCGATATTATCGACGGCACCGTCACCGACATCCTGACCGACCTTCGCGGAGTAACACCACGCGGCTGGCCCCCGGGAAGTACCTGGGACGACGTACCAGGACTGCACGATCCGTCAACGCACCGAGTGATCATCGGCGTCGGACCTCACGGTAACGTTTCCCTGGCCGTGCATGAGACTGGTCATGCCTTCGACGACGCCATCGGCAACGCGTCCGAGTCGGTAGAGTTCAGGCAACTGTACGACAAGATGGATATAACGAAGCCTTACTATGCTCAGCCGGGTAACGCCGGACGGCAAGAAACCTTCGCTGAGAGTCTTGCCGTCTGGGCACTCAACCGCCACATGCCACCCGATTACCGAGCTAATTCCTTCGCCGATAAATTCGGCATACGCACAAATAAACAGGCTCGGGGAGCCTTACTCGACAGCTACTTCTCGAACCTACAACACCGTCTCGAGCCACACCCGCTCTAAAAGGAACGATTCACATGAACGCAACACGCAACTCCGATGGAACCCTGACGGTGCCGATGCGCGCCGAAACCAACGGAATAATCGGTGACGCTCTCGTCACGATCGGTCCAGACCATCCCGACTACGAGGCATGGGACACCTGGCTGCGCAAGCAAGCGGAAAACAACAATGCCTAATCTCGATTTCCAGCAAGGCCCCGGTTCCGTTTTGAACATCTCAGGCACGCACCGCAACGGACCTGGCCCTCACACCTCCGTGCATACCCTGACGCGACGCCACGCTAAACGCCACTGGCCGTTCGATCGCTCGTTACCGACCAGCGTTCAACGACCGATCAGCTCGTCCTCATCCAACTCCTCGGGAGTTCCAGACGGTGAACCAAGGGGTCCAGGCCACCGACACTGACCGTCACCTGGCCTGGGCAGATCTCGAGGTCACCAACCCGCGAGTGCTCGATGCCCCTCGCCGCAGCGAGAGAGCCGAACACGTAGCCGAATCTCCGGATCGGTTACGACTGCCGCCCGGCGCTCGCCAGGATGCGATCCGGGATCGAACCGATCCGTGTCGAGCAGTACACGGCAGGCAGACCGGCCGCGACTGAGACTACCCGCAACGCTGAAACCCGCTACTACGCGGCCCGCCTGGCTAGGTCGAGGCGACGGTTCATGTCCAGCAGGAACCGCCCGTAGGGGTTGATGTTGGACCAGAACAGCGCCGACAGGGCGCGGCGCTCGTTGTCTCCCATGAGATTACAGAACTCCGGGTCTTGCAGCACCCGTTGCAGCAGCAGGGTGTTTATGTGGACCAGCGACGATTGCAGCAGGTGCAATGCCGCAGCAACCCCTCGATCATCGACGCCACCTCCGACGATGAACACGACTTCAGCTGCGAATAGATGCAGACCCGGTTGCGCTCGACGTGCCAGTAGATCATCACCCCGGCCCCGCCGTAGCGCTGGTGATACTCGGTCATGAAGTTCGACTCCCACGACCCGAACTTCTTCGAATCACTCGCGCACGCCGTCCCCCGACCCCACCACTGCGAATCCCGGTCGGCGAACGTCGCGTTGACCAGCTTGACGATTGCCCGACGCATGTTGTCGCGGGTCACGAAGTGCCGCCGCACATGCCGCAACATGGCTTCGGTCTCCTCGTGCTCGCCGGTATTCACGATCGCCTTGATGCCCATGTTGGTGCCCAACGCGAACAGCACCAGCAGCAACCGCCGCCGCAGCGTGTCGCGGTCCATCGACTCACGCGAGGCCACCGACACGAACTCCATGGAGAAGTCGGTCAGGAAGTCGGCTTCCTTCAACACGTCGAGCAGGTCGATTGTGCCCCAGCGGCGGGCTACCTCGTCCTTGATCGCGGTCAGGTTCTCCGGCTCGATGAGTTTGTCCAGCTTCGGCACCGAGATCCACGGCTCGCCACGGCGCTTGGTGATCCGCACCCCGCCGGTACTCCCCTCGATCAGGCCCCTGTCCAACCCTTCCAGCCCGGCGGTCATCCGTGCGCGCAGATCGGTGATGAACTCGGTCGCATCCAGCGGCTGACGCAGCGCGGCGTAATGGACCTCGATGGACCTCGCGGGCCTGCTCGAAATCACCCGGCAGGTCGTCTTCGGGGTTGCGCCACCGGTTGCCGCCCTCGACGTAGATTTCGCGCCGGCGCAGCGCGTCACGCAACGCGACCAGCACACAGCTCGTACGGGATGCGCTCGACCCGGTCGCGGTCGTCGACCACGGCTTCACGCCAGGCTTTCGGTACCACACCGTCCAACGGCACCAGGGCGTGCTGGTCGTAGAAGCGGACCTTGCCATCGATCGTGGCATAGCGCGCCAACAGTTCCATCGCCACCATCACCGGCCGGTAGGCGGTGTTGTTGCACCGCAAGTCCAGCGCGGCCAGCAGCGGCGGCAGCATCCGCCGGTAGTGATTGGAGTACGAACTGCGCAGCACCGCGCGGACCCGCTCCTGGAATACCTGCTCATTGGCCTTGGCTTCTTTGACCAGCTCCCGCAGCGTCTTCTCCCCGACCACCGGGAACAGTGCCTTGCGCACGATGTCGTCGGGGTGCTCCACGGCAGCCTCGGCCAGCTTGAACAGGATTCCCTCCTTCCCCCGGACCCGCCGCAGATCCTCGGTCAGCTCGCGCTCCACCCGCCGATCTGCCCGGGTATTGATCCGCAACACCAGACTGATCAGCAGATCCACCAGGGCGTCGGTGATCTCCGCCGACCGCATCCAGCACAGCACCGCCAGCAGCGTCAGCCGCACCGGCTCCGGGGCGTCGCGCAGGTCTGACGGGAACATCCGCGCCGCGCGTGCCCGCCAGGCGTCGACAAGTTTTTCGCTGGCATCGGCGAACAGCTCCACCGGCAGCTTCAGCGAACGGACCGCGGTCAGCTTCTCGATCTCCCGCAGCAGCGTCTCCAGGCTGACCTTGCCGGGGTCGGACTTCAACTCCGCCAACAGATTCCGGCCACTCGCCAACGGAGTAGCGGTCTCGGCGACCAGGTCGTTGAGAGCCTGGACCGACGCTAGACTCAGACGCGACATCGTGCGGGCGCAGAATCGCTGATCGAACGTCGATCGCGCCGAACCCACCAGGCGATCGATCCGGCCGGGTGTCGGCGGCTCCAACTTCTCGGCCCGACACCGCACCAGCACAGCCTCGCGCAGCCGGTCCTCACGCAACTCGACTGGGCACATCTCCTCAGCCAACCAGCCGATCAGCTGGTCCTCGTCGCTGACAGCGAATTCCCGGAACCCGAAAGCAGCACGAACCTGGGCACGGTGATAGTCGATCGTCCGGCCCGACCACCGATACGAGGCGAACAGCGCCGGATCGACCTTCACCTGCTCGGCGACGTAACTCACCACCGCAGCCGGCACCTCCGCCGCCGTACGAGGGAACCTCGCCTCGATCTCGAAGAACTTCAGCAATACAGCGAACCCGAGCCTGGTCGCCCCCGACTTGTTGCCCACCAACCGCCAGTCGTTCTTACCGATCAGCGTCCATGACCCGATCAGATCCTCCGGCGACCACTCCAACTGCACGAAACGAAACCGTAAGGCGGATCAACAGTAACCCGCGCGTCCTACTTTGCGGCTCATGACAGCTTCAGGATTCCTGGGCTGTGTCGGTGCGTCGCTCACGAACGCACCGAATGCAACAAGTTTCCATTTGGCAACCAGAGTGGCCCTGCTTCGCGGGACCGGTCTACCCCAGCCCGGCCGCCCCGGAGACGGCCTGCCACGCAGTGGAATCCACAACCGTGCCCCCGGGGCGAATAGATACACGGAAAGTCGAACCGGACTCATCGAGAACCAGTGTTCGGAAAACGATCGTCTTACCGACAGCAGACACCCCTGACCGCCCGTCTGGTCGAACCCCTGTTCACGAAGCTCCGGCCGAATCGACGATCTGTCGAATAAACGTGTTGCGGTAAACATGTTGTCCAACAACGTTGTCGAACGTTTCTCATACACTGCGGGGCCGGCGGGTGGTCAGCGGGGAGTCGAGCGGGCGCTGGAGATCCTGCGGGTGGCGACCGAACGAATGTTGCGGTTGCTCGGGGTGCCCGATATCGCGGACGTGGGATCGGATCAGGTGCGACTCGGCGGCCTGCGCGGGTGATCGCCCCCGGTGTGCTCGAGGATCGCGGCGGCGAAGTCGCGGTGCACGGCGGCGGGCAGGGAGTGGCCCATTCCGTCGATCTCGACGAGGCGAGCGCCGGGGATGCGATCGGCGAGCCTGCGGCCGTGGGGCGGTGGGTTGATCGGGTCGCGGGCGCCCTGGATGACCAGGGTCGGGGTGGTGATGGCGGGCAGGTGCGGACCGCGACCGTCGAGGCCGACGCGGACTTCGGAATGCGGGTGCGCGGGCCTGGTGTCCGGTCGTCCCGCGTGTGCCCGCGCGATCGACGCCGCGTCCCGGAGTTCGGCTTCGTCGTAGAAGTCCCCCGCCAACATTCGCCGGATGCCTTCCTCGGAGTACGCCGGTCCGGTCAGCAGTTCGACGAGCCGCCGATCCGGTGTGGGGAGTCCATCCGGTGTGGGTTCCCCGGTCAGCGCTCGCTCCCAGTTGGCGAAGAAGTCGACGCCGAGCGCGAAACAGTTGCTCAGGATGAGTGTTCGCACTCGCGCGCCGTGATCCAGTGCGAGTAGTTGCGCGATCCCGCCGCCCATTCCGAAGCCGACGACGTGCGCCCGCTCGACCTGCCAATCGTCGAGCACCGCCACCGCGTCGGCGGCCATATCGTCGAAAGTGTATGGGTGCTCGGAGAATTCCCGCCAGGTCGATCGGCCGGTGTCTCGATGGTCGAAGCGGATCACCCGATGCCCGGCGGCGACGAAACGCTGGACGAGCGGTTCCGGCCAACTCCGCGAGCAAGCGGTGTCTCCCGCGAGCAGCAGCAGGGCCGGATCGGTCGGATCGCCGAGACTCTCCGACCACAGGTCCAGGTCGGCTCGGCGCACGATTCGGGAACTCATCGGGGGTCACCGCCGAAATCCGCCGCGTGGTCGGCGGCCCACTCGGCGAGGGTGCGGGCGGGACGGCCGGTGACCTCGGCGACCGTGGGCAACACCGGTTCCGGGGTGGCCGCGCTGCCGGTCCAGATCTCGAGCAGGAGGTCCTGTACGAAGCCGGGTAGGGAGTCGGCTCGCGCGCGCCAGTCGTCCGGGGAGATCTCCTCGAAGCGCAGTGCGCGTCCGATACCGGCGCCGATCGCCGCCAACTGCTCGGGTTTGTCGAGTGTCTGTGGCCCGCTCAGTGGATATTTCCGGCCCGCGTGCCCGTCGTGTGACAGCGCGGCGACGGCCACCGCCGCGATATCCGCCTCGTGGATCGGGGTTTGCGCCGCAGCCGAATACGGCTCGCGGACCACGCCCGTCCCTCGGATCGCCTCGGCCCAGCCCAGCAGGTTCGCCGCGAACATTCCCGGCCTGAGATGGGTCCATGCCACGTCGACGGATTCCACCGCTCGCTCGACCGCCAGGTGATACGGCGCGTCCCGCTCGCCCTCGGCTCGAATGGACGACAGGGTGACGATCCGACGCACCCCGCAGCGCTCGGCCAGTCGGGCCACATCGAGCGCGGTCGCCGGCCGACACAGCAGCAACAGCGCCTCCGCGCCGGTGAACGCCGAGGTCAGGGATTCGGGCGTATCCAGGTCCGCGCGAACCACCTCGATCGGTGTCGGGAACGGCGCACCGCCGCGTGTCACGGCGCGCACCTTCCGGCCGGAGTCGACGAGCTGTCGAACGACGAGTCGACCGACCGTGCCGGTCGCACCGGTCACGACAATTGTCATGGGAATACCCCTCGGGATCATGGGAATGCGAGAAACGATCGCGGACCCGAAACTACACTGGCGACGGCCGAGAAATCAATTCCCGAAGAAGGTTGACAGAGCGGAGTTCCCTCGCTCTATATGCTGAATGAAATCTCTTGTGGAACTTGACATTTACTAAGTCCTTCTCTCGGCGGAAATTGATATCGCGCGGTATGAGCACGGAAATTCACAACCTTTGTTGGCCGAGTATTTTCGAATTCCGAAACCCACGCGATCGGTCTGATCGTCGGAGGCCGCGACCCGCTCGGAAAATGCCTGGCCCGCGCGGCGGGGCGGATGCGATCATGGTCGCCATGACAGGAGCGGTCTATGTGATCACCGGCATCCAGGCTGCCGGAAAGTCCACGGTGGCACAGGCTTTGGCCGAGCGGCTGCCCCGCTCGGCGCATGTGCGCGGGGATGTGTTCCGCCGCTTCGTCGTCGGCGGACGCGCCGACATGAGTCCCGACCCGGCGCCGGAGGCGCTGGACCAGTTGCGCCTGCGCCACCGCCTCGCCGCCCACACCGCCGACGCCTACGCCGCCGCGGGTTTCACCGCCGTCCTGCAGGACGTGATCCTCGGTGAGCACCTGCCCTGGCTGGTAGAGCAGTTGCGCACCCGCCCCCGCTACGTGGTGGTCCTGGCCCCGCGCCCGGAGGTGGTCGCGGCCCGCGAAGAGGGCCGCGCGAAATCGGCCTACGGCCCGTTCACCGTCGAGGATCTGGACACCGGCCTGCGCGCACAAACCCCGCGGCTCGGATTGTGGTTGGACTCTTCGGATCTCACCGTCGACCAAACCGTGGACGCCATCCTCGAGCGAGCACACCCCCTCTGATCGACAACGCGGGCGCGATGTCGCTGCGTCGGTATACCCGGGTGATGCAACGACCGTCATCGTGCTCGCACAAAGCATCGACACCACCACCCCGGCCGGACGGTTCCTGTTCCGCATCGTCGCCGCGATGGACGAGATGACCGCGCTTCAGGATTCCGAAGCCGAGATGTGTTGGAAAATAGCACTTTTCACGCACTGTGAATCCTTGACCGTCGTGCGGCGGTCGCCGGAGACTGGTATGGATCACCTTTCTACCTTCTCGGGACAGCATGCCGGCCCCTGCCGCCCCATTCTCGGCAAGGAGTTTCTCGTGAACCACAGAACACTGTCCATCCTCGGCGCGGTGGGCATCGCGCCGTTCCTCGTCGCGATCCTGCCCGCGGGCATGGCCAACGCGCACGGCTACATCTCCTCACCCGCGAGCAGGCAGGCGCAGTGCGCCGCGGACCAGCTGCCGTGCGGCCCGATAAAGTGGGAGCCGCAGAGCGTGGAGGGACCCAAGGGTCGGCACGATTGCAGTGCCGGAGACCCGCGTTGGTCCGAACTCGACGACGACAGCAAGCCGTGGCAGGTATACGACGTCAACGGTGCGGTGTCGTTCGCGTGGACGTTCACAGCACGCCACAGGACCCTGGATTACCAGTACTGGATCGGCAACACCAAGGTGGCCCGGTTCGACGGCAACAACCAGCTGCCGCCGGACGGGACCCTCACCCACACCGTCGACCTCAGCGGCTTCAGCGGGCACCAGAAGCTGATCGGCATCTGGAACATCGCCGACACCGACAACGCCTTCTACTCCTGCGTGGATCTCAATATCGGCAGCGGCTCCTGAACCGATGAATACCGGTGTGTCGCTGCGGCATTCATCGATGCCACGGGCACACGCCCACGAAAACCCGCAGGTTGGACACCAACTCGCGACAGGTCGGCTCGGCGGGCTCGCCGCGCGGCACGGTCGGCGGCGAGCATCGCCTCGGCACGGTCCCCGCCCGAAGGTGACACCAACCTCATGGTCCACGTCGTCGCCGCGATGGATGAGATGACCGTGGACCTGATCAACGAAGGCACCGTCGAGGGCCTCGAGTCCGCGCGGACCCGTGGCAGGCCATCGGCGCGGACCGAACAGTAGTGCCGATTCGCGGTGGCACTGCCCGACTTTCGGGCCTCGTCGGGGTGGCCGCGCCACTTCGCCGAGACGAACCCTCGTCGGTGCCTCGTCGAACACCTTGCGCCGCCCGGTCGCGTTCAACTCGCGCAGCATGTCCACCGCGATAGCAGCTCGCTCGCCGCGGTCCAGCCCGCGAACCGCACCGCAGGGGTGAACTGACGCAGATAGTTGCAGGAGGAATCCAGTGCGGCCATGCCCGTGATCGCGGGGCAGTCGGGGTTTGGCCTGCGCGACTCGGCCGCACCGAACTTCGCCGGGATCGCCTGATCGAACAGCGCCACCACCTCATCGAGCACGTCGGTGCCCGACTGCGCCGGCACCGGCGGATCACGCCGTTCCACGCCAACGACAAGGTCAACCCGGTCCACGTCAGCAACCTGCCCGTCGGCAACACCGGATGGGCAATGCGCAACCATATATTGCGCGTTTCCGACTTTCCTGGCAGAGTGATACGCAACTGATCGTTGCTTATGGGAGGTCTGGAATGGAGTTCGGAAAGCTGGAGCGCGAGATCCGCATCGACGCGGCGCCGGAGATCGTGTTCGACGTGGTGAGTCGCCCCGAGCACATCAAGATGTGGTGGCCCGATGACGCATCGCTCGAACCGGTGCCGGGTGGAGCCGGCGAGCTGGTGTGGGGCGACCGCGCCAAGGTTGCCCCGATCGCCGTGGTCGAGGTGGACCCGCCCCGCAAGTTCGCGTTCCGCTGGGTCGCTCCCGATGGTCAGCGGCCCGAGGCAGACAATTCTCTGCTGGTCGCCTTAGAGCTCGAGGCCTCAGGTGACGGCACGATTCTGCGCCTGACCGAGACCGGCTGGCGGGAGAAGGGATGGGAAGCCGCGGCGCTGGAGGAGACTTTCCACGACCATGAACGCGGCTGGGACATATTCCTGCCCAGACTGCGGAGTTACGCCCCTTCGGTGGTGGCGCGATGATCGCCGTCGACGACCAACTCTGGTCGGCGATCGGCGACCCGATAAGGCGCCGCCTGCTCGACCTGCTGCTCGCGGAGGGTGTCGGCACGCCGACCAGCCTGAGCCATCGCCTCCCGGTTTCGCGCCAGGCGGTCACCAAGCATCTGGACGTCCTCGATCGCGCCGGCCTCGTGCACGCGACGCCGATGGGCCGCGAGCGGCGCTACGAAGTCGATGAGGCGCAGCTGTCGCGCGCGGTCCGGCAGCTGAATGACGTTGGCAAGACCTGGGATTCGCGCCTGAACCGGATCAAGCGCATCGCAGAACAGATCCAGCGTCAGCACCACGATTGACCGGCATGTCGCTGGAAGAAATCTCCGGCGACCTCAGCCCGAGCCATACGAGTATCGACCGACAATGAGAGCACTGGCATGAAGCAAGCAGATGACAACCGCGACTTCACCATCACCGTCGCTGTGGATCGCACCCCGCAGGAGGCGTTCGAGGCCATCATCGACGTTCGCGGGTGGTGGTCGCAGACGATCCAGGGAATCACCGATCGGATAGGTGGCGAGTTCGACTACCACTACCAAGACGTGCATCGGTGTCGGATCCGCGTCACCGAACTCGCGCCCGGCCGCAAGGTAGCCTGGCGCGTGCTGGAAAACCACTTCGACTTCATCGAAGACCGGTCCGAATGGACAGGCACCGACATCGTGTTCGAGATCTCCGGGACCGACCGGGGTACCGAGATACACTTCACCCATAGCGGCTTGGTCCCCCGGAACGAATGCTATGAGGTGTGCTCGAACGCCTGGGGCGGCTATCTTACCGGCAGCCTGCGGAATCTGATCAATACCGGTGCGGGACAACCCAATCCGAAAGACGACGGCGACGCCCCCGATCATCAGCGGGCCGCCACCGCGGTGCGGGCCGAGCGGGCGCTGTGACCGTCGATCCACCCTGAGTTACCGCCGATCGCCGACGAGACGGTCCCACGACGGCGGCGAGCGACACACTGGCAATTCGAACTCGGGGCGCGGGAGGCAGGTTGCCGCCGGGCCGCCACCCTCCCGTATGCCTTTGCGGGAAGCACAGGCGACTGGGCCGCGCGGATCTATTCACCGCGCGCCGCCCCGTAGGCGCGCACGATCTCACCGGTCCCGCCGCCCTCCACGCAGCGCACATAGTGCCGCACCAGTTCGTCCATCGGCACCACGGGCAGGCCCGGAAACTCGAACTCGTCGACCGAATCCCCGATCAGCGTGGGACTCACCGCGTTGATCCGCATCCCGCGCGGCAGTTCCAGCGCCGCCGACAGCACGAAACTGTGCAGCGCCCCGCTGATGACGCCGCCGCCGGTGACCCCGCGCCACGGCTGGTCGGCGAAGATCCCGGAGGTCAGGGTGAACGAGGCGCCGTCGGCGCAATGGTGCTGACCGGTCAACACGAGATCCGCCTGACCGAAGAACTTCGCCCGCATATTCCGCGCGAGCGCGTCGGCGGTCAGGTCGGTGAACTCGTCGAGCGCGCCGTGCGCGGCGATCGCCACGACCCCGTCCACCGCTCCGAGATATCGATAGAAAGCTTCGATGCTGTCGTGGGAGGTCAGGTCGACGCGCACGTCCCCGGAGTTGCGGGCGGCGGTGATCACCTCGTGCCCGTGTTCGCGCAGTGCCGGGACCAGTCGGCGACCGATGGTGCCGGCACCGCCGACTACGACGATCCTCATGGGTGTACTCCTGTTTCACTTGTCGGGACTGCTGAGTGCTCATCGGGAACCTCGCCGACCACGCGGCGGTCGCGGTCCGAAACTTGGTGCGCGAGAAGGGCGAGCGCGTCGGCGGCGGGGCTGTCGGGCTCGGCGTGGAACAGGCCCAACTGCTGGTCGTCATCGGGCAGGACGAGGGTTTCGTTGGCGAGGGTCAGGGCGCCGACCAGCGGGTGGTCGAGTTCGCGGATCGCGTGGGCGCAGGTCCGGACCGGGCGGCGCGCCCAGAGGCGGGCGAATTCGGCACTGTCGGTGGCGAGTTCGCCGACCAGTCGGGTCAGGCCCGCGTCGGACGGGTAGCGGGCGGCGGCCCGGCGCAGAGCCGAGACGGTGACCGTCGCCTTGGCGGGCCAGTCGCGGTAGAGGGCACGGTGATGCGGGTCCAGGAACAGCATCCGGGCCAGGTTCGGGCGTACTCGCCCGTCGGGGGCATCGAAGGGCAGGTGCCCTGCCAACAGCGCGTGCCCGAGCCGATTCCAGCCCAGGACATCGACCCGATGGTCGATCACCACCGCGGGTGTCCCCGACATGGCGGCCACGAGTCGCCGCACCTCGGGCCGCAGCACGCTGCGCCGCGCCCGAGGACGAGTCGGCGAGCGCGGCGCGGCGAGCGCGCGCAGATGTTCGTGTTCCTCGGGGTCCAGACGCAACGCGACCGCCAACGCGTCGATAACCGCATCCGAGGCACTGGAACTCGCCCCTTGCTCGAGCCTGGTGTAATAGCCGACGCTGACGCCGGCCAACTCCGCCAGTTCCTCGCGCCGCAACCCCGGCACCCGTCGATGGGCAAGGCCGGGCCGCAACCCCGCCGCCTTCGGGGTGAGGCGTTCGCGCCTGCTGCGCAGGAATCCACCGAGTTCGTTGCTGCTCACCGTTTCATCCTCGCGCCTCACCGCGACCTGTGCCTGCCCCGAATACGGATACCTTCACCGCTGTCCGGCAACCGTCGGGTGTAGGCGGTACCACAAATAGGGTCGAGACCGGCCTTTTTCATTTCGCCGGGCGCCTTTGGGCCGATTCGCTTCCGAAATGCATTGGGCTGTATCGGATTCGGTGCGGGCAGAGGAATCGGCGAAGCCGATCGTGGTCGCAGCGGCAGTGACCCTGACCACTGGTTTCGCCGACCGGGCGGGTACCTTTCGTCGGGTGACTACGAGAGTTCGCTTCGCTCCGTCTCCTACCGGGATGTTCCATGTTGGCGGCGCACGCAGCGCTCTATTCAATTGGGCGGTGGCCCGTCGTTCCGGTGGGCGGTTCGTGCTGCGTATCGAAGACACCGATCAGGCTCGCAACAAGCCGGAATGGGTGCAGGGCATCATCACTGCGCTGGCGACGATCGGGATCTCCGAGGCTGATCCCGCGTTCGAGGGGCCTTATTTCCAGTCGGCCAACGCCGAAGCACACAAGACCGCCGCTTCCCGGCTGTTCGCCGGAAAGCGCGCCTACTACTGCGACTGCACTCGTGAACAGGTCACCGAGCGCACCGGCAAGCCGGACGCGGGCTATGACGGCTTGTGCCGGGATCGCGGCCTGGAATACGCGCAGGGCCGGGCGTTGCGGTTCCGTACCCCCGATGACGGGGAAACCGTTGTGTCCGACCGTATTCGGGGCGAGACCGCGTTCCCGAACCGCGCCATCGAGGACTTCGTTATCGCTCGCGGGGACGGGACGCCCCTTTTTCTGCTCGCCAACGTCGTCGACGACGTGGACGAGCGGATCACCGAGGTCATCCGCGGCGAGGAACACCTGCCGAACACTCCCAAGCAGCAACTGTTGTGGGAGGCGTTGGGGCAGACGCCGCCGGCGTGGGCGCATCTGCCGGTGATCGTGAACGAGAAGCGGCAGAAGCTGTCCAAGCGCCGCGACAAGGTAGCCCTCGAGGACTACATCGCCGAGGGCTACCTGCCCGATGCTCTGGTGAACTATCTGATGCTGTTGGGGTGGGGGCCGCGCGACGGCGGCCCCGAGATCCGGCCTTACGCCGAGTTGGAGGCGCAGTTCGACATCGCGGACGTGACCAAGGCCGGCGCGTTCTTCGATGTGGTCAAGTTGAAGGCATTCAACGGTGAATACATTCGCGCTCTCGATATTTCAGGGTTCATCGCCGTGTGCCAACCGTGGTTGCGCGCTCCGCGCGCGCCCTGGACCGAAGGCGCGTTCGATCCGGAGGTGTTCGCGGCGGTGGCGCCGCTGGCGCAATCACGAATCGCGGTGCTCGGTGTGATCACCGCCTACGTCGATTTCCTGTTCCTGGACAAGCCGGTCACCGACGAAACCGCCTGGTCGAAAGCGATGAAGCCCGGCGCGGGTGACATGCTCGCCGCCGCTGCCGAGACGCTGACCGGCGCCGACTGGAACGCCGAGGCGATCCGGGCGGCGATCGAGGCCGCCGCCGCCGAGGTGGGGTTGAAGTTGGGAAAGGCCCAAGCCCCTGTCCGGGTCGCGGTCACCGGTCGCACCGTGGGGCTTCCGTTGTTCGAGTCGTTGGAAGCGTTGGGCAGGGAGCGGACGCTGGCCCGGATCGAGGCGGCCCGCGCGAATCTTGTGTGAGGTATTCCGGGGGGCTACCGGAGGTCGATCAGGCGGTGTTCGGTGGTCTGCGGGTGGGTCGGCATGGACCACAGCGGGCACACCGGTGCCGTCCTGCGGTCGCATTCGGAGCTGCGCAGCGTCCGGTCGAGGTGGTCGTAGGCGGCGCATCCGCCGCCGCACAGTGAACCGTGTGGGCAGCCAAGGCAATTCGAGCTGACCTGGTTGACGAGGGTCAGTTCGGTGACTCCGGCGGGGGCGGCGGTTCGGGGCACGATCTGCCCGTCGCGGACGGCGCCGTAGTGCAGGTCGGTGTCGAAGAACGCCGAGCAGATATAGACCCGGCCGTCGGGGAATATCGCGAGGCGTTCCAGGTTTCGTGCGGTGCAGCCGCCGTACCCGGCCTTCCGTAGATCGGCCAGTTGGCTCACGTTCACGAACGCGGGCGGGTAGAAGATCCGTGCCCGCTTGCCCGCTGCTGCCCGGCGGATCTGCTCGCACAGTCGCATCCATTCCGGTGGCGCCAGTTGGAGTTCGGGCCGGTCCCGGCCGAGGCCGGTCGGGGTGAAGTAGTGGAACGACAGCATTTCCAGGCCGAGTTGTTCGGCGAGGTCGATCGCGTCGGGCACGTCGGCGGCGTTGTCGCGGGTGATGGTGAAGATGGCGCGGGTTTGGAATCCGGCGGCCACGGCGCGCTTCATGCTGGCCAGCAGTGGCTGCCAGGTGTTGGGGCCGCGCATCGTTTCGTGGGTGTCGGCGTGGGCTCCGTCCATGCTGAAGGAGAACGAGTCGATCCGTTCGTCCAGGGTCGGCCAGGTCCGGGCTGGAATGAGGCCGTTGGTGGTCACGACCACCTTGAAGCCCTGGTGTTTGCACACGTCGAGGATTTCGTCGAGCTGTGGGTGCGTGGTCGGTTCCCCGCCGAGCAGATACACCTTGTACTGGCCGTAGGTGATGCGCGCTCAATACCGCAGCCAGGTCGCCACCGGCATCGGGAAGCGGGCACGCCCCGGGATCGGGCGTCGGTTCGGTCAGGGGCGGTCGTCCCTCGAATACCGTTGCCCGCCAGGCCAAGTCGGAACCGAACCAACGTTCCAACCCGATCCCGACCGGCGTGTGCATCCACTCGCCCGTATTCTCCTGCGCGGTCCAGGTGGTCGCGATCGTCGCTTGTCGAGAACCGTCGGGCAGCTTCAAACGGCCCTTGTAGTCCTGTGTTCGTGGCATCGGCCACTGGGTGAAGTACCGCGCCGCGCGCTCGGTGAGTACGTCGAGCACACCATCGGGGTCGTGCACGCAGATCTTGGGTTCCTCGAGCATCTTGAACACCACATCGCCCTTGCGGAACACCGACAACGGGCAGTCGGCCTGATAACACGCCGAATGTTGGATGGCGGGCACAGTCGCGAGACAACTTTCGGTGTAGGTCAGCAGCGCGTCGAGCGTTGCCATGTCGAATACCTCGCCGACGTGGTCGAACTTCAATCCCGCCACGCGATGCAACTCCCGGAACCGGTCGGCGAACAGCGCCTCGCACTCACGGTGTGACTCGGCGAGGATCACCACGGTATCGACGTCGCTCGTTGGCTTCTGTGCGCCACGCGCATAGGAGCCGCCGACATAGGCGGCAATCAGATTGTCGCCGAACACTTCTCGGGCCATCTCCACAGTGCGGGCGGCGATCGGCGGTGGGGTCATCCGGCAATTCCTTCCGTCATTGGGGTAACAGAGGGGCCGAGGATGCCCTCGGCAGCGGCGAGGCCACCGACACCGGCCTGGAGAATGCCCTGGGCCAGGCCGGCGCAATCACCCGCGGCATACAACCTCGACACGGAGGTCTCGAGGCTCGGCGACACGACCAACTCGTCCCAGGTGTTCTCCAGTTCGAGCCCGATCACCCCGACCTGCTCCTCATGAGCGGTGCCGGAACCGGCGAAGAACCCGATCAGGTCATCGAACGCCGAAAGAAGTGCCGTACGCACGGTGGACGGCAGGATGCCGGCCAGGTTGGCCATCCGATAGTCCCGCACCGATGGGGTGACGCCCGAGCGTGCGGTGAACTCCTCCACGCTCGCGCACCCCAACCGGATCGCGCGGAAGTCCGGAAGCCATTGCAGCACGGGCTTTCCCGGCCGGTCCGGACGAAGCCGCCGGTACGGGGTCAACAGGTCGGTTTCGATACGTGTGGTGTCCCAGGGGCGGCCGTCGTCGTCGCGCAGTTGCGCCAGCAACGCGAAGTTCGCGGTGGCATCGGTAGCGGGTTCTGCGATCACGTGCCCGTCCAGCAGCGTGTACCCCTCCATGGCGTAATCGGTGAACTTGATCCGCCCGCCACCGGCACCCGAACAGAAGCAGAACGTCTTGACCTTCACCCCATTCCTGGTCAGCGTCGTCTTGAAATCCTCATGCACCGCCGCGCCCCCACGCAGAAGCTCGGCCGCCATCTCGAAACGCACACCAACCGACGGAACCGGAGGCGCGAAATCCACACCCAGAACACGGATCTGGCGATGCCACCAGCTCCGCCCCCGCCGTCCGACCGCGACTACCACCGACCCTGCCCGCACCAGGTACTCGCCCTGGCGTCGATCACGAAGGCGTGCGACCCACCCCGCAGGAGGCACCGGGGTCAGCGACAGAACTTCGGTGCCCAACCGCAGCTCCAATCCAGCGGTGGCGGATACCCGATCATGCATCCGGTCGAGCATCGCCATCACCTCTACCGAGGTCAGGGGCACTACCGGATAGTCCTTCACCGGGAACGGCGACCACCCACGTACGCCACGAAACGACGGCACCCCTGTCCCGAGCCATGTCCGCAGTGCCTCGTTCTCGAGCCTCGCCGCTCGCGCCGGCCCCAACAGTTCGGCCAGCCGTCGGCCACTGGGAAACCGCGACAGCTTGACTCCGTCGCCGTAGTGGACACAGCCGCCGAACCCGGAGATCACGTTGCAAATTCCTTTGCAGCCAAGGCATGAGCGCATCAACTCGACAGGACATACCCGGACCGTGTGCGCGCGCCCGGCATCGACGAGCAGCACCTCACCACCGCCCGCGCTCAGTTTGTCTGCGGCGATGATTCCCGCAGGCCCCGCACCGACCACCAGCACATCGACATCCGCACCGAAACGTTCCCGGATTCGGGGGAGGTTCGATCCGGTCACGGGCGCGGCCGGATCGACAAACACAGTGTTCATATGAATCCCCTTTACTAGCAGTGGATTTGGGAACTGGATGAGCGGGATACCCACTGCTGGGCCGTGACAGCGGTGTATCCAGGGCGGCAGAGACCCGACGCGCCCCCGTGCACCGGCACCGGGCGACTCGCGGCGGTGCGCATCCAGCGCGGCGTTTCGCCGCTGGAGATCTGGTTCCACGACAGGTCGGACGGCCCGGTCCGTCTGGACCTGGACTACTGCGGCTACCTGGAGGCGTTAGTGCGCACCAAGGGATGCTTCGGATGGCAATACCTGTTCGCGGACGTTTCCCTCGCGGATCACGAACACCACCACTCCCTCGACAACATGCGACGGATGCTCGAAGTGTTCCCGAAACTTTTCCCGGAACACGACTACACCGACCTTGCGGAACGATTGAACCAGCGGTTGTAGCCGGTCAACTCGGCACGCCGTCGGATTCGATGAGTTGACCCGGATTTTGTGCGAAAACGATCTGTCCGGTGCGAACACGGACCGTTCGGCGCTGCGGGAAGCGCTGGGATCGGAGACCAGCCGTCCCGCGAAAGCCATTCGCGCGCGGGATGTTTCGCGGTTGACCAGTGACTACGACCTGGACGGAGAGTTGATGAAGCCGGGCCGCGGTCAGGGGTGCGGTACGTATTCGTCAAGGACACCGAATACGACGACCGGAGCGGGGCGCATGGTCCGACTCTCTCCCTGTCCAGGAGATTCTCGGTGTTGGTTTCGCGGTACTCGGCCGCTTCGGCAACCTTCACCATGAAACTCTGGGTTCGCCACTCGGTGCGGCATCACAAGGGCGGTGTGAACCGCTCAGGCGGCAAAGCCCCTTCTCCGCCGAGGGTGTCAGGAACTCGACCCTCGAGGAACGCCACCTGTACACGGCCGGCGTCGCGGCTACGGTGTCGGTTCGGCGGGCTTCGGCGCGGGCCAGAGCGCGGAGGGTTTCGCGCACCATCGGGTTGTAGCGGGCCTGTGCGGGCGCGATGGTTCGTGCGGTCGCGAGTGCATCGAATGCGCGTCCGATCGCCATTCAGCAAGTAAGCGCGCGAGACGTCGATCCAATGCCTGCCGACGCTCGCTCTGGGCATGTCGGCCGGAATCACGAGTGCCGATGCTCGGTTCATCACCCGCTCGGCAACGTTGTTGGCGAGATGTTCATACCGGGAAGTTCGGCTACAGCATGAAGGTGAGTCCGAAATGTGCGCCCAGCCGATTGAGTGCCTCCGGGTCGCCGAAGACAGCTTGCCCGCTCAGGTTCTCGTCATGGTGATCCACGGCGCAGAAGCACTCAACGGAGTCCCAGGGGATTCCCGTGATGCACGTGGCGAAGGCGATACCGGCTTCGATATCCTCGTCCTCGTCGTAGGGTTTGCCTACCGACCACGACTCGGTCTCATCGTTGCAGTCGAATTGGAGCTCCCATCGCGTGTCGTTCTCGACCAGTCGCACGTTGGTGATGCTCACCAAGCCACGAGAACAGGAGGCGATCTCCTGCAACTCGGCCTCGTACCGCCGCAGCCGCTCGTCGTCGTCGGCCTCGTCGATCCCGCGAAACGTCTTGTAGTCGAACGTGTACCGGATCCCCAAGGTACTGAGCAGGTTGAGCACAGCCGCTTGGACGCTGTGACCGTTGTAACTCAACGGTTTATCACGCTTGTCCGGTTCCAATGTCCGCTCCGGTGTGGACGCGTCGATGAGACCCAGTTCGACGATCAGGTCTACGACTTCGCCGACGGTGGGCTCGGAACCCATCCAGTCCTCCTCGGGATTCGACCGTTTCGGCGAGCAGAGTATCCCTTCTCGCGTAACCCTCCCGCCTGAACGTATTCCCAGACCGGGCACGACACCGATGGCGAAGCCTTACCGATTGACCCGGCAGCGGTGGGGAAGCGGCGGGCCGCCAGTCACGGGAAATGCTCGACGCGGGAATAGTGTTGGCGGGCACGGACCTTCGCGCCCCGGTGGTGCCGAACCCTTGGAGAACATGCTCGTCGCGAAGATACTCGGGTGGGGGCTGTTGGCCGGGACGGCCCATATCGCCGCTATGGCCCTGCTCTACGGTCGTCCTTCGGTGGCGCGGCTGCGCCCACCAACCGGGGGCGGTGGTGCGGGTGTCGGTTCTGGTGGGCGCGGGTTGGCGGTGCGGCTGCTCGGGAGTCAGGTCGAGGTGTATGTGATGACCGTCGGCTATCTCTGGTTGCATCCGCTGTTGCCGGTCGGTGGGCTGCTGGGCGCGGTCGGGTTGGCGGGGTTGTTCGCGGCGCTGCGGGTGTGCGCGCCGGTGTGGGCGCTGTGGGCACGGGGCGCGTACTCGCGCGGGTATCTCACGGTGGAGGTGGCCGCCGGGGTGCTGGGCAGCCTCGTCGTCGTGCTGACGTTGTGGACGCTCGACTGAAAGCCGGCACTCATGGCTGGGACTCGAACCGGTCGATGTCCCGATGGTCGAGCAGGAGCAGGCAGTAGTGGTGCAACTGAACGGGATCCGGCGCCAACGCCAGTGATGCCACGGGGTTGGCCCCGGAGCATCACGTAAATGATTGTGGCCGTTGCTATTTCTTCCCGGGTCCGCTGTTGGCGTTGGTCGCGGCCACCGATTGCGCCCTGCCGACAAACCCTGACGAGGCTGTACTGCTGTCAGGATTGCGCGCGCCCGCCGACTGGAGTGCGCAGGCCCTGCCGGCAATACCGCGAAACCGCCTGCTCGAAAAGGGGGTCAGAATCGCTGGAGTATCCGGATGTTCTCCGGCCGCACCCAGCGGGCGTCGGTGAAGTTGGGGAAGTGGCGGAGCAGGCCGAGGTTGTCCTTGGTGGGGCGGGTGCCGTCGAACAGGGCGGCGGTGGCGTCGTCGGCGGGGAAGACGCAGGCCGCGGCGACATCGTAGAAGGGGATGGACGGGTCCAGGTTGACGACGGGGATGGCGCCGCCCGCGGCGGCGGGGCGGTCCTGCACGGGGATGTCGGTGCGGTGCTGGATGCCGGAGTCGTACCAGATGACCGGGGAGGGGACGCGCAGAACGATGAATCGTGCCGCGGCGGCGTCGGGGACGCGGGTTGTGCCTTCGTCGTCGAAGCCGGTCACTCCGCCCCATTCGACGTCCTGCAGGGTCTCGCGGCCCGCCGCGAACGTGGCCAGCGCGACCTTGGTGCGGAAAGGTGTCGTCAATGCGGCAGGCCCGGCCTGTTGCGCCGGTGGGATCCACACTTCCTCGTGCTGTTGGCGCACACCGGGGCCGGCGCCGGGGCGGATGGCGGGCTGGTTCTGCCAGTGCAGGGTGGCTTCGCTGCGGGTGAGTCCGGTCGCGGTCTCGAGGTGGCTGAAGACCGGTCCGGGTTGGATCAGGCTCTCGCTCGGGGCTTCGGCTTGGGTGTAGAAGAACACGAGCAGGGTTCCGGTGTCGGGATGGGCGGCGCGGGTGGCGGCGAGGACCGGTTCGAGTCGCGCCAATTCCCGTCGCACCCGGCCGGTTTGGATGTAGTCGTTGATCAGGTTCAACGCGAAGTTGACGCCCATGAACGCCAGGGTCAGTCCGGCGATCTGCGCGGTGCCGCGCGGGTCGGGGCCGCCGACCTGGATCGGACGCATGTCGGGTGTTCCGACGCGCGCGGTGGTGGTGGACTTCGCGGCGCCTCCTGCGGGCGCTCCGGCAGACGATGCCGTGCTCGAGGGTGTGGCCTTCACACCGCCGCCCGCGGGCGGCGGGGCGGCGGGCGGCGCTCCGGCCGGTGGCGGTGGCGTACCTCCGCCGCCCACGCCGCCTCCGGTGGGTCCGCGCGTGACGACGCCGGTCGGGGAGATGCTGATGGGGTCCAGGCCCATCAGTCGCCTGGCGACGTTGTAGTCCTTGGGGATATTGGCCGCGGGGGACAGGGCGAGGGCTTCGGGCGAGACGCGCACCCCAATTGCTTCTCCACGCTCCTGGCGTTGTTGCGGAAGGCCCGGTCGGTGCTGAAGACCTCGCCGCCGACCCGTTTCGCGGCGGCGACCAGTTGTGCGTCGTTGGGCGAGAGCACGGTGGTGCCACCGACCTGGTTCGCCACCAGGATGTCGACCCGTTCTTCCACCGGCACGAACGACGGATCCACCGGGAAGCCGAGATCTTTGACCAGTTCCTTGTTCGCGGCGACGGTCTGCGGGTTCGTCGGCTTGTTCACCAGTTCGTGATAGGTCCACTGCGAGATGCGCAGTTCCGCGCCCGCGGCGCGCAAACCCTGCAGGGCGTTGGCCACGCCGGTGTTGTTGCGCCCGAGTTGGGCGTCGAGGATCTCCGCGTCCAGGTAGATGATGCGACGCGGCGGCGCGGGCGGGGCGCCACCGCCGGGCGGCGTCTGCCGCAGCAGCACCGGATGCGCGCCCGCGGCCGCTGTCGGACGGTGGGCGCGGGCCGCCGTCTCCAGCGGGTGGTCGACGCCCGCGACCTCGATCCGCGCGCCCGCCCGCACCGGCGCGGTCCCGCGTTGCACCACGTGCGCCAATTCGTGGGTCAGCGTCTCCTGTCCGGCGGTGGTGCCCGGCGCGTACTGTCCGGCGGCGAACACCACATCCCGCCCCACCGTGTACGCGCGGGCTCCGACGGCGGCGGCGGATTCGGCGGCGCGGCCGTCGCTGTGCACCCGGACCCGGCTGAAGTCGCTGCCGAACCGGGCGCCCATCTCGGTGCGGGTCCGCTCGTCGAGGGGCTCGCCCCGCGATCGCAGCACTTCGTGCACGATCGCGGGCGCTGTCGTCGGGTGCGCCTGCCGCGCGCCGAGGAAACCAGCCATGACGAATCCCCCTCGTAGTCCGGTTCATCGAGCGTACTGCGGGCTTCCGGTCGAACAAGGGGGAATTGTCGTTCAGGGGTGTGCGGCGGGTTCGTGGACGGAGTCGACCGGGTCGGTGGCGTAGAGGCGGTCGATCTCGACGGCGTATTTGGCGGCGATCGGTTTGCGGCGCAGTTTCATGGTGAGGGTGATCTCGTCGCCGCCGGGTTCCCAGAAGGCGGGCAGCACGGTGAAGCGTTTGATCTGTTCGACGCGGGACAGGGCGGCGTTGCCCGCGGCGATACCGCGCGCGATCTCGGCGACGACGCCGGGTTCGGCGGCCAAGGCGGCGGGCGCGGTGTCGGTGAGTCCGTGTTGGGCGGCGTAGGGGGCGGCGGAGTCGGCGTCGAGGACGATCAGGGCCGTGTTGTAGGGGCGGGCGTCGCCGATGGCGGCGATCTCGCCGATCAGCGGGGTCGCGGCCTTCATGGCGTTCTCGATGTTGGCGGGCGACATGTTCTTGCCCGCCGAACTGATGAGCAGTTCCTTCTTGCGGTCCACCACGTGCAGGTAGCCCTCGGCGTCCTCGGTGAGGATGTCGCCGGTGTGCAACCACCCCTCGGCGTCGACCGCTTCGGCGGTCCGTTCCGGATCCTTGCGGTAGCCGCGCATGACCAGCGGGCCGCGGATGAGGAATTCGCCGTCCGCGCCGACGCGGGTCGACATGCCGGGCAGGACGCGCCCGACCGAGCCGAGCCGGATCTGCCCGGGCGGGCTGACCGAGGCCACGCAGCTCAGCTCCGACATGCCCCACACCTCCGAGATGGGGATCCCGAGCCCGTAGAAGAAGGCGAGGGTCCGCGCCGGGATCGGCGCGGCGCCCGACAGCGCCCACCGCAACTGATCGAGTCCGAGCTTCGCGCGCAGCCCCGACAGGACGCGGGCGTCGGCCTCGGCCCACGCGGCGGCCAGGTCCGGGTCCGGCGGGGTGCGGTTCAGGGCCGCTTCCGCGCGCCGCCCGGCGACCTCGAACGCCTCCTCGAGCGCCGCCTTGCGGGCGGGATCGGGTTCGCCCGCGACGGAGAATTCGATGGCGGCCTTGAACTTCTCCCACACTCGGGGGACCGCGCCCCAGATGGTGGGGCGGGTGTCGACCAGTGCGGCGGGCAGCCGGGTGCGGTCGGGGACGACGGTGAGTTGCACGCCGTGGATCTCGTGCAGGTACAGGGCGGTGAACCGGTCGGCCATGTGCGCCGAGGGCAGGTAGGAGGTTTGGCGGTCGCCGAAGCGCACGGGCATGACGGCGGTGAACGCCCGGTCCTCGGCGAGCAGGTTGGCGTGGGTGACCTCCACACCCTTGGGGTTGCCGGTGGTGCCGGAGGTGTAGACGAGGGTGGCGATGTCCTCGGCGCGCACCGCCCGCCATGTGGCCTCGAAGTCGAAGTCCGGTCGCGCCGACGCCGTCAACTCGGCCATGGTCAGTGTGCCGGGCAGAGCGGTGTCGGTCCGGTCGATGCGGACGATGATGTCGACGGGCACTCCGCAGCCCCGGATCCGTTCGACGTACTGTTCCTCGCAGAACACCACCTTGTTGCCCGCGTTGGCGAACACGTGGGCGAGCTGGTCGGGGGCCAGGGTGTTGTACACCGAGAAGGAGGTGGCGCCGACGTGCTGCGCGCCGACCTCGATCGGATAGAACTCGACGCGGTTGGCCATCATGAGCGCGACGGTGTCGCCGCGGCCGACGCCGAGGCCCGCGAGTCCGGCGGCGACGGCGCGGACCTGGTCGGCGTAGTCGCGCCAGGTCAGGGTGTGGGTGTCGCCGACGGTGCGCACGGCGACGGCGGCGGGGTCTATGGCGGCGGTGGCCTGGAATGCGGCGCAGAGGGTGTTCGGTTCGGTCATCGGATCTCATTCGCTACGTTGTTGCCTTGCCGCCACGGTAGGCGGGTCGGTGCGCTGGGTGCTGCGGTTTCGCGGGATCGGCGCCGCCACCGGTCGGCGTTGTGCGCCTCCGGTGGCGAAACGCGGTGCGGCCGACGATGTTTCGCGCCGAAGGCCGACCCGTTCCCGCGATGACGCGGGCGGGGTCCTCCGGTGCCGATCCCACCCGCCGGTCATCGGGCGATCGTACCGGATCACGTTGGGGCGCACTGGAATTCATTTGACTTCCGGTGCCGGGATCTGTTCGCGACGCGGGGCGGGAACTCGCCCGCCGCGAAACCTCAGCGTCCGAACCAGCGGTCGATCTGGTCGACGCCGTTGGGCAGGAACGCGCACAGCAGGTGCTCGCAGGGGAATTCCTCGAAACGCACCGACGCGCCCGCCGCGGTCCAGGTGCGGGCCAGGGCGCGGGCGCCTTCGACGGGCACCCATTCGTCGAAGGTGCCGTGCCACAGGTAGATCGGCATCGTGGGAGTCTGCCCGCCCGCCTTCGTCTCGCGCAGGATGCGGTCGGCGACGGCGGTGGTGTACGGGTCGGTGGTGGTGAAGGCGCGCAGCGGGATCGGCAGGACCCCGAGGGCGGCGGCGTCGGCGCAGAAATCGCGCACGAGAGCGCCCGCGGCGCGACCGGTGTCGGTGAGCAGGTCGAACGCGTCGGGATTGGCCCGCGCCAAGCCGAGGGCCGCCATCAGGTACAGCATCGAGGCGGGCGGATGACCGTCCATCGTCTCGCGCAGCAGGCTCAGATCGGCGGGGGTGCCGCCCGCGACCGCGCCCGCCATCCGGAGTTCGGGGGCATAGCGGGGTTGCAGTTGCGCCGCCCACACGGTGGCGATCGCGCCGCCGCTGTAACCGATCATCGCGGTCGGGCTGCCCGCGAGTCCGGCGGGCGGGAAGGCCAGCGCGGCCGTGATCCCGTCGAGGACCTCCCGCCCCAGGGTGGGGCCGTGCGCGTAGGCCATGGCAGGCCCCTGGTAGTCGGTCATGACGACGGCGTACCCGCGCCACAGCAACTGCCGGGTGATATCGGGAACCTCGAGGCTGACGGACTCCACCAACTGATAGGACGGGTTGCATTGGCGGCCGAGCCCGTCGATGGCGTAATTGTTGGCCACCACGCGACCGTTCCAGTCGCGCGGTTTGAGCACGGTGGTCAACGCCGCGATGGGGGTGTCGTCGGCGGCGTCGCTGCGGAACCACACCTGCCACGCCGACGCGTCGGTGCTCACCCCGAGGGGCGGCGCGAGCCGCACCGACCGCGCGCCCAGCACGGCGCCGCGCGGGATCGCGCTCAGATCCCCGAAATCCATGTCCAGGAAGCTGTCCCCGGTCGGATCCGGATAGAGCGCGTCGAACCGCCCCGGCTGCGCCGCCGACCCTCCCGCGGTCGCGACGAGCAGCACCAGGACGCCGATGGCCGACCACGCGCGCAGGCTCACGGCGCAGACAGTAACCGACCGTGCCGCGCGGGCACGGGATTTGCGCCGCCGCGACCGGCGGACGCGACGGAATGTGTTCGGCGCGTGGGGGTTCGACCCCGGCGGGCGAGGGCTCGGGGTGTCGGTTACCCTTTTGCGGATGTCACGGGTCCTCACCAAGGAGCAGTACTTCACTGCGGCGCTCGAGGTGTTGGCCGAGTGCGGTTTCAAGGGGCTCAATATCGGGGTGCTGTGCCGGGGTCTGGGAGTGACCAGCGGCTCCTTCTACCACCATTTCGGCGGGTGGCCCACCTTCGTGACGGCGCTGCTCGAACATTGGGAGCGGCAGCAGGTGCTCATCCCTCATCCGAGTTGCTCGTCGAGGTAGCACCACCGCCACGCCTCGCCCGGTTCGACGCTGCGCATGACCGGATGCCCGCTGGAGAGGTGGTGGCGGGTGGCATGGTTGCCGACCGAGGAATCGCAGCAGCCGATATGCCCGCAGCCCAGGCACATTCGCAGATGCACCCAGGTCAGTCCCGCGTCGAGGCATTCGCGGCAGACGTCGGGTCCCACCGGGTCGACCACCAGCGGCGCGGCCCGCAGGTGGGCGCATTCGGCGGTGATCGGCGCGGCGAGGGTCTCGTCGCGGTCGTCGTCGGTCTCGGCGTAGCGGTCGATCATCGATTCCTCGAGGTCGAGGCGGGCCAGCACGTATTGCAGGATCTGGTAGTCCGCGCCGCCCGCGTCGCGCACGGCGAGCACGGTCTCGCGTTCGGCGCGCAGCATGAGCAGGCGCAGTCGCCGGTATTCGGCGGTGGGAGTGGCGATCTCGGCCTCGGGGCGGCCCAGCCGCTCCCAGGCGGAGTTGGTGCGCCAGGTGAGTCGGTCGCGCAGCGAATCCACGACGGTGTCCGGGGTGTCGGGAGTGCGGTGCCGATCCAGCGCGGCCAGCCCGGCGGTGGTGGCCTGCTGCAGCAGGTTCGCCTTCTGCAGAGCGTCCTCGGCGCGGCTGGGTCCGCGCAGCCGCAGCCGCCGCACCAGCGGCGCGAGGGTGGTGCCCTGCACGAGCAGGGTGCCCGCGACCACGACCAGCGCCAACAGTTTCAACACCGGTAGTTGCGGGGTGTCGGCGGGCAGCAGCAGCACCGCGGCCAGGGTGACCACGCCGCGCATCCCCGCCCATGACACGATCGTCGCGGCCGCGTACCCGTTGTCGGTCTCGCCGGGGCGGCGCAGCAGCCGCGACCACGGGAACACCCACGCCGGTCGCGCCAGCACCACCACCGCCCACACGGCGAGCACCGCCAGCACGAGGGTGCGATGGTCCAGGTCGGAGCCCCACGCCTGTTCCAGAATGGCCCGCATCTGCAGGCCGATGATCAGGAACACCGCGCTCTCCAGAATGAACTGCACGGTGCGCCAGTTGGTGCGTTCGGAGATCCGGGAGGCCGCGCTCTGCCAGACCGGCGCGTTGTGGCCCAGGATCATCCCGCACACCACCACCGCGATCACCCCCGACGCGCCGATCGCCTCCGCGGGCAGGTAGGCCAGGAACGGCGCGAGGAACGACAGCGTGGTGTCCTGCACCGGGTCGCTGATCCGACGCCGCAGCACCGCGAGCAGGTAGGCCAGCGCGATCCCGATCGCCGCACCGCCGCCCGCCGCGAGCAGGAAATCCCCACCCGCCTGCCACACCGACACCGTGCCCGCCGTCGCCGCCAGCGCGGTCCGCACCGTGACCAGGGCGGTCGCGTCGTTGACCATCGACTCGTCCTCGAGGACGGTCACCACCCGGCGCGGCATCCCGATGCGGCGCGCGATCCCGGTGGCGGCGACCGCGTCGGTGGGGGCCACGATCGCGCCCAACGCGACCGCCGTCGCGAACGGCACCGGCAGGATCGCCCACACCACCGCCGCCACCGCGAACGCGCTGAACAGCACCAGCCCGACCGACAGCAGCGCGATGGTGCGCAGGTTCGCGCGGAAGTCGACCAGCGAGGTGCGGATGGCGGCGGTGTAGAGCAGCGGCGGCAGCAGACCCAGCATGATGATCTCCGGATCCGGATGCACCTGCGGCACGAACGGCAGATACGACGCCGCCACCCCGGCCAGGGTCAGCAGCAGCGGTTCGGAGATCCCGAACCGGCGCGCCGCGCCCGCCAACGCCGCCGCCGACGCCACCAGCACCACCAACCCGACCGCGACATGCACTGTCGCATTCTGACAGAACATTCCGCCCGGTTCGCGCCGCGATCGGCGATGCTGGAGCGATGGACTCCTGGTATCCGCATCGCGGTCACCGCGTATACGTCCGTGAGGAGGGCGCGGCGGGTCCGGACCTGCTGTGCCTGCACGGATTCCCCACCTCCGGCCGGGACTGGCGGGCGATCATGCCCGCGCTGCGGACCCGTTTCCGGGTGCTGGCGCCCGACATGCTCGGCTTCGGCCGCTCCGCCAAACCCCGCCACTACCCGTACTCGATCCTCGATCAGGCCGACCTGCACGAGAACCTGCTGCGCGCCAAGGGGATCCGCCGCGCGCACCTGCTGGCCCACGACTACGGCGACAGTGTCGCCCAGGAGCTGCTGGTCCGCGCCCGCGCCCGCGCCGCCGCCGGGGACCATTCACTGCGGCTCGCCTCGGTGTGCCTGCTCAACGGCGGACTGTTCCCCGAAGCGCACCATCCGCTGATCCAGCAGCGTCTGCTGGCGGGTCCGCTCGGCCCCGCCCTGTCGGCCCTCACCACCGAAACCCTCTTCACCCGCGCCCTGTCCTCGGTGTTCATCGATCCGCCCGAACCCGCCGAACTGCGTCGCGACTGGCTGCTGTGGTGCGCCCGCCACGGCCACCGCAACACCCACCGGCTGCTCGGCTACCTGGCCGAACGCCGCCGCTACCGCGCCCGCTGGGTCGGCGTGTTGGAGAACTCCGCCGTCCCACTGCGTTTCGTCTGCGGTCTGGCCGACCCGGTCTCCGGCAGCGATATGGCCGACCGCTACCGCCTGCTCGTCTCCGATCCGGATCTGGTCGCGTTCCCGGATGTCGGGCACTATCCCCAACTGGAAGCGCCGGGACGCACCCTCGCGGCGTTCCTCGACTTCCACGACACCAGGGTCGATCCCTGAAATCCCTTGTCCGGCGCGCATCGGCCACCATGGGTCCATGGTCACTCGGGACGAATTGGTTCGCGCCGCCGCGCGCGAGAACGCGCAGTGGTGCGAGGTGATGTGCCGGACGCACGGGACGGTCGGGGAGTTCGAGGCCGCCGTGTGGTCGAGTGCGCGTCGGACGCCGCCGCTGTATCCCGACGCGGTGACGTTGCGTCCGGAGGCGACCGCCGCCGAGGTTCTGGCGCGGATCGATCGCGAGTCGCCCGGCGCGTCGGTCAAGGACAGTTTCGGTTGTCTCGACCTGTCCGAGGCCGGATTCGGTGTGCTGTTCGAGGCGCACTGGATCCATCGGCCCGCGAGTCGACCGCGGCCGGCGACAGTACGGCCGTGGGTCCGTATCGGCGACGCGGAGTTGAGCGGGTGGGTGGCCGCGTGGAGCGGCGGTGAGCTGCCCGGTTGGGTGTTCCGGCCGGAACTGCTTGCCGCGGAATCCGTTTCGCTGCTGGGGTGCCGGGAGCACGGCCGATTCGTCGCCGGGGCGGTCGTGCATCGCGCCGGGCCGCTCGTCGGGGTGTCGAATCTGTTCTATGCGGGCATCCCGGCGGAGGACGCCTGGTCGGGGTGTCTGAACGCTATCGCTCGATGGTGGCCGGGCCACGCCGTCGTCGGCTACGAGCAGGGCGATGATCTGGCGGCGGCCGTCGGGCACGGGTTCGATCCGATCGGTGTGGTTCGCGTCTGGACGGATGTGGCTCGAGCGGGCGCGAACGCCCACGATCGCGGGTAGCGGACCGACCCGCCCCCTCACAGAGGCGGTCGAAGACCCACGTACTGGCCCGGATGCTCCTGCGCCGTGCGGGCGGTGCTGCGGTTCAACGCCCAGTTCGGTGCGACCAGGGCCTGGCAGGCGTGGCACCGCCACGCCGCCGACGCGGGCTGGGCCGTGTGACTTCGCTCCTCGGTCTTGGCACGGGGCGTCCGATGCCGGAAGGTATTTCGGTGACCGTTTGCCAGACATCCTCCCGCGCCGAGCTCCACCCCGCGCTGGCTCGGAGGTTCAGTCCCGTCCGGTTCGACCCGTCCGTTGTGGTCGATTCCGGTCAGGTCGACACCTTGCTCGACGCGGCCCGCAGAGCTCCGTCGGCGGGGAATTCCCAGCCGTGGATGTTCGTGGTCGGACTGCGAGGCGACGAGGTGCACTCGCGAATCGTTCCCCATCTGGCGCGCAGCTCCGCGCGGTGGGCGCCCGCGGCCGCGCTGCTGGTGATCAACCTCGCGCAGGTCCGTGTCGCGGACATGCCGGACTGGGAGTACTCCGAGTTCGCCCACTACGACCTCGGCCAGGCGGTCGCCCACATGACGGTGCAGGGACTCGCGATCGGTTTGGACGCGCACCAGTTCCGTGCCTTCGACCGGGAGGCGGTGGCCGCCGAATTCGCCGTGCCCTCGCACTGGGAGGTCACCTCGATGACCGCCTTCGGGGTCGCGGACCACCTGCCCGGCGAACTGCCCTCGCCGGGCACCAGCCGGGACAGGCACGACATCGAGCGGATCACCTGGGCGCGAGCCTCATCGGTGTGAGCGCGCCTCGGCCGTCACGTCCCGGTCACCGGGTCGAATCCGCGTCGGGAAAGAAGATCGCTTCGATGGGTCGGTCGAAGATCGCGGCGATGCGGAAGGCCAGCGGCAGGCTCGGGTCGTAGCGACCGGTTTCCAGGGCGTTGATGGTTTGCCGGGAGACGCCGAGTCGATCGGCGAGCATCGCCTGAGTCCAGCTGTGGCGCTCACGCAGAGCGCGCAACTGGTTCCTCATCGACGCCACCGGATCTGCCCGGCCACCACCCAACCCGTCATCCCGGCGCCGAAGATGATCCACCCGCCGATGGGCAGCGTCGCGAACAGGCCGGCGATATCGAGCAGGCCGACGACCATCGCGGTGATCATGGCGGCGGCGAACCCGCCTGCCAGCCCGCGCAACAGCAGCAACCGCTGATAGTCGTCGATGCGGCCGATGTGACGCCACACCGCCCGCACTATCCACAGCGCGGGCAGCGCCGGGAGCACCGCCCACAGGTAGCGCCACGGGCTGTGCCCGTCCAGATTCCCCCAGAATCCCACCGCGGCGAGCACCACCAGATAGCCGATCATGCCCGGCCAGAAATCCCGCTGATAGGACCATGCGCGTGCCCGATCGCCCGCACTCCCTATGTAAAGCTCGCTTGTCATGACTCCAGTATCGAAACCGCGCCGATCTGCGTCAAGGAAACTTTCCCTCACCGGTGGGTCGACCGCAGCGGCACCGCACTTGGCGATCAGGCACAGCCCGGACGCTGCGGTCGAGGCGGGCGATCGCGAGCGACCAGCCGACGGTGCGGCCCCGGCGGGCGCCCGCGATAGATTCCCGCTCTCACGACACTTCGGGGCACCGGGGCTGCGTTTCGGTGCGGGTTCCGGTGGCGGCGCAGTGGCGGATGGTGTCGAGGAGCCGGTGCAGGTGCAGGGCGGCAGCGAAATCGGGGACGGTGCGTTCGCCGGTGCGCAGGTCGGTGGCCAGGCGGGCGTAGAGGGCGGCGACGTTGCGGACTTCGACCGGCAAAGCGCCGGTGGGGGATTCGGTGAGATCCTGCCAGGTGGAATCCGGGCCTCGGGAGCCGAGGACGCGCAGGTCGCTCATCTGGATGCCGCCCGGACCGGACGGGGGTGCGCTGACGACGACGAGATCGCCTTCGGTGCCGGAGATCTCGATTCGGGTGCGGCCGTCGGTGAGTTTGCCGTCGTGGATGTGGGCGGAGACGACCGCGCCGCCGGCGGTGACGCCGTGCAGGAGCAGGTGATCGGGGCTGGTCGCCGCGACGGGTTCGCCGGATTCGGCGACGACGAGGCGGGGATGGCGCACGGCGAGGTCGGCGGTGAGCGCGGTCAGGTCGCCGATGAGGTATTCGAGGGCGTCGAGGGTGTGTCCGCCCGCGACTTCGAGCAGGCCGGCGCCGTTGTCGGCGTCGAGGGTGTAGGCGGCCCACTGCGGTATCCGACCGTCGGCGCCCTTGCCGCGCGCCGCGTACACGGTGGCCGAGACGACCTGTCCCACATAGCCTTCCGCCAGCAGGGCGCGGGCGCGCCGGACGGCGGGGGACAGGCGGGCCTGCAATCCGACGACGTGGCGGCGGTCGGAGTCGGCCGCGAGTGCCGCCGCGGCCGCGGCTTCGGCGGTGGTGCGGGTGAGCGGCCATTCGCAGTAGACGTGTTTGCCCGCCGCCTGCGCGGCCGCGATCAGTTCGGTGTGCGCGGGGACCTTCACCGTGATCACGACCAGATCGACCTCCGGATGTTCGGCCAGTTCGCGGGCGTCGGTGCAGGCATGCGCCGCCCCGAACACCCGCGCGGCCCGCTCGGCGCTGTCGCGGCGGCTGGTGCCGACGGCGGTGAGTTCGAACTCCGGCAGCGTGCGCAGGGCGGGGATGTGCGCCCGCGCGGCCCATCCCCGTTCCGGACTCGCGCCGAGGACACCCACCCGGATCTTGTTCGACACATCCACTCCCATCGATAAACGGACCAAAGGAGTCCGATTACGCAACCCTAGCTAAACGGACGCCGATGGTCCACTTGCTAGAGTGATCGACATGCGCGCCGTCGACCGACTGCTGTCCGACACCCCCGACACCCCCCGCGCCGATGCCCGCCGCAACCTCGAACGCCTCATCGCCGCCGCCCGCACCGCCCTCGCCGACACCGGCGTCACCGTCACCGCGGGCGAGATCGCGCGCCGCGCCGGCGTCGGAAAGGGCACCTTCTACCGTCGCGTCCCCTCCCTCGACACCCTCCTGCACGCCGTGCTCCACGAGATCCTCACCGAGATCACCACTGCCGCCGAACGCGCCGACACCGACCCGGACCCCTGGCGCGGATTCACCGAATTCGCCACCGCCTACGTCGGATTGCGCGCCGAGAGCTGCGGCGTCAACGACATCCTCACCACCCCGGCCCCCGACCTCGACGCCACCGTCGCCGACATCCGCGACGCCCTGCACCGCCTGGTCGCCCGCGCCCAGCACGCCGGAGTCCTGCGCGCCGACCTCACCTGGCACGACATCGCCTTCGTCCTCGCCGCCGTCCCCACCCCACCGAGCACCCTCGGCCTCACCGCCGCCCCCGACCAGTGGACCCGCACCCTGCGCATCGTCCTCGACGGACTCAGACCCGCCCCGGATCCGGCCCAGTAGGGCCGACGGCGAAGAAAACCGCATTCGGTCTGCGGAATTCCCACGGCAGTTCGTCATCCGACCAGTCCTGATGGACGCCCCAATCGAGATGCCCGACGCCCTCACCCACGATCACACGCCAGGTCAGTGGCTGCAATTTCGCGATCACCCGACAGGGAACGCTTCCGGCGACCCTGGTCCGGTGGCATTCGTAACGCACGGCCGTCAGATTACCGGCCATCCGCCACTGTTCGACTTCCCGCGTTCATTCTTCGACAGCGCGGCACACTCGGCAGGCGTTCGGGGCGGCATCGAAATCGGTTTGGTCGCCGCCGCGGTCCGTGACATGATCCGGCCCGTGAACGGTAGGGACGGTGGCGTGTTGGTGGATCTCGATCTGGATGCGATCAGTCGGTGGGCCGCAGAGGTTTCCGTCGCAGCAGAGCGGCGCCCGATCTCCCGGCACATCGATGAATTCGGGGTCGAGGACGTGGGCATGCGGGACCCCGCCCGACTACTCGGGAACAGCGCGAGCGCCTTCGAGGCACTCTGTCGAGGTGTCGACCGGACGAATCGGCTGGGCGTCGCCGCCGGTCTGGTTCTTCCATTGGAGGTGACCGACGCGCTGCCCGCACCGAGGTCACTGCGCACCGGGATCGACTTTCTGCGCGAACATCTGCATCGAGACGAACCGCCCGGCCTCTATCTGCTGCCCGTGGACAGTTTCAGCCAGTGGTCCGATCGCGACGAAGACTATCGGTTCCCCTTCGATCCTCGAAGTGTTGTCGACATTCCGGTCGATTCGGCATTCGTCCGATACCTGCGAAGCGACAACGAGATCGCGATCGACGACGTCTACCACGGGGCGATCTATTTGATCCGATCACCCAAGGCGCAACCCGTCGGATAACGGACCAGGTGGCCCGCGGAAGATCAGCGTCGGAGGGCGGCGAGAACCGTGCGGGCCTGATGGTCGGCGCCGAGCTGATTGGGGTGGAACGGGACCGCCGGGCCGACCGGGTTGACAGACAAGGGAATCAGACCTTCGACCCAGCGGACGCCGGGGGCCTGGCAGGCGTCGTGCCCGCCGCTCCCGGCGTAGGTGTCGACGAATTCCACCTTTTGGGCACGCGCCACCTCGGCGAGCATCCGGTCCAGTTCCAGGAGTTTGTTCCCCAACCAGCTCGCGTCCGCGTCCGAGATCGGAATGACCGGGAAACAGCCGCCCGTCGTGCCGATACCAGCCAGATAGTCGACCAGCAGGATCCGGGCGCGCGGCGCACGCGCGCGGATACCGTCGATGGCGGCCGAGATCTTCGGCGCGGCGGCCGCGATCCGCTGCGTCATCGCGTCCACACCGTCGCGCACGTATGTGTCCCGGCACACCGCCGTGCCGGGATCGCCTGTCACGCATTCGGAGACAGCGGACGCCAAGCCGATATCGTTGCCGCCGATCTCCAATGTCACCAGATCCGTGCCCGGCCCGAGCCGATCGAACTGCGGCGGATTGTCCGCGCCCACCGGAAGCGATTGCGGCTCGGTCAAATTCGCGGTCGTCGCCCCACCACAGGTGGCATCGACGAACCGCGCGGGCCCCAATGCCGCCGCGACCTGCTTCGGATAGTTGCCCGCGCTCTGCGCACATCCCACCGGCACGAACCGCGCACTCACCTGACTCAGCGTCGCGTCGGCAGCCCACGAATCACCCAGCGCCACATACTCGCCCACACCCGACGCCTCCGCCGCCGCAGGCCCCGCACCCCCACTCGCGAGCACCACCGCACCCGCCACCAGACCCGACACCACCCGACCCGTTCCGCCTCTTGACACGCCGACAGTCAACCGTCACCCCACCCACCTGCGCAACCCGACCCCGAAACCCCCACGCCCGCAATCCTTTCACCGCACGCAATTCCGCACGCGGTGCACCGAAACGCCCGAGCCCAACATTCGCCTGCCGAACCCGAACCCATTCGACAGGCGATACGTGCATCGACGATTCCGCTGCGGATTCCAGGATTCGGCGGGCCGACCACGCAGCCCCTCGGTTCATCGCGATTCGCCGACTCGGGCGCAGGGAGCCGGGCCGCATCAGGCGCGCCCCCGGATATGGTCCGCCTCATACGACGGGACCCGACTGATACGACGCCGCGGACCCACCTCGCGCCCGCCGGGGAATCCATGCGAACCACCGTCACGGTGCTCACCGGCGAACAGTGGCTTCCCCCTTCCACTTTCAACATATATCGCACAGGGGGCCTTGCGGCAAGACCCGGGTCGGGGTGCAGAATCTCCGGGCGAAGCCGGGACCTGCGGGTTTCGCGGCATAGGGTCGGGCACGGCCGCGATCGACAACCGACGTACTTGGGAGATGCAGTGGTTGATACCGACAGCGGCGCGACGACCTACGTGCTGGGTTTCGAACAGATCGATCGTGGGCGGATCGCGCTGGTCGGCGGGAAGGGCGCGAACCTGGGGGAGTTGTCGCGGATCGAGGGCACGCGCGTGCCCGCCGGCTTCTGCGTGACCACCGACGCCTACCGTCGTGTGGTCGCGGACGCGCTGGAGGATCGGCTCGATCAACTGTCGCATCCGAATATCGAGAACCTGGCAGCGCTCGCCGCCGACGCTCGCCGAATCATCGAGGCGATCCCGATTCCCGACGAGGTGGCGGTGGCGATCGCCGGCCGCCTGGATGCGAACACGGCCTACGCCGTACGGTCCAGCGCCACTGCCGAAGACCTGCCGACCGCGTCGTTCGCGGGCCAGCAGGACACCTTCCTGAACATCATCGGACCCGAGGCCGTCCTCGAACATGTCCGATTGTGCTGGGCGTCCCTGTTCACCGAACGCGCCGTCGCCTACCGCGTGCGCAACGGGTTCGACCACCGCAAGGTCCACATGGCCGTGGTGGTGCAGCGGATGGTGTTCCCGGAGGTGTCGGGCATCCTGTTCACCGCCGACCCCCTCTCCGGCAACCGCGGGATCGCCAGTATCGACGCCGGTTTCGGCCTCGGCGAGGCCATGGTGTCCGGTCTGGTGAACACCGACGTCTACAAGGTCCGCGACGACACGCTGATCGAGAAGACGATCGCCACCAAACATCTCGCCCTGCACGCCGCCCCCGAAGGCGGAACACGAGAGCACACCCTCGCCCCCGAGCTGCGGCGACAACCCGCACTGACCGACGAGCGAGCCATCCGGCTCGCGCATCTGGGACGCCGCGTCGAAGCGCACTTCGGCGCGCCTCAGGACATCGAATGGTGCCTGACCGGCGACGAATTCCGGATCGTGCAGAGCAGGCCCATCACCGCCCTGTTCCCCGTCCCACCCACCGACGACGCCGACAATCACATCTATCTTTCCGTCGGCCACCAGCAGATGATGACCGACCCGATGAAACCCCTGGGCCTGTCCATCTGGCAGCTCACCACACCTCGCCCGATGGCCGAGGCGGGCGGACGACTGTTCGTCGACGCCACCGACCGCCTCGCCTCGGCGACCGGTCGCGCCCAGTTCCTCGAATTCTCCGGAAAAACCGATCCGCTGATGCGCGACGCCCTGCTGAGCGTCCTCGAACGCGGCGACTTCGACCTGACTCCGCCCGAGCGGGAACCCGGCGAACTGCTCCCCGGCCGCGACGCGGACCCCATCGACACCGACCCCGCGATCGTCGCGGACCTGATCGCCCGCACCCGCACCTCCCTGGCCGTCCTGGACCGCGACATCCGGGAAAAATACGGACCCGAACTGTTCGACTTCATCCTGGCCGACTTCCGGGAACTGCGCCGACTCATGTCCGATCCGCGCAGCCATCAGGCGATCCTCGCGGGAACGGACGCGACCTGGTGGCTCAACGAACAGATGCGAACCTGGCTGGGCGAACCGAACGCCGCCGACATCCTCAGCCAGTCCGCCCCCGACAACATCACCTCGGAGATGGGACTCGACCTGCTCGACGTCGCCGACGCCGTCCGCCCGCACCCGCACGTGGTCGAATTCCTGCGCGGCGCCGACAACGACACCTTCCTCGACGAACTGCCCGAACTCCCCGGCGGTCGCGAAGCATCCGCCGCGATCCGCTGCTACCTCGACAAATACGGGATGCGCTGCGTCGGGGAGATCGACATCACCCGACCGCGCTGGAGCGAACACCCCACCGCCCTGCTGCCCGCCCTGCTCACCAATATCGACAACTTCCCGCCCGGTGAGAGCCGACGCCGCTTCGAACGGGGACTCAACGAAGCGGCGAAAAAGGAAGACGAACTGCTCCAACGCCTCCGCTCCCTCCCGGACGGCGCCGCGAAAGCCGAACAGACCAAGGCGATGATCGACCGCCTGCGCACCTTCGTCGGCTACCGCGAATTCCCCAAGTACGGCATCGTCAGCCGCTACTTCGTCTACAAGAAGGCCCTGCTCGCCGAGGCCGACCGGCAAGTCGAGGCGGGCGTCCTGCGAGACCGCGAAGACATCCACTACCTCCGGCTCCAGGAATTCCACGACGTCGCCCGCACCGGAAAGGTCGACAACCGACTCATCCGCGCCCGCGAAGAAGCGTTCCGCGCCTACCAAACCCTCACCCCGCCAAGGGTGCTCACCTCCGACGGCGAAACCTTCTCCGGCTCCTACCGCCGCGAGAACCTCCCCGCCGACGCCCTCGCCGGCCTGCCCGTCTCCACCGGCACCGTCGAAGGCCGCGCCCGCGTCGTCGGGGACCTGACCGAAGCCGACCTCGCACCCGGCGACATCCTCGTCACCGCCTACACCGATCCCAGTTGGTCGCCCGTATTCGTCACCCTCGGTGGACTCGTCACCGAAGTCGGCGGCCTGCTGACCCACGGCGCGGTCATCGCCAGGGAATACGGCCTGCCGGCCGTCGTCGGAGTCGCGGATGCCACCCGACTGATCCGCGACGGACAACGCATCCGCGTCAACGGAACCGACGGCTACGTCGAGATCTTGCCGTAGCACGCTCGAAAAAGACCATCCGCCATGACGACCCACGCACCGTCGCCTATGCTGACGGCAACAGCCCAAGCCGACACAACCGAATAGCAGGCCGCGAAGAGTCGTCGCGGGAGAGTTCACGCGTAGGGAAGTTCACCTGCGCGGGACGCCGAAGGAGCAAACTCCCCGGAATCTCTCAGGTACAGGTACCGCATCGACCAGGCCACTCTGAAAAGCAGGCGCACCCGCGCCTCACCCACGGTGCAAACCGCTTCTCGCGGTGAAGCTCTCAGGTCCCATGACAGAGGGGGAGTATCCGACCAACCGGGCCGAGACGCCCGGCTACCAGAGGATCTCCCATGACCGTCCGCGACGCGCGCGCGAGCACGCCCCTGACCGACCTGCACACCCGCCTCGGCGCCACCCTGACCGACTACGCGGGTTGGCGCATGCCCCTGCGCTACGACAGCGAACTGGCCGAACACCACGCCGTCCGCACCGCCGCCGGACTCTTCGACCTGTCCCACATGGGGGAGATCGAGATCACCGGCCCCGAGGCCGGACGCATGCTCGACCACGCCCTCACCGGACACCTCTCCGCCGTCGCGGTCGGCCGCGCCCGCTACACCATGCTCTGCCACGACAACGGCGCCATCCTCGACGACCTCGTCGTCTACCACACCGACCCGGACCGCTACCTCGTCGTCGCCAACGCCGCCAACACCACCGTCGTGCACATCCTGTTGCGCGACCGCGCCCACGGCTTCGCCGTCGAGGTCACCGACCGCACCCGCGAACACGCCCTGCTCGCCGTCCAAGGTCCCGGCGCCGCCGCCATTCTCGCCCCGCTCACCGGCACCGACCCCACGAGCCTGAAGTACTACTCCGCCACCCGAACCACCCTCGCCGACACCCCGATCCTGCTCGCCCGCACCGGATACACCGGCGAGGACGGCTTCGAGATCTACTGTCCACCCGAGGTCGCGACCCACCTGTGGCAGACCATCACCGAGGCCGGAACGCCGCACGGACTGCGGCCCGCCGGGCTCGCCGCCCGCGACACCCTGCGCCTGGAAGCGGGAATGCCGCTCTACGGCAACGAACTCCACGTCGGACTCACCCCGTACGAGGCCGGACTCGGCCGCGTCGTCGCCCACCGCAAACCCGGCGACTTCGTCGGCCGCACCGCCCTCGCCCACCGCCGCGACACCGGCCCGCAACGGCTGCTCGTCGGCCTCATCGCCGACGGCCGTCGCGCGGGGCGCCACGGCTACCGGGTCCTCGCGGGCGACCGCGTCATCGGCGAGATCACCAGCGGCGCACTCTCACCCACCCTCGGCCACCCCATCGCCATGGCCCTGCTCGACCTCGACCACACCGAGCCCGGCACGCCGGTCGACATCGACCTGCGCGGACAGCGCCTCCCCGCCGCGGTCACCACGCTGCCCTTCTACACACGTTCCTGAAAACCCCACGCCACCAACGCCCAACCGCCACACCGGCGGTGTCCCCGGCATGACCGCCGAGACCTACGCGGCACACCCGAAAGGCCACCCCATGACCATCCCCGCCCACCTCCGGTACACCGTCGACCACGAATGGCTCGCCCTCGACGGCGACACCGCCACCATCGGCGTCACCGCCCACGCCGCCGCGGCGCTCGGCGATATCGTGCACATCCAACTCCCGACCGTCGGCGACCGGGTCACCGCCGAAACCCCGTGCGGCGAAATCGAATCCACCAAATCCGTCAGCGACCTGTTCGCCCCGGCCACCGGCGCCGTCACCGCCGTCAACCCGGACGCGGTCGCCAACCCGGAACTGCTCAACACCGACCCCTACGGCGCGGGCTGGCTGCTGCGCATCCGCGTCGAACACCTGGCCGAGGTCCTCGACGCCGCCGCCTACGCCGCCCACATCGGGGAACACCAGTGACCACCAGCGCTTTCGACCTTTTCAGCATCGGCATCGGCCCCTCCAGTTCGCACACCGTCGGCCCGATGCGCGCCGCCCACCGCTTCATCCGACAACTGACGAAACCACCCGCCCGGCTGCGCGTCGACCTCTACGGCTCCCTCGCCGCCACCGGCCGCGGCCACGGCACCGACGACGCCGTCCTGCTCGGCCTCGCGGGCCACGAACCCGAGACCATCGACCCGGACACCATCCCCACCCATCTCGCGCGGATCGTCACCGAGCACCGGCTGCGCCTGCCCACCGGCCACGACATCCCCTTCGACCCCGCCACCGACCTGCACTGGCATCCGCACACCACCCTGCCCACCCACCCAAACGCCCTCACCTGCCACGCCATCGCCGCCGACGGCGCCACCACCGAACAGCACACCTACTACTCCATCGGCGGCGGCTTCGTCCACGACGGCACCCCACCCGCCGCCCCCGACGTCGCGGTCCCGCACCCCTTCCGCACCGCCGCCGAACTCCTCGAACACACCCGCGCCACCGGCCTGCCCATCAGCGCCGTCATGCGCGCCAACGAGCGCGCCCACCGCACCGACACCGCCATCGACGCCGGACTGCTCCACATCTGGCAGACGATGGCCGACTGCGTGCGCCGCGGCTGCGCCGGTGACGGCGTCCTCCCCGGCGGCCTGCAGGTGCCGCGCCGCGCCAAAGCCCTCCACGACAAGCTCCGCGCCGACACCCCCGAGGACCCTCTCGCCGCCATGGACTGGGTCAACCTCTACGCCTTGGCCGTCAACGAGGAGAACGCCGCGGGCGGCCGCGTCGTCACCGCCCCCACCAACGGCGCGGCGGGCATCATCCCCGCCGTCCTGCACTACTACCGCCGCTTCGTCCCCGGCGCCGACGATCCGAGCACCATCCGCTTCCTGCTGACCGCCGCCGCCATCGGCTCCGTCCTCAAGGAGACCGGCTCCATCTCCGGCGCCGAGGTCGGCTGCCAGGGCGAGGTCGGCTCCGCCTGCGCCATGGCCGCCGCCGCCCTCACCGAAGTCCTCGGCGGCACCCCCGAACAGGTCGAGAACGCCGCCGAGATCGGCTTGGAACACCACCTCGGACTCACCTGCGACCCCATCGGGGGACTGGTGCAGATCCCCTGTATCGAACGCAACGCCGTCGCCGCCGTCCAGGCCATCACCTCCGCGCGAATCGCGCTGCGCGGCAACGGAACCCACATCGTCCCGCTCGACAGCGCGATCCGCACGCTGCGCGCCACCGGCGCGGACATGAGCGACAAGTACAAGGAGACCAGCCGCGGCGGCCTCGCCGTCAACGTCATCGAATGCTGAACCGAGCCGGGGGAGCGGCCTACACCTGCACCGGCTTGCGATGCAGGCCCTTGTAGTCGTAGAACTTCGTCACCACCGCGCCCAACACCAGCCCGATCGCCAACCCCAGCAACGTCATCCACAGCGCCCGACTCAACCCGGCCGCCCCGCTCGCATCGAAGAACAGGATCGACCGCAACCCCAGGAACACCTGATGCATCGGCTCGAACCCGGACAGCCACGCCACCCCGCGCGGCACCGCCTCCACCGGAATCGTGCCACCCGAGGACGGCAACCCCAACACGATGAACAGCACCAGATTCACCAGCAACCCGGCCGTCCCGAACGCCGCCACGATCGACAGCGCCGTCACCCCGACCGCCACGATCGCCAACGTCGAATACAGGAACAGCGCCAACGGACGGTCGATCGGCATCCCCAACCAGCGCGCCACCCCCATATAGATGCCCGACACCACCGGCGCCATCACCGCCATGATCGCCCACTTCATCAGCAGCGTCCGCAACCGGGAGATCGGCGCGCGCGGGAAATGCGCGTACCACGGACCGAACTCGGTCGGCGCGAAACCCAGCGACGAATCCACCATGCTCGTGATGACCACCGCGCCCGTGAACCCGGCCAGCAACACCATCACCGTGTAGAAGAACGCCACCAGACCACCGCCCGTGCCCGCGGGCAGCGGATGGTACGGCGTCACGACCACATCGATCGGCTTCGCCAGCAGCAACCGGCTCAACCCCACCAGTTCCTGCCCCTGCGTCTGCCCCTTCACCTGGTCGGTCAACTGCGCGCCGACCGTCTGATTCACCTTCGACAACGCCTGCCCGGTGATCGTCTGCACCAGCGACACCGCGAACGACCCGGCGCGCGGATTGGTGTAGACGGTGATGATCGGCTGCTGCACATCACCCGGCACCACACTCGCCGTGGCGAAGATCCCCACCCGCTTGGTGAAATCCGCCGGGATCACGATCGCCCCGTACAGTTTGCCGTCCCCGAGTTCGCGCTGCGCCTGCCCGATCCCCATCGGCCGCAACGCCACCTTCTCCGCGGGCACCTGCTTGGTCAGGCCGTCGGCGATCTGCTCGCCGAGATTCGTCGGCTTCCCGCCGATCACATCCCCCTGATCCTGATCCACCAGCGCGATCGGGAATTCGTGCAGATGTTTCGCCGGATCCACCACATACGCCAGATACATTGTCGCCAGCAGCGACATCAGCAGCGCGATCACCACCATCGGCGCCAACCACGCCTTCGCGGGCAACCGCCGCCCGCCCCCTTCGTTCCCGCTGTCCGCAGTCGTCATGGCCGCACCGTAATTCCTCCCCGGCCGAATCACCCACCCAACGCGCCCGCATGCACCCAACATCACTTCCTGCGCCGAATCAGAATGGATGTGACCCAGCCCCAAGGACTTCCCGCCAAATTGTCACGGTGACGCTATGAATTCGGGGAGTCGCCCACCATTCCGATCGTCTCCCGCAGGGCCGCCGCGAACTCCTCCGGCCGATTCCGGAAGGGCGAATGATAACCGGGGAATGTCTTCATCTCACAGCCGAGGAGCTCCGCGAGGATCGGCACGGTCCGTGCGTACTCGAGATCGGATCCGCGACTGCCCACGCCGACAGTCATGACGATCGGTATCCCGCTCTCGCGCAGCCGTTCGATATCGGGCGAGTACGAGATCATCGGCAGCAATTCGTGCTCGATGACATACGCGCCATACGCTTCGGCCTGCTGTCGCACCAGCTCTTTCGGCAGCGGCTGCCGGTCCGGATCTCCCATACGGTCGATCCACTTGATCAATGCCACGGTAGGGTCCGCGACGGATTCGGGCGTGCACAACTGACGACAGAACCGCATCACCTCATCCGGATCCGGCAGCAACTCGAAGAATGGCGGCTCATGGGCGATAACCGCGGAAACCCGGTCCGGATGGCGCAGCGCCAATTCGAAGGCGATCGACCCGCCCGCGCATGCCGAGAAGACGATCACCGACTCCTCGTTCGCCGCATCCAGGATGGCGATGATGTCGTCACACTGCTGGGCCATGTCGAGATCGTGATCCGGTCGTCCGGTGCTGCGCAACGTTCCCCGGCGGTCGTAGGCGAGGAATCGGAAGTGCTCGCCGACCAGTGGGCCTGCCTTCCGGTACTCCGCCGCACCCCCCGCCACTCCACCGATCGCCAGAACGGCGGGGCCGCGCCCATACGACTCGAAAAATATCTCCGCACCGTCGCGGGCGACCGCGATCTCGGCACAGGCGGATATCGTCACTCTCGGAAACCTTTCTTGTTGTCTCGTCCGCGCGGATCGCTAGCGGCGGCGCAGCCGGATACCCGCGGCGAACGACGAATCGAGTTGCGCACCATGTGCGCGATCCCGGACGTGCACAACGGGAGTGGGGACCATGAACCACGGTTGGCGGGCGCCGAGCATCGGGGCAAAGACGGGAAGGAAACCCCGATCCGTCAACGAGATCGCGAAGTCGGTGGCAAGCATCCCGTGGTGATCGACCGCCGCGGTGCCCTGCCAGGGCAGCAGTTCGGAGCCACCGAGACCGGCGAACCCGCACCGGCCCGGCGGCGGGGTATTCACGGTGAGCCGCACCCGTGAGGAGAACATCCGTTCATAGCCCAGGGCACGATCGGCGGACGCCGCGGCCACGTAATGGACTGCGGCGTCAAGGGTTTGGCGCAGCACATCTCGACGCCCGGCCAACAGCTCCGAGGATGCCCCCTGGTCGGTCACGTTGTAAATGTCGGAAAGGACCGCCACCGACCATTGCTGCCGGTCCACGCCCGCAGGCGCCTCCGTGGCGACCATATTGAGCATCGAGGTGATCACCGAGCGAACATCCAGAAGGGACAGGGTGTCATCGGCACTCTTCCGGTGCCATCCGCGCGACGGGTCGCGAGCCACGATCAGTTCGACAGTGCCGACCGGATCCGTCGCGATATCGAGCCCGGCGAACGCATCCCACAATCGGTCGCGATATCCGGCCTCGATACTGTCGCGCTGTTCGAGGATCCGCGGGCCGAGCCGGCGCGCGGCGACCTCGTCCATATCGCTGACATCGATGACCTCCGCCATACCGATCATGTGAACGTAGCGGCGTATGTGCTGCGAATACGCATGCACCAGAGCAGGCGGATTGCGCTGGAAGTGCAGGCCGTCGGTGAGAATGTGCACGCGGATGCCCGGCTCGTGGATCCGCCGCATCGCCTGCCACAGCTCACGCAACCGGATCAGGAACCCCAATTCGGCGAGATCGGGTAGCGGGCCGACCGCCTTGAGTCGATTGCGGCACTGCTTGATCGGCAATCCCGGCAGGACCATCGTGATCGGCTCACCCGCCGACACCGAACCCAGCATGTCGCGGACGGCGATCTCCAGCGGATAGGAAGAACTCGGTCCGCGGCAGAACTGGCGACGAGTCAGCATGTGGTGCAATCGCGTGACGGTGCGCATCGCCTCGTCGTCCACCGCGCGCAGTTGTCGGTGCAGATTGCGCTCCGCATGCGCGACGGCGGCTTCGGCCTCGCGATCGGCGACCGACATCAACTGCTCGATCAATGCCAGGGCGTCCGCCTCGGTCAACCGCACACCGTGCTCGGCGGCAATGGGATGGTTCGACAGATCCGCGAGCGGGAGCCGGTCGACGATACGCACATGCGACAAGGCAGGGACCGGTGGTTCGCCGGCTGGTTCGACCGGTCGGGGGAGCATCTCGAATCCGGCCACCACCGCCGCGCCGTCCCGCGGACGCTCGGCGCGCGCCCGATCGCTGGTGAACCCCGGCAGTTCCACCGCGATCTGGATCGCGTCGGGCGCTTCGACGGCCAACGCCTCGCGGTTGTCGGTCAAGTCGTCGAAGACGGCGACCACATACGGGTCGGTCAGCTTCCCGAGATTCTCCACTTTCAACTCGGGCGCCGACCGCTGATGGGAATCGGGTGTAGTGAGCACCCGCTGGGTGAGCAGGCCACCCGAATCGAGCACATGCCTCGTATGCGCTCGGGTGCGATCACGACGTGCGGTGTTGAAGACAACCGCACCACCGTTGCGTTCGACCGCTCGGACGAACCGGACCAGTCCGGGGGTGAGCGAATCCGACCGCAGCCGCTCCCAAGGCAGGAAGCACGCGTAGTAGAAGTCCAGGTGCACCTCGGCCCAGTCCACCTCCGGATACCGTCGCCGCAGCCCGGTCAGCTCCAGGAAATGCTCCCACCCTGCCGCCGCGTAGCAGGGCAGTATCGGAAGGCTCTCCGGTGACGCGAGTTCGACGATCCCGTTCGGGGCGCCCGCCCGCACTCCGGCGACCTGCTGGGCGGCGGCGAGCACCCGTTCGTGCGGCACCATCGCACAGAAATCCAGGTCGATCAGCACGGTCGCGGGGGACAGGCCGGGATCGCGGCGGCGGGCCACCGCCCGCTCCGTGACCCGATCGAGGACCTGCCGCAGGACCGCGTCCTGCTCCGTGCTCACCGAATGCGCATGTCGTCCGAGATCGGTGCCGCGAAGCAGCTTTTCGGTCTCCGGGCGCAGAAAACGAAACTCGCCCTCGAAGAGGGTGTTCAGCTCGGCTGGTCCGACATGCTCCACCAGAGCGGCCGTCGAGCCGGGACTGCGGGGCAGCGACAGGCGCGCCGATTCCACTTGCCGAACCAGCCCGGACAACAGTTCACACAGCACCCGAACCCCGCGAGCGACCAGGGCCTGATTCGCTTTCTCGTCATCCGATGCCTCGGACAGCCTTCCGACTCCGGCCTGGTCACGCAGCACGACCCGACCGGTCAGGGCCAGATCGCTGGACAGCTCGACCGCGAGCGCTCCGTCCACCGCGACCAATCCATACCGATCCAGCAGTGTGCGGAACACACGCACCAGCGGCAGGGCCACCCGGTCCATGACATGCGAATACGCCGACTGATCGAGTGCGGGACGGTGCTCCACCGTGTGCGACCACGGCACGGCATCCAGCGCCACCGCGAGAGTGCCGCCCGGATACGCGGGATGGCACGGCGAAGGCGAATCCGGGAACGTCGCGTCGAGCGCGCAATACAGACGCAGAACGGGATCAACCGACAGCAACCCACTCAACAAGTCATTCGCCGTGCCCGAAGGCAGTCGCGATGACGCAGCCTCGGTCTTCGCACCGGTGGGTGGCATCAAACAGGGCGACGACAAGAAATCGGACATGCGAAACTAAACCTCCTGTACCCCAGGGAAAGACGTCGAGCAGAACGTTGCCGAATTACAGGCGTGGCGGATCCGCCTGGCCCGCAAGAAATTCCGGGCCGCCAGCTATCTCGCCATGGCATTTCAGAGCCTGCTTCGTCGGCGTCGCGAACAGAAGCCGTCAACCGGATGAGACCGGCCGGGCCGCGAATTATGTTTATGCCGAACGGATTTCGAATCCTTCTCTCTGGCCGACACCGCCATCCTCAGGACAGATCGGCCGCACTCATACATCCACCGGGCGCACTTGCCCGACGTACTCGACTATTCAAAACCGACCAGTCCACTTGTTATGTTGTGAGACCAACAGAAAGCAAAACCTTGGGAAAGGCTCGAATCAGGCTGGAAGACAAGGGGTTTCGGCGATTATTCGGGGTTGACGCGACCGACCGAGGTGGCGATGATCACGGTTCCCTCGGGCTCCGAGTTTCGGAGGAGAGGCACAGCTGTCCGTGGCGGCCGCTTGTGGCGGCAGGTCGTCCGTCGCTGCTGCAGTTATTCGGTTATCGATGCCCGATATCGCATATCGGCCGACAACAGTCCACGCGCCAACGTCGATGTCCGGAATCACGCGCTTTCTGGAGTCCACCTCAACATTGGGGCAATCGATAGGCTAATCGAACGGCTATCCACAGTATTGCCAGCATTGAGAATGGCGCCGATCACAATACGGTTCGATCGAGTATATGGAATTCGTTCGAGGCAGCCGAAAAATTGGCGCGACCAGGGTCGAGCGACAGAGAAGGCCCGACGTTCTCACGAACCCACCGAACGAAGCTGCGAGGTAGGGTGCCGCGCGAGGTTTCGGGGACGCAGCGGAGAACCAGAAATCCGAAACGCCATCCAGTCACATACGGCGGGAATCCAACAACCATATTCGTCACAGTGACGTTACGTGACGGTGGCTTGAAACTCAGGGGAGTCGCACTACGGACATCGAGGACATCGAGGACATCGAGGACATCGAGGACATCGAGGACATCGAGGACATCGAGGACATCGAATCTAGCGTCAACCCAAGACAATTCGGCCGAACCGTAAAACTTCCACTCCGGGAGACCGGAAATATTTCGCAACGACAAAACCAGTCGAGGGGAGCACCTGAGGCCGGCCGACATCGAGTTCGATCTCGAGGCACGCGCGGAACATGGGGACCCGGCGGAGCCGGAATGCCGACCGAGCCCGAAACCATCTGCACGACACCGACATTCATCAAGATCAACTTCTCGATACCCCGCCCGTTGGCGCGCCGATAATGCACACTATGTCAAGTAGACGAAATCAGGGCCTCCCCGCAACACGACCGTCGGTCGAGTGGAATCCGCGACAACACGGCAACCGCGACTCCCCGTCCCCGTAACGGCAACGATCTTTGGCAAATCCCCCGCAGCGCACGCAAGCTCGAAAGATGCAGTCCCACATGGTCAAAGTCGATGACGCCTCCTTCGCCGCGCAAGTCCTCGCCAGCGACAAACCCGTCCTGGTGAACTTCTGGGCCGTCTGGTGCGGGCCGTGCAAGCGGATGGCCCCCATTCTCGAGGAATTCGCCGCCGAGAACGCCCAGGTCACCGTCGCCAGGGTCAATATCGACGAAAACCCCATCACCACGGCACAATACGGCGTCATGGGCGTACCGACCACCATGCTCGTCACCTCGGGCAAGGAGATCGCCCGCATCACCGGAGCGGTCCCCAAATCCATGCTGCGCGACAACCTCGTCGCCCGCATCCCCAAGTAGCCGACCGGTGCGGGCAAACCGCCCGCACCCCCACCGCCGCCAAATAGTTGGAGCCCACCCAACCCCCGGCGCTACGATGAAAAGTTCGTCCAGCGCCGGGCGGCCTTCGCCCTTCGGAAATGCGCACCTGCGGAAATGCGTGACGCCAGGGCGATGAAGATCGCCTATTCTCGAAATAGGCCGGGAAATCTCCAGCAGAGCGAGCCGCGATGGAGCTTCATCTCGACGCGCCCGCACCGGACCCCGGTGTGGCACGAACAACGGGAACGCAGGCGGCACTGTCGCGGATCGTGGCCGCATTCATCGGAGCCTGGCAAACCACCGGCGACCCACCCGACCTGGCCGCGCACCTCCCCACCGACGCCGCCCTGCGCCGCGCCGCCCTCATCGAACTCATCAAGGTCGACCTGCAGCATCGCTGGTCCCGCAGTCGCAAAGGCCCCAGCCTCGCCGACTACCGCAGGAAATTCCCGGAACTCGACACCGCGCCGCTGCCACCCGACCTCATCTTCGAGGAGATCACCGCCCGCACCCGCCGCGACGGCCCCATCGACCTCACCGAATACGAAACCCAATACCCGCAGCAGATGAGCCGGATCTCGCACCGACTCGACGACCAGAACTTCCGCACCACCCTGCTCTCGGACCCCACCGCGCGCACGGCGCTCGACGCGCTCGCCGCGGGCACCACCGTCGACGACTTCGACCTGCTCATCCCCCTCGGGCAGGGCGCGTTCGCCCGCGTCTTCCTCGCCCGGCAACGCTCCCTGCACCGCCTCGTCGCCATCAAGATCTCCCGCGACCGCGGCAGCGAACCCCAAACCCTGGCCCAACTCGACCACGACCACATCGTCCGCGTCTTCGACCAGCGCCAACTCGCCGACCAGCACCTCAAGCTGATGTACATGCAGTACATCCCCGGCGGCACCCTGCTCGGCGTACTGCGCCACCTGCACACCATCCCCGTGGCCCGCCGCAGCGGACGCACTTTCCTCGACGCCGTCGACGATGCCGTTGCCGCAGGCGGTGTCATCGAAACGCACCCCTCACCGGTCCGCACCGAGATCGCCCGCCTCACCTGGCCCGAAACCGTCGCCTGGCTGGGTGCGCGCCTGGCCGCCGCCCTCAACTACGCCGACCACCACGGCGTACTGCACCGCGACATCAAACCCGCCAATATCCTGCTCACCGTCGACGGCCAACCCAAACTCGTCGATTTCAATATCAGCTTCAGCGCGCACATCCCCGGCGCGAACCCGGCCGCCTACTTCGGCGGCTCCCTGGCCTACATGTCCCCCGAGCAGCTCGCCGCATGCCATCCGACCATGGCCGCCGACCCCGCCGACCTCGATACCCGTAGCGACCTCTATGCCCTCGGTGTCGTTCTGTGGGAACTGCTCACCGGCAGTCTTCCTTTCGCCGACAACACCGGCGCGGGCGAGTCCGACAGCTCACTGGCCCGCATGATCGAACTGCGCAAACAGCCCGTCGCCGCCCGCTACGAGGCCGCGCTGCCCGCCGACACCCCGCCCATCCTGCGCCACGCCCTGCTCACCTGCCTGTCCCCCGACCCGGCCGACCGGCACACCAATGGCGCCGACCTCGCCCACCAACTCGAACTCACCCTGGACCGCACCGCCCGCGATCTCGTGGACCCGCCCGAGCACAGCATTCGTGCCCGCCTGCGCAATCGACCGATGCCGGTAGTCACCGTCTCCAGCATCCTCGGACAGCTCATCGGCGGGCTCTACCTCATGGGCCACAACACCCGACTGCTCCAGCACGCCCTCACCGCGAGCGCGTGGACCCAACTGCATCACCTCGGGCTGATCCTCATCGCCGTCGGCTACCCGCTCGGCGTACTGCTACTGCTCTACTGGTGCCGGTCGGTCTTCGTGGTCCCCGAAGGCATCCGCCACGGAAAACGCTACGACGAACCGACTCTGGCCCGCGCCAGAGCCGACACCCTGGCCTGCGGCGACCGCATCGCGGCGGTGGCCTTCATGGGATGGATTGCCGCCCTTGGCATCTTCCTGCTGCAACTGCGCCACACCGCCGATCTCTCCCCCGGACTGCTCGCCAATCTCATTGCCTCGCATGTGGTCGCGGCCGCCGTCGCCGTCGTCTATACCTACTTCCCAGTGACCTTTTTCGTATTGCGCTGGTACTACCCCGGTTTGGTGGCCGCCGGACACACCTCGCACGAGGACACCGTGCGGTTGCGTCGGCTCGCGCGGCGCCTGCGCGTCTATCTCGGAGTCGTGGCCTCGGTGCCGCTGCTCGGGGTGGCGACCGGGCTGGCGTTCCTCTCCCCCGCCGAACAGCAGCTCGTCACCGAATCCCTTGTGGCGCTGTGCGTCGGCGGCATCGTCTGCTTCCTGTTGACCCTGCGCGTGTTCTACGCGCTCGACTCGGATCTGCGCGCCCTCTACCGCATCTCCGATCCGCACGAATGAGTTCCGCGCCACATCGCTGTGCGACCCGGTTCGCCGCACCCGTGAATCACCTTGTGGTCAACTAACGTTCATCCGGTGCTAGGACATTCTCACGCGACCAGCGGCGCTTTGGCCTGGTCGGCGGCGGCGGTCGCGCTGCCGGTTACGGCGTTCACCTATCCGGTCGTCTCCAGTGGTCACCTCGGTGCCGCGGATCTGCTGCTGGGCACCTTCCTCACCGCGGGCGCCGCGCTGCTCCCCGACGCCGACCATCCCAATGGCACCATCGCCCATGTCCTCGGCCCCGTCTCGCATTATTTGTGCAAGATCATCTCCAAGGTCTCCGGCGGGCATCGCCACGCCACTCACTCCTTCGCCTTCGTCGGCGCGGTCGCGTTCGGCACCTGGGCCGGAGAACATTGGGTCGGCCGCGGTTTCACCCTCGCGCTGGTCTTCTTCCTGCTCGCCCTCGCGGTCCGGGCATTGAATCTGTGCCCGCCCGGCAAGGGATTCCGATCCTGGGGCACGGTCGTGCTGCTCGCCGTCGCGGGCACCTTCGCCATGGATCACTGGATCAGCGACAAACCCTCCTGGCTCCCCTTCTGCGTCGGTCTCGGCGCACTGATCCATCTGGTGGGCGACTGCCTGACCGATCGCGGGTGCCGTCTGTTCTGGCCCCTTCAGTGGCGCACTTCCCTACCTCTGATCGAGAGGACCGGGAACCGACTCGAAACCTGGGTGCTTTCACCGCTTTTCGCCATCGGAACTATGGTCTTGCTCTGGTACTCGATCACCCACAACCCCTGACCTTCCTCGTGGCCCGCGAATCTTCCTGCGGGGGCTGCGTCTTCGTGCTGTCCTTGTCCCGTCCGGCGTAGCTGGGCGGGGTTTCTTCATTGAGTTGACACGCATATATGCATAAGTGCGCACACCTTGCTACTGGGATGGATTCAACCGAGGAACATTAGGAGCAGCCCTAATATTATGGGACGCCCAGTAGCGAAAAGATCGCTAGGGTGCAGACATGGCAATCTTTGGCGGCACCATGCGCCCCGAGCGGTGGTCCCCTCCCCCAGCTTCACCTCGCGCGCGTGAAACCCGCAGTGTCCCAGCACTTCCCCTCCCCCGTCGGATCGAACTGCCCGGTGTCGGGCCGGAGGACGTGGTGCTCACCGCGGATGGCCGGGTGATCGCCGGGATTGCCGACGGGCGAATTCTGCGCATCGATCCGACCGACGATTCGGTGACCATCCTGGCCGATACGGGTGGTCGTCCGCTGGGATTGCATGTCGATCCCGACGGGACTGTATTGATCTGCGATGCCGAGCGCGGGGTGCTCCAACTCTCGGACGGACAACTCGACGTCGTCGTCGATTCGGTCGACGGTGCGCCACTCCCCTTCGCCAGCAATATCATTCGCGACACCGACGGCTCCATCTACTTCTCCTCGTCGAGCCGCCGCTACTCTCTCGCCGACTACATGGGCGACCTGCTGGAGCATTCGGGCACCGGTCGACTGTTCCGCCGCGATCCCTCCGGAACCGTCGAAACACTGCTCGACGGGCTGTACTTCGCGAACGGAGTCGCCCTCGCCGCCGACGGCTCGTGCGTACTGGTCGCCGAGACCGGCGCCTACCAGGTGACCCGCTACTGGCTCACCGGCCCCCTGGCGGGCTCGCACGATGTACTCATCGACAACCTGCCGGGATTCCCCGACAATATCGCCCTCGGCAGCGACGGGTTGATCTGGATCACCCTGCCGGGAGCGCGGGATCCCATGCTGGACAGACTGTTTCCGCTGCCGGGCGTGCTCCGCAAACTCGTGTGGGCGCTACCGGAGCGGATGCGGATCAAGGCCGCCCCCACGGTGTGGGTGCTCGCGGTCGACCTCAACGGGAAGATCGTGCACGACCTCCAGATCGAGGGCACGAATTTCGCCATGGTGACGGGTGTGGCCGAACGCGACGGGACGCTGTACCTCGGCAGTTTGAGCGAATCGGCGATCGGAATAACCCAAATCCCTTGATCGCGGCCCGGATTGCGCGCGAGCGACCGTCGCGGACCCGTGCGGTCCCCCGACCCGTCTCGGTAGGGAGACCGCACGGAGACGGGATCAGCTGGGCTGGTCGCCGACGTAGCGGTAGATCTCGCCACCACTGTTGACGTGCCAGGCGTTACCGTCGGCGGCGGCCGCGATATCGGTGGCGGTGCCGGGGATCTTGACCCACGGATTGACGCCGCTGGCATCGTTGTTGGTGTACCGATAAATGCTGCCGGCGGGATCGACGCCCCAGACGTTCGTCCGGTTGCCCACCGCGATGCGCTTGAGGCTGCCGGGGACGCCTACCCACGGGTTCGAGCTGTCCTGGTCCCCGATGTACCGGTAGACCTGGTTGCCGGCGTTGACACCCCACACGGTGCCGTCGGCGCCCGTGCCGATGTCACTCAGCGACCCCGGAACCTTGATCCACGGGTTGGGGTCGTAGTTCGTGTACCGGAAGATGGCACCGGCGGAGTCCACTCCCCACACATTCGTCCTGGACCCGGCATCGATTCGGACCAGGCTGCCGGTGATGTTCACCCAAGGGTTCGAGGCGGCCTGGTCCCCGACGTATCGGAAGATCTGATTGCCTCCGTTGACACCCCACACAGTGCCGTCTGCCGCAGCACCGATATCACTTAACGCCTCTGGGATTCCGAGCCACGGGTTGGCATCGTAGTTGGTGTACCGGTAGATAGCGCTCGCCGCGTTCACACCCCACACCGTCGTCCTGGACCCCGCGGAGATCGCCGAGAGACTGCCCGCGACCTTCACCCAATCCGCCATGATGAACCACCCTTCGTCAAGTCGGTTACTGCTGCAACGAGATTAGCGGTCGGGGCGGTGAGCACGTGCCCTATTGCCAAACAAGCCCACAGATCAAAGCGTCGCTATTCAGTTGTCTCCCTTACATTTTGGAAGAAGCGAGGCTCGGTGGTCACCGCACCCGGCCGACACCGTTTGCCGCGCCACCATCCACCACCACCCCTCTTGTCTTTGCTATGTCCGGCTCCGCCGGACATAGTTTGAGGGTTTAAAAGGCGAGCCACATTCGTAGATGCGCATATCTAGATTCGGGGATATTTTTCTGGTGTTGATTGGGGCTACGAGGAGCTGTGTCGATACCCCCTGTTGCGTCGGACTGGTAGGCGTGTTGCATCTTCTAGGGACGCACTCTCTTCCAGATGTACGAAGCCCGCACGTCTTGTGCTCCCCTCCCCTGCCCCAATCGAATTGGCCTGCGCGGGAACGGAAGACGGCGGTGGTCGTGGTTCACGAGCCGGCAGTCCCCTACCTTGGGGTTCGCGGTTGAGAACGATGTGATTGACCGGCGTTTCGCGGCGCGGCTAGCCTTCGCTCGGATGTTCGGTGCGCTGGCTCGGCTGGGAGGTCGCGGGGGTGGACGAGCTGGATCATATTGCGGTGGGCCGGGATTGGGGCGGGGCCGAAGCCGAGACGGAGCAGACAGGGCGCATGCGGCGGGATTCGAGGCATGTCGTGCCCGCGCGTCAGGTGAATGTGTTTCGTATGGCAGCGATTTCGGCTGACGGGCGGGCGCTGCCGGCCGGTGCGGAGCAGTGTGGGCGGACGGTGTGGTTGTGGGATCTGTACGCGGGGACCGTTTCGGAGTTTCGGCACAGTGCGCGATTGACCGATATCGCGGCGGTGCCGTGGCCGGATGGGCGGACGCTGGTGGGGACGGCGGGCGGGAAGCGGGTGCGTTTCTGGGATCCGCTGTCCGGCGCGGAGGTCGGTGCCGGCTTGCGGGTCGATCGAGTGCCGGTGGCGATGACGGCGGTCTCGGTGGGCGGGAGATCGGTGGTGGCGCTGGCGGACCCGGGTTTGTTCGGGATGGTGCGACTGTTCGACGCGCAGACCGGTGCGGTGGTCGGCGTGTGCCCGGTGCGGGATGAGGTGTCGCGGCTGGATACCAGGGTGGTCGCGGGACGGATTGTGGTGCGGGTGCGGGGTTTCGGTCGATTCCTGTTCATCGATCCGATCGGTGGGACCGCGTTGTCCGAGGCGGATCTGATCGAGCCCGCGCTATTCACCGAGTTGGTGGTGCCGGGGCCTGACGGTTCGCTGCTGTTGGCTGATATGGAAGGGGATGTGATCGAGTTGCGCGAGGCTGGGACGGGTGCGCGTGCGGGTTCGCTGACGGGACATCGCGGTTCGATCTACACAATGGTGGCGGTGTCGCTGCCGCAGGGTCGGATACTTCTGGCCAGTTCGTCATTCGATGAGACGGTGCGGTTGTGGGATCCGACCGGTGGAGCATGCGACGGTCGGGCGGTAACACCCGTGGCGGGTGCGGGTCTTACCGCCCGATGGGGTCTCCCCCACGCGGAGTAGCGCGAGCTCGCCCAGATGGGTTTCGGCCTGCGCGTGCGCGAGTTGTCCGCTCCGTGATGGGGTTCCGGTAGTAATCGCGTGGAAAACAACGACAATGGCTTGACCAGCAGCGATGTGCCGTAGCGGCTCGGGCTGCGGACGGGCCTGGTTGGTGCTTGGCTTGGCTGCCGATGGGGTCGATCGTTTGCTGGAGGTCAGGTTTCGCGGCGACAGGGTGTTCGCCGACGAGGGGTTGGAGCGGCTGCGGAGGTTCCCGGATATCAGTCGCGATGAGTTGTTCCGGTACTTCACGCTCATTCCTTCTGACATTGCGTTCGTGACGCCGGGTCGTGGCCGCGGCCCGGCGGAGCGTCTCGGGCTGTCGGTGGCGTTGTGTTCGTTGCCGTGGCTGGGGTTCGTCCCGGATCGGGTGGCTGACGCGCCGCCGGTGGCGGTGGCCAGGTTGGCGGATCAGCTGCAGGTCGATGCGTAGATGATTCGGTCGTACAGCAGACGCGCGCAGACGCGAACCGAGCATCCGCGGTTGGTAGCGCAGTATCTGGGGTGGCGACCGGCCCTGGAAGCAGTCGTTCAACGGTGAGTGGTAGACCCCACAGGTGCGGCCCCTCATCGCTGCCCGATGCGAGCGATCGCCGAGCCTTGTGGCATAGTGAGGGGTTGAGAACGGGCTTCTCACCAAGAATTTGCCCGGCTCACTACAGAGAAGAAGTTGTTACAGCATGGCTCAAGGCAGTGTGAAGTGGTTCAACGGCGAAAAGGGCTTCGGCTTCATCGCTCAGGACGGAGGCGGCCCGGACGTCTTCGTGCATTACTCGGCCGTAAGCGGCGCGGGTTACAAATCCCTCGAAGAGGGTCAGCGTGTCGAGTTCTCGGTGGAGCAGGGTCAGAAGGGTCCCCAAGCCCAGGACGTCCGCGCCATCTGATTCCGCGCGATCCTTCAAGAGCTTCGCACCGAGGTCGGTGCGAAGCTCTTTTCGTTGGGCCCTTCGTCGTACGATCTACGCCGCCCGCTATTTGTCGGATCCAGACTATCGGCGCAGATCGCTCGCCGGCTCAACAGAGGCGCGTCGGTCCACGCGCTCAAACGCTTATGACCCGGATGAAGACGAGAGCGACTCCGACGCCTGGGACATCAGCTACAGCACCCCCGTGCCGAGAGCCTTCGCCCTGGCGGCGAAGGTCACCGGAGTGTCGTTCACAGCAGACATGCTGGACCAGCCCCTGCTCATCGGACCTATCGCCTACCGATGGTCACCTCCCGACCACACCACTGCTTGACCCGGTGCGCTTGCTGGTACGACCGGTGAAGTCGTAGAACGCATCTCGGTCCGCTCTACATCCACCTGCCGGGCGACGTAGTCGACCGCGGCGTCGGAGATCTCGGCCAGGGCGCGCGGAAACCGGCCCCGCTTGGTATAGAACCAGCACCGCTGCCCCAACTGTGACGCGCCCGCCGGAAGCGCCTGCCGGACCCGGAGCGGAAAGACCGCCGCGAAGTACCACACCACCCGCTTCGTCCTGGTGCCCGCACTGCGCGAGGAACTCGACATACCGGTGCCCGCAAACCGTTCCCGAGATCTGCGCCCGCTGAGCGGCTCGGGCTCTCGGATGTACCACTCGCGGCGAGAACGCAACGCGACGAAGAGGTCGAGCACGACCAAGTCCACGCTGCGGGTTTCGAGGATGTTGGACAGCTCGATCAGGTGCTCCAGGGACCGACCGAGCCGGTCGAGCTTGGTGACCACCAGTTGGCCGACTGCAGCGCCTTGTCCAACTCGGGGCGGCCGGCGAGTTGGCCGGATGCCTTATCGACGAAGATCGGGTCGCACCCGGCGGCGAGGGCGTCGTGTTGGGCTTCGGGGTGTTGGTCGCGGGTGGACACCCGCCCGTATCCGATTCGCATGGCCCGCAGCGTGACGAGCCCCGACAGTGAGACTGTGGCCGCGTATGCTCCCAGCCTGGCGAAACAGTCCGTGCGGCAATGTGTCTTGTGAACGATCGTGCATGAGACAGCTCGGATGAGGTTGTGGGCCAGGTGAAGAACACAGCCGACAGCTCGTTCACACCAGGACTAGGACGCTCCCTCGATGCGCGTGATCGCGCGCGCGCAGGCTTTTACGAGCTTGATGTCGTGCCATGGGGAGGCTGTCGGACGGCGCTCACCGGGCCAGGGCTTCGGCAGGTACGCGCGCAGCATCGGCAACGCCTCGCGCGCCTCGGGTCCGATCTCGGCAAGACAGTCGGCGGATTCGATGACCGACATGCCGAAGGTGGCGGCAAGGACGCGGACCGTTGGCTGTGGGCGCCCCGTGATCCGCCAGAGCGCAATCGCTGCCTTGTGCTGAAAGTCCTCGGGGCCTACGAACTCAATCAGTCCCGGCTCGAGGAGCTCCAGTTGTTGCGGGTCGAGGAGCGGCAGTAGTCGCGGTACGAGCGAGGCGGCGGCGGGACCCGCCCGGCCTGCGAACCAGGCACCGAGCCGCCACTCGCCGGAAATCAGGTAATCCCTGGCCAGCTCGACCATCGGGCCTGCCGCACCGGTGACGCACCAGAGCGCCCAGGCGGCCGCCTGCCGGTGCTCGTCGAAAAGCTCGCGGATCCTCGGCGCCGCAGGAATAGCGGCCGGGCCGAGCCGGCCGAGCATGTCGAGTACTTCGCGCGGTGGTGCACCGCGGTCGAGGAGATCCAGGAACACCGGCAGCGAGGCGGGGTCGCCGAGGCCGCTGAGCGCCGACGCGAGGTCGAGTACCTCGTAGTAGTCGTCCAGCGGACGGTCGAGTACCTGTTCCACACGCCGCTGGACAAGTCCTGCCAAGGGTTTCGCGCGATCGCCGAGCACGTTGACAACCCTGTCGAGGTTGCCGAGGATCTGCGGGTGGTCGCGCGCGACCTCGTCCTCGAGGATCCGTCGGGCGATCGGCACGATGCGCGGGTCGCCGGTCGCGGCCACCGAGACGAACTCGGTCGGAATGTACCGTCGGCCGTTCTCGGTGCTGCGTACGGGGTCGTGCGGCGGTTGGAAGCGGGTCATGACGAGGTCGGCGATCGGTTCGATCGCGGCGCCGATATTCAGGGGCGCCGCGGCCCGTACCTGTTCGTCGGGGTCGTCCTGGGCGGCGAGCATCACCTCGAGGACGCCCCGGTGATCGCCGCGCCACCGGCTCACGATCTCGGCGGCACCCTCGGCGGCGATCTTGCGGACGGCCGGGTCGGAGGAGGCCATGAGCCCGGTGAGCAGCTGCGTCCGCTCGGGGAGGCGGTTGCCGAGGTTGCCGTTGATCGCCGCGACCCACAACGGTGGTATGTCACCGAGGCGCGCTACGGCGTCGAGGACGACGGGCACGATGCCGCCGGGAAGCGCCTCGGGGTCCCCGTACAGCAAATGGGACAGTGTCTCCAGGATGTCGGGGGAATCGGTGAGCCCGGCGAGGTGTCGGGTAAGCCACGGTGTGGAATCCGGCGACAGCCCGGCTTCGAAACGCATCCGGCCGGCGATGGACATCGCCTCCACATGGTGATGGCGCTGTAACGCGACGATGGCTTCGTCGCTGCGGTCGGCGCAGGCGATGAGCACGTTCACCGTCTCGTTGCGGACGGACTCGTCGTCGGAGCCGAGCAGGTACACGACGTCCGGAACGACCGGCGCGGCCAGGTCGCGGGCGCGCCGGCGCCAGGCGTAAATCTCAATCCGCTCTTCCTCGCCAGGACTCCAATACTGGTGACCCTTGTCGGTCACGCCAGCAGCGAACGCGATCCGCTCGAGCACCAGGCCGATCCAGTCGGCCCCATGGTGGCGTCGGGCGATCTCGACGAGGAAGGGCAAGAGTGCGTACAAGCACTCGGTGAATTGCTCGTCCGCGTACACGATGCCGTACAGCTTGTGGAACGCGTCTCCGTTACCGGCGAGCGCGGCCCGCAGCAGTTGCGGCACCGAGCCCCTCTGGTCGTTCCGCGAATCATCGAGCGCGGCCCAATCGATCCTGTCGATCTGGTTGTCGAGGTCGGGCACGCCCCGTAGCGTAGACAACCAGCGCTCGGGTACTTGACCCAGCGCAAAGTAACTTACCAGTAACCTAGGTTCCGTCGGCACACGACAGGTGCTCGTCCCAGAGCAGGTCGAGCGCCTACGCACCGCGACCTGCAGCACGACATCGAACACACCTACTTCGTCGGATCGCCTTTGAGATCGAGGATGTCGTGCTCACCGAAGGCCAACGCCCGGGCTGGTTCAGCGAAACCACCGGGACACAACTGGCGCACGTAGCGGATGTCCTCCTCGCTGTGGCCGTGGTCGCCGCCGGCGACCGACCGGATTTCGGTGTTGGTGCTCCGGTCGACCGACCTGGCGTGCCTGCCCCGAGATCTGCGCCTGCTGAGCAGCTCGGGTTCTCGGAGGTACTACTCGCGGCGAGAACGCAACGCGGTGAACAGGCCGAGCGCGATGACGACCACCAGCCACACCGCTACGCCGAATCCTCCGATGAGGACCGTTCCCCAAACCATGATGAACGGCCCGTAGGCGGTGTTTAAGAAGTGGGTAGCCAGATGTTGATGGCTGCGACCTGCACGGTTGCCTTGTAGCGGACGGCGAGCTTGTCGTATCTGGTTGCGACAGCACGGTTTTGCTTGAGCAGGTTGATGCC
>NZ_QZFU01000014.1 GCF_003598715.1 Nocardia panacis
CCTCACCCTCATGAATCAGCCCCAGCAGGATGTGCTCGGTACCGATGTAATTGTGGTTGAGCATCCGGGCCTCTTCCTGGGCCAAGACAACGACACGCCTCGCGCGGTCGGTGAACCTCTCGAACATCGCTCCCTCACTCTCCTGCTCCGACATTCCGGCGGCCGACGCTTCGGTTCGACTGATGCGTCAGCCTGCCATGAAGCCCCGGGGGCTGCGGCCTCCGCCTCTACTCTAGTTGGCGGGGGTGCAGGCCGCCTCCAGTCCACCCTATTGGCGACCAGCGACGGCACGGTCATTCACTCATAACGTGAGCGTTGCGGGTTTCGTTTCCCGTTCGGTTTTGCCTTAAGCGAACAGGACCCGTCGGCCTCTTCTGCGGCCTGCCTAGCCGGTGAAGGGCGGGACGAATTCGCAGGGCACTTCCCGAGGATGGGCAGGGTCCAGGGCATTGAGCACGTAGGCGGCCGCGCGGGGACTGCCCGCTATGCCCGCGTGCTCGGAGTAGTCCAGCGGGCAACCGTCCTGAACGACGATGGCGGTGGCGTTGGGGGCGGGGACCAGGCCCGCGGTGTAGGGGACGACGCCCTCGTCGAGCGCGGTGGCGATATTCGTGTAGGTCACCGAGGGGTTGTATATCCCGTCGGCATTGAGCGCGGTCAGGAACTCCGAGTCCGGCGCCAACTGGGCGCAGGATCGGCACAGTCCGGTCGCGGCGTCGAAGACGGCTCCGACCCCGAGCGCCCGACTGAAGGCCGCGACGTTGCCAACGGCTTCGGTGCCCAACCAGGGTGGGGCGAGCGCGACCAGCCGGTTCACCTTGTCCGCGCCGCCGAGCCGCTTGATGTAGTAGTTGCCGACGATATTGCCCTGTGAGTGGCCGACCAGATCGACGCGGTCGGCGCCGGTGGCGGCGCGCACCCGGTCGACCAGGGCGGCCAGTTCGGCGCCGCTGTCCTCGATGGGCCGCATACCGCCGATCGCGGCGGCGGGCCACGGCAGGTCGAGGGCGCCGTAGGTGAAGGAGTAGACGCAGTAGCCCGCATTGGCCAGCAGCGGGACGTAGACGCCCCAGTTGGTCTGCGCGCCGCCGCCGGTGCCGTGCACGAGGACCACCGGGTCCGGGTGGTCCCGGTCTGGTCGGCAGGACCAGTCGTCGGCGCCGGGCAGCGCACCGCCGGGGTGCAGCAGTTCGGCGGGGACGCCCGCGAAGAAGTTGTAGTTCACCGCGTAGCGCTCGGCCCGCGCGTTCGCGGCCACCGCGACCCCGAGGGCGGTGAGCGCCGCGAGGATCAGCGCGGCATAGGGCATGCGTCGCATGGCACCTCCAAGAATTGGAACGCGTTCTAGAAAATTCGCCTCTTGGAAAGGTACGACGGCCGACCGACCGACCGGGCCGATTCGACACAACTTCGAGGCGAGGGCGCCCGAACGCCAACCGCCGCACCGCCTTCCCCGGCGGTGCGGCGGCAACGGGTCGCTACCGCTGCCAACCCGACTGCGGCACACCGTAATGCGGGCCTGCCTGCGGGAATCCCGACTGAACCACCGCGGCCCGGCCCGCGTGCTGCTCCGAACGCCCCTGCTGGATCCCACCGACGAACAACGCAGCGCCCAGCACGATGAAGGCCAGCGTGTGCAACACCGCGCGCACGAGATTCCAGCTCACCCAGGACGATTCGAAATCGGCGCGGACCTTGGCGAGATCGGCGATGGCGGCGGGATCGCCCGCGGCGGCCAACTGATCGTTCAGCGGAACATTCAGCCCGGAGGTCACCGCGAAGGCGATCACATTGAGCACCAGCGCGATTCCGATCAGCACCAGCGTCGTGCGCTGATCGCGCCCCAAATGCAGAGCCGCGGCCAGGGCGGTGAACCCGACCGTGCCGAGGAAGCCGAGCATGAACCAAGGGCTGATGATCACGACATTGATCTTCTGCATCACGTCGATCATGGCCCGATCATCGGTGCGCGCGAGCGCGGGCATCACCGAGGTGGCGTAGGCGTAGAAGACGCCCGCCGTCAGGCCGGAAGCCAGCGTGGCCAAGATGAGGGCGATCAAGCGGGTGGCGGACATCGCGGTACTCCTCGCGGATTTCGGTCGGAGCGCTGCTCGCTCCCTTTCGATATCCAGTGGACCGCACCGGACCCCCGCGCAACCATCGTCGAAACGCTCGGAAGGTTAAGCGATCGTCCATGCCCCTGTTCGGAACCTAGAGATCGCGGTCGGAGATGATGCCGCTCTGGATCGCCAGCCCCGCGAGCCGGACCCGCTTCTGATTCTGCGGCAGATCCTCCACCCCGAACTTGGCGAACAGCGCCCGCAGATGGGTCTTGATGGCGTCCACGCTGAGGAACAGTTCATCGGCGATCTGCTGATTGGAGGCGGGTGAGGCGAAGCCCGCGCCGTGTTTGTACGGGCGGCACAGCGCGATCAACACCGCCCGCTGGGTCTCGGTCAACTGCCGCGGGGTCGGAAGGGATCCGGAGGAAACCCTGGTGATGTCGTCCACGACACCGCCGTAGTCGAGGAAATGCACCAGCGAGGTACCGACCCGGATGCTATCGCCCGCCACCAACCGCCGCCGCCCGGCGATCCGCTCGCCATTGACGAAGGTGCCATTCCTGGACAGGCCGTCATCGACGATGGTCCAGTGCGCGCCCAGATATTCCAGCGCGGCATGCAACCGGGACACCTCGGCATCCCATGGCAGCGCCAGATCCGCCTGCGGTGAGCGGCCGATGGTGATCCGCTGCCGATCCGGCTCGAGGGCGAACTCCCGCTGGCGACCCGCGTCATCGATGAATCGCAAGAGTGATCCGACGAATCCCGTCACCGCGCAGGTACCCACCTTTCCGGGAAACCGCACCTTCGCGGTGCGCCTGCGTATCCATGGTGCCGCTTCGGACAACCGCGAGCAAGATCGAGCGGGCGACGCCGCGAGCGCCGCAGCGGAGCGAACCCGCGAATCGGGTGTCCGAATACCGCCATATCGAACTTCTATCAAAACAACACCGCCGCCCGAGCGTCGCACGAAAAGCCCGAGCAGCGGTGCGAAAAAAGAAACTATCCCTTGGCGGCCTTGTTGTAGGCATCGGTGATGTCGGCGGAGATACGCCCCCGCGCGGACACCTTGTGCCCATTCCGACGAGCCCACTCGCGAATTGCCGCACTTTGTTCCCGATCGATCGAGACCCGGCTCTTCGGGGCAGCCGTTCCGGCCGCCGCCTTCACCCGACGCCGTCCGCTTACCCGGCGTGCACTACCGACCCACTGCTCGAGTCCGTCGCGCAGCTTCGTCGCATTCGCTGTCGACAGATCGATCTCGTACGAAACACCGTCGATCGCAAACTCAATGGTCTCGTCCGCGATGGACTCACCATCGACATCATCGATCAGGCTAACGGTGACCTTCTTTGCCATGAGATGAACGTCCTCTCGAAATCGTGCGACCCGCATACTAGGCCGATTACCCGAGGCAAGAATACCTCTAATTTCAAAATTTCCAAGATGGGATCACCGGTCTGTAATCCGACCTCAACGAGTGACCGGACGCACAATTGGGAAGAGTATCGTTTCCCGGATTCCCAATCCCGTCAACGCCATCAACAACCGATCGATTCCCATACCGGTACCGGTAGTCGGCGGCATACCGTGCTCCATCGCGGCGAGGAAGTCCTCGTCCAGTCGCATGGCCTCGTCATCGCCCGCCGCGGCCAACCGCGCCTGATCCAGGAATCGTTCACGTTGGATCACCGGATCGACCAACTCGGAATAGCCGGTGGCCAACTCGAAACCCCGAACATACAGATCCCACTTCTCGGTGACACCCGACTTGCTGCGATGCTGACGCGTCAGCGGCGAGGTCTCCACCGGGAAGTCGCGCACGAAAGTCGGCGCGTACAGCTTGTCACCGTACTGGTGCTCCCACAGTTCCTCGACGAGTTTGCCGTGGCCATAGCCCTTATCGTCGGGAATTTCCAGGCCCACCCGATCGGCGAGCACCCGCAATTCCGCGACCGAAGTTTCCGGAGTGACCGCCACACCGAGCGCGTCCGACAGCGACGGGTACATCTCCACGGTGGCCCACTCGCCGCGCAGATCATATTCCGTCCCGTCGGCCAGCGTCACCACCTGTGTTCCCAGCGCCTCCTGCGCGACCTCCTGCACCAATTCCCTGGTCATCCGCGCCGAATCGTCATAGGTGCCGTACGCCTCATAGGTTTCCAGCATCGCGAACTCGGGGGAATGGGTGGAGTCGGCGCCTTCGTTGCGGAAGTTCCGATTGATCTCGAAGACCTTCTCCAAGCCACCGACCACACAGCGCTTGAGGAACAGTTCCGGCGCGATACGCAGGAACAACTCCATATCCAGGGCATTGGAATGGGTGACGAAAGGACGCGCCGCCGCGCCGCCGTGCAGCGTCTGCAGCATGGGCGTCTCCACCTCGAGGAAACCGCGGCGCTCCAGCGCGTTGCGCAGCGCCCGCACCACAGCCACCCTGGTGCGCGCCATCTCCCGCGCCTCGGGTCGCACGATCAGATCGACATAGCGCTGCCGGACCCGCGACTCCTCGCCCATCTCCTTGTGCGCAACGGGCAATGGACGCAACGACTTCGCCGACATCGACCAGGAATCGGCCATGACGCTGAGCTCACCGGTGCGCGAGGAGATGACCTCGCCGTGCACGTAGACGAAATCGCCCAGGTCCACATCGGCCTTCCAGGCCGCCAGCGCCTCGGCGCCGACACCATTGAGACTGATCATCGCCTGGAGTTTGGTGCCGTCGCCCTCCTGGAGGGTGGCGAAACACAGCTTGCCGGTATTGCGGACGAATATGACGCGGCCCGCCACACCGACCTGTACGCCCGTCTGAGTATCGGGTGCCAGATCCGGATAGGCGGCGCGAATTTCGGCCAGGGTATGGGTGCGCGGCACCACCACCGGGTAGGCGTCGCGGCCCTCGGCGAGCAGCCGCTCGCGCTTGTCCCGGCGAATCCGCATCTGCTCCGGAAGATCGGCATCGGCCGCGGACCGGGATTGCGCTCCGGCCGCGCCTGCCGCGCCACCGGAAGAGGGGTTGTTCGCACTCACATCGAACAACCCTAGCGTGCACCGGAAATGGATTTGCGGGCCGCCCGGACTATACGGCCCAGTAACAAATCGGTATCGGTTTCCACACCGATTCACCAGCGGCGCGAAGCCGCGCGGAAACCGCGCGGCAATCCAACGGGACTGCGCGCCTTCATACTTCGGTATAGGGCGTCTTCATACTTCGGTATGGAAGGATTACACCGCCGCGAGCGACGCCGCCTCCCGCGCGAAGTGCGCCGCCGAGGTGCCGATACTCAGCAGTCCGGCCGCGCGCAGCGCGTGGAATCCGCCGACCAGATCGGTGGCCCGCCGCAATCCGAGCTGTTGCAGCGCGTACGCGGCCAGACTGGAGGTATAGCCCTCCGAGCACACCACGATCCATTCCACCTCGTGATCCACCGCCAGCGCCAAGCGCGCCGAACTCGTCGGATCGAGTCGCCATTCCAGGACATTCCGCTCGATCACCAGCGCACCGGGCAATGCGCCCTCGCGCACCCGCTGCGCCTGCGGTCGGATGTCGACCAGAATCGCGCCCCGCGCGATGGCCTGCGGAATTTCGAAGGCATAGACGCGGCGCAGCGCGGCCCGTGCCTGTTCGAGCATCTGATCGATGGTCAGCCGGGTCATCACATATCGCCTTCGGGCTGGTCGGTGAGAACGGTTCTGGTGCGTCGCAGGGTGCCGTGTCCGGTGACCTCGTAATAGGACATGGCGGTGAGCGGCGGCGAATAGGCATGCACGCTCAGGGTCGGATCGAGCGGGCCGGTCGCAATTCCGGTGTGGTCCACCGATTCCGCCGCCGCGCGCACGACATCGTGCACCCAGCCCATCGGAAATGACGCCTGATCACCCGCGCTCAGCGTCCGCCCGCGCAATTCGGCACCGTTCCAACGGAATTCGGTCAACGCGCCACTGAGTACGGTCAGTGCGCCCAGCGAGCCCGCGTGATCGTGCAATTCGGTGTGCTTGCCGGGTGTCCAGCTGATCAGCCAGACATCGACCTCGTCATCGGCGACGAGCCGGGCGGCCCATCGCTCGACGCTGGGCCAGACCCCACCCGGCGGCAATAGGTGGTCATAGCGCCCGGCCAGCACATCCTCGGCGCCCTCGTCGGTCAATCGGAGCAGGTCGGGGGGCCGCAGCCGGGTTGGCAGCGCGGTCGCCACGGCTCGATCGAGCGGCGGGGTCGCCGAATAATCGGTGCGCGCGGATTCGCGGGCAATAAGAGTGTCGTGGGAAATTACCGAGGAACGCATCGGCGATGCTCCAGGAGTTGTGTCAGCGGTCGAGGGGAATGCTCAGCCTCGAACTGTCGAGGCAATCAGCCCCGACAACACTCCTGGGTGCGCATAGCGAAATACACGTCGGCGAGTGTAGCAGTGGACGCGGGATGGGCGACAGTCGACACAGGCGCCTAGCCGGTCTTGCGGCGTTGATTTCGCTCGTAGACCAAGCGCAGGCCGGTCAGTGTGAGATGCGGCTCATAATGTTCGATGGTCTCCGACTCCGGCACGATCAGCGGCGCCGTGACCCCGGTGGCCACCACCGCCACATTGTCGGCGGCGAAGGCGGCGAATTCGTCGCGAATCCGATCGATCAGCCCGTCGACCATGCCCGCGAAACCGAAGACCGCACCGGACTGCATGCACTCCATGCTGTTCTTGCCCAGCACCGAACGCGGCCGGACCAGCTCCGCGCGGCGCAGTGCGCTGCGCGCCACCAGTGCCTCGCAAGAGATTTCGACGCCGGGCGCGATCACCCCGCCCAGGAACTCGCCCTTGGCCGACACCAGATCCACACAGATGGCGGTACCGAAGTCCACCACGATCGCCGGAGCCTCGTAGCGTTGGAAAGCCGCCAGGCAGTTGACGATTCGATCCGCGCCGACCTCCTTGGGATTGTCGACCAGCAGCGGGATCCCGGTGCGCACACCGGGTTCGACCAGCACATGCGGGACATGCCCCCAGTAGCGGGCCAGCATCTCGCGCAGTTCGCGCAGCACCGGCGGCACGGTGGACAGCGCCGAGACGCCGATCACCTCGTCGAGATGTTCGCCGATCAGGCCGCGCACCTGCATGGCGAACTCATCGGCCGTCAGCAGCGGATTGGCATGAATCCGCCAGTGCCGCACCAGTTTCGCGTGCGCGCCGCTACCGGAGACCAGGCCGAGCTCGATACCGGTATTGCGAACGTCGATTGTCAGCAGCATGGCGCGCCTCAGCCGTTGGTCAGCGAACGGGGCGAGGTCAGGCCCGAACCGGCCGGGGCGTGCGCCGGATCGGATCCGAGCTCGATCGGGCGATTGCGGTCGTCGACGAAGACGACCCTCGGGTCGTAGGCGCGCACCTCGGCCTCGTCCATCATGCCGTAGGCGATGAGGATGACAAGATCACCCGGATGCACCAGATGGGCTGCGGCACCATTGATTCCGATCACGCCCGAGCCGCGCTCGCCCGCGATCACATACGTCTCGAGGCGCGCGCCGTTGTCGATGTCCACAATGCAGACCTGTTCGCCCTCCAGCAGGTCCGCGGCGTCGAGCAGGTCCTGGTCGATCGTCACCGAACCGACGTAGTGCAGATCCGCGTGGGTCACCGTGGCACGGTGGATCTTCGACTTCATCATGGTGCGCAACATGGTTCGTTGCCTTTCCTATGCGGGGACGTCGGCGCGCTCGCCGCCCGTGGCGTTCGGGTGGCCATCGAGCGCGACGCCCAGAGTTAGGGCGGTGTTGTCGATCAGGCGGGTGGCGCCGACCCGCGCCGCGACCAGCAGGCGCGCGTTCCCGCTCGCCGGAGCCGGGCCGAGGGTGGCGGAGCGCAGTTCCAGATATTCGACGGCGACGCCGGCCGCGCCGTCGAGCACCGAGCGGGCCGCGTCGAGCGCGGCTGCCGCACCCGCGCCCGCCGCGTGTCGACCCGCCGCCAGCGCGGCCGACAGGGCCAGCGCCGATTCCCGTTGCGCCGCATCGAGATAGCGATTGCGCGAGGACATGGCCAGGCCGTCGGATTCGCGCACCGTGGCCACCGGCACGATCTTGACGTCGAGATTCAGATCGCGCACCATCTCGCGGATCAGGGCGAGCTGCTGGTAGTCCTTCTCGCCGAAGAACGCCTCGGTGGGCCGCGCGATCAGCAGCAATTTGGCCACCACCGTCAGCATGCCCGCGAAATGCGTTGGGCGGCTTGCGCCTTCGAGTTCGGCGCCGAGCGGCCCCGGATGCACCGTGGTGCGCGGACCGTCCGGGTACATATCGTGGGCACTCGGGGCGAAGACCACTTCCACACCCTCGGCGCGCAGCAGTTCCACATCGGCGTCCAAGGTGCGCGGGTACTTGTCGAGATCCTCGCCCGCGGCGAATTGCAGCGGGTTGACGAAGATCGAGACGATGACCGTTTGATTCGTGCGCTTGGCGCGCCGCACGATCTCGAGATGCCCCTCGTGCAGGGCGCCCATCGTCGGCACCAGCGCCACCGTCCGACCCACCGCGCGCAGCGACTTCGCCACGGCGGCAACCACTTCGGGATCGTGGTGCACGGTGAGCTCACCGGACCGGAAGGCGCCGCGCAGTTTCGGATCCATTATCGACGTTCCTCCAGAAGCTCGATCAGGGCCGGATTGGTCGCGGCGCGCTCGGCCGAACGCAGCGACAGCGCGCGATAGCCCGCCGCCAACCGCGGGTCGACGGCGGTGAGCGCGTCCAGGTGCGCGGCGACGGCCGCCACGTCACCGCGCGCCACCGGACCGGTGAGCGCGGCGGGGCCGCGGCGCAGCGCATTGTCCAGCGCCGCCGAGGCCAGCGGCGCGAGCAGCCGCTCGGCCAGGCCATTGGGTTGTTCGTCGACGGTCTGCTGACCGAGCAGACCCGGACCCGACAGCGCCTCCCGCAGCGCCGCCACGGCGTCGACTATGAGCGTCACCAGATGGTTGCTGCCGTGGGCCAGCGCCGCGTGATACAGCGTGCGATGCTCCTCGGACACCCGCACCGGCTCCCCGCCCATCTCGATCACCAGGGACTGCGCGATGGCGTAGCCGATCTCGTCGGCGGCGGTGATCCCGAAGCAGGCATTGCCCAACCGGCTCAGGTCCTCGTCGTGGCCGGTGAAGGTCATGGCCGGATGGATGGCCAGCGGCAGTGCGCCGAGTTCGGCCAGCGGGGCCAGCACGCCGACGCCATTCGCGCCCGAGGTGTGCGCGACGATGGTGCCCGACCGCACCACACCCGCTCCCGCCAAACCCCGCACCAGACCGGGCAATTCGGCATCCGGCACCGCGAGGATCAGCAGTTCGCCGCGCGCGGCCACCTCCTCGATCGGCAAGATCTCCGAATCGGGCAGGCGCATCCTGGCGCGACGCACCGAGGCATCGGAGATGGCGCAGACGCCGAAGACGATATGACCGACGCGCTCCAGGGCCGCGCCGAGCGCCGACCCGACGCGTCCCGCCGAGACGATGCCCACCGTCAGCCGCGCGGGCGCCGGATCGTGATTCGCGCCATCGGAGGAAGTCATACCTGTCGAGGTCACCATTGTCCTCTCGAATTCGTTCCAGTCCCGCCGCGCGGGTACCGGACGTACGCCATCGACCATAACGGCAGCGACGCGCCCTCGGCCATCGGCTACCGGGTGATTTACAGCGCATGCTCGCCGGCGGAATACCGGCCTACGAACGACCGCGCTGCTCGCTCTGGAGATTCGCCATGATCTCGGCGACCGAGAGTCGGGTGGAGGTATCGCCCGAATCCAGGTCCCGTCGGCGCCGCCGCGATCCGGCGGTGCCCATGGTCGGCGTGGGCTTCGGGGGTTCGGGCTCCGGCCCGACCTCAGTGAACGCGTCCGGCCATCCCGCCGGATCCGACGCACCGATGGTCGGCGCGACACCCGCGGGTTCCAGCGTCACCGCCGCGGTCTCGGCCGTGATCGGCTCGTCGAACGGGCTGGCGAAGGCGGGGCGCGCGGCATCGTCGCCCTCGAACACCGGCACCGCGCTGCCAGGCATTTGCTGCAACCCCGAATCCGGCCGACTACCGGCATCCGCGGAGCTATTGTCACGACCCTGCGGCAACTGGTGAATTCGCGTCGAATCCGCCCGCAGCGCGGGCCGATCGACCGGCATTTCCCCGTCGAAGAGCCGCTGCAGACTGGTGCGCAACACCGTCAACTCCGCCCGCAGCGCCGCGATCTCCGCGGCGTCCGCGCCGACCTGTTGACGCACCCGCGATTCGACCCCGAGTTCGTACTCCCGGCGCGCGGTCACCTCGCGCTCGAGTTGGAGTTCGTAGACAGTGCGCAGATCGGCCGCCTTGGCCTTGTCAGCAGAGGCTTCCTTGCGGTACTTCGTCGCGATCAGCCCCCCGATGGCGGCGGCCCACAGCGCCACGACCAATCCGATCCGCACGAACTGCAGACTATTGCTGAAGACCAGGAAAACGCTGGCAACCAGACCGAGCAGAACCAACACGCCGATGACGAATTTTCCCGCTGATTCCCGTCGCCGAGGGGAAGTGCTGCTCCGGGAGGGTGAAACCATGGCAGCCAGGGTAGCTCGGATGTCCGGCCGCGCCCAGATCAACCGGGAGTGATCCGGACAGCACAATTAACTAAGTGGTAGCCGCATTATCGGTCGGATCCTCTGGCGCGCGACAGCAGTACTCCAACCAGAGGGCGGCAGCAACCAGTACGAAACCGGCCGCCATCCCCACGATCGCGCCCGGCGCGTCGGCGCTCGCCGCGCGCAGCGTGTCGCGCTGCGGGAACACCCAGCACAGGAAGCCGAGCCACACCCCGGCCGCGAGCGAACCCACCTGCGCCGACGCCTTGGCCAACGCCACCGCGCGGGCCGCCGTGATGGGGTGCAGTTGATGCGGTCCGTCACCGATGCGGTGATCGTTGACCCTGGCGCGAATCATGAATCCGAGCACCGCCTCGATCGCCGCCACCGGATACAGCGAGGCCCCCGCGTAGATCGAGATCGGCGGGAACGACGAATAGGCGAGCCTGGTGCCGATCCACGCGACCACCGCGGCGAGCAGCACATTCGCCACGAGATCGAGGACGCGCGTCGGCCTGAGTTTCACGACGCCGGATCCGACCCGAATTCGGGAGCCACGCCGAGCGCGGACTCGGTGCGCCGCACACCGGCTCGTTCGGCGGGATCCAGCGCCGCCAGCCAATCGCTGATCGGGCGCGACATCGCATCGACAGTAAGCACCGCGTCGGGTGCCACCTCGAGCCATGGCAGCAGCACGAAGGCCCGCTCGTGCGCGTGCGGATGCGGCAGGATCAACTCCGGATCGGCGCTGCGCACCACGCGATCGCCGTCCGCGCACCACACCACATCGATATCGAGGGTGCGCGCACCCCAGCGCACCTCACGCACCCTGTCGGCCGCCCGCTCCAACTCCTGGCCGCGCAGCAACCAATCCCGGCAGCTCACGGTCGGGTTGTCGACGATCGCGACGATATTCAGGAAATCGTCCTGATCGACCCCGCCCCACGGCGCGGTCGTGTACACCGACGACACCGCCACCACATCCGCACCGAATCCGGCGACCGCGTCCCGAAGTCTGGCCGATCGGTCGCCCATATTCGACCCGATCGAGAGCACGGCGCGGGTCATTCGGCATCCCCGCGCTGCCGGGTCGTCACCACGCGCACATCCGAGAAGGTGTGCGGAATGGGCGCGGACGGCTTATGCACCACCACCTCGGCGCGGCGAATCCGCGGATCGGTCATCACCTCGTCGGCGATCTCGCAGACCACCGTCTCGATGAGATCGCGCGGCGGCCCCTGGATGATCCGCACCGCCCGCTCGGCCAGCGCACCGTAGTCGACCGTGGCCGCCAGGTCGTCCGAGGCGGCGGCCGCCGTGAAATCCACCCAGATCGTCAGATCGACCAGGAATTCCTGACCGTCACGGCGCTCGTGCTCGAACACGCCGTGATGGCCGAAAGCGCGCAGACCGCGCAACTCGATCCGATCGAAACCGCGCCGAATCACCTGATCAGGCATACAGGTGGCCTCCCGAGAATCCGGCCGTAGACAGCGGACGTCGCGCCCGCTGCCACGCGTCCGCGACGGCGATGGCATCCAGCGAGGCGCGCACATCGTGGACGCGCACACCCCATGCGCCGTGTTCGGCGGCCAGCGCGGAGACGGTGGCGGTGGCGACCTCCCGCCCGTCGGGCGGGCGCGGACCTGCCTGATCGGCCAGCAGTGCCCCGAGGAAACGTTTGCGGGACGCGCCGATGAGAACCGGCAGCCCGTCGGCGACGAACCGCGGCAGCGCGGCCAGCAGCGCCCAGTTGTGCTCGGCGTTCTTGGCGAAGCCGAGTCCGGGATCGAGGATGAGCCGACCGGAATCGACACCGGCCGCGACGGCCTTGTCCACCTGGACGGCCAACTCGGCACGCACCTCGGCGACCACATCGTCGTAGTGGTCGGCCGGACCGGTGTGCCGGTAGTCCGCGGTCGCCCGCCAGTGCATGAGAATCCACGGAATGCCCGCGGCCGCGACAACTTTCACCATATCGGCATCGGCACGGCCACCGGAGACGTCATTGACCACCCGCGCGCCGGCCTCGAGCGCGGCCTCGGCCACCTCGGCCCGCATGGTGTCGACGCTGGTCGGCACGCCCGCGGCCACCAGACCGCGAATGACGGGGACGACCCTGGCCGCCTCGGTCCGCGCGTCGACGCGGGCCGCACCGGGCCGGGTGGACTCTCCACCCACATCGATGATGTCGGCGCCCGCCGCGTACAGCGCGACGCCGTGTGCGACGGCCAGCGCGGGATCGAGGTAGCGGCCACCGTCGGAGAACGAATCGCTGGTGACGTTCACCACACCCATGACGACGCAGGAGCGGCCGTCGCGCGGTGCCAGGCTCCCCAATGCGGACACCGACTCACCTCCGCAGGATCAGGTCGAGGGCCTCGGAACGGGAGACGGCGCTGGACTGCAACAGTCCGCGCACCGCCGAGGTGGTGGTGCTCGCGCCCGGTTTGCGAATGCCGCGCATGGCCATGCACAGATGCTCGGCCTCGATGACCACGATCGCGCCGCGCGGTTCCAGCTTGCGCATGACGGCGTCGGCGATCTGGCTGGTCAGCCGCTCCTGCACCTGCGGGCGCTTGGCGTACAGGTCGACCAGTCGGGCCAGTTTGGACAGGCCCGTCACCCGGCCGTGCGGGCCGGGGATATAGCCGACGTGGGCCACACCGTGGAAGGACACCAGGTGGTGCTCGCAGGTGGAGTACATCGGGATATCGCGCACGAGCACCAATTCCTGGTGCCCCTCGTCGAAGGTGGTGTCCAGCACCGAATCCGGTTCGACGTAGAGGCCGGCGAACATCTCCCGGTAGGCGCGGGCCACTCTGGCCGGCGTCTCGAGCAGGCCGGGCCGATCCGGATCCTCGCCGACGGCGAGCAGCAACTCCCGGATGGCGGATTCGGCGCGTGCCTGATCGAAGGGAGCTGCGGTGTGCAGCGCGACGAGTGCCTCCTGTGCGGCACCGTCCGACCCGTTCAACGCGGGATCGCCGACGTGTTTACTGGCCGACACTCGAGGACACCTCCAAAATCACAGGTGCCGGGCAACGCCCCGGCACCTCGACTATCGAGCGTAATCGGCGCGGACCGGATCCGGCCCGGCGGCTCCGGTGACCGCGCTGCGCCGCCGATTCGCCTGGACTAGCGACGACCGTTCTGGCCATCCCACTCGCGGTTCTCACCGTCGACCGGCCCGGACTGGGTGCCATTCTCCGCACCCGGCTGCTGACCCCAAGGCTGCTGTTGCTGCGGTTGGGGCTGGGGCTGGGGTTGCCCCCAGCCTGCGGACTGGTCCGGCTGCTGCTGATCCCATCCGTGCGGCTGCGGCTGCGGCTGCGGCTGTTGCTGCGGCTGATCCTCGCGCGGCGGCCAGCCCGGCGCGGACCAACCGGCCGGGGCGCCGTAATCCGGCCGGGTGCCTTGCGTACCTGGCTGCCGGGGATAGGCCTGGGTGGGTGCTTGCGGCAGCGGATATCCGGTGGGCGGCGGGGCCTGGTAGCCGTAATGCTGCTCCGGGTAGCCGTACTGCGGCTGCTGATAGCCCTGATTGGGCGGCGGGAACCCGTTGTTGGGCACGTTCGTCGCCGCGGTGGCGGCGAGTTGCTTGCCCGGCGGCTCCCAGGTCTCGCCGCGCTCGGCGGCCAACTCGCGCGGCGTCTTCACCGGCGGCTTGTCCGAAGGCTGCCGATCACCGAAATCGTTGAACATGGTGATGGGCGGCCGCTTCTGCACCGAGGCCAGGATCACCTCGAGATCCTTGCGGTGCAGCGTCTCGCGCTCGAGCAGTGCGGTGGCCAGACTGTCGAGGACATCGCGGTACTCGTTGAGAATGGCCCATGCCTCGGTGTGCGCGGCCTCGATGAGATTGCGCACCTCCTCATCGATTTCGCGGGCCACCTCGTGCGAATAGTCCGAACCGCGGCCCATGGACCGGCCCAGGAACGGGTCGCCCTGCTCCTGGCCGTAGCGGACCGCGCCGAGGCGCGCGCTCATGCCGTAGTCGGTGACCATGGCGCGGGCGACCTTGGTGGCGTGGTCGATATCGGAGGACGCGCCCGTCGTCGGTTCGTGGAACACCAGTTCCTCGGCGGCGCGACCGCCCATGGCCATGACCAGGCGGGCGATCATCTCGGCCCTGGTCATCAGGTCCTTGTCCTCCTCGGGGACGGTGACGGCGTGACCGCCGGTCCGGCCGCGAGCCAGGATGGTGACCTTGTAGATCGGATCGATATTCGGCATGGCCCAGGCCGCGAGGGTATGCCCGCCCTCGTGGTAGGCGATGATCTTCTTCTCGGCCTCGCTGATGACCTTGTTCTGCCGCTTCGGACCGCCGATCACCCGGTCGACCGACTCCTCCAGCTCCGCGCTGGTGATGACCGAACCTTTTTGCCTGGCGGTGAGCAGCGCGGCCTCATTGATGACATTGGCCAGATCCGCGCCGGACATGCCGACGGTGCGCTTGGCCAGACCGTCCAGGTCGGCATCGGGCGCGATGGGCTTGCCCTGCGCGTGCACCGCCAGAATGGCGCGGCGGCCTGCCAGATCAGGATTGCCGACCGGGATCTGACGGTCGAAACGGCCGGGACGCAGCAGCGCCGGGTCCAGGATGTCGGGCCGGTTGGTGGCCGCGATCAGGATGATGCCGTTGCGGTCGCCGAAACCGTCCATCTCGACGAGCAACTGGTTGAGCGTCTGCTCGCGCTCGTCGTGGCCGCCGCCGAGACCCGCGCCGCGCTGCCGACCGACCGCGTCGATCTCGTCGACGAAGATGATGCAGGGACTGCTCTGCTTGGCCTGTTCGAACAGGTCGCGCACGCGTGAGGCGCCGACGCCGACGAACATCTCCACGAAATCCGAACCGGAGATGGTGAAGAACGGCACACCGGCCTCACCGGCGACGGCGCGCGCGAGCAGCGTCTTGCCGGTTCCGGGCGGACCGTAGAGCAGCACACCCTTGGGGATCTTCGCGCCCAGGGACTGGTAGCGGACCGGGTTCTGCAGGAAGTCCTTGATCTCGGCGAGCTCCTCGACGGCCTCGTCCGCGCCCGCCACATCGTGGAAGGTGGTCTTGGGCATGTCCTTGGTCATGAGCTTGGCTTTGGACTTGCCGAAGCCCATCATGCCGCCGCGCCCGCCGCCCTGCATGCGTGCCATCAGGAAGACGAAAAGGCCGAGCAGCACCACCATCGGCAGCACGACCAGCAGCAGCTGGCTGAACCAGCTCTCCTGCTTGACCACGGTGTTGTAGGGCGCGCCCGAGTTGCGCACCGCGGTGAAGACATCGCCGCTCGCGGCGCTGCCGCCGGGGAATTTGGCCACGATCTTGGATTGACCGCCGGTGGCGTCGTTGCCGTTCTTCAGCTCGATGCGCAGTTGCTGTTCTTTGTCATCGATCTGGACGTTCTTGACGTTGGGCTTGTCGGTCAACTGGGCCAACGCCACCGAGGTGTCCACGTTCTTCCAGCCGCGCGTGTCATTGCTGAAGTAGCTGAACACGATGATCGCGAGCGCGATGCCCGCGACTACGGCCAGGGTCTGTAACACAGTCTTGCGGTTCATAGAGCGTCGGCCGTGCCGGCCAGTCCTTTCCGGTATTTCCGGTTCTTGCCTAGCGGTGCGTGTGGCGGGTCCGACAATTCCGAGCGAGGGGTTCGGATGCGGACAAGCCACGTTACCGCGTACGGTCTACCCGTTACATCGCGCAGTTCGGCTGCAGGTGCAGTTAAAGAGGTCAACGGCCGGCGAGCGCCGGTGGTTCCCGAGTGCCACGGTCGAGCTTGCGTCAAGTGGTCACAATCATGGCACGGTCGGCCTATCGTGAGCGACGACACAACGCCGGCGCGAACGCTGGGCCCGACGGCGGTAGCCTGCGCAACCCGCGCAGCGCCCGCGTACCCGCACCCGAACAGAGCGCAGGGGGTATGGACATAGTCGAGCTACGGACACCCACGGCGATAGTGCGGCATGGTCGCGGACGATTGATCGTGCTGCGTCCCGGCGGTGACGGCGAGCGCGTGCTCGACGTCCCGGTCTCGGATCTGCTCAAGGTCCGACTCAACCGCAGGGCCGACGACGCGGTTGTCATCGAGATCTATCTGCGCTATCCCACGCCGGTGCTCACCGGCGTGCCCGCCGACCGGACCCCGCTGCCGGTGCTCATCGCCGAACACGATGTGCCCGCCGCCACCGAGATCGTGGACCGGATCAACGACCAGATCCTGACCACCCAGCGCATCGATGTGGCCGCCCCCGATCTCAGCGCGCCCGCTCCGGTCTGGGGCAAGAGCGGTCCGACCAGAGCCGATGTCGAGCGCGCGGTCAGCAGGATGACCCCGAAGCGGGAGGCCAAATCGGCGATCTCGGCGCTGCACCGGTTCGTCACCCCGGACGAGTACGTCCTGGAGACGGCGGTCGCATTGGCCGTGCCGCCCGCAGGCAGCGGTCCCGGTCTGCTGGCCGCCACCACGGGGCGGTTGCTGTTCATCTCGCTCGGAAATGGCACACGCTACGCGCACGAGATGCCGATTCCCGCGATCATGTGGGCACGCAGCACCGAGGGCGGTGGCGCTGTCGGCGAGATCGGCACGGCCAATCAGCCCGGTATGGATGTGCACGACGGCAATATCACGCTGCGTTTCACCGGCACCGACCGAGCCGATACCGAGCGCGTGACCTGCGCGGTGAACTTCGCGGTGCGCCGCGATTGCGCCGACGGGGCCGCCGGACCGGCGGATCCCGGTGTGGCGCAACTGTATTCGGAGTGGGAACTGCTGGTCGAGCGGCATTCACTCGGTATGGTCGACGATGCCCAGTTCCAGCGCTACGGCCGCGGCATCCTGCGCTCCCTACCCGACGGCGGATAGCCCGGCGGACGATCCGCCGCCGGGCGTCCGGCTATTTCCTCAGATCAGGTTCAACGCGATGCGTCGCCACGGGCTCGTCGGTCGGGTCCACAGCCGCAGCAACTCCATTCTTCGGTCCACGCCGCCGCTCTTGAGTTCGGCCAGGTCCTCACAGGCCTGCCAGTAGGTCCAGCCGGCGAGGTAGGCATCGCCGAATTGTCGCCAGTTGCGGTATTTGCGCTGGGCCAGCGGCAGCGCGCGCATGAGGTAGTCCCAGGCCACCTCCGCCTCCAGATAGCCCGCGGTGAAGGCCATCCGGGCGACCGCGACGACGCGGGCGAGGTCCCAGGCGTGGATATCGCTGGGCAGCGGGCGCGACAGATGATCGGTGAAGCCGATCTTTATGGCCTGTGACCAGATGTCGTAGTCACGGACCAGCGCCTCCGGATTGTCCATGCCGCGGAACGAGCCGACCTGACGCAGGAACGCGCGGTGTCGGTCGGCCCGCTCGCCGAAGCGGTCCCGCTCGCTGGCGTTGATCGAGGCCATCACCAGCGGGTGCACCATCGCGTACAGCGGGGCGTGCATACCGTCGAGCAGTTGTTCCATCGAGGCCTGCGCCTCGGTGCCGTCGGTGATGCCCCAGGCACCGGTGAGGGTGTCGATGGCCAGTTCGCGGCGGTCGCCGAGCGGGTGGTCGCGCTCCGGGCCGAGCAGCAGCGCGTCGTGGAAGGCGTCCCAGCGGGTGGAGTAGAAGGCCCCGAGGGCCAGTGCGCGCAGTTCGTCATCGGAGACGGCGGCACCGGACCAGTGGTCCTCCTCGCGCTTGTCCAACTCCTCGTAGGGGAAGGTTGTCAACGTGGGCAAGCCGCGAGCAGACATGGTGGCGAGTGTAGTGGCGCGGGCGCGGGATTTTCACATACGACGATTCTTGTCCTGACGCGACCCCCACCCGAGAGCTAGTGTGCAGACATGTGTAGAAACATCACCGTCCTGCGCGGCCTGGAACCCGCCGCGACCGAACAGGAAATATATGCCGCCGCACAGCAGTACGTCCGCAAGGTCGGCGGGCTCTCCGGTCTGAGCACCACCACCAAATCCGCCGTGGACAAGGCGGTCGCCGCCATCGCCGCGGCCACCACCGAACTACTCGCCGATCTCCCGGCCCGTCGCGTCCCGCCCGCCACCGAGCCGCCGCTGCGCCGCATCGCCGCGCGCGAGGTCGCCACCGCCGACGACTGAGTCGCCGCCGCCGCACCGCCGCTCGCCCGTCGACGAATCCAGGGTGGGCACCTACACATTCGGCGTGCGCGCACCGCGCCCATAGCACATTTTTCTGCCGATTCTCCCAAAGGACAGGCCGCCCGATCGCGGCCATGATGGAAGGCGGTGAGCTGATTCATGGTTCGCCGCTGCAACACAACGTCCGTGGGAGACAGCCGTGACCGATATCCACTCCGCGCCGCAGCGCACCGACTCCGTGCTCGAGGGCACCGACTCCGTATTCGAGGTCCGCAATCCCGGCACCGGTGAAATCGTCGGCACCGTCGCGGAGCAGACCGCCGACGTCGTCGCCGCCGCCATCGCCGAATTGCGACTGCGCCAACCGGAATGGGAGGCCATCGGTCCGCGTGGTCGCCGGGATTGGCTGCTGAAATTCCAGGACTGGCTCATCGATCACACCGAGCACCTGACCGACGTGGTGCAGTCGGAGACCGGAAAACCTCGGGTGGACGCGATGATCGATCCCGCGTTCGCCACCGATCTGATCGGCTACTACGCCAGACGCGCCCCGAAATTCCTTGCCGAGGAACATCCTTCGCCGCACAGCCCGCTGGCCAGGGTCAAGCGGTTGACCACGGTGTATAGACCGTATCCGGTGGTCGGCGTGATCACTCCGTGGAATTTCCCGCTGGCCATGCCGATCCTGGATATCATTCCGGCGCTGGCCGCGGGCGCGGCGGTGGTGCTCAAACCCTCCGAGGTGACGCCGCTTTCGGCGCTCGAGTTGGCGCGGGGCTGGGCCGAGATCGGCGCGCCGCCGGTGTTCACGGTGGTCACAGGGCCGGGCGAGACGGGTGCCGCGGTGGTGGCCGAGGCCGACTTCATCCAGTTCACCGGTTCCACCGCGACGGGCCGCCGGATCGCGGTGACCTGCGCCGAGCGCATGATTCCTTACAGCCTGGAGTTGGGCGGCAAGGATCCGGCCATCGTGCTCGCCGACGCGGATCTGGATCGGGCCGCGCACGGTATCGCCTTCGGCGGCATGTTCAACTCGGGCCAGGTGTGCATCTCGGTCGAGCGGGTGTACGTCGAGGCCCCGGTGTACGACGAGTTCGTCGCGAAATTGACGAAGGCCGTGCGGGGATTGCGTCAGGGCCTCGACGGCCGCAAGGCGCGCTTCGATATCGGCGCGCTGGCCAATGAGAATCAGACGCGCATCGTGCAGCGGCATGTGGACGAGGCGGTGGCGGCGGGCGCGCGGGTGCTCACGGGCGGCAAGCGGGCCGGATTCGGCACCGCGTTCGAGCCGACGGTGCTCGTCGATGTGGATCACACCATGTCCTGTGTCAAGGAGGAGACCTTCGGTCCGACGCTGCCGGTGATCAAGGTGGCCGATGAGGCGGAAGCCGTTCGGCTGGCCAATGATTCGCCCTACGGGCTGTCCGCGTCGGTGTGGACCGGCAGCCGGGAGCGCGGCGAGCGGGTCGCGCGCAGGCTCGAGGCGGGCGCGGTCAATGTCAATGACGTCTTCGCGAATCTGTTCAATTACGCGCTGCCGATGGGCGGTTGGCGGCTGTCCGGTGTCGGCGCGCGCTGGGGTGGCGCGCAGGGGGTGCGCAAGTACTGCCGTCAGCAGGCGATCACCGCGCCCATGTTGCCGACGCAGCGCAAGGAGATGATCTGGTACCCGTACTCGGTGCCGAAGCTGACCATTGCGCTCGGCGCGATGCGGGCGGCGGGGGCGCGCGGGGTGCGTCGCTTCGATCTGCCGGGGCTGTGGCGGCTGCGGCGCGGGTAGTGGAAATCGGCCGCGAGCGCGGTTGCCGAAACAATTTGTGACGAAACTCACTTTTAGCTCAGGCAACGACCGGGTCTTTCATCCAGCAAGTTTTCAGCAGGCCACATGGGTGGAAGTCGGCCCGATTAAGCCTCGATGCGCGAAACCGTTTACGCTGGTCGCGCGTCCAGATACCTGGGCGCGCGGTGCGGTTGTGAGAGCTGCCGAATATTCGCCCGCCCGATGGTGCGCGGTGCCATAGAAGGCAATATGCTGTCTCTAACAAACCTACCGACTGTTTCGGCCGATTAATCCGGACTTTCCGGCCTGATAAGGGTGGAAATTCAGGACCGATTCTGATAGCAAGGGGCTATGGACCCGCATTTGCGCGACCTGCGTTATTTCGTCGCCGTCGCTGAGGAACTGCACTTCACCAACGCCGCCCAGCGGCTGCACATTGCTCAACCCACCCTGTCGCGTCAGATCCGTCAGCTGGAGCGCCAGCTCGACGTGGTCCTGTTCGACCGCAACCAGCGCAGCGTCGCGCTGACCGTCGCGGGTAAGGAATTGCTCGAGGGCGCACGCAAGATCCTGGAACTCTGGGAGGTCACCAACGTCTCGCTGCAGGAGGCGGGCGAGGTGCTGCGCGTCGGCATCCAATCCGCGCTCGGACGCGGACTGCTCAACGACCTGGAGAGCGCCAGCGGACACCGACTGGCCCTGCACGCCGCCTCCTGGACCGACCCGTCCAGCGGTCTGTCCGGTCGCCAAGCCGACCTGGCCCTGGTCTGGCTGCCGCTGCCGGATTCCAACCGCTACCGGTGGCAGGTGCTGCGCAGCGAACCGCGCTGGGTGCTCCTACCCGAATCGCATCCGCTGGCCGAACAGGACACCATCGAATTCGCCGACCTGATGGACGAACCGTTCATCGCCCTGCCCACCGAGGCGGGCGCGGTCCGGGAATTCTGGCTCGGCAACGACGCCCGCAACGGCCGCCAGGCCAAGATCGGCGCGGAAGCCGCCACCGCCGAGGACAAGCTGGAGGCCGTGAGCCTGGGCCTCGGCGTCTGCCTGCTGGCCGAGAACAATGTCCCGATGTACCGGTGGCCGGGTCTGACCGCCCGTCAGGTCACCGGACTGGCCCCGTGCGAACTCGCGGTCGCCTGGCGTTCGGACGACACCCGCCCCACCATCCTGGAATTCGCCGGACGCGCGGCGGCGGGTGGATTCTCGACCAGTCAGCCGGTGGCCGCCGCGGGCTGATCGACAGTGCGCCGCCACGGACGCAGCGATTCCAACTGCGCGGCCAACCGCAGCAGCGTGGTCTCGCTGCCGGGCGGCCCGGCCAACTGCGCCGCCACCGGCGTGAGCGCGCCGGGATGGGTGCCCATCGGGAGCACCGCCGCGGGCCAACCGACCAGGTTCCACAGCGGTGTGAACGGCGAGAACCGAACGCAGGCAAGGATATTGGTGAGCCAGCTCGCGGCGTGCCAGGCCCGTGCGCGCGGCGGCGGACCGGCCAGCGCCGGTGTGATCACCACGTCGTAGCGTTCGAAGAATTCCGAGAGGCGGGCCTCGACCAGATCGAGTTGGCCCGCACGCACCAGTCGAAGGCGCTGCACCAGGCGACCGAGGCCCAGGTGGGTTCGAGTGCGGCGTTGGAGACGTTCCGGATGCGGTAGCGCGGCGGCGTTCACGCCTGCGGCGAGCCAGCGCAGGAATACGGCGAGCAGAGCGTCGCTGTACGGGAGGGTTACCGGTTGAACCAGGTGCCCGGCGGCCGCGGCGGTGGCGGCGGCGGTATGGGCGGCTGCGGACCAATATCGATCGACGCGGAAAACTCTCGCGGGCGGGGTTAGCGCTAGGCCGATACGTAGTCGCTCTGGTGGATCGGTCTCGGCTAGATCCGGTCGAGCGGCCAAGACCGATAGGGCTAGCGCGGCGTCGCCGACCGTGGTGGCCAGGACGCCGTGTTCGGCTAGGCCCGACCAGGATTCGGCCGCGCCGGGCACGGTATGTCTGCCCGGTTTGATGCCGAATACCCCGCAGCAGGCGGCGGGGATGCGCAGCGCCCCGAAACCGTCGCCGCCGTGCGCGATCGGCACCAGTCCCGCGGCGACCGCAGCACCCGCGCCCCCCGCCGCGCCACCCGTGGTGCGGGCGGTGTTCCACGGGTTGCGGGTGATCCGGTCGGGGGCGTCGGTGGTGGGCCACAGGCCCAGTTCCGGCACCGCTGTCAACGCGACGATCACCGCGCCCGCTTCGCGCAGTCTGCGCACTACCGGATGGTCGGTGCAGGCCGCGGCGTCATCGGTGGCCGCGGAGCCCGCGAGCACCGTCTCCCCCGCCACCGCGACGGTGTGCTCGACCGCCACCGGCACTCCCGCCAGCGGGAGCACGTCCAGGTCGGCGCGCTGATTGAGCGCCTGCGCCTCGGCGAGTGCGCGCTCGACGCGAACGACGGTGCAGGCATTGACCTTCCAGTTCTCGGCGGCGATGGCGCGCAGGGCCGCCTCGACCGCTTCCGAGGTGGGGGCCGAACCCTCGCGCACGCGGGCCGCGATGGTCGCGGCGGGGCCGCGTGGCGATGCTCTGTCCGGTTCGGTGCGGTCGTCCGGGGCCGCGTTCGTCGCTTTGTCCCCGGTATTCGCCGTGCGCAGTCGCGCCGCAGTGTCGTACATGTGCTGATTCGCCCCCATCGCCTCGTCGTCGAATTCGGGAGATCCGCTGTTCGAGGCGCAAGCTATCACTCCGCATACCGCCTCGGGATGATGATGACGGGTGTGGCGGATCAATGGGTGCGAACCGCCGATCACGAGTCGGATTTCGACGCCGAATCCACTGCCTGCCCGCGTCGCTGAACCGCGGCACCCGGTCCGCTCGTAATACTGGTGTGACGCCAACGCCGATCGACCTCATTGGCACGCGCACCACGGTCCCCACCGCGGCCGCCGCGCTGGACCGTATCGAATCCGGGCGGCGCATAGCCGATTTCGACCTGCTGACCGGCCTGGGCGCAGGCGCGTTCGCCAGGGTCTTCCTGGCGCGGCAGCGTTCGCTGCGGCGGCTGGTCGCGGTGAAGATCTCCGCCGATCGCGGCACCGAACCGCAGACACTGGCCCAACTCGACCACGACTACATCGTGCGGGTCTACGATCAGCGGCTGCTCGGCGGTCGCTCGGGTTTGCGGCTGCTGTACATGCAGTACCTGCCCGGCGGCACACTGCTCGACGTGCTGCGGCGAGTGCGCGCCACCCCGCGCGAGGCACGCGCGGGCGGGCTGCTGCTCGACGCGGTGGACGGGGCCATGGCCGACAAGGGCGAGATCCGACCGACCGATTCCAGTGTGCGGGCCGAGATCGCCGCGCTCACCTGGCCGGAGACGGTGGCCTGGCTCGGGCGCAGACTGGCCGAGGCGCTGGATTACGCCGCCGCGCACGGCGTACTGCACCGCGATGTGAAACCGGCCAATGTGCTGTTGACCGCCGAGGGCGTGCCCAAATTGGCGGATTTCAATATCAGTTTCAGCCGCGGTCTCCCCGATAGCAGTCCGGTGTCCTATTTCGGTGGATCGCTGTCGTATATGTCACCGGAGCAATTGGAAGCGTGCCATCCCGATCGCGAACGCGCCGCCGCGGATCTCGATACTCGTGCCGATATCTATTCACTGGGCGTGGTCCTGTGGGAATTGCTCACCGGCGCAAAACCATTCGACGATACGACCGCCGAAGCGGCCGTCGACGGCGCGGACGGCGGCGATGAGACGACGCTGGAATCCATGTTGGAGCGACGCAGCGCGGGCGTTGATCCGGTCGCGCTGCGCCGCATACCGCGGGACTGTCCGGCCGCGCTGCGTCGAATCCTGCTCACCTGTCTGGAGCCCGAGCGCGCGCACCGCTGGGCCAGTGGCGCGGTCCTGGCCCAGCAGCTCGAACTGTGTCTGGATCCTCGGGCCAGGGAACTGGTGGATCCCGAGCCGCGCAGTTGGCGAATGCGCCTGCGCGCGTGGCGGATTCCGGTGGTCGTACTGGCCGTCGGACTGCCGAATGTACTGGCCGCCCGCTACAACATCCTGCACAACCAGCAGTTGATCATCGCCGGGATGAGTCCGGCGGCGCAGCACAGTTTCCTCCTGGTGACCGGTGTGGTGAACGCCCTGTTCTTCCCGGCGGGTGTGGCGGTGGTGGCCTATCTGTCGCGGCGGCTGGTGACGGTGCCGCGCGGGTTGTGTCGGGGCCGCCGCTACGACGCGGACACGTTGCGCCGCACCAGGACCGACGCGCTGCTGTTCGCCGATCGCGCCGCGGCGGTGGCCTTCTCGCTATGGGTGCTGGCGGGGATCACCATTCCCGCTGTGCTGCAACTACTCACGCGGAGTCTGCCTGCGGGCGCGGTGCTGCATTTCCTGGCCTCGATCGTGGTGTGCGGCGCGATGGCGGTGGCCTATCCGTTCTTCCTCGGCGCGTTCTTCATGGTGCGCTGTATCTATCCGATCTTCCTGCCGCACGGGGAGATCAGCGCCGAGGACGCGGTTAGGTTGCGAGGGCTGCTCCGCCGCGGCACGGGCTATCTCGCGGTGGCGGCCTCGGTGCCGCTGTTGGCCGTGGCCGTGGCCACCTTCGCGCCGCCCGCCGATATCGCGCGGGTGATCGTCGCGGTGCGGGTGCTGTGTGTGGGCGGGATCGTCGCGTTCGTCGGGTCGTATCTGCTGTTTCGCGCTTTGGAGGCGGACCTGCTCGCGCTCGAGCGCGCGGGCCGGTCGGCGAAAGGTGCGCGGGCGGGGCCGATTCGGACCTGAGCGGCCTGCCGAGATCGCTATCCTGCTTCGATGACGTCCGAGCCCGGCGAGCGGCCCTTCCGGCGCATGGTGAGCCTGTCGCACATTCTGGACCCGGCTACCACGCCGCTGTACCCCGGCGACCCCGAATTCCGCATCGATATCGTGGACACCGTCCCGAAGGACGGGTTCTATCTGCGCTATGTCCGACAGGGCGAGCACACCGGAACCCATTGGGGCGCACCGATTCACTTCCACACCGACGGCCTCGCCGCCGACCAGCTCGACCTCGACGATCTGCTGCTGCCCGCGGTGCGACTCGACCTGCGCGAGAAGTGTTCACACGACCGGGACTACGCGATCACGGTGCGCGACATCCAGGAATGGGAGCGCGAACACGGCCGCATTCCGGATCAGGCCGCCGTCATCGCATGGACCGGCTGGGACGCCAAATGGGGCACCCCCGACTTCCACGGCACCGGCGAATCCGCCGGACATCAACCGGGATTCGCGCCCGAGACGCCGCGCTGGCTGCTCGATACCGGACGACTCGGCAGGCGCGGCGCGCTCGGTATCGACACCTTCGGGCCGGACCTCGGCACCGACGAGCACTACACCGTGTCCAAAATGCTTTACCAGGAGCACCGGATCAGCCTGGAATGTCTGGCCAACCTTGCCGACCTGCCGCCGACCGGCGCGTGGGTTCTGGTCGGCGGACTGCGCTACCGCGCCGGATCAGGCTCGCCCGCAACGATTTTCGGGCTGGTCCGCTAACCGCCGTAGACGTGCGGGCTCAGGGTGCCGATGTAGGGCAGGTCGCGGTAGCGCTCGGCGTAATCCAGGCCGTAGCCGACCACGAACTCGTTCGGGATATCGAAGCCGACGTGCGCCACCTCCACATGGGTGCGCAGCGCGTCGGGCTTGCGCAGCAGGGTGACCACCTCGAGCGAAGCCGGATTGCGGGTGGACAGATTGCGCTTGAGCCAGGACAGGGTCAGACCCGAATCGATGATGTCCTCGACGATCAGCACATTGCGGCCCGCGATGTCCTTGTCCAGATCCTTCATGATCCGCACCACACCCGAGGAGGAGGTGGAAGACCCGTAGGAGGACACGGCCATGAACTCCAGCTGCGTCGGAATCGGTAGTGCCTTGGCCAGATCCGTCATGAAGAAGATCGCGCCCTTGAGCACGCCGACCAGCAGCAGATCGCCCTCCGGCGCGTCGGCCGGGTAGCGCTTGGCGATGAGTTCGGCCAACTCCTTGGTCTTGGCGGCGATTGCTTCCTCGGTGATCAGCACCGACGCGATGTCATCCCCGTACACGTCAGCTGGTGTCCTTCCCATGGTGGCGAATCCGGGCGGGCGGATTCTCGGCAGTGCTCAGACGCAATGTCAGCCTGCCATGCTCGCGCGCGACGACCAACCTGCGTTCCGGTGTGCCGCCGCCCACAGCGACCCCGCCCTGGCCGCGCCAGTCGGTGATCAATTCGTCCACCGCGCGTAAATGCCGCTGGGTCAGGGCTTTCGCGCCACCGGCCAGCAGCCAGGCGCGCACGGCTCGGCGGCGCAGGGCGGCCGGCGCAGTGGCGAGTGTCTCTATCGCGAGGGACGCCCCATCGTCGGCGGTATGCCACAGCTCGCGGGCCAAGCCGTCGAGCACCGCCCCGTCCTCGCGCAGTTGGGCGGCGGTGCGGGCCAGCGCCGCGGCCACCCCGCCGCCGAGCACGTCCTCCAGCAGCGGCAGTGCCTCGGTCCGCAGCCGCACCCTGGTGAATTCGGGGGCCGCGTTGTGCGGATCCTCGTGCGGGATCAGCCCGACATCGGCACAGACCTGCCGGGTGGTCGTGCGACGGACCGCGAGCAGCGGGCGGCCCCACGGTTCGGCATAGTCGGCCATGCCCTGGATGGAGCGCGCCCCGGAACCGCGGGCCAGACCGAGCAGCACCGTCTCGGCTTGGTCGTCGAGGGTGTGGCCGAGCAGGACCGGCAGTTCGGCGCGGGCCGCGTCGAGCGCGGTGTAGCGGGCGCGGCGAGCGGCGGCCTCCATACCGCCTTCGGAGCCGACCGTCACCGGCAGCACTCGCGCGGATCGACAGCCGAGGGCGAGGGCGGCGGCGGCCGCGGCGGCGGCTACCTCCGCCGAACCCGGCTGCAGTCGGTGATCCACGATCAGTGCGTCGACCGCGGGAGCCTGCACGACCGCCGCGGCGGTCAGCGCCAGCGAGTCCGCGCCACCCGAGAGCGCCACCGCCACCGGCCCGCCCGCGTACCGTGACAGCCAATCCCGCACCGCGTGCCGCACCGCGAGCACGGCCGCCGTCTCGGGGAGCCTGCGCGGGCCGTCCACGCTCAGCCGAGCACGCGGGAGACCCACTGCTCCGGCGCGTCGATCTCGGCCGGGCGGGGCAGCGTCTGCGGACCGGTCCAGACGGTGTTGAACGCCTCCATGCCGACCCGGTCCACCACCGCGCCGACGAACGCCTTCCCGCGCACGTACTGGGCCACTTTGGCATCCACGCCGAGCAGTGCCCGCAGGATGCGCTGCAACGGATTGGCCGGTCGACGACGGCGCTGGTCGAAAGCGGAGCGGATCTCGGCGACCGTCGGGATGACCGCGGGTCCGACGGCGTCCATGATGTGGTCCGCGTGGCCCTCGAGCAGGGTGCCGAGCATGAGCAGCCGATCCAGCGCCTCGCGCTGGGCGGGCGGCTGGGTGGCGCGCAGCAGGCCGACGATCCCGCGGGCACTCGGGTCATCGACGCCGCCGCGGCGGCGGTCGCGCACCTCGTCGAGCAACCGCGAGAGCATTTCGGTGAGCGGTTCCTCGCCCAGTTCGCCGAGCAGGTCGACATTGTCGCGCATGTAGTCCGACAGCCAAGGGGCCGAGGAGAATTGGACCCGATGGGTCACCTCGTGCAGGCACACCCACAGGCGGAAATCGGTGGGCGAGACGCCGAGCGCGCGCTCGACCGCCATGATGTTCGGGGCGACCAGCAGCAGTGTGCCGTCCGCGCCGGTGAACGGGTCGTACTGGCCCAGGATGGCGGTGGAGAGGAAGGCGAGCATCGCACCCGCCTGCATACCCGCGGGTTTCCCGGCGAGCAGCCCCCGATCACCCGACTCGGTGCCGATGCCGGTGAGCTGCGCCATCGAGGCGGCGGCGGCCTCGATCCAGCCCGCTCGGTCGACAACGCGGGCGGCCGGGATCGGTTTGTCGTCCTGCAGGCGGCTCACCTCGCGGACCGGCCCCTCGGCGCGCTCGGACGCCGCGGCCAGTTCGGCGACGATCTGATCCACCGAATAGCGCGACGTTCGCGGACCGGCCGGAACCAGCGCGGCGCCCGTGCGGGCCGCGAAATTCCAGTCGATCGCGCCGGAGAGCACGCGCCGCTTCGCCGGCGGCGTGGCCGAATCACCAACGGCCTGCGGCAGATTCGGCTCGGGAATCGTGCCCGATCGGTCCGTGTCCTTGTCCATGATCATCCACCCATCACGAGCATCCACAGTTGCGCAGCGCGCCCGCGATGGCGTCCAGGGCGGGCCTGCTCACCTCCGGCGGCCGATCGTTCGACATCAGCGCGAAGGTCAGCACCCGCCCGTCCGTATCGAGCACGTACCCGGCCAACGCACTGGAGACCGAGAGAGTTCCGGTCTTGGCGCGCACCCAGCCCGCGCCCTGTCGATTCTTGACGGTGTAGCGATCCGTCAGCGATCCGGTGCCGCCCGCGACCGGCAGCGTGTCCAGCAGCGGGGCGAACGCCGCGCCGACCCGGTCCGAATCGGTGGTGACACCGCCCGGCGATACGGCGGCGGTATGTGGTTTGGCGGCGATGGCCAGGACCCGGTCCAGCAGTCGCGGCGGAATCAGATTCTCGGTGGACAACCCGCTCGTATCCTTCAGGCGCAACCCGGTCTGCTCGAGTCCGGCCCGCCCGAGCGCGGACTGCAACGCGCTGACCGCCCCGTCGAAGGACGCCTCGACACCGCCCACCATCGCGATCTCGCGGCCGATGGCCTCGGCGAGCACATCGTCGGAGTGGATCATCATGTCCTGCAATCGATCCCGCAGTGTGGCCGATTCCACAGCGGCGAGTTGCGTCGCGCCCGGCGCGGCCTTGCCCGCGCGGACCCTACCCGGATCCAGTCCGAGTTCGGTGGCCAGCCTGCGACCGGTGTCCAGGGCGGGTGTCTCGGTGCGCGGCGAGTATTCGATCAGCGGTTTGAGCCTGCCGCCGTCCAGCATGACCGGGTCCATCGGGGCGATCGACCCCTCGCCGATATCGGCCGGATCCCAGCCCGGCGCGAGGGTCGGCCCGGCGTAGGCCGAGTTGTCCACCACGACGGTGTCGATATTGCGGCCTGCGGCGCGGATCTGCGCCACCAGGTCCGACAGGCGGGGAGCGTGCGTGTAGTACCCCTTGCCGTCCGGTTCGGCGGTCAGCGTCGGATCGCCGCCGCCGACGAGGACCGCCTCGTTGGGCGCGGATCCGACGACCACGCGGGTGCCGAGGCGGTGATCCGGCGGCACGGCCAGCAGCGCGGCCGCCGCGGTGAGCACCTTCGCCGTCGAGGCCGGGATCATCGGGTGGCCCGAATCGCCGCTCCACAGCACCGTGCCCGTCGCGGCATCGGTGACCTCGCCCGCGAACGAGCCGAGATCCGGATTGCCGACCACGGGGGCCAGCGCGGCCACGATCCCGGCCGGTGTCGGGGCGGCCTGCGTCTGCGGGGCGGGCACCACCTGCGGGTAGGCGCGCACGGTCGTGGGGGGCGGCGGAACCGTCAACCCGCCGTGCCGGAATTCCGGCGTCCACGGCTTGGCGACGGCCAACACCACCGCGGCCGCCGCTACGAACAGCGTCGACGCGGTACCCAGCACGATCCAGGTATTGCGACGCCGTCGGGCGGCCAGGCCACCGATCTTCTTGCTGCTGCCAACCACGTGCCCGCCCGTCTCCTCACCGCCCGGCCTGCGCACCCGCGTGCGCCCCGACCACACTATCCTCGTTGCGCATACGTTCCCCCGAACAACCAGGCGAGTCGGCAGACCTCGCGGTACTAGCAACTGAGGAGATGGGCGTGGAATTCGACGTCACCATCGAGATCCCCAAGGGCTCTCGCAACAAGTACGAGGTCGATCACGAGACCGGCCGTGTCCGGCTCGACCGGTTCCTCTACACGTCGATGGTCTACCCGGCCGATTACGGCTACATCGAGAACACCCTCGGCGAGGACGGCGACCCGCTGGATGCGCTGGTCCTGCTGCCGGATTCGGTGTTTCCGGGCGTCATCGTCGAGGCCCGTCCGGTCGCGATGTACAACATGACCGACGAGGCAGGCGGCGACGCCAAGATCCTGTGCGTGCCCGCGGGTGATCCGCGCTGGAACCACATCCAGGATCTGCAGGATGTCCCGGAGTTCGAACTCGCCGCGATCAAGCACTTCTTCGAGCGCTACAAGGATCTGGAGCCCGGCAAGTTCGTGAAGGGTTCGGAGTGGGTGGGCCGCGCCGAGGCCGAGGCCGAGATCGAGGCGTCGATCCAGCGTCTGAAGGATCAGGGCGGGCACTGAGTCGCCCGGTGGAGGTGGTGCAGGCACCACCTCCACCCCCCTGGGCGCCGCAACGGCAAACCGGGTGCGCACGGGATAGTGCTTCCAACCGGGGATTTCTAGGCTGAATTTCGACCGGAGAATGTGATCTCTCCGAGTGAATTCAGGAGGAATTTCCTTGTTATCGAATACTTTTCGACGCTGGCGCAAATTCGTCGTCATCGCGGGCACGGCAAGCGGGCTGCTCGCCGCCACGGCATGCCAGAATCCGGCGCCGAATTCCGGCGCCGCGTCGGTCATCGAGAAAATCCTGGACAGTGTGTTGCACGCGGGCTTTCCCGGCGCGCAGGCCGTCGTCAGCGACCCATCGGCCACGCACACCTATACGGCGGGCGCCGCATTCCCCGATGACGCTCGAATCCGCATCGGCAGCAATACCAAGACTTTCGTCGCGACCGTCGTCCTGCAATTGTCGACCGAGGGTCGGGTGAATCTCGACGCGCCGATCGAGCAGTATCTACCCGGGCTGATCCAGGGAAATGGCAATGACGGCAACCGTATTACCGTGCGCCAGTTGCTCCAGCACACCAGCGGCCTGCCCGACTACCTCGGCACCGCCGATCCGGCGGCACACAATCGCCCCGAACAGGTGAATCCGCTCGCGGACGCGAGCCGACGCCGCCACTACGAACCCGCCGATCTGGTGCGTGTCGCCATGACCATGCCGCCGCGCTTCGAACCGGGTGCACGCTCGGTCTACACCAATACCAACTACATCGTGTTGGGCATGCTGATCGAGCGGGTCACCGGACAGACGGCCGCCGCGGCGATCGAGGGCCGCATCAACGAACCACTGGGGCTGCGCAACACCTACTTCCCGGCGGCGGGCGAGATCGGAATCCGTGATCCCCACCCGATCGGCTATCAGCGGATCGACGGCAAGACAATCGATTTCACCGATCTGGACCCCAGTTGGGGCGGCACGGCGGGCGCGATGATCAGCACCGGCGCCGAACTGAACCGATTCTTCTCCGCTCTGCTGTCGGGCAAGCTGCTCGCCGCGGATCAATTGGCGCAGATGCAGCGCACCATGCCCTTCGACCGGTCGCAGACCGATGGCTACGGGTTGGGGCTCATCCACCATCCGTCTTCATGCGGCAAGGAATCATGGGGGCACGGCGGCAGCATTCCCGGCTTCCAGACCGCGAACGGCCGCCGATCCGACGGCACCGCGCTCACGTTCATCGTCAACCAGATGCCCGCCGACGAGGACCAGAGCAAGGCATTCGACAAAGCCTTCGACGAACTCATGTGCACGGCATGACAGCGACCGCGCGCACCGGCCCGCACCCCATGGAATCGGGGTCTTCCCCCATAGGCAGGTTCGCTCGTCGTCCCTACGCTGGATCCGTGTCACGCATATTCGCCGCACTGGCCGCAGGACTGCTCGCGGCGGCTATTCCCGTCGCAATGCCCAGTGCCACAGCTGATTCCGGACTCGACCGGTTCTACGGCCAGCACCTCGAATGGAAATCCTGTGACGATCCCGGACTCGACAAGGCGGGCGCGCAATGCGCCGATGTCACCGTCCCGCTGAATTATGCGCAGCCGCAAGGGAAGACGATCACGGTGGCGATCTCCCGCCTCGCGGCCGATCCGGCGACCAGGCGCGGGGTGCTGCTGTCGAATCCCGGTGGACCGGGCGGTCCCGGCCTCGACATGACGGTCGAACTCGGCAAAGCCATGACACCGCGGGTGCGGGCGAGCTATGACCTGATCGGTATGGACCCGCGCGGCATCGGGCGTTCCAGCGTCGTGAACTGTCACTGGCCGCGGGGATTCGGCCTGCAATCGGCGGGACCCACCCTGGCGAGCTACGCGGAATCGGTTGCCGCGCAGGCCGATCTGGCGGCGCGCTGCTTCGCCGCCGAGGGCGAGCGGATCCGCTACATCACCACCCGCAATACCGCGCGCGATATGGATGTCATCCGGGGCGCGCTCGGCGCGGAGCGAATCAACTATTTCGGTGTGTCCTACGGCACCTATCTGGGCGCTGTCTACACGCAGATGTTCCCGGACCGCAGCGACCGAATCGTCCTGGACAGCAGTGTTGATCCCGATCGCTACGCGGCGGGCGACAATTCCCAGATGGGACCCGCCAATGAGGCCGCCTTCGATCTGTGGGCCGGTTGGGCCGCCGAACACGACGGGGACTACCACCTCGGAACCACCGTCGAGCAGGTGCGCGGCTTCGTGGCGGATCTCCTGCGCCGCGCCGCCGCGAGCCCGATTCGAGTGGGCCGGTTGAGCATCGGTGTCCACGACCTGCCGGTTGTGCTGTTCCAACAGTTGAACGACCCCCGCAACTATCATGCCCTCGCCGAGACAGTGCGTCGGTTCGCCGACGCCGCCGACGGCAAACCGGTCACCCTCGCCCCCGGACTCACCGACATGCTGACCCAATTGCTCAACGCCGAACCGACCGATCTCTCCCCACAGACAGCCGTCATGTGCGGCGATGTCGAGGCCGACCGCGATCCCCAATCATATTGGCGCACTATCGAATCCGTCCGCGCCACGCAGCCGCTGTTCGGCGCGTTCGTCAACAACATCACCCCGTGCGCGTTCTGGGCCGCACCCATCGAACCCAAAACCGTCATCGACAACTCCGTCCCCGCCCTGATCGTCCAATCCACCGGCGATACCCGGACCGCGTACGCGGGCGCCCAAGCCATGCACCGCGATCTCAAAGCCTCCCGGATGGTCACCCTCCAGGATGTCGCCGTCCACGGCCTGTTCGCCAACTATCCGGCCCCCTGCGTGGACAACGCCGTCAACACCTACTTCGCCACCGGCGCCCTGCCTGCCACCGACACCACCTGCACCGGATAGCACTGCGGGCGGGTGCCTTCGCAGACACCCGCCCGGAGTTGTTCAGTTGTTCAATGGGATTCAGCGGCGGGGTGGCGGGTTCACCGTCTCGCCGCCCGCGGATTCATCCGCGGAGCGGGCCGCTTGCAGACCGCTCACCATACGGAGGGGCACTTCCTTCCAGAAGAGGGTGAGCAGCAGCGCCAGCAGGGCGACGCCGGTCACCGCGAGGAAGACCTGCGACATGGAGTGGGAGAAGCCGACCTGGAACGGGCGGGCCAACTCAGGGCTCAACCGCTGGATGACCGAGCTGTCCTCGAGGACCTGTCCGGCGGCCGAAGTATCATGCGCCAGCAGACCTTTCGCCAATGCGGCATCGGCGGGATTGCTGCTCTGCGCACCCTGCATCACCGCGTGCTGGAACTGCGGATCGGCGGCGGCAGTGCGCATCTCGTCGGCGATATTCGGCGTCAACTGAGCGAACAGGATCGACAGGAAGACCGCGACGCCGAGCGTGCCGCCGATCTGCCGGAAGAAGGTCGCCGAGGCGGTCGACACGCCCATATCCTTGGGCGGCAACGCATTCTGCAATGCCAGGGTGAGCGGCTGCATCAGGTTGCCGAGTCCGAATCCGGTCAGCGCCATGAAGATCATCGTCAACCAGAGCGGGCTGTCGGCATCGAGGTAATGCAGCAGGAACAGGCCGAGCGTCAGCATGGACGCGCCGATCAGCGGAAAGATCCGATAGCGTCCGGTGCGCGAGATCACCTGACCCGACACCACCGATCCGGTCATCAGACCGAGCACCATGGGCAGCATCTGCAGACCCGCCATGGTCGGGCTGGCGCCCCGCACCACCTGCAGGTACTGCGGCAGCAGCGAGATACCGCCGAACATGGCCGCGCCGACCACGATGGAGATCACCACACCGAGCGCGAAAGTGGTGTTCTTGAACATGCGCAGCGGAATCAGCGCGGCATCCTTCATGGCCCGCTCCACCGCGACGAAACCGAGCACACCGGCCGCGCCGATCACGTAGCAGGCCAGCGAAGCTCCACTGCTCCAACCCCATTCGCGTCCCTGCTCGGCCACAACGAGCAGCGGCACCAGGCCGATGGCCAACACCAGCACACCCCACCAGTCGACGCTGTCCTTGGAATGCGGCCTGCGCGGCAGCTTCAGCACCCGCGAGACCACCACCAGGGCGAGCAGTCCGATCGGCACATTGACCAGGAACACCCAGCGCCAGCCGCTGACCCCGAGGATGGTGTGCTGTCCGGCGAGCACGCCGCCGAGCACCGGCCCGATGACGCTGGAGGTGCCGAACACCGCGAGGAAGTAGCCCTGATACTTGGCGCGCTCGCGCGGCCCGACTATATCGCCGAGGATGGCCAGCGCCAGCGACATGAGTCCGCCCGCGCCGATGCCCTGGACCGCGCGGAAGGCGGCCAACTCATACATCGACTGCGACACCGTGCACAGCAGCGACCCGACGACGAAGATGCCGATGGCCGCCATGAAGAAGGGCTTGCGCCCGAACATGTCCGAGAGCTTGCCGTAGAGCGGGGTGGCCAGCGTCGAGGTGATGAGGTAGGCGGTGGTGGCCCAGGCCTGCATCGAATACCCGTTGAGGTCATCGGCGATGGTGCGGATCGAGGTGGACACGATCGTCTGATCGAGCGCCGCGAGCAGCATGCCGAGCATCAGACCGCTGAGAATGGTCAGGATCTGCCGGTGCGTGAAGCCTGGCGGCGCGGCCTGTTCGGTCGTTGCGGTCACGAATCGCTCTCCATATCACTAGGTTTCGTACCCCACTCCGAACGCATCGCGGCCAGCATCGCGGGCTTGAGGTGCTCGTAGTCGTCGACGAATCGGCGCAGCAGACCGGCGAATTCGGTCCGTTTCTCCGGATCCCAATCCGCCAGTACGCGTCCCAGGCTGGCCGCGCGGTGGCGCCGCATCTCGGCGACCATGTCGCGGCCCTTGTCGGTCACGACCAGGACGGTCGCGCGACCGTCCTCCGGATCGGCCTGCCGGACCACGAATTCGCGCTCGACCAACTGGGCGACCTGCCTGCTGACGGTCGAGGCGTCGGAATCCACTGCCGCGGCGAGCGCGCCGGAGCGCATGGGTCCGGCGCAGTTCAGTTGGAACAGCAGCCGGAACGCGCCGACCTCGAAGCGGTTCTTGGTGACGACGGCGAGTTGCGCCGCCGTCCGGTCGCGCATCCGCTGTAGGCGGGCCAGTTGGGTGGCGATCGTCTCGATCGTCTCGTCCATGTGCCACCTCGCTCGTTGTTGTCGGGATCCGCACCGAGCCGGTGGCACGTGCGCCCATTGCTTGTATCCATCAACTGCTTGCCACAACCAATTGCTTGTATTGATCAATTAGTTGTGCGATACAAGTATGTGGGCGCAACGGTCGCTGGGGCAACCGTTTTACCGGGCTTTACTTACCCTTGAACTGCGGGGGACGCTTCTCGAAGACCGCCGCGACGGCCTCGGTCAGATCCTCCGAGGGCAGGAAGGCCGCATTCCAGGCCGACACATACCGCAGCCCCTCGGCCACCTCACCGGCCCGCCGCCGATCCAGCACATCCTTCACGCCCTGCACCACCAGCGGCGGATTGTCAGCGATCTCGCGCGCCGCGGCATGCGCCGCCGCGAGCACCGCGTCCTGATCGGCGAACACCTCGTTGACCAGACCGATCCGCTCGGCCCGCGCCGCATCGATATCCTTGCCGGTATAGGCCAGTTCGCGCAGCGCGCCCTCGCCGATGATGCCGGGCAGCCGGTGCAGCGACCCGATATCGGCGACAATGGCCACCTTGGCCTCGCGCAGACTGAATTTCGCGTCCGCGCTCGCGTAGCGGATATCCACCGCCGCGATCAGATCGAGTCCGCCGCCGATGCACCAGCCCGACACCGCCGCGATCACCGGCTTGCGGCACAGCGCCACCGCCGTCACCGAATCCTGCATGCGGCGGATCTCGTAGAGGAACTCGGTGCGCGGCGCGGCGAAGGCCCGGTCGGCCATGACCGGGCCGAAGGTGCCCGCCATCGCGGGCAGGTCGAGACCATAGGAGAAATGCCGTCCCGACCCGGTCAGCACGATGGCGCGCACCTCGGGATCGGCGTCGAGACCGCGGAAGATCTCCGGCAGCTCGCGCCAGAAGTCCGGACCCATGGCATTGCCCTTACCGGGGCCGATCAATGTCACCTGCGCGACGTGGTCCTTGGTTTCGACGGTGAATGCCTGCCAGTCAGTCATTCGTACAGCGTAATCCGGACCGGCGGGCACCGCGGCCCGGTATCCGGATCGACCGGTTCGTCCGACTGCGTAAAGCCTGCGCAAATTCCGCGCACCACACTGGTTTCCACGCCGGGAACCGACGGATCATGGTCGCATCGGATACCTTTCGGTCACGGAGGCCTGCATGCTGATGCACCGCGGAATCGGACTGGACCGATTCAACGAGCTCCCACGCGGACGAGCCGTACACGCGCTCTACGGTTGTTGCTGCAATGTCACCTGGGCCGAGTGCCTGGCCGATGCCAGGCCCTTCACCGATCGCGCGGCATTGCTCGCCACCGCCGATGTCGAACTGCTCGCGCTGTCCCAATCGGATCTGGAACGCGCTTTCGACGGTCTGGCCCACGAGCGGGTCCGCGAGCACGGCTGCGCCGAACTGGCACGCCACACCAGGGCGCGCATCGACGAAATGCTCGGCCCCGCCGAGGGATATCCGGACTACTGACAAATTCTCGGCACACCGCCGGTGCACGGGCATAACCTGGTGCCATGCGCAGGTCGTCGCTACCACCGGTCGCGTGCCGGGTCTCGGACACCCTCATCTCCCGAGGGCACCACGGTGTCATCGTGCACCACCCCACGCCGACGCATACGGCGGCCGACGCCGCCGCCGCGCTCGGCGTCGCGGTCGGCGCCATCACCAAATCGCTGGTCTTCCTACTCGATGAGGATCCGGTGCTGCTGCTGGTCTCCGGCGCGCACCAGGTCGATCTGGACAACACCGGAAAACGCTTGTCGGGCAATCTGAAACGTGCCCCCGCCGATTTGGTCAAAGAGGTGACGGGTCAACCCATCGGCGGCGTCGCTCCCGTCGGGCATCCGGCCAACCTGCCCACCTGGGTGGACAACGAACTGGCGCGGCATCCGGAGGTGTGGGCCGCGGCCGGACATCCGAATACGGTCTTCCGCACCACATTTCCCGAACTGGTGCGCATCACCGCCGGATTGCCCATCGATGTGGACTGACCCGAGGGAGACCAGGGGTCGCTCAGCGTGGTGGATTCGCTCACAGCCGTGGTCCGCGACGAGCCCCGTCGGCGTAGCTTCGGAAGAGTGACCGACGCACCGCTACCCGACACCGCCGTCGGGATTCCGCCGATTCCCGACGATCTGAGCGGAATCACCGCCGAGCAATATCGCGCGTCCATGCGGCACTATCCGGCGGGCGTCACCATCGTCACCCTCGACTCCCCCGACGGCCCGGTCGGCTTCACCGCGACCTCGTTCGCGTCGCTCTCGCTGGAACCGCCGCTCGTCTCGTTCAATATCGCGCACAACTCATCGAGTATCGAGGCCATCCGAACCGCCGACTCGGTGGTCATCCACTTCCTCGGCGAACATCAACAGCATCTGGCCCAGCGCTTCGCCCGCTCGGCCGAGCAGCGCTTCGCCGACCGCTCCCTGTGGACCACGCTGGAATCCGGCGAACCCGTCCTGCACGGCACCCCGATCTGGGTCAGGGCCGTCGTCCAGCGACTCATCCCGATCGGCGATCACACCTTCGTGGTCGGACTGGTCACCAGGGTGCACGACAGCACCGACGAAAAGCCCGCCGCCGCACCGCTGCTGTACTACCAGGGGCGCTACCACCGCCCGACATCACTCGGCTGAGTCCGAGTCGAACAACCGTCAGCCGACCAGACAGGGTGCCGCGCCCTCGGCCTGATCGGTGCTGAACGCCCTGGTCTCCGGAGTCGGATTCCACAGCCCATTGGTGGCGGCGTAATTCCAGGACGGTCCGCGCCGCACCAACTCCGCGACCGCGCCGATCAGCCGATCCACATCGGCGGCGGTGGTACCCAATCCGATACTGGCCCGCAGCGCGCCATCCAGACCCAACGCGGCCAGCAGCGGATGCGCGCAGAATCGACCGTCACGCACGCCGATGCCGTGCTCGGCGGAGAGATAGGCCGCGACATGTCCCGGCTCGAACCCGTCGACGGTGAAAGCGGCGATGCCGACACAGTCCGCGCTGTCGGACCAGATATGCACCAGGCGCACACCGGCGATCGCGGCCAGTCCGGAACGCAGCCGGTCGGCGAGCCGATGTTCGTGAGCGGCCAAGGTATCGGCATCGATGGCACACAGCGCCTCACAGGCGGCGGCCAGCGCGGCCGCGCCGAGCACATTCGGCGATCCGGCCTCGTGGCGCTGCGGTGCGGGCGCCCACTCGGTGGTCTCGACACCGACCGAGCGGACCGCACCGCCGCCCGCGAGGTAGGGCTCGGCGGCATCCAACCAATCCCGACAGCCGACCAGCACACCCGCCCCGAAGGGCGCGTACAGCTTGTGACCGGAGAAGGCCAGATAGTCGATTCCGCTCTCGCGCAGGCTGATCCGCCGATGAGGGGCCAACTGCGCGGCATCGACCAGGATGCGCGCACCGCACTGGTGGGCGATGGTGGCCAACCGCTCCAGCGGCAGCACCTCACCGGTCACATTGGACGCGCCGGTGACAGCGAGCAGCGCCGCGGGCCTGCTGCACAGTTCCCCGACAATGCGACGCACGGTCTCCTCGACGGTGTCGGCGGCCCGCACCACCCGGCGGCCGTGCCTGGTCCACGGCAGGAAGTTGGCGTGGTGCTCGATATCGAGGACCACCGTCTCCCCCGGCACGCAGGAGGCCAGCAGATTCAGCGAATCGGTGGTGTTGCGGGTGAAGACAACGACCTGATCGTCGGCGGCGTCGAGGAAGCGGGTCACCGAACCCCGTGCCGCCTCATAGCATTCGGTGGAGATGCGCGAGGCGTAGCCAGCGCCCCGATGCACGCTGGCGTAGAACGGGAGCAACTGCTCGATCCGGGCCGTCACCTGAGCCAGCGCGGGCGCGCTCGCCGCGTAGTCGAAGTTGGCGTAGGTGGTGGTCCCGCCCTGGACCAGCGGCACCCGAAGCTCGGACCCGGAGACCTCGGCGAGTGCGGCACAGGCGGTATCGATAACAGCGGTCATGGCAAATCCCATCGGGTCGGGGACCCGTGAGGAGATTTCACCGAGTCCGCGCTTGCCGTGTCCTGGTGGAGCACGGCCCGGTCGTCACCCGGAGCACCCCACCGCGGAGGAGGGTTGCCGACCAGCTAGCCGGGGCTTGACGCTGGTACTCATGACCTGGTGCGAGATTCGCAGACGAACACCCGGACTGTCAACCCGCGCGAATCGCCCTTGCCGAATCCGATGATCTGCGGTCCCATCGACCGGTGACCACCTCGCTACTTCTGGGCTTCATCGGCGTCTGCGTACTGCCGCCGTCGAGATGGTGCAGCTCGCCCTCATCGCCTCCACGGCGGTCGGCATGCTGCGCCGCCCCAAGGTCCGCGACCGGCTCGATCAGCTCGCGGCGGGCATCATGGCCGTGCTCGGTATCGGCACGGCCGCGTCGGCCACCCTTTGACACGGCCGCGTCGGCCACCATGTGACACAGCGGCCTGGGCCGCAGTCCGACTCACCGCTCCCGGTATCGAACCTCGGTGCGCCACAGCACGATCGAGCCGATCAACGATGCCACCGTCACACCGATGAGCCACCAGAACGCCTGCTGGAAACCTGCCGCGACCGACAGTCCGGCCCCGGCGGACCGAGCGAGGATCACCGCGAACAATGCCGCGCCGAGCGAACCGCCCACGCGCTGCAGGATATTCACCATCGACGCGGCATCCGGAATCTGTTCGCGCCGCACCGCCGCGTAGGCCGAGGCGACGATCGGGACACCCACCAGCCCGGTCGCGATGCCGCGAATCAGCAAGAGCGCCTGCACCAGAACGAGATTCATCGCGTCGTCGCCGAAGGCGAACGGCAGCGTCACCACCAGGCACACCGCGCCGCCCACCGCCGAGACCACACCGCCGCCGAAGCGGTCGGTCAGCCGTCCGGCGATGGGAAGCGCGAGGACCCCGCCGAAACCGAAGGTGAACAGCGACAATCCCGTCGCCACCACGTCCTGGCCGTGCAGTAGCTGAAAATACAACGGCAGCAACAGCATCGAACCGAACAGCGCCGCACCGCCGAAGAAGTGCGCCGCGCCTGCCGCGCCGAAGACCGGACTGCGGAACATGCCGAGGTCCAGCAGCGTGCCCTGCCCCAGGACACCGCGCAGCACGAACCCGCCCAGCGCGAGCGCCCCGACCAGCAGCGGAATCCACACGGCCGGATCGGCGAACCCGCCTCGGCCACCGAATTCCCCCAGCCCATAGACCAGCAGCGACAATCCGGCCGCACACAGCACGAAGCCGAGATAGTCGAAATTCCTCGCGTCGGCCGCCTTTTCACCGAGCGGCAAGATTCTGCGCGCCAGTACGTAGGCGAGAACTCCCAGCGGGATATTGATCAGGAACAGCCACTGCCAGGCCAGATGCGCCAGCATCACACCGCCCAGCGCAGGCCCGAAGGCGGGCGCGGCCACCACCGCGACACCGACCACACTCATGACCCGCCCCAACCGGTGCCCTCCGGCGACCTGACCGATGATGGCCTGCCCGGCGGGCACCAGCAACCCGGCCGCCAACCCCTGGGCGATCCGCAGGACTATGAGCCACCCCACATTCGGCGCGAGCGCGCACAGTCCGGAGACGATGGTGAAGGCGAGCAGCGCTCCCAGCCACACCCGCCCCATGCCGAAGCGCCGACCCAACCAGCCGACCAGCGGAAGCGACACCGCGAGCGCGAGCAGGTAGGCGCTCGCGATCCACTGCGAACCATTCAGCGTCGCCCCGAGTTTCGCGGCGATGGTGTGGAGTCCGACATTGATCAGCGAGGTGTCGAGCATGCCCATCACCGCACCGAAGGTCACCACCCCCGCCACTCGCCACACCGCCGCCGGGATGGCGTCGCGCGCGGCCGTCTCGGCGCGAACCGCCGTCCGAGTCTCCGACATGGATATCCTCCGCAGATTGTTGAGCCTGTCGATTGCGGAGGGTATCAACAATCTAGTGCCTCAACAATGGGTAGGATTCTGGGCATGCCAGACGAGATCTATCCCGCGGGCTTGGTGCGCTTCCCGACCTGGGCTTTCGGCAAGCTGCACCGCGCGGTGCACGCCGAACTCGACACCTCGCTGCGCGAACACTGGATACTCGTCTGCGTCGAGGAGTACGCGGAGCTGTCCCAACAGCAGGTCGCCACGACATTGCAGATCGACCGCAGCGAGGTCGTCCGGCTCATCGACGGACTGGAGAGAGCCGGTCTCGTCACCCGCACCCGCGATACCGTCGACCGACGCAAATACCGTTTGACCATCACCGAGGCGGGCCGCGCCGAACGCAGGCGCATGGCCGAGCGCATCGACCGGGCCACCGACAAGGTCCTGCACCGACTCGATGCCGAGGAACGCCACACCCTGCACCGACTCGCCAACAAGGCCATCGGGGCCGACCCCGAGTGACCGGCCCGGTCACGACCGCCCCGAGTAGCGTTGATGCCTGGTCGGCACAATGTTTGCCAATTGGTAACCCCAACGTGCGACAACGGATGCCAGCGCATCGGGCAGGTTTATGAGAGGTGGTCGGGACGTGCAGGTACAGCCACGGCTGGAACCGGAAGAATCGCGGCCGGAGCCCGAAGAGTCCCGGCCCGATACCGCGCAGGCGCTCTCGGCGGGCGCACACGCTTCCCTGACCGAGCCGGCGGAGTCGGCGCCGGAAAGCGATCCCCTACTGCGCGGTTCCGCCGCGCACCCGGCCCGCACCCTGGTCGACATCCTGACCGCCACCGCCCGAACCCACCCCGACGCACCCGCCATCGACGACGGCCGCACCGTCCTCACCTACCTCGAACTGGTCGCCGAGATCGAGGCGACACTGGCCGAACTCACCGCGGCGGGTGTCCGCCCCGGCGACCGGGTGGGTGTGCGACTGCCCTCCGGACATCGCGAGCTCTACGTCACGATCCTGGCCATCCTCTACGGCGGCGCGGCCTACGTCCCGGTGGACGCCGACGATCCGGAGGAACGAGCCAGACTCGTCTTCGGCGAGGCCAGGGTCACCGCCATCGTCACCGCCGAGGGCATCGAAACCGCCGTCGCGGGCGCGGATCCGGCCGCGAGATGGACCGCGCTGCCGACTCCCGCCGACGACGCCTGGATCATCTTCACCTCCGGATCCACCGGAACCCCGAAGGGCGTCGCGGTGACCCACCGCAACGCCGCCGCCTTCGTCGACGCCGAGGCCGCGCTATTCCTGCGCGACGCCCCGATCGGCCCCGGCGACCGCGTACTGGCCGGACTCTCGGTGGCCTTCGACGCCTCCTGCGAGGAAATGTGGCTGGCCTGGCGCAATGGCGCCTGCCTGGTGCCCGCCCCGCGCGAATTGGTGCGCACCGGAGCCGATTTGGGGCCGTGGCTGGTGCGCCGGGAGATCAGCGTCGTCTCGACGGTGCCCACACTGGCCGCGACCTGGCCCCCCGAGGCGCTCGAGGCGGTGCGCCTGCTGATCTTCGGCGGCGAGGCGGTGCCACCGGAACTCGTGGAACGTCTTGCCGGGAACGAGGATTCGGGCCGCGAGGTGTGGAATACCTACGGCCCCACCGAGGCGACGGTGGTGGCCTGCGCCGCACCGCTGCGCGCCGGTGCACCGATCAGGATCGGCGTACCGCTGGACGGGTGGAACCTCACCGTCATCGACTCGGCCGGAAATCCGGTGCCGGAGGGCGCCTCCGGCGAACTCGTCATCGGCGGCGTCGGTCTGGCCCGCTACCTGGATCCGGTCAAGGATGCCGAGAAGTACGCGCCGCTGACCACCCTCGGGTGGGAGCGCGCCTACCGCAGCGGCGATCTGGTCCGCAACGATCGCGCCGGGCTGATCTTCCTCGGCCGCGCCGACGATCAGATCAAACTCGGCGGTCGCCGCATCGAACTCGGCGAGATCGATGCCGCGCTGCAGAATCTTCCCGGCGTCACCGGGGCCGCCACCACGATCCGAACCACCAAGGCGGGCAACAAGATCCTGGTCGGCTACCTGTCCGGCCCCGATGGCGAGTTCGATCGGAAGAAAGCCAGAGCCCTACTGGCGGAACAACTTCCGGCTCCATTGGTACCGCGCCTCGTAGTGGTTCCCGAACTGCCCACCCGCACCTCGGGCAAGGTGGACCGCGACGCCCTGCCTTGGCCGCCCCCCAAGGACAGCGACACCACCGAAGACGGTCTCACCGGCACCGCGCGCTGGGTCGCCGATCAGTGGGACGCCATCCTCGGCGCCGAGATCACCGATCCCGACGTGGACTTCTTCGACATGGGCGGCGGCTCCCTGGCCGCCGCGCAACTGGTCGCCGCGCTGCGCGAACGCTATCCGACCATCGCGGTCGCCGACCTCTACGACCATCCGCGCCTTGGCGCGCTGGTGGCGCTGCTCGACGACAGCGCACCCGCCGAACAGGTCGAACAGCGCATCGTCGCGCCGACTCCCCTTCGCGCGCAATGCGTTCAAACGCTGGCCACCATCCCGCTGACCACCCTCACCGGATTGCAGTGGCTGACCTGGCTGGCCGTCTTCGGCAATATCGCCCACCAATTCGGTGCGCTGACCTGGCTGCCCGCCCTGTCCTGGTGGTGGACGCTGGCGGCCTTCCTACTGTTCATCTCCCCGCCCGGCCGGATGACCCTCTGCGTCGCCGGGGCACGACTGCTGCTCCAAGGCGTGACACCCGGAACCTATCCGCGCGGCGGGTCGGCGCACCTGCGGCTGTGGGCCGCCGTGCGGCTGTCGGAGGCCAGCGGCGCCGAGAACCTGTCCGGAGCACCGTGGATGGTGCCTTTCGCGCGGGCGCTCGGCGCGAAGATCGGCAAGGGCGTCGATCTGCACACGCTGCCACCGGTCACCGGGATGCTGGAACTGGGCGATGGATGCAGCGTGGAACCCGAGGTCGACCTGTCCGGGTATTGGATCGACGGCGACCGGGTCCATATCGGCCCGATTGTCATCGGCCCCGGCGCGGTGATCGGCGCACGCTCGATGCTGCTGCCCGGCACCAAGATCGGACGCAATGCCGAGATCGCCCCCGGCTCCTCGGTCTCCGGCAAGGTCAAACCGGAGCAGGAGTGGGCGGGCTCGCCCGCCGTGAAATCCGGTCGGGCGCACCATCGCTGGCCAGCCGAGACACCCGCGCGGGCGGCCTACTGGGTGCCGATCTTCGGACTCACCTCGATGCTGCTCGCCGCACTGCCCATCCTCGCCCTCGCCGGGGGCGGCGCGTTCCTCACCTGGTTCATCCGCGACACCCGCACGCTCACGGACGGTTTGCTGCGCGCCTTCGCCATCCTGCCGGTGGCGACACTGCTCAGCCTCGGCGGCTACGCGGTGGTCACCATTGTCGCGGTGCGACTGTTCAGTATCGGACTCACCGAGGGCTACCACCCGGTCCGCAGCCGCAACGGCTGGCAGGCGTGGTCCACCGAACGCCTGCTGGATGCCGCGCGCACCTTCCTGTTCCCGCTCTACGCCAGCCTGCTCACACCCGTCTGGCTGCGACTACTCGGCGCGAAGGTCGGCAAACACGTCGAGGCGTCCACGGTCCTGCTGCTGCCGAAGTTCACCGTGGTCGCCGACGGCGCGTTCCTCGCCGACGACACCATGATCGCCAGCTACGAACTCGGCGGCGGCTGGCTGCGCATCGGCGAGGCCAAGGTCGGCAAGCGCGCCTTCCTCGGCAACTCCGGGATGACCGCCCCCGGCCGACGCGTCCCGAAAAACGGCCTGGTCGCCGTGCTTTCGGCGGCGCCCTCCAAGGCGAAGGCAGGCTCCTCCTGGCTGGGCAGCCCACCCGTTCGGCTGCGCCGCGCCACCGAATCCGCCGACCTGGAGCGCACCTTCGCGCCAACACCCCGGCTGCGGATCGCCCGCGCCATCGTGGAGACCTGCCGCATCTTCCCGGTGCTGGTGACCTTCGGCATCGGCCTGGGCGTCCTGTTCGGACTCGCCGCGCTCGCGCACACCCTCGGTTACCTCGCCGCGGGCCTGCTCTCCGGCCTGGTCCTGCTGGTCGCGGGCGCGGTCGCGGGCTGCGCCTCCGTCCTGGGAAAATGGTTGCTGGTCGGGCGAATTCGCGCAGGCGAACACCCGCTCTGGAGTTCATTCGTGTGGCGCAACGAGGTCGCCGACGCCTTCGTGGAAACCGTTGCGGCACCGTGGTTCGCCCGCGCCGCGACCGGCACCGTCGTACTCAATCTGTGGCTGCGCGGACTCGGCGCGCGCATCGGACGCGGGGTATGGTGCGAGTCCTACTGGCTACCGGAGGCGGACCTGGTGACACTCGGCGACGGCGCGACCGTGGAGCGCGGCTGCGTAGTGCAGACCCACCTATTCCACGACCGCGTGATGGCCATGGACACCGTCACCCTCGAACCCGGCGCCACCCTCGGCCCGAACTGTGTGGCGCTGCCCGCCGCCCGCATCGGCGCGGGCGCGACCATCGGACCGGCCTCGCTGGTCATGCGCGGCGACGCGGTCCCGCCGTCCACCCGCTGGTGGGGCAATCCGATCGCACCCTGGACAGGCACCTAGATGGCGGACCGATTCTACGAAGCTCCCATCGACGACTACCTCCCGCAGAACGGCAACCGCGGCTATCGCGTGTCGCGCTACGAACTGGACCTCGTCTACAAGGTCACGGCCAACCGCCTCGCGGGCCGCGCCACCCTCACCGCCGTCACCACCGCCGCGCGCCCCCGCTTCAGCCTCGACCTGTCCCAAACGCTCAGCGTCGCCAAGGTTCTCGTCAACGGGGCCAGGGCCGCCAAATACACCCACCAGCACGGGAAATTGGTGATCACGCCGCAGCAGCACATCCCGGCGGGCGGCGCGCTCGCGCTGGTCATCCAATACTCCGGCGTGCCGAAACCGGTGCGCGGCCCCTGGGGCGAGGTCGGCTGGGAGGAACTGAGCGAGGGCTCGCTGGTGGCCAGTCAACCCAATGGCGCGGCCTCCTGGTTCCCCTGCGACGACCATCCGAGTTCCAAAGCCAGCTACCAGATCTCCATCACCACCGACTCCCCGTTCTACGCGCTGGCCAACGGCATCCTCGTACGTAAACAGACCAAAGCCAGCCAAACCACCTGGGTTTACGAGCAACCCGAGCCGATGGCCGCCTACCTGGCGACCATTCAGATCGGCCCGTACCGCAAATACCGGCTCGGCGCACCCCACGACCCGGTGCCCATCCAGGCTGTACTGCCCGCACGACTGCGGGCCGACTTCGAACACGATTTCGCCAATCAGCCGCGCATGATGGAGATCTTCACCGAACGCTTCGGCCCCTACCCGTTCGAGAGCTACACGGTCGTCGTCACCGACGACGACCTGGATATCCCGATCGAGGCCCAGGGCATCTCGATCTTCGGCGCGAATCACTGCGACGGCCGCCGCGGCTCCGAACGCCTCGTCGCGCACGAACTGGCCCACCAGTGGTTCGGCAACAGCCTCACCGTGCGGCAGTGGCGCGATATCTGGCTGCACGAGGGCTTCGCCTGCTACGCCGAATGGATCTGGTCCGAAGCCGCCGAAGGTCCCACCGCCGACCAGTTGGCCCGCGCCGCGCGCCACAATCTGTCGCGGGAACGGCAGGACATCGTCATCGGCGATCCCGGTCCGCAACGAATGTTCGACGACCGGGTCTACAAGCGCGGGGCACTGACCCTGCACGCGCTGCGCCTCGAACTCGGCGATACCGCATTCTTCGACCTGCTGCGCGACTGGACGATTCGCTACCGGCACGGTTCGGTCAGCACCGAGGAGTTCACCGATCTGGCCGGGCACTACAGCACGATCCCGCTGCGCCCGCTGTGGGATGCCTGGCTCCGCGCCGAGGCCCTGCCGCAATTACCGCCGCTGACCTAAGCCCTAGAAGACGAGATAGCGGGTGGCCAACTCCTCGACCAGGGGATCGTCCTCGGTGACGCGATCGAGTGCGTCCAGATCGGTGACCACCGACAGCTGTCTGGTGTCCTCCAATTCCGGATCCAGCGGGCCGTCCTCGGTCAACTGTCGCAGTAGTTTGGCGCGCACCCGCTCCTTCAACGAGTCACCCATGGGGCAAGCCTAGACGGGCGTGAGCCACGTCCCCCACGGTGTGTTGCGCAGCACGCTATAGACCACGAACAGGGCCGGCACCGCCCACGCGGTGGACAGACCGATGGAGGGCAACCGCATAGTTCGACCGCGCCAGGCGCGAATCGTCCAATCCCCCACCCACAGTGCGAAAGCCAGCACCAGCGGCAACGCCAGGATATTGCTGTGCAGCGAATCGATGAGGCGCCCCTCGGTCAGATTGTGCATGGCTCGCAGACCACCGCAGCCGGGGCAGTACCAACCCGTCAGCGCGTAGACCGGGCAGATGCCGTAGGAACCTTCCTCGTGCGGATCCCGCAGATGCAAGAGGACCAGCGCGCCCGCGCCGAGCCCGGCCACCAACAGCGGCGCCATCCTGGTCCGCCACACCGGATCCGGCCGCACCGCCGCGGAATTCGCCCCGGCCGCCGAATCGTCGTCTGGCCGCACCGAATCGGCGGAATGCGTGGTCTCCACAGGTATCCACGGTAGCCGCACCCGATTCGATATGGCATTTCCGCAGGTAGAGTACAATTTTCCGCGTGGAAGCCGCTGGTTGGACCTGGCTCGACACAGGCGGATACCCCACGGCCCGCAAACTCGAATTCGGGCATGTGGGCCACTGGCACAGCTCCCCGCACGACGACGAATCCGCCCCGCGCACCGTGGCCGTCGAGATCGATCCCGGTGACGGATCCTCGGTCGTCGTCTTCGTCCACGCGCCCGATCGCGGCGAGTTCCACCCGGACGACCAGGTCTGCCTCGTCGTTCCCGATGCCATCGCGGCCCTCTACCCCGCCCGCGCGCACCCCTCCGATCGCTTGCACTAGCTAGCACCGCGCTAGCGCGATACTGTGGCGATCGACACAAAGGAGTGCTCGATGCTGGTGAAATCCCTGCGGGCGCTGGCCTCGGTGCGCGACACCGAACCGCTCACCGCCGCATACCGCGCCCGCCTGCGCAACCGCGTCTTCGCGACCGCCGCCTTCAATCCGCCCACCGCCCGACGCGAGGTCATCCCCGTCACCACGGCCGACGGCGCCCGGTTGCGCGTGCACGCCTACGGCCCACCCGATGGTGCGCCGATCGTGTTCATTCACGGCTGGAGTTGCAGCATCGAATACTGGAACCCCCAGATCAACGCGTTCGCCGACAGGTATCGCGTCATCGCCTACGATCAGCGCGGCCACGGCGCGAGCTCCCTCGGCACGGTCGCACCCGATGCCCGCACGCTCGCGGACGATCTGACCGCCGTCCTCGACGCCACCCTCCCGCGCGGCGCGCGCGCCGTCCTCGTCGGCCACAGCATGGGCGGAATCACCATCCAGTCCTGGGCCGCCCACTATCCGAACCAGGTTCCCTTCCGCGCCAAGGCCGTTCTGCTCGCCAACACCGCGTCCGGCGGTATCCGCGCCGAAACCGAACTCTTCCCCCTCCTCAACCGGCCCCTGTTCGGCACCCGCGCACACCTGCCTTACATCTTCGCCGAGACGGCCCTCACCCTTCCCGCCCCCATCCCCGACATCCCTGCCGTCCGAACCCTTTTCCGCGACCGCATCCTCTCCCCCGCGGCCACCGCCGACGAGGTCGACTTCGCCTTCGGCATCATCCGATCTTGCCGCCCCCTCACCCGCGGCCTGCACGCCGCCGCCCTCGCCGACCTCGAACTCCCCACCGCCGCAAAACATCTCACCGTCCCCACCACCGTCATCGCAGGCTCCAAAGACCACCTACTCCCCGCCCGCCTCAACCACCCCATCCTCGACTCCCTCCCCGCCACAACCCCATACCACCTCTACCCCACCGGCCACCTCACCAACATCGAAGCCACCCCCCTCTTCAACTCCACCCTCAGCACCCTCCTCACCACCCCCGCCCGCAACGCCGTCTAGGTCAAGCTGCGGACAGGACTCCCGCACGAGCATCGCCGCCCGTGCGGCCCGATCGCGAAATCCGATACCGCCCAGCCGAACAGACGGCGCTCGGTCAGCCGACCGCTCGAGTCTCGGGCGGAGGAGCCACCCGGCGATACCGATAGTCTCCACAGCGACCTCGACGATCGACCGTTCGCCGGTGGTGACTCGGCGGACCACAGGCGGGAACCCCTTGTGCAGATGGTGCGCCATCCAACCCGAGGATTTGAAGGCGGCGCGGGCCGTTCCGGTCGACTGGGCCGAACCATGGACCACCACCCTTGCCCTGCGGTTACGCAGATTCTTGGCAAGTCGAGTGGCCCGAACTCCCCGATGGGGAGTGGATTTGGTCTCTGACCTGGAGCCGCCTAGGAGAATCGAACTCCTGACCTTTTCATTACGAGTGAAGCGCTCTACCGACTGAGCTAAGGCGGCGTGCCTCTCGGCCTCGCGAGTCTATCCTCACCCCGGCCGGATCGCGAAAACGGGTGGTCAGGGTCACGCGGATTGGGCGGAGAGGAGACCGGCGACCATGGCGGCGAGGGCGAAGCGGGGTTTCACATTGAGGTCGAGGGCCTCGCGGCAGGCGAGCACGGCCTCGATCGAGCGCAGCAGACCCTCCGGGCGGACCCGGTCGGCGAGGTCGTGGATCTGGTCGGCCATATCGGGATGGGTGAGGGCGACGCCGGTGTCGCGGCGGGCCGCGCCGAACCGGACGGCCAAGGCGTCACGGTAGACGCCCGCCACATCGATCAGGGCGCGGTCGAGAGCGTCGCGTCCGGTGCGGGTGGCGCGCGACTTCTGGCGGCGCTCCAGATCTTTCAGCACGCCCGCGGAGCCGCGGGTCGCCGAGGCTGCGCCCTTGCCCGTGCCGCCCGCACCGAGTGCGGTGGCCAACTCGTCCCGCTCGCGCTCGTCGCGTTCGGCGCTCATCTGTTTGGCCTCGTCATCGGCCGACTTCACCAACTCGTCGGCCGCCGCGTACGCCGCACCCGGCCTTGCCACGGCCGTGACCAGGGCCAGTGCCCGCCTGCGCCGCGCCCGCGCCTGCTCATCGGTGGCCAGTCGCCGCGCCCGGCCGATATGTCCGCCGCTGATCGCGGCCGCCAAGTCGGCGGTTTTCGGTTCCAGTCCGTCGCGTTCGCGCAGCACCTTCGCGATGGACGCGACGGAAGGCGTCACCAGATGCACATGCCGACATCGCGACCGCAGCGTCACCGAGATGTCCTCCGGATCCACCGAGGGCGCGCACAGCAGGAAGACGGTCCGATCCGGCGGCTCCTCCACCACCTTCAGCAGCACATTGCCCGCGGCCTCGGTCAACCTGTCCGCATCCTCGATGACCACCACCTGCCAGCGCCCGGTACTGGGCCTGCGCGCCGCGATCTGCACGATGTCGCGCATCTCCTTGGTGCTGATACTCAACCCCTCCGGCACCACGCGCCGCACATCGCCGTGCGTCCCCGCCATGGTGGTGGTGCAGGCGTGGCACTTCCCGCAGCCGGGAGTGCCCGCGTCGGTACATTGCAGCGCGGCCGCGAAGCACAGCGCGGCAACCGATCTGCCCGATCCGGGCGGCCCGGTGAACAGCCACGAATGCGTCATCGCCCCTTCGACGCGCCCTGCGCGCGCCGCGACCGCCGCAGCCGTCAACTCGGACTCGACCGCATCCTGGCCGACCAGTCGATCGAAGACACCCGCCACGCGGTACACACTAGTGGCCCCCTCGGACAGATTCAGCCAGACCCTCGGCCATGCCCTCAGGCCACACCCTTGACCCCGCCCGCCGCACCGGCGGATCGTAGGCACGGTGAGAATTCTGCTGATCACCGGTGACGCCGCCGAAGACCTCGAGGTCATGTACCCCTACCAGCGGCTCCTCGAAGAGGGGTACGAGGTCCACATCGCCGCCCCCGCCGTGAAGAAACTGCAGTTCGTCGTGCACGACTTCGTCGACGGCTTCGACACCTACACCGAGAAACTCGGCCACACCTGGCCCGCCGATATCGCCCTGGACGAGGTGAACCCGGCCGACTACGCGGCGCTGGTCATCCCCGGCGGCCGCGCCCCCGAATACCTCCGCAACAACGAAACCTGCCGAAACCTGGTGCGCCACTTCACCACCGAGCGCAAACCGATCGCCGCCCTGTGTCACGGCCCGCTCATTCTCGCGGCGGCGGGCGTGCTCACGGGCCGCTCGTGCAGCGCCTACCCGGCCTTGGCTCCGGATATCGAGGCGGTGGGCGGGAAGTTCGTCGACAGCGAGGCCCACGTCGAGGACCGCGTCGTCACCGGTCGCGCCTGGCCCGACCATCCGGCGTGGATGCGAGCCTTCCTGCAGCTGCTGCGCGAATAGCTACGCGCCGCAGGGTGTTTCAGGACTTGCCGACGCCCGTCTTCTTGGCGGCGGCCTTCTTCGCGGTGGTCTTCTTGGCCACCGTCTTGGCGGTCGTCGCTTTGGCAGCGGCAGCCTTGGCGGTCGTTTTCTTGGCCGCGGTCTTTTTCGCCGCCGCCTTCTTGGCCGTCTTCTTCACCGGACCGCGCGCGCGACGATCGGCCAGCAGTTCGGAGGCCCGCTCATCGGTGATGGATTCGACCTCGTCGCCTTTGCGCAGGCTGGCATTGGTCTCGCCGTCGGTGACATAGGGGCCGAAACGACCGTCCTTGATCACCATCGGCTTACCCGTGGCCGCGTCATTGCCGAGTTCGCGCAGCGCGGCGGTACTGGCCGCCTGCCGACCGCGGCGCTTGGGTTCGGCGTAGATCTTCAGCGCCTCGTCCAGCGTCACAGTGAAGATCTGATCCTCATCGACCAGCGACCGCGAATCGGTGCCCTTCTTCAGATACGGCCCGTAGCGGCCGTTCTGCGCGGTGATCTCCTCGCCCGAGGCCGGATCGACACCGACCACTCTGGGCAGCGCCAGCAGCTTGAGCGCGTCGTCGAGGGTGATGGCGGCGAGATCCATCGATTTGAACAGTGAACCGGTGCGCGGTTTCACCGCCGCCGCAGCCTTTTTCGCCGTTTTCTTGGCGGGAGCCGCGGACTCCTCGGCGACGGGCGCGGGAATGTTCTCGGTGACGTAGGGACCGAAACGTCCGTCCCTGGCGACGATTTCGTAGCCCGTCTCCGGGTCGGTGCCGAGTACGCGCTCCTGAGGGGTTGCGAACAACTCCTCGGCGAGCTCGAGAGTCAGCTCATCCGGCCGCAAATCGTCACGAAGATTGGCCCGCTGGGGGATCGTCTCCCCGCCCGGGTGATGGGGATCGACGATCATCCGCTCCAGGTATGGCCCGGATGTTTTACCCAACCGGACCACCACATCGCGCCCGTCCGCATCAGCGAACAGTTTGATCGAATTGATCTCCCTGGCATCGATGTCGTCGAGCCGCTCGACGACCATTCGCTGGAGCCCGCCCGAGCGCGCCACCGATCCCTCGACACCGTGCTCACCGCCGAAGTAGAAACTGGACAACCAGTTTCCGCGCTGCTCGCGCCCGCCGGCGATGGCGTCGAGGTCGTCCTCCATCGCTGCGGTGAAGTCGAGATCGACCAACCGCCCGAAGTACTTCTCCAACAACCCGATCACCACGAAGGCCACCCACGACGGCACCAGCGCCGAACCGTACTTGTCGACATAGCCGCGGTCGAGGATGGTCTTGATGATCGACGAATACGTCGAGGGACGGCCGATACCCAACTCCTCCAGCGCCTTGATCAGCGACGCTTCGGTGTATCTGGCGGGCGGATTGGTGCTGTGCCCATCGGGACTAAGCTCCAATGCCGTGACGCCCTGGCCCTGTTCCAGTGCGGGCAAACGGGATTCGGCGTCGTCGGATTGGCCGCCCGCCTCCTCGTCCACGCTCTCGACATACGCCTTGAGGAATCCGGCGAAGGTGATGGTGCGGCCCGAGGCCGAAAACACGCACTCCTCGCCCGAGTCGGCAACCCCGGTGATCCGAAGCGTCAGCGTGGTCCCCCTGGCATCGGCCATCTGCGAGGCGACGGTGCGCTGCCAGATCAGCTCGTAGAGCCGGAATTCGTCGTGGCTGAGCCGCCCGTGCAACTGGCCGGGCGTGGCGAAGGTATCGCCCGCAGGCCGGATCGCCTCGTGCGCCTCCTGCGCATTCTTGACCTTGCGGTTGTACTGCCGCGGCGTCGGATGCACGAATTCCGCGCCGTAGAGCTGCGTGGCCTGTGACCGCGCTGCGGCGATAGCCGACTCGGACAACGTGGTCGAGTCGGTACGCATATAGGTGATGTATCCGTTCTCATACAGCCCCTGCGCCACCCGCATGGTTTTGTCGGAGGTGAAGCGCAGCTTGCGGCCCGCCTCCTGCTGCAGAGTCGAAGTCATGAACGGCGGATACGGCTTGCGGGTGTAGGGCTTGGACTCCACCGAGGACACCGCAAAATCCGCACTGTCCAGCGCCGCGGCCAACCGCCCCGCGTATGTCTCGTCCAGTACAACGACGCCACTGGTCGTCTTGAGTTGTCCGTCCGAGCCGAAATCCCGGCCGACGGCCACCCGTGCGCCGTCTACCTGGACCAGCCGAGCCCCGAAGCTTCGCGGGTTGGTGGCATCGCCGTCGACGCCCGCATCGAACCTCGCCGCGATATCCCAGTACTGCGCGGAGCGGAACTCCATCCGCTCGCGTTCGCGCTGCACGATGATTCGTGTCGCCACCGACTGCACCCGGCCCGCCGACAGCCGCGGCTTGACCTTCTTCCAGAGCACCGGGCTGACCTCATAGCCATACAGCCGGTCCAGGATGCGGCGCGTCTCCTGCGCGTCGACCAAGTCGGGATCCAGTTCGCGGGTATCGGCGGCTGCGGCCAAAATGGCCGGCTCGGTGATCTCATGGAAGACCATCCGGCGCACCGGCACCTTCGGCTTGAGCGTCTCGAGCAGGTGCCAGGCGATGGCCTCGCCCTCGCGGTCGGGGTCGGTGGCCAGGTAGAGCTCGTCGGCATCCTGTAGCAGGCTCTTGAGCTCGCTGACCTTCACCTTCTTATCAGGACTCACCACGTAAATGGGCTTGAAGTCATGATCGATATCTACGCCATACCGCGCCCACCATTCGCCCTTGTATTTGGCGGGCACATCGGCGGCGCCGCTCGGCAGGTCGCGAATGTGACCGACCGACGCCTCCACCGTGTAGTTGCGGCCCAGATACGGAGCGATCTTGCGGGCCTTGGTTGGGGACTCGACGATCACGAGACGACGCAGGGGACGGCCCTGGTCGGCTGCACCGCGGTCTCGTGTTGCCACCGGCGAATCAACCTTTCCTTCTCGGCCCGCGCGACGCTGGTGCGCCGGGATGCGCGGTGTGGGGCAAGCGGTGGCGACGGCGGAACGTCGCTACCAGACACGTTTATACCCTGACGCTGCGTGCGGTCGAGCGCTTGCGACCCGGACCACCGAGCGTACGCGCGTCATCGGGCACCAGTATGCAGTGTTTTATTCGCCGCGCGTTCACGCGGCGTGTTCGAATCGGCCGGATGCCCCCGGATACAGTTCGTCCCTCACCCCGTTCACATGGGTGAGGGACGAACTGATGGAACTTGCGCCGCTCAGCTGAGCGCGCGAACTCCGGTGGCCTGCGGGCCCTTGGTGCCCTGGCCGACCTCGAACTCGACCTTCTGGTTCTCCTCGAGGGTGCGGAAGCCCGACCCCTGGATTTCGGAGTAGTGGACGAAGACGTCAGCGGAGCCGTCCTCCGGCGCGATGAAGCCGAACCCCTTCTCCGCGTTGAACCACTTCACAGTTCCCTGTGCCATTCTGTTCCTTCTCTTTTCTTACCGGAACGGCGGACAACTGGGTTCGTCCACCGGGTCCGTTCCGACCGCTGTACTGTTGGTTCCCCCTGCTAGGAAAGCACCAAGCACACCGTTCGCAACATCGATCCTGCTGACGGTTTGGACTTTGGATCCGTCCCTCGAACACAGAAGCTTGCGACCAGGAACCAGTGAACCATGTCTTCGCGCAATTCAACAGTCGAGTTACCGACAATTTGCAAAAAAGTTGATCTTGCGAATGCGCAGGTGAGGGACACAATGCCGGAATCCAGACTTCTGGTTCGTTTGCCTCCCGATAACCGAGTGGGCGTTCGGCAAACACGCTGTGACCCAGGTCGCTATTGGGTATCGAAATGGCTGGTGAGGCTTCTCAACCGTTCACGTTTCACACTTTCCTGGCGTGTCGCGGATCGTGTCGCATGAAACCGACCGACCGGACCACCGGGAAAACGGTCGATCCCGGCCTCCGCCGCGACGGATCGTTGCTGAATCGTGTCCTGACCGGACTGCCCGACGCGCACACCCGATTGACCCATGCCGCCGAACTCCCCGCGCGCCCGGCACGACATGCCGAATGGCCGGCATGGGCCGCCCCGGACGTCGTCTCGGCACTGCGGACCAGCGGTATCGACACGCCGTGGATACATCAGACGGCGACTGCAGAGCACGCCGTCAACGGCATCGACGTCGTGGTCAGCACCGGGACCGCATCCGGCAAATCCCTCGGCTATCAATTGCCCGTACTGACCGCATTGCGCGACGATCCTCGGGCCACGGCCCTGTATATCGCGCCGACCAAAGCGCTCGGGGCCGACCAATTGCGCACAGTCGGCGCGCTGACCCACGAGGGTCCGCTGCGGGAAATCCATCCGGCGGCCTATGACGGCGACACCCCTGCCGAGATCAGGCAGTGGGTCCGGGCCAATGCCCGCTGGATCTTCACCAACCCGGACATGCTGCACGTCGGACTGCTGCGCTCGCATCAGCGCTGGGCCAGGGTGTTGCGCAGGCTGCAGTACGTCGTGGTCGACGAATGCCACGCCTACCGGGGAGTCTTCGGCTCACACGTGGCGCTGGTGCTGCGCAGACTGCGCCGCCTGGCCGCCCACTACGGGGCGAGTCCGGTCTTCGTGCTCTGCTCGGCGACCACCGCCGAACCCGCCGCGGCCGCGAGCCGTTTGATCGGCGCGCCCTGCGTGGCCGTCACCGAGGACGGGTCACCGCAGGGGGCGCGCACGGTGGCTCTCTGGGAGCCGCCGCTGCTCACGGCGGTGACCGGGGAGAACGGCGCGCCGGTACGGCGAGCGGCGACGGCCGAGGCAGGCCGCATCATGGCCGACCTGGTCGCCGAGGGCGCGCGCACGCTCACCTTCGTGCGGTCCCGGCGCGGCGCGGAAGTCGTCGCCATGGAGACCCGCAGGCTGCTCGCGGAGGTCGATGCGACGCTGGTCGGACGGATCGCGGCCTATCGGGCCGGGTACCTCGCCGAGGATCGACGGGCGCTGGAGACCGCGCTCGCCGACGGGTCGCTGCTCGGGGCCGCGACCACGAACGCGCTGGAACTCGGCGTCGATATCGCCGGATTGGATGCCGTGGTGCTCGCGGGCTTTCCGGGGACTGTCGCCTCCTTCTGGCAGCAGGTGGGTCGGGCGGGGCGACGTACACAGGGAGCGCTCGCAGTGCTCGTGGCCAGGGATGATCCGCTCGACACCTACCTCGTGCACCACCCCGAGGCGCTGTTGGACAAGCCGGTCGAGGCCACCATCACCGATCCGCGCAACCCCTACGTGCTCGGTCCGCAACTGCTGTGCGCCGCACTGGAACTACCACTCACCGATATCGAAGTGACGGAATACGGCGCGGCAGGGGTGCTGCGCGAACTCGCCGCACAGGGGCACATTCGGCGACGCGAAACCAACGGTCGCGGCGCGCGCTGGTACGTCACCGCCGACGCGCAGCCGCACGACGCCGTCGATGTGCGCGGCGGTCTCGGTACGCCGATCGCGATCGTCGACGCCGAGACCGGCAGGCTGCTCGGGACCGCCGACGCCGGGCGGGCGGCGGCCACCCTGCACGACGGCGCGGTTCACCTGCACCAGGGCGAGACCTACCTGGTCGACGAACTCGACCTCGAGGGCGGCGTTGCCTTCGTACGGCACGGTGATCCGGGATGGATCACCAGTGCGCGTCAGCTCACCTCGATATCGATGGACGGCATTATCGAGCGCCGCGCACACGGTCCGGTGACCATGGGGTTGGCGCGGGTCCGGGTGACCAGTCAGGTCACCGGCTACCTGCGAAAACTGCCCACCGGGGAGGTGCTCGACCTCGTCGAGTTGGATCTGCCCGCGCAGACGCTGCCCACCCACGCCGTGTTCTATACCGTGACGCCGGATCTGCTCGCCCGGATCGGGATCGAATCGAGTCGGGCACCGGGTGCGCTGCACGCCGCCGAGCACGCCGCCATCGGCCTGTTACCGCTGGTCGCGACGTGCGACCGCTGGGATATCGGCGGTGTGTCGACGGCCGAGCATCCGGATACCGGGCTGCCGACGGTCTTCGTCTACGACGGGCAGCCCGGCGGCGCGGGATTCGCCGAACGGGGATTCGGCCGGGTAGGCGACTGGCTCGGCGCCACCCTCGCGGCCATCGACTCGTGCGGGTGCGCGGCCGGATGTCCCTCCTGCGTCCAGTCGCCCAAGTGCGGCAACGGGAACCATCCACTCGACAAGGCGGGGGCCGCGCGACTGCTCGCGGCCGTGCTCACCGAACTGGACCGGGCCGAAGATCAAGATCTCGCGTGCGAATCGTAATCCGATCGCGCCCGCAGCGTGACCTATCGATCATCGCGCTGCGAACTTCCGGCAGCGACGCACTGCGGCTCGAATAAAGAGGAATAAATTCATGTTAACTGACGTATTGCCAAGTGCGCACCTCACCCGATATGGATTACCCGGCGATTCAACTTTCACCGATAATGCGGACAATGATCTGTTCACAATTTGACACTTCGGGAATTCATGGAATTTCCGTGGCCGGATCAACCTCTTCGGCCGGCCCCGCCCGCGCGATCGCCCGTATCGTTCGCACTCCGAACAGACCCATTGGTATTTTCTCAGTGATCTTTAAGGTGACATCCCAACCACTCACCTCGCACCCTTCCAGGTGGAACTTCATCCGCCCCGCGATTTCCCCCGCCGCCGCGCACCCAGCCTCGACACCTCCCTCCAACGCGCCCGCCCCCGCCAATGCCCCGAGGTCAGCTGCCGCCTGCGCCCGATGCCTGGCGACCACCACGGCACCCACCTGCCCGATCAGCACCGTCACCGTGATGAGCCCCACCAAAGCCGAACAGGCCAACACCGTCGCCCCGCCCGTCACATCGCGCACAAAGATGACGAACCGCCCCCACGATCGAGCCGGGATAGCGGCTCTCGCTTGCAGGAGGCGCTGTATCCCCGAGCGCACAGGCGCTGTGACCCGCGCCACGTGACGGCCGAGCCGGACCACGAGCGATTCCCACGCTCCCGCCGAGGCGAGAGCACACGCCCACCGACGGGCAGCCTGTTGATTGGCCGCCACCATCGTGAAGAGCATCACGCCGACGAAGTGGACGGCCGCTGCGATCCGCCGGCAGGTACTCGCGGCTGTCGCTACCAGAGCGACGGAGTTGGCCGGATAGCGCCGCAGTGTTGGTGTGGTGGCTCGGGAAGAACCCTGCCGAGTTGCCCCCGTGTCGTCCTCAGCGGGATGGAGGCCACCACCCCCACAGTTGGTGGGGGCCGCGTACCCACCGCCGCCGGCGCGGCCACCGCGACAGGCCTTGTCGTGTGGTTGGTCATGGTGTGGGGTCCGGTTCGTTGGCGGCGATGGCTTCGGCGCGGAGGCGCAGGCCGGGGAGTAGGTGGGTGCGGGCCGTAACGACGGCGGTCCAATGGTCGGCGTCGGCACGGAGGGAGATCTCGGCGGCGGGCGGAGCGACACGGCGGGCGGCGTCGAGTGCGGTCGCGCGGTCGCCGCGCGCGGCCAGGCGGGCCGCTTCGCGGGCGGCGTCGACACAGCGCACCTGGGTCGACGCCGCCAGCAGGGCACCCAGGCACAGCACGACCGCCAGTACGACCGCGGTGAGAGCGATGGCCGCCTCCACCGTGACCGCACCTGCATCGCGGGCGAAACACGTTGCGCCACGGCGAATCTCCGGGTCTACACCTTGGTGTTCAGGGCACGGTCGATTATCTTGGTCAGCGCGTTGACGATGCTGTCGCCGGTCACCACTCCGTAAAGGATCGCGCCGAAGGCGGCTGCCGCCACGGTGCCCACCGCATACTCCGCGGTACTCATACCGTCCTCGGCGACGATGACTTCGGCCAGGCGTATGCGCAGTTCGCGCGCAGTGCTCGACAGCGCGGTGCGCGTGCGCGCCCGGATTGCTTTCAGAGGCATGTTCTTCCCCTTTCCTACGGTCCGAACGGCCGATCCGCCCGGATTGTCGGTTTGTTCGCGAGGGCCTGACGCTGAGGGCGGTACCGAACAGACTCGCGCGCGGCGCGGACAACACCCACATCACCGAATCGAGCGGCCTGGACGACACTCGCATCACCGGGTCGCGCGGCATGAACGACACCCACACCACCCGACTGAGCAGCCTGAACGACACCCGCATCACCGGGGTGAAGCGGGTCGGTGTCACAGCAGCCCACCATCGAGCACCCGGCCTGCCAGTCCGATCACCACGGGCACGATGCCGAGGCAGACGAAGGCGGGGAGGAAGCACAGGCCGAGCGGGCCGCCGATGAGCACACCCGCACGTTCCGCCCGCGCGGCGGCAGCATCCTCGACTACGGCTCGCCGCTGCTCGGCCAATTCGCCCACCGCGACCGCCAGCGATGCGCCGGACCGCGCCGAGCGGCGAGCCATCCGCGCCAGGGTCGTCACCTCGGCCGCGCCCGGCGCCTCGCGGGCCGCCAACTCCCATGCGGCGGTCGCGTCGGCACCCAGCGACAACAGGTCTGCCGCGCGCAGGAGCGCGGCGCCCAACGGCGCGGGCGCTCCCGAGGCGACCGCCCGCGCCGCCCCTGCCATGGGCAGCCCCGCCCGCAGACATGCCGCCAGCAGATCGAATGTGGAAGCCACCGCCAACGGATCTCCGCCGTCCTTCGCCACGACCCGCCGCGTCCGCTCCACCACCCGCACCCACCCCAACCCGCGCAACCGCCTGCGCACCGACACCCGCCCCGGCAGCAGCACGAGCGCCACCGCAATCAGCAGAACCGGCACCCCGCCCGTCATCCCGACCGCCCCCTCCGATACCACGAATTCCCCTAGCGGACCCCAACTTCCACCCGCCATGCGAGTTGTCCACAGTCGTCCACATCATCGGAACTCGCCTCCGCGCTCGCAGGCGACGGACCTGCGCAAGATCAGCGCTACTTGCCTCCGCAGCATCGAAACCTGCTGCCGCCGCACCGCATCGGGCATCCGCCTGCGTGGGCCGACACCGACGCAGGTCCTGCCGATGCTGCGTACGCCTCCAATGAACCGGTGCGGACGACGCACCCCAGCCCGGATGCGGATCGCGAAATCGTCCAACCGGTCGACGATGGCGCGAGACCTGCCGATGCGCATATCGGTACTCAACAAAGGAGTATTGGTGCCGAAAGCCGCATCGCGGACCAGACGAACAACCAAGCGAGCACACGGCGGCGCGAACCCCACCGGTGACCACATCGGCAACCAAAACGGCAGCACCGGCGCGAAGACCACATCGCGAATGGCAAGGACGCCTCCGCCGGCCGACGGTGACGCGGGTCCCACCGGTACCCACATCGGCAACAGGCGCGGCGGTCTTCGGTACCGCAGGATCCATGCGCACTACGAATCGCGGGCCAACCCATCTGGGCTGACACTGGTCCGGGTTCTGGCACCGATGCACGGGCAGCGGCGCGAGCCCTTCGCAGATCGCGAAAACGCCGAGGCCGACCGACGGTGCCACGGGGCCTGCCGGGTCCGCATCGACATCTGACACATCGATGTCGATGCCAGCGGGTTCATTTGCCTCGCAGATCGCGGGAACACCCGTCTGCGCATGCACCGGCGCAGACTCAGGTACCGACACATGCGCAACAGTTCGAACGCGGCACGCATCACGAGAACGCCGGGGCAAGTCAACGGTCAAGCAAGACCTGCCAACGCCCACACCTGAATCCGACACGGCGGTGGTCGGTCCAGAGCGTCGCGGCACATCGCGGATCGTGGGCACACTTGTCCGGGCATGCACCAACGCAGATTCGGGCACCGACACCTGCGCAACGACTCGAACGCGACACGCATCACAAGAACGCAGAGGCAAGTCAACGGCCGACCGAGACCAGCCAATACCCCCGTCTGAGTCCGACACGGCGAGGGTGGATCCAGCGAATCTCCGCACATCGCGGATCGGGAGAACAACTATGCGGGCAGGCACCGGTACCGGTACGTGTGCGGCGGCTCGAGCGCGGTGCCGGTGGTGTCCCCTCCAACGTTTCGCCACCGGCGGTGCGCCGAGCAGATCTTGGTGGATGAACATCTACGAGCCGATCGTTTCGGAGCGGTTGGCCAACGAGGCCGCTCGCATTGATGGGCCGTGCGGTGGGGTGGAGTGGTTGTGGTTGTGGTTGTGGTTCATATCAGTACCTTTCGGGTGATTACGTCTGTCCACAGGAGGCCGCAGCAGGCCAGGGCGGAGCCGAGTGGGAGGAGGATCGTTCCGGTAGGGGAGGCGAACAGGACGTGTAGTGGGGCGGCACCCATGAGTTGGCCGAGGGTCAGGCCCAGGAGGGGGAGACCGGCGAGGACGGTTGCGCTGGCTCGGGCGCCGGCGAGTGCGGCTGTGGTTCGGGCGCGGAAACGGATACGGGACAGCAGGTCGGTGCGGGCGGCGGCCAGTAGCTCGGCCAGGGCGAGGCCGTGCTGGTCGGCGACGCGCCATGCGCCGGCGATGCGGGACAGTTCCGGAGCCACTATCGAATTGGGGGAAAGCAGGCCATCGGCCGCTGAGCCGCCGAGTCTGCCGCGCGCGGCGCAGGTCGACAGCGCCCACGCCGCCTCTCCCGCCACCTCGGCCGATGCCAGTTCGGCGGCGGTGCTCGGGTGCGCACCGACGCGCAGTTCCGCGACCGTGGCCTCGAGTGCTTCCAACAGTCGGTCGCATTCGACCTCGCGTCGTCGTTGCGCGTCCGACCGCCGCAGCCGCATCGACAATGTGCCCGCGACGAGCGTCGCCGCCACCGCAGGCCCCATGCCCAGCCCGAGCGCACCGAGCACCACCAATGCGGCACCGCCTCGAATTACCCTGCTCTGCACGAATTTTCGAGTACCGGTTGTAGTCCGGAACAGCGCGGCGGACCGACGTCGCGCCCGCGACACCGGCAGCGTCAGCAGCGCGATCGCCGAACATGCGAGCGCCAGACTCATCGACGCATCCGATCGACGGGACCGCAATGACCACGCCATTCAAGCGGCGACCGATCGAACGGCTGACGCCGACAGCGACTCTGACATGCGAAGCACTCGCGCTGCCCGAACCTTCGAACGGATAGAGCACTCTGACGAGCCGAGCACCTACACACGCCGAGCCAACCTTCGTGGAGCGAGTACTCACCAGGGCAAGCGCATGGGGATCCCCTCCAGCGGAACCGTGGCGGCAGGAACGGAATAGGGAGGTGTTGGGTCATGGGTTGAGCCGTTCGGCGAGGAGGCGGGTGAGGGTGTCGGCGGCGGGGGTGGGGTGCGAGTCGGCGCGCCAGGCCGGGGTGATTTGGATGCGGCCCGAATCGGATTGATGGAGTAGGCCGATTTCGCGCAGGGCGCGGGTGCCATCGGGGCGGCGATGGACGTGCAGGACGACCTGGATTGCGGCGGCGAGTTGGCTGTGCAGGGCGGCGCGGTCCATACCGCCGAGGGCCGCCAGGGCTTCCAGGCGGGCCGGGACCTCCTGTGGGGAGTTGGCGTGGACGGTGCCCGCACCGCCGTCGTGGCCGGTGTTCAGAGCGGTGAGGAGGTCCACCACCTCGGCGCCGCGCACCTCGCCGACGACGATCCGGTCGGGGCGCATGCGCAGGGCTTGGCGGACCAGTTCCCGGACGGTGACGGCGCCGACACCCTCGACATTCGCGGTGCGGGCCACCATTCGGACCACGTGGGGGTGCGGTGGCGCGAGCTCGGCGGCGTCCTCGACGCAGATGATCCGTTCGGCCGGATCCACTTTGGCCAGCAGACTCGCGAGCAGCGTAGTTTTGCCCGCCCCCGTGCCGCCGACCACGAGGAAGGCCAGTCGAGCGCGAATTATCTGCTCCAGCAAGTGTTTTGCCGCGACCGGGAAGGCGCCTGCGGCGGCGAGCTCTTCCAGCCCCTGTGTCGCGGGGCGCAGAACCCGCAGCGACAGGCAGGTGCCGCCGTGGGCGATGGGCGCGAGTACCGCGTGCAGACGTACACCGAACGAATTCCCCAGTGCCACTTCCCAACCGGACAGGTGGCCGTCGACCCACGGTTGGGCGTCATCGAGACGACGGCCCGCCGACAGGGCCAGCCGCTGCGCCAAGCGACGCACCGCGGCCTCATCCGGGAAGGTCACCGCCGCCCGTCGCAGGCCGGCGCCGCGATCGACCCAGACCGAATCCGCGCCGGTGACCAGCACATCGGCGACGTGCGGATCGTGCAGCAGCGGTTCGAGTATTCCGGCGCCGGTCAGTTCGGTCTGGAGCAGCCGCAAGGCCCGCAGCAGATCCGTATCGCCGAGCACCCCACCGGCCTCGGCCCGAATCGCGGCGGCCACTCGCGCGGGATCCGGATCCGCCGCCTCCCCAGCCAGTCGTTCCCGAACTCGATCCAGTAGCTCCGGCGTCACCAACCCGCTCATCGCCCCACCACCGATGGCGTTTCGTAAAGCACTGCACAGCAGCCGAACACCAGGATCTGTTCGGCGAACACCTCTGCACTGGTTGGCGTCTCGGGCAGAGGTTCGCGAGGCACAGACCCGAGAGCGACCACAGAAGTTGTTGCGCCCGTGCGAATTCGGTGGCGGGACAAGTGGGTGCTCATGCTGGTCCTGTCAGAACGGCGAGGATGGCGTCGGCGGTGGTGCGGAGGGGACCGCGGCGCATGGGCAGCGAGCCGCGTTCCAAGTGGGTGGTGAGGCCGGGTTGCGGCCGGGTGGCAGCGACGAGTGGAAGATCGAGGATGTCGCAGATCTCGGGGATGTGGAGTCCGCCGGGAGAAGGACCTCGGATTACCAGTCCCTGGTTGGGATTTCGGGCGCGGAGCTGGGTGCGGACCGATTCGGCGGCAGCGAGCGCGCGCAGGCGGGCGGGAACCACGAGAACCACCAAATCGGCCGCGTCGATGACACAGTCGGCGTGCGGACCCCGCTCGGAGGACAGATCGCACACCACCAAATCGCCTGCGGCGCGGCCCGCTTCGAGAACGGCGCGCATGGCGGAGGCGCCGATGGCCGCGGGCAATTCTCCGGCGGTGACCCGGCCGCACGACAGGACGACCAAACCGGAGGCGGCCTGCGGGAGCGCCGCGTGCAGAGCCGCCGCCGATACCCGACCGTCCTCGACGACCAGGTCCGGCCAGCGCAGGCCCTGTGCCGATTCCAGCCCGAACAGCAGGTCGATACCGCCGCCGAAAGGGGCCGCGTCGATCAAGAGGGTGTCGCGCCGAAAGCGTTGGGCAGCACCGCGCAGCGCGGTGGCGGCGGCCAGAACGGAGGCTCCCGCGCCACCCACCGCGCCGACTATCGCGACGATTACACCGTCGCCCGAGTGCGGTTCGGCGTAGTCGGCAAACTTCTCGATAAGGCCGACCGCGGCATCGGGCAGTGCGATCACGGACTCCGCACCGACCGCCGACGCGGCGCGCCAATCGGCCAGTTCCGGTTCGCCATCGGTGACCAGCACGATGCCGAGCCGCCGCGGATACCCCGCCGACGAGCAGGCCAGCGCCGCCGCCGTGTCGAGAATCACCATCGCGGCGGCGGACCAAGGATGCCTGCCGACGGGGATGGCACGCTCGTCGATAACGCGCTCGGAGGCGGCGGCGATGCGCCGGACCTCCTCGCGCAGTGGGGTATCGCTCAGGAGTGCCAGCACCGGTGGCGCGGTGATACCGGGCGAGCAGCCCTGTGCGGCTTGGGAATCCATACCGATCAGCGTTGTCGCGACCGTCCATCGCGAGAAGACCCGACCGAGCGAGTGTGGACAACACGCGAGTTGTGGATAGGTCCCGGCGCGACGCGCGATGGCCGAAAGTGATGAACCTCCCCCGAAATAGAGGACGGCCCCAGCCGGGGGGGGAGGAGGCTGGGGCCGTCGGGTTCAGCCCCGGGGGGTCGGGCTGAACGCGCCTGGACCATGTCCAGGTGACAGCAATACTACACCCACTCCCCGGCGGCAACGCAAGTCCGTCTCGGCAGAATTTTCGGCCCGCCACCGGCCCGACTCGTGCCGAGCAAACCCCTGGAGAAGGGCCACTACGCCGCTCAAAAGGGCTCCGACTCCCCCACCCGACCACCACCGCGCGGGGCACCCGACGGGCATCTCCGACCCCGCCGGCGACCGACTCGAACACGCCACCGGAATGTGTTCCGCGACACTTCCACGAACCCGCGCGCGGGGCGAAGGTATGCCAATGGCGTCGACCCTCCGCAAGCCCCGCATAGTCTGTACCCGTGACGGCCGAAGGCGATGTGAGACAGTTCGCGGACCATCGAACCCCGCAGGGCGGCCGGATCGCGGCCTTCTTCGATCTGGACAAGACGGTGATCGCCAAGTCCAGCACCTTCGTGTTCAGCAAGCCGTTCTACGCGCAGGGTCTGATCAATCGGCGGGCGGTGCTCGAGAGCAGCTACGCGCACTTCCTGTTCCTGCTCTCGGGGGCGGACCACGATCAGATGGAGCGGATGCGGGCGCATCTGACCAGCATGTGCGCGGGCTGGGATGTGGAGCAGGTGAAATCCATCGTCGCCGAGACGCTGCACGAACTGGTCGATCCGCTGATCTACGCCGAGGCGGCGGATCTCATTGCCGACCACCGGATTCGGGGGCACGACGTGGTGATCGTGTCGGCGTCGGGTGAGGAGATCGTGGCGCCGATCGCACGGGCGCTGGGCGCGGCACATGTGGCGGCGACCCGCATGGTGGTCGAGGAGGGGCGCTACACCGGCGAGGTGGATTTCTACTGCTATGGCGAGGGGAAGGTGGCAGCGATCGAAAAGCTCGCCGCCACAGCGGGATACGATCTCTCGCGCTGCTACGCCTATTCGGATTCGATGACGGATCTGCCCATGCTGTCGGCGGTGGGTCATCCGACGGCGGTGAATCCGGATCGGAATCTGCGCCGGGAGGCGGTGGCGCGGGGCTGGCCGGTGCTGACGTTCTCGAATCCGGTGTCGCTGTGGACGCGGTTCCAGTCGCCCTCGTCGACCACCCTTGCCGCTACGGCGGCGGTGGGGTTGAGCGCGGTGCTGGCCGGGGCGATCAGTTATCGGCTGCTGCGCCGCCGCCGCTGATCCGTAACCGACTCGTCACCTTGGCACGACCGCGCTGTTCCGGCGCATTGCGGGAGGGTTGCCGACTCGGGTTCGGCTGGCACGAGACATGGGATTTAACCACGAAACGCCGATGGACACGCCGATAATTCAATGTTTTCCCAGCTCTTGATGTGAGTGCGATCACAGGGTAGAAAGGTAACTAAGGAAGGACGGAAGGCCAGGGCTAGGCCGGAAGAGAAGGCTCAGCCTCCCGACCGAACCTTCCCAGCACGGGCACCAGGCACCCACGCGGAGCGCGCCGCGACAAGGGCAGAAGCGTTGTGGGCCTGCGAGATTCGGATAATTGTCGGCGATGGCCTCGCACAGGTTGCGGGGATGAACCGGCGGAGTCCGCATCATCGCCGAGGCCGAAAGGACACAACCCACCCAGCACGCTTGGTAACCCGGTAGTCCGTGCTAGCGGGCGGTGAGGTCGAAAGACAACGCCGCCCGCTTTGATGTGTCCGCCCCTATTCGGCGGCCGACTCCGCGATCGAAGTCGCCTCCCGCGCACCGTCTTCGAGTGCGGCGCAGCAGAGGATCACCCAGTCGCCCACGGAGTCCGGATCGCCGTTCGCGAAGCCTTCCGCCGCGGCGAGGTACTCCTGTCGCCGCCGCAGCCAGAACACTTCCGGCACACCCAGGCTGTGCGGGTCGAGCCCACTCGACACGGTGACCAGCCGGGAGGCCGCACGCGCCACCACACCGTCGGCGGACCCGAAGGGCGCCAGCGCCAACAGTTCTCCGTGCACCACGGCCGCGAGGACGGGTGCGGGCGCGGGCGAGCCGAGGACGATTTGGCCGAGGATATCGAGCCGTTCGGCGACGTCGGGATCCGACGTCGGTCGCCCGAGTTGTTCGGGGTCGGTCAGGTCGGCGGCGGCCAGCAGGTGCAGCCGGGCCAGTGCCTGCAGCGGCGCGCGCTGCCAGATGCCGACCAGGTTGCGCAGGGCGTCGCCGTCGAGGGCCTGACCGACCCGCAGCGAGCCCGCCAGGACCGGGTCGGCGACGCGGCCGTCGGCGGGGATCTCGGTGCTCGCGCCTTCAATGGCCGCCGAGGAGCGGGACGCGCGGACGGCGGCCTCCGCGGCGGTGGTCGGCCAGCCGCGCCGGTTGGTGCGGTGCCGATGCACCTCGGCCAGGGCGTCGCGCGCCCGGTCGGCGGCGGCGCGCACGCCGGGCAGGTCGACGAGGGGCTGTAGCGGATCGGTCACGGTTCATGAGGCTACTTGCGCGATCGGGTGCGACCTGCGTCACCTGCCGACGCCGGTCGCACCCGATCGAATCCGCGTGCGCGAGTGGGTGTCTCAGGCCGAACCGGTGAGCAGGTCGCGGCCGGGGATGGCCTCGAGCAGGCGGCGGGTGTACTCCTCGCGCGGATTGTCGAAGACCTCGTCGGTGGTGGCCGATTCCACCACCTTGCCCTTCTGCATGACCAGGACGTCGTCGGCGATCTGGCGGACCACCGCGAGGTCGTGGGTGATGAACAGGTAGGACAGGCCGAGTTCGGCCTGCAGGTCGTTGAGCAGTTTGAGGATCTGCGCCTGGACCAGCACATCCAGGGCGGAGACCGCCTCGTCGCAGACGACCACTTCCGGATTCAGCGCCAGGGCGCGGGCGACGGCCACCCGCTGGCGCTGACCGCCCGACAACTCGTTCGGGTAGCGGCGCATGACCGTGGACGGCAGCGAAACCTTGTCCAGCAGCTCGCGCACCGTGTGCTCGCGCTCCTTCGGGGTGCCGATGCGGTGGGTGCGCAGCGGTTCCTCGATGGTGCGGTAGATCGAGTACATCGGGTCGAGGGAGCCGTACGGGTCCTGAAAGATCGGCTGCACGCGCCGCCGGAAGGCGAACGCGCCCTTGGCATCCAGCTTGGCGACCTCGTTGCCGTCAAAGGTCACCGATCCGCCGGTCGGGTCGAGCAGTCCGAGAACCATCCGCGCGACCGTCGACTTGCCGGAACCGGATTCGCCGACGATCGCGGTGGTGGTGCCGCGCGCCAGTTTGAACGACACATCGTCCACCGCGACGAAATCCGAGGATTTCCACGGCGCGCTGCCGCGAATCTTGAAGATCTTCGTCAGTTTCTCGGCGACCACCACATCGTCGGAGACGGCGACCTGTTCGGGTTCGGCGGCCGCGATCTCCTCGGCCACCTGGACGGCCTGTTCGCGGATCTTGGCCCGAGCCACGCCGGAGGACAACCGCTGCGAGGCCAGCGATGGCGCGGAGTTGACCAGTTTCTTGGTGTAGAGGTGTTGCGGATCGCGCAGGATCTGCAGTGCCGGACCGGATTCCACGACCCGGCCGCGGTACATGACGACCAGGTGTTCGGCGCGTTCGGCGGCCAGGCCGAGATCGTGGGTGATCAGCAGCACGGCGGTGCCCAGGTCATCGGTCAGACCATCGAGATGGTCCAGGATCTGCCGCTGTACCGTGACGTCGAGTGCCGAGGTCGGCTCATCGGCGATGAGCAGCTTTGGGCGGCACGCGAGTCCGATGGCGATGAGCGCGCGCTGGCGCATACCGCCGGAGAATTCGTGCGGATACTGGTTGACCCGACGCTCGGCGTCGGACATGCCCGCTTCCTCGAGCAGTTCGATGGCGCGCCGTGTGGCCTGCTTGCCCTTGGCGACGCCATTGGCCTCCAGTGTCTCCTTGATCTGGAAGCCGATCTTCCAGACCGGGTTCAGGTTCGACATCGGGTCCTGCGGGACCAACCCGATACCGCTGCCGCGCACCCCTATCACCTCTTTCTTGGAGGCGGAAGCGAGATCCTTTCCGTCGAAGAGGATCTCGCCGGAGGTGACCTTGCCGGTGCCGGGCAGCAGGTCGATGATGGCGTGCGCGGTGGTGGACTTGCCCGATCCGGATTCGCCGACGATGGCCACGGTCTGACCCGGATATACCGACAGGTTCACATCGCGGACGGCCGGGATCTGTTTGCCTTCGGAGCGGAAACAGACGTTCAGGTCGCGGATTTGGAGCAGGGGTTCCGGAGCTGTCATGGGGGCCGTCACCTCTTCCTGGCCCTCGGGTCGAACGCGTCGCGCACCGCATCGCCGAGCATGATGAAGCTGAGCACGGTCAACGCCAGGGCCGTCGCGGGATAGAACAGTATGGCCGAGGTGCGAATCTCGGTGCGGTCCATGGCGATATCGGAGCCCCAGGACACCATGGTGCGGGGCAGGCCGACACCGAGGAAGGACAGCGTCGCCTCGGTGACGATGAAGACGCCGAGCCAGATGGTGGTGACGACGATCAGCGGGCCTGCCGAGTTGGGGAGCACGTGCCGCAACAGGGTGCGCAAACGCGAGACGCCCAATGCTTTCGCCGCCATCACATAGTCGCTGTTCTTGGCCTCGATGACCGCGCTTCGGGCGATGCGCGCGGCCTGCGGCCAGGTGAAGGCGGCCAGGATCAGGATGACTGTCCAGATGGAGCGCTGACGCAGCAGCTGCATGATGACGATGGCCGCCAGCATGAGCGGGATGGCGTAGAAGATCTCCGCGACGCGCGAGACCAGCGAATCCAGCAGTCCGCCATAGAATCCGGCGAGCGCGCCGAGCGAGCCGCCCATCAGCACGAAGACGATGGTCGCGCCGATACCGCAGAACACCGAGGCGCGCGCGCCGTAGATGGTTCTGGCGTAGACGTCGCATCCCTGCTTGTCGAAGCCGAAGGGATGCCCGCTCTGGCTCGGCCCCATGCTGAACTCACCGTTGCAGTAGCGCGGGTCCTGGTCGGTGAACAGCTGCGGCCACACCACCACGACCGCGACGAACAGCAGCAGTAGTGCCGCCGCGATGAAGATGGGGTTGCGGCGCAGTTGTCGCCAGGCGTCGCGCCACAGGCTGGTGGGCGAGCCGGTCTCGGTGACCTGGTCGGTGGCGAGTACCTCCACCTCGTCGGCGGGCGCGACGAAATATCCCTGTTTGCCGCGCTGGCTTTTGACCTCAGGCATAGCGAATCCTTGGATCGAGTGCGGCATAGAGCAGATCGATGAGCAAATTGGACACCAGGAAGATCACGATCAAAATCGTGACAAATGAGACAACGGTGGGCGGTTCGCCGCGAGTGACCGCTTGATACAAAGTTCCACCGACGCCGGGGATGTTGAAAATTCCTTCTGTCACGATCGCGCCCGCCATGAGCGCGCCGAGATCGGCGCCCAGGAAGGTCACCACCGGAATCATGGAGTTGCGCAGAATATGGACGGTGACCACCCGCCGCCTACCCAACCCCTTGGCCGTCGCGGTCCGCACATAGTCGGCGGTCATGTTCTCCGCAACTGAATTTCGAGTGAGACGCAACACCGATGCGAACGACAGCGAGCCGAGGACGCAGGCAGGTATCAGCAACTCACCGAAGGTGGCCTTGCCCGTGACGGTCACCGGCGCGATCCCCCACTTGACACCGAGGAAGTACTGCGCCAGGTAACCGATGACGAAGATCGGCACCGCGATGATGAACAGGCTGAACACCAACATGGTCGAGTCGAACAGCTTGCCCTTGCGCAGCCCGGCGATCAGGCCGAACGTCACGCCGAAGATGCCTTCGACAGCCACCGCCATGACGGCCAGCCGCAGGGTGATCGGGAAGGCCCTGGCGAGTTCGTCGCGCACCGGCCGACCCGAGAACGAGGTGCCGAAATCGAAGGTGACGATCCCCTTCAGATATTCCAAATATTGGATCAGGAAGGGCTGATCCAGGTGATACCGGGCGCGCAATTGCGCCTCGACAATGGGCGACATGGGTTTGTCACCCGCCAACGCCTTGATCGGATCACCGGGTAGCAGAAATACCATCGCATAAATGAGCAGCGTCGCCCCGATAAAGACCGGGATCATCTGCAGCAGACGCCGCACGATATACCAAGCCATTGTTCCTCCGCTCGCGCCGCGGTCCTACTTCTCGATATTCTCGAAGTCGAAGAGACCACTCCAGGCGAGTTCGGCCTTTTTCACCTTTTCCGAACGGCCCGCACTGGCGATGTAATCGAACATCGGAATATCGACCATATCCTTGAACATCAGCGTCTGGGCCTGTCCGACGAGCTTCCACGATTCCTGCTCGGTGGGCGCGGCGAGCGCGGCATTGAGCTTGGCATCGAACTCGGGGCTCTTGTAGTCGACATTGTTGGTGTCGGAGAAGCTGAAGTACTGCGAGGTCAGGAACTGGAGCATGGTCGGGTAGTCACCCTGCCAGCCGTAGCGGAAGGCCGTGCCGATGGTGCGGGTGTTGACCTTGTCGCGGATGGTCTTGAAGGTCGGGTACGGCGTGGCGATCGCGTCGATGCCCAGGGTGTTCTTGATGCTGTTGGCCGTCGCCTCGATCCAGGGCTGATGGCCGCCGTCGGAGTTGTAGGCGATCTCGAACCGACCCGACCAGGGCGCGATGGCATCGGCCTCGGCCCAGAGCTTCTTGGCCTCGGCCGCGTTGTACTTGAGGTATTCCGAGCCGGGCAGATTGGCGTCGAAGCCGGGCAGGGTGCTCGCGGTGAAGTCGCGGGCCGGGAGCTTGGTGCCCTTCCAGATCTTGTCGCAGATCAGGTCGCGATCGATGGCCATGGAGATGGCCTTGCGGCGCAGCAGACCCTCGGGGCCGCCGAAGTGCGGCGCGTTCTGCTGGATGCCGATGTGCTGGTTCTGCGCCGTCGGCTTGGTGATGGCGCGGTCGCCCAGATCCTTCTTGTAGGTGGTCAGGGCGCTGTCCGGAATGTTGTCCAGCGCATCGAGATTGCCCGCCTGCAGGTCGGCGTAGGCGGTGTCGAAGGACTGGTACATGACGAAGCGCAGGCCCTTGTTCTTGGGCGCGCGGCCACCCTTGTACTCCGGGTTGGGCACCAGGTCGATCTTGACGTTGTGCTCCCACGCGCCGGTGCGGGCGAACTTGTAGGGACCGTTGCCGATCGGGTTCTCACCGAACGCCTTCATATCCTTGAACGCGGCGTCGGGCAGCGGGTAGAACGGCGCGTACCCCAGCGAGGTCTCGAAGTCGATCGACGGCTGCTTGAGCGCCACGGTGAAGGTCTTGTCGTCGACCACCTTCAGACCCGACATGGTCTGGGCCGTCGGGGTTTTCGAGTTGACGTCGTCGAAGCCGACAATGCCCTGGAAGACGTAGCTCTGCAGTTGGGCGTTGGTGCCGAGCGCACCGTAGTTCCAGGCGTCGACGAAGGACTTGGCGGTGACCGAGGAGCCGTCGCTGAACTTCCAGTCCGGCTTGATGGTGATCTTGTAGTTCTTGCGGTCCGAACTCTCGATGGACTGGGCCAACTCGTTGTGCGAGTTGCCGTTTCCGTCGTAGTACTTCAGCCCGGCGTAGAGCCGGTCGACCACGCGACCGCCGTAGTTCTCGTTGGTATTGGTGGGCACCAAGGGATTCTGCGGTTCGCCGCCGTTGACGGTGACGATATCGCTATCGGCTCCGCCCGAGGAGGAACAGGCACTCAGGCCCATGCCCGCGGCGGCGAGAACCGCCGCCGTGAGGGCGGTTGCAGTCTTGAATCTCAACGCATTCTCCCTTTTCGAGAAAGACGAGGAACATGCGATTCGCACACCGGATGTGTTCCGGGCGCGTCTCGACACGATCCGTTGTCGAATGCATCGGAGGTTAGCCACCCCGAACGGCGTCTGTCATCGGATTGAGCCAGGTTCGTGCCACTTGTTACCGCCGAGGCAACATCGCCGAAACATGAAAACGCCATTGGATTATCACCTTTCGGCCGGAAAAGCCGACCGACACGTCGGGAATCTACGCAACTGCGCTAGTTGCGGTGCGGTTGTCGCGGCTCGCGACGCGCGATCCGACGCCGGCCGCCCCCGACCGATCTGCGGGCGCGACGCGCGTCACAGTTGGCTACTGTCGAAGAGGTTGCCGGACCCCCTAGCTCCCAGGGTTACGTGAAAGAAGAGACGACATGACCGATACGACCGACTACCGGGACGCGTATCCGCCGAGCCCGCAGTTCGCCGCCGAGGCGAATGCCGATGCCTCGATCTACGATCGGGCCGCCGCGGATCGGGAGGGGTTCTGGGCCGAGCAGGCCGGTCGCCTGCACTGGCACGAGCCGTGGACGCGGACGCTCGACTGGAGCAACGCGCCCGTGGCCGAGTGGTTCGTCGACGGCAAGCTCAATGTCGCCTACAACTGCGTCGACCGGCACGTCCTCGATGGTCACGGCGACCAGGTCGCCATCCATTGGGAAGGCGAGCCCGGCGACTCCCGCGCCCTCACCTACTCCGATCTGCTCGCCGAAGTGTCCAGGGCGGCGAACTATTTCACCGAACTCGGCCTGCGCGCCGGCGACCGCGTCGCCATCTACATGCCGATGGTTCCGGAAGCCATCATCGCCATGCTCGCCTGCGCCCGGCTCGGCCTCACGCATTCGTTGGTGTTCGCCGGGTTCTCCCCCACCGCACTGCGCCAGCGCATCGATGACGCCGAGGCGCGCCTGGTCATCACCACCGACGGGCAGTGGCGGCGCGGCGCTCCCGCACCGCTCAAGACCGCGGTGGACGAGGCGCTCGGCACCGGATCGCACACCGTCGAGCATGTGCTCGTGGTGCGCCGCACCGGGATCGACACCCCTTGGACCGAAGGTCGGGACCTGTGGTGGGACGAGACCGTCGAACGGTCCGCACCGGAGCACGAGGCGCAGCCCTTCGATTCCGAGCATCCCCTGTTCATCCTCTACACCTCCGGCACCACCGGAAAGCCGAAAGGCATCCTGCACACCAGCGGTGGCTACCTCACCCAGGCCGCCTACACCCACCACACCGTCTTCGACCACCGGCCCGGACGCGACGTCTACTGGTGCACCGCCGATATCGGCTGGGTCACCGGGCACTCCTACATCGTCTACGGTCCACTGGCCAATCGCGCCACCCAGATCGTCTACGAGGGCACACCCAATTTCCCCGATCAGCATCGCCACTTCCAAATCATCGAGAAGTACGGCGTCACCATCTACTACACCGCGCCCACGCTGATCCGTACCTTCATGAAATGGGGGCGGGAGATCCCCGACGCCCACGACCTCACCAGCCTGCGCGTGCTGGGCTCGGTCGGCGAACCGATCAATCCCGAGGCCTGGCGCTGGTATCGCGAGGTCATCGGCGCGGGCAGCACACCCATCGTCGACACCTGGTGGCAGACCGAGACCGGAGCCATCATGATCTCCCCGCTGCCGGGCGTCACCGCCGCCAAACCCGGCGCGGCCATGACGCCGCTGCCCGGTATCTCCGCCGCCGTCGTCGACGAGGAGGGCAAACCGGTGCGGCTCGGCGAGACCGAGGCCAATGGCTACCTGGTGCTCGACCAGCCGTGGCCGTCGATGGCGCGCGGTATCTGGGGCGATATGGACCGGTTCCGCACCACCTATTGGGAGCGCTACGCCGCGCAGGGCTGGTATTTCGCCGGTGACGGCGCGAAGCTCGACGCCGACGGCGATCTGTGGGTGCTCGGCCGCGTGGACGATGTGATGAATGTGTCCGGCCACCGCATCTCCACCGCGGAGGTGGAATCGGCACTGGTCGGACACGCGGGTGTCGCGGAAGCCGCGGTGGTCGGCGCCGGCGACGCGACCACCGGGCAGGGCATCGTCGCCTTCGTCATCCTGACCGCCGAGGCGGCGGCGCGATCCGGTGCGGCACTGGTGGCGGAACTGAAGGCCGAGGTGTCGCGCGAGATCAGCCCGATCGCCAAACCGCGCGAGATCCACATCGTGCCCGAACTGCCGAAGACCCGCAGCGGCAAGATCATGCGCCGCCTGCTGCGCGATGTGGCCGAGGGCCGCGAACTCGGCGATACCTCGACGCTGGTGGATCCCGATGTGTTCGAGGCGATCCGGGCGAGTCGCGCGTGATTCTATAGAACGACGGCAGCGCATGCTACGGCCGGTGACGATATCCGTCACCGGCCGTAGCTGTTAAAATTCCGTAAGAAGTGAGGTGTGCCGGGAAGTCTGGTCGGCGCGCGGACAGGTGTATCGGACATTCCGACCGGTAGGCGATCGTTCGCGGTTCGTGCCCGTCCTGCCGAAAGGTCTTCCCCGTGATCACTCAGGTGCGCTCGGAACTATCCCGCTACCTACGCACCGAAACCGTCGGCGGCGCACTGCTGCTCATCGCGGCCGCCCTCGCGCTGCTCTGGGTCAACTCGCCGCTGCGCGACAGCTACACCGCCATGGCCGAGGCGGTCTTCGCGATACCCCCGTTGCACCTGGAGATGCCGCTGGCCCAATGGGTTTCGGATGGACTGCTGACCGTCTTCTTCTTCGTCGCCGGATTGGAACTCAAGCGGGAGTTGGTGATCGGCGAACTGGCCGATCGTAGAAGGGCCGCGCTGCCCATCCTCGCCGCCATCGGCGGCGTGGTCACCCCGGCGCTCATCGCCTTCGTGATCGGCTTCGGCCAACCCGGTATGGATCGCGGCTGGGCCATCCCTGTCGCCACCGATATCGCCTTCGCCCTCGCGGTGCTGGCCATGACCGGATCGCGAATCCCGGCAGGCGCCCGCGTCTTTCTGCTCAGCCTCGCGGTGGTCGACGATCTGATGGCGATCATCCTGATCGCGGTGCTGTTCACCGCGTCGGTCTCGATGCTGTGGCTGGTCACCGCCGCCGCGAGCCTGGCCGGGTGGGCGCTGGCGCAGCAGCGACGGGTCAGCACGCCGCTGGTCTACCTCCCCTTGGCGCTGCTGTCCTGGTATGCGTTGCACGAGGCGGGAATTCATCCCACCCTGGCCGGGGTGCTGCTCGGACTGCTGACCAGGGTGCGCACCGATCCCGGCGAGAACGAAGCGCCCGCCGCCCGGCTGGAACATCTGATCCAACCGATCTCGGCCGGATTGTGCGTACCCCTTTTCGCGCTGTTCGCCTCCGGAGTTCCCTTGGACGGCAAGGTCTTCGGACAGATGTTCAGCGACAGGTTGGCACTGGCCGTCATCGCGGGACTGCTCATCGGCAAAACCGTCGGCATCTTCGGTGTCAGCTGGCTCAGCGTTCGACTCGGACTCACCAAACGCCCAGCCGAACTCGGGCACCGGGATATGTTCGCCCTGTCGGTGCTCGGCGCGATCGGGTTCACCGTTAGCCTGCTCGTGGCGGAACTCGCACTCGCGGACGTAGCCGATGGCTCCCCCGCCGAATTGGCGAAGGCCGCTGTGTTGGTGACATCAATGGCGGCTTCCCTGGCCGGTTCGGCGCTACTGTTGCGGCGAGGGCGTGTCCACCAGGCGGCGCGCGACGCGCGTGCGCAGGAACGGGATGACCGGGAACACCGCACATCCGACGATGCCGAAGCAGTGCCGGGAAAGGGAGAAGGGTCGATCAAGTGAGTTTCAACCAGGGCGGTAACGGGAATGACGCCGGGCGCACGGTGACCTCCATCCCGCTCTCCGATGCCAACCCCGCGGGTTCGGCCAGTTTCGGCAGCTTGGTCCGCGACGCGACCGAACAGATGTCGACCCTGGTCCGGGCCGAGGTGGCGTTGGCGAAGGCGGAGGTCACCGCCGAGGTGAAGAAGGGCCTGCAGGGCAGCGTCTTCTTCATCGCCGCGCTCACCATTCTGCTGTTCAGCCTTTTCTTTTTCTTCTTCTTCCTGGCCGAGCTGCTCGATGTCTGGCTGTACCGGTGGGCGGCCTTCGGCATCGTCTTCCTGCTCATGCTGGTGGCCGCCGGTGTCTGCGGCTGGTTCGGCTATCTGAAGGTGCGCAAGCTGCGCGCACCGCAGAAGACGATCGACTCGCTCAAGGAAGCAGTCGGCGTCCTGCCGCACGGACTCGGCGCCGCCGCGCACGACGACACGAAGGTCGCGCTCGACAAGCCCACCGCTCAGTAAACGCATTTCGACGCCGCCGCGTACGGCGCGGGTTCGCTCGCGGGCACGCCGACCCACTACGCTCGGTCGGCGTGTCGGCGAACTTCCCCCCGGATCCGTCCAGCGTCCGTTACGACGGACCGTGGACCCATCGGGATGTGCGCGCCAATGGCATCCGCTTCCATGTCGTCGAGGCCGAATCCGGCTTGGGCGAGGCGGAATTGACGCAGGCGCGGCTGGTGGTGCTGCTGCACGGCTTCGCCGACCTGTGGTGGTCGTGGCGGCATCAACTGACCGGACTGGCCGCGCTCGGACATCGGGTGGTCGCGGTGGATCTGCGCGGCTACGGCGATACCGACAAGCCACCGCGCGGCTATGACGGGTGGACGCTGGCCGGGGATATCGCCGGACTGATTCGCGCGCTCGGCCATTCCGAGGCCACCCTCGTCGGCCATGCCGACGGCGGACTGGTCTGCTGGATCACGGCGGTGCTGCATCCGCGACTGGTGCGGTCGATCGCCGTGGTGGGCTCCCCGCATCCGGTGGCGCTCAAGCGCGCCGTCCTGCGCGACCGGTCCCAGCGCCGCGCCTGGCTGCCGAATTTCCTGCGCTACCAACTGCCCCGCTATCCGGAGCGGCTGCTGACCAGCGGCGCGGGTTTCGAGGTGGAGCGGCTGCTGCGCGCGCGGGTCGGCGCGTCGTGGTCGGATACGGCCGAATTCGTCGATACCGCACGCCGGATGCGTTCGGCCATCCGGATTCCGGGCGCCGCACATTGCGCGCTGGAGTATCAGCGCTGGGCCTTCCGCAGTCAGTGGCGACCGGATGGTCGACGCTTCATGGCCACCATGCGCGAACCGATCTCGATTCCGGTGCTCGCCATGCGCGGCGAGCTGGATCCGTATCTGCTGGCGCGCACCTTCCGACGCGGGCACGACCTCTCACCGCATCGCAGGCTGGTCACCATTGCCGAGGCGGCGCACTTCGCCCATCAGGAGAATCCGACGGCGGTCACGGCCGAGCTGGCGAAGCTGCTGGCCTGACCGCCGAGCCGGTCAGGCAGAGATACAAGCCTGGTCGGGCCGAGACGCTATAGACCCGGTCGGCCGAGACCGACCGGGTTCGTTCAGCTCAGGACGCAGGCTCCCGTGTCCACGGACGAAGTCGAGCCCGCGGCGGCGTCGAGTTGCTTGCGGACCTCGTTGAGGGTCAGGGCGTAGCCGGTGTCCTCGTCGGTCACGGCAGCACCGAACACCACCCCGAGCACCCGGCCCTCCGTATCCACCAGCGGCCCACCGGAGTTGCCCGCGCGGACCTGACCGCGAATGGTGTACACCTCGCGGTCCACGCTGCCGTTGCGGTAGATATTCGGCCCGCTCAGGTCCAACGTGTCGCGGACGCGGGCGATACTCGCCGAATACTGGCCGCCGCCCGGATAACCGAGCACGATCGCGCTGTCGCCCGCCCGCGCGTGATCGGGCGCGAGGGGGATCACCTCGGCGGTCAGGCCGGGGACGGAGAGCACCGCGACATCGGTCTGCGGATCGAACAGCACCACCGAGGCGTCGAGCTGCCGACCCAGATAGTCCACCCGGATGGTGGTGGTCCCGGCGACCACGTGGGCGTTGGTCATGATGCGCTCGGGCGCGACCACGAAGCCCGAACCCTCCAGCGCGCGCTGACAACTCGGCGCGACACCGTGGATGCGCAGCACCCGCAGTTGCAGATCCGCCGCGACCGGACTGCGGGCCAGGCTCGGATCCGGCGGGTCGACCGGTTTGATGGGCGCGCGACCGAACGGCCCGATGACCGTCGGCAGCCCGGAGGTGTCGAGCAGTTTGGAGAATTCGGTGGGCACCTGCCGCAACCAGTTCGGCGCGACGCTGTTGACATCGGAGAGCACCCGCGAGCCATTGATGGCCGTCGCGATCGCGGGCTGCGCCGATGTCGCCAACGGCAGCGCCAGTAACCAGGCCGCCACCAGCACGGCCACCCCCTGCAGCACCGCGCCGAGCACGCTGTCCACGGTCCGGGTGAAGGGATGACGCAGGCCGCCGCGCGCCGCCCGACCCAGCACCATGCCCGCGATCTCGCCGACGATGACCAGCGCCACGATCAGCAGGAACCCGATGAAGACGCGGCCCTTGTCGACATGCACCAGGATGTGCGGGGCGATCAGGATGCCCGCCACGGCGCCGAGAACCACGCCGAGGAACGACAGCGCCGAGGCGACCGCGCCGTGCCGCCATCCGGTGGAGGCGAAGGTCAGCGCCAGCAGGACGACACCGATATCGAGCCAGACCGACGAACTCATGGCCGCACCACCTCCCAACCGAGCCGAACCACTGTCCTGTACGCGATACCCGGCCTGCGGTCAGGCTGACTCACGGCACCATCCCCACTGCGGCGAGGGCGGATTCGAGATCGCGCACATCGGTGCGATCCCAATCCCGTTCCCAGCCTGCGCTTTTGAAAGTTTGAGCGAGAATACCGCCGGTCAGTCCCCAGACCAGCATGCCGTCCACTTGAAAGGCCGGACTCCGATAGCCGGTGCTGCCGCGCACTACGAAGCGATTGGCCGGATCGAGCAGGTCGGCCACCGGAATCGGGGTCACCCGCTCGGTTTCCTTGCGATCCACCACCCACACCCGACTCGGTGTGCGCCAGTAGGCGATGACCGGCGTGACATCGAAGTGCGACGGCGGCACGAACAGTTTGGGCAATACGGCGAGCGGTTCGACGCCCGTGCGATCCAGGCCGGTCTCCTCGTTGGCCTCGCGCAGGGCGGTGTCGATCGGGCCGTTGTCCTCGGGATCGACCGCGCCGCCGGGAAATGCGACCTGACCGCGATGCTGGCGCAGTGAGGCGGCGCGCTGGGTGAGCAGGACGGTGGCATCGGCGGGCAGTCCGCCGGGGGCGGTCGGATCGGCCTGCGCCGCACCGCCGAACAGCACCAGCACGGCGGCCTGGCGAGGCGCGCCGTTGACCATCATGACCCGGCGCAACGCTCGGGCCATGGTCAGCGAATCGTCGGGATCGGCGGCGCCGGGCGCGACGGCGGCGCGCAGCCACTGCGGAATATCTCGAGAGACCGGGATCGTCATGCCACTACCTCCGCCCGCGGGTCCGCTGTCGGACCTGCCCGCAGCCATCATGCCGCGACCCCGAGTTCGGCCGCGACGGTGGCCACGATGTCCTCGACGCCCGCGAAAGGACGCACCACGGTTTTGGCGATGGATCCGTCGGCCCGCAACAACACGGTGACCGGCAGCACGTTCGGTGCGCCGACGGCGGCGCGCACCTTGCCGTCCGCGTCCTCGACACCCGGAATCCGCACACTCCCGCCGTCCTGACGCAGCGCGGCGAGCAGTCCCAGTCCCTTGGTCGGGGCGGGATCGGCGTGCACGGTCAGCACCGTCACCGCCGTGCCCGCGCGGGCAGCATACGCCGACAGGTCGGGCAGTTCCTTGCGGCACGGACCGCACCAGTAGGCCCAGAGGTTCAGCACCGCCGGTTTGCCCGCCAGCGCGGCGGCCAGGTCGACCGGGGATCCATCGGCGAGGCAATCGAGCGTCAGCCCGGCCAGTGGGCCGCGCCCAACCGCATCGGGCGCGGGCCGCGGACACTGCGGCAAACCGGCCGCAGCCCGATCCGAAGACGTTGCGGCGCCGGCGGATTCAACCGTTCCGGCCGGACGGGCGGCGTCACGGGAACCCCCGCGCGGCCAGAGGGCCACCGCCAGCGCGACGAGAGCCACCGCGACCAGCAGCGCCCACCGCCACACCGCCGGGATCCGGGTCACCGACGCACCAGTTCCAACAGGTGCGGCGCCTCGGGTCCCTTGACCAGTTTGGCGGCGGCCTCGAATTCGATCGGACCCGTGCCGAAGGACGGGCAGTCGGCGGCCAGCAGGCAGGCGCCGCAGGCGGGTTTGCGGGCATGGCACACGCGGCGACCGTGGAAGATCACGCGGTGCGACAGCATCGTCCATTCCTTGCGTTCGATCAGCGCGCCGACGATGTGTTCGACCTTGACCGGATCCTCCTCGGCGGTCCAGCCCCAGCGGCGCACCAGCCGCCCGAAATGGGTGTCGACCGTGATGCCGGGCACGCCGAAGGCATTGCCGAGGATGACGTTGGCGGTCTTGCGGCCGATGCCCGGCAATTTCACCAATTCGTCCAGGGTGTGAGGCAATTCACCGTTGTGGCGCTCCAGCAGCGACTGTCCGAGACCGATGAGCGAGGTGGTCTTGTTGCGGAAGAATCCGGTCGGCCGGATGTATTCCTCCAGTTCGGCGCGGTTGGCCGCGGCGTAGGCACGCGCATCGCGATAGCGGGCGAACAGTGCGGGCGTGGTGAGGTTCACTCGCTCATCGGTGCATTGCGCGGAAAGTATTGTCGCGACCGCCAATTCGAGCGGATTGGTGAAATCCAACTCGCAATGCGCGTCCGGGAATTCGACGGTGAGGGTGCGGTACATCCGGCGGGCGCGGCGGGTGAGGCCCAGTGGTGTTTCGGCCTGTCGGGCGCGGGATTTGCCGCGGCGCGGTGCGGGTGCGGACGGCTGCGCGTCGACCGCCTCGGTGGGGGATGAAGACCCGTTCACGGCGTCTGAGGAAGGGGAGACACGCACCGGTCCACCATACGGAACCGGTTATCGACGTTGCCCGCTCAGTTCCACTCCCGTGTTCCATCTGAGACCTGAACCGTGTTTACTGCTCCCCATGCAAGGACTCGCTGTGGTGCTGTTCCCAGTGGTGTTGATGCTGTTCGCACTGGGCATGGAGCGGGTCGAGAATCGGCTCCGCAAACTTCTCGAACCCGATGAAGAGGTTCAGCAGTACCTGGACAAGGCAAGTAACGCCGAGGTGAAGGAGCTGACGAAGCTCGGACTGCCCGCAGCAGTGGCCAAGATGCGCCGCCGCAAGGGGGGCAGGCCCCGCAGTGAAGATTTGGACGTAGCTCGAGCGAGCTAATTCTCGGATAACGGGCTCCGCGCGGGACCCGCGAACGCCGCCTTCGGATGCTGCGGTACGGTTAAGCGCTGCGCCACGCAATCCACTCTTTACGTGGTGTCTGTCACTATGCGATCACCATGCCGCGTAGACTGCACTGTCGGCCGAACGCTTCGGTCCAGGACAGAGCCATATCCCCATAAGGAGCACATTCGTGGACGAGGCCCTCGCCAGAGCTGGCATCTTCCAAGGCGTAGAGCCCACCGCGGTGGCCGCTCTAGCCAAACAGCTACAGCCCGTGGATTTTCCGCGCGGGCATGTCATCTTCAATGAAGGTGAGCCCGGCGATCGGCTGTACATCATCACGTCGGGCAAGGTAAAGATCGGCAGGCGCTCACCCGATGGTCGGGAAAACCTGCTGACCATCATGGGTCCGTCGGATATGTTCGGCGAACTGTCGATCTTCGATCCGGGTCCGCGCACCTCCACCGCCACGACCGTCACCGAGGTGCGCGCCGTGACCATGGACCGCGACGCCCTCAAATCCTGGATCGACCAGCGTCCGGAGATCGCCGAGCAACTGCTGCGCGTACTGGCCCGCCGGCTGCGCCGCACCAACAACAACCTGGCCGACCTGATCTTCACCGACGTTCCCGGCCGGGTCGCCAAGGCGCTGCTGCAGTTGGCTCAGCGCTTCGGCACGCAGGAGGCGGGCGCGCTGCGCGTCACCCACGACCTCACCCAGGAGGAGATCGCCCAGCTGGTGGGCGCCTCCCGCGAGACCGTGAACAAGGCCCTGGCCGATTTCGCGCATCGTGGCTGGCTGCGGCTCGAGGGCAAGAGCGTGCTGATCTCCGACTCCGAGCGATTGGCTCGGCGCGCGCGGTAGTCCACTCGGGGCCGACGCGGCATCGGCCGACGCAGTGGTGCACGAACAACCTCGCCGGATCGAGGATGACCTCGATCCGGCGGGTTTTCGTGTTTTCAGTCCGAGATCTCCTGGCGCAGATACTCCAGTTGCGCGGTCACCGAGCTGAGCGCGGCGGGCCACAGGCTCGGATCGACATCGGCGTAAACCGTGCGCACCACATCCATCGCCGCGGCGTCCGGGCCGAGGCTCGCCAGCGCCGCCCGCACCTGCTGGAGGCGTTCGTGGCGGTGCTTGATGTAGTACCGCACCACCGGTTCCAGATCCGGATGATCCGGGCCGTGCGCGGGCAGCAGCGCCCGACCCGCCCCGACCGCGAGCAACCGATCCAGCGATGCGAGGTAGTCGGCGAGGGCGCCGTCGCTAGCGTCGAGCACGGTGGTGCCCGCACCCAGGACCGTATCGCCGGTGACGACCGCGTCATCGAGCAGGAAGCTCACCGAATCGGCGGTGTGGCCGGGGGTGTCCAACGCGATGATGCGCAGACCCGCCGCCTCGATGACCTCGCCGTCGGACAGTGTTCGAGTGCCACCCCGTAGGAACTCAGCGGTCTTCGCACGGACCCGTGTGTCGGTCCGCGCGACCAGATCGTCGATGCCGCCGGTGTGGTCGTGGTGTCGATGGGTGATCAGGGTGAGCGCGATCTCCCCGCCGGTGGCGCGGACGATATCGGCGCTGTGCTCGGCATCCTCCGGCCCCGGATCGATGACCACACAGTCGGTGCGCCCCGGCGCGCGCAGGATCCAGGTGTTGGTGCCGTCCAGGGTCATCTGGTTGGGATTGTTCGCCAACAACACCGCTGCCGTCGGCGTCACCTGCCGCAGTTGGCCGTAGGCGGGATGCTCGAGTGCCATGCGCCATACCTCCGTCAAAACCTGTTCTTGCACCTTCGGCCGAATCCGGCCGGCAGACAACCTTTCGTACGGCACCCGCCGGCCGGCTCCCACCTCATGTGAAAGCACACCCCGATTCAAGTCCCTGGTCAACCAGTTACCCAAAGTGACAACTGATTTCGCAAGATTCGGGTAACTCACCGGGAACGCCCAAAATCGGTGCCGCACCCAACCGCCGCCACGCGTACAAAACACCGACGGCTCCCGGCCGCGCGCTGAATACGCGCAGAGGCGGACTAGCCCACCTCGGCGATCAGCTCCACCTCGACCGGGGTGTTGCGCGGCAGTTCGGCCACGCCGACCGCCGAGCGGGCGTGCGCGCCGAATTCGCCGAACACCTCGCCCAGCAGTTCCGACGCGCCATTGATCACGATCGGCTGATCGGTGAAGCCGGGTGCGGAGGCCACGAATCCGACCACCTTCACAATGCGCACCACCGCGTCGAGTCCGACCGCCTCGTGCACGGCGGCCAGCGCGTTGAGCGCGCAGATGCGGGCGGCCGCCTTGGCCTGTTCCACCGAGACCTCGGCCCCCGCCTTGCCCACCGCGATCAGCTCGCCGTCGACGAACGGCAGTTGACCGGAGGTGTAGACGAACGAACCCGAACGCACGGCGGGCACATAGGCCGCGACAGGCACGGCCACCTTGGGCAGGGTGAGCCCGAGACGCTCGAGATTGCTTTTCCAGTCGGTCATCGGATCCCTCTCCTACTTCGCGCGCTTGAGGTAGGCGACAAGCTGTTCACCGGTCGGACCGGGCAGCACGGTCACCAGCTCCCAACCGTCGGCGCCCCACTGATCCAGAATCTGCTTGGTCGCATGCGTCAGCAGCGGAACGGTCGCGTACTCCCACTGGGTCACATCACTCATGGCGCTGAGCGTAGTTGGCGCGTTCGCGGACCCGCCGCGCGACGGGACTGTCTGATACACACGACATGCGACAACCCCGATCCCTCGGACGCGATCGGATATCGAGTTATAGGCTCGCGCACGTGGGAGTACCAACAGCAGCGCCCGGCGCGGACGCGCGGCACCCGGCCGCCGGATGGCCGCCGCGCGCGGAAAAAGCCCGCCTGCACTATGTTTCGGGCAAGGGCGGCACGGGCAAGTCCACCGTCGCCGCCGCGCTGGCGTTGGCGCTGGCCGCGGGTGGGCGCCGGGTGCTGCTGGTGGAGGTGGAGAGCAGGCAGTCGATTGCCCAAATGTTCGACCTGCCGCCCCTACCGCCCACCGAGACCAGAATCGCCACCGCCGACGGCGGCGGCGAGGTGGTGGCGCTGGCCCTCGATATCGAACACGCCTTCCTCGAATACCTCGACATGTTCTACAACCTCGGCTTCGCCGGGCGGGCCATGCGCCGGGTCGGGGCCATCGAATTCGTCACCACCATCGCACCCGGTCTGCGCGATGTCATCCTGACCGGCAAGATCAAGGAGTGCGCGGTCCGCGTCGACAAGGCGGGTGCGCTCGTCTACGACGAGATCGTGGTGGACGCCCCGCCCACCGGGCGCATCGCGAGCTTCCTCGACGTCACCCAGGCCATGGCCGAGATCGCCAAGAGCGGGCCGATCGCCGCACAGGCCGAAGGCGTTTCGACGCTGCTGCATTCGGACAAGACGATGATCCACCTGGTCACCCTGCTCGAGGCGCTGCCGGTGCAGGAGACCGCCGACGCCGTCGCCGAATTGACCGCGGCGGATCTGCGCATCGGCACCGTCATCGTGAACCGGGCCTCCGAGGGTCAACTACCCGTCGCGGTGCGCGACCGCGCCGCCGTGGGCGATATCGACGCCGACACGGTGCGATCAGGTTTGACCGAAGCGGGAATCACATTGCCCGACAGCGACTTCCAGGGTCTGCTCACCGAGACCGCGGAACATTCGGCCACCATGCGCGCCCAGGACGAGAGCGCCGCCGAACTGACCGCCGTGGATGTCGCGCGGCTGTACCTGCCCGCCCTACCCGACGGCATGGACCTCGGCGGACTCTACGAACTGGCCGAACACCTGAGCAACCAGGGGGTACGTTGAGCGCGCCGATCCCGATCACCGCGGCCCCGCTGGATATTTCGGCGATCCTCGCCGACCGCGCCGCGCGGGTGATCGTCTGCTGCGGCTCCGGCGGTGTCGGCAAGACGACCACCGCGGCGGCCATCGCCCTGCGCGCCGCCGAACAGGGCCGAAAAGTCGTGGTGCTCACCATCGACCCGGCCCGCCGACTGGCCCAGTCACTGGGTGTGGCGGATCTGGACAACACCCCGCAGCGGGTGGAACTCGGCCCAGAAGCCAAGGGCGAACTGTTCGCGATGATGCTGAATATGCGCCGCACCTTCGACGATATGGTGCTCGAGCACACCAGCGGCGATAAGGCCGAGCAGATCTTCGCCAACCCCTTCTATCAGACCGTGGCCTCCTCCTTCGGCGGGACGCAGGAATACATGGCGATGGAGAAGCTCGGGCAGTTGGCCGCGCGCCGCGAATGGGATCTCATCGTGGTGGACACCCCGCCATCGCGCAATGCCCTCGACTTCCTCGACGCCCCCAAGCGGCTCGGGAACTTCTTGAACGGCAAGATGATCCGCGTCATCATGGCGCCCGGACGCGGTGTGACCCGCATCCTCACCGGTGCCATGAGCCTGGCGGTGCGCGGGGTCTCCACCATCGTCGGCGGCCAAATGCTCAAGGACGCGTCGAATTTCCTGCAATCGGTGGAATCGCTGTTCGGCGGATTCCAGGACCGCGCCGACCGCACCTACGCCATGCTGTCCAAACCGGGCACGCACTTCCTGGTGGTCGCCGCGCCGGAACCGGACGCGCTACGTGAGGCGTCATTCTTCGTCGATCGGCTGGCGAGCGAGCGCATGCCACTGGCCGGACTCGTCCTCAACCGCACCCATCCGACGCTTAGCGCGCTGCCTGCCGAGAACGCGCTCACCGCGGCCGACCAACTCGCCGAGACCAATCCGCTCGCCGCGGCGGTGCTGCGCATCCACGCCCACCGCGCGAGCACCGATCGGCGCGAACAGCACCTGCTGCACCGGTTCACGGGCGCGCATCCGCGGGTGCCGATGGTGGCGGTCACCGCGCTGCCGTTCGAGGTCTCCGATCTGGCCGCGCTGCGGGTGGTGGGCGATCAACTGGCCCCTGCGGCCGAAGGCGATCGGATCACCACAGGGGCTGCGGGCGATCAGTTCGCCCACGGGGCCACGGGGGATCAATCGGCCCCCAAACGGAACTGAGCCCGCGACCGCGGGCTCAGTTCCATGCGATGTTTACATCGCCACCTGATGCTGACGCTGAGCCTGGAAGAAATCGGCCCAGGACGTGACCTCGGGATGCTGCTTGAGCAGCGCCCGCCGCTGCCGCTCCGTCATCCCACCCCAGACGCCGAACTCGACCCGGTTGTCGAGCGCGTCGGCGCCGCACTGCATCAGCACCGGGCAGTGCCTGCAGATGGTGGCCGCCTTGCGCTGCGCCGCGCCGCGCACGAACAGTTGATCGGGATCCACTTCCTTGCATCGCGCCTGGGCTACCCAGGCGATCCTTGCTTCGGCCTGCTCCACGTCCAATCGAGCGATGGGGGTTGTCATGTGCATTTGGTGTGCCCCTTTGCAGTCCGAACACCGGGTCATCGGCGCTCCAGAATCCCGTACCGTGTCGCAGCAACCCATTCCCCGCTGCGAACTGCACCACATTCCACTTTGAGTGTTAGCTCTATCACACTGGGTTCTCAATCTAGGTAAAGGTATGGCGCTCGCGCAAGACCGTCCCCGTATTTATTGGTACGACCGTCCCTCCAAAATCACGGGCGAACTGGGCGGTCCGGCCGACACACCGAACGACCGCCACGCGACACGCCAAACGTGGTTGCGCGACACGCCCATTCGAAACGCGAACCGCCAGTTCTCCACAAGCACCAAACGCACCGGAGAGCGCGCCCGCAGCACCCTTTAGGCTGGACGACGTGCCGATCACACATACGCTCGCGAAGCTGGCAGGCAGCTGTGCGCTGGCAGCCGTGCTCGTCGCCGGTCTGTTGTTCCCGTTGGCGGGTGGTTTCGGGTTCGTATCCAACCGCGCGGCCGATGCCGTCGACAATGTCTCCGCCGAGCTGGTCGAGGGCACCGTCCCCGCCGTGTCCACCATGGTCGACGCCGCGGGCACGCCGATCGCCTGGCTCTACGAGCAGCGCCGGTTCGAGGTGCCCAGCGACAAGATCTCCAATGACATGAAGTTGGCGATCATTTCGATCGAGGACCGCCGCTTCACCGAGCACGCGGGCGTCGACTGGCAGGGCACCCTGCGCGCCTTCCTGACCAACTCCGCCAGCGGCGAGGTGCAGCAGGGCGCGTCCACCCTGGACCAGCAGTACGTCAAAAACTACCAACTGCTCGTCGTGGCCAAGACCGACGCCGAACGCCGCGCCGCCATCGAGACCACCCCGGCCCGCAAGATCCGCGAGATCCGCATGGCGCTCACGCTGGACCGCGAGCTCTCCAAAGACGAAATCCTCACCAGATACCTGAATCTGGTGCCGTTCGGCAATTCCTCCTACGGCATCCAGGACGCGTCACAGACCTACTTCGGCGTCGACGCCGCCAACCTGAACATCACCCAGGCGGCCATGCTCGCCGGTATGGTGCAGAGCTCCTCCAAGCTGAACCCCTACACCAATCCCGAGGGTGTCACCATCCGACGGAACACGGTGCTGGACACCATGATCCAGAACATCCCCAGCCGGGCCGAGGAGTTCCGCAAGGCCAAGACCGATCCGCTCGGGGTGCTGCCGGAGCCGAAGGGGCTCCAGCACGGCTGTATCGCCGCCGAGGACCGCGGCTTCTTCTGCGACTACGCCCTGCAATACCTGGCCAACGCGGGGATCAGCCGCGAACAGATCGACCGGGGCGGCTACCTGATCCGCACCACGCTCGATCCGGCGGTGCAGGCCGCGGTGAAGCGCTCGGTCACCGATGCCGCCAACCCGAATCTGGACAATATCGCCGAGGTCATGTCGATCGTCGCGCCCGGACAGGATTCGCACGCGGTGGTCGCCATGGCCAGCAGTCGCACCTACGGACTCAACCGCGACGCCAACGAAACCGTGCAGCCGCAGCCGTATTCGATGGTCGGCGACGGCGCGGGCTCCATCTTCAAGATCTTCACCACGGCCGCCGCCATGGAGAAGGGTTTGGGCGTCAACGCCCAACTCGATGTACCGGGTCGCTTCGAGGCCAAGGGCATGGGCGACGGCGGTGCGCGCGGCTGTCCGCCCGCGACCTACTGCGTCACCAACGCGGGCAACTACAAATCCCCGATGTCGGTGACCGAGGCATTGGCCACCTCGCCGAATACCGCCTTCGTCAAGCTGATTCAGGCCGTCGGCGTCGCGCCAACAGTCGATATGGCGGTGCGACTGGGTATGCGCTCCTACACCGAGGCCGGTTCCTCAGGCCACGGCAACCAGAGCCTGGCCGACATGATCAAGGAGCAGAACCTCGGCTCGTTCACCCTCGGCCCTGTCGCCATCAACCCGCTGGAATTGTCGAATGTGTCCGCCACCCTCGCCTCCGGCGGCCGGTGGTGCCCGCCGTCGCCGATCAAAGAGGTGCTGGACCGCAGCGGTAAACCCGTCCCGCTGACCCAGCAGGCGTGCGAGCAGGTGGTGGATCCGGGCCTGGCCAATACGCTGGCCAACGCGCTCAGCCACGACACGCTCAGCGGCACCGCCGCGGGTTCGGCGGGGGCCACCGGCTGGAATATGCCGGTCTCGGCGAAGACCGGCACCACCGAATCGCACCGCTCCTCGGCCTTCCTCGGCTTCACCAACTCGCTGGCAGGCGCCGCCTACATCTACGGCGACAGCCGCACACCGGGCGAGATCTGCTCCTTCCCGCTGCGCAACTGCGGCGGCGGCGATCTGTTCGGCGGTAATGAGCCCGCACGCACCTGGCTCGGCGCGATCAAATCGGTGGCGCCACAATTCCCGCCGCCCGCACTGCCACCCATGGACGAGAAGTACGTGCGCGGATCCAATAACGCGCAGGTGCCCGATGTCACCGGCATGACGCAGGGCGAGGCCACCGCCGCGCTGGTCAACTCGGGCTTCCAGGTCTCCCCCGTGACCGGCGCGGGATCGCAGCCCAAGGGCCGGGTGATGGGCACCGCGCCCAATGGTTCGGCCATTCCCGGCTCGGTGATCACCGTCTACATCAGCGACGGCACCAAACACGACGCACCGCCGCCCCCGCCACCGGGCGCGCCACCACCGCCACCACCGCTGCTGCCCGGATTCCAGATACCCGGATTTCCCCCGATCCGCTGAATGAATAACACCGCCCGCCCGAGCAATTCGGGCGGGCGGTGTTATTTCGCTCGAACTAGAGCTAGAGGCGCGCCTTCACGGCGGCGGAGATGCGCGAACCGTCGGCCTTGCCCTGGGCCAGCCCGGTGGCGACCTTCATGACCTGGCCCATCTGCCGCATACCCGGCCGCTCGCCCAACTGCTCGGCCACCTGGGCGATGGCGGTATCGGCCAGATCGGCCACCTCCGCCTCGGTCAGTTGGGTGGGCAGGTATTCGTCGATGATGCGCGCCTCGGCGTGCTCATTGGCCGCCAACTCACCGCGCCCGGCCTGGGTGAAGACCTCGGCCGCCTCGCTGCGCTTCTTGGCCTCCTTCTGCAGGACCACAACGACCTCGGCGTCGGAGAGCTCGCGCGCCGCGGGTCCGGCGACCTCGGCGGTCTGGATGGCGGCGAGCATCATCCGCAGGGTGGACAGTCGCAGGGTGTCCTTGGCCTTCATCGCGGCGGTCATATCCGCCCGCAGCTGGGATTTGAGTTCCGGCATGTGCCACACCGTAGCCGCTGCGCCGACCACGACCCACCACATTTGCCGGGCGCGCGGCCCTTTTCACCGTCTGGCGTGCGAAAACAGTCCGATTCACCGTCGCGTCCGCAACCTCGGCGACCCTGCGGGCGGCTTGTAATGCGAAAACGCGACCTCCGTCAAGTGGTCTGTGCGTAAACCCACTCAGCATTCCGGTCCAAGGTCACCTATGCTGGGCAAATGCCCGTTCTCTCGACCGCCGCTGTACGAACAACCGCGTTGGGTGCCGCCGGGGCCGCAGCGGCCGGAATCGGTTACGCCGCACTGATCGAACGCAATGCCTTCGTGCTGCGGGAGACCACCATGCCGGTGCTGCCGCCGGGGTCGTCGAGCCTACGGGTACTGCACCTGAGCGATCTGCACATGATGCCCGGGCAGCAGCTCAAACAGCAGTGGTTGCGCGAGCTGGATCGGCTCGAACCGGATCTGGTCGTCAACACCGGGGACAATCTGTCCCATCAGCGGTCGGTGCCCGCAGTGGTCCAGGCCCTCGGCGGATTGCTTTCCCGCCCTGGGCTTTTTGTTTTCGGGAGCAATGACTACTTCGCGCCGGTCCCCAAGAATCCGCTCAAATACTTCAAGCGTGATCACCGCCGCGTCTACGGCGCGCCGCTGCCGTGGAAGGATCTGCGCGCCGCGTTCGCCGAACGCGGCTGGCTCGACCTGACCCATGTGCGCCGCGAACTCGAGGTGGCGGGCATCCGCATCGCCACCGCGGGCGTCGACGATCCGCACCTGCGCCGCGACCGGTACGACACCATCGCGGGCCTGCCGAATCCGCTGGCACAGTTGCGGATCGGCCTGACCCATTCGCCCGAGCCCAGAGTGCTCGACCGCTTCGCCGCCGACGGCTACGACCTGGTTCTCGCCGGGCACACCCACGGCGGTCAACTGGTGCTGCCCGGCTACGGCGCGCTCGTCACCAACTGCGGTATCGACCGGTCCCGTGTCAAGGGGCCTTCGCGCTGGGGCGCGCATACCCAACTGCATGTCTCCGCGGGTATCGGCACCTCCCCGTGGGCGCCGTACCGGTTCTGCTGCCGCCCGGAGGCCACGCTGCTCACCCTGGTCGCCGCGCCGCCCAAGCGCCCTGCCGCCGACAGCGGACAGGGTGTGTCTGCATCGGAGGCGATCGCCCGCTAGGGTGCCTGCCGAACCGTGTGTCAGGCAGGGGTTTACAACAGTGAGTAGTGGTTTCGACGAGCCGACCGTTCTCGGACAGACCGGTGCGCCGTCCCCAAATCCGCGGCAACCTACCGCGGCCGTACCGACCGGATCCGACGATCCGGCCTCCGGCGCTGAGTCGGCAATTGAACAGCAATCCGAATCCGGTGTCGGACAGGATGATTCCGGCACCGAATCGGTCACCGTCCGGGTCGACGCGCCGCGCCGCTCGCCGGTGCCGCCGCGGCGGCCCGGAGCCGAACTGACCGGCGGGAGCGATCCCTTCTCGCTGCCGAAATCGGGGGCGGGGGCGGCGGCGTTGTCCAGGGCAGCGGCCAAACAGTGGTCGCCCTTCGGGCGGCCGCCGGGGCGGTTTCGGCCGCATCTCGACGCTTCCGAGGGGTCCGAAACCCCGGAAGTCCCCGAGGTTGTCGAAACTGACTCGGAGACAACATCATCCGATCGGGAAATGGCCTTCTCGATCGAAAGCGCGCCCGTGCCGACGAAATCCGCGCCCGCATCGGATTCGCCCGATCGGGTCTTCGATCTCGGGGCAGGCGATTCCACGCCCACCGTGGGAGTTGAGCGGAGTCGGCCGTCTTCCACTGCCGGACAAGGCAATTCGAAGTCGAAGCAGACCTCCGCGATCGGATCGCCGGAGGCCGTCGCGCAGGAGACTCCCGCCCCGAACGATCAGCTCACCCGTCCGATCGGAATGCGCTCCCCCGCCGGAGAATCCGGGCGGGCCACGGGTAAGACGCCGTGGCAGTCGCTGCCTTCGTCGCAGCAGGGCGAAACGACGCGGCAGGGTTCGGAGTCTCGGCATGCGCTCGAGGGGCGGCACAGCGGCGATCAGAAGTCGATTCTCACGGGGCATCAGATGCCCGTCGCGGCCGAAGATCGCCTCGGGGCGGAAGGAGCTGTGCGGGCCGTCGAGGTGCCTGCGGCGCCGACAGGGATTCAGACGCCGCCCCAGCAGCCTTTTGTCGGGCAGCATGCCGCCGGTCCGGCGGCACAGCAGCCTGCGATGACTCAACAGCCTGTCGAGCCTTCGGACCGACCGGCGCAGGCTCCGACGGCGCAGCTCGGATCCTCGGCACTCGGCCCCCTCCCGCCTCAGGCGATCGGACCGGGGCTCACCGCGCAGGCGCCGGTGGGACAGCAGGTGTCCCCGCAGCCGCCACCGAATCCCGTCGCACCGCAGCAGATTCCCGCTGCCGCATCGCCCTGGCAGGCGAGTCCAGGTGCCGTACAGGGCAATTGGGGACAACCAACACCGGGGGCTTCGTGGCAGCCCGGCGGGCGCGCGCCCGGCGGAGCCCAGTTCGGCGGACAGCAGTTGACGCCGCAGGGCAAGAAGATCCTCGGGATCGGGATCGGGATCCTGCTGGTCATCGCCATCGTCCTGGGGATCGCGTTGGCCGCGAATTCCGGATCGGGTCGCGCGCCTGCCGAGCCGTCGAATGGCGCGCTCCCCTCCCTGGTCAGCGCGTTGACCACCAGTCCGGGCGCGCCACCGCGCAGCGCCAACCCCAAACCCGCACCCGCCCCCACCACCGGGACCGGGCCGGTGGTGGCCGGATTCCAGGTGGTCGACGCCCCCGACGTGGGGGCGACCTACGACGTGCCGACCAACTGGACCGTCGGTGATCGTGGCAATCTGGGTGGCCCGCCGAACGGCATCGTCGGCAAGGGTTACGCGACCGAGGGCAAGGATTACTGCCCCGGTTCGACCCGCACCATCGCCCTGCTCACCGGGTCCGATGACAAGGACAGCATCCGGGTGGCCACCGATTTGGGCAATCGGACCGCCAAAGCCGCCTATGCCGACGCCAGCGGCGGCAAGGCGGGTACACCGCAGCCGCTGGCCTCGCTGGACGGTTTGCAGCACGGCACCTTCGTCGAGACGCAGGGCACGCTCAGTCAGGCCAAACCGGGCTGCGCCACCAACTACTCGATCTACACCTTCGCCATGCCCAGCGATGAGGACGACGGCAATTTCGTCATGGTGATCGCCGCCGACACCGGCGTCCCCAACGCCCTCGACGCCGATACCGCCAAGCGCATCTTCTCCACCATCCGCCCCCACAAAACCTAGCCCAACCAGCCGGTTTAACGTCTGCCCCCACCCTGTTGTAAGCTTCTACAGGTTCGCTTCACGGGGTGTGGCGCAGCTTGGTAGCGCGCTTCGTTCGGGACGAAGAGGTCGCAGGTTCAAATCCTGTCACCCCGACTCGTGTGGTCGAGACACGAAACGGCTCCAGCCTGGTCTTCCAGGCCGGGGCCGTTCTTTGTTGTCCGACACCGGCCCGAGCCGCCCTACGCCGACCCCGAACGCCGCCTGCGCTCGGCCTCGATCCGTTCTCGAATTCCCTTGACCGACTTGTTCTTCGGGATACGGGGCGGCGAGAACACAGCGATCAGAAGGACGGTGGCCGGTATCGCGATGGCGACATAGAGTCCGAGATGCCAGCCGGTCATGCGGTGAACCGCCTCCCTTTCATAGCCCATTCCCCACGGCCGCGCACGGTGATCTGCCACCGCCCGCGCCCGCGTAGATCGACCACCAACCCCCGCGCCGCCAGCCGTGCGACCGCAGCCCGCGCCGACCACCCGGTCAGCCCAGCCTGCCGCTGCAACTGAGCCACCGATAAGAGTCCACCGGGAGCCAGAACTCCCAGGACTGCGAAATCGGCGACTCGGCCAATCTGCCTCAATTTCACGCCACCCCATTTCCTGCGTCGTGGATGAAATGCACCCGCCGCCGAGAGGGCTTGCGCCACCGACTCAACGGCGTCACGAGAGATGGCGTGCCCATTGGATCCAAGGACACCCACTCGGCGGCGGGCCTCTTACAGGATCGCGTGACCATTGGCTTCATTGGAGGGACGCGACCGCTACGGAACCCCTACGCTGCGCATACGCGAACCTATGAAACACGGGATGGCAGATCGTGATGATCGTGATCAGGTGGACAGGTGTCGAGGTACGTGCATTGCGCACGCAAGCGTTGCGGCGGACTCAGTCGGAGTTCGCCGACCTGATCGGCTACTCCGAGGCGGTCGTACGCAAATGGGAGGGCCGAGGTGAGACCATCACTCTCGCAGGACAATTCGCGGCGGCCATGGACACACTGCTGCGTCGCCTCGATGACGAACAAAGTGAACGATTCCGCCGCGCCCTACCTGCCGACTCGACTGTGTCAGCTCCGGTGACAGATCGGTCCGCCGCCGTCGTAGCGTCCCGATTGCCGGAACTGCGTCGAGTTCTCGATGCATATGACCTGGTCGATGACGGCCCCGTCCGTGCGATCGAACAGTTGCGCGACGCGGTGACCGCAGTCGTATCCGACCGCCTCAATTCGAACTACACCCGGCTTGCCTATGCGCTGCCGGACCTACTCTCGGAACTGCTACGCGCCAGATCAATTTGCTCTGGAAGCCAGCTCGCGGATATCGATCGTCTTCTCGTGCAGGGATATCGAGCAGCAGACGCGATCGCTGTCAAGTACGGCCACTACGACCTGTCGGCCCGCATCATTGGAATGATGCATGACTCCGCGATGAGCGCGTCGGATGAATTGGTCCTTGCCGCAACGGCATACGTGCGTACCGAGACTTTCTTTGTCAGCGGGGAGCTTACTGCGGGGCGCAAACTACTCGAACGCGCCGCCGAAGCGGTCGATCCGGCGAGTTCAACTCCGGCCGCGGCAACGTACGGGTCTCTGCACATGCGCGCAGGCGTTGCCGCCGCACGGGGATACTTCGCCGCAGACGCCCGCGCACATCTCAACGAGGCTGCACGAGTCGCCCGGTTGGTACCCGAGGGCGTCTATTTCGGTACGGCTTTCGGGCCATCGTCGGTCCGAATTCATCAGGTCTCGTTGGGAGTCGAGTTGGGCGATCCGGGGTCGGCGCTCGCGGCAGCACAGGACTGGGTGCCAACAGGTTCGATACCTGCCGAACGACGCTCCCACTACTTCATCGACATGGCGCGCGCCCACCTGCAAGCCAACCACCGAGACGATGCGCACGCTGCTCTGAAGTCGGCACAACTCGTCGCACCTGAGCACACGAACAGCCACCCTCAGGTCAAGGAAATGCTTGCCCGCTTGGCCGCTGATCAACCAGTGTGACCAAGTCAGCCAGTGAATCGACTACCCAGTCCGCATACCTTTGCTTCCGAACTTCATCAGCCCACAGATATCCCCAGGGACCTCGGCGAATGAGTGCGCATTTCAGTCCAGCGGCCCTGGCGGGGATCACGTCGTTGTCACGGTGATCGCCGACATACAGAATCTCGTCCCGCGTTCCCTGGGCGAACTGCGCGACTCGATCGAAGAAAGCACGATCAGGCTTGGCCACTCCCCACTCGCCCGACGTGGCGATGCTGTCACACGGGATGTCGAGTACCCGAAGCAGTTCCGCAGCCCGCGCCGTCTGATTACCGGCGATGCCGACCCAAATACCGCATTCGCGCAACGCGGAAAGGGCGGGGCGAACGTCCGGATAGAGGTCAGAGTCCTGGATGCTCTCGCCGCATCCGGCGGCTTCTCGAAGCTGTCGCTCATGACCTAGATCGAACCCGGGCTGGAAGTACTCGAACGTCTCCGCATTGTTGCGCCCCTCCGCTGTCACCACACCCAGGACGGCGGAGAAGGTGTGCCTTGGAACCCCGATCCAATCCGCCCAGGCCCCAAACTCGCGTGAGTCGTCCAACAACGTCTCGCCGACATCAAACACCACAGATCGGATCAAGAGTCCTTCACCTCAGCACTCGCCTTGCCCGCACCGGCTTCCCCCGACTGAAGTCTAGGGATACGGCGGCCCCGTAGCGGATCTCGTCCGCTCTCGAACGTCCAGCCGCTGTGATCGAAAGCCCGACTGCCGTTGGCGGCGAACACGTGGGACGAGTTGAATGCGGTTGAGGTGATGGCGCGGGGGTTTGTTCCGCGCCACCACCTCTAGTTCATCGCATCGCGCTGCTGGTACTCAGCCGTCGTGCTGAACCCTCGGATTTCACGCGAGGCCGGACACACCAGGCTGATGCGGTCGTAGTGATGCAACGCCCGAACCGTCGGTCTGCCTCGGTCGCGAGTTCACCGACCTTCCACACCTGCCCATTTCCCGACTCGTCCATCCGCTACCATCCCACTTCCGCCGACGCACCTTGCGTCGGCACCGCCGACGCTGCGTCAGGAGCACGCCGAGAACTCCTGCCCGAATTCGTGACAAGCGTGCTTGCGGGAACATCCCGTATTGCCACCCCGCACGCTGACCGAACCGGCCAACTTGTAACTGGTGCAGTGGGCGATTCGAATGAGGATGCGGAGTATCGCAATGGCCCGAAAGGGCGTTGGATTCCGCTTGGGCCTTCAGCCGAGCCGGCGGCGCGCGACCTGAGACTACGTGCCCGCCAACCTATCTCGGCTGAATTGGCAATCTATGATCACAAGCAGTGCGCGAACACCCGGTGCCGCACAATCCGCGACGGAGGGGAATGATGGCTGTTACAACACGCGAGAAGTCGCGCGGAGACGGTCTCGGCAACCAACGATGGCGACGCTACGCGGACGCGTTCGATCGGGTCGAGCGGTGCGCGAGCCAGGGCCATCACCTCGAAGCGATCGCGATTCTCGATTCGCTCATTGGGGATCGACTCGCGAGTCGTTTGGGCCACCTGCAAGGGATCGCTTCCGTCGAGGTCGCGGCGATCGGACCATTGTGTAAGCAGCTAGTCGGGAAAAGCGGCGATTCGGGGATTGAGCCTGATGCCGAGTTTCGCGCTGTGGTGGTCGAGATCAAGGATTGGGTCCGGCCGAGGAACGACGCGATGCACGGCATCGCTCGCGTCTTCAGGCCTGCGGACGCGACCACCGCGTTCGACGCAGCGATCGAGTCACACCGTCAGACGGTGGCGCACGGAATGGTGCTGCTACAGCGGTTCGATCGGCTCGACACTGCCGCCCGCCGGTTGGCGGGCAAGATTCCAGGGACGTGGCCGGCTGCGTTCTTCCCCGACGAGCGGCCCGCAAGGCCGCGCCCCGACGAGTCCGAAGTCAACTAGCCGAACGTTCTTCTCGCCGCGCCGGCGAGCTTGCCAGGCCGAAAGGCGAGATCTTCCAAATCGGCTTCGGCGACGGGATTTCCGCGCCTTCCGCATCGCCCATCGAGGGCTACGCCTGCGGAGCGGCTCCTGCGGACACTATGCGCGGCAGGAGCCGATCGGCGGGAGAAGCGTTGGGCGCGAAGGCCATTTCAGTGGGCGGCTACTTTCTCGGGTTCGGTTCGGGTCGCGGCGCTGAGGACGGTGAGGAGGACGCCGCAGGCGGTGAGGGCTGCCGCTATGAGGTAGATGGGGCGGGGGCCGGTGGCGGAGTCGGCGACGAGGCCGCCCGCGAGGCCGGCGCAGGCGGCGGCGACCTGGTAGGCGGAGGCGTTGACGGCCATGGACAGGGTTGGGGCCTCGGTGGCGGATCGCAGGACTCCGGCCTGCATGCCGGGGATGATGGCGAAACCGAGTATGCCGATGAGGATTACGGCCGCTGCGGCGGGGAGCGGGGTGCGGGCGAGCAGCCAGGCGGCGGCGAGGGTGAGGGCGAGCAGGGCGAGTAGGGCGGGTTGCCAGAGGCGGGGGTTCCTGTCGTAGAGGGTGCCGCCGAGGAGGTTGCCGAGGGTCGCGCCGATTCCGTAGCCGAGCATCAGGATGGGCAGGCGGTTCTGTGGGTGTCCTGCCAGGTCGGTGAGCAGGGGGGCGAGGTAGGTGAACACCATGAGGACACCGACATTGCCGATCGCGGTGAGAGCCAGGGCGAGCAGCACCGGGCGGCGCAGCAGCACACGGAGTTCGGCGATGGCCGAGCCGCGCTGCTCGTCGGGCGGGGTGGCGACCAGCATGGCGATCAGTGCGGTGCCGAGTAGACAGCCGAGGCCGACGGCCGCGAAGGTGGCGCGCCAACCCCATTGATGACCGATCGCGGTGCCGAGCGGCGCGCCCAGGATCATGGCCAGATTCATGCCGAACGCCAGCCGGGCCACCGTCGTGGCGGTACGGTCCGGTGGCGCCGAGCGGACCGCCACCACCACCGCCTGCGCGAAGAAGGTCGATGTCACCAGTGCGGTGACGACTCGTGCCGCGAGGAGCCAGCCGTATCCGGGGGCGCAGGCCGAGACCAGGTTTCCGATGCCGGCGAAGGCTAGTAGGGCCAGCATCAACCGTTTCCGGTTCAACGCCGCGGTGATCGCGGTGAGGACCGGCCCGCCGATGATCATTCCGATGGCGTAGGCGGTGACGAGCAGACCTGCGGCGCCGACCGGAATATCGAGGTCGCCCGCGACGTCGGGAAGGATCCCCGCGACCACGAACTCGCCGGTCGTGACGCTGAAAACGCAGAACATCAAGACTGCCAAGACGAACATGCCGGTACGCTAAAGTCTGACGTCAACGTGAGGGTCAAGTCTGTGAATCCACGACGGTATGGAGCCGGCGATGCAGATCGGTGAACTGTCCAACCGGACCGGTGTCAGCGTGCGCGCACTGCGCTACTACGAGGAAAAGGGTGCCCTGAGTCCGCACCGCACCCCGAGCGGGTACCGAGTCTTCGACGAAACCGCCGTCGAATCGGTCACCCACATTCAAACCCTGCTCGCGGCGGGCCTCGGCATGGACCTCATCGCCGACATCCTCGCCTGTGCCGCGGGCGATGCCCCGCTGCTCGCGGGCTGCCGCGCCCGCCTCATGCACGAGCGCCTGCGCATGACCGCCGATATCGACCGAATCAGCTCCGCCCGCACCATGCTCGACCAACTCCTGGATTCGACCACCTGACTGTCGCTATGTCGCTAAATTTTGGACAAATAATTACATTCTGTCCTAAACTTAGCGACATAGCGACACGGGAGGCTACTTTGCTGCATCGGACTCCGGAGCTGGACGAGACGGACCGCAAGGTACTCGCGGGGATCTACTCGCGCCGCGATGCCCTGGCCTCGGCGATGCGAGTGCCGAAGCGATGGCCGGGGCTGCTGCGCCGCAATCTCATGGCACGAGCGATTCGGGGATCGAACAGCATCGAAGGGTATGTGGTCGAGACCGATGACGCGGCCGCGGCGGTCGACTACGAGTCCGCGCTGACTGCCGACGAGCGAACCTTCGCCGAGATTCGCGGCTATCGGCAGGCGCTCGGCTACGTACTCACGATGGCGCAGAATGCCGCGCCGATCGATGAATCGAGCCTCAGGGCACTGCATTTCATGATGCTCGGCCACGATCTGACCAAGAGTCCCGGCCAATATCGCACCGGACCGATATACGTCCGCAACGATGGCAGCGGGGAAGCGGTTTACGAGGGGCCGGGCTCGGAGATGGTGCCGGAGCTGATGACGGAACTGGCGGGCGCTTTGGCGGCCGACGCGGATCCGATCGTGGCGGGCGCGATGGCGCATCTGAATCTGGTGATGATTCATCCATTCCGCGACGGCAACGGTCGTATGGCGCGGGCACTGCAAACCTTGGTGGTCTCGCGCGGCGGCATCGCCGAACCGACCTTTTGCAGTATCGAAGAATGGCTCGGGGCGAATACCGAGGACTACTACCGCGTGCTGGCGCGTGCGAGCACGGGCTGTTGGTCCCCCGACAGCGATGCGCGGCTGTGGCTCCGATTCAACCTGCGGGCGCACGATATTCAGGCGCAGACGGTGGCGGGCCGGCTTCGGCGGGCCGAGCGTGCGTGGTCGCGGCTCGATGAGGTGGTGGCCGAGTGCAAGCTGCCGGAACGCGTCACCGATCTCCTTTACGACGCGCTCATCGGGTTCCGGGTTCGGCGGCAGACCTATCTCGCGCGAGCGCGGATCGACCAGCGCACGGCGACTCGGGATATCAAGGCACTCATCGAACTCGAACTGCTCGAGTCGCGGGGCGAGACGCACCGGAGGCACTATCTCGCGGGTGCGCGACTGGTGGAGTTGAAAGGTGTTCTGCGCGAGGAGGTGCCGCGCCGCATATCGGATCCGTTTCCCGAATTGCGGATGGAGTTGGTGCGACCGCGATGATCGGCGGAATGCTTCTGATGATTGTTGTGAATTCTCGATGATCGGGTAGGTAGCGAATTGGCGACCGATAGGGGCGGGGTGGTCCGGAAAGGTCGCTGCTGGGATGCTGAGCCTGGTGGATTCGGCGGACGAGGGAAGGATACGGCGATGAGAGCCGACGGGCATTGGCGAGTGGGGGCGGGGTCGTGACCGAGGGACGAGTTGTCGTGGTGGTGAACGGATATACCGGCGTTGGGGCGGCGGTGGCGAAAACGCTCGGGGGGCAGGGTGATCGGGTGGTGATCGCGCATCCGCATGTGCCGGAGGCGGCGGCGGATGTGGTGAACGAGATTGTGGGGGCGGGCGGTTCGGCGCTGGAGTTGGCGGCCGATTTCCGCGATTCGGACGAGTTCGAAGAACTGGTGCAGGAGGTCCTCGCGACCTTCGGGCGTTGGGATGTGCTGGTGCACACCTGCGCCGCTACGGTGGTGCCCAAACCGTTTCGGGAGGTCAGCGCCGATGACTTCGAGCGGGATTTCAATACGAACGCGTTGGGCGCGTACTACGGATTGCAGTTGGCGCTGGCGCATTTGGCCGATGACGGGCGGATTGTCGCGGTGTCGGGCGGGGATTCACCGCTGCTGCCCACTCTCGGCCGACTGGTGACCTCGGCGGCGGCGGATTTCGCCGAGCGCGGTATCACCGTCAATGCCGTCGAACCGATTTCCGCGCAGGCCGAACCGAGCGCGGAGGTGCTCGCCGCGGCGGCGGATGCGGGGGCGTCGCCGGAGATCGCGGCGGTGGCCGCCTATCTGGCCGGGACGGGTTCGGCGTGGACGGGGCAGCGCGTGGTGGTCGACGACTCGGCCGGGAAATCCACTACAGCAATCGAATAGCTATGACAGCTTGCGCCGGGTGTCGCACACCGTTCCCGCCTCGAGGTCACGGGTCGGGCGCATAAACTACACCCGTTCGGCGGCAACGGGCTCCCCGCGGCGCTTGCTCCCCGCAGGGACGCTCTACGCTTGGGATTAGGGCTGGTTCGGGAGCACTGGGGAGCACACATTTGAACATCGCGACGGCGGCTACGACACCCGTGTATCGACGGGCACGACTGACTGACCTGGACCGGGTCTCCTCGATCGAGAACGAACGTTTCGGCGCGCATTCCTACCCCTATTTCGCGTTGCGCCAGCTATTCGATCTGCACGGCGCCAGTTGGCTCGTGGTGGAGGTGGAGGGTCGGTTGCTCGGCCATGTGCTGGTGGCGTTGGCGCCGCAGCGACGGGCCTGGCTGTTGAGTCTGGCGGTGGCGGCCGACTCCTGCGGCCGCGGTTACGGCACGGCGCTGGTCGAGCAGGCGCTGCGGCTGTGCGGTTCGCTGGATGTGGGCAGTGTGCTGATCACGGTCCGCCCGACCAATCAGTCGGCGATGAATATCTACAAGCGAGCCGGATTCGAATGGGCGGCGCACGATGAGCGCTATTTCGGTGAAGGGGAGCCGCGAGATGTGTTGGAGTGCAGACTCGGTCGGTAAAGTGGAACCGACTGCGGGGGAGTGTGGATATGCCCGATTCAACCGGAATCGAACCGGGTTCGGAGTTCGTGTCGTCGGTCGCCACCCGAATCCTCAGGCGTGCCGGGAAATACGCCGATGAGGTCAATGATTTCGTCGAGGGCGTCGGCGTCGAGTTGACGCTGCTCGATTCATTCAACGCACAGGTGGAATCGGTGGTCTACACCTTCGAGCCGCCGACGGCCCGCCGCCGCGGCGACAGTCTGGTGTTCGCCTCGATTTACCGTGCCGCCAAGGATTTTCCCACCCTCGAAGCGGATCGACACGTTCCGGCGGAGTTGATCGCGGCTTTGTTGGCCGCCGAGGTGGAGTTTCGCGGGCCGCTGCGGTTGAGTCGCACCCAGACCACGCTGCTGGCCGAGGTGTACGAGCGGTTGGGCGCGAGTTTCGTGGGGCTCGGCCTGCCGGGGCACGCGGTGCTGTCGTATCGGCGTGCGAGCTTTCTGCATCGGGCCAATGAGGACACCGATGCCGAGGATCGGTGTGGTCTGCGGTTGGCCAGGGCGCGCACTTCGGCACTGCCGCCAGGGTGGCGTAGGTGGGGGCCGCAACTGTCGGATCTGCTGTGCGGCTATGGATATCAACCATTCCGCCTGTTGGGTTTCATCGCGGTGCAGTTGGTGGTGTTCACGGCGATTCTGCTGTTGTTCGCGGCGCAGCCGGTGACCGAGACGGTGTATCTGAGTGTGACGTCCTATCTGAATCCGGCGGGTGTTGGCGATACCGTCAGTTCCGGACCGGGTGGGCGCACAATGCTGGCGGTGGAGTCATGGGCGGGCGCGGTGACGATGTCGGTGTTCTTCGCCCTGCTGGTGCGGAAGTGGTTCCGCATGTAGGCCCTTTCACCAGTCGGTGCGGCCGATTCTGGTGCGGCGCAGATCTTCCCACTGCGCGACCGAGATTCGGTCGCGCAATTGGCCGACGCGCGCGGTCCATTGGCGAGAGAATCCGGGATCGGCCTGCAGATCCTTCCATAGGCCGCGCAGCGCGGGCGGGGTGTGCGCGCCCGGCATCCACAGGTGCGCGAGATGTTCCAGGACCGGCGCGAGGATCTCCATCTGGTCGCGACTCGACGTGGGGAAGCGGTCGGCCTCCTCGATGGCGGCGTCGGTGATGGTGAGCAGCCAGTCGTGGGCGGCCAGATCCTCGCAGAAGCGCTGGGCCGCAGCCAGATCCGCCTCCTCGCGCACGATGAGCCGGGTCGAGCGGGTGGTCTCGTCGTCCAGGCGCAGCGCCAGGCGAGGACCGGCCGCGCCACCGATGCGCGCGGTCCAGCGCAGCCGGGTGGTGGCGGCTTGAATGGGCGCCTTCTGATCCAGTGACGGATCCGAGCGCAGGCGGCCGAGCAGCCGCTCACCGATCGAGGCCAGATCGAGGGTGTCGGGGGTCGGCGCGCCGTCGAGATAGCCGTCGGCCAGGTTGTCGGTCGCGGTCTCGCGCTCGCCGAGTTTGCTCACGGCCTCTGTGACTCCGACGCGACTCAGATAGTGCGACCAGGTCTGCCTGCGTCTTTCGGTCGCGCGCAGCACCCTCGTGACGGTCGACGCCTGCAAGATGCGGCCGCCGGTGACCACCGCGTACTCGGCCACCGTGCCGACCACCCTGGCGGGCTCCTGACCGGGCAGCACCAGTTCGCAGTCGACGCCCACCGCCGTGGTGGGCGAAATGGCAAGGGAGCTCGGGCGTTCCCGCCAGCGGACGCGTCGGCCGGGCACCAGGGCGAGCAGTTCGCTCGCTTCGGCGCGATGCAGTGCGGCGGAGGCGGGAACCAGGCAGGTGCGCACCTCGCCGAGGGCGATGAGGGGCGTGCGGGAGGCCGCCATGGCTAGGACCCGTCGAGCAGCAGGTGCGAGAGCCGTTCGGTGACCTTGCGCGGCACCGTGACCGGCACCTCGTCGGCGGCGCCGCGCGCGATGATCTGGCCGACCACATCGTCGTCGAGGTCGATGTGGTCCAGGATGAGCCGCACCGAATGTTCGATCCCCAGATAGCGTTTGGGCAGCATCGAAAGAGTGCGGTAGGCGGCGAACGGCGCGGCGTCCGGATTCAGCCGCACCACGGCGGGCACCTGCCGCCACTGACGCGGCCAAACCTCGCCGGGTGACCACGGCTGCGGGTCCACCACGGCCGCGCCCTCGTAGCGCAACATGCCCAGCCGCAGCAGATGCCACACCGAGGCCAGGAACGGGCAGGACCATTTGGTGCGAATAACGCTGTCCCCGTTGATGTTCTCAGTGTGCTTACTCCACAACTGCACATCGAGGAAGATGGAGTGTTCGCGGCGGCCGAACTCCTCGGGCGGGCGGTACTGCGGCACCCGCATGGCCTGGGCCGCATCGAAATCCGATGATCGACGACCGTTGCACAGCCAGCCGGATTCGACGGTGGGCGGACGGCGGCCGGTGGCGGGCGGGGCGGGCTCGGCGACGAGGCGGGCGGCGACCATCTCGGCCAGTTCGATCGGCTCCCCTACCGGAACGCCGTCGGCGAAGGGCGTCGCCTGCCAGCAGCCCGCCTCGCGCGCGAGATAGTCGATGCGCAGGCCGGTTTCGTCGGCGGCGGTGAGCAGTTTGCCGAGGATCTCGCGCGGATCGGTATCGGGTTGGAAGTAGTCGTCGATCAGGTAGCAGGTGCTGATCCTGGCCTGCGGACCGAATTCGACTCGAGCCGAGGCGATGAAGGCGTCCACCAGCGGCACGATGCGGCGAAACTCCTTGACCACCTGATCCATATCGTTGGTGATCTCATTGAGGTAGAAATGGCCGACTTCGATGGACAGGTGCGACAGCGGCACCTGTTCGATGCGAACGTGCTCGGTTTCCTCGCTGTATCCCACGGCGTCGCGCACCGGAATCAGAACCTTTCCCATGTGGCGTTATCCAGCAGTTTTCGCGCCAAATCCGTGTAGGCGGCGGCGGTTTCCTCGTTGGCGATCTTGGCGGAGACGTCCATATCGAGGATGACCTGCTCGCGCCACTGCAGCATCGGTTCGACGGGGGTTTCGCCGAGCAGGGTGCTGGCGCCGAGCTGGTTGACCGAGGCGAGCCTGCGCAATGCCGCGTTCTGCTCCAGGAGCCAGGCGGCCTGGGCCGGACGCTCGACGCTGCTGTGCAGGGTGGTGGAGGGGACGGCGGTGCGCACGAAACGCACCGATTCCAGTAGTTCGGCCGGGTCGTGACCGCATTCCTTACCGGCCTGCACGAGTCCGTGCGGGCCGTGCACCAGGCCGCTGGCGGCCAGGATGTGCTGGCGGGTCCAGCGGTGGAAGATCAGCCAGCGCGCGGTGAACGAACGCAGCTGCGGCAGCGCGGTGGCCTTGAGCGCCAACTCCAGCGCTACCGAGCGCCCCGCGCTCAGATCCACGATGACGACCTTGAATTCCTGTTCCAGCGCGAGCAGCAGCGCCGCGCAGCGGGTGACCACCGCATCGTCGGCGGTGAGGAATTCCGCACCGCCCTCGTCGCCGGGCAGCAGGACGAGTTTGCCCGCGCGCGGACCGAGTCGACGCAGGGCGTGCCGGTCCGAGTCGGCGCGCACGTCGACCCTGGCGGCCACGCCCGTCTCACCGAGCAGGTAGGAGTGCATGCCGTCGCCGCGCGGAGTGCCGCGCTCGACCTCGCTGATCTCGAAAAGCGCGCCTGCGGTGGGCGATCCGAAGTCGAAGTCGACATAGGCGACATTGCGACCGCTGACGCACAGGCGATAGGCCAGGTTGCAGCTGGTCACCGAGCGGCCGGTGCCGCCCTTGTCCGAGGTGGAGAATATGAGCATCGGTCAGGACCTCATCGCATCTCGGCGGGCATAGGCCAGTTCGTGTAGTTGCAGCAGGGCCTGTTCGGCCAGGCTGAAGGCGGTGGCGGGTTGTTCGGACAGTAGACGGCGGGCCTCGTCGAGTTGTTGTTCGATGCGTTCGAGCATGGTCTGCGAGACATCGGGATCGCCCACCTCGAGCATTTCCTGATTGAGCAGATGCTCTGCCTCGCTGCGCATTTCGATGGCGCGGCTGATCATCGACGTCATGGCCAGCGGTGGTTGGCGGTAGTTGCGGTCGGCGGCGACGAGGCATTCCACCACGCGTTCGGTGAGGTACCAGGAGGGTTGCAATACCTCCCCGGATGCCTCGTCGTTGTCGCCGACCTGCGCGACGCGGGCCGCGTCGTCCCAGAGTCCGCGCGCGGGACCCGAAGCGATGCGGCGCGCGTTCAAATGGTCCATGGTCGCTTCCGCCAACGACATCAGCCTGTCGCGGGTGGCCACATCGCCGGAGAGTCGCCATGCCGAGAGAGCCCGTTTCATGAGCAGCGTCGCGAAATCCGGGACGACCCATTGCAGCGGCGGACCGTCGCCGATGCCCGCGCTGCCCGGCATGGGGATGGACAGCCCAGGGAAGTGCATCGCCCCCGCGGAATCGCCCGGCGTCAGCCTGCTGATGATGCGGCCGCGCCGGGCCAGCTGATCCAATACCGCGACCACCTGCGGCAATTCATCGGTGGTCTGCCTATTGATGAAGTCCTGCAACACCATTGCCGAGATAGCGAGGCTGTAGTAGTCGGATTCCTCGCCGTCGGAGGTGCGCCAGGGGAAATCTTCCAGCGGCCAGCGGCCCGCGCCGTAGCGGGCGACGGCGGACCAGTAGCGCTGGGTCAGGTCCCAGCGCAGTTCCAGCGCGTCGGCCAGTTGGCGCTGTTCGTCGTTGAGCAGGTCCATCTCGCGGGTGCGGCGGGCGGTGAGGTCGTTGATGCCGTCGAGCGCGACGATGGTGAAATACAGGTCCGGCCGGGAGGCGGCGTAGCCGAGTTGGGTGCTGATGCCCTGGTCGACGAAGTCGATCGGGGTGGCCTTCTGGTCGATACCCCAGGTCCAACCGCATTGGAACAGCAGCAGGTCGTCAGCGAGGTCGATATCCGGGGTCTGACCCAGTTTCACGTCGTTGGCCATCTGCACGCGGACCCGGTCCAGGCGGCGCGCGATACCGGCGATAACCGAGTCCTCGGACGCGCCGGTCTGGTTGAGCATCCCCAGGATGGCCTGGCCTGCTTCGGATTTCGGTTCCGGTGTGTGCACGACGAAGCTGCGCACCAGACCCGTCATGGCGGCGGTCAGCCGAATACTGATCTGCGGCAGCAGTTCTCGGATGCGCACCGAGAGCTCCTTGGCTTCCCGCCGCACCTGCTTGTCCACGAAGCGTTGGAATACGCGCAGGAAGCGCAATGCGGCTATGCACAGGCTCAACGACATGGAGTAGGCGTCGACCACCTCGAGTTGATACTGCTCGCCGCTGGGCGTACCGGCGTCGGCGGAGCGCAGATAGCTGCCCGCCGCGAACCGCGGCGCACCACCGGGTGCGGTATTGCGGGTGAAGTACTCCTCGATCATGACGACCAGCGCGCCGCCGATCCTGGTCTCCTCGCCGAGCGGGGAGAGCACGGTGCGGATATCGTCGGCCATATCGTCGGGCTGGTCCAGGGCGAAGGCCGTGATCTCGGTGGCCGGGTACAGCAGGCACAGCAACTGTTCGGTATCACTGATCGAATTGGCGCCGTCGCGACCGCCCCATACCCATTTGCTGTCCCGGTAGCAGTTCGCGAGCAGCGCCTGCCACACCTGCAAAAGCTGCTGTCGCGGCTGGATCCGCATCAGTCCCCCGTTCTCACTCGAACACTGACATCTACGAGTGTGCGCCATATCGCGACATTCGCCAAGGACGGTGTCGGCCAACATGTTCGACGCGGATTCCGGCAAACAATGCGCGATCGACCCGCCGCGCGGTGAGCAGACGCTAACGGGTTGCTTACCTGATGTCATCCGGCGGAAACGCGCGGTCCATAGCGTATACACGCATGTCGACACGGGAGATCGAGCAGTACGACGGCGGTGGAAAACCACTGCGCGATCTGGTCTACACAACGTTGCGCGACGAATTGATGAACGGTGACATCAAATTCGGTGAACGTCTTACCGAGCCGAAACTCTCGGCGCGCTTCGGCATTTCGCGCACACCGGTGCGCGAGGCGCTCACCGTGCTGTGCTCGGACGGTCTGCTGCGGCGCGAGGAGTACGGCTTCGGACCGGTCCGGCCGAGCCTGCCGGTGGTTCGTGACCTCTACGAGCTACGAATCACCCTGGAACTGGCCAGAATTCAGCGGGCCATCGACAATCCGGCGGTGGTGCACGACCGCGCCCTGCTCGGCGCCGAGCGGGAGCGCTGGCTGCGGCTGCGGGCCGACCCGCCCGCACAGGAATCCGGTTTCGTGGTGCGCGACGAGGAATTCCATGTCGCCCTGCTGAGGGCGGCGGGCAATGCCGAGTCGGTCCGGACGCTGGTCGGCGTAAACTCCCGAATCCGATACATACGTATGTACGACTTCATGGTCAATAACCGGATCGAGACCACCATTGCCGAACACCTGGCGATCGTGGACGCCGTGCTGGACGGGAATCTTCGGCACGCCTATGCGCTGCTGCGCGCCCATATCGGCGAATCGCTGGAAGTAGTGCTGCAACGGGTCACCCGCGCCATGACCGCAATGGCCTTGGCAACCGAATAGCGGACAACTGATTGTCGGGCGATTCGCTTGTCCGGCAACCGAGTAGGGGGTGACGGCGTGAGTTTACGGTTCCATACGGTATTGGTGGCCAACCGGGGTGAAATCGCCTGCCGGATCCTGCGTTCGGCACGCACGTTCGGATTGAAGACGGTGGCGGTGTACTCGGCGGCCGATATCGGCGCGCCGCATGTCGAAATGGCCGATGCCGCCGTATATTTGGGTCCCGGTCCGGCGGCCGAATCCTATCTGTGCGCGGACCGGGTCGTCGAGGCCGCGTTGGCCTCGGGTGCGGGCGCGATCCATCCCGGATACGGATTCCTCTCCGAGAACGCCGAATTCGCGGCGGCGGCGGGTGCGCGATCATCCGCGCGGCGGGCGCGGCCTCCGGATCAGACCTCGCCGCGGACCTTTCGATGCGGGCCGCCGTCCGCACCGTGGCGAAGAGTCTGCTCGGCGGCTATGCCGCGCTGCTGCTGCCGACCACCACCGAACATCCGAGCATCGCCGGGGTGGCGGCGGAGCCCATTGCCGTCAACCGCCGGATGGGGACCTTCACCAACTTCTGCAATCTGCTGGATATGGCGGCCATCGCCATACCGGGCGCGCCCAGCGCGACGGGTGCGCCGTTCGGCGTCATGGTGGTGGCGCCCGCTTTCGCCGATCAGGTCGCCGTCGATATCGCGGCCCGACTCGTCGGGGTCGATGCTCCCGTATTCGTCTGCGGCGGACTGGATTTGGCGGTCTTCGGGGCGCATCTGCGCGGGCAGCCGCTGCATTGGCAGCTGGCGGAATTGGGAGCGCGTTTCGCGGGCGCGATCACCACCACCGACGCCTACCGACTCGTCGCCTTGGCGACTGAGCCACCGAAACCCGGTCTGGTGCACCATGGTTCGGGCCTCGGAGCGGAGATACGCGGCGAACTGTTCCGCGTGTCGGCGGCCGGGCTCGGCCGATTCCTGGCCGCGCTGCCCGCGCCGATGGCGCTGACCCGCGTCGAATTGTCCGACGGGCGGCAGGTCGTCGGCTTCACCTGCACCCACGCAGCGACACAGGCGGCCAAGGACATCACCAAATTCGGTTGTTGGACAGATTATTTGGAAACTCTCGAATAGAAGTCGACCGGACCGGATCACCCAGCACGATCCGGTCCGGCCGACATGTACACCGCGATGTGGGGACCTACGCACAGCACCGAATGGTTACCTTCGGCAGGCGCGAATGCGGACGCCGAGGCGAATTCGACTCCCGATGGACGGATGAGACCCCCGTATGCCGGAGCCCGTGTCGCCGCGGCCGTTTTGCTGCTCAGCTCCCGGAAGAGCCAGACGTGGTGTTGCCGTAAGAGCTGCCATCCCGGCCGGTCACCCCTCGTGGACCGGCCAGGGCGGCGTCACCCCCGAACCCGGTCTGCCACCCCTCGTAGACAGACCGCGTCCGGTTCCCCACCCCCGGTGGTTGGACTCAGTAGGCGCCACACCCCGTCGCGGTGACGGTGCGGGCGAGGTCGGTGTTCGGCATGCCGATCATCGGGTTTGCCTCCTTCCCTGGTCCTACGGACTTACCGGAGCGCGGCTTTCCGAGTGGATCGCCGCTCCTCATGGTTCAAACAATGCCGCCGGAGGCTTGCTACCCCCTTAAAAAGACCTTGTATAGACAAAGGCGCAGGCTAGCGGGGTTCAAGATCGAAAACTGGGGGTTGGCAACACGCGCGTCGAGGATTCGCGCGATGATGGTGGCAAGTGCGCCACGAAGATTGGGAGGCAGCGATGGAGACGGTGGTCGTCTGGGTGCTGGCCTGCCTGCTGTACTGGTGGGGCCTGCTCTGAGCCCCTTCTCGGCGGTAGCACGCGGCCGGGAACCCGCGCGTCGGGAGCGCGGGTCGAAGTTCAGCGCAGGCCGTCGAGAACGAGCCTGGTGACCTCGGGGAACAGCGTTTCGTCTGCCGCGCCGTTCTCACCGTTCCCGCACGCCTGAATGGCGATCACCAGCGGAGCGTGACCATTCGCGGGCCAGGTGATGGCCGCATCGTTCACGCAGCCGTAGTTGCCGCCCGTGCCGGTCTTATCGGCGGTGATCCAGTCCGAGGGCAATCCGGCCCGAATACGACTGTCTCCCGTCTTGGCCTCCCGCATCCACTGAATCAACTGAACGCGCTCCGGTGTGCCGAGCACGGCGCCCAGGGTGACGGCGCGATAGTCGGCGGCCAGACCGGCGGGGGTGGTGGTGTTGCGGTCGTCGCCGGGCCGAAAGGCACCGAGGGCGGGCTCGTTGTCGTCGAGCCGGGCCGCCTGATCGCCGAGCGAGCGCAGGAATGCGGTGAACCGCTGCGGGCCGCCCAGTTCGCGCAGCAGCAGATTGCCTGCCGCGTTGTCGCTACGGGTGACCGCGGCCGCCGCGATCTCCAACAGGGTCATGGTCTGGCCCACCTTGGCCTCGGTGATAGGCGATCCGCCGAGTATGGGACAACGCCGCGACGGTCGCGCGGCGGGCGAACCTCGAATAATCCACGGCCCCACAATGCCACGCAGGGAGGTGACTGCCGCCACAGTCACCTCCCTACCCGACCGGCGGCAGGAGCTCAGCCCTTGCCGTTGAGTCCGGCCCGGACACCCTCCTCGACTCGCTTGCCGAGTTCGGCATCCACGTTCTTCCAGTACTCGAAGACCCGGCTCAGCACCGGTTCGCGCACACCACCGAGCACATGCCCAACGATATTGCCCACCAGGCGATCCCGCTGCGCGGCGCTGAACACCTCGCGGACCAGGGTGCCCGCCTGGCCGAAATCGTCGTCCTCGGCGTGCTGCAGGTAGCCCGCGCGCACCATGGTGGGATCGAACTCCCAAATACCGCCGTCACCGGCCAATTCCGGATCGGCGTGCGGGCCGCCGAACGAATTGGGCGCGTACACCGGCACATTCGGATCGTTGTAGTCGTAGCGCATCGGCCCCTCCTTGGAATAGGAGTTCACCTCGGCCGCCTTGGCCCGATTGGGCGGCAGTTGCACGTAATTGGTGCCGATGCGGTAGCGATGCGCGTCGGCGTAGGCGAACACCCGGCCGAGCAGCATCTTGTCGGGCGAGAAACCAATGCCGGGAACAATATTCGACGGTTCGAAGGCGGCCTGCTCGATCTCGACGAAGTAGTTGCCCGGATTGCGGTTGAGCGTCCACTTGCCGACCTCGATCAGCGGGTAATCCCGATGCGACCACACCTTCGTCAGATCGAACGGGTTGAACCGGTAGCCCGCGGCCTCGGCGACCGGCATGATCTGCACGTACACGGTCCAGCTCGGGAATTCGCCGCGCTCGATGGCCTCCCACAGGTCGCGACGGTGATGGTCGCCATCGGCACCCGCCAGTCGATCGGCCTCGGCCTGAGTCAGGAAGTCATTGCCCTGATCGGTCTTGAAATGGTATTTGACCCAGAAGCGCTCACCCTCGGCATTGATCCACTGATAGGTGTGCGAACCGTAGCCGTTCATGTGGCGGTAGGTCTTCGGGATACCGCGATCACCCATCAACCAGGTGACCTGGTGCGCGGTCTCCGGGCGCAGGGTCCAGAAATCCCACTGCATATTGTTGTCGCGCAGACCGCTGCCCGGCAGCCGCTTCTGCGAGCGGATGAAGTCCGGGAATTTGATGGCGTCGCGAATGAAGAAGACGGGCGTGTTATTGCCCACCAGATCGTAATTGCCGTCCGGAGTGTAGAACTTCACCGCGAAACCGCGCGGATCGCGCCAGGTGTCCGGACTGCCCTGCTCACCGGCCACGGTGGAGAAGCGCACCAGCGATTCGGTGCGCGCGCCCGGCTGGAACAGCTTGGCCTTGGTGTAGGCGCTCACATCATGGGTGACCACCAGTTCGCCGAAGGCGCCCGCGCCCTTGGCGTGCACGATGCGCTCCGGCACCCGCTCCCGATTGAACTGGGCGAGCTTCTCGATGAGGTAGTGGTCGTGCAGCAGGACCGGGCCCTGCGTGCCCGCGGTGAGCGATTCGTCGTCACTGGGCACGGGGGTGCCGGTATTGGTGGTGGTCGGCTTGGTCATGCGCGAGCCTCCTTCGATAGGCAGCGATGCGCCGGGCTGGGCTGTGGCCCGGCGCTAGGGTGAATTGCTTTCCCGCGCAAGGACTTCGCGGTCCTCGTCGCGGGCGCGGCAATTCGGGCACAGACCCCAGAAGACGACCTCGGCCTCATCGATGACGTAGCCGTGATCGTCGACGGGATCCAGGCACGGGGCCGCGCCGACAGCGCAGTCGATATCCACGACCGCGTCGCAGCCGCGACACACCAGATGGTGGTGGTTGTCGCCGGTGCGGGTCTCATAGCGCGCCGGTGAGCCCGCGGGCTCGATACGACGCAGGATGCCCGCACGCACGCAGGCGTGCAGCACGTCGTAGACGGCCTGCGTGGAAACCGAACCCAGCGCCGCCCGCGCGGCCGCGGCCACGCTGTCGGCATCCGCGTGCGGAGTGCGCGCCACCGCGTCCAGCACCGCGAGCCGGGGTGCGGTGACCCGCAACCCGGCCGTCCGCAACCACTCGCGGGGATCGGCGCTTCCGGTGTGCATACCTAGACCCTGCCCGCTTATCTGGAATTAGTCAAGAAAATAATCTGGAACTTGTCCAGAGAAGGGCGGGCACCCTCCAGGGTGGGTCAGCGGGACTTCCTGGTGCGCAGGTACTTGGCCAACTCGTCATACGCACCATCGCCATTGGCGAATTCCACTACGTTGCGGGCGGATTCGAACCACGCACCCGCCGTCGGGCGGATCTCCGAGAGCGCCGACCCGATATCGGCCATCGTGATCGGTCGGACCGCGCCCGTGCGCAGCGCATCGGCCATGGCGAGTTGAGTCGCGGTGGTGCAGACATGGGCCAGGTCCGCACCGGAGAAGCCGTCGGTGCGCGCGACAATGACCGACAGGTCGATACCCGCGATCGGACGCTCACGCAGGTGATGGCGCAGGATCGCGGCCCGCGCCTCCGGATCGGGCAGGCCGACCAGAATCATGCGGTCGAAGCGACCGGGGCGGCGCAGCGCGACATCGAGATCCCAGGGATGGTTCGTCGCACCCAGAATGTAGACGCCGTCATTGCTGCGCGTCGCCGAATCCATCTCATGGAGCAGCTGATTGACCACGGTGCGCATCAACGAGTTACCCGCCATCTGACTGCGCTTGAAGCCGAGAGCGTCGACCTCGTCCAGGAACAGCACGCAGGGGGCGTTGCGGCGGGCCAGTTCGAAGATCTGGTGCACATTTCGCTCACTGGCGCCGTGATAGACATCGAGGACATCGGAGATCTCGATCGGATAGAAGTTCGCACCGATCTCCCCCGCCACCGCGCGAGCGACGAAGGTTTTCCCGCAGCCCGGCGGGCCGTACAGCAGCAGACCGCCGCGCGCCGAGGTGCCGAATGCCTTGGCCAGCTCCGGATTTCGCATCGGACCCAGCAGGGTCAGCGCCAACTGCCGCTTCACCTCGACCATGCCGCCCACCTGGGCCAGCGCGATATCGGGTCTGCTCACCACATCGACATCGTCCTCGGCGACAAAGTCCGCAGGCGCGCGATCGTCGACAAAGGCGGGAGCGATGATATCGCCGACCTGGTCTTCCGCGGCGGCCCAATCATATTCGGGTGCGGTCGATTTCGGCACATCGGACGAATCCGGTTGCCGCACCGGCTCGATCGGCCGACTCTGCGGCGCATCCCGCCGCACCGAGTCATCGGACACATTCGTGCCGGAAGCCGGCAGCGGCGCGCCACCATCTCCGCTGGACGAATCCGACCGCGCAACCCGATTCGTCGGCGCGGCCGCGAGCGCGGCGGTGCATTCCTGCAACAATTCGACCGCGCGCGGGTTGCCCGGATCCTGCGTGAGCACCGCCCCACAGTGCGACAGCGCATCGGCGTACCGGCCGCGTTCGGCGAGCAACTCGATCACCCGCACCCGCAGCGCCACCACCTCCGGGCTGCGCCCCAGCGCGGCGAGCATTTCGGTGAGAACCGGATCGTCGGACATCACGTCCCTCCCCTGAAATCGTGCCTGAGCGGGTCGAGTGTAGTAGCTCACGCCCGAATCCCCCGAATTGCCCAGATCACTTCTTCCCTCCGGAATACCTTCCCCCCGCGCCTCGTTGCACACCCTGTCGGCGTCCGGACAGCCCCGGGCCGCACCCTTTGTCGCTACGAGCGACCACCCGCCGAGAGGCGCTTGTGGGACGCCGACTCGCCTCGCGCACGCCGCCAGGTAACCCCATCTGGCGGCGCGCGCGTCGACATGCTTCGCCTGCGGCGTGCAACCGGAACATTCGGGTCGCGACACCGTTCATGTTCTCTTCATCGGCACTGCCATACGGTGAGGAAATGACAGTCACCGGACACGACACCGTGATCTACCGTGCGGCACGACCCGAGGACGCGGCGGCGATGAACGCCATCGACGACTCGTTCAGCACGAACATGGTGTTGACGGTGACCAGCACCGACAGTGGGTTCGTTCTCAGCGAGACACGGATAGATCCGCCGGTGCGCAAAAAATTCCCCGACGACGGGCAGTCCAGGGACGAGGATCCGGGCGACACGATGGTCGCGGTGGCGGACCGGCAGGTGTGCGGGTTCGTCACCACCGAATACGAGGCGTGGAATAGACGGCTGACCATCGTGGAAATCCGTGTGGCACCGACACATCGAGGTCGCGGCATCGGCCACGCGCTACTGGACCAGGTCATGCGACGCGCCCGCGAACTCGGAGCCGGACACGTCTGGCTGGAAGTCACCAACGTCAACGTCCCGGCCATTCGCCTGTATCGCAAGGCCGGATTCGCCTTCTGCGGACTCGACACCTCGCTCTACACGACCACGGAATCAGCCGGCGAGACAGCCCTGTTCATGAGCCGATCCTGCTGATCCCAGAACCAACGGTGGAAACCGGCACAGTGTGGCGTTGGAAGCCACGCAACGGCACCGGCGTGATCAAGCTCGATGACGCCGACGGCACGCTCGTGTGGTTCCACCTGTCGGACGCTCGCGGGGATCTCGACATCGTCACGATCGCCGAAGGGCTGCCGGTCGAAGTCGAAGTCGAGCCGATTCCGCGGGGGGAATGCACATGTCGCGCAAAGTCGGTGCACTGCAGAAGCTGATATGCGCCGCCATTGCGGCTGCCGCGGGTATCCTCGCCGCCGCAGGTTCGGCGAACGCCGTCCCCCGGTCACGCCGATTTCCAAATGGTGTTCACGATGCATTCGAGCTGAACACTCCGATGCTGCGCACACCCGCGAGGCGCCTGTGGGACTGCGAGGGCGAGCGCGAACGTCGTCACGCCGGCGACGCGCAGGCAGGCGGCACACCGGTGTGTGCTGGCAGACTGTGGAATCTGCGGGGTGTGGCGCCTGCATCGGGTTAGCCTGTGGCGCATGGGGAGCAGCATCCATCGGCTGATGGTCGGTGCGGCGGCGGTGGCCCTGGTGGCGGGCGGCGCGGTCGCGGCGGGCGCGCGGGCGGAGGACGACGTGCGCTGTCTGGTGTCCTCGGCGCGGGAGTTCGAGCGGGCGCGGCCCGAGGCGGTGGGTTTGGACACCGACCGGCTCAATGACGCGCTGCGTTTCGCCAAGGATCGAAATCGGTTGAATGTTCAGGTGTTTCGCAATGACTGCCTGGTCGGGGTCGGACCGGGCAATGAGCTGACCGGCGGGACGCCGTGGAATATCTGGAGTTCCACCAAGAGTGTGGTCTCCCTGCTGGCCGGAATCGCATGGGACCGCGGCGCACTCGATCTGCGCGCCCCTATCGACAAATATCTGCCGCCGGGGCTTGGCGATACCGGACATCGGTCGATCACGGTGCAGGATCTGCTGACCGAAGCCTCCGGGCTGCGCGTCTCCGCATTCACCGAGGGTATTACCGGCGTCTTCCCCATCGATCCGAACAGCGCGGTGCAGGCACTGGGTGTGCGACAGGATCATCCGCCGGGCACCCATTTCTCCTACAGCCAGCGCAGCGTCGACCTGCTCTCGTACGTCATCGAATTGGCGATAAACGAACCGCTGCAGGACTTCGCCCAGCGCGAACTGTTCGATCCGCTGGGTATCCGGCGATCCGACTACTACTGGGCGCGTGATCGGTCCGCGCACACCTACGGATACGCGCACCTGCTCATCCCGCCGGACGACTTCGCCAGGATCGGCCTGCTGGTTGCCAATGAAGGGCATTGGGGCACAATGCAAGTCGTATCGAGCGACTATATGGCGATGGCGCGCACGCCCTCGCGGACCAACGAATGCTACGGCTACCTGTTCTGGCTCGGCCCCGGCTGCGCGGAGATCCCGGACTTCCTCCCCCACGACACCTATGCGATTTCGGGTCTGGGCCTGCAGAACGTGTTCATCATCCCGAGCCTGCACCTGACCGTCATGTGGACGGGCATCTTCGGCAATATCAGCAGGCAAGGGCTGGCAGGCGCCGTTCAGAACCAGGCCGAACTGCCGTACGAATTCTTCCGGAAACTGCTCGCGGCCTTCCTGCACCCACCGATCCCGGACCCCGGCCCGTATATCGAACCGCCCGCCGAAGTCGACCCGCGCGGCCTGATCGACACCGATATGTTGCTCGCGGTATTCGGCATCGGCCCGGACGCCTATCCCGGCTGCAATGTGTTCAACTGCCTGAACGAGCCACTCGCCGCACCCTTCTCCGACACCCCGCCCGGCTGCGTGATCGTGGTCTGCCTCGGTTCGGAAGCGCCCGGAATCCGGGAATAGGGGCCTGTTCAGCCGGCGGTCACCACCACTCCCCAGCCCCGAGCCTCGAGTACCACCGCACCCCAGTCCTGCAGAACCAGGGCAACTTCGGTGAAGTCGTGGAATGGGCAGTACCCGTCGTAGCCGGCATCGAAAGCGGGTTTCAGTTCCGCGATCCGATCCCCGAACAGCGCCCGGTGGTCGGGGAGTTCGACGACCACCGGGGGCGAGCAGGCCGAGCACAACCGCACGTGTGCGGGCTGCGGCGGCATCCCCGAAGGGCCGATGAAATCAGCGTCCCGGTCGGGACCCCGCCACAGCAGGCGACCGAGGAACGCCTCGCCATGCGCGCGCAGGTCGGCCCGGACCAGCGCGCGCCATCAGGTGGGCGCGACTCGATCAGCGTTGTTCGAGCAGGACTTCGGCGATCTGGATGGTGTTGAGGGCCGCGCCCTTGCGCAGATTGTCACCCGACACGAACAGGGCCAGGCCGCGACCATCGGGCACACCCGGATCCTGACGAATCCGGCCGACCAGGGATTCGTCGATCCCGGCCGCCGCCAGCGGAGTGGGCACCTCGACCAGCCTGACACCCGGAGCCTTGGCCAGCAGCTCCTGTGCGCGCTCCACCGAGAGCGGTTCGGCGAATTCGGCGTTGATCGACAGCGAGTGGCCGGTGAAGACCGGGACGCGCACGCAGGTGCCGCTCACCAGCAGCTCCGGAATGCCGAGGATTTTGCGGCTCTCGTTGCGCAGCTTCTGGTCCTCGTCGGTCTCGCCGGAACCGTCGTCCACCAGCGATCCGGCCAGCGGCAGCACATTGAACGCGATGGGCGCGACGTATTTCTGCGGGGCCGGGAACTCCAAGGCCCGCCCGTCGTGCACCAGCGCCTCGGCCTCGTCGACCACGGCGCGGATCTGCGAGGCCAACTCCTGCACACCCGCCAAACCGCTGCCCGACACCGCCTGGTAGCTGGAGATGATCAGCCTGCGCAGACCCGCCACATCGTGCAGCGGTTTGAGCACCGGCATGGCCGCCATCGTGGTGCAGTTCGGGTTGGCGATGATGCCCTTGGGCAGGTTGCGAGTCTGCTCCGGGTTGACCTCGCTGACCACCAGCGGGACCTCGGGATCCTTGCGCCAGGCCGAGGAATTGTCGATCACCGTGACACCGGCGGCCGCGAAGCGCGGAGCCTGCACCCGAGACATGGTCGCGCCGGCCGAGAACAGCGCGATATCGAGTCCGGTGGGGTCCGCGGTCTGCGCGTCCTCGATCACGATCTCGCCGCCGCGCCACGGCAGCGTCTTACCCGCCGAACGCGCCGAGGCGAAGAACCGGATCTGCTCGACCGGGAAATCCCGCTCCTCGAGCAGTTTGCGCATGACCGCGCCGACCTGACCGGTCGCGCCGACGACGCCTACCCGCACACCCATGACTATCGCCCCGTTCCCGCGTGCACCACGGCTACCTCGTTGCCGCCCAGATCGAATGCCTTGTGCAGCACCTTGACCGCCTCGTCCAGTTCGGTGTCCCTGACCAGCACCGAGATCCGGATCTCCGAGGTGGAGATGAGGTCGATATTGACCCCGGCCTCGGCCAGCGCCTCGCAGAACTTGGCGGTGACACCGGGGTGGCTCTTCATCCCCGCGCCGACCAGCGACACCTTGCCGATGTGATTGTCGAAGATGACCTGCGCGAAACCGATCTCGCCCTGGCGCTTGGTGAGCGCCTCCACCGCGCGCGAGAGATCGGTCTTGGGCAGGGTGAAGGTGATATCGGTCTTGCCGGTCTCCACCTTCGAGATGTTCTGCAGCACCATATCGATATTGATCTCGGCGTCGGCGACCGCGCGGAACACCTTGGCGGCGTAGCCCGGCTCGTCCGGGAGACCGACCACTGTCACCTTGGCCTCGCTGCGGTCGTGCGCGACGCCCGTGAGGATTGCCTGCTCCAAGGGGATGTCCTCCATCGATCCGTAAACGTAGGTGCCTTGCTTGTCGGTGTAGGACGAGCGCACATGGACGGGCACGTTGTAGCGGCGCGCGTACTCCACGCACCGCAGCATGAGCACCTTGGCCCCGCAGGCCGCCAACTCCAGCATCTCCTCGTAGGAGACCTGTTCGAGGCGTTGCGCGTCGGGCACGATGCGCGGGTCGGCGGTGAAGACGCCGTCCACATCGGTGTAGATCTCGCACACGTCGGCGGCGAGCGCGGCGGCCAGCGCGACGGCGGTGGTGTCCGAACCGCCGCGGCCCAGCGTGGTGACGTCTTTGCTGTCCTGGCTGACGCCCTGGAAACCCGCGACCAGCACGATGGTGCCCTCGTCCAGCGCGTCGCGCAGCCTGCCCGGCGTGACATCGATGATCTTGGCGTTGCCGTGCGCGCCGGTGGTGATGACGCCCGCCTGCGAGCCGGTGAAGGAGCGGGCCTCCGCGCCCAGCGAGTGAATGGCCATGGCCACCAGCGCGTTCGAGATGCGCTCACCCGAGGTGAGCAGCATGTCCATTTCGCGCGGCGGCGGGGTGACCGCGACCTGCTGGGCCAGATCGAGCAGTTCGTCGGTGGTGTCGCCCATGGCCGAGCAGACGACCACCACGTCGTGGCCCTGCTTCTTGGTTTCGACGATCCGCTCAGCGACGCGCCGGATGCGCTCGGCGGTGGCGACCGAGGATCCTCCGTACTTCTGAACGACGAGAGCCACGGCGGCAGTCCTCCAAGATCGACGTGAAGCTGGATATCAGGACTAAAGACTACCGACCCCGGTCCAGGGGTTATCGGGCTACCTCCGGCATTCGAGGGAGGCGATCGTCACTGTGCGGACTTGCCGTGACGACCGGTCCGTTGTTGTGACCCGCATCACCGACCCGTGATAATGGTGCGATGCAGGCAAATGTCGGAGACCGACTACACGTGCACAGCCATGTGGTGGGTGAGATCGATCGCCAAGGCGAGATCATCGAGGTGCGCGGTCAGCAGGGCGCGCCGCCGTACGTGGTCCGCTTCAATGACGGCCACGAATCGCTGGTCTTTCCCGGCCCGGACGCCGTGGTCGAACCCGCGTAGGACGCGGCGGGCGAAGCCGTCCTCCGACCCGAGCGTGGCCGGAGGTACGCCTCAGCCGGCCGAGTTGTCGTGCGATCGCCGCAATTTCACCACGGCGATCGAGATGATGCCCGCCAGCAGCACCCAGCCCGCAGTCTGAATGATGGCATTCACATCGACGGCAGGCTTCCACTCGCAGCGCCCGTCGCGCAGCACGAAAGCGCCGACGGGTTGACCGCCGAATCCGAATCCCAGCCCCTCTCCGGCCCCGCTCTCCGCACCGCCGCCACCACCGCCGCCACCGACTCGCGCGGCCGCGATGATGATCGCACCGTCTTTCTCATAGGGCTCGCTGTAGACCAGGCGCGCGTCGACGCCTCCCCGCATGCGGTCGAGCAGTTCCTGATATCGCATGAGACCTCCCGTTTCCGCCTGATCGTAGGCGCTTCCCACCGGCGCTCACCCCCGAAATCAGCCGGGACGGACAGCCTACGCAACCGTAGGTGAGTGTTGACGAATCGAAGTGCGCATGGGAAGAATCGGCCTCGATGACCCTTCGGGGGGCGGAGGTTACGAAACATGCGCACCAAATCCGATATCCACATCGTGGTGGACTCCGAACCGGCGCGGGTGTTCGACGCACTGGCCGCGGTGGACCAACTGCCGCAATGGTCGCCGACGCACGACGACGCGCGCATAGCGACCAGGGACGAATCGGGCCGCCCGCGCCGCGTGTTCGTCAACACGAATATTCTGGGCAGCCTGGATATGCAAGTGCTGGAATACGATTGGGGCGAGAGCCGGGCCGCCTGGAAGATCGTCGACAGCTCGCGTGGCTGCAAAGGCAATGGCTGGTGCGAGGTTTCGACCGCGGAGAACGAGACTCGCCTCTGGTTCCGCACCGAAGTGTATGTGCCACTGCCTATTCCGGGTATTCTGCTCAAGCGGAATATGCGCAAGTACAGTGAACTCGCGGCGCAGAACTTCATCGGGTTCCTGGACGGCTTTCCCCGGCCGATCGATCCGTTCACACCCGCCGCGGATCCGCTGCCGCAGGATTCGCAGCCGGAATCGGTCTGATCGGCGTGTGACGCGATTGGTCGACGCGGCCCGGATTGCGCCGCTTCGTCGAATTCCGGTGCGACCATGTGCCCATGATCGGATCCAAGCGCGTACGACTGATTCCGGTGGCCGAGGATGCCTCGGTCACCCAGCTCGAACTGTTCTTCGACCTGGTGCTGGTCTTCGCTTTCACCATGGTGACCGACCTGGCCGCCGAGGATCCCAGCGCCGTGAATGTGCTGCGCGCTTTCCTGGTGTTGGCCGTGATGTGGTGGTTGTGGATCGCCTATTCCTGGCTCGGCAATGTGGTGCGCGCCGACGAGGGTTTCACCAGGGTGGCCATGTTCGCGGCGATGGGGGCGGCCTTCATCGCCGCGCTCGCCGTGCCGGAGGCCTTCCACGATCTGCCCGGCGGCTGGTACGGACCGCTGGTGTTCGCCATCGCCTATCTCGCGGTGCGACTGGTGCACCTGACAGTCTTCTGGCTGGCCAGCGCCGAGGACGCGCAACTGCGCGGTCAGGTGGCGCGGTGGGCGCTCGGCTCGATCTCCATCGGCACCACCCTGCTGGTGGTCGCGGCGCTGACCTCCGGTGCGGTGCAGATCGGGCTGTGGATCGCCGCCATCGCGGGCGATATGCTCTGGACCCTGCTTTCCGGCGACGACTGGCGGGTGAATTCCGCGGGCCATTTCGCCGAGCGGTACGGGTTGATCATCATTGTCGCGCTGGGCGAATCGATCGTGGCCACCGGCGTCGGCGTGGCCGGGTTGCCCATCTCCTGGCCCATCGCGCTGGGATCGCTACTGGGACTGGCTATTTCGGGCCTACTGTGGTGGGCCTACTTCGATATGGCCGCATTGGCGGTCGAACACGAATTCCGGCGGGCCACCGGTGAGCGGCAGATCCGGATCGCCCGGAATTCCTATACCTATTGGCATTTCCCGATGATCGTCGGAATCATCGCGCTCTCATTGGGTTTGAAGAAGGTGCTGTACTACGTCGGCGACGCCTCACATCACACGCTGCACGACGCGCTGACCGGAATCCCGCTCTACGCCCTGTACGGCGGTGTGGTGCTGTATCTGGTGGCGCTCATCGGATTCAAGCACTACGCGACGCGGCAGATATCCGCGACGCGACCGATCACGGCCGCGGCGCTGCTGGCGCTCATCCCACTGGCCGCCGCCCTACCCGCCCTGGCGGCGCTGGCGCTGCTGTGCGCCGTGCTGGTGGCCATGATCGCCTGGGAGACAGTGCGATTCGCCGAGAATCGGGATGCGATCCGACACGGGGCCTAACTCTGACGTTTGGCGAGGATGCTGCGGGCCGTCTCGTCGACCGGCGTCGGCCCGTACGCCGAGGGCGGCACCCTTACGCCCGCGTGCATCGCCTCCCGGATCTGATCGATGTTCTCCCGCAACAGATCCGCCACGAACTCGTCGGTGCGCGGATCGTCGAGCACCTGGAAGACGATGCGGAAGACGGTATCCGCGACGAGCCGAATGATCTCGTCGTGGAACGGCAGGTATTTGATCTTGCCCGCCTGCGGATCCTTCTTGATCAGATCGAGGATCATCGCGTCCATCTCGGCGCGATTCTCCTCGAGCGCCGCGGCGATATTGCGGGTGTAGTGGCCGATGCGCAGCACCTCGCCGACCTCGTCGAGCACCGCGACCGCCATGGGGCGCTTGATGATCTCCACGATCGTCCCGACGAAGCGGTTCATCAGGGCCGCGGTGATCCGGTCCCCGAACGCGCGATCGGCCACCCGCGCCAACCGCACCACGATCACCACGATCCGCAGCAGTCGGAAACCGCGGAAAATGGGGCTGGTCACCGGGATCATGCCCAGCACCTCGTACCAGTAGACGAACGGGTAGGTCCACGGCCAACCCGCCCGCCGCCAGCGCCACAGGAATTCCAGCGCGAACACCGCGCAGATCGAATAGTCGACCGCCACGATGGCGCGATAGGTGTGCGGGGCGACGTGGAAGAACGTCACCCACACCACCAGGCCGACCGAGACCGCGGCCAGCGCGAGCATCACGAAGTCGGTCCACAGCGCGGGCGGTTTGCGCGGTGTGTCCCCCTCCGGCGGCAACGGATCCTCCGAACCGTAGCCGCCGCCCCCATATATGCCGGGAGTTACCACGCCAGATCCCTTCCACGCCGAACAGTCCCGGCCGAGGGTAATCGGCGAAACCGTACTCGCACAGGGGATCTAGCTCAGTGGCCCGCTCGGAGGATCGCCTCGATATTGCGTTCGGCGATGGCCGCGATCGTCAGTGACGGATTGGCGGTGGCGGTGCTGCCCGGAATGCCCGCGCCATCGGTGACGTAGAGGCCCGGATGCCCGTGTACCCGACCGTAGGCGTCGGTGGCCCGACCGAGCACGGCGCCGCCCAGCGGATGCGCGGTGAATACGGCATTGGCGTCGTAGCCGAGCAGGCCGTACTCGGCCACCGCGCCCGCGCGCTCGGCGATCCGATGATCGACCGCCTTGGCTGCGGCGACCACGTCGTCGCGGTTGCGGGTCGACCAGGCTAAGCCGACACCATTGTTGCCGGGGTTGTAGCCGAAGCGGGCGCGTGCCGGATCCAGCACCATGCCCAGCGAGGCCAGTGCGCCCGTCTCGAACGGGATGCCGGGGATGTACCAACTCTCCAGGGTGAGCGCGACGCCGGAGTCGTCGAAGATGCGGCTCGCGCTCGGTACGCCCTGACCGTGTCCGGCCAGCGAACTCGCGCCGCGGGCCAGCACCACATCGCCGTTGGTGCCCCAGCCGTCGCCGACGTGCTCGTTGAGATTGGGGAGTGCGCCGGTGGCCTGGGCGCGGACCAGCAGTTCGGAGGTGCCGACCGAACCCGCGCCGAGGAACAGCCGGTCGCAGGTGAGGGTGCGGGTGGCCAGCACCATTCCGGTGGGATCGAGTTTGGTCACCTGCACGGTGAAGCGGCCGCCCGGCTCCTGGCCGATGGCGTCCACCCGATGCCCCGGATAGATGCGCGAATTGCCGGTGCCCTCCGCGTAGCGCAGGTAGTTCTGGTTCAGATCGAACTTCGCCCCGTTGGAATTGCCGAGGTTGCTGCGGGCGGCGATGGCCGAGGGCCGGGTCGCCCCGTTCAGCTCGCCGCGCACGATATCCCAGTTGAAGATGGAGTCGTTGGGCTGCGGGTCGTAGCCCGCCTTGCGCACCTGATCGTCCCAGGCCCGCGAATGTGCGAACGGGTGGGAGTTGTAGATATCCGGCGGCATCGGGCTCAGCCGTAGCATGTCCCGCACGCGCGGGTAGTAGACATTGGCCAGTTCGCCGTAGTCGACCACACCGCCGAAGACGCTGTCGAACAGGCCGCGTTCCGGGGCGACCATGGCGCCGGTGAAGATCACCGATCCGCCGCCGACCGCCGCCGCGCGCCACACATCGATGCCGGGATACTGCGTGCAGTCCAGGACGCCACCGAAATCGGAGAAGCCGACCGGCACCTTGGTCACACCGGTGAAGCTGGTGCGATGCCAGAAGCCGCGACCGTCGGGGATGTCGTCGCCGGTGAAAGGCTCCCGCCACGGATCATTCGGCCAGCGCGACCCGCGCTCGAGCACCGTATTGGCCATCCCGGCCTCGGCCAGGCGCAGCGCGGTGACCGCCGCGCCGAAGCCGGAGCCGATCACGATGGCGGGCGTGTGCTCCGGCGGGTCGGGCAGCGGCGCGAAGATCTCCGGCACCCAGACGCGATACAGCAGATCCCAGATGGGATCTCCCGCCGAGGCGGGCTTGGCCCGCATCACCTCTCCGACGGTTCCACCGGCTGCCCCGAGCAACGCGGCAATACCGGCGGCCTGAAAAAACGCGCGTCTGCGCACCAGCCACCTCCCTCATCACGCTATGGCCGAGCGCAGACTACCGGCACTGCCCGCGCGATGAACAGGTGCCGAAGGTCCGCACGTGATGTGCGCGACATTCATTCGGAAAACGGCTTGCGCTCCGGCGTGCACGTGAATCCCGCTGGGGGAACGCGCAAGTCGATCAGGTACTCATCGCGAATCCGCTGGTAGCAGGTGCCCGGCGGGGTGTGTCCCGCCCCCTCGGTGACCACCAGTCGGGCATTGCCCAACTGCTGTTCGGCGGCCTGCGCGAAGGCCAGACTAGTTATCGGATCGAAACGATTGTTGATCAGCAGAGCGGGGGTTTCGTTGTGGAACTTCCACGGTCCGGTGAACCGCTGCGGGTAGCCCTGCGCGGGAGATGGCCAGGACGCGCAGCTCTGGACCAGGTAGAACCAGTACGGCCCGTAGTTCGGTGCGTCCTTCGCGAATTCGCGCGCCTTCTCGGGCCAGATCCCCGGATCGCGGGGGACGGGCGCATCGGCGCAGGTGATCGCCGAGAACGCCGCCATGAAGTCGGGCTGGTACTCATTCGCGGGTCCCTCGATGAGGCCGGCGACCAGGGCCGGATCGCCCTCGGCGCCGCGCTCCAGATTGACCATCAGTTGGGCCAATTCATCCCAACCCTCGTAGGAGTTGTAGAGGAGTCCGGTATTGGCGGCCATGATCTTGGTGGCACTGAACGTGCGGGCCTGTTCACCGTGTCCGACGGTCACGCCGCCCTGCCGAACCTTGTCCAGCACAGCCTTGTTGCGCGCGGTGATGGCGGTCGGATCGGCGCCGGGCTCGGCACCGAAGGCACACCTGTCGCGACCCGCCAACGCGCACTGACGCAGGAATTCGGCGGCCGTCTGTTCGGTGCCCAGCGCGGAGTCGCGCTGGCGCGCTATCGAGTCGTTGGTGTAACCGTCCGGGTCGATCATGGCGGTGAGTTGCAGCGCCCGCACCCGCTCGCCGAACAGCGCGCCGTAGACCTCGCCCAAATAGCTTGCGTAGGAACCACCCTCGTAGGTGAGTTTCGCATCGCCGACCGCGCGCCGGAGCAGATCCATATCGCGGGCGGCGTCGGCGGTGGTCACGTGGGCGAGCAGTTCGCCCGCGTTGGCCCCGCACGCGGCGGCGAATTCGCGGCTGAGGGCCTCGGTGGCGCGCTCCTGCTCGGCATTCACCGGCGGGAGCGTGGCGCGCGACCAGAACTGTTGGGCCGCCTCATCATTCGGGAAGCAGCGAATCTTGCCGCTGCGACCGATGCCGCGCTGGTCGAAGGTGACGATATCGAATCGCTCGGCAAGCGGACCCGGCAGTATTTCGCCGCCTGCCGCATCCTCGAATCCGGAACCCCCTGGACCGCCGGAGGCCGTGAACAGGGTGCCGATCCGGTGGGCGGGATCCTTGGCGGGTTGTTTCAGGACGGCCAGCCCCAACTTGGGACCGTCCGGCTTGGCGTAGTCGATCGGCACCTGCGCGGTCGCGCAGACCTTCCCGACCAAAGGTGCCGCGCAAGGCTCCCACGCGAGGGTGGGGGTCGGCGCGGCATCGGCCTGCGCCACCAGATCGGCAATGGACGAACCGCGCGGCGGGTCTTTCGGCGCGGAACTCGAACACGCGGTCATCGCCGCGACCAGGCCGGCTATCCCGGCCATGGCGAGAATCCTCGAACCAGACATAACGGCCATGGTGACCAAGTCCCGCGCCCGCGTCGTCACCCTTTCGGACTAGTCGAACTCGACTAGGTCACCTGTCCAATCGAACTAGTGCCCGCCGCACCCGCATGCCGCTGATCGCACCGGGCACCCGGACGCTGGATCAGCGGACGCGACCTCCAACGATGGGACCGCACTTTCCGGGCCGGCGGGGGCACGGTAAACTTTCCGTCATCATGCAGCCGGCACTTCTTCTCAGCCGCCGCGACGGGGTCTGATCGGACCGGCTCCCGTCGCGGGGTTCTTCGCGCCGGTCGACCCAGTAACTCGGGAAAAACCACACCCCCTCGGAGAATCGCATGTCCCCTGCTGACGCCTTCGTATCCGGTTCGCGCACCATCACGCCCCCGGCCAAGCCCGCCCCCGCCGACCAGCCCGCCTGGAATACGCAGCTCGATTCGGCGATGCCCGCCTTCCGCTATCGGCCCTTCGCCGAGGAGGTCGAGCCGATCACCCTGCCCGACCGCACCTGGCCCGATCGGGTCATCACCACGGCCCCCGGCTGGTGCGCGGTCGACCTGCGCGACGGCAATCAGGCCCTGATCGATCCGATGAGCCCGGCCCGCAAGCGCCGCATGTTCGACCTGCTGGTGCGCATGGGCTACAAAGAGATCGAGGTCGGATTCCCGGCGGCCAGCCAGACCGATTTCGATTTCGTCCGGGAGATCATCGAGGACAACGCGATTCCCGACGATGTCACCATCCAGGTACTCACCCAGTGCCGTCCCGAACTGATCGAGCGCACCTTCGAGGCGTGCACGGGCGCGGCGAATGTGATCGTCCACTTCTACAATTCGACCTCGATCCTGCAGCGGCGCGTCGTCTTCCGCGCCGACCGCGCCGCGGTCAAGAAGATCGCCACCGACGCCGCCGCGCTGTGCCTGGAGATCGAGCGCCGCCACCCGGACACCAACTGGCGCTACGAGTACAGCCCGGAGTCCTACACCGGCACCGAACTGGAATACGCCAAGGAGGTGTGCGACGCGGTCTCGGAAATCATCGCGCCCACCCCTGGTAAACCGCTGATCATCAACCTGCCCGCCACCGTCGAGATGGCCACGCCGAATGTGTACGCCGACTCGATCGAGTGGATGAGCCGCAACCTGGCCCGCCGCGAGTCCATCGTGCTCTCGCTGCACCCGCACAACGATCGGGGCACCGCCGTGGCCGCCGCCGAACTCGGCTACCAGGCGGGCGCGGACCGCATCGAGGGCTGCCTGTTCGGCAATGGCGAGCGCACCGGCAATGTCTGCCTGGTGACCCTGGGCATGAACCTCTTCTCCCGAGGCGTCGACCCGCAGATCAACTTCTCCGATATCGACGAGATCCGCCGCACCGTCGAATACTGCAACCAGCTGCCGGTGCACGAGCGGCACCCGTACGGCGGCGACCTGGTCTACACCGCGTTCTCCGGCAGCCACCAGGACGCCATCAACAAGGGCTTGGACGCCATGAAGGCGGCCGCCGACGCGGCCGACTCCGATATCGACGACATCGTCTGGGAGGTGCCGTACCTGCCGATCGACCCCAAGGATGTCGGCCGCACCTACGAGGCCGTCATCCGGGTGAATTCGCAGTCCGGCAAGGGCGGCGTCGCCTACATCATGAAGACCGATCACGGGCTGGTCCTGCCGCGGCGACTGCAAATCGAATTCTCCCAAGCGATTCAGCGCATCACCGACGGCGAGGGCGGCGAGGTCACGCCCAAGGAGATGTGGGATGTCTTCCACGGGGAGTACCTCGCACCGATCCGGCCGCTCGAGCGGATCCGGCAGAAGGTCACCGCGTCCGAGACCGACGGCGGCACCGACGCGATCGTCGCCACGGTGAAGGTGGACGGTGTCGAGCAGGAGGTCACCGGCACCGGCAACGGTCCGCTCGCCGCCTTCGTCGACGCCATCGCCGCCGTGGGATTCGATGTGCGCGTACTGGACTACTCCGAGCACGCCATGTCCGCGGGCGACGATGCCCAGGCCGCCGCGTACGTGGAATGCGCCATCGGGGAGAAGGTGGTGTGGGGCGTCGGTATCGCCACCTCCATCACCACCGCCTCGCTGCGCGCGGTGGTTTCCGCCGTCAACCGCGCCGCCGCCAAGTGATTTCGCGCGGTGCGGGACGCGCACACCGTCCCGCACCGCGAATTAGGCCGTTCTCGTGCACAATTGCGTTTACCGCCCCGGAGAATGCGGTATGGCTGCCGCAAGCACTTCGGGGTGCTCACCGTGCTAGCGTTTAAGCGCATTAGCGCCGAGCTCTCCTGCTCGATTCCCGAGCAGATGGGGGAAACGTGACAACCAACGACCACACTCCGACCTCACCGCCCTGGCTGCAGACTCATTCGGTGGATACGGCCGCGGTCAACGCCGATTCCTCGGGTCCGCGCGCACTGCGCGAGGAGTCCGATCCGCCCGCCGAAGTCGCGGCCCACGAGGTCGCGGGAGATGTGCCCGCGCAGCAGAATTCGGACATTCCGCCGGAGTCGGGTCAGCATTCGCTGCCGGATCAGACGACGGTTTACCCGCAGGGTTTGGCACCGGGTGGCGCGTATTCCGGTCAGTACCCGCCGAATTCGTATCCGCAGCCGGGTCAATATCAACCGGGTCCCAATTCCAGCGGCAATCATGCGCTGGTCGATCCCGCGTTCCGGCAGGAGATCGGGCCGGACGGCTTGGTGCGCCGCATCCTCCCCGACGCACCACCCCAGGACAGCGACCAGGGCGCACCCATCTACAGCTGGGCGCCGCCGCCACTGCCCGTGCCACCGCAGCAACCCCCCATGTTCCAGCCGCCGCCACAGTCCGGGCAGTTGCAGGCCGGACCGCCGCCCGGTCAGCCGTGGCAGCAAGGGCCGCAGGGCTTTCCGGGGCCGCACGCCCCGAATCCGCACCACCCGCAGACACCGTTCCAACCACAGCATGTGCCCGCACCGGGTCAGCCGGGCCATTCCGTCAACGACCTGAACCTGCTCAAGCGCGCCCGCCGGGCGCCGCGCGGCGGGTGGCGGCGCGCAGTGCACAAGGCCTCGGGCGGATTCATCAATCCGGGCGAGTCCTCCGCCGATGTGGTGTACCGCGACCTGGTCGACAGGGTGAACGCGCCGGTGCGCGGCGACTATCGGATCGCCATCCTGTCGCTCAAGGGCGGCGTCGGCAAGACCACCACCACGGTCGGATTGGGCTCCACCTTCGCCTCGCTGCGCGGCGACCGCGTCATCGCCATCGATGCCAACCCCGACCTGGGCACACTGGCCCACCGGGTGCCCAGGCAGACCCGCTCCACCGTGCGCAACCTGCTCGAGGACGACCACATCACCCGGTACTCGGATGTGCGCGCCCACACCTCGCAGGCCCCGAGCCGCCTGGAAGTGCTCGCCTCCGAACAGGATCCGGCGGTGTCGGAGGCGTTCAGCGAGGCCGACTACCGCAAGGCCATCGGCATCCTGCAGTCGTTCTACAACATCATCCTCACCGACTGCGGCACCGGCCTGATGCATTCGGCCATGTCGGGTGTGCTGGATATGGCCAGCTCGCTGGTGCTGGTCACCTCACCGGCCATCGACGGCGCGCGCAGCGCCTCGGCCACCCTGGACTGGCTGGTGCACCACGGCTACAACAAGCTCGTCGAGCGAACAGTGGTGGTGGTCAACGCCTCCCGGCGCGGTGCGTCCACGGTGGATCTGGATCAGCTGCGCAAACTGTTCCTGGATCGCACGCGCGCGGTGCAGGTGGTTCCGTTCGACGATCATCTCGCCGAGGGCGCGGAGATCGACCTGGACCTGGTCAGCAAGCCCACCCGGCGGGCGCTGTTGGAGTTGGCGGCCATGGTCGCCGACGATTTCGCCTATGTCAGCGGGCAGGCGCAGCATCCGATGGGATATCCCGGTCCGATGGGTCAGCCGGGCCAAATGGGGCAGCCCGGTCAACCGGGCTATCCGGGAATTCCCGGTATGTGAAGGTGGCTCGGCGGGCGTTCAACGCGCCTGCTGAGCCTGCTCGATCAGTGCGCGCGCCCCATCCCCCGAGACGGCCCGCGCGGCCAACAGGTCGAAGGCGCGCTCGTACAGCGCCACCTCTTGCGCATCGGTCACCGACAGTGCCGCCGACACCGTTTCGATCTCGGCGATCGTGCGGTCGCGCAGTACGAATCCGGTGGCCGGACAGCAGAATTCGGCGGTGAGCGGAATGATTCCGACGGTGGTGCGCGGCGCGTGCAATGTCTCGAACAGATATTCCAGTTGCTGCAGCATGATCCGGTCGTCGCCGAGGGTGCGGTAGAGGGCCTGTTCGCCGACCAGGAAGTGGAACCGGTGCCCCTCGTCCAGCAGGACCGTCCTGCGGCGCATCCGCGCGTCCACCGCCGCCACCAGATCCGTTGGGCCGTCCAGGAATTCGATACAGGTGCGCAGGACGGCGGTGGCGTAGTCGCGGGTCTGGAGGATGCCGGGGACCAGATCCGGCGAATACCAGCGCAGGGATTGGGCCGCCGCCTCCTCGCCCTGTAGTCGACCCTGCACCGGGGCGAACCCGTTGGCGAGCAACCGCCGCCACGGGGTGTAGCCGCCGATCGCACCGTGGCCCAAGGACTTTCGCAACCAGCCGGGTTTCACGCCGATCTCCTCCAGGTGCGCGTGTGGGCGGATGAGTCAGGCGCGCAATCGTTCCCGGCGCAACTGCTCGACCTCGGGCAGGTCCAGCGGGGGCAGTTCGGTGACACCGAGAGCGCGGCACAGCAGAAAGTCGGCGAGTTCGGGATTGCGGGCCAGAGCCGGGCCGTGCAGGTAGGTGCCGAGCACCGAACCCTGCACCACACCCTCCAAACCGTCACCGACACCGTTACCGATCCCGCGGGTGACTCTGGCCAGCGGGGCCGCGTCACCGCCGAGTTTCGTTCCGCCCCGGTGATTCTCGAAACCGGTGAGCGGTGCGGTGAGCCCGTCGAGCACCGGTGTGGTCGTCACCTCGCCGATGGCGCGCTTGACCTGCGGCGCGGTGGTGACATCGAAGAGACCGACGCCGTCGACCCGCTCCCCCGCCGAGGTCTCGTACCACTGACCCAGCACCTGGATGGCCGCGCAGATGGCCAGCACCGGCACGCCCTTGGCGGCGGCCTCCTGTAGACCCGGATAGCGCTGCAGGTGGCGGGTGGCCAGGCGCTGCGCCGAATCCTCCGCACCGCCCAGGGTGTAGATATCCAGCGAATCGGGCACCGGATCGGACAGGGTGATCTCCACGATCTCGGCGTCGTAGCCGCGCAACCGCAGCCGCTGACGCAGCACCACGGCATTGCCGCCGTCGCCGTAGGTGCCCATCACATCGGGCAGCACCAAGCCGATCCGCACTGTCGACTCAGTCATGCGGTGCGCTCCTCGAGTTCGCGGTTGAGATCACGGAACGCGGTGTAGTTTGCCAGCACCTCGACCCGGCCCGCCGGGCAGGAGGCGATGGCGCGCAACGGATCCGCGACGGTGGTGTGCTCGACGCCCGCGTAGGTCAGGCGCACCGCGAGGTCGGTGGCGCGCTCGCCGGAGGCCACCACCCGCACCCCTTCGAAATGTTCGAAGCGGACATCCCACAGCCAGGACAGATCCTCGCCGTCGGGCACCTGGCCGTTGACGGCGATGACCAGACCGGCGGCGGCCGGTTCGATCATCGACAGCGCCTCCTGCCAGCCCGCCGGATTCTTGGCCAGCAGCAGTCGCGCGGCGCGCCCGCCGACCTGCACGGTGCGATAGCGACCCGCGATCTCGCGGACGGTGCCCACGGCCTCGGCGGCCCGCGCCGGGTCCGCCCCCATGGCCACGGCGGCGGCCACCGCCTGGGCCGCGTTGCCCCGGTTGGCGCGACCCGGCAGCGCCGGACGCAACGGCAGTCGCACATCGTTCGGACCGCACAGCTGCTCGCCGTCCAACCACCAATCGGGTTGCGGCCGTTGGAAATCCGCACCGGTGCTGCGCCAGTGCACGCCCTCCCAGATGATGGGCTCACCGCTGCGCGGGCAACTGGTGGCGTCCACCGCCCAGCCGCCGCCTGCGGCCACCCACACCACCTTCGGGTGGTCGTAGGCGATGGAGGTGACCAGGACGTCGTCGCAGTTCGCGATGACCACCGTATCGGGATGCGCGGCCAGTCCGGCCCGCAGCTTGCGCTCGATCATATTGATCTCGCCAACCCGGTCGAGCTGGTCGCGGCTGAGATTGAGCAGTACGACGGCGGCCGGACTCAGCGCGTCGGTGACGTGCGGCAGATGCAGTTCGTCGACCTCGATGGCGGCCAGCGGCGCGTCGCGGTGCGCGTTGAGCGCGGCGACGATGCCCGCGTCCATATTCGCCCCGTCGGCCTGCGTGGCGACCGGCCCGAGGGTGCCCAAGGCGGCGGTGGTCATCCTGGTGGTGGTGGATTTGCCATTGGTGCCGGTCACCAGCACGGTGCGTCGGCCGCGCCCGAGCTGCTCCATGATGCCCTTGTCGATCTGCAGGGCGATCAGCCCGCCGATCATCGACCCTTTGCCCCGGCCCGCCTTCTGCGAGGCCCGGGATGCCGCGGCCGCCGCGGCCAGCGCGATCCGCCCGCGCACCGAAATATTCGCCACCCGGCGAGTCTAGGCCCTGTGTCGGAGTCTCATCCGGCCGGAGAGCGACCTTCGATCAGGCGCGCAGCTCGAACATGTTGGGTTGACCGGCGGCGAAGCGGTCGGCGTCGATGCGGCGCAGCGGTTCCAGTTCGGGGGCGCGGTAGAGGGTGAACAGGCGGCAGCGCGGCGCGTCGGAGCCCGCGACGTCGAGCAGCGCGTTCACGGCGGCCCTGGCGGACTCGTTGGCGCCTTCCATGGTGGCCAGGTCGACATTGGTGCGTACGTAATCGCCCGCCAGGAACAGGTTTTCCAGGCCGCCGTGGGCTTGCGGGCGGCATTCCCACGACCCTGCGGTGTTGATGAGCAGCGGGTCGGCATTGTCGGTTCGGCGGGCCTCATCGTGCCAGGAGATGCCGGGATCGAGGAACCAGGAGTGCAGATCCGCCGCGCGCAGCAGTTCGCCGCGATCGTTGAGATGAGCACTCAACTGCGTCCACACCTCGCGGGCGATCTCCTCGGGCGTGCATTCCTTGGCCGGTTTGCCGTACAGCGGACCCGGTGTATTCCAATCGGAGATATCCACCGAGAGGCAGTCGCGGACCGCGCCGTCACCGAATTCGGTGAGTTTGGTCGTCCACATTTGATTCTGGCTGATCGAGGTGAGCGACCACGGCGCGTCGATATAGGCGGTGTGGCCGCGCGCGATATCCAGTGGCTCGCGCAGGTAGAACTGGATACCGTTCATCCAATCGAAGGTGAGCCGGTCCATCGCGGCCAATTCCGGCCGGGCCGAAAGGATTTCGGGCGTCCACAACGTGCGCGCCCGCTCTGCGGGCAGTGCGAGCACGAAATAGTCGGCCTCGACGGCGCTTTCGACACCGGACCGATCGGCGACGGTGGCGCCGGCGATCCGCCCGCCCGCGGCCCGCAATGCCCGCACCTCGGTGTCGAGGACGAAACGCACACCCAGTTCGCGCAATCGAGCCACCCACGGGTCGAGCCAGGCGCGGTTGGTCGGACCGTTCAGGACCCGGTCCAGGCCGCCGTCGTTACCGATCTCCAACGGGTTGCCCAGGAACTGTTCACCCATATTGCCGATGGTGCGGGTACTGGCCAACTCCTCCTTGGCCGCGACCATGATGCTGGTCAGCGTGCGCGAGAGCAGGGCGCGGAATTCGTGCGAACGCTCGTGTCCGGCCACGAAATCGCGCCACGAGGTGCGCTCCCACTGCGCGAAACGCCGTGCGTCACAACTGGAATTGAAGACCAGCAGCCGGTCGGCGAAGAACATGCCCTCGGTGGGCGGCATCCGCAGCGCCGTGGCGATCCCCGCGCCGACCGTCTCGCGGAAGGCCTCCGGTGTGGTGGTGAAACCGCCGGAGCGCAGCGGGATCCGGAAGTCGTCGGCGTCGCGGCGCGAGAAGCGGACCTCGGAGACCGGAACCAGGTTGTCCCACACGCCATTAGGATTGGCGCCGAAGGGAATTCGGCGCATCGTATCCGGAATGTGCCGATAGAAGCCGGGGAAGAAGCGGAAACCGTGCTCACCGGGCAACTCGGGGCGACCGGCCGCCGCGGTGCCCGGCACCGGGATACTGCGCGCCTTGCCGCCGAGGGCGCGTCGCTCGTAGACGGTGACCTGAAATCCGCGCTCGCTCAACTCATGTGCCGCGGTGAGACCGGCGACGCCACCGCCGAATACCGCGACCCGTTCTCGGTCCGCCGCCCGCGCCGGGCTGCGCGCACCCGCCGTCAACGCCCCCGCTACCCCCGCCGCGACGGTGCCCCGAAGTACGGCCCGCCGAGATACCGCCGATCGCTGTGTCGCCATGCGCCGCTCTGCCGCTTGAACCTAGACCTGCTACCTCGGGGCAATACTGTAGAGCCGCCGCCGCTCTCGCGCTCGCCGAGGTGGTGCCTGCTCGGCGATTCCGTACCGACACATCCGCGCGCATCAAGCGTCGAGCGGGCGAATCAGGTAGTGACAGGCTATCTTTCGCGGATCTGCGCCACGACCGGGCGAAGGCGCCGTGGTCGCGGTGGCGGTTTCGGGCACCGCGACTTCGCCAACGCCGAGCCCCTGGCCGATCAGGCGCGCACGAGCGTGGACTCCTCGGACGTCGTATCCTCGGATACCGGCTCGGCCGGAACCTTCCGACGCGACGATGTGACGAGGAACGCACCGCCGATCACGATGACACCGCCCACGATCGAGGCCGCCGTCGGCACCTCGTGCAGGTAGGCCCATGACGCCGCGATACCCACCACCGGGACCAGCAGCGAAAACGGCGCGACCAAACCCGCCGGGTAGCGACTCATGAGGTAGGTCCACAGTCCGCTGCCGACGACCGTGGCCAGGATCGCGGTGTAGGCGATCGCGACCAGTGCGGGCCAGCCGGTGGCGGAGAACGAATCACCGAGCGCGCGCAGACCGGTGGTCGGTCCCTCGACGAACAGCGAGATGACGAGCATCGGCAGTATCGGGACGACGGTGATCCACAGCGTCAGGTGCAACGGGTTGAGATCCGGCGATTCCGCGCCCGCCTGCCGCGCGCCGATATTGCCGATGGCCCAACCGAATCCGCCCGCCAGCGTGAGCAGCACCGGGACGAGACTGGCATGCTCGAGCCGATCCCATCCGATGACCGCCATCCCCGCGACCGCGATCGTGATGCCCGCCAACTGGATCGGCCGCAGCCGCTCGCGCAGGAACAGCGCGCCGAGCAGTACGGTGAACGGCGCGGAGGATTGCAGTACCAGCGAGGCCAGTCCGGTCGGCATGCCGATCCGCATCGCGGTGAAAAGGAACGCGAATTGCAATATGCCGAATCCGGTGCCGTACAGCAGGATCCAGCGCATACGCACTTTGGGGCGGGGTATGAAAAGCAGTGCGGGAATGCCGACGACCGCGAATCGCAGCACGGCGAAGAAGAATGGCTGGAAATGATCGAGGCCGATGCGGAGAGCGAGGAAGTTCAGCCCCCAGAGCAGTACGACGGTGAGGCCGAGCAGACGATCGCGGTTGGACATATGTCCATCGTGAGTTCGGCAAAAGATCAGCACAATCGAATTGATCTGCACTATTCCTGTAGCATTGCTTAAGTGTCGCAGCTTCTCCATATGGGCATTGATCGACTTCGCCTGCTCCGCGACCTCGCCGATCGCGGCACCATCGCCGCCGTGGCCGAAGCCCGCTCCATGACACCGTCGGCAATCTCACAGCAGCTCAAGGTCTTGGCGAGGGAGGCGGGCGTCACCCTGCTCGAACCCGACGGCCGCCGCATCCGCCTCACCGACGCGGGCCGGGCGCTGGTCGTGCGCGCCGACGAGGTGCTGGCCGCGATGGACCGGGCCGCCGCCGAGATGGCCCACTACCGCGCCTCACCGCGCGGCCAGGTGCGGGTGGCCTCCTTCCCCTCCGGCGCGGCGCTGCTGCTGCCGCATGTGCTGCCCGCGCTGGCCGACAGCGGCGTCGAGGTCATCGCCCGCGACGAGGAAGCCTCACCCGGCGACACACAGCGCCTGCTCGCCGACTACGACGTGGTGCTCACCCACCGCAACGAGTTCGCGGGCGCCATCGCAGGCCCGCGGGTGGCGGCCCAGCCGCTGATGCGCGAACCCATCGATGTGGTGGTCGCGCCGAACCATCCGCTGGCCGGTCGCACCGCCGTGAGCCCGCAGGAGTTGGCCGACGAGGACTGGATCGGCGTGCGCGGCGGCCTCCCGGTGGACGACATCCTCACCACCATCAGTGCCACCACCGGGGTGCATCCCCGAGTCGTCCAACGACTCAACGAGTTCCGCGTCATCGAAACCTTGGTCGCCTCCGGTTACGGCATCGCCCTGATGCCCCGCTTCGCCGTCGCCCACCCGGACCTGTCGGTCCTGCGCCTCACCGGCGTCCGCGCCGCCCGCGTCTACGAACTGGCCACCCGCCCGCACGCCGCCCGGCGTCCCGCCATCGCGGCCGTCCTCGCCGCCTTCCGCGCGGCCGCCGCCCACGTCACGGCGGAATAGTTCAACCGATTCCGAACGCGAACCTGTGCGGCCCGGTCGCGCCCTGTCGGTTCATTTTCTCGAAGTAGCAGGACCGCACCACATCACATCGATAGCGGGTTAGTGCACCGGTGCGACGTCGACGGAGACGGTGATCGTGCTTTCCTTGGCGTCGGTGTAGATGATGCCGCGCAAGGGGGGCACGTCGGCGTAGTCGCGACCCCAGGCCACGGTGACGTAGCGCTCGTCGACGAATTGGTCGTTGGTGGGGTCGAAGCCGAGCCAGTGGCCCGCGCGGTCGTTCGGGTCGGCGGCGGGCACCCAGACCGCCGACCAGGCGTGGGTGGCGTCCGCCCCGATCATGCGTTCGCGGCCGGGCGGTGGATCGGTGGCCAGATAGCCCGAGACGTAGCGGGCGGCCAATCCGTGCGCGCGCAGACAGGCAGCGCCGAGTCGGGCGAAGTCCTGGCAGACGCCCTCCCGTGCCGCGAAAACCTCGGCTACCACGGTGGATACCGTTGTCGACCCGGATTTGTAGGTGAAGTCGGTGCAGATGCGGGTGGTCAGTTCGGCTACCGCGTCGAGCAGTGCGCGACCGGGGGTGAGCGATCGCGCGGCGTATTCCCGAACCTCCGGGGTGATTTCCGGCGGATGCAGATCGAGTGCGAATTCCACGGCCAACGGGCCGGTCGCCGCGGTGGGTCTGGCCTGCTCCCAAGGCAATCGGGCGATCTCGGCCAGCGCCTCGTCGGCGCCGAGAACCTCGACCTCGGACGCGCCGGTCACCGCCAACCGTCGATGTTCGCTCGTGACATGGAAATACGAGGTGGTGTTGCCGTAGACGTCCGCGCCGACGGATCGGTCCGAGGGGGCCGGATCGATCGAGATCTCATGCGAGAGCAGGCGCTGGCCGGGAAATTCGCGCGGTGTGAGATAGGTGCGGCCGTAGGAGCTGCTCACCTCGTCGGAATACTCGTAGACGGTGCGATGCTCGACCCGGTAGCGCCTCGGCTCGCTGCGTTCGCTCATGCGACCACCCGCGTGCTACCCCACAGCGGCTGCATGCCGACCGGCGCGGAAAGCTTTGTGGTCTCGAAGGATTCCGAGATCTTGCGCAGCCGCAGCGCGACACCGTCGAGGAGTTCGGCGAATTCGCCGCGGTGGCCGGTGTCGTCGGTGATATCGAGTTCGGTCGGATCGATGCGGCCGAGCATCCGTCTGGCGTCGGCCAACACCCGCTGCGCGCGCGAGGTCCCGGTGTCACCGGGCAGTCGTTTGAAGTCGACGGCCATCCGATCCAATTGATACACAAGCGATCTCGGATTCTCGGCATCGAAGAGCAGCAGCGCGGCCACCGCCGAGGCGCGCACCGATTCGTGATATCTGCGCCGATAGCTGACCAGCGATTCGGCGGCGCGCAGCACCGCTTCGGTCACCACCTGCTCGACCTCCGGCGCGTAGGTCCGCGTCAAGGCCGAGAGCAGTTCGGTGAGCCCGATACCGCGTTCGATCCGCTTGCCGATATCCATGACGTACCAGCCCGCATCCCGCACCAGCGACTCACCGCCGATCCCGGACAGCGCGAGCAGCGCGGCCAGGGTGAGCGAATGCACCGATGTCAGCGCCGTCTCCTGCGCACCACCGGTCCCCCGGAATTCGGCGATGGCCCGATCCACCGCGCCGAGGATCATCCAGGTATCCGAGGACAGTTGGTCGCGCACCGCGCGCGCCGCGTTGCCGTACCGGTCGATCGCGAAGGCCAAGGAGCCGGGCAGATCGCGATCGATGGTCAGTGCGGCGAGGTAGTCGTATCCCGCCCGCGTCTCGGCAGCGGGTTGCGCCGCGACGGTATTCGAGTCCTCGACCGCCGGCGCGACGGTGCCGGTGGCTCGCGCCAGGGTCGCCATGAGCACCGGCATCGCCGCCGCGCCCTCCATCCAGGGCCGATAGCGGTAGTCCTGGTGGTAGTCGTGGATGGGGATCAGCAGGCGCACAGCCGATTCCGCGCGCTCACCGTAGCGACCCATCCAGAACAGGTCGTTGAGCACGCGCGGCGAGGTGACCTCCAGAACGGGTGCGCGCGGTCGTTCGCGTTCCTCGTGCGGGGCCTCGGCGGCGATCGGGGTGGGTGCGGCCGCGCGCACCCAAACATCCTTGGCCGCGATCTTTATCGCCGTGCGCTCCGGCTCGGTGCGTTCGCGCAACTGGCCGAGTCCACCCGTCATCGCGGTGTAGCCGCTGCGGCGGGCCATCGAGAACAGGCGCATCCCCACCGGCGCCGAGGCCAAACCGCCCGGACCGCGCACGGCGGGCGCCACGGAGAACTGCGCCGGTTCCTGGCCGACCCATTCCCATCCGCGATCCTCGACTCGTGCCCGCAACTGCTCACACTGCTCGGTGGTCAGTCCCGGCCCGTAGATGGTGCGCCCATCGACGGCGGACCGGATGATCAACTCATTGAGCCTGACCCGCAGGTGATTTCGCTCCGCATCCCGGCCACCCCAGTAGGTGGGCGCATTGGCCAGTTCCAGATCCTCGCTCAACAGCGCCCGCGACAGTTCCGGCAGGAACACCGCCAGCGCCGGATTCTCCAGCAGACCACTGCCGAGGGTGTTGACCACGGTGACCGCGCCGCGCCGCAGCACCTCCACCAACCCGACCACACCCAGTCGCGAATCCGGCCGCAGGTCCAGCGGATCGGAGAATTCCGCGTCCACGCGCCGCAGCACCACATCGACCCGCTCGAGGGTGCCCAGCGACCGCATCCACAGCGCACCGTCGCGCACCACCAGATCCGCGCTCTCGACCAGCGGGAAACCCAGTCGCGAGGCCAAATACGCCTGATCGAAGGCGGTTTCGGAATGCACGCCGGGACTGAGCACCACCACGACCGGATCCGCGTCGTCGGCGCGCGGCGCGGATTCGATGAGCATCAACCGCATGGCCCGCGCGAACGGGGTGAGCGGACGCGGATTGGAGTGTTCGAACGCCTCCGGGATGGCGGTGGACACCACCCGGCGGTCGGCCAGGGCATAACCCGCGCCGGAGGGCGCCTGCGCCCAGTCGGCGCTCACGTGGAACCGGCCGTCGCTCCAGCGGCTGATATCGCAGGCGTGCAGGAACAGTTGATGCCGCCCCGGAATGGTGATCCCGTGCGCGGCCCGCACATAGCCGTGGTGCCCGAAGACCACCTCGGGCGGCAGCAGCCCGGAGGTGAGGGTGCGGCGCGGGCCGTAGATATCGGTGAGCACCTCGTCGAGCACCCGCGACCGCTGCACCAATCCGGCCTCGAGCCTGGTCCAGTCATCGGCGGAGACGAGCAGCGGGATGGGATCGAGCCGCCACGGCACGGGCGGGGCGGGTTCGTCGCCGACCGCGGTGTAGGTGATGCCGTCGTCCTCGATGAGCCTGCGCACCCGACCGTCGAGTCGGCCGAGTCCGTCAACGCCGATCTCCACGAAATCGGCGGACAGTTCCGACCACATGCGCCGGACCCGACCGTCCGTGCCGACCAGTTCGTCGTAGAAGCCCTCGGTGGGCCGCCCGCATTCGTCGTAGGCGGCGCTGCGCCCGGCCTCGGCGCGATACTTCGCGAATTGTTCGGCGATACCGGCCCGCGTATCGGACCGCGCCCGATCGGATGTGGTCACCGCGCCGACCTCACTTCCGCTGCTCGAGTCGCTCGACGAACGCCGCATCATCGGCGGAGCCGACCTGACCAGCCGGGTCGGCTCCGCCGACTTGATCGGCACCGTCGGCGAAGCCGACTTGACCGGCACCATCGGCGAAGCCGACTTGACCGGCACAGTCGGCGAATTCGATTCGACCGGCACCGTCGGCGAATTCGATTCGACCGGCCCAGACGGTGCGGGCTCGGCGCAGATCGAGGATGCCGGGCGCGCCGACGTCGGTGGACTGCGCTGCCAGCTTCGCCCGCAGTTGGCGCGTGTCCACCCGGCCGACGGTATGTCCGGCCGGTTCGAACCGGCGGATGCGGCGCGACTGCGCTTCCACCGCGTTCACCGGCGACCTGTCGTAGGCGAGGCCGCCGGGATGCGAGACGTGGTAGGTGCAGCCGCCGCGCGAGAGTCCGGATTGCGGATCGAGCAGATCGAAGACGAGCGGCGCGTCCACGGTGATCGTGGGGTGCAGCGCGTTCGGTGGCCGCCAGGCCCGGTAGCGCACACCGGCCACTTGGACATCGGCCCGTTCGGTGGCCAGCAGCGGCACCGGCCAGCCATTGCAGGTGAGCAGGTAGCGGCCCGGATCCGCGCCGATCACCCGCACCTGCAACCGCTCGACCGAGGAGTCGACGTAGCGGGCGCTGCCGGTCGCGATGGTCTGCTCGCCCAGGGTGTTCCACGGCTCGATGGCGGCCCGCAGTTCGATCTCGACGGTTCCGTAGACGACGGCTCCGATGCGCGGAAACCGGAATTCGGTGAACGGATCGAGCCAATTCGGTTCGAAGTCGATCCCCGCGGCGCGCAGGTCGGTGAGGACCTCGGCGAGGTCGGCGAGCAGGAAGTGCGGTAGCAGGTAGCGTCCGTGCAGATTGGGTCCGTGGCGAATCAAGTTGGCCCGCAACGGATTGTGCCATAACATGGCGACGAGTCCGCGGACGAGCAGCGCCTGCGCGGCGGCCATGCGGTGATGCGGCGGCATCTCGAAACCGCGCAACTCCAGTAAACCCTGTCTGCCCCTTGCGGATTCGGGTCGGTAGAGCTTGTCGATGCAGAATTCGGCGCGGTGGGTGTTGCCGGTGACATCGGTGAGCAGATGGCGCAGCGCCCGGTCCACGTGCCACGGCCGACCCCGCCCCCCGGCGGTGAGCCGGTCGATCTCGGCGAAGGCGATCTCGAGTTCGTAGAGCGCCTCCTCCCGCCCTTCGTCCACCCTCGGGGCCTGCGAGGTGGCGCCGATGAAACGTCCCGCGAAGAAGTAGGACAGCGCGGGGTGGCGCTGCCAGTAGGTGAGCAGTGAGACGAGCAGGTCGGGGCGGCGCAGCAGCGGTGAGCGGGCGGGCGTGATCCCGCCGAGGGTGATGTGGTTGCCGCCGCCGGTGCCGCTGTGGGTGCCGTCGACCTCGAAGGTCTCGGTGGCCAACCGCGCCGATCGCGCCTGCTCGTACAGGGTTTCCAGTTGCGCGGTCTGTTCGGCGAAACTCGCGCATGGCTGCACATTCACCTCGATGACGCCCGGATCCGGGGTGATCGAGAAGGTGCGCAGACCCGTGTCGAGCGGCGGCGCATAGCCTTCGAGCGCCACCGGCGTGCCGAGCGTCGCCGCCGCCCGCTCGACCCGCGCCACCAGATCCAGGAAGTCGGACGGTTCGGTGAGCGGTGGCAGGAAGATATGCAATCGACCGTTTCGCACCTCGGTGACGAGCGCGGTCGGCGGGCGGCGCGGGGCGGGTTCCACGCGTGCGGGCGGCTCGTCGGGGTGCTCGGTCCGCGAGGCGGGGTCGAAGGGGTCGCGCTCCGGGAGCGGGGCGGGTCGACGCCAGGAGACCGCGTCCAACGGTAGGCGCAGACCGGCGGGAGAATCGCCCTCGCTCAACACGATTCGTCCCTCGGGTCGGTTCCGCGAGCGCCCGCGCCGCAGCCGCCAGTCGGCGCTGGCCCAACCGCGACCGTCGGCGCGGCGGTGCAGCGGCAGTACGTAGGCGGCCGGTGTGCGGGTCGGCGCGTCCAAGCGGGCGAGGAGTTCGGCCCGTGCCCGCTCGGAATCCTCCTCGAGTTCGTCGGGAGTCGGATCACCGTGGGGCAGACGAAGTTTCGCGGCCAGACGCAGCAGCGCATCCTCGTAGGCCGGGCGCACCTGCGTCGACGGGAGACCGAAATCGGCGGCCAGGCGCAGCGCGAACGCGCGCGCCGCGTCCGGATCCGTATCGCCCGCGCCGGACCACGGGTCGACGAGCAGTCGCCGATCCGACCACACCGGCGCGCCGTCGGCCCGCCAGAGGATGGCGATCTCCCAGCGCGGCAAGGGTTCTCCGGGGTACCACTTGCCCTGCCGATACTGGACGATGCCGTTCGGCGCGTATTCGCGGCGCAGTCGCTCGGCCAGATCCGCCGCGCGCGCCCGCTTGTGCGGGCCGTCGGCCTCGGTGGTCCATTCCGGACGGTCGCGCTCGTCGATGGCGACGAAGGTGGGTTCACCGCCGACGGTCAGGCCGATATCCGCGCGCGCCGCCAACGCGTCCACCGCCGCGCCGACCGCCTCGATCTGCGCCCACTGCGCGGCACTGTAGGGCAGCGTGACGCGCGGATCCTCGTGGATGCGCCGCACCACATTCGCGAAATCCAAAGTGGCGCAAGTAGGTTCGGTGGCACCCGCGATGGGGGCCGAGGACGCCGGATGCGGCGTCGCGGCCAGCGGGATATGCCCCTCCCCGGCGAACAGTCCCGAGGTGGGATCGAGCCCGACCCAGCCCGCGCCCGGCAGATACGCCTCGGCCCACGCGTGCAGATCGGTGAAGTCGGCGGCGGGTCCGGACGGACCGTCCAGGGATGGCACATCCTGGGCCAACTGCACCAGGTATCCGGAGACGAAGCGCGCCGCCACCCCGAAGGCGCGCAGCACCGCCACCAGCAGCCAGGCGGTATCCCGGCACGAGCCGAGGCCGGTCCGCAACGTGTGCTCCGGCGACTGCACACCCGGTTCCAAGCGAATCGTGTACTCCACCGCCGACCGCAGTGCCCGATTCAGTTCGACCAGCACGTCGATGGTCCGCGGCCGCCCGACCGGGGTGTTGACGCGCACCCAGTCGGCCACCAGCGCGCCCGCGCCCGACACCGGCCGCAGATACGCCTCCAGATCGGTGGCCAACCCCGGTGCGTACTCGAACGGGAACCGCTCGGCGTCCTCCTCGACGAAGAAGTCGAACGGGTTGACCGCCTCCAGGTCGGCGATCAGGCCGACGGTGATCGACACCTCCCGCGCCGACTCCGGGAAGACCAGTCGGGCAAGGAAATTCCCGAACGCGTCCTGCTGCCAGTTGATGAAGTGCCGCTCGGGCGCGACCCGCAGCGAATACCCCTCGATCTTGGTACGCGCGTGCGGGGCGGGCCGCAGCCGCACCACGTGCGGATGCACCCGCACCACCCGGTCGAAGGTGTAGGTGGTCCGGTGTTCGAGCGACACCTTGATACCCATGGGCCAAGTCCACCACATTCGATCGGCGATTTTCGGCCATCCGCCGACACGCGCCGCACCTCCCACCGCGCGCGCCGCCGCGGTGCTATCACCGAGGAACCATCTCCCGCACCGGAGGCCACATGTCCGAGCCCGCGTGCCCGTCCTGCCGCCGCGCCGCCGACCACTGCCACGGCGCCCTCGTCGAACACCTCGGCCGCCGCCCCGAATGCACCGAACCCGACTGCGCGGCCCCGTCGCACATCCGGCACGCGTTCGTCATCGACTGCGCCGATCTCGCGGGCGGCTGCCCGTGCGGCGAACGCGACCGGTCCGCCGGGACGGCCTGATAGCACGCTGTTCGCCGACGGCATGCGGTACGGGGCGGGAAGGGCCGCCCGAGCGGGTCGTACGCTGACCGAATGAGCTACGACCACGTGCTGTTGCCGTCCGGGGTTGTCTCGACACACGCGGAGGCCGATGCGTATCTGATGGGTCAGCAGGGGTTGCCGGAGACGGCCGCCGTGGCCGCGCTCGCCGCGCGGATCAACGAGGCCGACGCCGAAGCGGGCGCGGAGAACAGCTTCCTGAGCGTCGACTCCGTCGGTGGTGCGCCGACCGGCGCGGCACTGCACGTGCCGAGTCCCTACGACGCCATCGGCCATGTGCGCAGGTTGCTCTTCGATTTGGCCACACCCGCCGACTACGCGATCTACGATCCGCAACTGTCCTGGCTCATCGATCCGCTCGGACACGTACCGGTCACCGTGCAGCACGGCGGGGCGGGCGAATTCCCGTACCTCACCAAACCCCTTGCCGAACAATGGGTTTCCAGCCTCATGCCGCCCAACCCGTACCTGGTCGTCGAACGCGAGCCGCAGGACTACATCCAGACCTACCAGGACAAATCCGGGATCTTCACCCTCGAATACCGGGACGGCTCCCCCGACCGCCACTTCGGCCTCACCCTGCGCGATTCGGCGATGGTCTCGACGCTGATCTGGGAGTGGGCCACCGGCGATCGCACCCGACTGAACACCCTACCGTGGACGCGGGTCGACCTCTGAACCTATTGGTTCTGCACCGCGAGCCGACCCGCCAACGCCACGAACGACACCCCGAACACCCGCCGCAGCCAGGTGAGCACCACCGGCCGCGAGATGACGTGGTCGCGCACCGCCGCCGCACCCACCCCGTAGCCTGCGAAGACCACGAAGGTCGCCAGCATGAAAATCGCGCTGAGCTCGAGCATGCGCGCAGTCGCATCCGACGATCCGTTCGGCACGAACTGCGGTAGGAAGGCGAAGAAGAAAATGGTCAGCTTCGGATTGAGCACATTGACCAGGATCGCCGAACCGATCACCTGCCGCGCCGACGGTACGGGCCGATCATCGCGCTCCTGCGGCACCGTCAGCGCGCCCTTGTCCCGCAACGTATTCCACGCCATGTACAGCAGATAGGCGACACCGAGATACTTCAGCGTCTGAAAGGCGACAGCGCTGGCATTGAGCAGCGCCGCCAAACCGGTGATGGCCGCGACCATATGCGGCACCACCCCGAGCGTGCAGCCCAGTGCCGCGATCACACTGGCCCGCGCGCCCCGCGTGAGCCCCGCCGCCAGCGTGAGCAGCGCGCCGGTGCCGGGGGTGGCCACAATAATGAGCGTGGTCAATAGAAATTCGATGCTCATCACCGAGACACTAACCCGTGCCGGGTGATTCGCAACCCGTACGCGGCTGTACTAGCTCACGCCTGCCACCAAGGCCGCAGCGGCACCTGCCAGGCGCCGTCCGAAGCCAGCTTCACGCCCAGAACCTGATGCAGCTGAACGACATTGCGTTGGAAGCCGAGCCGCGAACCCGCCATGTACAAACCCCACACCTTGGCGGTGCCCTCGCCCGCTTCCTTCACGCAGGCATCCCAGTTGGCGACCAGGTTCTTGCACCATTCGGCCAGCGTCATCGCGTAGTGCTCGCGCAGGTTCTCCTCGTGCAGCACCTCGAGTCCGACATTCTGGATCTCGGAGATGATGCGCCCGGAGCCGATGAGCTCCCCGTCGGGGAAGACGTAGCGGTCGATGAAATCGCCCGCCTTGGTGGTGCGGGTGTTGTCGGGGCGGGTGATGCAGTGATTGAGGAACAGGCCGCCCGCGCGCAGCTTGGACTTGATGTACTCGAAGTAGAACGGGTAGTTGTGCACGCCGATGTGCTCGGTCAGGCCGATCGAGGACACCGCGTCGAATTCGCCCTCGGGCACATCGCGGTAGTCGGAGTGGCGCACCTCGGCCAGTTCGCTCAGCCCCTCCTCGGCGATCCGCTCGGTGGCCCACTCGGCCTGCTCGGCCGACAGCGTCGCACCGATGACCTTCACCCCACGCTTGGCGGCGTAGCGCACCATGCCGCCCCAACCGCAACCGATATCGAGCAGTCGATCGCCCGGCTTCAGTCGCAGCTTGTCGAAGACGAGGCGGTACTTGTTCTCCTCGGCCTGCTCCAGTGTCCAGTTCTCGTCCTCGTAGACGGCACAGGTGTAGGTCATCGACGGGCCGAGGACGTACTCGTAGAAGGTGTTCGAGACGTCGTAATGGTGGTGGATGGCTTCGGCATCGCGGGTCTTCGAGTGGCGCAGCCCCTCCAGCGCGATGCGCCGCCAGCGCGGCAGCGTCTCCTGCGGCGGCGGCGCGACCGGCTTGAGCCGCTCCCAGCCGAGCGAGCGCGCGATCGTCACCAGGGCGAGCGCGGAGGGTCGGCGGAACTTCAGGTCCGCCATGGCCTTGAGAATGTCGTACGGGTCGCCGGGGTGCACACCCTCGACGGTCATATCGCCCGCGATGTAGGCGCGGGCCATGCCCAGGTCGCCGGGGGCCGTTACCAGGTAGTTGATGCCGCGCGGCGTCTTCACGTCGAGTCGGTACTCGGAATCGACGGGTCCGGTCGCGCTGCCGTCGTAGGCGGTGAAGCGGATCGGCACCGCACCGTCGACCAGTGTCTCGAAGATCTCGGCAATGCTGAGCTTGGTCCCGAGATCGGCGAAGACTTCGGAACGGTCCTTGTACGTGGTCATTTGCGTTGCACCGCCTTCGAATACAGGTCCAGCAGCCGCTGGTCCGGGTCGTAGCGTTTCTTCAATTCGGTGTAGGCGTCCCCGCCGTAGAGCGCCGAGAACTCCGGCCGGTCGTAGAAGGACTCCGAGTACAGCGACTTGTGCCCGCCGAACCCGGTCACCGCCTGTTCGATGGCCTGGTTGGCCGCGCCCTCCGGCTGTCCGGCGACCTTCGGGACCGACGACCAGAACCCGGCGTTGACGTAGGTGCGGTTCGGCTCCAGCGGGTACAAGGGCCAGACGCGTCCGGTTGTTCCCGAAAGGGTGGTTTCGCGCAATCGCAGCGGGCACAACCAGATCGGCTCGATGGGGATCTCGCGCAGGAACCATTCGACGAAGTCGGCGGTGCGCTCCACCGGGACCTCGACGTCCTGCACCACGCGTTCGCGCGGCGGGAGCCCCTTGCGGGCCTCCAGCCTGTCGGCGATGTCGTACTTGCGGTCCAATGCCACCAGCTTCCAATAGAAGCTGCTGCGGCGGTAGCGTTTGGGCCACCACCGGCGGATACGCGGATTCTGGGTGCCGAAGGCGCGCGAGCACCAGAACCAGTCGGTATCCCAGCGCCACAGGTAGTCGTGGATGGTCAGCCTGTCGCGCTTGGGTTGCGCGGAGTCGTGCTGGATCGAGCGGTAGAAGACGTCCATCCCGGTGTAATCGCTGACCGGACCCGGCTCGTCGGTGCGGCGGCCCAGGGTCAGGTAGCTCTCCTCGGCGGTGAAGACGACGCCGTCCAGATAGTCGACCGGTTCGCCCTCATAGGACTTCTCCTCGACGATCGCCGTGAGCGCGGCCTCCATGGCGCGCAGATCGTGGAAGCGCACGTGCCGCAGCGCCACATAGGGCGGCACCTCCTCCAGTTCGATCTTGAGCCGCACCGTGTAACCCAGGGTGCCGTAGGAGTTGGGGAAGCCGCGGAACAGGTCGGCGTGCTCGCCCGTCGGTGCGACGGTGAGGATTTCGCCCGAGCCGGTGAGCACGTCCATCTCCAGCACCGACTCGTGCGGCAGACCGCTGCGGAACGAGGTGGACTCGATACCCAGGCCGGTGACCGCACCACCCAGGGTGATCGTCTTCAACTGCGGGACCACCAGCGGGGCCAACCCGTAGGGCAGGGTGGCGGCCACCAGATCCTCGTAGGTGGTCATGCCCGCGACATCGGCGGTCTTGGCCACCGGATCCACCGCGATGACCCGCGTCAGGCCCGAGACATCCAATCCCGGCGCGGGGTTCTTCGCCCGCGCTCGGAACAGGTTCGAGGTCTTTTTCGCCAAGCGCACATTCGCGTGCTCGGGTATGGCGCGATAGCTCGCCAGCAGCCGATCCACGCCCGCGCGGTGTGCGGCATACCCTGATTCGCGTGCGGCCGACGCGTGTCCGGCCTTCCCCAACAGACTCACTGCCACCCCTCGACGCTAATACTCACCGGTTCAGTGGGCTACCGGGAGGTCGGTCGGTAGCGGGAAATGTCACGGATATGTTGCACTGTGTTCGGATGCGGCCTGCCGGCAACTCCGGACCCGACGCCGCCCGCAAGCACCTGGCCGCCCGAGGGTTCGACGGACAGGGCAGGATAGGGGTTGGTCGATACCGCATCCGGGACAAGGAGTCATCGTGGGACAGGTCAGCGCCAGCAGTTCGATCGCCGTCGCGGCGGATCCGCAGCGGACACTGGAGGCCATCGCGGACTACGAGACGGTCCGCCCGCGCATCCTCTCCGCGCACTACCGCGACTACAAGGTGCTCGAGGGCGGCAAGGGCGCGGGCACCGTCGCCGAATGGCTGCTCCAGGCCACCGAGAAGCGCTCCCGCGCTGTGCACGCCGTGGTCACGGTCTCCGATTCCATTGTCACCGAGCGGGATTCGAATTCCTCGCTGGTCAACACCTGGAGCGTGACGCCGGATGGGGCCGGGTCGCAGGTCACCCTGCGCACCACCTGGAACGGCGCGGGCGGCGTCGCAGGCATCTTCGAGGGCATCTTCGCCCCCTTGGGGCTGAAGAAGATTCAGGCCGAGGTGCTGGCCAACCTGCAGAACGAACTTTCCTGACCAACGATTCGGCCCCGGCAAGTTGCCGGGGCCGAATATTTTAGGGGTTGCTCAGCCCGCCGCGATATCGAACAGGTTGCCCTCCGGATCGGCCAGGGTGATCCACTGCGAGCCCCACTCATCGAATTCGCCGATGCGCTCGGCGCCCAATTCGATCGCACGCCGCGCCTGTTCGCGCCAGTCGGGTGCGTGCAGATCCAGGTGGATGGCGTTCTTGCCCGGAGTGCGTTCTGGCACCTGAATGAACATCAGGATCGGTGCGAGGTCCGCGGTCCGGCCGACGGTGGCGAATTCCGGCCCGGCCTCGGAATCGACCGGCTGCCCGAGCAATTCGGCCCAGAATCCGGCCAGGGCGGCGGCGTCGCGGCAGTCGACGGTGATGTGGGCGATGGAAATGGTCATGGCATGTCCTTTCAGAGTCGGCCGATAGGCCAGCAGACCTCGGTGCGGTACTGGCTCGGATCGTCGTGATCGCCAGGGCCTACGAGGTAGTTCTCGCGCACGGGTTCGGCAAGCGCGCCGCCGTGTTCGGCGACGTAGCTGCCGAGCGCGCCGTAGGTCAGGTCGAAGCTGTCGAAATCACCCGCGTGCACGGCGATGACGAAGCGACGTGCGGGCAGTTCGATCAAGGCGGTCCCGGCAGGCGGTTCGAGACGCGCGCCCGCAGGCAGCGGGACAAAGGCCACCACCGCACCGATCTCGTCCTCGAAGAACTCCATCGCGTAGGTGCAACCGTCCGGGGCGGGCGCGGTGATATCCGCTGCCGCGAGGGCGGTATGCAGCCGGTAGAAGGCGTCCGGGCACCACTGATCTATCTCGGCCATCGCCACTCTGCCGGTGACCGCCAACGCCGGAAAGGCCGGTATCGCGCGGTATTCCACGGCGAGGGGCGCCGCAGGGGTGAGCAGCGAACGCAGCGAGGCCACCACGGCGCGAGTGCGGGCAAGCTCGGCCTCCATCCGTTCGAGGTGGGCGCGCAGGCTCGCATCACGGGCGGCCTCGTTCGGCGCGGTCAGCACCGCCTTGATCTGCGGCAGCGGCATATCGAGGGCGCGCAGCCGCCGGATCAGATGCGCGCGCGGCACCTGATCGACGCCGTAGCGGCGGTAACCGGAGCCCGCGTCGATCGACACCGGTTCGAGCAGATCGATGTCGTGGTAGTGCCGCAGCGTCTTCACGCTGAGGTGGGTGAGCCGCGCGAACTCCCCTATGGAGACGGTCGCTGTCATAACGCCAGCAAACACCCTCCAATAGGGGGAGAGTCAAACGGGCGGGAGAGTCGATCAGGCCAGCGCGAAAGTCAGCAGCAGGGTGGTCTGGTCGCCGCGCCACCACGAATACCCGAACCAGACGCCGGGCGTGACCTCCCTGACCTCGTCGTAGATCTGCGGCGTCGGCGAGGGCGCGTAGTTGAAGGCCCAGACGGGTTGCCCGTCGACCAGCGCGGGCGCGGTATAGACATCGGCGGGCCAGCCCTCGATACCCGCCCCGGTGAGCCGGTTCATCAGGCGTCCGCCGTCGGGACCGGTGTAGAAGGTCTTCCCGATCCAGAATGCGGGGGCGATCGCCTGCGTGGTGGGCGGCCGAGTGACCCAGCCGTCCTTCACGCCCATGGGCACATCCCCGCGCGTGGCGTCGCGGAAGATGGCGTCCTGCTGTTCGGCCGAACAGCGGAAACGCAATGAATCGATGGTCGCGGCCCTGTCACCTGGATACAGGGCGCAGCCGCCGCCGTAATCGGTGGTTCCCGGGTCGGCCGTCGCGGGACCCGCGAGGCCGAGATACGAGCCCGGCGCGAGCGCCAAGCCCAGACACAGGCCCGACGCGAGCGCGATGACGCCGAGGACACGAACTCCGAATGTGCTCATCGCAATCTCCAAGGACTCGCCGACCCCCTTCGAAGCCTAGGGCCGTCCCGATCGAGTCGCCGCCGATCGAAGCCAACCTGTTACCCGCGATGCGCACCGGCTATGGCGACAGGTCGGGCGCGGACACTGGCATCGCGTGCGGCACATTACCGGTCGGGGGCGATCCGCGGGGCGGCCACTACGGCTACGCGCACCTCCGCCTTCGCCGCGGCCATGCGCAGGTCTTCAGACGACTTCGTCGGCAGCGCCGATTAGGCGTACCTCCGCCTCAGCTCCGGCCATGCGCAGGTCTACGGGCGACTTCGTCGGCAGCGCCTATTAGGCTGGTCGTCGGCACTCCGCGCCGGACCCGGCCGGGGCGGCGACGATCGCACTCTGGAGGACATACCGTGCAACCCGGTGGTCAATTCGACATGCAGCAATTACTCGCGCAGGCGCAGCAGATGCAGCAGGCGGTCATGGCCGCCCAGGCCGAGATCGCGGCCGCCGAGGTGCGGGGTCAGGCGGGCAATGGCCTGGTCACGGCCACCATCAAGGCCACGGGCGAGGTCGTGGACCTCACCATCGACCCGAAGGTCGTCGATCCCGAGGATGTGGAGGGCCTGCAGGATCTGGTGATCGGCGCGATCAACGACGCCATGGCCAACGCCCAGCAACTCGCGGCCGATCGGCTCGGCCCGCTGGCGGGCGGTGGCGGCCTCGGCGGCGCACTGCCCGGTCTGCCCGGTTTCTGAGGGATCGCGGCATTGCACGAAGGTCCGGTTCAGGATCTCATCGACGAACTCGGCAAACTGCCCGGCGTCGGCCCGAAGAGTGCCCAGCGCATCGCCTTCCACCTGCTCCAGGTGGAGCCACCGGAGATCGATAGGTTGCAGGCCGCCCTGCAGAAGGTGCGCGACGGTGTGCAGTTCTGCGTGGTGTGCGGCACCGTCGCCGCCGGCGAGCGGTGCCGCATCTGCGCCGATCCGCGCCGCGACCGCACCATGATCTGCGTGGTAGAAGAGCCCAAGGATGTGCAGGCCATCGAGCGCACCCGCGAATTCCGCGGGCGCTACCACGTACTCGGCGGCGCGCTCGACCCGCTCAGCGGCATCGGACCGGACCAGTTGCGGATCCGGGAGCTGTTGGCGCGCATCGGCAATCAGGACGACGGCGTCGATGTCACCGAGGTGATCATCGCGACCGATCCGAATACCGAGGGCGAGGCCACCGCCACCTATCTGGTGCGGATGCTGCGCGACTTCCCCGGTTTGAGCGTCACACGATTGGCCTCCGGCCTGCCGATGGGCGGCGATCTGGAATTCGCCGACGAACTCACCCTCGGTCGGGCGCTGTCGGGGCGCCGCGTGCTCTAGGTTGACTGTTCGGCCCTAGCCCAGCAGGTTCTCCAGGAATAGCGACGGCAATTCGATCGTTCCGGATTGCATTGCCGTCGAAGGCATCTCCTCGCGCAGCACCCGCAGGATGGAAACCACGCCCGGTCCGGCGTCCAGCAGTGGGCGGGTCCACCCCAGACTCGCACAGATCGCGGCCGTCGGCAGCAGCAGACCGGTGGCCTCACCGACCCAGCCGGAGTCGGCGAGGCATTCGGCCAGCAGCAGTGCGGCATCCAATTGCGCTCGGGGCCGGTGCTGTTCGCTCATTCGGGCGTGCATCGCGCGCGCCCGGCGCACCGCCCTGTCATCCGCGCCGAGCCGATGTTCGGCCAGCAGGCCGCGAATGGCCGCGATCTCCTCGGCCTCGGCCGTCAAAGCCGCCGAACCCATCCGGTGCCGCCGCGAATGCAGGTGCGCCGGTTCGTATTCCGCGCCATTGACGGTGCCGCCGCCGGGCAGCCCGAGGCGTAGTCGCTCGGCCCGGATATGCGCGTCCAAGCGGGGCAACCTGTTATCGGCGGCCAGGCGCGCCCCCTCGTCCAAGCGGGCGGCGGCCGTGTAGAGATCGCCGCGCACCGCCTTGACCCGCGCACCGATCACGAAGGTGGAGATCAGGAAGTCCACCGGCCCGACCCTGGTGACCAACTGGTGGCTCTCGTCGAGCAACTCGTCGGCGACGTCGAGATCGCCCCTGCGGTAACTCAACTCGCCGACCAGCGCCGCGCCCACCCGCACCGCGTGCGAGCGCGGACCCGACCGGGTGCGCGCGGTCTGGAACGCCTCCTCGAAACAGGCCGTGGCCGTCACGATATCGAGCTGCTCGTAGGCGGCCGCGCCCATCGCCGCCGCACCGAAGACCGCGCCCAGCGGATCCTTCGACCGCGCATGGTATTCCGCCGCCCACTGCTGCGTCTCGCGCACACCGTCGAAATCGAATTCGCACAGCCGCACGAAGGAGGTCAGGTTGGCTGCGGTCGACACGGTCCAATCCGACTGCTCCTCGGGATGATCCAGGCAGTCCCCGATCCGATCCAGCACCCCCTCGGTGTGATCGCGCGCGATCTGATCCGAGGCGGCGAGCACCGCCGCCTCGCACCGCTGCTTGCGCACATCCACATCCCCCGCCGACCCCCGCGCCAGCAGATTCGACAACCGGCCGAGCGCGGTGCGCGCCGCACCGGACTGCTGCAGATTCACATTGGCCCGCGCCACCGCCATCAGCAGCTTCGACCGCGAAGCCACCTGCTGCATGGGCAGTTTCGACACGGTGCCGAGCAAGGTGGCAAGCCGGGACCGATCGATCAGGTCCATGCCACCGCTCTCCAGCAGGTCCAGCGCCATCTTCAGATCGGTGGCCGCCAATGCGTGATCCACCGACTTGCGCAGCGACTGATGCTCGGAATACCAGTGCGAAGCCTTGCGATGCAACACCTTCAACCGACCGGGATGGGCACGTTCCAGGCGGGCGCGCAGATGTTCGGCGAACAGTGGCTGCATCCGGAACCACTCCGGATCGTGTTCGATGCGGCGCACGAACAATTCGCGCTGTTCGGCCTGCTCCAGCAACTCCTCGGCGGCGTCGTCCTCGGACAGGGCGGCGGCCAGCGAACCGCACACCCGCTCGGTCACCGCGATGGACATGAGGAATTCCAGCATTCTGGGATCCAAAGTGTCCAAGACGTTCTCGGCGAGATACTCGCGAATGCCGTGGGTGCCCTCGGACAGGTTGGCGATCAACTGCGCCGGTTCGGTATCCCCGCGCAGCGTCAGCGCCACCAACTGGATCGCGGCGGGCCAGCCGTCGGTGGCCGCGTGGATCTGCTCGACCTGCGCCCCGGTCAGCGGGAAACCATTGTGCTCCACCAGAATCTGCCTGGTCTCGGCGGCGGTGAGGCGCAGCGCGACCGAACCGATCTCGACCAGTTCATCGTGCACCCGCAGTCTGCCGGTCGGCAGGCCGGACTGCTCGCGGCTGGTCACCACGAAACGCAAATGGTGGCATCCGTTGTCCAGCAGGGCGTCCATCGCCCGGTGCGCGCCCGCGTCGGTGACCCGGTGCCAGTCATCGATGACGACCACCACGGGCGTGCCCGCCGCGTGAATCTCATCGATCAGCGTGGGGATGACGAAGGCGGCCGCGTCGGCGGGCCGCTCCTCGAGCACCTGTTCGAGTCCGGCCCCGATATCCGGGCGGACCCGGCGAATGGCCTGAATGAGGTGGGCCAGGAACCAGATCTCGTTGTCGTCGTCGCGCGCCACCCCGATCCAGGCCACCGCGATCCCGCGGGCCGTCAGCTCCGTACGCCACTGCGCGGCCACCGTGCTCTTGCCGAAACCCGCGGGCGCGTGGATCACGGCCAGCCTGCGCCGACCGCCCGCGCGCAGGATATCGAGGAGCCGAGGTCGCGGCACCGGATCGCGCGCGGGGGTGGGCGGACGGAATTTGGTGGCGGCCGTCGGCGGCAGGGTGGTCGCGGTCACTGTCGTCGCGGCCGCTGCGGGCCGTGTCGTTGGGGGCGCCGTTGGCGGCAGTGTCGTTGGGGCCGCCGTCGGCGGCAGTGCCGGAGCCGCCGTTGGCGACCGTGTCGCCGGGGCCGCAGTTGGCGGCAGTGTGGTAGCTGAAGGCGCTGACGCACCGGCCTTTTGGGCGATGGCGTAGCGCAGGCTCAGTCCGGGGCTGCGGTAGGTCGACAGGGCGGGGCGGGTGAGCGTTGTCGGCTCACCGGATTCGACCTGTTCCAGTTCCTCCAGCGCGGCGACCGGATCGAGCAGGGCCATCTCGTCGGGCACCTGGTCGTGGGCGATCTGCGCGGTCCGCAGCAGCTCCCCGAATTCGAGGGCGGTGGCGGGCCGGTCCACGGGGTCCGGCGCCATGGCCTGCTCGATGGCGGCGGCGACATCGGCCGGAATATCCTGCTCGCGCAGATCCGGCAGCGGCTGGGTGGTGATGCGCAGGAATTGCGCCACCACCTTCTCCCCCGCCTGCCGCTCGAAGGCCGCGTGCCCGGTCAGCAGCGCGAACAGTGTCGCGCCGAGACCGTATATATCGGACTGGACAGTCGGATCCTCACCCTTGAGCACCTCGGGCGCGGTGAAGGCGGGCGACCCGGTGATCAGACTGTTCGAGGTGCGGAATCCGCCCGGAATCCGGGCGATGCCGAAATCGGTGAGCTGCGGCTCGCCGTATCCGGTGAGCAGGACATTGGCGGGCTTGACATCGCGATGCAGTATGCCCGCCCGGTGCGCGCTCTCGATCGCACCCGACAGCTTCACCCCGGCCCGCAAGGTATCCGACCAGGTGAACGGGCCGTGATCGCGAATGAGCCGCTCCAACGACCCGCGCCCGCAATAGGGCATGACGATGAACGGCGAACCCGTCGCCGTCACATCGACCTGCAGAATGTCCACGATATTCGGGTGACCGGAGACCCGACCCATCGCCTGCTCCTCGCGCAGGAACCGCTCCCGGCTCTCGGCCGCCAACTCCGAGGACAGCACCTTCACCGCGACCACCCGATCGAGTGCGCGTTGAATGCAGCGGTACACCACGCCGAACCCGCCGCGGCCGATCTCCCGCGCGCCGTGCAGGCCCATCGCCTCGAGTTCGTCGGTGATCTCGAAGTCGTCAGGGCGGTCGGCGGCGGTATCGTCGAGGCCGCCGGCGGCAGTGGGCACCTGACGCTGCGTATTCGATTCGGCCTGATCCGTTTCGGGACGCTGCTCGCCCGAACGCGGCTGTCGAGTCATGTGACCACCTCGAACTCACATCGAATCGGCGGCACCGGCGATCCATATGCGCGCCCACATCGGATATCCGCGACGAAACGGGTGATGTCCGATATGTCTGCGCATACTCCAACGTAGCGCGCCGGAGACCACGGGGTGCGACTTTCGGGGCAGGCACGCCGCGACCGGCCCGAACCCGGTAGCGACCGACGCGCGCGGCACGTCGAGCCGCCACCGGAGAGTATTGCGCCGGAACGATTTTCGATATCGAGGTATCGAATTCCCGTTTCGCGCACCGAACCGCCGCCCGCCACCGGCGCGACACGCCGGGATCGGACACGCTCGTCGGCTAATAATCCGCATCGTGCCCCACCCTTCACTACGGAACACCCAGTGCAACCCGGTCACAACCCGATTTTGTTCCCGAATCGCACAAAACGGGCGGTCCATGCACCGCGGTGCCCTCGGGTGCGAAACGCACAAGCCCGCCGGTGCGAAACGCACTGGCGGGCTTGTCTTTCAGCGATTCGGACTACTTGCGCAGCGAGTCCGGAACCTGGAACCGGGCGCCGTACTTGGCGGCCAACTCGTCGGCACGGGCCACGAATCCCTGCTGTCCACCCGGATATCCGACGATGAACTGGTGCACACCACCGGTCCAAGCCGGGTACCCGATACCGAAGATCGAACCGATATTCGCATCGGCCGTCGTGGTCAGCACATTCTCGTCGAAACACTTCTGCGTCTCGATGGCCTCGATGAACAGCATGCGGTCGATCAGATCCTGCAACGGCACATTGAATCCGGCGACCGACTTGAAGTGCTCGCGCAGACCCGGCCACAGACCGGTCCGCTTGCCCGCCTCGTCGTACTCGTAGAAGCCCGCCTTCTCCAACCGGCCCGGACGACCCTGCTCGACCATGTAGTCGATCACGTCCTGCGCCGGGTGGCGCTGCTTGCCCATGGCGGCATCGCCGTGCGCGGCCGCCTCGGCGGTCTCCTTGGCGATCTTCTGCATGAGCTTCATATTCAGCTCATCCGACAGCTGCAGCGGCGCGGCCGGGTAACCCGCCTGCGTACCGGCCTGCTCGATGGTCGACGGGTCGATGCCCTCGCCCAGCATGGCGACGGCCTCGTTGACGAAGGTGCCGATGACCCGCGAGGTGAAGAAGCCGCGGCTGTCGTTCACGACGATCGGGGTCTTCTTGATGGCCAGGGTGTAGTCGTACACCCGCGCCAGCGCCTCGTCGGAGGTCTTCTCGCCGCGAATGATCTCCACCAGCGGCATCTTGTCCACCGGGGAGAAGAAGTGGATGCCGATGAAATCCTCCTGGCGCTTCACACCGGCGGCCAGACCGGTGATCGGCAGGGTGGAGGTATTCGAGCCGAGCAGCGCGTCGGGGGTGACGATATCCTCGATCTCCTGGAACACCTTGTGCTTGAGCTCGGTGTTCTCGAAGACGGCCTCGATCACGAAATCCACGCCCGCCAGGTCGGCCGGATCGGCGGTCGGCGTGATCCGATCCAGCAGCGCCTTGGACTTCTCCTCGGTGGTCCTGCCACGCGAGAGGGCCTTGTCCTCGATCTTCTGCGAGTAGTTCTTGCCGCGCTCGGCCGCCTCGATGCTGACATCCTTCAGCACCACTTCGTAGCCCGCCTTGGCCGAGACATAGGCGATGCCGGCGCCCATCATGCCGGCGCCGAGCACGCCGACCTTGCCGATCGCCTTCTTGGGCACATCCTTCGGGCGGGAACCGCCATTGTTGATGTGCTGCAGGTCGAAGAAGAACGCCTGAATCATGTTCTTGGCGACCGGACCGGTGAGCAGATGCACGAAGTAGCGCGACTCGATCAGCGACGCGTTGTCGAAATCGACCTGCGAACCCTCGACCGCCGCCGACATGATCGCGCGCGGCGCGGGCATATTCGTGCCCTTGATCTGCTTGCGCAGATTGGCCGGGAAGGCGGGCAGGTTCGCGGCGAACGCCGGATTGGACGGGGTGCCGCCCGGAATCTTGAAGCCCTTCTTGTCCCAGGGCTGCACGCCGGCTTCGGGATTGGCCTTGATCCACGCCTTCGCGGCCGGGACCAGCTCCTCGACCGAGCCCACCAGTTCGTCGATCAGGCCGATCTCCTTGGCCTTGGCCGGCTTGTTGCGCTGACCCTGCAGCAGCACCTGCATCAGCGCGTTCTGCAGACCGAGCATCCGCACGGTGCGCACCACGCCGCCGCCGCCCGGCAGCAGGCCGAGGGTGGCCTCCGGCAGACCGATCTGCGAACCCGGCACATCGGCCGCGATGCGGTGATGGGTGGCCAGCGCGATCTCCAGACCGCCGCCGAGGGCCGCGCCATTGATGGCCGCCACGACCGGCTTGCCGAGCTGCTCGAGCCGACGCAGCGCCGCCTTGACCTCACCGAGTTCCGCCATCAGGCGGGCGGCGTCGTCCTTGGTGACCTGCATCATGTTCTTCAGGTCGCCGCCCGCGAAAAAGGTCTTCTTCGCGGAGGTGAGCACGACACCGGTGATGGCGTCCTTCTCGGCCTCGAGCCGATCGACGGTGGCCGTCATCGAGTTCTTGTACAGGTCGTTCATGGTGTTGGCGCCCTGGTTCGGGTCATCCATCGTCAGCACGACGATGCCGTCCGAATCCTGCTCCCAACCGATCATGTTGGTCTCGCTCACAGCTCTGTGTCTCCTTGTGAAGGGTTGGGAATTAGACGCGCTCGATAATGGTCGCGACGCCCATGCCGCCGCCGATGCACAGGGTGATCAACGCGTAGCGGGCCTGACGGCGCTCCAACTCGTCGACCATGGTGCCGGTGATCATCGCGCCGGTCGCGCCGAGCGGGTGACCCATGGCGATCGCGCCGCCGTTGACGTTCAGCTTCTCGTCCGGAATCCGCAAGTCGCGCTGGAACTTCAGCACCACCGAGGCGAAGGCCTCATTGATCTCGAACAGGTCGATGTCGTCGGTGCTCAGACCCGCCTTGGCCAGCGCCTTGCGCGCGGCCGGGGTCGGGCCGGTGAGCATGATCGTCGGATCCGCGCCGGAGGTGGCGGTGGCGACGATGCGGGCGCGCGGGGTCAGGCCGCTGGCCTTGCCCGCCTCCTCGGAGCCGAGCAGCAGCAGCGCCGCGCCGTCGACGATGCCGGAGCTGTTGCCGCCGTGATGAACGTGGTTGATCTTCTCCACGAAGTGGTACTTCTGCAGCGCGACCGCGTCGAAGCCGCCGAAATCGCCGATACCGGCGAAGGAGGGCTGCAATTTGCCCAGATCCGCCGCGGTGGTGCCGGGGCGGCGGTGCTCGTCGCGATCGAGCACGACCAAGCCGTTCTGGTCGCGCACCGCGACGATGGACTTGGCGAAAAAGCCGCCGTTGGTGGCCTTTTCGGCCAGATCCTGGGAGCGAACGGCGTAGGCGTCGACATCATCGCGGCTGAAGCCCTCGATGGTGGCGATGAGGTCGGCCGAGATGCCCTGCGGGACGAAATAGGTGTCGTAGGAGGTGGCCGGGTCCATGGCCCACGCACCGCCATCGGAGCCCATCGGCACCCGCGACATGGACTCCACGCCGCCCGCGAGCACCAGATCGTCGAAGCCGGAGCGCACCTTCTGGGCGGCCAGGTTCACGGCCTCGAGGCCGGAGGCGCAGAAGCGGTTGAGCTGGAATCCGCCGACGGTATCGGGCAGGCCCGCGGTGAGCACGGTGGTGCGGGCGATATCGGCGCCCTGGTCGCCGACCGGGGACACCACGCCCAGGATCAGATCCGAGATCCGGTCCTCATCCAGGTCGGGGAAGCGGTTCCGCAGCTCCTGGACCAGACCCGTGGTCAGGTCGATCGGCTTGACCGAGTGCAGCGACCCCTTCTTGTTGCGGCCGCGCGGGGTGCGGATGGCCTCGAAAATGTAGGCCTCTGTGGTCATATCGGAGTTTTCCTTCCTCGGATGCGGCGGGGCGGACGGTGCGTCCATCCCAGCGCGTCATGCGCCGTACCGCGTTGTGCGGCGCGGCCGCGGGTCACCTAACGCTGTACAAAACTCGGCAAGCACCGGCGGACGCACGTTCCATGGTTGCCCGTATGCCTGGGTCTACCATAGAACCTCGCCACACCGGAGCTCACGGCCACCCGCTCATACTACCCGCGCGTGCGAACTCCGGTTAACTTAACGATGTCGGGACCGTGATTGTCAACCGTCCAATCGTGTGGCGCCCAGCTCAGCGCTCAGCAATTCCAAGGCGATCTCATCCGGATCGCGACGCTCACCGACCGGGATCGGAGTCGCGGCCTCGGCCAGCATCTCCGCCTCCTCGGCGGCCGTCGTGGTGATCGGCCCCGACGGCTCGGCGTAGCCGTCGGAGAGGGCAGCCGGGTCGACGGGCACATAGTCGCCGGGACCCGGATCGTCGGGCAGATCCGGAAAGTCGGGCGGCGGGATATCGTCCTCGCGCAACGAACGCGGTTCCGACCGCGCCGCGCCCCGTTTGGCCCCGCCCTCGACCTGGCCCGCACCTCCCGACCTGGTCTGACTCGGCCGCGAGAAGCGCGGGGCCGTCTCGCTCTTCGCCCCCGCGCCGCGACTCTTGGTAGCCGCGGGCGCCTTGGTCGCCGTCGCGCGCGCCGGAGCCGAACCCGCCTCCCAGCGCACCTCGTGCGCCCCGCCGAGCACCGCCCGCACCGCCGCCCGCACCGCCTCCAGATTCTGCGGACTCGACAGCCGCTGCGCCAGCGGGGGACTCTGATGCGCGAAAACGATGACGCCCGCATCGACCCGCGCCACCGACGCGCCGGAGAGCAGCGCCTTCAATGTCGGGCCGAACTCCCCCATCTTGTTCCTGATCTCCGCCCAGGACCCCTCCACGGACCGCAGCAGATCCTCCGGACCCATTCCCGAAGGCGATTCCGCGTTCACCGTCTGCGCGGACTTTTCGGGCTCGGCAGCCAATTCCGCTGCGGCCGTTGATGATTCGACATCCTCCGGGCGCGGGGCGGCCGGGCGCCGCGAATCCAGGGCGGGCGCGGGCGCGAATTCGCTTGCGGCACGGGCTGGTTCACCGACGACGCTATCCATCGGCGCGGCCGGTCCGGCCGAATTCTCGCCGCGCGTCTGCGATGCGACGCCGGCGACAGGATTGCCATTGGCCGACTCGGGTCGAGCTGCCGTTGGCCTTTCCGCGTCATCCGCGGCGGCCGCACCATTGCCCTCCGAGGCGGCCGCACCGTTCGCGAAGGCCGCGTCCGCTCGACCACCGCCGGAAACCGCGGCATTGCCTGCCGACGAATCCGGTCCCGGCTCGGCAGTCGCCGCCGGATCCGCTGCCTCCGGCATGCTCGCGCCCGCGTTCGCCCCTGTCGCGACAGCGGAGCTGTCGGGAGCGGCGGGGCTCGACGCACCGGCCGCGGGAGCGCTCTCCGCAGTTGGGCCGTCGACCGGTTTGTCACGGCCCGCGCGGGTCTCGCGCAAAGCCGCCAAGACCTCCGCGCCGCGGCGGCGGGATGGGTCGGCGGCCTGCGCCGGGGATTGCGTCTGGTCTCGTGCGGATTCGGCGGCGGAGGTCGCGACAGCGCCGGTGGCGATTCCGCGTTCCAGACGCTCCAGGCGTTGCAAGGTGGCGGCGTCGCCGGTGTCGGCGGCGGGCAGCAGCATGCGGGCGCAGACGACCTCGAGCAGCAGCCGGGGGGCGGTCGCGCCGCGCATCTCGCCGAGACCGGCGTGCAGGAGTTCGGCGTAGCGGGTGAGGGCGGCGGAACCGAGGTGTTCGGCTTGTTCGCGCATGCGGTCCAGGACATCGCCGGGGCCGGAGACCAGGCCGCGGTCGATGGCGTCGGGGACGGCGCGCAGCAGGATCAGATCGCGCAGGCGTTCGAGCAGGTCGACGGCGAAGCGGCGCGGATCGTGCCCGGCCTCCATCACCGCGTCGATGGCGCCGAACAGCGCCGCGCCGTCACCGGTGGACAGCGCATCGATGGCCGCATCGATCAGGGCGATATCGGTGACGCCGAGCAGCGCTACCGCGCGCGGATAGGTGACACCCTGCGCGCCCGCACCGGCGAGCAGTTGGTCGAGCACGCTGAGGCTGTCGCGCGGGGAGCCGCCGCCCGCGCGGATCACCAGCGGATACACCGACTCCTCCACCGGCACCCGCTCCTGCTCGCAGATGCGGCCGAGCAGCCCGCGCATGGTGGCGGGCGGCAGCAGTCGGAACGGGTAGTGGTGGGTGCGCGAGCGGATGGTGGGCAGCACCTTGTCCGGCTCGGTGGTGGCGAAGATGAAGATGAGGTGCGCGGGCGGCTCCTCGACAATCTTGAGCAGCGCGTTGAAACCCGCGGTGGTGACCATGTGCGCCTCGTCGACGATGAACACCCGGTAGCGGGATTCGGCGGGGGCGTAGAAGGCGCGGTCGCGTAGTTCGCGGGTGTCGTCGACGCCGCCGTGGCTGGCCGCGTCGAGTTCGATGACATCCAGATTGCCGGAACCACCCGGCGCGAGGGCCACACAGGAGGCGCAGGTGCCGCAGGGGGTGGAGGTGGGACCCTGGACGCAGTTCAGCGAGCGCGCCAGGATGCGCGCGGAGGAGGTCTTGCCACATCCGCGCGGGCCGGAGAACAGATACGCATGACTGATCCGGCCGGTGTCGAGGGCGATGCTGAGCGGGTCGGTGACGTGTTCCTGACCCACCACCTCAGCGAATGTTGCCGGTCGGTATTTCCGGTACAGAGCCACGGGCAGAGGTTACCGGCGTACACCGACAAAAGACATTCGCGCCGCCCATCCCGCTCAACCGGTTCACACCCCCGCTAACTTGTGACTCAAATCACATGAAAACTGCGCCCCGTTAGAACGCGCGGTTCGGCGACCAGGGTGGCTATGGCGCGGCAATCACGGCGACATTCCGGCCGAACCGGGAAAACGACCGGTCGCCCGGCGACCAGTTCGGCCAAAACCCTGACCAGCGCCCCGTTTTCCTGGGATTTTATGGAGATAACGAAAGCGTCAACCGGGATGACATGCGCGCGAGCCGCCGGCTAACGTGACCCCTGGCAACTTCGGTAGCCAAACCTTCATCAGGTTGGTGACCCCGGCCGGTCCCTCATCCCGACCGGGGCACAACCCGGACCACCCGGTAAGCGCTCTTCCGGCATCGCCGCGCTCCGCCGGCCTCTCTGCCGATTCCCACACTTCCACACCGGAGGACCGTTCCACCGTGCCGTCGTGTGCCGACATCGCCGCCGCCTGGCTGTCCAGTACCGAATTCGCCGACGACCACGCCGCCGTCGGCCTGCTCAGCCGCGCCATCGGCCCGCAGGAATACGCCATCAAACGCGATTCGCTCCCGGTGGCCGCCGCCGCCGATCCGGATACGGCCGCGGCCATCCTGGAACTACTCGAACGCGGCCAGGTGCCGACCATCGCCGCCATCCGCACCCTCACCGCGCAGAACGAGATGCGCAGGGAGGCCGAGCGCATCGAGCGCCTGGGCCGCCGCGCCCAGCGCAGCATCGACGACTTCGGCCGGGTGCTGGCCCGCCTGGCCGACGCGCACTGGGCCGCGCACGGCATCGGCCCCACCCGCCGCTTCATCCAGTGCAGCCAAGAGGTGCGCGAACTGATCTGCGATCGGATCGGCCAGGTGCCGCCCGGCGCGGTGAAACATCTGTGGCTCATCGAGCGCGCCCAGCGCGCGGGCTGGATCGCCTCCAATGCGACGCCCGGATCCCTGTGCGCGGCCAGGCGTTTCCATGCCGCCAGATTCGGCAACCGGGTCTCGCTGCGCCCCATCAACACCATCGGCACGCTGGTGGCGAGCTATCTCGCCGACCGCATCGCCGAGGACGGTCAGCCGCCGCGCTGGTCGGCATTGGCGCACGAACTGCGCGACGACCGGGGCCGACGCCTATTCCACGACACCGCCGACGCCCGCACCCAGCAGCAGTGGCTCGCCACCGCCGAATGGCTCGCCGTCGAGGACGAACTGCCGGTTCCCGGCAAGCGCGGTCTGCGCGCGCTGCACCGGATGCGCCGCTGACCTACCGCCGATTAGTCCTTTTTGGGCGTTGATCGCTCGGCGATAACTAATGTCACAGACACATAACATCCCATGACTAGGGCATTCGGTAGCTTTCTCGCGACGCATCGCGCGCGGAAGGAGACCCGTGTCCACCACCCTCGATCCCGCGGCCACCGCATGGCTGCTCATCAGCACCGCCCTCGTGCTGCTGATGACGCCCGCACTGGCCATCTTCTACGGCGGGATGGTGCGCTCCACCGGCGTACTCAACATGCTGATGATGAACTTCAGCGCCATCCCGCTGGTCACGGTCGTCTGGCTGCTGGTCGGCTACAGCCTCGCCTTCAGCGCGGACGCGGGCGGCGGCATCATCGGCGATCTCGCGCATATCGGCATGCGCGGCATCGATCCGCACACCGTGCACGGGGCGGTGCCGGAACTGCTGTTCGCCACCTTCCAACTGACCTTCGCCATCCTGACCGCGGCCCTGGTCAGCGGGGCCATCGCGGACCGCGCGAAATTCTCGGGCTGGATGGTGTTCGTCCCGCTGTGGACGCTGGTGGTGTACGTGCCGATCGCGCACTGGGTTTGGGGTCCCGACGGTTGGCTGGCCAGTTTCGGCGCGCTCGACTACGCGGGCGGTCTGGTGGTGGAGATCGCCTCGGGATCATCGGCATTGGCGCTGGCCATCGTGCTCGGCCCCCGCATCGGCTTCAAAGTGGACGCGATGCGACCGCACAACCTGCCCTTCGTCCTGCTCGGCGCGGGTCTGCTGTGGTTCGGCTGGTTCGGGTTCAACGCCGGGTCGGCGCTGTCGGCCAATGGCATCGCGGCGGCCGTCTTTCTGAACACGCTGGTGGCGGGCTGCCTCGGCATGCTCGGCTGGCTCGCGGTCGAGCAGATCAGGGACGGGCATCCGACCACCTTCGGCGCGGCCTCCGGCGTGGTGGCCGGGCTGGTCGCGATCACACCGTCGTGCGGGTCGGTCAATACCCTCGGCGCACTCGTGGTCGGACTCCTGGCCGGCGTGGTGTGTTCTTTCGCGGTGGGCTGGAAATTCAAGGCCGGATACGACGATTCGCTCGACGTGGTCGGCGTGCACTTCGTCGGCGGCGTCGTCGGCACCCTGCTGATCGGATTACTGGCCAACAAGGTGATGACCGGCGGGGTCGAGGGTCTGTTCTACGGCGGCGGACTCGTTCAACTGGGCAAGCAGGCCCTCGGCGTGCTGACGGTGGCCGGGTACGCGTTCACCGTCACCTTCCTGCTCGGCAAGGCCATCGACAAGACGGTCGGATTCCGGGTCAGCCGCGAGCACGAGTCCACCGGAATCGATTTCGCGCTGCACGCCGAGACCGCCTACGCCGAAGGCGTGCACGGATATGCGCCGCGCACCTTCGGGCAGACCCACCTCGGTCACCACGGCGGCGACCGCGAAAGCTGAACCGGCGGCTCAGCTCACCTTCTCGGACGAAGCGCCGAACGTATTGCACTGCGCCGCACGGTTGTTGTCCAAGCCGATCTCGAACCAGTCGCCCATATGCTGCGAGGTGCCGTGGTCGCGCATATCGCCTGCCTGGTCGCCGCGGTGGTGCGCGTCGCGGCGGGTGAGGGTGATCTGCGACTGGGTCAGCGAACCGCCGCCCGAGGACGAGGACATGTACATGCCGTCGAAGCAGTTGGCCTGCAATTCGATTCGACGCGACAGTTCCAGTCCGCGCTGGGAGCGCGCGCCCGCGTCCACCCGGTCGCTGTTGGCGCGACGCAGAATGCCCGACACCGCCTGCACATGGTGGCCGTACTCGTGGGCGAACACCGACAGGTAGATCACCCAGTTCTCCTTGAACAGATCGGTCTGCAACTGGCTGATCGGCATATAGATGGTCTTGTTGGCCGGGCAGTAGAAGGCGGCGAAGTTACTGCTCGACCCGGTGCACGGCGTCGTTATGCCCGCCGTGGAGGCGCTGACCTGCAAGGTCGGCGGCTGGAACGGCAGTTTCCGCTTGTCCAGCACCGGCTTCCACGCAGACTCCAAACATTTCGCCGCCGTCTCGAAGAAGCGGCGAGCGGTCTCGACCTGGGTGCCCCACGGCGAGTAACCGCAGCGCGCGGGCAGCAACGTGGCCTCCGCATCGGCGACCAGCGGATTGTTCACCGTCTCCGCGGGGCCGACGGTCGTCTCCTGCATGGGCGTGACTTTGGGACCACCCGCGTTCGCGTCATGCGCGGCGGGCGAAATACCCGCCCGCACAAGCAGGCCGACCACCGCCAGCACGATCACCACGACAAATGCGGCCAGACCGCCCCTGGATTTGCGCGGCGGCCGGGAAGCCCGCCTACCCGGCGGACCATACGGCACGGGCGGCGGCCGATGTCCCTGCTGCATCGGATGCCCCTGCGGCATACCATAATTCGGCTGCGGCGCGTACTGTGGTTGCCGGTATGCGGGCTGCCCCTGCTGCGGATAGCCCTGCTGCGGCTGCCCATACTGTGGTTGCCCATGACCGGGCGGCGGCCCATACCCCGGCCGCCCTTGCGGCGGATACCCCGGCGGCACACCATGCCCCGGCGCGGGCCGCCCTCCCGGCGGCACCGCCCCATACCCATACGGTGGCTGTGTCACGACCCCACCCCCTCCATCTCCGTGGTCGTCGCCGCGCGGCGGAACCCTCCGCGCCGACCGGCAGCACAAGCCTGCCGCCGAGGAAGAATAGCAATCCCCACCGATATCCCCGTGCGGGCCGACACCGTGAAGTTCACACCGCATTCGGCTGTAGTGGGTTGGTTCTGTGGGTTTCGGATCTCGCAAACGTGTCTAGAGTAGGCAGCCATGCTGACTTTTCGGGGGGCCGCCGCGGGCGTGCTGATGCTCGCGGCTGGATTGTTGGGGACCGCGCCGGTGGCCGGAGCGCAGGCGGAGGGAATCGCGGTTGTCGCGGATCTGACTTTGGACCGCGCGGGTGTGCTGCGCGTCGTGGAAACGGTGAAAGTGCCCGAGGGCGGGGAATTTCGGATGTCGATCCCGCTGCGGTTGGCGCTGCCGGGCGATACCGAGCGGGTCTTCAAGGTCACCGATGTGGATACGAAGGGGTCCGGTACGGCGACGGTGCTGGCGGACCGGTTCAGCATCGAGGCCAAACCCGGCGAGTCCACTTTCACCTACGCGGTGCACAACACGGTGTCGGACGCGCCGGGCAGCCAGTTGTTCCACTATGTCGGGGTGATCGGCGAGGATCTCGCCTCGATCCAGGCCAGTGTGCTCAGCCCCGACTACCGGATCGCCATCCTGGACTGCAAACTCGGTCCGCCCGGAAACGGCAGGGACTGCGCCAATATCCACACCGAGGTCGACGGCACGGTCTACCTGGATCAATCGGATCTGCACAAGGGTGATGCGATCGATCTGACCCTGCAACTACCGCCCGGCACGGTCCCGGCCAACGCCGATGTCCGCGCGGCGGGCAATACGGGTGTCTTCGCGCTCACCGCCCCCGTCCTCGCCGCGTTCGGCGTACTGCTCGCGGTATTGGCCGGACTCGTGGGCTTCGTGCTGTGGTCGCGCCGCCAGAATGCCGCTGCCACAAGCGGATCCTCGACCCTCGATCCGTTGCGCGAACAGGGCGAGCGGGTCGAGTTCGCCTCGCCCGATGGGATTCTCCCCGGCGCGGCGGGTTTGGTGCTCGACGAGCAGGTCGATCCGGTCGATATCGCCGCCACCGTCGTCGATCTGGCGGTCCGCCGCTACCTGTGGATCGCGCCCCTCGGGGAACGCGACTGGCGAATCACCAGGGTGAACCAGGCCGACGAGCAGTTGCGCGACTACGAGCGCGCCGTCTACCTGGCGCTGCTGCCGGAGGGCACGGATTCGGTCACGCTGAGCGAACTGGGCGCGCCGGGGCGGGTGCGTTCGACGGAGATCCGCTCGGCCATGTTCGCCGACGGGGTCGCCGAAGGGGTCCTGGTCGATCGACGCAAGCCGGGACCGTGGATGTGGTTGGGCGGCGGGCTGATCGGCGTCGGCCTCATCGCCGCCGTCGCCTTGGCGCTCACCGCCGGATACGCGCTGGTCGGCGTGGCCATCGCGCTGGCGGGTGTCGCGGTGCTGTTGCTGCCGCGTTCCCTGCCCGCCCGCACCGCCAGGGGCCGCGAAGTCACCGACCGGGTGCGCGCACTCCAGCGCGGGCTGGAAGAGGTTCGGCCGGAAGCGATCCCGCCCGCCGACCGGGAGTTGGTGTTCTCCAGGGCGCTGCCGTTCACACTGCTCGGCGGGCGCGCGGACAACTGGATCCGCACCTTCCGCGACCTCGATCCCGCCGCCGCGCCGCAACCGGGTCTGTACTGGTTCGGCGGCCACGAACGCGACCGCACGCTGCAACGTTTCGGCGGTCAGTTCCCGTACTTCATCACCGCGCTGGAAGCGCTGTTCGCGGCCGACAAGTGAGACCGTCCTCCGGCCGCCGGGGTCGCGGCCGGAGGACGTCGCGCCGGTTGGTTCTTCAGGCCAGCTTGCGAATGGCGGCGAGCGGATCGGCGTAGAGGACGCTGAGCGAGGTCACCACCGCCGCGAACTCCTGCACCTTGCCGCCGAATCCGCTGATCCGGATATCGGTGGCGGGCAGGGTGGAACCCTGGTTGAACGCGCGGGCGACATGCGCGACGGCCGGGCGGTAGCCGGTGAAGGCCTGCCCGCCCAGGATGACCCGGTCCGGGTTGAGCATGTCGCGCACCATCGCCACGGTGTGACCGAGGATGGTCGCGCGCTCGGCGAGCAGTTCCCGCGCGGGCTCCGAACCGGCCGCCGCCGCGCGATACAGGTCGGCGATGGTCGAACCGGAGGTGCCGTGGTGGGCCGCGATGATGCCGCGTCCGACAGCCCGCGCGTGCAGCGCCCGATCACCGACGGTGACCTCGAGGCAGCCGCGCCGGCCGCAGAAGCATTCGACATCCGAACCGGTGGGCAGGTGCGCGATCGAACCGGGACCATTGCTCGGGGTGTGCACCCGGCCGTCGAGGGTGACCGCGATTCCGGCCGTCTCCCGCACGTAGAAGTACAGGCTGCTGCCGTGCTCGTGGTTGCGGTCGCGCGTCTCCCCGGTGGGGAGCAGCAGTTCGGAGCCCGCCATGGCCTCGACGTGCGGGGCCACCGAGATCGGCAGTTCCAATACCTCACCGAGCACCGCGCCGACCGGCGCGCCCTGCCATTGGAGTTTGGGATGGTCGACGACGCCGGTCAGCGGGTCGACGCGACCGCCGATGGCCACACCCGCCCACAGCGGCTTGCGGCGATGCCAGCGTTGCAGAAAGGCTTTCGCGCTGCGGGCCACGGTGTTGGTGGCGAAGTCCTGGCCGGTCTGCGGGGTGGCGATGGCCAGTCCGCCGAGGATGCGACCGCGCAGGTCGGCGGCGACGATTTTGGTGGAGACCGCGCCGATATGGATGCCGAGGGTCAGATATCCCTCGTGGTCGATCTCGAACGGGACGCGGGGACGGCCGACCGCACCTGCCGCCGTCAGGTCGGGACGCTCTCGCAGCAAACCTGCCGCGAGCAGCGCCGATACCTGACGATTGACCGTAGCGATACTCAAACCCGTTGCGCGAGCGGCATTGTCACGTGAAACCGGGCCGCCCGTCGCGGCGCGCAGCACGGATGCGGCCGGATTGTCGGCGATCCGCAACTCCGGGGCGATCACCGGGCGGGTGGGACGGACGCGAGTCGAACCGGAAGCCCTGGATGTGGTGCGCTCGAGGGTGGGGAGGGACATTGGGGAATCCTTGCTGTGATCCCGTACGGGACGGGATGTGCCTACACGGGCGGCGAGGCAGCAAACGAGGCGACGAAGCGACTCAGCTGCGGCAGCAAGAACGACACAGCACGCGCGCCAGCGGCAGCCGCAGGCCCAGCGCGGCGGTCACATAGGTGACGCGCGGGGCGGTGGCGAGGCTGGCAAACACAGGTATGAAACTAACATCGAAACGTGGGACGTTCCAAGCATTCGAGCGTTCCGGTGTGCGCGCTCACACTATTCCCGCTGGTCAATCGGGTGTGACTCGAGCAGGCCACCGTCACTTGGGCGACTACTTGGAGAACTCAGCCCTTGGTCGCCTCCGCCTTGGCCGCCGCCTTCTGCTGCTTCTTGAAAGCCCTTACCTCGAGCAAGGTTTCGCCGTCGACGATATCGGCGGCCGAACGTCGCGAATTCGGTTCGGAATACGCGCCCGCCGCCTGCTGCCACCCCTTCGGCGCGACACCCAACTGTTTGCCGAGCAACGCGAGCATGATTCGCGCCTTCTGGTCGCCGTAGCCGGGGAGATCCTTCAGCCGACGCAGCACTTCCTTGCCATCCGGGTCCCCCTGAGTCCAGATATTCGCGGCCTCGCCGCCGTAATGCTCGATGACGTAGCGCGCCAGATCCTGCGCCCGCCGCGCCATCGACCGCCCATAGCGGTGGATCGCGGGCGGCGTCGCCGCCAGCTCCTCGAATGCCGCCGGATCGGCCTCCGCGATCCGGTGGATATCGAATCCGCTCATCCGCTCCGCGATCTTGCGCGGCCCCCGAAACGCGTGTTCGAGTGGGTACTGCTGATCCAGCATCATCCCCAGGAGCAGGGCGAACGAATCCTCCGACAGCAGTTTGTCCGCCTCCGGCTCCTGAGCCAGGCACAGCGTGGGACGCATTGTCGAACCTCCTGTCGCGCCGAAAAAGGACGCTCCGATCATCCCATCCCGGGTATCGAACCCTCCATAGACAACCCTTTTCCCCAGTGACCCACTTCACAGACCGGCGGTGCGGACGGGGAACCCCGCGCGTAGGCTCACGCCATGCCTCAGACGACATATGGGCTGCGCCCGGATCGCTTCGACAGCGCGGGCCAGGATCAACTGGTCGACGTGCGCGATCTCCAGGCGGCGCTGCCCGGCATCCGACGACTGCGGACCTGGGCTCACGAGGCCCTGGCGCTGCGGCCGGGCGAATCGGCCGTGGATATCGGATCCGGCACCGGATCGGAGGTCATCGCCTTCGCCGACGCCGTCGGCCCCACCGGATCCGCGGTCGGCGTCGAACCCGACCCGAACCTGCTCGCCTCCGCCGAACGCCGCGCCACGCAACTGGATTCGACGGCTCGATTCCACACCGGCGACGCCTACGGTCTGCCCTTCGGGCCGGAAAGCTTCGACGCCGCGCTGTGCGAGCGAGTCTTCCAGCATCTGACCGCCCCCGCCCGCGCCGCCAATGAGATCGCCAGGGTACTGCGCCCCGGCGGCCGCGCCGTGGTGGTCGACGTCGACTGGGGCACCGCCATCGTGCACCCCGGTGACCGGTCGGTGGTGCGCGAGGTGATCGACACCTTGATCACGGCCACCACCAACCCGTTCTCCGGTCGGCGATTGCCCGGCCTGCTCACCGCCGCCGGGCTGGTCGTCGACGACATCGGCTCACACGCCCTGGTCCAAAATCACGGCGCGGGCGCGGGCTCGCTCGTCACCCGGATCGCGGATCTGGCGGTGGCGCGCGGCGCGGTTTCCGCGACCCAGCGCGATCACCTGCTCGCCGAACTGGCACGCGGGGCCGCGACCGGGGATATCCACCTGTCCGTCACGATGTTCGCCGTCCTGGCCCACAAACCGCACTGAGCCGAGTGCGCGGCCGACATCGGCCGCGCACTCTCCTTATTACTTGCCCAGCAGCTTCTCGGAGGCGGCCAGCAGGACGCAGGTGGCCAAACCGTCCATCGCCTGCTCCAACTCCGGCAGAGCCGGGAAGGTGGGGGCAATGCGAATGTTCTTGTCCTCCGGGTCATTTCCGAGCGGGAAGGTGGAACCCGCCGCAGTGAGCGCGATTCCGGCCGCCTTGGCCAAAGCGACCACGCGCTTGGCGGTGCCCTCCAGGACATCGAGGCTGATGAAATAGCCGCCCTTCGGCTCGGTCCAGGACGCGACCTTCGACGCGCCGAGACGGTCCTCCAGGATGCGCAGCACCAGTTGGAATTTCGGCTCCAGGATGGCGCGATGCTTCTGCATGTGGGCGCGCACACCCGCCGCATCGCCGAAGAAACGCAGATGCCGCAACTGATTCAGCTTGTCGGGGCCGATGCTCTTGCGGCCCGCGTGCCCCAGATACCAGTCCAGGTTCGCGGTGGAACCGCCGAGGAAGCTCACGCCCGCACCGGGGAAAGTGATCTTCGAGGTGGATGCGAAGACGATGGGGCGGTTGGGGTTTGCGGCCGCGGCGGCCATCCCCAGCACATCGGCGATCGGGGCCGCCGCATCGGTGAGCGGGTGCACCGCGTAGGCGTTGTCCCAGAACAGGCGGAAGTCCGGGGCGGCGGCGGGCAGGGAAACCAGTTCGCGCACAACCTCTTCCGAGAACACCACACCGGTGGGATTCGCGTAGTTCGGCACCGCCCACAGGCCCTTGATCTGCGGGTCGGCGGCCAGGAGTTCAGCGATGGCGTGCACATCCGGGCCGTCGTGACGGACCGGGATCGGGATCATCTCGAACCCGAGACCCTCGGTGATCGCGAAATGCCTGTCGTAACCGGGGCTCGGGCACAGGAATTTGAGCACCGGCTCGGCGGCCCAGCGGCGCGGCGAATCCGGCGTGCCGTAGAGCATGGCGAAGGAAATCACATCGTGCATCAGCTCGAGGCTGGAGTTATTGCCCGCCAGCAGGTTCGACGCGGGGATCCCCAGCAGCTCACCGAAGAGGGCGCGCAGCTCCGGCAGACCGTGCAGGCCACCGTAGTTGCGCAGATCGGCGCCGGAGGCGTCGCGGAAGTCATCGGCGCCCGGCAGCGACAGCAGGGCGGCGGACAGGTCGAGCTGCTCCGGGGAGGGTTTTCCGCGCGTCAGGTCCAGCGTGAGCTTCTCGGTGCCGAGCTTCGCGTAGTTCGCCTGCTGTGTCTCGTACTCGGACACGAGCTCCGCGGGGCTCATCAAACCGATCTGCGTTTGCCGGGGCATCGTGGACAGCCTTTCGAAGCGGCGTGGTCATGGGGTGTCCGGACCGAGGAGGACGGACCGGACCGGTTCCGGCCGGTGGCCGATGGACCGGTGCTCACGTTACCCGCCGATTGCTCCGAATTGGAGCCGATAAAAAAGGGGACCCAGCGCACCCGGCAGAGCCCGTTGACCCTTGCTGCCTTCCGGCCCTGGGGGAGTTCACAGGATGCGCGCCGCGCTGGATCCGTCGGCAAGTGTAGCCGCTCCCGCCGCCCCACCCCGCCCCCACCCCCCATTTGGCGATCACCGGGGGTCAACCGCTATGCTGCTCCACGGAGGATTCGCCTAGTGGCCTATGGCGCTCGCCTGGAACGCGGGTTGGGTTAACGCCCTCAGGGGTTCAAATCCCCTATCCTCCGCCGAGATGGACGCAGGTCACCGACAAGATTTCCAATCTTGCCGGTGCCTGGGTCCACATCTCCGGTCCACAAACCAGGAATCTGAGGGGATTCGGTGCCGTGACCTAGAAGGGCACGCGCATGGCCACTACCCCGCGCAATCGCACCCGCAAGGACGGCAGCACCTACAGGCAGGTGCACTACCGCGACGGCCGCACCGTCGAGAGTTTCGACGACCGGCGTCAGCGTGGTATCGGGCGACACACTGGGCATGTGGGCCAACGGCGGGACCTACGCCGCCTACATCGTCTTCTCCAGCGGCACATCGAACACCTATGGCCAGGTCAACGGCGTCTGACCGGCCAGGGAGAAAACAACTCGCCCGAGCCTTATCGGCTGCGGCGAGTTGCTCGTGCTCGAGCAAGATGGACTAAACAGGCCGACCGTGAACTACCCGAAGCTGCCGGTCGACGGTAGGCCACTCTGTCCGCTCCGGTGGTAGTCGACCTGGTAGCTGTCGCCCTGAAGTTGGAAACGATAGGCGGTGTAGCCGGCCTTCTGATAGGCGCGCGCAGTGTCCTGGCACGCCTGGTAACCGACAATGATGCCGGTGCGATCCGCTGCCGCGTTGCCCGCCGCGGCACCGATCCCGATTCCGCCCAAAACAATCAACAATCCGACTCGCGCAATGCGATTCATCCCGTAACCCTCATCTTCAATGCGTTCAGGCCATTCGGGGAGATGCCGCGAATGGGCCACGACAACCCCGGATCCTGCTGGGGTGCCATAAGCGCTGTGATCACGAAACCCCCTGCTGTAAAGATATATTCGCGGCAGCCTACCTGTGAAGTGAAGGGCATGTGCACCCTTCGCTGTACCGGCGATAAGGTGGCCGCGTCGCAGCCTCCGAGGCGGACAGGCGGGTCACGGTGCCGCTAGGCACCTTCAGGCCGCTCGCTCCGGGACCCTGGACGTCCAACCGACCATCCTGCCTATCGGGTTTCAGGGAGATTGTCGTACGTGCGCTGGATACCGGCGTCGATATCAACGGTTGGAGCCCAGCCGAGTTCGTCGCGAGCGCGGGTGGAATCGAGTGCGCCGTGGCGCCATTCGCCGTCGCGGGGCGGTGCATAGCGGGGGGTGATGGACTTTGCTGCGGCAGTGTTGACGGCGTCGAGGAGTTGGCGCACGGAGGTCCCGGTGCCGCTGCCCACATTGAATGTGTCGTGGTGGCCGGTGTAGCCGGCGGCGGCGGTGAATGCGTTGACGATGTCGGAGATGTAGACGTAGTCGCGGGTTTGGTGGCCGTCGCCGTAGATGGTGGGGGTTTCGTCGCGGGCGATGAGGCCGCAGAAGATCGCGACCACACCGGCTTCGCCGTGGGGGTCTTGGCGGGGGCCGTACACGTTGCCCAACCGGAGCGCGATATGTCGGGTGCCGTGGAGGCGGTTGTGCAGCGAAAGGTATTGCTCGGCGCAGTATTTGGACACTCCGTAGGGTGCTTGTGTTCGGGGGAGGACGGTTTCGGGGGTGGGCATGGGGACGTCGTCGCCGTACATGGCTCCGCCGGTGGAGGCCATGACGATGCGGGCTCCGACGCGGTGGGCGGCTTGCGCGAGGTGGAGGGTGCCGAGGATGTTGGTGTCGGCGTCGTTTCGCGGGTTGGTGACGGAATGGCGGACGCTGATCTGCGCGGCCAGGTGCAGGATGAGTTCGGGTTTCTCGGCCGCGACGACTTCGGCGACGTCAACGGCGTCGCGGATGTCGATGGTGTGCAGGGCGACGGTGGTGGGGACGCGGGTCTTGTCGCCGCTGCAGAGGTTGTCGATCACAGCGACCTGGTGGCCGGTCGTGAGGTAGTGGTCGAGCAGGTGCGAGCCGATGAATCCGGCGCCGCCGGTGATGAGGATTCGGGTCATAGAGTGTGCTCCTTCGTGGTTGGTGGTGTGAGTGCTTTCGTGGAATAGTTTGCGGCGCAGCGGAATCCGACATCGAACGAGGTGTAGTCGGGTAGGGCGGCGATGCGTTCGGTGGTGCGGGTCTGGTAGCGCAGGTGTTTCCAGGAGCCGCCGCGGATCACGCGGTAGCCGTGTCGCATGGCGGCGGTCAGCGCGGGGTCGTAGCGGCGGTGCGGGTCGTAGGGATGGTAGGTGGTGGCGGTCCATTCGGCGACGTTGCCGGCCATGTCAGCGATCTGGAATGGCGAGTCCCCTCCGGGTGAGTACGCGCCGACGTCGGTCGTGGCCGGAGCCGCACCCGATTCGTCGTAGCGGGTTCGCCACCAGTCTCGCCATTCACGCAGGTCGTGCAACGGTCCGGCCCAGAACTCGGCCGTGTTGGCCAGATCCCGATCCCAGTACGGTCCCCAAGGCCACGCCGTCCACACCGGTCCGTGAGCGGCATACTCCCACTCCGCTTCGGTGGGTAGCCGTTTGCCCGCCCAGCATGCGTAGACTTCGGCATCGCCCGAATCGACGTGCACCACGGGATGATTCGGTCGGTCGGCCACCGCGTCCAGACCCGAAACCGGGGTGTGCCAGCAGGCCCCGGCCAGCGCGACCCAATAGTCGGCCCCGTAGACCAGACTCTCCCCGCGTCGTTCGGCGGTGGTGCGGTAGCCGGTGGCGACCACGAAAGCCGCGTATTCGGCGTTGGTGACCGGGGTCCGGTCGAGCCGGAACGCGGACACGGTGTGTGTTCGTGCCGGTGCCTCGTCTGCGAACCAGGCACGCCCGTACGGTTGAGCGCGCGCGAGGTCGTCGAGGTGGGGTTCGGGTGCGCCGATGACGACCGTGCCGCCGGGGATGCGGATCGACTCGCCCATCGTCAGCCGCCCATCAGCGCGGGGATGAATGCCAGTTCGGTGTCCGCCTCCTCGAGGATCGGGGTGTTCAGGCCGTCGATGTCGTGGACGTCGATGTCGTTGGCGCACACCAGTGTCCACGACGCGAGAGCCCCGGAAGGGGTCAGGATACGTTCCCGCAGCATCGGGTACCGGGCGGCGAACCACGACAGGGCCGCGCCGACCGTGTCGGCGTCGCATTCGAGGTCGGACAGCTCGGCCAAGGACTTCCAGCTCGGCGGGACGACGAAACGCACGGTCACGACACGGCCTCCCGGTCGGCGGTGATGGGGGCCGCATCCATTCCAGGGTCGTGGTGATCCCTTCCCGCAGGGGTGTGCTCGCCTGCCAGCCGAGGACGTTGTGGGCGCGGGCGGTGTCCGGGCGGCGGCGGCCAACCTCACCGGCGCGGCCCGCGCCGACCTCCACATGCCCGGTCCCGGCAAGGTCCACGACCAGGCGGGCGAGGTCGGCGATCGTGACCTCGTCACTGCTGCCGAGGTTGATCGGACCGAACGTGGCGCTCTCGAGCAGCAGGGTCAGGACGGCGTCGGCGAAATCGTCGATGTAGCACAGGGATCGGGTCTGGGTGCCGCCTTCGATGCGGAGGGTTTCCCCGCGCAGCGCCGCCGCGCAGAACGACGCGACCACCCGCCCGTCGTCCGGGCGCATGCCGGGACCGTAGACATTGAACGGCCGCATCACCCCGACATTCACGCCGCGCCGGTGTGCCGCCGCCGCGATCGCCTCCGTAGCGCGTTTGCCCTCGGTGTAGGCCGAGAACGGGCCGACCGGATCGCAGTTGCCTCGGTAGTCCTCATGCTGCGGATGCACTTGCGGATCCCCGTACACCTCCGATGACGAGGCGACCACCGCCCGCGCTCCGGCCCGAGCGGCCAACTCGAGCGCGTTGATGGTGCCCAGCGTCGCGGCCCGCATCGTCTCTATCGGCATCGCCGCGTTCGCTTTCGGGCTGGCCGGACACGCCAGATGCAGTACGTGCGTGACCGCGGTCAGATCCGCCCAGGCGACCGAGCCGGCCACGTCGGCCTGCCGGAAAACGAAGCCGCGGTCACGGGTGAGGGAATTCAGATTGGACAGCGAGCCCGTCGACAGATTGTCTATCCCGGTGACCCGCGCGCCCCGCGTGAGCAACGCCCGACACATGTGGGATCCGATGAATCCGGCCGCGCCGGTGATGAGGACATGATCGTCGCTCATGACACACTCCTTCGGTTTCGATTGTTGAATTCTGTTGATAGTCAAAGACATTCGATGTTGGGAGCGCGGTCGAGGACTCCGCACGCGTCGAACACGTGAACCGCCTGGCCGAGGAGGCTGTAGTCGATCCCCGAGTGGGCGACCAGGACCGCCACCAGCGACGCGGACGCGACCATCTCGGCGGTCAGAACCGGCACGATGTCGGGGTCGTCGGGCAGCAGTGGATCGACCACCGCCACCTCGACGCCGATCCGGCGCAGCGCGGCAACGACTTTCAGTGCCGCTGATTCCCGCGTGTCGGGGACATCGCGTTTGTAGGTCGCGCCCAACACCACCACCCGCGCCCGATCGTGCTCGAGACGCGCCAAGATGGTGAGGATCCGCTGCGCGATGCGGGTCGGGGTGGCGTCGTTGATCTGCAACGCCGTCTCCACGAGCAGCGCCGGAGTGCCCGACGCCTCGCGCGCCGCCCACGCGAGATAGCGGGTGTCCACCGGCAGGCAGTGCCCGCCCGCGCCGACACCGGGCCGAAACGGCATGAACCCATAGGGTTTCGTCGCTGCGAGTTGCAGCGCGTCACCGATACCGACACCCCATGCGGGCGCTAGCCCTGCCAGCTCGTCGACCAGTGCCACGTTCACCAAGCGGAAGGTGTTCTCGATGAGCTTCGCCAGCTCGGCGGTGCGGATATTCGGGGCGGGAATCACGGTCTCGACCAAACTTGCGACGAAATCCTTTGTCGCGTCGAGCGAATCCGAGTCGATCCCGGCGACGATCCGGGGCACCGACATCCACTGCCGCAACGCCGATCCCGCGCCGGGGTCGATCCGTTCCGGGGCGTACCCGACCCGGAAGTCCCGCCCCACCTTCAATCCCGATTTCTCCAGGATCGGCACCAGCAGGTCTTCGGTCGTCCCCGGATACGTCGTCGAAGCGACGATGACCAGCGATCCCCGCCGGACATGCCGTGCCACCGTTGCACAGGCGCGCTCGAGAAGGCGCGGGTCCGGGCGGTCGGCGTCGACCGGGGTCGGGACCGCGATCACCGCGACATCGAATTCGGTCGGCGCCACCGGATCGCAACTGGCGGTGAACCGGCCCGAATCGAGCCCCGACCGCACCAGTGCAGCAGGCACATCCGGGATATAGGACTCGCCGCGACACAGCATTTCCACGCGGGTCCGGTCGAGGTCGAACCCGGTCACATGGTGACCGGCGACCACCGCGAGCATCGCCGTGGGCAGCCCGACATAGCCACATCCGACCACCACCACCCGCCTCGGGACCAGCACGGCCTCCATCGTCGAATTCGGTTCGCTGTCAATCATTTCCGTACTCTCCTGAAATCCGATTGCCGATGTCCGAGTGGGCGTTCAGACGCCCAGTCCCGGCCGCAGACGCACCACCCACCGAAGACAGCCGAACGCCTCCGCGCCGCGACATCCCGACTGCGCTCCCCGCAGCACAGCCAGTGCCCGCAGCGCCTCCGGTGACCGGGTGTGCGGATGCTCCCGGCATTGACTGGCGTGACGACTCATCGCCGCGACCTTGCCCTCGACATCGACATCGGACAGTTCGACGAACACAGTGCGGGACGAAACCTGGAGCGCCGCCCACGAATCGGCGACCTCCTCATAGGTCAACACCACATCCGGCTGCCACCGCGAACCAGGCGGGCCGGGCCGCAACGCCGTCAACAACGCCCGCGCGACCGCCGCGTGGTCTTGGTTGTAGCTGGTGATCTCAGGGCCGATCACCACCGTCGGCTCCACCTTCGACCTCGCGGAGCTCTCCGGCACGATCGGCGGCCGAGTACTGGACATGGCACGTCACGATCGATCACTGGCACCGGAGGCCGCCACCGAGATCGACCGTGCCATCGCACTACGCCAGCCGTACCGTCGCCGCAGTTCCGCGCTGGACAAGCTCGGCATTGTCGAGGCCCGCCTGATCGAGGGCGAACTCGACGAAGCTGCCCGCCTCGGACATCTGGCCATCGATTCAGTGGAAGCGACCGCATCGGACCGCGTCCGCAAAAAGCTGCTCACCGTCTACCAACGGACCGAGAAGGCCGCGAATATCGGCGTTGTCACTGACCTCAGGGACCGGATGCGACCTCTGCTCGCGACAGCGGTATAGAGACACCATGATTCGCATCGGCGTCACCGGGCACATGAATATCACCGCCGATACCGCAGCCGCGGTATACGACGCGATCACCAAGAGCATCGCGGTCCACAACAGCGTCGACCTGGTCGGCATCAGTTGCATTGCACGAGGCGCAGATTCGGTCTTTGCGCGGGCCGTGCTGGATGTGGGTGGGCGGTTGGAGGTCGTGCTGCCGTCCCGGAACTACCGGGATCGGAAGGTCAAGCCGGACCACATCGAATTATTCGACGCGTTGATCTCGCGGGCCGAGATTGTCCGGGTACTGGATTTCGCCGACGCCGGCCGTGATGCGTACGAGGCGGCGAACGAAGCCATGTTGAGTTCGTGCGACCGACTGATCGCGGTGTGGGATGGCGAGACCGGACAGCAGGGCGGCACCGGATCTGTCGTCGAACTGGCAAGAGAGCGGGGTTTACCCGTTGAGGTGATCTGGCCAGATGGTGCCGCACGTGCTTGAGCGGAGACCTGGCCGCAGCTAGCGACCGTCGAACGCTCGGGGCCGAGGCGGTGTCCGTTGCGGCAGAAGATCGGTGTAGGCCGCGCCCATCCTCCGTCGCGAGTGCGGTACAGCCGGTCGTCGGTGCTGCGGACGACGATGCCGTCGACTTCGAGGATCGGAGTCCACTCGCCCCGATTATCGAACATATGTTCGCACGATAGTGCAATGGCAGAGTGACACATTGTCGAATTGAGTTGGCCACAGGGTGGATTCGGGTGATGATGGTGGAGACCGGGTCGGCCACGACGATGGGAGAGGGGCAACGGCGATGGCAACAGGCACCGTGTGGCGCTGGAAGCCGCGCAACGGTACCGGCGTGATCAAGCTCGATGACGCCGATGGCACACTCGTGTGGTTCCACCTGTCGAACGCTCGCGGGGATCTCGATATCGCCACGATCGCGGAGGGGCTGTCGGTCGATGTCGATGTCGATGCGATTCCACAGGGGGAGTACACATGTCGCGCCAGATCGGTCCATCGAAGAAACTGATCCTCGCCGTCATCGCCGCCGCAGCGGCTATCGCTGCCGCGGCACCGGCCAATGCCGTTCCCGGCTATGCCGATTTCCGGCCCGGTGACCAAAGATACAGATACGACGGCGAGCACGGGACATTTACAGGGGATGCGGTGTATGCGAGCCAGCAGCCGGACGGAGGTAATCGGCTGATCTGGTCATTGCAGCTCTCGCCGTACGTGCAGGGGCTCATTGTCGGCGATACGATGGCCTGCGGAGCCTACGCCGAGGGCAAGACCGGATACTCGGACAACCATTCCGTGATACCCGCGAACTATCAATGGCATTCGGTGATACCGGATCTTCAACTCGACAAGCAGTACAAGCTGATCATGAAGTGCGCGTTCCAGGCCACCAACGGCCATGTCGTGTCGCCTGGCCACGCCGACTTCCAGATGGTCTTCACACTACATTCGAGCTAGTGCCGTGTGAGGCGATGTACCCCTCGGGTACGTCGAGTTCGGACACTTTGCAGGACTTCAGATGCCCTGGAATGCGTGTGGACGCGGTCCACAAAACCGGCTACTCTCGGCTCACACCATCCCAAGGAATCCCGAACCGTCCCAAGGAATCCCAAGGTCGCGGGCCGTGAGCAGGGCGGACACAGCAGTTCAAATCCCCTATCCTCCGCCACGGTGCGGCCCTGGTCAGAGACCTGTTTTCGACAGTTTCCGACCGGGGCCACATCAATCCCGGCCATCAGCACGTCCGGGTTCTCGGGACATCTGAGGGATGTCGGCGGCGGGCCAACCCCCAACCGAGATGAGCTCCTTCGCGTCGTCGCCCGCAAGGACGGCAGCAGATCCTCCTCCGCCACAAGGGCAAACAGACACCCGAGTCCTTCGGGAGCCACCCCGATGCGATCCGCCGGCGGAAGATCCTCGACAAGGTTGGCCCTGACATCAGCATTGTTGCCCCATAGGACCTGTGCGAGACGGCGGATTCGATTACGGCGCCATCGTGCTTTGTTCCAGGTAGATCAAGATGGCGCGGACGCGTTGGCTGTGCGCCGGGTCCTTGGTGAGGTGCAGTTTGGCGAAAATGGCGTTGACGTGTTTCTCCACGGCGCTGGTCGACAGTGACAGCCGGTCGGCGATGCCGGTGTTGGTGAGACCTTGAGCGAGGAGTCGAAGCACGTCGAGTTCGCGGACGGTGAGGGCATCCAGCGGGTCGGTCCGGTGTTGCTGCGCGAACAGTTGCCGTACGACCTCGGGATCGAACGCGGTGCCGCCGTTGGCAATCCGGTCGAGGTCGGCGAGAAAAGCGTCGACGTTGGCGACCCGATCCTTGAGCAGGTAGCCGACTCCGCCCATACCGGAGGTGAGCAACTCGATCGCGTTGTGCTGTTCGATGTACTGCGACAGTACGAGCACCCCGAGGGCGGGGAATCGGTCCTTGATCGACCGGGCCGCATCGAGTCCCTCGGTCGAATGGGTAGGCGGCATCCGCACGTCCACGATGACGAAGTCGGGTGCAACTCGGTCGATCTCGTGGAGCAGTTCGACCGCCGTCGCGACCGCCGCGACATCATGACCCTCGTCGGTCAGCAGGCGCATCAGACCCGCACGCAACAGCGCGGAATCCTCGGCGATCACGATGCGCACGGCAGCTCCGCTGTCACGGTCGTGGGGCCGCCCGCGGGGCTGGACACCCGCAGTACGCCGTCGAAGGCCGCCACCCGGCGGCGGAGCCCGGTCAGGCCGCCACCTCGAGGGTCGGCGCCGCCTACGCCGTCGTCGCGGACCGCGACGACGATCCGGTCCGGCAGGTATGCGACAGACACCGAGACCTGTTCCGCACCAGAGTGTTTGGCCGCATTGGTGACCGCCTCGGCAGCCACGAAGTACACAGCGGCCCCGACAGCGGTCGGAGGTTCGCGATCGATGCGCAGATCCAGTCGCACCGGCATGGTGGTGTGGGCGGACAGGCCGCGCAGCGCGGCCTCGATACCGCGCTCGTCGAGGATCGAGGGATAGATCCGCCAAGCCACCTCGCGCAGGTCGTCGAGCAATCGCGTCGACTCGTCGACGGCGCGGCCGAGCTCCTCCTCCAACGTCGTGGCGCCTTGGTGTCGCACGAGTCGACGCACGCGGCCCAATTGCAGTGCGAGAGCGACGGTTCGCTGCTGCACACCGTCGTGGAGGGTGCGCTCGATCCTGCGACGTTCGTCATCGACGGCGCGGATCACGTCCGCGCGTGTACGCTCGAGTTCCCGCAGCCGAATCTGGGTGGCATCATCGCCCAACCGCCGCATCGCGGTGGCGGCGTCACCGCGCCCGAGAGCGACCGCGAACTGGCGGCACAGATATAGCCCAACCCCACCGACGGCCAGCGACACCGCACTGTCGAGCAGCGGAATGCGGTGTCGCAGTGTCAGTTCCATCGCCCACCCGAAGTATTCCAGTGAGACGGCGAACACGCCCGTCAGCAGAACACCGCCGACGACGGCGTACAACGCGCGAACCAGCACATATCCGGCCGGATCGCGGTCCGGCAGTTCGGCGACGGTATCGGTGTGAAACCAGCGCACGAGTCGGCGCCGCTCCCGCCTGGCATGGCGACGCAAGCGGAGGGTGTCGTGACGCAGGAGAATCAGCAGACCCGACACCGCCGTGACAGTCCCGACCAGCGCGCCGATCAGTGGATAGCTCGACCGGCGCAGCAGCGAGCGGACCCGGACCACGATCACGACCTCAGACTAGACCGGGCGCGCATACGGCGAACCAGCCAGACGACCAGCACCACGGCGGCGGCGACTCCGACAACCAATTGATACCGTCCGGCGTACTCGCGCACCAGTTCCCAGTTCTCGCCCAGGTGATACCCGGCCAGCACGAATAATGTGTTCCAGATCGCGCTACCGACCGCGGTGAGGCCGATGAACTGGCCGACCGGCATCCGCTCGACACCGGCAGGCGCCGACACCAGACACCGCACCACCGGCACCATCCGGCCCAGCAGCACCGCCTTGCGGCCGTGCCGGGCGAACCACTGCTCGCTGCGTTCGAGGTCTTCGGTCCGAATAAGTGGTATCCGCGCCACAACGGCGTATAAACGCTCCCTCCCTACCGACATGCCGAGCAGATACAGGACTATCGCGCCGACCACCGAACCGATAGTGGTCCACACCAGCGCGCCGACAAGTGACATCTCGCCACGAGCGGCGGCGAAACCGGCCAGCGGAAGGATGATTTCGCTCGGGACAGCCGGGATCACACTGTCGACGGCATTGGCCACCGCCGCGCCCGGTCCGCCGAGAACGTGCATGATCGTCGTCGCCCATCCCGCGACTCCGCTGGATTCGGCGGCGTAAACGGCTATCTCATTGTTCATGCCCGCCACGTTAGGTGCTGAATTCTCGCAGATCAGTAGGGATTTCCGGACAGTGAGGTGTGGACTTCCACACCCCTAGCGCAGGCAGAACACCGCTGCCGCGGCAGCGGCGAACACCGCGAAGTTGTCCCCCTGCGCCGAGGCCAGGACCATGGTCATCACCCGCTCATCCGGGCCAACGAAGACGTAGGTGAGATAACCCAACAACTCGCCCCCATGTCCCCACAGCCGCACCCCGCAGGGCAGATCGAAACGCTGCACTCCCAACCCATAGTGGAAGCCGAGCCCCATCGGCACTGTCTGCTTCATTCCCGCGAGCATCGAAGCGGACAGCAGACGACCCGACATGAGTGCATCGAAGAATACGGCCAAATCACTTGTGCTAGAGATCATCTCGCCTGCCGACCAGTCCAGTGCGGGATTCTGTTCGGTGACGTCGACGGTGACGCCCGACGCGAGCTTGCTCCGTGCTGGCAGCAGCGGGGCCGGAATCGTCGGATCGTCGCCGGGAAACAGGGTGTCGCGCAGGCCGAGTGGCTCGAGGATGCGGGTGCGGATCGCATCGGCATACGGACGGCCCGTCACCTTCTCGATCACCGACCCGAGCACCACATAATTGGTGTTCGAGTATCGGAACCTGGTGCCGGGCGCGAAATATGGGGGATGAGCGAACGCGACCGACAGCAGTCGCGCCACGTCGAAATGCCGGAAGCGATCTTCGCCGCGCCATCGATTCGTCGACATGCCGGGCTCTTTCATGTAGTCGTACAAACCACTGGTGTGGTTGAGCAACTGTCGGATCGTGACGGACTCCCCGCGGGGGACGACACCGGGCAGGATCTGTTCGATCGGATCGTCCAGGGCAAGGAGTTTCTCGTCGATCATCTGCAGGACGACTGTCGCGACGAAGGTCTTCGTCACACTTCCGATCCGAAAACGCGTATCGGGAAGGACGGTTTCGCCCGCGTGCCAGACCCGCGTTCCCCGGCCATCCGACACCTGCAAGACCGCAGCCGTCACCGGCTCATCCGCGCTTCGATCCACGATGAATCCGATGACGCTGCCCCGAACCGTAACCAGCAGCAGCGTCACCAGCACCGCAGGCGCGACCACGATCACCAGCAAAACCGTCAGCAGACGTCGAATCCATCGCATTGGCCGAAGCTATGGCCGGGCCGTGCGCCGAACAATGCGGCCGACCGCAGACATCCGCTACTGGAAACCACAGACATCGCGGTATAGGAGGCCTGCTCGGGGGTGGTTGATCGCCGGATGGGCGATCGGGATTGACCTTGACGGTAACGATCGTTACCTTCATAACAGTAACGATCGTTACCATCTTGGGGGGCGGGCGCGCACGCCCGATGAGACCGCCGCCCCGAGCACGAGAGAGGAGTTCGCACATGGCCGAACGCGGCGAGAGAACAATGGATACAGCCCGAGGTCGGTCATCGGTACGGCATGATCCGAAAGGAATTGACGCGCAGGCGGATTCCCCGGATAAGGGCTGGCGCGCACGGATCGCGATCCTGGCGCTGGGTTCGTTCGCGGTCGGAACCGACGGCTACGTCATCGTCGGGCTGCTGCCGCAGATCGCGGGAACCCTGCACGTCGGCATCGCCGCATCCGGTCAATTGGTGAGCGTCTTCGCCCTGGTCTACGCGCTCATGGCACCCGTGCTGGCCGCGCTCACCGGACGGTGGTCGCGGCGGCGGGTGCTCGTCACCGCACTCGCGCTGCTCGGTGCGGGCAATGCGGTCACGGCGCTGGCAGGCGACTACGCGCTGGTGCTCGCCTCGCGCGTGGTGGCGGGCTGCGGTGCGGCGCTGTTCTCCGCGAGCGCGGTGGCCACCGCATCGCATCTGGCGCCGCAGCGGCGGCGGGGCAGCGCGATCGCGATGGTGACCACGGGCGCCACGCTGGCACTGGTGCTGGGCGCCCCGATGGGCACAGTCATCGGCGACGCCTGGGGCTGGCAGTCGGCGATCTGGTTCATCACCGTCCTCGCCGCCGTTGTCGCGGCCGCGATCGCCGTGCTGCTACCCGATATTCGGCTCGATCCGGCGGCTACCCTGCGGCAGCGGCTCGCCCCGCTGACCGATATGCGCGTGCTGCGCGTGTTGGTCGTGACGCTGCTGGGCTTCGTCGCCATCTTCCTGCCCTTCACCTATATGAGCGCGGTGTTCGCCCCCGCGATCGACGGCCGAGAATCCCGGCTCGCCCTGCTGCTCATGGTGTTCGGTATCGCGGCCACGGTGGGGAATCTGACCGCGGGCAGGCTCGCCGACCGCTACCGACCGCGGTTCGTGGTCGTCGGCGCGCTCGCGGGCATCGCGGTGGTGTTCGCGATCATGCCGCTGGTCCGGGACAGTTTCGTGCTCGCGGTGGCGGTGCAGGCGCTGGCCGGGCTGGTGTGTTTCTCGGTGATCGGGCCGCAGCAGCATCGGATCATCGCCCACGCACCGGCAGGCGGTGCTCCGGTGGTCACCTCGCTCAATCTGTCGACGGCGTATCTGGGCAATTTCTGCGCCGGTGCGCTCGGCGCGGTCCTGCTCTCCTCGGGCGCTGCGTACGTGCCTGCGGTGGCGGCGGCCTTTGCGCTGGTCGCCGGGCTGGTCGCCGCGTGGGGCCGGGATCGGCGATGATGGTGGGCATGGTGCTGCGCGAACCGGTCCCGGTGGTCGCCGCCCACGACGGAGGTGAGTGAAGCCATGCCGGTGCGGGCCGGATCGGCGCTGGATCCCGACGCGACGCGGGCGCGGGTGCTGGACGTGGCCGCCCGACTCTTCTACGAGCGCAGCCTCGCCGCGGTGGGTATGCGCGAGGTCGCCACCGAATCCAACGCTTCACAGCTGACGATCTACCGCTACTTCGGCTCCAAGGAGGGCCTGGCCGCCGCCGTGGTCCGCGAACGCAGCGACCGCACCCACGCCTGGCTGGCCGAGGGCCTGGCCGAGGTTCCCGCAGGACGCGCCAGGGTGCTCGCCCTGTTCGACATGCTGAACCGCTGGTTCACCGAAGGTGACTACCGCGGCTGCCCGGTCCTCAACTACGCGGCCGACTCCCGCGGCGGTACGACCGACCTCGCGGCCACCCGCCGCCACCTCGAGCGCTACCGGCAGCTACTGGAACAACTGCTGACCGAGACGGGAGTGCCGACCCCGCAGACGCTCGCCCGGCAACTGCTGCTATTGATCGAGGGCGCCACGGTCGTGAGCCAGGTCGACGGCCCCGGCCCGGCGGGCGTCGATGCCCGCGCCGCAGCCGAGACGCTGCTCGACGCGGCACCGACCCGCGCTTCGGGAACCCCCGCGCCGCAGGAGAAGTGACGCCCCGAAAATCGACCGAGACCTGCGGAACGGGCTCGGTTTCCGCCTTCGGACGGAGCTGGCATCTATCCGCATCGGCTATCCCCCTGGGGACTCTCGACTGAGCGGAAGAACGAACCTGTAGCATTCTGCACACCATGTAGCAGGATGGGTAGCCTAGAGGTATGAAAACGATTCAGCAGCGTGACCTCCGCAACTACAGCGGCAAGGTTCTCGCCGAAGTCGAAGCCGGCGAGAGCTTCACGATCACTCGCAATGGCAAACCTGTCGCCGAACTCAGGCCCTTGACCCAGCGCACCTTCGTTCCTGTCGCCGAACTCGCCCGCACCAGCGCGAACCTGCCACGCATCGACTACAACGAATGGCGTGCCGACATGGACGCGATGATCGACCAGGAAACCCACGGCCGTGAGTAAGCTTGCCGCCCCTCGGCACGTGCTGCTTGACACATCGGTCCTCATCGACTACACCGACGTGCGGTCAACACTGCCCGACGAAGCCGAAGCCGCTATCAGTGCGGTAAGTCTTGCCGAACTCGCCGCCGGACTGCACTCCACCAGAGACCCGATAAATCAAGCCCGACGTCAACTCCGGTTCCAGTGGGTAGCAAAATCCTTCAACCCGCTCGCCTTCGATGCTGAGACCGCCAACGTCTACGGATCGCTGGCTTTCCTTATCGACCAGATCGGGCGTAAACCTCGGGGGCGGATCGCCGACCTCCAGATAGCGGCAACAGCAGTCCAACACAGCCTGCCGCTATACACCCGCAATCCCCATGACTTCAAAGGGCTCGAACCGCTACTGAATGTCGTCGCTGTGTAGCAGTGTGGTTGATGGCGCCACCGTCGTCCACCCCGATATTCGCATCGCACCGTCGACACACCTTGCGACACAACGTTTCCGGCGAGCATGCCGCGTCGACCTCCCTGGCCTGACCGGAGCATTCATGGCGCAGTTTGCAAATAACGCTCATCACGCAACCGGCGCGTGTCATACAATCAGACCGCTTCGACCGCGAGTACCCGCCGTTCGAAGGAAATCGAGATACTTTATGCAACAATTCCAGACGGCATGGGCTCGCGCACATGTTGCTGGTCGACGCTATCGTCGGCGCTCAATGGTTTGACGCTGCCTGCACGCCGTATGTTTCGGTCGTGCCGGTCGACAGTGTCAAATGCCGGAAATTCCGTGTCTCCACAGTGAGGAGTGCGAAATGGATGAGTTGATACAACCGCCAGAACTCGGCGAGGTCGTCATCGAGGAGCTCACCGCAGCGGCGTCCCATTGCGGTGGTGGATGTGGTGGGTGCGGTGGCCCGTGCGGTGGGTGTGGTGGCCCGTGCGGCAACGCCTGCGGTGGTGGTTCCTGTGGTGGTGGCTGTCATGGTGGCGGCTGCGGGGCCTGCGGTTAGGAGCCCGTTGTCCTGACCGGCAGTTGGACTGTCCGGCTGTGGAATTCGTTGGATACTGCTCGGCCGGGCCATCCGTCGGCTACCGAAGCGGCAGGCGATGTTGTCCCGGACCGAATCGATTGGTACATGATTACGAGAGAGACCATTGCCGGGCAGTCCCACCCCTTCGTTGCTGTTCACGATCAATCGCTCCAATAGCAATTGCGGTGCGCGGCCCCTCCGATCGACTGGATCATGTGGGTCGCCTTTTATTGCCCTATCGGCACAGGTTGCGCCGATGCGGTCGGTTCGACAGTACAAGTGAGGCCGTCTCGAGGAGGACGTGTGGATTCAGTCGTTCGATTCAAACGCCATTTACGAGCCGAGTCTGTGCCGGGTGATGCCGTCTATCTCTTTTCCGAGAGTGCACGACAGATCAGACTCGACGGTGCGTTGATCGAGCGGCTCATGCCATTGTTGGACGGGGGCCGGAGCCGGTCCGACATCGTAGCCGCGCTGGCGGGCGAGTTCGGTGGCGACCGCGTCGGTTCGACGTTGACTCGGCTCGCCGAAGCGGGATTGGTTGTCGAGTGCGACCCGGGGGTGGATTCACGGGCAGGCGGTTATTGGGAACTGTGCGGCCTGGAAGGAGACGCCGCGGTCGCCGGTTTGGCGAGTCGGGTAGTCGATGTGAGGTGTGTCGGTGACGTGGATGGGGCAGGGTTCGATGCTGCCGCCGCAGCGCTCGGTATGCGGGTCGATGCGGGGGATCCCGATCTGCGGGTAGTTCTCACCGACGATTATCTGCGCGGGGATCTGGCCGAGATCAACCGCGGCAGGCTCGACGATGGCGGCGCGTGGATGCTGGTGAAACCGGTAGGGAGCGTGGTGTGGATCGGGCCGGTATTCGAGCCGGGTCGCACCGGGTGCTGGCAGTGCATGTCGACGTATCTCGAGACCCATCAGATTTTGCGAAGGTACCTGCGGCAACGGTCCGGCGCAGGCGAACCGCCTGTCGTATCCGTGGCGGATCTGCCCGCGACCCGCCGGATGGCTGCGGAGATGGCCGCGCTGCACGCCGCGAAGTGGCTCGCCGGGTTCAACCCCGGCGAGCCGGGTGCCGGCGAATCGGTTCCGGCGGGTCCCGAGATCTTCACCCTCAATACCGCGCGGTGGCACGGGCAGCGGCATGTACTGCACAAGCGTCCGCAGTGCCCGGCGTGCGGTGATCCGGAAATCCAGCAGCGTCTGCAGCGTGCTCCGGTGCGGCTGGGCAGCAGGCTCAAGGTGGTCACGTCCGATGGCGGGCATCGCGCATCGACTCCGGAGACGCTGCTATCCGACTACGAGTCGATGATCAGCCCGATCACCGGTCCGGTGCCGCACCTGACGCCTACTTCCCCCGCCGAGGGCCTGCACACCTATCTCGCGGGAGCCAATATGGCCGTCGCGATGGCCGATGTCGGCGCTCTGCGGGCGGGCCTGCGCCAATCCGCGGGCGGCAAGGGAATGACCGACGTGCAGGCCAAGGCCTCCGCGCTGGCCGAGGCGATCGAGCGCTACAGCGGTGTGTACCGGGGCGACGAGGCCACGATCTCCGCGACCATGTCGGAGTTGGGCGACGCGGCGATCCATCCGAACGCCTTGCAACTCTTCAGTGACCGGCAGTTCGCCGACCGTGCCGCCTGGAATGCGAAACAGTTGCGCAACCAGCATGTCTGCGATCCGTTCGACCCCGCGCGACGCACCGAGTGGACCCCGGTGTGGTCGCTGAGCCGCGATACCACCCGGCACCTGCCCACCGCGGCCCTGTTCTACGGTTACCCGCTACCGTGCGGCGGCTGGTTCGCCGCCGCCGATTCGAATGGCAATGCGGCGGGTAGCTGTGTGGAAGATGCTGTGTTACAAGGGTTCTTGGAGCTGGTCGAGCGCGACAGCGTGGCCGTGTGGTGGTACAACATGGTGCGCAGGCCGGGAATCGACCTGGCGAGCTTCGACGAACCGTACTTCCAGCGCTGGCAGCAGCGGTACCGGTCCATCGGCCGGGAGACCTGGGCGCTCGACGTCACCACCGATCTGGGAATCCCCACCGTGGTCGCGGTGTCCCGCCGCGTCGACCAGCCACAGGAGGACCTCGTCTTCGCGTTCGGCGCACACTTCGACGTCAAGATCGCGATCTCGCGCGCCCTCACCGAGATGAATCAATTCCTGAATCTGTACACGGCCGCGACCGGAGAGCTCCAGCATTGGTTGCGCAGCGCCACGGTCGGCAATCAGCCCTACCTGCTGTCCGCCGAAGACCAACCGCTGCGCGTTGCCGCCGATTACCGCGACCCCACCACCGACGACCTCGCCGAGGACATCGCGCTGGCACAGCGCATCGTCGAGAACGCGGGAATGGAACTGCTCGTCCTCGATCAGACCCGGCCCGATATCGGGCTTCCGGTGGTCAAAGTAATCGTTCCCGGCATGCGGCACTTCTGGACCCGCTACGCACCGGGCAGGCTCTACGATGTTCCGGTTCGGTTGGGATGGTTGTCCGAGCCGACGCCGGAGACCGAATTGAACCCCATCGGGATGTTCCTGTGAACCAATATCATTGCCGTGTAGCAATATTCGTCCACGACCTCCGCATTTCTCGAGACATCGACGAGCCGCCCGCTCATCCCACCTAGGTTCGGTCCTCGCTGAGCTGTTGGGCCGAACCGCCGCGCTCGGCCATCGACTGACGATGCGCGTCAATCGGATCGGCGGATCGCGGACGGGATCCGGCGCTGACGGCGAGCAGTACCAGGGCGATCAGTTCGAAGCCCGCGCCTGCGAAGGGAAGGGCGGCGAGCGCTCCCAGATCGGTGAGTAGACCGCCGACGACGGCCGCGATTGTCTGGCCGAGATATACGGCGCTGTTGTTGAGTGCCAACAACATATCCGCGTGTTTGCCGCCGATGCCGATCAGGCGGTGCTGAATCAGCGGGAAGCTCACCCAGTGCACCAGGCCCCACACCGCGACACCGATCGCGGCGCCGGGCGTCGACCGGAACGCGATGCCGAGCGCGGCCAGGACGAGGATCAGCAGACCGATCGAGCAGGCGAGTCCCGCAGTGGGATTCACCCGATCGGCCAGTCGGCCGCCACCGAGGACGCCGGCGAAACTGCCGATCCCGAACAGCAACAGCAGCCAGGGACGGTCGCCTAGGGCGACATGGGTGACGCTGTCGAATATCGAACCGAGGTAGGTGTAGGTCACGAAGGTGCCGACCACCCAGAGCATCGTGATCGTCAACGCCGTCGGCGCGCGGCGAATCCGTATGGCGGACACTCGTTCTCGCAGACCGATGCCTGTTGTTCCGGGAAGTGCGGGAAGGCTGACGACCAAGCCGATACCGGTGGCGACGGCCAGTGCGGCGACGAATCCGAAGGCCCACCGCCACGACAGTGCGTTGCCGATCGCGTCGCCGATCGGAACACCCAGCGCTATCGCGGAAGTCATGCCCGCGTACACGATCGCCAGTGCCCGGCCGCGCCGCTCGGGTGCGGTGATGCGCGCTGCCGTGCCCGAGGCGGTCACGGCGTACAGCGCCGCACCGAGACCCGCGACGAACCGGCTGACCAGCAGTATCGAATAGTCGGGGGCCACCGCTGAAAGCACGTTGCCCGCCGCGAATACCGCCAGCACCGCGCCCAGCAGTAGCCGCCGGTCCAGACGGGCCGTGAGGCCGGTGAGGATCGGTGATGCGACGGCATAGGTGATCGCGAAGACGGTCACCGTCTGGCCTGCCGCCGACATGGACAGCCCCAGATCGTGCCCGAGCGCGGGCAGCAGCCCGGACACGATGAACAGATCGGTGCCGATCGCGAACATGCCCAGGGCGAGCAGCCAGGTTCGGATGGTGGCCGAGCGCGCCTCGGCGGTCGTGTGCTGCGACATCTGCACTCTCCTCAAACTAACCAGTCATATGGTTACTCGGTCGGTAACCTATCATCTGGTTATGGACGCGGAAGAGGTGCGGGACTGGGTCTGGTACGGCGGTCGGGTGTCGGTCGACTTCGTCAACACCCGGCGCGATCGCTATGCGGGCGGCCGGGAGCTGCTGGAACACCCGTCGGACCTCGACGCGTGGTTCACAACTGCCCAATTGATCCCGTGCCGAGCCGAAGTAGCCGAGGAACTACTGCGCGAGGCACGACAGCTTCGCGAGGCCATCGACGCCGGAATACGTTCCGTCGTCGGCTCGGAACCGTTCGACGCCGGAGCTCGCGACGTGATCAACAACTGGCTTGCTCGAGCGAACCATCCACCACGACTGGAATTGTCCGATGGACTACCGATACTGCGGATGGACGACGCACCCACCGACGCGACCGGCGCGCTGTACCGAATCGCACTCGACGCCGCCCAACTCCTCGGCAGCGACACCCGCTCCCGAATCCGCATTTGCGCCGGAGCCGAATGCAGCGGCCGATTCGTCGACCTCTCGGTAGCGGGCCGCCGCCGCTGGTGCCGAATGTCGGTCTGCGGCAACCGGGCCAAGGCCGCACAGCACCGCAGGTCGGCCCGTTCCCAACATTGATCGCCGCATCGTCGCGAGGCAGGAAGAACAGCCAATCCGCGACGAGTGCCGCGAGAACAAAGACGACAAACGCAGCCGCGGTCGAAAGTCATTTCCTGGCACGGAGTTCGGTCGCCGGAGTTCTACATCATGCGACTTCGTGAACAGTTTGTGGCTGCTCGCAGGCCGGCCGGGTCGACTTCCACAAGAAACCCTCTTCAAAGTCGCGGCAGACCAACCCACACAGAGGCACAAGCCCCCACCTCGGCGGTCGGCCTCAAATCGCGAACTCCACCGAAGTCCCGTTGTGAACAGCGAAATATGCTGCGCCACAATATCCTCCATTTGCGACAGTAGCCGCCCCGGGCGCTTCCGGTGATTTGAAAAATACGTATCCAACCTGATCGGAACACATGCTAGGGTTGCCCACGTACACGCGGGGCACAGTTTGTTTCATCGGCGAAAAATTCCACTACCTGTATGGAAGAGGAAGAGTCATGGAGCAGAACAAGGTACGCACGAGCGACCGTCGCGCCGAGAATGTGGAATCGTACGAGCCGCCACTGCTGGTCGATGCGGGCGAATTCACCGAGCGGACTCGTGGCGGTACGGACAAGTACCGAGAAGCCTCCATCGGACGCTTCCTTTAACTCGTGTCGTGGTTCGCGGCACTTCCGGATAATGCGGCGGGTCGAGATATGGTGGCCCGCTTTCCCGACAGTGCGCGGCGGATCGCCGCGCACGGTTCCGGCCTGCCCTGGTTGATCGGCTCGCTGCCCCCGGAACAGTGCACGATCGTCGAATCCGGATCCGCGCGGCTGGCAGTGCTCGGATACTGCCCGAGCACCGCTGTCGCGCTCGCCGAGCAGTTGGTCCGGATCCGAGGGTTGGCCGATCTGGATGCGCTCGCGGGTGCGCTGCGGGGCAGTTGTCATCTGGTGCTGTCGCTGGATGGGAATACCAGGGTGCAGGGCACGGTATCGGGTTTGCGGCGGGTGTTCTACGCGCGGTGCGCGGGCCGTGTCGTCGCGGCCGATCGCGCGGACGTACTGGCCGGGGCGACCTCGGCGGAACCCGACGAACTGTGGCTCACCGCCGCGGTCCTCGGACCGGATCTTCCGCATCCGCTCGCCGACCGGACCGCATGGCGCGGGATCGAAGCGGTGCCCGCCGATTCCGCGCTGCACCTGGACGCCCGCGGGCAGGCGCGACTGCGGCGCTGGTGGACGCCGCCGGAGCCGACGCTGTCCTCGGCCGACGGCGCGCAGGCACTGCGCACGGAACTGCGGGATGCGGTGGCGGCCCGAACGCGGCGCGCATCCGCCCCGGTGGGATGCGATCTGTCCGGCGGTATGGACTCGACCGCGCTGTGTTTCCTCGCCTCGCGCGGCGATCCGGTGGCCGTCACCGTGCACTACCGCGATATCGCCAACGACGATGCCCACTGGGCCGATCTGGCCGCCACCGCGCTGCCCGACCTACAGCGTCTGATAGTCGAATCCGAATCTGTACCAAGACATTTCACCGGTATCGCCGGGGAGCATCCGCCCACCGACGCCCCATCACCGCTGGTGCGGGGTCGGGCTGTCCTCGGTATGAGCGCCGACCTGTACGCCCGGCGCGGCGTGCGAACGCATCTGGCCGGGCACGGTGGTGACGAGGTCGTCGGGGCGCCGGTCGGATACCTGCACGAACTCGTTCGCCGCAGTCCACGCACCGCGCTCGACCACCTGCGCGGCCATCGGGCGCGGCACCGTTGGACGCTGCCGCAGATCGTGCGCGGACTGTCGGACCGACGCTCCTACGCCCAATGGCTGCGCGACGAGGCCGACCTTTTGACCGCGCCGGAGCAGGCGAGTCGGCTGTTCGGTTGGGGTGTCCCACTGCGCCTGCCGCCTTGGGTCACCCTGCACGGAACACAATCGGTGGCCGCGATGCTGCGTGCCTGCGCCGACCACGCCGCACCCCTGGCATCGACTCGCGGCAACCACTGGGCACTGCACCGAATCCAGGCCGCCGGGCGGCTGTACCGGTTGATGCTCCAGGAGATCCAATACCCGATCACACATCTGCCATTTCTGGACGACCGCGTTCTCGAGGTCTGCCTCGCGGTGCGACCGGCCGACCGGGGAACACCGTGGCGCTACAAACCGCTGCTGGCCGAGGCGATGCGCGGCATCGTGCCCGATCCGATGCTGAACCGCACCACGAAAGCCGGCACGGACAGCGACTTCTACGAGGGTCTGCGCGCGAATCGAAGCGAAGTGATCGACCTCGTCGAGACCGCACCACTGGCCGGGCAGGGACTCATCGATCCCATTGCCCTGCGCAACGCCGTCCTCGCCCCCAATCACCGCTGGTCCCCGGCATTGGAGGACACCCTCATCTGCCTCGGTTGGCGACCACGAATCCCGATCACCACAACACCGTGAGGAGCACCGTGTCCTACCGACTGAACCCCCGCGTATGCGCGACCGACACCGACACCGGAATGGTGTTGCTGGACAAACGTTCCGGTCGCTATTTCGAACTCAATGCGGCAGGCAGGCTGGTGCTGCGGATCCTGCTCGACGGTCGAGGCCCACGACAGGCCGCGCAAGCTCTGGTCGCGGGGACGTCGGTGCCCGCGGCGGATGCCGACCGCGACGTCGTCGCCTTCCTGGACACCCTGCGCTCGCGCGGGCTGGTGATCCAGCCGTGAGCGTGCCGATGTCCGTCACCGCCGCACCCCCACTGCCCTGGTGGCAGCGACCACCCATCCTCCTCGCGGTCACTCTCGCCCAACTGCTCGCCCACCGGCCCCCGGAACGAATCCGCGCTACCCTGTCATCCCTGCGGCGCGGGGCGCGCCCCGCCACCTACGCCCAAGCCCAGCAGGCCCGCAATCAGGTGCTCGCCGCCAGCATCCACTGCGCCGGAGAAGGCTGCCTGCAACGCTCGGTGGCCACCGCACTGCTCTGCCGCTTGCGCGGCCACTGGCCCACCTGGTGCGTCGGCGTCCGCACCCAACCCTTCGGCGCCCACGCCTGGGTTGAAGCGGAAGGCCGCGCCGTCGATGAACCCCACCCCGACGACTACTATCGGCCGATAATCACCGTGCGGTGATCAGGTCGAAATCGCCTGCATAGCAACACTAATCGCCGATCCGGGAAGGTAGCCTCGGCCAACCATGATGGCTGGATGGCGAGATCACCAAGCCGGGCGCCATCGGCGGACCGGCGTGTAGGCAGGGCAGGTCGACTACCAGGCCGGCCGTTGATCGCGCTCAGCTTCCGGAGTCTGCTGGATCCGGTCACGGCCCGAGCCGTCGGTCCGTACCAGTACGCCGGGGTCGGGAGGGAATTCTTCGGTCAGTGGAGCCGGCATGTGGTACCGCCGCGTATGTGGAAGCGCGACTTCGACAAGCTTCCCGTCCTCGAACATCCACAGGCCGAAGCAATCGTCCTCCTCGTCGTGAATCAACACCTGGACGCTGTCCGGGCGGGGCCATGAGAGAGACTCGAGATGCGCGAAAAGCCCTGTTCGAGTCCGCATCCGGTCGAATTCGGTGGCCCATCCGATGCCGAAGGAACCAGGCCACTGGCTCTCGATCGGTACGAACCGGCCTCGTCAACTCCGGTTTTCATCGTCGCGGGTCAGCGGCTGCATGACCTCGTCCGCGTGCAACGCCAACACGATCACCTCTGCGATTCTGCTCATGACCGCGAATCAGAGCACGTGCCGATTTGCCGATCAACCGAATTCATAAGCGGCAACCAGACGGGCCGCAGGATGCGGATTCGCTTGTGGGAAAGGGTCAGCGGGTGTGCCAGCCTGCTGGGTCTACGCCACCGGGGATGGGGGCGGTGGGTGGGTAGGGTTCGCGGGTGAAGATGTAGCTGACGAGTTCGAGGTGGTCGGCGGAGCCGTTCGGGGTGCGGACGATGCGCAGGCGTTCGCCTGCGTAGTAGCCGTCGAGTCCGATCCAGGTGTCGGCCGATTCGGGGCGGAAGCGGGAGGTGCGGCCGCCGTGGGCGAGGGCTTTCAGTTCGAGGTTGCCGTCGGCGCGCAGGTGCAGGGCGATGGAGGCGGTGCCCCAGTACCAGGCGCCGGTGAGGGCGAGCAGGGACGGGTCGAATGCGGTGGCGGGCAACCATTCCTCGGGGAGGACGGGTTCGTGTTCGGCGAGGAGGTCGAGCATGCCGAGATCGAGTTGGCCTCGGATACCGCCGTAGGTGGTGTTGGACAGGAACAGCACGCCGGTGTTGTCGGCCGGGTCGGCCCAGACGGTGGCGATGAATCCGGGCATGGCGCCGCCGTGGCCGATCAGCTCGCGGCCGTTGTGGCGGCGCAGTTGAACGCCGAGACCGTGGCCGTCGGTCCAGGTCTCGTCGTCGACGACGGTGGCGGGTTGACGCATCTCCTCCCAGGTGTCCTTGGACAGCACCGGGTCGGTGTCGCCGCCGAGGAAGATCGCCCAGCGCGCCAAATCGTCCGCGGTGGACCAGAGTTGACCGGCCGCACCCATCGCGCCGTGATCGTGCGCAGGCTCGGGCAGGGTGACATCCGCCCACGGGTGCACCGCCCATCCGGTGGCGTGCGGGGCGACGGGGGCGGGGGTGGTGCGGTCCATGCCGAGCGGGGCGAGCACCTCGGCTCGCACCGCGTCGTACCAGTCGCGTCCGCGCAGCCTGGCGACCAGTTCGCCGAGCGCCGCGTAGCCGACATTGCTGTAGTGGTATCGGCGGCCCGCGGGCAGAACCGTGGCCGCGCCTTCGAGTTCGGTGTTCAACTCGGCCCAATCACCGCCCTCGGTGCGCTCCCACCAGTCGCCGGGTGATTCGGCGCGCACCCCTGCGGTATGCGAAAGCAGTTGCGCGATGGTGCGATTCCCCATCGCCGCACCGGGCACGTGCCGGTCGAGCGGGTCGGACAGATCCAGCTTGCCCTCGTCGCGCAACCGCAGCACGAGCACGCCCACCATGGTTTTGGTGATCGATCCGATGCGATATTGGGTGTCGGTGGTCGGCGCCGACCCGTCGACGCGGCCGCGCGCATCCCACCAGGCGGGTTTACCGGCACGGACCACGGCGGCGAGCAGTGAAGGCACCCGATAGTGCGACTGTTCCACCGCGAGTCGATGGGTCAATGCCCGCGCTGTCGTCGGCAGCAGCCCCTGGATCCACTGTGTCGCCATCACGCGAGCCTGGCACGCGGCGGCGGCGATGTCCATCGATTCGCGGGAAGGATCAGCGGGCCGCGCCGACTTCACTGTCCGGGCGGAGGAATTCGGGGAGGGCGAAGCAGGCGCGAAGGATGGTGTCGTTGAGATATTTCGTCGGCTTGTCGAATGGGTGCGCGGGGAGGGCCTGGTACCGCTTGGAGCCCAGCGCGAAGCTCCAGAAGCCACCCGGATAGGTGGGGACGGTGGCGAGGTATGGGCGGACGATCGGGAACAGATCGCGCAATTGATCGACGGTTTGCCGCATTACCGCACGATGAAACAGCGGTGATTGACTTTGACATACCACGAGGCCGTCTTCTTTCAATGCTGCCCGAATATCCCGATGGAATTCGTACTCGAACAGTCGGGTGGCAGGTCCGACGGGATCGGAGGAGTCGACGATAATGACGTCGTAGTAATTCTTCTTGGTCTTCATGAACTCGATGCCATCGTCGTAGACGAAATTGACACGTGGGTCGTCCAGATTCTCCGAGACGGCGGGCAGATACTCCTTGCAGACCTTGACCACCAACTCGTCGATCTCCACCATGTCGATCGCATCGACCCCGTGATATCTGGTCGACTCGCGGGCCGCCCCGCAGTCACCCCCGCCGACCACCAGGACACGCTGCGGATTCGGATGGATCGACAGCGGTACGTGGGTGATCATCTCGTTGTAGATGTGACCGTCCAGGGAGGTGGTCTGCACGACGCCGTCGAGCACCAGCATCCGTCCGAAATCGTGGGAATCCAGGATCATCACGTGCTGGAAATCCGAGGATTCGGCGAAGACGACTTCCTTGATGCGATAGGAGATCTTCATATTCTCCCGCTCGTCCTCCACGAGCCACAGTTCGCCATCGATGCGTTCTAGGAAATTTGGGGGTTCGTTCACGATGAGTTCCACGCTCCTTCGGTGATCCGACACCATCGATAGTATTCGGGGACCGGAATGGGCAATGGCGCTCGGCGTGGCGCGAACGGTGGTTGCCCACAGTTGACCGAGGATTGCGCCACACGCGCCCGAATCGGTGATCTTCGCGAAAGGCGAGCGGGGCGAGCAGGCAGAGGCCGAGGCACACATACCCGCGCGCCACCGGGTCGAAATGATTGCGGCACACCGATTGACCTGTCAGGTTGTACGGCGAGTCAATGGCCGCCGCCCGCTCGTAGGGGGTCCACCGCGGCACCGCCTCCGGCCCCGTCGCTCGGGAAGGAATCTGTCCGATTCGAATACTGGTCGGCGACCACCGAAAAGCCGCATAGTCCGTGCCGGAACTGCCGGAACTATCTGGAGGACGCGGTGAGTGAGGTGCAACCCGAGTCGACGCGGATCGGCGCGGACTGGTGGAGTGTGATCATCGGCGGCGTCGTGACCCTGCTGGCGATATTCGACGCGCTGCCGCGGATTCCGTGGTGACGCGATGAGTATCGCTGTAGCACAGGACAAGTCGCGAGTCGGCGGGGTCGCCGCCTATATTCCCGGAATACTGCTGCTGATCGCGGTCGGCGCACTCGGCAAGTACGCCCAGATCTGGTGGAACGCGCTGGCGAAACAGCAGCACTGGACCGTGCCCGATATCGAATACGTGCTGTGGGCCATCCTGATCGGCGTGGTCATCACCAATACCGTTGGGCTGCCTCCGATCTTCCGCCCCGGCGTCGGCACCTACGAGTTCTGGCTCAAGATCGGCATTGTCGCGCTGGGCTCGCGCTTCGTCCTCGGCGATGTGGCGAAACTGGGCGGCGCGAGCTTCGTGCAGATCCTGGTGGATATGACGGTGGCGGGCGCGATCATCCTGACGGTGGCGCGGGCGCTGGGACTTTCGGGCAAACTCGGATCGCTGCTGGCCATCGGCACCTCGATCTGCGGCGTCTCGGCCATTATCGCGGGCAAGGGCGCGATCAGGGCCCGCGACTCCGAGGTCGGCTACGCCATCGCCGCGATTCTCGCGCTCGGCGCGGTCGCGCTGTTCGCATTGCCGCCGCTCGGACACGCGATCGGGTTGAGCGATCACGAATTCGGGCTCTGGGCCGGACTCGCGGTGGACAATACGGCCGAGACCACCGCCACCGGATACCTGTTCTCCGATTCCGCCGGTAAGACAGCGGTTCTGGTGAAGTCGACCCGCAACGCGCTGATCGGCTTCGTGGTCCTCGGCTTCGCCGCCTACTGGGCCGCACGCGGCGAAGCCGATGCCATCGCCCCCGGACTGCGGGCCAAGGCAGGCTTCGTGTGGGCGAAATTCCCCAAGTTCGTGCTGGGCTTCCTCGCCGTGTCGGCCATCGCGACCTTCGGGTGGCTGACCAAACAGCAGACGGCCAATCTCGCCAATGTCTCCAAGTGGGCCTTCCTGCTCACCTTCGCCGGGGTCGGACTCAATACCGATCTGCGGGAGTTGGCGCGCACCGGGTGGCGACCGCTGGTGGTGGCGGTGATCGGGCTGGTGACCGTGGCGGTGGTATCGCTCGGATTGGTGCTGTTCACCTCGCGGGTGCTGCACTGGGGGGCACCGGGCTAGCGTTGTTCCGCAGTGCCGCAACAACTTCCGATGCGGCGGCGCGCAGCAGTTCGGCATAGTCGTCGAGATCCGGGATCGTCGCGGCATCGGCGTGCATCGAAAGGGTCACCGTCTCCCCCAGCCCGTGCACTCCGTGCGTCAACCGCATGACCGAGCCGATGGCCGGAAATCCCGCAGTGAACACCACCGCGCCCCCGCCGAAGGACAAATCCGCACCGCCTCGCCGGACGCTGGAGACAACCGTATGTCCCGCGATACTCTCCGGCACCGTATCGAGCCGATAGCGCGCGATCTCGCGAAAGCGCAGCGGCGCCGGGACCACGGCCACGACCCGATCCTGCGCGTCGAGCAGCGGATGCGCCGCCCGAATGCGCCGCAGCCGCACCTGTTCCGCGATCCGCGCCGCACGCACACCGATATCCGGCTCCGTTATGCACAGATCGATACCGAGGCTTCGATAGCTGTTGCGCTCCAATGACTTCGGCGGAAGCGCTATCGGCACATGTGCCCCCAGTCGCCGCACCGACTGCCCGCGCCGTTCGAGATAGTGCGACAGAGCGCCGGAAATCGCCGTCAATGCCACGACAGTCACCGTCATATCGGGTACCCGCAACTCCGATGCACGGAACACGATCATCCGCACCAGATGTCTCGTATCTCCAGGTGCGGAACCACCTTCGGTCGATGCCGCGGCGATCGAACCGCCCGCCGGCGCAGATTCGGAACACTCCGCCGGCGAGCCCGATTCCGACTCCACGCCTGTCTCGGCAATCGAATGCCCGGCCTCGAGTGAGTCTCGCACAGCGGGACGGTCCCGCTCCCCAACCGATGTGGCCGGTGCGTCTCCGCGGGCCGAACGCCCCGGTCGATTCAACACGCACGGGGGATACTCCGGCCCCGCCGCAGGAATTCCACCGGATGCCGTGAGCTCGGCCAACTTTCGCCGGGCGCGATACGCGGACACGCCGCGCACAAGTGTCTGCCCGATCCGAATCGGCATCGCGAATACGGCCAGGGCTGCGGCTACGAGATCGCGCGCACGATCGGTGGACGGAAACCGGTAGGCATCCCGGACACCTTTTCTCGGCGGATGCGACCAGAACCGATGAGTTCCGGTGCGGCAGTGGGGATCGGGTGCGATCAGTAGCCGGCCCCGACCGCGCGGGCGGGTCGGAAGCCGACCTCCCCCCATCATCGCAGCGGATTGCACCGAGTCCGTCCCGAACAACGCCCGCGCGATCCGCGCCGCCCGCCGCCCATCGGCCAACGCGTGCGATATCTGCAATACCACTATCAGAGCGGGATCCGACCCGCACTCCGGAACCCCCAGCACACCCCGAAAGACGTGTAATCTCCACGCGCACACCGCCGCATCCACCCCCGTCCCGACCAACTCCCCGAGATCGGCGCAGAGAGTCACCCAATCCCACTGCGGCCGTTCATATTCCACAAACTGATCCGACGTTGTCCCGCCGCGCACCCAACGTGGATATCCGAGTTCACCCGGCACCGGCCGCAACCGTAGACCCAGATCCGGAATCGAGGCGGAGCGCCTGGCGATGGTCGCGCGCAATTCCGCACCGGACGCACCGGCATCCCGGAAGCAGTACAGCAGGAATTGATCGTTGCGGATGCGTCGGGACAACCAGTACATGGTCGTGTCCGAGGCCGTCGCGGTCACCATGCCCAGACCCTAGTGGGCACTGTCGACGAGGCCTATCCGGCGCTACGACCGATGTTTCGGTCAAACCCATCGATTCCGCGACACTACCCTGCTACCGTCTGTAGTAGAGGAATATCGCAGTCTCGGGGACGGGGTGCTGCCATGGCAACTCGGTTCGGTCGCATCGCGACGGTGCAGGCCAATGAATTCGACGAGCGGTATCGCGCCGCCGCCTTCCTCAAACGGTCGATCAATAAGGTCTTCCCGACGCACTGGTCATTCCTGCTCGGCGAGATCGCCCTGTACAGCTTCATCATCCTGCTGCTCTCGGGTGTCTACCTGACGCTGTTCTTCGACCCGTCGATGGGCGAGGTGATCTACAACGGCGCGTACCAACCGCTGCGCGGGGTGAGCATGTCGCGCGCCTACGAATCCGCGCTGAACATCTCCTTCGAGGTGCGCGGCGGCCTGTTCGTCCGACAGATACATCATTGGGCCGCACTGCTTTTCGCGGGTTCGATCATCGTGCACCTGTTCCGGGTCTTCTTCACCGGCGCGTTCCGCAAACCCCGCGAGGCCAACTGGGTGATCGGCACGATCCTGCTCATACTGGCCATGTTCGAGGGATATTTCGGCTACTCGCTACCCGACGACCTGCTCTCCGGCACCGGGTTGCGCGCCGCGTTCTCCTCCATCACGCTGGGCGTGCCGATCATCGGCACCTGGGTGCACTGGTTGATCTTCGGTGGCGACTATCCGGGCACCATCATCATTCCGCGGCTGTTCATCGCGCACGTCCTGCTGATTCCCGGCATCATGCTGGCGCTGATCGCGGCGCATGTGGCGCTGGTCTGGTATCAAAAGCACACCCAGTTCCCCGATCCGGGCCGCAGCGAGCGGAATGTGATCGGCGCGCGCATCGTGCCGGTGTTCGCACTGGATCAGGGGGCGTACTTCGCGTTCACGCTCGGCATCGTCGCGATAATGAGCGGGCTGCTGCAGATCAATCCGATCTGGAATATGGGACCGTACAACCCTTCGCAGATCTCCGCGGGCTCCCAGCCGGATTTCTACATGATGTGGACCGACGGCATGATGCGCCTGATCCCGCCCTGGGAGCTGTATATCGGCGGGCATACCGTGCCCGGCCCGGTCTGGGGCGCGCTGACCATGGGCCTGATCTTCACGCTCCTGATCACCTACCCCTGGATCGAACGCAGACTGACCAGGGACTACGCCCGGCACAACCTCCTGCAACGCCCGCGCGACGTACCGGTCCGCACCGCCATCGGCGCGATGGTGCTCGCCTTCTACGGGGTGCTGACGCTGACCTGCGTCAACGACATCATCGCCTACCGGTTCAATGTGTCGCTGAATGCCACGACCTGGGTGGGGCGGATCGGCATTCTGCTGCTCCCGCCGCTGGCCTACTTCATCGCCTACCGGTTCTGCATCGGATTGCAGCGCGCCGATCGCGCGGTACTCGACCACGGTGTGGAAACCGGCCTGATTCGCCGACTGCCCGATGGCGAGTACATCGAGCTGCATCAGCCGCTGGGGCCGGTGGACGAACACCGACATCCGATCCCGCTGGCCTATCAGGGCGCTCCGGTGCCGAAGAAGATGAACAAGCTCGGCCTGGCCGGTAAGCCGGGCACCGGCGCCTTCTTCCGCGCCGATCCGGAGGCCGAGTCCCGGCGCAATCTGGCGCAGGACCACGAGGAGGAACGCAAGCAGTTGGCCGTGCTGCGCCGAGCCCAAGAGAACGGCCGACCCGAGCACTGAGCCGACACCGCCAACCGCGCCGACGCACCCGCCGAGGCAAAGCGAAGGCCCCGAGTCCACAGCGACCCGGGGCCCGCAATTGCCCATTCGGGCACTACCCATACATCAGGCGCGATTGAACTCCCCTGACGAGAATCCGTTTAGGAACGCGTCCCACGCGGCAGGCGCGACTTTCAGCACCGGGCCGAATCCGTTGTCCTTGGTATCGCGAACCGCTACTTTACCGTCGGCGAGAAATGCCACTTCCACGCAGTTCCCATCCGGGCCGGAGTGGCTGCTCTTGCGCCACCGGGCACCGGTCGAATCAATTTTCACGGCACTAGCTCCTTTGCCTGCGTCGAGAACGAGATTTGCTGACATTGTTCGAACTCGCACCGACATCCGGCGGGAACACCGAATGCCGCGTGCGCCTGAAGGTAGCGCGCGGCATTGCCGATGCGTTGTGATCGCTCTGCACTTCGAGATCGCCCTGCATTTCGAGCACTTCGAGAGGTACAACCCCTGCGGGGGGCTAACCCCACGCAGCAGACTAGCAGCTTCGACGAAAGTTTGCCCGACTCTTGTCTATTCAACCATCGAAACTGCCAACGTTGCGAAGACAAAATGTTGCGGAGACATTGCCGGCAACCCAAAGCCATTCCAGATGGCGGTAATTAGCCATGATATCTACCGGTGTGATTGATCCGTGATCCGTCACGGTGCCGGTAGGTTGCCCCGGATGCCGAGCAGCGACCGTCGCGGCGATGGAAGATGGCAGCCATGGTGGAACGTGATCGCGATGACGCAGGCCGCGCCCGAAATGCCCGCCCACGAGACAGATTGGGCCGTCCGCTGCCGCCCGGCAGCCCCGGCGTCACGCGCATACCTGACGATCTGGAACTGGAGCCGCAGCAAACCCTTGCCTTCGCTCAGCAACTACTGACGGATGGGTTGGCATTCAACGCGCACGAGGTATTGGAGGCGGCATGGAAGAGCGGCCCGTTCGCCGAAAGGATGCTGTGGCAGGGACTCGCCCAGTTCGCGGTGGGTATCACGCACATACAGCGCGGCAATCCCAAGGGTGCGCGGACACTACTGACACGTGCGGTCACCCGCTTGTCCGCATATATCCCCGAGGGTGATGTTCCATACCGAATCGATCGCTCGGGATTGATCGCACACGCCGAATCTCTGATCGCCGCACTGGATTCGGACAAAACGATCGATGCGACGGATTTGAGGCCCGTGCTCCGGCTTCCGGACGGGGCCGAACCGTAGCACCGAACCGCGCATACGATGGCCTGCGTGCGGATCATCATCACTCCCCCGGAACGACCCCGTGTCTGAGCGCGGCGCGGGCCGGTTCGCGCCGAGCCCATCCGGGGATCTGCACCTCGGCAACCTGCGCACCGCCATGCTCGCCTGGGCCTACGCCCGCAGCACCGGGCGGCGCTTCCTGCTGCGGGTAGAGGATCTGGACCGGGTCCGGCCCGGCGCCGCCGAACGTCAACTCGCCGATCTGGCCGACCTCGGACTGGACTGGGACGGCCCGGTGGTCCGTCAATCCGAGCGCATCCCGCGCTACGACGCGGCCATCGCCGAACTCACCGCCGCGGGCCGCACCTACGAGTGCTACTGCACGAGAAGAGAAATCCAGCAGGCCGCGACCGCTCCGCACGGACCGCTCGGCCACTACCCCGGCACCTGCCGCGAGCTGACCGAGACCGAACGCGCCGCCCGCCGCGCCGAAGGCCGACCGGCCGCGCTGCGCCTGCGCGTCACCGCCGACGAAGTCGGCCGATCCAACACCGCCGATGAATTCGGCCGATCCGGCACCGCCGACCATGTCGGCCGATCCAACACCGCCGACGAATTCGGCTACTTCACCATCATCGACGACCTGCACGGCCCCTACCGGGGTCCGGTCGACGACGTGGTGCTGCGCCGCGGCGACGGCATCCCCGCCTACAACCTCGCCGTGATCGTCGACGACGCCGCTCAGGGCATCGATCAGGTGGTGCGCGGTGACGATCTGCTCACCTCCACTCCGCGCCAGGCATATCTCGCTACTCTGCTCGGCCTGCCCGCGCCGCATTACGCACATGTGCCACTGGTGCTCAATACGCAGGGAAGACGCCTGGCCAAACGCGACGGCGCGGTAACTATGGCCGACCAGCGCGCACTCGGCGCGACCCCGCAGCGAATATTCGCCGCGCTCGCCGATTCGCTCGGATTTTCGGCAGGCACCCCCGGCGAACTCCTGGAAGAATTCGACTCGGCCCGCCTACCGAAGGATCCATGGATACTCGACGAGAATGGGTTGTTGCAACCGAGCCGATGTCCGTAACGTACGCAATCGACCGATCCACAGATTATTTGGACGAGGACTTGATATGACGAGCGGTGGGTACGACCCCAACCAGAATCCACAGGGCGGCCAGCCGTACGGGCAGCCTTACCCGCAGGGCGGCCAGCCGTATCCGCAGGGGGGCCAGCAGTTCCCGCAGGGTGGCCCGCAGTACGGCCAGCAACCCCAGTACGGCCAGCAACCCCAGTACGGGCAGGACCCCTACGGTCAGCAGCCGCCGCCGCAGTACGGTCAGCCGCAGGACTACGGCCAGCCGCAATACGGCCAGCAGGATCCGTACCAGCAGCCTTACCAGCCCTACAATCAGGGCGGTCCGGCTGCGGGCGGCCAGCCGGGCGACCTGCTGAACCGGTTCCTGGCCCGCCTCATCGACTACGTCATCGCGGGCATCCCCGGCGCGATCATCATGTGGGTGATCACCATGGTTCTCGGTAGCAATCTGGTCGGCAATATCATCGGGGCGATCGTCGTCAATGCCCTGATCACGGCCTACTTCGTGCTCATGGAGACCTCGCAGGGCGCCACGCTGGGCAAGAAGATCCTCGGCATGCGCGTACTGCCGCCCGAGGGCCAGGACAAGATCGACTACGTCACCTCGCTCAAGCGCAATATCTTCGTGGCGACCAACATCATCTACTGCCTGGGCGGGATCGCCTCGTTCGTGCTGATGATCTACGTCGCGGTCACCATCGAGCAGGACCCGAACAAGCAGGGCTGGCACGACAAGCTCGCGGGCGGCACCAGGGTCGTCAAGGGCTGACCCACCGCCGACAAGTAAGGGGCGCATCGAATTTCGATGCGCCCCTTAACTTTTAGGACCCTCAACTATTTGTGGCCGCGACGATGACCACGACGAAATACAGCAGACCGAGCACGATCGCGCCGACACCGATCCAAATGCCCGCCAGCGCCAGACCCCGCCCCTCCTGCCCGGACCGCTTGACCTGACCGAGCGCGATGACGCCGAGAATGATGCCGACGATCGCGCCGATACCGCAGGTGAACACGCCGACCAGGGAGGAGATCAGCGCGCCGATCGCCAGACCATTGGTGCCCAGCGGCTGCTGCGGATAGCCGCCGTAAGGCTGATACTGCGGCGGATAGGCGTAACCCTGCTGCTGCGCATAAGGATTCGGCTGCGCGTACGGATTCGGCTGCGACGGCGGATAACTCGGATAGGCCTGCGGCTGCGGCGGCGGGGTGAGCGGCGGCACGGGCTGTTGCGGATACTGCGGTGCCGACGGGTGGGGCTGCGGTTGCTGCTGCTGGGCGGCACCGGATTCCGGCGAGACTCCCTGTCCGCCGTACTGCTTCCACCACTCGTCGGAATCGCCGGGATTGGTCATTGGCCCAGACTATTCCACCGGACCCGCAGCCGAGCGACATGCGGCTGGAAGCGTGACCACGCAGGCCACCGGGACGGCGCGAATTGAACACTTCCCCGGTACCGCACGCGGGCCGCATCGGCGGGATCAGGCCGAAAACGACTGGTCAGTGCGTCTCGGCGGCCGCACTCCGGCAAGATTGACCCCCGTGAGCGATATAAAAACATCCGCAGAGGTCGACGGGTCTGGACGCCCCGCGGTCGAGCACGCGTCATTCGCGACTTCCGCGGGGGGTTACTACACGCCGGTCGTCGTGGTCTTCACCGCGACACTGATCATCTCGAACATCTGTGCCACCAAGGGCGTTCAGTTCTTCGCCGGGCATTCGATGGCGCTCGGACCCCTGCAAATCCTGCCGATCAACACCGACGGCGCGTTCTTCCTGTTCCCGCTGGCCTACGTGATCGGCGACGTCCTCAGCGAGGTGTACGGATTCCGCGCCACCCGCCGCGCCGTCTATTTCGGATTCGGCTCGCTGCTGCTGATGGTGCTGTGCTTCTGGATCGCCATCGCGCTGCCGCCCGCCGATTTCTACGAGAATCAGGCCGCGTTCCGCAGCGTCGTCGGCACCACCCCGCAACTGGTGCTTGCCGGGCTGGCGGGCTACTTCATCGGCCAATTCCTCAATTCGGTGACGCTGGTGCTGATCAAGGAGCGCACCAAGGAGAAGCACCTGTGGGCTCGGCTGCTCGGGTCGACCGTGGCCGGGGAATTCGGCGATACGCTGGTGTTCTGCTCGATCGCGGCCACGGCCATCGGTATCCACACCTGGCCGGACTTCTTCAACTACCTGATCGTCGGCTTCCTGTGGAAGACGCTGGTGGAGATGATGATCCTGCCCATCAGCTACCGGTGCATCGCCTTCCTCAAGAAGCGCGAGCCCACCTACGGGCCGCGACCCACCTCGGCGTTGCACAGCTGATCGCGCGGCGGTCGGATCAGGGTGTCTTGATCCGACCGTGCCCTAGGAGTCAGCTCGGTCCGGGCGTCTTGATTCGGCTGAGCTAAAGTCCGGGCGCCTTGATTCGTCCCTGCCAACGCCCCATGAACTCGCGCCGGAACTCCTCGAAGTACCCGCCTGCGATACTCTCCCGGATCCGGTCGACCAGCCGGATGGTGAAGCGCTCGTTGTGGATGGTGCACAGCGTGGCGGCCAGCATCTCCTTGGCCTTGAACAGGTGATGCAGATAGGCGCGGGTGTAGTTGGCGCAGGTGTAGCAGTCGCAGGTCTCGTCGATCGGGGTGAAGTCGCGCCGGAAGCGGGCGGTATTGATATTGAAGCGGCCTTCGTCCACGTAGAGGGCGGCGTTGCGGGCGACCCTGGACGGGTTGACGCAGTCGAAGGTGTCCGCGCCATTGGCCACGGCGACGAAAAGATCCTCCGGCTCGCTGATCCCGAGCAGGTGCCGCGGCTTCTCCTCGGGCAGTTCGGCCGAGCACCAGCCCACGATGGTGCCCAGGTTGTGCTTCTCCAGCGCGCCGCCGATACCGTATCCGTCGAATCCGGTGCCCGCCCGGCCCCGGATATCCTCGAGTTCGCGGCAGGCTTTGCGGCGCAGGTCCTCATATTGCGCGCCCTGGATCACCGCGAACAATGCCTGATACGGGCGGTGGCCGCGTTCGACGGTGAGCCGCTCGTGCTCATCGATGCAGCGCTGCGCCCACTCGTGCGTGCGACGCAGCGATCTCTCCTGGTAGCCGCGGGTATTCATGAGTGTGGTCAACTCGTCGAAGGCGAACATGACATCCGCGCCCAACCGGTGCTGAATGCCCATGGACACCTCAGGGGTGAAGCGATGCTTCGATCCGTCCAGGTGCGAACGAAAGGTGACGCCGTCGTCGTCGACGTGGGCCAGCCGCTCCTTACCCGCCGCGACCGCATTGTCGTCGGGGGTGTCGACCGCCTCCATGGCGATGACCTTCTTGAAACCGACCCCAAGCGACATCACCTGGAAGCCACCGCTGTCGGTGAAGGTGGGACCGGGCCAGTTCATGAAACGGCCCAGCCCGCCCGCCTCGTCCACGATGTCCGGGCCGGGTTGCAGGTAGAGGTGGTAGGCGTTGGCCAGCAGCGCCTGCGCCCCGATCTCGCGCATGGTCTCCGGCAGCACCGACTTGACCGTCGCCTTGGTGCCCACCGGGATGAAGGCGGGGGTGGCGATGGTCCCGTGCGGGGTGCGCAGCTCACCCGTGCGGCCGTACTGGCCGTCCAGGCGGGTACCGACGGAGAAAGAGAATTCAGCGGGATCGGACACGACTTCCATCTTCTCGAACGGGGCGAGGTGAGCTTCGCCGCACCCCTGCTCCCTCAGGCCTCGGCGGCGGCCGCGGCGAATTGGGCGTTGTAGAGGCGGTAGTACGCGCCGCGTTCGGCCAGCAAACGTTCGTGGTCGCCGTGCTCCACAATACGGCCGTGCTCCATGACAACGATCAGGTCGGCGTCGCGGATGGTGGACAGGCGGTGGGCGATGACGAAACTCGTCCTGTCGCGGCGCAGGGCGGCGGTGGCGTGTTGGACCAGCGATTCGGTGCGGGTGTCGACCGAACTGGTGGCCTCGTCCAGCACCAGGATGGACGGTTTGGCCAGGAAGGCTCGGGCGATGGTGATGAGCTGCTTCTCCCCCGCGCTGACGCCGGTGCCCTCCTCGTCGATGACCGTGTCGTAGCCCTCGGGCAGTGCGTGCACGAATCGGTCCACATAGGCGGCGCGGGCCGCGGCCAAGATCTCCGCCTCGGTGGCCAACGGATTGCCGTAGGAGATGTTCTCCCGGATGGTGCCCTTGAACAGCCAGGTGTCCTGCAGCACCATGCCGATGCGGGAGCGCAGGCTGTCGCGAGTCATCTCGGTGATATCGACGCCGTCGATGGTGATGGCGCCCGCGTCGAGTTCGTAGAAGCGCATGAGCAGGTTGACCAGGGTGGTTTTACCCGCGCCGGTCGGGCCGACGATGGCCACCACGTGGCCCGGTTCGGCCAGCAGCGAGAGTCGTTCGATGACAGGCGTTTGCGGTTCGTAGCGGAAGGAAACCGCCTCGAACTCCACCCGGCCCCGATCCACCGGGCGGGTGTCGGCCATGACCGCGTCGGGGGATTGTTCCTCGGCGTCGAGGATTTCGAAGATCCGCTCGGCCGAGGCGACACCGGACTGCAGCAGGTTGGCCATCGCGCCGATTTGGGTGAGCGGTTGGCTGAACTGGCGCGAGTACTGGATGAACGCCTGCACCTCGCCGAGCGAGAGGTTCCCGGTAGCCACCCGCAGGCCGCCGACCAGGGCCACCAGCACGAAATTGATGTTCCCGAGGAACATGATCGCGGGCATGATCAGGCCGGAGATGAACTGGGCGCGGAAACTGGCCTGGAAGAGCTCCTCGTTGCGGCGGTCGAATTCGGCGGCGACCTCGCGGTTGCGGCCGAAGGCGGTGACCACCTCGTGCCCGGTGTATGCCTCCTCCACCTGGGCGTTGACCTGGCCGGTGTACTTCCACTGGTTGACGAAGTGCGGTTTGGAGCGTTTGGCGATCTGCGTGGTGACGATGAGGGCGGCGGGCACCGTGAGCAGCGCGATCACCGCGAGCAGCGGCGAGATCCAGAACATCATGATCAGGATGCCGAGCACGGTGAACAGCGAGGTGAGCAGTTGGCTCATCGTCTGCTGCAGGGTCTGGGCGATATTGTCCACATCGTTGGTGACGCGGCTGAGCAGATCGCCGCGCGGCGTCGAATCGAAGTAGCGCAGCGGAAGTCGGTGGATCTTGTCCTCGATAGCGCCGCGCAGCCGCTTGACCGTGCGGTTGATGACGAAGTTGAGCAGATACGCCTGCAACCAGCCGAAGACGGCCGCGCCCAAGTAGAGGACGAGCACCAGGGCGAGCACCCGGCCGACGGCGGAGAAGTCCACGCCGACACCGGGGGTGACGTTCATGGCCCCGAGCATGTCGGCCTGGACATTGTCACCGTGTTGGCGGGCGAATTCGATCGCCTGCTCCTTGGTGGCGCCCGGCGGCAGATTTCGGCCGAGGAGTTGGCCCATCACACCATCGAAGACCAAGTTGGTGGCCTTGCCGAGGATGTAGGGGCCAAGGGTGTTGAGCACGACCGAGACGATGGCCAGCCCGACGATCACCGCCACATATCCGCGTTCGGGAGCGAGGCGGCGCAGGAGGCGTTTGAGGGAGGGGGTGAAGGATTTGGCCTTGGCGTCCGGGGAGCCGATATTCGGTGCGCCGGGTCTCATCGCACCTCCTCCGCGCTGAGTTGGGAGGCGACGATCTCCTGGTAGCAGGGGCAGTCCCGCATCAGTTGCTCGTGGGTGCCGAGTCCGACGATCGCTCCGTCCTCGAGGACGACGATCTGGTCCGCGCCGCGGATGGTGGTGATCCGTTGCGCCACGATGAGCACCGACGCCGCCGCCGTCTCGGGGCGCAGCGCCTCGCGCAGGCGCGCGTCGGTGGCCACATCGAGCGCGGAGAACGAGTCGTCGAACAGGTAGATCCGCGGTTTGCGCACCAGTGCCCGCGCTATCGCCAGGCGCTGCCGCTGCCCGCCGGAGACCGTGGTGCCCCCTTGGGCGACAGGGGTTTCCAAACCTTTGGGCATCTCGCGGACGAAATCGGCGGCCTGCGCGATCTCCAGGCAGCGCCACAGTTCCTCATCGGTGGCCTCGGGATTGCCGTAGCGCAGATTACTGGCGACGGTGCCGGAGAACAGGTACGCCTTCTGCGGGACCAGCCCGATGGTCGAGCGCAGCACCTCGAGGTCGACGTGACGCACATCGGTGCCGCCCACGTGGACGGCGCCGTCGGTGACATCGATCAGTCGCGGAATCAGGTTGAGCAGCGTGGTTTTCCCGGATCCGGTGGATCCGACCACGGCGGTGGTGGTGCCGGGCTCGACCCGGAACTCGATCGCTTTCAGCACCGGTTGTTCGGCGCCCGGATAGCTGAATTCGGCGAAACGGAAATCGACGACGGCCGGATCGGCGGTGAAGGGTTGGGGCAGCGCCGGTGGCCGAACCGAGGATTCGGTCTCGAGCACCTCGCCGATGCGATCGGCCGAGACCGCGGCGCGCGGGGCCATCATGGCCAGGAACGAGGCCATCATGACGGCCATCAGGATCTGCATGATGTAGGACAGCATGGCGGTGAGCGTGCCGATCTGCATCTCGCCGCTGTCGATGAGCTTGCCGCCGAACCAGATCACCGCCACCGATGTGACATTCGAGATCAGCATGACCAGCGGGAACATCACCGCCATCAGCCTGCCGACCCGCAGCGATGCCTCGGTGAGCTCGGTATTGGCCACGCCGAAGCGCCAGGTCTCCTGTCGCTCGCGCACGAAGGCGCGCACCACCCGGATACCGGTGATCTGTTCGCGCAGGACGCGATTGACCACATCGATGCGGCCCTGCATATCCCGGAAGCCGGGCACCATGCGCGCCACCAGCGTGCCCATGCCCAGCGCGAGCAGCGGCACCGCGATCAGCAGCAGCCAGGACAGGCTCAGATCCTGGCGCAGCGCCATGATGATGCCGCCGACGCACATGATCGGGGCCATGACCAGGATGGTCACCGACATGACGATGAGCAGTTGCACCTGCTGAATGTCGTTGGTGTTGCGGGTGATCAGCGAGGGCGCGCCGAAGCGGCCCAGCTCGCGCGCGGAGAACGACCCGACCCGGTGCAGCATCGCGCCGCGCATATCGCGGCCTGCGCCCATCGCCGCCTGCGCGCCGAAGTAGACCGAGGAGCCCGCGGCTACGATCTGCACCGCGCTCACCGCGAGCATCCACAGGCCGGTGGTCCAGATGTAGCCGAGATCGCCCTTGGTGACGCCGCGATCGATGAGGTCGGCGTTGAGACTCGGCAGGTAGAGCATGGCGATGACCGAGACCAATTGCAGCGCAACGACCCCCGCGAGCTGCGCTCGATAGGGGGCCAGGAAGGTGCGGAGCAGGCGGATCAGCATGATGAAAGGCAGGCTACCGGCAATCGAGAACCTGCGTCGGCCGGTTTCCCTACCAGCGAAGATGTCAGCTGGTCACCGGGATGTTCGGATCGGACTCGCGTCGTTCCCACGCACCGGGATCGGCGGTGAGCTCGGCGATGAATTCGGGTAGTCCACCGCCCGCGATATCGGCGATGGTGACGTTCTCCAGTACGGCGCGGATATTCACCCGCAGGGCGATCCACACCGCGCGCAGCGGCGCGGCCGAACCGGGATAGTTCACATCCTCGGGCCGCTGCCCGCGCACCGAGGCCAGCGGACCCTCGACGGCGCGGATGACGTCGGCGATGGAGATGCGTTCGGCCGGTCTGGCCAGCCAGTAGCCGCCGTCCGGGCCGCGTCTGCTGACCACCAGCTCGGCGCGGCGCAGCTCGGCGAGGACCGTCTCGAGCACTTTCGGGGGGATCGCCTGGGCGCAGGCAATGGCGTCGGCTTTGACGGTGGGGGCGGTCGCGCCGCCGCGCGATGGTGGCGCGCCCGCTATCTCGACCAGCGTCCGCACCGCGTAGTCGACCTTCGCGGTGATGTGCACTGCTACTCCCTGGACGATCCGGGATCTTCGATGATCATCGAATCTACGCGGACCGGCGACCTTCGAGCACGCTGACGGCGATATCGAGCAGGATGCGCTCAACCTCGTCGTCGCCCGCGTCGGGCACGACCTCGGCGGACACCAGGGCCAGGCCGAGCACGTCGAGCGCGGCGCCGGCCCGCAGCATGGCCTCGGTGTCCGGATTCGGCCCGGCCAACCAGTCGCGCAGGGCCTTGCTGGAGTCGACGAGTTCCGGATGCCGATCGGCCATGGCGTTGACGATCGTCACGGTGTCGCCGATGATCAGCGCCCCTGCGGCCCGGTGGGCGAGCATGCCGCGCAGGTGGCGGCCGAGCACCGCGCGGATCGCGGTGGCGTCGCGTGCGACCCGGTCCAGACCGTCGACGGTCGAGCGCAGGTGATCGATGATCGGGTCGATGATCGCGACCAACAGATCGAGCTTCGAGGCGTAGTGATAGTAGAGGGAGGCTTTTGTGATTCCCACCGCATCGGCGACCTCGCGCAGGCTGGTTTGTTCGAATCCTTTATTGGCGAATAATTTCACCGCCGCATCGCGTATCGCGTTTTTCGTGCCGCTACCTGCGACGACGCCATCGGACACGGTTCGGAAGACCATCAGGGAATCCTCTCATCACTGCCACGGCCGGTCTGCCGGACCGGCTAACTAGAGGTTGTGCCTCCGTTTAATCTCTCGGTAGTCTACCTACCGCACGGTAGGCAGAAGCGTCATGTGGAGGCGGGACCGCCCGAGGTCCCCGCGAGAGTGCTGTCTACGGGCTCAGATCCCGCACGTTCCAGTCATTTCGCTAGGAGAACCCTCGTGTCCGTATACCTCTACCGATGGGGAAAGTTCGCTTTCCGCCGGAAGTGGATCGTCTTACCCGCGTGGTTGCTGCTGGTCGTGGTGATGATCGCGGCCGGCTTCTCGCTGAAGAAGACCTCCACCGACGACTTCACCATGCCCAACCTGCCCTCCGAACGGGCCACCCAGATCCTCGACAAGCACTTCCCCGGCATGTCCGCCGGATTCAAGGCCGACGCCGTCACCGGCACCTATGTCATCGGCGCGCCTGAAGGCCAGAAACTCACCGACCCGGCCAACAAGGCCGCGATCGACGCACTCGTCGCCAAACTCGGCGAACTCGAGACCGTCGACCACAGCAAACCGGTCATGAGCCCGATCATGGTCGCCGAGGCCATGGGCTGCCTGGCCCCCGACCGGAATACCGACGAATTCCGCTCCCGCTGCAGCGCCGCCCCGCTCGACGTGCTGAGCAAGGACAAAACCGACGCCGTCGCCGTCCTGAGCGTGCCCTTCACCATCAAGAAGGTCACCGAGGTCACCGACGCCGCGCGCGAGGCCGCCTACAACGTCGCCAATGACGCCCGCAATGCCGGACTCACCGTCGAGATGTCGGGCAGTATCGCCATGAAGCCGGGCATGGAATCCAGCGGCAAGGCCGAACAGATCGGCTACGTCGTCGCCTTCATCGTCATGATGGTCGCCTTCGGCGCGCTCATCGCCGCGTTCGTCCCGATCCTCACCGGCATGATCGGCGTCGGCGCGGCACTGTCGCTGATCATGATGGGCACCTCGGTCATCAATATCCCGAGCTTCACCCTCATCCTCGGCTCGATGATCGGCATCGCGCTGTCCATCGACTACGCACTGTTCATCGTCTCCCGCTACAAACACGAACTCGCCGTACAGGATTCACCGGAGGAGGCGGCGGGCGTCGCCGTCGGCACCGCGGGTTCGGCCGTGGTCTTCGCCGGAATGACGGTGATCATCGCGCTGGTCGGACTGAGCATCGTCGGCGTCAGCTTCCTGACCTGGATGGGCCTGGGCGGCGCGATCGCGGCCTTCTTCGCCATCCTGGTCGCCACCACGCTGCTGCCCGCCGTCATGGGCGCGTTCGGTCGCTTCCTGTTCAAGCCGAAGCTGCCGCTGGTGGCGCGCCACGACACCGACGACGACAACGCCGTCTCCAACGGCAAGCGCTTCGCCCGACTCATCGGCCGCTTCCCGGCCCTGGCCCTGCTGCTCAGCGTGCTCGTCCTCGGCGGACTCGCCGCGCCCGCCGCGGGGATCAACCTCGGTCTGCCCGGTGAGGACAGCCAGCCCAAGACCTCCACCATCCGCAAGGCGTACGACCTGCGCACCAGCGGATTCGGCGAGGGCAGCAACGGCGTCCTTCAGGTCGCGGCCGACCTGTCCAAGGTCGCGCCGCAGCAGCGTGATGCCGCGCTCACCGAACTGCGCGACAAACTCGCCTCCTACGACGGCATGGACTACGTGACCGCGCCGAAGAAGAGCGAGGACGGCGAAGGCGCGCTCATGACCGGCATCCCCAAATCCGGTCCGAATCAGCAGGCCACCCAGGACCTGGTCAAGAGCGCGAGAGACGCCGAGGCCGGACTACAGCAGAAGTACGGCATCGAATACGGCATCACCGGAACCACCGCCATCTACGCCGACGTCTCCAATGTGCTGCTCAGCAAGATCGCCCCGTACATGGCGATCGTCGCGGGCGCGGCGTTCATCCTGCTGGTGCTGGTCTTCCGATCCATCCTGGTCCCGCTCACCGCCGCGTTGGGCTTCCTGCTGTCGATGGCGGCGACCTTCGGCGCGACCGTGCTCATCTTCCAGGAGGGCAAGCTCGGCCTGATTCATGATCCGCATCCGCTGATCAGCTTCCTGCCGATCATGCTGATCGGCTTGGTCTTCGGTCTGGCCATGGACTACCAGGTCTTCCTGGTCACTCGGATGCGCGAGGAATACGTGCACGGCAAATCGCCGAAGGAGGCCATGATCTCCGGCTACCACCACGGCGCGCGCGTGGTGACCTCGGCGGCCATCATCATGATGGCGGTCTTCGGCGGATTCATCCTGGAATCCGATGTCACCGCCAAGTCGATGGGCTTCGCGCTCGCGGCGGGCGTGCTGCTCGACGCGTTCGTGGTGCGCATGGTGCTCATTCCGGCGCTGCTGGTGCTCATGGGCAAGTGGGCCTGGTGGATGCCGAAGTGGTTGGACCGCATCCTGCCCGATATCGATGTCGAGGGCAGCAAACTGCGCGAACTGCAGCAGCAGTCGGCCGGGCGGGCACCCGAACCCGTCGCCGTAGGCTGATATCTCCTGATCACGGCCCCGCGTCCACTTCGGACGCGGGGCCGTCCCCGCTCCACACTTGATCTTGCAGCAATCTCGCAGCAGACTACATATCCACTGGCCACAGCTATACCGATGAGGCAAAACACGATCCCGGCTACCGCTAGGAGAAACCGTGTCCGTCTACCTGTATCGGTGGGGTGCGTTCGCCTTTCGGCGCAAGTGGATCGTGCTGCCGCTGTGGCTGCTCGGACTGAGCATCCTCGGCATCCTCGCCGGCGCACTGCGCGAACCGATGAGCAACGACTTCGGCATCCCGAATCTGCCCTCCGAGCGGGCCAACCAGATCCTGGACCAGCACTTCCCCGGCATGTCCGCGAGCTTCCAATTCGACGCGGTCACCGGCACCTACGTCATTGCCGCGCCCGACGGGCAGCGACTCACCGACCCGGCGAACCGGGCCGCCGTCACCGCGCTGATCGACAAACTGAACGGCCTGGACATCGTCGACCACGGCAAACCACTCGCCGATCCGATCACCACCGCCGAATCCATGAACTGCCTCGCGGGCGACCGCGCCGCGAGCGCCTACATCTCGCGCTGCAGCGGGGCGCCGCTCAACGTGCTCAACCGGACCGAACCCGATTCCGTCGCGGTGCTGACCGTCCCGTTCGCCATCAAAGAATTCACCGACGTCACCGCCGACGATCGCAAAGCCGCCTACGACGTGGCCGACGAAGCGCGCGGCGCGGGACTGCGCGTCGAACTCAGCGGCACCATCGCCATGGAACAGCAGCAGCCCTCCGGCAAAGCCGAGATGATCGGCATGGGTGTGGCGCTGGTGGTCATGATCGTCGCCTTCGGCGCGATCGTCGCGGCCTTCGTGCCGATCATCACCGCGATCGTCGGCCTGGGCGCGGCCATGTCGGTGATCTTCATCGGCACCTCGGTGCTGTCGATCCCGAGCTTCACCACCTTCCTGGCCTCCATGATCGGCATCGCGCTGTCCATCGACTACGCCCTGTTCATCGTCTCCCGCTACAAACACGAACTCGCCGTGCGGGATTCGGCCGAGGAAGCGGCGGGCACCGCGCTCGCCACCGCCGGATCCGCGGTGGTCTTCGCCGGGTTGACGGTGATCATCGCCTTGGTCGGGCTGAGTATCGTCGGCATCAGGTTCCTCACCTTCATGGGTCTCGGCGGCGCCGTCGCCGCCGCCTTCGCCGTACTCACCGCCGTCACCCTCATGCCCGCACTACTCGGCGCGTTCGGCCGAAATCTGTTCCGCCCCAAGCTGCCCGGCATCGCACAGCACGATCCCGAGGACGACACCAGCGTTACCAACGGAATGCGGTTCGCCCGGCTCATCGGCCGCGTGCCCGTGCTCACCCTCCTACTCAGCGTGGCGATACTGGCCCTGCTCGCCGCACCCGCCGCGGGCATGAATCTCGGTCTGCCGGGCGAGGATTCGATGCCGAAATCCACCACCGTGCGCAAAGCCTACGAACTGCGCACCGCCGGATTCGGCGAGGGCAGCAATGGCAAACTCATGGTGGCCGTTGACCTTTCGAAAGTCGCACCCGAACGCAGGACCGCCGCGCTCACCGCGCTGCGCGACAAGCTCACCGCCTACCAGGGCATGGACTACGTCACCGAACCCACCATGAGCCAGGACGGCGCGGGCGCGCTGCTCAACGGCGTCCCGAAAACCGGCCCGAACAACCAGGACACCAAGAACCTGGTGCGCGACGCCCGCGACGCCGAAAGCGCGCTGCGCGCGGAATACGGGATGGAATACGGAATCACCGGAACCACCGCCATCTACGCCGACGTCGACCACGCGCTGCTCAGCAAGATCGTGCCCTACCTGGCCATCGTCGCGGGCGCGGCGTTCATCCTGCTGATCCTCGTCTTCCGATCCATCCTGGTCCCGCTCACCGCCGCGTTGGGCTTCCTGCTGTCGATGGCGGCGACCTTCGGCGCGACCGTGCTCATCTTCCAGGACGGGAAATTCGGCATCATCGCCGAACCGCGACCCATCGTGAGCTTCCTGCCGATCATGCTGATCGGCTTGGTCTTCGGTCTGGCCATGGACTACCAGGTCTTCCTCGTCACCCGCATGCGCGAGGAATACGTGCACGGGCAATCACCGACCGACGCCATGATCAACGGCTACCATCACGGCGCGCGCGTGGTCACCTCGGCGGCCATCATCATGATCTCCGTCTTCGGCTCCTTCCTGCTGGAATCCGATGTGACCGCCAAATCGATGGGTTTCGCCCTCGCGGCAGGTGTCGCGTTCGACGCCTTCCTGGTGCGCATGGTGCTCATCCCCTCCCTACTGGTGCTGATGGGCAAACGCGCGTGGTGGATTCCACGCTGGTTGGATCGAGCGCTGCCCGATATCGACGTGGAGGGCGCGAAACTGCGTGAGCTGCGGGAGAAGTCGGCTACGCCGGTGCCCTAGCGGCTCACCGGTAGATCGCATCCGGAGAAGTGCGGGGAGAAACCGAGGTAGTTGAGGGGACCCGAGACGATCATCATGGCGACATCGCCGAAATCGGCGCAGGTGAGCGGGCCGCCCGCCGCCCGGAAATGCTGGAAGGCGGCGATGAATCCGATCACCATCCAGATGAACGGGAGTGCGCTGATGATCTTCCCGAGCCCCACCGCAGCCTCCCGCGCACGCACCGACCGAACGGCGGCGCGCTGCGAAACCATGGTGACGCGAGCCCCGTCGTTCGCACCGCCGCAACGATTCTCCCATGCGCCACAGATCGGCGAATCCTGTTTGCGCGCCGCGGATTAACCTGGCGTTCAGGACCGGAGGGTACATATCGATCTGTGGCCGCCGAGCGCAGCTCGACCGAGACCGCCGAGCGCAGGTGGAGTGTCGATCTGCTCCGGGTCGGCTCCCTCGCGGTGGTCGTTGTGGTGCATTGGATTTCGGTGCGGGTCACCCTCGTCGACGGATCGGTGCGCGGTGCGGCGGCCCTGCACGGCAAACCCATTTGGATGCTCACCTGGCTGCTTCAGGTGATGCCGCTGTTCTTCCTGGCGGGTGGATTCGCCAATACGCTCCTCGTCGACCGATGGCGCTGTGCGGGAACCGGATTCGGTGCTTACCTCGGGCCACGCGCGCGGCGGCTGGTGGCGCCCGCGGTGTTGCTGGTGGCGGTGCTCGGCCCGGTGGTTCGGATGTTGTCCGGCAACATCGAGCTGGCGCGGACGGCGGCGCACCTCATCGGGAGTCCGCTGTGGTTCCTCGCGGTGTATCTGGTGGCGGTCGCGTTGGCTCCCTTGGCTGTTCGCATCCACGATCATGCGGCATGGATCGCGCCTGTCGGGCTGCTCGGATGTTCGCTTTTGGTAGATGGTGTGCGATTCTCCGGACTTTCCTTCGTCGCCGGGTGGAATCTGCTGTTCGTATGGGTCTTCTGCCATCAGCTCGGAATCCTGCACGCACGCGGCACTTTTCGGGCTGTCTCCGACGGTCTTCTGCTGATACTCGTCGCGCTCGGCGTGGGCATTCTGATCGCGATGGTCGCCGGCCCCTATCCCGGTTCGATGTTCGGGCTCGCGGATGCGCCCGTCTCCAATCTCTCCCCGCCGACCTCTGCGGTATCTGTCTTGGCCACACTGCAATTCGCTGTGTTCACCATCATCGACCGACGGATCGGCGAGTGGCGGCCCGTGGAGCGGATGCGCCTGCTCATCTCCTACCTCACCACCCGGCTCATGACGATCTATCTGTGGCATGTTCCGGTGATCGCCGTCCTCACCGCCGCAGCCCTGCTCGCCCCCGATCCCCTACTCCCCGCCGATCCCCTGACCTGGTGGCTCACCCGCCCTGCGTGGATCATCCTCGGCGGCATCATCCTTTTCGGCGTCGTCCGCCTGGCTCTGGGCTGGGACCTGTTCTGCGCCCGCTACCTCCCGCGCACTTCCTCAGCCGCCGCCCTGGCCGGAACCCTCCTCGCCATCGGCGCCATCTATTTCCTCTGGCGCGACGGTCTATCCCCCACTCTCTCCCCTTTGCTCCTCCTAGCCGGTGCGGCCTTGCTCACCACCACCCACCGCGTCCCCACCCCTACGCCAACTCGACCTCATCGAATCGAACATTGAAACTGTGCCACCGCCCCCGCAATACCCCACCCTCCCGATGCACGATCCCCTCCCCGAAGCGGATCCGCAGCTTGCTGTTGCGCGCGTCGACCTCGCGGACCACTGCCGAAACCCCACAGAACGGACCCTCGGGAAAGAACACGACATCTCCGGGCGCGAACTTGCTAATCCTCACCCCACCAACATAATCCGCATTCCACCACCACTATCGGCACGCTCAGTGACCGTACGTGCCGATAGATCGTTTCCACCTTCTCCCAAATCGAGTCGGCGTCCATTCCCTCATGAACTATGAACACCATCATCATTCCTAGCGCACGTCTTACAATCGTCGTACACTTGTCGCATGGCCGCAACGATCACTTTTCGTCCCAACGTCGACGATGAGCGCATCATCGACCGCGCCCGCCACGACGACGAGACCACCACCGATGTCCTGCGCCGCGCCCTGCGCCTGCTGGATCGCCAGGAATGGATAGCGCAGGCGCAGGCCGACGCCGCCCGCCTGCGGGACGAGGACATCAACGACGAACCCGAGGCATGGTAAATGCTCATTCGCGGCGCGGTGTACAAAGTCGACCTCGGGGAAGCCAAGCGCGGGCACGAACAGCGCGGCCGACGTCTCGGCGTGCTGGTCAGTCCGTCGGATTGGCTCGGGTCAACGGTGACAATCATCCCCACCTCCACCTCGGCGGGAGGATCGGTGTTTCGGCCGCTCGTCGAGATCGACGGCCGAGAAGCCCGGCTGCTGGTCGATCAGATCCGCACCATAGACACGGACTACCTGAAAGGCCAGGTGGACAACCTCTCCCGCGACGCCATGGCCGACCTGGACGACGCCCTCGGCCGGTATCTCGGAATCCACTAGAGCGGCAACGCAAGTCGCTTCCACGCCAATCGGCGAATACCACCCGATCGGAATGTCCGGCGCCTGCTGCTATCGCTCCTGGTTGAGTTGGTAGGTCCGCATCTCGGCCAGCTGCCCGTCGGCGACGCGGATGAGCCAGATCAGGCGACTGTCGACCGGGCCGGGGCGGCTTTCGTAGCCGACACCGCCAACCGCAGCCAGGAGTTGGTATCGGCGGATCGAGTCCGCGACCAGCCGGATCTCCTGTGGCTGAACTCACGGTGCGCGCACCGCATCATGAGTAGGTTCTCGATCATGGAAGATGACGGACCCAGCCGGACAGCACTCGCGACCGCCTACGCCCGTGCCTATCATCAAATTGCCGACCGGCCAAGGATTCTCACCGATCCGCTGGGGGCACGCCTACTCGGTGTCACCGCCGATGAGCTCACCGAATCGGCCAGGGATCGGCCCGATAGCCACGCCGAGAAATACCGCCGCCTCTTCTTCGCCGCCCGTGCCCGCTTCGCCGAAGACCGTATAGCCGCCGACACACGCCAGGTCGTGATCCTCGGCGCGGGACTGGACACCTTCGCCTACCGCAACCCCCATCCGGACCTGCGGGTATTCGAGGTCGACCACCCCGCTACACAAGCATGGAAACAGCAGCGCCTCGCGGCCTCCGGCATCGACCGGCCCGAGCTATTGACCTTCGTACCGGTCGACTTCGAAACCGATTCACTGGCAACAGAATTGGATTCCGCAGGATTCAGCCGCACCGATCCGACCGTATTCGTGTGGCTCGGCGTCGTCTACTACCTGACCCCGGAAGCCGTCCGCACCACGCTCGAATACGTCGTCGGCCAATCCGCACCGGTCGAAGTCATCTTCGACTACATACAGCAGGCGGTCACCGACGAGGATCGCGCCTACCAGCAGGAACGCGCACGTAAAGTGGCGGCCCTCGGCGAACCCTTTTTCAGCTACTTCACACCCGACGATCTCGCCGCACAGTTGCACACGCTGGGCTTCACCCGCGTCGAAGACCATTCCGGCATAGACCTCATCACCGGGTACCTGGACGGATCCACGGAATTGGAGGGCAAGCCGCCCCAGGTGCTGCGCGCGAACCACATACTCCGGGCGAGCCGCGGACGGTCCCCCCAAGTTCGGTGAACCGTCCCGAATTTGGAACCGCTCCTGGTCCGACGAACGACCTGTCGAGCACATCCAGGACGCAGTACCGAACCGCCAAGCTGATGCTGCGACTCCGCACGGCCCAAATCCCTTGGTAGGCCAGCCTATTCAGATGCAGTCCGTGACGATTGGGACGTGCCTTCTTTTCTCGGCGCCACCTCCGCAGCGAGGAAAACGCGCCGGTCAGGCAGGCGCTGGATCCAGGGGACCGAGAAGGTCCCACCGATTTCCGGATATGTCGAGGAAGACAGCGACCTGACCGTAGGGTTCCGTGCGCGGCTCGGTTACGAACTCCACGCCCGCGGTGACCATCCGCCGATACATGCCCGCGAAGTCGGCGACCCGGAGGAAGAACCCGACTCGCCCGGCGACCTGATCACCCACTGCGCCGCGTTGCCTGTCCCCATCAGCCCTGGCGAGGAGAATTCCAGTAGTTGCGGCGGGCGGACGAACCACCACCCACCTTTTGGGACGTCCATCATTCGTGAGTGACGGCGTGTCCTCGACCAGATCGAATCCGAGGATCCTCACGAAGAACTCGATGGCGGCGTCGTACTCCTCGACCACGATCGCGACCAGCTCCAAATGCACTCATCGAGCGTAGGCGGCCTCCGAACATCCGATGCTGCCGCGCGCTACTGACCAATCGCGAGTCGCGGATGGTCGAGCAGTGCGCGCCAAGCCTGCTCCCAAGGAAACCGCTCGCGGGCCGTTCCCCCGGACTTCGGCGCGTGCGGTTGGTCTTCGGACAGCATGGTCACGCCCCACTGAGCGAGCTTGCCGACCGCCTCGGCGATGGGGAAGGCGAGCATCGCCCGATTGACGAACGGGACCGCGACCACCGGAAGTCCCAGACCGACACCTTCGACGAGCAGCCCGAGCGGCAGCGTGTCCGAGATTCCGGCGGCCCACTTCGCGAGCGAGTTCGAGGTGATGGGCGCGTTGCCGCCGTTGTGAGACCACCGACAGTCCCGGCGCGGTGTAGCAGCCGTCACACTTGAACGTGTTCAACAGACCGTCTAACCTCGCATTTGAACACGTTCAAATAACCAAGGAGCTGGGACAATGAACCTCATCGTCGCCACATACGCGACCTACGCGACCATCAGCCTGGTGCTCACGTTCTGGGTGGCACGTACTCTGCACCGCACCGGCGCGCGGTTTCTAGTGGACGTCATGAATGGCGACAGGGATCTCGCCGAAGTCGTGAATCACCTGCTGGTCATCGGGTTCTGGCTCGTCAATGCGGGCTTCGTGGCACTGGCCTTGCGCATCAGCGGCTCAGTCATCGACGCGCGCGCCGCGATCGAGGAACTCGCCATGAAACTCGGCATGGTCTTGCTGGTGCTCGGCGGCATGCACTTCGCAAACCTGATCGCCCTGAACAAGATCCGCCGCACCAGGCACCAGGAGAAGCAGGCCGGCTTCCCTCCCGTTCCGGTCGACGCGACCGCACTAGCCTGAGCCGCATGACCCGCCCCGAGCCCGCGACCGCGCGCGGCGAGGAAACTCGCCGGCAGATCATCGACGCCGCCCTGCGCCTGTTCGAGCAGAACGGCTACACGAAGACCACCATGCGCGCGATCGCGGGCGAAGCCGGCGTCAGCGTCGGCAACGCCTACTACTACTTCACCTCCAAGGAACACCTGGTTCAGGGCTTCTACCAACAGATCCAGGCCCTGCACGAACAGCAGGTCGAGCAGAGGACCCGCGGCGATTCTCTCGCCGCCCGATGGCAGACAATGGAACTGGCCTTCGTCGACGTAGCCGCCCCCTACCACGAGTTCGGCGGCAAGTTCTTCGCCAGCGCCGCCGACCCCACCAGCCCGCTCAGTCCATTCAGCGACGAAAGCAGGCCCGCCCGAGAGACATCCACCGCCATCATCCGCAACCTGGTCATCGGCGACGACGTCAAGGGTGACAAGCGGCTGATGGCCGAGCTACCGAATCTGCTGTGGCTGGCCCACATGGGCATCGTCCTGTTCTGGGTCCACGACCGCAGCCCCGACCAGCAACGCACCCGACTGCTGATCCGCCGAATCGCCCCACTCGTCGAACGGGTGGTGGTGCTGTCGAGACTGCGTCCGCTGCGCCCGATTCTGTACCCAGCGCTGGATCTCATCCAGGACCTCGGCAACTAGTGTCCGCACAGCCACACAGGTCATCTCGTATACCGATTGCAGTAAAAAGTCCCTCACCTGCCATAGCAGGTCAGGGACTGTTGCCGCTGGCGCTTCACCTGCGCACGTCTTCAGCCGAGGTACGGCGCGGACCGCCCTTCCAAGTAGTGAGCCAGCCTGAGCCGCTGCGTGTGATGCATATCGAGGCTGTTCAGCTCGGCGGGGGCTACGAATCGCAGTTCGGTGGACTCATCGGAGATCGCGAGCTCACATAGTCACGAAGTCCGGCTGGAGTACTAGGTCATGTCTCCCAATCGGGTTTTCTCGATCCTGCCCGGTAGGTCCTCGGGTCGGGGATCATGTTGGCCGTGGCGGCGACGGTCGGTGATCGGTATCGGGTTCTGACGGACAAGCAGTGGGAAT
>NZ_QZFU01000015.1 GCF_003598715.1 Nocardia panacis
GAGCGGTTTGTCTTGGCGGACAAGATCTCTCTACCAGTAGTTCCGCTGTCCTACTCTCATGCCCCCACGCGCACGACAACACGATCCACTTGACACCCAGCCCAACCCACTAACTGAGCGGCATTGGCCCTAGGTGTATTCGTTGACCAGGATCGCCCAGGTGCCCGGTGCCAACGCCTCGAAGACGTGCGGCAGATCGCCCGGATACTGCACGTAGTCGCCGGGTCGCAGTTCGACCGGTTCGGCGGCGAGGCCCGCCATGGCGCGCCCTTCGGCCAACATCACGTGTTCGACCACGCCCGCCATGTGGGGCTGAGAGCGATGCGGCTGACCGGGTTCGGCGGTGACCCGGAAGATGTCGCGGCGCGAACTCGGCAGACCGGCGGCCAGTAGCGCCACCTGATAGTGCGAGACGGCGGCCGAGACCACCTGACCTTCCCCAGCGCGGATCACGTGCACGCTGGGTCGCGGCGGATCGAGCAGCCGGGAGAACGGGATGTCCAGGGCCACGCAGAGCGCCCACAGGGTTTCGATGCTGGGATTGCCGCCACCCGACTCCAACTGGGACAGCGTGGATTTCGCGATTCCGGCGCGTGCGGCCAACTCGCTGAGGGAGAGGGCGGCACGGGTGCGTTCCCGGCGCAGCGCGGCGGCGACGACCTCTCTGGGGCCGGGTTGGGCGGCCCGGCCCGACACATCCTTGCGCACACGCACTCCCATCCTGTGATAAACCGCACACAAGAAAACCATATTGACTCGGCGGCCCGCCATGTTCACCATAAAATACGTGCGTTCGATATGGCGAACACTTGGTAAGGACACGATCACCGGCATAGCGGGCGTACTGCTCGCGGTCGGTGTCATCGGCATCTCCTACGGCGCGACGGCCGTCGCCTCCGGACTGCCCTTCTGGCTGCCGATCGTGCTGGGCTGCATCGTGCTGGCGGGTGGCGCGGAATTCCTGTTCATCGGGATCATCGCCACTGGCGGCAGCCCGATCGCGGCGGCGCTGGCCGGGCTGCTGGTCAATGCCAGGCACCTACCGTATGGGTTATCCGTGCCGGAGGTGGTCGGCACCGGTTGGCGTCGACCGATCGGCCTCCACGTGATGAACGACGAGGCCGTCGCCGTCGCACTGGCCCAACCCGATCAGGAGCGCAAGCGCGCCGCGTACTGGCTGTGCGGACTCGGGGTCGGCGTGGTCTGGCCCGGCGGGGCCGCGCTCGGCGCACTCATCGGGTCGATCGTGCCCGATACCGGGGCGTTCGGACTGGACGCGGTCTTCCCTGCCGTGCTGCTCGCACTGGTCATTCCGGCCTTCCGTGATCGAATCACGTTGCGGGCGGCACTGTTCGGCGCGGTCGCGGCGCTGGCCACCGCACCCTTCGTCCCCGCGGGACTGCCGGTGCTGTTCGCCCTCTCGGGCCTGCTCGTCGCGGCATGGGAGCTCGCACGCCCGCGGTGTTTGTTTTCGCGGCCTCCCGGCGGCCTACGTGGTCACACTCCGCTACCTCCTCCGGCCGCGGCGCTCGGCCGCGGCGAGTCATCGACAGGGTGACGGTCGGATGATGCTCGCAGTGGGCATGATCGCCCTCAGCCTAGGCACCTACGCGTTCCGCTGGGCCGGTCCGGCACTGCGGGACCGGATTCGATTCCCGCAACGGGCGGTGCGCCTCTTGGAGATCGGCGCGACCGTGCTGCTCACCGCCTTGGTCGCGGTGACGGCGATCCCGGCGGGCACCGGGAAATTCGGCTTCGCGCTCCCGGCGGGCGTCCTCGTCGCGGCCGTGCTGGCCTGGCGCAAGGCACCGCTGCTTGCCGTCATCGTCGCGGCGGCGGCGACCACCGCCGTACTACGGCTGTGCGGGGTAGCTTGAGGTTTCGTCGGTAGGGACGGTGATCTGGCGGCTCCGATCCGGGCAACCCGGCAGATCCCGACCCACCGTGTAGTGCCCAAGCACGCACACCAGATCATTTGTGCCGGAACTCGATCCGGTGGGCGCGTCGGCCCGCGCCACCGCGGCCGAACCCAAGACCATCGCGACCACCGCCACAACCCACGCCACTACCCGCATGCCCGCACCTTTCCACGCCTCCGGCGATATCGTAGCTGCCCGCCGAAGCCGCTGCCAGGCAACCGGTTTGGTGTTTCGCGCCGCCGTCAGCCCCACGGTCCGCAGGAATCCGGCTCCACCTGGCGCTGCATGGTCTTCAACAGGCAGATGATGCTGCGCACCAGGCTGGAACTGCCCGAGGTGGAGCCGGTGCCGGGCGTCCCGTACTGGGAACTGCCCGCCCCGCCGCTACCGGTATCGGCGGCGGCGACCGGGGCCAGGGCCGTCAGCGCGAATGCCAGGGCGAACACCCCGGCCGAGATGGTCTGTCGCATACGCATTGAATTGTCTCCCTTCGGGTCTCGGAACGGCAGGCCATAACCTACCGATCCGCACCCAGCCCGGAGTCTAGTGCGCGCGAACGCGCGCGGATGGGTTTCTCGACCCCGCGACCTCAGTTCGCCAGCAGGGGAATCCCGCCACCGAGCCGCCGCGCCACCGAACCGAAACGCGCGTCGAGCCGCAACCAGGTCCGGGTGGCACGCACCCGCACCATCTCCGCGGACCCGATGCGCTCGGGCCGGGCGGCGTGCGGAATGAAATCCATGGCGGTGAGTGCGAACACGACGCGCATGGGCACCGCGACACCGGCTCCGGCGCCGGAGACGGTGAGCACCGGCTGATCCAGCAGCGCGACAGGCGGGCCGTGGCCGCCCTGCTCCTTGGCCAGCCGCGCACCCTGCTCGGCCAGGTCGACCAGGGTGCGCGCGGGCACATCGTCCACATGGGTGAACCCCTCGACCGGCGGCAACGCACCCCGCCAGGCCGAATCCATCGAATAGCCCAGTTCGACCGGGCCGTCGGCCGGCAGCCCGGCCAGCAGCACATCCGCCCCCACCGTGACATCGTCGACACCGAGCCCGGCATCGACCGTACGCATGGCCAGCGTCTCGAAACCCGTTGCCACCCAGGCCGCGACCTGCCGATCGCCGCGGCGGCGCAAACGCACCACCGCGGCGGGATCCAACCGCACCGCGCGACTGAGGAAGGTCGCCAGATTCTCCCGTTCGGCCCGATCCGGGAATTCCAGCACCCGCCGCTCCGTCACGCCGACCTCAGTCCTGCAACCATTCGCTCAGATAGTCGCGCTCGGCCTCCGTCAGCCTGCGCAGTCGCTGAGTCCGGATATCGAACGCCGCCATCTGTGTGGAGGCCAGCACGGCGGGCGGCGAATCCGGGGCCGCGCCATTGGCGCGCACCTCATAGCCGACGGTGAAATCCACCGCCCGCACCTGCTCGATCCACATGGCGATATCGAGCGGAGTGTCCTCGTGCCGCAACTGCCCGCGATAACGGACGTGCAGGTCGGCCAGTACACAGCCGTCCCGCAGCGGCGCGGTGGGACAGCCGTCCCCGAACAGCCACGGAATGCGCGCCTCCTCCAGCAGCGTGACCATGCGGGCGTGATTGACGTGCTGGAACACGTCCATATCCGACCACCTGACCTCGACCTTGGCATGGAAGCGCTTGGGCAGCACGGCACTACCGCCGTGCGCCGACCCGCGGCCGTTCAGTGAACCGGCATCCGTCAACGTGGTACCTCCGACTGCGCGCCCACCCCGCTCACCATGCTGCGCACCTGCCGCGCCGCGACCGACAGCGTGGCGAGATCGTGGGTTCCGGACTCGAACAACTCCGACAGCGCCGCGCGGGCACGCCCGAGCCGCGACTGGTTCTTCGATTCCCAGTATGCAATCTTCTCGTCGGCCGTCTCCTCCGGGTCGCCCGCGGAGAGCACGTCGAGGGTCAGCGAGCGCAGCGATCCGTACATATCGTCGCGCAGCGCCAACCGGGCCAGCGAATGCCAGCGATCCCCGCGCTCGAGGTGGCTGACCGCCTCCAGCAGCCAATCGATCTTCAGGTGCTCGTTGAGCGCGTAGTACAGCGCGCCCACCTCGTCGCCGGAGCGATCGGTGATATCGGCGATATCCAGCACATCCAGCAGCGGGAACAGGTTGAGCAGGCCGAACACCTCGGTGGCCAATTCGGGCGGCGCGCCCTTGGCGATCAATTCGGCGGACTGATCGGTCAGCGTCGAGACATGGTGTCCGCGCAGCCAACCGGGCACCTTCGGTGCCAGTTCGCGCACGCCGCGACTGTAGCGGTTGATCTCCGCGCCGACCGCGATGGGCTGCGGGCGGTTGGACAGCAGCCAGCGCGAGGCGCGATCCAGCGTCCGCTTGGTCTCCAACTCCAGCAGATCGCGCACCACTGTGGCGGTATCCGCACCGCGAATCCGATCCCACATGGCGTGCAGGCCGAAGATCTCGGTGGCCGCCGCGAACGCGCGCACCGCATCGGTGGTGGACGCGCCGATCTCCTCGGCCAGTCGATGCGGGTAGGTGATGCCGCCGAAATCCACCATCTCATTGACGATCATGGTGGTGACGATCTCGCGCCGCAGCCGGTGCCGCTTGATGGCCGGGGCGAAGCGCTCGCGCAGCGGTGTCGGGAAGTACTGCGGCAGCCTGTTGGAGAAGTAGGCGCTATCGGGCAGATCGGTGGCCAGCAGATCCGATTTCAGCGAAAGCTTCACGTGCGCCATGAGATTCGCCAACTCCGGCGAGGCCAGGCCGGTGCCCTCCTCGGCGCGGCGATTCATTTCCGCGTCCGAAGGCAGTGCCTCGATCTCCCGGTCCAGACCGCGCCGCTGCACCAGATCGTCGATGACACGCTGATGGACATTCAGCATGGCGGGGGCATCGGTGCGCGAGACGCCCATGAGGAAGTTCTGGTTGATGTTGTCCCGCAATACCAAATGTGAGACTTCGTCGGTCATCGAGGCCAGCAACGGATTGCGCTCCACCTCCGACAAACCACCACTGGAAACCACACCATCGAGGAGGACCTTGATATTCACCTCGTGATCCGAGCAATCCACACCCGCCGAATTGTCCAGCGCATCGGTGTTCATCTTCCCGCCGTTGCGGCAGAACTCGATCCGACCCAACGCCGTCGCACCCAGATTCCCGCCCTCACCAACAACCTTCACCCGCAACTGATCACCATTCACACGGACACTGTCGTTCGACTTGTCCCCCACCTCCGCGTTCGATTCGGTCGACGCCTTGATATACGTCCCGATACCGCCATTCCACAACAACCCCACCGGAGCCAACAGAATCGCCCGCACCAACTCCGGCGGCGCCAACGCCGTCACCCCATCCGCGAGACCCAACGCCCGACGCACCTGCGGCGAGATCGGCACCGACTTCACCGTCTTGTCGAACACACCACCACCCGCACTGATCAACGACGTGTCGTAATCCGCCCACGACGAACGCGGCAACCCGAACATCCGCTCCCGCTCCCGGAACGACACCGCCGCATCGGGATCCGGATCCAAGAAGATGTGCCGGTGATCGAACGCCGCCACCAACCTGATGTGCTCCGACAACAACATCCCATTGCCGAACACATCACCCGACATGTCACCCACACCGACCACAGTGAAATCGGTTGTCTGGGTATCGATCCCGAGCTCGAGGAAGTGACGCTTCACCGACTCCCACGCACCCTTGGCAGTGATACCCATCGCCTTGTGGTCATACCCCGCCGAACCACCCGACGCGAACGCATCACCCAACCAGAACCCGTACCGATTCGCCACATCATTCGCGATATCGGAGAACGTCGCCGTCCCCTTATCCGCCGCCACCACCAAATACGTGTCGTCACCGTCATGACGAACAACCCGCTCCGGCGCGACAACGTTCCCGGACACCCGATCCACATTGTCGGTCACATCCAACAAACCCGACACGAACGTCCGATAGCACTCCACGCCCTCGGCGCCCAACGCCTGACGATCCACCCCCGGATCACCGGTCGCCGCGGGCGGCCGCTTCACCACGAACCCGCCCTTCGCGCCCACCGGCACGATCACCGCGTTCTTGACCGCCTGCGCCTTCACCAAACCGAGCACCTCGGTCCGGAAATCCTCCAAACGATCCGACCAGCGCAACCCACCCCGCGCCACCGACCCGAACCGCAGATGCACACCCTCCACCCGAGGCGAGTACACGAAGATCTCGAACAGCGGACGCGGACGCGGCAATTCCGCGATCTCCCTCGGCTCCACCTTCACCGAGATGTACGGCCGGGCATTCCCCTCGGCATCGGCGACGTAGTAGTTGGTCCGCAGGGTCGCCTTGATCAGCCCGAGCATGGCACGCAGGATGCGGTCCGCGTCGAGGCTGACCACCTCATCGACGCGGGCACGCAACTGCGACTCCAGTTCGGCGGCCTGCGCCTGTGCGTGGGTGTCCGGATCGAAACGAGCGGCGAACAGGTCGACCAGGAGTCCGGCGATATCCGGATAGGTGAGCAGCACCCGCGCGATATTGGCCTGGCTGTACGGAAAATCGGCCTGCTGCAAGTACTTCGCGTAGGTGCGCAGGACCGCGACCGAGCGCCAAGGCAGTCGGGCGCGCAGCACCAGTTCATTGAGGCCGTCCGCCTCGGCGCGGTCGTACCAGACCGCCTCGAAGGCCGCGGTGAAGCGCTCGCGCAGGCCGCGCACCTCCTCCGCCAGGGCGTGCGCGCGCACGGAGGTCTCGAGCAGTTCGGCGTCCAGGTCCCGGTCCAGTGCGCTGCGCAGCAGTTCGGGGCGGGCCAGCAGGCCGAAGTCGTAGATCCAGCGCTCGACTGTCGGCGCGCCGGGGACGGTGGCCACCTCGAGCCGGTACGGACGCTCGTCGACCACCTCGACGCCGAGGCTCTGCAGCACGGGCAGCACCTGGCTCAGCGAGACGCCGGTGCCGCCGATGTAGAGGGTGAAGCGCCAGGATCCCGGCGCGGAATCCGGTCTGCGGTAGAGGTACTGGTCGATCGCACCCTCGGCCAGACGTTCCAGCCGGACGATATCGAGCAGTGCGCGGCCGGGCGCGAAATCGTGCTTGTAGCCCTCCGGGAAGGCCTCGCCGTACCGCTCGACCACGCCGGGATCGAGGACCGAGGAGTTGCTGACCTCGTCGGCGAGGTGGTCCTCCCAGGTGCGGCTGGCCTCGGCGAGCAGCGACTGGATGCGAACCCGGTTCGCCTCGGAGGTGTCGGCGGTGGCCGAGGCGTAGCGCGGTGCGCCGTGATCCGCCTCCGGCATGCGCACGGTGAAGTAGACGCTGGCCAGTTCGCTCTCACTGACCCGCGCCGAATAGTCGATCGAATTGCCGCCCAGCTCGCGCACCAGGATGTCCTGCATCTCGAGCCGCACCCTGGTGGTGTACCTGTCGCGCGGCAGGTACACCATGCAGGCCACGAAGCGGCCGTAGCCGTCCGAGCGCATGAAAAGCCTTACCTGGCGGCGCAATCCGACACTGAGCACGGCCGCGGCGGTGCGGCGCATGGTGTCGGCGTCGGAGGAGAACAGCTCGGTGCGCGGGAAGGACTGGATGACCTCCAGCATGGCCTGACCGGAGAAGGACTCCAGGTCGAAGCCGCTCTCCTCGATCACGGCGCGAACCCGGCGCTCGATCATCGGGATGTCGAGCACGTTCTCGTGCACGGCGGAGACGGTGAATACACCGAGAAACAGATGTTCGCCGATGATGGCGCCCGCGTCGTCGACATCGGCGACGCCGATGAAGTACGGGAATACCGAGCGATACACCGTCGCGGGCACCAGGCCCTGGGTGAGCACCAGCAGCGGGCGGTCGCCGCCATTGATCGGCACCCGGAAGTCGGTGCCGACTCCGGGCCGCAGCACGCCGAGGCAGGTGCCCGGCATGGCATTGGAAGTCTCCTGGCCCTGTTCGGTGGCCAGGCGGTAGCGCGCGTAGCCCAGGAAGGTGAAGTTCCCACTCGCCAACCAGCGCAACAGATTCGCCGTATCGACCAGATCGTCGACCACGAACGGGGATGTCCCCGATTTCGCGCTGAGTTCCAGGTCGTCGGCCAGTTGGCGCTGCACCGCCTTGATGGCCTCGGTATCGCCGATGACCTGGCGCACATCGGCCACCACATCGGGCATGGCCGCGGCGACCTTGTCGAGCAGGGCCTTGCTGGTGGACGGGTGCAGTTGTACGTGCATCCACGATTCACGCAGCCCGGCATTGCCGTTGTTCTCCACCTCATGGGCGGCGGCGGAGGTGAGCAGTCCGGTGTCGTCGCGCTCGACCTCGAAGATCGGGTGGATCACCTCGGTGATGCTGACCCCGATGCGGGTCAGCGAGGAGGTGATCGATTCGACGAGCAGCGGCATATCGTCGGTGACGAGCTGCACGGCCGCACCGAGGCCGGAGCCGTCATCGGGGTGGTAGACGCGGACCAGTGCCCGCCCCTCTTGCCGGTACATGGCCAGTTCCAGGTGCCGCCGGAAGATTTGAGTGATTCCGGTGATCGCACAGTCCACATCGCCCGCGTCGACGTGGCGGAAATACGCTTCCTCGAGCATCGCGAGTTCGCCGCGCAGCGTCTGCGGCAGACTCGCGGCCCACGCCGCACTGGACAATTCGGACGAGACCGTCATTTTTTCGCCTACTCCTCGGATATCGGTTCCGTAACAAAGTGACGCCGGTCCGAGAGTAGCTGTGCGCCGAGGGGACGGGGGTGAAAACCCTTCTAAACACGGGTTGTTCACGCAACCGCACAAGTCGCCCCACGGTTGCCGAAACCATAGGGTCGGTACGGCGCAGCTACGACCGGACCGCCGAATGTCAGGTGGGTGCGCCCTGGGATTCGGGCAGCGGCAACGGTGTCGCTCCGGTCCAGCCAATCAGCTTCTCGAGGGTGGGTAAAGACCTGTCTGCACCCGATTCGGCCGACCGCACGGACTGCGCCATTGCATCCACCACTCCACCCTAACGAGGTCTACGGCGAAAGCCGTCCCGCCACGAGGGATACCGATGAGTTGGCTTCTCGCCCGCAGGGGCGGCGCGCGCTGCGCCGGCCCTGCGGGCGAGCGATCAGTCGCGAGTCAGCCTGCGGTGCGTAACCCGGTGCGGCCGAGCCGCTTCCTGGCCGAGACGCTCGATCTTGTTCGCCTCGTACGCCTCGAAGTTGCCCTCGAACCAGAACCACTTGGCCTCGCTGTCGGCATCGCCCTCCCACGCGAGGATGTGGGTGCAGGTGCGATCCAGGAACCAGCGGTCGTGGGAGATGACCACGGCGCAGCCGGGGAACAGCTCGAGCGCGTGCTCCAGCGAGCCGAGGGTTTCCACGTCGAGGTCGTTGGTCGGCTCGTCGAGCAGGATCAGGTTGCCGCCCTGCTTGAGGGTCATGGCCAGGTTCAGCCGGTTGCGCTCACCACCGGAGAGCACACCCGCGGGCTTTTGCTGGTCGGGACCCTTGAAGCCGAACGCGCTCACGTACGCGCGCGAGGGCATTTCCTGCTGGCCCACCTCGATGTAGTCCAAGCCGTCCGAAACCACCTGCCACACCGTCTTTTTCGGATCGATGCCCGCACGGTTCTGGTCGACGTAGCTCAGCTTGACAGTGTCGCCGATGGTGACGATGCCGCTATCGGGCTGTTCGAGTCCGACGATGGTCTTGAACAGGGTGGTTTTGCCGACACCGTTCGGGCCGATCACGCCGACGATGCCATTGCGGGGCAGGGTGAAGGACAGATCCTTGATGAGCTGTCGCTCGCCGAAGCCCTTGTCCAGGTGCTCGACCTCGACCACCACATTGCCCAGGCGCGGACCGGCAGGAATCTGGATCTCCTCAAAATCCAACTTCCGGATCTTCTCCGCCTCCGCGGCCATCTCCTCGTAGCGACCGAGGCGGGCCTTGTTCTTGGCCTGACGGGCCTTCGCGCCGGAGCGGACCCAGGCCAGCTCCTCCTTGAGGCGCTTCTGCAGCTTCTGGTCCTTCTTGCCCTGGACCTCGAGTCGCTCGGCCTTCTTCTCCAGGTAGGTGGAGTAGTTGCCCTCGTACGGGTAGGCGCGACCGCGGTCCAGCTCGAGGATCCAGCCGGCCACATTATCCAGGAAGTACCGGTCGTGGGTGACCGCGAGCACCGCACCCTGGTACTGGCCCAGGAACTGCTCGAGCCACAGCACGCTTTCGGCGTCGAGGTGGTTGGTCGGCTCGTCGAGCAGCAGCAGGTCGGGCTTGGACAGCAGCAGTTTGCACAGCGCGACCCGGCGACGCTCACCACCGGAGAGCTGGGTGACCGGCTCGTCGGGCGGCGGGCAGCGCAGCGCGTCCATGGCCTGCTCGAGCTGGGAGTCCAGATCCCACGCGTTGGCGTGATCCAGATCCTCCTGCAGCCGACCCATCTCCTCCATCAGCTCATCGGAGTAGTCGGTGGCCATGAGCTCGGCGATCTCGTTGTAGCGGTCCAGTTTGACCTTGATCTCGCCGAGGCCCTCCTCGACATTGCCGCGCACGGTCTTTTCCTCGTTGAGCGGCGGCTCCTGCTGGAGAATGCCGACCGTCGCACCCGGCGCGAGCCACGCGTCGCCGTTGTTCGGCTGGTCCAGTCCGGCCATGATCTTCAGCACGCTGGATTTACCGGCGCCGTTCGGACCGACAACGCCGATCTTGGCGCCGGGGAGGAAGTTCAAGGTGACATCGTCGAGCACGACCTTGTCGCCATGTGCCTTGCGAACCTTCCTCATTTGATAAATGAACTCAGCCATATGCAGCAGCCTAACGGTGTTGGGATCGGTGAAATAACGCAGAGCCGCCGCCCGGTGCGGGGCTACGAGGCGATGGCGGATTCGGGGTCGGCGCGCGTCCCTGCGGCGGGCGGCGAGCCATTCTGCGCGGCGCAGACGACGCCCCGAGGTACAGCGCCCGGACCATCATAGGTATTCCGGCGGGTGATGGGCGCCGAGCACCGGGCCAGATCCGGGCCGATCGCGATGGCGCGCAGTTCCGGCTCGCGGCGGGCGGCGCCGTCGCGGGTGGTGAACTCGTGGATGTGCAGTCGGCCGTAGGCCACCACCGGATCGCCCCGGCGCAACGAATCGTCGACGCCCGCGACGAGTCTGCGCCAGCATGCGACGTTGAGGAACAGGGCGCCTGCGTCCACCCACTCCCCCGTGCCGGAATCGAGGCGGCGGGAATTACTGGCCAACCGGAAGGTCAGCAGCTCATCGCCATTGCCCAGATCGCGCCGGACCGGCTGGCTGACGATATTGCCGACGATCGTCACATTCGTCTCGTACACGGTTACACCCCTTCACCTTTCGACTGCTGCCCGTCCCATGTGGACCAGTCCAGCCTGCGGGATCCGCGGCCGGTCCGACCGAGTCGAATGGCGATTGGGGACAACTTCACCGGATGTGGACAACCACCGGGTTCAGCGATCGACGACGGCGGTCAACGGGAGATCCAGCACGCTCGCACCGACATGCAGGGTGAAGGCGCCCGGCTCGACCTGCCAACCGCCATCCCAATGCTCGAACGCCCTGGGACGCACCGAAATCCGCGCCGTGGCGGTCGTACCGGCAGCGGCCGTGACCGTCGCGAACCCGGCCAACCAGCGCACCGGACGCTCCACCGCCGACTCCGGTCGGGACAAATAGGCCTGAACGACCTGCTTGCCCGCACGAGCGCCGGTATTGCGCACCTCGACCCGCACCTCGACCGCCCCGTCCGCACCCAGTTCCACGACGAGTCCGCCGAATTCCCAACTCGTATAGCCCAGCCCGTGCCCGAACGGATAGGCGGGCGAGCGATCGGCCCGCAACCACGCCCGGTACCCGAGATGGATGCCCTCGTCGTAGCGGAGCACCCCGTCGACCGGCGTGGTGGACAGCACCGGCACATCCGCCGCCGCGGCGGGCCAGCTCGTGGGCAACCTGCCGCCCGGTTCGCGCCGCCCGAGCAGCACATCGGCCAGCGCGTGCCCCAGTTCCTGTCCACCGAACCAGGACAGCAGCACCGCCGCGACCTCGTCGCGCCACGGCATGAGCACCGGCCCACCGGAATTCACCACGACCACGGTGCGCGGATTGGCCGCCGCGACGGCGCGGACCAGCGCGTCCTGTTCACCGGGCAGCGAAAGGGTGACCCGGTCGAAACCCTCGCTCTCGGTGAGCGAGTCGGTGCCGACCACCACGACGGCGACCTCGGCCGCCCGCGCCATGGCCGCGGCATCCGCGAGTAGGTCGGCGGTATCCATGAGCGCCGCTTCGGTGCCCAGCGTGATGACCACCAAACCCATTGCCGCGCCCTCGGATTGGAGATCCTGGCGGACCCGCACGGCAATCGGGCCGCAGGCGAGCACCACCGGCACGGCGGCCACGCCCGGCGCGAACAACGCCGCGCCCAACACCTCCCCCGTCGCGACCAATTCGGTGTCGAGGACGATTTCTTCGTTCACTGTCATGATCGTGTGCCCAAGACCCGCGACGCCGAGGCGTACGGCCGCCGAATCATCCGGCCCCGGAAGGTAATTCGTCGTCAATTCGATGACCGCCGCACCCTGCGGCGCCTGCCCCATATAGACCAGTTGGGCCGCACGGCGATGTTCGCTGAGCAACTCCGCGCCCTCGGCGTCGAAGAAGCGGACGCGCAGACCCGGTTCCCCCGTCACCGGATCGGAGATGACCGACAGCGGCAGCGGATGGATTCCGGTTTGCACCGGAACACCGGGGTGCACCGTGATCGATCCCTCGGGCAACGCGGCCCGCAGCCCCGCGACCGGGCTGATCACCTCCTCCGGCACCACGGTGGCGCTACCGCCGCCCTGGGTGCGTGGATACAGCGCCGCCTCGCCGATCACCGCGACGGATCCGGGACCCGCACTGGGCCAAGGCAATTCGCCCGCATTGCGCAGCAGCACCATACCCGCGGCCGCCACCTCGCGGGCGACGATCCTGCCGTCCTCCCGAATCTGCTGCCCCACCGCTACATTCGCGCCGAGCGCGCCGACCCGCCGGGCCAAGCACAGCAGCCGCAGCACCTTGGCGTCGATCACCGCCTCCGACACCGCGCCTTCCCGCACCGCCGCAACGAGTTTCGCACCCCATGGCCCGTCGGGACCGGGCATCACCAGATCCTGATCCGCGTTGGCCGCGGCCTCGGTGCTGCGCACCGCCGTCCAATCCGAGACCACCACACCGTCGAAACCCCATTCGGTGCGCAGCGGCGTTGTCAGCAGCGGATTCTCGGACATGGTGACACCGTGCACCGAGTTGTAGGCCGACATCACCAACCACGCGCCCGCCCGCACGGCCGCCTCGAACGGCGCGAGATACAGCTCGCGCAGCGCGCGCTCGCCGACCTCGACATCCACCGTGTAGCGCTCGGTCTCGGAATCGTTGGCCACGTAGTGTTTCGGTGTGGCGGCCACGCCATTGGCCTGTACCGCACGGATGTACGCGGCGGCCAGTTCGCCCGTGAGCAGCGGGTCCTCGGAGAATGCTTCGAAATGCCTGCCGCCCAACGGGCTTCGGTGCAGATTTATGGTGGGTCCGAGCACCACGTGCACACCTTTGCGGCGCGCCTCGGCCGCCGAGGCCGCGCCGTAGCGGGCGGCCAGTTGCAGATCCCAGGTGGCGGCCAGCGCGGTGGCCGAGGGCAGGTTCAGGGAGGGGTCGCGCTCGTCCCACACCGGTCCGCGCACCCCGGAAGGGCCGTCCGACAGTGTCATCGAGCGCAGTCCGACGGCGGGTTCGGCGACGGTGGACCAGAGGTCGGCTCCGGTGAGCAACCCGAGCTTCTGCTCCAGGGTGAGCGCGGCGAGCAGGGAATCGAATTCGGTCTCGGACACGGTGTCTCCTCGGCTTGTCGACTGTCCGCCAATCTACGCCCGGCAATCGCGCAGCGACCGAATGTCTTCAGCCGCCGAGTTCGGCATTCGCGCCGCAGAGCACGATGACCGGCCGCTCCCCCGCCGGTGGCGCGTAGACCCCGCTCTGCACGGCGGCCAGCGCCGCCGCGCCCGCCAATTCGACGACGATGCGGAACTCCCGCCACAGATAGTCCCGCGCCGCGGCGATGGCGTCATCGCTGACCAGCACCGATCGCACGCCGTAGCGGCGGGCCACATCCAGGGCGATATCGCCGATTCTGCTGGCCCACAGACCATCCGCCACCAAACCGGACGCACCGACCTCGACCGGCCGGTCCGCCGACAGCGCGGCGCGCAGAATCGGCATCCCCTCCGGCTCCACCCCGATGACCTGCCTGCGCCGACCCAGCGCGGCCGCGATACCGGCCATCAGTCCGCCGCCGCCGACGGCGACGAGGATCGGCGGACGGCCGCGCACCTGCTCCTCGAGTTCCAGCCCGACCACGCCGACCCCCGCGACCACGGCGGGCAGGTCGAAGGCGTGCAGCGGCAAGGCATTTCGCTCGGCGGCCAGGTCGGTGGCGTAGCGGTGGGCCTCGGCGTAGGTGGTGCCGTGCCACAGCACCTCCGCGCCGTGCGACCACATGGCGGCCACTTTGGTGTGCGGTGCGGATTCGGGGACCACGACGGTGCACGATATGCCGAGCGCGGCGGCGGCCAAGGCGGCCGCGATGCCCGCGTTGCCGCCCGAGGCGATGATCACCCGGTCGGCGGCGGGATCGGCGGCGAGCATGGCGTTGAGACTGCCGCGCACCTTGAAAGTGCCGCCGTGCTGCAGATATTCGAGTTTGAGCGTGACCGGGACCTGGCCGTTCGGCCCGTTGACACTGGTGTGGAAGACGGGGGTGGTGCGGATGCGGCCGGTGAGCCGTTTACGCGCCGCGCGCACATCCGCTCGGAGCACGCGGCGCTGCGATATGTCCTCGGCGCTGGTCACTACTGCGCCCCGCGATCACGTTTGGCCAGTTCAGCGAACATGGCGTTGTGTGCGGCCAGGTCCGCGTCGTGATCGCGTTCGGCGGCGCGGTCGGTGCGCTGGGCCAGGCGCGCGTCGCTGCGCGACCACTGGATGAGCAGTGCCAGCATGACCACCACCAGCGGCACCTCGCCGCTGGCCCAGGCGATCGAGCCGCCGGTGCGCTGATCGCCGAGCAGGTCACCGTGCCAGTCGAGTCCGAGGGCACCGAAGAACCAGCCGCCCATCACCGTGGTCATGCTCATGAGGGCGACGCCGAAGAAGGCGTGGAACGGCAGGGAGCCGAAGACCATGCCGAGTCTGGTCAGCGGTTCGACCCGCCGGGGTTTGGGGTCGATGCCGATGACGACCCAGTAGAAGAGGTATCCGCTGATCAGGAAGTGCAGATTCATCAGCAGGTGCGCGGCGTGGGCATTGACGAACTTGTCGTAGATACCGCCCATGTACAGCGCGTAGAAGCCGGCGACGAAGATGACCGACGCCACGATGGGGTGGGTCAGCAGGCGCGAGACCGGATTGTGGACGAAGAGGAGGATCCACTCGCGCGGTCCCGGCACCCCGCCCCGACCGGCCGGGGGTAGTGCGCGCAAGGCCAGCGTCACCACGCCGCCGAGCGCGAAGAGGATGGGCGCGAGCATCGACAGCGCCATGTGCTGGCCCATGTGCACGCTGAACATCGCGGGCGCGTACCGCCCGACACCGGAGGATGTGCCGAACAGCAGCACCGCGCATCCTGACAGCCAGGCGATGGTCCGACCCACGGGCCAGGCGTCCCCGCGCGCCCGCAGTCGGCGCACGCCGAGCAGGTACAGCACCGCGAGCACGATCGCCGCCGTGCCGAAGATCAGGTCGAAACGCCAGTCGAACAGAATGCGGCCGAGGGTGGGCGGGCCTGCCAGGTCGTAGCCGATCTCCACCTCGATGGGGGACGGAATCTTCTCGGGAGGCGGTGGCGGAGTGCGGCCGAGGCCGGTCGCGAGTCCCATGGTGGCCGCGAAGATGAGCACCTCGACGCCGCCGAAGCGAATAAGCGCGCCCGCGGCGCGCGGGTTGGCCTTCAACGCCGGGATCGAGGCGCGCCGCTGCTGGAATCCGATGAGGCCGAGCACGATCAGCGCGGCGGCCTTGGCCAGCACCAATCGCCCGTAGGTGGTGGTGAACAGTTCGCCCGCGGGGACGCGCACCCAGGCGTTGATCACGCCGCTGGCGGCGATGACCGCGAAGGCGATGGCGGCCAGGAAGGAGAAGCGGGTGGCGGCGACGTCGATGTGCGCGCCGCCGCGCCGGGCGTGGGCGAGTACGGCGAACAGCCCGCCGACCCAGACCGCCGCCGAAACCAGGTGCAGGATCAGACTATTGGTGGCCAGGTCGTGCGAGCCGCCGGAGGAGGAATGTCCGGTCAGCGCCAGGGGCATCATGGTCACCAGCGCGGCCCCGAACAGCGGCGGCGTCCAGCCCCAGCGCAGCGCCAGCCGAGCGCCGACCGCGACGATCAGCGCGAAAAACACCGTGGTGCGCCAGGCTTCGGCCAGGGCGACCTGGTTCACCGCCCGCCAGAGCTCCTCCGGGCGCAGGATCTTGCCGACCGGTCTGCCCGTGGTGTCGGAGACGGTCAGCGGGACGAGCAGTGCGGCACAGAATGCCCACAGCAGGGCGGTATTGCTTGCGCGCCGCAAGGCGCGGTAGCCGCCGGTGTCGAGCAGGCCATTGGTTTGGGGCGGGGTGAGGAAGGCGGCGAACAGCAGTGAGCCGACTGTCATCGCGCCTGCCAGGTTGGCCAGGGCGCGCACGGCGGGCAGTCCGTAGGTGGTCAGCGGGCCGGGATCGGGTATGCCGAGCAGGCTCAGCGCCTGCGCCGCCGAGAGTCCGACGACCAGCGCGGCCACCACGGCGGCGATCGCCAGACCCAGCACCGACAGCACCGCGAATCCCGCCGCGGATCCGGACCGCGCCGCTTCGACATCCTGTTCCGCTGGCGGGTCCTGCGCTGACGACATGGCTTCGAGCCTAGTTCGGGCATTAATCCATGGCCCGTCCGGGCTTGGGCGACTAGGCTGGTTTCCGTTCGTGGCCCGACGGAGGCCCGCAAGGTGGCTGGAATGTTGCTGACGCTGAGAAACTGACGATCTGGACGGTCGCTATAATTGCGCTGCTGGACAGCGCGGCCGTTCTCGGTCAAGGTGGAACGCGTTGCCTCCGTAGCTCAGTTGGATAGAGCAAGGGCCTTCTAATCCCTAGGTCGCAGGTTCGATTCCTGCCGGGGGCACTCCACTCGTAGGCGAGCCATGCTCGCGGGGGGCGCTCGCAGGCTCGTTTCGTCATTTTTTGTGGGGGTGCAACCCCCACGCCCCGCCCGGCGGGCTTTGCCCCCGGACCCCCAAGGGGGTGGTGGCGGCGGTGCTGGGACGTGCGGTTCGGGGGCTGTCCTGTTGCGGTTCGGGGGTTCCGGGGCTGACCTGTTGCGGTTCGGGGATTCGGGGGCTGACCTGTTGCGGTTCGGGGGTTCCGGGGCTGACCTGTTGCGGTTCGGGGATTCCGGGGCTGACCTGTTGCGGTTCGGTTCGGGCTTGTCGTGAGTGGTCTGGGTGGGCGACGGGGGTGGCCGGGCGGGGGGATTTGTTGGGGGATCTCGTCTCAGTTCTGTGTGCGCCTCTAGTGGGGGGTTTCGGACGGTCGCAATGTTGGCCGGGCGGTTGCTGATTGATACCGGTGCGGGGGTTGTTCAAACGTGATTTCTGCCACCCCTGTGGGCTGTTGGGGTGAGTTGCCGTGGTCACGGCGGGGTGGGGGCGGCTATGAGAATTTCCCACTGTGGGCATAGCGGGTTGCGCACCTAACATTGACCGGCGTCTTTCCGGCTCAGCTCTCGACATCAGGAATGGAACCCGACTTGCCCGAATCCCGATCCGGAGCCGAGAAGCTGACCGCGGCGCTGCAGCGGGCCGCGGACAGTCTTTTCGACTTCGAAATCGCCGTCGGGACCGAGGAGATCGCATTGACCCTGGCCGTTCCGTGCCCGAATCCGGCGCTGCTGCCGCGACTGAGTGAGCAGGCGTGCTGTTTGACCATCGCCGTCGCGTCGTGGCTGTTCGGGCCGAAGGCCGAGCCGGAGCGGATCGAATTCGCTTACCCGCCACCGGCGCATGCCGGGTCCTGTGCCGAATTCTTCTGCTGCCCGGTGCGGTTCGACGCGCAGGCGACCAGCGTGCACTTCCACAAGACGGCCCTCACCCTGCCCAGTGCCGGGCGGGTACGGCGATCCAGGATCGACCAGCCACGAACCGATATCGCGCCCGAGGTGGAACAGGTGCTCCGAGACCGTATTTGGGAACCCACCACCCAGGCCGCCGTCGCCAAGCGGCTCATGATGAGCGAGCGCACCCTGCATCGCAGGCTGGCCGAGGGCGGTCAGCGCTTCGGCGAGATCCGCGACCGGGTGCGCTTGGAGCGCGCCAACGTCCTGCTGCGCACCTCGAGCCTGTCGATCAGCGCCATCGCGGGCGAGGTCGGCTTCACCGATGCCAGGGAATTCCGCCGCGCCTACCTGCGCTGGACCGGGAGCACACCGAGCGCGGCCCGCGCGGCCTCACCATGGCGACCCGAAGGGCCGGAGGATCATCTGCCACCCACCGGCGCGCACTGAAACGCGGGCGACTGTCCCGCGGCACGGCGGGCCGCCTCCGCTCCCCACATCCGAAAGGTGCGGCGACACAGCGCGAGCACCTGCTCCGCATCGATGGTCCGCTCCCCGGTTTCGGCATTGTCGTAGATCGCGTTGATCCGGGCGTAGATCTCGAAGATCGGCCCTTCGCCGCGCAGATAGTAACTGCGCGCATCCTCGGTTTCGCGAATGAACTCCTCGCGCGACATCTCGGCGAAATCCATATCCGAACCGGAACGCAATACCTTGCCGATATCCTCGAATGACGCGGACTCGAAGAATCCGGTGCGGATATTCAATTTCTCCCCCACCGGCATGCCCGAGCCGGATTCCGTCAGTCGCATCGTCCCATTATAGAAACGATAGTATGCCGGAGATTTCTCGAGCCAGGCCATGCGACAATCCCTTCCGGAAACCCATATCAATACGATACATTGCTTCGACAGGCTAGGATCCGACCTTCGACGAACCGTCGGAATCGGCCGGACCATCGGGCAGCCCCAGCACCGTGGCCTGCCAGAACAACCCGTTGAGATATCTGCGCACCTCGATATTCAGGGCCGCCTCGCGTGGACTCAGCTCGCGATTCTCACGGCGGGCCAACGTTTCGAAATCCCGCTGCACCTCGTACAGCGCGTGCTCATATCGCACCACCGCTTCGATACGCCGCAGATGCAGGCAGAGTTCCGCGATATGACCATTGGGCATTCGGAGATTGAGCAATACATCCCGATAGCCCGAAGCCTGCGGGCAGTCGAATCTGTCCTTGATATAGACGATCTCGACGCGCGTGTCGTCGGCAATACATGCCAGGGCGCGATAGACCTCGTCGACCCGATCGAACACTATCCGCGCGCCGACCAGATCCACCAGCCGAGACACATCCCCTCGGTATTCACCGATCTTTTCCCACGCACGTTCGCGATCCTTCGGCTGGGTGCGCCAATGCGCCGCGCCGCCGGTCTGTCCGGCGATCTCCCCGGCGAGTTCGTTCAGCGCACGCTGCGTCTCGGGCCAGGCCGCATACTGCCGATCCAGGAACTCGCGCTGATACGCGCCGTCGTGGTGCCTGCTCGCATCGAATCCGGGCTGGAGCCGATCCCGTGGACGGATCTGCCGCACCCGGTCGCGGACCTGCCGCGAGATCGCCCGCTGCTCGGGGGTCAGCGGTGTCGCCATGCCACGCACCGGATCCGCGAGCACCGCCTCCGCGCCGCGCTCGGCGACCGTCCGCACCGCTGCGGCGAGTATGCGCACCGCTTCCGGATGCCGCATAAGGGAATTCAGCTTCCTCGGCAACTCGCGGCAGGAGTGCTCCAGGTCGGGATGGTCACTCAGCAGCCGGGCCAGCACCGGATGGCGCGCCACCGACTCGCGCGCCGCTGCCGGGATCAGTGCTCGAAAGTGCCCTGTTCCGGCCGGATTCCGTCCACGCGGCTCTGCCACTTGGCCCACGACACCGCCTGCGCCGCGCTCGAATCCGTCGGCTCGTCATCCAGCGGGTCCTTGGTGATCCTCACCTCCGATTCGATTGTCGGCCGCGCAGGTTCGATCAGGGACTCGATCCGGACCCGAAACCGGATCGGATCAGAGCAGCGATAGCCAGTAGTCCTGGAAGCGCAGGAAGACCAGCACCGCGACGATCACGTAGCCAACAGTCAGCAACGTCCAACGCCATTGGACCACAATCGAGTTCGGCCATAGTTGCCTGGCCGAGGTCGCCAACAGCGCGGGCGTCGCGGCCCAGACAACCATGCAGTAAGGGCACAGCGCGTTGATGCGGTAGAGCGCCTGGAAGATCAACCAGCCGACGAAGGCGACACCGAGACCGGCGCCGAGGGCCACCGACCCCCAAAACCACTGCGGCACCGCAGTTCCAGCCACCGCCAACACGCCGAGGGTGACCACCACCGAGAACCCCACCACGCCGATGATCGGATTGGGGAATCCGAACACCGCGGCCTGAGGCGAGGCCATGATCGACCCGCAGGAAATGGTCGGGTCGATACTGCACGACGGGGTGTAGCCCGGTTCGGTGAGCAGTCGGAACCGCTCGATGGTCAGCGTCAGCGATGCCGACCATCCCGCGAATCCCAAGATCAGCACCAACCATGCGCCCGCGCGATCACACACGAGCCGCCTCGCGGGCCAGTGCGCGATCGCGCTGCTCCTCGAAGCGCGGAATCCGCACTTCCCGCATATCGTCGAGGAAGGCGGCCAATCCCTCCCGAACCTGCTCGCCGCGCGCCCCGAAATCGGTGCGGCCGAAGATATTCCACTTTCGCAGGACCGGTTCCAGCACCTCCTCGAGATGCTGGCGCAGATCGTAGACGCCGTGTTTGGCCATGAGCACCCCGTTGCGCCGGAAGTTCGGCATCTGTGCGCCGGGCATCTGAAAATTCTGCACCACGTCGGCAATGGCGGAGACCGCTTGATCGGGCGAAAGATCAAGGGCCGCACCGCAGACGGTGCGATAGAAGATCATGTGCAGATTCTCGTCGGCGGCGATGCGCCCCAGCATCGCGTCGGCGATCTCGTCCTGACAGACCCGGCCGGTATTGCGGTGGGTAACCCTGGTGGCCAATTCCTGGAAGCTGACATAGGCCACCGAGTGCAGGAATCCCGCACCGTCGTCCTCGAATGCCTCGGTCCCCGGCGCGAAACCATTGGTCATGTGAGCCATTCGGGCCTGTTCCAGCGCGACCGGGTCCACACCCCTGGTCACCACCAGGTAGTCGCGAATCACCACGCTGTGCCGCATCTCCTCCGCGGTCCAGCGACCGACCCAGGTGCCCCACGCGCCGTCGCGGGAGAAGTTCTCGGCGATCTCCCGGTGATAGGAGGGCAGATTGTCCTCGGTGAGCAGATTGGTGACCATGGCCGCCTTCGCGACCGGGCTGAGCCTGGATTGCTCCGGATCCCAATCGATTCCACCCAGCATCGCGAAATTGCGTCCTTCATCCCACGGGATGTAGTCGTGCGGCTGCCAGTCCTTGGACAGCTTCAGATGCCTGTCCACACAGGTTTCGGCGGTGGACTCCAGTTCGGCCAGCAGTTCGCGCTGGGTCAGGTCGCGCGCCAAGATCGGTGCCTGCCTTTCGGTTTCGATTCGAGTGTGCGGTGCGGCCGCCACGGGTAGCGGGCGAAGTGGTGCGGGGGCACCTCCCGACACTGTGCTAGGCGCGCGGCATGAACGGGAGGGTCGTCCTACCCCAACCGCGGGGACCGATGACCCGACAGAGTCACCCCGCGATACCGACGATCGCGGCGGCCAGTTCGATCCCGTCCAACTGCCTGCCCACTGCCTCCACATCGAAAACCACGGCCCCGGACCGGAACTCGCGGCCCAGCGTGTACAGCAGTTCCATCCAGTCCCAGCTCACCCCGATCTCGGCATCGATGGGTTCGAGCCTGTCCCCGATCAGCGGCCGAGCACGATGCCGCAGCACCAGAATCCGCCACTGCCCGAGGAAGCGCCGGAACCGATCCAGCGCGTCCGCGGCCCGCTCGGTGCTCGCCGCGACCGCGCGCATCTGGGCATTGACGGTGTCGACCCGCTCGGACATCTCGGTGAGTCCGGAGGCCGCGGCCTCGCACAGCGCGGGCACGGCGTCCAGTGAGCGGGGCGGTGCGGTCCCGTCGACCACCTCGGCGGCGAAGGCGGCGACCATATCGTTGTAGAGCGCGGCCAGGGAGATCCGGAACCGCAGATCGGCCACGCTGCCGCGCAGCCGGTCCAATCCGGTTCGCAGCTCGCGCAGTTCGACGACCGCCTGATCCATCGGTTCGCGCATGACCTGCGCGACATTGGCGAGCACCGGATGGGATTCGGCGATCGGGGCGGACGCGGCCGCGGCCGCGGCGACGGACCGGTTCATGCGCTCGGTGATATCGATGAGCTGGGCGGAGGCGTCGGCCAGTTGATCGCACAGGTCACGGTAGTCGGCCAGCCGGGTGACGAGTCGGTCCAGAGCGCGGTCGAGCACCGCGACGCCGCCGAGCACCTCGGCGATGGGACCCCGCGCCTGCGGCCTCAGGTAGGTGGCCGAGACCAACCGGTCGCGCGCGGCGACCTCGAGTGGCAGCGCGTCGAGCACGAATTCGTCGTAGGAGCCGAATCCGTCCTCGCGCAAAGCCTTTTCGATCTCGGCGCGGCCCGCGACGGCGCGGTCGCGGCGGCCGACGCCCGCGCGGCACAGTCGCTGTTCGACGGCGTGGGCGCGCGCGTAGATCCGTTCGATTCGGCCCATCGCCTCGGCGCGCGGCGCCACCCGCACCGAGAGGTAGCCCGAGCGCAGCGGACTCATGGTGGCGAACACCCAGTACGACGCACCGTCCCTGGCCTGGTTGCGCACATACGCGCAGACCGGTAGCCCCGCCTCGAGCCGATCCCACATCAGCGCGAAGACACCGGCGGGCATCCGCGGGTGCCGCACGATATTGTGCGGCGCGCCGACCAGTTCGGCCTGCGAGTATCCGGCGATACGGACGAAGACCGAATTGCCCTGGCGGATCACGCCGCGGCGGTCGGTGGTGGAGAAGAACAGCTCGGCGTCGCCGAAACGGTGATCCTCCGCGAAAGCGATCGATTTCGACAGGTCGGCGATCGGCTGCGATGTGGTGGGCATTTCGCCAAGGTAGACGAATCACCACATGCGGGGACAATCCGTCGTGATTCAAGCGATATTCGAAAGACATTGGGCATCAATGGGATTGAATTGTGCTCCCATTCACCCGAGCTGGATACACAAGGGGCGCAGGTCATTCGGGCGATGGACCAAGGTCACTGCCCGTCGCGGGAAAGGGTACCAAAAGGTCATCTCCTGCACCGCAGGGGTTTTCCGCGCCGAATGCGCCGAATACCTTCCGATTGCCCGAGATTCGGTGCGAGGTTCCGTCGGAACCGTATGAGGAGGGTGTGGTGACTGCGATATCTCCCAGACCGGTGGTGACCCGGCCCCATCCGGCGCGACGCGCGCCGAAGGGGTCGGCGCTGCATCGGATGCTCACCACCACCGATCCGAAGGTGCTCGGCCAGATGTATCTGGTCACCTCGATGGCCTTCTTCATGATCGCCGGGTTGATGGCGCTGCTCATGCGCGGGGAACTGGCGCGGCCCGGATTGCAGTTCCTCTCGCCCGAACAGTTCAATCAGCTATTCACCATGCACGGCACGATCATGTTGCTGTTCTATGCCACCTCGATCATCTTCGGCTTCGCGAATATTCTGGTGCCCCTGCAGATCGGCGCGCCCGATGTGGCATTTCCGCGCTTGAACGCGCTGAGCTACTGGTTCTATCTGTTCGGCGCATCCCTGGCCACGGCGGGATTCCTCACACCCGGCGGTGCGGCCGATTTCGGTTGGACGGCATATGTGCCGCTGGCCGATATCATCCATTCGCCCGGTGTCGGCGCGGATATGTGGATCCTCGGCGTCGGCGTCTCCGGCCTCGGCACCATTCTCGGCGGCGTCAATATGATCACCACCGTCGTCTGCCTGCGCTGTCCGGGCATGACCATGTTCCGGTTGCCGCTGTTCACCTGGAATGTGGTGATCGCCAGTGTCCTGATCCTGATCTGCTTCCCACTGCTGACCGCCGCGGCGCTGGCGCTGTTCTACGATCGCCACCTCGGCGGACATATCTACGATCCGGCCAATGGCGGGTTGATGCTGTTCCAACATCTGTTCTGGTTCTTCGGACACCCCGAGGTATATGTCATCGCGCTGCCGTTCTTCGGCATCGTCTCCGAGATCTTCCCCGTCTTCAGCCGCAAACCCATCTTCGGTTACACCGCTTTGGTTTACGCGACCCTCGGTATCGCCGCACTATCCATCGCGGTGTGGGCGCACCACATGTACGCCACCGGCGCGGTGCTGCTGCCGTACTTCTCGTTCATGACCTTCCTCATCGCGGTGCCCACCGGCGTGAAGTTCTTCAACTGGATCGGCACCATGTGGCGGGGTCAATTAACCTTCGAATCACCGATGCTGTTCTCGGTCGGCTTCCTGGTCACCTTCCTCTTCGGCGGCCTTTCCGGTGTCATCCTGGCCAGCCCGCCGCTCGACTTCCACATCACCGACACCTATTTTGTGGTGGCGCACTTCCACTACACGCTGTTCGGCACGGTCGTATTCGCCACCTACGCGGGCATCTACTTCTGGTTCCCCAAGATGACGGGCCGCATGGCCGACGAGCGGCTGGCGAAATGGCATTTCTGGACCACCTTCATCGGGTTCCACACCACCTTCCTGGCCCAGCACTGGCTCGGGGACGCGGGGATGCCGCGCCGCTACGCCGACTACCTGCCCAGCGACGGATTCACCGCGCTCAATACGGTCTCCACCCTCGGCTCATTCCTGCTCGGCGCGTCGATGCTGCCGTTCCTGTGGAATGTCTTCAAGAGCTATCGCTACGGCGAGGTCGTCACCGTGGACGATCCATGGGGCTACGGCAACTCCCTCGAATGGGCCACGACATGTCCCCCGCCGCGGCACAACTTCTATGAACTGCCCCGCGTTCGTTCGGAGCGCCCCGCCTTCGAGCTGCACTACCCGCACATGGTCGAACGTATGCACCAAGAGGCGCACATCGGCTGGGGCACCCACTCCGAGAAACCCGTTTAGCCCATGGTTTTCTGGCCGTCGAGTGCCTCCCGCAGGATATCGGCGTGACCCGCGTGCTGCGCGGTCTCGGCGATGATGTGCAGCAGCACCCGGCGGGCGCTGCGGCGCGCGCCCGGCTCGAACCACGGCGCGGGCGGCAGCGGATGCGAGAGATCGAGGTCGGGCAGGGTGGCGACGAGTTCGTCGGTGCGGGTGGCCACCCGCTCGTACTCCGCGAGCAATCCGGCCAGCGTCTCACCGGGCAGCATGCGGAATCCGTTGGCGCGCTCCACGAAATCCGCCTCGGTCCACTTGCTGAAATCCTTCCCCGACATGATCGCCGAGTTGCCGTCGACGATGAAATCGACCCAGCCGCTTTCGGTTTCGGCGACGTGCTTGATGAGCCCGCCGAGACACAGCTCACTCACGGTCGTGCGTTGGCCCGCCTGCTCGTCGGTGAGCTCCCGGACGGTGTAGCGCAGGAATCCCCGGTGCGCGCGCAAGGTCTCCAGCAGATCGGCGCGCTCACGGGTCAGGGTGGTGTCGGTGGTCATTCGAACATCCTCTCGTCGGCTTCGTCCCCTACGCTAGGCACCATTGGTGCCAGTTTCTGGCCTTAATTGCCGGGGAGCCGTAAAAATGGCCGACACGAGTGCGCGGATGCTGCGCCTGCTCTCGCTCTTGCAGACCCATCGGCACTGGTCGGGCGTCGATTTGGCGGATCGACTCGGCATCTCGCTGCGGACCGTACGTCGCGATATCGATCGGCTGCGCGAACTCGGCTACCCGGTCGAGGCGCAGCGCGGGGTCGAAGGCGGCTACCGGTTGGCGCCCGGCGCGACTTTGCCGCCGCTGGTCCTCGATGACGAAGAGGCGGTCGCCCTGGCCCTGGGCTTGCAGGGCGCCGCGGACTCGGCCGTCGCGGGTATCGCCGAATCCTCGGTGCGGGCGCTGACCAAGCTCACCGATGTCATGCCGCCGCGACTGCGCCACCGGGTGGACTCGGTGCGCGCGATGACCGAATCCGCCGAACGCCGGATACCCGAACGGGTTCCGGTCACCGATCCGGACGCGCTGGTCGTCCTCGCGCAGGCGTGCCGCGACACGATGCGGGTGCGGTTCGACTACCTGGCCGCCGACGGTGCGGCCTCGATCCGCCATGTCGAACCGCTGCGCCTGATCTCCGCCCGCCGCCGCTGGTATCTGGTCTGCTACGACCTGGACCGGCAGGATTGGCGCAGCTTCCGCCTCGACCGCCTGCGCCGCCCGCACCCCACCGGCAGCCGCTTCCGACCCCGCGAACTGCCCGCCGTCGACGCCGTCGAATACATACGCTCACGCATCCACAACCCTCCGACCCCCTTCGCCATCGAGGTCCTCCTGCACACCAATGTGGACGCCGCGGATGTCCGCATCGGCGACTACGCCGAACTGGAGGCGATCGACGACGAACACTGCGTCATGCGGATGCGCGCCGACCAACTCGAATGGGCCGCATTGGCTTTGGGCATCGTCGGTTGCGAATTCACGGTCCGCACCCCACCGGAACTGCGGGAGTTGCTCACCGACTGGAGCACGCGTTTCGCTCGAGGGCGGCCCCGATGACCTGCGCGGCCGCCGGGAAGGCCCCCGGATTGGGTCCGGCATAGTTGAGCCGCAGGTAGGGCGCGGTGGGTTCGGCCGGGAACCACTCGGTCCCCGGCGCGACCAGCACACCGGCGGCCTCGCAGTCGGCCATCAGCCGCGTCAGGTCGGTGGCCTCGGGCAGGCGCGTCCACAGATTCAGACCGCCGCGCGGCACGGCCTCCAAATGCGCTGCGGGAATATGGGTTCGCAATGCCTCGACCAAGAGATCGCGCCGCGCGCCGAGTTGATGGCGAACTCCGCGCAAGTGGGTGCGCCAGGCGGGTTGGGTGACGATATCGAGCGCCGCGACCTGCAAAACTCCACTGACATAGGTGGATTCGGCCTGCGCGGCGGCGAGGATGCGTTCGCGGGCCGGACCTCGGGCGATGAGTCCGGCGATGCGCACCGCGGGCGACACGCTCTTGGTCAGCGAACGCAGATAGACGACATGCCCGGCGTCGTCGCGCGCGGCCAGCGGGGTCGACTCGGCGGTGATCCCGAAATCGTGCGCCCAATCGTCCTCGATGAGAAAGGCCCCGAATCGACGCGCGACGGCGAGCACCTCCGCCGCGATCTCCGAACTCCATTGCGCACCGGTGGGATTGGCGAAATTCGGTTGGACGTACATGGCCCGCGATCCGGTGCGCTCGAAGGCGCGGGCCAGTTCGTCCGGATCCGGCCCGCGCATATCGCTCGGCACCGGAACCACCTGCACACCCGACTGTTCCGCCGCCAGGACCGCACCCCAGTACGTGGGCGATTCGAGCAGTAGCGGTCGACCGGGACCCACCAGAGCGCGGAAGACGATGCTCAACCCGCTCTGACTGCCGGGCATGACGATGACATCGGCGGTGGCGGGCGGTGCGACGCCGACGGGGGTGGCCGCACCCAGTTCGGTGGCGAACCACGCCTGCAAATCGGGCAGACCCGCGGCGGGCGGCCTGCCGACCACCGCTTCCCCGCGCGCGGCGCGACCGAAGGCGGCCCGAATCAGCCGCTCGGGCAGCAGCTCTCGATCCGGATAGCCGGAGTTCATCGCGATCACCTCATTGGGCGCGATGCGCAGCGCCGCCGACAACTGCGGGGTGCGGCGCGGCTGTGAGCCGAGCGCCGCCGTCTGCCAACCGTATTCGTTCGGGCGGGCCACCCGGATGGCGCGAACGAAAGCACCGGCACCGGGCCGGGTTTCGATCAACCCCTGGGCGGACAGCGTCCGCAGCGCCTTCTGCACCGTGACCGGACCGGCCGAATGCTCGGCCACCAACGCCCGCGTCGAGGGCAGCCGAGCGCCCGGTGGCGCGGTGGCGATCCACTCGCGCAGTTTCGCCGCGATCCGCGAACTGTTATCGTCAGACATGAGTCACAATAGTAGCGCTACCCTTCAGAAGGCACAGGCGCTATCGTCCGGCACCGGACTCGGCTGGGGTCTGCTCGGCGTCGTCGGATTCTCCTTCACCATCCCGTTCACCCGAATCGCCGTCGCGGACGGCGGGATGTCGCCGCTGTTCATCGGCTCGGCGCGCGCCGTCGTCGCGGCGGTGCTCGCCGCCGCCGCGCTGGCACTGACCCGGCAGCCACTGCCACGCGGCAGGCAATGGATCGGTCTCGCGATCATCGCGGCTGGGGTCGTCGTCGGTTTCCCGCTACTGACCTCCTTTGCAATGCAAACGGTGCCCGCCGGTCACGGCGCGGTCGTGATCGCCCTGCTGCCCGCCGCCACGGCGGTCATGGCCGTGCTGCGGGGACGGGACCGACCGCGCACCGCCTTCTGGATCACGGCGGGTATCGGCGCGGTCCTCGCCGTCGTCTTCGCCGCCCGCCAGAACGGCGGCCTCGGCTCGCTGCACCTGACCGATCTGCTCCTGTTCTGCGGGGTCGGCGCGGCCGCCATCTCCTATGCCGAGGGCGCGCTGCTGTCGCGGGTGCTCGGATCCTGGCAGACGATGTGCTGGGCGCTGGTGCTCGGCGCGCCGCTCATGGTCGTACTCACCGGCATCGGCGCGGCCCAACAGCCCCCGACCGGAACCCCGGCCCAGTGGCTCGCCCTCACCTACCTCTCGGTGGTGAGCATGTTCCTGGCCTTCTTCGCCTGGTATCGCGGCCTGGCCATCGGGCCGATGGCGCAGGTCAGCCAGGTGCAACTCGTCCAGCCGGTGCTGTCGATCTGCTGGGCGGCCCTGCTGCTGCGCGAAAGCCTCACCTGGCCAACCGTTCTGGGCGGACTCGCGGTCGTCGCCTGCGCCGGCCTCGCTGTTCGCACCCGGCTCGGCTGATTCGGCCACCCGTTCGAGCTCGAACCGCCATAATGCCTCCGAATGGAACTATCGAGAGGTGCGCCCATGCCGTCCTTCGCCTCCTCCGCCGATCTCGGCGAGAAACAACGCACACTCGAGGTCCTCGCCGAAGGCGTCTACGCCCTCACAGCCGAGGGCGACCCGAATATCGGGGCGATCGAGGGCGAGGATTTCCTGCTCTGCTTCGAGGCACTCGCCACGCCGGTCGCGGCGCGCAAATGGTTGACGCTGCTGCGCGAGCACACCGACAAACCCGTGCGCTACCTGGTGCTCTCGCACTATCACGCGGTGCGGGTGCTCGGCGCGTCGGCCTTCGACGCGCAGACCATCGTGGCGCACCGCACCACCGCCGACCTGATCGAGGAACGCGGACTCGCCGACTGGAAAAGCGAATTCGCCCGCATGCCCCGCCTGGCCAACGGCGCGGAGTCGGTGCCGGGTCTGACCCACCCCACCATGACCTTCGCCGACACCATGACCATCGAACTCGGCGGCGACCGCGGCACGGTGGAACTGCGCCATCCCGGCAGGGGCCACACCGAGGGCGATTTGGTCGCCTGGCTCCCCCGCCAGGGCATTCTCTTCGCGGGCGACCTGGTGGAGGCGCAGGCCGCGCTCTACACCGGCGACGCGTTCCACCGGGAATGGTCGAGCACGACGTTGGACACGGTGCGCGCGCTCGGCGCGCGAACACTCATCGGCGGACGCGGCGCGGTCTCGCACGGTCGCGCGGCCGTCGAAGCCGCGATCGAGCAGACCCGCCACTTCCTGGCGGTGATGATCGCCGAGGTCGGCGCGGTCCAACAGCGCGGCGGCACGCTGAAGGAGGCATTCGAAGCCACCCACGCCGCCCTTTTCGAGGACTACGGTCGCTGGCCCATCTTCGAACACTGCCTGCCGTTCGATGTGTCCCGACTGTGGGACGAACTGTCCGGAATCGAGCGCCCCATCATCTGGACCGCCGAACGCGACCGCGAGGTGTGGGCGCGATTGCAGGGGTAGCGATGCATGCCGAGGTGGCCGTCATCGGCAACGGACCGGTCGGCCAGACCACCGCATTGCTGCTCGCCCGCTGGGGAATTCGGGTGCTGCTGCTGGATCGTCGCCCGAGCCGGGACGCGATCGGCTCCAAAGCCATCTGTCAGCAGCGCGATGTACTCGATATCTGGGCGGCGGTCGGCGCGGGCGCGCGCATCGCCGAGGAGGGCCTCACCTGGACCACGGCCCGCACCTTCTACCGGGATCGCGAGTTGTTCTCCCGCGAGCTCACCGATCCGGGCTGCTCACCGTTCCCGCCTTTCGTCAACCTCTCGCAGTCGCGCACCGAGCGGATTCTCGACGAACGCATCGCCGCCGAACCGCGCATCGAGGTGCGCTGGGATCACCTGGTCACCGATATCGCGCAGCATCCGGAGGGGATAACACTGCGCTGCACCACTTCTCGCGGACAGACCGAGATCGCCACCGCCTACGCGGTGGCCTGTGCGGGCGCGCAGGGTGCGCAACTGCGCCGCCTGCTCGGCATCGGTTTCGAAGGTGAGAGCTTCGACGACAGATTCCTGATCTGCGATATCCGCACGGATCTGCCCGACTGGTCGCGGGAGCGGCGCTTCTATTTCGATCCGGAGTGGAATCCGGGACGCCAGGTGCTGATCCACCCCTGCCCGGATTCGACCTTCCGCATCGACTGGCAGGTCCCCGGCGACTACGACCTCGACGCGGAGGAATCCACCGGCGAACTCGACGCCCGTATCCGCCGCATCATCGGCGATCGACCCTATGGGATCGTCTGGAAATCGGTGTACCGCTTCCACTCCCGCATCGCCGACCGCCTGCGCGCGGGCCGGGTGCTGCTCGCGGGCGACTGCGCGCACCTGGTGGCGCCCTTCGGCGCGCGCGGCCTCAATTCCGGTGTCGCCGACGCCGAGAACGCCGCCTGGAAGCTGGCTTTCGTGCTGCGCGGCTGGGCGCCGGAGGCCCTGCTCGACTCCTACCACGCGGAACGGCACGCGGCCGCGCGGGAGAATATCGATATCACCACGCACACCATGGATTTCCTCGTCCCGCGCACGCCCGAACTCCAGCGCCGGCGGCGCGAGACCCTGGATGCGGTGGCCGCCGATCCCACCCTCGCCGACGCGGTCGACTCGGGACGGCTCTGCGAACCGCACCGGTATGTCGAATCACCCTTGACCACAGCCAATCCCGAGGCGCCCATCGCGCCGGGCACGCTGGTGCCGGATGTCCCGATCACCCTGGACGGCAGCCCGACACGGCTGCGCGCCATCGCCAGAGACGGATTCCTCGTCGTGACGACGAATCCCGGCGCGGTCGCGCCGGATTCGCCCTTCCCCCTGCGCGTCGTGAACGCCGCCGGGACCACGCTGCCCGTCGGGGCGGTCTTCCTCATCCGCCCCGACGCCCATGTCGCGGCCGTCCTCCCCTCGGTCGACGACCTGCCCGCGGCACTGCGCCGGGCGACCGCCCGTCAATGATCCCGAGGCTCGGCCAACCAGCGCAGTAGATCGAGGATATCCACATCGTCCGCGCGCAGCACGGCGTACAGCGCCGCGACGATCTCGCTCCGCGTGTGTAGGACTTCAAAATCGCGATCTCGGAACAATTGTGGCAGCACCAGCGCCATTCCGGCCCACACCTGCGGGCGCGACGGATCCTCGCGCAGCGAGGCCAGGTAGGACACCATCGCCTGTTCGTGGCGGCCCGCGAGATACTCCCTATCGCCGCCAGAGACCGCCATGCTCCGATCGCGCAGTGCGTGCGCGAGTGCCAGCGTGCGGTAACCGGCGGGAATCGCGTCCTGGTCGACCGGCCGGGACACGGCAGGCAACTCCGGCCGCCGCTCGCCCGCACGCCACCGCCGCGCCAACTCCGCGATATCCCCCGCATCCGGACGCAGATTCCGTACCCGCCAGAACGTCCGGTGCGCCCGAACCACCTCGGCCGCGGTGGATCTCGCCACCGCGGGCACATCCTCGAGCAACCACGGCTCCATCGCGGCCGCCAAGGTGCGCACCAGCGTCAATCCGGCGGCGGTCAACGCGCGCGAACCCGCCGCCTGCTCGATCGCCTCGGCCACCTGCCCGCGCCACAGGACGAAATCGATATGCGCCGCCGGGCCACCGTGGCAGTCGGAATGCCGATGCACCCGCCAGAAATCGGTGACGCCGAAGAAGGCGTAGATCCCGTGCAGCAGTCCGGGCAGCGGGCGCGGATCGTCGCGCCACGGGGCGTAGAACAGTGGGCCGGGATCGAATTCGACCAGGTCCACCCGGTCGAGCAGCAGATTCAGCTTGGTGTGCTGGACCTCGTGGATGAGGGTCAACGCCAACTGGCACGGATCCGCGGGCGCGGTGGTGTACACGCATCCGCCGCCCGCCGTCGCGGTGTGGCTGGCGGCATCGGTGCGCGGCCGCGCGCTCAGCGGTGCGAGCATTCGCAGCGCCTCGTGCATGGGTTGGCGATACCCGGCGAAGTCCCGGCCGAGCAGATCCCAAGCGTCGGCGAAGGTTTCGCGCCAGGTCTCCGCTTCGGCGGCTGTCAGCCTGGGGGCTTCGTCCTGCTGCAGGTCGCGCAGCGGGTCGAGATCGTCCAGGACGATATCGGCACGGACCTTGCGCATGGGCAGCCAGCCGGATTCGTCCTCGGCATCCAGGGCGCGGACCCGGACGACAACATCATCCATGGTGAATGTCAGTGCCCCGCCTGACCATTCGAGGCGGGCGTGGCCGTCCACCGCACCCAGTCGAGCCAGACCGATGCCCGGCAAGACCACCGCACCCGCGCGCACCACGACCGCCAACTCCCCGGCCGACTCGCACATCACCGCGCAAGCCGCCGCGAGCCAACCCAGGTAGCCGCATTCGACCCACAGCGGCATCGTCGCGGAATCGGTGCCGCGGACCCGGCGGATGGTGCGCGTCAACCAGGTCCCGGTATGCGGATGGCTCAGCATCGCGCGCACCTGCCTCGGATACTCGCGCTGTAGTTCGGCCAGCCGCCGGTAGGCCGCCGGGAGTCCCGCCGCGTCGGCGATCTCGGGTGCGATCTCGCTCATGAGCAACCGCAGCAGGATCATGCGGGTCAGCACCACCTCGTCGAATAGATCGGCGATGGCCTCCGAGGATCCGAACCCGGTACTCAAATCCGCTGTGACGCTGTCGATGTGCACGCCGTTCACGAACCTTCTCCTGTCTGGCGCGACCGCGCGAGATCGGTGCCGACCCGCGAGTCGATGTGACGGATCAATTTGGTGAGATCGGCGCAGTAGACGGAGGGGTGCCGGAATCCGCTGTCCGCGCGGTAGCGATGCACGTAGTGACCGCCGCCGCACACGGTGTGGATCGGGCAGGCCCGGCACTCGTCGCTGAGCGCCTCCACGCCGATTTGTCGGGCGATGACCGCGGGCAGCCGCATCGCCTCGTCCAGGGCATTGCCCAGCCCGCGCAGACCGAACCCGGCGGCCCCCGCATAGGCCGATTTGAGCTCGTCGACCTGTTCGAGCGTGCCGTCGGTCTCGATGACGGCCAGTTGAATGGGTTCCAGGCCAATGAGTTCCGAACCGGCCGTGCCGCCGATCAGCAGATCGACGATATCCTCGAACAGCCGCACGCTCGTCGTCGCGGCACGCTCGCCGTACCAGCGGTCGAAGATCGGGATGAGCCAGTCGGCATAGGGCGTTTCCGTCGAGTCCGCGACGCGATGCGGCGGCGGGTTGGTCCAGTTGCCGTGCGGTAGTAGGAAATCCACCGAGGGCGGCCGAAAACGCAGCAGGCCCTCATAGGTGCGGATCGGATCGTTGGCGACGTCGATGGTGCACAGCAGTCCGCCGTAGAGATGCCGGTACTCCGGCGCGGACAGCCGCGCCAGTGCGGCGGCCACGTCGGCGTGGCTGCCGCGACCCCGCCGATCGCGCCGGTGCCGGTCGTTGGCGGTCGCGTCGCCGTCCAGGCTGACGCCGATGCCGATATTCCACTGCGCGCACAGGCGCAGGAATTCGTCGTCGAGCAGCACGCCATTGGTCTGCATGCTCAGCTGGACACCGAGGTGCTTGCCGAGCGTTTCGCGCGCATGTCGCGCGAAGAATGCGAGTTCGGCATGGCCCGCCAACAGCGGCTCGCCACCGTGGAACACCAGTTGGACCGCGTCGATTTTGTGCCGCAGCGCATGTTCGCCTATCATCGCGCAGGCGGTCGTGAAAGTTTCGCGGCGCATGACCTTGGGCTGATTGCGCCAGCCCTGGTCCGCCATTTCGTAGATATAGCAGTAGTCGCATGCGAGATTGCATCGACTATGGATTTTGACGACGAATTCCGTGAATGGTAGCGGCGTCCATTCGGCCCGCCGCAGCGCGGCCGCGTCCAATCCGGATTCGGGCCACATCGGTCGAAACTCGGGAATCTCGAGCGGAATCGAATCCGAGGCCATGACGGCTCCTCACGACGGGTTTTTCGACGGTGGAACCCTGCGGCGGGCCAGGGCGGTGCCCGCCGCAGGGATTACTGCACCGCGCTGACTACGCTCCGGTCCCGATGATGGACTGGAACTTCTGGCTGCGCACCGCACCGGTCAACTGACGCTCGATCGCGGCCAGCAGTGCGGGGGCGGCATCGGCCAGCACCTCTCGACCAAGGGGGAATTCGGCCATTCCCATTTCGGTCTCCAGATCGGCGAGTTCGGCGAGTTTCGTCATTTTCAAAACCTCTCTCTGTGAATCAATGACGCAATCAGGATGCATCGTGAATTCGCGATCGACCAAAGAAATGCTGTTCCCAAATTCGGGAGTGGGGGCCGTTTCTGCCATGATGGTCGACACAAGGGGCGATGCGGCCACCGAACGCATTCGAAAGTCCGATACTTCGCTTTTCACCTCCGATACGACACGCGGCGGGTTATGGTGCTGGGGTCCGCGGCGAACAGGAGGATCCCGCGATGTCCGACAGCCACACCTGGTCGGTGCTCGAGGCGCGAACGGCGCTGCGGGCGCGACGATTGAGCGCGCGAGAGTACGCCGAGGACCTGATCGCGCGCACCCGCGCACTGGCCGCCCTCGGCGCATACATCACGCCCACACCGGAATTCGCCACAAGAGCACCCAATCCCGGTCCACTGCAAGGCATTCCACTTGCCATCAAGGACAACATCGATATCGCCGGGGTCCGCACCACCGCCGCGACACCGCGGTTGCGCGAGCACATCCCCACCGCCGATTCGGCCGCCTGGCGGCTGCTCGCGGCGGCGGGCGCGGTACTGCTCGGCAAGACGAGCATGCACGAACTCGCTTACGGCGCAACGGGTGCGTGCACTGCCGCACCCACCGCGCGCAATCCCGTCGCCCCCACCCACCTCGCGGGCGGCAGCAGTTCCGGCACGGCCGCGGCCGTGGCGGCGGGCCTGGCCCCGGCGGGTCTGGGCACCGATACCGGCGGTTCGGTCCGCATCCCCGCCGCGGTGTGCGGCATCATCGGCTTCCGCCCGAGCACCGGGCGCTATCCCGAATCCGGAGTTCTGCACCTGTCCCCCACTCGCGACGCGATCGGCGTGATGGCGCGCACGGTGCCGGATATTCTACTGCTCGATGCCGTCCTGACCGGCCGAAAACCGTCCACCCCAAGGGGTTCGGGACCGCAGCGGCTCGCGATCCCGCAGGAGGGGTGGCGCGATCTGCATCCGGAGGTGCACCGCCTCGCCACCCGCGCGCTCGATGCGCTGGAACGCGCAGGCCACCAACTGATCCCGGTGGACGAAAGCGTCCACGGCGGCTCCCTGGACGAACTGCTTCCGCTCGCCATGTGGGTTTCGCTGGCCGAGACCCCCGCCGCCTTCCGGGCCTACCTCGCCGATTCGACGGCGACATTCGAGGAGGTCATCGCCTCGATCGCCTCCCCGGACGTACGCGAGATCCTCACCCCGCTGCTCGAGTTCCCCATCCCCGAGCAGCAGTATCGAGCCGACCTGAAAACCCAAGCCCGCCTGCGCGAGACGGCCGCGGCGGCCCGCACCGAATTCGCCGCGACCGTCATGCCGACCACCGTGCTGCCCGCCGTCCCGGTCGGAAGCGGCACGCACCTGGTCCACAATGGCGTCGAGGCGCCCACCTTCCCCACGTTCCTCCGGCACACCGGCCCGGCCGCGATCCTCGGCCTGCCATCGATCACCCTCCCCATCGGCGCCACCCGCGACGGACTGCCGGTCGGCCTCCAGTTCGACGGCCATCCACAGCGCGATATCGACCTGCTCCACCTCGCCGAGTGCCTGAGCGCGGTCATCAATCCGGACCGTCGAGCGCCCGACTGAGCCGCGCCGCCTCGGTGTCCAATGCCGCGGCACGCAAATAGATCTCGGTCGAATCGGCCATTCGTCCCTGCCAGAGTGAGACGAGTTGCGCGCTGCGCGCCACCCGTTCGGCGGCGATGGCCCGCGCGGCCTCGTCGCGGCCCGCCGCGATCAGCCGCTCCGCGTCCTGATCCTCGACCAACCGCCGCTCGGCCTGATAGGCCCTGCGGCGGCAATGATCCGGGTCGACCACGCTCTCGCGCAGTTCCACCGCCTGCTGCAACAGATCGTCGACCACCCGGTGCCGCGGATCATAGGCGGCAGGCGCAGGGTTCTGCTCGAATTCGTGCGGCGGCGCGAGGATCTCGGGTTCGGCGGGTTCGGGCGGCGGTGCGGCGGCCCGCGCGGCCATGCGCCGCTCATCCTCGGCCCATGCCTGCATCAAGGCCCGATAGTCCTCCACCTCGGTCCTGGTGATCGGTCGGTGGCGCAGATGCGCGGTCAGGTTGGCCAGTTCGGCCCCGGTGGGATCGCGCAGCACCACGATCACCTGCCCGATCGGCTCCGGCGCGGCCCGCCCCTTCGCCTCGGCGTCGATGGCGGTGTCGCGACTCTCCTCCATCGCGTACAGGCAGGCCTGTTCGAACAGCTCGCCCGCGATCTCGAAGGCCAACCGCGTGGTCGCTCCGGTCCACGGATGCGGTTCGCCCCAGCGCTGCACCCCGTACTCCACCACCCGGCTTCCGTATCGAACCTCCCACGAATAGGCGGCATCCCGATCAGTCTCGTCGGTCGTCACGCCACGATTGTCGCGCCACCGACGGGCGCACGCCGCGCGCAGCGCCGATACGCTAGCGACCCGATACCGCCGCGACCGCGATCACCAGGTCCTGCCACGACATTCCGGTGCCCTTGAACAGCAGGGGCCGATCCCGCCCGTACCCTCGCGGGTCCGAAACCGCCGCGCGCAGCGGGACAAGATCGCCCGCGACCAGCGCACCCTCGGCGACGGCAAGCACGATATCGCCCGCCTCCCGCAGCGCCGTCGCGACATCCTCGACCACGACCCGCGCCCGCCGACACAGCGCCGCGTCGACCTCGCGCTGCCCCGGATCGTGCGAACCGATGGCGATGACGATCGCGTCGGCACGCAGTATCGAGGAATCGAATAGGGGGTCGCGCGCACCCGTCGCGCAGACGACCACATCGGCGGCCGCCGTCGCCGCGAGCGCTTCGGCTTCGCCGTATGCCAATACCCGTGCCGAAGCGGCCAATTCGCGGTAGTTCCCTGGATGGCGCACCACATGGCACACCTCGTCGACGGCCGCGACGGCACGCAATGTCTCGACATGTCCGAGCGCCTGCGGCCCACCCCCGTAGACGACCACCCGCGGCGCCCCGCCGAGAGCCGGCCGAACAGCCGCGACCGAGACGGCCGGGGTGCGCACCGCCGTCAGAGCCGGACCGTCCAACAACGCACGCGGCGTGAGCGTCTCGGCGTCGAACAGCACATAGAGCCCCTGGATGCGGGGACGTCCCAGCGCCGGATTGCCCGGCGCGACCGTGGCCACCTTGACACCGGCGTAATCGCCGAAATCCGCAGGCATGATGAGGAATTCACCGGTGCGCAGTAGGACCCGCCCACGCGCCGGATCCGCACCGGGATCCAGCCCGCCGCGCAGTGCGTCCTCGATCGCCGCGACCGCCTCGGCGGGCGGCAACAACGCCCGCAACTCGGTAGCGTCTAGGAATTCAACGGGCAAACCCGGCACCAAGCCACGGTACCGCAGCGGGCTCGGGATTCTCGGTCAACCAACTATGCTCGGCCGCTTGAATATTCGGCGCCAACCGTCGATACAGTTCGATGCCCCGCTTGCTCAACTGCAACCGCACCCGCCGACGATCCTCCGCATCGACCTCGCGATAGACCAGCGCCCTGGTGACAAGTCGATCGATTACCCTCGTGAGGGTCGGCGCGGAGGTGAGCGTCCGCGACCGCAGCTCCGACATGGCCAATTCCGGCACCTCGGCCAGCGCCTCGATGACCAACCAATCGTCCACGCCGAGCTGCTCGGGCGCGAGCTGAGCCTCGATGGCGGCGCCGACCTGTCGCGCCGCCGTCATGACCCGCGCTGTGAGGGAGCGGCCGTCCGGAGGCGGGGCGGAATGCTGCGCCATCGCAATCCTCTCGAAACCGTTGCGGGCGAGGCGAACGCCCTCGATACTTCAGGGGAAATGTTATCAGGCACCTTCGTTCGCATCCGCCCGCCGAACCCCGTGGACCGGGCGTGACCGGCGCGGCAGCCGCGCAGCGAGCGCGCGCCGAATCCTGGCGTATCGCCATGGTCGTGCCACTGCAGGGTCCGGCCGGGGTGTACGGGGCCTCCTGCGCGGCCGTCAGCGAACTCGCGGCACACGATCTCAACGAGCGCGGCGGCGTCCTGGGCCGCGAGGTGCAGATCGAACTGGTCGACGGCGGCGGACGTCCGGCGGCGGTGGCCGCGCGGGTGGCCCGGCTGGTGGCGGCGGGCCGGATCGACGCGGTCAGCGGCTGGCATATCTCCTCGGTGCGCCGCGCCCTGATTCCGGTGCTCGCGGACCGGGTGCCCTACGCCTACACCTCCCTCTACGAGGGCGGGGAACGGCACGCGGGCGTCTACTGCTGCGGCGAAACCCCGCGTCAGCAGTTGGAACCCGCGCTGCGCTGGCTGCGCGACAATGCCGGGACCAAACGCTGGTTCGTCGTCGGCGACAACTACGTGTGGCCGCAGCGCTCACTGGCCGCAGTCCGCGAATACGCCACCGAACTGGGTCTGCATCTGGTCGGCGGCGCCTTCGTCGAACTCGGCGGCGGCAATATGCGCCGGGTGGTGGATCGGGTGGCCCGCTCCGGCTGCGAGGCGGTGCTCATGCTGCTGGTCGGGCAGGACGCGGTGGAGTTCAACCGCGCCTTCGCCCAGCGCGGGCTTCAGGACAGCGTCCTGCGGTTCAGCCCGCTGATGGAGGAGAACATGCTGCTGGCCAGCGGGTACGACGCGACCCGAGGTCTGGTAGTCGCCTCCGGCTACTTTTCCTCGCTCGTGGACGGCAACGCGATGGAATTGGTTGGCCGCTACGCCGCGCTGCACGGCACCGTCGCGCCGGTGATCGGCGCGGCTGCCGAATCATGTTACGAAGGGGCGCAACTACTTTCGACACTCGTCGCGCGCGCGGGCGATACGGTCGACCTGGGTCGCGATGCCGACGGTATCGCCTACGAGGGTCCGCGCGGGACCGTGGAATTCCGCGGACGCGAAGCGCGCCAACGGATCCACCTCGCGGTGGCCAATGGTTTCGACTTCGATGTCATCACCACGCTGACCTAGCGCACCACGGTTCGCCCATCGCGGATCTCCGCGTGCAGGACCAGCGGCTCTCCCGGAACCCGCTGCCGCAGAATCGCTTCCGCGACCGGCTCGGCGAGCAACCTGCGCAGACCGCGTCGCAGTCCGCGCGCACCGTACACCGGGTCGAATCCGGTGCGGACCAACAGATCCGACACGCTCGCATCGCAATCCAGCCGCACCCCTTGCCGTTCGAGCCGCACCGCCAGTCGCTCGATCTCCAAGCGGGCCACCGAATGGGCAGTCGGCTCGTCGAAGCGATTGAGCACCACGATCTCGTCGATCCGGTTATAGAACTCCGGATCGAAATAATCCTCGACCGCCCGATGCACCACCGCCCGGTCGGCCGTCCGTCCGGCGCTCGCGCGCCGCAGCCGCCCGCGCAGGGAACGCTGTTCGCGCGCCAGCGCCACCGAACCGAGATTCGAGGTCAGGAAGACGTAGCTGTTGCGAAAGGAGATGCGCTCCTTGCCATTCGCCAGCCGCAACTCCCCCGTGTCGAGGACGTGCAACAGTGCGCGCACCACCGTGGCATCGGCCTTCTCGATCTCGTCGAACAGCACGATGCCCGGCGTGTAGGGATCGCCTTCGATCACGCCCTTATCGAAGAGCGACAGTGATTCCTTGCTGCCCGCGTACCCCGGCGGCGCGCCGGTGAACGAGGCCGCGTAGTGCTCCTGCGCGAGCGCGTTCATATCGATGCGGCACAGGTCCTCCGGCCCGGAGCGCAGGACCGCGGCGACCTGTCGCACCAGTTCGGTCTTGCCGACACCGGTCGGCCCGACCAGCAGAATGCTGGTCAGCGGCCGTTCCGGATCGGCGGCGCCGACGTGCGCGAGGGTGATGGCGCGCACGACGGCGTCGATCGCCTCGGGCTGGCCGAGGATGGCCGCACCCAGCCGCGCGGCCGGCCGCTCCCGGTCGAATCCCACTGGATCAGCGGCCTTGGCACGGTTCTGGTCGTGGAGCATATCGGTCAGGTACGGCAATGCGAATTCCTATGCCTCGTGGGTCTTCTCGATGGGGAGCGAACCGACGCGGCAGTCGGCGACGCCGACGGTGTCGCGGGTGATGGCCTCCACCCGCTGCTGCGCCTTGGCCGCGTCGGTGACCCAGAGTTGATAGAACTCGAACGGGCAGTCCGCGACGCCCTTGTCGCCGTCGCCCGCCGCGTGCACACCGGAGTAGCCGCGATGCAGCAGTTTGAACAGGTGATTCTGCGACTGGTCGTAGGTGCGCGCGTCGCGGATGGCCGAGATGGACAACTGCGCGTACTGGATGCCGTACTCCTCCTCACCGGTCTCGCCGAGGGTGCGCCCGTCGAAGCCGATGATCGACGAGTGGCCGAAATAGGAGTAGACGCCGTCGAATCCGGCGGCATTGGCCACCGCGACGTAGCAGTTGTTGGCCCATGCCATGGCCTTGGCCATGAGCACCTGCTGATCCTTGGCCGGATACATGTAGCCCTGGCAGCGCACGATGAGTTCCGCGCCCTTCATCGCGCAGTCGCGCCAGATCTCCGGGTAGTTGCCGTCATCGCAGATGATCAGCGAGACCTTCAGGCCCTTCGGGCCTTCGGTGACGTAGGTGGTGTCCCCCGGATACCACCCCTCGATCGGGCACCAGGGCAGGATCTTCCGGTACTTCTGCACGATCTCGCCCTGATCGTTGATCAGGACGAGGGTGTTGTACGGAGGTTTGCGCGGATGCTCCTCGTGCTGTTCGCCGGTGAGGGAGAACACGCCCCACACTCCCGCCTCGCGACAGGCGGCGGAGAAGATGGCCGTCTCCTCGCCGGGAATGGTGGCGGCGGTGGCGTACATCTCCTGCTCGTCGTACATGATGCCCTGGGTGGAGTACTCCGGGAACACCACCAGGTCCATACCGGGCAGGCCGGTCTTCATGCCGACCAGCATCTCGGCGATCTTCCTGGCGTTCTCGATGACCTCGGCCTTGGTGTGCAGCCGAGGCATCTTGTAGTTGACTACGGCCACGCCCACGGTATCGGGGCTGGAGGAGATGTCGCCGTGCCTCATGATGGTGCTCCTTCGTATTCGGGTTGAGCGGCAAGGGAAGTCGTGCGGGCGCCCAGCATCCAGGCCAGGCCGATGAGTACGGCCAGACCGACCCCCCACCCGGCGGCCTGCGCGCCGGTGGGGTGAAAGTGCCCGGTCAGGGCGAGGAAGGCGGGCAGGGAACAGGTCGGCTGACTCAGCAGCACGGCGGTCCATCCGGCGAACCCGGTCAGTTTTTCCCGCCCGAGGCCGAGTACCAGGAAGAACAGTGCCCACAGCACCGCCCACGACAACCAGATGACACCGAAGACCGGATCGTGGGAGATGCCGAAGGAGATACCGGCGTACACCACGGCCGCGACCGCGACGAAGGCGGAGAACCAGCCCAAACCCTGTGGGGCGCAGTCGATATAGGTGCCGATGCCCACGTAGAGGTAGGTGAACCCGAACAGGTAGAGCCCGGAGGCGGCGAGCACCGCGGTTTGCTCGCCGTGGGCTTGGATCAGCAGCGCCGTCGGCACCACGCATTGCAGCGCGCCGACCAGCAGATTCATCACGGCTGCCGATCGATTCGGGACGATGCCCAAAAGCATCAGCCCGTTGATCAGCAAGACGGCTCCGACATAGAGCAGACCGACATTGGCCATACTCGGACCACCTTTTTCGCATGAAACTATTTCACGTGAAATTACGGTGGGGGCGAGGTCGTGTCAAGACTGAATTGTGACGACGACAACAATGTCGCCGTAGGGCGCACCACCGCGCAACAGGTGGCCGACCCAGTTGAAGAACTTCGAAATCGGCACCTGCACACCATATTTCGCCTTGATAGCGGCCTGGACCCGATCGAAGACGGGACCGGAGGTGAACAATTGGGCCGTCCCCTGGACCGCTGTCGCCCCTGGCCGCGGCACACCGCGCTGATTGCAGGGCTGCACGACCACCCTCGAATCCCGCCGCAGCCGCTTGGCCTTGCCCGATGCGGACGAGGTCCAGAATCCGAGGGTGTTCGCCGCCAACGGCGTCATCCAGGTCGGCGTCGACACCGGCTCCCCCGAGCGCCGGTAGGTCGTGGTCAGGATGGTCTTCGCATCGTCGAGGTCAGCCATAGCAGCAGGCTACCGGCGAGCACCCCCGATTCGGATCAACCGGCGAGGTGGCGCGCGATGACGAGTCGCTGGATCTGATTGGTGCCCTCGAAGATCTGCATCACCTTGGCCTCGCGCATATACCGCTCGACCGGGAAATCCATGGTGTAGCCCGCACCGCCGAAGACCTGAACGGCATCGGTGGTGACCTTCATGGCGGCATCGGTGGCGACCAGTTTGGCCACGCTGGCCTGGCGCGAATACGGCAGTCCGGCGTCACGGCGACGGGCGGCATCCAGATAGGTGGCACGGGCCGAATCGACCGCCGCCGCCATATCGGCCAGCACGAAACCCAGGCCCTGATGGTCGATGATGCGACGGCCGAACGCCTCGCGCTCCTTGGCGTAGGCCACCGCGTCATCCAGGGCGCGCTGCGCCAAACCCGTTGCCACCGCGGCGATTCCGAGTCGACCGGAATCGAGCGCACTGAAGGCGATGGCCAGCCCCTGACCGGGCTCGCCGATGCGGCGCTGCGCCGGGATCAGTGCGTCATCGTAGGAGGCGACGGTGGTGGGGACGGCGCGCAACCCCATCTTCTCCTCCGGCTTGCCGAAGGTCAGCCCCTCGGTATCGCCCGGCACCAAGAAGCACGACACACCCCGCGAACCCTCGCCCGTGCGCGCGAAAAGCGTGTAGTAGTCGGCCTTGCCGCCATTGGTGATCCACGATTTGGCCCCGGTGATCCGGTAGCCGTCCGGAACCTCCACCGCGCGGCAGCGCAGCGCCGCCGCATCCGAGCCGGTATGCGGCTCCGACAGGCTGTACGCGCCGATCATGGTGCCCGACAGCATCTCCGGCAGCCACTGCCGCTTCTGCTCCTCGGTGCCGAAGACGAACAGCGGATGACACGACAGGCTGTGCACGCTCACCGCGACGGCCACCGCCGCCCACCGCGCGCCCAACTCCTCGAGCACCTGCAGATACACCTCGTACGGCTGCCCGCCGCCGCCGAACTCCTCCGGATACGGCAGGCTCAGCAGCCCGGCCGCGCCGAGTGCGCGAAACGCCTCGGCGGGATAGCGCTCGTGCCGCTCGAACTCCACCGCGTTCGGCTCGAGCACCTTGTCGGCGATCTCGCGGGTGAGTTCGAGGAGGTCGCGGGCCTCCTCGGTGGGCAGCATGCGGTCGACGGCCATATCAAGACAGTACAAACAACACCCAATTGCATGCAAGGCGGCATGCAATTTCTCGGGGCTAAACTGGGGGTATGGGCTCGCCACTACCACCGAACAAGCACCAGGAGAAGAGTCTGCGCACGCGCGCGCTACTACTGGACGCCGCCGTGGACAGCCTCGCCGACATCGGCTACGGCGGGGCATCCATCGCCGATATCACCGCCCGCGCCGGCGTCACCAGGGGCGCGCAGCTACACCACTTCCACACCCGGCAGGAATTGTTCGCCAGGGCCATCGGTCACCTGACCCAGCGTCAGCGCGAGGCCATGCGGCGGCGGATCCGTTCGCTACCCGAAAACTCCACGGCCGGAGCGATTTTGGTGGAGCTGGTCACCGCCACCTTCGCGGGCAAGCTCGGACGAGCGGCCGTGGAGCTATACGTCGGGATCGCCAACGACCCGCCGCTGCGGCGCGAAATGCTGCGGGTGCAGCACGATCTCACGGCGGAGCTGCTCGACGCCTGCGCGGCGCGGATGGATTCCGCCATCACGCGCGAGAGGTTGGAATCGGCCTTCTGGCTGACCATCAATCTGGTGCGCGGGACCACGCTCGACGAGATGGTCGGACGGGATCGCGCGCGGCGCAAGCAGGTGCTCGCGGATTGGACGGAGTTGGCCGATCTCGCGCTGCGCGTGAACTGATGTCAACCGGCGGCGGATACCGGCACGGTCGCGACCACCCGAGGGCGGCAGGCCAATACCAGCAGTGCCCCGACAAGGGAGACCGCGCCGGTGAACAATGTCGCGTGATTCCATCCGGTGAACACCTCCGCCGAACCCGCCGGGCGCGCGGCGATCACGGACACCACGGTGACGCCGACCGCCGAACCCACATAGCGCGCGGTGTTATTGGCCCCGCTGCCGAGACTCCCCCGCCCTGCAGGCACCGAGGCGACCGCCTCCCGCCCCAGCGCGGCATTGACCACACCGCTCGCGATACCAATGAGGATCAAGCTGGGAACCATACGCTGCCAACCTGTTTCGGCTCCGAGTCCGAGCAGCGTCAACTGACCGACGCCGACCGCCGCCAGCCCGATGGCCAACTGCACCCGTCCCGACAGTTGAATTCGGCGGGCGAACAATGCGGTGACCACACTGGTCGCGGCCCAGGCGAAGATCAGCCACGCGCCCGCGAGTGTCGACATCCCCAGTGCCACACCGGCGAATCCGGCCAGGTAGGACATCATCGCGATCACACCGGCGCCGGTCATGAAGGCCGCACCGGAGGCGGCGAGGAAGGCGGGCTCGGTGAACAGCCGCAGGTCGAGCATGGCGTGACTGCTCCGCCATTGGACCGCGACGAACGCCGCGAGCAACAGCACCGCGGCGACCGCGAGCAGCACGACGATCGGCCGAATCCCACCGGAGCGCCCCTCGATCAGGGCCGCCAGCAGCGCGCTCATTCCGCCCGCCAGCAGCAAGGTCCCCGCGATATCCAGCTTGGTCGCGTGGTCGGCGCGCGACTCCTCGATCAACCATCGCGCCGCGATGCCGACCAATGCCGCGAGGATCGCCGTCACGAAATATGGCGCACGCCAGTCGATCATGCGTCCCAGCACGGCGGCGAGCAACGGCCCCAAGGCGATTCCGCCGCCCACCGAGGCTCCCCACACGCCGCTGGCGGTGGCGCGCGCCGGTCCGGCCGGGAAAGCGTGCGCGATGAGTCCGAGACCGGCCGCGATCAGTGCCGCGCCGCCGACACCCTGTGCGATTCGCGCCAAGACGAAAAGCAGGGTCCCCGTGGCGAATTCGGCCGCGAAAGAGGCCAAAGCCAGCAGCACGGCGCCCCCGACGAAGGTGCGTCGGCGACCGAAGTCGTCGGCGATGGTGCCTGCGGAGAGCAGCGCGGCTCCGAGTCCGACGCTCATCGAGCTGAGAATCCAGGTGCGACCGGCGGCATCCGCGCCGAGGGCGAGCGCCGTCGGGTTGATGGCGGCCAGAGGGACGGTGAACGCGATCAGCGCGAGCAGTGTGCCCGCGCTCGCCACCAGAAGGGTGCGCGTGCGCATGGGTTCTAGCCTTTCTCCGACGTTTGGTCTGTTGACCGAACCATCAGAGCGTACGATCCCGTCGTCGGTCTGGTCAACAGACCAATCGGGTACGCTGATCATGTGGCACTCGGCGTCTACTACACCAAGCAGGACTGTTCGCTGGCCAGGGCGCTGGAGTTGGTCGGCGAGCGCTGGACCATGCTCATCATGCGCGACGCCTTCTGGGGCGTGCGCCGCTTCACCGACTTCGCCGAACACCTCGATATCTCCAAAGCCGTACTCACCCAGCGGCTTTCCACACTGGTAACCGAGGGCCTGCTGGGCAGGCAGCCACACGGCGGGCGCGACGAGTACGTACTCACGGACCGGGGTCGGTCACTGTGGCCCGCGCTCTACGCCCTGTCCCAGTGGGGGGAGGCGCACACCGCGCCCGAGGGCGGTCCGCGCCGGTTGTTCCTGCACGCCGAATGCGGCACGCGGGTGGACCCCACCGGCCACTGCGCCACCTGCCGACGCACTCCCGGCCCCGACGAACTCGAGATTCATCCGGGGCCGGGGGCCGATTTCACTGTTCGCGACGATCCGGTGTCGCGCGCACTGCGGACACCGCACCGGCTACTGGAACCGCTCGATACACGGACCCATTAGACGCCAACCGCCTCCTCGATCTCCTCTTCGGCAGCCTGCTCGGTGACCGGTTCGACGGAACGACGCTCGCGCATCCCGCCGAGGACGACCAGCGCGATACCCACCGCCAACCAGAGGAACAGACTCAGCAGGCGAGTAGTGAAACCCGCGCCGCCGTCGAAGTACAGCAGGCTGCGCGCACCCTCCACGAACCCCGCGCCATTCCAGAACGCGTGCAGCGCACCGAAGAAGCCGCCCTGGAGTTCGGGCCGGTAGATGCCGCCGGAGCTGGTGAAGTTGAGCATGACGAACAGCAGCATCAGCACCAGCGTGGTCCAGCGCCGCAAGTAGGTGTGCAGGCCGATCCCGACCAAAACGATTCCGGCACAATACAACCAGGCCATGGCCCAGATGGCGCCGAAGTCGTGGTCGATGACATGGAAGACCGGTCCGGCGACCACTATCCCGATCACGCTCACCGCCAGGGCCGCGCCGACACCGACCGCCGCGCGCACCGCCATGCGCAGCTCCGCGCCCGCCGCACCGATCGCCGCGACACTGCCGTAGGAACCGACACTCAGTGCTACCAGCAGGAAGAAGATCCCCTGCGCCGTCGGGTCACCTTTGGAAGGCGGCGCGATATCGGTGACCGTCAGCGGCACACCCTGCCGACCCGCCACCTGGTGGAAGATCGCCTCGGCGGCCATGGCCGTGGTGTCCGAACCCGCCTTCGCCACCAGTAATTCGGGGCGCGGACCATCAGGAAGGTACGCGCCCGCCAAATCACGGTCCCGCAGTTGCGTCAGGGCCGCGTCACGAGACGGCAGCGTGATCACCTCGAGGGCATCGCCCGCGCGATCCTTCATTGTTTGAGCCAGCACCTGAGTCTGCGGCGTCGCTCCGATCACCGCCACCTTCAGATGATGCGGCGCGGGCTGATGAAACGCGCCGAGATAGGCCAGTGCCATGCCGAGGCACATCAGCAGCGGTGTGAGCAGGTGTCCGGCCACATGCCGGAGCTGATGCCTGACCATGAATCGACTCCCAATGGTTGGTAAATACAACTATCAATGTTGTATCATACAACTATGCCTGCGCATCGCACAGTGGCCATCGACACCATCCAGCGCGAACTCACCGCCTTCGCCCGCCGCGCGCGCGGCACCGCCGCCGCCCTGCATCCCGGACTGTCCCTGGTCGCCTTCAGCATCCTCGACCTGATCATCGAACGCGACGGCTGCCAGGCCACCGACCTCGCCGAGCGCTACCACCTCGACAAATCCACCATCAGCAGGCAGGTCACCGCGCTGGCCGAACTCGGCTACCTCACCCGCGAGGTCGACAACACCAACCGGCGCAACAACATCCTGCGACCCACCACCGAGGGCAAACGCGTCGCGCGCGAAGCCGAACAGGTCAGACATGAGGTATTCGAGGAGCGACTGCACGACTGGTCCGACACCGACGTGGCACGCTTCGCCGAGTATCTGCGTCGGTACAACGCGGGCTGAGTTTCGCGGGCGGCCATCCGCCGGACATCTGACAGTCGGATAGTTCGTCTACTGTCCGGCGGTGACATCGGTGGACACGCAGGTGGGGCGGATACGACTGTTCGGGGCCACCGGGAGTGTGCTGGTGGCCATCGGAGCACTCGGAGCCGGGGCGCAACCCGTGTTGCAGGATCCCACGCAGGGGGTTCGTTTTCTCAGTCTCTTTGCGCGAGCGCCCATTTCGGCGATGACCATGTGCCTGCTCGGGATGGCGATGATCGTGGCCGGGTGGTTGCTGCTCGGACGGTTTCTGGACCGGATCGATCGGGGGTCGCTGCTCGCTATTTTCGGGCTGTGGGCCGGGCCGCTTGTTGTTGCTCCGCCCTTGTTCAGTCAGGATATTTATTCCTATCTGGCGCAGGGGGAGATTTTTGCGCGTGGATTGGATCCCTACACGCTCGGGCCGGGACCCGGCCTCGGGATAGACAATGTGTTGACCAGGGCTGTTCCCACCATATGGCGGGATACACCGGCACCCTATGGGCCGTTGTTCCTCTCGTTGGCTCGCTGCATTTCCGAAGCCACCGGGGATGATATTTTGGCGAGCATTCTGTTGCATCGGGTTGCGGCGCTGCTCGGAATTGCCTTGATCATCTGGGCGGTGCCGCAGTTGGCTCGAAGAGGTGGGGTTTCGGAATCTCTTGCCTTGTGGGTTGGGGTTTTGAATCCATTGGTGCTGTTTCATTTGGTTGCCGGGGTGCACAACGAGTCGTTGATGATCGGGCTGATGCTTGCCGGTGTTGCTATCGCGCTGGCCGCACTGGATGGGGGGCGGCCTTTCTGGGGGTTGCTGGTGGGTGGATGTGCGCTGATCGGGTTGGCTGCGATGGTCAAGATTCCGGCGTTGGCAGCGCTTGGGTTTGTTGGGCTTGCTTTGGCTCGATATTGGGGGCGGGGCGTTTGGGGGGTATTCGGGTCTGTCGCCGTCACCGGGGTTGTTGCCGGGGTTGTTTTGTTGGCCGTGAGTGGGGTTAGCGGGCTCGGGTTCGGGTGGGTTCGGACGCTTGATACGGCTACCGTGGTGCGGAGTTGGCTTTCGCCTACTACCGCTTTGGGGATGGGGGTTGGATTCGGTGGGGTTTTGCTCGGGATCGGGGATCACACCACTTCGCTGCTCGGGTTCACCCGACCGTTGGGGGAGGCTGTGGCCGGGGGCGTTTCCCTTTGGATGCTGCTTTCCGTCTATCGTGGGCGAATTTCTTGCGTTGGGGGGCTTGGGGTTTCGCTTGCCTGTGTGGTTGTTCTGTTTCCAGTTATGCATCCCTGGTATTTGTTGTGGGCCATCCCGTTGTTGGGGGCGTGGGTTGGCGGTGGGGTGTGGTTGCGGTGGATCGTCGGGGTGTCGACAGTCTTCTCGTTTTTGCAGATCACGAGCGGGTCCGAGTACCAGTCACCGTATGCCATTGCGTTCGCCTCCTTCGCTGCCGCTTCGGTTGGGTTCCTCCTCATGTTCGTGACTCGGTCCTTTCTGCCGTGGGTTGTTCGGGATCCAGGGGGTTCGGTTGTCGATGCGACGGAGGAGGAGTTTCGGGCCGCTGCATGATCCGACCTGCTGGTTCGAGGTATCTGTCGGTGCGGGTTGGTAGCGTCCGGGGCTATGAGTTCTCTTCCGAGTGTTGTTGAGGTTTCGCGGTTTTGGGATGTCATCGAGGAGGCTTGGGTCCGGGTCGGAGGTGTGGGCGATTCGACTCGACGAGGGCTTGCCGGGCGGGATAGTGATGAGGTTGCGTTTCTCGTCGAATCTCATCTCGATGAGTTTCTTGCTCGGTTGCAGGAGATTTCTTCGGGAGCGGAGGGGTCGGAGTTGGCTGCTCTGGACCGGGTTTTGGAGCGGGTGCTTTTCGATATCGATCGTCGGGATATTCATGAGATGACCGATGGGTCCGATGATGGGTTTCTGTACTGTCGGGGGTTTATTGTCGCTATGGGGCGGGAGTTTTATGAGGCGGTCGTTGCGGATCCTTCCATTGCGGTTATGGATGCCGAGTGCGAGAGGATGTGCTACTTCTTTGCTCATCTTTATAATGAGAGGTTTGGGGAGTTTCCCGATACCGGGTCCGGGATCAGTCGGGAGAGTGGGTCTAATTCTGACAGGTGGAGGTAGGTAGGTTTTGTTGCGTTTGGGGTGATGGTTTTGCCCCGGTTTTCGGGAGAGCGCTTTGGCACCGTGGTGGGTTCGTCCCGGGTGATGTGCCGGGCGCGTTGGGTGGGCTACCAGGCTTGGTCTTCCGCAGTTTGGGAATGTTTCTTGCGTTTCGGTGGGGTCGACTGGCTGCGGTTTTCTTCAGTTCGATCCGCAACCGAACCGGGGGCCGTCCCCATCGGTTTGAACAGCTCCGCACCGCGTGTTCGGCGACGAGGGCGGGTCGGTGGTGAGGATGTCGAGCAGTGTTCGGCGGCCTTGGCTGCGACCCGCGCGAATCCAATCGACAGCCCGCGCGGAGGAAGCCCCCCGCCCCAGCCGGCGGCGTTCGTGGTCATCGGTGCATAGGCCCTCGAACTGCGGCGGCAGATTCTTGCCGGCACATCTCGGCATGCCGCTTCAGACTCATCGTCATGACCACACTGTCGACAACGACCGCCAAGTCCGTACTCGAGGGCATGTATCGCGCGGAAGCGGAATACCTTTCCGAAGGTGGGCCAGGGAAGGCGTCGTTCGCACCGCTGGCACCGTTCTTCGCGCCGGACGTCGTGCTGTACCAGGCCGACGCCCTTCCATACGGCGGAATTTGGCGCGGTCACGAAGGTATGGAGCAGTTCTTCCTCGCCATGAGCCGAACATGGCACACGTTCGACATGGTGGATCAGACTTTCCTGACCGACACCAGCCCCCTCGTCGTTCTGACTCGGGTACGCGCCCGCTCACGCACCACCGGCCGGAACCTCGATTTCCCGATCCTGCAAACGATCACCATCGAAGACGGCCGGATCACCAAGGTGCACCCGTTCTACTGGGACACCGCAGCGATCCGCGACGCCTGCTCGCCCAGCTGAACGCGTCATCGAATTTGCCGCCGAGGGGTGCCGGATGCCGGGAACTGGCTACCCGCCGGGTGCTCGATGGCCACGGCCATCCGGACTCACCCCGGACCAATTGCGTTGGCGGGCAGTGGATCCGTCCAGGTTGTCATTGTTGGGACTGGTCCGCCATCTGACGGATGTCGAACTGGGCTGGTTCGCCCGCGTCCTGTCCGGCTCGGATGACTCGTTCGTGTATTGGCAAGGGGATGCCCCGGACGGCGCCGACTTCGATGTGGAAGATGCCGATGCGGAGGAGTCACTTCGGTTGTGGCACAGCGCATGTGATCGGTCTCGCGAGATCGCCGATGGCTGCGAGTCGCTCGATGCGTTCGGTGTGCACCGGCCGACCGGCGAACACTTCAGCCTGCGTTGGATCCTCGCCCACATGATTCAGGAGTACGCCCGCCACAACGGGCATGCGGATCTCATCCGGGAACGGATCGATGGCCGAACCGGCTAGGGTCGAAGTGATTTGGGGGGCATACGAATTGGAGGTTGGGTGGCGGTCGGACGTTACATGGGTCATCGTTTGGTCATTCGAGACGCTGTGGACAATGCCGAAGTCCGAGCTCTGGCCGCGGCGGATGGCTGGACCTATGAGGGAGATACCGCCCGAGATCCGGACAGTCGGGCTTTCTATGAGGCGAAATGGTCGCTCCCGGGCGGCTTGTCGGTCAACTATGTCGCCGACGAACTCGTTGATGCGCGCTACCTGGTCGTCTCGGGTGAGGATGACGCGCGGGTGCGGGAGGTGACGACGCGTCTGGCGGCGGAGGTCATCTTCTGGAGCCTCGATGAACTGCTGGTCAATTTCGATACGAGCGTCTACCCGGCGGAGCAGACGAGGTCCGTGTTGATCCTGGGCGCCGGGTCTCCGAAGCGGGCAGCCGACCCGGTGATCATGCGCATCCTGGAGGCGACGCATCACAAAGACGCCAGGGTCCGTCGGGCGGCCGTGTGCGCCATGGTGTACTCCGAGTGGCCCGAGTACCGAGAGCCGTTGGCGGAGATGATTGTTCGCGAAACGGATGCACAGGTCATCCATCACGCGCGGATCGCTGTTCAGCTCTTCGAAGAACAGTAGGAACCGGCAGGGTGGGGGCGGCGGCGGTGATGATGCGGCCGGTGTGCGCGGTGCCGACGCGGACGGCCTCGGTGGTGGACGCGCCTTTCGCGCGGGCTTCGACCATACGTGGATCAAACGTACCGGCCCGAAACGCTGGACCTCCCCAGACAGCGGGACGTACCAGACAGCGGGACGTAAATGGGTCGAGCGATGAGGTGCGGCAGCCTAGGATCGCCCGGTGATTGATGCGATGAACAGGCAGTGGGTATTGCGGCGACGACCGGAAGGGACGTTGCGGGATGAGGATTTCGAGTTGCGAAGTGTGCCGGTGCCGGTTCCGGGGCCGGGAGAGTCCTTGATTCGGGTGCATTGGCTCGGCATCGATCCCACCCAGCGGGGTTGGCTCAATGAGGGTGACAACTATATGGACGCCGTGCCGCTCGGCGAGGTGATGCGTGGTGGCGGGGTCGGCCAGGTGGTGCTGTCGAACGACCCGGATTGTCCGGTGGGCAGCTGGGTCGCGGGGATGGTGGGGTGGCAGGACTATGTCGTCCGGTCGGCGGGCGGGCTGTTCGGGTTGAATGTGGTGCCCGAGGGGGTCTCGCCCAAGTCGATGATGAGTCTGTTCGGTGCGCCGGGTTTGACCGCGTACTTCGGGATGAGGGATATCGGCCGTCCCGAGCCCGGCCAGACGGTGCTGGTTTCGGCGGCGGCCGGTGTGACCGGGTCTATCGCGGGCCAGATCGCGAAGGTTTTGGGCTGCAAGGTGATCGGTGTCGCGGGCGGCCCGGAGAAGTGTTCCTGGATCACCGAGCAGGCGGGTCTGGATGCCGCCATCGACTACAAGAACGACGATATCGATGCCTGTTTGACCCGTCTGGCTCCCGAGGGCGTCGACGTCTTCTTCGACGGTGTGGGCGGCAGTATTCTCGAACACGGTTTGGCGCATCTGGCGCGTGGTGCGCGTGTCGTGCTGGCCGGGGCCATCTCTTCCGGGTATCAGGGCGCCGATCCGGCCTCCGGTCCGCGAAACTACATGCGGTTGGCGCTGGATCGGGCGCGGATGGAAGGGTTCATCTTCCTCGACTACCTCGACCGTTTTCCGGAAGCCTTTGTGGCATTGCGTGATTGGCATGCGCAGGGCGCGATCACCATTGCCGAGACCGTCAGTAGTGGACTGGAATCCGCGCCGAGCGCGTTGCGTGCGGTCTTCGAGGGTCGCAACCTCGGCAAGCAACTCGTCGAGATCGCTGGGTGAGTGCAGAAGCTGACCGAAGTGCGCGGCTTTATCATGCCTGACCCGAGGGTATAGATTTCGAGGTAAGTCGGGAACGGTGACCGCAGGAGTGCGCAGTGCCCCGAAGTTATCTCGAGATCGATCGTCGGCGGGACGCCCTGCGGACCAATCTGTGGTTCGTGCCCGCTCTGGAGGTCTTGGGGGCCATCGGCCTGTTCGTGCTCACCTACCTGCTGGATCGGGCGGTGTATCGGGGCGCGTTCGATATTCCCTCGTGGTTCATCGGCGGCACTCCGGATGCGGCGCGCCAATTGTTGACCGCGATCGCGGCGGCGATCATCACCGTGGTCGGCGTGGTCTTCTCGATCACGATCGTGGCGCTGACACTGGCTTCGACCCAGTTCGGCCCGCGCATGCTGCGCAACTTCATTCGGGATCGGGGCACCCAGGTCACGCTGGGCACCTTCGTGGCGACCTTCGTCTACGCCATTGCCGCGCTGGTGTCGATCGGTTCGGATTTCGTTCCGCACATCTCGACGACGGTATCGATCGCCTCGCTGGTGGTCGATCTCGCGGTGCTCATGTACTTCATCAATCACGTGGCGGTGATGATCCAGTTGCCGAATGTGATCGCGAGTATCGCGGGTGAGGTGTCGACTGCTTTGGCGGCGGGGCAACCGCAACCGGGCGTGGTGAGCGGTCCTTCGGTCGGGGAGTTGTTGCGGTTACTGGCGACCTCGGGTGGCGAGGTGCGGGTGACGGGCAGCGGTTATCTGCAATATTTCCGCTACGAGCGGCTGGTGCGGATCGCGGCGGAGGCGCAGGCGGTGATTCATCTGCCGTATCGGCCCGGACATTTTCTGACCGAGGGTCAGGTGGTGGCGACGGTGTGGCCCGCCGCGGCGGCGGAGAAGGTGGCCGAGCGGTTCGCGCGCGGACATGTCGCGGGGCCGACCCGCACCTTGACGCAGGATATCTCCTTCGGCATCGACCAACTGGTCGAGATCGCGCTGCGCGCCCTCTCCGCCGCGACCAATGACACTTTCACCGCGCTGACCTGCATCGACTGGTTGGGCGACTGCCTGTGTCGGATCGCGGTCTCCTGGGATCCGAACCCGGTGCATCGGGATCGGGAGGGCCGGATCCGGGTGATCGCCGCGCAGGTGAGCTACGACCGGCTGGTGCAGCGCGCCTTCGAGAAGATCCGGCAGTCCGGGGTCGGAATGCCCGCGATCATGATTCGACAGCTGGACGCCATCGCCACCATCCTCGATCGCACGACCCGACCGCAGCAGCGGCTGGTGCTGCTGGAACAGGCCGCGATGATCGAGCGATCGGCGGTGGAATCGGTCGGCGAACCCTCGGACCTGGAGGATGTGCTGCGCCGCGCCCGCGCCCTGCCGGGTTTCAGCGTGCCTTCCGAATCGTGACTGTTCACCCCGGGCGCTTAGCATCGAGGTATGAGTACAGCAGCCGATGCCCCTGAGGAAAAGGGCAGTGCCGATCCGGCGGAGCCCGTCGTCCGCCGCAGCAGGCGACTGTCCGGCGAACTGGGCAAACTCTGCCATCGCAAGCCGGAGGAGGAGACCGACCGGGACGAATATCGCGAGCGGTCGGCCTGAGCGGCGGAGCCGGGCGCTATCGAAGGCGCCCGGCCAGAGCCCCTACGAAACGTTTCGGTGCGGGCTCGGAGTACTCGAGATACAGGTACGGCTCGATGAGTTCGGCTTCCATCAGGTAGAAGTCACGGTCGCGGCAGAGTCCATCGATTCGGGCGTAAAGCGGCGATTCGGGCAGGGCGGCGAGTGCGGCCTCGGCTTGGTCGCGCAACCAGGTCGGCGGGTCGAGGGCCTCGACGGTGCCGCCGAAATCGTGTTGGACGCGGTAGTCGCCCGCGACCGGACGCTTGACGACCGTGTGGCTGAGTTCGCCCGCGAAGTAGTACAGCGACCATTCGCCCGCGCTGACCTCGGGCATGAACGGCTGGATCATGGCGGGACCGTAGGTGAGGATAGTGGCGAGGTTTGGTTGGTGGGCGTCGGCCTCCGCCAGGGAGATTCGCGCGGTATCGTCCGCGCCCGCCGAAATCGCCGGTTTCAGTACGGCTTGCGGCCAGTTCCGGTCGGTCAGGATGTCGTGCAGCCGGATCTGCTCGCCGGGCTCGACGAAAACGGTGGGCACCACCCGGATTCCGCGTTCGGCGAGCTCGCGCAGGTAGGTCTTGCGGCTGTTCCAGCGGATCAGGTCGGGTGAGTTCAGCACGACAGTGCCGCAATCCTCCAGGCGGCCAAGCCAATCCAGGAATTCGGCCATGCGGCGGTGATAGCCCCAGGCGCCGATGAGTACGGCCGCGTCGAATCCGGACCAGTCGACGGCCGGATCATCCCAGGGCAGCAGGTGCGCCTCGATACCTTCGGCGGCGAGCAGCGGTGTCAGATCATCGTAGGGCGCGAGCAGATTCGGGTACTTCAAGCAGGTCGCGATGGCCAATCGGAGCATGGCGCAAGTGTATTGGGCGGCCGAATTCGGCTCAACGCAGCGTGCGCAGGGTCGCCACCAGCCGGTCGACCTCCGCGCAGGTGTTGTAGAAGGCCAATGACGGGCGCACGGTGGCATCGAGTCCGAAGCGGCGCAGGATCGGCTGGGCACAGTGATGGCCCGCGCGCACCGCGATACCCTGCTCGTTCAGCGCTCGACCGACCTGTTCGGGGCGGTAGCCGTCGAGAACGAAGGACAGCACGCTCGCCTTGTCCGCGGCCGTGCCGATCAACCGGAGCCCCGGCACCTCGCGCAGCGCGGCGGTGGCGTACTCGAGCAGGAAATGCTCGTAGGCGGCGATATTCTCGATGCCGATGCCCGATACGTAGTCGATGGCCGCGCCCAAACCGACTGCGCCCGCGATATTTCCGGTGCCCGCCTCGAAACGCGCCGGCGGCGGTTGAAAGGTGGTGTGGTCCATGGTGACCTCGGCGATCATATTGCCGCCGCCTTGCCAGGGCGGCAGCTCGCGCAGTATGTCGGCCGCGCCGTAGACCGCGCCGATCCCGGTGGGGCCGTAGATCTTGTGACCGGAGAAGACGAAGAAGTCCGGGGCGAGGGCGGCGAGATCGATCCCGATGTGCGGCGCCGATTGTGCGCCGTCCACAACCGTCAGCGCGCCCGCGCGCTTGGCCGCGGCGACGATGTCCTCGACCGGGGTCACGGTGCCGAGTGCGTTCGAGACATGGGATACCGCGACTATTTTGGTCTTCTCGGTGAGCAGGCGAGAGAACTCGTCCATCCGCACCTGACCGGTGTCGTCGACCGGGATCACCCGCAGTGTCGCGCCGGTCTCGGCGATCAGTAGTTGCCAGGGGACGATATTGGCGTGGTGTTCCAGGTGGGAGATCAGGATCTCGTCGCCTTCGCGAATGTGCCTGCGGCCCCAGGTTTGTGCGATGAGGTTCAGGCCCTCGGTCGCGCCGCGCACGAAGATGATCTGTTCGGGCGCGGGTGCGCCGAGGAAGCGGGCCACCGCGGCACGGGCGTTCTCGTAGGCGTCGGTGGCGCGCGCGGCCAATTCGTGGGCGGCGCGGTGGATATTGGAATTCTCGTGGCGGTAGAAGTGGGTCAGGCGGTCGATGACCTGCCGGGGCTTCTGGGTGGTGGCGGCGTTGTCGAACCAGATCAGTTGGTGGCCGTTGACGCGTTCGTCGAGGAGGGGGAAGTCGCGACGGAGGCTGTCCACGTCGAAGGTCGGCGCGTGAAACGGATTCGGTTCGTGCAGAAAGTAGTAGTCGCTCGGATCGGTCTGCTGGCTTGAAAAGTATTCTGCCGCTATCTTATTCAGCGTTGCTTCGTCCGGAAGCCAGTCCGGAACGAAGCCGTCAGCCGTGGTATCGCGGGGCGTAGTCATGGAATTTGTCGATCTGCGCGCCTTCGAGCAGCGCGGTGGCATCGGGGGTGAGGATGGCCAGCGAGCTGTAGAGCGAAACCAGGTACGAGGCGATGGCACTGCGATCGATCCCCATGAACTTCACCGACAGCCCTGGACTCCGCTCCCCCGCCAAGCCCTGCTGATACAACCCGACCACGCCCTGCCGAGCTTCGCCGGTGCGGATGAGCAGGAAGTCGGTCTTGCCGTTCGTGACCGGAACCTTGTCGGACGGGATGAGCGGCAGGCCGCGCCAGGTGAGGAATTGCGAACCGAACATGCTCACGGTCGGCGGCGGTACGCCACGCCGGGTGCATTCGCGGCCGAACGCGGCGATACCCCGCGGGTGGGTCAGGAAGAAGCCGGGCTCCTTCCAGCATTTGGCGATGAGGTTGTCCAGATCGTCGGGGGTGGGTGGCCCGGCGATGGTCGGAATGCGTTGATCTTTCGCGGTTTTGGCGATGAGCCCGAAGTGCGGGCTATTGATCAGCTCGCCCTCCTGCCGTTCCTTGATCGACTCGATGGTCAACCGCAACTGTTGGGCGATCTGGTCGTGCGGGCTGGAATAGAGGTCGGAGATCCTGGTGTGCACATCGAGGATGGTGTGCACGGCCGTGAGCCGGAACTCCTCGGGCTCGGACTCGTTGTCGACGAAGGTCTCCGGCACGGGCGACTCGTCGAAATGGTCGCACTGGATGTGGACCGATTCCGGATGCACCACCTTGTTGACCCGGTATACGCCCGCCTCCACCGGAACCCAACCGAGCAGGCGGACCAGCCAGCGCGGGGTGATGGCGGCCATCTCCGGCGCCGTCTTGGTGGTGGTGGCCAGCCGCCGCGCGGCCTCGTCACCCAGGGCCATCGGTTCTCGCGCAACGCGTGTCATGGACGCTCCTCGCCTCGATGGAATCGTTCCTTCGGCGGGTCCAGCAGCTACTTTCGAAGAGATTAGCAATCATTTAGCTATCAAAGGTCGCGGCGCGACGCGGATGTTTCGGCCATGACCGAAACAGCGTGCGCTACTGATTCGCCGACTCCTACGCTGCGGGCTACAGCGAGACAGGAGTGCGACGATGACGGCAATGGCGGTGAGCGCGAATATCCGGTCGGCGGGAGTCGCGCGGATATGGTTGTGGCGCAGGAGGGTTCGGCATAGCCCCGAGCGGCTGCCGACGGCGCTCGAATTGGTGACCGGCACCGATCCATTGACGCCCGCGCCGGGGCGCATGCCCAGGTGAGTGCGGGTACTGTGGGAGCGCCATCCCAGAAGAAGCAGGCGCGCCGATGAAGAGAATTCACCTCACCCCGGAGGATTTGGTGCGCGTGCGGGTCGGGGCGCCGCTCGGCGCGTTCGCCGAGACGATGCTGGCCACCAGGGTGCTGCAACGTCCGGACGCGGCGCTGTTCGACGGGTGGCGCAGACAGGTGCGCTCGGCGATGCCCACGGATTTCGGCGTACTCGCCGATATCGTGCCCGCGCGGGACACCTTCGTCGATCTGATCACCCCGACGAAGGGCGCGCGCAGTCTGGAAGCGGGTATCGAGGCCCTGCACTTGGCCTCCAACCGGGAAATCTGCCGCGAACTCGCCTGTACCGTGCGGCATCGCGCTGCGGACGGCGAAGCGCCGCTGCCCACATGGACGGCCGGACTGTTGGATCGACGCGCGAACGCGCGGGCTTCGATCGCCGCGGCGGCGGTTGCCTTCCACAATGCCGCCTTCGCGGGGCGGTGGGCGCATGTGCAGTCCTATCTCGACGCGACCGCGGAGCGGATGGCGCGCGCCATGGCGAGCGAGGGGGTGGAGGGTCTGTTCGCGATGCTGCGACCGCATGCGCGTTGGCGCACGCCCTGGCTCGAGATCCGGAGGACTCCGTACTGCCACGACGAGTACCCTGGCGGGCGCGGACTATTGGTCGTTCCGTCCCTGTTCGCTTCGCCGCGACCGGTTCTGCTCATGTCCACCGTCGACAGCGCGACCGCACCCATCCTCGTGGTTCCCGCCGCGCGCGATCTCGCCGACCTGGCGGCGGCGTGGGGTCCGCGCCCCGCGAACGAGGCGCTCGTGGCGCTGCTCGGTCGCACCCGCGCCGCCGCGCTGGAAGCCGTCGCCGCGGGCCGGACCACCTCGGAACTGGCCCGCGAGTTGGGCGTATCCCCCGCCACCGCCAGTGAGCACGCGACCATCCTGCGCGAATCCGGCCTCATCGACAGTCACCGCAGGCGCAATGCCGTGCGGCACGAATTGACCACGCTGGGCGCGGCCCTGCTCGACGGCAAGGTGGACGAGGCGCGTCGCACCGCATAGGCTGGCACATTTGTGTCGTCGAGCGGAAGGAGCGCGATGGGGGCGGGGGTGATCTATTGGCGGCTGGCGGTGGCCGGATTCCGGCGACAGACGCGGTATCGGATGGCAATGTTCGCCGGGTTGTTCACCAACTGTGTCTTCGGATTCGTCCGGGCCTCGGTGCTGTTCGCGGCGCTGGCCGGCGCGACGAGTTTCTGGGGATATGACAGGGGCACGATGGGCGCCTATATCTGGTTGTCGCAGGGTCTGCTGGGAGCGGTGCAGTTCATGTCGCCGCCGACGGAGTTGATGGATCGAATTCGCAACGGGGATGTGGCCATCGACTTCCTTCGTCCGGTCGATATCCAATTGGGCTATCTGGCAAGCGATCTGGGGAGGGCGGCGGCCACGATCCTGCCGCGCGGGGCGCCGAGCGTGCTGGTCGGCGCGCTGACCTTCGGCCTGACCATGCCGAACACCGCGGCGCCCTATCTGCTGGGTGCGGTGAGTGTCGTTCTGGCGGTGGCGATCTCGTTCTGCGGGTTGTTCGCGATCGCGATTCTCGGATTCTGGGTGGTCGAGACGCGCGGGATCCGGTTGTTCTACACGACCCTCGGCACCTTCTTGGCCGGACTGTTCGTGCCGGTGCACATGTTTCCGGATTGGTTGCGCGCCATCGCGAATTCGACGCCGTTCCCATCCATCCTGCAGGCCCCTATCGACGTGCTGTCCGGTCGGGTTCTCGGCATGGAGTCGGTGCAAGTCGTTGGCGTCCAATTGTTCTGGCTTCTGGTTGTGGGCGCGTTCGGGCGGGTGCTGTTGGCCGCGGGACGGCGCGAACTGGAGGTGCAGGGTGGCTGAGCGCTACGGCACCTGGTTCACCCCATACGCGGCGGTGCTCGGTTCGCGCATCCGCTCGCAGCGCACCTATCGATTGTCGTTCGTCAGCGAGGTGCTCACCTCGCTGCTGGTGGGGGTGGTGGAATTCGCCGAGGTGTGGGTGATCTTCCACAATGTGCGCACCCTCGGCGGACTCGACGTGCGCGGGGCGCTGCTGCTTTTCGGGTTGAGCAATACCGGATTCGCGCTGGCCCAAGTGCTTTTCGGACATCTGGACGGGCTCTCGACCATGGTCCGGCGCGGGACGCTGGACTCGTACTATCTGCGCCCACAGCCGCTGCTGGCACAGTTGATCACCAGCGATATCGAATTGCGCCGGTTCGCCCGCGCCGCGGTAGCCATCGCGATCTTGGGGCTCGGTCTTGCTCGCAACGATATCCATTGGGATACAACCACTTTCGCGCTACTCGCGGTTTCATTGCTCGGCAGTATCGTGTTGTTCGCGGGTATTTTCGTCTGCGCGGCCGGATTGCAGTTCTTCTTGATCGAGGGCAGCGAGATCACCAATAGCTTCACCTACGGCGGATCCTTCGCGGCCACCCAGCCCACCTCGGTCTTCCCCACACCACTGCAACTCGTCTTCGGCTTCGCGATTCCGGTCGCGTTCACCGGGTACCTACCCACCATCGCACTGCTGGGCATACCGGGTCCCGCACTGCTGCCGTCGTGGCTGGTGTGGTGCACGCCGATCGCGGCGCTGTGGGCCTGGCTGGTCGCGGCACTGCTGTGGCGCATCGGAGTTCGGCACTATCAGAGCGGAGGAGGCTGACGATGACCGAGCCGATCATCGAGATCGAGGATCTGACAAGGTGTTTCACCGTCCGTCGGCGGGAGCCGGGGCGCAGGCTGCGCCGCCGCGACACGCTCACCGCCGTCGACCGAATGAGTTTCACCGTGGAACGCGGGGCAGCGATCGGATACATCGGCGCGAACGGCGCGGGCAAATCCACCACCATCAAAATGCTCACCGGCATCCTGGTGCCCACCTCGGGACGGGTGCGCACCTGCGGCCTGGAACCGGTGCGGCAACGCCGCGAACTCGCGGGGCGGATCGGAGTGGTATTCGGACAGCGGTCCCAACTGTGGTGGGATCTGCCGCTGCGCGAATCGTTCTCGATCCTCGCGGCCATCCACCGACTCGATCCGGAGGCCGCCCGCAAACGCACCTATGAGCTCATCGAACAACTGGAGATGAGCGATACGCTCGACACTCCGGTGCGACAGCTCTCCCTCGGGCAGCGGATGCGCGCCGAGGTGGCGGCGGCGCTGCTGCACTCCCCCGAACTGGTCATCCTGGACGAGCCGACCATCGGCCTGGATGTGCTGTCCAAGCAGCGACTGCGCGAATTCCTGCGCGCCGAGCGGGCCGAACGCGGCACCACCCTGCTGCTGACCACCCATGACATGGGCGATATCGAGCGGCTGTGCGAGCGGGTGCTGGTGGTCGACCACGGACGACTGGTCTACAACGGGACGCTGCCCGGATTGGCGGGCACGGTCGGCGCGCGCCGGGTGCTGGTGGTGGATCTGGCCGAGCCGACACCGGATCTGCACGATCTGCCCGAGGCGCACCTGCTGGCCAGCGAGGCGGGCGGTATGCGGCAGCGGCTCGCTTTCGATGCCGAGATCACCACGGCCGCACAGCTTTTGGCGGCCGTCTCGGAGCGGGCCGAGGTGCGCGACCTGTCGATCGAGGAACCGGGGATCGAGGACGTGGTGCGCCGGATATACGAATCCGCCCGCTGAGCGCAGCGGGCGGATGCACCGACGGGCTATTCGGCGCCTGCCGGACTGCTCGCGGGTTCCCGCGCGCCTTGATCGAGGCGGAACGGCGGGTAGGTGTCTGTCATGAGGGAGGCGTAGCCGCGCACCCGATAACGCCACCGGTTGATACCGATGACCAGATCGAAGACGCCCTGCGGATATCGCGCGGTGAACAGCAGCGCCACCGCGGCGATGACCAGCAGCACCACGATCAGCGGCACCGAGTACTGGCCCAACGTGCTGTCGGAATCGTCGCCGCCGGTGCCCCACATGCCACCGAGCCCGCTGAAGAAGACGGCGACGATGACGTAGTGCGGTATGGCCAGCAGCCACCACTTGACCAGTACCAGACCCCTATGCAGGCGCTCGGGATAGTCGACCGACAGGTCGGCCGGGTAGTCGTCGCTGGCGGCCAGACTGAACGGCGGGTACCTATCGGTGCCCAGTGCCGAGCAGGCGTAGAAGGTGACCCGCCAGGACCAGCGCATGACCCCGACATTGAAGTCGAACAGCGCTCGAGGGTAGGCCCCGGTGATCAGGATGGCGAAGAAGGCGATCACCGTGACCACGGCGTACCCGATGTGCAGAACGATCAGGACGATCCAGTGCGGAATAGCGAGGATCCACTTGACCAGCCATAACCACCGCGAAAGAGCGGGGTCGAGGTCGCCGCGGACGCGGACCGGATAACCGGGGTTGTCGGGTTGCATGATCGACGCTCCTTCAGGTGCTTTCGAGTCGAGCGACAAACCGCTGGGAATGCTCCGATTCTCCCAAACCGGACCGTGACCGATCGGCACGTTCCGATACCGACACGCCAACAAATCGACGCCGATCTTTCGGCGCGTCTACTGGGGGGCCGGATCGTGCGCGGAATACAGGCGCACCTCGCCGTCCTCGCCGAGAAAGGCGTTGATCAGCAGGGTGCCGGTGGCGGCCAACGCCTGCGGGCTCGGGGCCTCGGTGGTGACCGAGACGTGCGGCAGCGCCGCCCAGTTGACGACGAAACGCTCCGGCGGACCCGCGTCATCGGAGATGCGGGCGATCCGGAACACCGACACCCGGCGCTGGTCCATCAGCGTGCGCACACCCTCCGCGATTCGCTCCGGATCTTCCAGCGCGAACAGGAAGCCGAAGCGCAACTCGGGCGAGGAGACGTAGGCGGCCACGAATATCGAGGCTAGTCGATGCGGGCCGCATCGGCGGGATCCGATTGCTCCGAATACGCTGACCCGAGGCTCAAGAGCACACGAATGTGACCGATCCGTAACGGACCATAACAATTCACCGGCAGGTCACATCTTCTTACACCATACTATTGCGCCGAATCGACCCGCGCGCTTTCCTGAAAGAGTCCCGATTTCTCGGGCCGTCTTCCTCATCGCATCGTCGCGGATTTCCCGGAAACTTTGCCGTGCTGGTGGACCTTGGGGGGAGGCGCCGAGCGCGGGTCTGCGCCGGGGCCGAGGGGTGCACCTGGCGGCGAAATCCCCCTCGGCACTGGCGCATCCACGAATCGAATCATTGTGCAGGGGAATGCGCCATGCCCATCGAATACGCCGAAGCAAGCATCGGAACCCACGAACTGCCGACGGCGACCGCGCTGTTGCGCGCGTTCCGGGATCCGCTCACGGCCCGACGCGAGGGGCACCGGGTGCTGTCGGCGGCGCGCGACCTGGTCGAATGCCATCGGCGGCGCAGCAACGCACTCGGGGCGGTGCACGCACCGGACACGTCGAGCGGACGGGTTGCGGCATGCCGCAGGCAGGTCGACGATATCGACGGCGACCGCGCGGAACTCGTTGGCAGCATCGACAATTGGGTGGCGGGCAATGTCGCCCACCGCGCGGGGGCCTCGCTGCACACCGAGACGCTCGGCGCCGTCATCGACCGTATGGCCGCGAAATGGGTTGCGGCGCAGGAAGCATTGCATCTGGAGACGCAGGGCGCGGTCCATCAACAGTGGTGCCGCCTCGCCGAACTCGCCGACGGCTACCAGGATCTGATCACCGATGTCACCGAGCGGCGACGACGACTGCCGGTGTGGTGATCAGTCGGGCCCGACGACCTCGCCCGGATGCGGCGCGTTCGCCGCATCCCGGCGCGCGGCGGCCGCGGCCTCGTTCATCTCGATCGCGTCGGTGATCCACTCGCCGATCTCCCTGGTGACCTCGGCGACGGTGCCGGTGATGATCGCGGCGATATTCCCCACGCGCTTGGCGCCCGACGACGTCAATTCCTGAATCAAATCCTTGCGGCTCTCGAATTCACCGATCACCATTCACCCGCCCACTTCGGTTGTCTTTCGCTGACGCATCACGATAACACCGGGCGCGGAATCGCCGCGCACCCAGCGCGGTGGGAGCGCCAGCCGGAAGATCTTCCCCCACACCGAACCGATTTGTTTGCGCAATGGCCCGGTGTTGTAGGGCAGGCCGTATTTCTCGCACAGACCGCGCACCAAGGGCGCGAGCTCCGGATAGCGATTCGCAGGCAGATCGGGAAACAGATGGTGTTCGATCTGATGGGAGAGGTTGCCGGACATGATGTGGAACAGCTTGCTGCCGCTGATATTGGCCGATCCCAGCATCTGACGCACGTACCACTCGCCTCGGGTCTCCTCGGCGGTCTCGGCTTCGGTGAACGTCTGCACGCCTGCCGGGAAGTGCCCGCAGAAGATGATGGAGTAGGCCCAGATATTGCGCACCAGATTCGCCGCGGCATTGCCCGCCAGCGTGCTGACGAACAGCGGTCCGCTCAGCAACGGGAATACGAGGTAATCCTTGAGCACCTGACGACCCGCCTTGCGCCACTGCCCCTTCAGCAGTCCCTTCACCTCCGACCAATCACGCTTGCCCTGGAGGATGTTGTCCACCTCCAGGTCGTGCAGCATCACACCCCACTCGAACAGCAGCATCAGCGCGACGGCGTAGATCGGATTGCCAAGGTAGTACGGATGCCACTTCTGGTTCTCGTCGATACGCAGGATGCCGTACCCGATATCCCGGTCGCGGCCGTGGATATTGGTGTAGGTGTGGTGCATGTAGTTGTGCGAGTGCCGCCACTGATCCGAGGGGCAGACGTTGTCCCACTCGAAGACACGGGAATTCAGGCCGCGCTCACGCATCCAGTCGTACTGGCCGTGCATGACGTTGTGCCCGATCTCCATATTGTCCAGGATCTTCGACACGCTGAGGGCCGCCACCCCCGCCAACCAGAACGGTGGGAACAAGCCCAGGTAGAGCAGGCCGCGGCCGGCGATCTCGAAGCCGCGCTGCGCCTTGATGATCGAGTAGATGTACTCGCGGTCGCGCGCGCCGAGGTCGGCGAGCACGCGCTCGCGCAGGTCGTCGAGTGCACGGCCCAATTCTTCGACGTCCTCGGCGCTCAGGACCAGTGGGCCGTCTTTCGTTTCGGTCAGGATTGTCATGGCCGGTCCCCTTCGTCAAATTTCGATGGTCACATCGCCGACCGGCGCGCTGACGCACAGCTGGATCGGCTGGTCCGGATCGGCGTCGCGGATGCCGGTGCGCACGTCGCGGGTGCAGCCGGTGCGGCGAATCGCGGTGCAGGAGAAGCAGATTCCCATGCGGCAGCCGAATTCCGGTGTCAGACCCGATGATTCGGCCTGTTCGAGTAGGCTCGCGCCGGAATTGGGTGCGTTGATCCCGGAGGCGGAGAAGTGCACCGTGCCGGTGACCTCGACATCGGCGGCGGGCGCGGCCGACACGGTGAACTCCTCGGTGTGCAGCCGGTGTGCCAACTGCTCCGCCTCATAGACCTGGCGCACGGCGGCCATCAGCGCGGGCGGACCGCAGACGAAGGCATGTCCGTCGGCGAACCAGGGTGCGACCCGCTCCAACTCGTCGTAGTCGAAATGCTTTGTGCCCTTGGCGGTATAGCGGAACTCGATGCGGATATTTGTGTGCGCCTTGGCTATTGCCTCTATCTCATCCCGATGCGGCACGGATTCAGGTGATTTCGCGTAGTGCAGGAAGGTCACCTCGCCCCGATAGTCCTCGGCGGCGAGGGTTTTCAGGATCGACAGCACGGGGGTGATTCCGCTGCCGCCGCTGATGAGCAGGACCCGGTCCGGGCGGGGATCGGCCAGCCGGAAGACCCCGGCGGCCGGGGCCAGGTCCACCACCATGCCGGGCGCGGCATGGTCGTGGAGATAGCGCGAGACCAAGCCGCCGGGATGGGCCTTGACGGTGAGCCGCAGCCGGCGCTCGCCGCCCTCCGGATCGACCGGCGAATAGCAGCGGGTGTGGCGCACGCCGTCGATGACCACGCCGATCCGCACGAACTGACCGGCCGCGTGTCCGCGCCACTGCCGGGTCGGGCGCAGGGTGATGGTCACCGAATCCGCGGCGGCGCGGCGCACCTCGACGATCTCGGCCCGCAGGTCGCGGGCGGTGAGGGTGGGGCGGATCAATTCGAGGTAGCGATCCAGTGGATGCGGCGTGGTCAGGGTTTGCAGCAGACCGACGAGGTCAACCATGCTCGGTCACTCCCTAGTCCCGATTTCAGTGCACGTCTGTACACTCAACAAGTGTGACCGATCGACATATACCGCTGTCAACCGGGAATCCCTGTGACCCGAACAACAATCGACGCGGTGACACATAGTGGACGGATGTATGCTCACCCCGATGGCTGAACCCGAGACCCGGACCGAACGCAAAGAGCGCACCCGACGTGCGCTGCTGGAGGGCACCCTCACGCTGGCCGCCGAGCGCGGCTTCGCCGGATTGAGCCTGCGCGAGATCGCCCGCAGCGCGGGTATCGTCCCCACCGCCTTCTACCGGCACTTCGCCTCGCTCGACGATCTCGGGGCGGCCCTGGTGGACGAGGGAGTCACCGCGCTGCGGCTGGCGCTGCGGCAGGTGCGCCGCGAACCGGACGCGCGGCTGTCGCAGAGTGTGCGCTTCGTCTTCGAACGGGTCGAGGCCCAACGCGCACTATTCGGCTTCCTGACCCGCGAAAGACACGGTGGCGCGGCCGGATTGCGTCGGGCCATCGCCGTGCAACTACGACTCATCGGCCGCGAACTGGTGACCGACCTTTCCCGAATGCCCGCGCTGGACGCCTGGGAGCCCGCCGAATTGGAGATCGCGGCCGACCTCATCGTGACCACCGTCGCCGACGGTATCGCGGGCTACGTCGCCGCCGAGGAGCGCGAACGGACGGCACTGGTCGAACGGACCGCCGCCCAGGTCCGGCTCATCGCGCTCGGGATGGGCGCCTGGACGCCGCGCTAGCCCGCGGCGCGCACCTTGTCCAGTTGGCGCTTCATGGTTTTCAGAAACTCGCCCAGCGTCGCGAGCGTCTCGCCTTCGCCCAGTTCGCCCAGAACGCCGAACACGGCGATGGAGCCGACCCGGCAGCCGACCCGCGCCGATTTCTCCGACTGCGGCGCCGCGGTGTCACTCACGGCGCGCTGCAAGAGCGTTGTGACACCGAAACATTCGTCGCCGCCGAGCCGTCCGGTATCCAGGCGCACCGTGGTCATCTCCCGGTACGCGCCGTCGCGCCAGGTCGCGCGAACACGGTCGCACTGGGCCTGATCGCGTTCCAGCGCGACGAAATTGAAACCCGCCTCCGAATCGGCCGACCAGCCGAAGGCGAATCCCGCACCCGCCCGCCGGTTCTCGGCCGAGATCCGGGTGAAGCGGCCGTGGAAGACCGAATCCGCCAGTACCGGCGACATCGGACACCGCGTCGGCTCCACCACGAATCCGGCGGGCAGTTCCGGTCGCGCGGTGGCGGCGGGATTGGGCGCCAGCGGCGAATCCGCCGAAAGTTGAAAACCGTCCGGCAGATCCGCGGGCACCAGATTGCGCCGCGCCGCAGGCGAATCCGGCGTCGCGCGCGACACCAACTCACTGGCGCCCGCCGCGCCTTTCGGCGGCGGCGCGGTGCCGCAGCCGCTCAGCAGAACCGATACCGCGGCCACGACCAGCGCCGCGCGCATCCACATTCTCATTCAGCCCCCTCAGACCAAGGGCAGCTTAGTCAACAAACTCCTACGGGTCCGCCGAACCGCACTCAGAGCCTGGCCGCGAGGCGGGTGCCCTGGTCGATGGCGCGCTTGGCGTCGAGTTCGGCGGCCAAATCGGCGCCGCCGATCAGGTGGGGGGTGATACCCGCTGCGCGCAAGGGTGCTTCGAGATCGCGGACGGATTCCTGACCCGCGCAGAGGATGACATTGTCGACCGGGATGACGCGGGGTCGCTCGCGCTTGTCACCGAAGCTGATGTGCAGGCCGCGGTCATCGATGCGCTCGTAGTTGACGCCGCCGACCTGCTCGACGCCCTTGGCCTTCAGCGCGGCGCAATGCACCCAGCCGGAGGTCTTGCCGAGGCTCTGGCCGAAGCCGCCCGATTTGCGTTGCAGCAGTATGACTTCGCGGGCAGCGGGCGCTGGACGCGGGGTGGTGAGCTGACCGGGAACGAGCGGGTCATCGGACAGGACGCCCCACTCCTGTTTCCACTCGTCGAGCTTCAACGCGGGATGGCCTTCCACAGTGAGGAATTCGCTCACGTCGTAGCCGATACCGCCCGCACCGATCACCGCGACCCGACGGCCGACCGGGCGCTGCTCGCGCACCAGTTCGGCATAGGAGAGCACCATGGGATGGTCGACGCCCGGAATATTCGGGATGCGCGGGCGCACACCGGTGGCCAGCACGATCTCGTCCCAACCGCCCGCGATCAACTCCGCCGCGGTCACCCGCTTGCCGAGATGCAGCGCGACACCGGTGACCTCGATCATCCGGCGGAAGTACCGGATCGATTCGTCGAACTCCTCCTTGCCCGGTATGCGCCGGGCGATATCGAATTGGCCGCCGATCTTGTCGTCGGCCTCGAAAAGGTCGACGCGATGGCCTCTTTCGGCCAGGTTGACTGCGGCCGCGAGTCCGGCCGGACCCGCACCGACCACCGCGACACGCTTGCCGCGCCGGGTCGGCAGCAGCTTCAACTCCGTCTCCCGGCCCGCGCGCGGGTTGAGCAGGCAGGACACGGTCTTGTGCTGGAAAGCGTGATCCAGACACGCCTGATTACAGGCGATGCAGGTATTGATCTCATCGGCGCGGTCCTGACGAGCCTTGTTCACCCACTCCGGATCGGTGAGAAACGGTCGCGCCAGCGAGACCAATTGGGCGGCGCCGCTGGTCAGTATCTCCTCGGCGCTCTCGGGCATATTGATCCGATTCGACGCGCACACCGGAATACCCACCGCGGCGGCCACTTTCGCCGTGAACTCCACGAAGGCCGCGCGCGGCACCGAGGTGAGGATGGTTGGCACCCGCGCCTCGTGCCAGCCGATATCGGTATTCAGGATATCGGCGCCCGCCGCTTCGAGTTCGCGTGCCAGCGCGAGGATCTCCTCGAAGGTCTGGCCCTTCTCCACCAGTTCGGCCATGGACAGTCGGAAGACGATCAGGAAGCCAGGCCCCACGGCCGCGCGCACCCGGCGCACGATCTCCACGGCGAAGCGGCGGCGATTCTCCGGTGTGCCGCCCCAGCGGTCGGTGCGGCGATTGGTGCGCGGGGCGAGGAACTGATTGACGAGATAGCCTTCCCCTCCCATGATCTCGCAGCCGTCATAGCCTGCGAACCGCGCCAACTCGGCGCAGCGGACGTAGTCGGCAATGGTCTGCTCGACACCCTTGGCCGAGAGCGCCCGCGGTTTGAACGGGTTGATGGGCGCTTTGATCGCGGAGGCCGAAACACTGCCCGGCATATACGAATAGCGGCCCGCGTGCAGGATTTGCAGCGCGATCCTGCCGCCCTCCCGATGCACCGCCTTGGTAATGGTCCGATGCCGGTACGCCTCGGTGCGGTTGGTGAGTTTCGCGCCGAAGGGCAGCAGCCAGCCGGTGCGATTCGGGGCGTAGCCGCCGGTGATGATCAGGCCGACACCGCCGCGCGCCCGCTCGGCGAAGTAGGCGGCGAGCTTATTGGTGTCCAGGGCCCGATCCTCTAAACCGGTATGCATCGAACCCATGACCACCCGGTTGCGCAGGGTGACTTCGCCGAGGTCCAGCGGCTGGAAAAGATGAGGGAACGAACTCATGGTTACCCTTCTTCGCGCGGGGCGAGTGCGTGCAGAACCTCGTCGCACCATTCGACGAATCCGGACTCCACGCGGATACCCGCGCGCAGGACCAGATACTGGTGCAGTGCGGTGCCGGTGAGGCGACCCGGCGCCGGGAAATCCTTCTTCTCGATGAGTCCGAACAGTTCGAGTCGCTGGGCGTGCTGCTCGCGGTGCCGCGTGACCTCGGCGACGAGCGCGGTCATATCGCCGTAGGCGGCGGCGCGGATCTTCACACCGAGTTCGATGCGCGGCATCTCCGAATCGCTCGGTTCGGCGATCCAGCGGGCCAACTCGTCACCGCCCGCGGGGCTGACCGAGTAGACCCTCTTGTCGGGCCTGCCCTCTTGAACAACCGATTCGCCGGTGACCCAACCGGATTCCTCCATACGCTTGAGCACCCGATAGATCTGCTGATGGGTGGCGCGCCAGAAGTAGCCGATGGATTTGTCGAAGCGGCGCGCCAGCTCGTATCCGGAACCGGACCGCTCGCTCAGCGAGACCAGCAGGGCGTGCTCGAGGGCCATGCCGGACAGGTTAGCCGTGTCCCTCGGTACTATGCAACTGAGTGCATATTGCCCTTGCCATTTGAAAGCCTAGACTTACGTACGTGGCCACTTTCAAAGATGTTGACCTGGCACTATTGGGAGATCCGATGCGGCAGGCCCTCTTCGAACGACTCGCCCGCAGACCATCTTCGGTCGGCGAGTTGGCCCGCTCACTGCCCATCACACCGCAGGCGGTCTCCCAACATCTGCGGGTGCTGCGCGAGGGCGGACTGGTGGTGGCCACACCGGAGGGCACACGGCGCATCTACCGGATCAATCCGGAGGGCCTGGCCGCGATCCAAGCGTATTTCCAGCGGCTCTGGGACGAAGCGCTGACCGCTTTTCAGAAGGCCGCCGATACCGCGGCGACCGACCCGGAACAGGAGAAACCGCGATGAGCACAACCACAGTGCCCGCACTACAGGGCAAAGCGACCGTCGCACTACCGCTCGAACGCGCCTTCGCGCTGTTCACCACCTCGTTCAACAGTTGGTGGCCCACCACCCACCACATCGGACAGGCCGATCTGGCCGAGGCCATTATGGAGCCGCACGTCGGCGGCCGCTGGTACGAACGCGGCGTCGACGGCTCCGAATGCGACTGGGGTCGGGTCCTGATCTGGGAGCCGCCGCACCGCCTCGTGGTGACCTGGCAGATCAATGGTCGCTGGCAATACGATCCGGATCCCGCGCACGCCAGCGAGGTCGAGGTCCGGTTCACCGCCGATGGACCGGAAAGCACCGCCGTGGCGCTCGAGCACCGCCATCTCGACCGACTGGTCGAGGGGAAGGCGATGCACGACGCCATTTCGATCGAAGGCGGCGGGTGGAGCGCCATCCTCGATCTGTACGCGAAAGCCGCGGCCTAGTCTTCCTCGACCGTGATCCTGATGCCTTCGGTATCGACCGAACCGGAAGTCCCGACCTGGCGATCGAAGGCACGGGCCGAGGGGACGTACTGCGCCTGCTGCAGGATCGGGGCCGCCCACGACCTCGCGGCCCCGACTACCATCCATTGTCGTATTCGATTGCGCGCCAACAGAAGCGATGTTCCGGAGAGCGGTCCCGAAGCGGTGCATCTATGCTGCGCGCATGACCGAGGCGAATGCGGCCGGGCGGGGCCAGGTGTTGGCATGGGGGCTGTGGGACTGGGGTGTTTCCGCTTTCAACGCGGTCATTCTGACCTTCGTGTTCTCGGTCTACCTCACCGACAAAGTCGGCGCGGCGCTACCCGGAGACATCTCGGCCAGCGCTTGGTTGGGGTGGGCGCTCGGGGCGGCCGGACTCGTCGTCGCGGTGACCGCGCCGGTCAGCGGGCAGCGGTTCGACGCGACCGCGAAACGTAAACGCTCCCTGGCGGTTTTGACAGCACTGACCATCTCGACCATGGCCGCCATGTTTTTCGTGCGTGCCGACTACCACTACCTGTGGTTCGGACTGTTGCTGCTGGCGCTGGGGGCAACCTTTCACGAACTGTCCACCGTGCCCTACAACGCCATGCTGCGGCAGGTGTCCACACCCGAGAAGGTCGGGCGAGTCTCCGGATTCGGGTGGTCCATGGGCTATTTCGGCGGGATATTCCTGCTGTTGATCTGCTACTTCGGCTTCATCTCCGGCAAAGGGGACTATCGCGGGCTCCTGGGGGCGCCCGTCGATGACGGATTGAATATTCGGCTCGTCGCCGTCCTCGCCGCCGTCTGGTTCGCGGCGTTCGCCTTGCCGATCTTCTTCTTCGTCCCCGAAATCCCGCGCACCGCAGCCGATCCCGGCGCGGACACGGCGGGATACCTCGGCTCCTACCGGGTGCTGTGGCGCGATGTGCGCGACCTGTGGCGCACCGATCGGCACACCGTGGCATTCCTGGTGTCCAGCGCGATCTTTCGCGACGGACTCGTCGGCGTCTTCACCTTCGGCGCGATCCTCGCCGTGCGCGTCTACGGAATCGCCGACTCCGATGTGCTCCTCTTCGGCGTCGCCGCGAATATCGTCGCGGCGCTCGGCGCGGTGACCGCAGGCTATTTCGACGACCGCGTCGGCCCCAAACCCGTGATCGTCGGCTCCCTCGTCGCCATGCTCGTCTGCGGCGTCACCCTGCTTTTCGTCTCCGGCCCCGGCATGTTCTGGATCTTCGGCCTGCTGCTGTGCATCTTCGTCGGCCCCGCCCAAGCCTCCGCCCGCTCCTACCTCACCCGCCTGACCCCACCCGGCCGCGAAGGTCAACTCTTCGGCCTCTACACCACCACCGGCCGCGCCGTATCCTTCCTCGCCCCAACCCTTTTCGGCTTCTTCGCCTGGGCCTTCAAAACCGACCGGGCCGGCATCCTCGGCATCCTCCTGGTCCTGCTCACCGGCCTGATAACCCTGCTCCCCCTCCGCCCGCCCAACCAACAGGAAACAGCTCCCGCGGCCGACGACGAAGCGTAAGCTCGTCGCCGGCCGCGGCAGTTCTGTCGCTGGGGGATTCTACGAACAGAGATGGGGGCGGGCTGAATGATGAATGGAACCGGCGGTGCTGTACTGCGAACCCGTGACATGCGACGATGGTTCGGATACCGGCTGTTAGCGCCGAAAGGAGGTGATCAATAATGACATTCCCGGCCGATCTCACCTCAGCGTTGACAGGGGCGACGCTCAGTCAACTCAGTCGCTGGAGGCGCGGCGATTCTCCGCTCCTGGTTCCCGAGCTCGGAGTCAGGCCGCAGGCGCAGTACTCCTTCCGGGACCTCATGGCGTTGCGCACAGTGGTGAAGCTGCGCAGCGAAGTTTCCTTGCAGCGAATCCGCAAGGCGTTCGCCTCTTTACAAGGCATGGATCTGACCGAACATCCATCGCGCTACACGTTGACCACCGACGGTGTCACCGTCTTCCTCATCGAAGCCGACGGTGCCACCGACCTGGTCCGGCGGCCCGGACAGCGCGTACTCGCGACACTGAACGACGTTTTCGCGCCCTTTACCAACTTCCGGGGTGAAAACGTGGTCGACTTCCTGCATCCACGGCCGCGTCTCGCGGTGCGTGAAGGTCGAGCCGGTGGCTGGCCGACCATCCGCGACACCCGAGTCCCCTACGACACCATCGCCAGGTTGGTGGCCAATGGCGATGTTCCGGCATCCGCGGTTGGCGACTACTACCCCACGGTGCAGCCGGCAGACGTTCCGGACGCTGTAGATTTCGACCGCCAGGTTGTGCATATTCGGCAGCCTGCATGAGGTTCTTTCTCGACGAGAACATGCCGCAGGGGATGATCGCGCACCTCTCGTCCGTATTCAAACCACACGAGTTCGTCGGCGTGCGAGAGCTTCGAGTCAAAGGCGTCGAAGATGTGGAACTGTTCGGTCGTGTCGCCGCAGCCGACTGCCACGTTTTCATTACCGCCGACCTTGCTCAACTCACTCGTGCGGCGGAGCGGGAGGCATGCCGTGTAGCTGAATTGCACTGGATCGGCGTCCATCAGGTTCACGCCCCCGGCTTTCACGTCATTGCTGGACCTACTTCAACACTGGTGCACGCCTTGCCATTCGCTCTCGAGCACATGGAATCCTCCAGCACCCCTCAGTACTTCAAGCTCAGGAAGTCTGAGCGGGCCAACACTCGCATATTCCATTCAAGTGGCTATTTGTAGTTCCGCCCAGCCGGATCCGACTGGGCAGAACACACTGGGCGCGAGATTCAGTTCGCGCAGAGGGCGGTGTCCACGGCTTTGATCATGTCCGGGGAGACGGCGGGGGCGGCGGGGATTTCGTTGACGATGAGGGTGGCGGCGTCGCCGGATTTGGTGTAGCCATTGCGGACGCGGAAACCGGGGAGGGTGCCGCCGTGGCCCCAGACCTCTTTGCCGCAGGAGGAGGGGATGCGGGCCAGGCCGAGACCGTATTGGAAGCCGGGACTCATCTCATCGGCGGGGACGGTGCGCTGCATTTCGGCGAGTTGGGCCGGGGGCAGCAGTTTTCCGTTGAGCAGGTCGACATAGAAGCGGTTGAGTTCACGGCCGGTGGAGATCATCGCGCCCGCCGCACCGGCCCAACTGGGGTCCTGCTCGGTGAATTCGACCGGCTTGCCCGCATCGGCCAGCGCGTATCCCGACGGATGCGGATCCGGGATGGCGATATCGCCGGGTGCGGGCAGGAAGGTCGATTTCAGGCCGAGGCGGTCGGCAATGCGGGTCTTGATCTCGGCGGCGACCGGCTGCCCGGTGACCTCCTCGATGACCATGCCCGCGAGAATGTAGTTGGTATTGCTGTATTCGAACTTGGCGCCGGGGGCGAAGTCGGCGGGATGTCTCGCGAAAGGCAGATCCGCCAACTGCGCGGGCTGGAAGACCTTGTAGCGGGAGGATTCCTCGTCGAATTCGGGTTCCTCGAGATAGTCGGGAATTCCGCTGGTGTGCTGCAGGATATTTCGCACGGTGATCTTCTTCGGGTCGTAGCTCTCGCCGTGCACGACACCGGGCAGATACTGGTCGACGGGTGCGTCGAGCGACAGTTTGCCCTCGCCGACGAGTTGCAGCGCCACCGTCGCGACGAAGGTCTTGGTATTGCTGCCGATCCGGATTCGGGCATCGGTCGGGAAGGGTTTGCCGGTCGCGATATCGCCGACGCCGTGACTGAAGACCCGCACCTTGTCGCCGAGGCCGAGTACGGCCTGGGCGCCGGGCACCTGGTCCTCGGTGACCAGATGCTCGAGCGCGGCGGCCAGGGCGGCCGGCTCGGGACCGGCCGAAGTCGGTTGCGCGGCTGTCGATTCGGGCTTCTCGGATCCGCAGGCTCCGAGCAATCCCGCCGCCGCCAGCAGCACCGCGACCTTCCCGCACGCACCACGAACTACGTTGTTGGACAACGAAATCCACCTTCTCTACCTAGAGATAACGGTATTCGACGGTGCGCGGTGCCGCCGAGGGTGCGACCACGCCGCGGCCGACACCTCGTAATCCATCATGCACGCTCCCCTAGGCTCGCACCGTGAGCCTGCCTTCCCCCACCACCGTCAATCGCGCCGTCGTCACCGGCGCCTCCTCCGGAATCGGCACCGCGCTGGCCGCCGAACTGGCCGGCCGCGGCTATTCACTGATCCTCGTCGCCCGCCGCGGCGAACTGCTCACCGAACTGGCGCAGCGGCTGAGCCTGGCGCACGGCATCACCGCCGAGGTGCGCGCGATCGATCTGTCCGATCGGGACCGCCGCGCCGAACTCACCGCGGAATTGGCCGAGCGCGAAATCGCCGTTCTCTGCAATAACGCCGGTGTGGCCACCTTCGGCCCGCTGGCCGCCCTCGATGCCGACCAGGAGCGCGCCGTCCTGGAACTCAACGCGGTGGCGGTCCAGGATCTGACGCTGACGGTGCTGCCCGGCATGCTCACGCGCCGCGCGGGCGGCATTCTGGTCACCGGGTCGGCGGCGGGCAATATGCCCATCCCGCACAATGCCACCTATGCCGCCAGCAAGGCCTTCGCCAACACCTTCACCGAGGCGCTGCGCGGCGAATTGCGCGGCAGCGGAGTGCATGTCACGCTGCTCGCGCCGGGTCCGGTGCGCACCGACAATCCGGAGCAGACCGAGGCATTCGTCGACAGCCGCAAGATCCCGGAGTTTCTGTGGGTCTCGGCGGCGGCCACGGCGAAGATGTCGATAGACGCGCTGGCACGCAACAAGATGCGGGTGGTGCCGGGTTTGATCAGCAAGGGCATGAGTGTGGCCGGGCAATACGCTCCGCGCGCCGTCACCGCGCCGGTGGCGGGGGCACTGTACCGGCGGCTGGGGAGCTGAGCGCCCGTCAAAGGCGCATAAAGATCGCATCACCGCTGGTCAGGATGGCGCTAACATCCGGGCACGCACCTACTATCAGGCGTAGTCCTGACAGCGGCCCCGCATTCCGAGAAAGCGGGGACGCACCCAGGAGAAGCCATCGTGACGCTGCTCGACATATTCCCGTCGCTCCGGACAGGAATGCCTTCGCGCTTGGATCCCGCGGTCTGGCCTCGGGATACGCACTATGACGGCGACGGCAGGATCACTCTCGGCGGAGTCGCCCTCGCCGATATCGCCGACCAGTACGGCACGGCGACCTATGTGCTCGACGAGGAGGAGGTGCGCACCCGCTGCCGCGCCTACCGCAGGGCTTTCCCGGAGGCGGAGATCATCTACGCGGGCAAGGCGTTGATGATCAAGGCGATCGCGGAATGGGTGACGCAGGAAGGCCTTTCGGTCGATGTGTGCTCGGCCGGTGAACTGGCGGTGGCACTCGCCGCGGGCGTGGACCCCGCGCGCATCGTCATGCACGGCAACGGCAAGTCCTTCGATGAACTCGATGCCGCGGTGCGGGCCGGGGTCGGGCGGATCGTGGTGGACTCGCTGACCGAGATCACCCTGCTGTCCGCATTGGCCACCGAACCGCAGCGGGTGCTGGTGCGGCTGTCCCCCGGTATCGATGTGCACGGGCATCCGGCGGTGCGCACGGGCGTGCTCGATCAGAAATTCGGATTCCCGCTCGGCAGTGACGCCGCCAACGAGGCGGTGGCACGGATTCTGCGGCAACCGAATCTGCGACTGGTCGGCTTCCACTGCCACCTGGGCTCCCAGATCCACGACCCGGACCACTACGGCGAGGCCGTGCGCCGCATGGTGGCCGAGATGGCGCATGTGCGTCAGGACCACGGTGTCATCCTGACCGAACTCGACCTCGGCGGCGGCCATGCGGTGGCCTATCGCGGCGGCGACGCCGAGATGAATATCGCCGAACTGGCCGACATCATCGAGGACGCACTCGACGCCGCCTGCGCGCGGCATCACTTCCCGCGTCCGGTGATCGCGTTGGAGCCGGGCCGGGCCATTGTGGCGCGGGCCGGGGTGACGCTGTACCGGGTGCTGTCCATCAAGCACATCGACGGCGGACACACCTACGTCACCGTCGACGGCGGTATGGGCGACAATTCGCGCGTCGCGCTCTACGGGGCGCGCTATGAGGTCGTGGTCGCCAACCGGCATCCCACCGGCCCGCAGATGACCGCGACGGTGGCCGGACGCTACTGCGAGGCGGGCGATATCCTCGCCGCCGATATCCGCCTCCCCGCCGACCTGCGGCCCGGCGAGGTGTTGGCGGTGCCGTGCACGGGCGCGTACCACCACAGCCTGGCCTCCGCCTATAACAGCGTCGGCAGGCCGCCGATCATCGCGGTGCGCGGGGGCAGGTGCCGGGAGCTGATTCGCCGCGAGACCACGGCGGACCTGATGGCCCGCGAGGTGGAGTGATCAGCGTTTGCGGGTGCCGAAGATACTGCGGCTGATCTCGCGACCCGCCGCGGTCGCGGCCGAGCGCAGGAAGCTCTTGACCGCCGGATTGCTCATGATCCGCTCCGCCGTCGACTCCTCCGGTTTGGGTTTGGGGGCGGCGGGTTCCGGTTCGGCCGCTTCCACTTTCGCGGTCAGGATCTCGTAGGCCGATTCCCGGTCGATGGTCTGGCCGTATTTCGCGTAGAGCGGACCGGCCTGGGCGCGCTGGGTGATGGCGGTGTCGCCGATGGTGTCCATCAGCGAGCGCGGTGGCGCGATCCTGGTCCACGCCACCGGAGTCGGCGCGCCGCGCTCGGACAGCACCGTGACGATGGCCTCGCCGGTGCCGAGCGAGGTGAGTGCCTGCTCCAGGTCGTAGGCGGCCGTCTTCGGGTAGGTGCGAACGGTTTTCGACAGCGCCTTCTGATCGTCGGGGGTGAAGGCGCGCAGCGCGTGCTGAATGCGCGCACCCAATTGGGACAGCACCGGATTGGGGATATCGGTCGGCAACTGGGTGCAGAAGAAGACGCCGACACCCTTGGAGCGGATCAGCCGCACCGTCTGCTCGACCTGTTCCAGGAAGGCCTTCGACGCGCCCGCGAACAGCAGATGCGCCTCGTCGAAAATGAAGACCAATTTGGGTTTGTCCACATCGCCGACCTCGGGCAGGGTCTGGAACAGGTCGGCGAGCACCCACATCAGGAAGGTGGAGAACATCACCGGCCGCGCCGACTGGGCGCCCAATTCGAACAGGGTGATCACGCCCTGACCGCCCGCCGTGCGCAGCAGGTCGGCCGGATCGAGTTCCGGTTCGCCGAAGAAGGTGTCACCGCCGTCGGCCTCCAGGTTGACCAGCGCGCGCAGGATCACCCCGGCGGTGGCCGCGGAGACACCGCCGATACCCTTCAGATCCTCTTTGCCCTCGGGACTGGTCAGATGGGTGATGACGGCGCGAATATCCTTCAGGTCCAGCAGCGCCAAGCCGTTGCGATCCGCCCAGTGGAAGATCAGACCGAGCGTCGACTCCTGGGTTTCATTGAGCCCCAACACCTTGCTGAGCAGCACCGGGCCGAAAGAGGTGATGGTGGCGCGGATCGGCACGCCGATACCCGTGGTGCCAAGGGAGACGAATTCGGTGGGGTACGCGCTCGGATGCCAGTCCGCATCGCCCGTTTCGGCGGCTCGGGCGGTGAGTTTGTCGCTGCTTTCACCAGGTCGACTCAGGCCGGACAGGTCGCCCTTTATATCGGCGAGAACCACCGGGACGCCCGCTCGGGAAAGTTGTTCGGCTATGCCCTGGAGCGTTTTGGTCTTCCCGGTTCCGGTGGCGCCCGCCACCAGGCCGTGCCGGTTGAGGGTGCGCATGGGGATTCGGACGCGGGCGGTGGGGTCGACCTGACCGTCGACTACCACCGTGCCCAATTCCAGTGCGGCGCCGTCGAATTGATATCCGGCGGCAATTTCCTGCGCCTGTTGCTGCGAGTTGGTCATCGCGCGTCCTCCGTCGTGGGCCGACATCACAAAACATCGCTGATATACCGAATCCGCATAGTATCCCGGTGCCGTGCCGCAGGCGCGGCCGACAAACCACAGCTGTACCGCAGGCGCGGCCAACAAACCGGACTAGTGTTGCCGGAATGTCGGACAAATTCTTGGTGTGGATGGATTGCGAGATGACGGGGCTGCGCCTGGACAGCGACAAGCTGATCGAGGTGGCCGTGCTCGTGACCGACAGCGACCTCAATATTCAGGGTGCGGGCGTGGATATCGTGATCCACGCCGATGACGAGGCGCTGGCGGGCATGCCGCAGGTGGTCGCCGAGATGCACGCGCACTCCGGATTGACCGAGGAGGTGCGCGCCTCCACCGTCACCCTGGCCGAGGCCGAACGTCAGGTATTGGCCTACATCCGCGAGTACGTGCCGACGCCCGGCACCGTCCCGCTCGCGGGCAACTCCATCGCCACCGATCGCGGCTTCCTCGCCCGCGATATGCCCGAACTGGACAGCCACCTGCACTACCGCATGATCGATGTGAGTTCGATCAAGGAACTGTGCCGCCGCTGGTATCCGCGCATCTACTTCGGTCAGCCGGAGAAGGGTCTCGCGCATCGGGCACTGGCCGATATCAAGGAGTCCATCCGCGAACTCGAGTACTACCGCCGCACCGCGTTCGTCGCGCCGCCCGGCCCCGGCACCGCCGAGATCACCGCGGTCGCCGCCGAGGTCAGCGGGCAGGAGCCGGCACAAAAGCCGACGTCAGAAACCGATTAGGAGTCTCCCCCGAATTCGCGCTACTATCTAGCGCGCCGGTGTTTCACCGGCAATGGTGAGCGTAGTTCAGTTGGTAGAGCACCAGGTTGTGATCCTGGCTGTCGCGGGTTCGAGTCCCGTCGCTCACCCCATCGGCCCGGGTCGGGGAGAAATCCCCGACCCGGGCTTTTTAGTTGTCATACGGCAGGAGAACGAACGCCGAGAAACCCCATAGCGGCCGCAGTGCCCGAAAATGACGCTGATCGAGCGTCATGATTCGATCGGTCCGCTCACGATCCGCGAGAACAACATTCGACGCGTCGGTGATCCCTACATATCCCTCGTCGTACCTCGCGATCACCGCAAGCGCGGCAGCATGCTGATTGGCAGTCCATTCCGCCAGTTCGTAGGCACCGCCTGCGACATCAGCAGCGAAATCACGCGCCGCGCGAGACCCGAGCCGGGTGTAGAGCATGTAGTCCGTCTCGGCGACCACCATCGGCGAAACGACCAGCCGCTCATCGCCTTTCTCGACGATCCTCGCCAACTGCTCGTGCTCGGAATACGACTCGTCGAACAGCGCCAGAACGGCACCGGTATCCACGATGATCGACATCAGGCGCCGAATCCCCTGCCGAGCTCATGATCGATCTCTTCGGCCGATAGCGCTCGATCGCTGCGGTAGCCTCCGACGGTCGGCTTCGGGCGCGCTTCGGCTCGCCCGAGCAACTTCTCGAGCGCCTGCGCCAGGGTTAGACCGTTGGACACCGCGACCCGCTGCAGGCGATCTCGCACCGCCTTGGGCACCTTGATCGTCGTCATATCAGACATACTCGAAGTATACCGGCATACCCATTGAATGCCCCGGCTCCACACCGGGCGCGGATTGCGGAGTGCCGATTCCACGACACCTCCCAGCCGAGCCGAGCTACCGGCAAGGTTCGACAAAAGCGACGCTGTGCTTTCGACAAAGTCGACGGTGAACCATCGACAAAAGCGATGTTGGACCGACACGGCAGCAGTCTGCACCGTGCGTTTTACACTTCAGCCCGTGTGCTCCCCGACCGGCCGAATCCCGCTGCATGGCCGACCGCACCCTATTGAGCGGCTCGAGGGTCTGCTTAGTGCTGGGAGCGGGGCGCTCATGATCAGTGCCGGGTTCGGGGCGGGTAAGTCGGCGTTGCTGCGATTCGCACGGGAGCGGGCCGGAGCGGATCGGCGGGTGCTGACCTGTTCCGGTGTCGAGTCCGAGGCCGAGCTTTCGTTCTCCGGGTTGCACATGCTGTTCGGTGGTGTTCTGGATCGAATCGACGCTCTACCCGGTGCACAGCGCGAGGCGCTCGGTGGGGCTCTCGGTCTGATTCCGGGCCGGGAGGTCGACCGATTCCGGATCGGCGCCGCCACCTTGGCATTGCTTGTCGCGCTGGCTGCCGAGGGACCGGTGCTGTGTTCGATCGATGACGCGCACCTGCTCGATCGGTCCACGCTCGACGCCTTGCGTTTCGCAGCCCGTCGACTCGATGGCACGCGGGTGGTCATGCTGTTCGCGGGGTGTTCGACACTCGCGGATATTCCCGAAATCGGTCTGCAGCCTTTGGATGCCGACGCCGCCGAGACCCTGTTGCGGGAGCGCCGACCGGAACTCTCGGCCGATCAGCGCGATCGAGTTGTCGCCGAATCCGCCGGAAACCCGCTGGCACTGCTGGAATTCCCGTGCGTGGACCCGTCGGTTCCGGGTCCGCTGCCGCTGCCGTCCGGACTGGCCGCGCGCTTCGCGACGCGGATCGCGCGGGAAGGTCGATCGGTGCGGCAGGCCCTGCTCGTGGCCGCCGCCGAGGAAACCGGTGATCTCGGGTTGGTGCTGCGGGCCTCGCGACTACTCGGCCACGGCATCGAACCGCTGGAACGCACCGACATGGTGCTGATCGAAGGCCGATCGGTGACCTTTCACCATCCGATGCTGCGCTCGGCCGCCTATCACTGCGCGCCTTTGACGCAGCGGCACGCGGTCCATACGGCGATCGCCGACGCCGTAGCCGATCCGGCCCGACGCGCCTGGCACCTGGCCGCGGCGCAAATCGAACCGGACGAAGCCCTGGCGGCCGCACTGGAAGTCACCGCCGATCATTCCCGGCACGCCGCGGTCGTCCTCGAACGGGCCGCCCAACTGACACCCGCGCCCGGCGAACGGGCCCGGCGGCTGATGCTCGCGATCGAAGCCGCGACCCATTCCGGATCCACCGAGCGCGCACAGCACCTCGTGCGGGAAGCGCGCCGTTCGGGTCTCGGCGCGGTCGAGCGGGCCAGGGTGGTCGGCGCTCGCGCGTTCATGGAGTTCGAGGACGGCTCACCGCGCCGGGCCTTCCAGCTGACGATGGCGAGCGCGGACCATGTCGCGGAGGTGGAACCCGCGCGGGCCGCCTGGTTGTTGGTCGAGGCGAGTCGGATCGCGTGGTCGGTGGGCGATCGGGCGAGCTATACGGCGGTCTACGAGCGATTGGAGGGTTTGTCCTCGGATGCGGCGGGATCGCCGCGAGCCGTGGTGCGCAGCGGGCTCGCGGTGCTCACCGGGGACCCGGGTCAGGCGGTGGCGGTGGCGCGCGCGAATTTGGCACACGCCGGGGGGATTCCGGCCGAGTCCATCTCGCCGCGGCTGGCCTTCGCGTTCCAGGCCGCACTTACCGGCGACATGGCCGCAGCCGGTGAACTTTTCGCGGCGCTGTTCGGCGCGGCGCGCGAGCGGGGGATGATCGGCTGGTTGCCTGCCATCGGCGCCGCGCAGGCCCTGTGTGAGCTGGTTCTTGGTCGATTCCGGGAGGCCGAGGCGGTCGCGCGCGAAGCCGCCATGATCAGCGCGCGGATCGGGCACCCCAATCGGGCGTCCGGGGCCGAATCGATCCTCGCCGTGATCGCCGCCGTGCGGGGCGATCAGGACGAATGCTTGCGGCTCACCGATCGGATCCTGCGCGGATATCACGGTGTGTACGACGTCAGCCTCTGTCAGTGGGCGCTGGCGCTGCTCGACCTCGGGCGCGGTTTCCATGAGAAGGCGCTGGTTCGGTTGGAGGCTTTGCATCGTCGACCGGCGGGCGCGGTGGGACCTTGGCTCGAACTGCGCGCCGACCTCGTCGAAGCGGCGGCGCGGGCGAACGCGCCCGAACGTGGTTTCGCCGCCATGACCGAACTCGAACAGTGGGCGGAGGCGCTCGATACCCCGTGGGCGGACGCACTGCTGTGCACCAGCCATGGCCTGTTGCGCGGCGATGGCGACCTGCTGGCGAGGGCACTGGAAACACACCTCGCCGCAGGCCAACCATTCCGCCACGCGCGCACGGCGCTGGCCTACGGCGAATGGTTACGCCGGGAGCGCCGAACAAGTGAAGCGCGCACTCATTTGGGTGCGGCGCTGGAGATCTTCGACCGCGTCGGCGCGGACCTGTGGGCCGAACGCGCGCGGACCGAACTGCGGGCGGCGGGCGCGGGTTCGATCACGGCATCCCCGAATGCCGTGGCCCTGCTGACTCCGCAGGAACTGCGAGTCGTGCGAATCGCTGCCGAGGGAGCCACCAACAAGGAGATCGCGGCACGATTATCGCTGAGCCACAAGACTGTTGGCCATCATCTCTATCGGGCGTTCCCGAAGCTCGGCGTCAGCAATCGCATCGAGCTGACCAGGTTCGATTTCGCTTGATGCGGTTGCTTACAGCACCAGGCAGGAGCTGCCGCCGTTGATCCCATTGCCGACATTCAGGACCATCGTTTTGCTGTCGTCGTCCTGGGTGATCAGGATGGTGTGCGTCCCGGTCGTCGACGGAGTCCAGTTGGCACTGTGCGTCTTCGGGGTCGGGCTTCCCGGCGTGGCGGCGAACAAGACGCCGTTGTCGTAGAAGTTCATCCCCGAGTGGCTCGAGCTGTTCCCCAGCACCTGGTAGGTGCAGCCCGTGCCGTACCCACCGGGCAGGCTGAGCCCACCGCCTGCCATCACGACCTGACTGCCGATCTCGGCCGACGCCTGGGGCGCGCCGAGAATCAGACCGGCGGCACCTAGTGCGATCGCGGCGAAAACGGGCTTGCGCAGATTTCTCATCAAGTACGACTCCTCATATCGTGTCCGAAAGAACGTCGGCCATGCTGCCACAAAGAGACTTTCGGCTCTATCGGACACCTGCCCTAATTTGGCAGCGGGGGCTCGGCGGCCATTGCGCTGCCTATCCGTTGACCCTGGTGTGTCGCAACGATTGTCCGACCATTGCGGGCCTGTCACAATCAGCGGAGGGCCGCAGTTGTCGTGCTGCCCGGAGGAGTCCCGGACGCCGGGGTCGGTGGCTGACGAAAGGCATCTCATGTTTGTGCGAGTATTCGGCCTGTCCTTCGGGGTAACGGTGGTGGCGCTGCTGGCGGCGCTGATCTATGGGGGGCCGCAGGCGCTGGTCCTGGCGGCTATCCTCGGCGTATTGGAGGTGTCGCTGTCCTTCGACAATGCCGTGGTGAACGCCGGTGTGCTGCAACGCATGACGCCCAAGTGGCAGCGCCTGTTCCTGACCGCGGGCGTATTGATCGCGGTCTTCGGGATGCGGCTACTGTTCCCGCTACTGGTGGTGGCGATCGGCGCGCACATCGATCCGATCAAAGCGCTCGACCTGGCGTTGAATCCGCCTGCGGACGGCGCGGCGTACTTCGCGGACGGCCGCCCCAGCTATGTGACTTTGCTCAATGAGGCCAATCCCAAGATCGCCACCTTCGGCGGCATGTTCCTGCTGCTGCTGTTCCTCAATTTCGTTTGCGCCGAACGCGAGACCCCCTGGCTGTCCTGGTTGGAGAAGCCGCTGGCCCGCGTCGGCAAATTCCCCATGTTCACCGTGGTGGTGGCGCTGATGGTGCTGGTGGTCACCGCGGGTCTCATCGCGCCGGACCCGAAAGCCGATGTGGTGATGGTCGCGGGCGCGCTGGGTATGGTCACCTACTTCGTGGTCGACGGGTTGGGCAACTACTTCGACAATGAGGAGTCGAACGGGCCTGCCAGGGCCACGGTGGTCACCGGAAGGGCCGCGTTCTTCCTGTTCCTTTATCTCGAGGTGTTGGACGCGTCATTCTCCTTCGACGGGGTGATCGGCTCGTTCGCCATTACCGCGGATCCGATCATCATCGCGCTGGGGCTGGGGCTCATCGGAGCCATGTTCGTCCGATCGATCACCGTCTACTTGGTGCGCAAGGGCACCTTGTCGGAGTACGTGTACCTGGAGCACGGCGCGCACTGGGCCATCGGCGCGCTCGCGTTCGTTCTGCTGTATTCCACCGGCAATCACACCGACGAGATCACTACGGGCCTGATCGGTGTCGTCATCATCGCCGCCGCCTTCGCCACCAGCATTGTGCACAACCGGCGTCAGCGTTTACGGGATGCCGACATCGTCGAGATCGCCCCGGAATTGAAGGTCGACTCGGCGAAGTAGGGGCTGGCCGAACAGCCTGTGCGGCAAGGAAATCGGCGAATCGAGGGAACCGATCCCCATTTCTGTGCGTCCAAACAGATAGCAGGACAGCAGGAACCATCGATATTCGATGGAGATTGATTCTCGGGGGTCAGCAGACGATGACATATCAGTGGTGTCCGCACGGGGGGACACCGCCGCAGACGGTGCTCGCCCATCCCGGTCTGCGCGAGTTTCTGGATCCGCTCGGCGGAGAACTCTTCCCGTCCACCTATCGCATCGCATTCGCCGACTACGACACACTCCTCGCCGATATCGCACCGGATGTCGCGGCCATCGCACTCCCGGTCGGCACCGAACAGCAGGCCGAACTGCTGCGCGCGGTGCGGGCGCAGCGGGCGATGACGCTCATCGTCGCCGTCACCAACGACGTCACCGGGCACGCCACCTATTTCGCCATTCGGGCGGGCGCGAACTTCGTGGTCAATGTGGCCATCTCCGGGGATCGGCAGACCGAGACGCTGCGGGCGCATCTGAGCGGGCATCGCTCCCCCGTCCGCCGCGACGATACCGAACTGCTCGACATGCTGCGGTCGTCGATGACAGTCGCGGAGATCGCCCGGCGCAGCTATATGTCGGAGCGATCGATGTATCGGCGGATACGCAGCCTCTACGACGCGCTGGGCGTGGTCAGTCGGGCGGAACTGCTGCGCACTAGAGGTGTTTGTTTTGACGAGACGTCACTGCGCGAACCCGGCTGCCGCAGATACACCCTACATACGGGGGTCGAGGACGGGTGGCGGTCATCGTCGAGGAGTACGACACCGAACAGGACTTCACCGACCACTGCGCATCGGAGCACTTCCAGCGATTCGTGCTCGGCGAGGTCGTGCCGCTGCTGACCGAACGACAGGTCACCCGCTGCGTCCCCGCTTAAACGTTGCCCGCCTTCCATTCCGGCCAGGGGATATTCCAGTCACCCAACCCGTCCACACCGGACAGGGTGCCGCCCAGCGTGTTCTTGATGACCGTGATATCCCCCCGCTTGGCGTTCTCGTAGACCCAGCGGGCATCGCTCGGACTCAGGTTCAGGCAGCCGTGGCTGGTGTTCGTATAGCCCTGCTGCCCCACCGACCAGGGCGCGGAATGGAAGAAGATACCGCTGTAGGAGATGCGGGTGGCGTAGTCGACGGGCGTCTTGTAGCCGTCGGAGGAATTCACCGGAACACCGTAGGTGGAGGAATCCATGATGATCTTGTCGAAGCGATCCCCGACAAGATAGACACCGTTGTCGGTGGGAGTGCTGTTCTTCCCCATCGACGTCGGCATGGTGCGGATCACCTCGCCATTGCGCTCCACCGTCACCATCTTGGTGCTGTCGTCGGCGGTGAAGATCACCGCGTCACCGACCGTGAAAAACGAATGGATATTGTCCTGACCATAGAGACCGTTGCCCAGATCACGGCCATAAACACCCACATCGACCGTGATCTTCGTCCCCGGAGCCCAAAAATGCTCCGGCCGCCAACGAACCTCACGATTGTTCACCCAGTAGAACGCACCCTCCACCTTCGGTTCGGTGGTGATGGTGATCGCGTCCTGAACCGCGCGACGATCCGGAATGTTCTCGTCGAACTGCACCGCGACCGGCTGACCGATGCCCACCACATCGCCCTCACCCGGTAGTAGGAACGGTTTGGTCTGGTTGCGCGGAGAAATGGTGGTGAAACTCACGGTGGTGGTGCTCGCACCCCCCATACCCACCGCATCCGCCCGCAGTCGATACGTCTTGCCGTAGCCGAGATCCTCGACGTTCCGCCAGGAGCGCCCATCCGGGGATAGTCGCCCCTCGATCGGGCGATCCTCCTCATTCAGCATCGTCACAGTACTGAAAAGGCCGTCCTCGACCCCGAACATCATCGGCTGGGCGGGCGACACCCCGCTCTGGCCGTCCCGCACCGGCGACACCAGCTTCGGTCTGATCAACTCCGTCACCGGGTTACGGTCTATCGCAACATCTTTCGACTCCGACGCGGTCGAGCACGCCGCCAGCGCGACCACCGCCGCACCAATCACCGCCAACCATCTACCACCGCGCATAACAACCCCGTTTCAAATCTCGACGCCCAACTCGCGCCGATGCTCCGGATCCGACCCACGCACCCAGATCCCTTCCGCATTGTGCCAGGCACCAGCCCTCGCACCCCGCCATCGCGCACCGACACGATCTATATCTCCCCGATACATCCACCCCGCCCACCCCACCGTTACCCCACAAAACCCCCGGTCAGAAACCGATTTCACTTTCCCGCCCTCCGCCTGTTAATCTTTGTCCCGCACCGGAACACAGGGCCTGGCCCAGTTCCAGAGCAACAGAACAAGCGCCATTAGCTCAATTGGCAGAGCAGCTGACTCTTAATCAGCGGGTTCGGGGTTCGAGTCCCTGATGGCGCACCAAAGAAGGCCCCTGACCAGCACAAATCGCGCCACGTCAGGGGCCTCTCTCGTTCTTGCAGGCGGAAATGCAGGCGGAAAAGAACTGACTCCGCAGCGGGCTGTTATGCAACCTCGGTATCGGCCCGACGCCCAGCCTTCGGGGCCAGAGACTCCAAGGCAGCAGCGTTGGAGTTGTTGACAATGCGCCCGGGCGAGACAGCGTAGTACTTGACGTTCCTTGTCGTCGTGTGGCCTAGCTGTTCGGCTGTCGCTTCGGGACCGAGTTCGCGCATGATGGCCGTGGCGCTCGTCTTGCGGGTGGTGCCGCCGATGCTGACCCATTCGAGTCCTTCGCCTCGGGCATCGCGGAAGGATCTGTTGACATTCTTATCGCTGCGAGGCGTGCCGTTGCGCGAGGGGAAGAGCAGCGTCAGCGGGTTGTCCAGGGGCGAGTCCAGCCACTCCTGGCGAAGCCTCCGGAAGATGGGGACCGCCCACAATGGAATCGGGACGCGCCGGATTCCATCCTCGCCCGTCTTCGTGTGCGGAACACGGATGGGACCTTCGCCTTTGGGTTGAATGATCTTGCCGGTGATCCAGACGTACGGTGCGGGGTCACCGTTGGCATCTACCGCGTCGAGATGAATTCCTCCGATGAGGCCGTCGTCCCGGTCGTTCTCTTCCCAGAGGAGCGCGAGTAGTTCGCCAGTGCGCGTCGCCAGCGCCAAGCCGACATCGAACATGTCGGCAAGCTTTTGCTCTCGCCTTGGGTCACCAGCAGCCCAGCTCTGAATCCTTTCCCGCACGACAGCAATCCCGTCCTCGGCAAGCGACTTCGGTTTCACGACTGGATCGAGGATGTCAGGAACAACCTCGGCGGGGTTGGTGGTGATCACGCCCCATTGCATGGGGATTTCCATCATTTCGATGAGAATCAGGCGTTGACGCTGCGCCTTCGCGTTCATGCCGCTTTTCAGGATCTTGTCGATGTGGTCGATGAACAGCTTCGGTACCGAGAGTTCGCGGACCGTACGCTCCCGAAGGTCCTCGATCTTGACCACGTTGTAACCAGCAATGGGTTTGCCGTCTGCATCTTTCTTGCTGTCCGGTACGAAGACCTCACTCATGAATACCTCGAGCGATGTCTTGGACCGGCGCCGGGGATTCAGCTCCTCCTGCCGCCATTTCCATTCGCCGATGACGACGCCGAACTTCGTATCGAGCGAACGCTCGTCGGGAGCTGTGACCTGGATAGGAGCGCGCTTACGTTCCTCGCCGTTGTTCAAATACGCGGCATAGGCCAGGGTTTGGTAGGCCCGGTGCCACTCAAGTTCCTCGTCGTGCCGTTCAACCGCATACGGCCCCATGCCTCGAAACCTTTGCCGCTTCGGCTAACGATGTACGTCGGCTTAGTGGGGACTCCCTCAGGGAGCGGCGGACGCCCGCGAGCCATTGATTGATCTCCTTTTTAGAAACGCTATGCAGCTTCGTCTAGAGCGGATATTTCCCATCGGACAACGTCGCTAATGTGATAGCGAGCGCGACCCCCGATTGCCATTGTGTATTTAGGGCCGGTTCCACGACTGGCCCAGTTGGCAAGGGTTTTTTCCGAATAGCCCAGTCGTGCGGCGAGCTGCCGTCGCGTGAGCCATGGTGATGTCAAACCTTGGGATTCAAAACCAAGCCTTGTCAGATCGTTGTTGTTGGACATGAAATTCCTATATCGAGGTCGTACGGTAAGTCCAGCTAGCCCGTGATCGCTAGTTGTTAGCCAGATGCCGGTGTCGGATTGACAGGTTGACGCGGGTTAGGCGATGTATCGCCGAATGTTGGCCTGGGCGATTCGCCGTCGGCGTTTCGCTTCTTCCCGGAGCCGGTTCTCCCACGCGATGATGTCGGCCAAGGCGTAGCGGCGGATACGTCCCGGCTTGATGAAGTCGGGTCCGTAGCCGGTGTAGGCCCAATGGTCCACCGTGCGGACCTCGACCTTGAGGCGTAGTGCGACTTCCTTGGTCGTCAGCCAAGTGTTGTCGGTGTTGCCCATTGCTCTCCTTAGTTGAACTGGCAGCCGTATGGCGTCTGCGTGGTAGCCCGGTGCGTGAGGCTCCAAGGCGCGGGCATCACACCGGGTGCCTAACATGCGCCTACGTGTCGCCACACCCGCACTGTACGCAGTTAGCTACGTAGTATCAACACTTAGATACACACTAAGCGCTGTTGCGCTGAGCGTTTAGGCTTCCCAAGTGGGCGCGCATGATGTAGGTAGTTACTAACAATGCAGATAGAAGATGCTTGTTCTAGTCATGTAGTATCGACAGGGATGTGGGTTTAGCAGCCCGTTCTGCAAGGACTTCTACACAGAGTCGAGGCGATGACTACACAACACCCCGAGTACCTAGGCCAGGTTGCCCAGGCGCGGCGTGAAGAGCTGGGCTTGACCAAGCAGGCGGTTCATGCGCTGGTCGGGCTGAACCCCTTCACGATCGGCAAGGTCGAGGCTGGCCAGGCTGAGCGAATCCGCAAGGACACACTGACCAGGCTGGACAGGGCGCTGCAATGGAAGGAGGGCTCAGCCTCGGACGCCCTCACCAAGCAGCTGCCCCCCAGGGTCATCACGATCGCCGATGCTTCGGTGCCGATGTCAAGGGTGCTCTATGTTCCGATCCCGGCCAATCTGTTCACGGACACTGTGCGGATGGCCGAGACGGTGACGGAGGCCGCAGGCGATGACGAACGCCTCGCACCGCTGGTCGAACACATGAACACCATCGCTGACCGCATGCTGAGGGCGTGGACTATCGCCGACATCGAGCATCAGCGCTACGACGGGACACTGAGCGCGGCCACCATCGAGATGCTGTTGGGCCACTATCTGCGCCGTGCGCCGCAGGCAGCTACCGCCGACGATCACACGGAGTTGATGTATCTGCGGTGGCTGCTGGGGCGGCTCCCGGAATCGGAGTCCGAACGCGACGAGGAGTTCGCGCAGCGGTGGTCACAGATGGAGCAGACATTTTCGGCAACCCGACGGATCAACCGGTGAGGACTCTCATGACGCTGTCGTTAGCTGGGAAGGTCAACCGGATGGTCGCCTATTCGCACGCTTGGGACGAACCGGCGATGACCAACGAGCAGATCGCCGCCGCGTTGACCGAAGCGCTAGAGCGCACGGTCGATCCCGCCGAGATCGCGGCTCTGCGCAGCGGTTCGGTCCTGGAGATCACGCGCGAGGTCGCTGGCGCGCTGTGCACGCTGTGCGGTGTCACCGACGTGGCCTACCTGTTGCCCGTCGACGACGAAGATGTGGATATCGACCTGCGACTAAAGATGTGGACCCTGGCGCGTGATCGCGGGGTGCAACACCTTGCGGCGAGGGCGTTGACCCGCGACAAGCTCAGGGAGCTGATCGCCGATCTGCGCGCACTGCCTCTCCGCACAAGGTAACCAGCAGCCCCTGCCCTGTGCCATTAGATGGGATCGAACGAGATTTTCAGATTCGCCGGGCGCAGCGTCAGATTCTCCTCGACATCGAGTTCGCCGTGTGCGGTGAGGTCATAATCGCGCACCAGCGACGCAATGAGCAGTTTCGCTTCATGTAGCGCGAAAGCCTGGCCTATGCAGGCGCGCGGGCCGGTGCCGAACGGTCGATATGCCCAGGGCTTGGGCCGGAACCCACCCAACCAGCGATCAGGGTGGAACTCGTCCGCGTCGTTCCCCCACACCGCTGGATCACGGTGCACCGCCAACAGCAGCACGAACACCCATTCGCCCGCGGCGATGGGATATCCACCGAGGGTGGTGTCCTGGCGCGCTTCACGGAAGAATCCCGGCGCCACAGGCCACATCCGTAGCGCTTCGGAGATCACCGACCACAACCGAACCGAGCGCACCACGGCGATCCGGACCCAGCTCCAGAATCGCGGCGTTGCCCCCGCGCTGCAACGAATCCGGATGAACCTCGAGCAAGACAACGCCGTCCCACTCAACGCGGTCGTAGCGAAACAACTCAGCCATGACCCGGAACCCACGATGGCAGAACCGGACATGGAACTCGATCGGAACCAGCACGACCTCGGCAGATAGCTTGCCCGATCGGAATCAGCGTGCGCCAAGCCGGAACTGGAACATCAAGTCCGCCTCGCCAATGACTGGTCGAGGTAGATATACGATTCCGCTGTGACAAAGTCGCCGGACTTTCCCGCGCTGCCCACCGACCTGCCATCCGGACGGTTGATACGAGCGACCGAGGCAGACAGTCCGGGGGAAGGCCGTGCCGTGCTCTGGGTCTGCGACCGCCGACAACTCCGGTTGGGAGAACTCTGGAGCCGACTCTACGATCAGCGCGCCGGCACCGGGCTGTATCCGCTGCTGCTCGAGACTCCGACACCATACGACGAAGACGAGCAACCCGACGCCCAGTCCTGGCACAACGCGAACCTCGGCTACACACCGGTGGAGAAGATCGACGCGCTCGACCCATACGAGGTGCTACGCGAACTGTGGCCCTCGGAGAGCGAATCCGTCTATGCCGAGATACCAAGTCAGTGGCTGCATCTGGCCCCCGAGGACACCGACGTCGGCCCGGCCGCGCGAGAATTGGCCCGCAGTCTGGGTTTCGGCACACTCCGGCTCATCGGGCTGGTCCCCACGACGTCCGGAGCGGACGCCCTGACACTCTGCGGATGGCACGGGCCACTGAACCTCACCGACTCCACCGAGGCGATATCCGCCGTCGTCCGTTCCTGGGAACAACGTTTCGGCGCACAGGTGGTCATGATCGGACTCGACACGCTCCACCTCTCGGTGGCCGCGCCACCGACAAGCCATGCACAAGCCCTCGAGATAGCCGCCGAACACCTGGCCTTCTGCCCCGACAACTTCGACTTCGGCACCCTAGACGACTACGCGACCAAATTGATCGGACAAACACGCTGGAATTTCTGGTGGGATTAGTTCATTCCTGTCCTACTCGGGGGATTGAGGGGTAGTTATTGACCTGATTTCTTGGGCAATCAGCTTTGAGAGTGGTTCGTGTGCGTCACGGCTCAGGTGCACTCCGTCATCTCCGGGAAATGCGACAGTAGCCGCGTCCGCATACAGAGAATTACGTTTATCCGCGACGCGGCGTATCGCCGCGCCGAGTTCGCGCGATTTACGTCCGGAGTCGGCATCAAATTCTGAACTGTTCTCAGCAAATGTAGGCTTCCCAGCATCGAGATAGATTGGGCTGACCAGCAAGACCAGAGGCATTCCACCCGAATTGTTCCAGGCTGTGCGCTCGATGTTGTCGATATAACCGTCCAACGCGGTGGCGATATCCTCTGGTTCTCGATCAAATCTGGTTTTGAGATCGTTCGTCCCCAACATGATAACCACCATATCCAGGGGAGAGTGGCTGCGCAGACAGGGTTGAAAGTAGGTTCGACCATTGCGATCGTTACGCTCCGGGTCATTCAAGTCAGTCGTACGACCGCCTAGACCTTCCTCAATTATAGAATATCCATTTCCCAAAATCTGCTGTAGCCGACCGGTCCAGCGCACGTCGGCGGGCCACCGACCGCGCTCTCCCGAACGCTGACCGAATGTATTGGAATCACCAAAACACAAGACGGTAAACGCTCCGGGGTTAACAATCATCTCGGACTCCTACAGGTTAGACGGAAACACCGAGGTGCTTGGCAACTACGACGAGTCCATCTGGTCGTTGCTTGCCTCGGCCTAGTAGCTCATTGGTGAGCGTATGGGCCAGAGGTATATGGCTAAACAATTCTGGTGCAATCAAGCAAGCCTGACGAAGCGTGTTCACCGCTTCCATGTCGTCCCGGTTTCGAACTTGAGCGTGGGCAACGTTAACCAATCTGCGGCTGCGCAACACAGGCGGGACCCCGACACCGCCGTCGCTGCCGACGGCTAGTTTAAGAGCTTCGCGCGGCTGGTCGGCCGCCATTTCGTTGACAACACCGAAGCTCGCGGCAGATGTGCGGCCGAACATGTTGGACGCCTCGGGTCTGGTGACATAATCTCCTTCCAGCTGACCCTCGGCTGATTCACATAAACGCAAATATCTTCGCGCCTGCGGATAGTCTCCCGCTCGAGAGGCCGCGAACGCGGCGTAGCACAGAAGTTCTCCCCAAATGGCGACATGGCGCGGTGTCGCAGCAGAAAGGCGCGGTTCGATATCGACAGCGGCACGTTCCGCATACGCAGCAGAATCGTCATACATGCCATTTTTTGCCAACAGCCATGACTGCGATCCTTTAATCGCGGCTAGCGTCAGCTCGTCTTCACTTTCTGCCGCTAGTGCATCTGCACGAAGGAGCGCCAAAGCGGCCAAGTCTTCCTGCGCCACGTAACCCAGTAGATTTGACGAGGCATGCAAAAGTTGAGCGAGCAAAATATTAACCTGGCGTCGTGACTCGCCCGTCGCAACCTCGGCAGCGCAATATGCGCTTGCCAAGACATCAGGAAGTGTCCGTTTCATTTCATCGAACCGCGCCAGAAAGAACAAATCCCAAGCACGCGTTACCGCAGCCGCAAGCCCCAACTGTGCACCAGGCGGCGTATCCGGAATGCATCCCATAAGTACCCTACGCAAATGATATATGCCGCCATCATTTGAGCTGCTACTGGAATTATCTAAAATTGTATTGCGACCCGGGGTGATCATCACGCTGAGTCGCCGCAACGGCGAGTAGGTGGCAGCGACTCCAGCAGGCCGCCAGGATAGAGTGCCGGATATCGCGCGCCGATCCATATCGCCTTCCACCTCACTACCTATTTCCGTGTGGATAGATAACGCAGGACCGATGGAGTCTTCAGTGATTAGATCGGTTAGCTGCTCTGGCGTAACTTTCAAAAAGGTGGCGAGCTTGGGCCACAGCCCCGCTGAAGGCTCGCTCTTACCAGCCTCCCACCGCACCACAGTCGAGCGCTCCACGCCTAAACGCGCGGCCAACGTCTCCTGAGTGAACCCAAGAGCCTTGCGGCGCTTCGCGAATCCACGTCGCACCCTGAACTCGACGTTCGCCACAGCAGTTCCCCTTCCATCCCTGTACAGCGGGGCAATGCCTCTTTTGCGCCTCATTAGCGCTCAGCGTGCGCTCTGGTCCGTGGTTCCTTCCAGCGGTTGGCTACAAGGGTACGGCCCAAACCTAGTGCGCAGCAACGGAGGCAACGAGCCATGACCAGCCAAGATGCAGCACCGCGCATGGGGCTTGATTCGCGAACGACTATCGGCGCGCTGCTCGCCGAACCGGGGGTGGAATGCGCGATGAGTTTCCCCAAAATCGAGGCAGCAGAGCAAACCGGTGACGGCGGGGCAATCCCACCAGGGCCGCACGAGCTTCCGCCCCAGACTGATCCTTACGCCCCGCCAGCCGACGAATGCGAGGTGATTCGCGCGCGCGTGATCCATGTCCTGCTGCCCGGTTGGCGAGACCTGGAGGGCGCCCTTCAGGGCCGGAAGGGCAATAGTCCGGGGGATCCCTTGCTGCTGCGATGGGCGCAGAGTCTTGGCCACCTGCATCGCACACGACACATCAACCCGGCACGATCCACCGAAATCGATTGCCGCCGAATACAACTCGTCGAGCTCATGGCTACATGGGCGGAGATGCACCTGAAGTTGAGCAACGCCATCGCGCCACAGGTAGGCCAGAAGATTGACGCATTGGCCGATGCCTATGTGCACGGCGAGATGCTGATGCTCTCCGGCAACGCGACCGAACACCAGATACACGCCGGATGGTCTCGCACAGCGCAACTCATGACCGAATGGGCAGACTACGTAGCCCTGGTCGAGTACGGCCAGCCACTCCCGCCATGGCCGGTGAAGCCCGCTGCACCGCCCACCACGGCCCCGCCCTCAGCCTCCGAGGACCTGCAATGAACGTACCGCCGACGGTTGCGATCGACGCGTGGCGCACGCAACCATGCTCCGACACGACAATCACCGGTCTCGAGCATGCCCGCGTCGCATTGAGCGTGCACGCCGGTCACGGACCCGGCTGCGCCGTCTATTTGGCCGCGCTCGGGCACGTTTCTTCGGTGTGCGGTCGATGAGTCCGACTGCCCGGCCTCAGTGACGGGGTCGACGGCTCCGGCCGCCCGAAACCCACGACCTGATCCCGCCTGTGCCGTGGTGTGAAGCAGAGGGTACGCACGGTGGTCATCCCACATCAATTCACGACCGTCGAACCGCTCATCGGTGGTGAGTGATCGTCAGGCGGGCATCGCGGAGCCGCGCCCGACGCAGGCGGCCGGGCACCACGAGGAGCTGCACGCCGGCGCTGGACGCTTCGGCGGCACCCCGAGACCCGCGCGCCAAGGTCTCAACGTTGTCGGCCCGCCGGAGCCGCTCATGACTCGATGGATATGAAAAGGCAAGCAGCGCATCATAATCCGCAAACACGAACCGGCCAGGCCCGGCAGATCGGAGGGGAGGATGCACTCGTTCTGTAGTGCCTCGACGTGCTACGCGCGTGAGCGGGCCAACAGCATCGAAATGGACCCGCGGGCGTTGGAGATTCTGGTCAAGATGGGCGGACTGCGGGGGGCTCGGACCGTTGAGGACATCGCGACCTTCACCCGATACGGGCTGGACGTGACAGCCGCCGCGCTGGATCAGCTGGAACGCCGCGGATCGGTCGAACGTGTCGCCGCGTGGCTACCGACCGCAGCCACCCATGACCGGCTGGTCAAACGGCCGGATTCGTTCAGTCACCGCCAACGCATCGCGGTCACAGTCTTGCACAGGTGCGGTGCGCGTACCGGCGATGAAATCGCCTGGCTGGCAGGTGAATCCGCGACGGACATGCATCGGGTCGTGACCTGGCTGCATCGCTTCCGCTGCCTCTACCACGTCACTGCCTACCAACCCGTCGGAAGGAGTAGGAAGCCGCCAAATGAACCCACGAATCGGATCGAAGACCACCCGCCCCTCGAAAGCGAGAACACCACACCGACATGGGGCTGACGCCGATCGTTGCCGACGACATTGGCTGGGACAGCGGTGAGCATCTGGTGATCGTTCGCACTGTGGCCCAACAGTACTGGAACGAGCTGGCCGAGGGACTACGGGAGCGAGGTCATGCACTCCATCACGTCCTGATCGACGCTCCGCCATCGGACGCAGCAGCAAGGAGGTAGGTGCGACGAGGCAGTAACCAATTTCGCCGGTGAGGCGCGGCGGTGCGCGTGCATTTCGCGTCACCGCCAATTCAGCGTGTCTTTCGCGAATTCTATTGCAGCACAACGTATTTCAATTGACAGATTAGTTCCAAGGGTTGACAATCGGTCTAGTGATTCGCGCCACCTGGAGGCGAGTTCTTCTCACAGCGAGGGGACGGCGCTGGACGGCCGACGACCGAGAGCCGGTTCGCACCGCCTTGACCCTGGCAGATGTCGAGAAATGGCTGAATCAGTAGTCCGCGCGGCAGCGTGACGAATTCCTTAGCCGCAGAGAGTGTTTCAACCGTGTCACCAGCGAAGGGAATACGCCTTGATAAATCCCGATACAGCCGCACCCGAATGTCCGCTCCGGTATCCCTTCGGTGAGGCCCACACGCTGGATCTGGAGCCGGACTATCGCGACGCGGGACCGGTCGCCCAGGTGGAGCTGCCATCGGGCGCGCTCGCATGGCTGGTGACCGATCACAGCCTAGTGCGCCGGGTGTTGGCCGATCCAGTGTTCTCCCGGGAACACGCCAACCGTCCCGAAGTGGCCCGGCTCTCGACGGAAGTGCTTCCGGCCGAAGCGATCTTGGCGACCGACCCTCCCCGGCATACCGAGCTGCGGACCTTGATCGCGGGAATGTTCGCCCCGCGCCAGGTCGCGGCGATGGCCCCGGCGGTGACCGATCTGGCGAACGCTCTGGTCGATGCGTTGCCCGCGACCGGGGGGCCGGCCGATATCGTGACCGGGTTCACCGAGCCGTTCGCGGCGGCGGTGGTCTGCGAGATGTTCGGTGTGCCACCCCGTTTCCGGGAGCAGGTGTTCGCGCTCGGGGACGCGCTGACCGCCAGGGACGCGACCACGGCGACCCTGGCCGCCGCGCGGGACGAGTGTGAAGACCTTGCCCGCGCGATGGCCGCGGAGAATCGCGTCGGGTTGTTCGCGATGCTCGGTCAATCGCCGGGCGGGGATGAGGACGTACTCAACCTGATCATCGCCTGCCTCATCGGCGGCCGGGGATCTCCTACGGTGTTCCTGTCCAGCACGGTGTTTGCACTGCTGCGGGAGCGCAGCCATTACCGCCAGCTGGTGGAAAACCCTGACCGGATACCGGCGGCAGTGGAGGAACTATTGCGGTTCGTCCCGGTCGGTGTAGGTGGCGGGTTCACACGGGTGGCGACAGCGGATGTTCAGCTGGGGCCGGTGCTGGTGCGCGCCGGGGAGGCGGTAATCCCAGCGATGCACGCCGCTGGTCGCGACCCTGCCGTGTTCGCCGGCCCCGACGAACTATCGCTCGACCGGGGAATGAAGCTGCCGCATCTGGCATTCGGGCACGGTGCCCACTACTGCGTTGGCGCGGGACTCGCCCGCTTGGAGGCCCGCATCGCCCTGGAGACCCTAACCGTGCGGCTGCCGGATCTGCGGCTGGCCGCGCCCGCCGACGCAGGGATCTGGCGGCAAGGCCGGGTAGTTCGGTCTCTCGAACGATTGGATGTGACATGGACGCCAAACTGATTATCGACACCACGCGCTGCGGCGGAACCGGTGTCTGCCTGCCGATCGCGGCGCCCCATCTGCGCCTGATCGACGGCCACGCCACCGCCATCGACGCCACCACCCTGGCTATCGCCCAGGCGCGCGCGGCGGCAGCGTGCTGCCCGAATGAAGCCCTCACGGTGTGTGAGGTTGCGCCTGGAGCTTTTCGGGTCGCGGCACCGATCGTCACACTCGGCCCGGACGGAACCGACGCCCAAGCCGAAGCGGAAAAGCATTCCGAGGCAGTGGTGTTAGTGCAGTCCTTCGCCGTGGCGATGCGCACCGCTGCCGACGACGCCGGGGTGCGGGCGTTGGTCGCAGCCGGGTATCTCGCGCTCGATGAGCAGTCCCGCGCTACCGATTCGTGGGTCGATCAGCACTTCGCCCACACCGGGGTCCTGCGGCTGGAACGATGCTGGGAAAGTCCAACCAAGCCAATGTGTTTCGCTACCCGCCACAATCTCGCTGGGCGCGGCACGGTCGCGACGGTGGCCACGCATCCGGCGACGCGGGTATTCGCCGCCCACCATGCTCAGGGTGCGCACCTGATCACGGTGAACGCCAAGCCGCTCGCGGCTGCGGCGGCCGCGCGCGGGGATGCTGATGCATGTATCACCTCGGTGGATGTCGCGCAACGCTATCCGGAATTGGCGATCAGGGCCGAGTTCGCGCCGACGATGGTGTGGTTGCTCTACGGCAAGGCAGGCTGTGATGACTGATCTGCCCATCGTGGCGGTGCTGGGTGCGGGGATCATGGCCAACGCTGTCGCCAAGGTGCTTGATGCCCACGGATATCCGCTGCGTCGCTACAACCGCACTCCTGCGGCGATCGAGGGTCCGGCGGTAGCCTGCGCTTCGGCGGCCCAGGCCGCCGAAGGGGCGGGTGTGGTGTGGAGCTTCGTGCACAACGACGAGGCCAGTCGCGCCAGCTGGTTCGGCCCGCGCGGAGCACTCGCGTCCGTCACCGGTGGCATCGTCATCGAAAGCTCCACGCTCTCACCACGTGCCGCCGATGCGTGGATGGAGCGCGCCGCGAGCGCCGGGGCTCATCCAGTGTTGGCGGCGGTGACCGGAAGTCGTGTCGGCGTCGAGAACGGCACTCTGCTGGCGTTCGCCGCGGGTAGCACGACGGCCATGCATCTGGCCGAGGCCCTGCTGTCGGTCGTGGCCTGCGAGGTGCTGCACTTCGACCGCGCTGCCGACGCGGCTGCGGCAAAACTGCTCAATAACGCCCTGGCGGCGACGATTCTCACAGCTCTGTCCGAAACACTCACCGCCGCTAGCGCATTCGGTCTCGATCAACGACAACTGATCGAGGCGTGGTCTCGGTACGGATGGGCTGCCCCGGTCACCAGCGCCTACGGCGAGGCGATGCACGGCGGGGCTCACCGGCTCACCGACTGCTCATTGCGCGTGATCGCCAAGGATCTGCGGTACCTGCGCAGCGCCTTCGACACCCCGGTCCCGCCCTTGATCGAGGCGACCGCCGCCCGCTTCGCCCACGCTGACGCGGCAGGACTTGGGGACTACGAAATGTCTGCGATCAGCGAATCAGACTGGGGTACATCATGATCGGGCAGGAATGTGACTGGTTCGCACATGCCGCCACCACCCCGCAGGCTGCTCGCGCGCAGGTCAATCACCAACTCGCCGTCTACACCGAGACGGCGCGCGATTGCGCGCGAACCCACCTGAGCGAAGAAACCAGCGTCTGTGTGTCCGGGTCGCTGGCACGCGGGGAGCCTTCCTGTCGCTACCGCGACGGCGGCTATCTGCTGGGTTCGGACGTGGATCTGGTGGCCGTGCTCGACCACGACGACGATCACGGCGTCCTGTGCGTGGAGAAGTTTCTGTGCAGCGTGCGCGAACGTCATCCCGAGATCGACACCACCGTGTTCGTGCTGCACCGGCCAAACCTGCGGCGAGTATCGGGACGGTTCGGGGCCGACTTGCACCATGCGGCGACCCAGCCGCTGTCCGGCCGGCCATTGACCGGGGTCGCCGCGCCCCGCATCAGCGAACGCGAAGCGCTGGAAGGGATCACACACCAACTGGCAACGATCTATTGTCCCGACAGCCCTGCGGGGACGAACCCCTGGCAGAGCAAGACAGCGTTGGAAGCCCTGCGCGCGGTCGCGGCCCGCGATCTACCCGGCCCGCAGCGCTACAGCGCCCTGGCCGATGATCCAGCCGTGTGCGAGGTGGCCGACCCGATGTTGGTCGCGCGGCTCGTACGTGCCCGCGAGCTGAACACCGCGTCGCCGATCGCCGCGCATCACTGCTATGAGCTGGTAGTAGCGGCGATGTGCTGCCTTTTCGGCGTCGCGATCGGTCACCGGGAGCTCATCGCCGCACTGCATACGCCCCGCACTGGAATGCATGTGCTCGACGGCTTCCAACATGCAGTAACAGCGGCGACGATCATTCTCTACGGGCCGAGCCGGCTGCGGCAGTCCGCCGCCTCGGCGCTGCACCTCATTGTCACCGCGATCGACCGCGACACCCTACCTACCTCCCGCGACGCTGTCGACGCCTTGGTGCGGATCTCGCCGGTGGAATTCAGTCGCGGCATAGACCATCCGAATCACGTTCTGCATCAACATCTTCAAGCCCTGCGGCGCGACTACTACAGCTGGCTCGGTCCCCACAACTTCGGTGCGCGGCCGGTGGCGAACTACCGGGGACCCGCCCCCGACACCCGTATCCAGGAGGTTGACGCATGATCGAATGGCCCGACTGGGTACACACGCTGCCCACCCTTGCCACGCCCTACCCTGGCGGGCGCGGATATCTGATCGCGAGCCCGCACGGGCAAGTGGTGCTCTGGTCTTTTCCCCACGGCGCGCTGGTTCCGCGCCACCAGCACGGCCCGCAGATCGGCGTCGTCGTCGCCGGCGCGGTGGAGCTGACAACGGAGGGGATCACCCGCAGAGTGGCGGCTGGGGAAAGCTTCGCACTCGGGAACCAGGTGCCGCATTCGGCGACCGTAGGACCAGGAACGCTGGTGGTCGAAATATTCTCCGACAACGACCGCCATACCCCGACCCCGCCCGCATCGTGACGGTCCACATCCTTGAGGCCGCACGAGTTCTCACCGGCCGGGGACAAGTCCTGACCCCCGGCACAGTAGTGCTCACCGATCGGCGCATCGTTTGGGTCGGCCTGTCCCGACAGTTGCCCAAGCCCTGGGCAGCGGTACCGGCCACCGCGCGAATCCGGTTGCCGGAAGCCACGATCCTGCCCGGTTTGATCGACGCGCATGTACATCTGAGCTTCGGTGGCGCACCGAGGCCGCCGGTCGCGCTGCTGGCCACGACGCGTATGGAGGTGGCCGCCACGATCCATGCGGCGTTGCGGCAGCTGCGGGACGCTGGGATAACCACCGTGCGTGATCTCGGCGCGCCCCGGTACATCGACAGCAGTACCCTGGCCGACCTCGATGCGGGGCCGCGCGTACTGACCGCGACCATTCCGCTTACCGTGGCCGGAGGTCACTGCGCCGGGCTCGGCGGCGCGGTCAGCGAGACCGCCGAAATTGATCAACTCGTCGCGGCCAATGCCACGCGCGGCGCCGACTGGATCAAGGTCATGGTCACCGGCGGTTTCACCACTGGCGGCCGATCCTCTCCCTACGAGCCCCAGTTCACCGATGACCAGCTCGCCAGGATCGTCACGGCGGCCCGCGCTCACGGCCTGCCGGTCGCCGCGCACGCGCACGGCTCCGCCGGAATCCGCCAGGCTGTCGGCGCGGGCGTCGATTCCATCGAGCACTGCACCTGGATGACCCCCGACGGATTCGACCTCGATCACGGGGTGGTGCGCGAGATAGTCAATCGGCGAATCATGGTGTGCCCCACGATCAATCACCACGCGCGCGATGCGACAGGGCGTTTGCCGTGGGCTGTGCGCCGCGAGCAATTGCGAGTCATGCTCGACGCAGGTGTCCGGCTGATTCCGGGAACCGATTCGGGTATTCCGCAGACCCCGCACGACCAGTACGCGTATTCCCTGCCTATCTGGACCGATCTCGGATACAGCGCGGCCGACATCATCGAACTGGCCACCGCAGCCGCCGCGCAAGCGCTCCGCATCGACCATCTCACCGGTACGCTCACCGCCGGACACGTGGGCGATCTGATCGCGGTGCCCGGCGATCCGATGACCGATCTCGGGGCGCTGACCACTCCTGTCGTGGTCGCGACCGCTGGGCACCTGCACTACCCCGACACCACAACCACAGCTGAGGAGAACACCCGACCATGAGTGCCAGCGGCCCTACCCTGTCGTCGGAATACGCTTCCGCCACAGCACTACAGATCCGCATCGACGCCCACGACCATCACAGCGAGCACCCCGACGATCCCACGGGCGCGGTCTTGAGCCTGCTCGAGCTGACCGGCACCGAAAACCTCGCCGATATCGGGTGCGGCGATGCCCGTTTCCTGGCGCAGATAATCACCGGAGGACACCGTGGGCGGGTGGTCGGTGTCGATACCTCGCCCGCCATGGTCGCGGCGGCCGCCGCCATCCCCGGAGTCGATGCCACTCTCGCCGACGCGGAACACCTGCCCTTCGCGGACGAGGAGTTCGACCGGACCACCGCTCGCCACATGCTTTACCACGTTCCCCATCCCGACGTCGCCTTGCGCGAATTCCGTCGCATCACGCGCCCTGGCGGCCATGTCGTCGTCACGGTCAACCATCCCGGAACCTGCGCGCACACACGGGAACTGGTGGCGCGTCACGCCCGCCGGTACGGGCTTGATCCGGTTGAGGAGATGGCCAACAGCGTCACCTCGTCCACGCTGCCGGACATGATGGACTCCGTGTTCGGCAACGCCAGCGTGCACCGCTTCGACAACGCCTTGGTCTTCGCGAGCCCGGCACCGCTGCTGCGATTCGCCGAGGCGCTGTTCTCCTTCTGCGGAGTCGATCCCGATAGCCCCCATCGCGCGGAGATCCGCGCTGCGGTCTCCGCGGAGATCAACACGTGGTTCGCCGCTCACCCAGGCCAGGCGTGGCGTGACCCCAAGGGCTATATCGCTGTCGTGGCCACAGTCAACTGACCGTATCCCTAGGAGGATTCGTACCCGTGAAACTGCTTGTCACCGGCGGAGCCGGATACATCGGCTCCGTCGTCGCCCACAAGCTCGTCACCGCAGGCCATGAGGTCGAGATCATCGACAACCTCTCCACCGGTTTCGCTGCCAACTTGCCCACCTCCGCACGCTTTCACCGGATGTCGATCCATCAGGCCGCCGACATCCTCACCCCTGCCGCCGGTTTTGACGGCGTGCTGCATTTCGCCGGGTCCATCGAAGTGGCCGAATCAGTCGGTAACCCTGACAAATACTGGGCCAACAACATCGAAGGCTCCCTGGCATTGCTGCGCGCGATCCGGGCAGCAGGGGTGCCGCGGCTGATCTTCTCCTCCACGGGCTCGATGTACACCGGTGACGGCAAAACCGCATTCGATGAGACCGCAGAAGTCCGGCCGAAAAACCCCTACGCGGCCACGAAGGCGACCGTTGATCAGCTAATCAACGGGGAATGCGGTGCATCCCAGGTGCTGGGGGCGGCGTCGCTGCGATACTTCAACGCCTGCGGCTCCGTGCTCACCGCCGACGGAACCCACCTGGGCGAACGTCACGACCCCGAATCGCACCTGATTCCGATCCTGCTGCAAGCCGCCGGCGGGCAGCGACCGGAGTTCACACTGTTCGGCACCGATTACGAGACCCGCGACGGCACCTGTATCCGCGATTACATCCACGTCGCCGACCTCGCCAGCGCACACCTGCTCGCACTGGACGCGATTGCGCCCGGCCGCCATGAGATCTACAACCTCGGCAACGGCGCCGGACACACCAACCGGGAAGTCCTCGATACCGTCCGGAAGGTCACCGGTTCGAACTTCCCCGTCAGACTCGCCGAACGACGCCCCGGCGACCCTGCGGTCTGTATCGCGGCCAGCGACAAGGCACACCAGGAGCTCGGCTGGAAACCCGACCACGCAGATCTGGACACCATCGTCAGCGATGCCTGGCGATTCCATCGGGAGCTGTACGCGGGAAGCTGACCACGGAGTACCGGCCGAGTCTGGGCCGCCCCACGGGTTTGGATTCGGCCCGCCAGCGGTGGTGATAAGACGGCAGGGGAATGTGTCGGTAGTCGTCGCTACGTTCGGCCCTGAGACCGGATTGACTCCGAGTTGATGGGGGCCGAATGAGCTACTTTCCAATCGTGATGGCACTGCTCGCCATCCCCGCGTTTCTTGTTCAGGTCCGAACTTACGGCCAGGACGGATGGCTGGAGGTACGTCCCGGTGCACGCAAACGCCAGCGGCGGATCAAGCGACTCAAGGAGGTCGTGGAATCACTGGACACTGATGACCCTCCACAGCAGATCGAACAGGAACTCGCCGCCGCCAAGCGAGACCTCGAATCCCTCTTCGTGGTGACGACCGACGCCAACGAACAACGAGTCACGGACCGCTCGGCGGTGATGTTCATGTCCCTGATGGCAATGGTCTACCTCGTGTGGCTCCTGCCGATTTCGATTGGCGTCGGCATACCGTTCTACGTGGCTGCGCTGATCTGGATCGGGCCATACATCAACGCGAGGCAGCGTCGGCAAGCCCGGTGCCTGCTGTATGTCCGACTCGGTGCACGCTCGGATGTCCCGGCCATCCCTGAACTGTCGTGCTGGCCGTTCGTCTCACGCGGAATCAGCGCGTTCCGGATGACGCGATGGTTGAACATGTGCCTGGGCAACGGTGAACCATGTGCGCCGCAGGACATCACTGCTGAAGAGATCGCAGCACTGCGAACCAAGATCGAGCAGTGGTGCGCCAACCCCTGGTGGCGACGGGCTGAGAGCCACTGGGAATCGCTCAGTGCTGCACTCTCGCGCGTCGCCCAGCGGCGACCATCAACCGATCCGTAGCACGAGTCCATGTCTGCCGCCCATCAAGTCTCGGCAGCCGGCCTGACACTGCCTGCGGGTCACCGAGTCTTTATCGGTCGTATCCGCGCTCGTTGAAGTGATCGCCGATGTCCTGATCGTGCTGCGGTGGCAAACGTTCGGGTTCGCCCGTGGACGCCGAGCGATCGGATTCGCTGGACCCGACTACACCGAAGTCACGTGCGCCGTCGAGCACACGCTGCATCTGGGCTGACAGCTGGTGGTCCTGATCGGTCGGGACCGGTGGAGGTGCCTGTATATGCCTCCCATCGTGGAAACCGCCCCGCACATCCGTGGGCGCGTGTTCGAGAACGACTACCTCAAACCGCATTTCTACCGCTACCTCGATGCGGGGTCGGGGTGGGTCGCAATGCCCCGGCCCGCGCTGGCGCGGCGCTCTCTCGATCCCGGATACTTCGACGGCCGGCCCGTGGATTTGACCGGTATCACCGACGATCCCGAGACCCGTGCCCTGCCGGGCCTGGGCTACGAAATGATCTTCGACGGCGCGCAATGCGTGCGCTTCGGCCGCGATGTGCTGGTCAACGTCGCCAACGCCAACCACGAGCACGGATTTCGTTGGCTTCAAAGGATGTTCCCGCAATTTCGCCTGCACCGGCTCGACGCCATCGCCGATTCCCACATCGACAGCATCGTGGTGCCGCTGCGGCCGGGCCTGCTGATGCTGCGCTCGATGCGGTACCGCGACATGCTCCCGGCACCACTTCGAGAGTGGGACATCGTAATACCGCCCGAACAGGACGAGTCCGTATTCCCCGACTACGGCCCGTTCGGCTTCCGCCTCACGAGCCGCTATATCGACATCAACGTGCTCTCGATCGACGAGAACACCGTGATCGTGAACTCACTCTGTCCGGATCTGATGCGCACGCTGGAGAAGCAGGGCCTGACCGTCGTGCCGGTCCGCCACCGTCACCGTCGCCTGTTCGGCGGCGGATTCCACTGCTTCACCCTCGACACGGTGCGCGCCGGCGGATTCCAGGACTACTTCGCATGAACGCCCTCGGCCCCTCCACCGAGGTCGCCACGGTGGGCGAAGCGATTGGATACAAGTCCGAATTGCTTTGGCGAATAAGGACTCTGCTGCGCGGGCTCGGCTTCGCCGAAGTCGTGACACCGGTCTTTCGACAGGCAGACGACCTGACCGGGCTTCGCCCGCCCGCCGAGGTCGGCGGTCGCGGGTTCCTGCGCAGCATGATCGGCCCGGCGCTGCGGTACAACCTGCAACACACCCCGCGCGTCTACGAGATCGGAGCCTGCTTCCGCCCAGACCAACCCGACCCCACCCACAGCCGCGAATTCTCGATGCTCGATCTCTACGCCGCCGACGAGTCATTCGAGTTCCTGATCGCTCTGGCCGAACGGCTGGTGCACCTCGCCTATCCCGGCCCGCTGCCGCGGATCTCAGTCGCCGAACACCTCACCGCCACCCTCGGCGTCGATCTCGTCAGCGAGACCCTCGACGCGCACACCGGGGCACTCGCCCAACATCTGCACCTACCCAAGAACACGCCGCTGCGCGATCTGCTCGATGCCTACATCCGGGCCGAGCTCGAGCCGCGCACCCTTGGATCGGCAGCGACACTGACCGACATGCCGTTGGGCGGCAACGAGCCGTGCGCGCAACGCCGTCGCGGCACCGCAGCGGTGCTCAACCGGTTCGAGGTGTTCATCAACGGCCTCGAGGTGGTGCACGGCTACGAGGACGAGACCGACACCGACGAATTCGTCACCCGCGCCCGCGGCGTCGGACTGTTCAACCCCGAGCAGCAACGCATCGTGGACGCCGTACGGGACGGCACCGTCCCGGCCCACAGTGTCGGCCTCGGCATCGGCATCGAACGGCTGTGCATGGCTGCTACCGGGGTCGCCGATATCGCCCAATTTCGGCAATCCGCATGCTTCTGAGAACGCAGCATCGCCGGGCACACCGGACCTGACGCCACGCCCACGGGCGCCGAGTCATTGCAGCGGGGGAAGCCAGGAGACCGCGTTATCGGCAAAGCTCTGCTTGACCGGCACCATGTCGGCGTGATCGTCCAACGCCATTATCGTGACCCCGACCAGGCCGGCCTCGTCGCCTTTGGACGCCATGGTCGATCCGCAGGTGGGGCAAAACCCGCGGCAGATCTGCGGGAACGTCTCGAACCAGGTCGGCTCCCCACCTGGCCCGGTCCACTCGAATCCTTCTTCAGGGAAGGACACCCATGACATCGCCGGCGCACCTGAAAGCAGCTGGCAATGCTCACAGCTGCACAGATGCGGAAAATCGGGGTCGCCGGTCGCGGAAAACCGGATACTGCCGCAGAGACAGCCGCCGTTCACTTAACTCCTCGGTTGTTGGGCACCATCCACGAATCAGTAGAGCCTGTCGTCCATCCGATGTCTCCACCGAGCAGACACCGACCCACTCTGCCACGCAGCCGCCAACGAGTCCGACTACATGGCGAAGTTGTCCAGCCGCCATGTGGATGCCCGAGATGATCTCGCCCCGTCGATCTTCTGCCGCGCCGCGCTGACCGGTTTGCTCAGCGCGGTATGCGGCAATACAGTGCGGTGGCGCCAGCACCCCGCGGAACTTTGAGGCGATCAACGTGAGCAACCTGGCCACCTTCGACTAGGACTACCGAGTGCCGAATGTTCGGAATTCGGGCACGTCTCCAATCCAAGCCGTTTCCCCGCCGCTACCATCGCCCCGCGCGTGGCTGGCTAGTGCATCAGCTCGGTGTGGGCGTGCTCCAGCGCCGTCGGGCAGACGTAGAGCTGCTGGTCGTAGCCGCTACCTATTTGGACCGCAGTGTGGTTGAAGCCGATAAGTGGTTCATGCGCCGGTTCCTCGTGTGGGAGCCAGCTGCTGTCGCCGCGGGCCTCGAACGTGGCGATGGTCAGTAGGGCATCCATGTCGCTGCCGCAGGTAGGGCAGAGCCGGGGGTGGGGATCGGTGGCGCCCCAGCGAGGCCAGCCGCCCACCTTCCAGCCGGGTGCGCCAGCCAACTCATTGTCGTAGAACTCCTGCGGGTACGACGCGTAGGCGCTGTCCACACCCGTCTCGGCCGCCTGCCACACGCTCCAGTTTCCAATCTGCTCTTGGAGTTCCTTGCTCAACTCCAGGTGGTCGGGGTATTCGGTGACCTGCTCCGGGTTGAGCAGGCACGGCTCGGGCAGGTAGTCGTCGAACTGCATCGCGGGCGGTTCGGGGGGCATGGCGAGGATGTCGGTGATTGTGGCGGCCGACCGCCAGAACAGCGCGGTCTTGGGCATGATCGGGTGGTCGAAGGGGCACCACAAGACCTGGAGCAGGTCTGTGCCTTCAGGCGTGTGCAGATCGGGCACGTCGCGCGCGTAGAGCTGCGCGACCGGCAGCATCGCTATGGAACCCTCATAGGGGGCGATCGCCAACGTGACCGGATGCTCCTGTGCCGGGCGGATTCGCTCGAGGGTCTCTCGTTCCTGCGGGGTCAGGGTCCTGCCGCGCGAGGCCGCACGGATCCGTCGTTCCCGCCTCACGTCCGTTGGGGACAGGGCCGGGTTCATTCCGTCCACTACATGAGGTCCGTCGCAGTGCGGCCACGGCTCGGCGGCGGGCCAGAGCAGCGGTCCGCCGATGGAACTATCCTGCGGTGACGGCGCCCCTGGGCGCGGGTGCAACCGGGTCGCCGTGCGTGCCAGCGGAGCCAGTCGAGGGAAGACGGTGGTGACGTCGAACGGCCGCGGCGGAGTGGTCGGGGTACTGGTCATAGCCGAGATCTTGCCGAATGGCTCTGACAACGTGCTTGCACAGCTCGAACCGGGTAGCACGGGCTTGTGAAAGATCAACGAACCGAGGACCTTTGGCGCGCCAGCCGAACGCACGCACATCGGCATGAGCGCGCACTTGAGCAGAGTATGGCCAGCAATCGGGTCGGGGAAGTTACCCAGTGGCGCCGCCATGACCCCGGGGCGTCATCGACACAACATCAGCGCGTCGACTTGCTTGATGCAGAGAAGCGGACGGATTCGATTCGAGGCTGATGCCGAGCCGATCTGGCCGCATCCGTGCTCGTGCCCGCATTGCCAGAAGCTGGCCGGTGGCCCGGTCGTGGCCTGGACGGGCTTTCCCCAACGAAAATTTCCGGTGGACCTCCGGCGAGCCGGACTGGTACAACACTTTCCCCACTACTCAGCGCGGGTCCTGCCCCACCTGCCACAGCCTCGTGGCCGCCCGCGACAGCGAGGGCGAGTTCCAGGATCAGATGGGCATCACGATGATGGCGCTGGATGATCCCACCGGCATCACGCCGGTTCACCAGTCTTGCAAGGACAATGCGGTGTCGTGGCTGCCGGTGATCGAAACCGTCGATTCCTGACCTCACACCCTCGCGCCGTGCCGCACCGGACGAGTCCCGGCGCGGCACGGGGCCGGCCCGCCGCTCACATCACGGTGGTGCGATACAGCTTGCGCTGATATCGCGTGTGATCACACGGAGAGGCGGTGTGCATCACCGCCCGGTTGTCCCAGATCACCAGGTCTCCAACCCGCCAGTAATGCGCGTACACGTACTGCGGTGCCGTGGCGTGTGCGTGTAGCTGCGCCAGGAGCGCTCCTGCCGCGTCATCGGGCATTCCGACGATCGCAGCAATGATCATGTCCCCCAACAGCAGTGACCGCCGGCCCGTCACCGGATGTTCGCGCACCAGTGGATGGGTTACGTCGGGGACGCGGGCGCGCTGTCGGGCAGTCAAGGTCACCTTCGCCGCGTGGTGCGCCTGCTGGCGCTGTTCGAGATGAGTCATCGAATGCACTGCCACCAATCGGTCCACCCGGTCTTTGACCAGTGGAGGCAGATCGTCGTAGGCGGCGGTCGTGTCCGCGAAACGGGTCTGGCCGCCGACCTGCGCCGCGACCACCGAGTACAGCAGCGACACCGCGCTCATCCGCGGCTTCCACGACAGATCCGAGTGCCACTCTTCCTCGTTGTCGCCGTCGTACAAGCCGATCGGCACACCATCGCGATGGATATTGCTGATGGTCACGATCTGAGGGAAGCCTGCGACCGTGTACTGATCCTGCACATGAATTTCCGGCTCCCCGAATACGCGGCTCACCCGCAGATGATCGGCATGGGTGAGCTGCTGATCACCGATCACCAGAACCCGGTATTGGAGAAGGTGATCGGCGAGAGCGGCAGCGGTGTCCTCATCGAGAGATCGAGTCAAGTCGATTCCGGACACGCGCGCACCGAATGTCGTTGCAAGACTGTCGATTCGATATCCGTTCACCGATAGAGAATATCAATCGGCCATGCCGTGCACCGAGAATCGAGAATCGCGGCAGGGGTGGCTTAGACTCCCGCCTATGAGTCAGGGGATACCGCTCAAGGACGCGGCGCTCAATGCTGCCCGTGTCACCCAGATCGCCGCCGCCCTGTCGACCGTCCATCCGGAATTCGACGCCGACGGGTTCACCGCCGCGGTGACGGCAGCTCTGCCGCCCTTGGGGTTGAAGCAGCGAATCTCTTGTGTCGCAGACTATCTCGCGCAGTTCCTGCCCACCGACTTCGAACAGGCCATCACGATCATCCTGGCCGCGCTTCCGCCACACGATGATGCCGACTACTCCGGCAGCGACTTCGGGGTCTACACCTACGCACCGTATTCCGATTTCGTCGCCCGCTACGGCTGCACCGCGCAGCACCTGGAAACCTCGTTGACGAGCCTGCGGGAAATGACGAAGCATTTCAGCGCCGAGGATGCGGTGCGGCACTTCATCAATGCGTTCCCGGACGCGACCATGAAATTCGTCCATCAGTGGAGCCTCGACAAGGACTATCATGTGCGCCGACTCGCCAGCGAAGGAACCCGGCCCGTTCTACCGTGGTCTCCTCGAATTACCCTCGAGCCGTCTGCCGCGATTCCGGTTCTGGACAACCTGCACGGCGATTCGTCCCGTTTCGTTGTCATGTCCGTCGCCAATCACCTCAACGACCTCTCACGAAGCGATCCGGATCTGGTCATCGCCACACTGGCGCGGTGGCGATCGGGAAAAGACCACGACGACAAGAGTTTCGCCTTCCTGACCCGCCAAGCGCTGCGGACCCTGGTCAAAGGCGGAGACCCTCGGGCGTTCGAATTCCTGGGCTTCGCCACCGAGCCTGCGGCGCGGGTATCGGATCTGATGCTGACCGCTGCGCGGATACCGATCGGTGGTGTCCTGGAGATCGGTTTCACCGTGTGCAGCCCGGTGCCCGAATCGGTCGTCATCGACTACGTGGTGCGGTACCCTCGCCCGTCCGGTGGTTATGGCGAAGCGGTGTTCAAATTCAAGACCCTCGCCTTGTCCGCGGGTCAGCCTCAGCACTTCACCCGAGGACAGCACATGCGCCCAACCGCCGGCCGCACCCTGACTCCCGGATCGGGGAGCGTTTCCATTCAGGTCAACGGGAAACGACTGGCCGAATCGAACTTCGAACTCCTGCCCGCGCGCTGACAGTCCGCGTGGTTCAGCACGCCGGGCTCCGGCGAGCCAGCGGCAGCGTGGAGCATCGGAAAGAACCCGGTATCCGAGTGACCTCCGAGTAGTCGATCATCACCGGCTCGATCCCGCGCGCGGCCAACTGCTCGGCGAGCCGATGACTCCGTGCAGCGACCGCTACCACACCCGGCGCCAGCGCCAGAGTGTTGACCTCGACGCCGACGACTTCCTCAGCCGTCATCGCGATCAGATCGAAATGCCGGTCGAACCAACGCATCTGAGCCGGGGCGAACACGGCGGGATTCACCAGCGCGACCCCCGGTGCCACGATGTTGAAATGATCGTCCAGGTGCACGACACCGCTGCGGGTGAACGGCACCGCGATCACCTCCCGACCGCTCCCCAGCGATCGAGGCGGTAGCGCAGCGCGTCGACTCCTTCGCGAGAGGACTCCTCACTCAGCCCGACCAGCACACAGCCCTCGTGCAGCATCACGTCACCGCCCTCGATCGTTCCGGCGTCGAGGTAGGCGACCGCGGAGAACCGTTCCACGAGCGCGCGCATCCCGGAGAACTCGGCCTGGCGCTTGGCAGAGTTCAAACGGCTGACGACAAAAACATCGTCAACAACGAACCCCAGGTCGCGCGTGTAGTGCTGGGCGTAGCAGCCCGGAACCTGATCCGCCACTAGAACCTCGACGCCGCGACCGCGCAATACGGCCATGAAGTCTGCCTGCTGCGCACGCACGATCGTGTCGTCATAGCGTTGCCACCGGCTGGTCTCGAGTTGTCGGCGGTGAACCAGGTCCAGCCGAGCCGGGGCAGACAGGTCCAACGTGAACGGCCCGGCATACCTCATCACGACTGTCTGCAAGGCCCCGAACTCATCAGATACACCGATCTCGAGCACGCTATCTCCCATGTTCTCCGGGCCGGCTGCCGCCCACTGCACCAGCTCGATCGAGTGCCGACAAACGGTTATTCGCGAGCCGACCAGCGAGGTGGGCGGGTTGGGGATGCCCTGTCGACCCAGATCTTCTCGCACCCCGCCGCAGTGAGCGCGTCGATCTGGGAAGCGTCCTTCTGCCCGCGCATGGAGACCCGTGCGTACCCGAACCGTGCCATGCCCGGAACTGTCCCACCATTGGCCGACACGACCGGTTTCGTCTCATAGATTCCGCACACGAGTTCTGACCCGAAGCAGGTTCCGGCGACCTGCGGATTCGCGAACCCGCAGCGGCGGCCCGGATCTCTGGGTGTGACTCGCAGCGGTAGATGGCGGTGTTCTCGCACCACCAGGTGGCGCTGATGAGACCGAATGCGGGCCTGGAGTCGCGGTCTTTGAAATGTCCAGTAGCCAACTATCGAGTGGTTGGCACCGGTCAGCTCTGGGATCATAGGGTCGGCGGTCGACATCGGCGCCGCTGAGAGGAGATCGTAAATGGCCACGCCGCAGCGGTTCTGGATCGAATTCGACCCGCACGCGGCGTGGTTCGGACAGGGTGTCGGCGTGACCGGGTTCGACGTGCGGGACTGCTTGTCGATGGTGGCGGATCTGGTCCCCGACGGACTGTTGCCGCCCGTGCGCCGGATCACGGCCGACATCTCATTGGCCGAGCCACTGCCGTTGAATCCTCGTCATCTCGGGGTCCCGGTGTGGCGCGGCGTCTGGTATCCACCGGTGAATCTGCGAACCGGCCCGATTCGCGGTATCGACCGAAGGGGTGCGCCTTGCGACTATCCGACACCTGTCACAGCATCACGGCGCCAACCGCATCCACCTCATCGTCACCGACCTTGAAGCAGAAATCACCCACCTGCGCGACACCGGCGCTGAATTCCGCAGCGACGTGATCACCGGCCCCGGCGGAAGCCAGATCCTGCTCACCGACCCCGCGCGGGGAGACCTCAAGAACGCGCAGCACCAACCAGCCCGTTCGTTGAGACTGCTAAGTAGAGGCTCGATCGAAAGGAATCGACATGGACGACACCGACCCGTTTTCCGACCTTGAGCCGGGCAAGAAGCAGCGTCTCTTCGAACTCGGAGCAGCCGAGTTCAGGGGCGAGACCGCCGAGGCCGGGTGGAAGATGTATCAGGAGTTCGAAACACCGATGGGGGTCCGCCGTTACACCAATGTGCGGACGCTCGAGGACGGACGTGTGCAGGCACACGAGTACCGAGCATCCGGGAACGATCCGCAGACGATCTTCGACCTTGAGATGGGACCGGTTACCTACTCGACAACGGGGATAATCCACGAACTCGAATGGGTCACCGCCGACTGACGTCCGACCGATCAACACTTGAGAGCACGGTGACGCCGGGTGCTGGCATCGCCCGTTCTCATCGACGCGAATCCGCAGACTGTGGTCGTTTCCGGCGAAGTACGCGCCGGTATTTGTTCATCATTCGTCGTTCCGAGTCTGCGGTGGACCCCGGTGGCGGGGCGACTACTACCGCTGCGGTCCAGAGTCCTCGGATCGGTCCAGCCCGTGATCACGATCGTTGGGTGCTCGGTCATTCTCCGTGGCCGATGCCGACCTGCGGCTTGATTCGTTGCCTGCGACGCTGCCGAAGTCGAGGGCGCCATCGAGCACGCGTTGCATCTGGGCCGAGACCTGCCGCTCGCCCTCGGCCTGCGGGACAGGTGTGTAGCGGGCGTGGACTGCGGCCAGCTCGGTGCGCACAGCCCGGTCGAGTTCAGCCGCTCGGTGCAGATCACCCCTCGCGGTATGGGCGTCTCGCATAGCGCGGGCCGCGCGAGTGAGCTGCGCGAGCACCAGATGGTAGGAGGCAGCCGTGGACTGCTCGCGTGTTTGGAGCATGATCAGTGCCGCGCCGCCGGCCGTCAGTGTCCGCGCCGGTTTGCGCCAGCGGGTGTGGGCGGGCCGCTGGGCGGACTTGGCCAAAGCACGGGCGGCGGTGGCCAATGGACCAGGGACGGGTTCCGTGCGCACCGACCATGCGGCCATGACCCCTGCGGTGCGGGCTGCCGCGCGCGCCCACTGGTCACGGTCGTCGGGCGGGATCTGGGCAAGGTAGCGGTTCCACCATTGCAGATCCTGAGCCGCGCGCCCGACCTCGGCCGCGTCCACCGGCACCACCTCGGCGCCATCGGGATTGACCGGCGGGCGATTGCGGTGCGCGGCCCGCCACTCCCCGACCGCTTCGGCATCAAGAGCCGGGCTGCGGTCCCATTCGTTCCGCAATGCCGGAAGGGTCAGATCGGACGCGAGTCGACCACCGCCGTAGTACACCAGCCGCCCGCGGCTGCGCGTCGGCTCCGCGACCGCATATCCCACCACCACGCTGGTGTCGCCGTGTGCGTAGCGCGGCAGAACGATCAGCTTCTCCTGCCGGAGCCGACGAACGAACTCGCCCTCCTCCCGCGACGCGACCGCGCAGGCGCGCACGACACGCTCGAGCCGCCACCGCGCCGGCTCCTCGACGGTGCGGTTGTCTCCGGGCGTCAGTTCGGCGCGGGTCAATCCGCGCGTGCCGACACGGCTGTGGCGGGATTCGAGGATCTGTAGCCCGAACTCGTGCTCGAGTTGCCCCGCCGCGCGTTGGGCTCGTTTCCGTTCCCGCCACAAGTCGACTTTCGTGCCATCGTCGCGGACAACGGACACGACGATATGGATGTGATCGTTCCCGCCGGTGGACAGACCGTGCCGCACCGCGACCCAGCGGGCGGGTGAGCGACCGGACCCGTCGGCAGTGAACCCCATTTTGTCCATGAACGCGGTCGCGATCCGGCCCCAGGTCTCGTCGGCCAGCTCGCCTTCCTCGGCGCGCAGTGACAGCGAAGTGTGCCACACATGTCCGGGCGTCAACGGCCTGGCAGGGTCCTTGATCTTGCGGCCTCGATCATCGAGACGAACACGCCCTTCGACGTCGCGCAGGTAGTTCGGTACGCCGACCTCGACACCGAACAGCCGACGTGCCCGATCCAGACGTCGGGCGATCGAGAGCGCTTGCACCGGGGACAACTCGACACCGACCGGGTGGTCGGCGGTGACCGTCTCGTCTGCGGCCACCAGGTGCGGAAAGCGGTGCTCGTCGGCGCGACCCGGTCCGACGAGGTAAGCCAGCAACCCGCCCATGTGACCGCCACGGGTCACGTTCGGCATCACGCCGCCGTGCTCCACCCATCGAGCGCAATATCGACGCGATCCCGCAACCGACGCAACAACGCCATGTTGGCGGCCAGCGCCTCATGCTCGACGGTGCCGCTGGAATTGGCGACCACGGCGATCTGATTGACGTTGTTCGCGACGTTCGCCAACAGCCGCTCGATACCCGCCAGCCGATCGGCCACATCGCGACTCGCTCCCACCGAACTCCCCGCCTCCGACAACGCAGCCTCCACCAACAGCCGCGACACTGACACGTTGGCCCGCGCCGCGCGCGCCACGAGCTGGAGTTCCTGCTCGGGCGTCACCTTCACGCAGTGCGCCTTCGCGCGCCCGCCGACCGTGTTGACCTGGCGTTGCCGCCTTCTCGCGCGAGCGCGCGGCAGCCTCGCCATCTGCGTAACCGTGGCGTAGTCCCCCATCACCATGTCCCTGCACAGGTCGTGCTCGGAGCGGAGCGGGCTGCCCCTGTCGACGAAACCATGACGCGGCCACCCTCTCGTGAACCATCAACTAGCCGAGTGACCGATTCGGTCAGCTCGGAAACGAAAGTACGGAATCGGACTACACCTTCGCAAGGCTTTGAACTCAGACAATGACGCATCGCGCGTGGCTTTTCAGCCCGGAATTTGCCATTAGCCGTTCAAATGCCCAGCGCAGCGCGACGCCGGAGGCGGGTCCAAGTCCGCTGCGGGAGCGGCGGGGTGAGCGAAGCCATACCGGTTAGATATCGAACTGTCCAGCTTGCTCCGGATCGCGCCCATCCATAAGTCAAGGCTTACCAAACTAACGGTCGCGACTAGAGACGTGACTCCACTCGATAGGCCAGCGCTACCGTCCTATCAGGCCACAAACCGAGGCCGCGAACGAGTTTGGGACTGCTACGCCTCCTCGATGGGCGATGCATGCTGTGTCTGCGCTGCCACGCGATGGTGGTCGACACCACGACGCGCGCTACCGAGCGAACACCGCGCGGGGTCCTGTGCCGCTTCTGCAAAGACCGCGTAGCTGGTTACGAAGGCTCCTACGGCGATGACCGGCCATTGATGGTCGGCTGCCGGTGCCGCCCGGCGGACATCGTCGACTGGGCGCCCGAATCCCGTGGGCAGCCGCTACACGTTCGGTTCCCCGGCGATCAGCGCCATCATAGCAACGGCTGGTGGATCATCACCCGCGAAGGCAAAGGTGACTGGCTGCGCTTCGGCCCCCGCGGCGGTCTGCTCTACCGCACCCGCGAGACCGAGCCGGTCGGCACTATCCACATCGACGAATCCGCCGAAGCCTGTGCCGATCCGTACTTCTCGTGGTCGTTCACCGGCGCGTGTGGATGCGGGCACGGCCACATCCCCGAATACCGCATCGAACCCTTCGCCACCGCATCCGAGGCGATCGAGGCGGCAGCGTTTCACTTCATCATCTAACGGCGGGACTCCTGCCGGGTGTGTCGTCGGGCTGCGGCCCCCGGCACGCCTATTCGCGTGCAATGCGCTGGTTCGAATGCGCCCGCGACTACCTTGCCGCAGGTGATGTTCCTTGAGACGGCCGCGGACACCGAATTGTTCGCGCGGCCTCGCGGCCGAGGCTTGACCGGATGGTTGTGGTCGGCTCTTCGACCTTCGCGGCTGCGGACTCGTATGCCGCTGCCCCAGATGCATCCGGTGGGCATCGGCCGAGACGCGCAGCAGCGCCAGGCGCGCGCGAGCGGTTCGGTTGCGGTGCTGTTCGATGCGGACAACGTCGCGCCGGCGAAGGCGGGCGCGGTTCTCGTCTCGGTGGCCGAGCTGGGTTCGCTGCGGATCGTGCGTGCTTACGGTGATTGGTTCCGGCCGCAGTTGGCGGGGTGGCGGCACGCGATGATCGCGCACGGAATCGTCGCCCGTCAGGTGACGACCGTGACGTCGGGAAAGAACACTGTCGATCACGCGATCGTGGCCGATGCGATTCGCCTGGCCTGCGAGACCGACGTGAACACGGTGGTGATCGTTTCCAGTGACTCCGATTTCGTGGACCTGGCCTTGCAACTGCGCGAAGTCGGGTGCGGGGTCCATGGCTACGGCGAACGCAAAACCGCCCGCGCGATGATCGCCGCGTGCGATCGGTTCGTCTACCTCGAGGACCTCACTGCGCGCGCCGCGTCCACACCGGCTTGTGGCGCTGCGGCACCCGTCCAGGCCGCTGCGAGAACGGCAACACCGAAGGCCAAGTCCCTCGCGACACCGAAACCGGCCACGACGCCAGCCAAGGCGGCCAGGTCCAGCAAGGCGTCCGATGACTGGGCGGCGTCGGTCCGCGAGGTGGTGGCCGCGCTGAGCAAAGGAGACAGCGGCGCGGAGCTGGCGACGGTCTGTCACCGCATGCACGCTCAAGGAATCACCGCCCGGCTACCGGAGAAGGCGCAGGCCAAGCCGGGCCGGTTCTTGACCACGTGCGGGCTGTTCGAGGTGGTCAAGACGAAAGGTCCGAACGGCCGTCCCGCCCACACCTATCTGCGCAACAAGTCGGCTAGCCCTGCTCGGTGAACGGGCGGAGCGTGCGCGAACCGGGGGGCGTTGTGGCGAGTCGGCTACTGCGGCGCGAGGGGTTCCGGTTGGCTGGGCCGCGCCGGGGTGGTGGCCTTGCTCGCGCCGGGAGTTGCGGCGGCGCGTTTGCGTGCTCGCGGTGTGACCGGGGCGGATTTCTTCGCGGAGGTCTTGCGTGCCGCCGCGGGTTTGGTCAGATCGTTGATCGCGCGGTAGCCCGCGTCGTTGAGTGCTCGTTCGGTGAATCCGGCTTTCAACGCCGCCGCGCGGGTGGCGCGCACGGCGGCTACGTTCTCCGCGTCGCGGCCGGTGAACTCTTCGCGGTCGGCGAGAAGTTTCCGGTAGGCGTCGGCGAGCGGTTTGACCGCCGCGAGTTTCGCGTCTGCCTCGGCGCGCACCAGATCCTCTAGTCGAGCGTATTCCGGTGTCGGTGTGGTCATCGTTTCAATGTAGGACCGGACGGTCTCTAGCCCCAGCAGGAACACGACAACGTGGCGTCGCGTCCCTTTTTCGCAATCGTCACGTCAACGGGGTTTCCCCTGACCGGCGGAACCGGCAGCAGAAGCGGCGCTGCGCCGTGGTCAGTATCGGCCGTAGCGTAGCGGTTCGCCGCATTTCGGACACCGCTCCTTCATTTTCAGGTGAGCCTCTTCGGTGGCCGTTCCAGGAATGATCGCTACCAGCGACTCGCGGCACACCGCGCCATGCTGGCTAGCGCGTCGCGCCGGAGGCTGCCGTGTCCATCCGACATAGTGCGACACCTCCAAGTCGCCGGCGTCGCTGTCATGCAGCCGAGTCGGCTCATCGAAACACGCAACGTAGATGTGCTCGGCGTGTTCCCTGCAATCATTGCCACACCGAGGCCGCGACAGTGGCGGGCCATCGCCGTAGGACTCAGCGGCCGGTGCCTCACGCACCGGGAGCTGCGGCAGCACCGCGATGTCTGAGTCCCAGATCCGATGTGGATCGGCACCGTTCGCCGACACGTCAGCGATCAAGGCCGCCAGGCGTTCGGAGTTCGTCGGATAGTTCATGAGGCGAGCGGTCCGGTCGAGATACTGCGCGGTCGCGGCTGCCATCCTCGGCGCCACGAGTAGCAGGGGTCGTCGGACATGATGAAGCTCCTCGATCAGTCGGGTGGTTGGAGTCGGAAGTCCCGGCCGGGTGCCCGCCGGGGGGCAGGAACCCGGTGCCTGGCATTCAGGCTGGCGCTTGGAGATCGCGGTCGGGGCGGATGATCTGGAACTCTCGGTAGCGGCAGCTGAGGCTGAGGTCGATACCGAAGGCGCGGATGCTGGCGAGCGGTTCACCTTTGCGGGAGGTGAAGACCTCGGTGCGCAGATTTCGGACTTCGGCGCTGACCGGGTCGCCCTTGTCGAAGGTGCGCAGTACGCGCATGGCCATGGAACCGGAGTAGCGGACCTCGTAGGAGGTGGAGCCTGTGTCGGTGTAGCCGTCGTCGGTGCGGCGCTGGTGGTTGTCGACGATGGTCACATAAACCGCGATGGTCTCGGCCTGGTTTGCGGTGGCCTCGTAGGTGATCGGGTCGCTGATCTTGGCGATGTTGCCCTTGACGGTGGTGCTCATCGGAGTGTGCCTCTCGGTTGGTTTCCTGTCTGGTGTGTCTCGTGGCCCAGTGCGGGACGGAGAAGCGCCAAACAGGGTTTGCCGGACGGGAACGAAAAGTTTGTTGAGCGAGCGCCCGAGCGGCCCGGCTACGTCCGGGGAAGAAAGTTTTCCGACCGCCCGGCCGAGCATCGCGAGCCCTGTTTGGCGACGACGACGCCCGCACTACAGTCCGCGGGACCTGCCAGACACGGGGACCAACCGAACGGCCCCATCCGGTTCACCACTGTCGACACGGCAACCACGAGTAGCCCTCACCCTGGCACCCAGGCCGCGACCCGTGCCCGGAGGCGACCGTCACCCGGCTCCGGCGTCCGGCGGTGCCGCCGACTACCGAGCAGGCGAGGCTGCGCACACCGCACCACGCAGACTGTCGCCCGCGCCGGCGGCAACCCGTCGGCACGGCAGACACGAGCGCACCGAAGAAACGACGACCGCCAAGCGGCGCGCCCCTTGTAGGAGCGATGGATTCCAGGCACCTTCGCGGATACCCCCTGCGCCGGCGGTAGAAGCCGCGCCGGACATACAGTCTTCCTCGATCGACCACTGATGGGGGAATCATGAACATCGACGGCCAGGCGGAGTTCGAACGCACCGGAAACACCTACCTGCGTGTGCGCGACTGCCTTCACGTGATGAGCAAGCAGCCCTACGTCGAGCGGTACTGGTACGAACAGGTGTCCGGCAAGGATCTCGCGAACTCGCGCACTGTCTTCGACATCCTGATCGAGCAGGGCTACCTGGAAGAGAAAGAACCGGTCACCGTCGATGTCTGGAATCGCGAAACCCGCAGCCACGACAAGGTCATCCAGCCGAGCTACCACCTGACGAGCAAGGCATACGCGTTGGTGAATGCCAGCGCGGCGAAACCCGTGCACCGCGCCACCGCGGACAAGGCGCTCGCGGGTTTCCTGGAAAGAGTGGAGCAGGCCGCAACCGATCCGATGAACTTGTGGGTGGTTGACCGTGTGGTGCTGTTCGGTTCGATGCTGGACCCGACACGGGAGCGTGTGAGCGATGTCGACTTGGCCGTGAAACTCGTGCGGAACGGGGCGGTCTACGAGTCCGCGGGCGGCCACGAACTGGCGGGTCCCGTCCTCCTCGCCGAACTGAGAGGTAACCGGCACTCATCCGGGTACCGAGGAGATATCGGGGTGATGAAATTCCTCAAGAACCGATCTCGGGTATTGAGTCTGGCCGCCCTGTCCGACGACGGCGCGATTGCTGGGCTGCCGCCCGAGACCACCCCGCATCGAGTCGTCTACGAACGCCCGCGCGAGAAATAGCGATCCGAGGTCCGACAACGCAACGACGAATCGCTGTCTGCGGGGCACCCCGCAGACAGCCGAGTGGCCCCCGGCCTCTCGGCGGCGGATCTCTGTTCAGGGCGAAGCGTCCCCTGCTCCAGGCGCTATCGCCGGGCCGGTGGTGTGGTCGTGAGCATCGGCGACCAACTCAACCACGGCCACAACGTCGTACAGGCGATCGTGGCCGTAGAACCGTCCGGCGACCTTCACCGGTCCCGCCCAGGTCAACGCGCGCGCCGCGCGAATGTCCAGTCCGCCGTCCGTGGTACGCGGAATCGGCATGCTCGGAATCTCGCGGGTTATCGCGTCGATCACGGTGGCGTATCCGGCAGGGCTGTAGCTGCGCCGGAATCCGGACTCGCGAATCCAAGTCGCGGCGTCGGGGTAGACGGTTTTCCATGCCTGGCAGAACAGGGCTACCGCGCTCGCGGTCGGCCCGTCTTCCCACATAGTGATCACGGTGAACCACCCGCGCGGGGCGGAACGCACCGACCACCGAACGCCCGGCCACTGCGCGCGCAGGGCCTGTTTCCACAGCTTGGCAGCGGCGGGAATCTCCATCATTGGTTACTGCTCCTTTAGAAAATAGTTGTGGGAGTGGCCGTTTCAGCGGATCTGGCGAACGCGGGCGGTGGTGTCGGACTCGCGTAACCACCAGTCGCCGTGGGCGGCGCAGTAGGCGGTGGATAGCCAGCGGCGGGTTCCGTAGCGCTCCCAATCAATCCACCGGGTTGCGGGCGCGTCGCACTCGTGGCAGCCGATCGCGCCGTCCGGCATCGGCCGGTAGTGGGCTTTGTGGCTGGTGTTGGTCTGTCGCGCCATGTCATCAGGCCGGGGTGAGCACCTGAAACATCCGTTCCAGGGTGAGGGTGTCGGCGTCGGCGGTCTTGCCGGTCACGGCGTTGATGGTGTTGCGTCCTGCGCGGTCGCCTTGTGCGGGGCGCATGTGGTGCTGCCACGTGTTGATCGTCTGCAACCATCCGAAACCCGTTCCGGTCCATGGCTTTACGCGCTCGTCGGAGGTCCACAGCTTTTCGATCTGGCCTCGCTTGGTCTCCGCCCTGGTGCGTGCGGACTTGCCGGCGTCCTCGTCGGGCAGCGGCGCGAAATCGTCCAGGAGTCGCCGGAACTGTTTCGGGCTGACCGGCAGATCGCACAGTTTCGCGATGTCGGCGGCGAATCCGTCTTCGGCCTGCACGATCATTCGCAGCGCTGCGCGTGCGTCCTTGAACGCGAACTGTGACAGTGTGGAGCGGCGGCGTAGCTTCCACACCCGGCCGGACCGCTCGGCCTCGTCCAACGCCCATGCGTGGGTGTTGTCGCACACGACAACCTGATTCACCGCCGAGTACGACAGCGGCAGCGATCCGTCCATCGACGCGGTAGCCAGAATCGAGGTCCGGAAATCGACGCCTTCGGGCGTGGCTACGGTCTCGGGGCGTTCGATCTGCACCCACGCGACCGCTCCGCCTTTGAGCAGACCGGCCGACCCGATACCCAGCGAATCATCCGAGACCGCAAGCCCGTCCGGGGTCACCAGCGCGGCGAGCCCGTCCAACAGCATTTCCCCGTACTGCATCACCGGGTACTTGCTCGAGAACACCCCCAGCGGTCGGCCGGTGTCACTGCGGAACACCAGTTGCCTGAATAGGTCCGCCATCATCGGGAACGGCGAACCGGGGACTTCGACCAGTCGATAGCCGGGGTTGGCGGGATCGGCCGGAGTGTCCGGGGTGGTGCCGAACGGCACCGGGTAGTGCGGTGGGACGGCTTCGGCCCGCCACCCGAACAGCCGGCGGCGCACATCGGCTACTGGTACGTAGCCTGGGTAATGGTTGGGCTCGTCGCCTTGGTGCTCGGCGCGGTAGTGCCAGGCTTTGCCGCGCTGATCGGTCATCCCGATCAGGGTTTGGGTGTTCAGCCACTCGCTTGTTTCGCGTGACATTGAATATGTCCTCTCGTACATAGGTTTTCGGCGCGCACTACCGGCCCGCCGCGCCTCGTTCGGGCGGGCCGGAGTCGTGGCGGTGATCAGGCTGCGGCGGCGAGTGCCTTCTGTTCCTCGCGCTGGGCCTTGTGCTTGGCGCGCAGGGCTTCGACGTCGATATCGGCCAAATCCAGTAACCCGGCCGTGACCTGCTCCACCGGCTCCAAGGTGTGGCCCTGGTCGGCAAGATGGCGCAGATAGCGGCGATAGCCCGGTCCGTCACCCCAGAAACCATCGGTTTTCGCGCGCCAATGGTCCTGATCGATACGGGCCTCGTGCGCACCCAGGACCAGCCCGTACACCAAGACGAGACTGCGGTTTCCCGACGCGGACTCGTTGTGCTTGCACGCTTTCTGTCTGTCACCCAGATTCAGCAAATCCAGTCCGCTCGACTGCGAGCCGTGCCGATTCAACAGATCCGGCTCGAGCAACAACGAATCCGCGATGAACGCGGCGGCGTCGGCCGGAAGGGTCTTGCGGCTGAGCAGTTGCGCCACGAAGGCACACCGCTGCGTCTTGGCGGCCGTGCCCTCGATGTTGAGCGCGATAACCCGCTGCCGTTGCCGGGTGGCCTCCTCGCGCTCGGCCTCGGCCCGCTGCCGCGCTTCCAACGCCGCGATTGCAGCGGCCCCGGCGGCGTCGCGGTCTTCCTCGTTGTCGCCCTCACCGGCTTCCTCGGGGGCATCGCTGACCACGACCAGACCGGGCGCGATCTCCTCGTGAACTACCAGCCCGGACGCCTCCAAGTTCTCGACCGGCAGCCAGTACTCGGGCCGCCAACTGTCTTGCAGGGTGATGCTGTCGAAGTGGCGCAAACCCTCGTCGGCCTCGCCGGCCCGGTAATAGCGCGTGTCCCAATCGATTTCCTCGAAGGCGACCGGCTCACCGGTCGCGGCGTCCACCGCCACCGATTCCGGATGCAACTCCAGATACATCGACCACAGCCCCGGCGCAGCGTCCACTACTTCGGGAGTGACCTCGCCACCCTCGGCGGTCCTCAACTCCCCCACGTGCAGGAACTCGCCATCCGGCAATTCCGTTCCGACGCAACCCCGTTCGCATACAACAAAGAAGAATCCACGTTCGGCATACGGCAACGACTCGCGGAACTGTTCGGCGATCAGGGCGCGGTCGGCCGCGATCACTCCCGCCTCTGCCCCGAAACGCTCGGCCGACACACCCACGAGTCGCGCGACGGCGTCCACATCACCGGCCTGTTCATACTCCGCGATCACGGCGGCCTGCTCGAAACTGAACTGCCCGGAATCCACGGCGTCCATAGCCGCACCCGAATCGACAGCGGCGAGAGCGGCTTTCACCTCGTCACGCTTGGCGGAGGTGTCGCGCACGATCCGGGCCAGACTCGCCCCGTACAGCGACATCTGCGCCCACCGATTCGCACGCTCCCGATCGGTGTAATCGACGCGGCGGTCGTTGGTGTGCATCTCGGCGGCAATCGTCTGGATCATCGCTTCCGACTCCTCCCCGACCATGCCGCGTACGACGATCGGCACCTTGTGCCCGGTCAGCCGCGCGGCCAGCACTCGGCGGCGGCCCCGCGCGACCCGGTACCGGCCACCGGCACCGGGGTAGACCGTCACCGGCTCCAGCACACCCCACGCCCGCACGGATTCGACAAGTTCAGGATCGTTGTCGAGGTCGTACCGCGACTCACCCTCGGGAACCTCGAAATCCAGTACGGACGGATCAACCTCCGGCGTCCGGAACTCTTCGGGGTCCTCCTCGATCAACTCGGCGTCGTAGACCACCTCGGCCGGTTCCAGCGCAGACGCATCGAATACAGCCACCTCGCCGCCCGCCGAGTGGTCAGTGTCCTGAGTCGGGGCCTCGGCGTCAGCGGGCGCGATGTTGGTATCGATGATTTCGGTGTCATCAGTATTCGACATATCGGTTTCGGTGCCCTGAGTCATGAATCTTGGCTTTCTCTGAAGAATGGATGATCGACGCGAATTGTCCGACGCGCCGTGTCAAGTGGTGTTGTGCCGCAATAAGATTCGTCAGTGCGCTACCGGCCGAATGACGGGCCGAAGTCCGCCAAACCGGCTATGTGACCACCGTGTCACGCGGTGCTGCCTGTCGGTGCCTCGTCCGGCTGCCAGTCTCGGACCAGGTTCACCGGACCCAAATGCAACCCGTAAGCCCCGGCCGCGACGTGCCAGTTCTTGCCCTTCCAATCGGGATACAGAGCCTTGAACCGCTCCACCGTTTCCGGCATCAACTCCGACACCGGCCCGGCGTGCTCGTTCTTGCGCTTCGCGCTGTACTCGCTACGCGTCAACGTATCCGTGGAACTGCTCATCGCGAGTTCGCCTCCTGACTGATAGCGCGGCCCCCACCTACCGCCCGTTCTTTTTGCCCTTCCGGCAAAAGAGATTTCGGGCCGGGAGATCCGCCGGGGCGCAACCCCCGGTCAGGAAAATTCCGGACGAGCGAAGCGAGCCCGCCGTCAGGGGCGGAAATTTCCTGACCGGGGGTTGACGAACCGCCGGATTCCCGGCCAAAAATCGGACGCCGGAAGGGAAAAGAAGACAAGAATTCAGCGCAAAGCCCCGAGTAGACGAGAACAGCCTGGCGACGTAGGAGTCAGCCAGTCTGGGCTATTTTCCATCTACGGGATGCCAGAGAAGACGGGCGAGGTTCCGTGGGGCAAGCAATCCGCAGGAAGGCTTCGTCTCGGTGTCGGCTTGGCGCGCGCCCCGGCGCGTCAGCCGCCGACTTTCACTTCACCAGGAAGCCGCCGAAGGGGGCGGCGTACTCGCGCCATGACAAGGTTCAACGGCTGCGCACTGCCAGCACAGGGGTGTTCATGTCAGAGCAGACAGCTATCGTTCGCGACATGAATCACACCGACGACTGCCTCAAGATCCGCTACTGCCTGCTCTCTGGTGATGACCGCGAGTACTGGCCGTCGAGTTTCGGAGGCCGCGACGATCTGTGCACGTGCGCTGCCAACCCATTCGCTGCTGCCAAGCGAGCCGAACAGGCCGAAGTAGTGAGCGAACTCCGAGACTACATCGATTCGCACGAACGCCCTCGCGAACGATCTGGGCGGCGGCAATACCTCCGAAACACGCCGCAGAACCCACGATAACTCAACGCAATAGAGTTTCGACGAACGCCCCTCTACACCGAGTGCCCAGCGACGCGGGCACCCGGCCGAACCTCGGCCAAACCGGATCTACCGAACATATTCCCAATTGTGAGTACACTCTCCCAGATAGCAACGTGGCATCCCGGCAGGCTGAGCTACACAAATATTCTATTCCGAACCGCTATCGAACTCGCCAAGCCGCAAGAGACTGCAACTCGGGTCCATTATGGGTCCATCATGAACGGGAACTTTCGAATCCCAACGGGAAACGATGAGTTTGCCAGAAGTGAAAACTACCAGCTAATAGCTCATGGCGACCGTTAGCTGATGCTCTGATCTAGATCAGCGGGTTCGGGGTTCGAGTCCCTGATGGCGCACTCTCTTCCTGCGGAAGCAGGAGATTCTATCTCCCGAAATGCCCAGTTCAAGCCGTGAGCGACACGGAAACGACACGCTTTCAGCTCACGAGCTTGTCGAGCGCTGCCCTGAAGTCGGGGGTCAGGCTCGGTTCGTCGATGTAGTGCCGCTTGGTCGTCGTGTCGTCCGCATGCCCCAACTGCTGCTGCGCCGCCCGTGGGCTGAACTCCGCCGCCAGCAGTGTCGCGACGGTCTTCCGGAACGTCTTCGGGGTCACCCAGTCGAACTCTGCGCCGCGCGCCTGCCGCCAGACGCGATTGAAGTTGTGCGGATCCCACAGACCACCGCTTCGGCTCGGGAACACCAGATCCATCGCATTGGGTTCTGCTTCCGCCTTGACGCGTTGGAGCGTTTCGACCACGAACTTCGGCAGGATCACTGTCCGGTAGCCGGAGTCGGTTTTGGTCCATTCCTGGCGGATCAGCCCCTTGCCGTCCTTCTTCTTGCCCTTGAGCCGGACGACAGTTCCGGAGAAGGTGAGCCGCGGCGGTGAGGCATCCAGATCCACATCACTCCACCTGAGAGCAAGCGCCTCTCCGGGCCGTGGCCCGGTACCCAGCTCGACGTCGGCCACATCCAGAATGCGCGGGTTTCGCTTCGGACCGTGATACGCCCCTCCCTCACAGTCCTCGCCTGCGAGCCACTTCTTCAATCGGGCTCGCAGTTCACCCAGCGTCTCCATGTCGGCGGCGCGAGGCTTCTGGTTCTTGCGAGGCAGGCGGGCAACCTCGCGAACCGGGTTCTGGTCGATCGCGTCGTGCCGAACGGCCATGCCCATCATCTCGGACAGGATGACACGTTGGCGGCGCGCCTTCGCCCGATGGCCATTGAGCAGGATCCGCTTGAGGTGCGCGTCGATTCGAGAGGTGGTCGCCTCCCATACACACAGCCCGCCGAGCGCCGATTTGATCTTGATCGCATTCTTGTCGGCACGACGGTCGGTCGAGACATCGATCTCGGCCCGATACAGATCCAGCGATTGCTGCGCGATGCCGTCTTGGAGTGCTTTCTCGGCCAGCCACAGGTCAGCCAGATCGCCGAGCTTGGTGTCCCGAGCAATCAGCTTGCCTCGTATCCCGTTGCGCTTCTTGAGCGCCTGGCGGAGGTTGTCTTCGGCAACACCTCGGGTCGGGCCGAACTTGTGGACGGTCCGGGTATTGCCGTCGTCGTCTCGGTAGCGAGTCGATGCACGCCATGTGCCGTTCAGCTGCTTCTTACTGCTGATCCGGCCATAGGTGCCGATGGGGAGTGATTTCCTCGCCATCAATGTCCTTCCTGCGGGTCCTATAGGGCGTTGTGAGAGCAGATGTTCGATCCGCCCCCATTTGCGAGTTGCTCGTCCTCCCAGGCAAGGAGGTCATCGAGCTTGTAGCGACGGAACCGGCCTATCCGAGCGAACCGAGGACCGCGACGCCCAGAAGCCCATACCGCGAGCGTTTTCTCCGGAACTTTCAGCCGCTGCGCGACTTCCTCGGTGCTGAGCCAGATGTCGCTACCGGTGTCCATGGCCAACCTCCCCGATCTTGATGCCTTTTCGCAAGACACTTTTTGTTGCCACAAGATTGCTGACGCGGTGGAGTTCGCATCCATTTCCGGTTGACCAAGACGGATTCGGCTCGCTATGAGCCCGGTCGAGGTCGCGGTGCCGGACACATTCCGCCATCAGGCGCCGCTCACTCCTTGGTGTGCCTTTGATTCCGCGTCGATAATTGATTCGACCAGTCTTCGACATAGCAATTCCTCCATATCCAATCGGTTTTCCCGGTTTCGAACTCCTGGGGATTTCACCTCATTCGATTTCTATCGATGATTCTTGATTCACTGCTGATAGTTCAGCGACAGCCGGAGCGACTTCAATGAAATGCCCAATGCCCGAAGGGGTCGCCGCAGCGATTAGATTCCGTATTGGAGTCCCGATCCCGACCTCTTCATTTAATACAGTGGGCTTTTCATTCGGCACCTTTTCGACGCGAGCTAGATACGCATCTCGTTCCTGTTTCCGTACCATCGCGCGAACCTGATCGGCATTGTCATAGCCGAGCCGCCTGCATAGCGCGGGTGTCGCGTTGTGCAGCAGAGACCAGCCGGGGACGCGCCCTTTGATACGTAGGCGGTTGTTGAGTTCGCGGCGGCGGGCGCGGGCTTCTGGGCTGGTGGCGTCGTTGCGGAGGTCGCGTTCGAGGTTGTCGAGTTCGAGGTGGAGCGACTTCAGTTCGTTCAGCCGGGTGAATTCGGGTGCTGGTTCGGTTTCGAGTTTGTGGAGGCGGGTGCGGTCGTGTTCGAGTTCCCAGCGCCGGTTGTCTAGTGCTTTGGGGATGTCGTTGATGAGGTTTTCGGCGCGGGTCATGATTCCGGCGGCGAGGGGTGCCTGTGCGGCGTCTTGTTCGTCGGTGGTCATGAAGATGGTCTTGACGACGTCGAGGTAGAGATCTGTGTAAGCAATGGTCTTCAGGATGGGTAGCCCGACTGGCTTGAGGTAGAGCAGGGAATCGGCGGTGTTGTAGCGGGCTTCGATATCGACTCCGCGCAGTGATCCGATGTCCAGATGTCGGTCGGCCGGTTGGTTCCGTAGGCGCCCAGCGGCATCGCGGAGTGCGTTGAGCAGGGCTGCGGAGGCTTCGGGGCGTTTGGTGTAGGTGGTGCCGTCGATGACTACCGGTGGTGTTTCGCTGGTGTTGGATTGCTGTTCGAGTGCAGCGGTGATGTTTTCCATTGCGCCGATTGCGGTTTCGTGGGCGGGAATTGCGGCGCGGAGAGCGACGAGTTCGCGTTCGCGGCTGCGGGTGGTGGCGAAGTAGGTGTCTTGTTCGGTGTGGAGTTCGGCGATGGTCTGTTCGAGTTCGATGCGGCGGATGTGGCGGTTGTCGCCGGTGGCGATGGCTTTGATGACGGCGGCGTTTTCGGCGAGGTCGTCGGCGCCGAGGTCGGGAACGCGGCGGGCGGTGCGGTCAGCGCGACGGTATTGCTCGATGAAGTGGGCTTTGCGTTCGACGGTTTGCCACATGTAGATGTCGAAGGTCTTTTCGGCGACGTAGCAGAAGATATCGACGACCGGGTTCTGGTTGCCTTGGCGCACGATTCGGCCTTCGCGCTGTTCGAGGTCGGCGGGCCGCCACGGCACATCGACGTGATGCAGTGCCACCGCACGGGTTTGGATGTTGGCACCGGTGCCCATCTTCTCCGTTGATCCGAACAGGACTGCGATCTTGCCGCTGCAACAGTCGGCGAATAGCTGGGTCTTGGCGGCCGGGCTGGGGTAGTCGTGAATGTATGCGATCCGTTCAGCGGGAATCCCACCGACGATGAGGTCTGCTTTGATGGCGTCGTAGATGCTCCAGCTGGAGTGATCGGCTTTGGGTGTGGCTCGGTCGCAGAACACGATCTGTAGGCCGCCCGGTGTTGGCGATGGGTTGCCGGTATCGGGATCGAGGTAGGTGTTGTCCTTGGTCACGTTGTGCCTGGCGAGGATTCGTTCGGAGACCACTGTCGAGCGCAGGACGCCCGGTTCGGCGGGGTCGGGGGCGCGCAGGTGGGCAGCTCGGGGGTCGAGGGTGATAGCTCGGCCGTCGGTGGCGATCTTGAGACTGTTGTCGAGATCCGGCCTGCGTGCGTCCAGTTTGTCGCAGCGGTGGCCGAGATCGGTGATGAAATCCTGAACTTCCTGAGGTGGCTCGAAGGCTACGACGGTGCGCTGTCCTTCTCGAAGTTCGGGGAGGGTGGCGGGGATTTGGTCGCGACCGATCGAATCGGTGAATGCGCTGGTCATGGCGATGAGGTCGCCGACGTTGACGAATTCGGCGACACGAGTGCGTGGTTGGAAGCGGGAGCCGGATGAGTTGAGTTCGATGGTTTCACGGGTGGCGGTGAAGGCCGCGCCCCAGGAGTCGAGGTGTTCGACTCCGGCATCGCGGAGGACGTCAGGGCGCAGGTACCGGTTTATCACCCACAGCTCCGACAGGGAGTTCGACAGCGGAGTTCCGGTGGAGAAGGTAGCGACTCTTTCGATATAGGCGTCGTCGGGTATTCCCGCGGCGGCGGCTTCACGTCGCCGCTTGCCGCGCAGGTACTCCAATTTCAGCAGGAGGTCCTGGGATTGCTGACTGCCAGGGGCGCAGGCCAATTCATCGATGTTGGAGATGCGGAGCAGGTTCTTCGCCCAATGGGCCTCATCGATGAACAGGTAGTCGCACCCCGACGCCTCGAAGCCGATTCCGGAATCCGACTTGATCTCTGCGAGAAGCCTTTTCAACTGTCCGGTGGCAGTTTTCAGACGCAGTTCGAGGATCTTGACCGCCGGTTTGCTGGCGAGTTCACCGAGTGCTGCCGTGAGTTCGTCGATTCGGACTTGGTAATAGACTGCGCGGGTCTGCGCGGAGACAGACATCAGTTTGAACGCCGAAGTGGGCACGATCACCGCGTCCCATTCCTGGGCGGTGGATTGGGCGATCAGCCGTTGCCGGGCCTCTCGGCCGGTGCCCGCGGTTCCGGCGAGAACTCTCGCGGCGGGGTACCACTGCGCGGCTTCGCGAGTGATCTGGGCAATGAGATGGTTGGGAACAACGATCCAGGGCTGGCGTGCCAATCCCAGGCGGCGCAGTTCCATCGCACCCATGATCATGGTGCCGGTCTTGCCTGCGCCGACGACGTGGTCGAGAAGGACAGCAGGCTCGGAGATGATGCGCGCCACCGCGTTTCGCTGATAATCGTAGGGTTTGTAGTGCAGGCCGAGGCCGGGTAGTCGCAGGTGCGAGCCGTCGAACTCGGGAGCGACGATGGTGTTGAACAGTTCGTTGTAGCGGTCCATCAGGCGCTCGCGGCGGGCGGGATCGCTTTTCAGCGCCCACATTTCGAACTCGTTCGCCAGGCGGCGGGCCTTGGCCTGGGCGGCGCGGGTGGCGCGCGCGTGCAGCCGATCGCCTCCGCTCTTGTCGAGATACTGCTTGGACTTGTTGATCTGAATGGGTTTCGAGTTGCACAGCGCGGTCAACACTGCGATGTGGTGGGAGTCCCTTCCAGCGATACCGGAGTAGGCGACGCCGAGTTCATCGGCATGGGGGTCCTCGAAGTTGAACCCGCCGTCCTGGTCCGGGTAGATCTTCGGTACCAATCCCCATTTCTCCGCATCGGAGGACCATGCCGGATATTCAGGGACATCGATGACCCACTCCCCAGCGACTCGCTCGACGAGCACGTGGTGTTCTGCGGGTACGTCGAAGGTGTCGCGGATGAATTGGGCGTATTCCGAGACCGGCACCCACACGGCACCGAGCCTGATATCGGCATCGGTGCGTCGTTCGGGCATGGCGGCCGTGAGAGCTTCGACGTTGGCGCGGTAGCGGGGATCGGACTGTGCGTGGGTGCGGGCGGAAGCCAGTTTCTTGTAGACGTTTCCGGACAGGTATGAGGCGGCGCTTATCCAGATGTCCGGGTGGCCGACCGAGCGGAACGCCAGCTTTGCTGCTGTAACTTGCTGTTGGGCGTCTTCGATGCTGGTGGCGAGCAGGCGGGCGATGCGCGGCAGGTCGATGACGCCGGTTTCGTCCAGACTGACGGCGACTGCGTCCTGGACGGTGGTGGCGTGGGTGATCGGGGATGCGGCGGTCGCGACTACGTCGCTGGTGAACAGCGGTCCCTTGATGGCGGTGCCGGTGTCTTCGTTGAAGATTTCGAGGGCGAAGACCAGGGCGATCGTCGGGTCGTGGCGCAATATCCCTTCGAGGTGGGACTGCTTTTTGAAGGGTTCGCGTTCTGGTTCCCCCGCCTGGTTCGACAGTTGTTCGACAATGTGGTCGGGGATCTGTCCCTCGAACGGTTGGCCAGGGTCTCCCGATTCGATACGCCAGGCTTCGATTGCGGTGTCGAGACGGCGGCGGTGCTGTTGTTCGGTGACCGGGGGCGGATCGATCCAGGTGAATCGGTTGATGAATCCGTAGGTGGTGCGGTAGCGGTCGTAGCGGCGGTTCAATTCCCCACGGAGAGCGGATCGTTCGGCGTGGTCGCGGCCGTGCAGTTGTGCGTCGACCAGTGCTGCTGCTACATCACGCAGTCCGAGGAGTTCGCGCCATTCGGCGGTTCGGCGTCTGCCGCGCACGACGGCTTGTGTCCAATCGGTGCCCGTATAGACCTCGATATGGCCGAGTTCGCTGTTCCAGCGCAGGGTGTCGACCGCTATGTCGGTGGTTTGCTCGATCGGCTTCACCAGGCCGGGGCCATAGGCTTCCGGGCTGGTGATGGCGGTCGTTTCTGCGGTCGCAGACAGTCCGAGCCCGGCATCGAGCGCGTTGTCGACGATTCGGGTCAACCGCCCCGTGATCAACCGAACGAGCGCCTCTCCGGTGGGGCCGTCGACATCGAGCGCGTTGCGGTTGTATTGCCGTTTGCGCCAGCATAATTCGCCCAGGATGTGGTCCGGGTGCGCAAGGAAGTACTGATTGAGTTCGGCCTCCCTGCGCTCTCCATGCTGGTTGCGGACGGTGGTCATTCCGGATTGCAGATACAGGTGTGTGTTGTTGGATGGTTCCTTGCCGGGTTCACGAACCCTCCAGATGACCAGGTCGAGCAGGACACCCGTGCCCGCGACCCGTTGAAAGGCTTTGGCGGGCAGGCGCAGCGCACCGATGAGGTCGGCGCGGGCCGCCATCTGTTCGCGTGCGGTCGTGTCGGTGTTCTCGCTGGTGAAGTGGGAAGTCAGCGCTGCCACGTATCCGCCTTCACCGACCAGGTCGAGGGATTTGAGCAGGAAGTGGTGGTGCATGGTGTGGTTGGCGGCGTTGTGGATCGGGTCGTAAAGGCGCGTCTTCCCAAATGGCACGTTTCCCACCGCGGCGGTGAACGCTCCAGCGTCCACGCGGGTGTCTTCGAACCCTTCACAGCGAACCTGTGCCGAGGGATATAGTGCCGCCGCGACCCGCGCGGTGATCGGATCCTGCTCGACACCCACCATGAGCGCGGTCTCGGGGGCTTGTCCGAGGAAGATACCCGCACCGCAGCCGGGTTCGAGCACCCGACCGCCGGAGAAGCCCGCCCGCCCGAGGGCATCCCAGATCGCTTGGGAAACACCTGGATCGGTGTAGTGCGCCGTAAGTGTGGATTCACGGGCCCGCGCCCATTCCGCCGGATTCAGCAGGTTCGACAGTGCGGTGCGTTCGGTGGCGAGGTCCGGATCGTCGGTGAAGATGCCCGGTAGCGCGCCCCAGCCCGACCATGCTGCGATCACCTGCTGTTCCTCCGGTGTCGCGTATCGATTCTCGGCATCGAGCACACGCAGTGTTTCGATGACGCGGATGTTGGCTCGTGCTCGTGCCTTAGGCTCGGTTGGAACTCGCAGTCCAGAGCCTGGCGAGAAGTCAATGGGCTCAGGCAAACTCGCCTCGGCATGGGACGCGACTGCTTCGGCTTCGCGTTTCGCCGTGCCTGCATCCTCGATGATTGGCGGGTCGCTGTGTGCGCGGGGCGAATCAACAGCAGTCGGTACCGGCGCAGTATGCGCAGAGGCAGGCCGGTGACCGGCAGAATGCGAACCGGTCGCAGTCCCCGATGGTGACCCCTCAGCGAAATCGACTTCGGGCGGCTGGTCCGGCTCAGCAGCCTTGTTATCGAGTATCGCGCGATCCGGAGTGGCTGTGGGGGTTTCACGCAGGGCCGGCGAGGTGACCTGGGCCGGTTGGGTTTCGGCGTCGAATGCTTGTTTCCAGCCGCGTAGGTAGGCGTCGAGGACTGGAGCCGTGCGCGGATCGTCAGGACTCAGCCCGGTAAGCGACGCAGCGATATGGCCGGAGGAATCCGGTGCCGGGTATTCGGCTCCCGCCTGGTAGGCAAGACGTCCGATCTCAACGAAGTCGGTTTGCTTCCACCAGTCGTTCGCTGCGGCCACCGATTCCGGCGCGTCGCCGAGGGCGGTGGCTTCGACCGATGTGGCGGGAAGAGGAGTGCCGCCCCGGTCGATCATGATGGGGTCGACCGGGCGGTCACCGGTGGCGGTGTCGAAAAGGGAGAGTTGGCTCGGGTCTACCGGGCGTTGAGTGCGCCGGGGCCGTCGAGCGGCTGGTTGTCTGCTCGCATCCCCTCTTCGAGCCGGTTCGTAAACGGTGACAATGCCGGGTCGGCCGGGCCGACCGGGAGTGTTTGTCCGTCCTCGCGCATCACTTGCAGCAGATGCGCGGCCATCACCCGCACCAGCGTCGACCGATGCGGCAGCAGCAGGTCGGCTAGGTCGTCGAGATCCCGATCCGGTTCCGGCGTCCGCGCCCACGGGTACCTCCACCGCTGGACTGCGTCGACCAGGTTGTCCGGATATGTGGCGGCGCTGGGTGTTTCCAGCTCGGCCGCGTCGTTCTCCGGGGGGATCTTCTCGTACAACGCTTCGGTCAGCACCAGCTCGGTGATCGACTGACGAGCGTTGTTGAGCAGTCCCACTGTTGTCGGGTAGTCCGGCTCGTGCCCGTGCTCGGACTTCCATCGCTGGAGCGTCAGCAGCTGCGCCCCCGGAATTCGTCGGTCGATCTCTGTACAGATCGCCGCCGCTTCCCCGTTCAGGAACCGCCGTGTCTGCTCGGGGGTCCATTCCGGCGGCAGGCCGATGTGGTCGCGCCAGGTTTGTTCGACGAGCGCGTGTATCTGCTGTGTCATGCGAGCCCTCCTCGATCGGTTGCATTGATGGTGGCACGGAGTCGAACAGCTCGGAGCGTTCCTCGCCGAGATTATCGTTATTGGTTTTCATTTTCGACTCCTTTCGTGTGCTGGAATCAGGTCGACATCGGCCTTTCGCTGGTGTTGGGCCTATTCGTCGTCGAACCAGCCGGGCGGAACGGGTTCGGAAGGGTAAGGCGGGAGGTCGTGGTGACGGGTGGTACAGCGGTACATGGGACCGTTATCGGCATCGCAGAGCACACGCAGGTGGGGGTCGGCGTGGTGGAGCCACCAGGTGCTCATCGCGTCGGCGGTGCCGCTCGCGCGGGCGGCTTCCCAGGTGAGCCAAAGAGCCGTGAGGCGGACGGCTACTTGGGGGTGTCGCCACCATTCGGGGCACCACACGCGGCCACTGCCGCCACCGGCGGCGGCTCGTTTGCCGGCCAGGGTGGGCAGGAGCCAGCGTTCGACGAAGGCACCGACACTGCGGAAGTGGGGTTTCGGCGCTGCGGGGGCGGTCATGGGGCGGCCTTCTTCGCTGGGTCGGCGGGGCCGTAGCGACGCAGTGATTCTCGGATGGAGTCGGCGAAGATCGTTGTGCTCCAGTGGGTTTTCTCGACCATGACGGGCGGGTTGCCGGAGGTCCAGATGACGGCGCGGTCTTTGGGTAGGGCCGAGAGTGCGGCGATCGACAGGATCGGTTCGCGTGACCATGATTGGGACGTCGAGTTGCCGCCGCGGCCTCGGGATTTCGACCAGCGGCTGACGTCGTGGTCGTCGGCGAGGGCGGACAGGTCGGCGAGGTAGGTGCGGTCGCGGATGCCGCCGCCGTAGTAGTGGACGTTGGATTGTTCGGCGAGTTGTTTGAGGGATTCGGGGCTCCACACCTCGGCTCCCTGGGCCGGAGATTGCAGGAAGGTCAGGACGACGACGCCTTGGGATCCCAGGTGGGAGTAGAGCTTCGGCAGTTCGCGCAGGCGGCAGACGTTGGCCGCTTCATCGAGGATCGCGACCATCGGTGTCGGTAGCCGCCCGCCTGCTTGGGTGCGGGCGAGGGTGAGGGCTTCGTCGAGGATACGACCGACCAGTGCGGTGGTGAGGCCGGTGGCTGAGGCGGGGCCTTCCATCGATAGTGCGAACAGGGTGTCGGTCGAGGTGACGAAGGCGCGGGGGTCGAATTCGGGCAGGTTTCGGTTGGCGGGGGCGGACCAGTCGGCGAGTTCGGTGGTGTCGCCGTCGAATACGGTGCGGATCGGTGGGACGACGGTGGCGGCGATCGTTGGGTCCGTGAAGACGTTCAGGTTGCGGCGGGCCATGTCGTAGAGACCGTCGCGTTGGCGGGGGTTGAGTGCTTGTGCGGTGGCGAGTTTGGTGGCGGCGAAGCTGTCTCGGGCGGTGGCGAGTTGGCGGTGGGCGGTGGTGTCGTCGGCGTCGGAGAGCCAGGCGAGGGTGTGGATGAGGTCGCCGCCGCCGGAGGCGGCTGCCCAAAGGTAGAGGGCGAGCAGTTCGGCGGAGCCGCCGGAGAAGTAGGCGTCGACGCGGGCGTTGTCCTCGGTGGCTGCGGAGACGAAGTATCCGGCCAGGGTGCGGGCGTCGGCGAGGCTGTCGACTCCGGTGAGGGGGTTCCACCACCAGTCCTGGTGCGGGTTACCGGTGATTCCCTGGAGGTCGGATTCCCATATGCGGCCTGCGGTTTCGCGGACGCCGCGGCAGTGGTCGCGCAGGTCTCGTTTGTTGGATGTGGCGATGGCCGGTCCGGGTGCGGCGCACAGGGCCGGGATGGCCAGGCACGCGGTCTTGCCGGTGCGTGGTCCAGCGAAGCAGACTCCGACGTCTTCCCATCCCATGAACACCGGGACACCGCCGCGCAGGGTGCGGCCCAGTTCGATGCCGATGTCCGTGGTGGCGGCGATGGGTGTGCCGGGGCGCAGTCGCTGGGCACGCTCGCGGGCGGCTGAGCCGGTGACCTCGCTCAGATGCCGAGGTGCGGTCATCAGCCGAGCCTGGGCGTCCAGGCGGGTACGCGGAACGCGGGACCAGCGACCGCGCAGTTTGGTTGTCTCGCCGAGAACTGCGAAGAATGCCGCTTCCCCGAGCACGGTGAGCGCCGAGGCGTGGATCGGCCAGCGCAGGTGCCCCAGGGCCAGTTCACCGGCGGCGGCGATCGGGTTGGCCGGGATCTGCTGGTCGATCCCGGCCATGCGGTCCCCGAGCAGCCAGGCCCCGTAGGCGATACCGATCGCTGTGGCGAGGACGGCCAGGGCCAGAACGACGCGGAGGGAGTCGTCGAGGTGGTGGCGCGAATCGTGGTCGCTCATCGCAGGTCTCGTCTCTCGCCGCTACGCGCTGAGCCCGGCGTCGGCGGCCAGGTCCTGAGACACACCTGGGTCGGGTTCGACGACTCCCGAAATCTTTTGCCCAGTAGCGGGTTTCGATGCTCCGGTGGGATGGGCGGCCTGGATCAGTCCCCGAATCAGTGCGTCGCCGTCGAGAACGGTGGGTTCGTCGCCGATTTCGGAATCGACGGTGGTGAGGTCGATCGGTGGGGCGGGTTGGGTCGGGTCGGTTGTTGGTTCTGTGGTGGTGAACGGGTTTCGCAGGGTGGCGGGGTCGATTCCGGTTTCGGCGAGCAGGCGTGCGTCAAGTTCTCGTGCGGTTTCAGGGTTTTCGTCGGCGTGGGCCTGCGCCCACGCCCATTGGCCGACGAGTTGTTCTTGCGCGGCGTGGGTCGATCGGGTCGCTTCGAGTTCGACTGCCAGGTCGGTGGCCGCAGCTCGGTCGGCGGCACGCCACTGTGCGTGGAGTCGTCGTTGCGCGCGTTCGGCCAGGCGCTGCGCGCGTTCGGCGCGCTGCTCGGCTCGATCGCGAGTGCGTTCGGCCTGAGTATGAGCGCGTTCGGCTTCCCGCGTGCGAGCCTCGGTTAATGCGGCGGCTGTGGTGGCCGCTTCACGGACCTTGTGCCCGAGTTGAGTTATCTCTCGCCGGACCTGGTCGAGTTCGTCGTGGTCGTTCATCGCACACCGCCTTCGGTCGCGGCGGAAGTGTGCTGCGAAGACTCGGCCGAGTCGCCCGGCATGTTCTGGTCCGTCGGTGAGGTGTTGTCTTCGGTCGCGGCGATGAATTCCGGCAGGTCGGTGCAGGATCGCCAGCCGGGTTCGAGACACCATGTGACGGCCGGGTTGTCGTCTGCGGCAACCGGTTCCACGGTGAGGGCGACGCGTGCTCGTTCGGCGGTTCCGGTCAGCAGATCGGTGTGGATTCCTGGTGTGTTCAGATGCAAGGTGAGTCGGGCGGCGCCGATGCCGGCGAGTGTGCGGGCTCGTCCGGCGAGCCAGGTCGCACGATGCGCCGCGGAGAGTTCGGCGGTGGCTTGGTCGCCGTGATACCACCAGTCGTCGATGGTGAGGTTGTTGTACCAGAGCACCCCACGTGGCCCGCAGACCGCGAAGCTCTGCCGCGTGCTGTTGCCCGCCGCCCACAATCGCAGGTGGGGACCGTTGTCAGCCTGGGCGATGGCGGCGCGGCGGGCGGCGTGGGTGGTGGCGCGGAGGTGGTCGAAGTCGATGCCGAGCTGGTCGCGCAGTTCATGTTTGACCCGTGGCCACAACTGCGGTCCGCTGAGTCCGTGCAGCACGGCCCATCCGTAGAGGTGCCCGTGTTCGGTGAGCGTGCGCAGGCGTTCGGCGTGGGTGGCCACGGCGTTCCTGGCCTGTTCCCACAGTGGGTCCTGATCGATGTCGGGCGTCGGCTTGGTCATCTCGGGAACCTCCTTGGTCTGAATTCGGTGGCTGATGCGGTTTTTCGCTCCTTCGTTCAGGCGAGGGGAACTCGACGTATGTCCAGGCGTTCGCCTGCCGTGACCCATTGGTCGAGTCGCGCGTAGCCGACAGGGACACCGAAAGTCGGTGCGTGCAGGATGATGTCGGCACCGTCGCGCTGCCCGGCGTAGATGGCGACGTGATGGGAGTCGCCGCTGCCCGGTGTGGTGAAGAAGATCAGGTCGCCCGGTTGACGTGCGTCGAAGGCGATCGGGGTGAGGTGCGGGTCGTCCTGCTGGGATTGGGTGTAGTGCGGCAGCGTGATGCGCCCGCCGGTGGCACCGTGGACGGCGTGCAGGACGAGCCCGGAGCAGTCGAATCCGCCATTGGTGGGTCCAGAGGGGTCGCCACCGCCCCAGACATAGGGCCAGTCGATCCAGCGCGCAGCGAGTTCGACGACGCGGGCACCGGGACCGACAGGCCCCTCGGTCAGGCAGCGGGCGACCGTGCCGCCGACAACGGGGGCCAGCACAGCGAGAAGGGTTCGGACCATGTGGTGGGTCGGCGCGTAGGCATCGGGAACGGCGGATTTCTCGATCGCCTGGGCGATGGCCTCGGGGGCCATGGCATGCCAGCCGGGAAGTTTGTCGAGCTGGTCGTAGAACCAGGTGGCTTGCTGAGCGGGATCCATCAGCTGTGCCATGCCCATGGCGCCCCAGACCGAGGCACGCAACTGCCAGGGGCCGACCGAGTCGTAGTCGGAGCCGACGGCATCGTGGTCGTAGCGCAGGGATTCGGGGACGTTGATATTGGCGTAGTTGCGGAATCCGCTCTCGGCGGCAGCGGCCATCATCGCCGCGGTGATCCCGTGCTCATCGATACCGCGCTGATGACCGATGCTGATGGCCAGCCGGGCAATCGCGACCTGCGCCGGGGAATAGCCGTCGACGGCCGGTAGCGGCCCGGAAGCGGTTGCCCCGCAGGCACGGTCGCTCAATGGCAGGACGACAAGTACGAGCAGCAACGGCAGAATCAGCACCATTGCTGTCGCCCCGAGGATCACCTGGAGAACACCTGATCGTTTCATCGTGTACTCGCGGTTGGCTCGGAAGTATCTGTAGGAGGTGAGAATTCAGCGTCCAAGATCTCGACGGGTTCACGCCCTGTGGCGAACGTGGTGAACCGTGAGTTGGTGTCACCGAAGGCTTCTCGCTCGATATCGGTGAGGGCGAGTTGGAACGGTATGCCGGGACGTCGGTCCTCACCGATCTTGAGCAGGAACTTCCCTGTGCCCGGCGGGGTGGAGAGCCCTCCACCGGGCGTGGTGAGGTCGCCGGTCAGCGCGGCGGGTGAGGACCAGGAGGTGACCATCTGCTGCTCGGTGGCGGTGAACGGCACCCGCGAGTCCAGGCGGGCGATCTCGTCGGCGGGCAACGCGCCGAAGACCTTGGCGCGGGCGCGTTCGAGGAATCCGAGGGCCTTTCCGGCGTTGGGGCCGAGGCTGTCGAGGTCTTTGATGGTGTGGGAGATCATGATCAGCGCGGTGGCCAGGCCGCGCTGGAGGCGAGTGAGTTCGTCGACGCGGTCGACCATGAACTCCCCCATGCCCAGGACCTGCCAGAGTTCGTCCATGACTGCCTGGAAGTAGCGTTGGCGGACCAAACCGGCGTCGGCTAGCGCGTTGTGAGCCTCGATGGCGGCGAATCCTGCTGCCCAGCAGGCGATCATGACCGCGGCCTTGAGCTTCATGTCGCCGGAGCGGATGTGGGAGACGTCGACGCAGATCGCGGGCGCGTCGAGATCGATGCGAGTGGTGGTGTGCCCGTTGAAGATGCGCCCGAACGGCCCCTGGGTGAGGGCACGGAGGGATCGCCGCAGCGGCAGGATCGCCGCCTGGTACGCGGCCGGGTTGTCGGCGGCGACGTCGAGCTGGAGTTCGTCACCGCCGCGCACGATGACCGCCACCAAGTCGTCGATCAGCGGCGGAGTGCGATCGGTGAACCCCTGCCCACCGTCAGGTTTCGGCGCATAGAGCAAGCGGACGGCGGTGGCGAGGATGGTTTCTTCGTAGTCGGCGACCTTCGCGCCGCGAACCAGCTCGATCAGCGCGGAGATCAGGGCGGCTTGGCGCGCGTGCCATTCGTGGCGCATCGCGGAGGCATCGTCGCCCCGGCCTGCTTGTTCGAGGGTGAGAACAGCGGCGGCCAGTGCGCCACCGTCGAGGGGGTTGAGTTGCCCGTAGCCGTGGCCCAGGTCGACGACCTGGCCGCCGACAGACTCGACCAGCCGACGGTAGTCCGGCTTCACATCGGCCAGGATCAGTGCCGTCACGCCCTGGGCGATGCCGCCGATCACGATGCGCCGCACCAGTGATGACTTGCCGAATCCATTGAGTCCCAGTACGAACAGGCTCGGGGCCGAGAGCAGGCGGGCGCGGGCGAACCAGTTGAGCGGGTCGAAGCACACCGGCGCTCCAGTACGCAGGTGCGAACCGAGCGGTGTACCGATCACCGGTGCCCCGGCACCGACCGACCACGGCCACAGTCCGACGATCTGCGCGGTGGTCCCGCGAACCTCGACCGGCCGACCTACCGCGGCACAGCGGCCACCGTCGGCCCTCGCGTAGCCGGTGGTGGTGGATCGCATTGCGGGGCGGTCGAATCCGTCGGAACGGATCGCGCCGGTCAACGGGCTTGCCGGGCTGTTGTCAGGTGTTGCGCGTCGGCCCCGGCGAGCGGAGAGTTCGTCTCTCTGGTTTCGTTCATGTTTGGGCATGGGTCAGCCCTCCAGGAACTTCGGCACGTTGGCGTGTTCGGGCAGCAGGACCCCGACTCCGAGCGAGGCGGCGAAGGCGGCGGCCTGGTAGCGATAGGAGCGCCGGATCCGTAGTCGGCATTGCACCGCAAGGTCTTTCGTCAGTGCCTCGATCCGGGGCAGGTCGGCATCGGCCGGACTGGTGACAGTGACCAGCAGGCCGTAGCGGGAGACGCCGTGTCCTCTGGCTTGTTCGATACGGGCCTGTTCGGTGGCCGCGACACGGATGACCGATGCGGCCGAGGTGATTCCGCCGCGCTGGTTCTGCGTGGCGACCAAGGCGTCGCGGAAGTCGTTGTCGGCGATCTTCGTTGCTTCGGCGGCCGAATGCGGCCGGTAGACGACCGCCACGCGTTTGCGAGGCAATTCCGCGTTGGGTTCCAGCAGCCGGGCCAGGACACGTTCGGTGACCACTCCTTGCGGGGCGGCATCCATCTCCCAGGTGACCGAGACCGCGCCCATGTGCCGGTAGTGGTCGCGGCGTTCGTCGTGTTCGATCGGACCGGCATCGGCCCACTCCAACCCATGCCCTGCCGGGTCTGCCACCGCGGCTTCCAGATCGGGTTGGGAGGAGGGGTCGAAACTGCGGCGCACGAAGGCGACGACCTCCGCCGCGGTCATCGGTCGGGCGCGCACACCGGCTTCTTCCAGCGCGGCCACGATCCCCGTCAGTCGCCGCGCGACCTCAAGTGTCTGTTCGGCGGGGTCTCTGCGTCGACCGGGCGTGGTGGCGCGAAGGGTGATCGCCAGACGCGCTTCGAGACGCACATGCTGGGCCGGGAGCCCGGTTCCCAATGCCCGCAGCACATCCCGTGCGACCGGCGGCGCGTCCGGGATGGTGAGCGTTTCAACCTCGCCGAGCAGCCGGTTGCCGGTTTCGGGCACGGTGTCCAGAACGGGGACGATGGCGGCGATGTCGGGCTGTCCACCTATGTCGGCGAGAAATCCGCCCCAAGCGGCGACCCACCTGTCCACGACCGGTTGGTCTATCGCTTCGGCACCTTGGGGCCAGCAAGCCAAGATGATCGTGTACTCGTGCAGGCGCGGAGCATGGATCATCCCGAACGGCCACCCGGCGACATCGCGGCCTTCATAGAGTCGGGTCGAGGTCAACAGCCCCGGCAGTTGACAGGCACCACCCGGCACCGCCGAGAACGCGCCGCCCCGATAGAGGGTTTCGCGACGTCGCCGACCCCGTATCCATCGCGTGAGCAGGATGCACCGCTCATAGCCCGAGCGGCCGTTCACACGGATCACCAGCGGACCGGCGACCAGCGCCCCGGCGACGAACATGATTGCCGAGACAGGGAATCCGGCGACGAGGTGAGTGATCATCGCCGCGACCACCACGATCCCGGCTGCGACCATGCCGGGCCAAGACAGGCCGAGCAGGCCCTCCGATCGCGGGATCGTGCCCGCGCTGTAGGTGCGTTCGGGTTCGATCGGTGTCTGTGTCGTCATTGCAGCCCCTCCTCACGTCGTTGTGAAAATGACTGATTGCCTGGCGATTTCGCCGATTTCAGACTGGAATGTCACCGCCGGGGCGGGGTGGCGGTGCGGGAATCGTCGGTCTGGTGGTGGCCGCGCCGGGTTGTGCTGTTGTCGCCGAGGCCGACCTCGTCCCCGAGTTCTTGCTGTCGGTGCGCGTACCCGCGGGTGCGGCTCCCACCGGTGTGGCCGCTTGGCCGGTCGAGTTGCCACCTCCGGTCGATGTCGACCGCTGCGAGGTCCCGTGTGGGGTGCCGCCGCTGGTGGCCGACTGTGTCGCGGCGTGTCCAGTGGCGGATCCGCCGGAACCGGTGCGGGATCCGGCGCGCGCGGCGGTGGCCGACGCGCCGCGGGCGATCAGTGTCTTGCCGCCGGAGGCGACGGCGGACCCTGCGGCGAGCATTGCCCCGGCCGCCGCCGCACCCGAGCCTCCGGAACCGGCGGCAGCTACGAGCGGTGACACCAATCTCATCAGCGCGGGAAGGACGAAAACCGTGCAGCACAACAGGACCAGTCCGACCAGGCGACGTTGCGCGGTGTCGGCGTCCATCGGCGCGGACGCATCCATTCCGGGGCCGGTGTCGATGGTCGAGAACGCCACCATGTAAACCAGCGCGGCGATCGGCTTCCACAGCAGGAACGCAACTACCCACGCCCACAACCGATCATGTGCCTGCTTCCCCGACCCCAGCCCCGACCCCGCAGCCGCCAGCGGCAGCAGGCTCATCGCGACGACGAGCAATGCCTGCCGCAGGATGGCCATGACCGCCATCGCGAGGGCGCCGAGGATGCCGACGCAGGCCAGGATCAGCACCAAGCCGGGCGAGAACGCCGTATAGGCGGAGGTCTGTACGAGAAACTCCGCCATGCCCTTGGCGTTCCCATGGGTGGCATCGCGAATCACCCACGCGGAGAAGGAATCCCCAGCACGGGCGGCGGCGAACACGATCGCACCGGCAGTCCACACCGCGAAAACCGACCGGGCCAGCACCCGCACCATCTCGCCTGCCTCCTCGGCATGGGCGTGATGGCGGGCGATGGCGATCCGGACCGCACCCACCATGACCGAGGCCGCCAGTAGGTAGACCTGAATATCATTGGTGTACTGGCTGATTCGCTGCCACAGACTCTGCTCGTCGAGCAGTTTGGCATTGGGGATCTTGGTCCACCACACCAGCGCCATGGTCAGTGCCTGCCCCAACCCCGACAGCAGCGACTCGACCACAGACCCGAATGTGGTATCCCATGCCTTGTCCTTCACTGCCGCGACTGCCTGGTCGGGATGGGTGATGACGTTGCCGCCCTTGCAGGCGATCGAGACTTCATCGCCGAGAATCCCGCCGATGACCGGTATCTCGCTGATGGAGTCGTGCATCTGATTGCAGGTCTGGTCGAATCCGAAAGAGCCCGGATCGGCCGACACCGCACCCGAACTCGTCCCGAACAACACCGCAGTAATCAGGAGTCCGACGTACACCGCGCGTCGCGTCCATCTGCGAGACAACGGCTTGGGCGAGAACGTCCCGGCTACCACGGTGTCCACCCGAGGATCGAGGTGATTTCGCGGGTGCCGCCGATCTCTGTGCCGGGCAGCAGGTTCCAGTCGCGACCGGTCCACACGGCCGCGTATCGCGCGGCGGTCCAGGTCTGGATTTGGGTCGGGGTGCCGGTTTTCGCGCGGGTCGCGATCATCAGCACGCAGAGATCCGGTGACCACGACACGATCTGATAGGCGTCGGGCGCGGTGATCCAGCGGGTGATCTGCTCGGGTTGACGCATCGGCAGCCTCCCGGCGGCCACGCGCTCGTGGTACCGGTTCAGGTCTTCGGGGCTGTAGTTCACGCGGGCGACCACGGCCGGATCGGCAGGACGTGCACCCAACTGGTGCGAGATATATACCGCCGCGAGTGCTGCACCGCGAGGAGTGTGTGCGAACCCCGCGGCCATCCCGTTGCTGATGTGGGTGGGGCCGTCGGAGGTGGAGAACGGCACCGAGACCCCGTATACGCGTTGCCAGCCACCGCGTCCGGTCGTCCCCAAGGGCGGGGCGCTCAGCCACAGCGGGTCGAGTTCGCTTACCGGGGAGGCGGTTTGGGGCAGCGGTCGCCCGGCTGCGGCGGCGGGGATATCGACGCGACGACCGTAGACATCGGTGACCGGGGTGCCGAACCCGTCCCCCACCGGGACATCCGGACTCGGGATCACCGATTGTGGTGGGTCAGCGGAGATATCGCGCGACGCTGCGTGCTTGTAGATGAGGGCGGCGATCAGCGCGGTGGTCAGCGCAAGCGCCGCGAGGGTGATCACGACGGTTTTGGAGCGGACGATTCTGCCGTGCGAGGTGTTCATCGGTTCTCCAATCTCACTGTGTCGTGCGGAATCTCGCGTATCGTTTCGACCGTGGGCTGTGTCGAGTCCGGGTGCGGCAGGTCCAGCAGCCAGTCCTCGCCCAGCCACACCACCCGGACATGAGTCGCGGCCAGAGAACTGTCGGGATAGCGGGTGTAGGCGGTGACCGCCGCGCGTGCCTTCGACAGGTAGGCGGTGACCCGGTAGCCGATAATTGTTGGCGCGGTGGCCTTCTCAGCGGGCTTGGTGATCGACACCAACGTTCGTGCCGCGATCCAGGCGTCTTTGCCCGGTCCCGGCGCGAGTTCGCTCGCGGCGATCGGTGACCAGGTCCGGTCGGGCGCGACCGACATCCGCACGGTGTGCACGATCGCCGCCAGCGCGGCACCGGCCGGCGTATCGGCGAATCCCGTCGCCGCCGTGGCGGAATGGGTGTGGGGACCTTGGTCGGCGATCGGAATGGCGATGCCCTGGTAGTCAATCCAGTGCAGCCCGGTCGGCGGCGCGGCGACATCTGTCCCGACAACGGGATCGTCGATGGCCTGACCGCACCCTGAAAGGGCGAGAACTCCCGCGAACAGCACGGCGACGATTCGGGGGTTCATGACGCGTTCCCGACGACTGTCGCGGCGATCGGGAGCGCGACCGAGCAGATCCCGGCGGCGATCAGCGTGACGACGATGGCGGTGCTGGTGTGTCGGCCCTGGATCTCCGGTTGCCGCCGCTCCATCCACAACTTCGCACCGCAGGCCACAATCGTGCCCAGCAGGATCAGTTCACAGCCCCACAGCAACCAGGACAGTAGCTGCGCGAGTGGGGCGGTCACCTCGCTCGGCAGCGACGCCGCGATGCGAAATACCTTGGTCGGCATGGCGATCACCCGCGCCTACGTGGCCAGGACCACGGTATTGATCAGGGCCGACGCCGACGTGGCGACGATGCCACCGATCAGGGCCGCCACCACGATCTTGGGCGACTCCAGCGCGCCACCGTTCCATTTCTCCCACGCGAATTTCCCACCCGCGTAGATGATTCCGGCGACACCGGCGAGCATCACACCCCACAGCAGCCACCGAACCAGAAGGATCAGTTTCTCCGATCCCGGTGGAGTATCCGCAGTGATCTGATCGATCGCCTCGAAACCGGCCAACACGATTGTGTGCATCACAACCCCCTTTCCTCGGTCCGCGCATCACTGTTCAACTGCTCGACCACCGCCGCCACCTCACGGCCGGCCCGCACGACATCCTTTGGGACCGTGCTCGATTCGTCCTCGACGCCACCGCGAGGCAGGGCATCGAGTGGTTGCTGGATGAACGGCTCGTGCCAGCCGATGCGCCACCAGCGATCGACCAGCGAGCTGTAGAGGGTCAAGTCACGGCGGATCACCGCCGAAGTACGCCCCGGCCGCGCCGCCACCGTGACCAAACCGACGACCCGGCTGGCACCGGCCAGTCCCGCATGGTGCTGGCGCAGCAGCGCATCGGCCGCCGCCAGACCGGCCACGGTTTCCCTGGCCACCAACACCACGAACCGCGCCTCCCCCGACATCGGCTTCGGCCACCAGCGCCCGCAATCGGCCGACCGCCGCCACAACCACGCCAACGTCGACACTCCCGCACCACCATGCGCACCCAGGAGCCAAAACCTCGGAACACCACCGGTCGCTGTCGCGATCGGGCAGGCACTCTCCCATATCGGTGCCCGCCGATCGGTCGGTGGAGCGACAACCGCCCGAGGCGGCAACCGGTGATGCAGCAGCCCTGCGGCCCTCACCGAGCACCATCCGAGCGAGCCGCCGCCAAGTCGTCGGCGATGGCGACCAGCCAATCGACAGTGGCCGACGCCGCGGTCACGCCCGCCGCGACTGGAGTGGTCCGATACGACAAATGCGCGGCAATCGTGTTGCCGAACTTCGACCAGGTCGCCAGATCCAGCAGATCCCTGTTGTCCACCACGTTCTGTTCGATGGCTGTGAATGCCTGCTGCACAAGGCGACTGACCGTCGCAGGCGGAACCAGCTCCGGCAACGCCGACACGATCTTCGTGCCGAGCACCGCCAGTCCGGCAGCCGGAGTCACCAGGCCGGCCCCCACCATCTCCGCGATATTCTCCGGTGCCAGCACAGTCCTCACGACCGTCGAGACCGCGTTCAACCCGATCGTCGCCACCTTGAACAACGCCCGCACCGCCGCATCCGGATCGAACGGAGTCCGCGGATCGGAGGCTTCAGCCATCCGCTGCGACAACGACTTCCGCGGATTCAGCGACAAACTCGCCAACGACGTCCCCGAAACGTCCTCGTCGACGACCGAGACCGCCGTCTTGAACGCGGTGAACGCCAACGCCTCCGACACCGACCGCAACGCCGCCAACGGATCCCGCAGATCCGACTGGCCGACGATATTGGCCACCACCCGAAGAATCGGCGCACCATCGGGCGCATCGCAGGCCAGATCACCAGCCGTACACCACGACACCACCCGCCCGGTCAACGAACCGAAATCCGCCGCCACATCACGCTGCGGCCCGATCCCACCTCCGGCCACCGTGGCCGCCGACATCGCCGGAAGCCCATGCACCGCGGCCCCACCGGTCCCCGGCGCGGGCTCGGGCCGATCACGGCCAGGTGCACCGGGAAACAAGGACGCACCTGGATTCCGCGTCGGATCGGCGAAAAGAGCCACCGCAGCGATCTTCTCGGCTGGAACCACACCCTGCCCTCGGCCGATCTCCTGAACGAACATCGACGCGACATGCGAGCCCTGTGAGTAGCCGACGACAGCGAACACCGTGCTCGGGCACCTGGCCGCCTCGTCGCGAACCAATTGCCTTGTCCGCTCGATACCGCCGGTCACCGACGCCGAATACGGAACGGCCGCACCGCCATCCACACCACCAAAGGAAGCCTGATAGGGCACATACGCCCGATCCGCCTTCCCGGCCGCGCGAATCATCAACGGCCCCAGCACCGCATCTCCGAGGAACCCGGAATCGGTGCGTGGATCAGCGTCCGGCGACGATTCGCCGGTGCCCTGCACCCCGACCACGAACAAGGGCATACAAGCCCGCGCGTCCGGCGCATGCGCCGAAGCCACCGCACCCACGCTCGAAACCGCAAGAGCCGATACCGCAACCGCCGACAACCCGCACAGAAACGGAACCCTTCGCCGGATCAGAAAATCTGACATTGAACGCCTCCCTCCCACAACAGATCCCGAGGCCGCGAACGTGCTCAGCGCACGCGATCACGACCGCAAAGCACGACGATGCTCACGAAGCCCGCAGCACCAGCCGGCACAGGATCAATTCGGTGATTTAATGGAAGACGCGTGAAACAGCTTCCAAGACAAGGGAACTGGTCACGCCTTCGGGTTCTGTCAACACAGATGCCCGGCAATCACTCCGCCGCCTCGGACCTTCGACCAAGGCACTTGGGGTGCCCAACGCTTCGCGACCTCAACAGTATTTGCTGTATGTGTGCTCACGAATGGGTACGGACCAGGGTAGACCCCAAGTGTTGTCGCTGCAAGAAAGACTTCTTGCGAACCCCTGTTTGAAAACCGACGGGCGCGGTCAACCCTGCCAATTGGCCCGCACAGGGCCTTTCGCACAGTCCTCGACGACGGAGTCCTATAGTGCTCTAAAAAGCGGGTCGAGCTGCGGGGAGGCGTGATGTCGGAGGAGTTGCGGGTCAATCCGGAGCGGTTGCGTGAAGCGGCGCGATTCATCGCCGAGAAGGCACAGACGATTCGCGATCGAGTGAAAGGGCTCGACGATACCGTCGGCCGGGGACTGCTCTGCGGCGGGTGGCGTGGAAGAACGGCCTCGGTCTACGACGAGAGCTGGATGGAATGGAAGACCGGCGCGGATGATGTCGTCGCCGGCTTGGAGTCCTCGGCATTGAAACTCGTCGAGGCCGCCAACCGCTACCAGGCACAAGACGCCCACACCGCAGACCAGATCGCCCGGAACAACAGTCGGATGCAGTGATGTCCGACGACTACAGCTACCAGGTGAATCTGACGCAACTCGATGAGGCGGTCGAGGCCATGGCCTCCTTCGGCGCCGAGGTCGACGGCATCCTGCGCGAGGTCGATCAACATGTCGCCGATCTTCATCTGTCCTGGTCGAGCGAGGCCGCTTCGGCTCAACGGGATGCCCATGATCGGTGGATGGCGGGCGCGGCCGAGATGCGGGAAAACCTCGACGAACTGAGGGAGACCGCGCGCCGCGCGCACACCCACTACTCCGACGTCGGCCGCACCAACGAGGGGATGTGGCCGTAGATGGCACCGTCATTCCCGGCCATCACCATCCGCCACGGCGAATACCACTCAGCAGGCGAGTCGCTCGCCGCCGTGAAGGACAACGCCGTCGACGTCCACACCGCGTTGGTGCAATCGCTGATCGGGTGCGAAGGGATGGCCGGAACCGATAAGACCGGAACCGACTGGGCCAAGGCATACGACGACGCCACCGGCATCGCGCTCGAAGCCTCCGCCAAACTGGCCTCGGCATTCGGTCGCACGTCCTCCCTGCTCACGGTCGGGGCCTACAACCACGCCGCAGGAGAAGCCGCCTCCAACCCGCAAGCCGGTGCTCCCCCGACACCACCAACCCCCGCCTTCGAACCTTCGCTGGCGTTGTTCCACCCGCCAGCCTCCGGCGCGAGCGGGCCGGAACCGTTCGGGTGGGGTCTGATCAAGACCGTGTCCGACCTCGCCTGGCCCGATGGACATCAGGATCAATTGCGAGCGGCCAAGACCGTATGGCACAGCGCCGCAACAGCATTAGTCGAGGCAACCGGCCCCATCCCCACAGCGGTAACGCTATTGGAGAATCAGCAGTCCCCCGAGATCCCCAGCGCGGTGCGGACCTGCAACGAGATGGGCGTCAACGCCGACCAACTGGCGACCGCCTACCGTACGATCGGCGACGGGTGCGAGCAATTCGCCCAGCATCTCGACGATGCCCACTCCGAAATCCTCGCCGAACTCCGAGAAATGTTGATCGAGACCGCCGCGCTCGAAGGCGTCATCCAGGTCGGCGCGTTCTTCACCGGCGGACTCTCCGAACTCGGCAACGCCGGTGTCATCGCCCGAATCGGCATCTACGCCACCCGAATCGGACGCATCATCACCGAACTCGGCACCAAGGTCCTCACCGTCTCCCGCCGCATCGCGAGCCTGACCACTACGACCCTCAAAACGATGACCTCCAAACTCGGCCGCTGGCTCGAACAAGCGGTAGCGAAAATCTGGCGAGGCAGCGAGACCGGGCTGCAACTGTTCTCCCGCAGCGCGACACGAACCAACATCGACGTCCTCACCTCCGGCGACCACATCCCCATGACGGAAGAAACGATCCTCGCTTTGGCCCGGAAAGCCGGAGTAGACCTGTCTGGTATCGACCTCCATATCGTCAAGGACATGGAGGAGGCCCGCTATCTCGACTTCCAGGACGCCTGCGGAGTCACCCCTTCCGAGATGGGTGGCAGACAGATCCGCTTCGGTCCCGCGGCGTTCACCGATGAGGAAACCCTCGTCGCCACCCTCGCCCACGAAGCCAAACACGTCCAGCAACTCCGCGACCAGGTCCGCCTCGGCTCCGACACCATCCGAGGACTCGAAGACGAAGCCTACGCAGCCGAAACACCCGCCCTGGCCCGATACCGAGGAGAACACCAGTGACCGAGGTCAGCTTCACCGTCACCGACGTATTCGACATCCCCACCCGCGCCGGACTCCTCGTCGCCGGACAACTGGCCTCCGGGGACATCACCGTCGGCGACGTACTGCACGACGCATCGACCGGCGCGTCCGCGACCGTGATCGGGATCGAACTCCACGGTCACCGCGAACCCGGACGGTACACCTTGGTCATCGACCGACAAGCCGACATCCGCATCGGACAACACCTCGTCGCTCCGGTTTCCCAGATCGACGAGAAGACCCGATGACCGACCTCGACGACTGGGAACAGAAGCTCCGTCGGGACCTCGACGAAATTCGAAGCAACGCAACCGAGCTCGGCAAAGCGGTCACAGCGGTCCGTGGACAGGGCGAGATACCTGGCGTCAGAGTCGAGGTCAACGCCGCAGGCGATATCACCAATCTACAAATCGCACCCGGTGCCATGCGCTGGACCAGCGCCCAATTGACCAAATCCCTCCTCGACTGTCATCAACAGGCCCGGACCGACGCCCGCACGCGCGCGGAAAGGCTTGCCCGCAAGGCCGATCCACGGCTCAGCAAAGGCATATCCGAACTCCACCAGACCCCCGAGCCAACTACACCACGACCGCTGACCGAGGAGGAGATCCAAGCCGCGGACGACGCGTACTTCGATCGCATGAACCGACACGGCTGGAACAGATAGTCAGCAGACGAATCTCTGGGCGTCGACGCCGCCGTGGCGGTCGCGGATCCAGTCGAATACGGTGGCCGTCTCGTTTGAGGCCATGGGATCGACAATCGGCGACTTTATGTCGTGTTCTCGGCCGTACTGCTTCCCTATACACCAGATCGCAACTGGTGCAAGGATTTCCAGTCGATCGCGGGTGGTGCGGTGTGCAGAACGCCGGAGAGTAGACCGAGGCGCGCGGTACGGACTGCAAGATCCTCGTCCATTACGAGAATCTCTTCGAAGAACGCCCGCAAGGCACGGACAAGCGGCTGCGTCGAACCAGCCCACACGGCGAATGGCCGGTCCCTACTCGTGTCGAGGTTGTTGAGGGCGGTAATCAGATTCCGCTCCGCCGGCTTGGTGAGCATCTCGGAATCGAACGAAGGTGACGTGCCCGGCGGCAGGATACGCGAAATGCGTTGCAGTCCTTCGACGATCTCAGCGAACTCTCGGTCGACGAGTTCGCGTGCCTGTTCAACCTCGGCACGCAATCGATCGGCGCGGTACGGGCTTCCAGCCGAGGGCCGAACGGCCTCGATCAGGAGAACCGGGACACCTTCGTCGCGCAATCGCTGTTCGTAGCGCGTGATGAGGAGTTCTTCGGCGGTGTCCAGGACGGCATCGTCGACCGCGATGCCCTGTTCGCGCAGTGCGTCCGCCGCGGCGGTGAGTCCGTCGCGGAAGGTGAGGTTGCTCAGTTCTGGCTGGGCACGGAGAATGCGAACGATGCCGAGGGCGGCGCGGCGCAGGCCGAAAGGGTCCGATGTCCCGGTGAATTTGGCACCGATCGCGAGCATGGCGACCAGCAGATCGAAACGGTCGCCGAGTGCGAGAAGTGCACCCGGAAGCGATTCGGGAAGCCGGTCGGCGTGGTGGCGTGGTAGTTCAGCCTCGAACAGGGCTTCGGCGACTGGATCGGATTCGCCGGATCGGCGGGCGTACTCGCGGGCCATGGTGCCGGCGAGGGAGGTCATTTCGATGACCATCTGGGTTGCCAGGTCGAATTTCACCAGTGCGCCCGCGCGTTCCAGTGTTCGGGAGTCGTCGGCCGGGAGATCGATTCGCGTGGCGAGTTTTCGACTGAGTGCGGCGATGCGTTCGGAGCGGTCGCTCATGGATCCGAGGCGGGTTTCGAAGGTGAGTGCGGTCAGCCGGGATCGGAATTGGTCGGGCGTGGTGCGCAGGTCGGTCTTCCAGAAGTAGGTGGCGTCTTCGAACCTGGCCCGCAGGACGTTCTCATTGCCCTCGCGCACGACGTCGGTATCGCAGGCGCCGTTGGCGAGAGTGATGAACAGTGGCAGCAGCTCACCATCGGCGCGACGAACCGGCAGATAGCGCTGGTGTTTACGCATGACGGTGGTCAGGATCTGCTCGGGTAGCCGCAAGTACTCGGCATCGAATGTGCCGAGGATGCCGATCGGGGATTCGACCAGGTTCGTGATCTCATCGATCAGGGCTGCTTCGGCTTCTGTATCGATGGCTCCGTCGTGTGCGGCGGCCAGGCCGACAGCGGCCGAGGTGACGGCGGCCCGGCGCTCACCGCGATCGAGGAGGATTCCTTCCCGGCGTAGGGTCGCTGTGTAGTCGGTGGCGCTGGTGATGTTGATCCCCGAGTGCGGAGTTCGGCGGTGGCCGTGGGTGATTCGGTCGGCGGCCAGTGCTCCCGCAGTGACTGGGAGGACGGTTCGATCGAGGAGGGCGAGCAGCCGGCGAATGGGGCGGCTGAAGTTCAGGATCGGGTCGTTCCAGCGCATGTTCTTGTCCGCGCGCAATCCGACGACCAGCTGAGAGAGGATGCCGGTCAGAACATCGGCTGCGACGCGTCCGCGCCGAATAGTCTGTACGGCGACGTATTCCGATCCGTTCGCCTGGATGCGGACGATGTCGTCTTCGGAGGCATGCCTCGCGTCGAGGAATCCGAGCAGCGCGCGGGTCGGTGCGCCGTCGGCGGTGTAGGCGGCGACCGTCTTCGGGCCGCGATGGAGTTGTGTCCCATCGGGTTCGCGGGCAGCGATATCGGCGATCTGAACGGTGATTCGCCGCGGCGTGGCATCGACCCGCATTTGGCCATGGGCCAGCTCGGTGCCGGCGAGGAGCCGAGTCAGTTCTTGTTCGACCACCGCGGCGGTGCCGTCAACGACTGTTGGCGGGAGTTCCTCGGTGCCGATCTCGAATACGAGCAACCCGGCGGCGGGCAGTTCGGCCGGATCTACTGCTGGGAGCGCCGGCGGCAATGGTTCGGCGATGCCGCGAGGATGCTCTGCTTCGGCGCGGAGTTCGGTCCACAGTGTTGCGACGGAGCGGGCCTGACGTCGCATGGTCTGGAACCAGGTGGCTCGTTCGGTGGTGGAGATGGCTCCGCGAGCATCGAGGACGTTGAACGCGTGCGAACTCTTGAGCACGAATGAGTGGGCGGGGATCGGGAGCCGATGTTCGATGAGCCGGTCGGCTTCGCGTGAGTAGGTGTCGAGCAGGGTGCGGGTGGCGGCGATGTCCGCGTCGTCGAGGTAGTAGCGCGACATTTCGTATTCGGATTGGCCGAGGAACTCGCCGTAGGTGATGCCGGGTGCGTAAACGAGGTTCTTGAAGTGGGTGACCTTCTGCACGGCCATGAGAATGCGTTCGAGACCGTAGGTGATCTCGACGGGAATGGGGTCGAGATTCTGGCCGCCCACTTGCTGGAAGTAGGTGAACTGGGTGATCTCCATGCCGTCGAGCCACACCTCCCAGCCCAGGCCCCAAGCGCCGATGGCGGGCTGGGTCCAATTGTCCTCGACGAAACGCACATCGTGCGCGTCCAGGTCAATGCCGAGCGCGGCCAGGGATCCGAGGTAGAGCTGCTGCGGGTTGCCAGGTTCCGGCTTGATGACGACTTGGAACTGCGTATGGGTCTGGAGCCGGTTGGGGTTTTCGCCGTAGCGGCTGTCGTCGGGGCGTACGGAGGGCTCGACGTAGGCGACGCGCCAGGGTTCGGGGCCGAGCACGCTCAGCAGAGTGGCCGGATTCATCGTTCCCGCACCGACTTCGGTGTTGAATGGCTGCGCGATCACGCAACCGTGACCGGCCCAATAGGTTTGGAGTCGAAGAATCGCTTCCTGCATGGACAGGACCGGCTGCGATCCTGTGCGAACGGCTGCGTCGTCGGCCATCGGGATACCCTATCCTCCGATCTCGGCGGGTCCGGCGACGGGCATAGTTGGAATTCCCAGGCCGGTAGTGGTTTTCGGGGTGAAGAAACTGGACAGATGACAACCTCCCCGGCATGTGTCCGCCACAGCGCAGCCCGCACAGGTGTCACGGGTGGCGACCGCGGTATGCACGCGTTCGGTGAGCGGCGGCCACAGTTCGGCGAGCCGGTGGTCGGCGAGCTGACCGAAGTAGACGTTGCTGTGGGGGCAGTTCCGTAGCCGCCCGTCGTAGCTGACGCTCGCCCAGACCATTCCGGATTCACAATGCCCGGCCAGTTGGGAGAACCGCAGCGCGAGAGTGGGATCATCCGATCGCAGGGGTGTGTCGAGGTCGCTGGTGCACACTTTCTGCGCGCACGGCCAAGCGACGGTCATGCCGGGGCATTCGGTGGCGATGAGTCGGTCGATCTCCTCGATCAGAGGCAATGTGACCGACGCCGGGACGCCGTATCGGTCGTCGTTGCGGCCGGTCGGCACGTAGCGCATGACACCGAATTCGCGTACGCCTATCCGGTAGGCGTCGCGGATGACATCGAGCGCGCTGAGCGTGTTCTGCTGAACCAGAGTGAGTTCGGCGACCACGGTGATGCCCGCGTCGAGCAGCAGCCGCATGGCGGTGACGGCTTTGTCGTAGGCGCGGAGGTGGCCGGTGAGCGAATTGTGCTGATCGCGGTCGCCGTGGATGGACACCAGGACACAGCGCACATTCGCGGCGGCCAGGCGGGCGGCGCGGTCGGCGGTGATGAAATGCCCGTTCGTGAACACCACCTGATAGAGGCCGAGTCGGCCGCCGTGCTCGAAGATCTCCATGGCGTCCGGATGCAGCAACGTCTCTCCACCGCTATACCGGAGGACGAAGCATCCTCGGTCGGCACATTCGTCGAGGATCGACATCGCGAGATCGGTGGGGATGTGTTTCTCCGGCAACTCGCGGACTGCACGGCGAATCTCGCGGTCGGACAGGGTGGGGTCGATCTTCCACACGTTGTAGCAAAAGCCGCAGTTCCAATTGCAGACCGCAGTCAATTCGATCTCCAGCCGCAATGGGAAATCAAGCCGGGCGTCGAATCGTTTGTCGATCTCGAGCAGCGCCTCGCCGTGTGGACCGGGCCGCTGTGCAGGTGGCGCGGTCATAGTGGCCAGCAGGCCATCGAGGTCGGTGGCGACGCGGATCGGATCGGCGTGGTATCGGTCGGCGACGGTCGCGACGACGGCCTGCCGATCGGTGCCCGCGTAGATCTGGTCGATCATCAACCGCGCCACCGCATTACGCAGACGATAGAAAGATCCGGAGGTGGGATCGAAAAGCAGTCCCAGGTCGCGGCGGTAGCGCAGCCGTCCGGTGATATCGGTCGAAGTCGTCATGACGTGGCCCCGCTTTCGAATGCCGGTGCCAGGCGATCGAGAAACCCGAGCACATCGACCGTCAACTGTTCTCGCCCGGCCCGGAACTCGCCGGCCAACGTCCGGGCGATCTGGTCCACGGAGTGACCGGTGTAGGCGAGATCGACGATGCGCTCGGCGGCACGGTTGCGCAGTCGAACACAGGTGTCGGTCTGCCAATCGTGCAGCAGCCTCTGCTGCCGGTTGTACCGGTAGTGCCGCAGAATCCATTGCGGGCTACCGGTTTGTGCCTCATCGATCGCCCTGTACACAGCGCGGGCCGAATCGAGATGGTCGCGCACCGACGCCCGTTCCAACAGCCGCACCGCGTAATCGGCGACTCGAGCGTCGGCGATCGGCATGCCGAGGCCCGTGATCTGCTGGAAGTTCGTCGACAGCATGACATCGACCAGGCTGAACGCCCCCACCGCGTACGGACCGCCGTACCTGTCCAACAATCCGGCCACGGTTTCGCACACCCAACGCCCCTGCTCGACTGCTGCCGGTGCCAGGTCCGTCCACGGCCGCGAGCGAAGCGATACCGCGTACGGAGCGTCATCGATCAACCGAGCGAGATCGTGCGAAGCCCAGGCGCACAGCGACCGGATCACAGAGCGGTGAGCCGAGGTGGCGCCCATCAACCGGACACCGGATTCGGGCGCTATTTCATCGAGGTATTCGGCGATCGACACCACATCCGACGCCACCGCACCTGTGAGGGTGTCGACCAGTACCGGCACGCGCGGCAACATGCCGACCACGGATCCGGCCAGCGCACGTTCGACGTCGTGCGCCGCGAGATCGGCGAAGCTGCACTGGCATCCGATGCGCGCTTCTCGTTCTTCGGGCAGATCGCCAACGGTCAGAACACCGTCGGCGGTCTCGCCCGTGGGCCAGTCGAGTTCGATGCAACGTTCCTCGAATGAAATATCCTTCTCCCGCACCGCGATTCGACCGCGCATCGACCAGCCCGAGAAATGCGCGTCCCCGACGTACAAGATCAACATCCCCAACCCTTCCCCTCTGTGACTGCTTTCGGGAGAGCCGAACGCGCCGGATCTCGGCACGCTCGGTTCCGAAGGGCATCAGTTGCACTGGCGGCTGATGAGCACCTTGGTCTCTACTTCCGGCGATTCGTACTCCTCGACGGCGGTGATCGTCGTTTCGTTGTCCATGACTCTCCTTCCCTCCGAATGTTTTTCAGGTGGCGAACACCCCCGAGTCTTCCCGGCGCGCCTCAACCGGGCCATCCCTTCCGTATGCCGTATCCCTGGACATCTCGCCGGGACTGCTGGACATATGGTGGACACATGGTGCACAGCTCACCGCCATCGCTCGATCATGTGAGGGAGTGCTTGACGAAACTGCGGCAGGGACCAGCTCTGGCGCGGCCTACCGTATTGCTGAGTGCGCTCGACGATCCGATGCGCGCCTACCTATGTCGTGACCGCGGCTATTCTCCCGGCTCCGTGGAACAGATCACGGCGGTGTCCGCCACGATCCGGAACGCGATCGATCACCTGTCCGACGACGAACGCCTGTACGCCCAAGTCGATTTCAATCTGCATCCTGAACACCACTTTGCCACCCTCACCGATCGGCAGGAGTCCTTGGCGTCCGACCAGGAATGTGCCTCCAAAACTGTTCGGCGGCACTCCGCGAGGGCTCTGGACACACTCGCCTACCTGCTGCTCGCCCCTCCGGGTCGAGCCAGCCATGTGCCGGAACCCCCTGAGCGAGACGAATATTCAACACAGATTCAACCCAGATCGAACCGAGTGCGCGAGTTCTGGCATCTGCATCCGGGTGCACGAGTGGACATCGTTTGTTCGGAGATCCCCGACGATGAGCGGCCGGAGTACGCCTCCCCAGCGGATCGGAACTACCTGCGGTACGCGAAGTTCGCCGACCTCGACACACTCATGTTCGTCCGCACGCGACTCGCACAGCAGGCACCCACTGTGGTGGTGCGCGATTTCGCCCCCTCCGAACACTACGACACCCACGCCGACGTCCTGATCGTGATCGGCGGCCCGCCATGGAACACCAAATTCCGGGAATTCCTGCCGCAGCTACCGTTCCACTTCGAGCCACATCCGCTCGGCGAGGACGACCCGCTCGTCGTCCCCGGCCTCGATGACCTCACCTTGACCCCGCGTTGGACGCCACGCGGTGAACTGATCGAAGACCTCGCCGTATTCACCCGACTCACCCTGCGTGGAACCATCGTCTTCCTGCTCGGCGGCTGCCTGACTCTCGGCGTACTCGGCGCTGCCCGCTGCCTTCTCGACAGTGAATGTGGACCCGGCAACACCGACTACCTGACCGGCCGCGTCGGCGATAACGATTTCGTGCTAGTCGTCGAGGCTCGCCGCGTCGGCGGAATCACCGATATCGCCGACATGACCGCGGTCGGGCCGTTGCTGCTGCTGTCACGAGGCGTCGGCGAGAACTGGTCGGTCGTCGTGGACAACACCAAACGATTCACCGACCGGCAGCGTTCGATCGGACTGGGAAGGTGACCGGCCCGGATGGCGTCGCCACCTACGTCGTCAATCTGCCTCGACGCCCAGATCGCCGCGCCTGGATCCGTTCTCAACTTCCCGACACGCTGCCCGCCACCTATACCTCCGATCTCGACACGCTCATCGACGGCAACCAGCTCACCCTTGCCGGATTGCACTCCGCCGGCATCAAACTGTTCGACTGGCAGATCGACTCCGACAACCCGTGGTGGAATCGGCCCCTGAAATACGGCGAAATCGGCTGCACCATTGCCCATCTCGCCTGCTGGGCACATGCCGCCGAACACACCGACACACCCAATATCCTGATCCTCGAAGACGACGCGGTCCTGAACCACGAATTCAGCGGCACCCTCAACGCCGGACTGCGCGAACTGCGGCGGCACCGCACGCGGTTCGACCTGCTCTATCTTGGCCGCTATCCCCTCGAACCCGATCAGGCCACGCCACTACGAGGATTCGTCCGACCCGGATACAGCCATTGCAGCTTCGGGTACCTACTCACTCGCCGCGGCCTCACGATGCTGCTGGCCGCCGGACTCTCCGACGCGATCGTTCCGATCGACGAATTCCTTCCCGCCATGTACCTGCCGCATCCACGCGCCGATCTGCGCGCGAGATTCCCACCCCGCTTGTCCGCCTTGGCATTCGACCCGGCCCTCGTGACCCAGAGGCCGAAGAACCAAGCAGGCAGCGACACCGAGGACTCCAGGTTCGTCGAACCGTGAGTCTCTATCGATCGACTCCGGCCATCCATCGCTCGATCAGCGCACCGAGGCGTTCACCGTGCCACTCGCCGATCGGAGTGTGCACGTTGGTGCCTGTCACGACATGACCCGAAGGGACATCCTTGGTCACTACCGCACCCGCCGCCACGTAGCTGCGCGACCCGATCCTCACGCCCCCGATCACTCGCGCCCCGAATCCGACGACCGCGTCGTCGGCGACGCTCGGAGCCATCTCGTCCACGCCCCACCACCCCAGGTCCGGACGCGTGTATTCGTGCACCAGGTCGCCCATAACGGTGGACCTGTTCCCGATAGACGCTGCGTCACAAACGAATCCGGCCACACAAGCATCTTCGCCGATCCGAACACGGTCACAGATGTACGCACCGTGTACGACTCTGACACGGTCGCCGAGCACACATCCGTATCCGATTCGGATGCGGTCCTCCACGACGCAATCCGATCCGAGTGTGGTGCCCTCGTAGACGATGACCTGGTTGAACAGAAGGCAGCGGTCCCCCAGCACGACAGGATCTCCCGGCGAACAGCCGCCGCGCTGGGCCGCACGGATCCGTGTCTCCTTCGGGCACCCCAGCACACACTGCTCGCCCACAACCACACCCTCGCCGAACCGCACCTCCCCACGCAGATCCACCGGATTCATGACGCGGCGCACGCCTGGTCGACCAGCCAGTCGACGGTCACCGTGATCGCCTCGTCCTCCCGCTCCCGCGAATCGAACCCGTGATCGGAACCGACCACTGTATGCAACAGAGTCGACGGCCGCTTCCACGCCGCCTCAGCGGCAATGGGATACGACACCGCCCCATCCCGATCGCCGTGAACGATCAACGTCGAAACCCGACTGGCCAGGAACACATCCAACGGCCGGTAACAGGCGAACTCGCCGAACAACACCCGCCCCAACTCGAACTCGCCGTCCACCGTCAAGAACCCCTTGTCCCGCAACTGGTTCCGCTGCACAGGACCGAAATTGTCCGCCCCCCACGGTAATTCGGGCTCCAGAAACGTGTGATGCAGATCGAGCACCGGATTCCACAACACCAACCGATGCAACTCCTCGTCCAGCCACGGCAACGACAACACCGTGGACACAGCACCGAAACTCGCCGCCACCACCGACATCGGGCCACTGCGACGTCCCCGCGCCAACTCGACCGCAGCCTGCAAATCCAGGCACTCCCCGGCCACGGTCACCCCACGCTGCGTACCATCGCTGCCGCCGTGCCCTCGAAACGAGAACCGCACAACCTCGAACCCCACCCCGGCCAGCCGATCCGCCAGCCGCACGAACATACCGCCACCCTCGTCCAGATCCACCGTGATGCCGTGCACCAACAGCACCGATCCGCACACATCCGGTCTCTCCGACGTATGGACGACGGCATCCAACTCGAGGCCATCCACCGACCTCAAACCGACTCGCTCCACCCGACCAGCTCCGTCCCCTCGGTCGACCGCTGAAGAACCCATCGTCCCGTACAACATCTCCGCGCACCATCCCCGAACCAGGTCGATGTTCAGGGTCTGCCCGAATGTGGCCAGACCCGCCGAAGACGATCCGAATTGCGACTGTGCCTCCCAATGGCGCGGCGAACACGACAGACAACTTGCTACAACCACCGCAATCATTCGGAAAGCCGCGCAGCGTGGAAGACCGCTGTCAGGTGACCGCCATCTACACCCGGTCAGCGTAGTGAGAGCCTTTGCAGCCACGCCGAGTCTGCGCCGATGTGCTTGCGCTTCCGAACCGCCGAACGTACCGACGCCCCGCTCAATAACCCCTTCATAATCAATGGAATTCATGATTCGTTGGAGTCTCCGAAATCTCTGCCTAGGCAGAGCTGGATAGCTTCTTTGCGAATGCCCTGTTGAAGCTCGGTCGGCCGGGTACATATGGCGGGATCGGTCGGTAGCCGGCCGACGGGTAGAGGTGCAGGGCGGGGCGGTTGTAGGAACCGGTCTCCAAACGCACCTCCCGGACGCCGTGTGCGCTGGCGTGCTGTTCGAGTTCGGCAAGGATCCGGTGCCCCAGCCCGCGGCCTCGATGGGCAGGGGCCACATACATCTTGCGGATTTCGGCGATGCTGTCGCACGAGAGATATGCGCGCAGTCCGCCGCAGGCGATCGCGTCCCCGGTGTTGGTGTAGGCGACGAGGAAGACCCCTGTCGGAGGCTCGTACTGGGCGGCATTGTCCAGGCCCGGCGGATCGACGAACCCCACCATCTCCTGTCTCTCAGCGGCATAGGCGGCCAGTAGTGCTGCGGCGTCAGGGTGATCGAACTCGCGGGCCGCGATCGGGGTATCGGATGCGCCGGGTGAGCGGAGGACCTGGGACATAGGGATATCTTCCCTCGCGCGCACCGGTAGCGACTTCCCTGGATTACAGTGCGCCGAGGATGTGCTCGAGCTCGGGAAGGAACTCACACACCACTCGAGAGCGGCGCCGTTGCAACAGGTCTCGGTGCAATCCTCGCAGTTTGGTCACACACCGTCCGGATTGGACATCGCCCAGCATTGTCGTCGCTCGTCGTGCGGCGGCGACTACGCCGTCGAGGTCGCCGAGCATCAGATGGACCTGGGCGAGTTGGCAGCCGTGCAGCACCGCTGAGCGCTGATATCCGGGATCGCGGTCGAGGTTTGCGCGCGGGGTGAGCAGATCGGATGCTTGCCTGAGCAGCGGCCGGCGGTGGACCTCAGTACGCCGGGCCAATTGGACGAGGCTGTATCCCGCCTCGGCGGCAAGCTGGTCGGGAGTGAGGTAGTACAGATAGGGCTCGGTATGGTCGCGGCGCGCGGTATCGAGCAGGTGCTGCGCCCGGTCACTGGCGGCGCGGAAAGCCGCGATATCTCCCGCCGCAGCGTGCGCGCTTGCCTGACGCCCCGCCAGCCGTGCCTTGAGCAGCAAGCTGGAGGTGGGAAGGGTAGCCGCAGCCTCGGTGATCGCGACCGAATCGTGCCCGGCGTCGACTTCGGCGGCGATATAGGCGAGCATTCCGGCCGCGTTGATCGCGCGGTCGCCGTCGCGGGCCGCGCGCGCGATGCGTATACCGAGAACGAGGTAGCGCTGAGCGGTCTCGGTGGCACCCGAGTCGAAACTCATCCAACCGGCGAGCTGGGCGAGGTCGGCGATGGAGGTCAGCAGCGAATCCTGCACGGCGGGCTCGTGACTGCCGCTGCGCAGCAGATCGATGACGGTGGCGAGTTCGCGCGAGACGTAACGGAGACTCAGTGCGCCGCCGCCCTGGCAGTCGTCGAGCTGGCGCAGCGCGGTGACATGATCGGCGATCAATCCGGCCTGCGAATGATGTATCCGGTCGCGGCCTTGGCTGCCGCCACGCAGCTCGATCGGGTCGCGTAAACCCGTGATCGCGGCGGCGGCCAGATCGGAGCCGCTGATCGGCGCGGGCCGGATACCGGCGGCGAGCTGATCCAGAGAACGGATCGCCTCGTCAATGCTTCCCTCACTGGGCAGCCGTGTGCCGCAAGTGATGCGTTCGGCGCGGGTGTGTCCCGGCCAGAGCTGGCTGGCGGTGATGTAGCGACCGAGCCGGTCACCGAGCACGGTGGCGACGACTTCGGCAATGTCGCCGTGGGGGCAATAGCCCGATCGCACCCACGAGTAAGCAGCGGTCGCATCGATGCGGTCGCCAGGGCGGCCACGCTGGGCCAACCACATGTTGACCGCGCGTGTCAGATCGCGTGGTCCCCACCCGGCCTCGCCGAGCACGGTACGCAGCATCATCGTCTGCGCCTCCGGAGCCGGATTTTCCAGCGGTGCGTCGTGCACGCTTCGACGATAGCGGCAAGTGCCCGGTAGCCGATGCACGATCGCGCGTGTTCACGAACTTCACGCCCCCATTGCCAATGTTCACAACGTTCACGGGTGGCGGTGCTTCCCCTACCCCGCAGCTTGGGAGTTAACTCGGATGCAGCGGGAAGGCTTCCGCATATCCCGAAAACACAACGGTCCCAGAGGATTTCGCTGCATCGAGACGGGCCGTTTCGCGGGGCGGCGTATTCGCCTCCACTCCACTGCATCCTACGGATTGGACGTACTGATGATCTCCGATCTGCGAGTAGCTCGAATGGCAATTCGTTTGGCTCACAATCACATCGGCGAGGTTCGTATTCCGGCGATGTCAAGCCGCCAGGAACGCGCCCACGGAGCAAAACTCCGGCCGGATCGCAACGACGACTGCCGCGTCGACATCACCGGGTTCAGCAACGCTGCTGAAGCTGGTGCGGTGTATGCGAGTCATATCGACCATGGCCCGCATTGCTTGCTCTGGTTGGCCGCGCTGGCCTATGAGTCCTGCGGGCTGCAGGACGAGTAGGTCGGTGACGGCCGGGCATGTGCTCGTCGCGTTCGGTCTGGCGGTGTTGCTCGCCGAGCTGCTGGTTGCCGTGCTCGGCTGTGGTGGCACCACGGACGTGGATCACCCTGCTCCGGTCGGTGGGTTCACGATCGCGGAGGCGCATCGGGCGACTCAGCAGCATCGCGAGTGTTCGCCGCGGGAGTGCGAGTGCGTGCGGGAGGCGTGGCGCACTCTCGTTCTGGCGGGTCGCTGCGCTCCGACGGGCGAGCTGCATCGCATGTTGTACGGCTGAACGCCGGCGCTGTTGGTCGATTCCCGAAATCTGTTGCCCACCAACATTATCGGATGGGAGATTGCCGTGGTAGTTCCTCGTGACGACCTGGTGGCACCGGGTGTGCCGCTGACCGGTCTGGACGCGATCGATGCCGCGTTCGCCGAGCAGATGCGGCTACTGCGGGCGGTTTTCGAGGTACGTCGCACGGTCGCGGATACCGGTGACGGTGTGTTCGAGGTCGGTGGTGCCGTGTCCGTAGTGGATTCTCACGGTGCCGACACCGCCGGCTGGTGCGAGTTCTATCGGGAGACCTGTCGATTCGACGTCGCGGTACGCCCGGAGGTCGGTCTGATTTATGTGACGGCGGGCGCACGGATCGGGTCGGTCAGGATGCCTGCCGAGCTCGGCGCACTGGTCGAGGCCCGCCTGGGAGACGCGGGGGTACGGCTGGGGCCTGTCATCGGGTTGCGTGAGCGGCAGTGGGTGCTGCTGGTGGAACCCGATATTCCCGACCGGATCGACATCTACGCCGGGATGTTCCGGCACGCGGTGTCGATCGCCCGTGCGGGCGCGCAGATCGCGCTTCCCACCTTCGGCACCGGCCGTACTCGGCTGCGGACCTGGTTGCGCCAACCTCGCGACGCGTACCTGCCGGCGGGGACAGCGGTCCTCGCGGCGGTCACCGCCTGCTTTCCGGTCCGGACCGCCCCGCCGTGAAGACGCATTGAATAGGCGACCCTCCGCACACGATTGGACGTGTCTGGTGTGGAGGGCGACGAAACCCCCTGGGCTGGTGAAGGTCGACACGCCATCCCTCGTCAGCACCAGCCCGGGGGCGATCGTCTATAGCTTGCCTCACCTGGTGGACCTCAAGGTGCCGCACAACAACGAGGCACTGGGTGAGGTAGGAGGGAAGCCCCCTGGCTTCCATGATTTTCGGGAGACACTCCCCAGGGGGCGACCCGCACCACCTTCCTCTCCTCTGACGACGGGCAGGGCCAGCCTGGCGCGGGGAGAGGAGCAAGAGGGAAGTTCCTGGGCATCGAATCATTCGCCCCACCGGTAGAGCCCTGGCCAGAATTCCGGGCGCCCACAGGGAACTTCCTCACCGAGGACTTCCTTGTTCGGTCCGGTAGGCGTCGGACAAGGGAGGCGTGAGACCCCCTGGGCAAGGCGGATCGGCGACAAATCGCCCCGAGTAACCACTTCACGCTGGCCGGATTTGCCCAAGGGGTCGACCCGCGCAGTGCCGCGCTGGAGTCCCACACGAAAGCTCTGTGCAGTACCGGAAGCAGGCAGGTGCCCCGACGCTCGTATCGCGCGTGGCGCTCATTCGTACGAGCGTTCCCCGACGACACCGGCGGTTGGGACGTGGATCCGCACATCCGCCACCGTCGAGACCGGCTCGGCGGGTATCGAAACAGATTGAGAGACACCAGTAGTGAACGATCAGACCTTGACGGCGCTCCACTCCTGGGCGCGCGGGATCATTCTCGGGTTGGCGGTGATCACCGTGATCGACGCGGTCCAGGATCTCGCCGACTGGCTCGCGGGAAGGGCCGGGCAGCCGGGCCGCAACTCCGACTCGATCGGGGACCGGTAGGGGCCGCGAACCGACACCTACGTGCACCAGTTGCACGCCAGCTGGTCCCACACCAGCCGCTTGATGACCGAGTGGGCGGATTTCATCCTCTCGTGCTCTACCGGCAGGCGCCCCGCATTGGCCGCCCGCAGGTTCTTCGCCGCAGCCCTTCGAGCCACCGAACACTACACAACCCGCCGTTGCAGGAACCGGCGCTGTTACACATTCACCCGGCGCGGGCTCGTCAGCCCCGTATCGAAACAGATCAGTACACAACAACTTTGACTCATCCGGGGCTCTGCGTCGGTCGAGTCGTCCCGGTTTCGAACGCGCAACCCCGGCCCGGCGTACCAGCGAAACATCTCCCCCAGACTCTCGTTGAAAGCGACCCATGACACCGCTGTCCTCGGTATACAAGTCGACTCTTCTGCGTCGTCATCTCGGTATCTATTTGCGGGAGCGTCGCGATAGCGTCCGCTGGCGGTCGCTTGCCGTGACCGCTGTGCAGACCTCGGTCACGCAGTCGGCCATACAGCGGCTGGAGGCGGGTGCCATCCAACGCCCGTGCAGGTTCAAAGTCGAAGCGTTGTGCAAGTTCTACGGTCTCGGTAGGTCCGAGATCAAGAGCATCGTCGCGGTCGTCGATCATGCTCGCGCCGGAAGCGATCCTGTCGTCCTCGACGGCGTTTCCAGTGCCCATTTCGATCTGTACGCACAGATCGAGGAACGTGCGCACCGGATCGTCGGCTATCACGATGTCGTGCCGGAGTTGCTCCGGACCCCGCAGTATCACCGAGCGTTGACAGCCGGCGGCCCCGATCACGACGATCCGGCTCAGGCACTCGCCCGTGCCACTGTGGAGGTGTCCGCGCGCGGAATACTGCTCACTCGCGGGATCAACCCGGTGCAGTTGGATCTGCTGCTGGACGAGTCGGTGTTGTATCGGATCGTCGGCGACGCCGCTGTCACCGCCGCCCAGCTGCGGGTGGTCGCGTCGGCGGTGCGTTGGCCCAACGTGACGGTGCGTCTGGTTCCTCACACGGCCGGTGTCGTCGCGGGCCGGGTACCGACCCCGTTCACCCTATTGGAGTCCTGCACCGACGCGCCGGTTGTCGTGTTCTCCTGCGGCGCGGGAGATTTGTATTCCGACAACCCGCGATACATCGAGAAGCATCGCGCATTGGCTATCGCGCTGCGTGCTACCGCGATCGGTCCAGCGGAGACACAGTGCATCCTTCTCGACGCCGCCGCCCGCCTCGACGACAGGTGTCACAGCGTGCGGGTGCCGGGTACCCGTCAGTGGGCGGCAGAGGTCACACCGTCCGGCACGCCGATCCACTCCACAGCATCCGACCCAACGCCGGTGCATTGGATTCCCCCGCTGTCGGCTCTCCCGTCCGGCTCGATGGACATGACCGGCGCGTGACCCGCACCCACCCACGGAAAGTCATCGACCGCAGGATGTCATCGGCGAAACCGTTTGGAAACGAAGGAGTTCCATGCCGTACATCACCGCCGGCGTCGATCGTGGCCGGTCGATGCTCCCGCACCCGAAGGACGCCGGGGTACGCGCGACTTCTTCGCGGAAAGCCGGCAGACGTCCCCAGCACCGACCGCTCACGCCCAAGCGGGCCGGCTCGCAGGAGCGGTGAAGGGTGTTGTTGGGAACCGGATCTCGGCTTGGACATGATATGAGTTCGATCGAGAACACCGCGGCCGAGAACGTTTTCGATGATCGCGGAAACCCGGTGAGTCCAGCTCCGGCAGGCGCTACGAAGTAGGAGAGAAACCGATGACAGATTACGGACTCGAACGTTTGAGGCAGGTGCTGCCGCTGTCGCCGGGCAGCGCGGAGGGGGCAGTGCTGGATCTTCGCACAGTCGCGGAAGCCGAGGCCGCGCTGGGGGTTCGGCTGCCACCGGACTATCTGGAGTTCCTGGCCGTCTACGGCGCGGGCACATTCAACGACTTCGTATCGATCGCGGCACCGGCGAGGGTTCAGGTTCCGGGCATCGAGTGGTACGGCTCAAGCATCGTGGAGATCACCGGCACATTCCGCCACGCCGTTGCCACCGAACCCTGGCATGCCGAAGTCCTGGGCGACGGACACTCCTACATTCACTGGGGCATGGATGGCGGTGGTGTCTACTACCTTTGGCGCATCGAAGGCGCATCGAGTGCCGAGTGGCCGGTGTGCTTGTACAGCGACGACCTGACCGTTCTGCCGTACGGGATGGTGGAATTCCTGGCCAGAGCCTGCACCGACGGCCTCCCCGAGGAGCAGCGCAGGTTCCGCGGCAGCGACCACGAGTTTCTGCATTGGCAGGATGAGTACCGGCTCGTCACCGAACAGCTCGGCGACGCGTCGTACAGCGGCGGCTGAGCGCCCCCTACTCCACCGGGACAAGCCGAGGAACCGCAACCGGCGCAGCAACACGCTGAAAGCGGGTCGCCAACTGGCCCAACAACGTTGACGAAAGTGGCCGCTCAGCTAGCGTCATCAATCCACGAACCGGGTGGATTCATCGTCTCGGTTCGGCGTTGGTTCGGCTCGGCCACCAGTCGCAGCAGCTTGGTGAGTTCGGCGAGCGAAAGACCGGTGACCGCGGCGATGGCGGCGGGCTTCTCGCCGCGGGCTTTCCAGCCGCGCAAGCAAGCCGCTTGCTGGTGCCGGATCGACTCGACAGTTTCGTGGAAGGTGCGCTCGGAGTCTGCGAGCCGTTGCTGGAGCAGCAGGTAGGCGGCCAAGTCTGCTTCGTTTGCCTGCTCGCGTTCGAGTCGTTGCTGGCGTTGTAGCGCAAGCCTTCGGTGTGCCTGTTCGCGGGCGAGGGCAGTCTGTTTTCTGGTAGCCATATCGGTACCCCTTTCCGTCGGCGAGATTTCCGTGGTGATCATTCCGTCCTGTGGGGAGTCACGTTTCGTACCTGCGGCCCGGGCGGATGGTGGGCTGGATCGAAAATCCAGATTATGCCTTTTTCTTCGTTGTGTCACAAATCCACCGACATCATCATCCGATGGCCCGAAACATCCACCTCATTGATTCATCTACACGTCAATGACCCATTGCGATGCCCTCCCCCTGGAACCTCTTGCATTCCGGATAACAATCGCGCATCACAGAAATATTCGCACTATTCGACGATTCGAGCAGGTCACAATCGAAGTCCAGCCAACCCGACGGCGACCGACCAGAATCATTTCTGAGAAAAATGTCAGAAGAATCGCAGAATAGGCTGATACCACGCTTACCGTTTCCAATTCGGATGCGGTATTAGATCGTATCTTGAATGCATGACGGCGACGATTCATAAACTGTCGGCCGGAGATGGTTTCAACTACTACCTGCGGCAAACGGCGGCCCATGACGCGAGCGAGCGTGGGCGTGGGACTCTCGCCGACTATTACTCGGTCAAGGGTGAATCGCCTGGCGTGTGGATGGGGTCGGGTCTGTCGGAGTTCGACACGATCAACGCTGGGGACACGGTGACCGAGGCGCAGATGCGCGCGTTGTTCGGGCTGGGGAGGCATCCCAATGCTGAGGCGATCGAGGACGAGGTGTTCGCCGCTCAACTGGCCGCCGGTGCCAAGCCGAAGGATGCGCGGCGAGCCGCGTTGGCGGCTTCGCAACTGGGGCAGCCGTTTCGGATCCACCAGGGTGCCGGCGAGTTCCGGAAGCGATGTGCCGAACGGTTCACCCGCTACAACCTGGATCAGAGGCTGCGCTGGAACGCCCCGATCCCGGACGAGGTGCGGGCCGAGATACGCACGCGAGTAGCGCGCGACATGTTCGTCGCGGAATTGGGTCATGAACCGTTGAATGCCACCGAACTATCGGGATGGGTGGCCCGGAACTCCCGGAACGCGACCACAGCGGTATCGGGATTCGATGTGTGTTTCTCGCCCGTGAAGTCGGTGTCCGTGCTGTGGGCGTTGGCTCCGCGTCCGGTGGCCGAGCGGATCGAGCAGGCGCATCGCAGGGCCGTCGCTGATGCTTTGGCATTTCTGGAATCGCATGCGGCGTATACCCGGTTGGGTGCGAGCGGTATCGCTCAGGTCGATACCACCGGGCTGAGCGCGACGGCGTTCGAGCATCGTGATTCGCGGGCGGGTGATCCCGATCTGCATACGCACGTTGTTATTTCCGGGAAGGTCCGCACTCGTGCTGGATTGTGGCGGGCGTTGGATGCGCGGATGGTGTATCGGCTGATGGTCGCGGCCTCCGAGGTCTACAACACGGGCTTGGAGTTGTCTGTGCACGACCTGGTAGGCGGGGAATTCGCGGATCGCGGCGACGCTGCCCCGGGCCGGCGTCCGGTACGTGAACTCGTCGGTGTGGATCCGGAATTATGCCGGTTGTGGTCGCGGCGCGATACCGAAATCGATGCCCGACTCGGCGTGCTGGCCCGTGAATTCCAGGCCAGGTGGGGCCGGGAGCCGACCACGGTGGAGATGCTGCGGTTGGCTCAGTACGCGAGCCGGGAGACACGGCCCGCGAAACACGAACCGCGCTCGCGCGCCGAACAGCGCACCGCGTGGTGGGACGAAGCGGCGGGGCTCTTGGGCGGAGATTCAGCGGTCGCGGGGATGGTGTGGGCGATGTGCCATCCAACGGACATGGCGGTGCCGGAGGTGACGCCGGAATGGGTTGCGGCGGTGGCGGATCGAGTGATCGATGCGGTCTCGCTGTCCCGCTCGGTGTGGCAAGCCCATCACGTCCACGCCGAAGTGCAACGCCAGCTCCGCGGCCACGTGCGGTCCAGCAATTGGACCGAGGCCACGGAAGCAATCACTGCGGCAGCGCTCGAGGTCCCTCGCTCGATCGGCCGTACCCGCCCGGATGTCTTCGACGAGCCATCCGTCCTGCGGCGGGCCGATGGAACGAGCGTGTTCACGGTAGCGGAATCGCAGCAATTCACCTCGTCGGCAGTGCTCATCGCCGAGCAGCGCCTCATCGCAACCGCACGTCGGACGGGTTACCGCACGGTGGATGACGCGGCGATCGATCTCGCGCTGCTGGAGTACGCGGCCAACAATGGCGGGCGCGAACTCAATGCCGGGCAAGCCGCTCTTGTGCTGGAATTCGCCACGTCCGGTCGGGCTTTGCAGGTCGCGGTCGCACCGGCCGGTACGGGTAAAACCGTGGCGATGCAGGTGCTGGTTCGTGCCTGGCTGGGCGAGGGCGGAAACGTGGTCGGGCTCGCACCGACCGCCGCGTCAGCGGCCCAGTTGCAGAAGGAAATCGACGCCGAAATCCCGGTCGACACCATTGACAGGCTGACCTACCTGCTCACCCATCTCACACCCGCTACGGCGGCCCGTTACCCGGTGCCGCGGTGGGTACACCGGATCGGGCCGGGCACCTTGGTGATCATCGACGAGGCCGCGAAAGCCTCGACCCGGCAACTGGATCTGGTCGTCGATTTCGTGACACGGCGCGGTGGAGTTGTCCGGGCGATCGGCGATAACAAGCAACTGGCGTCGATCGCGGCGGGTGGAGTTCTACGCGACATCGTCGAGACCGCGGGCGCTTCCACGCTGTCGCAGGTGATGCGGTTCGGCGATCCCGCCGAGGCCGCCGCTACCTTGGCGATCCGGGCGGGAGATCCCGCTGCCATCGCCTTCTACACCGACCGAGAGCGTGTCCATTCGGGTGCGCTGGAGGCTGTTCTCGACGCCTCGTACAACGCATGGCGAGCCGATCGCGCCGTCGGATTGGAATCGGTGATGCTCGCGATGACCCGCCAGATCGTGTCCGTCCTCAACAGCCGTGCCCGCGCGGATCGACTCGCCGAAGCGGGCCTACCCGATGCCGAAGTCCCGCTGTCGGACGGGCTTCGAGCATCCTGCGGCGATCTGATCTGCACCCGCCGCAACAATTCCCGGTTGCGTTTCAGCGGTACGGACTATGTGCGCAACGGCTACCGATGGCTGGTCGATTCGATCCACCCCGACGGCAGTGTCATCGCAGCCCACGTGGGCTCCGGTCGTCGTGTCCGACTGCCTGCGGAATATCTGGCCACCGATGTGACGCTGGGGTACGCCTCGACACTCGACTCCGCGCAAGGCATCACGGTCGACACCAGCCACAGCGTCTTCACCGGAGCCGAAAACCGCGCGCAGTTCTACGTCGCGGTATCACGCGGCCGTCTGCGCAACAGCGTCTATGCCCAGACTGTCATCGATGTCGAACATGCCCAGTTCAGCGAGCGGGCCGCGCATCCATTCACGGTCGTCGACCTGCTGACCGGCGTTCTCGGCCGTGACGGCGAACGCAGTTCCACGACCACCGCGCACCGCGAGACCTTCGCCCCCGAACAACGACTCGGCCAGGCCGCCGACGCCTACACCCACGCCATCGGTACCGCCGCCGAACACCTCGCCGGACCCGACACACTCGCCCCGATCGAAGCCGCCGCAGACGAGCTGATGCCCGGCTTGTCACAGGCCGGGGCGTGGCCCGTGCTGCGCGCTCATTTGGCGATCATCGCGATCACACCCGGCCCTGGTAGCGACCCGCAAACCGCGATCAACGCGCTGGCCGACGCGATTGCCGAACGCGACTTCGCCGACGTCATTGATCCAGCCGCGGTTCTGGACTGGCGAATCGACCCCACCGGCCGCCACTCCAGCGGCGAAGGCCCCCTGCCGTGGCTCACCGGTGTCCCACCGGTGCTCGCAGACCACCCGATCTTCGGCGCCTACCTCACTGCGCGCGCCGGTCTCGTCACCACGCTCGCCAACGAGATCGCACAGCAAGCCCGCTCGTGGACAGCCGCGACAGCACCGATCTGGGCACGCCCGCTCGCGACCGTCACACGAGGCGATCCGGGACTGATCGCCGACCTCGCGGTGTGGCGGATCGTACGACGCATCGACGACAGCGACCATCGTCCAACAGGCCCGGAGCTCCCGAAATTCGGGATGGCGCGCGCCCATCAGGACAACCTTGTCGCGCGTGTCACCACCCAACTCGGCAATATCGGTGACGCACTGGCCAAGTGGGCCGAAACTGTCGATCAGATCGACCCGCGCGTCACCGACGATGCGTACTGGCCGGTGCTCACCGAACGTCTCGACCTCGCACACCGCGCCGGAATCGATGTCCCGGAACTACTCCGAACCGCTGCCGAACGAAGGCCGTTACCCGACGATCAACCAGCCGCCGCGCTGTGGTGGCGCCTCGCCGAACACCTCGACCTCGGGGTGTTCGATGACGTGTCGCTGCGTGATCCTCTTCGCCCGAACTGGATCACCGCAGTCGAGGATATTTTGACCGCGCCGATCGCGGCGTTGGTCATCAACGACCCGGCATGGCCACGACTGGTCGCGGCTGTCGAGGCGGCCGATCCCGTCCGCTGGACCCCGGACAGCATCCTGGCCACGGCATTCCAGCTGATTGCCGACGGCAGCGAGTCCGGCCGATTGCCGCGTGCCGATCAGTGGGCCACCGCGCTCGCGTGGCGGGTCACCGCCATCACCCGACACCATCGAATCGCTCACGAATCGTTCGCCCCCGCAACCGCAGAGCCAGCAACGCCAACCGACGATGAAGAGTTTGCGATCAGAGCGGGCAAACCACCCGATACCGATCCCGAACTCGACACCACGACCTTGGTTTCGTTGTTCGGATACCCCGATCCCCGTGTCGCATCGTTGCCGGACGACCGCGATCCAGAATCCCACGCATCTCGAACTGCGCCGGCAGGCCCCGCAGGCGGATCCGATCACGAACCTCGGGGATGGGGCCTGGCGGAAGAGGCCGATCTCGGGGACTGGTGCCCGCCAGTGGATCCGAGAACGATCCCCGAGCATTTGGACCTTCCACCAGCGGAACGGGCAGTGGTTCTGCGGGCCGAGTACAGCGAATACGCCAAGACCTACAACGAACTTCGCAATGCCTACTGGACCGGCCGCGGACGCCACACTCAAGCCCTCGACGGCTACCTACAGGCGCTGCGAGCGCGGCGCGATTCCCAACGCCCACTTCTCCTGGCAGCAAGGAACACCCACGAAGCCTGGATCGAAGCCGACCGCCGCGCGGCAGAACACCAGGCCAGCGCCGAAGAACTCGCCCGCCACTCAGCCCGCGATCCCAGCAAGAACCACCACATCGACGACCTTGCGGCCCTCCTCCCCTGCATCACTGATCCCGTCGTACACGAACGATTCGCTGCTCAACTCGCTGACCTGCGAACCAACTCGGGCACCCCAGCGGAGCAACTGGAGTTGCATGTCGCCCGGATCTGCGCCGAATCCGCCGCTACCGCAGCCGAACACGCCAAAGCCGAAGCCGAAGACGCCCGCCAAGCCCTCTTCGGGGCGGCAGGCACCGCCGGTGTTGTGGCGAGCGAGGACGTCGAGCTAGCCCGCCTATCGGCGGACAGCATCGACATCGCCGAACTCAATGCAGCCCGATTCCGACTCCACTGGAAGGAGAGCCAGCTCTGGCGCAACGGTATCGCCCTGCCCAATCAACCAGCGGTGCAGGAACCCGACAAGATCTGGGCGACCGAGAACGAACAACCGTTCACCACTGCTTCGGTGCCGGACGAGACCGGGACGAATTCTCACCTTGCCGCGATGACCGATGTCCGGCTCCAACAGCACATCCACGATCTCCGAACCCAGCTCGCGTTGTCGGAAGCGACCGATTCGGTGTTCTTCCGTTGGGCACGTCCGAACACCGGAACATTCGACGACGAGCTCCTCAAGCAACGTATTTCACTCGAAAAGACCCGCCACCACAGGCTTCTCACCGCAGCGCAGGCCGAACTACAACGCCGCCAACAGATTCCGACCCGTCAAGTTGCCGTGGACGAGCATGGCAACCAGGTGACCGGATACGACCTTCGCGAACAGGTCCAGGGTTCGGTCACGGATCGGACAGCCGAGTCGCCGGACAGCACCGGGCTCGGGTAGTCCCGTGCCATGCAGGATTTCTCGCTACCGTCTCAGGCGTTCGAGCGGCACGCATTCGAGCAGCAGAAACAATGGCCGGACGAAGTTCTCATTCCACCACGGGTTCTGCTGCCGCTGCTCTTTGGTCGGATGCGGTTCCCGTAGATCGGTCACAGCGAATCCTGCCGCCGTGATCATGCCGATGTGATGTTCGAGGGAGTAGAACTGTTGCACGGACGCCGCCGGTGAGACCAGTCCAGCGACGTTGAATCGCTGTTCGACGGTTCGGACTCCGAAGTAGTCGTCGAGGGTGAAGTCCGCGGTGCTGGTCGCGGTCCGCTCGGCGCGGGCGGCATAGAAGCAGGGATGCATACCGAGCAGGATCATGCGGCCGGACGGCTTCAGGACTCGCGCGAACTCGATATACCGCTGTGCCGGCTGGGAGATCCCGTTCGGGAGCCTGTTCGCGACCACCAGGTCCACACTCTTGTCGGCGAGGGGCAGTGCCGCGACGTCGGCGTGGTGAAACGACATCGAATCCGGCCGATAGTCGGGATGTGTGCGGGCGGCGAGAATGAGTTCTTCGGAGGTATCGACGCCGTCGACGTGCGCCGCTCCGCGCGCGACGAGTTCACGCGCGAGATAGCCCTCTCCGCAACCGGCATCGAGGATTTCGAGCCCACGACAGTCCCCGATCAGCTCCCGTAGCGCCGGGTCGGTGAGTTGTGTCTGATAGGGATCCAGCCTGTCGCGGATGATGGTGATCCAATAGTCCGCGTTCACCGTGTACGCACGGGTTACCCGCTCGTCGCCCAACACGATCCCTCCTGGCCCGCTCTTGCCCTTCTACTGAACAGACTTCAACAACGAGGCACACGCAGCCCGTAGCTGCTTATCGACGATCCCTCGCTCGAGACGCTCACCGAGCGCGTGCACCAGGGTGTCCCTGGCCGATCCGAACGATGAATCATATTCCAGCACAACCGGAATCGCGGCGGAAACAAGATACTGGAGATACGCCTCGTTCAAGTCGAGCACATCGGTGGTGACCTCGGCGGCGGTTCGGCGCATTCCCCGGCCCGCGGCGAGCGCGAAGTCCGACGATTGAGGAATGTCGCCGCAGAACGTGGCCAGCGACCACAACTCGTTGCGCCGCAGCAGCGGATTCGCCATCAACCGGCGCTGATATGCGACCGCGACATCGAAGTCGTTGGTGGCCATCAACAGGCCGACCACACTGCTGCGATAGGCGAAAGCCGAAGCACGCTCCGCGGCGGCGGGCAGCACCTCCCTCGGCACGGTCCCGGTCAGCTTCGTCATCTTGTGCACCAGAATCCCGTGTCCGACAGTCGTGTGCAGCGAATTCGCGCCGGTGTCGATGATGTCGATCAACTGCGACGCCTGCTCGATCAGCCGAATCGGTTCCGCGAGCACACCGTCCGGCGGCGCGGCCATGACCATGTCGAGCGCCTCACTCTGCCGAACACCCCAGCATCGAGCCAGATGGGAAGTGGCGCAATGCCGATCCATCCGCATGATGCCCGCCGCAGCCGCCAGCGCGGTAGCCAGACAGTGAACCGCCCCGCCTTCACCCACCACCTCACCGAGCCGATCGTGTCGCAGCTCCAGGCCGGACTCGTCGCAGACACGCAAAACGGAGCCCAGATGTGCCGCGTGGCTGCGCATCCGCACATAGCCGGCCACCTTCGGCACTGCGGCGATCAACTGCTGAAGCGTCGCACCGGATACACGATCCAACCATGAAGCGTCCTGCCACAACCGTGACAACGTACTGGCCGGAACATGCGCCAGCACCGCCACATCGGCCATGCTCAGCAGATCAGCGGCGGCAATATCCGACAGCGGCAGCGGCGGAACCAACGCCGATGGCACCGCCGGGCGGCGATTCCCAGCGCCAACGCCAGGAACCGCTCCAGCATCCCCACCTCCTCGCGCCATAGCACAATGCTATGTCTTCAGCAAGAGATCTTCCGTCGATCGAACAACCCTCGCCCGCGCGTCGCCTCTCAGCGCACCATTCGGAATAGACCAGATTGTCCGATTCGGTGCGGTGGTCGTATGCCGCGGAAGGAGGCGTCATGCACCCCAACCCAACCGGCACTCCCCGGCCCGTGCCGACTCCCACACATCGTCAGCGTCCGATCCCCTGCGCTTCAACCACTCCGCCGCACCATCGTCTCGCCTGCGAACAAATCGCCTCGGACACAGGTCGCTGGAACTGGGTCGTAGTCGAAACACTCACCCGGACAGACCAGTACACGACGATCCTCGACGGGCTGAACCCGCGCCCCTTCTCTCGACTCAACCACTCCAGCATCGCACGCAACGGCGTCGCGGCCCGGCTACTGTGCCCACTCATCCGGCAGTGCGCGACCTCCGGCGCAACCCAGAGCAAAAGCTTCACCATGCCCGACAACCGCGTCATCCGCATGCTCGCCGTCCCCGTACTCGGCATCTCCCAACACGTCTACGCGGTTTCCATCTGGGCCGGCGGCTACGATGATCCACTCCCCCGACCACAGGTCGTCGGCCAGGTCGAATGGAACGCCACCGGACTCATGACCGCCTCACCCCAGGCGCAACTACTCCTGCGACTATCCGACCACGTCGGCCGCCAAGGATGCACCCTGCCGGAAATGTTCTCGAGTTTCGACCACTGGAACGACCGAGCGAACTTCCTCGCCCTGTTCAACCACTCGACACCATCCGACCACTGGATCGGCAGCGCCACAAAGACATTCACCGACGGCACCCAACACCGAATCCACATCGCCGCACGCGGCATCGGTACCGGCACCAACCGGACCATCCGCGCCATCGTCTGCGACATCACCGGCAGCCCGACGACCGCGCATTCCGACCTGTGCTCGATTGCCATCCGGCACATGCCCGTACCACCCGGCCACGCCCTCGCCATCGTCGACCTCAACACCGGAATCGTCCACGAATGGCTCACCGCCGAACACAGCCCACTCGCCGGCTGGCGACACCACCAACCCGAATTCGACCACGACAGCGCACTGCGCGTCGCCACCACATGCATCGAACTCGCCAAAGGAGTACGCCGGACCGCCGACACCACGACACGAGTCCGATTCCACCCCAACGACGAGTGGCTTCTGCTGCACGCTCGATGGACCCGAATCAGCAACGGCGAACGCCCCCAAGCACTCATCGACGTCACCCCAGCGACTCCGATACCGGCTGCCGTGACGAACTGCCGGGAATGCGAAGCCATGGCAAACCGGAGAACACCCCGAAGATAGCTGCACCGGAACTCGAAGTTCCCTGGTTCGACGATAATAAGATATGAACAGTTTCCGTCAGCTCGGACCGATCGATCTTCAACGTTTGGCACCTGTTGCGTTCAACGGCAACGGATCCGACAGGGGCATACCCAGCCCGATAGACTCCGGTCGGCAGCCGGTTCGGAACCCGTAGTGCAGCTTTGAATACAGGAAGGTTCCGAACCACCGACCAGGGATTACGGCGGAACCGTGTCACAATTCAGCGATTCAACTGGTAGCGGAATCCAACAAACCCCAGGTCAGCCAGGGTGGCGCTGAGCCGTAAGGCTCAGCGAGGATCTCAACATGTGCTTGACGATCTGCGGCACGGTGACCCCGTAGTGGCGCTGAGCCGTAAGGCTCAGCGAGGATCTCAACCCTCGCCCACCCGGCCCGCCGGGGCGGCGACCCGCGGTGGCGCTGAGCCGTAAGGCTCAGCGAGGATCTCAACGGATGCCGCACGAATTCGGGCCGGCGGGAGAACCGTGGCGCTGAGCCGTAAGGCTCAGCGAGGATCTCAACGGGGTCGGCAGAGCGGGGATTGGCGGTGTTCATGCGTGTGGCGCTGAGCCGTAAGGCTCAGCGAGGATCTCAACCTCAGCTCGATGACGCGGCCACCGCTGTGTTCGTTGTGGCGCTGAGCCGTAAGGCTCAGCGAGGATCTCAACACGGCAGCATCGTGTTTGAACGAGTTGACGGGAGGCAAGTGGCGCTGAGCCGTAAGGCTCAGCGAGGATCTCAACAGTTCCGCGAACACCGTCGACTTCTTGGCGCTGCCCGTGGCGCTGAGCCGTAAGGCTCAGCGAGGATCTCAACAAACGGTGAGCGCCTTGCGGCCGGAATCGGGGGTCGTGGCGCTGAGCCGTAAGGCTCAGCGAGGATCTCAACCGCCTCGTGGTTGCGGATCGGCTGGCCGGTCCGCATGTGGCGCTGAGCCGTAAGGCTCAGCGAGGATCTCAACGGCGTCGGCGAGCCGTGCGGAGTCTGCATCTTCCCGGTGGCGCTGAGCCGTAAGGCTCAGCGAGGATCTCAACCCCGGCTGCTCGGCGCGCCCGCTCGGCCCGCCACTGTGGCGCTGAGCCGTAAGGCTCAGCGAGGATCTCAACGCATTTCGTCTCCCCACTGCGTCGAATCGTCCTTGTGGCGCTGAGCCGTAAGGCTCAGCGAGGATCTCAACGCGATCCGGACCGCGATGGCGACAGCGATCAGCAGGTGGCGCTGAGCCGTAAGGCTCGGCGAGGATCTCAACTCCTCGTCGGTGAGCTCGCTGTAGTACTTGCGCCGCGAGTGGCGCTGAGCCGTAAGGCTCGGCGAGGATCTCAACGACACCATGAGCCCCGCCGAGGTGGCGGCGATGGTGGCGCTGAGCCGTAAGGCTCGGCGAGGATCTCAACTGCGGTGGCTGGGTCGACCCCGGCAGTGGTGCCGCGTGGCGCTGAGCCGTAAGGCTCGGCGAGGATCTCAACGAGGTCTGGTCCGCTGCCTGCGGGGCGATCCTGGTAGTGGCGCTGAGCCGTAAGGCTCGGCGAGGATCTCAACGAGGATGCTCATCTATCTACCGTCCTGCCGTTCCAGTGGCGCTGAGCCGTAAGGCTCGGCGAGGATCTCAACTCGGGGTACGACTGGTACCGCCAGTAGGCCAGGGAGGTGGCGCTGAGCCGTAAGGCTCGGCGAGGATCTCAACAACGCCAGGTACACGTCGTCGGCGGTCCACCCCGCCAGCGGCGCTGAGCCGTAAGGCTCGGCGAGGATCTCAACCCAGGGGTCGGTGAGGCGGGTCAGCGCGTGGTGCAGGTGGCGCTGAGCCGTAAGGCTCGGCGAGGATCTCAACTCCCCCAGATTGGTGACCTTGTCCTGCAATTGGTCACGTGGCGCTGAGCCGTAAGGCTCGGCGAGGATCTCAACGCGGACGGCGAGTGTGAGCGGGCGCAGAGCGTCCATGGTGGCGCTGAGCCGTAAGGCTCGGCGAGGATCTCAACTTCGGCCCACGGCGTGTAGGCGTCGATGTCGGTCACCAGGTGGCGCTGAGCCGTAGGCTCGGCGAGGATCTCAACGCGCTCGTCGGCCCGGACCTCCCGTCCCCGCGCGCGTGGCGCTGAGCCGTAAGGCTCGGCGAGGATCTCAACAGGCCGAGACCGACGTATCCGTCCGCGTCGCACGTGGCGTGAGCCGTAAGGCTCGGCGAGGATCTCAACAACGCCTCATCCGCGCTCGCCGCTCGGGTAGGTGGTGGCGCTGAGCCGTAAGGCTCGGCGAGGATCTCAACCCGAAGCCCGGTGGGATCATCTTGCGGCACTGCGTGGTGGCGCTGGGCCGTAAGGCCCGGCGAGGATCTCAACGGGCCGGAATCGGTGCCCCCGGGACCGTTCCCCCGCGTGGCGCTGGGCCGTAAGGCCCGGCAAGGGTCTCAACTTCAACCCGTGGTCCGGTGGCACTGGCGGTCTGAGTGGCGCTGGGCCGTAAGGCCCGGCGAGGATCTCAACTTGGCCCGCAGCGCGGTGGGATCGCCGATATGCAATGCCGATGCCCCGGTGGCGGTGGCGCTGGGCCGCAAGGCCCAGCGAGGATCTCAACTGCACCTGCTGCGGCCCAGCCCGCAGTGCGCAGGCGTGTGGCGCAGGGCCGTAAGACTCCGCGAGGATCTCAACAACACCTGGTTCGACGAGGCCACCCTCAACGCGATGGTGGCGCCGGGTCGTAAGGCTCGGCAAGGGTCTCGTCAACGGGACAAGAAGCGAGAGCAACGATGGGATTGGACGACTGATGGTGTTGGGGGCGCATAGCGCACATCAAATACCTACGGCGAGTGGCGGGTTGACGACAGGACCACGCCACAAGCTCGGTACACATTGCCGGTCGACGGCGGAGTGGGCTGCGCGGTTCGCGGCGGTATTCGGTGCCGGCGAGTTGGCTTATGCGTTGGGGTTGTTCCATGACGCGGGGAAAGCCGGTCGGGCGTGGCAGCAGCGCCTTCTGGTGGTCGAGGGGACCGATAACCGGGTTGGGTTGCCGCACAAGGAGTTGGGGGCGCGGCTGATCCTTCCGACTGCGGGGCTGGCGGCGCTGGCTGTGCTGGGTCATCACGGTGGGTTGACGAGTCCGCAACGGCTGCTGGCGGTTTTGAGCGAGGCTGATTCCGTCGATGATGACGAGATCGCGGCCCGGTTCTACGCGGAGGTCCCGGAGGCGGTGGGTGTGCGGTTGCGGCGGGGGTTGTTTCCGCAGCGGTGGCCGCGGGTGGCGGACAAGCAGGGGTGGGAGATGCGGCTACGGATGGTGTTCTCGGCGTTAGTTGACGCCGATCATCTCGATACCGCCGCGCATCGACACGGGTCGGTCGGGCCGCGAGTCGCGGCCGCGGTGGACATGGGCGCGCTGGCCGCTCGGTTCGAGCAGCGCCGAGCCGATCTGCTGGCCGAATCGGCCACCGGTGAGATCGCAGCGCTGCGCGAGCAGGTGTACCAGGCGGCAGTTGCTGCGGCGGCCACCGGGCCTGGCTTGTTTCGACTGGCAGCACCCACCGGGTTGGGGAAGACGTTCGCGCAGGGCGCTTTCGCGCTGCATCACGCGGCGCGGTGGGGCAAGGCCAGGGTCATTGTCGCGGTCCCTTTCATAACGATCACCGAGCAGAACGCGGCGGTGTATCGAACATTGCTGGACGATGCCGAGCAGCCCGTGGTGCTGGAGCATCATTCGAGTGTCCGGTTCGATTCCGACGACGATGCGCAGGATTCGACCGACGGTCGATGGGCACGGCTGGCGTCGGAGAATTGGGATGCGCCGTTCGTAGTGACGACAACAGTGCAGTTGTTCGAATCGCTGTTCGGCCGCAAGCCCTCTCAGGTGCGCAAAGTACATCGGCTCGCCGGAGCGGTGGTGATACTCGATGAGGTGCAGGCGCTACCGCCCCGGTTGCTTCTTCCGATCTTGAGCGGACTACGCACTCTGGTCGAGGATTTCGGGACGACGGTTCTGCTGACCTCGGCGACGCAGCCCGAGTTCCAGGCGCTGTCGGAATGGAGATCCTCGCAGGATCGCGAGGGTGTGCAGATCACCGAGATCATCGCCGACCCGCAACCATTGTTCGTCCGAGCGCGGCGGGTCCGGTATGAGTGGCGCCTCGATCCGCAGCCGACGTGGGAGGAGATCGCCGACGAGATCGCCGCGCAGCCACAGGCTTTGGTGATTGTGAACTCGGTGGCCGACGCCCGCGACCTCTACCAGTTGCTGGCTGATCGCCGTGAGGATGTGTGGCACCTGTCGACTCGACTCTGTCCACAGCATCGCCGACTCGTACTGGACACCGTCACGACGCGGCTACGCGATGGCGCGCCCACCGTGGTTGTGTCGACCCAACTGGTCGAGGCCGGAGTGGACCTCTCGTTCCCTGTGGTGTGGCGGGCACTGGCGCCCGCGGACTCGCTGCAACAAGCCGGTGGGCGCTCGAACCGACACGGTGAATGCGCCGAATCCGGATTGGTCGTGGTGTTCGATCCCGTCGACGGCTGCTCCCCCACCGACTACCGACGCCCGTGCGACCTGACTGTCAAACACTTCGGCCCCGACGGCCCACCACTCGACGACCAACAAGCCCTGGCCCGCTACTACCGTGAACTCTACAGCGACCTACAACTCGACCACCGCCCCCTCGACCAGACGAAATGGTCAGCGGGACAGTGGGTTCAGCACAACCGATCGAATCTGGACTTCCACTCCGTCACGGACGGACCGCTGCTCGATTCCAACGGAACCACCAAACGCGACCCGCGCAAGGCATTCCGGATGATCGAAGACGACACCGCGCCGGTCGTGATCACCGAATCCAGCAACAACATCGAACCCTTGCTCGCCGATCTCGCGGCAGGAACGATCCGCGCCGGATCCGCTCTCCGCCGTCTCCAACCATGGATAGTGCAACTGCGCACCAACACCGCGAATCGCCCGGACGTCGCAGCGCTGCTGACCCCTGTCGCGGGCGACCTCGCCCGCTGGGACGGCGTCTACGACTGGGATCCGGCCACCTGCCGTGGGGTCGGGCTCGATGAAGGCGCGTTCGACTCGGTATTCTGAGCGAACCGGTCAGTCCGACGGGCAGCGGAGCCGATTTCCGCTGCGCCCGAGGCGACCGGAGCCTTCGGGCGCGGCGCAGAGCATGGTCTCTGCGAGGATCTCAACCGCCATCTAAGTCGGGATGCCTGAAACCTCCTGGTGTGCTGGACGATCCAACACACCAGGAGCGCACTTTCGAGCACCCATATACGAGGCGGATTCAGCGCCGCAGCGAAATAGACACTTGCAGAATGCAATTCTCGTCCGAGCACTTCAGCTCCGCTACCCGCATCCTCATCACGTAGGTCCCGGAAAGCATACGAGCGGACCGATCGGTTCGCTCACTAACACCGATCTCAGCATGACGAATCCAGCCTCGCAATGTCTCGCGGGGCACCCCAAACCTGCCAGCCAGATCCGCGATCGTCGGCCGGGGATTCGACTCCCGATATACACAGATCGCCTGCTCCTTAAACTCATTGGCGTACTTCCGCGCCACCACCAACCACTCCTTTCGATCCCACCAGACCACAATCAGCACCCGCCGACGATGCGGGCGACACAACCGATCGAAGCGGCTACCTTCATGAGATTCCGACAGCTAAGTCGTGATCCCTGTAACCCTCCGCAACGGTACGCCAGAACCGAGGCGAAGACAACGGTTCCGGCTCGAAAACCCCTATGTGCGACAATAGGTTTCACAGACTGAGCGGTTGTTTGGGCGTGCACGCGAGGCCATCGAAGGAGTCAAATCTGGCTACCATCAACTGGATCCAGACTCCGCTTCATCTGAGCCGACTCGAACAGGGAGGAATGCGGTCTTCACGTACCTTGGTCAAACAGGGGAACACCGGTGCCTCATCGAGTCCGAACAGCTCCGCCAGACCTGACCGGTCGGTCTTCAAATGGCTGGTTCCCTGTTGTGTTCAACGGCACCGGATCCGACAGAAGCAAGCACACAATAGACTTCGGTCCGCATCAGTTCGGAACGTGTAATGCAGAAGGGTTCCCAACCATTAACCAGGGATACGGGGGAGCGTGTCACAATTCAGCGATTCAACTGGTGGCGGGACCCATAAATACCCCAGGCCATTGTCCGTGGCCATGAAAAAGTGGCTCTGGCTCACTTTCGATGATCGGGGCGTCAGTCAGCGAGTAGGACCCGGTGCCGCAGGAGGTCGAAATTGGCGCGGCCGTACATGGTTCGCTTGATCATCTTAAAAGTTACGTGGAATCTGGCCGGGGTGATCATCATGTCTCCCTGGTATGACCACGGACTTGGGAGGCGGATTGAGCGGGGCGATCGGGTTCACGGTGAAGTGGCCTGTGCTGGGCCGGCACGAGCGGGCGGCGGAGTGGTTGGGGGTGTGGTCGGATCTGGGGCGGGTGCCACGCACGCTGGATGCGTATGCGCGCGGGTTGTCGGAGTATCTGTTGATGTGCGAGCGGGAGCAGGTGGATCCGGTGACCGCGAACCGGTCGCATGTCGCAATGTTCGTGCGGGAGTTGGCATCTCGCCCGCATCGCCGTGGCGCGAATGTGGTGTCGATCGATTCGGGTGCCGGGCTGGCCAATGCCACGATCCAGCAGCGGCTGGTTCCGGTTCGCCTGTTCTATGACTTTCTGATGGAAGAGGGTGTGCGGGAGTCGAATCCGGTCGGCCGGGGCCGTTATACGCCCGGCCGCCGGGGCGGTGGCGGGTCGTCGCGTGGTCTGGTGCCGCGGATGGTGAAGCTGCCGTGGATCCCGAACGAGGAGCAGTGGCGTGATCTTCTTGCCGTCGCGGCTGGTGAGCCGATCCGTAACCGGTTGATGCTGGCGCTGGCCTACGATGCGGCGTTGCGGCGGGAGGAATTGTGCTCGTTGCGGACCGACGATCTGGATCCGGCGCATCGGACGGTGCGGGTGCGGGCGGAGACGACCAAGACCCGGCGGGGCCGGGTGGTGCCGTATTCGGCGCCGACGGGGGTGTTGTTGTCGGCGTATCTGCGGCATCGGGCCACCCTCAGCCGAGCCCGGGGTCCGTTGTTTCTGTCGGAATCGCGGCGCAACCGGGCTGAGCCGTTGACGTTGTGGACGTGGTCGAAAGTGGTGCGCCGCATCGCCGTCGCGGCCGGGGTCCCGCGGTTCTCCACGCATACGACCAGACACTTGTGCTTGACCGACCTGGCGCGTATGGGCTGGGAACTGCACACGATCGCCTCGTTTGCCGGACACCGGCATACCGACTCGACTCTGACCTACATCCATCTCTCCGGCCGGGACCTGGCCGACAAGCTCAGCCGGGGCATGCAACACATCCATGCCTGGCGCATCGCCGCACTCACCGGCACCTCCAGCGCTGCGGTGGAGTCTGCGCGGTGAACCGGCCGCAGATCACGTCCGACCGTCTGTCTGGCGAACTTCGTTGGCGCTCACCGATTTCCGGTCACCATTTCGACACGACGGTCGAGATCCGTCCCGAGGAGGCCGCAGCGGTCGCCGAGCTCGGCCTGCGCAATCTGCGCCGGTTGCAGTATCACGACCCGTCCGCGCCGGAATGGTCGACGATCCGGCGGCTGACACGGCCACCGGAAACGGTGAATGCCGGTCTGGATTCACCGCCGACACCGCATCGCCGCCGGGCCATGCTCGACGCGGTGGCGGTGCTGCTGATCCGCTGCGGTGAGACCGGACGGACGTTCTGGGGTTGGAGCAGCGACGAATGGACCCACCTGCTGGGCGGTGACCAGGTCGAGTTCCGGCGCAACGCACCGGAATGGGCCGGTGACGAGGTGCGGCCCTATCTGGCGGCGCAGGCGTATCTGCTCGGCTCGTTCACCGAGTTCCACCGGCTCGGCAGTTTCCAGCGCCTCAACCTCTCGAGGCGGATCTTCGGCTGCGAACAGGTCGACGACGAAATCATGCGAGTTCGGAAAGTGTTGGCGCAGTGGGGGTATCAGCTCGGACGCGACGAAGACACATTGCTGCCGAACGTGCTGGGTCAGCTGTTTCTGTTCAACCGCAGCCCGCACCTGGCGGAGATGAGCACCGACCTGTTCGACCGGTTCCGCACCGACAGGATGCTGAGAGGCGCCCGCATGAATACCTTGTATGCGGTGCAGCGGGCGGTCGCGGAGCTGGGGTTCTGCGATCCGCCCCGCGCACGCACTGGCGAGCACAGCGTCCGCGCGACCGGCGGGGCGCCGGTCTGGCAGCAGTGGGCCGACCGCTGGCATGCGACCTCGACGTTGACCCCACGTCCGCGCGGTCATGTCCGGTCCACGCTACTCAAGGTGGGCCGCTGGCTGGCCGCCGAGCATCCCGAGGAAGCGGACCCGGCCGACTGGACGCGGCAGACCTGCGCGGCCTGGGTCGCCGCGCTGGATCGGATGAATGTCGGCGACTACGTGCAGCGCACCGCCGGGCTCGGTGACCGCCTCGGCAAACCGCTGCAAGCATCCAGCAAGGAAGGCCACCTCGCCGCGCTGCGCCGGTTCTTCGACGACTGCCACGAATGGGAATGGCTGCCACGCCGATTCGACCCGCAACGCGCACTGGCCACCCCGCGCAGCATCGCAGCGCTGCTGGGCCCCGACCCACGCATGATCGCCGACGACATCTGGGCGAAACTGTTGTGGGCCGGGCTGAACCTGCGGGCCGAGGACCTGCCGGTGACCACCAGCGGCCATTTCTATCCGCTGGAACTGGTCCGCGCCGTGACAGTGACCTGGCTGTTCGCCGGACTGCGCAGCAACGAAATCGCCCGTCTGCGAACAGGATGCATCCGCTGGCAGCACAACGACATCCCCATCGCCGCCGACTGCGACCAGACCCAGGCTCGTGACGCGGTCTGCTTGCTCGACGTCGCGACCAACAAGACCGGCACCGCGTTCGCCAAGCCGGTCGACCCGCTGCTGGGTCAGGTCATCGATGCCTGGCAGGCCGTCCGTCCCGACCAGCCGCAGCTGCTCGACCGCCGCACCGGCGAGCACGTCGACATCCTTTTCGCCGTCCGCGCTCGCAGGATCTCCACCGGCTACATCAACAACACCGTCATTCCGATGCTCTGCCGCAAGGCCGGTGTCCCCGATGCCGATGTCCGCGGTGCCATCACCAGCCACCGCGCCCGATCGACCATCGCCAGCCAGCTCTACAACGCGAAAGAACCGATGACGCTATTCGAGTTGCAAGCCTGGCTCGGCCATCGTTCACCTCAATCGACCCAGTTCTACGCCAAAATCAGTCCGAACACCCTGGCCAGGGCCTACACCGACGCCGGCTATTTCGCGCGCAATGTCCGCACGATCGAAGTCCTCGTCGACCGCGACGCCGTGACCTCCGGTCAGACCGCGGCGGGTGAACCTTGGCAGTTCTACGACCTCGGACACGGATACTGCACCTACACCTTCTTCGAGCAGTGCCCACACCGAATGGCTTGCGCCCGTTGCGATTTCTACACACCGAAGGACTCCAGCAAAGGGCAGCTGCTGGAAGCCAAGGACAACCTGCAACGGATGCTGGCCAGCGTCCCGCTCACCGACGACGAACGCGCCGCCGTCGACGACGGGCAGACCGCACTCGACCAACTCCTCCAACGGCTGGCCGATGTCCCCACACCAGCCGGGGCCACACCACGCGAGATCGGCGCTCCAGCGACCGCCACCCTGCTGCCGATCATCTCAGTGAACCAGGGCAAATCAGGATGAACTTGACATTTCAGATTCCACAGAATGATGCGATTGACGTTGCCTTCGACTGCGCCGCTGCTCCATTCCATGGTCAGACCGTTGCGGACGGCGTCGTAGTCCTTGAGCAGGCCATCGGCGAAGCTCGCGAGTTGAGCTATGCCGCTTGCCTTTGCATTGCTGATCCAGGTGTCGAGGTGTCGGCCCTCTCGTTCGCGGGCCATTCCCGCGAAATCGCTGACGAGCCGGTCGACCTGGCGCAAGGTGTCGCATCGCTCCAAAATCTGGTTCAGCTGGGCCCTTTCGTCTGCGGTGACTTTGGCGGCGGGGCGCATCATCCAGGCGGCGACCTCGCGCGATTTCGGAGGCTTCCTCATTGTCAGCACATGGCTGGCAGGCAGCGGTGTGGTGCGCCAGGTGTTCAGAAGCCGTCGCACGGTGCGCGGGCTGCCGTTGTAGCCGTAGAGTTCTCGAAGTTCTTGGTGTAGCCGGTTCGCGTTCGCGCATCCTTCTTCCCACCGTCGCAGCAGGTAGGGGACGTGTTCGTCGAGTGCGCTGGCGTGCTTGGCGCGGGGCGGAACAGTTCCTCGGGCGTGGTCGCCTGCGCGTAGCGGCGGATCGCCTTGCGGTCGAGGTTCAGTTGCCGCGACATCGCGGTGACGGTCAGCCCTGCGGCCCGCGAGGCGTGTATGTCGCTGTGGCGCTGCCGGGCGATCTGCCGAGGCAGGTCCTCATCGAGGGGCGGCTCCGGCGATTCCGGGATCGCTGTAGCTGGTTCGGGTTGAGGCGGCGGATCGGGCAGACACTTGTGGTGTGCACGGACCACTCGGTCGACGGCCTTGGTCAGGTTGTGCAGCAGATGCCAGCGGTCGGCGACCTGGATGGCGTCCGGTGCGCCCCGGCGTGAGCCTTCGGCTTAGGGGCCACCGCGATCTCGGCAGACCACCCGGATCTCCGGGTGATGGCGCATCCATTCCGCGACGGTCTCGGAGGTCCGGTCTTCGAGCAGGTCAACGGGCTTGTTTGTCGCCATGTCGACGAAGACGGTGCCGTAAACATTCCCTTTGCGGATCGCGAAGTCGTCGATTCCGACCACCGGCACCCGACTGGGTTCTGGCACTGGTAGTTCACGTACCAGTCGCAGCAACGTTGATCGCGAGACCTGCGCGGCGATATGGCCGGTCATCCGGTGCCCGGCACGCCCGCCCAGCGCCAACCCGATCGAGATCAGCAATCGGGTCAGAACCCGACTTCGCCGCTGATATCGCGCCGCGACGCCCACAGCGGGCTCGGCGAAGATCTTGCGCCCGCACTCGTGGTTCATGCATCGAAACCGCTTGACCCGCAGGCGAATTGATACCTCCCGGCCGCCCACGGCGCGGTCGGCCAGTCGGCGCTCGTATCTACTGTGCACGCGATCAGACGACGTTCCGCACACCGGGCACGCCGCCACCGGAGCCGTCGTCATCGCCGCGAAACTGATCGTTCGCCCCCTCGATTCCACACCGACGAGCCGCACACTCGCCAAATGGGGAACAAGAACTGGAAGACCGACTCGACCCCTCACCAACAACCACGAGCAGAGTATCTACCGTAATCCATTGCCTCACAACGTGATCGACACGGACTGATCATCGAAAGTGAGCCAGAGCCACTTCCATCCGGCGATTGACAGGCCATCCAGGGTGACGACGAGCCTTACGGCTCGGCGAGGGTCTCAGCTTCCCAGCGTCCGTAGTCGCGCAGGGCTTGCCCTATGCGACGCCGGGCCTCGCGGCTCAACAACCACAAGGATCACAATGATGGGGTCAGTTCAGAGCGGACCAAACCGCGCCCGGCTGGATCCGCCCGAGGTGCATCGACAGTCCCTGGATTTGACCGAGACTTCCTTTTGGCAGCAACACTGAGGGCAGAGCACACCCTCTCCAGAACAGTTATCATGTTGCACGCCACATCGGAGCGGAATACGGGTTTCGGCACCCATAGCCGATGCTCGCCGAGCAGCTTCGAACCGTGAAAGCTGTTGCCCTTGAAGTCGACCTAACGTGCTATTCGAACGCAGCAGATCGAACCCCAAGGCCGGTCCGGCTGATCAGCTGCAATGAAATCGGACAGGCGGAAACCCCGTCCTCACCCACCTTGGCCGCGTTGAGGAACATCACCGCCTCATCAGCGTGAACAGTTCCGACAACTTGGACCGGCCAGTCTTCCAGCGGTTGTCCCTGTTGCATTCAACGGCAACGGATCCGACACCAACATGACCCAGCCGATAGAGTCCGATCGGTAGCTGGGTTCGGAACCTGTAGTGCAACGCCGAATGCAGGAGGGTTCCAAACCATCGACCAGTGATTATGGAGGAACCGTGCCACAATTCAGCGATTCGACTGGCAGCGGAATCCGACAAACCCCAGGTCAACCAGGGTGGCGTCGAGCCGCGAGGCTCGGCGAGGATCTCAACCACCGCCGTATTCGCCTACGAACTCGGGTTCCTGAAGTGGCGTCGAGCCGCGAGGCTCGGCGAGGATCTCAACGGCGTAGTCGTCGGCCGATTCGCCGGGTTTGCGCGGGTGGCGTCGAGCCGCGAGGCTCGGCGAGGATCTCAACGCGTTCCCGGTTCTCGTACGGCAAATCGGCGCGGGCGTGGCGTCGAGCCGCGAGGCTCGGCGAGGATCTCAACGGGCAGTGCGCAGCCCGACAGCAGCGCGGCGATGTGTGGCGTCGAGCCGCGAGGCTCGGCGAGGATCTCAACTCGCAGGCGTGGTTCGACACCTACCGGCTCGCCGCCGTGGCGTCGAGCCGCGAGGCTCGGCGAGGATCTCAACGCTTTCATCCGCACCTGCGTGCGATACAACCGGCGTGGCGTCGAGCCGCGAAGCTCGGCGAGGATCTCAACGCTGTCCGATACTTGAGCGACGGCGGCTCCGGCCTCCGTGGCGTCGAGCCGCGAGGCTCGGCGAGGATCTCCACGAGGAACGATCGCGCACTCAAGGTGAACACGTGGTGGTGACGACGAGCCTCGTGGCTCGGCGAGGATCGCAACGATGTCCGACGAACACCAACACGCTCTGACGAATGGTGGTGCGGCAGAGTCGCATCGGGCACGTTCACCTGCGAAGACATGGTGATCGGCGTTACTTGTCGGTGGCATGGTGCATGATCCTCGGCAGTGATCGCCAGGGGTAGGTCGAGGTTGCTCTGGGGGTCTCGACAAGAAGAACATCACGGTTCCGAGAGGAGTTGTTGTGCCTGTCGTAGTTCAAGTCGCCGGTGACGGTGCCTTGTTCACGCAACCCGGGCTGACTGCCGAGCGATTGTCGTATTCGGTGATGACGCCTTCTGCTGCGGTGGGGGTGCTGGAGGCGATCTTCTGGAAACCGGAGATTCGATACCGAATCGAGAAGATCGAAGTGCTTCAACCGATCCGGACGTTCACTTTGCGGCGCAATGAGACCACCGATCTCGCGCCCCTACTCGAAGCTGCGAAGGGAACCAGGACCGTCGATACCGCAGCGAATCGTGTGCAGCGAAATGCGGTGTGTCTCAAGGATGTCGGGTACCGGATCCATGCTCATATCGATTTGGAGCGGCATGCCACCAAACCGGCGGCGGCGTATCTCGATCAGGTGGGGCGGCGTATCGAATCCGGGCGTTGTTTCAGCCAGCCGTTCCTGGGGACCCGCGAGTTTCCGGCCCGTTTCGGGGTGCCCGACGACGCTGATCCTTTCGATGTTTCAGCTGAGCTGGGGATGATGCTGCACAGCATCGATTACACCGTGACGCCGCGGCAGTCGCGCTGGTTCCTGGCCAGGATCGAGAACGGGGTGGTACACGTACCTCGCTACGGCATCACCGGCGAAGCCGCTGTGGTGGCGTAGATGTTGTTGCAGCGCTTGATTTCCTACGCCAATGAACATCGCGGAAGTGCGCCGCCGTTCCATCGTGATCGCGAATTCCGTTGGAAGATCGACATCCTCACTCGCGACGGGAAGATCGAAGGTGTTCCGGTCCTGGAGCGGCTTTCCGACGTCGACAAACCGCAGCGGGGTGTGGTGCACACGGTCCCGGCTGCCACCCGCACTGTTGGGATCGCGCCGAACCTGGCGGCCGACGACATCCAGTACGTACTCGGCTGGAGCGACGACAACACGGCTACGTCCAGGGCCGCCGACTGCCACGACCAGTTCGTCGACTTGATCGGACAGTGGAAGGATGCCGTGTCGACGGACACGGACCCGGTCCCCCATATTCTGGCGCGCTTCTATATGTCTGGGCGGCACAGGCATCTCGTGCAGCCCGCGGATTTTCGCGCGAAAGACGGTGTCCTACTCGCTGTCGACGGAGTCCCCGCCTATCGCAGCCCGACAGCAGCGGAGTTCTGGCGGACACGGGTGCAACAACGCAAATCCAGTGGCCGGGTCGGCATTTGCATGGTGTGCCAGCGAAATGGGCTACTGGCCAATACGATTCCCGGCAAAGTTCCTGCCGCGCTGGTTCCCGGTGCGAGCAATGACGCGGCTCTGGTCAGCATCAACGAGCGTGTTTTCGGGTACGACCTTGTCGAACAGTTGACTCACAGCCCGATCTGTCTGGCGTGCGCCGATGACATCACGGTAGGGCTCGTCGCGGTGTTGTCGTCCGAGCACTCGAGAAGCTATGCGGGACAGGACACTCGGCTGGCGTGGTGGGTGACCGATACCAACCAGCGCGACTACATGAATCTGGTTCTCGATCCGGATCCCGCCGAGATCGACGGGTTCTTCAATGACATGCTCTCGGGTCGGGAGCGGACCAAGCGTGCGCAGGGCAGGTTCTGTTGGTTGGCCGTCGGAGGCAATGTCGCGCGCATCATGGTTCGCGAATGGGTCGATATCGCGCTGGCCAGCGCGGATCCCGACGCGGTCAGCCACGACGCGAACATCCTCGCCTGGTTCGAGGACCACAAGAACACTCCGCGACGTCCCCAGTTCGTGGCATCGGGCGACGGCACCGCGCTTCCGGCCGGGCGATGGGTTCACAGCCCGATCGCGTTGGCGGCTTGCCTCGGACGCTGGGACGACACCACACGCCGCTATCGGCCTTTCGGCGCCAAGAATGCCGATCGCCCGGACCAGGTGTTGCATCAACTGCTGCGGATCGCGGTCCTCAACGAACGATTCCCGGCATCGATCAATGCCCATCTGATGCACCGGATCCGCAACGACGGCCGCGTCGACGACCTACGCGCCAGCCTTGCCCGCCTCGCGCTCACCCGCGACCCGAACCGACGAACCGGAGCCCCGATCCCGATGTCGCTCAATGAGACCTCCACCGACGCCGCGTATCTCGCCGGACGCGTGTTCGCCGTGTTGGAGGAAACACAGCGCGTAGCCCATCGCCGAACCCGCCGTAGAAGCGAACCCGCGACAACTACGCCAGAGACCGACACGGCCGATACCTCCGAGTCCGCGAGCTTCGAAGTGAACAGCACATTCCGCGACCGCTTCTTCCGTCGAGCAGTTGACACGCCACGTGCCGTGCTGGCCCAAGGCCGCAAGGAAGCCGAATCCTGGCTCACGAAGATCCGACGCCGGGACGGCTCCGGACTCGGCGCGTACTACACACGACGGCTCGACACCCTGTACGACCTGATCGAGTCCTCCGGTGGAATTCCGCCGCGCAATACCTTGCGCCAACAGGATCAATTCATCCTCGGCTACCACCACCAGCGCTCCTATCGCAACTCCGCGCCCAGCGCAGCCCAGAACTAGCCTCCAGTCGAAGGACAGCAATCACCGATGACCACAACACATCTCGATCCGACCGTCCGTCACGACATAGTGTTCCTGTTCGACGTCACCGACGGCAACCCGAACGGTGACCCCGACGCGGGCAACCAGCCGCGCGTCGACATCGACTCCGGGCACGGTCTTGTGACCGATGTCTGCCTCAAACGCAAGATCCGCGACACCCTCGCCCTGGCCGCGCCGGGCAACCCGCGTTACGGGATCTTCGTGGAAGCCGGTCACGCCCTCAACACTCGTCTCAAGGAATCCCTCGCCGCCACCGGTATTCAGGCACCGAAGACGAAGAGCGGGAAGTCCGGCAAGGAGAAGATCAAACTCGATCCCGAGCAGGCCGCCACCGCCCGCGCGTGGCTGTGCGACCGCTACGCCGACATCCGACTGTTCGGTGCCGTGCTGTCCACCGGTGAAACCAACGCCCTCGGCAGCATTCGCGGCCCACTGCAATTTGGCATGGCACGCTCGGTGCACCCGATAACCCCCGCCGAGCACGCCATCACCCGCGTCACGCAAACCCGCCAGGAAGACATCGATCAGGGCGAGTCCACCGAGATGGGCTCCAAATGGACTGTCCCCTATGGCCTCTACCGCGCCGAGATCACCTTCTCCGCGAACCGCGCCATCCAAACCGGTGTCGACGGCAAGGACCTCGAACTGCTCTACCAGGTAATGGCCATGATGTTCGACCACGACTCCTCCGCCACCCGCGGACGTATGACCGCTCGGGGGCTGCATATCTTCAGTCACGACAACGCATTCGGCAACGCACCCGCCCACACCCTCCTCGAACGGATCCGCGCCGAGGCGAACACCGACCCCCAACTGCTCGCGTCCGGAGACTGGAGCCCGCGCCGCTTCTCCGACTACACCATCGCACCGGTCGACACCGCCGACCTGCCCGCAGGCGTCACCTACACACGGGTTTTCGGCTGAACTCGTGACCGAGCCGTCCTCGGACGATCAGCGGTGGAGTGTGCCGATCTCGGCGCTCGAACATTTCGCCTACTGCCCTCGGCAGGCGATGCTGATCTGGCAGGAGTCCTACTTCCAGTCCAACCCCGACACCGTCCGGGGTGACATCGCTCATCAGGCCGTCGACCGTGGTGGCACGCTCACCGGCCGGGCTGGCGCACGGGTGTGGCGTTCGCTGCCGGTGCACAACGATCGACTCGGAATGCACGGTATCTGCGATACCGTGCACCTGTCGGCGGACGGCCCGGTCCCGGTCGAACACAAATCCGGTGGCTACCGGCCCGGCGGTCCCGCCGATCTTCAGGTGGCGGCCCAAGTGCTCTGTCTGCGTGAGATGTTCGGTCGGCCGATCCCGCACGGTGAGGTGTTCGCCGGGCGGACTCGCCGCCGCTACACGGTCACCGTCGACGCCGCACTCGAAGCCGTTGTCGCGGACAGCGTGGAACAGCTCCGACAGCAGATCGCGGACCCGCAACTGCCACCACCGGTCAACGACGCACGCTGCAAACGCTGCTCGCTACAACCGGGTTGCATCCCTGAAATCGCAGGCCACTCTCGAATCGACCTGTTCGCCCCTCGCCCTGTCGGAGACCATGACTGAACTACTGAAAACTCTCTACGTCACAACTGCGGGCACAAGCCTGCACCTCGACGGTGACGCGCTGCGCGTCTACCACGCCGACCGACCCGGACGTCACCTACTGCCGCTCATACGCATCGACGAGGTTGTGGTATTCAACGGCGTCACAGTAACCGATGATCTATTGCACCGCTGCGCCGCGGACAGCCGACCGGTCACATGGCTGACGCGCAACGGAAAGTTCCTCGCCCGCGTCCACGGACCTACCACCGGCAATCCACACCTGCGTATCGCTCAACTGCGCGCCTACGACAGCGAAAACCAAACCCTGGCGATCGCCAAGTCCATGATCGCGGGCAAACTCCACAACTACCGCCAGCTACTACTACGTGGCGCACGCGATACTTCCGGTGCCCGGCAGGCCGGCCTCCGCGAAATCGCGGACCAGCACGCCGACGCTCTCTCCGCACTTCAGGATGCACAGGACTTGGATCAAGCTCGCGGGATAGAAGGCAGTGCCGCGCGCGGCTACTTCCAGGCACTGCCGGATATCGCGCCTGCGGCAGTCCGTGGCAGAGCAAGACGCCCGCCCACCGACCCGATCAACTGTTTACTCTCTTTCGGCTATGGAATGCTCCGAGCCGCTGTCCACGGTGCCATCGAACAAGTCGGGCTCGATCCGTATCTCGGATTCCTGCACGGAATTCGGCCGGCGAAACCAGCCCTGGCACTCGATCTCATGGAAGAATTCCGACCGCTGCTCGTCGACCGGCTCGTACTGACCCTGTTCAACCGCGACCAAATCAAACCGGGGCACACCGAGAAACTGCCCTCCGGCCAAGTGCAACTCACCGACGACGGCCGCAGATTCTTCCTCGAACAATGGTCGAACGCACGCGAAAGACCTTGGCCACACGCCTACCTCGACCGCGAAATCCCCACAGCACTACTGCCGCTTGTACAGGCCCGCATGCTCGCCCGCCACCTCCGCGGCGACACCGACCTCTACATCCCCTGGACCGTGACCTGATGGAACTCCTCATCACCTACGACGTCGAAACCACGACACCCGAAGGCGCTCAACGACTCCGCCGCGTAGCCAAAATCTGCGAAGGCTACGGACACCGAGTCCAGAAATCCGTCTTCGAAATCACCTGCACCCCAACAACCCGCCTCCAACTCGAAGCCGCCCTCACCCGAACCATCAACCACACCCGCGACAGCATCCGCGTCTACCAACTCGACCGAGGTGCCTTCAGCGCCGCCCACCACCTCGGCGCAGCAATCGAAGCACCACATGACACACCATTGGTCCTGTGATGCAGCCTGTCCCCGACTCACGTGGATATCGAATTCCTTTGGTACAAGCTGGAGTATGGCCATCACCACCAGTCGGGCAGCCACGATCGACATGACTGCCGCATAAGTTGGGAACGTCAAGTGCGACGTCGCTCCCAGGAAGGTACCGAACCAGCGATCAGGGCAAATCCGGGAATTGCTTCTGCAATCCTGCTCGAAAGGTCTTGTGTTGGCCAAAAAGTCGCAGGTCATCCAGGGTGGCACCGAGCCGGAACGCTCGGTGAGGTTCTCAACCCGGGCGTGACCACGGGGCCGCTGCGGGGGCGTGGTGTGGCACCGAGCCGGAACGCTCGGTGAGGTTCTCAACGGACGGCGGCGCTGGTCGGCGTGCCGGGACGCGGGTGGCACCGAGCCGGAACGCTCGGTGAGGTTCTCAACAGCGTCCAGGTCAGCCAGTCGGAACGGTCCTCTAGTGGCACCGAGCCGGAACGCTCGGTGAGGTTCTCAACGCGGAGGCGGTGGCCGAGGGTGTACGTAGGGCGATGTGGCACCGAGCCGGAACGCTCGGTGAGGTTCTCAACACAATCACCGCGGTCAGCCAAGCTGTGCTGCCCGGGTGGCACCGAGCCGGAACGCTCGGTGAGGTTCTCAACTCCGGTGAGGCATTCGAAGAGGACGCAGGTCAGTGAGGTGGCACCGAGCCGGAACGCTCGGTGAGGTTCTCAACTACCTCGTCGACGGCGGATCGGTGCTGGTGGCCTGTGGCACCGAGCCGGAACGCTTGGTGAGGTTCTCAACACCACGGTGACCGCCAACGACGGTGACGCGGTCCAGTGGCACCGAGCCGGAGGGCTCGGTGAGGTTCTCAACTTGGGCCTTGTAGTCCACGCTGACGATGGTTTGACGGGTGGCACCGAGCCGGAAGGCTCGGTGAGGATCCCAACGGTGAATGGGAGCTGACGATGGCCAAGGCCGGTCGAGTGTGGTAACGGAGCCGTATGGGCTCGACGCCGCCGATCGGGAGTTCCGTCGACGTACGTGTTTTGTCAAATGAGAGGCCCGCTCAGCAAATAGTCCGAGTCCCATCACGACTGGTTTGCTATCCGATTGCCATGGTCTTGAAATCGCTTGCGTTCCGGCGTGTCGCCGCTCCGATACTCCCTCTGAACATCTGCGGTTTCAAACCCAACGGGCCGCCCGACGAAGCACCGAGTTGGCGGGCGCCCCGTTCAGGCCGCCTCGCAGCAACGAGCACACAGGCCATAGGTGTCGACGTAGGGAACCAAGCAGAGCTGCGCGAACGTACTCAGCCCTATGCCTGCGGAGAGCACCGGAACAGATTTTCACAGCCTAGTCAGCCGGATGGGCGATGCAGTGCCGTTGCCACCATCCGCGTTGTAGTTCGAGTGGGGCCAGCATCAACAGCCTGCCCCACTCGAACTACGACACGTAAACGACACGGATTCAACGAGAATCGCATCGATCTACCGGGAATTGTCAGGCATCCAATTCTCAACTTCCGTGCAGCTCACGAGCACTTTCGGGAATTCTTGAAACCTCCGCCGGAGCCCTCATCCAAGACCAGCGGGTTCGGGGTTCGAGTCCCTGATGGCGCACACTTTTTCTGCTTACAGTCAGAATTCCCGTCCAGCGTGCTCTAGTGCGCTGGAACACGCTCCGGATAGCGGCTATCTTCCGTTTCCCCGGCTCGCGCCTCCCGAGTCGACCGATCCCGATACATCGTTGTCGACAGAGCCTCGGCGGCTTCGTGGCGGCCGGTTGGCGGCGATGCCGTCCACGTCACTCGATCGCGTTCGCGTGGTTCTCGGCTCGGTTCTGGTCAACCACAACGGTCGCATCGCCGAACGATCCGTGCTCGGCTCGCTGGGATGGGCACCTGGCGTGCGGATCGACATCAGGCCGGTGACCGAGGGCGTGCTCGATGTCGTCGGGAACCCGAACGGCGAGCACATGATTGCCCGCAACGGCCAACTCCAGATCCCCGCCGCGATCCGGCGCCGCGTCCGCCTGCGGATCGGCCACCGGGTACTGCTGGCCGCCCATCTCGACCAGAACCGGCTGATCGTCGTCTGCGAATCCGTCCTGCACGGGGTCGTCACCGACATACGCGGGTTCATCGACGGGGATGAACAGTGACGATCAACCCGGCTGTCACCGGCGCCGAACTCGACGCCGCCCGAACCCTGTTGGCCCGGATGGGCATCACACCCGCCGACCTGCTCGACATCCGCCCCGCCGCACCGACATTCGCCGAGTACATCCCCGTCGTGCGGGCCCGAGTCGCTTCGCAGGCGACTCTGCGCACCTACAACACCCACTGGAAACGCCTCGAACACGAATGGGGCACCCGCCGCATCCACGAACCTACCCAGGGTGAAATCACCACAATGCGCGACACGGCACGCCAAAGCGCCAAACGCGACCGCAACACCCGCGACGGTCGCGGCGCGGCCGAAGCCATGATCAGCGCGCTGCGGTTCCTGTACCGGCACGCCGAAAACGACGGACTGATCCGCCCCGGCGACAACCCGGCCACACGAGTCGCCAAACCACGTCGCGCCCCGTCTACCCGACGAGGCCTACCACTCGAGCAGATCGCGGAGATCACCCGCGTGGCCGCGACCACCGGCAACGACCCGGACCTGGACACCCTGCTGCTCCGGCTGCATGCCGAGACCGCATGCCGTCGCGGCGGGGCACTGGGTTTGCGACCCGATGATCTGGACGAAGGCAATTGCCTGATCTTCCTTCGAGAGAAAGGCAAGAAGTCCCGCTGGCAACCGGTGTCGCCGACGCTCATGGCGAACCTGCTCCACCACGCCCGCGAACGCGGCGCACGACCGGGAGACCAGTTGTTGCGGTACCACAGTGGCAAACCGATCACCCGCCGCCGCTACGACGGTCTGTGGACCCGGATCGGGCTGGAGCTGTCATGGGTGGAGAAGCAGCAGATCAGCATCCACTGGCTGCGCCACACGACGCTGAAGTGGGTGGAACGCAACTTCGGATTCGCCGTCGCCCGCGCCTACGCCGGGCACGCCGAGAGCAAGTCCGACGGTGCCACCCCCACCTACGTTCGCGCCGACATCGACGAAGTCGCTTTGGCTCTGGCCACTCTCACCGGAGAGCCACATCCTCTGGCACTCGTCACCTGATACGAGAACACCGGTATCAGGCTGCGAGCGGGTGCGGTTCACCAGTCATCGCCGCGAGGGCGTAGCAGACTTCCTGGAGGCTGGCGCGGATGTATGTGGCGGTCTGTCCGCTGCGGCCGTCGGGTTCGGTGTGGCCCGCATAGGCTCGCGCGATGGCGTAGCCGTAGTTGCGTTCGACCCAGGTGAGGGTTGTGTGCCGGAGCCAGTGCGCGGTGATCTGCTGGCGTTCGACCCATTCCAGGTGTTGCCCGATTCGGTTCCACAGCGAGTCGTATCGGCGGCGGGTGATCGGGCGGCCACTGCGGCGACGAAATAGGGGCTCGGATTCGATGGCGGCATTTCGATGTCGCTCGGCGATGTGCTCCAAAAGTGCGCGCATGAGTGTGGGTGAGACTGGTTGCCAGCGCACAGCCGAGCCCTTTTCTCGCAGGAAGACGAGGCATTGCTCCACATCGAGGTCGGAGGGACGCAGGGAGAGCGCTCCGCAGCGGCGACATGCGGTTTCGATGTGGAAGCGAAGCAAAAGGGCGTCGAGCTGCGGATCATTGCCGGTAGTGGCCGCTACACGAATGATCTCGGCGAGTTGGTGGTTGGCGAGCGCGCGTCGAGTGCTGGGTACTCGCCGAGGCTTGGCGACTCGTCGGGCCGGATTGTTCTCGGGGCGGATTAGCCCGTCGTCCTCGGCGCGACGGTATATGAATCGTGCTGCGGCAATCAGGTTCTCGGTGGCGCTGCGTCCACCGCGAGAGTTCCGGCGGATCATGGCGTTCTTTCCGGTCTCGTCGGCCAAGCAGCGCAACTGCGATGTTGTTGGCTCGTCCAGCCGGTTATCCGGCCACGTCTGCTGAATACGGCGGAGGTAGGGGCCATAGACCCGCAGCGTCGTCGGCGCCATCGATTCGATAACCGTTGGAATGTACGTGCTGAAGGTTGGGATTGGTCTCGACTCGGCGCTGTCGATGAGCTGCTCGGGCGTGAGTCCCAGACGCTCGAGCAGTAGCAGCGCCGCGGTGACCTCGGCTGAAGTTGTCATTCGACGCAACTCCGCGCTGCTCGATGGAGATCGGCGAGTGCCAAATCGATGACGACTAAAGGATAGACAATCACAGCATCGCATTTCGAAGAAACAGCAACAAATAGCTTGTCACCGGGTTCGATTCCACATTGATGACGTATAGCCGCTGGTAGCCGCAAGCGGCCCGATTTGCCTATCTTGTGGGCACCGTCCGCGTCTGGGAATGCGGCTATGACCCGACGTTTGATATCCAGTCGGATCTGGTGTCCCGGATTCCATCCCAGCAGTCGCATAGGAGCACGTTCAGAAAGTTCGCCATGACAGCAGATAGATGTGACGCTGTACCGGAATCTCTCCACTCTCGCTGAAGAATCAAAATTCAATTCCGGAATCGGAAGTCGACCGCTCACCGGCTCTGAATGTTCCATAGATGTCTTTTGCATACCCAGTACGGTTTGACCGAAGAAACCGTCGATGAGCGCGATCGGATTGCGGGAAGCCAGGTCGAGTTCAGGCACATGCCCGGAATTTGAATACATCTCACCTCCCGAACTAATCAATTGAGAGTGGGTACGCATACATTTTTTCGGGATGAATCTTCCGATTCCACATCCGGCGGCTATCGGGAAGTTTGAGCGATGAAGCTTGACTTCAGGATATGCCGATTTTCGGGCAGACGACAGCAGATGGGACTCCAACTATTAGATCCCATGTGGGAAATCGAGAGGACGTCGTCCACCGATACGGAACGGTCCGATTCGGCTCGTCCAGGGTGAGTCAGCAACGACCGTGGGCGGGTGGGCGAGCGCACTCTACGCCGGCGGCTGCGGTGTCGGGCCGCGAAGAGCGTGCGGCTCGACACCGCACGCACGCCACCGGCGTGGGTCGAGCGCGCCCACCCGCCCACAGGCCGGACGTCACTCGTTGATGGATTCCAGTGAGATCGGTTCCGTCCGTTCAGCGTTCAACCGTGGACCGATTTCGTGAATTTCGAGGACATCTGCGCTGTGGGCCGAAATCTCTTCTCATCGAAGGAGTTCGACACCATGGCTCATACGCTCACCGATCCTGGCGCGCTCATCGCCGCACTGCCTGCCATCTTCGGATTTACTCCGGTCCGGTCTCTGATCTTCGCGGGAATGGCTGCCTCGGATCAGCCCGGCATGCTGAAGGTGGACTGGGCTCTGCGCGTCGGCCTCGACGAACTCGGTCCGGCGACGACCGATCCGCTGCCGCAATCGCGTGTCCGGTTCTGCGAGTCCACGGGCTCCCGCGTACTCGTCCTGGTGGTCGTCGACGATCGTCTTGCCATCGGCGACGGACCACGATTCACCGACCGACATAAGCAGTTCCGACGGACCGCCGCCGCCGTCGAAGCACAATTCGCAGTCCACCGGATCACAGTTCGTGCGGCATTCGACTGCCAGGCCATCACCGTGGGCGCGCCGTGGTGGAGCCTGCTGGGGCCACAGCGGCACGGCACGATGCCCGACCCCACTGACTCTGCCATCGCGATGGAACGGGTGTTGTATGGGCAACCCCTTCACCGGTCTCGCGACGAACTTGTCGCGCTGGTGGCTCCCGATCCCGAAATCCACGATCAGATGGCCCAACTCCTGCCCAGTGCCCGACGGGCCTACCAGACCGCCGCTGTCGGGCGTGCCGACGATCACCACCGGGAAACCATCGAATGGATCAGTGGGTGTTTCCAGACCGCCGACAGGGGTGGGGAGATCCCGCTTCATGATCTCGCTATGGTCACCGCCGCCCTTTGTGACGACTTGGTCTTCAACACGATGCTGGCGGTCGCGGCGACCCGGAATGCCCGCGCCGCGGAATCACTGTGGGCGTTGCTCGCGCGAGCACTTCCGGCTCCGTTCCGGGCGGTTCCGGCATCTCTATTGGCCTTCAGCACGTACCTGCGCGGATACGGAGTCCTCACTGCCATCAGCCTCGACATCGCGCTGGACGCTGTTCCGAACGATCCATTCGCCCTCGAGATCGCTCGCGCCCTGGACAGTGCCGTTCACCCGAGCGAATTGCTTGCCTGCGCCCACCATGGTGCCGAGATCGCCGCAACCTTCGGCGTCCACATCGAAGTCACCGATCCCATGCACGCCAACGACCAATAGCGGCCCGCCGAGCGATCCGATGCCTCCACGGGGACAGATCCAAATACGTTGTGACCCACCATCATCGGCATCGGTGGTGCGGCGGCCGGACGCACGTTACACCGGCGGCACGCGGGCCGAGCCACGGCTCGTCCCGCTCCTGCGGGCCGCCGGTGTCGTTCGAGCCCGCCCGCCGCACCACCGACAACCATTCGATATTCCACTCGGAGTTGCTTGCCGAAAGTTGTTCCGAAGCAGGCATTTCCGGCACCGACGCGATCGAATCGGTTCTCTGCCCGGCTCGGGGCGAATATTCCCTTCGACTTCAGGAGCCTGCATCATGAATTCCTTTGTACCGGAATATGTTTCGCGCACGCTACTCCCGTGTGGCGTGGTGGTGCCGCGATGACGACTGATTCTCGGCGGCTCGCGTGGGCAGTGCTGTCCCGTGCCGCATGTGGTCCGTCTCGAGAGTTGCACGAGCTGGTCGCGAAGGTCGGGGTCGAGGCGGCCGCGGAATCCGTGCTGACAGGCGATACCCCGATCGCGCCGGATCCCCGCGTCATCCGATACACCGATGCCCGTCGTGATCTGGAGATCATCGCGCGGGCGGGCGGCAAGTTCGTCACACCCGACGACCCGGAATGGCCGTTCGAGCTGTTCTCGATATTCGATCGGCTCCCACGAGGCTTGAGAAGTCCTACCTGCGTGGCGCCTCTCGGATTGTGGGTTCGCGGGTCCTTGTCGCTACGGAGAGCTTCCGAGCGGGCAGTGGCCGTGATCGGTTCTCGCGCAGCGACCGAATACGGTCAGCGAGTCGCCGGGGACCTCGCGGGGGATCTGGCCGACGGCGGCTGGACCGTGGTGAGCGGCGGTGCTTTCGGGATCGATGCGGCCGCCAGCCGTGCCGCGCTGGCTGCCGGTGGCGCCACCATCGTGGTTTTGGCCGGAGGTGTCGATCGCGGTCATCCCAGCCAGTTGTCGAGACTGCATGACGATGTCGCCGATACCGGTCTGTTGATCAGCGAATTGCCGCCGGGCGCGACGGTGAATCGGCAACGGCTGCTGGCACGGAACCGGTTGACGGTCACGCTGTCGCGCACCGTGGTCGCGGTCGAGGCAGGGTTGCGCAGCGGGACGGGGAACACCGTCGGCTGGGCGAACCTGCTCGGGCTACCGGCGTGTGCTGTGCCCGGTCCGGTCACCTCGGCCGCGTCGGCGGGCTGCAACGAGATGATCCGGACCAGCCGAGCACATATGGCCACCTGCCTCGCCGATGTCCTGACTGCGGCCGGTCGGCAACGGGGCACCTGGATGTCCGGCGGACCTCACCCCCAGCTGGGCAACAGTGCACGAAACTGATCCCGTCCCAATTTGACTGTACTGCAACAGCTTTCCGTCGAGTTCGACATCCAGAAGGAGGGTCCGATGAACGCAGAACCAAACAGCGATGCGATACAACCGTGGGACCAGTTCCACCGGGCCGCGCACATCAGTTCGTGCGTGGCGGAAGTGTTCGCCAGAGCCGAGGGCTATGCGTGGGGCTGGCAGGACGCGGGCGGACCCGCCCAACTCGACGACTTCCAGGCCGCCGACTTCGCGCGCGCATATGCCCTCGGCATGGCCGAAGTCCTCACCGGCGGACGCACAACGCATCCCACTGTGTCCCAAGCGTGGAAGGCATGGCTGGCCGAGCAGGCCCCGGCCACCGACTTGACAGGGCACCTGACATGACCGACCGTGTCCCCACCTTCGAGCAGTGGCATCAGGCAATCACCACCTGTCCCGAGGCGGCCCGATTGTGCTGGGAAGCCATCGGATACGCGCGTGGGTTCAGCGACGCCGCCGGGCGTGGTTCCGGCGATGCGATCGTTTTCGGGCGAGCCTTCGCGGTGGTGGTCGCGGCTCGCTGTTCTCGCCCATCCATCGATGGTGCGTGGCTCAACTGGCTCGCAGGCCGCGACCTGACTGGATAGGCCGCTCCCAGTTTCCCGCGCGGACAGCCATCTGTGCCGCGCTCTTTTCTGCTGTCCGCCAACCGTTCCCAGCAACTCGAACTAAGGAGATTCCGCTATGAGTTCACCTGTGTGCGTGCGCCACGCCGATCTCGGCGATCTCGTGGCGCTGCTCAACGAGCAGCAGGCCGCCAAGGTCGATGTCGTCGCCCCGGCCTCGGCCATCCATTCCCGCGATGGGCATGTCGAACTGCTCGGCGTTCCTCCGGTCATCGATGAGCGTGGTGTCACTGCGGTCGATGGCCGCTACAGCCCGACCTGCGCCGCAGATGGCCAGATCGCGGCGAAACTCGACATCCCGGGCCGGTATCTTCGCCGCTTGCGCGACAGCGATCGGCTCGATCTCTACGACGCGAATGTCAACGGCTTGCTGCACGCGCCGCGCGAGGCACCTTCGGAGCCGGACACTCGGCAATTCCTGTTGCGACTGTTCACTCGGCCCGGACAGCCGGGTGTGCTGCGGGCGTTCCTCTCCGACCGTTACGGCATCATCGACAATCTCGACGTACTGACCGCGGTTCTCGATGGCATCCGCTCGGCCGATGCGGACGCGACGGTCCGAGCCTGTGATCTGAGCGAGTCGTCCATGCACTGCAAGGTCTACTCCCCACGCGTTCGTGCGCTGGCCCCGAACTTCCTGTCCGGCTACCGCAATCCCTTCGCCAACCCGGCACTGGAGGCCGAACGACGCAGGGCCGCCGCCCAATTGGACGCCTGGCGACCGATCGCACACCGAGAGGGCCGAGGCTACTCGCCCGGTTCGGAACCGGTGGTGTTCGCCGGATTCCGGTTCAGCAATTCCGAAACCGGCCACCACGCACTGTGTTTGACCCCCGAACTCGTCGTGCAAGTCTGTGGCAACGGGCTGACGCTGCCGATGTTCACCCACAGCCGCAAGCACATCGGCGAACGCATCGAAGCCGGCGCGATCGGCTGGTCACAGGACACCTACCGCAAGCGACTGGCCGTCATCACCGCCGAAACCCGCGACAGGGTCAGCGAATGGCTGTCCCCGGAATTCCTCGCCGAACGCGTCGACGAACTGGAACACCAGGCCGGCCAACCGGTCACACAACCCGAACAGACCCTCGCCGCGCTGGCCCCACGTCTCGGGTTCACCGATACCGAGCGGGCGGGGATACTCACGCACTTCATTGCCGGTGGCCAACTGACCGCCGCCGGAGTTGCCAACGCTGTCACCAGCTACAGCCAGACAGTTCCCGATCCGGACCGAGCCGCAGTACTCGACGACCTCGCACTGCGGGCGATGGCACTCGTATGAGTGTTCGGCCAAATCTGTTGCACCACAAGGTATCCAATCGAGAGAAGGAGTCCTCATGGTCGAGAAGTTCACCCGCGCGGACTATGACCATCGCCGGTATCTGGGTTCGGCCGGTCCGATCTCCGCGCTCGACGACGAGGTTGTTCAGCGATGGCGCACCGAGTACCCCGATTGGGGTGGCCGTTATTGGGCGTTCGTGCCGATAGATCCCGACAATGACGTCTTCCTGGCGCTGCGGCCGATCAATGTCACTGCCCGACCGAAGGATTCCGAGTGACCGGCCCGGCGCGGCAGCTCACCGCGCACGAATGGGAGCTGGTGTCGCGGGTCTTCGGATTCGGTTGTGTTCGCGATATGGTCGCCGCTGTGGTGAAGCCGCGCCGCAGTGCGGTCGGGCTTCCGTCCGCGACGGCGATCCTGGCGGCGTGCTCGCAGGTCATCGTCGCCGGTGCGGACGGTGAAATCCTGTCGGCTATACGTGAACTCGCCGCTCTGGCCGAACGCAACCACTACGCCAGGGAAGACGAGACACGTTCGGCAGCGGAGCTGGCCGTCACCCACCATCAGTTGCTGGCGTCCATCGACCGGTTCACCCGTGAGCGGGTTGCCGATCGTGCGCGCCGAGCAGCGGTCGTGCACACCGAGTCGCTGGCGGCGGTGATCGACCGGCTCGTACTGTTCGCTGTCACGCGCACGGTCATCGCCCCGTCCACGTTCGTCGCCGCCGAACTCGACACCGCGCTCACAGATCTGATGGCCGGCTACGACCAACTCGTGGACGAACTGCTGACGGGCCGACGCAGATTGCCCCGCTATCAAACCGTCCCCGCGTCCTGAATCCGTCACTCCCCCAAAGGGCGGGCACCGGCCAGTCGGAACCTGGCCGGTGCCCGCCCTCCTCACGATAGGACACCACTTCGATGACACCGACCACTGACACCACCAATCCGTCCACAGACGATCCGCGGGTGGCATCCGACACCGCAGCTCTGGCAGTCCGGATGAACCCGGCCGATCTCGTGATCGACGCCAACGTTCGCCAGAACTTCGACCTCGACGCCCATCCGGAGGTTCGCGATTCCATCCGCGAACTCGGCGTCAAGACGCCGATCACCGCGTTCCGAGAAGCCGACGGCCGGATTGTCGTCACCAACGGGCAGATACGTACTCTGATCGCACTCGAACTCGGACTCGACCTGGTTCCGGTGTGGATCGAACCGGCACCCGACGCTCCGACCAAACAACGCAGGATCGCGCGAATCACCGAGCAGATCAACGTGAACGACCGTTGCATCCCACTGACGATCGGCGATCGAGCAGCGGGCATCGCCGAAATGCTCGACCTCGGCATGTCGGTGACCCGCGTATCCAAAGCCGTACAGGAACGCGACCTCGACAAGATCCGCCTCTACGGCAAAGCCGGACAATCGGCCACAGCCTGCCGACTCCTCGACGGCGAACAACTAGACCTCGGTATGGCCGCGGTCATCGCCGAATACGACAACGCAGGCGACGCCGAAGCTATCGAGCGGCTACTCGCGACACCGAGGTCATCCTTCAAATATCAGGCCGCGCGTATCGCAAACGAACGATCCCACGCACGCGAACTGTTCGCCACCGCCCTCACCTACGCATCCCACGGTTTCGCGCTTCTCACCACCGAACCCTACGACTCCGATCCATGCGAGTTCATTCCCGCCGAAGGACTGCGCACCGCCGCTGGACATGAGATCGATTCCGAAGCACTACACCAGGATCCGACCCGATGGGCGGTCTACCTCGAACGCAACGATCTCCCCCACATGGTCGACCGGAAGACCGGTGAACACGTCGACCACAAAAAGATCGACTGGAGCACCCGCCATCATCCCGATGCCGCACCAGCCGAAGGATTGCACCACGCCGATTCGGTCGAACAAGGATACGAATGGACGCCATACTTCTATCTCCCCGTCCACGAGTTCGACGCCGGCGGGTATCAGATCCCCACCGAACCCACCGAAATCGACACGGAAACGGAGCCTTCCGAGACAACCGGGGCGACCCCTCCGGTTCCCGCAATCGATCCCGAGGAGGCGCGGCGAGCCGCCGAGCAGGCCAAGGCGACACGGGAACAGGCGGAACGCGAAGCAAAGCAGGTCGAACATCGCCGCCGGGGACTGAGGAAGCAGTCCGATGCCGCGACCGACGCACGGTGCGAATTCGTTCAAACCTATCTGACCCGCAACACCGCGCCACCCTCGGCCGCGAGGTTCATTCTCGAAGCGATATCGGCGAGCAAACCGATCCTGCTGGACGACTACCAAGGCATCAGGACCGCTTTGAAGCTGCTCGGCATCGAAGGATGGCGCAACGAACTCGAAGCGGCCGCCCTGAACTGCAAACCCGCTCGCTGCATGGTCATCCTGCTCGGCCTGGTCTTCGGCTACTACGAAAGCAGGATCGGCGCAGACTCCTGGGGACACCGCGATAGCGGCACCGCCCGATACCTCCACTACCTGGCCGAGCTCGGCCACCATCTGATGCCCGTCGAACAGGCCGCCGCAGGCGACCTCGATCCGACGACCGTCCCGATCGACAACTGATTCACCCCTTGGTGGCACCGGGCCTTTCTGGTCCGGTGCCGCTCCATCGGAAACAAACCTGAGCGGATTCCGCCAACTCAGGTACCAGCGGTCACCCCGCCCGATCGAAAGTCCCGGTTTCCGCACGGTCGCAGCGATCGGGCGATGAACTCGAGCGCCGTCCGGGCCACCGCCTGACTCCCGAGGAGCCTCATGAACTCCAATCCATTCCGTGACGCGGCACTCGCAGCCGCGCAGCGCGGCTGGTTCGTATTCCCACTCGAACCCGGTCGCAAAGTTCCCGCCACCTTGAGAATCCGAGGACACGATGGAACCGTGCGCACCTGGCCGCAGTACGCGACAACCGACATCGACCGGGTCCGGCGCTGGTGGTCGCGACACCACCGCTACAACATTGCTGTCGCAACCGGCCCCAGCAACCTCCACGTCATCGATATCGACTCCCACACAAACGATCTCGACGTTGATACGAACCTTTACCCACCCACGTTCACCATCACCACGCCACGAGGCCGCCACCTCTACTACGCGGCGCCGATCACTCCCCGGCTGCGAAATACTGTCGGCCTACTCGCCGACGATGTCGACACCCGAGGCGACGGCGGCTATGTCGTTACTGCGGGCTCGGCAACGCCACACGGCGAGTATCGAATCGTCCAGGACCTCCCCGTCGCCGATCTTCCCACCTGGCTCATCGATGCCTTCGCCCCTGCACCGCCGCCCCTCCCGACCACAACGCCGGCGCTCCCTGAGGCCTACATCGCCGCCATCGTCACCGACGAGGCGGCGCGAGTAGCAGCCGCCCAACATCATTCGCGAAACGGGACACTGTTTCGGGCTGCGTTCAACCTCGGCCGCCTGGTCGCAGCGGGAGCACTCCAAGAGAGCCGCGCGCGAACCGCGCTAGCAACCGCCGCCGCCCACCACATTGGCCGGCACGGATTCACCCGAACCGAACTCGACCGAACCCTCACCAACGGCTTGGCCTACGGCGCACGCCATCCCCGACCACTGAACCTCGCCCGTCCTCCGGACCAACAACCGTGAGCCCTACAGGCCCTGTTCACCTGAACTTCTGCACGACCTCGATCGGGCCAACCAGGTGGCCGTTGAGATCACAACTCGAGAATGGTCCTGCCCCCGATCCGCTGAACCGGACAGCGCGCGACGAACTCCGACTCGACGCGGATGAATCACATATCCGACTCCGCCGTGCGCGACACGGCCCCCAATCCGTGACAGTTCAGAGTGAACTCGTGACGGTTCTCCGTGGATGGGATGCTTTGTCTCGCTATTGGATTCGGTTCAGGGGATGGTGCCGTCATGGGAGTTCGTGCAGGCGTTCCGCTCATTGTCCAAGTTATGGGCAGACCGAGGAGTTCGGCAGCTCAGATGGTGACAGCCGCGATGGCAGTGCTCATGTTGATGGCGCTCGTGACGGCGGCGCTGCTATCGCTGAACTACTTGCACAGCGTCGTGCGGTGGTATGACGAACGCACTCCGGTCCGGACAGGACCGTCAGCCGGGATCGTCCAGGTCTACTGCCTGGACTACACCAGGTATGTCATCGACGAGTACCGCGCTGGCCTCGCCGTCGACCGCATCGACGCGACCCTGAAACAGGCGGCGCGGGCCGGTGAGCAACTACACGCGCAGGGCCTACGACTCGACGACCCGAAAGCCTGCGGTACCGCCGACACGATCCTCCGCGCCGCCGGACTCAAGTAGCAAGGAGCGGCGACCAGACTCAGCCTCGCGGTAGGATGGGCACGCCCGCAGACGCACGGTCGTGCCCATCGGTGCCGCCAATCTCGAACTCTCCGGACCCGAGCGGGACCGATATGGCGACGATCCGCTCATGCCAACCTGTCGGCCATCGAGTGGCAGTCGACCACCGCACCCCGTCGAGATCCGTGTCCTCCAGCTCCGCCTCACGCAGGTCCACACCCCGCACGTCGCTGAGGATCTGGTCCAGTTGTTGCAGCGCATCCCACAGCTCCATACTCCATACATCCAGCTCCACTGCGCGCCGCAGCATGTCTTCATGCCAGGCACCGTGCCGAACGTCGGCAGCGGCGAGGAAGCCGCCGATGCGGTCGCGGCCGTCGGCCTGGGTGAGTCCCGAATCTTCGAACACCATCTGAATATCTGAGGGCATCAGGTCGAAGAAGTCCGACGCGAACAACTCCTCGATCGCGAGCAATACACCAGCCGCCGTATCGGCGACCTGCGGAACTACGGTTGATCCGAACAGTTCACGCGGTGGAATCCAGGTCGCGAACGCGTGGAGTTGGTCCGTTTGGTCGCTTATGTGTTTGGCCCTCTCCCGAGCATCGCGGAGCTGGCGGCCGAAGATGTTCCGTAACCGCAGCCGCTGGCGCGGAGGGATTCGGGTGCGGAAATCCGCAGTCCGGATCGGGTACACCGGCGGCGTAGCGGTGTCATCGCGGCCTCCTAATCCCGCTGGTCTCTCAGGGAGCCGATAGCGCGTCAATGAGGCCCAATAACGTTGCAGGAACGTGTAGCCCGCGTGTCCGCGCGGCGTCCCGGCAGGGCGGTAGCTCTGCCGAGTGAGAGAGGCCCAATACCGGTTCACGCTGCTCACTCCGGCTTCTTCTGGTCTGCCAACTCCGCTAATTCTCCCACCGATCGGACAGCACCCATCTGACCGAGCAGCGCCGGGGCGGACGCACCGACCGCGACGGCCGCCAGCATGGTGGTGACCTGGCCGTGGAACAAACCACCCGCCGCAGCACCCAGGATCAGGCGAGTGGCAGCAGCGAGCGCGTCGGGCCTGGGATCGAAGAACCGATCCCAGTGCGGCACCAGCTTTTT
>NZ_QZFU01000019.1 GCF_003598715.1 Nocardia panacis
CGTCAAACGCGCCATCTCCAAACACCGCGCCAAAGGCGACATCGACCGCAACAGCTACAAAACGCAGATCAGCATCCACATCCTGCCGGGTTGACAACCCGGCAGGATCGCTAACTGAGCGGCATTGGGCCTAGGCCGGCCTAGTTCACGACCGCCCATTCCGAACCGAGATCGGCGAGCAGATCGGGTAGTCGGGAACCGAGTCGGCCACGAATCAGCTTGCTGGAGAAGGGTTCTCCCAGTACCGCCGCGGCGGCGGCGGGATCGGATTCCAGGTCGATGTGCCGCGGGATCAACTCGGCGAGCAGATAGGCCCAGCGCGTGTCGCGGTCGGCCCAGTCGAAATCCGGCAGGGGGGTGCGCAGCGCGAGCGTATGCCCGCCCACCTCGGCGCGCACGGTGGCCGGGGCGTAGACGCCGGGCGCGCGCACCCCCGGAATGGCGGACTTGCCCAGCAGCGTACTGGCGTAGGTCAGGACCCGCCCCGTCTCGCCGCGGCCCGCGGCGGTGGCGTCCCACTGGTCGGCGATGATCTGATTCTGCTCCCGGTCGGCCATGCGGGTCAGCGCGTCGATACTGCCCTCCCGGGTGCCCGAGTCGATGGATCGCCATGCGGTGCGGGCGCTTTCGTCGATCGCGCCCGCCGCGAACAGCTCATCGATACCCGACATGCCGCGCTCGGTGTACGCCTCGTGCATCGAGACCAGGTCGGTGAAGATGTGGCGCTGCATGACCATCAGCCGGGTCTGGTACCAGGCGATGTCGGCGGCGGTGAGCCGGGGCGCTCCGGCGGCGAAGCGGCGGATCTCTTCCGGGAGCCCGGCCACCAATTCCGGTGGGGTGCCGCGCAATAGGTCGGCGACTGCCACGCCGAGTCGATGCAGGCCGGGCAGATCGAAGACCGCCGCCACCTCATCGAGATCCACGAACGCGGAGGCGAAGGAGCCACCCGCCAACTCGGCCATGCCTGCCCACCAGAACTCCCGCTTACCCATGGCCAACCGCTGATAGTTGACATACACCTGGATGAAGGTGCGCTCGTTGGCCGCGACGCCGCGCGTCGGATCCCAGGCGGTGAGGTCGATTTCGGCATTGCGGGCGGCCACCACCAGCCAGTACTGCCGCAGGAGGGTGGCATATCGGCTCGGCGGGAGACCATCCGCCCTGACCTGGTCCAGCGCCGAGGCCAGCATCGATTCGTCCAGGGGCAGTGCCGGATTCAGCCCGCCGCCGCGCTCGCCTGCCGCATTGAGGGCGGGCAGGTCGAGATATTCCGCATAGGCGGGCGCGGCGTGTGCGATCGGCGCGGCGGCGAATAGCAGCAGGGGGCAGGCCACCAGGCCGACTATGCGGGCGAGGACCCGGCGGGCACGGAAAGCGAGGTCGGGCATGGGCGGGCTGCCTCCGGAATCGTTCGGGGGCACCGCGACTCGCAGGCAGTGAGCCGAAATCTCGCCCTGAGCATGGTTATTGGCACCATAGCAACATGTTCCAGTTCTCGATCAACAACTTCGGCCAGGCCCTGCTCAATGGGGCGCTTCCACCACGACCGTGGCGGGCGTCGAATCGTAGGGGGACGCACTCCAATGCGCCACGCCGATGAGCACCGTGACCGCCAGGGCGCTGAGCAGCGCGGCAAGCGCGAGCGCCGCATAGCCGATCTCGGCCCGGCGCACCCGCCGGATCGGATATGCACCGTGCGGGCGATACGGGGCGACCCGATGATCGCCATAGGAGAAGACGCCCGCGCGAGGGCGGACACCGCGCGGCCCCACTGCGGGCCGATGCGATCCATCGGCGAGGCGGCGGACCCGGCAGACGGGGCGGACCGCGCGCGCGACGCTGTCGAAGCCGAGATCGTCCGACGCCGGGGCGGAATTCGGGCCGGCGAAAGTGCTGATCGCGCTGCTCATCGGAAATACCTCCATGGTTCGTCCGTCGATGTGGATGGGGCCTGCTGCTCTTGGAACGAGGGCTTGGCACGAGAGCTGGGAACGAGGACAGCCGGCCGGCTCAGGCGGCCCGCGGGCGAGGCTATTCGATCACATGTTCGATAGATTTTTACCACGCCGCGCCGACAAAGTCAGCAGAAACGCCCGACATACCTCGAACAGATGTTTGAAACCTCGGGGCTCCCCCGCTAGATTCGAGAGACGAAAAACACGACAGGAAGGGCGGTTGCGGTGAGGCAGACAGACGACACGGACGGCGTCGGCGACGCCGGTCACGTGGGCGCCGACCCAGCGGGCACCGGGGCGGAACTCACCGTGCGTCAGCGAAAGGTGCTGGAGGTCATCCGAACCTCGGTGCGCGAACGCGGCTATCCGCCGAGCATCCGGGAGATCGGCGACGCGGTCGGACTCACCTCCACCAGCTCGGTGGCCCATCAGTTGCGGGCACTCGAGCGCAAGGGCTTTCTGCGCCGCGACCCGAATCGTCCGCGCGCGGTCGACGTGCGCGGATTGGACGAGGCGGTGCGCGCGGTCACCAGCCTGCACGCGGTGGGCGCCCGGTCCGGATCCGCCGAGGCCGACGCGGGCGCCGAGGATCCGAATCGCCCTACGCCCACCTTCGTTCCGGTGCTGGGCCGGATCGCGGCGGGCGGGCCGATTCTGGCCGAGCAGGCGGTGGAGGAGGTCTTCCCGCTACCGCGCGAACTCGTCGGCGACGGATCGCTGTTCCTGCTGAAGGTCGTCGGCCAATCCATGGTCGAGGCCGCCATCTGCGATGGCGACTTCGTGGTCGTGCGCCAGCAGAATGTGGCCGACAACGGCGATATCGTCGCCGCCATGATCGAGGGCGAGGCCACGGTCAAGACGTTCAAGCGCACCGGAAAGAACGTCTGGCTGCTGCCGCATAATCCGCTCTTCGAGCCGATTCCGGGCAATGACGCGCAGATCCTGGGCAAGGTGGTCACGGTCATCCGCAAGATCTAGCGATCCGCCACACCGTCGACGGCCGCACGGATATCCGTGCGGCCGTCGGCGTTTCACCAGCGGGCTCACAGCCGATTGCCAGGAAACTTCCAGCCTGCTCACCCGCTCGGTTGCCAGACTTGCCCGCGTGACCGCGACCAGTGCCGAGCCCGATGCCGTCCCGTCCGCGCCGCAGACCGACGACCCGCCCGTCTCCGGCGCGGCCCGAACCGGCGCGGCCGACCTCCCGCCCGCGCGGCACCGGGAACGTCTCGGCCTGGCCGCGCTGCTGCTCGGCACGGCGGCGGCCTATCTGTGGAATATCACCGTCAACGGCATGGGCAATGGGTTCTACGCCGCGGCGACCTGGTCCGGGGCGCGGGACTGGAAGGCGCTGCTGTTCGGGTCGCTCGATCCCGGCAATTTCATCACCGTCGACAAACCGCCCGTCTCGCAGTGGGTGATGGGGCTGTCCGGGCAGTTGTTCGGCTTCAGCAGCGCGAGCATGCTTGTCCCGCAGGCGCTCATGGCGGTGGCGACGGTCGCGCTGCTGTACGGCGCGGTGACGAGAGTCACCGGCAACCGGAGCGCGGGACTGCTGGCCGGATTCGCCTTCGCGGTGACGCCGGTGGTCGCCATGATGTTCCGATTCAACAATCCCGATGCGGTGATGGTGCTGCTCATGACGGCGGGCGCGTACTGCACCGTGCGGGCGCTGCCGAAGGCGAGTGTGCGCTGGCTGGCCCTGGCCGGGGTCGCGCTCGGATTCGCCTTCCTGGCCAAGATGCTCGAGGGATTGATGGTGCTGCCCGCGCTCGGGCTCGCCTATCTCGTCGTCGCGCCCACCACCTTGCGACATCGGTTGGCGCATCTGCTCGCGGCGGCGGTCGCGCTGGTCGTCTCCTCCGGCTGGTATGTGCTGCTGACCATCCTGTGGCCCGCGTCCTCCCGGCCCTACCTGGCCGGGTCCGCCGACAACACCTTCATGGACCTGGTGCTCGGCTACAACGGGTTCGCCCGGTTCCTCGGCCAGAACCACCAGGGCGGCAAACGATTCCAACTGCCCGCGGGCTATGAGATGCCGCATATGCCCAACCCCGGCAATGCCTTCGGTTCGGCGGGGGCAGGCCCCACGAAGCTGTTCACCGGTGAGATCGGGTTCGAGATCTCCTGGCTGCTGCCCGCCGCCCTGCTCGCCTTCGCGCTGGTCGTGTTCGCGCGCGGCCGGGCGCCGCGCACCGACCTGCGCCGCGGCGCCGCACTGGTTTTCGGGCTGTGGGTGCTGATCGACGGGATCGCCTTCACCGTGATGAAGGGCGGGATGCACGCCTACTACACGCTGGCCATCGCACCCGCCATCGCCGCCCTACTCGGGTTGGCGGCGCACGAGCTGTGGGTGCGGCGCGGGGACGCGTTCGGCCGAATCGGTTCGGCGGCACTGATTCTGGCCGGTGGGCTGTGGGGATTCGTTCTGCTGCAACGGAATTCGGGTTGGCTCCCGTGGTTGCGATGGGTGATCGCGGCCGTCGCGGTGGCGGCGGCCCTCGGACTGGTGGTGGCGGCGCTGCGTCGGTCGACCCGGAATCGGATGGTCGGAATGCTGATGGCGGTGGGAGTCCTTGCGGCACTGGCAGGTTCGACCGCGTACGCGGCGGCGACGCTGCCTCGGCCGCATACGGGCGGCAGCCCGAGCGTCGGCCCCGCCCGCGCGCCGGAATCCGGGCAGGCGTCCGAACTGCGCAGGCAGTTGAATGTCTTCGGCGGCGGCGCGTTCGATCCGCGCCTGCTCGATCTGTTGCGCGCCACGAACACGAGATGGTCCGCGGCCGTCGACCGCTCGTCCAATGCTGCCGAACTCGAACTGTCCACCCGCACCCCGGTCATCGCCATCGGCGGGTTCACCTCCGACGATCCGGTGCCCACCCTCGACGAATTCCAGCGTATGGTGCGCGATCACGAGGTGAGCTACTACCTGGTCCAGGAGCTGAAACTCCCGGACTCCTGGAAGACAGCGACGAACAAAAACGCCCCACCCGGCAACTCCACTCCGACGGCGAGCGAGCCGGGCACGTGGCGGCCGGTCGGCCACCGCGATATCGCGGACTGGGTGGCCGCCCACTACACGCCGGTTCTGCTGGGCAACTACGCCGTCTACGACCTCACCGCACCCCCGCACTGAACCCGCCTCAGGACAGCTGCACCGTCGCGGTGGCCCGACCGAAGACCTTCTTGCCCGAGTGCAGGGCGGTCAAGGCGACCACGGCCGTGCGGCTGTCCTGATCAACGGATTTGACCCGGCCGGACAACTCGACCACGCCCGGCCGGTCATGGGTGACATAGACCGGGCTCGTCATCCGCACGCTGTAGTCGCGGACCGCGCCGGGATCACCCAGCCAAGAGGTCAAGTAGGCGGCGCCGAGCCCCATGAGCAGCATGCCGTGCGCGACCACACCGCGTTCGAGTCCGGCCAGGCGGGCCGTCTCCGCACTCCAGTGGATCGGATTCGAATCACCGGAGACGCCCGCGTAATTCACCAGATCGCCGAGGGTCAACTCGAGGGTGCGCGGCGGCAGTTCGGCGCCGACGTCCGCGCTCAGCAGCGGACGACCCGCCCGTTTCGGCGGTTCTACCGGCTGCGCCCCCTCGGGTTCGCCGGGCGGCGGACCGAAGGGCGGTGTGATCGCGTGGCGAATATCGTGCCGCAGCACCGATTTCAACGCGGCGGCGAAATCCGCGCCGATCGGATGACCGGGTTCGCCGGGCGGGCGGGCCATCAGCCCGGTGTACCCGGTGACCAGCGGGGTGCCGCGCAGGTCCATGACCACGTTCTTGGTGGTGATCAGATCGCCGCCCCCGGCCCGACGCAGGTCGCTCACCACGCTGGTGGAGGTGACCAGATCGCCGACGGTGACCGGGCGGTGGAAGGTCATGGTCTGATCGGTCTGGATGATGCCGCTCGGATCGTAGGCCACCAACACCTCGCCGAGCATCTTCTCGAAGACCTTGATCCCGACCAGCGACAGGAAGGTCAGCGGCGCGACGACATCGCGGTAGCCCGCGCCCGTCGCGGCGGCGGCGTCCCAGTGGACCGGATGGTAATCCTGTACGGCGCGGGCATATTCGCGCACCTTCTCCCGGCCGACCGCATAGCTGTCGGACAGGCGCACGCCACGACCTATCAGCGCGTCCGGGGCCGACTCGAGCGCATCGTCCATGACCATCACCTCACCAGCAGACATGCGGGAAAGCTATCATTGCGCGCGGCTATCCGGGACATGTCATGCGGCATGTCGTCGCCCGGTGGCGCCGCAATCGGCTTCCGGCGCGGGCGAACCGGTCCCCCGCCCCGGCGAAGATCCCCGAAAAGACCTGCCGCGAAACCGATTCGGGTACGGTCGGCAACCAGCGGTTGATCGATGACGTGTGGTGAAACATTCGGATTTCGCGAAGGGTCCAGCATGCACAGCACGGATGAGCCGGTCGGCGCGCACGATTCGGGTGCGGGATACAGCTGGGAGGTCCTGCGGACCGCCCCGAACGGCGAGACCCTGGTCACCGAATCGGGGGGCGGCATGCTCGGCGCGCCCGCCGAGGCGACGAACCGGATCTGCGAGACCCACCTCGAGGCGGCGACCGCGCTGTTCGAGTGGATCTGCGACGACTTCCGGATGGGATACCGCACGGCCGTGCTCGAGGCGCGGGTGGCGGGCCGCGCCGATCCGAAGCCGGAGGCGGTGCGCGCCGCGCTGTCGGTGCGCGACGCGCGCGGCAAGGAGGTGGTCACGTTGAGCGCCGCACTCACCTATCCGCCGGTCACGGGGCGCGATCTCGCGGATTTCCGCAGGCGGCAGCGGCTTCGAACCAAGGGCAAACCACCGCGTGCGGCCGATCCGCACCTCGATCGGCTGATCCGCCATCTGCGGCTGGAGGCCGAGTCGGTGCGCGAGGAGGTGCCCGATCTCGACCACTGCCGCGAGCAGTTGGATCTGGCGAAGAATACGGTCGAGGCAGCCTCGGCCGCCAAGATCCGCGCCGAGGCCACGGGCGACAGCGCCGAGGCCGCGCATGCCGCCGCCTCGCTGGCCCGCTGGCGGCCGCGCGTCGCCCGGTGGACCGGCTACCTGGAGTTGACCACGGAGGCGTATGTGGACGCGGCCGCCGTCGAGGCCGAGGCCGATCGGCTCGCTCATGCGCCGACGAGTGAGGGCTGATTCACGACGGGTCCCGCGCGCCCCGGATCCTCCGGTGGGTTCGCGGCGGTAGCCTGCGCGAACTACGGACGGGAGATTCGGTGCGGGCACTGCGGATTCGACGACTGCTGGTGGGCGGCGCCGTCATCTTCGGAGCGGTCGGATATCCCCCGCAGGCGAGCGCGCAGGACGAACCGCTCGCCCGCTTCACGCACCAATCCTTGCGCTGGAAGCCGTGTGCGGACCGCGATCTGGATGGGGCGGGCGCGCAGTGCGCCGAGGTCACGGTGCCGCTCGACTACGACCATCCGGACGGACGCACGCTGACGGTGGCGATCTCTCGCATACCCGCCGATCCGGCACGGCGGCGCGGGATCCTGCTGTCCAATCCCGGCGGTCCGGGCGGTCAGGGCCTGAAGATGATGGTCGGCATTCGGGCCGGACTCTCCGAGGAGGTGCGCGACCGATACGACCTGATCGGGATGGATCCGCGCGGTATCGGCCGCTCCGACCGCGTGACCTGTGCCCTGCCCCTGCCCACCATGATCTTCTCCGCCGGCTTCGATCTGCTCGGTTACGCACGCGACACCGCGCTGGCGGGCGCGCTCGCCGCCTCCTGCGTCGCGCCGGATCCGGAACGCGCCCGCCGCATCACCACCCGCAATACCGCGCGCGATATGGATGTCATCCGAAGCGCGTTCGGCGAGCCCGACCTCAACTACTTCGGCACCTCCTACGGCACCTATCTCGGCGCGGTCTACACCCAGATGTTTCCCGAACACTCCGGTCGGATGGTGTTCGACAGCGCGATCGATCCGCGACGCTACGGGCCGGGCATGTTTGCGGACATGGGTCCGGTCAATGAGGCGGCGCTGGACGACTGGGCGGGCTGGGCGGCCCGGCACGACGGCGAATACCATTTCGGCGCTACCGCTTTCGAGGTTCGCGCCTTCGTCGAGCGCCTGATCCGGCAGGCCGCCGCGCATCCGCTCGTCGGCGCCGGGTACCTGGTGGACGAGCACACGCTCCCGCCCATGCTGCTCACGCTGCTCCCGAATCCGCGACTGAATCCGGATCTGGCTCGGGTCGTGCGAATGATCGCCGACGGACTCGACGGGCTGCCCTTCGATATGGACAGGCTGAAATCCCGGATCACCGCCGCCGCACCGCTGGACACGCCCGCCATGGCCGCGATCCTCTGCGGCGACAAGGCCGCGCCGCGCGATCCGGCCTGGTACTACCGCAATGTGGAGGCCGCGCGCGCGAGTCAGCCCGTCTTCGGCGCGATGGCCAACAACATCACGGCCTGCGCTTTCTGGCCCGATCCGGTCGAAGCGCCGACCGAGGTCGGCAATGCGGTGCCCGCGCTCATCCTGCAGGCCGATCGCGATACCCGAACCGCCTATCCCGAAGGTGTCGCGCTGCACCGCGATCTGACCGGGTCGCGGCTGATCACCTTGGCCGACACCAGGATTCACGGCACCTTCCGGGTCGGGCTCAGTGCCTGCGTGATCGATGCGGTGAATACCTATCTCGCCGAAGGCATCCTGCCCGCGACGGATACCACCTGCACTTCCGATCCGAATTATGCTCCCGGGTAGTCGCTTTCGCCCCTCGGGTCGACCCGCAGCCGCAGGCCGCTCGGATAGTAGGTCATCCCGGTCTCGGGCGTGAAGTCCGTGCCCGGCGCCACACCGACCCGCAGGCGCGCCAGGATCGTCGTCAGCACGACCGTCAATTCCAAGGTGGCGAAGGTATCTCCGATACATTTGCGCGGCCCCGCCCCGAAGGGCAGCGCCGCTCGACGCAGTGTCTGCCCCATCCGCTCACCCGCCCACCGATCCGGATCGAAACGCTCCGGGTTGGCGAGCAGTTTCGGATCGTGGCCCGTCAGATACGGGCTGAGCATGATCGACGCGCCCTTGGGCACCCGCAGCCCGCCCAACTCCACCGGTTGCAGCGCGCGGCGGGTGATGAGCCAGATCGGCGGGCTGTGCCGCAGCGCCTCGTCGATGACGCGCGCGGTATAGGGCAGGCGCGGCAGATCGTCGTATTCCAGCGGACGACCCGCCAGCACCCGATCCAGTTCGGCCACCAGTTTCTCGGCCACCCTCGGATGCTGGGTGAGCAGGACGAACAGCCAGGACAGGGCGGTGGCCGTGGTCTCCGAACCGGCCAGCAGGATCGTCAGCAACTGGTCGTGGATCTCGGCGTCGGACATGGTGGCGCCGCTGTCGGTGTCGCGGGCGGCGAGCATCATGCCGAGCAGATCCGTCGCGTCGTCGTGATCCGCGCCGCGGTAGTCGGCGATGACCCGGTCGATCATCGGATGCAGGCGCGCCACATGTTCGGCCCACTCCCGATTGCGAGCCAGCGGAAGCCGATTCAGCACCGGGAACGGATTCATGGCGCGGCCGTAGGACAATTCGAGTACGCGCGGCAACCGCGACTGAACCTCCTCGGCCAACTCCTTGCCGACCGAGGCCGAGATCAATGCCCCCGCGATGATATCGATGGTGATCGCGGTGAGCGCCTCCCGCGCGTCGAGCACCTGGCCCGGCCGCCACTGCGCGATCCGCTCGCCGACCCGATCCCGCATCATCGCCACATAGCCCGCGAGGCGCTCGCGCCGGAACGCGGGTTGCAGCAGCAGGCGATGCAGGCGGTGCGTCTCGCCCTCGGAACTGAGCAGACCGTAGCCGAAGACATCCCGGAAGTACTCGACCGTCACGCCCTTGTCGAACTGCCGGGATTTCGTCGTGAACAGCTCGACAGTGGCCTCTGTGGAGGTGACCACGTAGACCTGCTGCCAGCCGATCCGAATGCGCACCACCTCCCCGTAGGCGCGCAACGATTCGAACAGTCCGAGCGGGTCGCGCCGAAACGGGCGCACGTGCCCGAGCAGGGGCACCCGCTCCGGAGCCATGACGGGTACGAGACTCATTGCAGGAGCGGACATTTGACCTCTTTACCACCGTGACCACATCGCCGCGTCAATTGTCTCCCGTACCGAGGATTTTCACACCCGATCCCCGCGACCCAACCCCTATACGCCATACGATTCCGTTTTCCCACCGGCCACGCAGGCGCACGCCGCAACAATAACCGGTTGCCGTGACACGAGGTTACCGACGGGTCGCTACCGTCCAGTCGGTTCCGACGGTTCCCGGATCAATTCGGCGGCCAGCCAGTTTCGCCAGATCCGCCGCCGGGACTTCAGCACCGCGCCGCGCTCCTCGTCCTCCTTCGCGCGCCAGAGGGCCAGATTGTCTGCCACATCCCGGTTCACCTCCGCGTCGACCCATATCCTTCCCAGATCGGTGAGATGAAATAGGAACTTTCCACTTTCAAATGTACGCAGATCGACATGGAATCGGTTGCCGGGCAGGAAGATCACCGTCCGCTCGCCCATCCAGGACACCTCTTTGCCCCAGTGCGATTCGACTATGAGCTCGACATTCGCGCCGGCCACCGCATCATCCTTTTCGGCAGAACCGAAACCATGCTCCACCCGGATCTCGGAAGCGCCGTATTCGGCGACGAATCGCGCCAGCTCCGCCGGATCCTCGATCCGCAGCGAACGGAACACAATGCCCGTGTAGTCGGGCAATTTGTTCAATGCCGTTACCAGGGTGCGAATTTCGGCATCGTACTCATCCAGGAGGAGCCGATCACCTTGGCGCGTAGCCCTACTGATCCGCTCGTCGAAGTCACTGTCCGCCAGCAGGCCGAGCAACTCGATCTCGGCGTCCGTCAGCCGCGCCGACACCGGAAACTCCGCCGACAAGTGGGCGCGGGCCGCCACCACCCGCGGATCGACGGGCCTGCCGCTCAGATACTCGTACTCCGCTACGGGATCATGGAATTCGGGATCGGCGTAGTAGTGGCGGTCCTCGACCGGCAACTTCTGCCACCGATCGATCACCGCGGGATCATCTGCCTCCGACGCGCTTTCCCGCCCCGGCCCGAGCACTCCGAGCCGATGCCTACCGCGCCGCGCCTGATCCTGCGGCGGAACAGGTATCGCGACGGCGACCGGTTGCGGGACAACCTGACCAACTTGCGGATCGGAGTCCGCACCCCCGTGAGTTCCGTCGGCGTCATATCGGTGACCATGCGCATCCGAAGTGGTCGTCGCCGGGACCGAATGCCCCTGTCCCACCCCAACCGTCCGCACCTCCGGCCGCGCGGGCTGAGCGGGCTGAGCGGGCTGAGCGGGCTGAGCGGGCTGAGCGGGCTGAGCGGGCTCCGAACGTGATATCTGTGGCGCATCCGCCGCGGGCCGAGGCATATCCGGGCGAACCGGGTTCTGGGTATCGGCTCGAAGTGGTTGTCCGGGGTTCGGGATGCCGTCGGGGCGCGGGGCGACAGAGTTGACCGGCGAGTCCAGGCGCGGCGCCGGGACCTGGACCGGGTCGACTCGAGATGTTGCGCCGGGATTGTGTGCCGCAGTGGGTATTTCGATACGCGGCGGGGTGGTGGGGTAGGGCGTGGGTCTATGCGTTGGATCGACCGTGGGTCCGAGCGGTCCCGGTCTATGCCCCGGATCGACGACCGGGGGCGCAGGAATTCCGGGCACCGGAGCGCCGGGAGACGGTATCGCCCTCTGGGGCGACTCACCCGCAGGCACGAACTGGCCAGGTCTATGACCCGGATCGACGGCAGGCGGCGCAGGACTACCGGATACCGGGCCTGCGGGAGACGGCACGGGTCTCTGCGATGAGTCACCCCCTGCGACGAACTGGCCGGGTTTTTGACTCGAATCGACGGCGGGAGCTGCGGGACCAGTGGAGATCGGCGCGGCGGGAGCTGCCGGACCGGGGCGATGTCCCGTATCGGCGGACTGGGCACCGGACAGCGGAGCCGGATTACTCTGTGGCGGAACAGTTTCGGTGTAGGGGTGCGGTGCCGCCTGGGTGCCGGCGTGGGGTTGGCTACCGGACGCGACCCTCGATACGTCTACATCCGTCGCGGCGGATTGCGGAAGCGTATTCGGGTGCGATACCGGTGTGGGCTGCTGCCGCTGCGACGGATCATCGCCGACCGAAGCAAGGCCGAGGGTTCCGTTTCGCACCGTCGGCATGGAACCGCTTGCGGAGTCGGCGGCCTGCGGTTCGCCAGAACCGATCGAAATATCCTTGACCAGTGCGGATTTGGTCTGGGACCGGGATTCTGCCGAAGCGTTCGATCTCTCGTTCTCGGCACCGGTCTCCGGGACGCCGGGAATCGTCGTGTGCGGCAAGGGATCCGCGCCGACACCTGGAACTCGTGGGGTTCGAGGGGAACCGGCGGATGTCGGACCTGCGGAAGGGACGAGCTTCGCGGCGCCGGAGGATGATCCGTCCTGCGGTATGGACACCGGGGATGTGACGATTGGCTTCGTGGCACCCGCGACAGCGCTCGAATCCGAAAGACCGAGGGCGGCCGCCGGCGCGACCGCACCCGAGAGCAGCGTCGATGTCGCCCTCGTCTGACCGGCTGCGAGGGTATTGGTCGAACCGTCGGCGGTGGTCTCCGGAGCGGTCCGGCTCGCCGAGGAGCCCGAAGGCCCAAGAGTGTGCGAATTCTCGAGCGCACCCCACCCCGAGGCCGCCAAAGCGGTTCGGGTGGCATTGGTTTCGGCGGTGCGCGAGTCGAGGCGCTCGATGAGTTGCCGGGTGGCGCTGTGGATGGCGGCCTTGGTGGTGGCGCGGGCGGCCGCTTCGGCGGCGGGGGCCGAGGCGCCCTGCGCCGCAGCCATGCCTGCACCGGATTTGTTGGCGTAGACGGCGATCGAGCCGATGATGGCGAGTTTGGTGTGTTCGATATCGGCCGCGCCGTTGTCGAGGGTCGCGGCGAGGGCGGCGATTCGCTTGGTGAGCTTTTCGATTTCGCCGGTCGAACCGCCGATGCGGCCGGTGTAGTCGGCGAGCGCGTCGTGGGACTTGCCTGCGGATAGCGCGGCGAGCGCATCGCGCAGGGAGCGTTCGCAGTCGCCGCCGGTGGACTCGAGTTCGGCGCCGACCGCCCGCCAGGCGGCGGCGATCCGACGCATGGCAGTCTCGTCGGCCTGCGGCCAATCACCCTCGTCGACAACCCATTTGGCGACGGTTTGCAGGTTGTCCGGAATTCGGATACCCATATCAGGCTCGCAATCGGTCGGTCGCGGCGGCATTGGCGCGGTCCCGATTCTGGATGTCGTCGGCGATCTCGACGACGGCCTGCCCGAGATTGGCCAGCACCGAGGACAATCCGGCGATGCTCCCGGCGTCCTCCTCGGCCCCCGCCGCGTAGCTTCTTTCGAAGGCGCGACCCGTCCCGTCGGAGCCCCAGCAGCTACCTTCGGCCGCGATGACCCGGCTGAGCTTGTCGAGCGCCGCCTTCACCCGGTTCGATTCGTCGTCGAAGCCGGTTCTGGTGGCGCGCAACGCCTCCGGATCGACCCGCAAATCTCTCATCGGCCCTCCCGCAGATAGCCGCCGCTTCGGTAGTACTCGTCCTCTTCTTCCTCGGTCATCAGCCGAGGTTTCGGCGCGGTGGGCGGTGCGCCGAACAGGTCCCCGATATCGGTGGCGCCGGGCACCAGGTCCGACAGGTCGGGCGCGTCGCCGGATTGCGCGGTGATCGGCGCGAATTCCGCCGCCACCCGGCGCGCCACCTCCCGAGCCGCCGCCTGTGCCGCCTCCACCACCGACCGTCCCAACTTCTCGCGCGGCGCGTGCCGATACGCCGTGGCCGCCAACTGCACCTCCACCGGCACCCCCGCCGCATTGACCACCACCCGAACCAACCGATCGCTCGACCAAGCCGCCCCCGTCAGCTCCGCGACCCGCGCCCTCGCCGCCGCCAATTCCCGCCGCTGCCGCTCGGCCTGTTCGACCAGTGCGTGTACCCGCTCCCCCACCACCCTGTTTCGCGCATCGAGGCTCGCGTCCTCACCCAGGTCCATGCGCGCTCCGCTCACCCATTCGCTCCGTCTCCTATTCCGACGCACCCATCCCGCATCCGGTTCCCCCATTTCCCGAGATACTGTCTCGCCCATCGCGCCGCCGCCACCCCCAACGGTGTGTCCCCCTCCGACACACCGCATCCGCTGCAGATACGAAGAACTCCGGCCCCCTGCGGGTGCTGGGCACCTGCCGGAGGCCGGAGTCGGGAACGGTTGGGATCAGGACAGTTTCAGCGAGCGGCCGATGATCTCCTTCATGATCTCGGTGGTGCCGCCGTAGATGGTTTGTACGCGAGCGTCCATGTAGGCCTTGGCGATCGGGTATTCCCTCATGTAGCCGTAGCCGCCGTGGAGTTGCAGGCAGCGGTCGATGAGGGAGATCTGCTCCTCGGTGCTCCACCACTTGGCCATGGCGGCGTCCTCGACGGAGAGGGTGGCGGTATTGAGTTCGGCGATGCAGCGGTCGACGAAGACGCGCACGGCCGTGGTCTTGGTGGCCAGTTCGGCCAGCACGAAGCGGGTGTTCTGAAGTGCGCCAATGGGTTTGCCGAAGGCTTTGCGGTCGCGCACGTACTGGACCGTCATGTCGAGACAGGCCTCCATGGCGGCGGCGGCCATGACGGCGATGGACAGCCGCTCCTGGGGCAGGTTGTTCATCAGGTGGACGAAGCCCATCCCTTCGGCGCCGAGCAGGTTCTTGCCGGGCACCCGCACATCGGTGAAGCTGAGTTCGGCGGTGTCCTGCGCCTCGAGACCGAGTTTGTCCAGGTTGCGGCCGCGGTCGAAGCCGGCCATCCCGCGCTCGACGACCAGCAGGCTGAACCCCATCGCGCCCTTCGCCGGATCGGTTTGGGCGACGACGATCACGATATCGGAGTTGATGCCGTTGGTGATGAAGGTCTTCGCGCCGTTGAGGATCCAGTCGTCGCCGTCCTTGACGGCGCGGGTCTTGATGCCCTGCAGATCCGAGCCGGTGCCGGGTTCGGTCATGGCGATGGCGGTGATGATCTCCCCGGAGCAGAAGCCGGGCAGCCAGCGTCGCTTCTGCTCCTCATTGGCCAGGCCGAGCAGGTAGGGCGCGATGACATCGTTGTGCAGGGCGAAGCCGAGTCCGGAGTACTGGCCGCGCACCGACTCCTCGGCGACGATGGCGTTGTAGCGGAAATCCTCCACCCCGCCGCCGCCGTACTCCTCGGGCACGGCCATGCCGAGGAATCCTTGTTTACCGGCCTCCAGCCAGACATCGCGGTCGACAATGCCCTGTTCCTCCCATCCCGCGTGCCGCGGCGCGACATGCTGGTCCAGGAATTTGCGGAACGACTCGCGGAACAGATCGTGTTCGGGCTCGAACAGGGTGCGTTGCACGCCAACCTCCTAATGCCTGCGCGGGCCGGTGCGCACCGGCTCGCCGTCGCACTCCACGGTACCCGGAATGAGAATCGCAGTTCACTTCCGACCGGAAAATCGGCGTCTCACCTGGCGCTGCGGCGCGACCTCCTCGAAGCGAGGGAGATTCCCGACTCAGTAGCCGCCGGATCAGCGACCGAACAGTCCGAGGACCCGCCCCGCCAGGGTGCGCCCCGAATCCTGTTCCCGCGCCGCGAAGAGGAACCGCAACTCCTCCTCCAGCGCCTTGCGCACCACATCGCGCAGATCCACCGCGGCCAGGTGCCGATCCTCGATATCGCACCACGCGGCGGGATCGATCGGCGCGCCGAAGGAGAAATAGAAGCGCTCCGGCCGCGGAATGACGGTGGGTCCGAGACCGCGAATCAGCGGCGGCGTCAGATCCCGGCTCAGACCCAGCGCCTGCACGGTCCACCGCAGCGGGCGCAGCACCGGATGATCACCGTCGACGACGATGTCGTAGGCGTCGTCGACGCCGATCATGGCGACGGGCACGATGGGCGCGCCGGTCTCGATCGCCATATGCGCGAAGCCCGTTCGACCTTCCCATTTGAGCGCGTACTTCTCGTTTTTGCGCCGCACCGCCTCGCGCCCGCCGCCGGGGAAGACGATGACGGCCTCGCCGCGCTCGAGCAGGGTGCGGCAGTTGGCGCGGGTGCCGCGCACGGAACCGTAGTGGTGCAGCAGATGCCGCACACCGGGCACCGCGATGAGCACATTCTCCGCGAGCCCGCGCACCAGACGACCACGCCTGCGCAGCACCTCGGGAAACAGCAGCGGCGCGTCAATGCCGCCCATCAGATTGTGATTGCCGACCAGCAGCACCGGCCCCTCGGCGGGGATGTGCTCCATCCCGAGGAAGCGCGGACTGGTCCACGCCCGCAGCGGCGCGAGCGCCGCCTCCAGCAGCCGCAACTCGGGTTCGGTGAGCGAAATCGACAGCGGCGCACCATCACTCAGCGATGACGTGGTGTCGGACGGCCGATCGTCGACTGCGGTGCGCTCGTGCGACATGAGTTCCTCCTGCGATCGCACCCGACCATAGCCGAATGAAATCGCCCGTGCCGCACCGTCTATGGCCCTCGTCACGACAAAGCACGAGGTGAATGCCCGGCGGGTGGCTGGAATCACACCGAATCGAATCCGGGGCGAATCCACGCCGGGCCGACGCCATGCCGCACCTGATCTGTGCCGTGCCGAAAGCTATGCCGTGCCTGATCTATTCGGAGGCAACGCTGTTCGAGCCGCCCGCGTGCGCGTACCGCGACAGCGCCGAGGCCAGCGCGTGCGGCACCCTGGCCTGGACCCTGGTGCCGCCCTCCTCGTGGGTCGAGCCGATGATGCGGCCGTCGGCGTGGATACGGGCCAGCAGGTCGCCCCGCTGGTAGGGCAGCAGCACGCTGATCTCCACATCGAGTCCGCCGAGTATCTCGGCCAACCTGCCCCGCAGCGGATCGATACCCGCCCCGCTGTGCGCGGAGACGAAGGCGGCGTCGGGCAACTGCCCGCGCAGGCGGGTCAGCTCGACCGGGTCGATCGCATCGATCTTGTTGACCACCAACAGTTCCGGCGGGGCCGCCGCGCCCGATCGCTTGATCACGTCGGTGATCACCTCGCGCACCGCCTTGATCTGTTCGGCGGGCAGTGGATCGGAACCGTCGACCACGTGCAGCAGCAGATCCGCGCCGGTCACCTCCTCCAGGGTCGAGCGGAATGCCTCGACCAGCTGGGTGGGCAGGTGCCGGACGAATCCGACGGTATCGGTGAAGATGACCTCGCGGCCGTCGTCGAGCGCGGCCCGGCGGGTGGTGGGGTCCAGGGTGGCGAACAGCGCGTCCTGCACCAGCACACCGGATCCGGTGAGCGCGTTCATCAGGCTGGATTTGCCCGCATTGGTGTAGCCGACGATGGCCACCGCCGGGATACCGCTGGCGGTGCGGCGCGAGCGCATGGTGTCGCGCGCGGTCTTCATTTCGCGAATCTCGCGGCGCAACTTGGCCATTCGCTCGCGAATGCGCCGACGGTCGGTCTCGATCTTGGTCTCACCGGGACCGCGCAGACCCACGCCGCCATTGCTGCCCGCGCGACCGCCCGCCTGCCGCGACATCGACTCACCCCAGCCGCGCAGCCGAGGCAGCATGTACTCCATCTGGGCCAGCGCGACCTGCGCCTTACCCTCCCTGGAGGTGGCGTGCTGGGCGAAGATGTCCAGGATCAGCGCGGTGCGATCGACCACCTTGACCTTGACGACCTTCTCCAGCGCCGTGAGCTGCGCCGGAGTGAGCTCACCGTCGCAGATCACCGTATCGGCGCCGGACTCCAGCACCACCGCGCGCAACTCCTCGGCCTTGCCGGAGCCGATGTAGGTGGCCGGGTCGGGTTTGTCGCGGCGCTGAATGAGTGCCTCGAGCACTTCGGAGCCCGCCGTCTCGGCGAGCAGGGCCAGTTCGGTCATGCTCGCATCGGCCTGCGCGGCCGTGCCGGTGGTCCAGACGCCGACCAGCACCACGCGTTCCAGGCGGAGCTGCCGGTACTCGACCTCGGTGATATCGGCGAGTTCGGTGGAGAGCCCGGCTACGCGGCGCAGCGAACCGCGATCCTCCAGTTGCAACTCGCCCGCGGTGGGCTCGGCCGTCCAGCCATTGCGGGCCATCCGTGCCCGGTAGTCGGCCACGACGTCGCCTTTGTAGCTATCGCCCTCGTAGCCGTCGCCCTCGTGGCGTGCATCCGCTTCGGCGGGGATGCCTTCCGCCGTGTCTCGGGTGGTCATGTCCTGCGTCTCTGATTTCCTCATACGCCTTCAATGCTGCCACGCGACGGCCACGCCGCGCATCCGGATATCCGCAGGGCGAAATTCCCGCTCAGGACCGCTCCGACCACCACTGCCCGGCGAGCCGACCGGAGGCGACCAGTTCCGAAGGACCGCGCAGCCAGGCCGCGCCCTCGGCGAGGCGCACCCGCACCGCACCACCCGGCACCCGGACGGTCACCTCGCCGGAATCGATGCCCGCGTGTGCCAGCGCCGCGGCCGCCGCGGCCACGGTTCCCGTTCCGCACGAACGGGTTTCGCCGACACCGCGTTCATATACCCGCATATCCACCGCACCGTCGGCGAGTGCGGTGAGGATCTCGACATTCACCCCGTTGGGGAACAGCGCCGGATCGAATCCGGGCGCGGTCGTCAAATCCAATTCGGCCAACCCCGTCGCGGACAGATCCGGGTCCACACAGGCCAGATGCGGATTCCCGACATCGATCCCCAGACCCGACCAACCGCGCCCGCCGATGGTCGCGGTGGACGCGCCCACTTCGCGCACCCGCCCCATCGAGACGGTGACCTCGCCGTGCACCGCGTCCCCCGAGTGCACCGTGACGGGGCGCGCGCCCGCCCGGCTGCCCACCACATAGTCCGCGCGCTGCTCGCGCCCGGTCGCGGCCAAGTAGTGCGCGAAAACGCGAACCCCATTGCCGCACATCTCGGCGATCGAACCGTCGGCATTGCGGTAGTCCATGAACCAGTCGTCGGCGGCCACCCCCTCCGGCAGCGCGTCGAGAACACCGGTCGCGCGCAGCGCACCCGCCCGCGCGACCCGCAGCACGCCATCCGCGCCCAGACCCCGCTGCCGATCGCACAGCGCGGCGACACGGGCGGGCGTCAGATCCAGGCGCACGTCCTCGTCGGGCAGCACCACGAATTCGTTCTGTGTGCCGTGCCCCTTGGTGAATTCGATATCACGCTGCGGCACGACCCGCTCCCTTCGTTCGCTCATCGACACGTCGGCATTCTCCCAGCAGCCCTCGCGCCCGGACCGGACCGGGTCATCTGGCAAACGTCCGGCGCTGCCGGGAAATTTCGTAGAGGGCGACCGCGGCGGCCGAGGGCGCGCCCAGCGAACTCGCGGTGCCGCCCATCGGGATCTCGGCGATCTCGTCGCAGACGGCGCGCCACCCGGCGCTCATTCCGCTGGTCTCATTGCCGATCACCAGAATGGTCGCCTCGGTCAGGTCGTGATCGAACAGGGCGCGGGCGCCGTGTTCGTCGGTGCCGATGATTCGGGTGGGAATGCCCCGGTTGGTCTGCCGATCCCGGAATTCGAGCACCTGATCCGAACCCGAGGCGCGCAAGACCGGCATCGCGAACAGCGATCCGGTGGAGGCGCGGACCGCCTGCGGGTCGTAGTGGTCGGCCCCGTGTCCGGTGACGATCACCCCGGACGCGCCGAAAGCGTCCGCCGACCGGATCAGCGTGCCGAGGTTGCCCGGTGAGTTGGGCCGATCGAAGACCACCACCACGGGTGCGTCCTCCCCCGGCTCGCCGGGTGCGAAGTCGTCGAGGACCCGATCGCGGGTGCAGGCCACCGCCACCACTTCCGGTGTGCCCGTGGACTTCTCACCCAGATCGGCCATCAGCTCCGGCACCAGGCCGACGGTCGACACCTCGGTGGTGTCGAGCAGTTCGCGCGCCCAACCGGACAACTCCGGTGTGCCGAGTCGATACAGCAGGGTCTCCAGCGGCCAGTCGTTGGCGATGGCCTGTGTGATGGGGCGCACGCCCTGCACCAGGAAGCGACCGTCGCGGTGCCGCTTGGTGCGGTTGGTCAAGTACGCCGTCCACACCTGGACGGCGGCATTGCGGGTGCTGACGCGTCGGGTCACTGCGGGGTCCGTTCGCCGTGGGTTTCCAATGCCGCGAGCGCGGCGTCGAGCAGTGCGGGATCGGCGCCGTCGACCCAGCGCACCCTGGTATCGCGGCGGAACCAGGACCGCTGGCGACGCACATAGCGACGGGTGCCGATGAGGGTGCGCTCGCGGGCGTGGGCCAGATCGTATTCCCCGTCGAGATAGGAAAGGACCTGTGCGTAGCCGATGGCGCGGCGCGCGGTGACTCCCTCGCGCAGGCCGACTTTCAGCAGTTCGCGCACCTCGTCGACGAGTCCGCCCTCGAACATCAGCCCGGTGCGCGTCTCGATGCGCGCGTCCAACTCCGCCGTTTCCCGATCGACGCCGAGAATTCGCGTGCCCCAGCGGGGTTCGCCGATCACCGGGGCCGAAGCGGCGAACGGCCTTCCGGTGATCTCGACGACTTCCAGCGCGCGCACCATTCGGCGGCCGTCGGTGGGCGCAATCGTGCGCGCCGCCACCGGATCGGCCGCGCGCAGCGCCGCGTGCACGGCCGCGAGGCCGTCCTGCTCCAGCACCGTCTCCCACCGCGCCCGCACCTGCGGATCGGTCGCCGGAAACTCCCATTCATCCAGCAGCGCTTGCACATACATCATGGAGCCGCCCACGATGATCGGGGTGCGCCCGCGCGCCATGATCGCCGCCACATCCGCACTGGCCGCCACCTGATACGCCGCGACGGTCGCCGTCTCGGTCACCTCGAGCACGTCGAGTTGATGGTGCGGTATCCCCCGCCGCTGCGGCACCGGCAGCTTCGCCGTCCCGATATCCATCCCCCGATACAGTTGCATCGCATCGATATTGACGATCTCGCCACCCAAGCGCTCCGCCAGCGCCAACCCCAGATCCGATTTTCCGGTGGCGGTGGGGCCGAGGACCGCGATCGGCCGGATGTCCCCCTCGGATGCGCCCGCCGTGCCGGTGTCCGCCACCGGTCTGCGCGAATCACCGTGCCCGACAGTTGGTTTCTCGCGACGATCCGTCAGGTTCGCCGCGGCGACAGCGCTGCCCTCGCGATACACGGGGTCATCGAATCCCACCGCGCGCGCAGCGGGATTCGCCGCCTCGACGGCTGCGGTCGAGTCCCCGCGACGCCACAGACCGACAAAGTACCCGACACCGAAAGGCGCGTCGCGGTATAGGGTTTCGGTCTTCGGGGGAATATCGTCCGCGAAGAGTCCGGCCAGCACCTGGTAGGCGGCGCGGCCGGTGAGCAGCAGGTCCGCGCACAGGTCCTGGTCCAGTGCCGCGATGGCGGTCGCATCACCTGCCGACAGGGCGTCGTCCAGCGCATCCTGGACGCTCGCGGCGCGCTCATCGAGATAGCCGGGCGCGCGCAGCGTGAGCGTCGCCGCGCCGTCGGCGAGGATCAGGACGCCGACAGGTTCGGGGTCGCTCGCCAATTCGCCCCGCAGCCGCGCACCCAATTCGGCACACCGCTCGGCGGGTGTGTCCATGGCGAGGATCCGAACGGAGATCGACGCGGCGGGTGCGACCTGCCCCCGCAACCAGCCGGCGATCAAGGCGGGCAGCGGTAGCTCGGGGTCGGGCACCGCGGTATCGGCGGTGAGCGCCGCCGGCGACAGACCGACCGGTATGTCGACGCCGAATCCGCGAAAGGTCCCGACGGCCTCCGGCGGTATGTCCGAATCCTCCGGTCCGGCGCCGATGACGACCCAGCGCGTCGCGGGCGCCAGCGCTGCCGCGGCGGCCGAAGCGGCGGCGCGCAACCGCGCGACCGGGTCCTCATCGCTCGAATTCGGCGGGCCGCCGCAGAGTTCGGGCACCAGGATCGGCGGCGACGGGACCAGCGCGGCAACGGAGAACACCCGGTAACGGTAGCCGCTGTCACCGGGGCCGCCGCGCGGCCCCGGTACCCCGCCCGGACCTGCGGGGTTCGAGTGTCTGTGCCGCAAACTCGGCCGACATTGATAGTGTTCGAGGTGCTACATCCCAGGTCATCACGGGTCGGTATCGGCGCGATTCCGACAGGGGAGTGCGCCGATCAATGGTCTGTACGGCTCGGACCGGGTTCAATGGGATGAGCGAGGGAGTAACCAGGCAGCCGTGACGCGCGGCAGGGACGAGGAGCTATGACCGACAGCAACGGAACCGCGAAGGCCACCCCAGGCGCGACACCGCGACCGTCCGGCGGCCCGAAGCCCGGTGGTTCGCAACCCCGTGCCCCCAAACCGCACGCGGCCAAACCCGTACCGGGTCCGGTTCAGCAGCAGCATCCGCATCCGGTGGTCGTCCCCACCGTGAGCGATCCCAGCCAGTGGGGCCGGGTCGACGAGGACGGCACCGCCTGGGTGAAGACGGCCGAAGGCGAGCGCGTCATCGGTTCGTGGCAGGCGGGCGACACCGCGGAGGGTCTGGCCCATTTCGGCCGCCGCTTCGACGATCTGGCCACCGAGGTGGCCCTGCTGGAGGCGCGGCTGGCCGCGGGCGCGGACGCCCGCAAGACCAGGGCCGCCGCCACCGCGCTCGCCGAACAGTTGCCCACCGCGGCCGTCATCGGCGATATCGACGGTCTGTCCCAGCGCCTGGCCGCCCTGGCCGAACATTCCGAGGAGGCCGCCGCCCACGCCAAGGAGGAGAAGGAGCGGGCCAGGCACGAGCACACCGAGCGCAAGGAGGCCCTGGCCGCCGAGGCGGAGAAGATCGCCGTCGAATCCACCCAGTGGAAGGCCGCGGGCGACAGGCTGCGCGAGATCCTCGACGAGTGGAAGTCCATTCGCGGCGTCGACCGCAAGATCGATGACGCGCTGTGGAAGCGCTACTCCAAGGCCCGCGAGGCGTTCAACCGCCGCCGCGGCGCGCATTTCGCCGAATTGGATCGGGAGCGGGCCGCCGCCAAATCGCACAAGGAGGAGTTGTGCGTGCGCGCGGAGGAGCTGTCCGGTTCCACCGACTGGGTCGGCACCGCGGGCGTCTTCCGCGACCTGCTCACCGAATGGAAGTCGGCGGGTCGCGCCCCGCGCGAGGCCGACGAGGCGCTGTGGCGGCGTTTCAAGAGCGCCCAGGACGTGTTCTTCGCCGCGCGCAATGCCGCGGTCTCCGAGCGCGACGCCGAATTCGAGCAGAACGCCGCCGCCAAGGAGGAGTTGCTGCGCACCTTCGAGCACATCGACCCGAATACCGGTCTCGATACGGCCCGCTCGCAGCTGCGCGAACTGCAGGACCGCTGGGATGCACTCGGCAAGGTGCCGCGCGAGCGCATGCAGGAGTTGGAGGGCAAGCTGCGCTCGATCGAGAAGCGGGTCCGCGAGGCGGCCGATTCGCAGTGGCGGCGCAGCGATCCGGAGGCCGTGGCCCGCGCCGCCCAGTTCCGCGAGCGCGTCGCGCAATTCGAGGAGCAGGCCGCCAAGGCGCAGGCCGCGGGTAAGAAGCGCGATGCCGAGAAAGCGCTCGAGCAGGCCAAGCAGTGGCGGGAGTGGGCGGAGGCCGCCGAGGGCGCCGTCAGCAACCGCTGAAACCCACCCGACAAAAGTCGAACGGCCGGGCATCATGCCCGGCCGTTCGACTGTATTCCGCTGCGTTACTTCAGGATTCGCCACCGAGCAGGCGACGGTCCCGCTCCTCGGCCTCGGCGGCGGCCAACCGGCGCTGCTCCTCGGCCTCGAGCTGCATGATGGTCCGGCTCCAGACGACACGGATCCAGTGGAATGTCAGCACGATGACCGCGATGGCCCCGAGGATCAAACCGATTCCCGGCCCCGCGCCGTGGTAGTTGTTGATGCCCGGCGTCTGGCGATGCCAGATCGACAGCACACCGAAGACACTGGCCACGGCCGATCCGGAGACGGCGACCCAGGCCAGCACCCAGCGCCGCGTCATGAGTGCCAGCAGCGAGCAGCCGATGGCGAAGATCACGGTGAACCAAACGAAGACCCGCGAGGGCAGTCCGATGTGTTCGGTGCTCGCGATATCGGTGCTGAGCAGCACATCGAATCCGCGCGCTGCCCCCGCGTGCGGCAACACCAGCGAGACGAGCAGCGCGAAGACCGAACCCGCCACCACCAGTGCGCGCACGCCGGGATCGATCTCGCCCGCGATGCGCTTCTCGACATCGTCGATCTCGCGGCGGAACTGCTCGAAATCCTTGGTCTGCTCGGCCGAGCTCACGGGGTCCTCGCTTCGTTCGACTGGTTCGGGTCCGACACGTCCGGCGTCCACTGTGCCATTACCGGATTCCGCGCCCGCGGGCACCCCACTACGACCGGTAGTAGCCTTATCCGATTCGGATTCGTCGCGACCGGGCCGCGCATTCCGGTCCGCACCAGCCATATCGTCGCCTCCTGCGCCGCGTGAATTCACCCCCGTCAGGTGGGGCGTCGCTGCCCCGCACCTCAACGGTAGTCCCCCGCCCGTCACACGACGGGACCGGACAGACCCTATGTGCCGCAGGCGGTTCCGCAACCGGCCGCGACCGGTTCCGGCGCGGGCGCGCCGAGGCGGGGCAGTCCGAGTCCGACGCCGATCGGCGCGGTCTTGGGCGTCACGCCGCGCTCGTGCGCATCCCCGGCCGCGGTGCGTCGATGCGCGGTGATGGGCGAATCGGCGATGAGGTGGTGCGGCGCGGCCTCGGTCACCGCGACGGTGACCACATCGCCGGGCCGGATCGACTCCTCGGTCCCGCCGGGACGGAAGTGCACGAGCCGACCATCCCTGGCTCGCCCGCTCATCCGCGCCGTCGCCGCGTTCTTCTTCCCCGCGCCGTCGGCGACGAGCAGTTCCACCTCGGTGCCGATGAGCGCCCGGTTGGCATCGAGGGAGATCTCCTCCTGCAGCGCGATGAGCCGGTCGTAGCGCTCCTGCACCACGGCCTTGGGCACCTGCTCGCCCATCTCGGCGGCGGGGGTGCCCGGCCGCTTGGAGTACTGGAAGGTGTAGGCGCTGGTGAAGCGGGCCTGCCGCACCACATCCAGGGTCTCCTGGAAATCCGCCTCGGTCTCGCCGGGGAAGCCGACGATGATGTCGGTGGTGATGGCCGCGTGCGGCATTGCCGCCCTGACCTTTTCGATGATGCCGAGGTATTTGGTCTTGCGGTAGGAGCGGCGCATGGCCTTGAGCACCCGGTCCGATCCGGATTGCAGCGGCATATGCAGTTGCGGGCAGATATTGGGGGTCTCGGCCATGGCCTCGATGACATCGTCGGTGAACTCCGCCGGATGCGGCGAGGTGAAGCGCACCCGCTCGAGTCCGTCGATATTCCCGCATGCCCGAAGGAGTTTGGCGAACGCGCCCCGGTCGCGCGGCTCCTCGGCATCGGCGAAGGAGACACCGTAGGAGTTGACGTTCTGGCCGAGCAGCGTCACCTCCAGCACGCCCTGGTCGACCAGCGCCCGGACCTCGGCGAGGATATCGCCGGGCCTGCGGTCGACCTCTTTGCCGCGCAGGGCGGGCACGATGCAGAAGGTGCAGGTGTTGTTGCAGCCCACCGAGATGGACACCCAGCCCGCGTAGGCGGACTCCCGTTTGGCGGGCAGCGTCGAGGGGAAGACATCGAGCGATTCCAGGATCTCCACCTGGGCCTCGGCATTGTGTCGCGCACGCTCGAGCAGGACGGGCAGCGAGCCGATATTGTGCGTGCCGAAGACGACATCCACCCATGGCGCTTTGCGCACGACCGTGTCGCGGTCCTTCTGCGCCAGGCAGCCGCCGACGGCGATCTGCATACCGGGGCGGTCGGCCTTGATCGGCGCGAGGTGGCCGAGGGTGCCGTAGAGCTTGTTGTCGGCGTTCTCGCGGACCGCGCAGGTATTGAAGACCACCAGATCGGCCGTCGCCTCCGGACCCGCCTTCACATAGCCCGCGTCCTCCAGCAGACCGGACAGGCGCTCGGAGTCGTGCACGTTCATCTGGCAGCCGAAGGTGCGGACCTCATAGGTGCGCCCCTGGTCGCCCTGCCGTTCACCAGTCGCGATCGCGCTCGCATCCACCACCCGTCCAGGGTACGGGTGTGTCCCGAACCACAGTCGGTCGCATCCCACGCCGGGGAACCTCAGGTTAAGGATCGGTTAAACATCCAGGCCGCTCCGTCGCGCGAGGTCCGGGGCCGCCGCGGGTATCGGCGGGCACGCGCGACGCGCGAATAGCTATTACCGCAGGTACACGAATACCGAATCGACCGGCGCGGTGAGACATTTGGTCGATTGCCCGATACGCGACGAGAAAAGCCGACGAGTGGACATATTCGCGGCGGATCCGGTCTCTGCGGAAACTCGGGCAAAACCGGTTTTACCCCTTAAGGTCTTGGACCATGACCGACGACGCCGCCGATCCGATCGGAATCGAGACCACCGCGGATGCCGCGCAGGCTGCGTATGCCACGGGGGCACCGATGATCTCGATGCGCAAAGTGGACAAGCACTTCGGCGAACTGCACGTGCTGCGCGATATCAATCTCGAAGTGCCCAAGGGACAGGTGGTGATCGTCCTGGGACCATCGGGTTCCGGGAAATCCACCCTGTGCCGCACCATCAATCGGCTCGAGCCGATCGACTCCGGCGATATCGCCGTCGACGGTGTCCCGCTGCCGAAGGAGGGCCGGGCACTGGCCGCGCTGCGCGCCGATGTCGGCATGGTGTTCCAGTCGTTCAATCTGTTCGCCCACAAGACAATCCTGGAAAACGTCATGCTCGCCCCGATGAAGGTGCGCAAGACGAAGAAGGAGGACGCGCGCGGGCGGGCCATGGAACTGCTCGAGCGGGTCGGTATCGCCAATCAGGCCGAGAAATATCCCGCGCAACTGTCCGGCGGCCAGCAGCAGCGGGTGGCCATCGCCCGCGCGCTGGCCATGAACCCGAAGGTCATGCTGTTCGACGAGCCGACCTCGGCCCTCGACCCGGAAATGGTCAACGAGGTGCTCGAGGTGATGGTCGCGCTCGCCAGGGAGGGGATGACCATGCTGGTGGTGACCCACGAGATGGGCTTCGCCCGCCGCGCGGGCAATCGGGTCCTGTTCATGGCCGACGGACAGATCGTCGAGGACGCCGACCCCGAAACCTTCTTCACCGCGCCGAAATCCGAGCGCGCCAAGGATTTCCTCGGCAAGATATTGAGCCACTGAACCGGGCTGGCACAGCTCGACCGAGAAATCACGAGAGGGAGAAATACTCGATGAGGATCAACCGTGCGCTTCGGCTCGGCATCGGGGTGGCCGCACTGGCGCTGGCCGCCGCCACCACGGCAGGCTGCGGCAGCAGCGAGAAGAAGTCGGCGCTCGACCACGCCAAGGGTGGCAAGCTCACCATCGGCATCAAATTCGACCAGCCCGGCCTCGGCCTGCGCAACAAAGACGGCTCCTACAGCGGTTTCGATGTCGAGGTCGCCCGGTATGTCGCGGGCAAGCTCGGTGTGAAGCCGGACGGCATCACCTTCAAGGAATCGCCGTCCCCGCAGCGCGAGACGCTCATCGAGAACGGTCAGGTCGACTACATCGTGGCCACCTACTCGATCAGCGACCAGCGCAAGGAGAAGGTGGATTTCGCGGGTCCCTACTACATCGCGGGCCAGTCGCTGCTGGTGCGCGCGGACAATGCCACGATCAACGGCCCCGACGATCTCAAGGGCAAGAAGGTCTGCTCGGTCAAGGGTTCCACCCCCGCACAGAACCTGCAGAAGAACTTCCCCGATACCCAGTTGCAGACCAACGACACCTATTCGCTGTGCCTCGAGGGTCTCAAGGCCGGTTCGTGGGACGCGGTCAGCACCGACGACATCATCCTGGCCGGATACGCCGCGCAGAGCGCGGGCTCGTTCAAAGTGGTCGGCAAGCCGTTCACCACGGAGAACTACGGCATCGGCCTGAAGAAGGGCGACAAGGAACTGCGCGACAAGGTCAACGACGCCGTCGAGGCCATGATCGCCGACGGCTCCTGGAAGAAGGCGTTCGACCAGACCGTCGGCGCCTCGGGCTACCAGGCGCCGACGCCGCCGAAGGTCGTGCGCTACTGATCGCGGTGCGCCACCGCTGATCTCGTCGCTCGGGCGGTCCGGGAAAGCCGGACCGGATCGCCCGCCCCACCCCTCGTTGCCCCGGCGGCTCCAACTTCGATCGGAGGGACGCGTCCGCCGTGTTCGACCTGATCTCCCAGTACCACGCGCAGATCCTGGACGCGTTCTGGGTCACCATTCAGCTCACCGTATTCTCCGCGATCGGCGCGCTGATCCTCGGCACCGTCGTCGCCGCGCTGCGGGTCTCCCCCATCCCGGTCGCCCGCTGGGTCGGCACCGCCTACGTGACCATCTTCCGCAATACCCCGCTGACGCTGATCATCCTGTTCATGTCGCTGGGCCTCTACACCAGCCTGGGCATCCGACTCGCGCCCGAGGGGCCGAATTCCTTGGCGCAGAACAATTTCCGATTCGCCGTCATCGGATTCAGCATCTACACCGCCGCATTCGTCTGCGAATCGCTGCGGGCGGGCATCAACACCGTCCCCATGGGCCAGTCCGAGGCGGGCCGGTCGCTGGGGCTGGGCTTCCTGCAGAACCTGCGCATCATCGTGCTGCCGCAGGCATTTCGGGCGGTGATCGCGCCGCTCGGCAGCCTGCTCATCGCGCTCACCAAGAACACCACGATCGCCTCGGCGATCGGCGTGGCCGAGGCGACCGCCCTGATGTCGACCATGATCGACAGGGAGGCCGCGCTGCTGGCGATCGGCGCGATCTTCGCGCTCGGGTTCGTCATCCTGACCCTGCCCACCGGATTGCTGTTCGGTTGGCTCGCAAAGCGATTCGAGGTGGCCCGATGAGTGGGGCGTCCGTACTCTACGACGCGCCCGGTCCCAAAGCGCGCCTGCGCAACGGCATCTACAGCGCCGTCGTGGTCGTCGTGGTGGCGGCCGCGCTGTGGTTTCTGTACCGGGGCCTCGCGGACAAGGGCCAGTTCACGGCGGAGAAGTGGAAGCCATTCCTCGACAAGGACGTGTGGACCACCTACCTGCTGCCCGGTATCAAAGGCACTGTGCTGGCGGCATTCCTGTCGATCGTGCTGGCGCTGGTCCTCGGCATGGTGTTCGGGATCCTGCGGCTTTCCGAACATCGGATCGTGCGCCTCGTCGCGGGCGCCATCGTCGAGGTGGCCAGGGCCATCCCGGTGCTGATCCTGATGATCTTCCTGTTCGCGGCGTTCTCCAAATACAACCTGGTCGAAACCGAGCAGCTCGGACTCACCGCCGTGGTCACCGCCCTGACCATCTACAACGGGTCGGTCATCGCCGAGATCGTGCGCGCGGGCATCAAATCGCTGCCGCGCGGACAGACCGAGGCCTCGCTGGCGCTCGGCCTGCGCAAGGGTCAGCTCATGCGGCTGATCCTGCTGCCGCAGGCCATCACCGCCATGCTGCCCGCGATCATCTCGCAAATGGTGGTGGCGCTGAAGGATTCGGCCCTCGGCTACCAGATCACCTATATCGAGGTGGTGCGCTCGGGCTACCAGCTCGGCGCGGCACAGGGGAATACGATCCCGGCGCTCATCGTCATCGCCATCATCATGATCATCCTCAACAGCGCACTCGGATTCCTGGCCACCAAGGTGGAACAGCGATTGCGAGCCAGACGACGGATCAAAGGCGGTGCGGTCGTACTACCCGCCGACTCGGTGCTCACCGACGCCGCACCGGGCGTCGATCCGGCAGGCCCGAAACCCTGATTCGCACAGCACCGGATATCGGATATATGTCGGATATCCGGTGTTACGAACGCATTACGCTCATCACGATTCGAACTCTCGATCACAGACCGCGCGGCGGCAAGGCTCGTAGCCATCCCGCGTTTCCGACCGCGGGATGCGTCACCTAGGGCGTACCTCCGCCTTCGCTCCGACCATGCGCGAGGTCGAGGACGGCTGCGCCGACAGCGCTATTCTGCGATCTGGGAGTTGATGCTCGAATGGGTACCACCGACGTTATTTTCGACGAATCGTTTGCCTTTCCGAGCCACTTGCGCCGCGGTCGCGGCGGCGCGGAACCGGCCAGAGTGGCCGTGATCGGGGCTGGAGCGGGCGGCATGGCCGCAGCCTACGAATTACAGCGGCACGGGCTGGACGTCACCATCTACGAGCGCACCGCCAGGCCCGGCGGCCGGGTGCGCACCCAGCGCTTCTGGGATGGCACGCACGGCGAACTCGGGGCCATGCGGATACCGGGCAACCACCACTGCACACTGCACTACATCAATGAATTCGATTTGGCGACAAGACCTTTCGTCAATGCCAATCCGGACGCCTACTATCTGCTGCGCGGGCGACGGGCACGACGCCACGCGGTGCGCGAGGTGCTGCCCGCCTACCGGCTCGAGCCCGGCGAACAGGACGACCCGCTGCGGCTGCTGGAGGAACTGCTGCGCGAGGCCTGGCACGGCCTCGGCGACCACCGCCGCAAGGCGCTGCTGGCGGGCGATGTCGCCGATCCGGAACTCGACCGACTGGCCGCCACGTCACTGTGGCAGTTCACCCGCGAACGCCTCTCGCCCGACGCGTGGGATCTCATCGGCAATGCCAGCGGACTACTGCACTACGAGCACGCCTCCCTGCTGGAGGTGCTCGTCGACTACTTCGGACTATTCAATGTCGACCAACTCGAATTGGTCGACGGCACCGACGCGCTCATCCGCGCCTTCGCCACCGTGCTGCGCCCCGGCAGCCTGCGACTGGCCACCCGGATCACCGAGATCCGGATCACCGCCGACGGCGTCCGATTGCGCGGAGACCGGCACGGCGCCGAGATCACCGACACGGCCGACTACGTGGTGTGCGCGATCCCGGCCCCCGGCCTGGACCAGATTGACATCACCCCCGCCCTGCCCGCCAAACAGCGGCAGGCGGTGCGCGGCATCAGCTACGCCAGCAGCGCCAAAACCCTTGTGCACGTGCGTGAACGCACTTGGGAACACGGCGACGGCATCTTCGGCGGCGGCAGCTTCACCGACCTGCCCATCCAGCAGGTCTGGTATCCCTCGGATAATGCCGCCAATCCAGCCAATGCGGCCGATGCGCGACAGGAAGGCGGCGAAACCCGCTGGGTGGCAGCAGATCCCGAGCGCTCGCACAGCGCGGCCGTACTCACCGCGGCCTACCTGTGGGAGAACAATGCCCGCCGCTTCGCCGCCCTCCCCGAAAGCGACCGCACCCGAATCGTGCTCGGCTCCCTCGAACAACTGCACCCCGGAATCACCGCCACCGTGGACGATGTCGTGCACTGGACCTGGGACGAACAGGTCGGCATCGGCGGCGGCGCCTTCGCCTACCTCGCCCCCGGCCAGCACACCAGATACCACGCCGAACTCGGTGCGCCACACCCCTATTCGAACCCCCGCGTCTTCTTCGCGGGCGAACACCTCTCCGTCGCGCACGCCTGGATCCAGGGCGCACTGCAATCGGGGATCACCGCCGTCGAACAGATCCTCGACCAGGTGAGCGTGTCGCGTGCGGCTTGACCGCGCCACCTGGCTGCTCGCCTCGGTCAGCCTCGTCTGGGGCGCGAGCTACACCGTCACCGGCTGGGGCCTGCGCGAACTGGATGTGCTGCGCTACAACGCGATCCGCTTCGCCTTCGCCGCTCCCCTACTGCTCGCGCTGGTTCTCCTGCGCGAGCGGCGGGGGTCCATCGGGATCGCCCGGCGATGGTGGCCCCGGTTGGTCTTGTCGGCGGCGGTAGGCATCGTGGCCTACCAGTTGACCTTCAGCGCGGCCGTGGCACTCACCACCGTCACCGAATCGGCGATCCTCATCGCGCTATCCCCCTTCTGCACAGCCCTTTTCGCGATGTTGACCGGAGAACCGGTGCGCCGCACCGTACTGGTGAGCGCGGTCATCGCCATGGTCGGAGTGGTACTGGTAGTAGTCGGCCGCGGCACAGGCGGAGTCGCCCACAATCGGCCACTGGGCGATCTCGCAGCCGTCGCGGCGGCACTACTGTGGGGCGCGTACCCGGTCATCACCCGCCCCATGCTGGGGGCCTACAGCCCGCTCCGCGTAACAGCGTGGGCCTCACTACTCGGCACGGCGTTCCTAGTCCCCATATCGCTCGCGCTATCACCGCTACTCCAAACAGAAAGGCACACCGGACTTTCCGCACTCACCGCATGGTCCCTAGCCTTCTCGGTACTCGCCGTCACCATCTACGGCCTCGTCGCCTGGTACTGGGGCGTACAACGAGTCGGCTCAACCCAAACAATGGTCTTCATGTTCGCGGTGCCGGTAGCAGCCTCCGCGTTCGCCGTCCTCGCCGGAGCCGAACACATCACCGCCCTACAGGTGATAGGCGGCGCAATCGTCCTCAGCGCCCTGGCATTCAGCCGATTCAAATTCGGATCCGGCTCAGTCGGCCAACGAGAGGCAGCATCCCCGCAAAGCCGTACCACACCCATCCGACCCAAGCGAACCCGCCCGCGCCGCAGCATCTCCGGGTTTCGGTAGCAATCGCAGGCCGCTATTGTTCCGCACCACCTGGTCGTTGGTTATCCGCAGTGACTCGAACCGGATTTCCAGTAGTTGTCTATGGTTGCGACATTCCCAGGCTTTTGAGCCTCGCCGTCCCACTGGATACATTTACCGCCTGCCGAAATCTTCACGGGGCCTGCGTAATACTTGTAATCCGAGCCCGAATCGGAAACCTTTGTCGAGGGCTGGTCTGCGAGTTGAATTCCGGCGCTTACGATCGTCGGGGTACCCGAGTAGGAATTTTTCCAGGTAACGACACAATTATCACTGCCATTGTAGAAGAGGTATACCGTGCCGAGAGGCAGGTCATGATGGTCGATCTCACGGAAGCCCGACCCGCATGCCTCGGCCGGTGTCGACGCGGCACTGGCAAGGGGCATTGCCACGAGCGGCGCCATGGTCGCCGCAAAGGCAATTGCCGCTGCCTTGACGCAGAATCCCAGGACCCTCTTGCGATTTTCTCGGAACTGCATCAACATATGATGCCATATCACTGCAGCCTTCTCGCAGTTGAGAATATTTCTTCAGGGGCGGCGCAGCCACCGGATTGAAGAAAGCAAGTATGCATTCTTCACCGGAGTTTCCCGTTGCGACGTTTCGAAGCCACGTGGATAGCCCAGCTCGCGGCCGGAAAGCCACGACCTGCTCCATTGCACGACCTACCCGCGATATCGGTGACGGTGCCGCCCTCCGACCTGACCGCAGCGCTCGGGCGGTCGACAGGGGAGCCGACCCACGACGGGCGGCGCGGCAACCTGCAACTCCATCTCCCGTCACAAGCGCTGCGACAGACACGGGGGATTACCTGCGATTGAAACGTCACACCATGTCAGCCCTCATTCCCCGCAGTACAACCGATCCAGGCCCACCAACTGAATCCCCCTGTCCGCCTCCGCTTCCCGAAGCAGATCCGACGTGAAGCCAAGGGCACCGAACAGCGCGAGTCGCGTCTGCTCGGACGCGATCCCTCGTTCGAGGAGCAGCTCTCGAATGCGGCGCAGTCGCTCGAGATGACCCAGTCCGACCGGCTCACCGGATTTGGCCTCGCCGATGGCCAAGAGTTGTTCCCGTTCCCCATCGCGACCGAAAACCGCGATATCGATTTCGTGCGTGGACTTCGACGCCGGATCGGCGACGGTTCCCGAGGCCACTCGATCCGGATAGCCGCCAAAGGTTTCCGCATCGGCATACCAGCGCGCCCATTCTCGGCAGATTCGCTCGAAATGCGGGCCGAGCACCTTGGAGCGGAAGGTGGGCCGCACCCGCCGCCACACTGTTGCGGCCCGGCCCGGTCGCTCGAGATCACCCCAATTCGGTCGCATGATCGAGTGATAGAAGCCGATGAGCGGATCGGCAATGCGGTACTCGGATCGGTTACGGCGGAAGGCATCCCGTTCGTGGGTGATCATCCCGACGTCCTGTAGCACGGCCAACGGGTGCGCCAGATCGGTCGATTTGCGTTCCAAGCAGCTCGCTATTGCGCCCCGGCCTGCATTGCCGTCCGCAATGGCGGCAAGCACTGCATGATACAAACCGGCTTCATGGAGGGCGGGTTCTTCTGCCAGTAGGTAGCGCCCTTCCCGGAAAAGGGGGCGGCCCGGATTCAGCACGGCACGCACCACCCAAGCATCGAAATCATCCGGTCCGGCAGGTGTGTCGCCCTGCGTGAACTCCCGGCGATAGGCCGGCGTACCACCGACGATCGCATTCGTCCGAAACGCGGTGAGCGGATCGTCGATTCCCCAGAATCGCGCAGCACCTCGATAGTCGAAGGTAGGGACGATCAACTCCAGGCCGGCCCTACCCCGCAGTGGTGCGCCTCCTGAAAGAAGCTGACCCATGAACCGAATCGCCGATCCGCACAGCAGCAGCCGCACCGGCATGTTGCGATGCTGCGCTCCCGGGTCCAGCTCGCGCTGGATGATGGAAGGAAGACTCGGTGACGCCTTGACCAGGAAGGGAAACTCGTCGATCACGACCACCTTCGGACCGTTCGTGGCGATCTGCATCAACCTCGCAATCGCGGTGTTCCACGACTCGAATCGAAACGGGACCGGTTCACCCAGGTGATCGGCGAGTGCGTCGCCGAACAACCGCAGCGCGTCGGCCTCGGTGGTCTCGGTCGCCGTGAACATGAAACCGCCCGTGGCGGTGGCCAGAGCATCCAGGAGGAAGGTCTTCCCCTGCCGCCGCCGACCGGAGACGATGCCCAAAGTTGCCCGCGGATCATCGAATTCGGCGAATCTCGCCAGTTCCGCCCACTCGAAGTCCCGATCGAACATGCCTTGGGGTTTGTCCACAGCGCCTCCATCTTGGATAACTGGACTTATTATAAGTCCAGTTATCCAAGATTCGGCGTCAGTCGAATTCGGGTGGGGGTTTCTCCGAATCAGCTTGGGCCAGTTCGGCTTTCACTACCGCGAAGGCGGTGGCGGGGGAATAGCCGCGGCGGGTGAGCATGGCTACCAGGCGGCGGAGGGTTTTGTCCGGATCGGTGATGGGGGTGCGGATTTTACGGCGGATGAGGGCGGTGGCGCGGGCGGCTTCGTCGTCGGAGGTGATGGCGGACAGGGCCGCGGCGGCCTCGGTGGGGGCAACACCCTTGACGCGGAGTTCGCGGGCCAGGGCCTGCTTGCCCTTACCGGAGAAGGTGTGGCGGGAATACACCCACTGTTCGGCGAAGGCGGCGTCGTCTATCAAGCCGACCTCGGCGAGACGTTCCAGGGCCGCCTCAATCGTTTCCGGGGCGAAACCCTTCATGGTGAGGCGGCGGGACAGTTCGGCACGGCTGCGGGCGCGGACGGCGAGCAGGCGCAGGGATGCCTCCTTGGCCTGCTCGACCGTACCGCTGGATCCGGCCGCCACCAGATCCTCCGGGTCGTCGGCGGAAGGTGTGGCCGACGCCCGGGTCCCGGACCGCGCCCCGGCGCGGCGACCCCGAGGGGATCCGGCCGAGCGCGCCCGCTGCGGATCGGGTGCGCTCGACCGACTCCCCATGAGGTCCGCCTCGACCGAACCACCGTCGGCCGAGCGGACCCGTTCCGAATCCCGCCCGGCCGATGGGGCCATTCCCGGTTGCCCCACGGCGGACAGGATCTCGTTCAATCGACGGCGCGCCTCGGACACCGAATCGGAGGTGCGCCGCCCCGGCATCGCGTCAGAAATCGGCGGGCACCTCGGCGTCCGCGGCGGTCACATCGGCGCCGATACCCAGCTTCTCCTTGATCTTCTTCTCGATCTCGTCGCGGACATCGGTGTTCTCCAGCAGGAATTTGCGGGCATTCTCCTTGCCCTGGCCGAGCTGGTCGCCGTCGTAGGTGTACCAGGAGCCGGACTTGCGGATGAAACCGTGCTCGACACCCATATCGATGAGCGAGCCCTCCTTGGAGATGCCCTGCCCGTACAGGATGTCGAATTCGGCCTGCTTGAACGGCGGGGACACCTTGTTTTTGACGACCTTCACCCTGGTGCGGTTGCCGACCGCGTCGCTGCCGTCCTTGAGGGTTTCGATACGGCGCACATCCAGGCGGACCGAGGCGTAGAACTTGAGCGCCTTACCGCCGGTGGTGGTCTCGGGGGAGCCGAACATGACGCCGATCTTCTCGCGCAACTGGTTGATGAAGATGGCGGTGGTGCCGGAATTGTTGAGGGCGCCGGTCATCTTGCGCAGGGCCTGGCTCATCAGGCGGGCCTGCAGGCCGACGTGGCTGTCGCCCATTTCGCCCTCGATCTCGGCGCGGGGCACCAGCGCGGCGACCGAGTCGATGACGATGATGTCGATCGCGCCGGAGCGGACCAGCATATCGGCGATTTCCAGGGCCTGCTCGCCGGTGTCGGGCTGGGAGACCAGCAAAGCGTCGGTATCGACGCCGAGTTTGCGGGCGTAGTCCGGATCCAGGGCGTGCTCGGCGTCGATGAAGGCGGCGACACCGCCCGCGGCCTGCGCATTGGCGACGGCATGCAGGGCGACGGTGGTTTTACCCGAGGATTCCGGACCGTAGATCTCCACGACGCGACCACGCGGCAGACCGCCGATCCCCAGCGCCACATCCAGCGCGATGGAGCCGGTCGGGATCACCGAGATGGGCTGGCGCACCTCCTCGCCCAGGCGCATGACCGCGCCCTTGCCGAAACTCTTCTCCACCTGGGCGAGGGCGAGTTCGAGCGCCTTGTCGCGGTCGTAGGCCTGTGGTGCCATGTGCTGATCCCCTTCTCGACGGGTAAGTCTCGCTTTATGGTTGGCGCCCACACTAGAGGGCGGCACCGACAAGTTCTGGCGACCAGCCTAGACGAACAAATGTTCGAGTCAAGCGACGCGCCCGACGACACGCGCATCGATCCGCGCGATACCGGCAATCGATCCGCTACCGCGCGGCGGCACTATTCCGACGCGCTACATCAGGGATTCGCCGGTGACAGTTCCGGCCCGCTCCAGCGCAGCCCGAGCGCACCGCGCATCTCCACCACCTCGGCGAGGGTGAATTCGACCGCCAGGGCGTCCGCATCCGACACCAGTTCGGCGGTTCCGGTGAGCTGGAGAGTGTCGCCGGTGGCCCAATCCCGGACGAGCAAACCGCATCGCGGCTGGACCGCGATATTGCCGAGCGTCATGAACAGCGAGTTGCCGCGATAGTCGGGCCAGCGCAGCCGGGTCGACGAAAGCGCCTGAAGGAAGCCGGGATTGCCGCCGCGATGCGAGGCGTCGGCATTCCCGTCCCGGTCCGCGGTCGCGATGAAAAAGGTGTCGGCCGCGGCGATTCGGGCGCGCTGCTCGGCGTCGAGCTCGGTGCCGAGCAGCGGCCGCGAGGGCGTGCCACTCGGGGGGCGGGACTCGATCTCCCTGCGCGAGATGTACTTCGGGCAGTTGGAGAACACCTGCTCGGTCGTGATGCGCAACCCGTCGGCCATCGGATCCACCATCCCATTGACCCGCATTCGCCTGCGCCGCTGCGGTTGCAGGGCGAGCAGACCGATGCGGGTCGAGCGGGACAGCGCCTCCCGCAAGGGATCTCCCATGGCGGGCAGGGCGGCGATATCGATGGTCCTGGCGTCGATGGCGTGCGCGAAACCGGGCCGACCGGTCACCGCACCCGCCCACAGCCTGCCCGCCGCGTCGGCCGCGGCGAGCACCATCTCGGACTGAGCGGCGAGGAAATCCGCGGCGACCGGCGGGATCTCGGACCGGATCATGCGGCCGGTTCGCGCGGCGATCTCACTCTGGCCCATACGCCGCTGCACGGCCATTTCACCGGAATGGAACGGAGTCATCGCGCCGAATATCACAGTGGCTCAGAAGAATCCGCAGGTCGGTGCGGAACCGCTCGGCGCGGGCAGGGATTCGGCTCCGGCAAGGGTATAGACCTCGAGTCTGATGCCATCCGGATCGGTGAAGAAGACCCCGCCGGATGCCGCGCCCTCCCCGTGCGCGACGACGCCGTCATGGGCGAAACGCACCGACAGTTCGCGCAGCGTCGACTCCACCGCGCGCACCTGTTCCAGGCTGTCGACCTGGAAGGAAAGATGATGCAGCCCCGGTGTGGCGGTGGAGAACGAGCCGGTGCTCTGCTCCCACAGCGTCAGCACGAGTTTTCCGTCCCTGCCGAGGAAGGCGAAACGCCGCTCCCCGTCGACACTGGCCGTCAACTGCTCGAAGCCCAGTGCGCGCCGGTAGAACTCGATCGAGCGTTCGAGATCGGCGACGTTGAGCCCGATATGTCCGGTGGCGAGTGCGACAGACATGAATCCTCCTGAAATATAACCATCATTCAGTGTTTGAGCGGTTATTACCGCAGGTGAATCGCCGACCCATCGTCAACCCCTGAAATATGATTGAACGGTTAGTGCCGTCTGCGGCCGCGTCCGCCTGCACGTCCCGACGATCGAAGGGGCCGACACTCACACCGACCGCAGGGAGGCCGATACTTCAGTCATGCTCGATCCACGTCCCCACACCGGCGAACCGCGGGCACTCGATCTGCTCAATACGCGCTGGATCGACGGCGGACCGCGCGACCTGCTCACCGACACCACCGGCCTGGCCATCTGGCTCGCGGCCGCAGCTATCACCGCGCCATGCACCAGCGACACCCTCGACGCGACCCGCACCGCCCGCACCGCGATCCACGACGCCGTCACCCGCGCCGACCCCACCGGCCTCAACGCCATTCTCGAGCACGGCCGCATCCGCCGCACCCTCACCGCCACCGGCCCCGTCGACATCCCCGATATCCCGGACCCGATCTGGATCCCCGGCTGGCTCGCCGCCGACAACCTGCTGCATCTGATGGCCACGGCCCCCGATCGCATCCGCCAGTGCGCGCACCCCGACTGTGTTCTGTTCTTCTACGACACATCCAAGAACGGCACCCGCCGCTGGCACTTGATGTCGACCTGCGGCAACCGCACCAAAGCGGCACGCCACCAAGCCAGGCGAAGCTAGGCCCTGCCTCGACCCGGCACCGGATCAGCTTGCAGCGCAGGCAGATTCGTCGCGAGGTCTGCTCCGGCGGCAGCGGGTAACGACAGCAGCCCGGCCTGCGCACGAACGCCGCCGGGACGGCAGGTCGACCAGCGGAAATTCAGGCGGGTAGCGGCAGCGCGACTACCAGCGACTTCGGGGCACGTCGAACTCGGCGCACAGAGCGCGCCACACATCGCGCGGATCGACACCGGCCTCGATCGCATTGGCGCCGGTCCGACCGAGAGCCGGAATCATATGGTCGGCGAGCAGCGCATCCGCGCGCGCCACACCGAACTCGGTGTGCATCAACTCCTGGAATTCGGTCAGCCGCACCGTGCCAACATACCGGTGTCGCGACCACGACCGCTCGGCCGGGCTCCCACCGCGAACTATCGCGCGGGAACTCCTTCCCGCACTTCATGACAGATCCGAACCGGGTCGGCGACCTCGGTAGCGCTTTCCGCCGCACGCCGCGCGGCGGCGGTGAATGCGGGTTCGGCGAGCATGCGCAGCACGGCGGTGCGGACGGCGGATTCGGTGAGTGGGCGAATCAGGAGCGAACTACCTTGACGAACAGCGCGATTGGCGAGTTCCCACTGATCGCCGCCGCCGGGGACGGTCACCACCGGAACTCCGTGGGACAGGGCTTTGGCGAGCAGACCGTGTCCGCCGCCCCCGACCACCACCGAGGCGTGGCGCAGAAGTTGGTCCTGACGCCCCAAACCCGCGGTGGCCCAGTGCGGTAGGTCGGCGGGCGGGGCCGTGAGCTGCGAGATGACCACGCGCACACCGGTTCCGGCGAGGGCGGCGAGCACCATCTCCCCCATCCCGGTTACGCCGGTGTGCGCGGTGGACGGCGCGACCATGATCAGCGGGCCGTCACCCGGCGGCAGCGGCAGCACGGCGTCGGTGGGTTCCCAGAACAGCGGGCCGATGACGTGCGCGGCGGCGGGCCAGTCGGGACGCGGCACCTCCAGCGCGGGCAGCGTGGCGACCAACCGCGCCGCCGGACCGGGATCGGCGGCGGGCAACCCGATACCGACCCGCGCCCGCTCGCGCTGCGACTGCCCGTGCCGGACGGCGCGCGCCGACATGGCGCGCAGCAGACCGTCGCGCAGACCCCCGCGCCACCCGACGCCGGGGGCGAGCCCACTTCCGATGGGCGGCAACGCTTTCGACGGCAGGTACAGCGGATGCGGGGACAACTCGACCCACGGCACGCCCAACCGCTCGGCGGCCAGCCCCCCGCCGACGGTGAGCACATCGGAGACCACCAGCTCCGGCAGCATGGCCCCGAGATCGGGCAGGATCTCGGTGCAGATGTGGGCGGCGCGTTCGTGCAGGCGCCGCCCGGCGTCGGCATCGTCCTCACCGGGTCGGGGTGCGAGCCCTTTGAGCCTGCGCACGGCGATTCCGGCCGCCTTGGCGGCTCCCATCCAGCGCGGCCCCGTGAACAACACCGGTTCGTCACCTGCCGCGCGCAGGCGCAGGCACAGGGCGATGGCGGGGAAGGCGTGGCCGGGGTCGGGTCCGGCGACGACGGCTACTCGCATCGGCCCCTGGCCTGTGTCGGAGTCTCATTCGGAGGCATCCGTGGCTCAGCTCCTCGCCTGGCAAGGCGGAGGAGGAGCCGATACCGGGTTTGCATCGGGGACGACGACAACGCGGCCAGGCGGCGAGCTGGGCCGCGACGGCGCCGGAGGAGACTTCGACACATGCCCTAGCGTGCCACACTCGTCCGGGCGATTCCGTCAGGTGCACTCTTCACCCGCCGTCCCGCCGCGAGGCCAACAGAATTCACCTTTGAGCCCGCACCGGACATCTATGGTCCAGACCAGAAGGAGGAGCGGTCATGCGCGTATCCACGGTCGAGAACCTGCTGACGCTGCTGAGCGAATGCGCCGACGCCTGGGATGCGGCCGACCGCAGCGGCGACCCGATCGCGATCCTCGATCACGACCTGCAATGCGCGCAACTGCTGCGCCGCGATCATCCGGCGGACGAACAACTCCAGGTCGCCGGGCTGGTCCACGATATCGGCCACTACTTGGTCCCCGGTGACGACGCGGGCCACGGCCGCAATGGCGCGGCGGCGATCCGCGACCTGCTCGGCGACCGAGTCGCCCGCCTGGTCGAATTGCATGTGGTGGCAAAGCGTTTCCTGGCCGCCACCGACACCGGACACCACCTCTCCCCCGCCAGCCTGCGCACCTTGATCGCGCAGGGCGGTCCGATGACTGCCGAGGAGATCGAAACCTTCCGCGCCGAACCGGATTTCGCCGCCGCCCTGGCCCTGCGCCGCGCCGATGACGCGGGCAAGATCGTCGGCCTGCGGGTGCGCCCGATCGAGTCGTGGCGTCCGGTCCTCGAACGCGTTGCCGCGCAGGCGGATTCGCACCGACCAAAGAGCAGGGCCGCACGCCGCCGATAAGGCGGACGCGCGGCCCGTGCGACCGGTCGGCGGATAGTCCCGGTATCCGCCGCCGATCCGCTACAGCTTGCTGACGTGATTGTTGTTGTCGTTCGATCCGGACACCGCCTTGTACAGCAGGTACAAACCGAACACGATGGCGCTGATCACCAGGATCGGGAACAGCCCCTTGATCAACGCACCGAGGATGGCCAGCGCGATCCAGACGACCGCGACGATCCCGATGATCTTCCACAACATGATGCCTCCGAAGGCTCGCTCTGCGCGACCGCCGCCGTGGCGATCCGACTCCTCCATGCTGTCACTCCCGATCCGGGAAATCACCAGGTGAACCCGGATATCCGGGTGCAAATCAGGGTTGTCCCCGATCTGTGCGCACCGAAATGGCGACGCTGTGGACCGGCGAATCGGGCGATTCGGACCACCCGGTCCGTTGAAAAGCAGGTCGACCTGGCAGTATCGAACAATGACCAACCCGCCCGGTGAGCGGACTCCGGTGTCCGCGCCCGATCCGACTGTGCTGCATCCGTTCCGAGGGATGAAGCGGGTGGCGCTGCTGAAGCCGCTGATCGATTCACCGCTCATCGAGGTCGGCGAATTCACCTACTACGATGCGGAATTCGCGGATTCGACGCGATTCCAGCAGGAGAACGTGCTCTACCACTACGGTCCGGATCGGCTGGTGATCGGGAAGTTCTGTGCCATCGCCGAGGGCGCGCGGTTCATCATGGGCGGCGCGAACCACCGCATGGACGGGCCGTCCACCTTCCCGTTCCACCTGATGGGCGGCGCCTGGGAGGAGTTCATCCAACTGCTGGTCGACCTGCCGGTGCGCGGGGACACGGTGGTGGGCAACGATGTCTGGATCGGTAATAACGCCACCATCATGCCGGGGGTGCGCATCGGTCACGGCGCGATCATCGCGTCCGGATCCGTGGTGACCAAGGATGTTCCGGACTACGGGATCGTCGGCGGCAATCCGGCCACCCTGATCCGCCGCCGCTTCGACGACGCCGATATCGCGCGGCTACTCGAAATCGCCTGGTGGAATTGGCCGATCGACACGCTCACCGAGCACATCCCCACCATCATGACCGGCACCGTGGCCGAATTGGCCGACGTGGCCGCGTCCGTCGCGCGGAACTAGATTCGCGGCGAACGATCGGCGAGGTCGGTGAGCGCCTGCGCCCACCCGTCGAGCCGGTCGGCCGCATCCCGCAGTTCGGCGACGATATCGTCGAACCGGTAAGCCTGCACGGCGGTTTCGGGTACGGCCAGCACACTGCCCGCCGCGGCCACCACCTGCTCGTATTCGGCCACACCACCCTCGAGTCGCACCGCAGCCGACCGCGCGTTCTCGGTAAGTGCCCGCGCGGCAGCGGGATTGGCTTGGCCGACCGTCTGGACGGCCTGCTCCATGGCGGCGATATCGGCGGCGAGCGCATGCAGCGCCGCCGCCCCGGAACCTGCCGTCCGCACCATCTGCGCGAACTCCTCGGCAGGCATGCGCCGGGACGTGACGATCTGTGCGCTCAGGGCGTGCAGCGCGCGTTCGGCCCGCTGCAACCTGTCGATGGCGGCGCGCGCCACCGACCGAGCCGGGGGCCGCTTGCGCGGCACGAACGCGGCCTGCGGCAGCGGCGACGCACGCGACTGTAGATATCGCCGGGTGCTGACAGCGGTGCCGGTCACCAATGCGACCGCGCCGCCTCCGAGCACCACCACCGCCCAGGCGGGCGCGGAAACAATCAACAGCCCGACGGCTCCCGCCGTGGTGAGACCCGAGGCGGTGCCGAGTTGCAGACTGCGGCGGCGCATCCGACGCCGCCTGCGCAACTCCCGCTCACGCGGATCGGCCCACCGGCGCACCGTGACCATGGCGTGCTCGCCCATCTCCAGCAGCGATTCGGGCAGACCGCCCGGCTGCCGGGCCAACACCGCTTGCGCCCGCGCCACCACGCGACGACCGCCGGACTGCTTGCCGCTCATGCCATCTCTCCCACCGACCACCCGGCACGGATCCGGGACCGGCGCGGCAGACGGCCTGCTCGCCGGGTCTCCGGATGCCGTCCAGCGGATCGGCAACCGTCGAACCGTCTACTGCTGGGCGGCCTGGCCCTTGTTCAATTGAGTGGTGGCCGCCGGATTGGCCTGTGCCGGATTGATGGCGGTGTTGCCGCCCGCGGGCAGCGCCTCACCGCGCATGGAGGCGCGGATCTGCTCCAGCTTGCTGTGGCCCGCCATCTGGACGCTGGCCTGCTGGACCTCCATCATGCGGCCCTGGACCGTATTCTGCGCCAGCTCGGCCGCACCGAGGGCGGTGGCGTAGCGGCGCTCGATCTTCTCGCGCACCGCGTCCAGGCTCGGTGTGCTGCCCGGCGCGGACAGCGTGGAATCCATCTGCTGCAGCGAGGCCGACACCTGCTCCTGCATCTTGGCCTGCTCGAGTTGGCTGAGCAGCTTGGTGCGCTCTGCCACCTTCTGCTGCAGCAGCATCGCGTTCTGCTCGACGGCCTTCTTGGCCTGCGCGGCGGCCTGCAGCGACTGGTCGTGCAGGACCTTCAGATCCTCGACCGACTGCTCGGCGGTGACCAACTGCGCCGCGAACGCCTCGGCGGCATTGGTGTACTGAATCGCCTTCTCGGTATCGCCCGCGGCGGCCGCCTGGTCGGCCAGGGTGACCGCCTGACGGGCGTTGGCGTTGAGCTTCTCGACCTCGTCGAGCTGACGGTTCAGTTTCATCTCCAGCTGGCGCTGGTTGCCGATCACCGAGGCCGCCTGCTGCGAGAGGGCCTGATGCTGACGCTGGGCTTCCTCGATAGCCTGCTGAATCTGGACCTTCGGATCCGCGTGCTCCTCGATCTTGGCGTCGAAGAGGGCCATCATGTACTTCCAGGCCTTGACGAACGGATTAGCCATCGATTGATCCCGCCTCCATCTGCTGTGCCGCTGTAGCGGCCGGGGTGCGCGACCGTCACGCACCCGCCTATGTGCCTATCCTCCACCATGCGGCACCCGCGCCGGGCGAACCCCGGCCCAACAGACGCCTAGTGAGAATCTAGCCGTTTTCGGCGGTGGTCCGCAGCGTCAGGGCGAGCCGCCACCGCACCGGGGGTGTCAGTTATTCCGAACCAGCACCAGCATGTCGCTCCTGGGAGCCGGGATGACGATCCTGGTGTCCCCATCGATGCGCGGCATCGGCTCGGCCTGCGCCGCCGACATGCTCGCGACCGGCGCTTCCTCGGCGGCGGGCTCGGCAGCCACGGATTCGGCGGGCGCGGGCTCTGCCGCCACCCGGCCATCGGGCACCGGCAATCCGTCGGCGCCCGCCATGATCGTGCTCACATCCCACAGCACCCGCGACAGCGGTACGTCGAGCGCCTCGCAGATCGAGGCCAGCAGTTCGCTGGAGGCCTCCTTGCGACCCCGCTCCACCTCGGACAGATAGCCGAGGCTGACCCGCGCCGAGGTGGAAACCTCGCGCAGGGTCCGGTGCTGGGCGAGACGAGCACGCCGCAGACTGTCCCCGATCGCCTCTCGCAGCAGCGTCATCTCGTTCTCCTTCGCTCCCCGCGCGATGTGCGCCCACACCGTGCACGCAGTTCTTTCTGGCACAACGCCGGGCAAGGCCGGGAGGTTCCCGACCGCCGCACCGACTGTCCTCGGCCCGATGGCTCGACCCGAACACCTACCGCGTATCCCGCAGACACCGCAGCAACTCGCGCAGCGCGGTCTTGGTAGCGCCGATTCTGATCGTCCACCGGTCACCCGACAGTTTCAACCGCATCACCTCGGTGTGGCCGGGACCGGCCAACCCCAGGTACACCGTGCCCACCGGATGACCATCCTGCGGTTCGGGACCCGCGACGCCGGTGAGTCCGACGCCCCAGTCCGCGCCGCACCGGCTGCGCGCCCCGACGGCCAATTGCTCGGCCGTACTCGCCGCCACCGGCCCCTCCGTCGCCAGCACCTCCGCGCCGACACCGGCCAGGCTGTGTTTGAGATCGGTGGCATACACCACCAGGCCGCCGCGCAGCACCGCGCTCGCACCGGGCACCCCGGCGATGGCGGCGGACACCAGGCCCGCGGTGAGGGATTCGGCGGTGGCCACGGTCTGGCGGGCCGCCGCGAGGGCACGCACCAAATCGGCGGCGGGAGCCTCGGCCAGCAGCGGATCGGTCATGCGCGACGCGCCCGCCCCGGCCCGCCCGCCAGCCACACGCGCACCGCTTGGCCCACATAGTCCAATCCGGTCAGCACCGTCAGCACCACCGCAACGTACATCAAAACCATTCCGGCCGTTGCGAATCCACCCGACAGCGGCAGCAGCAGCACGGCGATGGCCACCGACTGCACCAGCGTCTTCAGCTTCCCGCCGCGACCGGCCGGTATCACCCCGCGCCGGACCACGGCCAACCGCAGCAGCGTCACCCCGATCTCCCGGCCGCAGATGACCAGCGTGATCCACCAGGCCACATCGCCGAGCATGGACAGCCCGATCAACGCCGACCCGATCAGCGCCTTGTCCGCGATCGGATCGGCGAGCTTGCCGAAATCGGTGACCAAACCGTATTTGCGGGCCAACTGCCCGTCGAAACGGTCGGTGATGGCGGCCAGGCCGAACAGCGCGGCCGCGCCGATCCGCCACCCCGTCTCGTGGCCGCCCTCGGTGAACAGCGCGAGCACGAACAGCGGCACGATCGCGATGCGCAGCATGGTGAGCACATTGGCGATATTCAGCAATGGCACCGCGGGCTCCGGTTGCGCGGCGCCGGACGCCTGCGCGATGGATCGGTCGATCTCCTCCGGTTGCACCGTCATACCTCCGCCTCGGCGGCGTTCGGCTGCGGTCTGCACCCGCCCCCCGACTCGTCGGCGGGTCTCGTCTGTGACTTCGAGGCGTGGCACGCCGATGGACGATCGCTCATATCCGTCGCCGGTTCCGGGCGCGGCACAGGACGCGCAGCTGTGAACAGGACGACAGATTGTGCGGCACCCGCTCAGCCTAACGGGCGCTGTCGGCGAAGCCGTCCGTAGACCCGCGCACGGCCGGAGCGAAGGGCACCGCCACGGATGACCACCTGTTCCAGGCCGGACTAATGTGCACCCCATGACGACAACGGGACCGCTGGGCGGTTCGACACGCGACACCGACCAGGCCACGCAACTCCCGGCTCCGGTAGTGCGACGCGCGCGAACCTCCGATGTGCCCGAGATCAAACGCCTCATCGACGTCTACGCGGGCCGCATCCTGCTGGAGAAGAATCTGGTCACGCTCTACGAGTCGGTTCAGGAATTCTGGGTGGCGGAACTGGACGGCCGGGTGGTGGGCTGCGGGGCGCTGCACGTGCTGTGGGCCGACCTCGGCGAGGTCCGCACGGTCGCGGTGGACCCGGATGTGAAGGGCACCGGCGTCGGCAAACTCGTGGTGCGACAACTCGTCGCGGTGGCCAGGGAATTGGCATTGAAGCGGGTCTTCGTGCTGACCTTCGAGACGAAGTTCTTCGGCAGTCACGGATTCGTCGAGATCGACGGCACTCCGGTCACCGCCGAGGTCTTCGCCGAGATGTGCCGCTCCTACGACACCGGTGTGGCGGAATTCCTGGACCTGAGTTACGTCAAACCCAATACCCTCGGCAATACTCGAATGTTGCTGAACCTCTGACCTGCCGACCGAAAGCGACCGGACCGTGCCGATTTTCGCCGTTCACTACGACTATTCCGACGCGACCGTCTCCGGACGCGATGAGCACCGTCCGGCGCACCGGGCCTGGCTGGGCGAGCAGTTGGCGGCGGGCACCATGCTGACCAGCGGCCCGTATCCGGATGGATCGGGCGCGCTGCTGCTGTTCCGCGCCGAGGACGAGGCGGCGCAGCGGGCGCTGCTCGCCGAGGATCCGTTCTACAAGCAGGGCCTGATCGAGGCGGTGCGGGTCGTCGAATGGTTCCCCGCGCTCGGCGCGTTCACCGAATGAGACTCAGCTAACTACCGGCGACACACCGGGTGCGCTGCTGCCCGACGCGCGCGTTATCGAGCAGACTCGCGCTGTGCGCAGATCCGCTCCCCTGCTCGCGTCGGCGACGCTCGCCGCGCTGCTCACGAGTTGCTCCGGCAGCACACCGGCCCCGCCGACGCCGGATCGGGTGCCGACCGGCCATGGACCGATGGATCCCACCTGGTACCAGGCGGTCGGCGGCTATTTCTTCCACACCGCCGACCGCGGCCTGTCCTGCGGCATCCTCGACGAGGCGGTCGGCCAATCCCGACATTCGGCGGGATGCCAGGGATCGACACCACCGCCGCCCGAGATGCAGGCGTGCTGGAACAGCGCGCCCGACGCCGCGGCCATGGCGGTCGGCGAAAGCGCCAGCTACCTCTGCGTGAATCAGGGCCTGTTCGTCGGACCACCCGAGGACGGTGGCGGCCAGAGCGGTGGGCAGGTGCTACCCGCCGGGGCCAGCCTGACCGTGCACGGCTTCACCTGTCAGACCGAGCAGATGGGCGTCAGTTGCCGCAATGACGTCAGCGGACACGGGTTCACCATGACGCCCGGCACGAATCGACTCTTCTGAGCTAGCGCTGCCTACCGCGGTCGCGGGTCTTGATCAAACTGGCGACCGTCGCGACCAGCAGGATGCCGATAATCACGCCGAGCGAGGCGAGCGTGGAGATCTCCGGGACGGCCACCGCTTCGCCGCCATTGATGAACGGCAGGGTGTTCTCGTGCAGTGCGTGCAGCACCAGCTTCACCCCGATGAAGGCGAGGATCGCCGCCAATCCGTAGGACAGATACACCAGACGATCCAGCAGTCCGCCGATCAGGAAGTAGAGCTGGCGCAATCCCATGAGGGCGAACGCGTTCGCGGTGAACACGATGTAGGGCTGTTCGGTCAGACCGTAGATCGCCGGAATCGAATCCAGCGCGAACAGCAGGTCGGCGAAACCGATCGCCAGCAAGGCCAGCACCATCGGGGTCAGCACCCGGCGCCCGTCGATGCGGGTGATCAGCTTGTCGCCGTCGTATTCGTCGGTGGTCGGCAGCAGACGTTTGGCCAGCACGATGATCCGATTGTCGCGCTGCTGCTCGTGTTCGGCCTCGTGGCCGCTCTCGCGTGCCAGTTTGACGGCCGTGTAGACCAGGAACAGGCCGAACAGGTAGAACACCCAACTGAACGCATTGATCGCGGCCGCGCCGACCGCGATGAACGCCCCGCGCATGGCCAGCGCGATGACAATACCGATCAGCAGCACTTTCTGCTGGTTGATCCTCGGCACCGCGAAGGTGGACATGATGATCAGGAAGATGAACAGGTTGTCCACCGAGAGTGCCTTCTCGGTGACGAAACCCGCGTAATACTCCCCCGCGTAGCGCGAACCCCATTGCCAGGCAATGATTCCGCCGAAGGCCAGCGCCAGACCGATGTAGACCGCCGACCAGAAACCGGATTCGGCGAAGGTCGGCGCGTGCGGGGTGCGCACATGGGCGAAGAAGTCGAAGACGAACAGCCCGAGGATCGCCGCGATGGTGATCACCCAGACCAACGCGGTCACCTGCATCCGGCAGCCCGGTTCATAGCGATGATCATGCCCGATTCATCCGTTCCGTTGGAATTGCCGAATGGTTGCCGCCAATAATTTCACATGCGTCCGGCCCGCCCATCGTGGCACAGTGAGCCGAGTGACCGACGACTATCTCGCGCTCAATCGAGCCAACTGGGACGAACGCGCGCCGCTGCACGCCGCGTCCGCCGACTACGACCTCGCGAACTTCCTCGCCGATCCGAACTTCATCGGCAGCGACCTGCGCTTCGATCTGCCACTGCTCGGCGACGTACGCGGCCTGCGCGGGGTGCATCTGCAATGCCATATCGGCACCGACACCCTCGGTCTGGCCCGCCTCGGCGCGACCATGACCGGACTCGACCTCTCCCCCGGCTCCCTTGCCCAAGCCCGCGCCCTGGCCGAGAAGACGGGCGCCGCCATCGAATTCGTCGAATCCGATGTCTACGCGGCCGAAACCGCCCTCGGCGCCGCGCGATTCGACCTCGTCTACTCCAGCGTCGGCACCCTGTGCTGGCTGCCCGACGTGGCGCGCTGGGCACGAACCGTCGCCGCGCTGCTGCGCCCCGGCGGCCGACTCTTCCTGCGCGACGGACACCCCGTCCTCCAGTCGGTCGACGAAACCCACACGGACCGACTCGTCATCGGCTACCCCTACTTCGAAACCGCTGAGCCCGTGGTGTTCTCCGACGACACCACCTACGTCGCCACCGACACCCGGCTCACCGCGACCACCACCCACGAGTGGAACCACGGCCTCGGCGAGATCGTCCAAGCCGTCCTCGACGCGGGCCTCACCCTCACCGGCCTCACCGAACACCGCAGCGTCCCTTGGGAAGCCCTCCCCGGCCGCATGACCTACGACGCCTCCGGCGAATACCGCCTCACCGACCAACCCGAGCGCCTCCCTCTCAGCTTCACCCTCCAAGCCCGCAAACCTTGAACCGGACATATGCCCACCCGTGCCCGGAACCCGCACCGCCCACCATGATCCGGTGCTAGCGTGCAATCCACCCCCTCCCCGAAAGGCTCCCCCATGACCGGCACCCTGCTCTCCCCGGGTGTCACGTCGCCTCGCACCCTAGCCTTTCCCGCCCGCCACGGCCCCTAATCCCCGCACCCCTCAGGGCCACTCGGCGACACGTCCCCGAGTGGCCTTTCGCTATCCCTCGTAGCCCAACTGGCAGAGGCGCCGTACTCAGGATGCGGTTGTTGCGAGTTCGAATCTCGCCGAGGGAACGCCTAGGCATCAAGCCACCCCGGCTCGGCATTCGATGAACACGTTGGCGCCGTAGCGGGCAGGGCGGGGCGTGTGGCATGCTCTCATCATATTAGAGACCACTCGCTAATTCATGGAGACATCATGTCCACTCCCACCGAGATCGCCGCGAAGCTCTACGACGCACTCGCCCGCCACGACGCACTCGCCACCCACGACCTGCTCACCGACGACTTCGAAGGCACCGTCAGCGCGGGCATGCCGCTCGGTGTCGGCGGTCACCACCACGGACCGACCGCGATGGTGAAAGACGTCTGGGGCCGCGTCGCCGCCGCCTACGACATCCACGTCGACCCGATCGAATACCTGCATGTCGATCACCACCGCGTCGTCGTGACCGGCCGCTACTGGGGCACCGCCCGCTCCGGCCACGGCGACGTCGACGCCGCCTTCGCCCACATCATCACCACCCGCGACGACCGAATCACGGCACTGACCCAGATCACCGACACCCGCCGCTGGAACACTCCACAACCCGACGACGCCCAATAGCATCATCGGCCAACGCCGGACCGCCCGCGGTTCGCACCGGCGAACCCGAGGCCCCCTGCAGTGTTTCGCCGACACGCCTCGGCGGTTCAGTCGTCCTGCAGCAGGAGCCGGAACGACACATGGGTGGGTGTCAACGGTCGCACGGCGCGAAAGTCCTTCTCGTCCAATGTCAGCAGGTCATTGGTGAGGTAACGCTCAGCGAGCACGACATTGACCGCGTCAGCCAAATCGAGGCGGAGGCCGCGGTACTGCTGGATGATCCTCTGGGCGACTCGGAGGTCGTCACGGTCGACAGCCGGAATGAGCACCGCACCCTCCTCTGCCGAAGTGAGCAGGTCGTCGAGTACGAGATTCGCTGTCCGACGGTCCTTTCCGAATCTGGCGACGAGTAGATGATCGATTTCGTCGAACACCAGTGGCGAGACGACAGCGACGGAGTTGGCGAGGTATTCCTTGGCGCGCTCGTGCAGTTCCGCCGCCCGGTCGTAGGCGGCGATGACAGCCGAGGTGTCGGCAATGAAGAAGCTCACTCGCCGTATGCCTGTCCCAACAAATCCGCACTGTTGGCGGCGAACCCTGGATCGCCGGAATCGAACGAGGGCCAAGGGCGAGTGCGACGCACCGTGTGCGCTCGCAGCAGAACCAGATCGATGCCCTCACGGATGAGGTCGGCCTCCGACCTCCCTGTCGCCTCGGCAGCGTCCTTCAGCTGTGCAGCCTGCGCGGGGTCGAGATACACACTCGTCTTGGCCTTCATGAACGTAGGGTACCGCGTAGGGCACCGGTTGGGCTCGCACACAGCGGAAGAACCGGCACGGTCGCAGGTCATTGACCTGCGACCGTGCCGGTTCGGTCGTGATCAGCGCGGACTGTAGGTGAGGCAGCGTGCTGCGTGTTCCCCGGTGCCGGGGCCGACACGGATCTCGCCCGCAGCGCATTCGAGGTTCTGGTTGTGGACGCAGTCGGCGCGCTGGCACGCTCCGACCATACTGGTGACGGTGTCCAAGCCGCCCTTCATCGACAGGGGGATGAAGGTGGCGCAATCGGCGCTGCCATTCTGGCCCGATACGTTGATCGCATAGGCGTGGCAGCCGTCATGATTGTAGGAACAGTTCGCGACCGTGCACTCGCTGACATGGGGCATTTCGACTGTTGTCATATTTCGCCCTTCTGAGCATCGGCATTCGTCCTTGCGCCCACAGCGTATTCTCTCGAATTCCGACTTCAAAGCCAGGTCAGACTAACCTAAGTCGAGCGAACGGCCCTATATTTGCCCTGCGGCGAAGCCGGTGAGAAGGACGCTGAAGCCGCCGATTTCGCCGAGTATCAGCACCGCCAAAGCCAAGCCGAACCAGCTTGGGGGATTGTGCATTTGGTTGACGGTCTGTCGTTGCAGTCCCAAGCGGATGTAGTTCGCGATCGTTCCCATGAAAAGCACGATAATCGCCAGTCCCGCACCGAGATTCACTGCGGCCGACCAGCCCGACAGCTCCACGAACAGGGCGATCAGCACCGTCGCGAACGAATACATGAGGGCGGCGCGGTGCGCGATATCGACATACGGATGCGCCAGCCCGCCCGGAGCGTGGGACATCGCCCGCCACTTCCAAACACCCAGCAGCAGAGCCACGAGGAAGATGACACCGGCCAGGAATAGTACGACAGCGGTCTCGGTGTGAATGGTCAAAACTTCTTCTCCTCAATGGAACCCACAATGCGCGGCCACCGTACCGAGACAAGTTGCTTGTGACGAGCGCGCGAATCACCATCGTCGTGAACATCAGGTGTACACCGGTCTTCGACCGTTCACGCCGATGACCGAGCAAAGGGCATGAGCCCTATTCGTTTTCGCGGACCGGGAATTCCGCATGAAGGTCTCCGCCGAACAATTTCCAGTAGAAGGCGTTCATCCTCGCGGCGGCGGGTGCGCACCGAACCAGGATCGGCGCGACAGCCGACGGCGCCTCATCCGGGACGTGGCCCGCGGCGCACCGGAGTACGTACTCGTTGCGGGCAACAGGGCCGCCGCGGATCGGGGTCGGTATGCCACAGATATCGGTCACCACCCAGTTGACCAATCGCATTGCGGCATAGTCGCTGTCATGGGTGGCATGGCGTTCGACGAACTCGCGCTCGGCGGTCGACAGGTCGAAATGCGGCGAGGTGGCCAGCCCGAAATCGCTGAGATAGATCCGCTCCCCGTCGCTGCGCATATTGAGGAAATGCCCGTCCATGTGCAGCAGCCGACCGTCCAGGTACGTCACGATCCGCGAGAGTTGCCGCTCGAGCGTCACGACCTTGTCCGCCGGGTTCGCTCCGAGCCAGTCCGATATCGAGAGCGGGATGTATTCGCAGAACAGCACGAGGCTGCACCGGGCGGCCGCCAACGCTTCGAGACGGGTGCGCACCGCCGGGCAACCACCCAGGGCGCGGACCACCGCCTCGGTATCGGCGTGTTCGTCCGCGATCGGCGACCGGCCGGGCAGCACCCGCCAGTGGTAGAGCATCGGAAAGAACTGTGCCTCGCCGGCGAGCACACCATCGGTGACCATGATGTTCGCGGCCAACTCGCGCCAGGCACTGAAGCTCGGTCCGCCGATACCGTATTGGCAGAACATCGGCAGGTCGAACAGGTTCGCTGTCGAGCCCCAGTGAGTGAGCTCCAGATCGGTCAGCGGGACGCGCTTGACGAACACTGAGATCCCGGCGACATCGACGACTGCTGCACCACCACCTACTCCGACGCTCTGGGACACGCCCGCATCCATCAGCTCGGCAAGCTGAATATCGCTGCGGGAGGCCAGGAAAGCCGAGAGTGTGCGGTGGCGGTCGCTCCTGGCGGCTGTCATCGCACGATTCTGCCACTGCCTGTCCAGGATGAGCGTCGCCCTCATCGACGACGCCTGGTCGAAACCGCCCGAATTGCAGGGGAGTTCGCCGGCCGAGCAGATCGAAGCCGAATCATGGTGCGGTATAGGAATTCTCGAGCCACCTGGCGACGCACCGAACGAGTCGGTCCGTCGGATGCAGTTCGAGGACCGAGCGGTTGCCTGCCGGGTGGATCGCCTCGAGGCGCAGGCCCGCCTTTTCGGCCAGCCTGCCCAGTTGGGCGACGGTGCGCTCGAGAGGCTTGCTCATGCGCGCACACCGCGATTCGGATCCGTCAGGCCACATCCATGCGCAGAAACTCGGTGATGCGCATCATCTTCGGCCCCAGGGCTTTCGGAGGCAGGTCGCGCTTCGCCTCGTCCAACCCGATCAAACGCGGTGCGGTGAGGTTCATCTCGCGCCCCTCGACGCGCAGGTGGGCTCGACCGGCGGCCAGCACATTGCGCACCCAGTCCGATCGCGAACCGTATACGAGCACGAACAGGAACCCGCCCTCGACGGGATGTACATCCAGCGGGGTGCGATACGTGGCGCCGGAGACACGTCCGACGTGGGTCAGCACCGGCCAATTGCCACTGGCCAGGGCGCGGGGATTGAACACGCGCTTGTTCACTTGGCCCCACCATCTCGGCATCGGCATGGGAATCTCCTTCGCATTCGACGGGCTCCCACCGGGGAACCTTACACCTGTAAGGTTGACTTACACCTGTAAGGTTGTCAAGCATCCGACCCTGGAGCCGCCATGCCCCCGCAGCAGACCCGACCACCCCTCAACCGCGAACGCGTGCTCGACGCCGCGATCCGGGTCGCCGATCGCGGTGGCGTGCAGGCGATCACCATGCGGCGGGTGGCGCAGGAACTCGGCGTCGAGGCGATGTCGCTCTACCACCACCTGCCGAACAAGGACGCCATCCTCGACAGCGTGGTCGACGCGGTATTCGCCGCCATCGAACTGCCCGACGGCGCGGCCGCGGACTGGCGCGACGCGATCCGCACCCGTGCCTTTTCCGCGCGCACGGTGCTGTCCCGGCACAGCTGGGCGCTAGGGCTCATGGATTCCCGACGCGATCCGGGTCCCGCGACGCTGCGGCACCACAATGCCGTCCTCGGCGTCCTGCGACGGGCCGGTTTTCCGCTGCCGCTCGCCGCGCACGCCGTCTCGCTCATCGACAGCTACATCGGCGGATATGTCCTGCAGGAAGCCAATCTGCCGCTCGCGACGCCGAAGGATGTCCGGGAGGTCGCGGGCACCATCCTCGGCGACCTGCCGGGAGCGGAACTGCCGTATCTCAGGGAGATCATCGTCGACCACGCGCTGCGGCCCGACTACGACCACACCGGCGAGTTCGGATTCGGGCTCGATCTGATATTGGACGCGCTGGAAGCCCGCCGGGCGGCCGCCGAATCCTGAACGCCCGCACCGATTCTCGGCCGAGCCGGGATATCGGCGGGCACTGCCGCATCAATCGGTGAGATCTTTGCCCGATTCCCGCAACCGGGTTTCGATCAGCTTCCGCACGAGCGGCTGGGGCAATGGTTGGTCGGGTGGGAAGTGCAGCGAACTCTTCGTCATCTCGTAGCCCGCGAGGTCAGCGGCGAGGGCGGGCAGGACCGAGCCGCTGTGCGGGAGGTAGGCGAGGTGGTGGGTGAATGCGGCGAATCCCGCGACGACCTCGCCGTCGATTCTGAACGCGGGCATCTGGTAGGAAATGCACTCCTGCGCCTCGGGCAGCAGGGCGCGGATGTCCGAACGTAGCTGGTTCAGCGTCTTTCGCCCCGGTTCGGGAACCTCTGCCAGATAGCTGTCGACATCATTGGCAACCATGTGGCTATTGTCGCACCCGCGAGGGTGCGACGCCTCGACTTACCGCGGGTAATCCAGTGGCGGGGTCGGCGGGAAGATGACCGGCAATTCGGTCAGCGCCCGATGGAACGGACCCGGTCGCCAGTTCGGTGTCCGATCGGGCGGATCGAGTTGGAGTTCCGGTATGGCGTCGAGGAGTTGGTCGATGGCCTCCTGCGCGATCAGATAGGCCATGGAACGCGCGGGGCAGGCATGGGGGCCGAGGCCCCAGGCCAGGTGGGAGCGGTTGCCGGTGAGATCGCCCGCGCGGATCGCCGGGTCGTTGTTGCAGGCCGCCATGCTGATGACGACGGGCTGGTGCGCGGGCAACCACACATCGTCGATGAGGATCGGATGGTTGGGGTAGGTGATCAGCAGGTTCGCCAACGGCGGGTCATTGAACAGGACCTCGTCGAGGGCGTCGCGGGCGGAGAGGTTGCCGCCGAGGAAACTGCCGCCGAAGCGCTCGTCGGTCAGGATCAGCAGCAGCGTGTTGGTGATCAGGTTCAGTTCGAATTCGATTCCGCTGCCGTAGATCTGGGAGACGTGGTGCGATGCCTCCACATCGGTGAGTCCGGCAGGGTGCCCGAGCAGCACCGAGGTGATATCGCGTTGGGGTTCGGCGCGTTTGAGTGTCACGAGACGCATCAGCGCCTCCCCCACCATTCGATTGCCCTTCTCGGCGTCGACGCCCTCGAGCAACGCGGCGGTGCCCGCGGCGACCTGGCCGCCGATCTCCGGCGGGCAGCCGAGCAGGTAGTTCACCACCGCGAATATCAGTGGGAATACATACTGTTGGATCAGGTCGGCGGATCCGTCGGCGCAGAAGGAGTTGATCAGCGGGATCGCGAGGTCCGCCACCACCGCCTGCAGGGCATACAGGTCGATCTCATCGATACCCGCGGTGATCGCCCCGCGATAGCGGGTGAAGTCGGCTCCGGCGCTGCGACTGGCCATCGGCCGCCACTCCAGCAGCGGAAGTATCGGACAGTCCGCCGGAATATCCTGCTGCCAGGCCCGCGGGTCGGCCGGGAAGTGTTCGGGATCGTTGAGGATCCGCACGGCGGTGCTGTACCCGATCACCAAGGTGGCGGGTACGCCCGGCGCCAGCTCGATCGGCGCCAGAGATCCATAGCGCCTGCGCATCTCGTGGTAGGCGCCGTGCGGGTCGGCCGCGAATTCGGGCCGGTACATCGGCACCCGAGGGTCGTCGGTATCGGTCGGCGAACCGTGGACGACCGGGCACGACGCGGCCCGTGTTTGCGGCGAACTCAAGGGCAAATCTCCAAACGGATCCGTGTGCGCTGCTCGGCGGCTGGCTACCGTTCCCCGCGCCGGGACCGCACTGCCGCGAGTCACCGCGCCGGGACGGCACGATGATATAGCCGCTGCGGGCAAGAAGCATTCCCACACCGGAAATAGGGTCTACCGCAAGAACCTTCGATCCGTCACGGCGCTGCCGCGACTCCTGTGGCGCCGCGTGCCCGCGCACCGATCCCACGGCACCACAGACAATTCCAAGCCAGTGCCACCGGGCGCCACCACGGTGGCGCGCAGTCGATGAACGCCGATCTCAACCCTTGGTTTTGCCCTTGAAGTAGAACGGCGTCATATCCACCTTCACGGACCCCTGCGGTTCAGCACCCAGACCCTCGCGAGCGGCGTTCACCAGTAGACCGTTGTCCATATCGATCGTCCAGGTGAACAGGCCGCCGAGCTTGTTCTTCAGTGCGTACTCCCCTTTGGCCTTCACCGAGCGCGGCGTGTCGATCGACAGGAACAGCTTGCTCTTGGCGCTGTACAGATAGTCGGCATCGGCCTGCTCGTCGGTGTAGATGTCGAAACCGTTGAGGCCGCACTTGTTTTCGAGGTCGAGGTAGTTGTAGAGGATGTCGTAGTACTCCGAGGCGCCGGATTCGTAGGTACCGGTGGTGGTCGTCTTATCGGGGCCCGGATCGTAAGTGCCCTTCAGCGGCGACCACGACGCGATGGCCGCGTTGCGGGCGCTGCGGCTATAGCCCGCGTAGCCGAGGAATATTTGGCCCGAAGGCACCTTATGGTCAAGCAGGTACTTCACGGCGTCATCGATGGCCGGGTACAGGCTCGTGTGATGGGCCAGCCCCTTTGCCCATGGCGTGCCGAAGAAGTCGTAGGTCATCAGATTGATGCCTTCCACGCCCGCGGCGATCATGCCCGGTATATCGGAGGTCTGCAACGCGGCCATCGACGCACCGGCCGCGATGCTGACCCGCACCTTCGGCAGCTTCTTCTTGAGTTCGCGCACCAGCGCCTGGAAGTTCTTCGCGTCCTCCGGGCCGAACGGATTATTGTTGCCCGCGACACCCGGATATTCCCAGTCGATATCGACTTCGGTGAACATGGGGAAGCGCTTGCAAAGGTCGGCGATGCTGTCGACCAGCGTCTTTCGCTTGGCTTCCTCGGCCGTGACAGCGTGGAACGCGTTGCTCATCGTCCAGCCGCCCAGGCTGAAGGCCAGTTTCAGATTCGGATTCTGCTTCTGCAGCTTGGCCAGTCCACCCAGCATGCCCTGCGCATGAGCCTGGTCGAAAAGTTGGCTGTAGTCATTGCTGATCCATTTGTCGAAACCTACGTTGCGATATGCTGCCACATCCCCCCAAGCATCGGTGAACGTGGCTTCGTTCGTCTTTCTGCTGAAATCCGTTGCGGCTCTGTCGATTGTGTCGCGTTTTTCGCCCTGATCGCCCACGATGCCCGCGAAGCCGATGATCAGGCGGTCGTACGCGGCGGCATCGAGCAGCATGAGGTCGGTGCCGCGGCCCACGTGATTGTTCTCGTAGTCGCCGTCGAGGCGGCCATCGTACTGGGGCCAGTCGGGGTAGTAGCCGAACACCTGAGTCCCCGCCGAGGTGGCGCTGTACTTGTTGTAGACCCGCTTGGCCACGCGCGCGGATGTGTACGAGAACTTCTCGGTCTCGGTCGCCGGCTCGTAATTGTTCTGCTTGTAGGTCTTCTCGGTCCCGCCTTTGGACTTCGGGAATTTCTCATCGCCCGGATCGCCGTCATACACCAGTTCACTCTTCTTGGTGCGAGTGATGTTCTGTGAGGAGGTCACCGCGGACTGGGTCATCAGAATCTCCCTTCACGTTGCTGAAGCGATCTCCGAAATTTCCGTCGGCGAAGAATCCGCCTGTCACGTCCAGAAAATCATCCATTGCGCGAAGAAGACGAGTATCGCCGAGGTCCGCCGCACCCGCCCTCTCGGCGAGACGATGTCTCCCCTCCCGTGGCTATCGGCACCGCTGCGGCGCTATAGGCGCTCGGCAGAACCTATTGTCCGCCTGCGGTCCGGACCGGGTCAAACATGCGGACCAGCAGGTTTCCGACAGACCGGAATCAGCGGTGCATCGCAGCGCCGCGGGCCTGCTCCGGCAGATAGCCGTGAGCGGCTATGTTTTCCGCCGCGGCGAGGTAGGAGGCGGGATCGGTGGGTGTCTTGGTGCCGAGGCCGTCCACGTAGCGGTTGAAAAGGCAGAACATCGCCGCGATCAAAACCGTGTCGTGGATTTCGCGGTCGCTCGCGCCCACGTCACGGGCCGCGGTGACCAGCTCGGCAGTCACGTGGCGGCCGGATCGCTGGACCGCCGCCGCGATAGCGAGCAGCGCGCGCAGCTTGGCGGAGACGGGTGCGGTCGCGGGGTCGCGGACGGCGGCGTCGACCAGGTGCGAGCCGCCGTCGATCTGGACCGCGGCTATCGCGGTGTGCGCGCTACAGCAGAAGACGCACTCGTTGCGGGACGAGACATAGGCGGCGATGAGTTCGCGCTCACCGGTGTCGAGTGTGCTCGGGCCGCGCAGCAGCGCCTCGGCCAGACCGGACAGGAGCAGTCCCGTATCCGAGCGGTAGGACAATAGACCCCGCACTCCGGGATACTGGTGCTCGTCCAAGCCGAGATCGATATACGCCATAGCGGTCACACCTCGAATACTTCGGTCGCAGTGCGGGTTTCGACAAGCAGTGGCATTTCGCGCCTCGTTCCGCGAGCGGGGTGGGTATCGAATTCGATGGTGGCAGGGGGTTCGTGATCGCGGGCGCGAGCCGATATGGAAAGGGCAACAAAGCGGAAGCCCATGTCGCGACTGTGGGTTCCCACGCTGTCCCGAAGCGGACGCGGGCGGGCATCGGCAGGTACCTGGACGATCTACCTAGACGGACATCACTCGTGCGAGCGAGGACCGTAGTAGGCCCGGTCGGTACGCTTTGCCGATGTGTCGACCGGGTCTGGTTCATACGACGGTGCTGCGCCGCACGGCGAGGAGCTCGTCGGTAGGGGGCGGGAGCTCGAACGAATAGTCGCGGTGCTGATATCCCCGGCTCGGATGGTGACTCTGGTAGGGCCGGGTGGGATCGGCAAGACGCGTTTGGCGATGGCGGTGGCCGCGCGGTCGCGCGAGGCGACACGGCAGCCGGTGTACTGGGCGCATCTGGCGCGCCTGCCGCGCAATGCCGACGCGGGCATCGTGTCGCGTCTGCTCGTATCCGAAGTGGTCGACGGCGATTTCTCCGACCGGACCGAACGACAGATCCTGCTCGACACCCTCGGACGCTCCGACGCGACGGGACGCGCCGTACTCGTCCTCGACAACTGTGAGCACGTCCTGGACGGAGTCGGCGCGGTATCGGCCGACCTGCTCGCCGCGCTACCGGGATTGACCATCCTGGCCACCAGCAGGACGGCGATCGGGTGGGTCGACGAGCACCTGGTGGAGGTCCCGCCGCTCTCGCGCGAGCATGCGGTGACACTACTGCGGCAGCGCGCGGAATTGGTCGGTCGCCCGATTTCTGAGCGCCAGGCGGAACCGATCTGTCGACACCTGCACTACTACCCGCTGCACATTCGATTGGCGGCGGCGCGGCTGCGCTATCAGTCGCCCGCGCGGATCGTGCGCGATCTCGACGGGTCCGACACGGATCGACGACTGCACTGGTCACCGGGTTTCCGGGTCGGCGTCGACGAACGGCATCGCAGCATCGACGCGGTCATCGCGTGGTCCTACGCACTGTGCGGCCCGCAGGAGCGACTGCTGTTCCAGCGCATGTCGGTGTTCGCTCCCGGCCACGCCATCGAACCCCGCGACGACCCGACCGATCTCGGCGCGGACCTCACGGCGATCGAAACAGTCTGCGCCGATGCCGATCTGGTGGCCGAGCAGGTCGAGGGGCTGTTGGAGCGGTTGGCCGATCGCTCCCTCATCGCCCTGCATATCGGCGCCGAATCGGTGCGGTACTCGCTGTTGGAGAGCTTTCGCGTCTTCGCAGGCGCCCGACTGCGCGAATCGGGTGCGCAGCACGCGCGGGAATTCGCCGCCCGCCATCGCCGCTACTACCGCGACCAAGTGTCGACGGCCCGCGCGAACCGGGTCGGACCGCGCGAACAGGAACTGCTGGACGGGCTGGGAAGCGCGTGGGACAACATTCGCTGGGCCGTCGACCGCAGCCTGCGCGAGCCGCGCGACGCGGTCGTGGGCGCCGCGATCGCCGCGGACCTCATCGCGGTGGGGCTGCCCTTCCTGATCGGCTCGCTGCGGGAATCGCGCGGACTGGCCGAACGCAGTTTGGCGGCCGCGCAGACGCACTGCCCCACCGAGTTGCGGGTGTCCGCGCGGGCGATGATCGGGATGGTGACGGTGTGTCAGGGCCGGTCCGATCTCGCCGAGGACATGCTGGCGGAATGCGTCACCGCCTGCATTGACACGGTGGAGGGTTGGCGCGAGGACCCCACCGTCGATCTCGGACTGCCACCCGACGTCGAATACCTGTGGGGCAGTGTGCTGATGCTGTCGAGCAGCGACGCGCGGGCCACGGCGGTCCTGGCACGCGCGCGGGTCAAGTACGCCGCGGTCGGCGACGCGGTCGGCGCGCTCATGGCCGAACTGTTCGAGGCGCTGTCGGCGGCCTTCCACGGGACGGCCGAGATCGCCCTCGCCACCACGGCCAGGCACCTCGATCGCGTTGTCGCGGCCGGTCCGCAGTGGTCGGCCTCGTGGGCGCGTTTCGCCAGGGCGATCGCGCTGTGCAGGCACGGCGACCCGCACGAGGCGCTCGCGCTCTGCGACGCCGCGGCGGCTTGGCAGATTCCCATGCGCGACCGCTGGGGCGGGGTGTGGGGTCTGCATATCCGCTCCTGGATTCTGGCCGCACTCATCGCGGGTCCCGGTCGCGGGGACCACCTGCGAGCGACACGCTGGGCCGGCGAGATCGCCGTCGCGGCGGGCCGCACCGACGCGCTGCGTCGAGACCTCGGCCTGGATCTGCGAAATCTGGGTCCGTGGGCCGAGCGGACCGACAACGCGGTGGCAATCGCCCGCAAGGTGCTCGGCGACAATGCCTTCGACCCCATCGAACACCGATCGCGCACCGCCCCGTCGACTCCCGACACGCCGACTCCACCCCCGAACCCCACGCCTGCCGCCTGGCACGAACTCACCCGCGCCGAACAGGCGGTGGCGATCCTGGCGGCCTCCGGTCTGACCAACACCGCCATCGCCACCAGCAGGGGCACCTCGACCCGCACCGTCGACGCCCAGGTCGCGGCCATCCTGTCCAAGCTGATGATCAACTCGCGCAAACAGATCCGCGCCCTGCTCCCACCCGAAGCGCTGGACCGCCGCGCACAGGTAGCGGAAAGCCGGTGAGCTGTAGTCGAACTCGCCTACTCGGCGGCTGACCCTTCGGCCGGACCGCCGCCCCGGATGGACCAGAGCAGGCCCTCGAGCTCGTCGGGTTTGACCAGCACGTCACGGGCTTTGGAACCTTCGCTGGGACCCACGACGCCTCGGGTTTCCATCAGATCCATGAGACGGCCCGCTTTCGCGAAGCCGACGCGAAGTTTGCGCTGCAGCATGGAGGTGGAGCCGAACTGCGAGGTGACGACCAGCTCCACGGCTTGCAGCAGCACATCGAGATCGTCGCCGATATCGGGATCGATATCCTTCTGCTCGCCCGCCTTGGCGACGGTGACACCCTCCTGGTAGTCGGGTTCGGCCTGGTTCCTGGCGAATTCGACGACGCCGTGGATCTCCTCGTCGGAGATGAACGCGCCCTGCAGTCGGGTCGGCTTGTTCGCGCCCATGGGCAGGAACAGGCCATCGCCCATACCGATCAGCTTCTCCGCGCCGGGCTGATCCAGGATGACCCTGGAGTCGGTGAGCGAGGAGGTGGCGAACGCGAGCCGGGAGGGCACATTGGTCTTGATCAGGCCGGTGACCACGTCGACGGAGGGGCGCTGGGTGGCCAGCACCAGGTGAATGCCCGCGGCGCGGGCCTTCTGGGTGATGCGGACGATGGCATCCTCCACATCGCGCGGCGCGGTCATCATCAGGTCGGCCAACTCGTCGACGATCGCGAGGATGTACGGGTAGGGCCGATACACCCGCTCGCTGCCCAGCGGCGCGGTGATCGCGCCGGACTTCACCTTCTTGTTGAAGTCGTCGATGTGGCGAACCTTGTTGGCCTGCATGTCCTGATAGCGCTGCTCCATCTCCTCCACCAGCCAGGCCAGCGCGGCGGCCGCCTTCTTCGGCTGGGTGATGATGGGGGTGATCAGGTGCGGAATGCCCTCGTACGGGGTGAGTTCCACCATTTTGGGGTCGATCAGGATCATCCTGACCTCCTCCGGTGTGGCCCGCTGCAACAGCGAGACCAGCATGGAGTTCACGAAACTCGACTTGCCGGAGCCGGTGGAGCCCGCGACGAGAAGGTGCGGCATCTTCGCCAGGTTGGCCGAGACGAAATCGCCCTCGATATTCTTGCCGAGTCCGATCACCAAGGGGTGGTGGTCGTTTCGGGTCGAAGGCGCCTTGAGCACATCGGCCAGGCGAACCAGTTCGCGGTCGGCGTTGGGCACCTCGATACCGACGGCCGATTTGCCCGGAATCGGCGCGAGCAGCCGAACATTCTCCGTGGCAACGGCATAGGCGATATTGCGGGCCAGCGCCGTGATCTTCTCGACCTTCACGCCGGGACCGAGTTCCACCTCGTAGCGGGTGACAGTCGGGCCGCGCACGAATCCGGTGACGGCCGCGTCGATCTTGAACTGCACCAGCACCTCGGTGATGGCCTCGATCATGGATTCGTTGGCGGCGCTGCGCTTCTTGGGCGGATTGCCGTCGGTGAGCAGCGACAGCGGCGGCAGTGTGTAGTCGCCCTCCACTACCCGGTCGGCGACAAACTCCATTTGCTGTGGCGGAGGGGGTGTTTGGTCCTGCACCTTGGCCGGACGCCTGCGCGGTGCGACCGGCGCGGGCGCGGGCGTCTCGGCCGGGGCTTCGGCATCGAAATCCTGTGCGGTGGCCAGGGTTTTGGCATCGCGCAGCGGCGGTTCGGCGAGGGCCTCGGTGGCGGCGGCGCCGTATTCGTCGGTCGGGTAGTTCTCCTCCGGACTGCCGCGCCCGCGTGAGCGCTTGGGGCGGTGTTCGGGAAATCCGTCGGCGTCGTAGTGACTGTCGTAGTCGGCCGGATCGTAGTGGTCGTCCTCGTATTCGCCCATCGCGCCGAAGTACTCGCGCAATCGGTGTGGAACCTCGCGCACCGTCGTCCCGGTGAGCAGCAGCAGACCGAAGGCCATGCACAGCAGCAGGATCGGCACCGAGAGCCAGGCGGTGAGTCCGTCGGTGAGCGGACCGCCGACCACGAAGCCGACGAATCCGCCCGCGAACGCGCGCCCGTGCGCGTCGTGCGGGGTGCCCGAACCGATATGCCACAGCCCGAGCACCGGCAGACCGACGAGTAGCGCGCCGAGCACCAGTCGCGGCCGGATCTCCGGATGCGGTTCGGTGCGCATGAGCACGATGGCGATCCCGGTGGCCACGAAGGGCAAAAGGCTGGCGGCCGAACCGGATACGGCCCGGATGACATCCTCGACCCAGTGCCCGATCGGGCCGCCCGCCGACAACCAGACCGCGGCCGCGACGACGGCGCTGAGCGCGATGAGGCCCAGCGCGATCCCGTCGCGGCGGTGACCGTGTTCGATCTCGCTCGCCCGGCTCAGGGTGCGGGTGGTCGCGCCCAAGCCGCGCGCGAGCATGGTCCAGCCGCCACCGACGCCTCGGGTGAGCACGGCCAGCGGCGCGGTGCCGGTCCGGCGACGGGCCGGACGGCGCACCGGTGCGGTGCGGCCGCGCGCCGCGCCCGCCCGCGCGGCGCCCGTGCCGGTCTTGCCTGCGGCGGCCTTACCGGTGCCGGCTTTACCGGTGCCGCCGGTGCTCTTGCCGGTGCGGGGCCGTGCCGCAGTGGTCCGCCCCCGCGCCGATCCCGCCCGCGCACGAGAGCTCGTGGTGCTGCGGGACTTACCTGCCATGGGCTTCAGGCTAGCCGCAAACGCCCCATCCGGACCATTCGCAACACGTGTATCGCCAGTCTCAGCGGCCGGAACCCGCCATATCCGCTGGTCGATCTTCGAGTCGCGGACCGACGGAGCCGATCGGCTCACGCCGATCCGACCGGACCTCGCGCACCGGTCGGGCGGAAGTTCCCGGACGATCCGGGCGCATCCGGTCGGTCACGCCGGCCCCCGACATATCGGCCGGACTCGGACCGATAGGACCGAACCGTCAGACCGATCGGTCGAAGGCCGTCAGCGCCGCGACCGCTTCCCGCGCACCCGTCGTCTCGACCCGAACCTCATCCCGCCCCATGGTGTAAAGCAGCAGCTCCGAAGGCGGACCCGTCAGCGTCACGGCGGCGCCGGATTTCGCGCCTGCCACCAACTCATCCCCCTCGGGCGTGCGCAGCACCACCGAGACGGGCGCACGCCGGTAGCTCAACGCGGCCATTCGCCGCAGTGTCCGCCACAGCTGCGCCTCGTCGGCGGCGGGCAGCTCGCGCGGGCGCCAACCGGGCGCGCCCCGCCGCACATCCTCGTGGTGGACGAAGTACTCGGCGGTATTGACCAGCGCGTCGACCGGACGCAGCGGCGACCACCACGGCGGCCCGGTGCGGATCTGCTCGAGCAGGTCCGCGAAGGGCCTGCCCGCATAGCTCGCCTGCACGGCGGCGAGATGCCCGGCGAGCGCGGGCACCATGATGCCGGGCGCGGCGTCGGGACGGCGCTCGCGAACGACCAAGTGCGCGGCCAACTCCCGCACCGTCCACGAACCGCAGCGGGTGGGCGCCTCCGGTCCGACGGTGGACATCGTCGCCACCAGGGATCGACGTTCGCGCTGTGCCAGACTCACGCCGTCAACATACCGAGCGCCCGCCGCCTTGTCCGCGCAGCGCCTCCCCAGCCCGCCGCAGATCCCGTTCGATACCGGGCGATCCCGTGCACACCTTGGTGAACCAGGCATCGATCCTGGCCAACTCCTCCGCGCCGAGCACACCGCCCGCACCGGCCCGCGCGACATACTCGTTGACGGTGTTCACCAACCCCCGGTGCGCAACGGCGCGCTGCCGATGCCGCCGGGCCGCGGCGGCATCGTAGATCTCGCCCCAGCGCACCACACCCTCGCTGTGGTGCAGACCGCCGTGCAGATCCCCGGCGACGACGGCCAGCCGCTCGGGCAGCGAGGCGTCGGGATCGGGACGTCGACGTCGCATGGCCGCGCGCACCGTATCGAGGATGTCGAGCAAGTGGGCGACCTCGGCGGCGTCGAGCCGGGTACCGCGATCGAAGCGGCCGATGATCGCGCCCACCTCGCCGAGCGGCCCGGACCACCCGTCGTCGCGACGGCCCGCACCCAAACCGTCGATGACCCTGTCGTACACGGAGATTCGCTGCAAATACGTGTACAGCACCACCAGACCGTCGAGTTGCGCCCTGCCCACCACCGAACGAGGTTATCCAGCGGGTTCACCCGCGCGCGGCCGATTCGCCCGGCACAAATGTGAAAGCCGCCGGAACCCGGCGGCTTTCACGCGATATCTCAGACCCCGATGACCGTCGGCACGATCATCGGCCTGCGCCGGTAGGTCTCGGCGACCCAGCGGCCCACCACCCGCCGCACGCTCTGCGCGATCCGATGGGTGTCGGTGACGCCCTCGGTGGCCAGGCGCAGCAGTTCCGCCTCCACGAGTTCACCCGCCTCGGTGAGCGCCGTCGGGTCGTCGGAGAAGCCGCGGCCGTTGACCTCCGGCGTGGTGACCGCCTTGCCGGTGGTCTCGTCGATGGCGACGGTGATGGAGATGAACCCGCCCTCGCCGAGCACCAAACGATCCGACAGCGTCGACTCGCCGACATCGCCGACGGACAGTCCGTCCACGTACACGTGGCCGACCGGCACCCGACCCACGATCGAGGCGATGCCGTCGACCAGGTCGACCACCACGCCGTCCTCTGCCAGCACCACCCGCTCCTCGGGGACGCCGGTGGACACCGCGAGCGCGGCATTGGCGCGCAGGTGCCGCCATTCGCCGTGCACCGGCATGGCATTGGTGGGTCGCACCGCGTTGTAGAGGAACAGCAGCTCACCCGCCGAGGCGTGCCCGGAGACGTGCACCTTGGCGTTCTGCTGGGTGATCACCGTGGCCCCGAGCCGGGCCAGACCGTTGACCACGGCGAAGACCGAGTTCTCATTGCCGGGGATGAGCGAGGAGGCCAGCACGACCAGATCGTCGGCGCGGATATTGATCTGGCGGTGCTCCCCGCGCGCCATGCGCGAGAGCGCGGACAGCGGTTCGCCCTGGGATCCGGTGGAGATGAGCACCAGCCTGTCGCCGGGGAGGGTGGCGGCCACGTCCAGGTCGACCACCACATTGTCCGGCACCGACAGGTAGCCCAGGTCCTGGGCGATCTGCATATTGCGGACCATCGAGCGGCCGACGAAACATACGCGGCGGCCGTACTTCTGGGCCACGTCGACCACCTGCTGGATGCGGTGCACATGGCTGGCGAAGGAGGCGACGATGACCCGGTTGCGCGCCTTGCCGATGACCGTGTCGAGGACGCCGCCGATCTCGCGCTCGGGGGTGACGAAACCGGGCACTTCGGCATTGGTGGAGTCGACCAGGAACAGGTCGACACCCTCGTCACCGAGGCGGGAGAAACCGGCCAGGTCGGTCAGGCGGCCATCGAGCGGCAACTGATCGAGTTTGATGTCACCGGTGTGCAGCGCCACGCCCGCCGGGGTGCGGATCGCCACCGCGATGGCATCGGGAATCGAGTGGTTGACCGCGAAGTACTCGCATTCGAACGGGCCGTGCTCGGTCTTCTGGCCCTCGGCGACCTCGACCAGCTTGGGCTGGAGCCGATGCTCGCGGCACTTGGCGGCGACCAGCGCCAGGGTGAATCGCGCGCCGACCACCGGGATATCGCCGCGCATGCGCAGCAGGAACGGGACCGCGCCGATGTGGTCCTCGTGGCCGTGGGTGAGCACGATGGCCACCACATCGGCCATCCGGTCCTCGATGGGGCGGAAGTCGGGCAGGATCAGGTCGACGCCGGGCTGCTGATCCTCCGGGAACAGCACACCGCAGTCGACGATGAGCAGCTTGCCCGCGTACTCGAAAACCGTCATATTGCGGCCGATTTCGCCGATACCGCCGAGGGCGAATACGCGCAGCCCGTGCTTGGGCAGTGGCGGCGGCGGACCGAGCCGGTCCGCCGGGGCCAGGATGGTGCCCGAATCCTGCTTCGCGGCAGGCGCTTCCGCACGACGTCCGGCGGACCGGGTCCGCCGCGGCCGCGCGTTGGCGGCCGAATCCGCCACTGCCGGAGCCGATTCGGCTGCCTTGCCTCGCGCCGGGCGCTTGCCCTCCGCCTTCTTGACCTCCGCCTTCTTGGCCTCGGACTTCTTCGGTTCGGACTTCTTCGGTTCGGACTTCTTCGCCTCGGCGCGCTTGGGCTGCGCCTTCTTGGCCTGGGGGGCGGTCCGCGCGGACTTCTTCGGCTCCACCGGCTCGGAAGTTGCGGCGACCGTGACCTTCTCGACCTCGGCGACCTGTTCGACACGGGCGGCGCGCTCGAAGCGCTCCGACTCCGGGGCGGGCGGACCGGCGGTTCTGGAGGCGGTCCGACGCGGACGGCGTGCGGGTGTCTCGGTCATTCCCGCACCTCGCTGACACTCGACTTCGGCAGATCCGAAGCGGGCTGTGACATGGTTGACTTTCTCCGTTCGTTCACGAAAGCACCTCCGCCGCACGCAGATCCGCGGTCAACGCGGCCATCTGCTCGGCATCGGGCATGAGTTGGGGCAGGCGCGGCTCGCCGACCTCGACCCCGAGCAGGCGCAGGCCCGCTTTACTGAGTGCCACTCCCCCGATGCGGGCCATGGCCGCGTTGATGGGCAGCAGACTCGCGTTGATCTCCCTGGCACGGACCACATCGCCCGCGAGGTAGGCCGCGCGCAACGCGACCAGCCGCTCCGGCACCAGATGTCCGATGACACTGATGAATCCGGTCGCCCCCAGGGACAGCCAGGGCAGGTTCAGGGTGTCGTCGCCGGAGTAGAAGGCCAGATCCGTGGTGGCGATCAACTCCGCGCCCGCGTTCAAATCGCCCTTGGCGTCCTTGACCGCGACGATGCGCGGATGTTCGGCCAGGCGGCGCAGGGTCTCGGTGGCGATCGGGACCACCGAGCGCGGTGGGATGTCGTAGAGGGTGACCGGCAGGTCGGTCGCGTCGGCGACGGCGGTGAAATGCGCCAGCAGACCCTCCTGGCTGGGCCGCGAATAGTACGGGGTGACGACCAGCAGGCCGTGCGCGCCCGCACGCTGGGCATTGCGCGCCAGCTCAATGGAATGCGCGGTGTCGTAGGTACCCGCACCCGCGATGACGGTGGCGCGCGCGCCGACCGCGTCGACCACGGCGTGCAGCAGATCGAACTTCTCCGAATCGGTGGTGGTCGGCGACTCGCCGGTGGTGCCGGAGATGGCGAGCAGATCGACACCGCGCTCGACCAACCGCGCCGCAAGCTCGACGCCGCGATCGACGTCGAGCTTGCCCTCGGCCGTATAGGGGGTCACCATCGCCACACCTACCGTGCCGGACGCGTGCAGCTCCGCCCGCGTCGATTCAGCGTTCGTCATGGTCAGCAAGGCTACCCGGTCGGTAGGGGGTCCTCGACATCGCGGCATCGGCGCGGATGCCAGAAGTTCGCCGGCGGCGATGACAGCACGACTTCCTTGAATGACGTCATGTTTGGCGTCACAATGGTGTCATGGAACAACCTCGACACGTCATTGATCTGAACAACTACACCGACCGCCTGCGCGCCGACCTCATCGCCGCCGCCGCCCTCGGCGATGAGAAGACCCAGGCCACGGCCGCCGCGCTGGCCGCGGCCACCGAGAATTCGACCCGACTGACCCTGCTCGCCGCACTGTCGGATCTGGCCGCCGAGGTGAGTGCCGCGCTCGACGAGCACAGCGTGCACATCGCCCTCGATGGCACCGACGCCGCGGTCGACGTCCGCCGCACCGCGCGCCCCGAACCGGACGACAACCCCTCCTTCGAGGAGATGACCGGCGATATCAGCCGCGTCACACTCCGACTCGTCGAACAGCTCAAATCGCGCGCCGAGGATGCCGCCGCGCAGAGCGGCCAATCGCTGAATTCATGGCTGTCCGGCGCGGTGAACGGCGCGCTGCGCGATCAGATGCGGCGCAACTACGGACCGCGCTCCGACGACTGAATCTCCCTGCGGGCAACGCCATTTCGACCCCCGACCGCGTTATCTCGGTCACAGCAGCGGTGCGAGATCGCCCCGCTCCCCGATGACCACCTCATCGAGCTCGAGCCAATCGGCCATTTCGCGCAGCGCACCGTTGAGCGCGTGCGCGGTGCGCGCCGTGCCCCGACCGGGTTCGGCGAACGCGCCCGGCACCAGCAGCCGGCCCGTGGACCGCTCGGCGCGCAGGTCGACCCGACCGACCAGCGCGCCGTCGAGCAGGAACGGGAAGACGTAATACCCGTGCACGCGTTTGGGTTCGGGCGTGTAGATCTCGATGCGGTAGTGGAAGTCGAACACGCGCTCGGTGCGCGGGCGGTAGAAGATGAGCGGATCGAACGGGCACAGCAGCGCCGCACCCGTGATCGCGCGCGGTGTCGCGGCCTCGGACCACAGATACGCCGTGCGCTCCCAACCCACGACCGCGACCTCGATCAACTCCCCCGCGTCGACCAGTTCGGCCACGGCGGGTTTGATCTGCGCGCGCCGCAGCCGGTAGTAATCGGCCAGGTCGGCCTCGGTGGCGATACCGTGCGCGGCGGCCGCGCGCCGCACCAACTCCCGCAGCGCTTCGGCCTCGGAGACGGTGCGCGCGAACACCTCCGGCGGGATGACCCGCTCGGTCAGGTCGTAGTGGCGGGCGAAACCCACCCGCTTGGGCACCGAGAGCGCGCCCGCCGCGAACAGCGCCTCACAGGCCAGTTTGGTATCGCTGAGATTCCACCAGGAACCCTTGGCGCGCGGGCGATCCAGTTCCAGATGCCGCTCCACCTCGCCCGCGGTGCAGGCCCCGAATTCGGTGAGCACCGCCAGAATGTCCTTGCCCAGGGTGGGATTTCGCTCCATCGCCCGGCGCATACCCGCCCAGCGACCGAATTCGTACTCCACCATCCGCCAGCGCAGCAGCGGCCAATCCTCGACCGGCAGCAGCGCCGCCTCGTGCGCCCAGTACTCCACCAACCTGCGCGGACGGCGCGCGCCGTCGGTCCAGGCGGCCTCGTCGAGCAGGGTGCGGTCGTAGGCGCCGATGCGGCTGAAAATCGGGGCGTAGTGCGCGCGCACCACGGCCGAGACCGAATCCAATTGCAACAGCCGGGTTCTGGACAGCACATCGAGCACCGCCCGCCTGCCCGCGGCGGCGGGTCTGCGCCGACCGAAACCCTGCGCCGCCAACGCCGTCCGCCGCGCGGCGGCCGCGCTCATCTTCCGCATCCGACCAACGATGCCGGCAGGCACCGACAGATCAGGTGGAGACGGTCACCACGCCGGCGGCGTCGATCTCGGTGCGCCGGTCCGCCACCGGCGCGTTCGCCAAGACGGTGGCCACGATGCGCCGACCCATCGGGAGCACCCTGATGGTGACCGAACCCGCGTTGGCGGCGTCGAGTTCGTGCGTGGCTGCGTCGATCACCTGCTGACGCACCCAGCGCGGCACCCCGGCGAATCCGCCGTCGTCGAGCAGCACCACCTCGACCCCGCGCGAACGTGCCCCGCGCGCGGCGCTGTTGAGTTCGTCGCAGACCAACTGCGGGGCGCGCAGTCCGTCGCGCAGTTCGGCTTCGAGCAGGCGGCACTGTTCGCGTTCGGCGGTGGCGAGTTCCACACCGTCGGCGATGCGCTCCAGGATCGGACGGGCCACCTTGTCCAACCGGGCCAGTTGCCGGTCGCGCTCGCCGTTCTCCGCCGCCATGGTGGCCTCGGCGGCGGCCCGCATGGTCGCCTCCTCGCGCAGCAGCCGCAGCGAGCGCTGGGTGGGCCGCATGATCGCCGCGAACAGCGACAGACCCGTGACCGTGACGATCGGCAGCACCGAACCGGTGAGCATTCCGGTCGCCGCGCCCTTCAGCACACCGGTCACCCCCACGACCACCGCGACGCCCGCCACGCCCACCCAGGCCGCGGCGACCCGGCCGCGCAGCACCAGGACGGCGAGGACGTAGGAGGAGGCGAACATGGTCCAAACCTGTTGCGGCGTGCCCTGTTTCAATCCGATAGTGGTCAACGCCGTAGCCACCGGAGCGGAGGCGACGACGAAAACCGTCGCGGGCCACGACAGCGGATCGATCGGCAGCACCAGCACGACCAGACCGGCCAATGCCAGCAGGACCAGCGCCGCGGCCGAGCAGCCGAAGGCGCCCGTGCCGAAATTGCGCATCATGTACAGCGCGATGGTGGCCTCGAGGATGAGCAGGAACAGCCAAGCCGATCGATCGCGCAGGCCGAGCAGATCGCGCAGACCGAATTCGGCGTCCGGATCAGCCATCGCTGCCCCACACCAGCGTGACCGTGGTGCCGTCGCCGAGCGCGGATTCGACGAATCCCGCACCACCCGAGAGTTGGCGCATCCGCCCGAGGATGCTGACCGAGATGCCGAGCCGATCCGGGGAGACCCGACCCATCTCGAAACCCACGCCGTCGTCGCGGAACACCACTCGGATACCGCCCGCGCTGACGGTCACGGTGACCGCGCGCCGCACGACCTGTCCCGGCACGCCCGCATGTCGCAGGCTATTGCGCACCGCCTCGGCCAGCGCGGCGGCGATCGCGGACGCGGCGGCCACCGGCAACCGCAGATCATCGAATCCGGGCCAGCGGCGGGCACTGAAGTCGATGCCCTCATTCAATTCGTGCACCGCCACGCGCAGGAAGCCGATGGCGGACTGGGCGTCGAGCAGATCCGGTTCGATATCGCCGCCGCGGGCCTCGTCGAGTTGACCGAGGGTGCGCTCGGCCTGCCTGCGCAGCACCGGTGATTCGGTGCCCGCACGCGAGGCGTCGAGCAAAGTGGACAGCACCGCGTCGTGGATGAGCGCGGCGAAACGGGCTCGCTCCCGGTCGCGGGCGGCCGCGCCCGCCACGGCGGCCGCGCGCCTGCTCTCCAGCGCCGATTCCCGATCCACCCTGGCCGCCGCCGCCCGCGCGTAGATCGCGCACCACAGGAACAGCGCGGCCAAACCCATGGCCCTGCTGAAATCGCCGACCACCGTCCAGGTCGAAACGCGCTGCACCACGAAGACATTCGCGATGGTCACCACCGTGCTGCCCAGTATCAGGTAGGCGACGGCGTAGCGCGGCGGCCAAGCGAGCACCGCCATCAACACACCCAAGACCAACAGCCGATACAACCAGAGACTGGCCATATCCTCGGCCGGAACCCGATAGGCGAAGGGCGCCACCACCGACGCCAGCAGGAATCCCGTCGCCGCCGCGGCCGCGACGGCCGCGATGACCTGGCTGCGCATACGCACCGACACCACCGCGAGCACCGGGCACAATCCGAAGGTGAGCAGCATGGTCAGCGCGATCCAGCCGATGCTGACCCCGATGCTCTCGGAGAGTATCTCCGGCAATTCGACCACCGCGGCCAACGTGCCGCCGATCCCGATCACCAGACCCATTCGACGCTGGATGCGGTCGGAGGCGGCCACGCCGAGAGTGGGTTCGCGGACCGGCGCCTCGACCCGCCCGCCATGGGCGCGCAGGCGCTCGAACAGCGCGGAGCGTGGGGCGTCCAGCATGCTGGACGCGATCATGAACGACTGTTTCGCTCGGGAACCGGTAGCCAGCCGTCCTCCACCGCGCGTTTGTAGAGATCGGTCTTGGTCGGCGCCGGACGACCCGCATCGGCGTACTTCTGCCGAATGCGCCCGAGATAGTCGTTGACCGTCTGTTCGGACAGGCCGGTGAGGCGCGCGACCCGCGAGGCCTTCTCCCCGGAGGCGTACAGCATGAGCACCTCCTCCTGGCGCGGGCTCAGGCCCACGTCGGGCAGTTGCGGATCACCGTCGATGGCGGCGGCCCAGTCCGTGGTGACCACCTGCTCGCCGGAGGCGGCCCGGCGCACCGCCGCGACCACCGTCGGCACGTCCTCGGATTTGCGGACCACGCCGAGCACCCCGGCCCGCGCGGCCGAGCGGACCAGGAACGCGTTGTCGGCGCCGGTGAAGACCAGCACCTCGACCCCTCGGTCGCGCAGGGCGCGCACATTGTCCTCGGGTGCGGAGCCGTCGGCCAGCCGCAGATCCAGCACGACCAGATCCAGTGGCGATTCGGTTTCCGCGGCGGCCAACAACTCCGGCACGGTGCCCGCGGTGAGCACCAGGTTCAGATCCGGTTGCGGGGCCAACATGGCGGCCAATCCGATGGCGACCGATTCGTGGTCCTCCACCAGTCCGATCCGCCGTGGGGTGCCTTCGCCCCCTTCTGCCCTCGTCACCTCGACACTCCAATCCCGAGCAACTCGGATAGTCCCCACCCGAACACTGTTTGGGTCAGTATGCCGGGCCGACCGCCCGCGTGGTCAGCCACCAGAATCTGGGGCCGCGCCTGCGGGTTGCCGCGACAGCGCCGCCGCCACAGCTACCCGCCGGCATTCCGGAGCGGAATCGCCTGTGCCGCAACGCGACGCCTCGAACCTACCGCTCACGCCATCAGTTGGGCGGCGATCATCGCCCCCAACTCCCAGCAGGATTCGATATCCGCCTTGGTGGGTTTCGCCGAGACTACGACATAGTCGGCGGCCTTGTTCCAGCCGAGTCCGGTGGTGATCGCGTCGATCGCCCGTTCGGCCCCCTCGGTGCCCTCGTTGCCGTGCAGGTAGGCGCCGAACGGACGACCGCGGGTGCTGTCGAGGATCTGGTAGTAGGCGCAGTCGAAGGCATGTTTGAGCGCGCCGCTGATATAGCCCAGGTTCGCGGGGGTGCCGAGCAGATAGCCGTCGGCCGCGAGCATTTCGGCGGGCGACACCGTGAGGGCCGGGCGACGCACCAGCGTCACGCCCTCGATCTGCGGGTCGGTGGCGCCTGCCACGACCGCCTCGAACATCGCCTGCGTGAACGGTGACGGAGTGTGGTGGACGAGCAGCAGTGTCGGCACGTCCAAGAGGGTAGGCCCTGTCTCGGACCCAACGTCAGTCCTGGTGGGCGCGGTTGGCGGCTTCGACGACCGAGCCGAGCAGACCGGGTAGTGCGGTCTCCACTTCGGCGGCACGCAGGCGCAGGTGGGGTTGGCCGTCGATGACGACGCGCTCGGCGACCCCCGCCTCGCGCAGGATCTTGAAGTGGTGGGTGGCGGTGGACTTGTTGATCGCCTCGTACAGGGCGCCGCAGCGCATGGGGCCGCCGCGATTGCTGAGTCTTCGCACCATCTCCAGGCGGACCGGATCCTGTAGCGCGCCGAGCACGACCGAAACCGGGGCCACCGGCGATATCTCCTCAGCTTGGATCATGATCTACCTCACTCCGGAGTTTGATGATCATCGTACTGACTATAGGCTCAATGGAGTTCGATCACTATCAAACCTACCTGATGGGAGCCGTGATGGTCGCGACGACCGCCCTCGGCGCCGGACACCGCACCGCACAACCCTGGGCCTATGCGCTGGTGCTGGCCGCCAGCGGCGTCGCACTCGGCGTCTCCGGCGCTCCCGCCCCCCTCTACGGGATCTACGAGCGGGAATGGCATCTGTCACCGCTCACCACCACCCTCGTCTTCGCCGTCTACGCGTTCGCGGCACTGGCCGCCGTCCTGGTCTCCGGGCGCATCTCCGATGTGATCGGCCGCAAACCGGTGCTGCTCGGCGCGTTCATCACCATGGTCGCCGGACTGGTCGTATTCGTCCTCGCCGACTCGGTCGCCATGCTGCTGCTGGCCAGAGCGCTGCACGGCTTCGCCGTCGGCGCGACGGTGGTGGCGGGCGCCGCCGCGCTGTTGGACATGCGGCCCGGACACGGCGCGCGCTCCGGACAGCTCAGCGGCGTGGCCTTCAATGTCGGTATGGCCGTGGCCATTCTGGGCTCGGCGGCGCTGGCGCAGTACGCGCCGCATCCGCTGCGCACCCCGTACCTGGTCATCACAGTGCTGTGCCTGCTCACCGGCATCGGCGTGCTGGCGCTGCGCGAACCGCACACCGCCCGCGCCGCCGGACGCATCACCATCGCCAAACCGGCCGTACCGCAGGAGATTCGCGCCGACTTCTGGTTCGCCGCGATCGGCGTGATGGCGGCGTGGTCGGTGCTCGGCGTGCTGCTGTCGCTGTATCCGTCGCTGGCGTCGCAGCAGACCGGCATCCACAACCTCGTCTTCGGCGGCGCGGTGGTCGCCTCCACCGCCACCGCGGGCGCCATCTCCCAACTGCTCGCCACCGGCATCCCGGCGCGGCGAGCGGCCGTGATCGGCGATATCGGGATGGCGGTCGCGCTGCTTGCCACCATTCCGGCACTCGCCACGCACAGTTGGGTCGCGGTGCTGGCGGCGGGCTTCGCTCTCGGCATCACCTTCGGACTCGGCTTCGGCGGATCGCTGCGGCACCTGGCCGATGTGGTGCCCCAGCACAAGCGCGGCGAGACCATGTCGGCCTACTACCTGCTGGCCTATACGGCGATGGCGCTGCCCACCCTGATCGCGGGCTGGGCGGCCACCACCTGGGGGCTGAGCCGAGTGTTCCCGTGGTTCGTCGTGGTCGTCGCCCTCGCCTGCCTGCTCGCGGCCGGTCTGGGCGCGCGCGGCAACCGGAGGGTCTGAGCCCCTTGGTGATTCGCGCGAGAATACGGAGATGATCACCACACGCCGACTCGGCGAATCCGATTGGGAACTATTCCGCGACCTGCAACTCGCCTGTCTGCTCGACGCGCCGTGGGCCGCGCGGGTCACCTACGACCAGGCGGCGCGGCGCTCGCAGACCCAGTGGCGACACAAGCTGATCGAGTTGACCATGTACGCGGCCTTCCGCGACGACGTGCCCATCGGGACGGCGGGCGCGTGGGTCGCGCAATCCGAACCACCCGAACTGGTTTCCATGTGGGTCACCCCTGGCGAGCGCGGCCGCGGCGCGGCCGATCTGCTGGTGCGAGCGGTGCTGGACTGGGCGCGCGAGTCCGGCTTCGCCCTGGTCGCGCTGTGGGTCCTGGAGGACAGCGTCCGCGCCCAGAAGGTGTATCAGCGACACGGATTCGCCATGACCGGACGGCGCATGACCCGCGAACAGGACGATCGATTCGACGTGGAGATGACGCTGGATCTGGCGAATCACCAAGCCGCGCATACCTGATCTTGTTTCGCCCGCGCGCCCGCGCGGCTACCATGCGCACATGAGATGGGGGCGGTTCGACAACCGGCTGCATCACTCGGGTCTGCTGTACTCGGTGCTCGGCATGATCACGGGTGGATTGTGCTTCGGGGTGACGATCTGGTGGGCGTTCTCGCGGACCTACGGGGTGCGTCCCGAGCCTGCCGGCGCGGGAGAGCTGCTCAGAATCGTGGGCTCCGTCGTGGTCGCGGTCTTCGGCTTGGTCACCGTGGTTGTGACCTACCGCCGCCAGCGCGATTCCGAACGGGGACGTTTCGCTCAGATATTCGGCGCGGCGGCCAAGCAACTCGGCGATACCGATGTCGCCGTGCGCATCGCCGGGGTCTACGCGATGGCCGGTGTCGCGGACGAGTTCCGCTCCCACGGCCGCAGACAGCAGTGCGTGGATGTGCTGTGCGGATATCTGCGCCTGCCCTTCGATGCCGAGGGCGGCGCCGATCACCTCGTCTCGCGCAAGGAATCGGTCGAGGAGTCCGAAGTCAAGGTCGAGCGGACCTACCAGTTCCGTCAGAACGACAGCGAGGTGCGCGGCACCATCGTGCGGGTGATCGCGGCCCGGCTGCTCCGCTCGGCCGAGATCTCCTGGTCGCACTGCGATTTCGATTTCACCGGCGCGGTGCTCGATCAGCTGGATCTGCGGCACGCGGTGCTGTCGGGACGGCATATCTCCTTCGCGCGCTGCCGATTCCTGGGCGCGACCCAGTTCGAGCACGCCACCTTCGACGGCCCACACACCACCTTTCGCGGTGCGGTCTTCAAAGGCGGCCCGGTGAGCTTCGAACAGGCCCGCTTCGGTGCGGCTCGCCCCGAGCGGAGCGAATCGCGCGGCACCGGAACGATTTTCGACGAGGCCGTCTTCGAGGGTCAGGTCTCCTTCGAAGGGGCGATCTTCCGAGGTCCGCGCACCCAGTTCCAGGGGACCCGATTCCTCGGCTCCCGAACAGCCTTCCTGGAGACGGCATTCCGCGCCGAACAGACCTCCTTCGAACGCGCGGGCCTCGACGGCGAGCACATCGTCTTCCGCGCCGCCGAATTCTCCGGCGCCACCATCACCTTCACCGGAGCCCAGTTCTACGCGGCCACCACCACATTCGACGAGGCCAGGATTGGGGCCGCGCCGCGCCTGCGCGCACGGGCCACCAGGGAGACCGATTTCCGCCGCGCCGAATTCCACGGCTCGCTGACCTTCGCCCGCACCGTCTTCGCGGGCCGCGCGGTGGATTTCACCGAGGCCGACTTCTTCGGCGAGATCTCCTTCGCCCAAACGAAGTTCGCGGCCACCGATATCCGCTTCGATCGACCGAAGGCGTGGGTGGGGACCCGCTTCGACTGGGATGACAATCCCTTGGCCAAACCGGCTGTGGTGAAACCGAATCCGTGGCCGCCGACACCGACGGATCCGACCCGATGACCACGGCGCGGGGCAGTGTCCGCGAACGCCGCCCCGCGATCGGTCAGCTGGGCCAACCCCCATACGGGACCGTGAGCAATTCCAGGAAGTGGCCATTGGGATCGGCGAAATAGACCCCTCGACCACCATCGTTGTGATTGATCTCGTTGACCCCGACCCGGCGCGGATCGGCCCAGTGCGGCAGGCCGTACCGCTGGATCTTGGCGTAGGCCGCGTCGAACTCGGCCTCCGAGATCAGGAATGCGTAGTGCTGGGGCGCGATCTCGGTGACCTGATCTTCCGAGGACGCTGCGGGCACCTGCGCGAAATCGAAGGTCGCACCGTTGGCCACCTTGATCGGAATGAACGGCCCGAACTCCGCGCCGACCGGCAAATCCAGGATATCGCCCCAGAATTCGGCGGTCGCCCTCTTATCGTGACATCCGACAATCGTGTGATTGAACTGAACGGACAGTGGAATTCTCCTAAGAGTAGTGACGATCCCGACCCCGGACCGGTGCGAGTCGGCCTACGGGGGTGAACGAGCGCTGGGAGCATCGCCGCACTTCCAGATTAGTGAGCGGAGTCGGGTGCTGACAACACCGAAGGCCCGCGCGGGACGCGCGCCGCGGCAGGTAGCGTCGGGACATGAGGATTCGTGGAGCCGTCTTGGAGCGCATCGCCGCGCCCGCCCCCTTCGCCGATTCGGCGCCGATCACGGTGTGCGAACTGGAACTGGACGCGCCCGGTCCCGGTGAGTTGCTGGTGCGCATCGAGGCGGCCGGACTGTGCCATTCGGATCTGTCGGTGGTGGACGGCAATCGGGTGCGTCCGGTGCCGATGCTGCTCGGCCACGAGGCGGCGGGCATTGTCGAGGCCGTCGGCCCCGGCGGCTCGGATCTCGCGGTCGGACAGCGCGTGGTGATGACGTTCCTGCCGCGCTGCGGGGCGTGCGCGGGTTGCCACAGTGACGGAAAGACGCCGTGCGGTCCCGGCAGTGTCGCCAATAACGCGGGTGAACTGCTTGGCGGCGGCAGACGACTGCACCGCGACGCCGCCGAGGTGCACCATCATCTGGGCGTGTCCGCCTTCGCCACCCACGCGGTGGTCGATCGACGTTCGGTGGTGCCGGTCGAGGCGGACGTACCACCCGAGGTGGCGGCGGTTCTCGGCTGCGCGGTGCTGACCGGCGGTGGCGCACTGCTGAATTCGGCCCGCCCCGGCCCCGAGGATCGCATCATGGTGGTGGGGCTCGGCGGTGTGGGGATGGCCGCGCTGCTGGTCGCGGTGGCACTGGGCGGCAAGGAGATCATCGCGGTCGACACCGTGCCGGAAAAACTGGCACTGGCGAAAGAGTTGGGCGCCACGGCGGCGCACACGCCCGCAGCGGTGGCCGAACTCGGCGTGCAGGCGGAAGTGGTGGTCGAGGCGGCGGGCAATGTGCGCGCCTTCGAGACCGCCGTCGCCGCGACCGCGCCCGGCGGGACGACGGTCACGGTCGGACTGCCCGCGCCGGACGCGCGGGCCACTATCTCGCCGTTGGCGCTGGTGGCTCAGGGGCGTTCGATCGTCGGCAGCTATCTCGGCTCGGCGGTGCCCGCGCGCGATATTCCCGAGTACGTGCGGATGTGGCGGGCGGGGACGCTGCCGGTGGAGCGGCTCGTCTCGGCCCATATCGGACTCGACGAGGTCAACCGCGCCATGGATGAACTGGCCGCCGGGCACGCCCTGCGGCAGGTCATCGTGTTCGACTGATCACAGAGGCCCTGGGTCGGACTTCGACACAGGGCCTATCCATCCATCGCGTCGACGAAACGCACCAGCAGCCGGGCGAATTCGGCGCGTTCGCGCGGGGTCCACGCCGCCATGGCGGCGGCCATCGCGCGCCTGCGGCCGATGCGCTCCGCCGCCGGGAGCGCGACCATCGAACTGACCGACACCGGACGCGCGACCCACCGGCAGGCGGCGATCCTCGCCGATGCCCGACGCCGGGATCTGGTGCGCGGACTCACCGAGGATCAGTACGTCGCGACCGTGCGCGTCCTCGAGCACATGGCCGAGAACATCCGCCAGGCATGACCTCCTACCGCCCGCCGATTCGCCGCCGACCCGGCTCGATAAGCTGGAGCCACCATCGCGCGCCCTGCTCGGGCGGGGTCGCGCGCGACATGCGGAACTGGGAGGTGCGGTGACGATTCGGGTCGGAGTGCTCGGGGCGCGCGGCAAAGTCGGCCGGGCCATCTGCGCGGCGGTCGAGGCGGCCCCCGATCTCGAGCTGGTCGCCGAGGTCGACAAGGACGACTCGCTGGAAACCTTCACCGCTGCGGGCACCGAGGTCGTGATCGACTTCACCCACCCGGATGTGGTGATGGGCAATCTGAAGTTCCTGGTGGCCAACGGCATCCACGCGGTCGTCGGCACCACCGGCTTCGACGCGGCCCGCCTGGACGAGGTGCGCGGTTGGCTGGCGGGCAAACCGGAGGTCGGCGTGCTCATCGCCCCCAACTTCGCCATCGGTGCGGTGCTGTCCATGCGCTTCGCCGAACAGGCCGCCCGCTTCTTCGAATCGGTCGAGGTCATCGAGCTGCACCACCCGAACAAGGCCGACGCGCCCTCGGGCACCGCCTACCGCACCGCCGGACTCATCGCCGCCGCCAGGGCGCGGGCGGGCGCCGGCCGCAGCCCCGACGCCACCAGCACCGAACTCGACGGCGCGCGCGGCGCCGATGTCGACGGGGTGCGCGTGCACTCGGTTCGGCTGGCGGGCCTCGTCGCCCACCAGGAGGTGCTGTTCGGCACCCAGGGCGAGACCCTGACCATTCGCCACGACTCGATCGACCGCACGTCCTTCGTCCCCGGCGTCCTGCTGGGCGTGCGCTCGATCGCCGCCCGCCCCGGCCTCACCGTCGGCCTGGACCCCCTACTCGACCTGTGAACGCCACCGCGCGGCCGAGCCGCGGCATCGTCATGGCCATCCTCTATCTCGCCTTCCTGGTCGCGGCGATGGCCTACTACTTCGTCTGGCTCGGTGGCAAAGCGATCTGGCTGTTCCAGCAGGGGGATTTCGCGCTCACACTGCTCGGTATCGGCATTCTCATCCTGCCGTTCCTCGGAGTCTGGGTGGTGGCGACCAGCATTCGCGCCGCCCTGGCCCACCAGCACCTGGCCCGCCGCATGCACGACGAGGGCCGCGAACTCGACACCTCCGACCTGCCGCGTCGCGCCTCCGGCCGCATCGAGCGCGCCGCCGCCGACACCCTGTTCGAACAGGTCAAACAGGAGTGGGAGGCCGCTCCGGACGACTGGCGCAACTCCTACCGGGTCGCCCGCGCCTACGACTACGCGGGCGACCGCACCCGCGCCCGCGCCGCCATGCGCCGCGCGGTGGAACTCGAACGCCGGGAACGCCGTGCCGAATCGGCTTGAGCGCGATGCATTTTCGGATCGGTGCCGAGAAACGTCACTGTGGCCGGGGAAAATTGGGGAACCCGGTGAGTGGAATGAACGACGGACGCTCGAAGAAACCCGGCGGCAGATCGAAAGGCAAGGTGCGCGTCGGATAGCCGGGGAATCCGGGCATCGACGGTTTGAAGAGGCCGGTGGGATGGTTCGGCCGTGTGGTCGTCGGCACAGCCCCGTGGGTCGTGGTGGGTTCGACCGGAGCGGTCGTCGTGGGAACCACGGTATCGACCGGAGCGGTTGTCTCGCGGTGCAGCGCGTCACGGTCGAGATGTCCGAGACTCCACTGCACAACCAGCACGGCGAGTAGTAGCGGTAGGCCGAAAACCACGGCGATACCGAAGAATCGCGCCACGTTCGGCGCCTGCCGATAGGTGTCCACCGCGAACTCCAGCAGCGATGTCGCGGCGACCACACCGAATATCGCGACAACGGTCCAGAATCCCAGCGGGTGCGTCGACCAATTTCGCAGTGCCGCGAGCACTCCCACCAGCAGCAGCAGACCGCCCGACTTGACCAGGCCTGCCACCATGCGGCGGCCGCTCGCCCCGCGTTCGGCTTCGTCGACGCGCCGGTTCGACCAGGACAACATCAGGAACAGATGCCCCAGCCCGGCCGCGATCGCCGCGATGACCAGCAGGTGGTGCCCGGCCCGCATTGCACGCGCCGACTCCAAATGCAAGCCGAACGCCCCGATATGGACGAGTCCGCTCGCCACCGCCACCGTCAGCAGCGCGATCACCGGGACCGGCCGCAATATCCTGCGCCTGGCGTACCCGGCGGGAAGCTGCGGCCGCAGACGCAGCACTATTCGCAGCCAAGCCAACGGAATCGTGGCCAGCAGCAGCAAGCAGGAGACCCGCAGCATCGTCGGCCCGAACCACATCGACCCCAGCCCGGCGGCCCCGGCGACGAACCACACCAACTCCGGCAGCCGCAGCATCGCGCGCCACAGCACCTCCGCCAGCATCATGCGGGCGTCCTCCTCGCCCGGCCGCTCCGCGAGCAAGGCCCGCAGCACGCCCGCGGCACGCCAGCGGGACTGCCTGGTCCGCATACTCAGTTGGGCATGCAGCAGAAGCAGCGACACGGAACCGGGATTGAGCGCGAGCCCGGCATCGACGAGTTCCCTGGTCCGCGATCGATCTCCCAACCGCTCCATGACATGCGCGGACATGTTTACCGTGTCCGGATCGTCGGGCACCAGTTCGAGCGCGGCTTCGACCAGCGCCCGCGCCTCGACTCCGGCCTCCGCCGAACGTCCCGGTTTGGCGAGTATCCAGGCAAGTGTCAGCAGCGCCCTGGGGTGATCCGGATCAATGTCGACGGCGATCCTGGCCTGCTCGATCGCCGCCACGGTCTCGCCGGCTCCCAAGTGCAGGGTGCTGAGGGTCAACCGGGGTTCGAACGCATCCGGCGCCGCCGCGACCGCCCGCCGCGCGAAATCGAACGCCTCGGCCGTATCGCCCAGTTGCGAACTGGCGGCCGCCAGAGAGTCGAGCAGTCGATAGTCTTGCGGCGCGTCGATCAAAGCCTTGCCGAGGATCCGCCTGGCCTCGGCGGGCCGCTCCAAGTCCATCGCGATCCGGGCACGGTCGAGCGCCGATTCCACGTCCTGCATGCGATCTCCCCTATCGCCTTGTCACACAAAGACTTTCGAGTCTACTTCGCAACCAGACGCCGCACCGCGGCGGGCAGGTCGCGGGTGCGGCGATACGGTCCGGCGACCGAGGCCGCGAACGGACGGGCCAGCAGGGTGCGCGCCACCGCCGTCACCTCATCGGTGGTCACCGCGTCGATACGCGAGAGCGTCTCGGAGACACTGCGATGATTGCCGTAACTGAGTTCGCTGCGGCCGATGCGGTTCATCCGGGAGGCCGAATCCTCCAGCCCCAGTACGAGTCCGCCGCGCAGCGACCCCTTGGCCCGCGCGCATTCGGCGTCGGTGATCCCGTTCGCCGCGACCTCCTCGAGCACGCCGCGCGCCAAACCGGCCACATTGCCGAGGTTTTCGGGCTGACACCCGATATAGACCGAGAACGCGCCGGTATCGGCGAAGGTGTCCACACCCGAGTACACCGAGTACGCGAGCCCGCGCTCCTCCCGAATCACCTGGAACAGGCGCGAACTCAATCCACCGCCCACCACGGTGTTCAAAATCGAGAGCGGCCAACGTCTTTCCCCCTCGTGCCGCCCGAAGGCGCGCACGCCGAACGCCAGATGCGCCTGCTCGCTGTCGCGGTGGCTCCAGTGCAGTTCCGGCTCGCCGTGCGGGCGGAACCGGCCCTCGCGCCGGGCCGCCGGTTCGGCCACCGGATCGAGCCGGTCGCCGAAGGCCCGATACACCAACTCCACCGTGTGCTCGTGCTCGACATTGCCCGCCACCGCGACCACCATCCGGTCCGGACGGTAACGACGCAGATGGAAGCCGCGCAGTTGGGACGCGCTCATCGATTCGATGGATTCGATGGAACCGATCACCGGGCGACCGATCGGATGGTCACCGAACAGCGCCGTCAGGAACGAGTCGCCGACCAGGTCCTCCGGATCGTCGTCGCGCATGGCGATCTCCTCGAGCACCACCTGCCGCTCGACCGACACATCCACGGCACGACACAGCCCGCGCAGCACCACATCGGTGACCAGATCCACCGCCAGCGGCAGATCCTCGTCCAGCACATGCGCGTAGTAGCAGGTCTGCTCCTTGGCGGTGAATGCATTCAACTCACCGCCGACCGCATCCATGGCCTGCGCGATATCCAGCGCCGAACGCGCGGGCGTCGCCTTGAACAGCAGATGCTCCAGGAAGTGCGCGGCCCCCGCCACCGTGCGGCCCTCGTCGCGCGAACCGACACCCACCCACACTCCGATGGAGGCCGAGCGCACGCCGGGCACATGCTCGGTGACCACCCGCAGCCCGCCGGGCAGCACGGTGCGCCGCACACCCGAATCATCGGCGCGCGCATCGGCGGTCCGCAGCTTCTTCAGTGACGAACCCCCCTGCCCACCACGGAGCAGAGGGGTTGTCGTCTTCTTCTTTGTCACAGAGACAAGTACTACTCGGTCTCGGCCGTACCCGCATCGACGGCGTCGGCGGACTCGGTGGTCTCCTCCGCGGCGTCCTCGACCGGCACCAGCGAGATCTTGCCGCGATTGTCGATATCGGCGATCTCCACGCGCAGCTTGTCGCCGACGTTGACCACGTCCTCGACCTTGGCCACCCGCTTGCCATTGCCCAGTTTGGAGATGTGCACCAGACCGTCGCGGCCCGGCAGCAGTGAGACGAACGCGCCGAAGGCGGTGGTCTTGACGACCGTGCCGAGGAAGCGCTCGCCCACCTTGGGCAACTGCGGGTTGGCGATGGCGTTGATCTGGTCGATCGCCGCCTGCGCCGACGGGCCGTCGGTCGCGCCGATGTACACCGTGCCGTCGTCCTCGATGGAGATATTCGCGCCGGTCTCCTCGGTGATCTGGTTGATCACCTTGCCCTTCGGGCCGATGACCTCGCCGATCTTGTCGACCGGGATCTTGATCGCGGTGACGCGCGGCGCGTACGGGCTCATCTCGTCCGGGGTGGCGATGGCCTCGGCCATCACGTCCAGGATGGTGGTGCGCGCGTCGTGCGCCTGGCTCAGCGCGCCCGCCAGCACCTGCGAGGGGATACCGTCGAGTTTGGTGTCCAACTGCAGCGCGGTGACGAACTCGCGGGTGCCCGCCACCTTGAAGTCCATATCGCCGAACGCGTCCTCCGCGCCGAGGATATCGGTGAGGGCCACATAGCGGACCTCCTCCACACCGGACTCATTGGTGATGGTGTCCGACACCAGACCCATGGCGATACCCGCGACCGGAGCCTTCAGCGGCACACCGGCATTGAGCAGCGACAGCGTCGAGGCACACACCGAACCCATGGAGGTGGAACCGTTGGAGCTCAGCGCCTCCGACACCTGCCGGATGGCGTAGGGGAACTCCTCCTGGCTGGGCAGCACGGGGATGAGCGCCCGCTCGGCCAGCGCGCCGTGCCCGATCTCGCGGCGCTTGGGCGAGCCGACACGACCGGTCTCGCCGGTGGAGAACGGCGGGAAGTTGTAGTGGTGCATGTAGCGCTTGGAGGTCTCCGGGCCGAGCGAGTCGACCTGCTGGGCCATCTTCACCATGTCGAGGGTGGTGACGCCCAGGATCTGGGTCTCACCGCGCTCGAACAGCGCCGAGCCGTGCGCGCGGGGCACCACGGCCACCTCGGCGGACAGGGCGCGGATATCGGCCAGGCCGCGACCGTCGATGCGGAAGCCGTCGGTCAGGATGCGCTGACGCACCAGCTTCTTGGTGACCGAGCGGAAGGCCGCGCCGATCTCCTTCTCCCGGCCGGTGAAATCCTCGGCCAGGCTCGACAGCACGTTGAGCTTGATCTCGTCGATCTTCTCCTCGCGCTCCTGCTTGCCCGCGATGCTCAGCGCCTCTGCCAGCTCGCGCTTGGCGGTGCCCTCCACGGCCTGGAACACATCCGCCTGGTACGGCGGGAACAGCGGGAACTCCTCGGTGGGCTTGGCGGCCAGCTCGGCCAGATCCGCCTGCGCACGGCACAGCCGGGCGATGAACGGCTTGGCGGCCTCGAGGCCCTGCGCCACCACGGCCTCCGTCGGGGCCTGCGCACCGCCCTCGACCAGTTCGATCACGCGGTCGGTGGCCTCGGCCTCGACCATCATGATCGCCACATCGCCGGATTCCACGACTCGACCGGCCACGACCATGTCGAAGACCGCACCCTCGAGCTGTTCGACGGTCGGGAAGGCGACCCACTGGCTATCGATCAGCGCCACCCGCACGCCACCGACCGGACCGGAGAACGGCAGGCCCGCGATCTGGGTGGAGGCGGAGGCGGCGTTGATGGCCACCACGTCGTAGAGATCCTTGGGATCCAGGCTGAGCACCGTGACCACGACCTGGATCTCGTTGCGCAGGCCGTCGACGAACGACGGACGCAGCGGTCGGTCGATCAGGCGGCAGGTCAGGATGGCGTCGGTGGACGGGCGGCCCTCGCGGCGGAAGAACGAGCCGGGGATGCGGCCCGCCGCGTACATGCGCTCCTCGACATCGACCGTCAGCGGGAAGAAGTCGAACTGGTCCTTGGGGGCCTTGCCCGCGGTGGTGGCCGACAGCAGCATGGTCTCGTCGTCCAAGTAGGCGGCCACGGAACCGGCGGCCTGGCGGGCGAGGCGTCCGGTCTCGAACCGGATGGTGCGGGTGCCGAACGCACCGTTATCGATCAGCGCCACGGATTCGAAGACACCGGGCTCGACCTCGATGGCCGTGGATTTGCGTTCAGTTGTTTCGGTCATTGCCTGCTCTCAACCTCTCGTCTTCGCCGGATCAAGCGCACTCGTCGGCGCGATCCAGCTCTCGTCAGCCGTACCTGGGATGGGCGCGCGGCAGCGAATACGGCTGCGGTGCGCACACCCGGCCGAATCCCCTTGGATACGGCGACGCGGAGGCGGTCATCGATCGAAGCCCACCGGCGGACCAACCCTGCCGAAAGGCCACTACCGAAGACCGACGCCACGCGGCGCGGGTGCATACGGCTGTGCAATGTTGTAGTGCATCTTCAGTGGATCGGGAACTGATCCGACCCGGATACACAAGAAGCCAACGGGGAGATTGTACGTCTCCCCATTGGCTGTGTTCGATTGGCCTCGCTTCGCTCGGCTGTTCGCGGCCCTTGGGCTCCTGATTTCCGCGTCCGCGACTCGTGACTGCGTCGCATGCGCTGCGGACGCGGAAATCAGGACCGGCCGCGAACGTCGCTCGTAAGACTCGCTCCCGTGGGGCTGAGCATCGAGGGATCGAGCCTGCATTGGGCGCGGGGCCGGAGAACTTCGCTCAGCGGCGCAGGCCCAGGCGCTCGATCAGCGTGCGGTAGCGCGCGATGTCCTTGGCGGCCAGGTACTTCGACAGGCGCTTGCGGCGACCGATCAGCGCCATCAGGCCGTGGCGGGTGTGGTGGTCGTGCTTGTGCTGCTTGAGGTGCTCGGTGATGTCGGCGATCCGCTTGGACAGCAGCGCGATCTGCGCCTCCGGGGAGCCGGTGTCCTTCTCGTGCAGGCCGTACTCGGCCAGGATCGTCGTCTTCTGCTCGGTGGTCAGCGCCATGGGGCATCCACTCCTGTATCTCAGTTCCGCGCTCGGAATTCCGGCGAACCGGAGCGGGCGCCACCGCGGACCGCAGCAAACCCGAGGAGCTACCCTACCGGACGGGCCGATACGCATACCAATCGCGGGTCACAGCCGGTCGGCGGCGAGGATCTCGCGGGCGGTTCCCACATCGCGGCCCATGGTCGCGATGAGTTCGTCGACCGAATCGAATCGGCGCTGCCCGCGCACATGATCGACAAAATCGACCGCGACGTGCTGACCGTAGAGGTCGGCCTCGCCGTCGAGCACATACGCCTCGACGGTGCGGGCGCGGCCGGAAAAGGTGGGATTGGTGCCCACCGAGATGGCTGCCATGGCCCGCTCCCCCGGTGTGACGGTGCCGATGGTCGGGCCGGGACCGAGTACGGTGAACCAGCCCGCGTAGACACCGTCGGCCGGAATCGCCGCATACATGGGCGGCGCGACATTCGCTGTGGGAAAACCCAATTCGCGACCGCGGCCATCGCCGTGCACCACCACGCCCTCGACCCGGTGCGGGCGGCCCAGCGCCTCGGCGGCGGCGGCCATATCGCCCGCGTCCACACAGGAGCGAATGTAGGTGGAGGAGAAGGTGACCGCGTGCTCGCCGACCAGTTTGACCCCGTCCACCTCGAAACCGAAGCGGGTGCCCAACTCGCGCATGGTCTCGACGGTGCCCGCGGCCTTCTTGCCGAAGGTGAAATTGTCCCCGACCACCACTTCGGTCACGTGCAGCCGCTCGACCAGCAGGTCGTGCACGTACCTGGCGGGGGTCAACTTCATGAAGTCCTGGGTGAAGGGCATGACGCAGAACACGTCGACGCCCAACTCCTCGACCAGTTCCGCGCGGCGGGTCAGCGTGGTGAGCTGCGCCGGATGGGAACCGGGGCGCACCACCTCCATGGGGTGCGGGTCGAAGGTCATCAGCACCGAGGGGACGCCGCGCGCCGCGGCCTTCTTCACCGCGCGGCTGATGAGTTGCGCGTGCCCGCGGTGGACTCCGTCGAACACACCGATCGTGAGGACGCAGCGACCCCAGTCGGCGGGGACATCGTCCAGACTTCGCCATCTCTGCACAGTGGGAAGCCTACGCACCCGCGACCGGATCCGCCGATGGCGGGCGGGTCGCCATGCGCGGGTCTGCGAAGGCCGCAGCCCGCCGCGCCCACTAGGCTCGAGTATGTGCCCGGTAAACGTGACCTCGCCGCCCGCCCTGATCCGGGCGGCACCGCGACCATCGCTCCGGCTCTGTCGGCGGTCGCCCAGGACTATCTGAAGGTGATCTGGACGGCCCAGGAGTGGTCGCCGGAGAAGGTGTCGACCAAATTGCTGGCCGAACGGATCGGTGTCTCGGCCTCCACCGTGTCCGAGGCCGTGCGCAAACTCGCCGACCAGGGTCTGGTCGAGCACGCCCGCTACGGATCGATCACCCTGACCGAGGGCGGCCGCCGCGCCGCCGTCGCCATGGTGCGCAAGCATCGACTGTTGGAGACCTTCCTGGTCAACGAACTCGGCTACGGCTGGGACGAGGTACACGACGAGGCCGAGGTGCTCGAGCACGCGGTCTCCGAACTGCTCATGTCCCGTATCGACGCCAAACTCGGCTATCCCGACCGTGATCCGCACGGCGATCCCATCCCCTCGGTGGACGGTGCCGTGCCCACCCCGCCCGCCAGGCAGCTCAGCCATTTCCACGCGGGCGAATCCGGAAGGGTGGCAAGGATTTCCGACGCCGACCCGGATATGCTGCGCTATTTCGACTCGGTCGGGATCGCCCTGGACACCACCATCGAGGTGGTGGAGCGCCGCGATTTCGCGGGCACCATCGCGGTGCGGATCGGTGCGGCGCAGGCGCCGACGGATCTGGGTCGTCCGGCGGCCGAGGCCATTTGGCTCACCGCGTGAATCGAGGACGGTAGCGCGAGGATAGGGTCCGGCGGAACACGCGGCGTGCGGCACCCGATAGCCGAGGTCGACGCGCGGCGCTCAGCAGCCGAGGAAGTACCGCTGCAATCGCGGGGCCACACCATCGGTGACCGCACTGGTCCAGCAGATGCTGTGCGCCGTATAGGCGTAGGTCTTCCACCCGTCGATGGGATCGCGCCGGATGACGCGGCGGGTGTCGCCGACCTGGTCCCAGGCGATCAAGGCCCAGTGCCCGTCGCATTCGGTGACCTCGGCCCATGCGGCGTCGAATTCGCCGATGATGCCCAGATCCTTGGCGATGATCTCGGCGGCGCAGAATCCGACGGCGGCGGCGTCGACTCTGGCGACGGTGGCCACCGCCGGGTTGGCACGCGCGCCCTGCGCCGCACCGGGCGAATGCCCGACCGCACAGCCCGCCATCACCGCTGCGGCAGCGAATCCCGCTGTCGCCCAGGCGATTCCACCGATTATCATCGTTGCCGGCCTCCACTGCCATAGCGCCGAAGCCGTCGGTCCCCACCCGCGTCCCGTCCGGCGTCGCTGCCCGAGCGAAGCCATACGTTACTCGGAATCCGCGCGGGCGCGCGTATTTCACGCGCCGTGCCGCGCGGAAATCGGCCAGGGTCGCAGCACGCACCCTCGACCGAATTCGGGCCGCGACCGGCGCGCCGGGATCGAGGCCCGAATCATCTGCGCGCCGACCGATTCCCCGCCCACCGGCCCGCGCGAGGTCCTCGGGTTCAGACGGCGCCCGCGTACTGCCCATCTCGCGACGCCCGGCGCTCGTCGGCGGCGGCCAGCCAGAAGAACACCGGCGGCAGCACGACCTCGAATGCGGTCAGCACGAGGATGAACCAGTGCGGCACACCGTCGAGGGCCAGCGAGACGAACCGGCCCAGGGCGCCGAGCAGGAAGATGCCCGCCAACCAGCGGATCGCCCACGCGGGGATGGGGTTCTGCCGAACGGCCCAGATCCAGGCCGCGCCGTAGCCCGCGAAGATCGCGCCGAGGAAGCGGGCCTGACTGTCGGCGGTGGCAGTGGCCACTCCCATATCGGGCAGGCAGTGGGTTCCGGCGGCCAGGTGCAGCAAGCCGATGCCCACGCACGCGACGCCCAACGTCCACGAGAGCCCTTTGAGCCATGCGGTCATGAGATTCTCCGATCGGAGGAGGGTAAGTTGACGCGCGTCTACTTAAACCCTACGGGGGGTAGTAGACGCGCGTCAACTAAGGTGCTGACATGACCCGTCAACGTCTCGCCCCGGCGCAACGCCGCCGCCTGCTCGTGGCGGCGGGTGCGGAACTGTTCGCCGAACACGACTACGACGCGGTCCGCATGGAAGAGGTGGCCGCCGCCGCGGGCGTCTCCCGCGCACTGCTCTACCGCCACTTCCCCAACAAGCGCGAACTGTTCGTCGCCGTCTACGAACATGCCTCGGCACAACTGCTGGTCGAAACCGAACTGGATCCGAACAAGCCACTGCCCGAACAGCTTTCAGCCGGACTGGCCGCGCACTTCGACTACTTCGCGGCCAATCCGCAGGCGGTGCTCGCCGCCAACAAGGTGCTCGCCACCGATCCCACCGTGCAGTCGATCATCGCGGGCCAACTCGGCGAACTGCGCACCCGCCTGCTGGAATTCACCCGCGCCGAGGGGCGCACCAGGGAAATCGCCACCCAGGTGCTCGACAGCTGGCTCACCTTCGTCCGGGTGCTCACCGTCGAATGGTTGGAGCACGGCGCCCTCACCCGCGCCGAGATGCTGGAGATCAGCTCGGGCGCCCTGTTCGGCGCGCTGGCACCGCTGCTCGGACCGGAGTTGTTCAGAGATTCGACGGACGCACGACCATGACCGAGGCGGCACGACGACCGCTCTCCTGCAGCAGCGCGATGGCCCGACCATCGGGGTCGACGGCGGCATACACGCCGGGCAGCCCGATGGGCTCCAACCAGCGCCCATTGCGCAGATCCTCGGCCTCGGACGCCTCGATCGGACGCTGCGGGAAGGCGGTGCGCACGGCGGCATCGATATCCAGGCTCAGCAGCGGCGCGCCGTCCTCGGCCGATTTCGCCAATTCGTCCAGGGTGCGGGCATGTTCGAGAGTGAACGGGCCGACTCCGGTGCGACGCAACGCCGTCAGATGGCCGCCGACGCCGAGCGCCGCGCCCAAGTCACGGGCCAGCGCCCGAACGTAGGTGCCGGAGGAGCATTCCACCACCACATCCAGATCCACGAAATCCGAGATATCACGCCGCGCCAACACTTCGAAGCGGGACACGGTGACCGGGCGGGCCGCGAGGCGCACCTCCTCGCCCGCACGATGCCGGGCGTAGGCGCGCTCACCGTCGACCTTGATGGCGCTCACGGTGGCGGGCACCTGTTGGATATCGCCGGTGAGATCCGCTATGCGCGCGGCGATCTCGGCATCGGTGAGGTGCGCGGCCGGTGCGGTCGAGAGCACCTCGCCCTCCGCGTCATCGGTGGTGGTGGCCCGACCGAGCCGGATGGTCGCGGTATACGCCTTGGTGGTGAGGGTGAGCAGACCGAGCAGCTTGGTGGCGCGCTTCACCCCGAGCACCAGCACACCGGTGGCCATCGGATCCAAGGTGCCCGCATGGCCGATCTTCTTGGTGCGCAACAGCCTCCGGCACTTGGCCACCACATCGTGGCTGGTCCAACCACCGTCCTTGTCGATGATCAGCAATCCGCCGAGCGCGTCCATCAGGCGTGCACGATCGCGGTCAGGATCAGGCCGTCGGTGATCTCCCACCGCCCGTCGAACGAGACCAGCGGCGCGCCACCGTCATTCACCTGACCGGGCACCAGGATGCTGCTGTGGAAGGTGCCCGCGCCGGAATCCAGGCCGCGCTCGGTGATCTCGAAGGTGATGTGCGCGTCCTCGAAACCGAGCCAGCGCGAGGTCAGCGGCCACCATGCCTTGTAGGTGGCCTCCTTCGCGCAGAACAGCAGCCGATCCAGGTGCAGGCCCGCATCGGCATTGGCGCGCAACCACTCCCGCTCCGGCGCCAGACTCACCGAATCCAGCACACCCTCGGGAAGTTCGCCGTGCGGTTCGGCATCGATGCCGATCGAGCGGAACAGCACCGCATGACCGAGCGCGGCGGCGCGGTAGCCCTCGCAGTGCGTCAGACTGCCGACGATGCCGCGCGGCCAGACCGGCGCGCCACGCTCCCCTTTGCCGATGGCCACCGGCTGCTCACCCAACTGCTCGAGCGCGAGCCGGGCGCAATGCCTCGCCCCGATGAAGTCGCGCCTGCGCTTCTCCACGGCCTTCTCGATGAGGTGCTCCTCGGCCGGATGCGCCCGCAGACCCTGCGGGTACTCCAGCAATTCGGCCGATGCCACACCCGAGTTCAGGATTTTCTCGATCATCGTCCGCCGAGCCTAGTCGGCGCCGAGGCCGCGACGGCGATCGGCCCGCGCGCGCATCTCGGCGGCGGCCGCCTCCATGGCCGGGGTGATCTGGAAATGCCCGCCCCATTTGTTGAGCGCGCCCGGCGGATACTCCGGCACGGGCAGGATCTGCCGCAGCAATTGGTCGGGCAGGCCGCGGCGCTCCCATTCGCGCGGATAACCGAGCGAGACCTCCTCGAAGCGCACACCCTCGTGGTAGGAGGTGCGCGGAATGTGCAGGTGCCCGTAGACCGAGCACACCACGTTGTAGCGGATATGCCAGTCGGCGGTCAGATCGGTGCCACACCACAGCGCGAACTCCGGATAGAACAGCACATCGGTGGGTTCGCGCAGCAGCGGGAAGTGATTGATCAGCACCACCGGCGCGCCCGAAGGCAGCGCGTCGAGCCTGCGCTGGGTGTACTGCACCCGCGCGTGGCACCAGGCGTCGCGGGTGAGATACGGGTCCGGGCTGAGCAGGTACTCGTCGGTGGCCACCACATTGCGCTCGCGCGCGATGGCCAACCCCTCCGCCTTGGTGCGCGCACCATCCGGCAGGAAGGAGTAGTCGTAGAGCAGGAACATCGGGGCGATCGTCACCGGGCCGCCGAACTGCTCCGCGCCCGCGCCCAACCATTCCGGGAACGGATCCTCCGGAGTGAGCACATCGAGGTCGCGGCAGATCCCGACGAGGTGGTCATAGCGCGCCGCGCCGTGCAACTGCACCGGATCCTTCGGCGTGGTCCACAGTTCGTGGTTGCCCGGCACCCAGACCACCTTCGCGAAACGGCCGCGCAGCAGTTCCAGCGCCCATCGGATATCGTCGGACTTCTCTGCGACATCGCCCGCGACGATCAGCCAATCCTCCGGCGAGTCCGGCCGGATGCGCTCCACCACGGGCCGATTCCCCTGGTGGCCGACGTGGATATCGCTCACCGCCATCAACTTGGGTATCACCGGATCCACCTTGGCACACCATCCCCACCGCCCGCAGGCCGACCCTGACCTCCGCCCCCAACAGACGTTGCAGGCGAAGCCGTCGTTGCACCCGCGCATGGCCGCAGCGAAGGCGCAGGCCCTAAGCGCCGACCGGAACTTCGGCTCCGACCCTGGCCCAGCGACCCGAAAGCGCCCGCACCGCAACGGCCGCGGCCCGCAGCACCATGAATCCCGCCATACCCCACCAGATTCCGGCGATACCCCAGCCGAAGACGAGAGCGAGCCAGGTCAGCGGCAGGTAGCCGAGCAGCGCCGACCCCATGGTGATATTGCGCAGGTAGGCCGCATCGCCCGCGCCGAGCAGCACCCCGTCGAGGGCGAATACCAGCCCTGCCACCGGAATCAGAGCCACGAAGAACCACCAGGCGACCCGCATCCGATCCAGCACGTCCGGGTCGGCGGTGAACAGGTGCGGGATCACACCCGCACCCGCCGCGAAAATCGCGGCCAGCGCCACGGCGAACAGCTCCGACCAGAGCGTGACCCGACGCGCCAGTTCCCGTGCGCCCGCCGCGTCACCGGCCCCGAGCGTCGCGCCCACCAGCGTCTGCGCCGCGATGGCCAGCGCGTCCAATGCCAGCGCGAGGAAGAACCACAGTTGCAGCACCAACTGGTTCGCCGCCACCGTGGCCGCGCCGAACCGGGCGGCCACCGCCGCCGCCGACACCGAACACGCCTGGAAAGCCAGGCTGCGCACGATCAGATCCCGACCGAGCGTCAACTGCGCCCGCATCACCGACCAGCGCGGGCGCAGCGAAATCCGCGCGCGCACCAGCGCGTTCAGGAACAACCCGGCCATCACCAACTGACCGACCAGATTGGCCACCGCCGAACCTGGCAGCTCCATGCGCGGCGCACCGAGCAACCCGTGCACCAGGACCGGACACAGCACTGCCGAAACCGCCAGTCCCGCCACCACATACAGCAGCGGACGCCGCGTCTGCTGCACCCCGCGCAACCAGCCATTGCCCGCCATCGACACCAGAATCGGCGGCACCCCGAACAGCGCGATCCGCACCCAGTCCAGCGCCGCCGCGGCGATATCCCCGCCGCCAGCCACCGCATTGGTCACCGGCGCCGCGACGCACTGCGCCACCACGAGGATCGCCGCGCCGACGCCGAGCGCGAGCCACGTCGCCTGCACCCCCTCCTCGACCGCGCCGCGCTCATCCCCCGCGCCGTGTCTGCGCGCCGCCCGCGCCGTTGTCCCGTAGGACAGGAAGGTCAACTGCGTACTCGCCTGCGCCAAGAGCAGACCGCCCACCGCGAGCCCGGCCAGCGCCAACGCCCCGAGCCGACCGACCACCGCCATATCGAACAGCAGGTACAGCGGCTCGGCGATCAGCACGCCCAGCGTGGGCAGGGCCAGAGCCAGCATCCGTCTCGGCCCGACCGTCCCGTTACTACTCTCAGCGCCCATAGGTCAGCCGTCCCTCCGCACGTATCCGACCACTCTCGCACGGACCCACGACAATTCCAGCGCGATCTCCGCCGGTAAGCACCTCGCCGCCCACGTGGAGCCGGACGACTCCGCATTCGACCCCGATATCGTCGTCCACCCCCACAGCCATCGCGGTCATCGCGCCCAATGACGTTGCCGGACACAGCAGATCGCATGAATCCCGACCGGAACGACCGATGAGGGATACCCGGCGCACTCAACCGAGTGCGTTCAGCAACCCGGCGATCAAATCCTCAGGCGAACCGAAAGCCGTATATCCGGCCGCGAATCGATGCCCACCGCCCCCGAGGCCGGTCGCGATTCGCGCCACATCGACGGCATCCGCCGCACCGGGACCGGTATCGCGCGACCGCAGCGAAACCGTCCACCTGCCCGGCACCGTGCCGGATTCCTTGAAAACCGCGGCGATTCCGGCCTCGGCGGTGGTGCGCACGATATCGATGACGCTCTCCACCTCCTCCGAATCCAACTCGCCGGCATCGGCGGCGCGCACGAACGCGTACACCAGTCCGACCCCGCGCACCCCCGGCGCCAACCGGGCGCCACCCAGCACCCGCGACAGCATGGTCAACCACCCGAACGGGTGGGTATCGAGCAACGCCCGCGCGATCTCCGCGCCATTGATACCGGTGGCCAGCAATCGATCGGCCAACCGGTGCGTACCGGGCCGCACCCACCGGAACGAACCGGTGTCGGTGACCAGTCCGGCGTAGAGGCAGTGCGCCACTTCGGCATCGATCGGCACACCCCACGCATCGAGCAGTCCGGTGATGACGCTGGTGGTGGACTCCGCGCTCGGATCGATCAGGTTGATGGCGCCGAAACGGGTGTTGGAGCGATGGTGATCGATGACCAACGTGGTTGCGGCGCCATCGATTCGGTCGGCCAGCGCGCCGAGTCGATTGACTCCGCCGCAGTCCACCGCCACCAGCACGTCCACCGCGCGCGGCACCTCGGCGGGCGGCACCAGATACCGCACACCCGGCAGCGTCCGCATGGAGGCGGGCAATTCGGCGGGTTCGGCGAAGGACACCCACACCGGGACACCCCGGCGATGCAGCACCAGCGCCAAGGCCAGCCCGCTGCCGACGGTATCGGCATCGGGCTGCACATGACAGACGACGGTGACCGAACGCGCCCGCGCCAAGGCGGCCACCGCGGCCTGGACGTCGACCGGATCGAGTCCGACCGCATCGGGCGTCGTCGTCATGGGGCTACCGCATCACTGTTCTTCGTCGGACTCGACCTTGTACGGATCTACCTCGCCCGCGTGCGTGGCCGTGGCGGCCACCTTGGCGACCGCTTCGTCGGAGGCACGGGCACGCTCGAGCAGCTCCGTCATCTGCCGCGCCGCATCGGGCACGGTATCGAGCACGAAGCTCAGCGTCGGGGTGAATTTGATCCCGGTGCCCGCGCCCACCTTGGAACGCAGCACACCCGTCGCCTTGGCCAGACCGGCGGCCGCGGCCGTCAGATCCGGTTCGGCGTCGACGGTCTCACCCATGACCGTGTAGTAGACCGTCGCCTCGCGCAGGTCCCCGGTGACCTTGGCGTCGGTGATCGTCACGAAACGCAGCCGCGGATCCTTGATCTCGTACTCGATCGCTGTCGCCACGATCGAGGAAATCCGCTTGGCGAGTCGGCGGGCCCTGGCTTGATCCACCATGGCTGTTCCTCCTCACTACCCAATTATTGTCAGTCTTCGGGTCCGAAGATCCGGCGGCGCACTGCCAGCAACTGTAGCTCCGGACGGGCGGCGACGTGCCGCTCACAGCGGTCGAGCACCTCGGTCAGGTGACTCATCTCACCGCTGACCATGGCCACGCCCAGCAGCGACCGCCTGTGCAGCTGCTGCTCCCCGCCCTCGACCGCGCTCACCCCGAAACGTTGCAGTTCGGCCAGCACCGGTCGGATCAGCGACCGCTTCTGTTTGAGCGAATGCACATCCCCGAGCAGGATGTCGAATTCCAATGCACCCAAATACATTTCCCCACCTCCACGACGAAACCACGCCGCGCCGGATTCCGTGCCGGGGCCGGGAGATCCCGACCCCGGCACGGAACTAGCGACCGATCAGTCGCGCGGCTTCTCGCGCAACTCGAACGCCTCGATGACGTCGCCCTCCTTGATATCGGAGTAGGTGACCGTCATACCGCATTCGTAGCCCTCGCGGACCTCGGTGGCATCGTCCTTCTCCCGCTTCAGCGACGAGATGGTCATCGTCTCCACGACGACCACGTTGTCGCGCAGCAGACGCGCCTTCGCATTGCGCTTGACCGAACCCGAGAGCACCATGCAGCCCGCGATATTGCCGATCTTGGACGAGCGGAAGATCTGCCGAATCTCGGCGCGACCCAGCTCGACCTCTTCGTAGATCGGCTTGAGCATGCCCTTGAGGGCCTTCTCGATCTCGTCGATGACCTGGTAGATGACCGAGTAGTACCGGATGTCGACACCCTCGCGGTTGGCGAGTTCGGTCGCCTTGCCCTCGGCCCTGACATTGAATCCGATCACGATCGCATTCGAGGCCGAGGCCAGGTTCACATCGGTTTCGGTGACGCCACCGACGCCGCGGCTGATCACCCGCAGGCGCACCTCGTCGTCGATCTCGATACCCATCAGGGCCTCCTCGAGCGCCTCGACGGTGCCCGAGTTGTCGCCCTTGAGGATCAGGTTCAGCTCCGAAGTCTCCTTCAGGGCCGCGTCCAGATCTTCCAGGCTGATCCGCTTGCGGCTGCGCGCCTGCAGCGCGTTGCGCTTGCGGGCATTGCGCCGGTCCGCGATTTGGCGGGCGATGCGGTCCTCGTCGACGACGAGCAGGTTGTCACCCGCACCCGGCACCGAGGTGAAGCCGATGACCTCGACCGGACGCGAGGGCAGCGCCTCGGTGACATCGTCGCCGTGCTCGTCGACCATGCGCCGGACGCGACCGTAGGCGTCGCCCGCCACGATCGAATCGCCGACGCGCAGCGTGCCGCGCTGCACCAGGACGGTGGCCACCGGACCGCGACCGCGATCCAGATGCGCCTCGATGGCGACACCCTGGGCGTCCATATCCGGGTTGGCCCGCAGATCCAGCGCCGCGTCGGCGGTCAGGACCACGGCCTCGAGCAACTGCTCGATATTGGTGCCCTGCTTGGCCGAGATGTCGACGAACATGGTCTCGCCGCCGTACTCCTCGGCGACCAGGCCGTATTCGGTGAGCTGCTGGCGGATCTTCTGCGGGTTCGCACCCTCTTTATCGATCTTGTTGACCGCGACCACGATCGGCACGTCGGCCGCCTGGGCGTGGTTGATGGCCTCCACCGTCTGCGGCATGACACCGTCGTCGGCGGCGACCACCAGGATCGCGATATCGGTGGCCTTCGCACCGCGGGCACGCATGGCGGTGAACGCCTCGTGACCGGGGGTATCGATGAAGGTGATGAGCCGATCATCGGCATTGACATGCGTCAACACCTGGTACGCGCCGATGTGCTGGGTGATACCGCCCGCCTCGCCCTCGCGGACGTTGGCCTTGCGGATGGTGTCGAGCAGTCGGGTCTTGCCGTGGTCGACGTGACCCATGACGGTGACCACCGGCGGACGGACCTGCAGGTCCTCCTCGCCGCCCGCGTCCTCGCCGTAGGTGAGGTCGAACGATTCCAGCAGCTCGCGGTCCTCGTCCTCCGGACTGACCACGTGCACGACGTAGTTCATCTCGCTGCCGAGCAGCTCGAGGGTCTCGTCGTTCACCGATTGGGTCGCGGTGACCATTTCGCCCAGGTTGAACAGGGCCTGGACCAGCGAGGCCGGATTGGCGTCGATCTTCTCGGCGAAGTCCGACAGCGAGGCGCCGCGGGCCAACCGGATGATCTCGCCATTGCCGCGCGGCAGCCGAACGCCGCCGACCGACGGGGCCTGCATCGAGTCGTACTCTTGGCGCTTCTGCCGCTTGGACTTGCGGCCACGCCGGGGCGCGCCACCGGGACGACCGAACGCGCCCGCCGCGCCGCCGCGACCGCCGGGACCACCCGGACGACCGCCGCCACCGCCACCGGGACGACCGCGGAAACCACCGGCCGCACCGCCACCGGCACCGGGAGCACCCGTGCCCGCACCTGCGCCCGGCGCGCCGCCGCCGCGGTAGCCACCGCCACCGCCACCGCCGCCGGGACGACCACCGGGACCACCCGGACGACCGCCGCCGCCACCCGGTCGACCCGCACCGGCGGGACCCGGACGCGCCGAACGCGCGGGCATGGCGCCGGGATTGGGACGCGGCGGCATCGAACCCGGACTCGGCCGGGGGCCACCGGGACGCGGGGGACGCTCGCCCTGCCCGGCGGGCGGACGCGGACCACCCTGACCGGGACCGGGACGCGGAGCGCGATCACCGGGGCCGGGACGCGGGCCACGATCGCCCGGACCCGGACGGGGGCCGCGCTCGCCCGGACCCGGACGCGGGCCGCGCTCGCCCTGCGGGGCCGGACGCGGCGCGGAACGCCGCTCCTGCTCCGGGGCGGAAGTGAAGGGGTTGTTGCCGACGCGCGGGGTCTTCGGACCCGGCTTCGGGCCTGCGGGACGCGGACCGCCCTGCTGCTGCGGACGCGGGGCGCCCGGTGTGGGATGCGGAGCCGACGGCGCGGGCGCTTTCGCGGCCGGGGCCGCCGGGGCGGGGGCCGGAGCGGGCGCGGGTTTGGGACCGGGCTTGACCATCGGGCCGGGACGCACGGACTCGGCCGGACGCGGTGCGGGGGCGGGCTGCTCCCTGGACACGGCGGCCTGCGCCGGAGTGGCGGCCTGCGCCTGCACCGGGGCGGGCGAGGGCACGCGCGGGCCGGGACGGGGACCCTCACCGGCGGGCTTCGGGGACGGGCGGCCCCCGGACGGACCGGGACGCGACCCGGACTTATTGCCGTTCTGCGGGGCGGACTTCGCCGCGAACGACTCCCGAAGTCGACGCGCGACGGGTGCCTCCACCGTCGAGGACGCCGACTTCACGAACTCGCCCTGCTCCTTGAGCCTCGCGAGTAGTTCCTTGCTCGTGACACCGAGTTCTTTGGCCAACTCGTGCACGCGGGCCTTGCCTGCCACTGCTCTCCTCTACTGAGAGGTCGAGCGCGGCAGCCCGTCTGCTGGGACGGGTGACCCGCACGACCTCGGGTTATCTCCGATGGACGTTCATCGTTGGTACTTCACGGTGTGCTCATGAGTGCTCGTGCCTGTTCTCGAGGTAACGCTCCAGGGCTGAGATATCCAGATGTCCGGACACTCGTAGTGCTCTGCCGAAAGCTCGGCGCCGCTCTGCCGTGCTCAAACAAGCCGAAAAGGGGTGCAACCAGGCACCCCGTCCGGGAAGTCTGCGCCACGGATCGGGAACGATCGCGACGATGCGGGCACCGTCTCCGGATTCCCGCTCCTGCGCCACGATCCGCAACAGATCGGCGGCCAACTCGCGTTTGCGACATCCGATACAGGTCCGGATGGGCGACGCGTGCTGAACCTTGGACCACTCTACCGCCGACCCGCTCGGATCGCCGAACCCGTCCCCTCTCGAAGTTACCGAGATGTCATCCCGACGCCGGGCAACCCCGCGCGACCTGGGCAGACTCGTTCGAGTCAACTCCGGTGCGCTTCCGTGCGCATACCGCCACCGACATCGGGGGCCGCATCGCTGCGGATATCGATGCGCCATCCGGTGAGCCGGGCGGCGAGCCTGGCGTTCTGCCCCTCCTTGCCGATCGCCAGCGACAGTTGGAAGTCCGGCACCACCACGCGGGCCGCCCGAGCCTCCGGATCGACGATGGTCACCGAGACGACCTTCGAGGGCGAGAGCGCGTTGCCGACGAAGGTGGCCGGATCCTCGGCGTAATCGATGATGTCGATCTTCTCCCCGGCCAGTTCGCTCATCACGTTGCGCACCCGCTGCCCCATCGGGCCGATACACGCGCCCTTGGCGTTCACACCGGACACCATGCTGCGGACCGCGATCTTGGACCGGTGCCCCGCCTCGCGGGCCACCGCCACGATCTCCACCGATCCGTCGGCGATCTCGGGCACCTCGAGCGCGAACAACCTGCGCACCAGATTCGGGTGGGTGCGCGAGAGGGTGATCTGCGGGCCGCGCTGACCGCGCGAGACACCGACGACGTAGCACTTGATCCGGTCGCCGTGCTCGTAGGTCTCCCCCGGCACCTGCTCGGCGGGCGGGATGAGGCCCTCGGTGCCGTGCAGTTCGCTACCGATGCGGACCACCACGGTGCCTCGGGCGTTGGCGCGCGCGTCGCGCTGCACCACACCGCCGACGATATCGCCCTCGTGGGTGGCGAACTCGCCGAAGGACTTCTCGTTCTCGGCGTCGCGCAGCCGCTGCAGCACCACCTGGCGCGCGGTGGTCGCGGCGATGCGGCCGAAACCCTCCGGGGTGTCGTCCCATTCGGAGATGACATTGCCGTCGGCGTCGATCTCGCGGGCCATCACCCGCACCACGCCGGTCTTCTGGTTGATGTCGATGCGGGCCGTCGGCTGGTGGCCCTCGGTATGCCGATAGGCGGTCAGCAGCGCCGACTCGATCGCGGAGATCACCGTCTCGATCGAGATCCCCTTGTCGGCGACGATCGCGCGCAGGGCTTCGATTTCGATGTTCATTCCACGATCCCTTCGGTCGAATCGGACGCTGTTTCGTTTGAAAGAGCTGATTCCGAGATTTCTTCGTCGAGTGACTGGGCGCCCTGGCCGGGTTCGGGCCTGCCGGGGGCCACGCCGCCCGCCAACGCCATTTCCCGTGCGTTCGGCGGATTGAACTCCACCTGGACCACGGCGCGGTCGATATCGTCGAGTGCGACACCGATGGCGCGCGGGGCGCGTCTGTCGGGTAGGACGAGGGTGATTCGCGCACCGTCGAGCGCGCCGATCCTGGCCTCGAACGCGCCCTCGATTCCGGGATCGGGCGCAACCACACCCTCCCGCAGGGCGATGCGCGCCTTGCGCCCTTGTGCGCGCCTCCAGTGGCGGTCGGCCGTCAGCGGGCGGTCGATTCCGGGAGTGGTCACTTCCAACAGGTAGGGCGTCTCGCCGAAATCCCCCGCGTCGTCCAGTGCCAGCGACATCTCGGTGCTCAACTCGGCGACGGTGTCCAGATTCGAGCCGGTATCGCTGTCGACGACGACCTTGACCCTGGCGGGAGTTCCGGCCGTCGAGATCTCGACGCCCTCGAGGTCGAATCCCCGGCGTTCGACGAGCTCAGCAACGAGCTGGCTCACCCTTTCCTCGGTCGGCATCGGCATATGGGCGGCTCCTGGTTCAGTTGTGACGCGGCGGGAAAATTCTCTACCGGAGGTCTAGCGTAACGCGCCCGGAGAGTGTAAAGGACCAGCGGGCAGGCCCGGCACCCGCCACGGCCGCCGCCGCGAGTGCGCATGCGGGACCGAAGGGATGAATCTGGCACGATGGGTGCGTGCCCCTCCGCCTCACCGCCCCGCCGCGCGCCGGGTGCATTTCCGGCATCCCCGCCGAGACTCCGAATCGTCGCAGCGTATTGCGGTTGGCCGGGGGCGCGGCCGCGGGGGCGCTCGCACTCGGGGCTGTCGCCGGATGCGGCGCCGAGGATGTGGTGCACGAACCGGATCCGCTTGCCGCCCAAGAGATCGCGGCCCGCGCCGACGCGCAGGCGGCCACCGCGGCGATCGCGGTCGCACCGCAGCGGCATGCCGCGCTGAGCGCCATCGCCGCCGAGCGCACCCAACACGCCGAGGCGCTGCGCGCCGAGATCAACCGCGTCATCGGTGTGTACGGCGACGGGACCACACCCGTGCACCGCACCCGCACGGTCGAGCCCGCCGTCGAGGGCGCCGCCGCGCCGGACACGTCCCAGCAAACCGCGCCGACCCAACCGCAGACCGTGGACGCGGTGCGCCTGCGGCTGACCGGATCCCGCCGCGCCGCCGCCGACCTGGCGCTGACCCAATCCGGCTACCGGGCCGCCCTGCTGGCCTCGATCAGCGCGGCCTGCGCGGCGCAGACCGCCGTACTGCTGGCCTGACCGGGACCACCCCGATCACGCACGAGTGAGATGGAGTCATGACCGACGCCGAGAAGCAGGTTCTGCTGGCCGCGCTGCACGCCGAATACGCGGCCGTCTACGCCTACGGCGTGATCGCCGCCTATGCCGCGCCGGACCGGACCCGGCTCATCGCCGAGGCGGGCGCGGCCCATCGGGCGCGCCGCGACACCACGATCGACACCCTGAAGACCGCCGGGGTGAGCGTGCCGCCGCCGGACGCGGCCTATCTGACACCGTTCCCGATCGACGATCCGATTCCGGCGGCCCGGCTCGCCGCCACGGTGGAATCGGATACGGCCATCGCCTGGCGCGCGGTCATCGAAGGTTTGGACAGCACCGCCTCGACGCAGGTCCGTCGACTCGCGCTCGACGCGCTGACGGAATGCGCTGTGCGGCTTGCGACTTGGCAGTCGATTCTGGGCGCGAACCCGCCGACGATCCCCTTCCCCGGTCGGGCGCAGTAACCCGCGCCCGGCCGGGATCGGGCGCTACGGACGCATCTCGTAAGCACCGTCATACGATTCGACGCGCGCCCACACCCGATCGAAGGCCGCGCGATCGGCGACCGGGGTGCGCAGCGCATCGCGCGCCCACTGCTGCTGTGCGGCGGTGGCGGCGGGTTTGCCGAGCAGCGCGGTGGCGTGGGCGTTGAAGTCGCGGATCTGGAAGTCGAAGACGCGGTCGAGCAGATCGCGATCCAGACCGGTGATCGCCGCCTGTTCCAGGATCAACTGCCCGTAGACAACCAGCGAGAACAGGTGGCCGATGGTCAACATGAAATCGAGGTCCCGCTGCTGCTCGGCATCGGGGGCCGCCGTGGTCAGCAGGGTGCGCAACGCCAGCGCCTGCTCGTAGAAGCGCGCGACATTCGGCAGGTCCGAATGCTTTTCGTAGACCGGGGTCCAGTCCGCGAAGCGCACCTTGCCCGCGCCGCGCGCCGGACCCTGCCGCCAGAAGAACGCGTCGTCGGCCGCGTCCAGACGGGTGCCGACCTCGGGATAGTCCTGCGCGTTGAACAGGTAGTTGGGCATGAATTTGAGGATCTGCCCGACATTGACGTGCACCGTGCCCTCCAGCCGGGGCAGGGTGTTGATCAGGCGTTGCACCTCGGCGAAATAGGTGTTCTTCTCGAATCCCTTGGCGGCCAGCACATCCAGCAGCAGGGTCATCACCGTCTCGCCCTCGGAGGTCACCTTGGACTTGGTCATCGGATTGAACAGCAGGTACCGACGATCCTCGAGGCTCGCGTCGCGGAAGTAGTCCACGGCCCGATCGCTGAACAGCTTCATCGCCGTGATCCGGGTATAGGCGTCCACGAAATTCGTGCGCACATGCGGGAATTCGGTGACCCGCTTGCCGTAGAGGACGCGGTTGTGCGCGTGCGTGATGGCCTCGTAGAAGGCGTGTTCGACCATGCCGATACCGCCGTGGCACAGATTGAACTTGCCGACATTGACGGTGTTCAGCGCGGCGGAGAACGCCTCGGGTCCGGTGTGCAGGATGTCCTCGGCGCGCACCGGGTAGTCCTCGAGCCGGAAGGTGCTGACATACATCTGCTGGTGCACGACATTGTCGAGCAGGCGGTAGTTCTCGTGCCTGCTGTCGGCGGCGAACCAGATGTAGCCGTCCTGGCCCTCGATATCGGCGCGGCGGGAGAACACCGAGACCATGCTGGCCACATTGCCATTGCCGATGTAGTACTTGGCGCCGTTGGCGCGGAACAGGATTCCCGCCTCGGCATCGGCGCTGCCCGGTTCGGACGGGGTGAGCACCAGATCGGTGTTGTAGATATCGGCGCCGTGGGTCTGCTCGGACAATCCGAAGGCCATCACCTCGCCCGCGGCCAGATCGTCGGCGGCGCGGCGCTTGGCGGATTCGTTGTCGCTCTGCCAGATCGGACCGAGACCGAGAATGGTGACCTGCTCGGCGTACCAGTAGGCCAGACCGTAGAAGCCGAGAATCTCGGACAGGGCCGCGTTGCGGGCGGCGTCCCAGCGGCGATTCGGGTCGCCGTCCGCGTAGGCGGCGGGCGTGAGGAAGGTCGCGAACAGCTTCTCCTTCTTCACGAAGTCGAGGAACTCCCCGGTCCACACCGCCGCCGCGTCGTCGGCGAGCAGGCGCACCTTGCCGCGCGACTCGAACCACTCGATGGTGGCCCGCAGCAGCCGTCGGGTCTCGGCGTCGAAATGCGCCGGATCGTAGGTGTTCGGATTGAACAGCGCGTCGGTGCTTGTCATGCCGGTCAAACTACCAGTGGGTAACAAACGCGGCGCAGCGGCGACGGTCCCCGCGCGGGCGGCGGGGACCCAATCACAGTGACGGCTCGCTCAGCCCCGAATCCTCGCCACGACGGCCTCGACCGCCGTCTCGGCCGGGATCTCCACGCTCGCGCCGGAGAATCGGTCGCGCAGTTCGACCTTGCCCTCGGCCCAACCCCGACCGATGACGAGAATCCAAGGCATGCCGAGCAATTCGGCATCCTTGAACTTCACGCCCGGCGAGGCGGAACGATCATCGAACAGGACATCCAGGCCCTGCGCGTCGAGTCCGGCGACCACCTGCTCCGCACCCGCGCGGGCGGCCGCGTCCTTATTGGCAATGACCACGTGCACGTCGTACGGGGCGATCTCGGCGGGCCAGCGCAGCCCCTTGTCGTCGTGGCGCTGCTCGGCCACCACCGCGACCATGCGGGAGACACCGATGCCGTAGGAGCCCATGATCAACCGGACCGGCTTGCCGTTCTCACCGAGGACATCCACCTCGAAGGCGTCGGTGTACTTGTAGCCGAGCTGGAAGATATGGCCGATCTCGATACCGCGCGCCGCGACCAGCGCGCCGCGCCCGTCCGGCGAGGGATCGCCGTCGCGGACCTCGGCGGCCTCGATGGTGCCGTCCGGGGTGAAATCGCGACCCGCGACCAAGCCGACCACATGCCGACCCGGACTGTCCGCGCCCGTGATCCACGCGGTGCCGGTGCCGATCCTCGGATCGACCAGGTAGCGAACACCGTTCTCCCGCAGCGCCTTCGGGCCGATGTAGCCCTTGACGAGGAACGGGTTCACGGCGAAATCGGCCTCGGTCAGCAGTTCCACCTCGGCGGGCTCGACGGCCGCGCCCAGCCGCTTGCCGTCCACCTCGCGGTCGCCGGGGACGCCGATGCCGAGGATCTCGGTCTTGCCGTCCGGGTGGCGCAGCTTCACCATGACGTTCTTCAGGGTGTCGGCGGCGGTGACCGGACGATCCAGCACCGCGGCCGCATTGGCCCACTCGACCAGGGCCGCGATGGTGGGGGTGTCGGGGGTGTCGTGCACCACCGACGCGGGCAGACCCTCGATGGGCAGCGGTGCGGGCGCGGGCGTGACCACCGCCTCCACATTGGCCGCGTAACCGGATTCGCGGCAGAGGACATAGGTGTCCTCGCCGACCGGGCTGTCGGCCAGGAATTCCTCCGAGGCGCTGCCGCCCATCGCGCCCGCCGTGGCGGCCACGATCACGTAGTCGACGCCGAGGCGGTCGAAGATCCGCCGGTACGCCTCGCGGTGCGCGGCATAGCTGGCCTTCAGGCCGTCCTCGTCCAGGTCGAAGGAGTACGAATCCTTCATGACGAATTCGCGCCCGCGCAGGATGCCCGCGCGGGGGCGCTCCTCGTCGCGGTATTTGGTCTGGATCTGGTACAGCGTGACCGGCAGATCCTTGTACGAGCTGTACTCACCCTTGACGGTGAGCGCGAACAGTTCCTCGTGGGTGGGGCCGAGCAGGTAGTCTCCACCCTTGCGGTCCTGCAAGCGGAATAGGTTCGGGCCGTATTCGGTCCAGCGGTCGGTGGCTTCGTACGGGTCGCGCGGCAGCAGGGCGGGCAGCGCGATCTCCTGCGCGCCGATGCCATCCATCTCCGCGCGCACCACATCCTCGATGCGGCGCAGCACCCGCAGCCCGAGCGGCAGCCACGAATAGACACCGGGGGCGATGCGGCGGACGTAGCCCGCGCGCACCAAGAGTTTGTGGCTGGGCACCTCGGCGTCGGCGGGATCGTCGCGCAGGGTGCGCAGGAACAGGCGGGACAGGCGGGTGATCACGACAGCACAGGGTAGTCCCCGGCCGAGCGGTCTTCGCAGCGCATTACCGTTATTCCCCGTGCTGGTGCTGCTGCCTCCCTCCGAAACCAAGTCCGACGGCGGATCCGCCGCACCCCTCGACCTGGCGGCGCTGGCCATGCCGGGACTCACCGCCACCCGCGCGCGACTGCTCGACGAACTCGGCAAGCTCAGTGCCGACCCGGAGGCGGCGCGGGCCGTGCTCGGACTGGGCAAGGGGGCCGAGGTCGAGATCGCGCGCAATGCGGCGCTGCGCACCGCGCCGACTCGACCCGCGCTCGAGCGCTACACCGGGGTGCTCTACGCCGCGCTCGACGCGCGCGGGTTCACCAAGGCGCAGCGCGCCAAGGCGCTGGCCCGGCTGGGTATCGGCTCCGCGCTGTTCGGCGCGGTGCGGGCGGGCGATCCGATTCCGGCCTATCGCCTCTCCGGTGGGACGAAACTGCCCGGCCTGCCCACCCTTTCGGCGATCTGGCGCGACGAGCTCGGACCGGCGCTGGCCGAACAGGCCGCGGGCGAGTTGGTGGTGGACCTGCGCTCCGGGGTGTATCAGCAGTTGGGTCGGGTGCCCGGCGCCGTCACCGCGAATGTGCTCACCGAACATCCCGATGGCAGCCGAACCGTGGTGAGCCACTTCAACAAACACCACAAGGGGCTGCTGGCCAGGGCATTGGTGCTGACCAGGGCCGAACCCGACGATATTCGCGGCCTCGCGCGGGTGGCGAGCAAGGCCGGTTTGCGGGTGGAGATCGCCGCACCGGATCAACTGCTCGTCCTCACCTGATTCGACCCGCCGAAATCCGCTCCCCCGCAGAACCTTTGATCCGGACCGCATCCGACAGTATTCTGCCGCCGTGGGTTTCTACGACTACCGGTGCATGATCAGCGGAGTCAGTCTGCGCGGGGCGCAGGCGGTGGCGGTCGCGCTGCGCCCGGTCCAAAACGGCTACCGTCCACTGAGTCTCGGCGTGATCGGTCAATACGATCGCTACGGCTGCGTCGACGGCGTGCTGGCCGATCACGGCACCGAGGTGCTCGCCGACTACTTCCTGGCCCGGCTACGCGACGGCCGCTTCGCCGTGCGCGCCGAGTGGACCGGATTCACCCGCGCCACCGAACGCCTGCACATCGAAGAACTGTTCCAGTGTTTCGAACGCAACTACGACGCACTGGACGACAGATCCGCCGCCGTCGCCACCTTCGACGGCGAGCCTGTCTTCCTCGCCCTCATCGCCCACGCCATCTGGGATGCCTTCGCCGATAGCGACATCAATACCGGCGACGGCGCCATCGACACAGCCGAATCCCACGCCACCCCAAACGATCTCGCCGCCCTCCTCACCGACTCCCCCACCGCCGAGATCTATGGCCCGCACGCCACCACCCTCGCCCCCCAACTGCGCCACCTGCTCGCGGTAGACCAATTCCTCGCCGCCACCACCCTGCGCTGGTCCCCCCAATCCGATCAAACCCAGCGCTACGCCGAATCCCCCGGCACCCAACACTTCTCCGACGATATGCGCCGCTTGCTCACCCAAGCCGAATCCGACTACGCCGACACCCCCCACCTGCGCGCCGCCCTCAAAACCTACGCCGACTCCATCCACGACCTGCTCGACGACGCCTGAAATCACCTGCCGCGACTACCGGGGTCATCCGGACATAAGGGCGTCAGCAGCGGAGCCAGAGGACCGAGACGGTGGTGTCGCGGGGCCGGGTGACTCGGCAGAGCCAATGCACGAGGCGTTTCATCATCCGAACTCCGTGTTGGCGGCGGACGACACGATGTGGTCCAGAAGGTTTCCGGTCGCGATTCGCGGCCTGCGAACAAGGTAGCGGAAATCGGAGGCGAAAGAGGCGGATTGCCAGGGGGTTTCGCTGGGAACTTGTTGGTGGGGTTGGGATTACGGGTTCCGGGGTGTGGTGAGGTCGCGGATGAGCAGCGCGGTGTGCAGCGAGGTGCGCGATTCGCCGCTGTCGAGGTCGACGCCGAGGATGCGTTCGATGCGCGAGAGTCGGTCGTAGAGGGTGGGGCGACTGATATTGAGGCGGCGGGCCAGTTCGGTCTTATTGCCCGCCAGATCGAGGAATTCGCGCAGGGTCCGGGTGAGATCGGCGCGGTGGCGGATATCGTGCCGCAGCAGGGCGCTGAGTTCGGTCTCGGCGAAGCGCTGCACACCGGGTTCATCGCGGATGAGCGAGAGCAACCCGCGCAGCCGCACATCGCCGCTGCGGTAGAAGGGGCGGGGCACCGGATCGGCGAGCGAGAGCGCGACCTCGGCGATATGGGCGGCCTGCGGGAGTTCGCGGGCGGTGTCGAGCAGGGCGTCCGATTCGGCGCCGACGCCGATGACGGCGCGCCGCACCCCGTCGACGCGACGCACCTCGCCGAGCAGGGCGGTGCAGACGGCGCGCAGACTCGCCTCCACGTCGGCGGTGCGCGGCACGGCGAGAATGATGCCCACCCGGTCGCCGTGCTCGGCGGCGGTGAGGGCGGTGGCTCCGGCGAGGCCGAGCCCGTGGGTGACGGCGTCGAGAATGCCCGCGCCGCGCCGCTGCGCGGCGACCGGATCGGATTCGGCGCGGGCGGCCACATTGATCGCCACGGGCACATAGGCGGCGCGGCGTGCCAACCCGAGCGCTGCGGCCCTGGCCTGCGCCTCGCGCTCGTCCATGACGCGCCCGTTGGCCAGATCGTCGATGAGACCGGTCTGGGCCTGCAGGTGCAGTCCGAACCGGTCCCGGTCGATCATGCGGTGCAGGGTGAGGGTCTGCGCGGCCCGCTCGAGCACCATGCGGGCCCGCGGCGTCGGAATTCCCTGCGCGCGCAGGATGAGTCGACCCCACGGCTGCGTGTGCGGGCCGACGGCCACCACATCGGCATTCTCTGGCAGCAGCCGGGAGGTGGTCTCCCAGTTCTCCAGCAGCACCGACGCGGTGGTGTGCTTGGCCGCGACCGCCAGCACCCGATGCGCGAGATCCTCGAGCACCACCGAGGCGTCGAGCATGCCCGCCGCCGTCTTGACGATCTCGGCGAGCGAGGCGCGGCGCACACTCAATTCGGTGAAGGTCTCGTGCACGGTGCGGGCGAATTCGAGTTCGGCGTACTGGTCGGCCACGATCATCCGGTGCACCGCCTCGGTGATCTCCACGAACCGGGTGACCCGGTGCAGTGCGATGACCGGAAGACCGAGCGCGTCGGCGGTTTTCGCGACGATCGGCGGCAAATGCCGCACATAGTCCCCGAGTTCCACCACCAGGCCCGAAACCCCTGCCGCCGCCAGGGCGTTCAGATATTCGACGGTGGCCCCATGGCCGCGACCGAGCGCCTGCCCGGTGGTGAGCACCAATTCCCCGCCGACCAGCAGTCGCGCCACCTCGGGCACATCGATGACATGCACCCACCGCACCGGACGATCCAGCGGACCACCGCCGACCACCTCGGGCGCGCCCGCCCGCACCACGGGCATGGCGAGCACATCGGCGACGGAGGGCAACACCCGACGAATCGTAATACGAACTCGGAAAACACGTACAGATCGTCGGCTGGAGGCGCACGCTCGATGCGGCACAGTGAGATCTGGTCGTCGCGGCAGCCAGCCGCCGCGCGACCCTCAGACCGAAACGAGGGACATATGCAGACAATCGCGCACTGGATCGACGGCAAGGCGTTCACGGGCACCGGTTCGGCCACGCTGCCGGTGACGAATCCGGCGACGGGCGTGGTGACGGGTCAGGTGCACCTCGCCACGGCCGCCGACGTCCAGGCCGCGATAGCCTCCGCCGCCGCGGCCTTCCCCGAATGGCGCGACACCTCCCTGGCCCGGCGCACCCAGATCCTGTTCCGCTTCCGGGAACTGCTCAACGCCCGCAAGGAGGAGTTGGCCGCGCTCATCACCGCCGAACACGGCAAGGTCGCCTCCGATGCGCTCGGCGAGGTGACCCGAGGTCTGGAGGTGGTGGAATTCGCGTGCGGCATACCGCATCTGGTCAAGGGCAGTTTCACCGAGAACGCGTCGAGCAAGGTGGATGTGTTCAATATCCGCCAGCCGCTGGGTCCGGTGGCCATCATCTCGCCGTTCAATTTCCCGGCCATGGTGCCGATGTGGTTCTTCCCGCTGGCCATCGCGGCGGGCAATACCGTGGTGCTCAAGCCGAGTGAGAAGGATCCGTCATCCTCGCTGTGGATGGCCGAGCTGTGGCACGAGGCCGGGCTGCCCGCGGGCGTATTCAATGTGGTGCAGGGCGATAAGGTCGCGGTCGACGAACTGCTGGAAAATCCGAGTATCAAGGCGGTCTCGTTCGTCGGTTCCACACCGATCGCGCGCTATGTCTACGAGCGCGGCACGGCGGCGGGCAAGCGGGTGCAGGCGCTGGGCGGCGCGAAGAACCACATGGTGGTGCTCCCGGACGCCGACCTCGATCTGGCGGCCGACGCCGCGGTGAACGCGGGCTTCGGGTCGGCGGGCGAGCGCTGCATGGCGATCAGCGTGGTGGTCGCGGTCGGCACGGTCGGCGACGAACTGGTGGACAAGATCAAGCAGCGCGCGCTGACCATCAAAACCGGCGACGGCGCCAGGGGCACCGATATGGGTCCGCTGGTCACCCGCGCCCATCGGGACAAGGTGGCCGCCTACGTGGCCGCGGGCGAGACCGAGGGCGCGAAACTGGTATTGGACGGACGCGGCATCGAGGTCGACGGCGCGGCCGACGGCTTCTGGCTCGGCCCGACCATCCTCGATCACGTGGGCACCGGGATGAGCGTCTACACCGATGAGATCTTCGGTCCGGTGCTGTCGGTGGTGCGGGTCGACAGCTACGATGACGCGCTTGCCATGATCAATGGCAACCCCTACGGCAATGGCACCGCCATCTTCACCAATGACGGCGGCGCGGCCCGGCGCTTCCACAACGAGGTGGAGGTCGGCATGGTCGGCATCAATGTGCCGATCCCGGTTCCGATGGCCTACTACAGCTTCGGCGGTTGGAAGAACTCCCTGTTCGGCGATTCGCACGCGCACGGCACCGAGGGAGTGCACTTCTTCACCCGCGCCAAGGCCGTCACCAGCCGCTGGCTCGACCCCAGCCACGGCGGGTTGGAACTGGGTTTCCCGCAGAACAAGTAATGCTGTCCAGCAAAGGATTTCGCGCATGACGCTCCCGAATGGCTTGACACAGGAGGCGGCCGGGCAAGCGGCGGCCCGCGCCTACGAACTGGATCGACGCCACGTATTCCATTCGTGGTCGGCCCAGAAGGCACTCACACCGATGGTGATCACGGCGGCCCAGGGCTGCTACGTGTGGGACGGCGCGGGGCATCGACTGCTGGATTTCTCCTCGCAGCTGGTGAATACCAATATCGGCCACCAGCATCCGAAGGTGATCGCGGCCATCCAGGAACAGGCCGCCAAGCTGTGCACGGTCGCACCGCAGCATGCCAATGACGCGCGCTCGGAGGCGGCGCGGCTGATCGCCGAGCGCACACCGGGCGAGTTGAACCGCGTCTTCTTCACCAATGGCGGCGCGGAGGCGGTGGAGCACGCGGTGCGGATGGCGCGGCTGCACACCGGTCGGTACAAGGTGCTCTCGCGGTATCGCTCCTACCACGGCGGCACCGAGACGGCGGTCAATCTGACCGGCGACCCGCGCCGCTGGCCCAGCGATCACGGCAATGCCGGGACGGTGCATTTCTTCGGACCGTTCCTGTATCGGTCGCAGTTCCACGCGAGCACCGAGGCCGAGGAGTGCGAGCGGGCGCTGGCCCATCTCGAGCAGACCATTCTGTTCGAGGGTCCGCAGACCATCGCGGCCATTGTGCTGGAATCGATTCCGGGGACGGCGGGCATCATGGTTCCGCCGCCGGGTTATCTGGCCGGGGTGCGCGAGCTTTGCGACCGGCACGGGATCGTATTCATCGCCGATGAGGTGATGGCCGGATTCGGGCGTACCGGCAAGTGGTTCGCGATCGAGCACGCGCCGGGTGTGGTGCCGGATCTGATCACCTTCGCCAAGGGCGTCAACTCCGGTTACGTCCCGCTGGGCGGGGTGGCCATCAGCCCGGATATCGCGGCGACTTTCGACGATCGACCGTATCCGGGTGGGCTCACCTATTCCGGTCATCCGCTGGCCACGGCGGCGGCGGTCGCCACGATCACCGCCATGGCCGAGGAGCGGATCGTGGAGAACGCCGCCGAGATCGGCGCGCGGGTGCTCGGTCCGGGCCTGCACGAGCTGGCCCGGCGCCATCCCAGCATCGGCGAGGTGCGCGGGACGGGCGTGTTCTGGGCGTTGGAACTGGTGCGCGACAGGGCGACTCGCGAACCGCTCGCACCCTACGGCGGCACCAGCCCGGCCATGACCGAGGTGGTCGCCGCGGCCAAGGAGGCCGGACTGTTGCTGTTCGTCAATTTCAACCGGTTGCACGTGGTGCCGCCGTGCGTGATCGGCGAATCCGAGGCCAAAGAGGGCTTGGCGATCCTGGATCAGGTCCTGTCACTGGCCGACAAGCACACCGTCTGATCCGAAAGGACCGGCCCCGTGGCGAATTCGCCACGGGGCCGGTCGCATTGCTTCGGGCGGGCGGGAATGTCGGCCGATTCGCGCACGTTCGCCGTGAGGTGACGACTACCGCAGTGCTCTCCGACAAACTCAAGAAGTACATCGACGACGAGAAGGTCTTCGCCTCGATCGCGACCATCGGCCCGGACGGGCTGCCCCATGTGAAGGTCATCTGGGTGGTCCGCGAAGGGGACGACCTGATCTATTCGACGCTCGCGAGCCGCCAGCAGGGCCGCAATCTCGCGCGCGATCCCAGGGCCACCGTGCTCATCACCCATGCCGAGGATCCGTATCTGTTCGCCGAGATCCGCGGCACCGTGACCCTGTCGCCCGATCCCGAGCGAAAGCTGCCGGAGGAACTCAGCCTCAAGTACACCGGGCAGTCCTATGCCGAGCTGCGTCCGGATTCGGTCGGCGAGACCGACCGCGTCATAGTCCGGATCACCCCGCAGAAGGTGCTCGGCGAGTTCTGAATGCCGAGAGGCTCAACCCTGTTGGGCCTCTTTCTCGGCATGCTGCGCCTCGACCAATTGGGCCGGGGTGTAGCGCAGGGTCAGCACCACGAAGCCGATGATGATCGCGCCGATGGCGCAGAACAGCAGCACCAGCGTGTATCCGTCGCCGAGAGCGGCCAATTCGCTGCCGTCCATCTGCGAGACCTTGCGGTCGGTGTGCCCGCCGAGGGACAGGGTGCGGGAGGCGGCCACCGGGGTGAGCACGCCGATGGCCAGCGGGGTGCCGAGATTCATCAGCATCTGCCCGACCGCCGAGAGCGGCCCCACCTCCGAGACGGGCACGCCGACCAGCAGGCACAGCGGCCCGATGACGATCACCATGCCGATACCGAAGCCGATGCCGATGAGCAGCACCAGCAGCGTCGTGTAGGCGACACCGCCGGTGAGTGTCGACCCGTAGAGCAGGCCGCCGGTGAGCACCGCCGCCGCCGTGGCCAGCAGCCAGCGCGGCTGGATCCACAGCACCGCCTTGGCTCCGACGGCGGTGCCGATCCCCGCGCCGACGGTGAACGGCAGACAGGCCAGTCCGGCCATCATCGGGCTGTAGCCGATGACGTTCTGCAGGAACAGCGCCACGAAGTAGGTCATGGCGCCCAGGACGCCCGAGCCGAAGAACAGCGCGATGAAGGTGGCCACCCGGTCCCGATCGCTGAACAGCGACCACGGCAGCAGCGGGCTCTCCACATAGCGTTCGGCGAAGATGAACACGATCAGCAGTACGAGTCCGCCGACCAGCGACCCGATGATCACCGGACTGCCCCAACCCATCTCCGGCCCCTCGGTGGCCCCGAAGACGATCGCCGCGCAGGCGGCGGTGCCGAGCACCGCGCCGATCACATCCAGCGTCACCCGGTGGTGGGCGGTATCGCGAAGTTTGAAGATCGCGCCGAGGATGATGAGCAGGCCGATCGGCACGTTGATCCAGAAGATCCAGCGCCAGCCCACCTGGGTGAGCGCGCCGCCGATGACGAGTCCGCCGACCGAGCCGATCCCGGCCATGGATCCGAAGATCGCGACGGCCTGATTGCGCACCGGCCCCGGCGGGAAGGTGCTCACCACCAGGGCCATCGCGGTGGGGGCGGCGATGGCGGCCCCGGTGCCCTGGAAGGCGCGCGCGGCGATGAGCATGGCCTCGTTCTGCGCGAAACCGCAGGCCAGCGAGGCGAGGGTGAACAGGGTGACACCCACGATGAGCATGCGTTTTCGGCCGTAGGCATCGCCTAGTCGACCGCCGAGCAGCAGCAGACCTGCGAAGGTCAAACCATAGGCGGTGACCATCCAGGCACTGCCGGAACTGGACAGACCCATCTCCGCCTGGAGGCGGGGCAGGGCCAGGATGACGACGCTGCCGTCGAGCACCACCATGAGCTGCAGCCCGCTCAATACAAGGATGGCGAGGCCGAAAGCCCGCCGCGTCACCGGATACTGCGCCGTCGCAGCGGGATTCTGGAGCACAGGGAGAAACTGTAATTGATGACCCCTATGGGTCCCCGCCGCACCGTACCGCTGCCGGGGCGTCGGGGTCGACCGAATATGCGCGCTGCGGCCGGGCGGCGCCGAATTCGACTTCAGGCCGGTGGTTCGGCGGTGAATCCGGCGGTCGGCCCGATGACGATGATGGCGGGCGGGCGAATGCCCTCGGCCCGAACCCGCTCGGCCACCGTGGCGAGATCCGCGCGCAGCACCCGCTGGGTGCGCAGCGTGCCCTCCTGGATGACGGTGGCCGGGGTGTCGGCGGGGCGACCGCCCGCGAGCAGGGCGGCGGCGAACTGTTCGATCCGCTCGACGGCCATCATGAGCACCAGGGTGCCGCGCAGCCGTGCCAACGCGGGCCAGTCCACCAGCGAATCCGGATGATCCGGTGCGACATGCCCACTGACCACTACGAATTCATGCGTGATGCCGCGATGGGTGACCGGAATGCCCGCGGCGGCGGGCACCGCGATGGGACTGGTGACGCCCGGCACCACCGTCACCGGGATTCCGGCCGCGACGCAGGCCGCCAATTCCTCGTGGCCCCGGCCGAAGACGTAGGGGTCGCCGCCCTTGAGCCGCACCACGAATTTTCCGGCCCGCGCGCCCTCGATGAGCGCGGTATTGATCGCCTCCTGCGCCATGGCGCGGCCGTAGGGGATCTTGGCGGCGTCGACGATCTCGACCTCGGGTCCGAGTTCGGCCAGCAGTTCCGGCGGGGCGAGCCGATCCGCCACCACCAGATCGGCGCGGGCCAGCATTCTGCGGCCGCGCACGGTGATCAGGTCCGGGTCACCGGGACCGCCGCCGACGAGGGCAACACCGGGGGCGGCGGGCGTCGAATCCTCGCTCACCACACCGGATTGCAGCGCCTCGAGCAGGGCATTGCGCACCGAGGCCGAGCGGCGGTGCGCTCCGCCCGCGAGCACGCCGAGGGTGAGGCCGTCGTAGCGGGCGGTCGCGGGGGTCACGGCGGTGCCCAGGCGGGCAACGTCGGCGCGCACACAGAACACCCGCCTGCGGGTCGCCTCCGCGACAACCGCCGCATTGGTCTCCGGTTCATTCGTGCAGGCGATGGCATACCAGGCACCGTCCAGATCGCCGTCCGCGTAGGCGCGCAGGTGCACGGTCAGTTGTCCCGAGGTCGCCATACCCTCCACGGCCGGGGTGACTTCCCGACTGATGACGTGCACCTCGGCCCCCGAGGCGAGGAGCAGCCCCAACCTGCGCTGGGCCACCGTGCCGCCGCCGACCACGACGACCCTGCGCCCGACGAGATCGAGCCCGACCAGGTAATTGGGGTCGCCCGCGACGGGTTCGGCACTGGTGTCTGAGGTTGTCGGCACAGTTCAGCAGCGTACGGGACCTGATTGTCCGCTATCGACGCCGCCGGTCGCCGGTATCCCTCGAGGCAGGCATCGCCTCGCCCCCATGCCCTCCGGGCATTCCGCACCATCCGCGCGAAGTACGGAATGCCCGCAAGCCATGGGGGACAGCGTATTTGCCGACCTTCACCAAACCCGACAACCCATTCGTCACTGACGGTAGCGAGCGGGTCGGCGTTGGGGCCTCCAGGAAAGCACCCATTTCGGGTCATCCCGGAGAGTGAGCGCGGAGGACCGAAAGTCGATGCTCGAAGGCGACGAAAGCACGCGAACGCGCCCCGGCGGTCGCCGGGGCGCGGTGGCGCACGCTCAGTGCGAGTCGGGTGCTTCCTGGGTCCAGTGGAAGCCGCGGCTGCGCTGTGGGAACGAGTTCGGATCCTTGTAGTCCAGTGTCAGCCGCGCGGGCCGACCTTCGATATCGCCGCGCAGGACGAGCCTGTCCTTCGCGGGCTGTTCGTAGGTGAACTTCGCCAGCAGGGGCGGTACGGCGTCCCTGCTCTCGGGCAATTTCGAAAGGGTCAGCGTGTGCGCCTCGGTGTCCACCTGCGCCTGCACCGGAACGAACGAATCGTCCATGCGCTGATAGGCATTCGCCTTGGCTCGGTCGAAGACCAGTCGCCGCCACCGCTCGGTGTCGGTGAGCAGCGGCGGGTGCACCGCGCCGTCGACCTCGAATTCGGCGACATTCCAGATGCCGTACAGCGGCGGGGTGGGCGCGCCATTGCCGTATGCGCCGTAGTCCTCCACGCCGACCATGACGCGGCCCGCCGTGACCCACAACCCGACCAGCACGCCCACCGCGACGACGATGCGGTTCACCTGAGGCGAACGCGAGAGCGGCGGTTGGGTCACCGGGTCCGAAGGGCGTTGCAGCACCAGCACATTCGCCAAACGCCGAGCCTGGGGGGCGAGCAGCAGCAGCGACATCAGCAGCAAGGTGAACGAGTGGATCTTGACCGGAACGTCGAAGGTCATGTTCAGGATCCAGATCTGGGCCAGGCAGAGCGCGCTCAACAGCGCGCCCGCGGTGGCCGTGCGCGGCACGAACAGCAGCAGTCCGGCCGTGGCTTCGGCGATGCCGAGCAGGATCTCATACACCGGCGAGGAACCGACCTGGCCCCACAGCACTTCCAGCGGACCCATATTGCCGTAGGGCGTGAGCAGCGCCGTCAGCGAAGGCAGCGGCATCTGGTTCGGGAAGACCTTCGTCATCGCGTACCAGAGCATCTGACCGCCGAGGCACCAGCGGATCACCACTAGGAACCAGGCGTTGAGCGTGCGGTATTCGGTGCGACGGCGATCCAGAGCCGTCCAGATTCCGGCCGCGAGGACCGCGATGAGCAGCGCGGTGCCGATCATCACCCAGATGGCGGATTGATCGCCGCTGCCATTCAGGTGCAGGACCGTGTCGACCCCGAATATGTTGCGACCAACCCAGCCCGTGACCGGCTCCGCGAACCGCATCTGCCAGATCACCGCGTCGCGCGGCAGCAGATCGGCCAATGGTCCGACGAAGGCGATCAGGATCTGCGCGAACAACAGGCAGTAGAGCCCGAAGTAGACGAAGGAAAAGCGAAAGGCTATCCGCGTCAAGGGATGCCATCCCGCGAGGGTCTGCGCCGAGGGCCGGGTCTCGGGCGCGTCGACGATGGTGCTCACCAGTTCTCACTCCCTCTTTTCGATACATCGACCGTATCGAGCACCGCGCGAGGGCGCCTCCAGGCGAACCCTCGGTTCCGCCCCGGATTTCGAATCATCCTCGAGGCGGATGCGTTCCGACGCGGCGGCGAGTACCGAGAGCCCCGGTTCCCCGCAGGTGCGGTTTACCCGGTTTCTCCCCGGCAACGAAGTAGAACGCGTTACATTCGCGCGAATATTCATCGCAGGAGGCACCAATGGCCGACGGTCCCGACCCGGCAACCGATTCCGTACAGCTCGACGAGCCGGAACTCACCGAGCGCCGACAGCTCACCACCAGTGATCGCGACCTCGACGCCCTAGCGGGCGACCTGGCGCGCTGGCTGGCCGGACGGGTCGCGGCCGAGGACCTACCGCGCATCACCGCGCTGTCGCGACCGCAGTCGGGCGGCATGTCGAGTTCGTCGGTGCTGTTCACCGCCGAGTGGACCGCGGGCGGGCGGGCCGAGGGCGGGTCCTACGTGATTCGGATGGCGCCGGAGGCGGATTCGTTCCCCGTGTTCCAAACCTATGACCTGGCAGCGCAATACGAAGTGATGGCCGGAGTCGCCGCTGCGAGCACGATTCCGGTGCCCGAGCTGTGCTGGCTCGAGACCGGCGAGAACCCGCTCGGCACACCGTTTCTGGTGATGCGGCAGAGGGCGGGACGGGTGCCCGCCGACAATCCGCCGTATGTCTTCTTCGGCTGGCTGTTCGACGCGACGCCCGAGGAGCGCGCCCGCGTCACCGCCGCCACCGTCGACATCATCGCGCGGGTGCACGCCATCGCCGATCCGGCCCGGCGATTTCCGATCCTGACCGGCCCCGGTGACGCGCTGCGGCGCCACGTCGACGCCCAGCGCGCCTGGTACGACCGGGGTCTGGCGGCCGATGGCTACCGAATCCCCTTGCTGGAGCGCGCCTTCGACTGGCTGGAGGCGCACTGGCCTGCAGATCCCGGACCCGAGGTGCTCAACTGGGGCGATGCCCGACCCGGCAACATCATGTTCGACGGCTTGACCCCCGCCGCCGTATTGGATTGGGAGATGGCCGCACTCGGCCCGCGCGAACTCGACCTCGGCTGGGTTGTCTTCCTGCACCGTTTCTTCCAGGATATCGCCACCCGGTTCGACCAGCCGGGACTGCCCGACTTCCTGCGCCGGACCGAGGTGATCGCCGAATACGAGGCGCGGACCGGATACGCACCGCGCGATATGGACTTCTACCTCGTCTACGCCGCACTGCGCCACGGCATCGTCATGGCCAGGGTCAAGCGCCGAATGATCCATTTCGGCGAGGACACCGATGTGCCCGACCGCGACGACTACGTCATGCACCGGGCGGGGCTCGAGGCCCTGCTCGACGGAACATACGAATGGGATTGAGCCGATGCCCGCACCCCTGGACGAATACCCCATCCATCAGACACCGCTGACCATGGCCAGAGTCGCCACCAGCGACCGGAATTTCTACGACCGCAGCTATTTCAACGCCCACGATCGCGACGGCGCCTTCCTGATCACCGGACTCGGCGTCTACCCGAACCTGGGCGTCACCGACGCCTACGCCACCGTGCGGCGCGGCAATGTCCAACGCTGCGTGCGCTTCTCCGACGCGCTCGGGGCGCGCGGACTCGAACAGCGCGTCGGCGGCTACCGCGTCGAGGTGATCGAACCGCTGCGGCGGATCAGGGTCGTGTGCGAACACGACGACCTGTCCTTCGACCTGACCTGGACCGGAGCCTTCCCCGCGGTGCAGGAACAACCGCACCTCATCCTGGCAGGCGATCGGCCCATCATCGAGGCCAGCCGCTTCGCGCAAGTCGGTTCCTGGGCGGGGACTTTGACCGTCGACGGCGTGGATACCGCGATCGATCCCGCCGTCTGGACCGGAACGCGGGACCGATCCTGGGGTATCCGGCCGGTCGGCGAGGCCGAACCCGCCGGATGCGCCGCGAGCGAGGGTGCGGGCGGCTTCTGGTGGCTCTACGCGCCGCTGCGCTTCGAGGATTTCGCCGTCATCGTCATCGTTCAGGAGCAGCCCGACGGCCGCCGCACTCTCAACGACGCGACCAGGGTCTGGCCGGACGGCCGCACCGAACAGCTCGGCTGGCCGCGCGTGCACATCCGATACCGTTGCGGCACCAGGGAACCCATTGCCGCCCGACTCGAACTGACCACCCCGGACGGCAAGCCGCTGGAAGTCGAGATCACTCCGGGTCCCGGTGTCGCACTGCACGTCGGCTGTGGCTACGGCGGCGACCCCGACTGGCAGCACGGGCAGTGGAAAGGCCGCGACTGGGTCGACTCCGCCACCTACGACCTGACCGACCCGGCCGTCGCCGGACGCCTCCCCTACGGAGTCACCGACTACATCGCGCGCGCCCGCTGCGGTGATGCCGAGGGGTGGGGTCTGTTCGAACATGCCGTCCTCGGCCGCCACGACCCGACCGGCTTCGCCGACTGGGGTGCTGTCGCACCGTGATTCGCCCGGCCCCGGCACTGATTCCTCCGGAAGGACGCCGGGGCCGCAGGCCCGGACCCTGCGCTGCAGGGTCCGGCGCGACCGCACTGCGCGGTCCTCTAAATTCTGGATATGTCCAAACTCCGGAGTCGAGTGATCGCGGCCGCCGAAGCGGCGCTGGCCCAGCGGAAATACGTCTGCGCCCTCGATGTCTTCGGCGGTGTCGGGTGGTTGCGCGCCGGTGAGATCGATCGCTGGCGACAGGGCCGGGTGGCGACGCTGGAGGAGTTGGCGCCCGTCGACGGCGCCCGACTGCGGGAGGCCACCGCAATCCTGCGCGAATGGGCCGAGCAGAAGGGACTCTGCGCCAACGAGACCGCCTACCTGGCGGGTGGACGGGATCGCGGGGAGTTGCGGTTCTGCGCCGATGGACCGGACAGCGAATTCCGAATCCATTGGCTGGCAGCCGATCTCACCCCGGCACGGCGCGCGCAACTGGTGCGGCGACTCAATGCCGTGCCCGATCTGGTCGTGGTCAGCGCCGAAGACCCGTGGACCTGTCTGGAATGCGCCGAAACCGGACCGCATTTCATCGCCGCGGGCTCCGGATCGCTCTGCCTGGAATGCGCCGACCTCGATCACCTCGAATTCCTGCCCGCGGGCGATGCCACCCTCAGCCGCCGGGCCAAGAAGGAGAGCACCCTCGCCGCGATCGTGGTGCGCTTCGATCACCGCAGACGCAGACATCTTCGGCTCGGCATCCTCGTGGAGGCGGCGGCGCTGGCGCGCGCCGAGGAACAGTGCCTGGCCGATGATGAGGTCAGGCTGCGCCGCCGGGAGCGCGATCGGGTGCGACGCGCGGCGCAGGATGTCGAATTCACCGCGCGCATGGCGCAGGAGATCCGCCGACTGTTTCCCGGCTGCCCGGCCGAGCGGGCCGAACTCATCGCCGAACACGCCGCGCTGCGCGGCAGCGGCCGGGTCGGACGCAGCGCGGCGGCGAAGGTGCTCGATACCGAGGCACTCACCCTCGCGGTCATCGCCTCGGTGCGCCACCTCGACACCGGCTACGACCGCATGCTGATGGACGGCGTCGCGCGCATGCAGGCGCGCGCGGCCATCCGACCCGAACTGGATCGGGTGCTGACCGCGTGGCGCGGTTGATCCGAGATTCGCGCGCGGCGTGTCCGCGGACGCGCGGTGGTGTCATCAACGAATGTGACCAACGTCTCGGGTAGCCTGCCTTGGTCGCCGGGCCAGCAGGGTGCCGGCAGTTCAGCGAAAGGCGGGCACTTTGAGCGGATTGGCAGTATCGCGCGGCACGGTCGGTGTCGTGCTCGCGGCAACCCTTCTGGCACTACCCGTAGCCACCGCACCCGGCGCGTCGGCCGCGATCGCGCCGAATCTGGCGCTGGCGATGTCCGGTTCGGCGCTGGGGTTGGCCGGAACCGCGTCGGTCGGCTGCGCGCAGACCGTGGTCGCGACGCTCGAGCGCCCCGATGGCACGCCGATCACCCACGGCACCGTCGACTTCTTCAGCAATCTGTCCGGTATCAGCGGCAATTTCGTGGGCACCGTCCCCGTCGCGGCCGACGGATCGGCGCGCATCGGCTGGATTCCCGGTGTCGCGGGCGCGCATGTAATCAGCGCGGTCTATTACGACGGCGGCTCGGACTATCAGCAGGTCGCCGGGAACACCTCGGTCACGGCGGTCAATCTCGGCGGAGTGTGCGTCTAGCACGGCCCGCATGCCGCGGGCGCGGTCGTCCCCGCAGACGACGACCGCGCCCGCCTCCGCCACGGACTACCACCCGCGCTGTCCACTCAAACCTGCTGTGCCGCAATCCTTCCCGGCTTCCCGCCGGGGCGGCCGCAGGTGCGTCACTTCGCGGAGCAAACCCAGGGTCCCGTCTGGAGTCCTCTCCGAGAAAGGGGCTAGTCGGTCACCTCGGCGCCCGGTGGATAGCACCACTGCGCCCGAACGGCCTCGCCGAAACTGCCCTTCTCGTCCACGGCGACCGGCGTGACACGACCATCCGCCCCGACCAGCCAGGTCAGCACCTCCTCCACGGCGGGTCTATCGCCGCGCCCCCAGAACGTCGACCTGACCCGCCACCCCGCTCCGGGCAGTGCGGCCACCACCTGATCGGTGCGCTCGAGACGTGTGAAATCGGCGAATTCGGTGACCGGACGCCGGATCCCGGTCTCGGTGTCCACGACGAGCGCCGCCCCGGTCCCGGCCTCCCACCCGTCCACCTCCAATGTTCGACCGTTCAGGGCATCCGTCCCGTTGAAGACGGCCACCCAACCCGTCGGGGTGAACTTCCGAATGCTCGACATACCAACATCGTCCCTCCAGCTCTCGCGACGCCCTAGCCACATGCGGGAAGACTCAGTGCGCGCTCGGAATCCCCTGTGCCACAGCCACCGTCACATACCCGACAATTCGCTTCGGCGTGAGCAGGCGACCGCCTGCGAGCCGCGCGGCGGCTTCGGCGACGCTGGGCGTGCCGACCCGACCGAGCGTCGCCGCCGAGGGCGCGTCGACCTCGACCCGCGCCAGTTCGGTGGCGGAGTAGGTGAGCACCGGCACACCCAACTGAGCTGCGGCGCAACGCAGTCCCGGTTCGGTTGCCCGATGGTCCAGTGTTGCGAGACAGTTGATCACGCTGTCGCCCACCACCTCTCGAACCGCACCGATAATTCGTTCGGCCGAGGCGCCCGGCCGGAATCCGATACCCACCGCGACCGGCTCGCCGAAGGTCTTGCCGAGGCATGGCTCCGGATCGGAGTGGCCCCGTTCGGATGTTGTTCGCGTGCGACAGGGGACCATCGGATCTACGCGACCGAGGCGCAGGCCCGGTCCGGATTCCACGGCCGGATCAGGCATTGACGTCGGTGGCGTACGCGGCCGACTCGGCGACGAAACGAGCTATGGCGGAAGGATTTCCAGCCGGATGGGTATGCAGATACGAGGCATGCACCCGCCCGACGAGCACACCTTCGCGTACGGCGGCGGTTTCGGTCCGCCACCCCCAAGCGGGCGAATTCGACCCCGACGCCGTCAGCGTCGTGCGATGGAACTCATGGCCGCGCACCCGCTCACCCGCACGCCAGAGCACAGAATCCGCCAATGCCACCGCATCCCGATACCCGAGGGTCAACCTCGGCCCGAATTCGGCGGCAGCGTCCACGACACCGGCCATCGGATACCCATCCAGCGTGCGCGCTAGATACAGCAATCCGGCACACTCGGCATGAATCGGCAGACCGCCGCGAGCCGCCGCCGCGACCCGATCCAACAGTCCGGAATTGGCGGCCAACTCCGCCGCATGCTCCTCCGGGAAACCACCCGGCAGCACAAGACCCGCAGTACCGTCCGGCAATTCGTCGTGCAGCGGATCGAATACCACCACCTCGGCCCCGGCGGCGGCGAGCAGCTCGCGATGCTCGGCATATCCGAAGGTAAAGGCGGCGCCGCCCGCCACGGCAACCACCGGACCAGCGGAACCTACTGCGTTGGAAGCGAATTCCACCGCATCGCTCGAGCGACCCGCCGATCTGGCCAAGACTGTCGCCGGATCCCATTCGGGGCCGTCGCCGATCGGTGCGGCCATGGCAGCTATCGCGCCCAGATCGAGGTGGGCGGCAACGAGATCCGTCATCGCCGCCACGGCCGCGGCCGCTGCGGCGCCGTGCTCGACCGCGGGAATCAGTCCGAGATGCCGGGCGGGAACTTCCAAGTCGGACAGTCGCGGCAGCGACCCGAGCACCGGCAGACCCACCCGGTCGCACGCGGAGCGCAGGACCCGCTCATGGCGTTGGCTGCCGACTCGGTTCAGGATGACCCCGCCGAGCCGAACCGAGGTGTCGAAGGTGGCGAAGCCGTGCAGCAGGGCGGCCAGGCTCTGACTGTGGCCGCGCGCGTCGACAACCAATACCACCGGCGCACCGAGCAATCCGGCGACCTGCGCTGTCGACCCCTCGGCCACCGCGGCCGCCGGTTCGTCGCCGATGCGTCCGTCGAACAGGCCCATGACGCCCTCGACCACGGCCAGATCGCATCCGCGCGCACCGTGGCGAGCCAGCGGGGCCACCAGATCCGCGCCGACCAGCACCGGGTCGAGATTGCGGCCGGGGCGACCTGCGGCCAGTCCGTGGTAGCCGGGATCGATGTAGTCGGGGCCGACCTTGAACGGCGCGACCCGGTGACCCGCGCGACGCAGCGCGCCGATGAGCCCGGTCGCCACCGTCGTCTTGCCGCTGCCCGAGGCGGGCGCGGCCACCACGATCGCCGAAACGCTCACGGCCGCACTACCACTCGATCCCCCGCTGCCCCTTGCGGCCCGCATCCATCGGGTGTTTGACCTTCGTCATCTCGGTCACCAGGTCGGCGGCCTCGAGCAGTGCCGAGGGTGCGTCGCGTCCGGTGATGACCACGTGCTGATTGCCGGGGCGGGCGCGCAGCGTCTCGACCACCTCCTCCACCTCGACCCAACCCCATTTCAGCGGGTAGGTGAACTCGTCGAGGACATAGAAGCGGTGCTGTTCGGCGGCCAGTCTGCGAGCGATCTCCCGCCAACCCGCCAGCGCGGCGACCGCGTGATCCTCCTCGGTGCCCGCCTTGCGCGACCAGGACCAGCCCTCACCCATCTTGTGCCATTCGACCGACCCGCCCGCGCCGGTTCGCTCGTGCACCTCGCCGAGCGCGCGGAAAGCCGCTTCCTCCCCCACCTTCCACTTCGCGCTCTTGACGAACTGGAAAACCGCGATATCGAAACCCTGATTCCAGGCCCGCAGCGCCATCCCGAACGCGGCGGTCGACTTCCCCTTGCCCGGACCGGTGTGCACCGCGAGCACCGGCTGATTGCGGCGCTGCCGCGTGGTCAGCCCATCCTCGGGCACGGTCTCGGGAACACCTTTGGGCATCAGCGCCCACCACCTTCCACCGAACTCACGCGACCCGGCCCAGCGCCGGACGACCGGGTGCGCCGTCGCGGACCAGATCGGCCACCGAGGCCCCGGTCAACTCGGTCAACCGCAAATAGTCCGCGCGCAGGGCGCGCGCCAACTCGACGGCCAGACCCAGGCGCACCATGCCGCGCTCGCAGTCCACCACGATCGAGGCGACCCCGTCGCGGGCCAGCATTGCGGCGGCCGCCGCCGCGCGCGGCACCGGATCCGCGCCACCGGTGGCGCGACCATCGGTGAGCAGCACCAGCATCGGGCGGCGGCGCGGATCGCGCACGCGTTCGCGCAGCACCACCTCGCGCGCCTTCAGCAATCCGGCGGCCAGCGGGGTCTTTCCGCCGGTCCGCAGGCCGGACAGGCGACGAACCGCGATATCCACCGAGGAGGTCGGCGGCAATACCAACTCCGCCTCCGACCCGCGCACGGTGATCACGGCGACCTTGTCGCGGCGCTGGTAGGCGTCGCGCAGCAGCGCGACCACCGCGCCGGTCACCGCCGTGAGCCGGTCGCGGGCGGCCATGGAACCGGAGGCGTCGACCACGAACAGCACCAGATTGCCTTCGCGCCCTTCGCGATACGCGCCCCGCAGATCCTCGGCCAGCAGTTCCAGCGGACCCCGACGGCGGCCGCGCGCATGCTGATGCGGCGCGGCGGCGAAGACGGTGCCCAGCAGGTGCAGGCCGCCCGTGGTCTCGGTGCTCGGACGGACCACGCGGCCCTGCCTGGTCTGCGCGCGGGAGCGGCGGCCCGGCGCGCCCTCCCCCACGCCCGGCACCTCGAAGCGCGGCGGGGCGACCGGAGCCGAAGACGGTGTGCCGCTGTGGCCTTCGCGCGAGCGAGCGCCGGGGCCGGAAGGCGGGGTGTCCGGGTCGTCGTCGGGACCGTCCGGGTCCTGTTCCGGGGCTTGCGAACTGTCCTGCGCGCCATCGTCATTCGGCCCGTCGGGCGATTCGCTCGAATCATCCTGCGCCGCAGTGTCCTTCGGCGGCTCCGCGCGCGCGGCCTCCTCGGCCGCGTCCCGCATGGCGTCGTCGAGTTGATCCTCGCTGATACCCGGCGCGTCGAACGGGTCGCGCCTGCGCCGATGCGGCAGCGCCAGTTCCACCGCGACCCGCACATCCTCCTCGGTCACCCGGTCGCCGCCGCGCCAGGCGGCGTGCGCGGCAGCCGTGCGCGCCACCACCAGATCCGCGCGCATACCGTCCACATCGAAGGACGCGCACAGCGCGGCGATGCGGCGCAGTTCGACCTCGTCGAGCACCACCGAGACGAGGCGGTCCCGTGCGGTCAGAATGCGTTCGGCCACTTCGCGATCCGCGCCCGCGTGCCGTTCGGCGAAGGCCGCGGGATCGGCCTCGTAGTCCAGCCTGGCCCGCACCACGGCCACCCGGACATCCACCTCGCGGGATGCGGCCACATCCACGGTGAGCCCGAAGCGATCGAGCAACTGCGGGCGCAATTCGCCCTCTTCCGGATTCATGGTGCCGACCAGCACGAAACGCGCCGGATGCGAATGCGAGACGCCATCGCGCTCCACATGCACCCGGCCCATCGCGGCGGCGTCGAGCAGGACATCGACCAGATGGTCGTGCAGCAGGTTGACCTCATCCACGTACAGCACGCCGTGATGGGCCGCCGCCAGCAGACCCGGCCGGAACGCTTGCTCGCCATCGCGCAGCACACGCTCGAGATCCAGCGAGCCGACCACCCGGTCCTCGGTCGCGCCGACCGGCAGTTCGACCAGCCGGGCCGGTCGCGCCCCGGATTCGTCCACCACCGGCGGCAGCAACTGGGCCAGCGCCCGCACCACTGTCGATTTGGCGGTGCCCTTCTCCCCGCGCACCAGCACCCCGCCGATACCGGGATGCACCGCGCATAGGATCAGCGCCAATTGCAGCCGTTGCTGGCCGACTACCGCGGAGAAGGGGAATCCGGGCTCGGCCTCGCCGCGTCGGCCTGCGCGCTGCGCCGATGCCGAGGGCGTCACATCAAGAGAAGCGGGCACGGACCCCACTCTATGCGCGCCGCCCACGGCCCTCGACTCCGCCCCGAACTTGCGCGGCACACGGCTTGCGCCCCGAACGGGCGAACGCCGAAATTGCTCGGCGCGAGGCGAACTCGACTTCGTGCCCGCCGAGTCGAGGACCCCGCGCCCTCCGAATCAACAGCCCCGCACTACAAACGAGCGCGGAGAAACTCAGCCCTTGCGCATGGGCACGTGCGCGATGCCGTCCTCGTCGAATTCCGGCCCGTCGATCTTGAAGCCGTATTTGACGTACATCTCCGACAGGTGACTCTGCGCGTTCAAATGGACGGTGGCCGAACCGACTTCGGCGAGGACGGCCTGAATGAGCCGGTTGGCGTATCCGTGCCCCCGAAACGGGGTTGCGGTGCACACCCGGCCGATGCGGTAGGTCTTCACCGCGTCCACGCGCTCCTCGAGCAGCCGCACCGTCGCCACGATCTCGCCCTCGTCATCGAGCCAGAAGTGGCGGGTGCGCGGAGGCAGATCGAGCCCGTCCAACTCCTGGTACGCGCACTTCTGCTCGACCACGAAGACCTCGACACGCAACTTCAACAGCTGGTAGAGCGTGGCAGTATCGAGATCCTGCGCCCACGACCGTTTGAGAGCAACCGTTGACATCATCGCGTCTTGGTATCACACCTAGGCGTTCGCCGCGACCCCCATGGGCCTCGGCGTGTTGTCCTTCACACCATTCAGGTTGAGCGCCTTGGTAGTCCAGTCCCAGACCTCGCGGAACAGCGGCTGATCCTCGGCCAGCTTCACCCCGAGCGAGGGCACCATCTCGCGCAGGTGCGGAGTCCACTGCGCGTACTCGCGTGGGAAGCAGCGCTTCAGCACATCGAGCATCGCGCTGACGCAGGTGGACGCGCCCGGCGAGGCCCCGAGCAGACCCGCGATACTGCCGTCCTCGGCGGTGATGACGGCGGTGCCGAGTTCGAGGACGCCGCCGATTCCCTTGCGCCGGATGATCTGTACCCGCTGGCCCGCCGTGATCAGCTCCCAATCGCGAGCCTCGGCGCGGGGCACGAACTCCTCCATGGAGTACACCTTGCCCGCCTGCGACTTCATCAGCTCGGTGACGAGGTACTTGACCAGGCCCAGTTCGGTGACGCCTACCCCGAGCATGGGCGAAATATTGCCCGGCCGAACCGATTTGAACAGATCGGTGTACTTGCCGTCCTTCAGGAACTTGGGGGTCCAGCCCGCGTACGGACCGAACAGCAGACCCGGCGTGCCATTGATGACGCGGGTATCCAGGTGCGGCACCGACATGGGCGGCGCGCCGACAGCGGCCTTGCCGTACACCTTGGCCTCGTGCTGGGCGATCAGATCCGGATTGGTGCAGCGCAGGAACTGGCCGCTCACCGGGAATCCGCCGAAGCCCGCGATCTCCTTGATGCCGGAGCGCTGCAGCAGCGGCAGCGCCCCGCCACCCGCGCCGACGAAGACGAACTTGGCGGCGATGGTGCGGGTGCGGCGGGTGCGGGTATTGCGCACCTTCACCAGCCAGCTGCCGTCGGACTGTTTGGTCAGGTTGCGCACCTCGTGCCCGAAGGCCAGATCCGCGCCCGAGGCGCCGAGATAGGCGAGCAGATCCTTGGTGAGCGAGCCGAAGTCGATATCGGTGCCGTACTCGGTCCAGTTCAGGGCGACCGGATCGGAGAAGTCGCGACCGCGCGCCATCAGCGGCAGACGGCGGGCGAATTCGTCCGGGCTGTCGATGTAGCGCATACCTTCGAACAGTGGGTGCCGCGACAGCGCCTCGTAGCGCTTGCGCAGGTAGGACACATCCTCCGCGCCGTGCACGAAGCTGACGTGCGGAATCGGGTTGATGAACCGCGATGGATCGGCGAGCACGCCATTTTGCACCGCGTAGGCCCAGAACTGCCGCGAGACCTGGAAGCGCTCATTGATATCGACGGCCTTGGTGATATCGACCGAGCCGTCCGCCTGCTGCGGGCTGTAGTTGAGCTCGCACAGCGCCGAATGTCCGGTGCCCGCGTTGTTCCAGGGGTCGCTGCTCTCGGCCGCTGCGGCATCGAGCCGCTCGAACAGGGAGATCGACCAATCCGGCTGCAACTGACGAAGCAGTGCGCCGAGGGTGGCACTCATAATGCCTGCGCCGATGAGTACTACATCGGTCTTTTCGGTCTGGGCAGCGTTCGGCACGGGGAGATCGACTTCCTTGTCCTTCTTCGCACACCCGCGGGTGGGCGGGTCTGCTTGGCACGGTCGCTATGCGGTTATGGGGTGCTCTCGGTGCTGGTCCGGGCGCGGCGGGCGTCGAGCGGTTGGGTTACCCGCCGTTCACCTAAGGCCAATTGTGCACCTCACCGATGACAACTCCCGCAACGAACCAGCCGAATGTGACATAGATACCTTCGACTGTTTCGCAGATGCCTTCGGCGGGAACCGATCCGGATACCGCGACATCGGCCCGCTGCGCTCGGTGTCCGCGTCACCTAGATTGGTTACCGTGACGAACGAAACCGCCGTCGGCGTGTCGAATATCACCGGCGAGTCGTGGGTGCCGGATGTGCTGGGCTCCGACTATCAGCAGCGCACCCTGCACCTCGGATCCGATCCGGACGGCGAGGGCGCGGCCGTGGCCACCCTGGTGCGCCACCTGCCCGAACAATCCACCGAGACCACGGCGGACGCCGTGCTCTACGTGCACGGGTTCACCGACTACTTCTTCCAGGAACATCTGGCCGAGCATTTCGCCGCGCGCGGCCACCGGTTCTACGCGCTGGACCTGCGCAAATGTGGACGCTCGCTGCGCGCCGGGCAGACACCGCACTACGTCACCGACCTGGCGTTCTACGACGCGGAACTGAACGAGGCGCTGCGCATCGTGCGCGCCGAGACCGGGCGGCCGGTGCTGGTGGTCGCGCACTCCACCGGCGGACTGGTGACGCCGCTGTGGCTGGACCGGCTCCGCGCCGCCGGGGGTATCGACGCCGTGTCCGGGCTGGTGCTCAACAGCCCGTGGTTCGACCTGCAGGGTCCGTCCTACTACCGGACCATCGGCACGCCGGTGATCAAGGCGCTCGGGCGTTTCCGCAGTATGGCCCGGCTGCCGGGGGACGACATCAGCACCTACGGCGACAGCCTGCACCGCAGTGTCGCGGGCGAGTGGGACTACAACCTGGATTGGAAGCCGCTGGCGGGCTTCCCGGTGCACTTCGGCTGGCTGGCGGCGATCCGGGACGGGCATACCCAACTGCATCGCGGCCTCGATATCGGGGTGCCCGCGCTCATCCTGCGCTCCCGGATCTCCAAATTCGCCAGTAAGTACGGTCCGGCCGTGGACGTCGCCGATTCGGTGCTCGATGTGCGCCAGATCCAGCGTTGGGCGGGCTGCCTCGGCGATCGCACCAATATCGTGCCGATCGACGGCGCCCGCCACGACGTGTTCCTGTCCTCGGAGGGTCCGCTCGCCGAAGCCTTCAGTGAATTGGACAGTTGGCTGGACTGGTTGGCCGGGTTCCGCTCACCAAAGGCTGGTGCGTAGCACTATCTCGGTCGCCAGTTCATTGCCCGCCTCGGTGACCACATTCGAGGCGTCGACGGTGACGGTGCGGAATTCGCCGTAGACACAGCGCGCCGACGCCTCGGCGACCGCGACGGGCAGCGCCTTGGTGACCAGCACGGTGGTCGGCAGTTCGACCGGGCGGCACGCCGCGTCGACCACCGTGCCCGCGGCGTCCGGGACGGCCGGATGCCCGCGATCGGCGACCACCAGGCTCACGAATCGGCCCATCGTGCCCGCGGCGACCTGCCAGGCCAGCGTGGCACCCGCTCCTCGGCCCGCCACATTGGCCCACGGCACGTTCAACTCGTCCAGGATGGCCACCACCCCGGCGGCATCCAACCCCGCGATCGACTCCACCGCGACGGTCCGCAACTCCGAGTTGTGCAACCGGGCACATACCGCGTCGTAGATGTCGACCGGGTCACCCGCATCGGGCAGTAGCAGCACCGTGTGCCGAGACTCCGGCCCATCGACCCGCACGGTCCAACTGCGGTCACCGACCGCGATCCGCCGAGAATTCATGCCCGCCAACGCTACACGCCACCCAGAGGCGACGTCAGGACAGCAGACGCATGCCACACCGCCGCGCGGCCCTGTCGTCGAAGGTGACCGTGACATCGCAGCCCGCCTCGCGCCCCAACTGCTCGATGAGGGCGTCCGGGAAGTCCGCACCCCGGTCGAGCGCTCGCCCGAGCGCGTGCCGCACCGCCTCCGCGCGCTCGACCACGATCTCCGTGGCGTCGAGCAGGCCGAGCAGGATCTCGGCGACCGTCTCGACCTCCTGCCGGTAGCCCCGCCGCAGCACCCAGTGGACCTCCGCGAGGGCGAGCACGGTCACATAGCCGGGGCTGGTTTCGCTGAGCCCCTCGATCACCTGGTTGGCGCGCGCGGACTGTTCCGGATGATCCTGGGTGAAGTAGCGAATCAGGACGTTGGTGTCGAGTCCGATCACGGCCGCGGTCCTTCGAACCCCTCGAAGCTGCCCTCGGCAATGGCCGCGTCCATCTGCGCGAGTGTGATCGGCGGGCCGTCCCACCGGACAATCCCCTTGAGCGCCTTGATCGTTCGATTCTCCGGGACGAGTTCGTAGGTGCCCGCGCCGGTCGGCACGAAGGCGACTCGAACACCCGCCCGCAGACCCATGGCCGCGCGCACGTCGACCGGGATGGTGATTTGCCCCTTGCTCGTCATGGTCGCTGTCACGACCCTCCCCCTTGCTGTGTCGGCCGACTTCTCGGATGCGGCGGTGTGGGCCGCGTTTTTCCCGGACTCTTCGCTACCGGACTCTGCTTTCCCGGATCTACCGCTCATCTCATCCGCCCAAGTCGCATACCGGGTGCGCGGCCCGCACCGGCTCCTACTCGCTCACGCCTACCTCGCCACGCCCGGATCCGCCTGTCTTGACGGACAGCCCGCCTCGGTAGACTCCCTTACCCACAAATCCCTTACTCCGCAATCAAGTCCTTACACGAGGGTAAGGCGGCCAGAACAGCTCGTCAACCCTGCAAATACGTGGTCGACAGGGTCGGCAATCCAACGGCGGGACCATTGGCGATCAGCGAGGTAAGGCGACCGAAGTCGAGGTGCTGTTCGACCAGATCGGCCAGCAGATCCAGTTGGGCGGCGCGGACGTCCGCGACCGAGGTGTCGGGCGCCGGGCGGAAGCCGGTGCGGCCCGCGCGGCCCGCGACTTCGGTCAGCCAGGCTCGGCGCAGGTCGTCGGATTCGAGCAGGCCGTGCAGGTGGGTGCCCCAGAGGGCGCGGTGCGCACTGCCCTCCGACTCGCCCTCGACGCTCAGCCAGGCCGGATCACCACTGCGGGTGACGCGACCGTGGTGAATCTCATAGCCGTGCAACGGAATTCCCGCCACCACACCCGCGTGTCCGCGACCGGCGCTGCGCCGCAGCAGTTTCGGCTCGGCGAAGGCGATATCGAGGTCGAGCAGGCCGAGTCCGGGGACCGCGCCCGCACCGGATTCGATCGGGTCGTCTATGCGCGCGCCGAGCATCTGGTAGCCGCCGCAGATGCCGAGGATCGGGCGACCCGCCGCGGCGCGGGCAACGAGAGCGTCGGCGATTCCATTGCGGCGCAACCATTCCAGATCCGAGACGGTCGCCTTGCTGCCCGGTAGCACCACCAGATCCGCCTCGGCCAGCCGGGACGGCTCGTCCACCCAGCGCACCGCGACACCCGGTTCACAGGCCAGCGCCTCCACATCGGTCGAGTTGGAGATACGCGGCAGGCGTATCGCCGCGACGGTCAGCCACTCGGATCCGACGGGCGGGCGGGGGCGGCCGACGGCGGCGTCGGCGCGGGTGCTCAGGGAGTCCTCCGCATCGATCCAGAGATCCTCGACGTAGGGCAGTACGCCGAGGGTGGGGCGTCCGGTCAGTTCGGTGAGCCGGTCGAGCCCTGGTCGCAGCAGCGCGGGATCGCCGCGGAACTTGTTGACGATGAACCCGCTGATAAACCGCTGATCCGCAGGATCGAGCACGGCCAGCGTTCCGAAAAGGTGGGCCAGCACACCGCCCCGGTCGATATCGCCCACCACGAGCACCGGCAGCTCCGCCGCCTCCGCCAGGCCCAGATTCGCCAGATCGGTTGCCCGCAGGTTGATCTCGGCGGGCGAACCCGCACCCTCGCACAGCACCACGTCGAATTCGGCACGCAGCCCGGCCAATTCGGCCGCTACCACCTCGCGCAGTTCACGACGGTGTCGGAAGTAGTCGCGCGCGCCGACCGTACCGACCGCCTGTCCGCGCACCACCAGTTGCGAACGCCGGTCGCTGCCCGGCTTGAGCAGCACCGGATTGAAGCGCACGCTCGGTTCCAGGCCGCATGCCTGCGCCTGCAATGCCTGGGCGCGGCCGATCTCCCCGCCGTCGAGGGTCACCACCGAGTTGTTGGACATGTTCTGCGCCTTGAACGGCGCGACCCGCACCCCTTTTCGCGCCAGCATGCGGCAGAGTCCGGCCACCACAACGCTTTTCCCGGCGTCGGAGGTGGTGCCCGCGATGAGCAGTGCGCCCCGCATCAGGGCAGGGTGAGGATTTCGGCTCCGGTCTCGGTGACCACCAGGGTGTGCTCGAATTGCGCGGTCCACTTGCGGTCCTTGGTGACCACGGTCCAGCCGTCGTCCCAGATCTTGTAGTCGATTCCGCCGAGATTGATCATCGGTTCGATGGTGAAGGTCATTCCCGGTTCGATGACCGTCTCCACGGCGGGCTGGTCGTAGTGCAGCACCACCAGGCCGCTGTGGAAGGTGGGACCGACACCGTGGCCGGTGAAGTCGCGCACGACGCCGTAGCCGAAGCGGTTGGCGTAGGACTCGATGACGCGGCCGATCACATTGAGCGCGCGGCCGGGGCGCACCGCCTTGATGGCGCGCAGGGTGGCCTCCTCGGTGCGCTCGACCAGCAGGCGCACCTCCTCCTCGACATCGCCCGCGAGGTAGGTCTTGTTGGTGTCGCCGTGCACACCGTCGATGTAGGCGGTGACATCGATATTGACGATATCGCCGTCCTCGATCACCGTCGAGTCCGGAATCCCGTGGCAGATCACCTCATTGAGCGAGGTGCAGCACGATTTCGGAAATCCTTTGTAGCCCAGGGTCGACGGGTACGCTCCGTGATCGCAGAGGTACTCGTGCGCGACCCGATCGAGTTCATCGGTCGTGACCCCCGGCGCGACAGCCTTCCCGGCCTCCTCGAGCGCCCGCGCGGCGATCCGACTCGCCACCCGCATCTTCTCGATGGTCTCCGCCGTCTGCACCCAGGGCTCCCGCCCCTCGTTCGCAGTCTTCTTCCACGCGTACTCGGGCCGCTCGATCGACCGAGGCACCTCACGAATGGGCGACTGTGTACCGGGAACAAGCGGTTTGCGGGTGCGCACAGACATATCGACAGAGTAGTAGGACCGACCGCACGTTCCGACGCCGGTCCGAGTCGTCTCGGCCCGGCGACCATGGAGTTCCGAAGAACGAACTACAAGCCGAAAAGCCACCGATGCGACGATGCTAGTCGCATAGTAGGCTCGTAGCCATGCTGTATCGCACTCCGGATCTCGACGCGCAGGATGAAAAGGTCTTGTCGGAGATCGAGGACTTCCGGAATCGGTTGTCCTATCTCGTCGGCGAGCCGCAACGCTGGGATCGGCCGCTGCGGCGCAATCTCGTGGCTCGAGCGATCGTCGGTTCCAACACGATCGAGGGGTACACGATCAGCCTGAACGATGCCGAATCGCTGGTGGCCGGATCGGAGTCGTTATCCGTCGAATCCGATGACACGGCATTGGCCGCCGTCGCGGGCTATCACGAAGCCCTGACGTATGTGCAGCAAAGCGCGCATTCCGAGAACTTCGCCTACGAACAAATGTTGCTGTCGGCCCTGCATTTCATGATGCTGCGGCACCGACTCGACAAGTGGCCGGGTCGCTACCGCGGCGGCGGGATCATGGTGACCGGCGGACGCCACCGCCCACCCGCCTACATCGGTCCCGAAGCACCGCGGGTCCCGGAACTGATGGCCGAATTGGTGGCATGGTTGCAGAACGCCGATGGGGACCGCCCGGCCTACGTTCGCGCGGCGATGGCGCATCTCAATCTGGTGAGCATCCATCCGTGGCGAGACGGCAACGGTCGAATGGCCCGCTGCCTGCACACTCTGGTGCTCGCGCGCAATCAGGTGCTCGCACCGGAGTTCTCTTCGATCGAGGAATGGCTCGGCGCGAGCACCATGAACACCGCCGAGTACTACTCGGCTCTCTCGCGCGTCCAGGGTGGTTCATATCTGCCGGAGCGCGACACCCATGAATGGGTGCGATTCTGCCTGCGGGCACACCATTTACAGGCCCAAGTCGTCGACCAGCGGGTTCGCACAGCGAACACCCTGTGGCACAAGGCAATCGAGCTGACCTCCGAATTCGGTCTGCACGAGCGCACCGCCATCGCCCTGTTCGCGGCCGCCGAGGGCAACCTTCGCCGCGCCACCTACGCACTCGATGAGGATCTGACCCGCGACCAGGCCCTGCGCGATCTGAATCTGCTCCAGCGGCTCCAACTCATCCAGACAGCAGGCACCGGAGTTCGGCGCCACTACCTGGCCACCGGACGGTGGCGGGACACAGTCCAGCAGTTGCAGGCACAGGCCGAGGTGCTACGCGAGCCGTACCGGTAGGGCTCCACCAGGAACTCGGCGATGGCAGGAAAAGGCGCCGCGCACAACCGAATTGCCCGGCAAGGCAGGTCGCGTAGGACCATTCGTCCTGCGGCACAGCACAAGCGGACACTACGAGCGGGGCAGGGTGTCTCTGGTGAGCATTGCTTCGAAGGCGATGCGGTCGCCTCGGTAGAGGGAGCGGACGCGTTCGACGGGGTGGCCGTGTTGGTCGATGCTGCGGCGGTGGAGTAGGAGCAGTGGGAGGGCGGTGGTGCACTCGAGTAGGGCGGCTTCGCGGGGGGAGGCGAGGACGGTTTCGATGCGTTCGGTGGCGTGACCGAGGACGGCGCCCAAGGCGGCCATGGCGGCGTAGAGGGAGGTGGTGGGGTCGTAGGTGTCGCGAAGAACGCCGAAGCGGTCCAGGCGCAGGAAGGTGCTTTCCAGGCCGATGCGCTCGCCGTCGGCCAGCAGGACGCGCTCCAGATGCATGACGGGCGTGCCGACGGGGACCTCGAGGTCGCGGGCGGTGTCGGCGTCGGCGGGGACGTCGTCCCAGCCGACCAGTATGCGGCCGGGCAGCAGCCCGTAACTGAGCGCGTTCTGGGTATAGGAACGCAGCGACAGCGGCTGCACGAGTTTGGGTCGGGAGACCACGGTGCCCCGGCCCTGGCGGCGAATCCGCCCTTCCACCAACAGATCTCGCAGTGCCTGACGCACCGTCTCGCGGGCCACCGCGAAGCGGACGGCCAGGTCGCGCTCCGAGGGCACCGGATCGCCCTCCGCCAACTCGGCCAGGATGCGCTCGAGTTCGGTGCGCACCACATAGGACTTCGGCAGCCTTCCCGCACTCGCCAGATCCGTCGCCTCCATGCGGTCAGCCTACCGGCAAATGGTCTATACCAATTGTTCACCGGGCGTTCAGTGCCGAAACACCCGTTGGTCTAGACCATTGACCACCATGGCCGACATGCGTTTGGTCATCATCGGCGGAGGCATTCTCGGCACCGCGCACGCGCTCGCCGCCATCGACAGGGGACACGAGGTCGTCCAACTCGAACGGGAGCCGGAGGCGCGCGGCGCCACGGTGCGCAACTTCGGCCTGGTGTGGGTCTCGGGCCGCGCGCCGGGCGAACTCGACTTGACGCTGCGCTCGCGGGAACTGTGGGAGGAGATCGGCGGCCGGGTCGCAGGCGTCGGCTTCCGACCGACCGGATCGATCACGCTGGTGCGCACCGCCGCCGAACTCGCCGTCGCCGAATCGGCCGCACGCTCGGACACCGCCGCCGCCCGCGGCTTGCAACTGCTCGAACCGGATGCGGTGCGCGCACTCAATCCCGCACTGCGTGGCGAATTCCTTGCCGGGCTGCACTGTTCGCGCGATGCGGCCGTCGAATCCCGCCGGGCGCTGCCCGCGCTGCGCGCGCACATGGCGGCCACCGGCCGCTACACCTTCCACGCGGGCACCGAGGCGCGTTCGGTCGCCGACACCGGATCGGGCGCGGTGGTCACCGACGACCAGGATCGCCGCCACGCGGCCGACCTGGTGTTGCACTGCCCCGGCGCGGCGCACTCCGGTCTGACCCGCGAACTCGTCGGGCAGATCCCGGTGCGCCGGGTCCGGCTCCAGATGATGCAGACCGCGCCGCTCGACGAACCGCTCACCACCGCCATCGCCGATGGCGACAGCTTCCGCTACTACCCCGGCTTCGCGGGCGCGGAGGTGGACGCGCTCAATCGCGAGCAGTCGCAGGCGGCGACCGCCGCCGAACACCGCATGCAGTTGCTGTGCGTGCAGCGCCTGCACGGCGGCCTAACCATCGGCGACACCCACGAATACACCGAACCCTTCGCCTTCGACGTGGACGAAGCGCCCTATGACCACTTGAGGGCTGTCACCGAGACACTGCTCGGCCGTGCACTGCCGCCGGTGGTGCGGCGCTGGGCGGGCGTCTACAGCCAGAGCGTCGATCCCGCGGCGATCGTCACCAGAGCGCCCGCCTCCGAACACATCTGGGTGATCACCGGGCCGGGCGGCCGGGGTATGACCCTGGGTCCCGCGCTCGGCGCGCAAACCGCCGACCTGCTGAACCTGTGAGGTATCTCCTTTGAGCGACAACGCCATTCAACTCGCCGTGCTCGATATGGCGGGCACCACCGTCGCCGACGACGGACTGGTCCGACGCGCCTTCGACATCGCGGCCACCGCCGCGGGCATGGCCTCCGAAGGGCAGGCGCGCGATTCGGCCCGGCAGTACGTGCTCGACACCATGGGCCAGTCCAAGATCACCGTCTTCCGCGCGCTGTTCGAATCCGAAGAACTTGCCCAGCAAGCGAATCGGGCCTTCGAACACGCCTACGACGATCTGGTCGAGGAGGTGGGGGTGACCCCGATTCCCGGCGCGGCCGAGGCCATCGGCGCGCTGCGCGCGGCCGGGGTCAAGGTGGCGCTGACCACCGGATTCAGCCGGGGCACTCAGGACCGCCTGCTGAGCGCCCTGGGCTGGCACGAGATCGCCGACCTGACCCTGTCCCCCGCCGAGGCCGGGCGCGGCCGACCGTATCCGGACCTGATCCTCACCGCGCTGCTGCGCCTGCGCGCCGACGCGGTGTCGCGCATCGCCGTCCTGGGCGACACCGCCAGCGATGTGGCCAGTGGCGTGGCCGCGGGCGCGGGCATCGTCGCGGGCACGCTGACCGGCGCGCACGACGCCGATCGACTGCGCGCCGCGGGCGCGACCCACCTCGTCGACTCCATTGTCGATTTCGTCCCCCTCGTACTGTCGTGAACCCGCCTGCCCACCGATCCGCTAGACCAACCGAAAGTTGCAGCAACGTGCGTACTTCCTTCACGCGCCGTCCCCGTGTCCTCGTCAAATCGGCACTGCTGCTGGCGGTCGCCGCCACCGCGGCCTCGTTCACCGCGGCCTGCGGCGGCACCGGCAGCGGCGGCGCTTCGGGCGCGCAGACCGTCACCGTCTACTCCGCCGATGGATTGGACAGCTGGTACAAGTCCCAGTTCGACAAGTTCAAGGCCGAGACCGGTATCGCGGTGAATGTCGTCGCCGCCGGTTCGGGCGAGGTCGTCAACCGGGTGGACAAGGAGCAGTCCAACCCGCAGGCGGATGTGGTGGTGACGCTGCCCCCGTTCATCCAGAAGGCCGACGCCGCAGGGCTTTTGCAGCCGATCGGTGTGGACACCGCCGCCTTCCCCGACGCGGCGAAGGATGCCAAGGGCCACTACGTCACGCTGGCCGACAACTACCTGAACTTCATCGCGGGATCCTCGGTGGACGCGGGCAAGGTCTCCTGGGACGACCTGTTGAAGCCGGAATACAAAGGCAAGATCCAGTATTCGACGCCCGGCCAGGCCGGTGACGGCACCGCCGTACTGGTGTTGCTGCAACAGTTGCGCGGCAAGCAGGCCGCACTCGATTATCTGAAGCAGTTGCAGGCCAACAATGTCGGCCCGTCCTCCTCGACCGGCAAGTTGCAGCCCAAGGTGGACAAGGGCGAACTGCTCGTCGCCAATGGCGATGTCCAGATGAATTCCGAATCCATCAGCAAGGGTTCGAAATTCACTATCTTCTTCCCGGCGGGCGCGGACGGCAAGCGTTCGACCATCGCCGTTCCCTACGTGATGGGTCTGGCCAAGGGCGCGCCGCATGCCGATGCCGCCAAGAAGCTGATGGCCTATCTGCTGGGCAAGCAGGTGCAGGCCACGCTCGGCCCCGACGCCTTCGCCGTCTCGGCCCGCACCGACCTGCGCGATTCGGCGGCGGCGAGCGGACCCACCGCCGCGATCAAGGGTGTGGACATCGTGCACCCGGATTGGACCAAGGTGCTCGCCGACCTCACCGCCGACGTGGACGCCTACAACAAGGCCATCGGGGGCTGAGGTGGCACGGGTCGAGACAGGCACCGAACCGGCTGCGGCACAGAGAATTTCGGCCGGATCCGACAAGCCCGCCATCGTGTTCGACCGGGTCGGCGTCCGCTATGGCGCCACCGTGGCGCTGGCCGATTTCACATTGCGCGTGGCCGCGGGCGAGACGGTGGCGCTGCTCGGCCCGAGCGGCTCCGGCAAGTCGACCGCGCTCAAGGCGCTGGCCGGATTCGTCCGGCCCACCTCGGGCGCGGTCCGACTGGCGGGGCGCGATGTCACCCACCTGTCCCCTGCCGAGCGCGGCATCGGCGTGGTGGTGCAGTCCTACGCGCTGTTCCCGCATATGACCGTCTTCGGGAATGTGGCCTTCGGCCTGAGATCACATCGGGTGCCGCGCCGCGAGCTCGCCGGGCGGGTGCGGGAGGCATTGAACATGGTCGGCATGGTCGACTACGTCGAGCGCCTGCCGCGCGAGCTGTCGGGTGGTCAGCAGCAGCGGGTGGCGATCGCCCGCGCGTTGGCGATCCGACCGAAGGTGCTGCTGCTCGACGAGCCGCTGGCCGCGCTGGACGCGCAGTTGCGCCAGTCCATGCTGGGCGAGTTGCAGCAGTTGCGCACGGCGCTGCCGGATACCGCGATGCTGTATGTCACCCATGATCAAGCCGAGGCGCTGGCGCTTGCGGACCGGATCGCGGTGATGCGCGAGACCAGGCTGGTGGATATCGATACCGCCGAGAACCTGTGGCAGCGGCCACCTTCCGGATTCACCGCCGCCTTCCTCGGCGGGGCGAACCTGCTGAGCTGCACGGTGAATCGGGTGGCGGGCGGGGCGGCGCTGGTCACCGCAGGCGCGCACACGCTACGCGCCGAAGCGCCCAAACCCGGTGTGGGGCAGTTGGACTGGACGCCCAACGGTGCGGCGCTGCTGTGTGTGCGCCCGCACACCATCCGAATCGGGGCGATCGGCGAACGGGAGGCATTGCGCGGCGCCGTCATCGCGAGCGTATGGCGCGGCGCGTCCACCAGGCTGACCGTCGCGGTGGACGGACTGGCGGACGAACTCATCATCGATGTGCCCGGCCACGCGACGGTTTCGGTCCACTCCCCCGTCGGCGTGCTGTTCCCGGATCCGGCCGGTGTGCTCATCGCACCCTCGGTCGGCGCCGAATCTTCCTCCCTGACCGCGACCCACGCGGTCCGTGCGCCGGAAACGCGGGCATGAGGGGCCCGCGCTTCCGGAGCGCGCGGCTCGATCGGATACGCCGATGACCGAATTGCTGGAACACACCGAGATCCCGACTCCCACGCAACCCTTGCGCACTTGGCGTCCGGTTCTGTGGACCATGCCGCCGCTGCTGGTCGTAGCGCTGATCGCCGGCTACCCGATCGCGCGGGTACTCGCCGAATCCACCGTCACCCCGACCGGCCGCGGTCTGGGCGTCTGGTCGACCACGCTCGCCGCCGAGTCGTTCCGCGATGCCCTGTGGCACACCGTCATGATCGCCGTCGCGTCGACGGCGGGCTGCCTGGCCCTCGGCGGCTTCCTTGCGGTGGTGCTGGCTTTCGTGCCCTTTCCGGGCTCGACGGTGCTCGGTCGCCTCATCGACAGTGTGCTCACGCTGCCGTCCTTCCTCGTGACGCTGGCCTTCACCTTCCTCTACGGCACGGCGGGCGCGGTCAACGTGCTCATCACCCAGATCACCGGCCGCACAACGCCGCTGCTCGACTTCCTCACCACACCGTGGGGGGTCATCGCGGCGGAGACCACCTTCTTCACACCGTTCGTGGTGCGCCCACTGCTGGCCGCCTTCGCCCAACTGCCGCGGGAACAACTCGATGTGGCGGCGAGTTTGGGCGCCTCTCCGTGGCGGGTGCTGCGGCAGGTGGTGCTGCCCGAGGCGTGGCCCGCATTGGCGGCGGGCGGCAGTCTCGTATTGCTGCTGACACTCAACGAATTCGGCATCGTCCTGTTCACCGGGGCCAAGGGCGTGCTGACATTGCCCGCCATGATCTACACCCGAGGCATCGTCACCTTCGACCTGCCCGGCGCGGCGGTGCTGGCCTCGGTGCAGGTGGCGCTGTCGCTGACCCTGTACGGCTGCTATCGGGTGGTCTTCGCCCGCTTCGGGAAGGGACGCTGAGCGTGCTGGTCTGGACGCGTACCGGAAAGTCCGTGCTGCTCACGGTGTTCGGGCTGGTGGTGCTGCTGGTGTTCGGCGCGCCGATCGCCACGGTGGTCGCGGCGGGTTTCGCCGGACGCTGGACGGGTCCGCTGCCATCCCGGTTGGGCCTGGTCAATTTTCGCACCGCACTGTCGGGCGAGGACGCGGCCAGTCTGTCGGTCAGTCTCCAGACCGCGCTGTTGGCGGGCACGCTCGCGCTGGTGCTGGGCGCCTGGGCGGCGCTGGCCGCGCGGGAGGCGCCCGGCTGGTGTCGCAGGCTGGCCGACGCGGTGTTCCACCTGCCGGTCGCGGTGCCGTCGGTGGCCATCGGGCTCGGGGTGCTGATCGCGTTCAATGAGCGTCCGATGCTGCTCGGCGGGACCAAATGGATTGTCATCGTGGCACATTCGGTATTGGTGCTGGCGTACGCGTTCAGCGCGGTGTCGGCGGCGCTCGACCGGCTGGATCCGGCGTATCGGCAGGCCGCGGAGTCGCTCGGTGCAGGCCCGGTGCGGGTGCTGTGCCAGGTGACCCTGCCACTGCTGCTGCCCGCCCTCGGCGCGGCGGCGGGCCTGTCGGTGGCACTGTCGATGGGCGAGTTGGGCGCGACGATCATGGTGTATCCGGCGACGTGGCGCACGCTGCCGGTGGCCATCTTCGGCGAGACCGACCGCGGCGACGTGCACGCGGCGGCGGCCGCAACCACTCTGCTGGTACTCGTGACACTGCTGGCGCTGGTTCTGCTCGGCCGGATTCGCGGACGCGCGGCGGTCCGGTGAGCCGAGTCAGCTTCCTTATGGCAACCTTCGATCGTGCTGCGCGACACCGCCTCCCGAGACGGCGGAACCCGACGCTACCGGCCTTGATGCGCAGACCATCCGCCGCGGAACGATTTACCGCCGCAAATTTGGAACGAAGATATTTCAATCTTGATGGGATGATATGGGGTTTGGCGACACCGGGATCGCGAAAACACAATGCGTCGGAAATATCCCGCACATTCGCCGAGACCGGATCGACGCTCGGAATTCAAGGGGGCTGCACCACACCGGCGCATACCGGCGATTCGCGTTTCCCATCCCGACATCGGAATTCGGTGTTCAACAGCGGAAAGCAAGAGGAACGCGCGACCGAGAGAATTCGCCCCGTGCGAAGCGGGGCGGGCGTGCCGCGCCAGTCGACCACGCGGCACGCCGGGCGGGGCGCCCCGTTGCGCCCGCCGTCACTGTGCGGGCGGATATTCCCCGGCGCGAAGCCACTGGTCGGATGACTGCGCGCGTAGTGCCACCCGCGACGCAGTGCGACGAGTCAGCTCTCGGGAGGAGTCACTGCTCGGGGGATTCACTGCTCAGGTAGACGACGTCGGCCACCGGCCACATCGGTGACCAGATCAGTGTACCCATCGACGAGTTCCGCCAGGTGATACCAGTGTTTATGGGTATTGTCGCTGCCGACCCCGTCCGCATCGATGGCGGTATTGGCGTCGACCCAACTGCGCGCCATCCGGTCGACCACCGCGCCGAGACTCTCGGTGTGCAGCGAGGCGCCGTTGCGGTGCTGGGGGACCTCCTGGGCGATCCAGTCGTTGATATCGTCGACGAGTTCACCGCGCCTGCAGTCGATCTCGGCCACCAGGTCCGCGTCGCGGATCTGCGCGCGGCGGGCGTGCAATTCGGCCAGCGCGTGGGCCGAGCGGAGCAATTCCCTGTCCTGGAAACGTCGCCCCTGAAATGCGCAAAGCAATTGCGGTGCGGTGGGCAGGACGCCCATGGTCGGCGCGCTCATCGCCGCGCCTCGCATTCGCCCCACATCCCGAATTCCCCCGACACCAACGCTCTTTGTACCAACATGAGTGGCTCTCGATTCGGTTTTCCCGGTCATTGGATCGGTCGTTCTCAACTACGTTAGCTGGATCATGCTCTTACAGATGCAAGAACGCAAGATTGCGTCCGCACTGCCGCGCCCCGGTTTCCTAACGATTCGTTAACGGCGGACACGCCGCCACGCAACCCGAGAGCGACCGCGCCGCAACATCTTCGAGATGCGAGCACACCGCGCCCGCGCCACGTGACATCGCGCGTACCGGCGGGAATCCTCGGTAACTTGATCATCCCGCCGACTCCGATAGGGGTGCCGCCACGGCCGGATCCACCCCGGAATCCGATGCGAGCGAACCCGATCCGGGCGATCCTCCCCCATGAAACAGACTCTACGGTCCGACAGAAGCTGCGCCACTTCACATTCCGAGCCATCGCACCCGACGCAATGGATATCGCATCGACGACAACACCATCCCCACCCACCCTTGACCTCGACTCGGGTTGAGCAGCCAGACTCGGCGCCATGACCGTCCATGGCCTTGTCGACACCACCGAGATGTATCTCAAAGCGGCCTACGAACTGGAAGAGGACGGCATCGTCGCGCTACGCGCCCGCATCGCCGAGCGACTCGGCCATCGCGCGCCGACGGTGAGCCAGACCGTGGCGCGGATGCAGCGCGACGGTCTGCTGGCGATCGGGGACGATCGACATCTGGAACTGTCGGCGGCGGGGCGGCGGCTGGCGGTGCGGGTCATGTGCAAACATCGGCTCGCCGAGGTGCTCCTGCACCGGGTGATCGGATTGGATTGGGCGCAACTGCATACCGAGGCATGCCGCTGGGAGCACGTACTGTCGGCGAAGGTCGGACGCCGCGTCTTCGAGATCTGCGAGCGCCCGCGCTACTGCCCGTACGGCGCACCCATTCCCGGTCTCGCCGAACTCGGCGTCACCGGCGTGCCCGCGCCCCCGCCGGTGCCGGGACTCCAGGCCATGCCCGCCGCCGTGCGCGCCGGTCGCACCGCGGCGCGCCTGTATCGGATCAGCGAGCGCATCCAGGACGATGTCGAATTCCTGCGCGGCCTGCGGGCCGCCGGGATCCTGCCCGGCGCACAGGTGGAACTGGCTCCCGCGCCGGGCAATCGAATCCGGGTCCGCGCCGGACACGCGCCGCTGCTGCTCAGCCCCTATCAGGCGGCGATGCTCGTCATCTGCGATCCGCCCGCGATCGATCGGCGCGGCGCCGCGGGCAGGTCGCGGGAGATCGCGCGCTCATCGGTGCCTCGCTGACCCCGCGACCGAAGCGCGCTACCGACCGCGCAGTTCGCCGAGTCGAGTCTGCTCGTGGCGCACCGGGGTACCGTCGGGCCGCGTATAGATGACGCGTTCGAGGGGCTCGCCGGTGGTGCGATCGATCAGCGGACGGTACTCCTCGCCCGGCGCGACGGCATGGCGTTCGCCCCATTGCCGCAGCCCGACCATCAGGTCGAAGAGTTCGGCGCCCTTGTCGGTGAGGACGTACTCGCGATAGTTGGTGCCGTCGGCGGCGGGTTCGGTGACCATGATGTCCGCCGCGACCAGTGCCGAGAGCCGGTCGCTGAGCACATTCTTGGCAATGCCGAGGCTGCGCTGGAATTGGTTGAACCGGCGCAGGCCGTCGAAGGCGTCGCGCAGGATGAGCAGGGTCCAGCGGTCGCCGATCAGATCGACGGTGCGGACCACCGGACAGGATGTGGACGTCGCGGATAGTCGGGCCACGAAACCTCCTCGGTTGCTGGTTGAAACCAGTTAGGTTGCAAATCGAAACTGATCTGCTCTATTCTCGATCTGGTTTCAATCTACTACCACCTTCCGGGACGCGGCCGAGTCCGTCGCATACCCGTTACCTGTCTGGAGCATCGTGAGTCACTCCTGCGCGCCCGAAATCACCCGCACCCCACCCGGTCTGCGCACCGGATCGACAACCCTGCTCGCCGTGGCGGCAGGTCTGCTCGTCGCCAATATCTACTACGCCCAACCCATGCTGACCTGGATCGGCCGGGATATGGGCGTCGCCGAGTCCGACCTCGGACTGGTCACCGCGCTGACCCAGGCGGGTCTGCTCACCGGGCTGATACTGCTGGTCCCGCTCGGCGACCGATACCGCAAGCGCACGCTCATCGTGTGGCAGACGCTCGCGGCCGCGGTGGGACTGGCCGCCATCGCGATGGCGACAGCCACCTGGGTGTTCTTCCTCGCCAACGCCATCGTCGGGGTGGTGGCGAGCGTGGCACAGTTGATCACCGCCTACGGCGCGACGGTCAGCGCGCCCGAACAGCGCGGCCGCGCCGTCGGCGTGATCACCAGCGGTGTGGTGTTGGGAATCCTGCTGGCGCGCACGATATCCGGCGCACTCGCCGACGTACTGGGTTGGCGTTCGGTGTATTTCGCCTCGGCCGCCGTCATGCTCGTGCTCGCGGGCGCGCTGCGCCGTGCCCTACCCGCCGATCCGCTTCCCACCGAACGCCGCCCCTACGGCCAACTGATCGGCTCCCTGTTCACCCTCACCGTCCGCGAACCCGTCTTCCGGACCCGCAGTCTGCTCGGACTTTTCATGTTCGCGGCATTCGGCGCGCTGTGGGGATCGATGGCGCTACCGCTGTCCGACGGACCGTGGCACCTGAGCATCGGGCAGATCGGACTGTTCGGAATCGCGGGCGCGGCAGGCGCTTTGGGCGCGGCGCGGGCGGGCGCGCTGGCCGATCGCGGCTGGGGCGGTCGAATCACCGGCGCGTCGGTAGTGCTGCTGACCGCGTCGTGGCTGCTGATCGGGCAACTGCCGAGCATACTGGTCCTGCTGACGATCGGCATCGTCGTCCTCGACCTGGCCGGGCAGGCGCTGCACGTGATCAACCAGGATTTGATCGTCCGCATCGACCCGGCGGCGAGCAGCGTCCTGATCGGCAGCTACATGGTGTACTACTCCCTCGGGTTCGGCGGCGGGGCCTACGCCGCGACCGCAGTCTACAGTTCGGGCGGCTGGACGGCCGTCTGCCTGCTCGGCGCCGCGCTGAGCCTCGCGGCGACCGCCATCTGGGCCTTCGACACCCTGCGCGACCGAAGGACCGGTGCTCCGCGCACTCGGGCATTTCCGACTCACCACGCCGAATCCGGCACTGCCACCGACCAACTGCGCTAGCCTGCGACGGGTACCGGCCAGCGGGAAGGTGCGGCCCTGGAAACCCTGTGGAACTTCGTCCTCAGCCGACGCCATCAGTTGCTGACCGATGCGTACCTGCATGTCTCGGCGGTCGTGCAGTCGGTGCTACTGGCCGCGCTGATCGCGGTGGCGCTCGGGGTGCTGGTGTATCGCAGTCCGCTCGGGTCGGCGCTGGCCACGGCGGCGGCGGGCGCGATACTCACCGTCCCGTCCTTCGCCCTGCTCGGTCTGCTTATTCCGGTGCTCGGACTCGGGGTCGCGCCGACCCTCACCGCGATGGTGCTGTACGCGATCCTGCCGATCCTGCGCAATACCCTGGTCGGCCTGGCGGCGGTGGATCCCGCGGTGCTCGACGCGGCGCGCGGCGTGGGCATGGGCCGCGCGAAAGTGTTGGCGCGCATCGAATTCCCGCTCGCCTGGCCGTCGATCCTGACCGGCGTCCGAATCAGCGTCCAACTACTCATGGGCATACTCGCCATCGCCGCCTACGCCAAGGGGCCGGGCCTGGGCAATCTCATCCTGTCCGGACTGGCGCGGCTCGGCAGCCCGAACGCGGTGCCGCAGGCGCTGATCGGAACCGTGCTGATCGTGGGGCTGGCGCTGCTGCTCGATGCGCTGCTGGTCCTGCTCGGCCGCGCCACCACGGCGAAGGGAATCCGATGACCTCCGGCGCGACGATCCAACTCGACAACGTCACCAAACGCTATCCCGGACAACCCGATCCGGCCGTCGACGCCGTCACCCTCACCATCGCGGCGGGCGAGATCGTGGTCCTGGTCGGACCGTCCGGCTGCGGCAAGACCACCACGCTGCGCATGATCAACCGGCTGATCGAACCCACCTCCGGGGTCCTCACCATCGACGGCCGCGCCGTCACCGGACTCGACCCGAACGAATTGCGCAGGGGTATCGGCTATTCCATTCAGCAAGGCGGGCTGTTCCCGCATATGACCGTCGCGCGGAATGTGGCGACCGTGCCGGAACTGCTCGGATGGCGGCGGTCGCGAACAGCCGCGCGGGTGGAGGAGATGCTCACCCTGGTCGGACTCGATCCGGCCGTCTTCGGCGACCGCTATCCGCGGCAACTCTCCGGCGGTCAGCAGCAGCGGGTCGGCGTGGCACGGGCACTGGCGGCCGATCCACCGGTACTGCTGATGGACGAACCCTTCGGCGCGGTCGACGCGATCACCCGAGGTCAGCTACAGAGCGAATTACTACGACTGCAAAGCGAATTGGGCAAGACGATCGTCTTCGTCACCCACGATATCGGTGAGGCGATCCGGCTCGGCGACCGCATCGCCGTGCTCGGCGACCGCTCCCGCATCCTCCAGTACGACACCCCGTCCGCCATTCTCGCCGCGCCCGCCGACGACGCGGTGGCCGGCCTTCTCGGCGCGGACGCGGCGCTGAGGCGGCTCACCCTCATCCGAGTCGGCGAACTCGCACTCGGTACGTATCCGATTGCCGTGCAGGATGATCCAGTCGAACCGCTGCGCGCCGCACTCGCGAGCGGCGGGTGGGGGCTGGTGCTCGACGACCGGCGACGGCCGCTGCGCTGGGTCTGCTCCGAACATCTGCAGGGAGCGGATTCGCTGCGCGAGCGCGGATCCCCGCTCGGCGCGACGGTCACCGTACAGGCCACCCTTCAAGAGGCACTGGCCGCATTGCTGTCCCAGAGCTCGGCGGCGGCAGCGGTCGTCGGGCCGGACGGCGCGTACACGGGCGTCGTCACGGCGGCCGCGCTGGTCGCACGGTTGGGGTCCGCATGAGAAGTGTGCGAATCGTTTCCCAGCGCGCCGAGCGCGTGCGACTGTTCGCCCAGCCCGTGCTCGTGCTCGCACTGACGGCCGGTGTACTGGTGTGGGCCTTCGCCCGCGATCTCACCGTCACACAGCGCACCAGCCTGAACGCGGTGAGCGTCGCGGCCGCGACTTGGCAGCACGTACGGATCAGCGCCACCGTCACCCTGCTCGTACTCGTCGTCGCGGTCCCGCTCGGCACCCTGCTCACCCGGCCCGGATTCCGCCGCCTGGCACCGGTTTTCGTCGCGGTGGCCAATCTCGGCGCCGCCGCGCCCGCCATCGGACTCATCGTGCTGACCTACTTGCTGACCCGCACCACCGGCTTCTGGGTCGGTGTCGCGCCCATCGCGTTCGCCTCGCTGCTGCCGGTGCTCGGCAACACCATTCTCGGCTACCGCGCCGTGGATCCGATGCTGATCGACGCCGGGCGCGGGCAGGGCATGTCAGCGGCAATGGTGCTGCGCCGCATCGAATTCCCGCTCGCGGTGCCGTTCATTCTGGCCGGGCTGCGCACCACGCTGGTGTTGGCGGTCGGGTCGGCGACGCTGTCGTTCCTGGTGAGCGCGGGCGGGCTCGGCATACTCATCGATACCGGATACAAGCTGCGCGATCATGTCACCCTCGTGGTGGGCGCGGTGCTGGTGATGGCGCTGGCACTGCTCGTCGACTGGCTCGGCGCGCTGGCGCAACGTTGGTTCGGGCCGAGGGGCCTGCGTTGATCCGGCGCGTAATCGCCTGCGCCGCCGCTATTCTCCTGTGCGGCGGCTGCGGATTGCATTCCGGTGGCGCGGTGCCGCTGCGGGTCGGACCGGGCAGTATCGGACCGGATCCCGAACTCGCGGGAGTCGAGGTGACCGTGGGCTCGAAGGATTTCACCGAACAGAACATCCTCGGCTACCTCATCGAATTCGCGCTCACCGCCGCGGGCGCGCGGGTGCGGGATCTGACGAACATCCATGGCTCCAATAGCGTTCGCGACGCGCAACTGCACGGTCAGATCGATATCGCCTACGACTACACCGGCACCGGCTGGATCAACTACCTGGGCAACGAGGTCCCGATCCCGCAGGAGGCGGACCAGTTCGCCGCCGTGCGGCAGGCGGATCTCGCGAACGGCATCGTCTGGGCGGATATGGCCCCGATGAACAACACCTACGCCCTGGTCACCTCCGGGCAGCAACCGGGTGTGACGACGCTGTCCGATTACACCCGGCTCGTCGCGTCCGATCCGGGCGCGGCCACCACCTGTGTCGGGACCGAATTCAGTGTGCGCCAAGACGGTTTTCCTGGCATGGCACGCAAGTACGGGATCGACCCAACTGCGGACCGGCTGCGGATCATGCAGGACGCGCTGGTCTACCAGGCGGTGGCCGACGCGCGGGACTGCCGCTTCGGCTCGGTGGCCGCCACCGACGGCCGCATTCGCGCGTTGGGCCTGCGACTTCTGGTCGACGATCGCGGCTTCTTCCCCAAATACAATGCGGCCCTGGTTATTCGGAAACCCTTCGCCGACGCCCACCCGCAGGTGGCCGCGCTGCTGGCCCCGATCTCGGCGCTGCTCACCAATGACACCGTCACCGAACTCAATCGGCAGGTGGATGTGGACGGACGCGAACCCGCCGACGTGGCGCGCGACTGGATGGTCGAGCGAGGCTTCGTCACCGCACGCTGATACTTGTAGTTGCCCGTGAATCCGCACGTTTTTCGGGATGCCCCGGCGGTAATCTCTGAGGTACCCACCCCCTCGTCGACCCCGCGATCGCGGGCGTTCGCCGATCCGAGTACCGCACAGTGCGTTCGGGGCAGTGCGCGGGCCGAAAGGAAGTCATGGCAGGCAAGCGCACCGTCCTCACCGTCCGACTGCGGCGGCTGGCCGCGCAACTGTTCGAGATGCGCGAGCATGCCGGGCTCAGCAAGGAGGATGTCAGCGGGCGGACGGGTATCAATGTCACCACGCTGTACCGGATCGAGACCGCCCAGGCCAGACCGCAGCGACGCACCCTCACGGCCATGCTCGACCTGTACGGCGTCACCGAGCAGCAGCGAGCCGACGCGATCCAGTTGCTGGCCGACGCGCTGCGCCCCGGCATGTCGCGGCCCTACGAGGCGAGCCTGTCGGAGGTCTACGCCGCCTACATCAATTTCGAATCCGAGGCGCTCTCGGCCCGGCACTACCAAACCTCGTATATTCCGGGCCTTTTGCAGACCGAGCAGTACGCCATGGCCGTCATAGATACCGCCATGCCCAAATTGGAGGGTCCGGTCCTCGAGCATCGGGCGCGCGCCAGAATGGATCGCGCCTCGGTGCTCACCAAAGACGACGCGCTGGAGCTATGGGTGGTAATGGACGAGGCGGCCATCCGCCGGGTGGTCGGCGGGCAGGCCGTGATGCGCGGCCAACTGGACCGGCTGCTACAGGACATCAAGCGCAAGAATGTCATCCTGCAGATCCTGCCGTTCGAAGCGGGTGCGCATCCGGGGATGGCCGGCTCGTTCACCCTGCTCGACTTCCACGATCCCGCCGATCCGGAACTGGTCTACGTGGAGGGGATCGCGGGCGACGAACTCATCGAGGGTCATCCCGAGATCCGCCGCTTCGGCGTCATCTTCGATCAACTGCGGGCCATGGCGCTCAGCCCGCGCGATTCCACCGCCATGATCGCCGAAGCCGCGCTGGCTCTCGGTGGGCGTTAGCTACGACTGGCCCGCCGATACCCCACGGCCGCCGGAATCGCGAAAACCACTATCGCCCCAGCCGAATACGCGATGGTGATCAGTAGCGGCCCGCGCACCGGACCACCGAGCGCCAAGCCGCGCATGGCGTCGATGGCGTAGCTCATCGGCTGATGCCGCACGATCGGGCGCGCCCATGCCGGATAGGCGACCAGTGGCACGAATCCGCTGCTGAAGAACATCAGAATCGACGACCCCAGCGAAACCGCCTCGACCAGAGCGGCTTTCGCGCTGAATACCGCCAGCGCGGTCACGACGGTGGCGAAGCCGAGCCCGAACAGCAGCGGCACCCCGAACAGCGCGACACCCGCCAGAACCCCGCGCTGGAATCGGAAGCCGAGCGCCACGCCGACCGCGAACAGCACCATGGTGCACAGCAGGATGCGCACCGCCTCGGCCAGGATGCGCGCGGCCAGCCCCGAGGCGCGGTGCACCGGCAGCACCCAGAAGCGGGCCAGCAGACCGGCATCCCGCTCGCGCCCGAGGGTGATCGCCCCGGCCAGCGAGCCCGACATGACACCCACCAGCGAGACCATCGGCACCGAGCCGTAGAGCGCGCTCGCCCCGGAGAAGGCCGAGATCTGGCGGCCCAGCACGATATTCAACATGATCAGCAGCAGCGCGGGAAACAGCAGCGACTGCACCATGGTCAGCGGATCGCGCCACCACCGCAGCAACAGCCGCTTTGTTTGAATCATGGTCTGCGGCAGAAACATACGAATGTTCTCGGTCTGCCTCGCGACCACCGGGAGCGCGGCCGTCATCGCGCCCGCCGCACCGCGACGACCGCCGAGGCCGCGCCGAAGACCAGCACCATACCCAGCGGCCAGGCCAACGCGGGACCCATGATCGGCCAATCCACCGCGCCCGCGTTGCCCGTCGAATCCCCGGCCAGCGCCCGCAGCCCGTAGATGAACTGCGAGATGGGTTGATTGCGCGCGAAACCCTGTATCCAGGTGGGGAATTGCTCGGCGGGCGCGAATCCGGCCGACACCATGCCGAGGATGAGCTGCGGCAGGATCAGCGCCTGTGTGGTGGCCTCCGGACTGCGCGAGACCGTCCCGAGCAGATCGGCCCCCAGGCACAGGGCCAGCCCGATCAGCAGCGCGTAGCCTATGAATCCCATCGTGTCCCAATTACTTCCGTAGAAACGGAAGCCAATGACCCGCCCGCACACCACCGCCGCCGCCAACGCGATCCCGGCGCGGTAGAGCGCCGCGGTGATCCGCGCGCCGAGCGGGATGACCGCGGCCATCGGCATGGAGCCGAACCGCTGATTGAGCCCGTCGCGGGCATCGACGGCGGCGCGGAAGGAGGCGGAGATGGCGCAGAATGCCACGGCCTGCATGACGATCATCGGCATGAGGAATTGCGCGTAGCTGCTCAGACCGTGCCCGAAGACCGTCATGACCAGATTCAGCGGTACATAGAAGCCGACGGTGAACACGGTCGGCGCGAGCAGCGCCATGATCACTTCGCCATTGCGCAGTGAGGGCCGAATCAGCCTGCGCGCCAAGACCCACCACTGCGCGAGCGGCGCGGTGCGCGGACCGGGCGCGTCGACCAGCCTCCGCGCCCGTGTCGCTGCCGTTTTGTCGCTCGACATCCCTCCATGGTGCGCGCTCTCCCCCGCCGCGACCGGCCCTTCCCGCTCCGCGCCGCATGTCGCGCCCCGCACCTCGCGCACCGGTGCGCCCGGCCCGCGCGCCGAATCGGGTGCCGCAGAGGCGGAGAATCTCGCGAAACACCCTGTATGGCAGAGATTTACAACCGTCGGAGAGCGCTCGGGTGACGACCGCCGCCGATCTGGGTAAGGTATGCGCCGATGACCAGCATGGAAGCCCGTTCCGGTGACGCGGCTCGAACGGTGCCCCTGCCCAATCCGTGGGACCTGAACGCCTACCTCGCCGCGGTGGCCGCGCACCGAGGACGCCCGATCGCACTGCGCCCCGTCCCGGCGGCGGTGCTCGATGAGACAGCCTGCCGTGTCGGCGCGCTCTGGCTCGCCCGCGGCCACGACGACATCATCGTCTACGACGATTCGGCGGGCGGCCGCGCCACCGAGCACGTCGTCCTGCACGGGATAGGGCATCTGCTGCTGGGCCACGGCCCGGCCGAGGCCCACGCCCAGGGTCTCGGCTCGGCCGCGCTCGACCGTTCAGCCTCGGTCGAGCGCCTGCCCGCCCGCCTGGCGGCGGCCCTGCCGACCATCTCCGCGCAGTCGATCCGACATGTCTTGGGCCACCGGGAGTTTCGGCCGGATCAGGAGCGCGACGCGGAGGTCTTCGCGGATATGACCATGGTCTACGCGACGCTGCCGCGCCGTAGGCGGCGCTCGTGGTGGCCCTTCGGGCGACGCTGAACCATCGACGACCTACCAGTGTCTCGAGCGCACCGGTAGCTTGCGCGCACCGCAGCGCAGATCGTCCACCAGATCCTGGTACGCGTCGGCCTGTTCGGCCAGACAGACCCAGGCGTCGTAGAAGACGGGGTCGGGCGCACAGGCCAGCGGGATGAACGCTTGCGCGGTGAGCCGCGCGAGCCGGTCGACCAATTGACCGACCGTCTCGGTGTGCGCCCGCGCGCCGTACACCGGCGCGGGGGTCGCGACCGTGACCCACAGATCGATGCTGCGAATCAACTGGCCGCGGCGCCGCTCCAGTTTGTCCATTTGGCCGGCCGGGGTGCGCTCGCGGATCTCGTGCAACTGCGCCAGCTCGCCCGCCGCCTCCAACATGGGGTGATCGTCGTGCGGTAGGCCGCGGCAGGCGAGGAGCAGCAACTCCTTGCGGGGCAAGATGCGGTCGTTCGCGCGATGGGTTGTTTCGGGATAGGTCATTGGAGTTCACTCCCCCGCCCTGGCCTTGACCACCTGTTTTCCTCGTTGTCCGCAGTATGCCACCGACTCGGCGACGCGCCGAGGGGAATATCGGCCGCATCGGCGGACGCCGCAGTGTCCTCAATAGCCAAGAGGTTGCCACAACCGTTGTGGCCGATTACGGGAGCCACCCGAATTTGCCCGAGGGTCAACCGGACACGCTCGCCGCACCGGTGTCCGCTTCGCGGGGCACGGAGCCGCGCAGATAGTCCGGTCCCCCGACATAGGTGGTGTGGCCGGATTCGGTGTCGGTGCGGCAGGCGGCCACGACCTCGGCGGCGAATTCGGCGATGGTCGGCAGCGCGGCCTGTCCCCGGCGCACCGCCACCGCGTCCGGATCCCGGCGCTCGAGCAGTCGCACGATGATGGTGCCGTCGATCATGTCGCCGGAGACGATGCGCAGCGCGATGCCGCGCGCGGACAGTTCCGGGATCATGGCGCGCAGCGCGTCCTCGCCCGCGCGCTTGCTGCGGGCAATGGGTTCGTAGTCGGCGGGCACCGGTTTGCGACCGTGGAAATGCGCCTGATGGCTGGTGATGAAGATAATGCGCGTCCCGTCCCCCAGCAGCGGCAGGGCCGTGCGCACCAGATGGACCTGGGCGTCGCGGTTGAGCGTCATCGCGTAGTCGACGGCCGCACCGCGCTCGAGTCCACCGGAAGCGTTGAGCACCAAGGTATCCAAGCGGCCGTGCCGGGCGCCGATGGTCGCGATCATGGCCGCCACCGCGGCCGGGTCCGCGATATCCGCGCCGAGCGTCTCGCCGCTGCCGCCCGCCGCCGCGATCTCGGCCACCACGGTTTCGGCGCGTCTGCGCTTCTCCCGATAGTTGACGATCACGTGGTCGCCGGCCGCCGCGAGCTGCCGCGCGGTTTCGGCGCCGATACCGCGAGACGCACCGGTCACCACCGTGATTCGCCGCCGCTGTGTCATACCACCCTCCGGTTCGCTTCTAATTCAGAACTACTATCCTGGTTCGAAATGAGAAGCGCAAGTCGACCGGCCCGGCGCGATCCGGCACTGGACACCTTGGAATTGCTCGGGCAGCGCTGGATGCTGCGCATCCTGTGGGAACTGCGGCCGGGTCCGCTCGGCTTCCTGGAATTGCGCCGCCGCATGGACAATTGCTCCTCCAGCATGCTTTCGGCGCGCCTACAGCAGTTGCAGGCCAACGACATCGTGGCCAAGCGCCCCGACAAGGCCTGGGAATTGACCACCGCCGGAAAGGATCTCGGGCGGGTGCTGGACCACCTCACCCAGTGGTCGACCAAGTGGCCGGACAGCTCAACCAGGTGAGTCCGCGCCGTCGGCGGCAACGAACGCGAAAGGCGGCTTCCCGCAAGGGAAACCGCCTTTCGAAGGGCTCAACCTACTGCAGCCGGAGCTTGCCGAACAGACCCTCTTTCTCATCCTCGGGACCCGCCGTGAAATACAGCGAGTCGGCATCGCCGAGACTCTCGCCATTGCCGAACATCAGCGCCCACAGACCATCGATTTCGATGGGCTTGGCCGCCTTGTCGCGCAGGAAGTCGACGAACTTCCCGGTGGCGTCGTCGAAGGCGAGGATCTTGCCCGCGCCGCCGAAATTGCCGACGAGCAGTTTGCCGCTCAGCGCACCGAAATCGGCGGGGGCCTGCGCCACCGCCCACGGCGCGTTGAACCGGCCGTCGCCGTCCAGGGTGCGGACCAGCTTTCCGGTGGCGTCGAATTCGGCCACCCGGCCCTTGTCCGGCTTACCCTTGGCCGCGCTTTCCCTGTCCTTGTCGAGTTTGTCCTCTTCGCCGGAGTCGAACGCGTGGGGATCGGTCTCGCTCGGCTTGGTCGCGGCGTAGGCGACGAAAATCCGATTGCCCAGGGTGGTCACATTGAACGGCGCCGGATCGCCGACCTTGGCCCGCTTCCCCTTTTCGGGCGCGGCCGGATCGACCGGCGCCCCGGTGGCGAAGGGATTGGCGAAGCCGGCGGTGGGGACGAGCCGCCAGTTCTTGTCGAAGGTGCGCACCTGCGGATCCGCGCCGAAATCGGCCGCGAGCAGTGTGTCCCCCGCCGGGGTGAGCGCGATGCCCTTGAACTTCATACCCTGTGCGGCGCCGTCGAATACCAGGTTGGCCGGACCGTCGTGCCGCACGATGGACCCGTCCCCGCCCTGTTCGGTCCAGGCCGAGATCTTGCCCGAATCGGTGGCGAAGATGAAACGGGACGAACCCGCGAGCTTTTGCTCCTTACCGTCCACCAGCACCGGCTGATCGCGCACCGCGAACAGATCCGAGGTGATGGGGGCCGGATTGAAGACCACGCCGGTGGTCTTGCCCGCGCTCTTGTCCGAGGTGTCGGCGTCCGCGCCGGGAATGGTGACGATCTTCAGCGGATCCTGGAAAAGCTTCTGATACTTGGGATCCGCCGATTTCGTCACATCGCCGACGAACTGGAACGACTTGCCGCCCGCGCCGACCCAGAAGTGCCCACCCGCCCCTTTCGGCCGGTCGGCGATACCCCAGGCATTGACCATCTCGGGAAAGGTGAATTGCGCGTGGTATTCGTCCCTGTTCGCCGCGAGGTTGGTCTGGACATACCGATTGCCATCGAGTGCCCGCACCTCCTCGCCCGCCGATTTGCTCTCCGAGCACGCCGCCGCGAGCAGCACCGACGCACCCGCCAGCGCGAATCGCAGCGCCGTGCGGCGCATTCCACTGCTGTTCAATTCCGGAATTCCTTTCCGACCACCCGCCACCTGCCCGGCGGACGATAATTAGGTGACGCTAACCTTAACCTCTCTCGATCGCGGGTTTCGGAACGCCCAGTGAATGTCCGGATCCGCCACACTCGACACCAACTGCGCATTGGGCGAGATCGCGCCCGAGCCGACCACTATGCTGTGCGCCGTGGTCGAACCCCAACCTCCGATAGCCCCCCATCCCGATATCGCCCCACTCGCGCCGCTGCTGGGCAGTTGGCGCGGCAATGGACACGGCGAATACCCGACCATCGAGTCATTCGGCTATCTCGAGGAAATCAAGTTCGGGCACCTGGGCCGCCCGTTTCTCACCTACCGCCAGCGCACCCGCGCCGCCGACGACGGCCGCCCACTGCACGCCGAGACCGGATACCTGCGCTGCCCGCGCCCCGACCGGGTGGAACTGATCCTGGCCCACCCCACCGGAATCACCGAAATCTGTGAAGGCGCATTGACATTCGCCGCAGGCGAACTGCGGATGGAATTCTCCTCGACCAGCATCGGCCGCAGCAGCACCGCCAAACTCGTCACCGCACTGGGCCGCTCGATCCGCCAGCAGGGCGACACCATCGACTACACGCTGCGCATGGCCGCGGTGGGCCAACCGCTCACCCACCACCTCGAGGCCAGTCTCAAACGCGCCTGACCGCAGGCGCGTCAGTAACCCGAAGGCAGGGCGGCGAGCATGTCACGGGTGACCGCGACGGCACGATCGGAACTGCCGCCCTTCACCAGTAGCGCGGCGAAGGCCAGATCGCCCCGATAGCCGACGAACCACGAATGCGAACCGCCGTCCACCTCGGCCTCACCGGTTTTGCCGAATACCTCGCCCTGATCGGCGATCCGCTCGGCCGTGCCACCGGTGACCACCTTGCGCATCATCGCGCGCAGACCCGCGACCACCTGCGGCGCGAGTTCGGGGCGCGCGCCGTCCACGGTGGTCGGCCGACCGGCGATCAGATACGGCACCGGCGTCGCGCCGCGTGCGACAGTCGCCGCCATCAGCGCCATCCCGAACGGACTGACCAGCACCCGGCCCTGCCCGATACCGTCCTCGGTGCGCTGGGTCAATTCGGCGGCCTGCGGCACCGAACCGCTCGCGGTGGGCAGGCCGTCGATCGAATAGTTCTGCACCACACCGAGTCTCGCCGCCGCCTCGGGCAGGGCGTCGGGTGCGAGCTCACTGGCCAGCTTGGCGAAGGCGGTATTGCAGGACCGCTCGTAGGCGGTGGCCATGGGCACATCGCCGACGGCGAAATCGTTGTAGTTGGGAATCGTGCGCTCCCCGATGACAATCCGGCTCGGACACGGCACCACGGTGTCCGGGGTCGCCAGCCCCGCGGCCATAGCGGCGGCCGCCGTCACCGTCTTGAAGATCGATCCGGGCGGATAGCGGCCGATGGTGGCCACGGGGCCATCCCGATCGGCCGCCTTGTTCTGCGCCACCGCGAGCACCGCCCCCGTCGACGGGCGCAGCACCACCATCATGGTCTGCTCGGTGGGCGCGTCGACCGCCCGCTGCGCGGCCATCTGCACGTAGCGGTCCACACTGAGCGCGAACGAGGGCGCGGGCTGGGCGGCCACCTCGGTGAGCACATCGGTGTCGACGCCGTTGGCGTTCAGGCTGACCACGCTCCAACCCGCTTTGCCGTCCACCTCGTCGATGACCGTCTTGCGCACCTGGGCCAGCAGATCCGGCGCGAATTCCCGATCGGTGGCGACCAGATCCCACTGCTGGGTCAGCCGAACACCGGGCAATCCGATGAGACGCGTGGTGACCTGGTTGGCTTCGACCTCATTGAGCAGCGCGACGGTAAACGTGGCGCCCGCGTCGCGCGCGCCCGCCAGGATCGAGTCCGCGGTGACGGCGGCATCGATCGGATGCAACTGCGCCGCCAGCGAATTGGCGACCGCCCCCGGATCGGTCGCCTCTGCGGCGGTGAAGGCCACCCTGGTCACCTTGCCCGGCACCAGCACATCGCTGCCGGACTGCTCGTTGACCCGCGCCCTCGGCGCCTGTTCGGTGCGCAATGCCATGGTCTGGGTGTCGCCCAGTTTGGGGTGGATATTCGAGGAGGTCCAGCGCACCACCCAGCGGCCTTCGGCGCGGGCCATCTGCAACTGACCCGAATAGCGCCAGTCCCGGCCCTTGGGCAGCTTCCAGTCGTATGAATAGTCCACGGTGGCGGTGTCACCGCTGACCCTGGCCGCGCCCGACCGCGCCGTCAACCCCTCGGCCTGGAGCTGGTCCCACGCCGAACGCAGTGCGGCGCTTGCCTTCTCGGGTTGATTGGTGAGCCGCGCCGCACCCGCGACGGCACGACCCGCGAACGCCGCGAGGAAGGCGTCGGCGGCGGGCGCCGGCCCCTGCGGGGCGCTCGAACACGCGGTGACCATCGCGGCCAGGACCGCGCACGCGACGAGCAGGGGCGCGGCCCGGCGCCCGGCGGTGGTGCGCGGAGATTTCGTCGACATCCTCAGCGATGGTAGTAGTCACCCTCCGGCAAATGCCGGTGGCACACCGGAGTTCAGTCCAGCAGCACCGTGGCGAAGGTCGCGATCTGCCGAAATCCCACCCGCCCGTACGCGCGTCGGGCGATGGTGTTGTAGTCGTTGACGTACAGGCTGGCCGTACGTCCCGACGCGACAACGGCATTGGCCACCGCGGCGGTGCCGCCGGTGCCGTAGCCGAGTCCGCGCACTTCCGGATGCACCCACACGCCCTGGATCTGCCCGGTGCGCCGCGACAGCGAACCCACCTCGGCCTTGTACACCACCTCGCCGTCCTCGAAACGCGCCCAGGCCCGGCCGGATTCGATCAATCCCGAGATACGCCTGCGATAGCCGCGCCCACCGTCGCCCGCGCGCGGGTCGACACCGACCTCCTCGATGAACATGGCGATGGCCGCGGTGAGATAGCGTTCGAGCTCCTCCGAACGCACCCGACGCACCTGCGGATCCGGCGCGGCCAGCGGCGGCTCCGCCAATGCCAGCAGCGGCTGCTCCGCGCGCACCTCGCGCTCGGGACCCCAGCGATCGGCCAGCATCTCCCACAGCGGCAGCGCCAATTCGCGGCGACCCACCACCGAGGAGCAGACGCGCGGCCAGCGCGCGGCCCGATCGGCGAAGGCGCGCAACGCGGCCCGATCCCCGCGCAGCGGAACCAGATTCGCACCGGAGAAGCACAGCGAATCGGCGGGATCGCCCCGGCTCCACAGCTCACCACTGCTGCCGCCGCGCGCGTCGAGCCCATACTCCTGCAGCCGCGCCGCCACCATGCAGGAAGCGACCGGATCGGAATCCAATACCCGCAGGACCCTGGCCAGGTCCCGATGCGCGAGTTGACGCGCGGGGGCGTACCTACCCCGACGCGCCGGCTCGAGCAGACTCCGCACACGCACAGCCTGCCACGAAAAGCGCCGATGTGGAAAGCGCATGACGAATGCCACCCCGCCGCCGAAATCCGAGGACAGGGTGGCGCACCGTTACCTTCCGGTCAGCCGACGGTGACGACGGGCTGACCCGCGCCCTCGGCATCGCCGATCTCCTCGGCGATCCGCATGGCCTCCTCGATCAAGGTCTGCACGATCTGATGTTCCGGCACCGTCTTGATGACCTGCCCCTTCACGAAGATCTGCCCCTTGCCATTGCCCGAGGCGACACCGAGATCGGCCTCACGCGCCTCGCCGGGACCATTCACCACGCAACCCATCACCGCGACCCGCAGCGGCACCTCCATCCCCTCGAGGCCCGCGGTCACCTCATTGGCGAGGGTGTAGACATCGACCTGGGCGCGACCGCAGGACGGACAGGACACGATCTCCAGCTTGCGCGGGCGCAGATTCAGCGATTGCAGAATCTGGCTGCCGACCTTCACCTCTTCTGCGGGGGGCGCGGACAGCGAGACCCGGATGGTGTCGCCGATCCCCTCCGCCAGCAGCGCACCGAAGGCCACCGCCGACTTGATGGTGCCCTGGAACGCGGGTCCGGCCTCGGTGACGCCCAAATGCAGCGGATAGTCGCAGCGGGCCGCCAACTGCCGGTACGCCTCCACCATGATCACCGGATCGTTGTGCTTGACCGAGATCTTGATATCACCGAATCCGTGCTCCTCGAACAGGCCCGCCTCCCACAGCGCCGACTCCACCAGCGCCTCGGGGGTGGCCTTGCCGTACTTCTCCAGCATCCGCTTGTCGAGCGAACCCGCGTTCACCCCGATGCGGATCGGAATACCCGCCGCGCCCGCCGCTTTCGCGACCTCTTTCACGCGGCCGTCGAATTCCTTGATATTGCCCGGATTCACCCGCACCGCCGCGCAACCCGCATCGATCGCGGCGAAGATGTAGCGCGGCTGGAAGTGGATATCGGCGATCACCGGGATCTGCGATTTGCGCGCGATGGTGGACAGCGCGTCGGCGTCCTCCTGGCGGGGACAGGCCACGCGGACGATATCGCAGCCCGACGCCGTCAGTTCCGCGATCTGCTGCAGCGTTGCGTTGACATCGTGGGTCTTGGTGGTGGTCATGGACTGCACCGAGATCGGATGCTCGCTACCGACCCCGACCGCGCCGACCCGCAATTGGCGGGTCCGACGGCGGGGAGCGAGCACGGCCGCGGGCGCGGTCGGCATCCCCAACCCGATTGTGCTGGTCACTTTCGGCTGCCTACTTTCGTACGTGGTGCGGGGACTCGTGTGGGGCCGCATACCCGTTCGAGCTTAGTCGCGGGTGTGCGGCGGCCACCCTGTGACCGCCATGACATCCCAAGGCACCGGACTGTCCCCGAAATGCCCGCGCCAGATTACCCCCGACGCTGGGAACCGGCGCGGTGCGCTACTTCCCCCACAGTTGGATCGGATTCACCACATCGGCCACCAGCGTCAACACCATGTACGCGCCGCCTATCACCACCGCGACATAGGTGACCGGCAGCAACTTCAGGTAGTCCACCGGCTTGCCCGGTGCCAGTCCGCGCCAGCCGCGCACCCAATCGCGCACCTTCTCGAAGAGCACCACCGCGATGTGACCGCCGTCCAGCGGCAGCAGCGGCAGGATATTGAACGCGCCCAGGAAGAAATTCAGGCTGGCCAGCACCAGGATGAACAGCTCCCAGCGGCCGTGCTCGGCGGTCTCGCCGCCGATCTTGCTCGCGCCGTACACGCTGACCGGGGTATTCGGATCGCGCTCACCGCCCGCGACCGCGTGCACCAGCGCCGAGACCTTCTGCGGCAGTTGTGCCAGCGACTGCACGGTCCGCACCGCCATCTGACCGGTGAAACCGACCGCCGCCGGGATCGCGCTCGGCAGCGAATAGGCAGGCTTCCAGTCGTAGAACTCCTGCCGCACGCCGATCGCGCCCGCCTCGTAGCGCGTGCCGTCCTTGGTGTAGCGGACCACCCGATCCGGGGTGACCTGGATATCGAGGGTCTTCCCGTCGCGCTCGACGGTGTAGTTGAAGGGTTTGTCCTGCTTCTGCGTCTGCTTGGTGAATTCGTCCCAGGTGGACACCGAGACGCCGGCAACGGCCTTGACCAGGTCACCGCGTTGCAGGCCCGCCCGCTGCGCCGGTCCCGGCCCGGTGCACGGCTCGGTGGTGCCGTCGGCCTTCTGCGATGCGGCGCAACTCATTTCGCCGATGGTGGTCTCCGCCGGCTGATTGAGCGGCGGCAGACCCCAACCCACCGCGAGCAGCACCACGAGCAGGTAGCCGAGCAGGAAGTTCATCGCGATACCGCCCGCCATGACGACCAGGCGCTTCCAGGTCTTCTGGCGATACATGGCCCGCTCGATCTCTTCCGGGGCCAACTCGTCCAGCGCCGTCATCCCGGCGATATCGCAGAATCCCCCGAAGGGGAGCGCCTTGATGCCGTACTCGGTCTCACCGCGCCGGAACGACCACAGTCGAGGCCCGAATCCGATGAAGTAGCGACGGACCTTCATCCCCGTGGCCTGAGCCGCCCACATGTGCCCGCATTCGTGCAGCGCGATCGATGCCGTGATCCCGAGGGCGAACAACACGAACCCCAACGCGAACACCATTAGCTCTACAGCCCTCCTGCTGTGTCCCACTTACGGCACGGCACGGGGCCGTACTGCGTCCACTTGCGGCACGAGCCGGGGCCGTGCTGTCAGACCTGCGGCACGGCGCGAGCCGTGCCTCGTTCGAAACCTGCGCCGTCGCGGGTCCGAACCCGCCCGGCCGAAGGCACTCGGACCACACTAGCGGGTGCGGTCGCGCGGTACCTCCAGTCTGGCAGGTCGCCGCGTCGGTCAGCGTCGCACGCGGGCGCGGGCGTATTCGCGCGCCCAGGCGTCGGCGGCCAGGACCTCTGCCAGCGACTCGGGTTCCACACACCAACGATCGGCCGCCTCGACGGCCGCCGCGACGGTGCGCACGATATCGGGGAATCGGATCGCACCGTCCAGGAATGCCTGCACCGCAACCTCGTTCGCCGCGTTGTATACCGCCGTCACGCTGCCGCCCGATTCCCCCGCGGCCCGCGCGACCTCGATGGCCGGGAAGACGGCATTGTCCACCGGTTCGAACTCCCAGGTGGCGGCCGTGCCGAAATCGCAGGCCGCCGCCGCGCCCGGCACCCGATCCGGCCAGCCGAGGGCCAGCGCGATCGGCAGCCGCATATCCGGCGGGCTGGCCTGAGCCAGCGTCGAACCGTCGACGAAGGTGACCATCGAGTGCACGATCGACTGCGGGTGCACCGTGACATCGATGCGGTCGTAGGGAATGCCGAACAGCAGGTGGGTCTCGATCAGTTCGAGCCCCTTGTTGACCAGCGAGGCCGAGTTCAGCGTATTCATCGGACCCATGGACCAGGTCGGATGGGTTTTGGCCTCGGCGGGATTCACCGATTCCAGCATTTCGGCGGTCCAGCCCCGGAACGGGCCGCCCGAAGCGGTGAGCACCAGGCGGGCCACCTCCTCGGCGCGACCGCCGCGCAGGCACTGGGCCAAGGCGGAATGTTCGGAATCGACGGGAACGATCTGTCCGGGCGCGGCGGCGCGCGTGACCAGGGAGCCGCCCGCGACCAAAGACTCCTTGTTCGCCAAGGCGAGGCGGGTGCCCGATCGGAGGGTGGCCAGCGTCGGCTCCAGACCCAACGAACCGACCAGCGCGTTGAGCACCACATCGGCTTCGGTGCGGCGCACCAGTTCGGTCGCCGCGTCGGGACCGCTCAATGCCAGACCAAGCCGGGTCGCCGCGGCCGGGTCGGCGACGGCGACGTTGGTGGTCCCGGTAGCGGCCATCTGAGCGGCCAGCAACTCGGTATCGCCGCCGCGGGCGGCCAGGCCGACCACCCGGAATCGATCCGGGTTCGCGGCGATCACCTCGAGCGCCTGGGTTCCAATGGATCCGGTGCTGCCCAGCAGCAGGACTCTCACGATGTCGGACACCGGCCCCATTGTCCACGACGTGGACATCTGCCCCACCGCCCACGACGTGGACAGCAACCCCACCGCCCACGATGTCGACATCCACTACCGCCCAAACGATGGGACACAGCCCACTGCCGCCGACGCGGCGCACGCCCGTCGGCCCCTGCTGGCTACGACGGGCGGTCGTATGTCACGATGATCGATGACCGGCACAGCAGTTGCCCGAATCCGATTCAGTTGAAGGAGCGATCGTGGCCGCCACGGATATCGAACACGCCAAGAAAGAGCGCGCGATCCTCACGCACGTGGACACCGCCGAGGTCCCCTCCGCCGCATGGGGTTGGAGCGGCGAATCCCGCAAGACCTTCCGCATCGCGGGCTGGGTGGTCGCGGTCATCCTGCTGTGCATGCTCGTCGGCAACCACAAGGGCAAGGTCGAGGATCTGTTCCTCATCGGCTTCGCCGCGGCCATCGTCGCCATCCTGGTTCGCGATTCGCTGCTGCGCCGCAAGCCGCGCTAGTCCCACTCGCTTTTCGCCTCGGCCGGAACCGTGAAAACGGTTCCGGCCGAGGCGTTTTCCGTGTCGGGGTGGTGGTCGGTAAAGTGCTTCGCGCAAACAAGCACCAGCTGTGAGGGGATCATGCGCAAGTCTCTGTCCGCCGCCATCTTGACCGCGGTCGCGTTCGCCACCGTCACCCTGCTGCCGGTCGCCCCGGCGCAGGCGCAGTCGGCGGCGTGCGGACGGGCCATCGAGGAGATCAATGCCGCGGTCGCGGCGGCGGGCGCGCGGCTCACACCCGAAGTGGGCGCGGAGCTTTCGGCCAAATTGTTCGCCATCGACGCGGTCGGACCCGACCGCGCGACCATCGAGACCTACGCGTTGGCACTGGTCGACGAGGATCTGAGCCTCGATATGACCGACACCACCGACGCCTTCAACGCCGCCTGCACGCACTGAATCGGCGCGTCTGTCAAACCGGCTCGGCCCCAGGCATTTTCGTCTTGTGACGTGCCGTAGGGTGCGCTATGACAAACCCGGCCCACGATTCGAGGGATATCAATGCGCAAACTCCTGACCACCGCCCTGCCGACAGCCGCCATCGGCGCGCTGTTGCTGCTGCCCGCCGCACCCGCGCAGGCGCAGACCCCGGCGTGCGGTATGGCCAGTGACGTGATCAATTCGGCGTTCATCGCCGCGCCGGATCACAAACTCGACCGGGAGGCCCAGCAGGCGCTGAGCACCAAACTCCAGTCCATCTACGCCGAGGGCGCCGAGAAGGAGGCCATCGACGCCTTCGTCGGCGTGGTCAACGACCCCAACGCGGGTGCGCTGGATCAGGCATTCGGCACGTTCAAGTCCAACTGCAAGGCCTGATCGTTCGACGGCCCTCCGCGTGCGACGCGCGGAGGGCCGCGGCGATCGACTCAGCGGCGGCGGGGTTTCTTGCGCTGATCGCGGCCGCCGGAGCGGGCCGGTTTCGCCGCGGTCTTCGTGGGCTTGGATTTCGAGCGGGCGGGCTGGGGGGTGCGGGAACTCTGCTCGGAACGGCCTCGAACGACTCCGACGAATTGTTCGACCGGTCCGGTGGTGTGGGCGGCGGGCCAAGCCAGGGCGATCTCGGTGTCGGTGACATCGGTGAGGATGCGATAGACCAGGTCGCGGCGGTGGTGCAGGCGGGCGATCGAGTGCGGGACGATGGCGAAACCACCTGCGGCGGCCACCAATTCGAGGGCGCCCGCGGCGGCGTCCAGATCGGTGGCGTCCTGACGGAATTCGTCGGACAGGTCCGCGAGAGTGATCTCGTCGAACAGCGAGACCGGGTGATCCTTGCGGACCACGGCGACCGGACGCTCCCGATAGAGGGGGATGGCGCTCATGCCGTCGCGGTCCATCGGGAGGCGGACGAAGCACATGTCGACCTCGCCGGTGCGCAGCGCCGTCTCCTGCGCCGCCTGGGCGAGCTGCACCAACTCCAGCGGCGAATCCGGGTAGCGCTCGGACCAGATCCGGGTCCATTTGGCGACCGTCACACCCGGCACGTAACCCACCCGCAGCGCCCCCGGCTCGGTCGGCTCCGGTTCGGTCGCCGCCGCGGCGACGAGATCCCTTGCCGCCGAGAGGGCTTCGCGCCCCTGCTGAGTCAGCTCGGTCGGTTGCGCGCCGGGGACGAACAGCTTGACGCCGAGTTCGTCCTCCATATCCAGAACCGACCGGCTCAACCGCTGACGGGAGATGCCGAGCTCGCGCGCCGCCCGCGCGAAATGCAGTTCCTCCGCCACCGCTACGAACCAGCGCAGGCGCACCACTTCGATCGAGTCCAACCCATTCATTCCTCGAAGCGTATGGCACGGCGGGTGCCGACTTCGGCGCGGACCGGCCCCTCGCTCCGGCCATGCGCGGGCCTACGGACAGCTTCGCCGACGGGCACGTTGGGCGTGCCTGCGCCTTCGCTCCGACAATCGCGGGGGTCTGGGGGCGGCTTCGCCGACAGCGCCCGTTAGGCTTATCCAGTGAGCCAGGAGCAGAACCCGCAGACCATGAAGCCGCTGACGGCGGCGAATAAGCTCGGCATCTACCTCCCCGCCACCCCACCCGAGTTCCGCGCCGCCCCCATTTCCCGCGCCCAACTCGAGCAATTGCGCGCCGATCCCCCCGAATGGCTGCGCGAACTGCGCCGCAGCGGCCCATTCCCGCGCGAGGCGGTCGCCCGCAAACTCGGCATCTCCAACAGCGGCCTGGCTCGCGCAGGCGTCGCCGACGCGCTGACCGCCGACGAGATCTCCGCCCTGCTCGCCGACCCGCCGGAGTGGCTGCTGCGCGAGCGCGACAGCTACGCCGAGGTCCAGCGCGAACAGGAACGCGTCCGCACGAAGCAGGCCGAGCGCCGCACCAGCTCCAACCGCCCCGCCAAGAACTACTGACACCAGTCCCGGCGGTAGGTCGCCCAGTCCTCGGGTGTCGCCGCGAAGTCGACGTAGAGCGCCACCCCGAAGTTCGCGCGGTTCGGATCGTGACGCCCCAAGCCGAGCCGCACGCCGCGCACCGCCGCCGGGACCGTTTCCGCCGCACCGTGGTGCGCGATATTGTCCGCCCGGAACGCGGGCAATCCCATGAGCAGATCCACCTCGGCGGGCGTCACCTCCAGCGCCAGCGTCGTCTGCTGCGTGACATAGCCGCCGAACAGCGCCTTCCACGGCATCGAGGTGTCGTACGACATCACCGCCACCTGATCCACCCGCCGCGCCACCTGCGCGAAATACCCCTGCGCCCACCACTTCCCGTGATCGGCGACCGCGATCCCGACCGCGTGCAATCCCGGCAGCGGATCGATCTGCGGTGCGGACACCGACAGCACCGCCCCGCGTGCCTGCGTCACCGCCCGCACCTGATCCAGCAACTCCAGAAAGCCGCCCTCCCCCGACCGCACCGGCTCCATATCGAAATGCACCCCATCGAACCCGATCCCCAGCACCGCCCCGGCTGAAGCTGTCACCCGATCGCGCGTCCCCCGGTCCACCAACCGCAGCCCGTCATACTCCGGCGCGACCAGATTCCCGAGCCAAGCCTGCACCCGCACCCCCGGCAACTCCCGATGCGCCGCTTCCACGAACCACCGTGCCTTCGGCGCCAACCCCGGATCCAACCCGCCGTCGTCCGCCAATGGCCCGGTATGCACGAACAAATCCCGAATCCCCGTCCCCCGCAGCACCCCAACCAACCCGGCGATATCCCCGTCCCCCTTCCGCCCATCCACCCACGCATGCCCCAACCACACCGCGTCCCGCCCCCGACTCCGCACCCCTTCCCCCGGCTCCCCAACCCCTTCGATCGCCAACGCCACCCCACTCCCCACAATCACCGATACCACAACCAACAGCCCACCCACCGGCCAAACCCACCACCGCCGCCACCATGAACGCCGCTGCCCCACACCGCTTTCCGCCACCGGTCACTCCTATTCGCCCGTCCACGCCCCGCCGCTCGCGCACAACGAACGCGTGCGACAACGTACACACATGAGCCTCACGCGAACCACCGTGTACGTCGACTCCGATGACCTCGCCATCATCAAGGACGCGGCTGCCCATGGCGATTTCAATGAGGCCGAAATCATCCGCCTAGGAGTGCATCTAGCGGCTCTTCGTGTGCAGCGACGCAAACAGCCGCTCGAACTGCCCACTTTCTCGAGCGGTGATCCCACCTCCGCCGATCGCGCCGAGGAGTACCTCGCGGCCGACTTCGGCAATGATCCGCATAAGCCGCCGCTATCCGGCGAAGATGCCCGCCCCTGGGATCGCCTCCAGTAGCTGCTGGGTGTACGGGTCGCTGGGTGAGTCCAAAACCTCTGCGGCGGAACCCTGTTCGACTACCCGCCCGTCGCGCATGACCAGCACCTCGTGGGCGAGTACGCGGACGACGGCGAGGTCGTGGGAGATGAACAGGTAGCTGAGGCCGAGTTGTTCCTGGAGGGTGGACAGCAGGGTCAGGACTTGTTCCTGGACCAGGACGTCCAGAGCGGAGACGGGTTCGTCGCAGATGACGAGGCGGGGTTCGATGGCGAGGGCGCGGGCGATGGCGACGCGTTGGCGTTGACCGCCGGAGAGTTCGTTCGGGTAGCGGTGGGCGAGGGTGGCCGACAGCGCGACCTGGTCCAGGAGTTCGGCGACGCGGGCGCGGCGGGCGGCGCGGTCCCCGATGCCGAAGGCGCGCAACGGTTCCGCGATCAAGCGCTCGACGGTCCACATGGGGTCGAGGGAGGCGTAGGGATCCTGGAAGACGGGCTGCATGGCGCGCCGCGCGGCCCGCAGGCGCGCGCCGCGCAGCCCGAGGACCTGCGCGCCGTCGAGGCGAATGGCGCCGGAGGTGGCGGGGAGCAGGCCGAGCACCATGCGCGCGGTCGTCGTCTTGCCGGATCCGGATTCGCCGACGATGGCGGTGGTGCGTCCGCGCCCGATGGTGAACGAGACGTCGTCCACGGCCCGCAGCAGTCCACCCCGGCCGCGGAGCCGATATTCCTTGCTGACCCCGCAGACCTCCAGAATCGGTGCGGCGGACTCGGTTTCGACGGCGCGGCGGGGCGCGGACCTGGCGGGCATGGCGGCCACGAGTCGGCGGGTGTAGTCCTGGCGCGGCTCGGTGAGCACTTCGCGCGCGGGTCCGGATTCCACGACGCGCCCCTCCGACATGACGACCACCCGGTCGGCCCGTTCGGCGGCGAGTCCGAGATCGTGGGTGACCAGCAGCAGCGCCGTACCCAACTCTTCGGTCAATTCCGCGAGATGGTCCAGGATCTGCCGCTGCACGGTCACGTCGAGGGCGGAGGTGGGTTCGTCGGCGATGAGCAGATCGGGGCGGCACGCCAGCCCGATGGCGATGAGCGCGCGCTGGCGCATCCCGCCGGAGAATTCGTGCGGATACTGTTTGGCGCGCCGCGCCGGATCGGGCAGCCCGGCCTGCCCGAGCAGTTCCACGGCCCGTTCCCGCGCCGCCCGCCGTCCGCAAACCTTGTGCGCGACAAGGGTTTCCGCGACCTGCCAACCAACCCTGGACACCGGGTTCAGGTTGGACATGGGATCCTGTGGCACCAAACCGATCTCGCGTCCACGCAACCTGCGCAGCCGCGTCTCATCGGCGCGGGCGAGATCTTCCTCGCGCCACCGGATCGTGCCGCCCGTGACGCGTCCGCTGCCGGGCAGCAGACCCATGATCGCGTGCGCCAGTGTGGATTTCCCGGATCCGGAGGCGCCGACGACGGCGACCCGCTCCCCCGGCGCGACCGTCAGGTCCGCGCCGCGCACGGCCTCGACCGCGCCGAAGGACACCCGCAGATCCTCGATCCGCAGCAGGGTTTCGGTCACGACAGCTCCTCAGCGACTGGTCTTGGGGTCGAGCGCGTCGCGCAGCGCGTCGCCGAAAAGGTTGAAGCCCAGGCAGATCAGCGCGAGCGCGACACCGGGGAAGATGCCGGGCCACGGGGTGCGCAGCAGATACTGCTGGGCGTCGGAGAGCATGATGCCCAGGCTGGGCGCGGGCGGTTTGATACCGAGTCCGAGGAAGGACAGGATGGCCTCGCCGAGGATGGCGATGGGCATGACGACGGTGGCCTGCACGATGATCGGCGCGAGCGCGTTGGGCAGGATGTGCTCGCCGAGCAGCCGCCACGACGGCACCTGCATGGCGCGCGCGGCGATGATGAAATCGGATTCTTTGAGCCGCAGGGTTTCCGCGCGCACCACCCGCATCATCACCGGCACCTGCGCGATACCGAGGGCGAAGGCGGCGTCGGTGAGTCCACCGCCGTTGATGGCGGTGAGCCCCACCGCCATGATGACGAACGGAAACGCCAGCAGCACATCCGACAACCGCGACAGCACCGCGTCCATCCAGCGCCAGTAGCCCGCGACCAGCCCGAGCGGCACCCCGATGAGAACGGCGAACAGCACCGCGAGCGCGCCCACCTCCAGGGAGGCCCTGGTGCCGTAGAGCACCCTGGAGAGAATGTCACGGCCCAAATCGTCGGTGCCGAGCGCGAATCCGACGGTGGCGGGCCGCTGGAAGGGTGCGGTGAAGTGCACCTCGGCGGGCGCGTACGGCGCGAGCAGCGGCGCGAAGACGCCCGCGATGACAACGATGAACAGCAGGACCGCCCCGAGGATTCCCAACGGATTGCGCCACAGCAGCCGCAGCACGCGACGCGTCTGCTCCGGTGTGGCCTGTGCTGGCACGGTGGCGGTCATCGCGCCCTCCCGGATACTCGGACCCGGGGATCGATCACCGTGTAGAGCAGGTCGACCAGCAGGTTGATCACGATGTAGGAGGCGGTGATCACCAGCACGACGGCCTGGATGACCGGGTAGTCGCGGGTGAAGACCGAATCCAGGGTCAGCTTGCCGATACCCGGCAGACTGAAGATGCGCTCGGTGACCACCGCGCCGGCGATGAGCAGTCCGAGTTGCAGTCCGATGACGGTGGTGACCACGATCAGGCTGTTGCGCAACCCGTATCGGAAGATCACCGCACCGCGACCGAGCCCCTTGGCGCGGGCGGTGCGCACGAAATCGGCGGTCAGCGTCTCCACCATCGAGGATCGGGTCTGCCGCTGCACCACCGCCGCGTGCGTGAGTCCGAGGATCACGGCGGGCAGGGTGAGGAAGTAGAGGCCGCGCAGCGGATGTTCCAGTGGTGAAACGTATCCCGAGGCCGGGAACCAGCCCAGAGACACCGACAGGTAGAGCACGCCGAGGATGCCGAGCCAGAAGGTGGGCATCGACAGCGCCAGCAGCGCGAACCCATTGGCGGCCCATTCGGGCCAGCGGCCGCGGAATACCGCCGCGATCACCCCGCCGAGCACACCGACGAGGACCGCGATCAGCATGGCGTAGAGGGCCAACTGCACGGTAACCGGTAAAGTCGCGCCGATCAGGGTCCGGACCGGGGTCCCGGTCCGGATGGATCGCCCGAAGTCGCCGGTGAGCGCGTGTTTGGCGAATTCGAGGTATTGGACGGGTAGGGCGCGGTCCAGGCCGAGTTGTTCGCGCATCGCGTCGACGGCGGCTTGGTCGCCCTGTTCGCCCGCCATCACTCTGGCCGGATCGCCGGGCAGTGCGCGCACGCCCGCGAAGACCACGACCGAGGCGAGCACGAGCGTCAGCGCGGCCTGCCAGAGGCGGTGAAACGCATACCGCAACATAGGCTTTCAGTTCTTTCGATCGGCAACGAAGGCGGCCCGGCCCAGGCGGACGGCGCCGTCGGGAAAGACCTCGATACCGGTCACGCGGGTGGAGTGCACGGTCAGGTTGCGTAGACGATAGGTGTAGATGTACGGGTTGTCGCGGCGAAGGGCTTGCACCGCTTGCTCATAGAGCGCGGCGCGCTGTCCGACATTGCCGGAACGCGCCGCCCAGGCCAGCAGATCGTCCAGGGTTTGGGAGCTGAATCCGCCGTAGTTGCCGTTGGATCCGGTGGCAAAGAAGCGCGTGATATTACCGTCCGGGTCGAGTCGACCGGACCAGCCGAGCATGAGCGCCTCGAAATTGCCGCGCTTCTGCATTTCCAGCAGGGTGGTGTAGTCGACGGGCACGATCTTCACCTCGAAACCGCCCTGCGCGACGCTGGCCTGCAAGGCCTGCGCGTAGTGCAGTTGGTCGGAGTTGTTCATCACGTGCAGGGTGATCGGGTAGGGCAGCGCCACGCCCGCCTCGGTGAGCAGTGCCTTGGCCCGTTCCGGATCGAATTGCGGGCACTGCGAAGTGTTCCGGGTCGCGAAGGGGCTCTGCGGGGCGATCGGCGAGCAGGCGGGTTCGAACCAGTTGTGGAATACGTCGTCCACCAACTGTTTGCGATCCACGCTGAGCGAAAGCGCCAGTCGCACCCGAGGATCCTTGGCCAGCGCCGTCTCGAGCGGTTTGACCGGCTTGCCGACGCCGTCGGCATTGCCCATATTGATGGTGATGCCCTGAAAGCCGAGGGATCCCGATTGCAGCAGATGCAGATCCGACTCCGTGGCGATGGTGTCCACATCCGCCGGGGAGATCTGGTCGGCCACCTGCACCTCGCCCGAGCGGATATGCGCGGCCCTGGTGGTGGGGTCGGCGGTGATCCGGTAGGTGATCGAATCCAGGTAAACGTGCTGGGCGTCGTAGTACTGCGGGTCGCGGATGACGGTGATCGAGACGCCCGGTTGGCGCTCGGCGAACTTGAACGGCCCCACGCAGACCGGATGGTCGCCGAAGTTGTCGCCGTCCTTGGTCAGCACCGCGGGCGACATGATCATGCCCGCGCGGTCGGCCAGTGCGGCGGTGATCGGCGCGAACGGCTGTTTGAACCGGATCACCACATGGGTCGGATCGGCGGCTTCGATACCCGCCACCGCCCCCATCTCGCCGGTCCGCTGGGAGTTCTTGGCGGTGTAGTGCCGCTGCAGGCTGGTCTGCACGGCAGTGGCGTCGAAGGCGGTGCCGTCGGCGAAATGGACACCGGTGCGGACCGGGATGGTCGCGGTGAGTCCGTCGCCGGAGAAGTCCGGCAGGGCCGTGGCCAACTGCGGGACGACGCGGCCCTCCAGGTCCACGTCGTAGAGCTTCTCGCAGATCGTGTTCATCACGTAGCGGGTGTAGAGCGAACTCGATGTCGTGGGGTCGAGGCGGTCGGGCTCATTCGACAGCGCCATGACCAGATCGCCGCCCTGCTGCACAGTTCTGGCGCCCACCGGAGTGCCGTAGTCGTCGATGTGCGGGATGGTCTGCGCGATCTGCTCCGGGGTGGAGCAGCCCGCGAGCACCACCAATACCGACAGTCCGGCCGCTAGTCGAAACACGTACCGCAGCATGGAATTTCAGCCCTTCTCCGCCGCGAACGCAGCTCTGCTCAGCCGTACGACACCATCGGGATACGCCTCGATGCCCAGTACCCGCGTCGAGTGCACGGTGAGCAGGCGCTGCCGGTAGGTGTACAGGTACGGATTGTCCTTCTGGATCACCTGGACGGCCTGTCCGTACAGGTCGGCGCGCTGGGCCAGATCAGTGCCGCGCGCGGCACGCGCGAGCAGATCGTCCAGCGCGGTGGAACTGTAACCGCCGTAGTTGCCGCCGGATCCGGTGGTGAGGAAGCGAGAGATATTGCCGTCCGGGTCGAGTCGACCCGACCAGCCGAGATACAGGGCCTCGAAGGTGCCCCGCTTCTGCACGTCGAGCAGGGCCGAATACTCGACCGGGACGATCTCGAGATCGAATCCGCCTTCGGCGGCGCCGGCTTGCAGCGCCTGCGCGTAGCGGAGATTGTCCTGTTGGGTCGGCACCTGCAGGGCGACCCGATAGGGAATGGATACGCCCGCCTCGGCCAGCAACTGTTTGGACCGCTGCGGATCGTATGCGGGACAGGCGATTCCGGCGGGAGTGGCATACGGGCTCTGCGGCGAGATCGGCGTGCACGCCGGCTCGTACCAACTGTTGAACACGGTATCCGCGAGCTGGCGACGGTCGATGCTCAGCGAGAACGCCTCGCGCACTCGCGCGTCCTTGGCCAGGGGAGTATCGATCGGCTTGGTCGGCTTCCCGACCCCGTCCACATTGCCGATATTGATCGTGATGCCTTGATAGCCAAGGGATGTGGTCTGCAACAGCCGCAGGTGCCGATCCTTGGCGAGCGCGTCCGCGTCCTGGGGCGAGAGCTGATCGGCGACCACCACATCGCCCGAACGCAGATTCGCGGCGCGAATATTGGCGTCGGCGATGATGCGGTAGGTGATGGTGTCGAGATGGACCTTCGCCGCGTCGTAGTAGAGCGGATCGCGCGCGACGACGATGGCGGTCTGCGGGACCCGCTCGACGAATTTGAACGGACCGACACACACCGGGTGGGTGCCGAAATCATCGCCCGACCTGGTCAATTCGGCGGGCGACATGATCATGCCCGCGCGATCGGCCAGCGCCGCCGTGATCGGCGCGAACGGGCGCTTGAACCGGATCACCACATGCGCGGGGTCGGTCGTCTCGATGGCGCTGATCGGCCCCATCTCGCCGGCGCGCTGCGAGGTCTTGGCGCTGAGGTGACGCTGCAGACTCGTCCGCACCGCGGCCGCGTCGAAGGCGGTGCCGTCGGCGAAGCGAATCCCGGTGCGCACCGGGATGGTCACGGTGAGTCCATCGGGCGCGAACTCCGGCAGCGCGGTGGCCAATTGCGGCACCAGGCGGCCCGCCGAATCATTGTCGTAGAGCTTCTCGCAGATCGAGTTCATCACGTAACGGGTGTAGAGCGAACTCGAAGTAGTGGGGTCCAGCCTGTCGGGTTCGGCGGACAGGCCCATCACCAGCTCACCGCCCTCACGCACGGGCGTAGTGACGGGCGAGCCGAAATCGTCTGGATGCGACGCGGATCCGGTGGGATGCTGGATCGGCGCGCACGCGGCCAGACCGACGAGCGCGGCGCACAGCACCGCCATCCGGGTGATGCGGACGAGCATGCGCTACAACATACTTCAGCTCTCGCGGATACTTCGGACTTTCCGACCGGTATTTATTTTTCATCGAATATTTTTCACCGATTCGCCGCCGCGAAATGCGGCCGCCATTGTGGTGGACACGGGAAATGGCGGTCCGTCGGAAACGAACCGCCATTGTCCGAGCCGAGTTTCAGCGACCGACCGCGTAACCCTGCATCCCGCGCGGATTCGCGGCCGCCGACAGCAGACCAGACTCCGGATCACGCGCCACCGCGCACATCCGGCCCTCCGACCACGGCGCACCCACCGTCACCTTGTGACCGCGCCGCTCCAGATCAGCGATGACCGACGCACCGATACGCGATTCCACTACCACCGCACCGGGATTCATGACGCGCGGATAGAACGAGCCGGGAAAACTCTCCTGATGCCAGTTGGGCGCATCGATCGCGCCTTGCAGATCCAGACCACCGCGCACCTTCTCGCGCAATACGACGGCCAGGAAGAAATGCAGACTCCACTGATCCTGCTGATCGCCGCCCGGTGTGCCGAATGCCATGACCGGCACCCCGTCCCGCAGCGCCATCGAAGGGCTGAGCGTGGTGCGCGGCCGCCGACCCGGCCGCAGCGAATTGGGCAGTCCGGACTCCAGCGTGGCCATCTGCAACCGGGTGCCGAGCGGAAAACCCAACTGCGGAACAACGGGATTGGATTGCAGCCAGCCGCCGCTGGGGGTGGCGGCGACCATATTGCCGTGGCGGTCGACCACGTCCACGTGGCAGGTATCGCCGCGCGCCGCGCCGTTGTCGGCCACTGTCGGCTCGCCTGTGCCGAGCGTATTGCCTTCCGGGACCGCGGCATTGGACTTCGCATAGGCGCCCAGGCGCGGCTGCTGCCCGTCCGGGCTGCCCGGCCGCAACTCGTACGAGGCGCGCGGACCGATCTTGGAACGGCGACACACGTTGTACCAGGGGGAAAGCAGAGTCTCGAGCGAGACATCGGTGCCGTCGCCGTACCATGCCTCGCGATCGGCCATGGCGAGCTTCGAACCCTCGATGAGCGCGTGGTAGTACTCGGGACTCGCGTATTCCAGTCGCTCCGGCAGCAGAGCCAACTGCTGCAGGAATACCGGCCCCTGACTCCACAGTCCGGCCTTGGCCACGGTCCAGCCGTTCCAGGTGTAGGTGACCGGATCCTCGTATGTCGCTTCGAATTTCGCGATATCGTCCGCGGTCATCGTGCCGACATTGCGCGCGCCGGAGGTGTCCATGGTCGGCCGCGCCGCGAATTCGGCCAGCGCCTCGGCGATGAAACCCTCACGCCACACCTTGCGGGCCGCCTCGATCTGCGCCTCCCGACCCGCGCCCGCCGCCTCCGCCTCGGCGATCACCCGACGCCAGGTGGCGGCCAGGGTCGGGTTGGTCAGCACCGCGCCGGGAGCGGGAGGTTTGCCCGCGCGCAGGTAGACCGCGGCGGAGGTGGTCCACTCGGACTCGAACAGCTCCTGGACCGCGCCGATGGTATTGCCGATGTTCTCCACGGCGGGATATCCGTTTTCGGCATAGCCGATCGCGTAGGACAGCACCTCCGAGAGCCGCTTGGTGCCGTGGTCGCGCAGCAGCACCATCCAGGCGTCGAACGCGCCCGGCACGGCGGCGGCCAGCGGACCCGTACCCGGCACCAATTCGAGGCCGAGACCGGTGTAGTGCTCGATCGACGCACCCGCGGGCGCAGGACCCTGCCCGCACAGCACCTTCGGCGGCTGACCGGCCGGAGCCAGCAGAATCGGCACCTCACCGCCCGGACCGTTCAGATGCGGTTCGACGACATGCAGCACGAAACCGGCGGCGACCGCCGCGTCGAAGGCATTGCCGTCGGTTTCGAGTACCGCGAGCGCGGCCGCGGAGGCCAGCCAGTGTGTGGAGGACACCATCCCGAAGGTGCCCTGCAGCGTGGGACGTGTGGTGAACACCAGCCGAGTATCGCGTCCGAGGTGTACGCGCGTCCAAGACATGTCCGGCACCAGACCGATAGCCTCACGTTATGGAACGCAGACAGCTCGAGTATTTCGTGGCGATCGTCGAACACGGCGGCTTCACCCACGCCGCTCGCATCCTGCGGGTCGCCCAACCCTCGCTGTCGCGTTCCATCGGCAAACTCGAACGCGAACTCGGAGTTCCGCTGTTCCACCGCGTCGGCCGCAACGCGGTCCTCAGCACCGCAGGTGAACTCATGGCCGACCGGGCTCGCCAGGTTCTGCGGGATATGGATTCGCTGCGGGCCGCCGCCCAAACCATCGGCACCGGCGCGGTCGGCCGCGTCGACGTCGCGGCCACCCCCTCCTCCACCCTCGAACCCGTCACGAGCGCCATCGCCCGACTTCGCGCCGAACATCCCGGCGTGACGGTGAGCACATGGTCGGCGCTGTCGGCGGCCGAAGTCATCGCCACCGTCCTGCGCGGCCGCTGCGAGGCGGGCGTGTGCGGCAACGCCGAGCGGCCCGCGAGTCAGGGGCTGATATCGCACTACCTGCGCGAGGAGGACTTCCTGCTCGTCGCCCCGCCCGGCACCGCCATCGGCGTCGACGGCACCATCACCCCCGAAGATCTGCGCGGCATGAATTTCGTTGTCCCCCAATCGGCCACCGCCGTCCGCGCCCGCTTCGACCGCCTCGCCGCCACCGTGGGCGACCTCCACATCGCCGCCGAAGTAGGCGACCGCAGCGTCGTTCTCCCCATGGTGCTGCGCGGCATCGGCGCGGGCCTCATGCCCGACGGCTGGGAATACCTGGCCCGCCGCGCAGGCGCCGAAATCTACCGCTTCACCCCACCCGAACGCCTACCCCAATGGCTCATCCACCGCACCGGCCCCCTGACCCCCGCCGCCCGAGCCTTCGTCGAAACAACCCTGGAAATCCACACCGAGAAATCGAATCTCCCTGCGGGATAGCTTATTGCGCATACAGTTCATCGAGACCGATCAGCAGCACATCGGACTCTTCGTCGGCACGCCGCTGTAGCGCCGCACTGAATCCGACACCGCCGAAACAAGCCAGGCGGCAGTGCGAAGTGTCCCAACCCGCGCGTGTCAGAAGATCCCGCGCCCTGGAGAGGCGGTCAACGTGGTTACTGCCCATCGTCACACCCCATTTCGCCTCGCCCAGGAGTGAGACGGCACGCTTGTGTCCGCCATCCCCCTGCTGGACGACCGCCACATCGATCTCGATCTGAGTCTTGTTGGCCGGGTCGGGAACGATGCCACCACCGACTGTCCCGAATTCGGCCTCCGGATGCAGCAGTTCGATACCGTCGTCGATCATGAATTCCCGCGCTATCACCTCGAAATGCGGCCCCGCCACCTGTGCGGCGAATCTCTCCTTGGACCTCGCCCACACCCGTCGCGCCTGCCCCCTCTCCAACAGGAGCCAAGCCGGACGCATAACCGCCTCGTAGAACGCGATGAGCGGTTCAGTGATTCGATACACCGACTTGCCCGCCCGGAATATGTCCTCATCACGCATAAGAAGATGACAATCCTCCAATACGTTCAGAGGGTGCGAAATATCCTCCGCCTTGCGTCCGATAGACCCGGCAATGCCGCCGCGTGTGTTACTCCCTCGCGCCACAGCTCCCAAAACGGAGTGATACAGCGCGGTATCGCGTATCTCCGCCTCCTCGGCCAACAGGTAGCGCGCCTCACGGAATAGCGAACTCACCGGCGAAAGCACAGTCCGACAAAGCCAGGGATCGAACTCCGCCAATGATGTCGGGGTATCGCCTGCCAGAAATTGCCCGCGATACGCCGGTGTGCCACCCACCACCGCATGCAACTTCGCCGCCAGCGCGGGCTCCGCCGCCACATCCCAGAACGCGGCGGCATCGCGGTATCCGAACGGCCGCACCACCATCTCGAGCTGGGCACGACCGCGTAGTGGCGCATTGCCTGCCAGGAGCCGACCCATCACAGACATCGCCGATCCACAGAGCAGCAGCCGGATCCCGCTCGGCTCGTTCTGATAGCGATCGATCTCCCGCTGCAACACCGATGTCAACTCGGGTACGGCCCGAGTCAGGTAGGGAAACTCGTCCAGCACGATCAGCCGCGGCCGGTCCGCCTGCTCGCGCGCCCCGAGACCGAACAGATAGGTCACAGCGTGGTTCCAGCTGTCGAAGCGTATCGGGACCTCGGCTCCCAGATACCCTGCGAGCGCGGCCCCGAACTCCATCAGCGAATCGCCACCGGTCGCATCGGAGGCACCGAAGTAGAACCCACCCAACCGTTCGACCAGCGCCTGCAGCAGGTAGGTCTTCCCCATCCGCCGCCGACCGGACACGATCCCCAATCGCGCGGTCCCGACCGGCAGGGTCGCGAAAGACACCAGCGCCTCCCACTCGACATCCCGGTCGAACATGTACTGCGGCTTCTCCACACCGCCCTCCATCCGTTAGGACTACACTCCTTGGAACTGTACTCCTAACGGATGAGTCGGCAGCAGGCTCGGATGACCGGGCGCGCTACGGTAGGGATTCGTTCGTTCACGAGGGAGATCAGGTTTGCCGAGGCCGGAGGATGTGCGGGGGGAGCGGCCGCGGTGGGTGACCGTCGGGTTCGAGAAGCGCGCGTTGGTCGTGGTGCATACGGTTACGGCGTGGAATCGGTTGGCGGATATTCTTTCGGTATTCGATTCCGATCTCCGGGTTCAGTTGGTATTCACTTTTCCGGATGTATCGAAGGTCAGTGGGGATGTCGAGCGGCAGTTGGCCGATTCGGGCGCCCTCACAATCTCTTGGGAGCAGGCGCTTTCCGAGAAGTTCGATGTCGCCATTTCGGTGCATCACAGCGGGAAATTGCAAACGATCGCGGCGCCGCTGGCGGTTTTGTCGCATGGGATCGGATACTCTAAAATCGCGCCGAATCCCGAATCCCGAATCCCGAATCCCGAATCCCGAATCCCGAATCCCGAATCCCGAATCCCGAATCCCGAATCCCGAATCCCGAATCCCGCGAGCGCGCCTACGGATTGGCGCGGGAATGGCTGGTGCGCGAGGGGCGGGTGCCGGATGCGGTGGTGCTCGCCCACGAGAACGAGCGGGCGCGCCTGGCCCGGTCGACGCCGGAGGCACTGCCGAATGCGGTGGTCGTCGGGGATCCCTGCCTCGATCGGATGTGGGTCAGCCGGGATGAGCGGTCGCAGTATCGGGCGGCGCTCGGAGCGGGGCAGGGCAGCAGAGTGGTCACGGTGTCGTCGACCTGGGGTCCCGGCTCGCTGCTGTGGCGTCATCCCGATCTGATCGGACGATTGCTGAGCGAACTGACCGCCGACGATCATGTGGTCGCCGCGGTGGTGCACCCCAATGTCTGGTTCGCCCACAGCCCACTGCAATTGCGCATGTGGTTGGCCGACGCGCTGCGCTGCGGACTGCGCCTCATTCCGCCGACGCGCGGCTGGCAGCAGACCGTACTCGCCGCCGACCTCGTCATCGGCGATCACGGCGCGGTCACCTCGTACGCGGCGGCCCTCGGAGTCCCGACCCTGCTCGCCAGCTTCCCACCCGAAGAGGTGGCCGCCGGTTCCGCTGTCGATCTGCTGGGTCGGATCGCACCGCGCTTGAATCCCGAAAGACCGCTGCCGGAACAGATTTCGGCGGCGCTGCACGATCCTCCCGCGCTGACGGGGATCGCCGACTCGGCCACCTCCAAGCCGAATGAGTGCGCCATCGCCTTGCGCACCGCGATCTACCAACTGATGGATCTGTCCGAACCCGACACTCCCCCGCCGGTATTCCCCTATGCGGCAGCGGATCTGGTTCCGGAGCGCCAACCCGTCCTATCGTGCCGCATCGCCTGCCAATGGACCGATACCACCGCCGTGATCCGCCGCTGGCCTGCCGATATCTCCGCGCGCCATGGACGCGGCGCGCGTATCGAAGACACCTACCTCGCGATCGATCGAAGACATCCGCGACGAGATCTGGGCAGCGTCGCCGATATTGTCGCGGTATCGAATCACGCACTCGCCGAGACCCTCCGGCAGCGACCAGCATGCACCGCGACAGTGGCGGAACTGGATGCACAGCGGATTCACATCCACCACCGCAGCGGCCTGCGCATCGAAGCGCACCTGTCCGAACCGATAGCCGGTCCGCTCGGCAGTGCCGCCGTGGCCGCCGCCGCGCACGACTGGATGGGGCGCTCCGGACACCGATATCTCCCGCCGACCGCGGCCCTGTTCACCGGAACCCAGCGAATACACTTGCGTTTCAAGCAGATAGAAAGCTAGCCGCCTCGGCTACAGTGGTGCGTCGGAGCCGAGGCGTCAGGGGAGGTCACAGGTGGGTGCGAACTGGGTGCCACCGTGGGCCGATCCCTTCCTGGCTCGTGCCGACATCATGGCCGCGATGGCCGACCACGTCCGACGCAGTCGTGATAGCGGGACTCCCGCCCGCATGTACGTGCACGGCTTGGAGGGGTTGGGCGTCTCCTGCCTGGTCACCCAATTCGCCAAATCTCATCGCGATCTCATCGACGGCCCACTCATCTGGCTCAATGGCCGTCGCCCCGATGGCACTGCCGTCCCGCTCGGCGAACTGTTGACCAGAGCGCTGCGCCAATTCGGTATCGAGGCAACCGATCAGGCGGCCACGGAGGCCGAAAAGGCCGATACGTATCGCACGATCTGCGCGGGCAAGCGCTTCATCCTGGTACTGGACGATATGGACACCCAGGGGCAGGTGTTCGGGCTGGTCCCGGACGACGCACCCGGCGCGATCGTGGTCGCCACTTCGGCCCTGCGCAGGCGCGGATTGGAATCCGAGGGTTTCGAACCCTTTTCACCTGAGGCACTGCCACAGGATGCGGCGCTGACCTTATTCCAAGTGGGGTTGGGCAATACCGAGATCGATGCGGCGAGCACCGCCGAACTGGTCGACCTGTGCGGCGGATTCCCGTTGCTCATCAAGGTTTTGGCGGCCCAGATCCGAGGTAGGTCGGCTCGCGCACCGCACCTGCTGCAACGTCTGCGAAAGTCTCGTCTGGCCCTGCTCGAATTCGACAATGCCCAGCGCATGACGCGGTTCCTCGACGCAACCTACGACGATCTCGCCGATGATCAGGCGTGCGCCTATCGGACCCTCGGAATGCTGCCCGCCGCAACCTTTTCCGCCTCCGCGGCTGCCGCCGTGCTGCACTGGGATCTCGACGCCGCCTTCGCCGTCCTGGAAGCTCTGGTGGAGCTCAACCTGCTCACCGTCGACGACGCCGAACGCTACGCCTTCCACCCGGTCATCCGAGATGACGCGCGGTCCCGCGCCGAGGCCGTGCTGGATGCCACCGCCCGCCGCCGTCTCATCGCCGACTGGACCTCGTGGTACCTGCGCGAAACCCTGCCGCGTGGCGCGGCCCTGTCCAACCGCTGGTGGGTGCGACCTGTCACCGACCTCTCGGCGCGATTCGGCGGCGAATACACCAGGCAGGACGCCTCGGCCTGGTTCGAGATCGAATTCGCGAATATCGCCGCCGCCATCCGCGCCGCGCACGGCAATGCCCTGCCCGCGACGGCCTGGCCCCTGTGCGTCGCCTTCTGGAAGTACCTGCACCTGCACGGCCTGCACGACACCTGGATCGAAACCCACACCGACGGCCTGGCTGCCGCGCGCGCCGACCACAGCGACGCCGGAATCATGCAGTTGACCTCCCAACTGGGTGCGGGTTACCTCGCGGTCGGCCGATTCGCCGAAGCCCACTCCTGTTTCACCGAATCGCACACCGCGGCCCTGCGCCTCGGCCATCGACTCGGCGAGCAGAGCGCGCTGGAATGGATCGGGAAAACCCTTGCTCGCCAGGGAGATTCCATCGAGGCCCTGGACTACTTCCGGCGCTCGCAAACCGTCGCCGCCGAAATACCTCAGCCCCAGCGGGATCGGGCACTGGCCCTGCTGTGCCTGCAGCGGTCGCGCACCTATCTCGACCTCGCCGACTTCGATACCGCGCGTACCGAAGCGCGTTCCGCGCAAACCTATTTCGACCGGTTCGACAATGAAACCGACAACCGCGCCAAGGCTCGCTTCGTCATCGCCCGAGCGTTGATCGCGAACGACGATCCGCAGGAAGCGCTGCCGGTCCTGCGCGAAGCGTTGGAGTTGTTCGGCCGCGATCACGCCCGCCGCGAGACCGCGGACACCCACCGGTTGATCGGCCGAACTCTCACCGCGACCGGCCAATACGCCGAGGCAGCCGAGAACTACCGCACAGCACTCGACTACTACACCCTCGTTGGTAATCCCCTCGCCGCTTCGACGGCCGCGGCTCTCGCCGACCTGCCCGATCGGTAGCGGACACCTCTCGATCCGCGCGCCGACCGAGCCACCGCCGGACCCGACAACCAGGTCATCGGGTCCGGCGGCAAGGCTCAGGCCAGGTCGAACCGATCGAGGTTCATCACCTTCGTCCAGGCCGCCACGAAGTCCTCGACGAACTTCGCCTTGGCGTCCTCGGCCGCGTAGACCTCGGCGACAGCCCGCAATTCGGAGTTCGAACCGAAGACCAGATCGACTCGACTTCCGGTCCAACGGAGTTCGCCACTGGCGCGGTCACGCCCCTCGAAGGTCTCGGCCTCCTCGGAGGTCGGTTTCCAGGCGGTGCCCATATCCAGCAGATTGACGAAGAAATCATTGGTCAACGCACCGGGATTGGCGGTGAGCACGCCGAGCGGGGTCTGCTGGAAGTTGGCGCCCAGCACCCGCAGGCCACCGACCAGCACCGTCATCTCGGGTGCACTCAGGGTGAGTAGATTCGCCTTGTCGATCAGCAGGAATTCGGCGGGCAGCCGCTGCCCCTTCCCGACATAGTTGCGGAATCCGTCGGCGGCCGGTTCGAGCACCGCGAAGGATTCGACGTCGGTCTGCTCCTGCGCGGCATCGGTGCGGCCGGGGCTGAACGGGACCTGAATCTCGTGGCCCGCGTTCCGCGCCGCCTGCTCGATCCCGAAACCGCCTGCCAGCACGATCAGGTCGGCGAGCGAGATCTGCTTGCCCGTTTCGGCGAAAGACTGCGCGATCCCCTCGAGTGTGCGCAGCACGGTGGCCAGTGAATCGGGTTCATTGACCTCCCAACCCAATTGGGGTTGCAGGCGGAGTCGACCGCCATTCGCGCCCCCGCGCTTGTCACTGCCCCGGAAGGAGGAGGCCGCCGCCCACGCGGTCGAGACCAGTTGGGAGACAGTCAGACCCGAGGCCAACACACGCGCCTTCAGGTCCGCGATCTCGGCAGGCCCCACCAGCTCGTGCTTGACCGCCGGGACCGGGTCCTGCCAGATCAGCGCCTCGGCAGGCACTTCAGGCCCGAGGTAGCGGGAGATCGGACCCATATCGCGGTGGACCAGCTTGAACCAGGCGCGGGCGAAGGCATCGGCCAGCAGTTCCGGATTCTCGTGGAAGCGACGCGAGATGGGTTCGTAGATCGGGTCCATCCGCAGCGACAGATCGGTCGTGAGCATGACCGGCGGATGCTTCTTGTTCGAATCGAAGGGATCCGGGACCAGATCCGCGGCGGCGGGATCGGTCGGAATCCACTGCCACGCGCCCGCCGGACTCTTCGTCTTCTGCCATTCGTAGCGGAAGAGGATATCGAGGAAACTGTTGTCCCACTGCGTAGGAGTGGGCGTCCAGGTGCCCTCCAGGCCACTGGTGATGGCACTTGGACCCGCACCGGTGCCGAAGGAGTTGTGCCAGCCCAGGCCCTGCTCCTGCAATGGCGCCGCTTCCGGTTCCGGCCCAACATATTTCGGATCTACCGCGCCGTGCGTCTTGCCGAAGGTGTGGCCGCCGACGATCAGCGCCACGGTCTCCTCATCGTTCATCGCCATTCGGGCGAACGTCTCGCGGATATCCACGGCGGCGGTGAGCGGATCCGGATTGCCGTTCGGCCCTTCCGGATTCACGTAGATCAGTCCCATTTGCACTGCGGCCAACGGGTTCTCGAGATTTCGCTGCCCGGTGTAGCGCTCGTCACCGAGCCAGGTGGTCTCCGGACCCCAGTACACGTCGTCATCGGGTTCCCAGGCGTCGATGCGGCCGCCACCGAAACCGAAGGTCTTGAAACCCATCGATTCCAGCGCCACATTGCCCGCCAGGATCATCAGGTCGCCCCAGGAGATACTGCGCCCGTACTTCTGTTTGACCGGCCAGAGCAGGCGGCGGGCCTTGTCCAGGCTGGCATTGTCGGGCCAACTGTTCACCGGCGCGAAACGCTGCTGCGCCGAACCGGCGCCGCCGCGACCGTCGGCGATGCGGTAGGTGCCCGCGCTGTGCCAGGCCATGCGAATGATCAGCGGGCCGTAGTGGCCATAGTCGGCGGGCCACCACTCCTGCGAGGTGGTCAGCGTCGTCACCAGGTCGCGTTTGACGGCCGCCAAGTCCAAGGCGTTGAACGCGGCGGCGTAGTCGAAGTCGCCCAGCGGATTGGTCGCGGGCGGATTCTTCGCCAGGATCCGCAGGTTCAATCGGTTCGGCCACCAGTCCCGGTTGGCCTCACCGCGGGTGGGGTGGGTGGCCCGGACCGGGCAACCGCCAACGGCAGTATCAGTGGTGTCAGACAAGGTAATCCCTCCAGAACGGGTGGATTGGTCAGGTGTCGGATGTATTGCAGGCGGGGCACAGGCCCCAGTAAATGACCTCGGCCTCTTCGACCGAGAAGCCCCTGGTGTCGGACGCGGTGAGGCAGGGGGCCGCCCCGACCGCGCAGTCGACGTCCGCGATGACGCCGCAGGACCGGCACACGAGATGATGATGGTTGTCTCCCACCCGCGTCTCGTAACGCGCCACCGACCCCGACGGTTGGATCCGCCGCAGCAGACCCGCACCCGTCAGCGCGCGCAGCACGTCATAAACAGCCTGATGAGACACGGTATCCAGCGCCGCGCGCACCAGTCCGATAATCGAATCGGTATCGGAATGAGGATGATTGTGCACCGCGGTCAGCACCGCCATCCGCGGCGCGGTGACCCGCAGCGATGCCCCTCGCAACATCCGTTCGAACTCCGCGACCGTGGACACAGTCCGAAGTATGACTCATTCAGGTCTCCCCCAACCCCAATTCCCTCAAACCCGCCGCCCCCGGCCCGAATACTTCCGCTGGTAGACGCGATTTGGTCGGCCTCACGACACCCCGATTTCGACCGATGCGGTTGACTTGTGCGGTGATCGACTATGAGGTTGTGCGCGTGTTCTGCGGACCCGACGGGGACTTCGGCAATGAGCTCGGTGTGGTTCGAGCAGGTCGGGAACTCACGCGGGACGCGGAGCGGCTCGCTGTGGCACGCACGCTGGGCTTGAGCGAGACGGTGTTCGTCGACGACGAGTCGAACGGAGTCATCGATATTTGGACGCCCTCGATCCGACTGCCCTTCGCCGGGCATCCGTGCGTCGGGGTCGCATGGCTGCTCCGCGCGACGCACCTGACCACGGCGGCCGGACGCGTCGACATCCGTCACGATGGTGAATTCACCTGGATCGCAGCCCAATCCGATTGGGCACCGGCCCGCACCCTGCGCCGGTTCGATTCGCCTACAGCGGTCGACGCCCTGGAAATCCCGCCCATCGGCGAATGGATCTACGCATGGGCTTGGCAAGACGAGCACGCAGGCCACCTCCGCGCCCGCGCCTTCCCCGGCCGAGGCGACGGAATCGATGAGGACGAAGCAACCGGCGCCGCCGCGATCCTGCTGACCGCCACCCTGAACCGCCCCCTACTCATCACCCAGGGCCGAGGCTCCCAAATCATGACCACCCCGCTACCGGATGGCCGAATCGAGATCGGCGGCCGCGTCCATCCGGCGAACTAGCGAGAGCCTTATCACTGCTATCGCAACGTCAAGGGGCGTACGACTGCGTACATCCTGGGGTTTCGCCGACCGCTGGCCCGATAAAGTTGCGATAGCAGTGATAAGAGCAGGCCGATGCGCCAACCGGTCAGGCTGACCCCACGAACGTATCGATGACCTCGGCGACCAGGTCGATTGGATTGGTGTCCGGGGAGATGAGGGCGAGGCTGCGGTTGGCGGCCAGGGCGGCTATGCCGTGCAGACTGGTCCAAGCCAGCAGGGCTGCCCGATCAGCAGAAGCAGGGGCGCATTCGGCAATCATGGTGGACCAGCGTTCGAACATCGGAAGGCTTGTTCGGCGCAGGTTTTGGCCGGAACCTTCCAGTAGGTCGTGCCGGAACATCAGCATGAACATCTCGGGGTGGTCGGTCGCGAAGCGCACGTAGGCCAGTGCTGTGTATTCGGCCCGCGCCCGCGGGGGATGTGCGGGTGCGGCCGCGAAATCTGTTTCCAGGGCGGCGAATCCGCGGGCGGCAATGGCCGCGAGGAGGGCGGCGTGGGTGGGGAAGTGTCGACGGGGCGCGCCGTGGGAGACGCCGGCATGCCGGGCGATGGCCCGCAATCCGAGTTGGCCGACGCCTACCTGCTCGAGTAGTTCGACACCGCTCGTCACCAACCGCTCGCGCAACGAATCCGCCACATCCATGCCGAACATTGTCGCCACGCGCTCGATCCGGACGGTGCACCCACCCTGCGTAGACAATGTCTACCAACGGCGTGTAGACAGTGTCTACGAAATCGTTCGGGAGGATGAGATGTCGTACTGGGTGCTGAAGCAGCTTCTGCTCGGACCACTGCTCCGCCTGTTGGGCAGACCGAAAGTCGAAGGATTGCAGCATATTCCGCGCACCGGCCCGGTGATCATCGCCGCCAACCACCTCGCCGCGATCGACTCGCTGTATCTCGCGCTGGTGCTGCCGCGCCGAATCACCTTCATCGCCAAGCAGGAATACTTCACGCAGCCGGGACCGCGTGGCCGCATCATCCGGTGGGTGATGACCGCGACCGGCCAGGTGGCCGTGGACCGCTCCGGCGGCTCGGCCTCGACCGCCGCCCTCGACGCCGCGGTACGCATCCTGGAATCCGGTGGGGCATGGGGTATCCACCCGGAAGGCACGCGTTCGCCGGATGGCCGCGTCTATCGCGGACGGACCGGTGCGATCCGCGTCGCGATGCGGACCGGCGCACCACTGGTGCCGGTCGCGCTGTCGGGCACCGACCGAATCAATCCCCGTGGCCGCCGCTTCTGGCGGCCGGGCCGCGTCCACATCGTCTTCGGCCACGCCCGCACCTTCCCGCCGCTCGATCACACCGAAGTACGCACCGCGACAGACACATTGATGACCGACCTGGCCACCCGATCGGGCCGCCGCTACGTGGACCGCTACGCCGCGAAGTTTCGATAGACGTTGTCGAGACGCGGTTCAGGTGATGCGGAAGACAGGACCGTGGGGACGGAAAGGAAGCGAAGCGCTGGCGATCAGCTCCGGCGGCGCGAATCGACTGCGGTTCTCCACGATCTGCGGCACCCCGATCAGATCCTCCGGCGCGAGTTGCGTGCCGAGCAGGGTGACGCAGTCGAGTCCGAGTGATTCCGCGAAGGCGCACACCAGTGGACTCTTGCCGATACCCGGTGCGCCCCACAGAAATACGGGACGAACCACGGCGACGTGCAGGAGCAATTCCGGCAATTGATCCGGAGTGACCGTGACAGCGGATTCCGACCGCAACCTTCCCAGCAAAGACCGAGATCAGGTTGCGGCCGGAACCACTCGGTGGACCAACGATTTTCGCGCGGTCAGCGCGTGAACGGGGTCCCGGTCGCCTTCGCCACATCGTCGAGCATGCGCCCGGCCGCCTGGACGCCGATGCCCGACATCCACGTCTCATCGGGAACCTCGATCACCCTGTTGCCCTTGACGGCCGGGAGATCGCGCCAAATGGGACTCGTGGTGTAGGTGCCTTTCTGCGTCTTGCCGGGATCGTCGGTGGTGGCGACGAAAATGAAATCGGCGTCGGCCTGATCGATCTGCTCCGGACTGACCTGGCGCATGATCGTCTTCGGATCCGTGGACACCTGCGAGGCCGGGCGCGGCAGACCGATATCGCCGAGCACGGTGCCGGAGAAGGAGTTGCTCAGATAGATTCGGGTCGGTCCGGCGAGGAACCGCACCACCGAGACGGTCGGCAGGGTGCCGCCGTGTCCGGATTTGATCGCCGCACCGAGTGCGCGGGCTTGGTCCGCATAGCGCTTCATCGCATCGGCGGCCTGCTGTTCGAGGCCGAGCGCCTTCGCGTGCACCACGAGATTCTCTTTCCAAGTGCTGCCCGTGGTCTCGGTGAATACCGTCGGGGCGATACCCGACAATTGGGCGTACACCTTTTCGTGGCGCACCTTCGAGGACAGGATCAGATCCGGTCTCAACGAGGCGATCCGCTCGAGATTCGGTTCGAGCAGCGGCCCCACATCGGTGATGCCGTCGACCTTGCCCGCCAGATAGTCCGGGAATCCGCCCTGAGTCCGAGTATGCGCGATCACCGCACCGACCGGCTTGACACCCAGCAGCGTCGCCGAATCGAGTTCGGCGGTATCGAGCACCACGACCCGCTTCGGAGCCTTACCGATCTTGACCGGACCCATCACCGTGTCCACGGTGCGCGGGAATCCGGCCGGATCCGCCACCGACGCACCGGAATCCGTCGCGCCGGAGCCATTCCCGCACGCCACCAGACCCGAAATACCGATCGCCGCCGCGCACAGCGCGACCGCGATCCTGCCAACTCCGCGCAATCGCATGGATGGAGTCCTCTCTCTAGATGGGGATCTCAAGCGCGATGCCGCGCGGCCCGACTGCGGGGGACGACCAGCGGCGTGCCGGTCTCCGGATCGGGCACCACCAGGCAGTCGACCCCGAACACCTCGGCGACCAAGTCGGCGTCGAGCACATCGGCGGGGGCGCCCGCCGCCGCCAACCGACCGTCGTGCAGGACGACGAGGTGATCGGCGTAGCGGGCGGCCTGTCCGAGATCGTGCAGCACCATGACGACGGTGCGACCCGCGGTCTCGTGCAGATCCGCGACCAGATCGAGCACCTCGAGCTGGTGGCGCAGGTCGAGGAAGGTGGTCGGTTCGTCGAGCAGCAGCAGGTCGGTGTCCTGCGCCAATGCCAGCGCGATCCAGACCCGCTGCCGCTGACCACCGGAGAGCCGATCCACCGGACGCTCCCGCAGCGCGTCGGTTCCGGTGCGGCGCAACGCGTTCTCGACCGCCGCCTGATCCTGCGCCGACCACGGCCGCAACATCCGCTGATGCGGATGGCGACCCAGCCGCACCAGCGCCTCCACGGTGATCGCGTCCGGCGTGATCGGCTGCTGCGGCAGCAGCCCGAGGCGCAGCGCCAACGCGCGAGCCGACATGCGATGGATATCGGCGCCGTCCAGGGTGACCACACCGGCCGACGGTCGCAGCAACCGCGAAAGGCCCCGCAGCAGTGTCGATTTGCCGCAGGCATTGGGGCCGACGATGGCGGTGACCGCACCGGCAGGCAGTTCCAGATCGAGACCGTCGATGACGGCGCGATCGGCGTAGCGCAGGGTGAGTTCGCGGGTGGCGAGCACATCGGTCATGAAGTCCTCCGATCGACCGGGCTGCTCTCGCGCAGCATGAGCAGCAGCAACCAGGGCGCGCCGATCGTCGCCGTGACGACGCCGACCGGAACGTGCACGGGCAGTAGATGTTGCGCGGTCAGATCGCAGCCGACGAGCAGGACCGCGCCCGCCAGGCCGGTCACCGCCAAGGTGATCGCCGTCGGCGGACCCGTCACCAGGCGCACCAGATGCGGTACGGCCAAGGCCACGAACGAGATCGGGCCGCTGAGCGCTGCGGCCAGCGCGGCCAGCGCTATCGCCGTCAGCAAAAGCCGCAGGCGCGCTGTGGATACCGGGACACCGAGCGATCCCGCCGACTCATCGCCGAGGTCGAGCACCGCCAGCGTCCGATACTGCGCGAACACCAGCACCAACACCAGGGCCGCGGCGATGGCCGCGCCCTGCACTTGGGGCCAGGTGCGGCCGTAGAGCGAACCCGTCGTCCACTGCATCGCCGACCCGGCGAGCTCGGTCGGGAACCGCACCACCGCCAGATTCACCGCCGCGGTCAGCCCGGCCTGGACCGCCAATCCCACCAGCACCAACCGATTCACCGGCAGCCCGGCGCGACCGAGCACCGCCAGCAGCACCGCCGCGAACAATCCACCGAGCAGCGCCCCGAACGGAATCATGGTCTGCGCGGCGCCTGCGGCGAGCACCGCGACCGCACCGAGGGAGGCCCCACCGGTCACGCCCATGATGTCCGGCGAGGCCAGCGGATTGCGGAACAGCCGCTGCAACACCGCACCCGACATGGCAAGTCCCGCACCGGCTATCAATCCGGCGACCACGCGCGGCGCCCGGAACTGCTGAACGATGTAGATCTCGCCGCCGTCACCGAAACCGAAGGCCGCGCGCAATGCCTGCGGCACCGGCATGTAGACCTCGCCCGCTGCCAGTCCGATACTCACCAGCGTCACCAGCACGAGCACGCATGCCGCACCGATCGCGACGGCACGACGCCGCTGCCGAACGAGCACACTCGCCTTGCCCGCCAACACTTTCACCGCCCCTGCCGATGCCGAGCGAGCACGACCAGCAGCGGCGCGCCGAGGAAAGCGGTGACGATCCCGACCTCCAATTCCGATGGCCTGGTCAACAACCGCCCGACGATATCCGCCGAAAGCAACAGCAGCGGCCCGGCGATGAGACAGCCGGGAATCACCAGCCGATGATCGCCGCCCACCACCAAACGCACCAGATGCGGTGCGGCCAAACCAATGAAGGAGATCGGCCCCGCGACCGCGACCGCCGAACCCGCCAGCAGCACCACCGCGACCATCCCCGCGAATCGGATGCGCGCCACCGGAACACCCAGCGCCTGCGCCGAATCATCGCCCAGCGCGAGCGCGTTCAACGCCGGCCCGAGCGCGACACCGATGACCGCGCCGATGAGCAATGTCGGCAGCATCGGCGTCAGCGCGCCGAAATCGCGCTCGGCGATCGACCCGGCGAGCCAGAACCGCGCCTCGTCCAGCGTGCGCTCACTGAACAGCAGCACCGCCGAAGTCCACGAGACCAGCACCAACTGCAATACCGTGCCGCCCAACACGAGTCGCACCGGATCCAGATCACCCGAGCGTCGACCCAATGCCAACGTGAACGCCCCGGCTGCCGCCGCCCCAACGAAGGCGAAACCCAAATACTGCGTCGGATGCGTCAAATGCAACGCGTAGATCGCCGTCACGACCGCCAGCCCAGCCCCCGCATTCACACCCAGCGTCGTCGGCGCGGCCAACGGATTGCGAGTAATCCCTTGCACAATCGCCCCCGCCAACCCCAGCGCCGCACCCACCGCGAGCCCAACCACCGTGCGCGGCAACCGCATCCCCGTGACCACCATCGCATCCCGCCCCTCCCCCACCCCGAACAGCGCCTGGACCACCGTCGTCACCGGCACCGACCGCGCCCCCACCGCGATGCTCAACACCACGCACACCGCCAGCGCCCCCACCCCCAACACCACCCGGGGCACCACCCGCCGAGCCCGAATCGCATGGTTCATTTCGCTAACAGACACGGCCCAGCAGCTTAAGTTAGCCAGACCTAAGTCTGTCAAGGAGTTCGATTACGGTCGTACGACCAAAATCCGCCGCCATCGCCTCGGGTAGCACCTGTGCTACCGTGACTGTGTGGATACCATCGGCCTGCGTGAACTGCGACAAAACGCATCCGAACTCGTGCGTCGAGTCGAATCCGGCGAAGAGTTGACCATCACCGTAGCCGGTCGCCCCAGCGCTCGACTCGTGCCGCTGACCCCCACGGCTGCTGCTCCGAGAACATGGCGGACCTACGACCAGATCGCGGACCTGTGGAGCGGCACCGTCGACAACGAATGGGAAGCCGACCGCGCGAGAATCGACCAGACACTGCGCGACCCTTGGGCGATATGACCACAGAACCCAGAGGGATTCTCGACACCAGCGTCGTCATCGCCAACGATGTCGTCCCACTGCCCGGCATCCTGACCATCAGCGCCGCCACCCTCGCGGAACTGCATTTCGGCGTCCTCGTCGCCCGCACCGATGCCACTCGCGCGGAAAGACTTCGTCGATTCTCGATCCTGCAGCGCCAGTTCGACGCGCTTCCCGTCGACGAAGCCGTTGCCGCCAGCTACGGACAGATCGCCGCTGCGGTCGCCAACATCGGACGGCAACCCCGCGCCCGAACCATGGACCTGATCATCGCCGCAACCGCACACGCGCATTCCGCCGTCCTGTACACCCGTAACCCAAAGGACTTCGTAGGCTTGGACGATCTGGTTGAAGTGCACGCCGTGTAGGGCGGGCACGTGCGGCATACCGGCCCGAACGCCTTGGCCTCACCGGCCAATTGCGTGATATCGGGCTCTATCACTCGGTTTTGGTGGCGGCCGCGACCAGCGACGGCATCGCATCGTATGTCGGACGCAGGGCAAGCGATATCACCCACCACCTTTCGGGTGCTGGAGGACTGCGGGTTTATCGCGCCAAAGAGAACGATGTCTTTCGCGGCAACCGGAAGATCTACCGCATTGCCGAACCGCTGGTCACGTTCTATCAGGCGATCCTGCGCCCGGATTGGAGCGAATGGGAGCGAACCCGCCTACCTGCACGACTGCGGGAACGCCGGAGCCACCGATTCCAAAGCAATGTGCTCGGCCCCCATTTCGAAGAGATCTGCCGAAATTGGGTGGTGACTCCGACGAATACCGACAATCCCCAAACGCGGCGCCGCTTGTGCCGCGCGGAATGGCCCGAGCCATTCGGAGGCATGCCCTACTCGCCGCGGTAGGCCTGCATCTCTGCCAGGAACTTTCGACGCAGGGACGGGATGCTGCCCGTCAGGCTGAAGTACGTGCGGGCGGCGAAGAGAGCCAGCCGACCGACGAACGGGCGGTAGAGCGGGTCATCGCCGCGGGTGCCGTTCTGTTTCAACGAGTCGGCGACGCGGGCGAATCCGTAGGGGACGATCTCGGCCTCGTATTCGCCGATTGCTGTGATCAACTCCCTGTCCCCCCGCGCGGCCGCGGTCAGCTGACCGCACAGCAGAGCGGCGTCTCGCAGCGCCGTGTTCGCGCCGACGCCCTGGCCGGGCGTCATGGTGTGGATGGCGTCGCCGAGCAGGGTGATGTTGGTCGGCTGCCATGCTTCGATAGGAACCGAGGTGGCGATCCGCAGCGGGAAGGCCGAGGCCGGGTCGGACAATTCGAACATCTTGCGCAGCTTGGGATCCCAGTCGGCGGTGGACGCCAACGCGACCTTGATGAGCTCCTCGCCGCGCAACTCGTGAACCCCCTCGGGGAAGTGGTCGTGGGCGCCCCATACCGAGAGATTGACGTAGTCGCGGGTGTTGTCGTATTGCAAACCGTCCCACACACTCAGCAGGTCGGTGTCGCGATCGTCCTTGGGCTTACCCTCGACGTCCCAGGGGAATTCCATGACGTGGAGCATCCCCATCAGTCCACCTTTGGCGAAGATCAGCGAGATTCCCTGCTCGATCTCCTCCGACAGTAACGCCCTGATCTCCGGCGTCAGCGGGGTTTTGGTGGCCAGCGCGGTGATTCCGGTGTCTTTCACCTCGGCGTGGGGCAGGTACTGGCGGCGGATCGCCGAGCGGGTGCCCTCGGCCGAGACCAGGACGTCACCGTCGGCGCTGGTGCCGTCGTCGAAGTGGGCGGTGACGGTGCCGTCGGGGTGTTGGGTGTAGTGGGTGAACGTCTTGCCGTAGTGCACCACGTCATCCATCCCGGTGAACAGCACTTGACGCAGCGTGGAGCGCGACACCGAGTGCTCGCCGTCGCCGAGCGATCCCAGCGCGATATTCGTGGTAGCCCGCATCTTCTCGGTCAGCACGTTGAAATAGCGGGGAGTCCGTGCGCAGGTCGCGACAAACGTCCGATACAGCTCGGGCGAGAGGCACTGTTCCAGCGAGCGGCTTCCGGTGGCATCGATGCCCACGCGGTAGCCATAGAGACCATCCTTTCGCGTGCCATAACGCTCGTAGACCGCCACGGATACGCCCGCGTTCTTCAGGCCGTGAGCCAGGCACATGCCGCCGGTTCCGCCTCCGATGATGATCACGTGCATGGTGAGGACCTCCCAGAAAACTTGATACTCATGTATCTCGACTGCCGAGCTACATGAGTAGCTTGATATACGAGTAGCTTGATTGTCAAGTCATAGACTGGGACTCCCTCAGGCGTTGAACATGCCTCACTTGATTGGCGGTGCTGGCCGCGAGAAACTCGGTGATCAACCCAAGCTGGTCGGCAGTGTAGTCAGCCAGAACGGCCTTCGCGTCGTTGAGAAACGGCCCCATCAGCGCGTACACACGCTCGGCCGCCAGCGCGGTCGCGCGAACCAGAGTCTTGCGTCGATCGGTGGGATGCGGACTGCGCGTCAAATAGCCGAGCCGCTCCAGGCGATCGAGCATTGTCGTAACACTGCCGGTAGTCAGTCCCATCTGCGCGGCCAACCGCCCCGGAGCCGCCACATCCGTGGCCAGCAGGGCCTCCAAACAGCGCAGATCGGTCTCGTTCACACCCAGCAGCCGAGCCATCTCCCGATCGAAGTCATCGACAGCAGCCTGATAGGCCTGCGTGGCCTCGCCGAGTTTGGTGTACACCGGATCCCAGTCACTTGACATTCAAGTTACTCCTTGTTCAAATGATTACTAGCTCGATAATCAAGATACTCTACTTCCGTACTACTTCACGGAAGAAGTCGCACATATCCGCCGGCACAGTCCGAACGACCACCGACATGGGGGCCGACACCAGCCACACCAAACTCGCCTGCTACAGCGGGGCCGGCTTCATGCCCGCCCTGACAGAAGCCGCCGAACAGAACGAAGTCTCACTGATCGGCCTCAATGAGCTATACGAACCCGTCCCTGGCAATACGAATCCGCCGGCGAAGGACGACCTGTCGCAGCACTGAGGGATGGTAGCGGCGACGCCGACGAATACCGACAATCCCCAACGCCCGACGGCACAACGTCCACGTCGAGACAGGGATTCAGCCTTCAGCGGCCAATGGCCTGTAGGCGGCAGCGATCTCCTGACCTCGGGTATCGCGGACGGGGCACGGGACGCCCTGGCCTGTACTCGGCGGACGAACTCGTCCTGCACCGGTTCCGGCATCCCCTATCCAAGGACAGCTTGGTCTGTGTCCCGCTATCGCGAAGAACATTCCCTATACCGGACGGGTCGATCAGGTACCTTCACACCCCTCCTCGCTGACCAATGTTCCGCGCCTCGCATGGCGCGATAGCCGCGTCGAACTCGCCCGCTTCAGACATGAGCGGAGGGCGCCGCAGGACCTGCTTAGTAGGCTCGGCTGCCGTCGTATCGGCTTCGATAAGCGCCTACGTTGTGGGCCGTGCCCGTAGTGCCGCAGCGGCGATGGCCTCGTAGGCATCGGCCAGTTCAGCTGGGGTAAGTTCCACTGGACGGTGAGCGAATGCGTTGTCCTCGATGGTTTCCAAGGTGAATCCCCCAACCTGAGCGAAATCCTTCATCCAGGTCTGAACTCTCAGGAGCTCGGCGGCAGCCTCGGTTCCCGTATCGAGTTGCTGATGCCGGGTGAAACTCTCCGACAGCGTCTCGAACGCCCCTGCCAACTCCGGATCGGGGCCGGAATCGGCCTCCACGGCCTCCCTGACCGCCCTGTCTCCCCAGTCCTCCCACCGCCAACCGGGCCACTGGTCGGCGATCGTCTCGAGGGCGTCGGAGCTTCCCCCGAACGTCCACACCGCGCCGGATTGCTGCGCGAGATCGAGATGGAGCCCGTGCTTCGGCATGGTAGGCAAGCGCTTTGCCTCGTTCCAACCCGCAATGATCTCTATGAGCGCAGGTCCTTGTTCCAACAGGGTCGCGAGATCGATGGCCGGGGTATAGAGGCGGACCCTCTCGACGTCGGATACGGTGACCACGCACTGCGGCCAACGACCCGCGCAGTAGTCGATCAGGTCGGCTTCCCGGTATCCCGCCCAATGGATGCACCAGTCCGGCCAGGTCACCGACATCGTCTCGAAGACAGCGGATCGGATCGCGCTCTCCTCACACCCGCCCGCGAACCAGAGCAGGAACCGATTGTCGACGTCGATCACGGCAGCCGCTTCCAGGTCGCCGACCCAACCTTCGACGTGCTTTTGCGCGGCAGCGAAACGTAGCGCAGGCAGCACTCCTGGCAGCAGATCCAAATGCAGCGACTGGGCACCCCAGTGCGTGTAATACCTCCGCTGCGCTCCCTCGTCGATGACGACTATCTCGGCACGCGACCCCATGCGGCCGACAGTAGACCCAATCGCGTTGCAGGACAAACGATATTCATGTTCATTGCGACATGCGCATATAGCGCTCGCCTATGGTTTCCGGCCGCGCCCACCTGCCAGCGGGATCGCGACGAGTACGGTGCTGACCAGAGGTTTTTGGACCGTCATTCGCAGGTATGGCAGGCACGCCGAGACCTGCTCGGCATCCGCAACGAAATTCGCGGCACTGCACGGCGCGAGATACCCTGGTCGGCATCGGTCACGCGAGAACGCTCGCACCGAGATCGCCGAGCAGCAGATCGGTCACCGCCTCTTCCTCGACCTGACGACCGATCCGGTCCATCGCCTCACCAAGCGCGCAATCCCGGGCCGGATCGATGGGCGCTCCCGACAGTCGATCACCGTCGTGCACCGCGGCCGCGGCAAGATAGTCGTCGCAGCCGAACCGCCACGGCTCCCACCGGCAATGCCGCCGAACGAAATTCGCGATCCGGATGCCGTACCAGTCGAAGTCACCGTGGTAGCGGAATCGGGCACAGGCACGGGCGAGCTGGTCGACAAGCAGCAGCACGGCGGCGCCGGGCTGGCCCGAGGTGCACACTATCGGGCCGGTTCGGGCACCGAGATGGTCGGCGGCCGCAGCGATCACCGACGGGTTCTCGACAACCGACACCATCAATCCGGTCGACCAGTGCGGCGGTTCGGTGCGTAACTGCCGCAGTGTCAATGCGACCGGTTGCCCGGACTCTCGCCAGGCGTCGAGCGATCGGCCGGTGCCTGTGGTCGAATCGCCGGGGAGTCGAGCACAACCATCGGCATCGACATTCGGCGCTGGGGTATCTCACCCCGGCCGAGTACGCTGCCCGCTGCGACCACACCCACCATCCCGTGGCCTGCGACATCAACTGAAACTGGATCGAATACAACCCGGACTCAAAGACCGGGTGGTCCCGTCATCGGGGACCGGTCAGTCCCGAATGAGGGCGTACTCGATGGAGACGCGGCGGCCCGACTCGTCGGCGTAATACCGTGCGGCGTCCAGAACTTCGGCGACCGGCCAGCGATTGTTGACCGGCACCAAGGTGTCTCGCAACTCGTCGTCCGGAGTATGCAGGGAGACAGCCAAAGTCACCGACAGGTCTTCGTCCGCGAGCTTACGAATAGCTGGGGCCAAGCCAACGGTTGAGACGACGACATTGCGCTGGGAGATGCCGAAACCATCCGGTGCAGGTGACGTAATACGCCGGACAGACTGACACTACTAGACCATAGTTAGCTAGAGGTTCCCCCGTACCCCCCGTTTTACAAACAACACCTCGACCGGCTGAGGCTGGCGTATCCACACTGAGGGTGACGCCGTACTACTGCCCAGGAAGACCTCCCGTGGCTAGCCATCGCTCGCCGGTTTCGGCATGTCTGCCAGCAACTCAGCCAGATCACGGTCCCGATTGAATCCCCGCTCAGCAATCAATCGAACCGCCTCGGCAGCGTCCACCATGTCCCTCGTGGTCGCAACCGCAGCTAAGTTCCTGAGATCCGCGCTGTCCTGAGGACGGCTCTCATCATCGCGGGCAAGCAGCTTCAATGCGATGAGGTGGCCCGTACGAGCGACCGGCAAAACCAGCCCAGGGAAAATCTCGAGCGACTCCGCAGCCCGAACAATTTCCGGTTCGATGCCCGAACTGGCGAACAGCAGGTCCACGACCACCGAGACTCCATCGATACGCCGTTTGAGTCGAACAGTCGCTAGCCTTCCAGAGTCGTGTTAAACCGACGCGAAGAACTGGTATCCGGTTGCCATCAGCGACTGCACCAGAGCCTCTGCTTGGCTGTCGTCGACAACTGCGGCAGCAATATCGACATCCTGTGTGAATCGAGGCTCCGATCGAGCGGACACCGCAAACCCACCAACAATTGCCCATTGAAATCCGCGCTGGTCGAGATCGGCAGCAGCCCTTCGCAGAGCTGCTTCGAGTGGGTTCATGCGAACCTGGCCGTAGGTCGGCCCCGCCCTTTGCCGAGCGGCTCGTAAGGTCGCACCAGTAACCACTCGTCAACCGCTGCGTCGAGCACCGACTCATCCGCGTCAGGATGCAAACGACGCAGTCGGGCACGCTTCATCCCCAAGCCGAACTCGAACATCGCGATCGCGAGCCTCAGTCGTTCGGCGGGTGAGTCTTCGTCCATGGACCAAACACTACCGCCGCTCGCCGGTACCCTGTCCACCTCATAACCCCTGGCCTTTTGCGAGAAGAACTTCGACGGAGTCACCTTCGAGAAGATAGAACGCACCCTCGATTCCATTCACTCTGTGCGAGCAGCGGGAGGGGGTACCGGTCGGTGTGCCGTACACGCAGGAGTGTCAGAACGAGCATTCGCCAGCGATTTCTCAAGTACCCCGAGAACCCTATCCCTCCTGCGACGTCATTCCTGACTACGCAGGTCATTGTCGGTGTGGGTGAGTAAGGCTGCCTGTCGCCGGCACTATCCTTCGGCAGCGAGTTGCTCCGTGCTGCGGAACAGTACGTTGAACCGCACTCCCCACCGAACGCAACCGAGGGGTCGCCCCCGCCGCGCAAATCCAGATCAGCGCAGCGTCAAGGCAGCACGGGCTTGCGCCGAACCTCGTCGATATCCGCCGGGAAGCACTGGCGTGCCCGCGCCCTCGATAGGCTGACGGAATGAACGATGACCACCGACACGAGAAACGGCGGCACCTGCGCGCGGTAACGCCCTCGCGTCGGCGGCCGCGGCGTGACACCACTGTCACCTACCGGGTTCACATCGACCTCGGCGACACACAGCCACCACTGTGGCGCCGGCTGGACCTGTCCTCGGATCTGTTTCTCGACGAACTACACGAGGTGATTCAGACCGCGTTCGGCTGGACGGATAGTCATCTGCACCAATTCGGCAGCGGGCCGAGCTATTACGACCCACTCACCGAGTACTACCTGTGCCCGTACATGACCGAGGACGATGACCAGCCCGGAGTGCCCGAGGAGCAGGTCCGCCTCGACGAGGTACTCCAGCAGCCGGACGACGCGCTGTTCTACTGCTACGACTTCGGCGACGACTGGCAGCACACGATCACCCTTGAAACAGTGCTGCCGCGCTCGACGGACGCACCCCCGGCGATCTGTCTCGACGGGCAACGGCCTGGACCGCCGGAGGACTGCGGCGGCATCGAAGGCTACGAATTGGTCGCCGCCGCCGCTGATCCCGCCGATTCACGGCACGCCGCCGCCCTCACCGAATTCCACGATATGTTCGGTGCCGAGTCCGACCCATCGACGCACCCGCCGACCGTGTTCGACATCGACCGGATCAATCGAGTACTCGCCGGCTTCGTGCGCCGCTCCGTCACCGACGAGATCGCTGCGAACCTGCCACCGGTTCTAGCGGCGCTGGTGGACGCCGCGCACGGGATGCTGCGCCGCGAGTTGCTGATCCTGATCAGCCGTGCCCGCCTGGATGCGCCCGTGCCGGTGGACACCACCGTCGCCGAACGCGTGCTATGCCGCTACCGACGCCTGCTCGACCACGTCGGCGACGGCGTGAAGCTCACCGCCGCCGGGTACCTCCCGCCCAAGGTAGTCCAGGCCCTGTACGACGAGATGGACATGCGCGACGGATGGATCGGCAAGGGCAACCGGGAGGACCAAACCTACCCGGTCCTGTCCCTGCGGGAATCCGCCCAGGCGCTCGGCCTGCTGCGCAAGCACCGCGGCCAACTGCTTCCCACAGTCAAAGCCCGTGCGCTGCACGATGATCCAGTCGGGCTCTGGCGCTACATTGCCGACCACGCCCCCCGCTTGTGCAAGGAGCCCTACCAGCAACACGGCGGCCTGCTGTACCTGCTCGCACTCACCGGCGCCGACGACGACCCGCAAGGCTTCGTCCGAGACTCGCTGCCCGCGCTCGGCTGGATGATCGATATCCGCAGCTTCGACGCCGCCGTCCGCGACGCGACCCGGCCGGTTCGAGACCTCCTCGAACACTTGAATCTGCTGACCTGGCGACAGGGTGTATATCCGAGCACGCAGATCCCCAACACGGACGCTGCGGAATTCGCGCGCGCAATACTTGGCGGACTATCAAAATAGTTGCACGCCAACGACGTTCACAATGCCAGCCACGCCATACCGGGATCTTCCCGTGACGCCGGACGATCACGCCGGGCAGGTCGAAGCCTCGATGACCCAGAACAGCTACATGGGCCGTAAGCGTGTGCGCTTCACGGTTGCCGAAGCCGTGAACGAGGCACTGGGAGACGATCATGACGACCTTGAGCTCAGCGCGGAGATTAGAGAAATCGGAGGACATCGAACGGCGGATATGGGCCGGCATCACCGCGCAGGTCGACGCGGGATGCCACGAAACCTATCCCTCCGCGGCCAACTGTCCACACGCCGCCGCGATCTCCTGGCCGCGGATATCACGCACCGTGCACGGCACACCCTGCGCCTGCACCCGCCGAACGAACCCCCGCTCAACAGGTTTCGGCGACGCATCCCACTTCGAACCCAGCGTCGGATTCAACGGAATCAAGTTCACGTGCACCGGCGAGCAGCCGTCGAAGTGGGCGAGCTACCAACCGGATCGTCTGAAATCCTTTGCCGCGCAGGAAGCGAGGTAAATTCGCGGAAGCTGCGGGTTCTCTGAGGACGATCGCTACAGTGAGTTCGTCAGCGGTGGGAGTGATGCGGAGCCGGGGAGGGGATCTCGATGTTCGAGACTGGTGTTCGCCAGGGGCTCGATAAGAACAATCAGCAAGGCCAGTTCGGTGAAGACTATGTCCGGGTCCTCACCTCGGCCGCCGGGTTGATCTGGTCCAAGGACAGTATGGACATGGACGGGGTGGACCTGAGCCTCAAGTTGCCCGGACGCACCGCGCGCGGCTTCTCCCCTCGAATCGACGTGCAGGTGAAGACGTCCGTTCGGCTCGAAAACCGTAGCGGTAGAGTGCATTTCAATGGATTGACGGAACCTCAGTTCAACAAGCTCGCCGGCCCGGATTTCACCGTCCCGCGCTATTTGTTCGTCGTCTCCGTACCACGCCATCCGGTCGACTACACCGATCTATACACCTCCGGACTCCTCCTCCGGCACATCGGCTACTACATGTCACTCGATCAGCTGGAACCGATCGCCGCACCCCAACAAGACCGCGTCAAAGCGGTTCATATTCCGGCAAGCAATATCCTGACCGCCGCAAAACTACGTGCGCTGGTTACCGAAACCGCCGCGCCGTCATCGGCCGGGGCCGAGCTATGAGACAGCTCCCGGCGATCGAGGACGTGAACGAATACCTGCGCGAACACGGCTGGATATTCACCGGGACCTGGCGCACCGCGCAGGTGTGGAGCCTGCGGAGCTTCGATGTGCTCGTGCCCGCATCCGATACCCTCGGCGATACCCCGCGACGATTACGGGAATTGGTGCAGTGCATCGCCGACGCGGAAGAGCGACCGTCGGCCACGGTGTGGCGGGATCTGGCCGCGCCCGGACTCGACACGATTTCCTATCTCACGGCGGCAGAAGCGGGACCGGTGGCGCTACCGCTGCGCGCCTACACAATGCATGCGGTACACGAACTCATCACGCTTACGGCCCACGCGGCACTGAACGAATCGAGTGCGACCGCGGCGGAGGTCGAACCGGATCCGGTGGCTGCGTTGCTGGCACAGTCCGTAACCTCGCCGAGAGTGGATGTGCCAGGTCTCGATATCGGCCTCCCCAACGATCCCTGCCATCCGGACCCGCTGGGTCGCCGCACCGCCGCGCGGCTACTACGCAATGCCACCCTCTTATATCGAACGACGGCCACACTAGAGCGCGACGACGGCGAGCACACTGAATCCCCCGACATTTCGTCCGAGGAACGCAAGGCGCTGGCCGCGCTCGCCGGACCGGGCCATACGGCCACGTTCATTCTCGAATTTCATTGGTCTTGGCGACTGCCACGGCGGGACGAGAGATTGGAGATCCCGCCCGAAGCATGCATGCGGCACCTTCACCAGGCCGAGAACGACACCGAGCAACTCTCCGCACGCGTTGCGGGCGTGGTGGAAGGACTGGTAGTCGGCCTCTCGGACGAACCGGGAAACGCCCGCTGGCGCGTCACCATCCGCGGACCGCTGGTGATCGACGGCGTCACCACCGGCAGGCCGCGACTGGTCACCGTCCGGCTCGGAGACGCCGACAGCTACGAGGCGGCGCTGACCGCACACCGCTCGGGTCGCCCGGTGCGCGTGGAGGGCGATGTCGACCGAAGCCGGCGCGTCCCTGAAATCGATGCGGCCACCGACAGTTTCACGGTGTTCGCACCAGACTCCAGTTCGACAGAAAGGCGGCAGGATACCGATGGCCGACGACCGATTGACCCTGAGTGAACGCTGCGTATTGCTGGTCCTCATGGCCGAGGCGCGCGAACTCACCAACGCGGAGCTGTCTGTGGTGGCGGGCATCAAACTCGACGGCCGATACCGTCGGCGCCTCAACGAGATGGACCTGGTCACCAGCACGATGGTGAACCGCGCCTTCGTCCACGAACTCACCGATCGCGGGGCGCTGTGGTGTGCCGCCGAGTTGTCAGAGGAAAGGCCGGCACGGTCCGGATGCGCGGGCGGAGCCCTGTATTCCGTCCTCGCCGGGCTCGGACGGCATCTGGACCGCCGCGGCGTGGCACTCGCCGACGTCTTCCAGCCCGATGCGGGCGTCCCTACCGATGTGGAGGTCGCCGTCGCGAGGGCATACGCGGACTTGACCGCAGGGAGCGGAAAACCGTTGCGGCTGGCGGTCTTGCGGGAACGACTCGGTGACGTGCCCCGCAACGAGGTCGACCAGGCGCTCGAGGTGATGGGCCGCCGCCGCGACGTGCATGTGCGTGCCGAGGCAGATCAGAGGGCGCTGACCACCGCGGACCACGATGCCGCGGTGGTACTGGGCGGGACCGCCCGACATCTTCTGACCATCGAGGTGCCACGGTGAACGAGGAACAACGCCACGCGCTGGCGTCGATCCAATTCAGCAGCGCGCTGACACCTGATCAGGTGTGGAGCCCGCTGACCTGCCATGTGGACGGTCTGCACCCGGAGGCTACCGAGGAGATGGCCCGCGCGGTGCACAGTGCCGTGCACCGGCCGAACAGCGCGCCGATCGGACGGGTCCTCACCGGCGAACGGGGAGTCGGGAAGACCCATCTGCTCGGCTGGCTGCGCGAACATGTACAGCGACAAGGCGGCTCGTTCTTCATGCCCAAGATCATCGACGCCCAGTCCTTCTGGGAGGGCGCCGTGCACGGCATCGTGAACCGCTTGCAGGATCCCGAAGGCGGACAGCTGAGCCGGATGCTCGACCGGCTCAGCGAAGACACCGGCTGCGACACGGAATTGCGAATGCGACTGCGCGGCACGATGCCCGTGCGCCGCCAGGAACTGGACGCGTTCATCGCACGGGTCGCCGACCTCCATCCAGGAGCCGGATTCGAATGCCAGGACACGCTGCGCGCTCTGGTCCTTTTCCGCGCCAGGGGAAACCCCAGAGAAGTCGGCTACGGCTATCTCACCCTGTCCGAGGGGATCGACGAAAAGAACCGTGACACTTGGGGTTTCCGACAAACCAGCCGAGTCGCGCAGCTCGTGTTCCGTGACGTGACCCGGCTTTTCGCTCTGACCGGCCCCGTGGTGCTGGCCATCGATCAGATCGACTCCGTGTTCGCGCAGACCGACCCAGCCGACGAGGACTCGTTCGCGAACCGCCTCGCGCACGCGCTGATGGGGATGCGGGAGGAGACCATCCGCACCCTCATCGTCGTGGCTTGCCTGCCCAAGTCCTGGGACCTCATCACCACACGTGGGGTGAATTCCGCCGCCGACCGTTTCACGACGCTCGAACTGTCGACCAACATGCCCTCGGCCGCCATCGCCCGGTCCATCATCGAACGTCATCTCGGTAGCCTGTACCAGGAAATAGGTTTCGAACCTCCCCATCCCACCTGGCCGGTCCTGCCCACGGCCTTCGATGGTCCCCAGGTCCCACATTTCACTCCACGGCGACTCCTGCAGCTGGTCGGCGACCATGTGCGCGGCTGCCTGGCAGCCCGAGAAGTAAGGGAACTGGACCAGTTCGGAAAGCCGCTGCCCAGCAACATATCCGAGGCTGCCCGCCCGACTGCGGTGGGAACCATGGCGCTCGACGCTCGCTTTCAGGAATTGCGGGCCACCGCCGACGTGGTCCGTCCACTGGATCCGAAACATGAAGACAATCTGATGCTTTCACTGCTGAACACCGCCTTGCAGTGTTACGTGCTGGAACAAGGCCACTCCGGACAGGATCTGACCGTCGATCAAGCAAGCAATGTCCGGCCCGCATTGCACGCACGGCTACGCCGAACCCTCGACGAAGCCACCGAGCAGGAAGAACACTGGAGTTTCCGGGCGATCGCACACAACCACCACAACGCGGTACTGACCAGACTCCGAGGTGCCTGTCTGGAAGCGGGCATCCAACCCGGTGCGACGAGACGGCATCTGGTGATCCTGCGGAACACCCCGTTCTCCGGCGGACGGGTAACCATGGCGGCTATCGCTGATTTCGAAGCGACACGAGGGCTCTCGCTTCCTGTTGCGGAGGAGGATCTGCGGACCTTCAGCGCGCTGGAGCGGATGCTGCACGAGGGTGCGCCCGAGTTCCAGGAGTGGCTCCAGATCCGCCGACCGGCGGGTACCACATCGCTACTGCGCCGCGTCGTGGGTGAGACCACAGCGTCAACGGTGCCCGCGCCGAACTCCCCGGTAGCGGACCCCGAACCAGACACATCGGAGCACAGCACGCCCGTATCGACGGATGAGCCGCCCTCGCTCGAGCTCGGGTACAGCGCAGGCTCGGGTGACGATCTCCGCGTTCCGCTCATCCAATTGCGCAAGCACACCGCGGTTTTCGCGGGAAGCGGATCCGGTAAGACGGTGCTGCTACGCCGGATGGTGGAAGGTGCGGCACTGCACGGTGTCTCGTCGATTCTCATCGACACCAACAACGACCTGGCCCGACTCGGGGACCGGTGGCCCGAACCGCCACGCGGCTGGGCACCCGGCGATCCCGAACGCGCCCAACGCTATTTCGACGAAACCGATGTGGTGGTCTGGACCCCACGCCGAGAAGCGGGGCGCCCCCTCGCGATGAACCCGCTACCGGACTTCAGCGGCCGGCTCGACACCCCCGATGAGTTTCGCACCGCGATCGATGCCTCGGTGGCGGGCCTGCTCCCCCGCACCGGCCTGACAAGCTCGAAATTGCGCACCGGCACAGCCGTACTCACCGAAACGCTCACCTACTTCGCCCGGCGGGGTGGCACCGAACTCAACGACTTCGTAGACCTGCTCGCGAACCTGCCCGACGGAGTGAGCACCGTGCGCAGTGCCGCGCGCCTGGCTGTCCTGATGGCCGACGAACTGCACGCGGCAATGATCAACGACCCGATCTTCGGCGGCGTGGGTGAACGACTCGATCCGGGCACCCTGCTCACCGCGGCCGCCGGGAAACGCGCACGGATCTCGGTGATCAGTTGCATCGGGCTACCCACCGACGAACAACGCCGAACCTTCGTCAACCAACTCCAACTCGCACTGTTCGCTTGGATCAAGCGAAATCCAGCAGGAGATAAGCCGCTCGGCGGCCTGTTGGTGCTCGACGAAGCCCAGACCTTCGCCCCTTCACGTTCAACGACCGCCTCCACCGAAAGCACCCTCCTGCTCGCCACCCAAGCCCGCAAATACGGATTGGGCCTGGTATTCGCGACCCAGGCACCGAAGGCGTTGCACAACCTGATCACCGGCAATGCGGCAACCCAGGTCATCGGCCTGCTCAACGCCTCGGTGCAGATCCACGCCGCCCAGGAACTCGCCGGCGCGAAAGGCAGTCACCTCGAGGACATTTCACGACTGAATGCAGGCCAGTTCTACGCTTCGTCGGAAGGCACAGGATTCACCCGGGTCAATATACCGATGTGCCTGAGCCACCACCCGCCCAGCGCCCTCACCGAAGACGAAGTGCTGAAACGGGCACGCGACGAAGGGAACTGAAATCCTACCCTTCGGCAGCGAGTCGACCGCAGGCGGCGGCGATTTCTTGGCTGCGGGTGTCGCGGACGGTGCAGGGACGCCCTGTTCATTGACACGCCGGACGAATTCGCGTTCGATGGAAACGCGGCGGCCCGACTTGTCGGCGTAATACCGTCACAAACGACGAATATCTATCTCGGTTAGCTCAGGCATCACTCGAGAGACCGTAGTGAAGTCATTGTCGGCATGGAGCATAGTAAGCCCGTGATGCACCGCCGTGGCACACAACACCAAGTCCATCGGACCAGGCCCACGGTGCTGACCGTGCTGGGTGAGCTTGTACTGAGCCATCTCGGCCCACCGCCACGGATCCTTGGGGACGGAAACCGAATCGAACAACACATCCAGGTTGGACTCCATTTTGTCCCGATCTACCGGACCTCGGGCCGAAAACAGGAACTCGAGTCGGGTCGGGGAGCACACCTTGACCGACCCGGTCTCCAAAACCGAGAACAGCTTGGTCCGTGTCCCTTTATCGCGGAGCACATTCCATATACCGGACGTGTCGATCAGGTACTTCACACCTCACCTCGCTGAGCAGCCTTCCGCGCCTCGTATGCCGCGATAGCCGCGTCGAACTCGCCCGCTTCAGCCATGTTCACCAGGTGCTCGAGGGCTTCGGCACGCTTCAACCGCTGCACTGCTTCCCGCAGGGCGGTGTTGACCGTGTCCTTTTTGGTCTTGGTTCCGAATAGCCGCATGGCATCCGCCAGCAGCGCTGGATCCACTTCAATATTGGTCGCCATACAGACCTCCTCGCACAACACAAGCAGCACCTTTGTGCGCCATGTGCATCCTAGCTCAGAACTCAGCCGCCGAGCAGCGGAAGGGTTGGATCGATCCCGCCGGCGGCCAGAGCCTCGGCCACCGACCAACGGTTGTCTACCGGCACCAATGTGTACCGCAACTCATCATCAGGTGTAGGCAGTAATACAGCCAGTCACACCGACAGGTTTTCGTGCGCGAGCTTGTCGGATCGCCGGGGCCGAACCAACGGTCGACACCGTCACCGACCGCTGCGAAATCCCGAAACCATCCGGCGACGGGGACGTGATTCGCCTAACCGCTGATAGCGCACGCCCATAATTGGCAAGTGGTTCCCCATGGCTGGTGATGAACGCAGCGGGGTCCACCACCCCCTAGCGACCGATTACCCGTGCACGTGAGCTACTGGACGGTCGCGACCAGGGCTTCGAAATTCTCGATGACACCGGCGGAGACGAGTTTTCCCCGCCGATCGAACAGTGGATCGACGAGCACCCCCATCCCGGCCAGGAACGAGCTCGCCACCAGAGCATCGAACTGGTCGTCGGACTCGAGGACAACGGTGGACAGCGGAGGCGGATCCATGTCCGCAGCAGCCCAATTGGCGACCGAATCCGCCAGCGCCAATGGATCGGACAGCATTACGACCGCTCCGGCGATCTCGAACGGTTCACCGCGATCCGCGTCTACGGGCACCACCAGCGGGGCATAGAAGTTCTCGACCGTCTGGTGCGCCATCACCGTCGCCCGGTCGAGCCGACATGGTGAGGCGGTCACCACCTCCAGCAATGGCGCACCGCACTGGCGCAGGAGGAGCGCGTAGGTTCCGAACTCCCCCGTTCGGGCCGATACACAGTACGGGTCATTCCCGTCGATCGCGGCCGCGAAGCTGGCGTTCATCTCGGCAGCGGCTATCTCGGCTCGCGCACGGGAGAACCGTTGCACCCGTCCACGTTGCCGCAGGAAGTTACGGCTGCCGTCGTCGAGTTCGTAGGCAACACCCCAGTCCCCCACGGCGAATCGGTGCCTGCTCGGTTTCCAGCCGACGCGCACGACGGGGACGCTCACCGAATTCCCGAAAACCCCCTGACCGGTCGGACGGGTTCGCAACCAAGCGCGATAGTCGAAATCCTTCAGTTCCGGGTAGCTCTTGAACTGTTCATTGGCGATTCCACCCAGCACTCGATGGAGCGGACGCACGCACGCCAGATGCACCACTCCCACTGCCGGGTCTACGCCTTCCTCGTCGATCTCGATCAATTGAGCTTGTGCGTCCGAAACGACCCTGCCGCAGGCCAGACAATCGAGGGGGGCGGGGTTCCGCTGCCAGCGCACACGACACAGTTCGGTGTGTTCGCGTGCGATCGGCGCACCGTCGAAGTCCTCCTCCGAGTTGATCGCCATGACCGAAACCTCTTGATCGGCGATCAACTCCGGATTCATGGTGAGCAGGCGCGTCATACCGACCATGGTCGCCGTGCGTCGGAGAACCCTCAGCCGAGTTCCTTCGGACAGTTCCATCCGGTCGTTGGCGAACCGCAAACGCCGCGAGCCGTCCTCACCGAAGCGAATCAGCTCGGCCAGCAACATTCGGTCCTCGAGCTCGGCAAGCACCACCTCGCGACCGCTCGCCAGCTCTTCGTCATCGGCCAGCTCCGGAAACCAGGCGGTATCCGTTGTACCGGCATCTTTTTCGAGGAAGTACCCCCTCATCCGCTCGATCAGATGCGAGACACTGATCGACAGTCGATCCTTGGCCAACGACATGCAGAATGCGATCAGGCTGTTCCAGACGAGAATGGGTGGCGCGGTGGTCCGGCTCGCCAGCACAACCAGTACAGCTCGCTCCAGCGCACCACCGCGTTCGATGTCAAAATTCACCACCCGCATCCGTCGAATGATCTCGATCCGCTCGTGCTCGCGGATCGAATGTCCGGCCACCGCCGTGAAATGCCGCGAGATGAGATCGGACGTGGTGTCCAGCACCGCCTGCTCACTGCGTGAAAGCGGATTCGCCGCGCTCCCGGTCTCATTGAGTCGCACCGCCTCAGTCAGCTTGCGAAGATCCTGACGGATCTTCCGTGAGGCCGAGTTCGAGGTCGCTAACAGATACGTATCCGCCGCCGCCGGTCGCCGGACAAACTGATCGACGAATTGCCGCAATACGGAGGAATACTCGGACTCGAGGGAACTCGACAGATTGATGCTGCGCTTGGCCTGCACGAGCAGCATGCCCGTCGCGGTCACGACCACCAGATCGTCTATACCGTCGGCCGTTTCGAAACGCAGCTCACGGATGTGGGTTCCACCGAGGTCGTCACCCATCAACCTGATATCGGCGAGCACATCGAGCATGGCGAGCGCCCCGACACGATGTTGGAAATCGATACCCGAATTCGTCGCTGCCCCACCGCCGGTCATCACCCCAGTCTATGGGCGAACCACACCTGACCGATCACAAAGACGATGCAGCGCGCGCAGCCCGACCCGAACAACCACCCGGTCTTCGGCAGCGAGCCTGCCGCAGGCGGCAGCGATTTCCTGGCCGCGGTATCACGCACGGTGCACGGCATACCCTGCTCGATCACACGCCGAACGTACTCGCGCTCAACCGGTTTCGGGGAATGATCCCATTTGCTGCCCGCGATGAACTGCCGGCGGCCGTCGAGTTCGACGACTTGCCCACCCGCGAACCGCCGCCTACCTCCCAGACCTCGCCGGCAACCCCCACAACCTCGCGATCCAGTTGACGGAACTCAGCCAACACAAAACACACTCCCCCGCCATCGAAGAATCTATCCAGATCTACCGAGAGTTGAGCGGTCAGCGGCCCCGGCAGTTTGCTGCTGATATCAGCCCTCTGCTGCGAGCTGCCCACACGCCGCCGCGATCTCCTGTCCACGCGTGTCGCGGACCGTGCACGTCACACCCTGCGCCTGAACACGACGCACGAACTCGTCCTGCACCGGCTTCGGGCTCGCATCCCACTCACTACCCGGAGTCGGGTTCAACGGAATCAGATTCACATGTACCAACGGTCCCAACGCCTTGTGCAGCTTCTTGCCGAGCATGTCCGCGCGCCAACCCTGGTCGTTGACATCGCGGATCAGCGCGTACTCGATCGACACCCGACGCCCCGACTTGTCCGCGTAATACCGTGCCGCGTCAAGAACTTCGGCCACCGGCCAACGGTTGTTCACCGGAACCAAGGTGTCGCGCAGCTCATCGTCGGGAGTGTGCAGCGACACCGCCAACCTCACCGACAGACCCTCATCCGCGAGCTTGCGGATCGCCGGGGCCAGACCAACCGTCGAGACCGTCACCGAGCGCTGCGAGATCCCGAGCCCGTCCGGCGACGGCGAGGTGATGCGCCTAACAGCTGATAGCACACGCCTGTAATTGGCAAGGGGTTCCCCCATGCCCATGAAGACGATATTCGACAACCGACCGGCCCCACCGGCCACCTCACCATCGCGCAGGGCAGCGGCGGCGGCGCGGACCTGGTCCACGATCTCGGCGGTGGACAGGTTGCGGTTGAGGCCGCCCTGGCCGGTGGCGCAGAAGGGGCACGCCATACCGCAACCCGCCTGGCTGGAGATGCACAGGGTGTTCCGGTCGGAATAGCGCATGAGGACGCTCTCCAGCAGGGTGCCATCACCTGCCCGCCACAGCGTCTTGCGGGTCTCCCCGTCGTCGCAGGCGACATGTTTGACGACGCTCAGCAGCGGCGGGAACAGCGCCGAGCCGACCTTCGCGCGCACGTCGGCGGGCAGGTCGGTCATCTGCTCCGGATCCGCCTGCAAGCGGCCGTAGTACTGGCGCGCGATCTGATCTGCCCGGAACTTCGGCAGCCCCAGTTCCGCGACGGCGGCCCGCCTGCCCTCCGCGTCGAGGTCGGCGAGATGCTTCGGCGGCATGCCGCGGCGCGGGGCGTCGAAAACGAGGGGCAGGGAGACGGTCATAATCTCCCGATTCTCCCATCGCCCGGTTTCGGCCGCGCACCCACCCGCCCGACATGCATCGAAATGCGGCGCTCGGCGATAGCGATCGGCAATGATCGGGGAATGGCCCACCATGCCGAACCGCTGCCCGAATCCGAGAGCAGGAAAGATATAGCGTCCCGCACCGGCTACACCTGGACCGGTCTGATCGTCGGCGTGCTGATCCTGATCGTGCTGCTGGTCTTCATCCTGCAGAACCTCGACCAGGCCGAAGTGACCTTCTTCTTCTGGGACTTCTCGCTGCCCCTCGGTATCACGGTGCTGCTGTCGGTCATCGGCGGCGCGCTGGTGATGGCGCTGGTCGGCGGCGTGCGCATTCTGCAGTTGCGTCGCGTGGCCAAGAAACGCTGATCAGAGCAGGGTGCTCAGCACCAGCCAGGAGACGAAGGCCGAGGGCAGCATGGAGTCCAGCCGATCCATGATGCCGCCGTGTCCGGGCAGCAGCGTACCCATATCCTTGATCCCCAGTTCGCGCTTGACCTGCGATTCGATCAGATCCCCGCAGGTGGCGACCAGCACCAGCCCGATGCCGAGCACCACGCCGATCATCGAATTCGCCCGCAGCAGCAGGGTCACCGTCAACAGACCGCCGATCACGCTGAACACCAGCGAACCGCAGAACCCCTCCCAGGACTTCTTCGGGCTGATCGAAGGCACCATCGGATGTTTGCCGAACAGCACCCCGGCGACATAGCCGCCGACATCGGAACAGACCACCAGAATCATGAAGGTCAGCACCCGCAGATTGCCGTTGGGCTCCAATAGCAGCAGCGTCGAAAACGAGGCGAGCAGCGGAATCCAGGCCAGCGTGAATACGGCGATCGCGGTGTCGCGCAGGAAATTTCGCGGCGCGACCTGCAACCCGTGATCGAACAGCCGCCACACCATGCACACCAGCACGGTGGCGGCGAAAGCGCCCACCACGCCGTTCGAACCGTAGGGCCAACCCAGCCAGAACACGGCCTGCCCGCCGACGATCAGCGGAATCCGCGGCACCAGCACATCGGCCTCGCGCAGACGCTTGGCGACCTCCCAGGTGGCCACACCGACCGCGACACCAACCACGCCGATGAACACCTTCGGCACGAACAGCAGGATCGCGATGAGCGAGAGCCCGAGCCCGAAGCCGACCGCGAGCGCGGCGGGTAGGTTGCGGCCCGCCCGCGACGTCGGCGCTGTCCGCGCGCCGGGATCCCCGGTGGGTCCGCTGATCTCAGCGGGTATTCCGTTGCCCGGCGCAGGCTCTCCGGCCGCACCGGTCGCGGCGGCGTTGTCGGCCACGATCGTCCCGTCGCTCAAATTCGTCCCGTTCATCCCCGCCCATCAGCTCCGACGGCGTCAGACCTCGAGCAGTTCGGATTCCTTGTGCTTGACCAATTCGTCGATCTGGCCGACGTATTTGGCCGTGGTCTTGTCCAGATCCTTTTCCGCGCGGCCGACCTCGTCCTCGCCCGCCTCGCCGTCCTTCTGGATCCGACCCAGCTCCTCCATGGCCTTGCGACGCACATTGCGGATGGCGATCTTGGCGTCCTCACCCTTGCCCTTGGCCTGCTTGACCAGTTCGCGGCGACGCTCCTCGGTCAACTGCGGAACCGAGATCCGAATGATGTCACCATTATTCGTCGGATTCACGCCGAGATCCGAATTGCGGATGGCGGTTTCGATCGCGCCCAGCTGGGCCTGCTCGTAGGGCTTGATCACCACCATGCGCGGCTCGGGCACATTGATACTCGAGATCTGGGTGATCGGGGTGGCGGACCCGTAGTAGTCGACGACGACTCGGGAGAACATGCCGGGATTCGCGCGCCCCGTGCGAATGCTTCCGAGATCTTCCTTCGCCACCGCGACGGCCTTTTCCATCTTCTCCTCGGCGTCGAAGAGCGCTTCTTCAATCACGACCGTTTCCTCCACAGCGTCGTCATCGTGCGGTCGGCGGGTGTCAGGACCGGACCAGTGTGCCGATCTTCTCACCGGCGACCGCTCGGGCGATATTGCCCTTGGTCAACAAATTGAACACCAACATCGGCATCTGGTTGTCCATACACAGGCTGAAGGCGGTCGCGTCCGCGACCTTCAGGCCGCGTTCGATCGCCTCCTTGTGGGTGATCTCGGAGAACATCGTCGCCGATTCGTCGACCTTGGGATCGGCAGTGAACACCCCGTCCACCGCCTTGGCCATGAGCACCACATCGGCGCCGATCTCCAGTGCTCGCTGCGCGGCGGTGGTGTCGGTGGAGAAGTAGGGCATACCCATACCGGCGCCGAAGATGACCACACGGCCCTTCTCCAGATGCCGCTTGGCGCGCAGCGGCAGATACGGTTCGGCGACCTGACCCATGGTGATGGCGGTCTGCACCCTGGTGTCGATGCCCTGCTTCTGCAGGAAGTCCTGTAGCGCAAGACTGTTCATCACTGTGCCGAGCATGCCCATGTAGTCGGAGCGGGCGCGGTCCATCCCGCGCTCCTCGAGTTCGGCGCCGCGGAAGAAGTTTCCACCGCCGATCACCACGGCCACCTGAACCCCGGTGGCGACTACTTCGGCGATCTGCTCGGCGACGGTTTCCACCACATCGGGGTCGAGTCCGACCTTGCCGCCGCCGAACATCTCGCCACCCAACTTGAGCAGCACGCGGCGAAATCCTGGGCGGTCGGATCCCTGGCCCGTCATTGGTGTAGCACTCCTTCGACGATTGTTCCGGCACGATTTCGGCAGAGTGCGCGCGGCACTCCAGCACAGTAGGCGGGAGCGCGGCAGCACACCGCGAAGCGACACTATCCTGCCTCATCGCGGCGCGACACCGACCAACCACCCCCGCTCCGGCGCGAGTTTTCGGCGACCCACACGAATCTGCGAGCGTATCGCCGGTGCAACGCGCCTCGGCCCCGCAGTCACGCGGACTGCGGGGCCGAGCACGGCTATTCGGTTTAGTTCTGGCCGACCTCGAAGCGGGCGAAGCGGGTCACGGTGACACCGGCCTCGTCCAGCAGCGCCTTGACCGTCTTCTTCGAATCGGTGACCGACGACTGCTCGAGCAGTACGACATCCTTGAAGAAGCCGTTGACGCGGCCCTCGGTGATCTTCGGCAGCGCGGCCTCCGGCTTGCCTTCCTCGCGGGCGGCCTGCTCGGCGATGCGGCGCTCGTTCTCCACGATGTCGGCCGGGACCTCGTCGCGGGTGACGTACTTGGCCTTGAGCGCGGCGACCTGCATGGCGGCGGCACGCGCGGCCTCGGCCGCACCCTCGCCCTCGCCCTGGTACTCGACCAGCACGCCGACGGCGGGCGGCAGATCCGAGGAACGCTTGTGCAGGTAGGTGGCGACCGGGCCGGTGAAGGCCGCGACGCGACGCAGCTCGAGCTTCTCGCCGATCTTGGCGGCCAGCTCCTGCACGGCCTGATCGGCCGTTTTGCCGCCCAGATCGACCGCCTTCAGCGCGTCCAGATCGGCCGGACGCGCCTTCGCGGCGGCCGCGACGACCTCGGCGGCCAGACCCTGGAACTCCGCGTTCTTGGCGACGAAGTCGGTCTCGGAGTTGATCTCGATCAGGACACCGTCCTGCGCGGCGACCAGACCCTCGGCGGTGGCGCGCTCGGCGCGCTTGCCGACATCCTTGGCACCCTTGATGCGCAGCACCTCGACGGCCTTGTCGAAGTCGCCGTCGGTCTCCTCGAGCGCCCTCTTGCAGTCCATCATGCCGGAGCCGGTCAGCTCCCGAAGCCGCTTCACGTCGGCGGCGGTGTAGTTCGCCATTGTCGGCGAGCCTCCTTTGGGAAGAGTCTGTGCGAAATTGTCTCAGCGGTGATCACGATGGCACTGCCACGTGATCACCGCTGGAACGGAGAGTTACGCCTCGGCCGGAGTCTCTGCCGGGGTTTCGGCGGGCGCGGCGGCCTCCTGCTCGGCATTGGCGCCTGCGAGCAGCTCCTGCTCCCACTCGGCCAGCGGCTCCTGGGGCTTCTCGTCGTGCTGCGACAGGCCGGCGCGGGCCTGCACACCCTCGGCCACCGCGGCCGCGACGACCTTGGTCAGCAGGGCGGCGGAACGGATCGCGTCGTCATTGCCGGGGATCGGGTAGTCGACCAGGTCGGGATCGCAGTTGGTGTCCAGGATCGCGATGACCGGGATGTTCAGCTTGCGAGCCTCGCCGACGGCGATGTGCTCCTTGTTGGTGTCGACGACCCAGATCGCCGAGGGCACCTTCTGCATATCGCGGATACCGCCGAGGGTGCGCTCGAGCTTGTTCATCTCACGCGTGAGCATGAGGATTTCCTTCTTGGTGCGACCCTCGAAACCACCGGTCTGCTCCATGGCCTCGAGCTCCTTGAGGCGCTGCAGGCGCTTGTGCACGGTGGAGAAGTTGGTGAGCATGCCGCCCAGCCAGCGCTGATTCACGTAGGGCATCCCGACGCGCGTCGCCTCGGCCGCGATCGACTCCTGGGCCTGCTTCTTGGTGCCGACGAAGAGAACGGTGCCACCGTGGGCGACGGTCTCCTTGACGAACTCGTAGGCCTTGTCGATGTAGGTCAGCGTCTGCTGCAGATCGATGATGTAGATGCCGTTGCGGTCGGTGAAGATGAACCGCTTCATCTTCGGATTCCAGCGCCTGGTCTGGTGTCCGAAGTGCGCGCCGCTGTCGAGCAGCTGCTTCATTGTTACGACAGCCATGGCTCTCGTATCTCACTTTCGTTGCCGGTTACCACGGCGGATCGGCGATCCACCGCCCTGGCGCCACCGAACCCTCGGAACCCGACCGCTGCGACGAGATCAGGACCAGCCGACGATTCCCCGCTCCGAAATGCGCTGGGACGAACCCGAATCCCGAACTTCGATTCCGGGTTTCGATTCCCACAGCGCCGATACGGACGAGCACGGGTGGCGCGCGAAGTCGGTCCGCGCATGCGCAGACCGCTGGATCAGTCTACGGCGTGTGGACGCCTCCGCGTAAATCGGCATGTCAGCGATGTTATCCCGGCGGTCATGAAGGTGAATCGGAGCTATCCACAGGGTCGCGGCTATCCACAATCCCGAAACAGTGACTGTTGTGAGATACGCCGCTCGAGGTTCCGTTTATGCATGAATCGCATACACGCATTGCTGGGGATCCTGGTTTCGGTTGTTTTCGCGACGGCGCTGGTTGCGCCGGGGGCGGGGGCGGATGGCACCGGCGGAACCACCCAACCGAGGGTGCTCTCCGCCGAGCCGTTCGGCGGGACATCTGCCGAGCGCACAGCAGATGTCCCGATCGCATCCGCGGCCGACTCCTCCGACGCAGCTACCACCAGGCGGCCCGAACCCAAGCAGGCACGGACATTGGAGGCCGTCGTGGCCGGGTTCAGTGGGTCCGCGGGTGGGGTGCCACTGCTGGGGTGGTTGGTGCGGCTCACACCCTTGCCGGTGCACTGAAACGGGGCCGGGCGGTCGATGTGGCAGCGGGTTCGGTGGGCGGCGGGGGTCGTGTGCCTCGTGGCGGTATTGGTGGCGGAGAACGACCCGGCGGCGACGGCGGCACCGGTCGGTCGCTTCGATTGGCCGCTGCGACCGCGCCCCGCGGTGGTACGCAGGTTCGATCGACTCGAGCACGACTGGCTGCCAGGGCATCGCGGCGTCGACTTGGCCGGTGTCGCGGGGCAACAGGTGCTCGCGGCCGGAGAGGGGATCGTGGCCTTCGCGGGATCGGTGGCGGGTCGACCGGTGCTGTCGATTGATCACGCGGGCGGATTGCGCACCACATATGAGCCGGTGCGCGCGGAGGTTTCGGTCGGGTCGCGGGTTTCGCGAGGCTCCATGATCGGCACCCTCGAATCCGGACACGCCGGATGTCCCTCGGCCTGCCTGCACTGGGGCCTACGGCAGGAGCGGGAACACACCTACCTCGACCCGCTCCGCCTCCTCCACCGCGCTCCCCTGCGCCTCAAACCCGTCACCGCCACCACCCGCTTCCCGGACAAGGTCACCAACGAAAGTCATGAACCTCCGGAAGGATCGAACCCATGGACGAGCCCGAATTCACCTATCCGGAAGTCGGCGCGACCGCCGGATCCCTACCACCCGGCTACCACCACTTCAGCGTGCACCGCCGCATCGGCGCGGGCCGTGCCCTTTTCGACCGAGCGGCCGCCGATATCCTGGCCTACCGAATGCAGAAGGGCACCGGCATCTTCCACACCGCCGACACTGCCGTCGCCGCTCCCGGCACCCACCTCACGGTCCGACTCGGCCTGGGTCCCTTGGCCATTCACGCCCCCTGCCGCATCGTCTACACCCTGACCGACCCGAACCGCCACGGCTTCGCCTACGGCACTCTCCCCGGCCACCCCGAATCCGGCGAGGAACTCTTCGCCGTCGAATACCACCCCACCGACGACTCCGTCCACGCCCTGATCACCGCCTTCTCCCGCCCCGCCACCTGGTACACCCGCCTCGGCGGCCCCGCCACCCGCGCCCTCCAACACCTAATGGCCCGCAAATACATTGCGACACTGCACCACAGTTGAAGAAAGCCTTACCCACGCGCATCCGGGTGGGTGACGCCGACGACGGTGACAAGCCCGGACAGCCCCGCGAAGTCATCCGGATTCACGGTGAACAGCGGGAGGCGATGCACCGATGCGACGGCGGCAATCATCAGATCTATTCTGCGCGCCTTGGGATTTCGTCCAGCGGTGATCACTGCGGCGGTGACGTGCCCATATCGCCGCGCCGCAGCGACATCGAACGGCAACGGTTCGAAGAGCGCTTCCGCATTCTGCAATCGCTCGATGCGCCTTGCCCGCTCATCAACGGAACTGGCGTAGTGGGGGCCAACCCCCAATTCGGCCATGGTCACCGCAGAGACAACAATCTCCGCAGGAAGCTCTGCGGAATCAAGGCCATCGAACAGGATCACGATATTGGTATCGACCAAGCCACGAGGATGAACCGTCGCCGTCAACCCTTATCCCCCACACCGAACTCGCCACGCCGGTACGCCCGATCGTATGGGTCGTACAGTGAGTCATCGATGAAGAGATCACTGTCGTCACGCCACTCCTGTGCCGAGGACGACAGCCCGCGGAAAGCCGCGATCGCCTCCTCGCGCGGAACAGCAACGCGGCGCCGCATACCACGGTGCGGCACCAGGTCTGCAACGGGATTTCCATCCACGGTGATCGTGTACGAGTGTCCGGCACCAACTTCACGCAGGACCCTGCTCACGTTATTGCGAAGCTCCCGCTGAGGGATCTCCGGCAGTTCGGCCGAAATCGTCATACGCCCAGGATAGGCGCACTGCGACACAACTGCTACGAGTTTTCTACATAGCGGTGCACTGCAAGCCGTTGGGTCGGGTGCATATCCGCGGACGCAGGTGTTCAGCCGGGCCACGGGGGTGCTGATTTGAAGGCTGGATTTAGGTGGATGGTGGGGGCGAGGGTGGATAGGAGGCGGCGGGCTCGGGTTAGGGGATGGTCCGGGTAGGTGGGGTCAAGGGTGGGTTCTTCGGAGAGGTTGCGGGGAAGGCCGCCGGTGACGTCGGGAGCGTAGGGATGGACGGCCCACATGCGCAGGATGTCGGAGAACGGGCGGTTCCGACCGTATTCGGTATGGAATTCGGCGAAGGCCACGGCCTCGCGCATACCGGTGACGCCGCGCTCCGGACAGTGGAACTTGAGTACGACGCTGCGATCGACGCGCGGGATGGTGAGGGCAGCGATATAGACGACACCGTGCTCGTGACCCGGCCGCCGCACCTTGACGATCTGCCGGATGGCGGGCAGCCCGTCCACGGTGATCACATCGAGTTCGATCACGCCCGCACCGAGGGCGGCGGTATTGGCCACGGTCGCGCGGCGCAGGCGGTCCTCATCGGTGAGCGGTGCGGGCAGGTCCGGCGCCATGACCAGATACTGAACCTCAGCGATATCGTCATCGTGATTGCGGAAAACGTTGGGCTCCAACCGTTCCCAACCCGTCGTAGCGAAACGCAGCGGCATGTCACCGAATCTAGTGCCCGGCGGCCAAATGCGCAGCGGCACTAGCCCTTACCGCCGGTAGAGGGGGCCATCAGGGACTCACGATCGCGAAATCCGGGTCCGGCGAATCGAATACGCCGACAAGCTCGGACAGTTTGGTCACATCGCCCTCGATGCCGATATGCCCCGCGGCGACCGCGACACCGAAATCCTCGCCGCTGAGCAGAACACGGATGAGGGTCTGCTTCGTCAGGGTGAAGGTGGCGTCGGGCTCGGGAAGTTCCGGTCCGTCGGGGTGCGGATAGTGGGTGAGACGACCGTTGCGCAATTCCAGTCGGTACATCCGGTCGTCGATCTCCCAGTCGGTCACCACCCGCAGGTACCAGGCCTTCGGGCCGTCGACCCGCACGGCGAGCGCGTCGAAGATCTGCTCGACCGTCAGCGCGGCCAGCATGGTCGACGAACCGGCCTTGGTGGGGGTGCCGAAGGATCCGTAGCGCAGTTCGTACGCGCCACTGAGATAGAAGTTGCGCCAGGTGGCGTTCTCGGCACCGTAGCCGAGCTGTTCGAAGGTGGCGGCCTGCAGAGCTTTCGCGGCCTCGTTGTCGGGGTTGGCGAAGATGACATAGTCGACCACCTGGGCGACCCAGCGGTAGTCGCCGGAATCGAAGGCGGCCTGCGCTTTTCGCAGAACCTCGGCGACACCGCCCATGAATTCCACATGCCGGCGCGCGGATTCGACCGGCGGATGCTGCCACAGGTGCGCGGGATTCCCGTCGAACCAGCCCAGATACCGCTGGTAGATGGCCTTCACATTGTGGCTGACCGAACCGTAGTATCCGTGCGCGTGCCACGCCGCGGTGAGGGCGGGCGGCAGTTCCATTGTCTCGGCGATCTCGGGTCCGGTATAGCCCTGATTCAGTCGGCGAACGGTTTGGTCATGTAGGTATCCGTATAGGTCTCGCTGTAGGGAGAGGTATTCCACGATCCGATCGGCCCCCCAGGTGGGCCAGTGGTGGGAGGCGAAGACGACCTCGGCGTCGCGCGCGAACAGACCGATCGCCTCGGTCAGGTATTTCGCCCAGACGAGTGGGTCGCGCACCTGCGCGCCGCGCAGTGTGAGCAGGTTGTGCATGGTGTGGGTCGCGTTCTCGGCCATGCAGAGCGCGCGATGATCGGGGAGGTAGAAGTTCATCTCGGCGGGCGCCTCGGTGCCCGGTGTGAGCTGGAAGATCAGGCGCACACCATCGAGCGTCACCTCCTCGCCGGTGTGCACGATATCGCGCGTCGGCGCCAACAATGACACCGTGCCGACCGAATTCGTCTGTCCCAGACCGGATCCCACCGATCCCCTGGGTCCGCGCGGCAGCACCGCACCGTACATGTATCCGGCGCGACGCGCCATTGCCGTTCCCGCATAAACATTTTCAGCCACCGCGTGCTCCAGGAATCCCACCGGCGCAAGCACCGGACAGTGGCCAGCGGCAACCTCGGCCTCGGTGGTCACACCGAGCGCGCCGCCGAAATGATCAACATGCGAATGGGTGTAGATGAGTCCGGTTACGGGACGCTCGCCGCGATGCTGCCGATACAGGGCCAATCCCGCGGCGGCGGTCTCCACGGAGATGAGCGGATCGATCACGATCACCCCCGAATCCCCTTCCACCAGGGTCATATTCGACAGGTCCAACCCGCGAATCTGGTAAATGCCCGGAACCACCTGGTAGAGACCCTGTTTCAACACCAGCTCGGATTGCCGCCACAGGCTCGGATGCACCGACACGGGGCATGGTTCGCGCAGGAAGTCGTAGGAATCGCTGTCCCACACCACGGCCCCGTCCGCGGCGAGCACTACGCCGGGAACCAGCGCTGCGACGAATCCGCGGTCGGCGTCGGCGAAGTCGGCGGTATCGACAAACGGCAACTCGGCGGCCGCCCGACGCTGCTGGGCGACAATGAAATCGCTCGGCTCGGTCGTGGTGCTCATCGGTGCTTCCTCCTCTGATCAGGTCCCCGGATAGGTCAATGCGACGACAACGGCCACCGCGTCGGCTACCAGGACGGCGACCGCCGTGCCCGTGACAACGCGAGCGCCATGATGGAAACGACCCCGGCGCAGTCCACGATTGCGCAGGACGCACAGCCCGGCGAGGGCGAGCATGGCGCAGGACGCGCCGAGCGGGGCGAACTGGGCCGGACGCCATCCACTGACCAGCGCGTGCTGGGCGAACAGCGCGGCGACGACCATCGCCGCCACCGCGGTCCGCCGCCAGGCCAGGGCGGTGCGCTCGGTGGCCAGGCCCTGTGTGGGAGTCTCATTCGGATGCATCCGTGGCTCAGCTCCTCGCCTGGCAAGGCGGAGGAGGAGCCGATACCGGGGTTGTCTCGGGGACGACGACAACGCGGCCAGGCGGCGAGCTGGCCCACGGCGGCGCCGGATCAGACTCCGACACAGGGCCTAAACGCGCGGGGCTCATCGCAGCAGCACCGCGACGCAGGCCAGGACCGAGATCGCGGCGATACCGATCGAAAGGATCGGCACCAGCACGGTGTCCGGGAGTTTGTCGCCGCGCCGCATGGCGGTGCCGACCCGCCGCCAGTGCCCATACGCGCCGACCGCGACGGTGACCGCGAGCAGCAGACAGCTCATGGCCAGCGCTCGACGCAGTCCAATCTCCGGAAACGGCTGGACCAGGGTCTGCACCGCGACCCCGCCCGCGAGCAGGCCGAGCGAGGTGCGCATCCAGGCCAGGAAGGTGCGCTCGTTGGCGAGGGTGAAGCGGTAGTCCGGATCGGATTCGGTGCGGTCGGTGGTCATACCGACCTCGCGGCGGGAAGGTGCGTCACGTCGGACCACGCTACGTCGGGTTCGGATCCGGGTCCGGCGATCTCGGCCACCCGGATCGGGAGCACTACCGCCAAGGTCACCACGGGTCGTTTCCTCCGCATCCGATTCGCGAGTGGCTACCATTCCGCAATCAGATTAGCGAGCGGTCGGGCGACCGTCCATGAACACGACCGGCCGTGTCAAGCGCGGGGATGAGCCTGATCATGCACCTTTTTGAGCCGCTCAATGGAGACATGTGTGTATAGCTGAGTGGTCGCCATACTCGCGTGGCCGAGCAGTTCCTGTACGACCCGCAGATCCGCGCCGCCCTCCAGCAGATGGGTCGCCGCGGTGTGCCGCAAACCGTGCGGACCCATATCGGGTGCGCCGGGAATCGCCGAAACCACCTCGTGCACCACGGTTCTCGCCTGACGCTGATCCAATCGCCGCCCCCGCCGCCCCAGCAGCAGCGCGCGCCCCGAATCGGCGGTGGCGAAAGCCGAACGCCCAGACGCCAACCACGCCGCCAGCGCGGCATCCGCAGGCGCGCCGAACGGAGCCGAACGCTCCTTGTTGCCCTTGCCGAGCACCCGCACCACGCGCCGCTCGCGGTCCACATCATCGATATCGAGCCCGCACAGCTCGCTCACCCGGATCCCGGTGGCATACAGCAACTCGACGATCAGCCTGTCCCGCAAGGCCATCGGATCATGCTGCGCCGCACCCGATTCCGCGGCATCCATCGCCGCGATCGCCTGCCCGCGCCCCAGCACCGACGGCAGCACCCGGTGTGGTTTCGGCGCGGCGAGACGCAATCCCGGATCGATCGGCAGCCGACCCGTGCGCGTCAGCCACGCCGTGAAGGCGCGCGCCGAGGACGCCCGCCGGGCCATGGTCGTGCGCGCCGCACCCTCGGCCGCCTGCGCCGCCAGCCACGACCGCAACAGCGTCAAATCCAACTCCCGCACCGCCGAATCCGCCGACCGCGCAACCAGATGCGCCAACAGCGATCGCGCATCCCCCGCGTACGCCCGCACCGTGTGCTCCGACCGGTTCCGCCCCAATCGCAGGTAGCGTCCGTACTCGGCGACCAGCGCATCCAAATCCTCCGGCAACTCCACTCCCCCACCGTGTCCGCCGCTCGGTCCACACGCAAGCCACCGCGCCGGGCAGGACCACTGCGGCCGCCGCAGTTCGGTCAACTATGCGTTCCGTTTCCCGCCGGAAACCTGCGCGCGCCTTTCCTATGGTCGGCCCATGAATCTTCGGACGGATACCCGAATCACGGTGCTACGGACACCGGTCGTGTGGTTCATGGCGCTCGCGGCGGCGATCGGTACGGCGACCACCTATCCGCTGCAGCCCGCTATCGCGGAGGTCGCCGAGTCGCTGCACACTTCGGTAGCCGCGGTGGGCGCGGCTCTCGCCTGCGGGCCGATCGGCTATCTGGCGGGTTTGGCCTTGCTTGTACCGCTCGTCGATCGTTTCACGCCTCGAGTGGTTGTGTCGGTCCAATTCGGCGTCCTGGCAACTGCTTTGGCGATCTGCGCGACGGTCGGCTCCCCGTGGCCGCTCGGTGCCGCGATCGGACTCATCGGAGCCGGATCCTCCGTCGGTGCGCAATTGAGTTCGGTAGCAGGGCGATTCGCGCAGCCGGGTCGGCGGGCGACAGTGCTCGGTATCGTGACCGCCGGTATTTCGGCCGGGATTCTCGCGGGACGCATCGTGGGCGGATGGCTGGTGGATGTCATGGGGTGGCGCGCGATGCTGATCGTCTTCGCCTGCGCGTGTATCGCCATTGCCGCAGGCGGCGCTGTACTGCCTACCGCGCCGGGATCGGCTACCACCGGCTATCTCGAGATGATGCGCGGGATACCGGCCTTGTATGCCCGGTATCCCACGCTCCGACAGGCTGCGGCTCGGGGAACGCTCTGGTTCTTCGCCTTTTGCGCGATCTGGGCCGGACTCGCGGTGGCACTGTCGCAACCGCCATTCTCGTATTCGCCCGAACGAATCGGCTTGTACGCCTTCGCCGGACTGCTCGGCATTGTCGCCACCCGGATTTCGGGAATGTGGACCGACCGTATCGGCGCGCGACGGGTGATCCTGATCGGTCTGACGCCTGCCGTCCTCAGCACGGCGACGCTCGCCGTGTTCCTGTCGAATACCGCCATCACCCTGCTGTGCCTGGGGCTTGTTCGACGCCGGACTGTTCGCCGCCCAGGTGGCCAACCAGAGCACGATCCTGGCCATAGATCCCGCGGCCCCCGCCCGATTCAACAGCGCCTACATGATCGTCTACTTCATCGGCGGCAGCCTCGGCACCGCCTTCGGCGCGGCGGCCGTCGGCTGGTTCGGCTGGACGACCACGGCCGGACTCGCCGCCACGTCGATCGTCCTCGCCGCAGTTCTCACCGTTTCATCCCGGTGCCGTAGCACTCGGCGACAGCGGTGAACGCCGCCCTTGGTTCCCCCGCCATATCCGGCTTCCCGGCGGCCCGGCGATCTTCCAGAACCTTGACAATGCCGAGACTCGCGAGGCCGAGAACGGTCACCGTCGGGGCGGTATCGGCCGCGCCGCGCCAGGTAGCCGCGCCGAAACCGGTGATCGCCAACGGCTTTCGCTGTGCGACCAACTCGCGCACGTCCGCGCGGAACCGGTCGGCGACTTCGGCGGAGCGGATGAGCTCGATCAACATGAGGTCGAATGGCAACCAGTCGAGCCGCTCGAACGATATGGCGCAGTAGGTGAGGTTGCCGCGAAAGTGTTCGTGGACGACCACCACGGCCTCGCCGAGGAATTTGTCGAGGCGAGCGACCAGCTCGGCGAGTCGCTCCTGTCGGGTATTCGGATTCCCCAGCAGGAATTCCAGCCGCGCCCGGACGGTGTCGCCGGGCAGGAACTCTCGGGTCATCAAGCCGAGTTCGACGCCGGTGACGAAGACGACCTCGCCTCCTACGGCGCGCAGCCGCTCGGCCCGCCGCACGCAGTCGGCGAACAGCGACAGGATCTCCGCGCTCGCGAGTTCCACCAGATACGGCGGGGACCAGAGTCCGAGCTCGATCGCGCATCGTGCGCCACCTCCAGTCGCTGCCGGTCGACTCCGGCGATGTGGACGGCATCGCAGTGCAATTCGCCTCGGATGACCGCCGGCGCCCGCTTGACCACCGCGCGGGGTCGAAGTCTTCTCGCGAAAACCGGCCGTTCTGGAAGAACCCGGTGTCGTAGATCATTCCCCTACCGCGCACTGCGTGTACTCCTTCTGTCGATCCGAAGTGCCGCGCCGCCAGACCAAACGCAATCTTGCATGCACGCAAGATTGCGCACGCGCAGAATGTGGCAGGATGGGGACGTGACGACGAGACCGGCGGGTTTGCGCGAACGCAAGAAGGAAGCCACCCGCATAGCGCTGCGGGAAGCAGCACTGCGGCTGGCCTTGGAACAGGGACCGGATAACGTGCGGGTCGAGGACATCGCCGAAGCGGCCGGTGTCTCGCCGAGGACCTACAACAACTACTTCTCCAGCCGCGAACATGCGATCGCCGCCGCCGTCACCGCGGATCGGGACGCTCGAATCGCGACGATGGTCGCGACCCGACCGACCGGAGTTCGGCTCGCCGAGGCCGTCACCGAGGCGGTCCTGGCCCAATACAGCGACCCCGGTGCGAGCCGACGCGACACTCTGCTGCTGATCACCACCCACCCGGCCTTGCGCGAAGCGTTCCTGGGCACCACCGGCGGCATCACAGGATCGCTGGCCGACGCGATCGCGAGCCACCTCCGCGATGCCGACGGTCCGACCGCCAAGGTGCTCGCCGCCGGGGTCGCCGCAGCCGTCCGTATCGCGCTCGAACAGTGGCTACAGCCGGGCATCCCCACCTCGGGCCTGGTCGTCACTTCCGGCTCACTACCGGATCTGCTCCGCACCTGTCTCGCCCCACTCCACCCCGCCTTCGACGCGGCCGAGGCGAGACCACAGTGACAACCGCATTACTCAGGGCCCATGTCGGATTCGGTGCCAACCGTTCTCGTCAACGCCGATGAGACCTGCGAATTCGAGCACGGGAAGTGCGGCGCGGACCTCTGGGAGGGCGATTCCGGAGGCGGTGGCCAACTCTCGGGGTTGTCGGGAGCCGGTACGCGGGAGGGCGTCGAAGACGAGGGCCTCATTGCCCGACACGGCGGATTCGGTGGTATCGGGCTGCGAAAGACGAAGCGGGCCTGCTTCTTCGATGATGTCCTCGGCTCTGGTGACCAGGCGCGCCTCGCCCTCGCGGATCATGCGATGGCAGCCGACGGAATTCGCCGTGGTGACCGGCCCCGGAATGGCCAGGGCGGGCAGGCCCAATCGCCGCGCCCACTTCGCGGTATTGCGGGCGCCGCTGCGCGACCCGGCCTCCACGACCACCACCCCATCGGACAGGGCGGCGATCAGGCGATTCCGAGCCAGGAAGTGGTGTTTGTGCGCGGGAACACCCAGCGGGTATTCGCTGACCACCAAGCCGGATTCGGCTATCTGAGCAATCAGACGGTCGTGCGCGGCGGGATAGGGGCGGTCGACACCGCGGGCCAGCACCGCGACGGTGCTGCCGCCCAAGGACAGCGCGACTCGGTGCGCGATCCCGTCGATACCGAAGGCGGCGCCCGAGACGATCGTCCACCCCTGTGCCACGAGATCACCCACCACCTCACCGGTGACCTGTGCTCCGTAGTCGTCGTTGTACCGTCGGCCGACGACCGCGATCGCGCGCTCGGTGCACGCGGACAGCGATCCCGGACCGCGCACCCACAGCGCCAGCGGCATCGCACCCTCCCGACCCGCATCCAGGCGAGCCAACCCCAGCAGCCGCCAGGCGGGCCACTCGGCATCATCGGGTGTCACCACCCGCGCCCCGATCCGCTCGGCCAGCTCCAAATCCCTTGCGGCCCTATCGATCCCCCGCCGCTGCTGCGTCGCCGGGCGCAGCGACTCCGGCAGATCGCTTTCCCGCACCGCGCGCGCCGCCTCCACCACGCCCACCGAGGCGATCAATGCCGACACCGCCGCACACGGACCCTGCACCACCCGCGACAGATAGACCCAGGCCAACCTCCGCTCATCCGAATCCGCCACAGACGACCCGCATGCGGGATACCCGGCCGCGCCCGGCGCCTCGAAGCTTGCTGCCCCGACCCCGCTCATTGGACACCTCGCTGACGGAAATTCATGGCGGACAGCACATCCTGACAGGTGGGGAGATCGGCGCCGCGCAGGTCGGCGATGGTCCAGGCGACGCGGATGGCACGGTCCGCGCCGCGGGCGGACATCCGGCCGAGGCGCAAGGCTGTCTCGATCGGGGCGATGGTGGCATGCGGGAGGCGGAAGCGTTGCCGCAGGATGTGGCCGGGCACCTCGGCATTGGTGGTCCAGCCGTACTCGTGCCAGCGGGCCACGGCGGCGGCGCGGGCCACGGCCACTCGGGCACGCACCACGGCACTGCTCTCCGCGGATTCGGCACTGATGGCGCTGGATTGACCGTGCATCCGGACCCAGATATCTATCCGGTCCATCAGTGGCCCCGAGAGCTTGCCCAGATAGCGGCGGCGGGCCAACGGCGCACAAATGCAGTCGACATCGCGGGCGGGGGCGCACGGGCAGGGGTTGGCCGCCATGACCAGTTGAAATCTGGCCGGATACCGGGCCACGCCATCACGGCGGGCGATACGCACCTCGCCCTCCTCGAGCGGGGTGCGCAGCGCCTCGAGGATGTGGGTGCTGATCTCGGCGCACTCGTCGAGGAACAACACGCCGCGATGTGCCCGGCTGACCGCGCCAGGGCGGGCGGATCCGGAGCCGCCACCGATCATGGCCGCCGCCGAGGTGGAATGGTGCGGGGCGACGAAAGGCGGTGCGGTGATGAGAGGTTGGTCGCCCGACAGTACGCCCGCCATGGAGTGGATGGCCGTGACCTCCAGCGACTCGGATTCGGTGAGCGGCGGCAGCAGACCGGGAAGACGTTGCGCCAGCATCGTTTTCCCGATACCGGGCGGACCGGTGAGCAGTAGGTGATGTCCGCCCGCCGCCGCGATTTCCAGCGCCCAGCGCGCTTCCTCCTGGCCTGCGACCTCGCTCAGATCGCCACCGGAGGGGACCACCTCGGGCAATTGACCGTCCGGTTCGACGAGCGCGCCCTCCCCGCGCAACCAAGCGATGACCGTACGCAGGGTATCCGCACCCAAAACCGTTATGCCGTCGACCAATCCGGCCTCGGCCAGCACCGAGCACGGCACCACGGCCGTGGCACACCCGGCGTCGCGCGCGGCGATGACCGCGGGCAGGATGCCGCGCACCCGACGCACCCGACCGTCGAGCGCCAACTCGCCGAGCAGCACCGTACGAGCCAGCCGCTCGGCGGGCACCAATCCGGCCGCGTCGAGGACGGCCACCGCCAGGGCCAGATCGTAGACACTGCCCACCTTCGGCAGCGTGGCGGGTGAGAGGGCCAGGATCACCCGGCCATCGGGCCACTTCTCCCCCGAATTCGTGACCGCGGCACGCACCCTGTCCCGCGATTCCTGCAGTGCGGTATCGGGGAGGCCGACCAGGTGCACCGACGGCAGGCCCTGGCCCACATCGGCCTCGATCTCGATGAGTTGGCCGTCGACCCCCGTCACCGCGACGGAATACGCACGACCGAGCGGCATCAGAACACCCCCGGCAGATGGTCGATGACGGGGCGGTGTCCGCGAGTGACCAGCACCGACACCACATCGAAGCGGACATGCCGCCACGGCTGCTCCTGCTCGTGCAGCCAGAACAGCGCCAACTGCCGAATGCGCCGACGTTTGGCGAAGGTGACCGATTCGGCCGGGGTGCCGTAGCCGAGGCCGGTGCGCGTCTTCACCTCGACGAAGGCGGTGACCCGCTCGTCGCGGGCGATCAGGTCCAGTTCGCCGTAGCGGCACCGCCAATTGCGCGCAACGATCTGCATACCCGTATCGAGCAGGTATTGGGCGGCGAGAGTCTCGCCATATGCGCCGAGCGCCTTCTTGTCCACCTTGTCTGCCACACGGACAGCATGATGCGGAACCACCGTGCGCTTATGGCCGTGACCTGGGCGAAAAGCAACCCTGTTGACAGCCGCCGGGCTGTGGACAATCGGCGACCGACTACTCGGGCAGGCGCAGGTCCGGCTTTTCCAACTCCTCGATATTCACATCCTTGAAGGTGATCACCCGGACGTGTTTGACGAAGCGGGCGGGCCGGTACATATCCCAGACCCAGGCATCGCTCATCCGCACCTCGAAGTACACCTCGCCGTCGGCGTTCTGCGGACGCAACTCCACGGAGTTGGCCAGGTAGAAGCGGCGCTCGGTCTCCACCACGTACGAGAACTGACCGACGATGTCCTTGTACTCGCGATACAGCGAGAGCTCCATCTCGGTTTCGTATTTCTCCAGGTCCTCGGCACTCATCGGGTGGGACGTCCTCCTTCTCGGCGCAGTGCTTGCTCACTTGCCATCATCGCGCACGGACGGCATCGGTAGCCACTCGCCCGTCGGCGGCCTTGGCGACAGAGCCGTCGCCGAGGACCGCGCCGGGGTAGTCTACCGAGGCCGCGCCCTCGAATTCCCGGACGTTGCGCCAGGACCGCCGATGTTCGCTGGTCGGACCGAGCCGTTCCAGCGCGGCCGTGTGCTCGGGCGTGTTGTACCCCTTGTGCGCCGCGAATCCGTAGCCGGGGAAACGCGCGTCGAGGTCGACCATCATCCGATCGCGGGTCACCTTGGCCAGGATGCTGGCCGCGGCGATACACGCGGCCGCCGCGTCACCGCCGATCACCGGCAGCGAGGGCACCGGAATGCCCGGCACTCGGAAGCCGTCGGTCAGCACATAGCCGGGTGTCTGCCCGAGTCCGGCCACCGCCCGGCGCATCCCCTCGATATTGGCCACGTGAATCCCGAGGGAGTCGATCTCCCACGCTGGGACCACGACCACCTTCCAGGCCAGAGCGAGCCGGGTGATGACCGGATACAGCTCCTCGCGCACCGCCTCGGTCAGCTTCTTGGAATCGTCGAGTCCGGCCAGCTTGTCGTAGGCCTTGGGCGCGAGCAGACATGCCGCCACCACCAGCGGACCCGCGCACGGGCCGCGCCCCGCCTCGTCGACGCCCGCGACCGGGCCGAGGCCGCTGCGGATCAGCGCCGCCTCCAGGGTGCGCAAACCGCTCGCACGGCGCATCACCGTGCGCGGCGGCCAACTCATGCTCCAGCTCATCCGACTCGACGTCTTCCGGGTCTGCCCCACCTACCGATTATCCTGCGCCCGTGGGAGATTGGTTCGCCGGGGTCGAACTACTGGGGATTCTGGGCGTGCACCGGACCGATCCGCCCCGGCGGCCAGATCTTGAAGACGGCCTTGCCGCGCACATTCTTGATCGGCACCGTGCCCTGGAACTCGTCGCCCACGTGGGCGCGCGAATCCCTGGACTCGCGGCGGTTGTCGCCCATGACCCACAGATTGCCCTCGGGCACCTTGATCGGCCCGAAGACGCGACCCACCGGGTAGACGGCATTGGCCCCGTTGGGATTCCACGGGTAGTCGAATTTGACGTACGGCTCGTCCAGCGGTTTGCCGTCGACCAGGATCCTGCCCTGCGCGTCGCAGCACTGCACCGTCTGCCCGCCCACCGCGATCACGCGCTTGACCAGGTCGTTCTCATCGGGTGGCACGAGTCCGAAGAAGGAGAAGAAGTTCTGCACGCCGCGGGTGACGGTATTGCTCGACCGGATCGACTTGTAGGTGTCGTTCCAGGAGGGCGGCCCCACGAAGACCACGACATCGCCCGGCTTGGGATCGCCGAAGTCGTAGGTGAGTTTCTCGACGTAGATGCGGTCGCCGGTGCAGCCCGCGCAACCGTGCAGGGTGGGTTCCATCGACTGCGACGGGATGACGTACGGGCGTCCGATGAAGGTCACCATGAGTGCCGCGATCACCGCGGCGATGACGAGCAGGATGGGCAGCTCCTGCCAGAACGGGCGCTGCTTCTTCTTCTCCTTGCGCCGACCAGTCCCCTCGTTGTCCGCATCGGACACCGTCATCGACCCACTTTCGTCTGCCACGCGGAACAGAGTAGCCCGGCACCGGACCGAAGGTCCGATGCCGGGCTAGGCAAAGATCGGTAAGCTCAGCGCTTTTCCTTGATCTTGGCGGCCTTGCCGCGCAGATCGCGCAGGTAGTACAGCTTGGCCCGGCGGACATCGCCGCGGGTCAGCACTTCGATGTGGTCGATGTTGGGGGTGTGCACCGGGAAGGTGCGCTCCACGCCGACGCCGAAGGACACCTTGCGGACGGTGAAGGTTTCGCGGATGCCGCCGCCCTGACGCCGGATGACGACGCCCTTGAAGACCTGGATACGTTCCTTGGAGCCTTCGATGACCTTCACGTGCACGTTGAGGGTGTCACCCGCTCGGAAGTCGGGAACGTCGCTGCGCAGCGACTTCTCATCGACGAAGTCAAGGGTGTTCATGTCCATCCTTATGGGTTCGCGCGAACAGAGGACCCTGGCGGCACGCGAGCGTGCTCGGCCGGTTCGTGCTCCGAATATGGGATTTGCCGGGTCGACATCTACCCAGGGCAACCCGATTATTGTGCCAGATCGCCGCGGCACCGGTGAAATCGGGGCTGCTCACTGCGGCTCAGGAGCGGCGAACAGGCGGATCAGCATATGCCGCGCGTCCGGCGGCGCGTCGGTTCGGTGCACACTGTAGCGAACGACCAGCGCATGATATTCGGCGACGAATTCCAGCCACTGCTCGTGGGTGAGATAGGTATTGCTGCGCCGCAGCTGTGCCCATCCGGTCGGGCCGGACCACTCCTTGACGGCTCGTGCGTAAAGATCGAAATCCTGCGCTTTCTTCAAGTCCGCCAGATGAGCCGCCGCGCTGAGCTCGGCCGGATCCATGGTGGCCGGGTCGGGTGTGGTGTGGCTGAACGAAAGCCCGCGCCACCAGCGTTCGCGGCCCGTCGACTTCTCCGCGATTTCCTCGATGAGGCCGAGTTCGGCCAGTTTGCGCAGGTGATAGCTGGTGGTACCGGTGCTTTCGCGCAGCGCCTCGGCCAGTGTCACCGAATTCGCCGCACCGTGCTGACCGAGGTAGTCGAGTATCCGGCTGCGCAGCGGGTGGGCCAGTGTGCGATACAGCGCGGTGCGTTCGGCGCCGGTCATCTGCTCGGCCCGGTGCGTCTCGTCGTACCTGTCCATGCGTCCACGATAGCAAAGAATTCTTTGCAAAATATTATTTGCAAAGATTTGTTTGCGATTCTACGGTGGGAACCATGAGCACGACCGCCCTCCGTCAGCACCCGCTTCGATCGACCAACCGATCCGCCCACAGGCGATCGACAAGTCGGCCCGCGCCCAACCGCCGGGCGCACGGAATGATCGCCGCTTCGGCGATCGCCCTACTTCCCTGGTCCGGCGTCCTCGCCGCCACCCTCCCCGCGACCACCGAGGTCAGGAATTGGTCGATGGCGTGGGTCGGGCTCGATCTACTGATCGCCGCGGGCTGTGGACTGACATGGACCCTGCTGCGCCGCGCCGACCCCCGAGCGCGGGTCAGCGCCGCCGCCGTCGCGGGCATCACGGCGGTGGATATGTGGTTCGACCTGGTCACCGCCAATCCCGGCGCGGCACAGGCGATTGCCGTGCTCTGCGCGCTGGGCGAATCGGCGCTGATCGCCGCTTGCTTGCGCATCGCACTCGCCGACGACGCGGGCACGCGGACCGAACAGCCCTGGAATTCGCCCCGACACAGCGCTCAGTCGGACTCCGTGTCCTGCGCACCGAACAGCCCGTGATGGCGATGCGGCGCGGGCGGGGCCGGGACTACGCGGCGCGTCAATTCGGCCTCGGCCGCGGTGCGCACGTGGGCGACATCGGGTTTGCCCGCCACCAAATCCTGGACGAAGATCTTCGCCCCGATCACGGGTTTGCGGTAGCGGCGCTCTCGGACGATGGAGCGGTACATGAGTCTGCGGCGGTCGGCGTAGCGCCAGCGGGCCCATGGCGCGCCCGGTCGGCTCAAGCGGAGCGCGCCCACCACCAGCAAAGGCAGGAAGAACATGCCGAACAGTCCGGTCCAGATCTTGCCCTTGGCGATGACGATGGCGGCCAATGCCAGATTCACCACCGCGAACCCGATAACAACAACCTGCGCCTCGACACCGGCCGTGCGGCGGTAGTCGTTGATATCCAGCAACCACAGCGGATGGAACCCGAGCAGCAGCAGACCCGTCACCGCCAGGGCGACGAAGACCGCGTCGACGGAGGTGCGGCCCTGCTCCTCCCAATACACATCGCGCAAATAGAAGATGAGCGCGAACTCGTCCAACACCAGTGCGGCGCCCACGCCGAAGGTCGCGGCCAACAGGCTCGCCACCAGCAGGCTCAGATTCTGATACAGCGTGACCATCCCGATGCCGGACAGCAGCACCAGCACCACTCCGAAAACCATGTGGTGGATGTGGACGCCGCCGGAGCGCAGATTGCCCGGCCACCAGCGCACCTTCTTGCGGATCAGTCGAACACTGAGCCGGATGAACAGGAAGCCCACGATGAACCCGAGCAGGAAGCACAGCAGTGGACCTCTGCCGTGCGCGACCACATCCTGCTCGAGCCACCGTCGCATGGGCCTCCGTTCACCGCACCGGTCTACTGTCCGAAACCGGCCCGGCGCAACGCGTCCGCCATGGCACCGCTGGGCGCGGGCGCACTGCGGCGCTGGTTGTTGTTGCGGCCCTGCTGGTTTCGCTGACCCTGTTTACCCTGACCATTCTGCCGGGGCTGCTGCCCCTGGCGGTCGCCGCCGCCGCGCCGCTCACCGGCGCCGCGACCGCGCTGCGGCTCACCCTTGGCCCCGGCGCCGGGTTCGTCGTCGAGGCGCAGCGACAGTCCGATCCGCTGCCGCGCCACATCGACCTCGACCACCTTGACCTTCACCACATCGCCGGATTTGACGACCTCGCGCGGATCCTTGACGAAGTTGTGCGACATGGCCGACACGTGCACCAAACCGTCCTGGTGCACGCCCACATCCACGAACGCCCCGAACGCGGCCACATTGGTCACCACACCCTCGAGCACCATGCCGGGCTCGAGATCGGCCACTTTCTCGATACCCGCCGCGAATTCGGCCGTCTTGAACTCCGGGCGCGGGTCGCGGCCCGGCTTCTCGAGTTCGGCGATGATATCGGTCACCGTCGGCACACCGAACTTCTCATCGGTGAATTCGGCGGGCCGCAGCGCGCGCAGCACGGTGGTATTGCCGATGACCTCGGCGACGCCACGTCCGGTGGACTCCATGATCCGACGCACCACCGGATATGCCTCGGGGTGCACCGCGGAGGTGTCCAGCGGATCGTCGCCACCGCGGATGCGCAGGAAGCCCGCGCACTGCTCGAATGCCTTGGGACCCAACCTCGACACCTCGCGCAATGCCGCCCGACTGCGGAACGGACCGTGCTGATCCCGGTGCGCCACAATACTTTCCGCGAGCGAACCGGCAATACCGGACACCCGCGACAGCAGCGGCACCGAGGCCGTGTTCACATCGACGCCGACCGCGTTCACCGCGTCTTCCACCACCGCGCCCAGCGAGCGGGCCAGCAGCGTCTCGGACACGTCGTGCTGATACTGGCCGACGCCAATGGATTTCGGCTCGATCTTGACCAATTCGGCCAGCGGGTCCTGCAGCCTGCGCGCGATGGAGACCGCGCCGCGCAGCGACACATCCATATCCGGCAGTTCCTGCGAGGCGTAGGCGGAGGCCGAGTACACCGACGCACCCGCCTCGGAGACCACGATCTTGGTGGGCTTGTGCTCCGGAATGCGCGAAATCAGTTCCACGGCAAGGGCATCTGTCTCGCGAGAGGCGGTGCCGTTACCGATGGCGATGAGCTCGACATTGAAGCGCGCCACCAGCGCGGCGAGCACGGCCAGCGACTTCTCGGTCTGGCCCTGGGGTTTGTGCGGGTAGATGACCTCGGTGGCCACCGCCTTGCCGGTGGCGTCCACCACGGCGACCTTCACACCCGTGCGGTAGCCCGGATCCAGGCCCATCGTGGTCCTGGTGCCCGCGGGCGCGGCCAGCAGCAGATCGCGCAGATTCGCCGCGAACACATCGACGGCGTCCTTCTCGGCCTGCTGCCGCAGCCGCATCCGGGTATCGATTCCCAGGCTGACCTGCAATTTTGTCCGCCAAGCCCAGCGGACGGTATCGAGCAGCCAGCGGTCGGCCGGGCGGCCGCGCTCGGCGATATCGAAGCGGATCGCGATGCGACCCTCGTAGATCGAGCGCTCCCCGTCCTGCGGCTCCTCGGTATCCGGTTCGAGGTGCAGCGTGAGCACCTCCTCCTTCTCCCCGCGCAGCAGCGCCAGGATCCGGTGCGAGGGCAGCTTGTCGAAGGGCTCGTCGAATTCGAAGTAGTCGGCGAACTTCGCACCCGCCTCCTGCTTGCCCTCGCGCACCGCGGACCTGAGCTGCCCGCGACTCCACATGAGCTCACGCAACTCGCCCACCAGGTCGGCGTCCTCGGCGAAACGCTCGACCAGAATGGCGCGCGCGCCGTCGAGCTGTTCGGCGCTGTACTGGGCCGGATCGGTGCTGGGATCGCCGATCAGGGCATCGGCCACCGGCTCGTGCCCGGCCTCGCGTGCGATCTGGGCCTTGGTGCGCCGCTTGGGTTTATAGGGGAGGTAGATGTCCTCGAGGCGGGCCTTGGTCTCGGCGAGCAGCAACTGGGTGTGCAGCGCGGAATCCAATTTGCCCTGGCCCCGGATGGATTCGACGATCGAGGCCCGACGTTCGTCGAGTTCGCGCAGATAGTGCAGGCGTTCGTCGAGCACGCGCAGTTGCGCGTCGTCCAGCCCGCCGGTCACCTCCTTGCGGTAGCGGGCGATGAACGGCACCGTCGAACCCGCGTCCAGCAGTTCGACGGCGGCGCTCACCTGAGACTCCCGTACGGATAGCTCATCGGCGATGCGACGGGTGACCCCGGCGACGGCAACGGTGGGGTTGGCCGCCGGGCTGATCGGTTCGGAATCTGCGGTGTCGGGCGCTGTCGTCACGTCCGCAAACACTACCGTCGCGCGCCGACAGCTCGGTCAGCCCTCCTCCGACGCGAGCAGCCCCACCGAGATCTCGCGCATCTCGGCCTTGCGGATCTTGCCGGTGACCGTCATCGGGAATTCGTCCACCACATGCACGTAGCGCGGAATCTTGAAGCGCGCCAACTTACCCGCGCAGAATTCGCGCACCGAAGACGCGTCGAGCGGGGCCACGCCCTCGCGCATCCTGACCCAGGCCATCAATTCCTCGCCGTACTTCGCGTCCGGCACACCGATCACCTGCGCGTCGAGGATATCCGGGTGGGTGTAGAGGAATTCCTCGATCTCGCGCGGATAGATATTCTCCCCGCCCCGGATGACCATGTCCTTGATCCGGCCGGTGATGGCGAGGTAGCCGTCGGCATCCATGACGCCGATATCGCCGGTGTGCATCCAGCGCGCCGCATCGATCACCTCGGCCGTTTTCTCCGCCTGCCCCCAGTAGCCGAGCATCACCGAATAACCGCGCGTGCACAATTCGCCGGGCTCACCGCGCGGCACCGTCAAACCCGTCGCGGGATCGACGATCTTGACCTCGAGATGCGGACCCACCCGACCGACCGTCGCGGTGCGCCGATCGATGCTGTCGTCGCGGCGGGTCTGCGTGGACACCGGAGAGGTCTCGGTCATGCCGTAACAGATGCAGACCTCGTGCATACCCATCCGGTCCAGCACCCGCTTCATCACCTCGACCGGGCAGGTCGCGCCCGCCATGATGCCGGTGCGCAGGGTCGACAGATCCGGCGCCGCACCGCTGTCGAGCACCGAGAGCATATCGATGAACATGGTCGGCACGCCGTAGAGCGAGGTGCACTTCTCCTCCGCCACGGCCGCCAGAGCGGCCCGCGCGTCGAATGACGGAGCCGCAATGATGATCGCCGCACCGTGACTCGTGGCGGCCAGATTGCCCATCACCATGCCGAAGCAGTGATAGAAGGGCACCGGGACGCAGATCCGGTCCTGCTCGGTGTATCCGCACAGCTCACCGACGAAATAGCCGTTGTTGAGGATATTGTGGTGGCTGAGCGTGGCACCCTTCGGGAATCCGGTCGTGCCCGAGGTGTATTGGATATTGATCGGATCATCCGTGGACAGCGTGGCCGCGAGCTCGGCCAGCCGCTCGGATTCGATCACGCTGCGCGCCACCGCATCCCACTGCGAGGTGCCCAGCAGCAGCACCTGCGTCAGGTCCGGACAGTTCGGGCGGACCTGCTCGATCATGCCCGCGTAGTCGGAGGTCTTGAAGCGCTCGGCCGCGACAAGCAGCCGAATCCCGGACTGGCGCAACGCATACTCCAGCTCACCGGTGCGATAGGCCGGATTGATATTGACCAGGATCGCGCCGATCTTCGCCGTCGCGTACTGCACCAGGAACCACTCGGCACAGTTGGGCGACCAGATACCGACACGGTCGCCCTTGCCGATACCCTTCGCGAGCAGACCCGAAGCCAGCGCGTCGATATCGGCGACCAGTTCGCGGTAGGTCCAGCGGCGGCCGGAAGGTCGATCCACCAGGGCTTCCCGATCCGGGAACGCGGCCGCGGTGCGATCCAGGTTGCCGCCGATCGTGTCACCCAGCAGCGGCTTGTCGGAAACACCCGAACCGTAGCTCGGTAGCGCCACCATCATCGAACCTCCTTTTGCCGCAGCAGAAACCGCTGCACCTTGCCACTCGGTGTCTTGGGAAGTTCGGTCACGAAATGCACCCGCCGGGGATAGGCGTGTGCCGCGAACTTCCGCTTGACCAATTCCTGGAGCTCCGCCTCCAACTGCGAGCCCGCGTCGGCGGCGGCGCGCAGCACCACGAAGGCCTCCAGCACTTCACCGCGCAACTCGTCCGGCAGACCGACCACCGCCGCCTCGGCCACCCGGTCGTCGAGCACCAGCACGCTCTCCACCTCGAACGGGCCGATGCGGTAGCCGGCCATGATGATCACATCGTCATCGCGGGCCGAGAAACGGAACAATCCCGTCTCGTCGACGGATCCGGCGTCGCCGGTCAGGTACCAGCGACCGTCGGCGGTATAGCGCTGTGCGGTGCGCTCGGGAGCGTCGAGATAGCCGAGGAACCACAGCAGCGGGCTGCTCTCGGTATCGATGGCCACCCGCCCCAGCTCACCAGGGGCGGCCGGTTCGTCGGCATCCTCACGCAATACGCCGACCGACCAGCCCGGCAGCATGCGGCCCATCGAACCGAGGGGGGCGTCGGTATCCAAATCCTGGTGCCAGGCATTGCAAATGAACATGCCGTGCTCGGTCTGCCCGTAGTGGTCGCGCACCGCGACACCCAGATGCTCCGAGGACCAGGCCACCACCTCGGGCGTCAGCGGCTCACCCGCCGAGGAGGCTCGACGCAGCCGCAGCTTCGTCTCGGCCGTAGCCGAATCGGCCCGCAGCGCGCGATAGACCGTCGGCGCGGCGGCGAAATTGGTGACACCGAAACGCCGCAATACCTGCAGGGTGAGGGCGGGCGAGAATCCTGCGTGCAACAGCAGGCTGCGGCGACCCGAAGCCAATGGACCCAGCAGCGCGTAGTAGAGACCGTAGGCCCAGCCGGGATCGGCGGCATTCCAGAACACATCGTCCGGGCGCACATCCAGCGCCAACTCCTGGTACGCGTGGAACGAAGCCAGCGCGCGCACCGGAACGGGCACACCCTTCGGGGTGCCGGTGGTGCCGCTGGTGAACAACTGGACCAGGATGCCGTCACCACCGACCACCGCGCGTTCCGTCAGCGGCCGATGGGTCTCGACCAGCGTCCGGAAGTTCAGCGCGTCCGCCGGGCTATCGCCCGCGACGATCAATCGCCACTCGCCGCCGGGCATATCCGGACCCGGCTCCAGCTTGGCCGCCTGATTCGCGTCGGCGATCACGACCGAGGCGTGGCTCGCCTGCAGCCGGAAGGCGATGGCGGGCGGGGCGAAGGCAGTGAACAGCGGGACATGCACCGCGCCGCGGCGCCAGATACCGAGCAGCGCCACCACCAGATCGGCCGACTTGGTCATCAGGGTTGCCACCCGATCGCCGGGACCCACCCCGAGATCGGCCAGCGCCGCCGCGAAACGCGCTGAGCGCTCATGCAATTCGCCGTAGGTGAGCTCCTCGGCCGACAGATCGGCATCCACGACCGTGAACGCGACCGCACCGGCGGGATGCCGATCGCACAACAAATCGGCGGCACAAGCCCCTGGGCCGTCGTATTCGTCTATGAGTTCGCTGACGCGCGCATTCAGATCCGTCATGGCACCTCTCCTCGTGAGGCGGCGCAGGCCACCCCGGTCGTCCCAGTAGAATGTGCGTCACATCACGTTCGCCACTACCCCCGAAAAGGGGTGAGTCCCCGATGACCGCCACCACACTGCTGCGCCCCCGCGACAGCGATGCCCTCCGCGCCGAGATCCGCTGGGTCGCCGAGAAGGCGGGGGTGCCCGTGGTCTTCGGCGGCGAGGTCTTCCAGGACACGTTGCTGATCTCCGAACTGCACGGCACCACGACCAACGGGCTGCGCGGGTTGCCCGTGGTGCGCGCGTACGGGCTCGGCGGGCGGGTCATCGATACGAAACGGCCCGCCGTGGTCTCGGACTATCGCAGCGCCTCCACCATTACCCACGATTACGACGGGCCGGTCGCGGGCGAGGGAATTCGCTCCGTGGCGGCAATACCGGTGGTTGTCGGCGAATGTTCGCGCGCGGTCCTATATGCCGCCACTCGCGGCGGGTTCACGCTGGGCGACCGCATCACCGATCTCATCCTGCAGGCAGGCCGACGACTGGCCGCCGAAATCCATATTCGCGACGAAGTCGATCGACGGGTGCGACTACTCGAACTCACCGCACCCTCCCCCGATACCGCACCCGCCGTCGCCGAGGAATTGCGGGCCATTCACGCCGACCTGCGCGGTATGGCGTGCTCCACCGCCGACGACGAATTACGCATCCGACTGCACGATATCTGCGCCCGTCTCGGACGCACACTGGTCGGTGAGCCGTCACCCGACGCACCCGCCCTGTCCCGCCGCGAATTGGACGTACTCGCACAGATCGCGCTCGGATGCACGAATCACGAGGCCGCCCAGCGGCTTTCGATCGGACCCGAGACCGTCAAGAGCTACCTGCGCAACAGCATGGTCAAACTCGGTGCGCGCACCCGGCACGAGGCCGTGGCGCTGGCCCGGCGATACGGGCTGCTGCCCTGATCATTCTGTACCTCGGTGCAGTTGAACTGCACTGCGGTGCAGTGTTTCATTTCACAACAACCGATTTTCGGCGATATCTTCGGACAGCACGGACACCCTCACAAGGCTCTCATCACCGCGACCCATTTTCGAATCGAAAAACGACTCGCTTTGCGACGCTTGGAGATTCACGTTTGAAACATAAACAAACCACTTTCCGGCGTGTCGCGAGACCCGCCCCAAAGCGCTGAAATTCAATTGGTTTCGCGGCCGATTTTTGTGGCACAGTGGCCGGCATGCCCGGAAACAACCACGAAGCTCCACTGGAGCTGCTCCGCCAAGAACCTGCGCTCGCGGCAAAGCTCTTGGCGAGGACCAGTATTCGACTGCCACCGGGGTAGAGCCATCGGCACCATGCTCGCCGAGAAATGAGCACGAATCGCCGCCGGTCACCGCTTCGACGGGCGGCTTCGTCTACTCCGAATCCTGTTCCGGCGGAAGAAGATCCGGACGACGCGCGCGAGTACGCGCAAGGGATTGTTCGTGCCGCCAAGCAGCTACCTTGGCATGATCGCCCGAAAGAAGGATCGGGGGTACATCCAACCCGCGCCACGTGACGGGTCGGGTGTAGCTGGGACCTTCGAGTAGTCCGTCGGAGAACGAATCCTCTTGGTGGGATTGCTGATTGCCGAGCACACCGGGGAGCAGTCGAACCACGGCCTCGGTCATGACGAGTACGGCGGCCTCGCCGCCGATGAGTACGTAGTCGCCGATGCTGACCTCTTCGACGCGGACGCGGCGGGCGGCGTCATCGAAGACGCGCTGGTCGATGCCCTCGTAGCGACCGCAGGCGAAGACCAGGTGGGATTCGCGTGACCAGCGTTGGGCGGTGGCCTGGGTGAAGGGCACACCGGCGGGGGTGGGGACGATGAGCAGCGCCGCATCGGGGCATACCTCGTCGAGGGCGTCGCCCCAGATGGTCGGCTTCATGACCATGCCGGGGCCGCCGCCGTACGGGGAGTCGTCCACGGATTTGTGCACATCGTGGGTCCAGCGGCGCAGGTCGTGCACCTCGACGCCGATGAGGCCCTTGTCGATAGCCTTGCCCAGCAATGCTGTGCGCAGCGGCTCCAGGTATTCCGGGAAGATGGTGACTACGTCGAGTCTCATTCCGGATCCAGCAGCCCCTCGGGCGGGTCGACGGTGAGTAGGCCCTCGGCGATCGAGACCGTCGGCACGATGGCGGTGACGAAGGGGATGAGGATTTCGCGACCGTCGTCGGCGGCGCGCACGGACAGCAGCTCACCGGCGGGCGAATGCAACACCTCGCGCACGGTGCCCACTTTGGTGCCGTCCAGGAGCTGCACGCGCAGGCCCTCGAGTTCGTGATCGTAGAACTCGTCGTCCCCCGAGGGGGGCAGGTCGGCGCTGTCCACCAGGAACAGCGTGCCGCGCAGCGCGTCGGCGGCGACACGGTCGGCGACGCCGGTGAGGAAGACCAACAGTCGGCCCGAATGTTCGCGGACCGACTCGATGGTGAATTCGCGCGCCTGACCCGAGGACGCGATTTTGCCACGCAGACGAGCCCCCGGCGCGAAACGCGCCGCGGGCTCGTCGGTGCGGACCTCGACGACCAGTTCGCCGCGCACACCGTGCGATTTGACGACCCGGCCTATGACCAGTTCCATCTACTGATCGGTATCGACGACGTCGACGCGGATACCCCGGCCGCCGATCCCGGCCACCAGGGTGCGCAGCGCGGTCGCGGTGCGCCCGCCGCGCCCGATGACCTTGCCCAGGTCATCGGGGTGGACGTGGACCTCGACGGTGCGGCCGCGGCGGCCGGTGATCAGCTCGACGCGGACGTCATCGGGATTGGCGACGATGCCGCGAACCAGGTGTTCGACGGCATCGGCGACGACGGCGCTCATTACTCGGCGGCCTCGGCCTCGGCAGCCTCATCCTTCTTGGCGGCCTTCTTCTTCGGGGTGACGGCCTCGGCGACCGGCTCGTTGTCGGCGGCGGCCAGCGCGGCGTTGAACAGGTCCAGCTTGGACGGCTTGGCGGCCTTGACCTTCAGGGTGCCCTCCGTGCCCGGCAGGCCCTTGAACTTCTGCCAGTCGCCGGTGATCTCCAGCAGGCGCTGCACGGGCTCGGTCGGCTGCGCGCCGACACCGAGCCAGTACTGGGCGCGCTCGGAGTCGATCTCGATGAGGGAGGGCTCTTCCTTCGGGTGGTACTTGCCGATGGACTCGATGGCCCGGCCGTCGCGGCGGGTGCGGGCATCGGCGATGACGATGCGGTACTGGGGGTTGCGGATCTTGCCCATGCGGGTGAGCTTGATGCGAACAGCCATGCTGATCTGCCTTTCGAAGGTTGGTCACTGCGCGATTCAGCGACCCGCACGGTCTAGCGGGTCCGGTTTCGCGCTTGGAGTGCGTGACCGCCGCGCGGTGCGTGACCGGAGACGGGCTGACACTGTCCCTGAGGACGGTGCTCCATTGTGCCAGACGCCGAACGCGCCCTGGTAATCGCCCGCATGGGCGGTGCGGTCAGCGGATGAGCGCCGAGACGGTGCGCCCTGCCAGGTCGACCGCGCCGGGCTCGTGGCCGTTGGTGACCATATTGACGATCAGCCCCTGGATGCCGTGGTCGAGCACCCGCGTTTGAAGTTGTTCGGCGACCTCGTCGGGCGTGCCGACGAATTGGCGGTCGGCCGGGGATCGGCGCAATTCCTCGGGCGACATGGTGGTCATATCGAAACCCCCCGCGCGCATGCGTTCGATCTGCTGTTTGCGCACGCGGTCACCGTCCTCGTCGATCATGAGGAAGCACAGGAAGCTGGTTTCCAATGTCTTCGGGTCGCGGCCTGCCTCTGCGCAACGCTCGTGCAGCGCCTCCACCTTGCGCGGTAGCTCCGAGGCGTTGCAGATGATGTTGAGGTGGGCGGCGAATCGAGCGGCCAGGCCGAAGGTCTTCTTCTCACCGCCGCCGCCGAGCAGGATCGGCAGATCGTCGCGGATGCGGGGCTCGTTCATCGCGTCTTCGGTGTGGTACCACTTGCCGTCGAAGGTGGAGGCTCGCCGCGGAGCATCGGCTCGATGATCCGCAGCGCCTCGTCCAGGCGCTGGAAACGCTCGGTGAAGGTGCCGAATTCGAAGCCGTACGCCTTGTGCTCGAGTTCGAACCAGCCCGCGCCGATACCGAGTACGGCGCGCCCGCCGCTGACGATGTCGAGGGTGGTGACCGTCTTGGCCAGTAGCGCCGGGTTGCGGTAGGTGTTGCCGGTGACCAAGGCGGACAACTGAATTCGCTCGGTCGATGCGGCGATGCCGGACAGCGCGGTGTACGCCTCCAGCATGGGTTCCTCGGGTGCGCCGAGGCCGGGCAGTTGATAGAAGTGGTCCATCACGAAGGCCGTATCGAAGCCTGCGGCCTCGGCCTCCCTTGCCTGCGCGACGACGGTCGGGAAGATGTCGCGCGCGGACCGTCCATAGCTGAAGTTGGGCATTTGGTATCCGAGGCGAATGCTCATGGAAAGACCCTATGTCCAGGGGCACACCCGGGGACCAGTGAATCGACAATGCTTTCGCTCGGGGCGAGATCCTTTCAGCGCGATCGCACGACCTCGCCGCCGAGCACGACGTACTCCGGATCGGTGAGCACCTCCAGGTTGACGCGCGGATCCGCCCGATACACGACGAAATCCGCGGGTGCACCCGCCTCGATACCGGGTCGACCGAGCCAGGCGCGTGCCGCCCAGGAGGCCGCGCCGAGCGCGTCGTGCGCGGACAGACCGGCCCCGCGCAGGGCCGCGATCTCGTCGGCGATGCGCCCGTGCCGAATGCCGCCGCCCGCGTCGGTGCCCGCGTAGATCGGCACACCCGCCTCGTAGGCCATGCGGACGGTCGCGCGCGAGCGCCGGTGCAGATCCCGCATATGCGCCGCGTAGACCGGGAATCGGCGCGCGCTGTCGGCGATCTCGGGGAAGGTGTCGATATTGATCAGGGTCGGGACCAGGGCGGTGCCGCGTTCGACCATCGATTCGACGGTCGCCTCGGTGAGTCCGGTGCCGTGTTCGAGGCAGTCGATGCCCGCGTCGATCAGACCGGGCAGCGCGTGCTCGCCGAAGACGTGCGCGGTGACCCTGGCTCCCTCGGCGTGCGCGGCCTCGATCGCCTCTTTGAGGATCGCGTCGCTCCAGAGCGGTCGCAGGTCGCCGACCTCGCGGTCGATCCAGTCGCCGACCAGTTTGACCCAGCCATCGCCGCGGCGCGCCTGCTCGGCGACCATCGCGGGCAGGTCGCGCTCGTCGTCGAGTTCGATCGGCAGGTCGCGGATGTAGCGCTTGGGGCGGGCGATGTGTCTGCCCGCCCTGATGATGCGCGGCAGGTCGGGTCGGGCGTCGAGGAAACGGGTGTCGACGGGGGAACCGGCGTCGCGCACCAGCAGCACACCGGCGTCGCGCTCGACCTCCGCCTGGACGACGGCGCCGGTGTCGTCCTCGTGTCCCCCGCCGTAGAGGATGCCGATATGGCAGTGCGCGTCGACCAGTCCGGGCACGACCCAGCCTGTGTCGCAGAGTGTTTCGGCGTCGGGAACCGGATCGAAGGACACCACCCCCTCGCGCACCCACAGTTCGCGCACCTCGTCGTCGGGCAACACCACACCGCGCAGCCGCACAGCTACCTCACTCGAAATCGCGTCGGAAATCTCAGTTCTTGGGGAACTTCAGTTTCGACAGGTCGAAACCGGCTGACTGTTACCATACCTGCCTCCAAGCAACTACCCCCATCATCTGATCAGATCCCCCCGACCGCAGCGATATCGACCCCCAACGAAAAGCCCCGGCACGAGCCGGGGCCTACAAGCACTCTCGGGCGGTTCCGTCCGTGGCCGGGCTGGACTGCTTACTCCGCTTGGATTCGGATCGTGAGCGCGCGGCGGATCAATGTCCGGGCAACATCCCCGGTGACGGACTGTCCAGCGAGGGCATCGAACGTCTGGCCGTACACCGTGATCTCTCTCGGCTGCGTAATGGTCAGCTCCGCCGCCGGCGTTTCCACCATCACCTTTTTGTCATCGAACATGACAAAGTTAGTAATCTGCATCGGTAGTTCAGCGATCGACGGAACAACACCGAAACTTACGCGCGGTAGTCCGATAGCAGCAAGTAGTCGATCCAACTGTCCGAGCATGACACCATCACCGCCAACGGTGGTGTATAACGCCTGCTCTGCAACGAGAATATGAAACCGACGATCCCCCCGGTACAAGAGTTGTTGTCGTTCCAAACGCTTGGCTACACCGGCTTCCAAGTCGTCGGGTATTCGATGGCGCTCAATTGAGCGTTTCAGAATTGCTTGAGCATACTCCGCTGTCTGCAAGATTCCAGGTATCAGCGTTGGCTGATAAATACGCATGAGTTTTGTTTTCTCAGCGAGTTGTACCGACATGTGCTGTCGGCGCTTGGTCCCCGCATTAAGGACACGCCTCCATTCGAGGTATGCGGATGCTATGTTTCTCGCTGTAGCGATCAAGTCTGATACTTGATCCTTCGTGCCTGTGAGTTCACACCACAGCCGTATATCCGGCTCGGTTGGTTTAGTCTTGCCGTATTCGATTTTCGGGACTCGGGTTTGATGCCAGCCAGCCCTTCGGGCTAGCTCGCTCCCGCTGAGTCCAGCACTGAGGCGCAACTCCCTGAGCCGCGCCCCAAGCGCCTCTTGCTGTTGTTGAACCGAATTTGTCACTGTGCGGTGTTCACCGACGGGGCAATATATTCTCGGTATGGAATAGAATCGCGCCATAATCGAGCTTGCACCGCAAGGCACGATTCGGTGACTCGAGGATCTGCTGTAACCGCCGCACCGGCAGGCGTACCGGACTGGTCAACCAGATTGAATGCGACTTTCTGGCTGTCGAATATCCAGAAATCGTCCATCGGCACCTCCGATGAATCGATCAGATGCCTAGGCAGATACCGAATGTCTTCCCCGGCATCAATATTGCTTCCAGTTATGGAAAACAACCACCGATGATAGTCGCTATGTGGGACAGTGACAACCCTTACCCTGCTCACAGCTACACCGCGCGCTGCGGTTTCTTCCACTAGCCCTGTCCACGCCCGTTTGCCGTATTCCTGCTGCGGCTCTCCAGCAAGGAATCTCCGAAACGGCTCCGATTCAGCCGGGACAGTGTAAGCGTCTTTGACCTCGAGATGAAATGCTGATTTCCGGGCCTGCCGGAACAGTTCTGGCCAAGGGTTATTTGGAATCAACTCCACCGTAGTAAGTCCTCCGTTTCTTCGGAACCTCAATAGCGGCCTCGTCGTCCGCCAAGGTGAGTTGAGCGATTACGTCTGGTTCGTTCACCGGCCGACCAGCGAGCCGGAAGGTGCCCCGGCCGGTGTCGTCCATATCCGCACCGATAAACGTGTCCGGTTCGGCGAATCCGGTCAGTAGATGCGGAATCTCCACAGTGCCAACTTCTTTCGTTTCCCAACCTTGCACAAGGTAGGTCTGTTGGTCGGTGGCGTACAACGTCGGGCAGTCCCCGTCGCCCGATCCGCCCTTGCCCAGGAACCTTAGCCGCATGATCTGGCCTCCCATTCGAGTTAGGCGCAAGTATGCTCGCACCATCACTCATGATGCTCATAAATCAGGGAAAGATCCAGGGAAAACCCAGATTTCGGCATAGTTTGGCATAGTCATAGACGGGCTTGACGATCGGTTCGTAGCTTGGGGTTGGCCCCCGTGGCATGTGACGCCATCCGGTCACGGGGTGCCCACCAACTACCGACTACAGGGGTCCGATGTTCAGGAGACGACTTGCGAGTAGGAATGCCGTGCAGCCGCTTCCGATACTTGAGTCGGACGATCTTGTCTACACGCTGCTGCGCCGGTTGAAGCGGCGAAACGGTAAAGATCATCTCCAATGTGCGTCCATCACTGATGGCGATATCGTCGGATTCTGGGTACTCGAGGATCGGTCTCCGGTCGTGGTCTTCGTGGCGGTCACGTCGGAGGGTGCTGCGGATTCCGATCCGGGGAGGCAGCCGTCAGCCGACGCGCTCGGTATCGCTCGGACGGTCGATTTCGGTGCCGGGGTCGATCTGGCCCGTGCGAGGGAGATGTATCCGGACCTGTCGGCGCTGTGGGATCGGATACGACACGACTACTGGGCGTCGTTCGAGTCGGGGCGGCGGCTGTGGACTGGCCAGTGAGCGTGCGGGCGGCGATCGATGCCGCTGCCTCCAAAGGCTATGTGCTGCGGCCCCGATACAGGTGGCCGCACGGATGGGAGCTGGTGGACGCGCAAGGGCGCGTGGAACCCACGTACGGGTCGATCCCAGAAATCCTCGAGATCCTGGATGTCCCTGTTCTGGTGCCAGATCCGGGCGGGACGCAGATCCAAGCCCCTCCGATGGATAACGTGACGCCGATCACGCGTCGGTTCGGGCCTATGCAGCCTGAGGACGACTTCGGAAGCGCCACAGTCGAATTCGAGGACTACCCAGACGACTACCCTCCGGAAGCGAGTGGAATAGATGCGTGAATGTGATTGTGGCCCTTGGATTACCGCATCCCACTGCGGCATCGTGAAGACCGATCCCGAGAACGCCACGGTGATCGTGGAGGCACCGTGCCGTGACCAGATGTGCACAAGTCGTGGTTTCGTGCCGGTGATCGATGGGCGACTTGCGCCGCACTCCAACTTGCTCGGCAACCCTTGCGAGTGGGCGGGGGTTGGCATCGTGGACGACCGCGAAACAGCGGGCATGCGGCAGTGGCCCACGACCGACCAGGCCGGCCGGGTCATCTGGTCTCTGGACTCGTACCTTAGGAGGCTCGAATTCATGGGAGTGATGCGACGGTGAGGGGTAGTCGCTGCTCGATACGGATTCCTTAGAGGCCACAAACGACCCCTGGCGTAAGCCGGGGGTTTCTCTGTATACGAGGCTAAGATTAGGGAACTCATCATATTCCGAGCGATTCCGGCATAGCTCGACTCTCGCTCTAATCCATGAACACGGGAATGTATTCGAATCCCTCTGAATGGCCCGCAGACAGACGAACACTCCTCGGGGTATGTCAATGTATCGTTTCGAGCGTTGATGCCGTGAGTGTGGACGAATTTATCCCGGGTGGTCATTTCGAGCCTGATCCTGAGCCGGATAAATGCCGTTTCTGTTCCGTAGCCGCTTCGTGTGGCTTTTCTTTTTGAGTCAATCTTGACAATGCCCCAAGGAGGCTAAGCGGTGCCTAACGAGATTCAGCCGTTCGAGTTCAACGGTGCGCAGGTGCGAACCCTGGTGGTGGACGGCGAACCCTGGTTTGTGGCTAAGGACGTGACAGACATCCTCGGCTTCAAGAAGGGCTACGAAGCCGTCACTCAGCATGTTTTGCCTGCTCAGCGCACTACCGTGAATTGCGGTAGTGGTCTGAACCCAAAACGGGTTGCAATCAATGAGGCGGGTCTCTACCGGCTGCTCATGCGGTCGAACGTTCCAGGGGCCGAGCGGTTCCAGGCTTGGGTTACCGACGAGATCTTGCCCGCCATCCGCAAGACCGGCCGCTACGACGCAGTACAGCTCGCGGTGCCACAGACCTACGCCGAGGCGCTTAGAGCCGCTGCCGACCAGTACGAGCGCGCCGAGCTGGAGACGGCCAAGCGCCTGGAGCTGGAGGCTAATCCTTAACGAAACCAAGCACCGTAGGTGATGCTTAGCCGACCATTAGCGTCGGTGAGGTAAGGAAATTCAATGATTTTCCGCATCTATTCATGCGGAGAGTCAGCGCTATCACCATCGCAAACACATCTAAGCGAAAGCTTACGATGAGCTAAGCGGAAGGTCGTTGACCTAAGCGTGGGTTGACGAAAGCTAGTTGGCTGCTACATTTTAATTGCTTCCCATGGACGCAGATGTTCGATTTGACATCACCCCAGGGCTAGTAAAATCAGGAGAGAGGAAATGCGCAGACCAAGGGTTTCAATCAGATACGACCACAACAACCGAGCGGCATATCACAAGCTCACACGCGAGGGCACGTCGGCATATCTACTGACGGAACGAAACGAACTCGCCGAACTACGGAACCAGATCAATGCTGCCCTGGAGGCACCTACCCATGACCGCAACAAACGCTGACCCTTTTGAATCCCTTTACGATCCGCCCGCACTGACCTTCTCGTCGCCTATCACCGGCAACGGTATGGCCGCAATCCGGGCATGGGTGGCGGAGATAGAGAAGCACTTCGGCGGTCAAGGCTTGGCAACGTGCCATTACGCATCCCTGATCGGGTATTGGGCGAACCTCAAGACATTCCGAGTGGAGATCACCGATCGGAAGCTTGTCGAGGCAACCGAATCGCATCACGGTCGTTGGACGGGGCACGCTCAGAGGCTGGTGGACGCTGGGTTCCTGGTAAAGCTCCCCAGGAAGTCTCGGGAGCGTGGCACAGCTTACGTATTGGCAACCCCGAGGCAGGTCCCGTTGAACTAGCGAGGGGTGTCGAAAGTGTCCGGGATTTACTGGACACTCCCAAGGGAGGGGTGTAGCGGATATCCCGGATACTCCGATCGCTGAGATGATGGAAGTGTCCGGTATATTCCGGACGTTTCCTCTATGTAGCCGTCGGAGACAGGGAGAACACCTACGTAATGGTGTTCGAAACCAGACTATCCAAGCCGGGCCGTAGTGGCCCGGCCTATGAGCTAGCCCAGGAACGTTCCTGGGCATTACACCAACACGTGTTGGTGATTAGGAATAACGAATGACAAGTAAGCACGAATCCGTGATTCGTGAGAAGACAAATGGTGATAGATATCTTTACCATAAACAGGGTCATCCCAAGCTCTCCAACTGGCTTGGGATTCCCGAGTCACAGGTCAAGCCAGCACTTGACCGCTTGATTACTGAGGGTGTCCTCAGCTATTCGGGCCGGTCACGGACCGACTCACACAAGTTCGAGATTCATCCAGTCAAAGCGATAGACCCGACGTCTATCGACCCGTGGAACAACTAATACACACCGCCGTCGTTGGACGACGTAGGAGTTCTATGTCTATGGATCAGAGTAGCCCTTGATGGTCCCTCTGGCGCTCCTACCACCGCCGGAGCCCGACATAGCCCAAGAGATATATGTGAACTACATCACAATCTGAGGTCTGAGACCAAAAATCAGACCTAATAGCTAGGTGAGGGAGAGAGGGAGTAGTGAGGGTGCGAAGCACCCGAGCTACGACCGATCGACCGAACCATCATCCAGAGCCCCTGAAGGGCTCTCTAGAACACAGACACACAAGGAAGCCCCTTGAGGGCTTCCGATGAAACTTCCAATGAAATATATCTAGTCAATACAGATTAGGCCGCCTTGAGGCGGCCATACATAAGACAGGTAATAATGTCTCTGGATAATATTATGGTCATAGTAAAGCGATAGCATCTATCATGATGGTAGCTATTCCATTGTTCTTGGCTTGACGTTACCGATTAGCCATCCAACCCCAACTGTTCAACAGTTGGCTCGAATATAGTGAGTACTTCTCCTTCCTCAGCACGTCGGTGCTGGGGCTTTTATTTTTCCTGGTTGTCGTGTACCTAACGAAAGGAGTTGTTCCGTGTGCCGCAACGATCACCCCGAAACATCCATCAGCCGCTACACCCGGGGGCGGCGGGAATGCCGCAAGTGCGTAGCCGAACGTGTCTACAGGCATCGACGGAGAGCGGCTGAAGCCCTGCGCCGTGAGCGCGAAACTCTGGACGGATAGGGAACGAATTTATCCCAAACCGGTTTTAGGCCGCCAGCGTGGACGCTAGGCGGTCTTTTTGATGCACGGAAAGGAAACGGATCAACAATGGATGACCTAGAGGCTGCGACTCGGCGAGCCGCGGAAGCGGAACAAAAGCTTGAAGAGTTGATGCTGTCAGAGGCGTTCGGTATCCGCGCCGAATGTCTTACCGGCACCGTCGAGGCGCGCGCCGAGGCTATCGCCGCAGCGGTCAAAGCAGTGCGCAGACCGAGGGCACTCGAGCCGGACCCGTCTCAGGGCATGACCCGTGAAGCGGATATCCGCCCGAGCGATCCGCTGGTCGAAATTCTTACCCGAGCGGCGAACAGCACCCGATACTGAAAGGAGTCACGAGATGGATATCAAGCGTATGTTGATGGAAGGGCTCAACCGGCCCGAGGCCGATACCGATGAAAACAACCGTCCGTGGTATTACTGCCCGGTGTCTACCGATCATCTGTGTCAAGCACTACTGGATGCTCTGAATGATGCGGGTCACGGAACCCGGAATCATACTAATTCGCAGGATCTCGAAAAGCTCGCGGACAAGCAAGCGGCAGCCGCCGCCGACACCTCGCGGCAAGAACTCTTGGAAGCTATGCGACGGTATCAGGACGCCAAGAGCGCGTTGACGATGCGCCCGGCCGGGCCGGGAAGCCTCAACCACGATTTCAAGGAATGGGCAAGCTAACCCATCGTTCAGTACCGATATCGACAATCGGCCGGGAGCGAATCGCGGCCATTTCGACATTTCGAAGGAGAAATACATGCAGGATGGAACAGAACTTCTCGCCACCCACACCGAAGCGGCGCGGACTGTAGCCGCCAACGGTGGCGTACTGAGCAAGAAATGGCTTGAAATCGAGTCCCGATACGAAGCGTACTTGTACCGGCAGTCTTCGGTTATCGACGACCTTTGCGACGCAGTGCTCAGTGGCTCCGACGAATTGGAACTCAACCTACGGTATGGCCTCGCTATGGCCAAGGCCGCAGGAATAGCAGGTGGTTCGACAGCACCGGCTGAGGCAGTGATCAACGGTGAGGTTCGCACGCGGGTCGCCGGTGCTTTGATTCTGGAGTACCGCAAGACTGCCGACGAGAACCTGAAACGGGTAGCGGCAGCGTTCGCTCTGAATCTTCAGCGATTCCGTTCTCTAACCGAACAGGTGGACGTCGAGACTACCGCCGAGTCCCTGATCAACGCGCCCGATGAGGCGCGAATGGCATGGCTCAAAGCCCCGGAAGCCGCTCAGGAACTCGACAAGAACCTGAATGGTTTGCGGGCCGCCGCGTGGTTGACAGGTGCTCGCCTGGATACCCATCAGGGTTCCCTGATTGGTCTCGTGTGTCCCACCGACGGAGTTGGTAAAGAACGTCGTGCCATGTGGGCTGCATGGGATACGGGCGGTCGTACCGGCCGATGGGGCGCGCTGCTCGCGGCCGGTATCGAGGTATCGGCTATCGACTCGCCACAGAAATACCGGAGTTACGCACGACCCCAAAAGATCGTCAAGTATGAAAATGTCCACATGGGAGCCGGAGTAATGGGCATCAGGGAGACATGGGTAGATGCCGAAGACGGCAGTCTGGTTGAAGGACACTAAGGCACCCGGTGAGTGCGAGCAAAAGGCCCGGTCTCGATAGCCGGGCCTACCAGATAGCCACCAAACGCTTAAGCAGCAACAACCGATAAATGTTGGATATGCAAACAACCAATCGATCTGGAATTGCCCTACACCGAAGCTATGAGCTTCACCGCTGATCATATCGAGCCCCGCTCCAGAGGCGGGGCATTGCTCGGAGAGCTAAGAGCAGCGCATAGACGCTGTAACTCCAGGCGAGGCAATCGAGCCAACACTCAAGCCGATCTGATTCCGACTACACGGGAATGGTGAACATGTCTGATCTCGATGACCGGTTTAACTACCACGAGCCCTCAAATGACTTTACACTTTCCGCGCACGTACTAACCCGCGCCGCGTGCAGAGACCTCGCAGAGGCAATCACAGCCCTAGTCCCGGAGGGTCGAGAAAAAGCGCTAGCAATCACCAAGGTAGAAGAGGCCATGTTCTGGGCTAACGCGGGAATCGCTCGCCAGGGTTGATACCCTGGGGGGGTTACCCCTCCCCCTGGGCCGGAAAGTCAGCCTCAGGGCATACGGGAAATATCCCCCCGATCATTTCTAGAGAAAAACCGCAACCAGGGCATTCGCGTTTCCTCGCGTGCACCCTGAGAGCATAGGAGAGTTCTTGCAAATGACCGACCGACTGAAACGGCTTCAAAGCATCCGAGACAACCTAACCAAACGCATGTCGTCGGCACCGGATTACTCGGTTGCCGGTATCGCTAAGACTTTGGTGGATGTCTTGGGGCGTATTGAGGAGTTGGAGGCTCCGAAACGGGAGACACCTCCGACTCCCTTGGATGAGTTCACGGCTCGCATGATCGCTAGGAGCGGTGGCGAGGTAGCCCGGTCACCGATGGATGCCTAGGATACGAGTAAGCCCCCGGTCGAAACCGGGGGCTTAGCCTAGGCTTAGGGGATTCAGTAAGCCCGTAAGACTGCCTTGCCGAAGAACAACTAGATCACTCGTAATCTTGGTCCACTTAGCGCCTTCAGTGATCAGGTACAGGTCGGCATAGGTATTTTATTTCTGGCTCCCTCCGTTCATCCGCGAAAGGATGTCACCCGGAATCATCAAATTCCCATAGAACGCCCCACCCTGCCCTCGCGAGCGCCCTTCAAGTTTTGCACTGAGCTTGATTCCCGACTTCACAAGCAACTGCCGCCGCCCTTGGGTGTCCGATTCGGCCCAGATCTCCGCATACGTCTTGCCTGTAGGTCGATACTCCCAACGCGCCTCCGACATCGGCAACTGTTCGAGTTCCTGAATCTGTGCGTCGATAGCCGCAATCTGCTTCGTGAGCCGTTGCCTACCGCTTTGACTATTCACTGTAGGAACCAGTGCCATAAGTTCGTCGAGAGCCTGGTTAGCTTGCTCTAGTTCAACCTGATGGTTCTCGGCAGGAACATAAACCCGCTCCAAAACCTCGATATCGCCCAACTGTTCAATAAACTCGGTGTGTACCATTTCTTCTACCTCACCGGCCCGTAACTGCTGAGTGCACTGTTTCTCACACCGGTAGTATCTACGAGTGTTCCCGTTGCGTTTGTCGTGTTGACGCTGGTACATAAGATTGCTTCCGCAAACACCGCACACAAGCACGCCAAGCAACGGCGAGGCATCAATCCGTTTGTTTACCTGCACTATCGCACGCTGCGCCAACGCAGCCTGCAACCTGGAAAAATTCTCAGCCGAGATAAGCGGGGGTCCAACCTGCACCGGTTGCCCCGAACTGTCACGAACGATATTCCCATTGTGGATGACTTGCCCCAGAATTGATTTCGACTTCAGCATATCAAGGAGCGTTGAAGGACTCCATTTGGTTCCCTTGGTAGGCTCGCAGCGCCGGTGCCGAATGAAGTCGGACGGAGAAAGTACCCCCTCCTCGGTTAGCTGCCGTGCAATCGCGAGAGCCGTCTCCCCTGCAATCGCCTTATCCACAATCCTGCGTAGAACAGGCGCAGACTCCGGGTCGGGTTCCAGACACCACCCGTCACCCGAGCGCACTGCGCGGTACCCGTACGTCGGTTTGCCTCCGAACCAGCGGCCATCAGTGACCAGCTTCTTACGTGAGCCTCTGGTCCGTTCTTTAATTGCCTCTAGTTCACCCTCTGCGACGCCTGCAATGACGTTGGCTATCAATCGACCTACCCAGGTGCTCAGGTCGAAATTCTCGGTCACAGAGACCAAGGTCTTTTCGTACTCGAAGCACCAGGCCATGACCTTGTTCAGGTAGATGGAGCCGGTGGCTAGCCTGTCCAGCCTCCAGCACGCAACGATGTCCCACTCGTGTAGGTGTTCAGGCTTGAACCAAGGACCCAACCCAGGGGTGACGAACGGGTCCACAGACCGGGACACGTCAAGGTCTTCGGCCCAGCCGATGACCGTGTGACCTTGCGTGTCGGCCCATTGTTGGATGATTTCTCGCTGGCGTTCCAGCGAAGTGGATTCTTCGGTTGAGCGGGACAGCCGCAGTCGGCCGAGGACCTTTTTAGACCCCGCTGTCATGCCTTACCTCCAGGTCAACTGCCCTTCTTGGGCTGGTTACGGTTGACCAGTTTCGACAGGTCGAAACCCTCCAGGCCCGGCGGCAATTCGTTGAGTCCGGCGGGCATATTCGACAGGTCGGGCATGCCGGGCGGCATGGGCATACCGCCGGGCAGGCCGGGGAAACCGCCGCGCACCTTGGGCTGGGTGGGTCCGCGGCCGCCCTTCTTGCCTTTCTTGCCCTTCTTGTTCGAACGGCGATTCGCGCCGGGCAGACCCATCTGGCGGCCCATCATCGCCATCATCTTCTTGGCGTCGAAGAAGCGGTCCACCAGCTGGTTCACCTCGGAGACCTGCACGCCCGAACCGTTCGCGATGCGCAGCCTGCGGGAAGCGTTGATGATCTTGGGGTTCTCGCGCTCGGCGGGCGTCATGCCCCGGATGATGGCCTGGACACGGTCGAGTTGCTTATCGTCGACCTGGGCCAACATATCTTTCATCTGGCCCGCGCCCGGCAGCATGCCGAGCAGGTTGCCGATGGGACCCATCTTGCGGATGGCCAGCATCTGGTCCAGGAAGTCCTCGAGGGTGAGCTCGCCGCTGCCGATCTTGCGGGCGGCCTCCTCGGCCTGCTGCGCGTCGTAGACCTGTTCGGCCTGCTCGATCAGGGTGAGCACATCGCCCATACCGAGGATGCGGCTCGCCATCCGGTCGGGATGGAAGACGTCGAAATCCTCGAGCTTCTCGCCGGTGGAGGCGAACAGGATCGGCACGCCGGTGACCTGGCGCACGCTCAGGGCCGCGCCGCCGCGCGCGTCGCCGTCGAGTTTGGTGAGGACCACGCCGGTGAAGCCGACGCCGTCGCGGAACGCCTCGGCGGTGCTCACCGCGTCCTGGCCGATCATGGCGTCGAGGACGAAGAGGGTCTCATCGGGCTGGACCGCATCGCGGATGCCCGCGGCCTGCGCCATCAACTCGGCATCGATGCCGAGGCGACCGGCGGTGTCGACGATGACCACGTCGTACTGTTTGCGCTCGGCCTCTTCGATACCGGCCCGCGCCACCGCGACCGGATCGGCCGCGGAGATGCCGAGCGGATTCTCCCCGCCGCCGACCGAGGTGCCGGGATGCGGCGCGAAAACGGGCACACCCGCGCGCTCGCCGACCACCTGCAACTGGGTGACCGCACCGGGCCGCTGCAGGTCGCAGGCCACCAGCAGAGGCTGATGCCCCTGACCCTTCAGCCATTTCGCGAGTTTGCCCGCGAGGGTGGTCTTACCCGCGCCTTGCAGACCGGCGAGCATGACGACCGTCGGCGGCGTCTTGGCCAGATTGAGCCTGCGGGTCTCGCCGCCGAGGATGCCGACCAGTTCCTCGTTGACGATCTTGACGACCTGCTGGGCCGGATTGAGCGCGGCCGACACCTCGGAACCTTTGGCGCGCTCCTTGATTCGGGTGATGAAACCGCGCACCACGGGCAGGGCGACATCGGCCTCGAGCAGGGCGAGTCGGATCTCGCGGCAGGTGGCGTCGATATCGGCCGGTGACAGACGCCCCTTACCACGCAGATCCTTGAGGGCACCGGTAAGCCGGTCGGACAGGGATTCGAACACCGATCGCGCTCCTGATCTCGGGGGACGTCAACCACTCCAGGGTAATGGGATCACCCTGATGCGCGCGCACGCGGTGCGCGATGCGGGTGGCCACGCGGAGCGCCGTGTGCGAATCGGGCGGGAAATGCGGCCGGGGCCGTGCGGATTTGCGCTATTCGATGCCGCGGCGGCGAGGTTTGGCGGTCTTGCGGTAGTCGTGGTTCTCCCTGGCCACCATGAAGATCGCCTCGCGGGCGGTCAGGCCGAGTTCCAGGGCCAGATCGTCGAGGACGGCCCATTCTGTGGTGGTGGGATTCGGCGAGCCCGCAAGGGTGGTGGCGATGGTCATGGCGGTGACGGCTTGCCGACCTGTCAGCGTGCGGCCCGGTAACCAGGAGACGACCCAGCGATCACCCCCGACGCAGCGTGCCATGTGGGTCGTCTCGTCGCTCGTCATCATCGATGCCGAGATCACCTCGATTGCCACCGACCTGCTCCCCTCATACTCGCGAGCGATAGCCAGACGCTGTTGATACTAAGGGGCTCGAGTCGGGATCGAGTGGCGTTCCAGCAAATTACGTGCAACGGGTCGGCTACCGACCCGGCTCGGGCTGCGGGAGTTTGGGTGCGGGCTGCGGCACCACCTCGAGCAGGGCCTGTTCGAGCGCGGCACGCCGCCGGGGTCCGTGATCCGCGCCGAGGTCGAGGCAGAACACGTCGACCACGGCGGCGCCGATGGTGACCACCCGCGCCCACAGCACATCGGCTCCGCATCCGGCGATGGCGGCGGCCAACCGGCTGAGCAGTCCGATCCGGTCCTCGGCGCGCAGTTCCAGGACAACCTGTCCCGCAATCGCGGTCTCGGTCCACAGCACCACCGGGCGGGCCTGCGCGTACGGACTCGGCTTGGCCCCCAACGCCTCGCGCTCCCGTTTGGCCAGCAGTGCGGGCAGAGGCAAGTCCCCGGCGATGGCTCGGATGAGTTCCTGACGCAGCAGACCGGGATCCGGCGGATCGCCGAATCTCGGCGCGACGACGAAGGTGTTGATCGCCGAATCCCCTTCCGAACCCAAGGTCGCCGACAGCACCCGCAGTGAATGCAAGGCCAGCACACCGGCGGCCTCGGAGAGCAGACCGGGCGCGTCCGGCGCGACGACGGTCACCGTGTACAGGTATTTGCCCGCGCCGGGCCGCAGTTCGACATGCACACCGCCGGCCTTGGCCTTGGCCACCAACTCCGGATCGATCTCCTCCGGCATCGGCAGCGGCGCGCCCGCCAGCACCAGCCTGCAGCGGCGCACCAGATCGCCGAGCAGCGATGCCTTCCAGTCACCCCAGACACCGGGACCGGTGGCCAGCGAATCCGCCTCGGCCAGGGTGTGCAGCAATTCCAGCAGTTGCGGATCGCCGTCGAGCGCGTCGACCACGTAGCGCACGGTGTCCGGATCGGCGAGGTCGCGACGGGTCGCGGTATCCGGGAGCAACAGGTGGTGGCGGACGATCGCGGCCAGTGTTCGCACATCGGAGGGCCACAGTCCCAGCCTGCGCCCGATATGGGTGGCCAGTTCCGCGCCGACCTCGCTGTGATCACCCGCCCGGCCCTTGCCGATATCGTGCAGCAGCGCGCCGAGCAGCAGCAGGTCGGGACGGGCCACCCTGGTGCTGAGGGTGCTCGCGTAGGCGACGGTCTCCATCAGGTGGCGATCCACGGTCCAGGTGTGGGTGGCATCGCGCGGCGGCAGGTCGCGCACCGCACCCCATTCCGGAAGCAGCCTGCCCCACAGGCCCGTTCGGTCCAGCGCCTCGACGGCATCGATGACACCGCGACCCGCGCCGAGCAGCACCAGCAGGTCGTTGAGCGCCTCGCGCGGCCACGGCTCGCGCAGTTCGGGAGCGTCCTCGGCGAGGCGGTTGAGGGTGGTGGCCGACATCGGCAGCCCGGTCTGCGCGGAGGCCGCGGCCACCCGCAGCACCAGGCCGGGATCGCGCTGCGGGCGGGCATCCCTGGCCAGCACCACCTCACCCGCGTGCTCCACCACCCCCTCGTCGAGCGGGCGACGCACCGGCATCCGACGCAACCGGGCCAAACCCCGCCGGGGCAGCGCGTTGGCGGCGGTGCGCAGACCGACGTCGACGGAGTAGCCGACGGTGCGGGCGCAATCGCTGAGGGTGCGGGCCAGATCGAAGCGGTCACCCAGGCGCAGTGCCGCGCCGATCTCGTCGGCATCCTGAGCGCGCACCTGGTCCCTGGCTCGTCCGGCAACCCGATGCAGTTCGGTGCGAACATCCAGCAAACGTTGACGGGCTTGGTTCAAACCACCGCCGGGCACCTCGGGACCCAGACCCGGCATGGCATCGGTCAACTGGGCGATGGCCAGCGCGTCGAGCAGTTGGATATCCCGCAGCCCGCCGCGCCCGTTCTTCAGATCGGGTTCGGCCCGATGCGCGATGGCCCCGCTGCGCTGCCAGCGCGCCTGCGCCTGCGCCACCAATTCGTCGAAGCGGGAACGGATTCCGGTGCGCCACTCGCGCCGCACCCCGCCGATGAGCAGATTGCTCAACTCCTCGTCGCCGACGATATGTCTGGCCTCGAGCATGCCGAGCGCCGCGACCATATCCTCGGAGGCCACCCGCACCGCCTGCGCCACGGTGCGCACACTGTGGTCGAGTTTGATGTGGGCGTCCCACAGCGGATACCACAGCCGATCGGCCACCTCGGCCACCCGTTTCGGCGCCACATCGTCGTGCAGCAGCACCAGATCCAGATCGGAATACGGCAGCATCTCGCGGCGACCCAGTCCGCCGACCGCGACCACCGCCAGTCCGCTGTCGCGGGTGATGCCCAGTTCCGCGCCCTTGCCCGTGAGCCACAGCTCATACAGGTCGACCAGCGCCTGCCGCAGTGCGGCGGCGTCCAGCCGCGGATGCCGCGGCTGCCCGCCCTCCAGCAACTGGTCGCGCGCCTTGATCAGATCGGCCGCGCCACCGGCCGGTTCGTACGCCTTGCCTGCCACAACCCACCACCCATCAATGCAGGCGGCCCCGCCCCGCCGACGTTCCGGCGGGAGCGGGGCCGCCCCTCTGCTGCATCGGCCCGCCTACAGTGCGTCGGTGCCACGCTCGCCGGTGCGGACCCGCACGATCGTCTCCACCGGCGTGACCCACACCTTGCCGTCGCCGATCTTGCCGGTGCGCGACGCCTCCACGATCACCTCGACCACCTTGTCGACGGAGGCATCGTCCACGACCACCTCGACCCGGACCTTCGGCACGAAATCCACCGAATACTCCGCGCCCCGGTACACCTCGGTATGACCCTTCTGGCGACCGTAGCCCTGCACCTCGCTGACGGTCATGCCCAACACGCCCGCCTGCTCCAGCCCGGTCTTCACGTCCTCCAGGGTGAACGGTTTGACGATTGCGGTGATCAGTTTCATTGCGGTCATGCCTCCTTGACGGCGGTACGTGCCGTGCTACCCACAGCAGCCAAATCGTATGCCGTCTCGGCGTGCTCGGATTCGTCCATGCCCACCGATTCGGCCTCGTCACCGGCCCGCAGCCCAATCGTGAACTTCACGATGAGCGCGATGATCAATGCCGCGACGAAGGAGAAGACGAGCACCGCCGCGGCTCCCACCGCCTGCCGCCACAGCTGGTCGAAACCGCCGCCGTAGAACAGGCCCTTGGTGTTGGCGAACAGGCCCGACCTCGCGGCCGGTGATTCCGGAGTCAGGAACAGTCCGACCATCAGGGTGCCGACGATTCCGCCGACCAGGTGCACACCCACCACGTCGAGCGAATCATCGAAGCCGAAGCGGAACTTCAGACCGACGGCCAGCGCGCAGGCGACACCCGCGACCGCGCCGATCGCCAACGCGCCCAACACATTCACCGACGAACACGACGGGGTGATGGCGACCAGACCCGCCACGATGCCCGAGGCCGCGCCCAGTGAAGTGGCCTTGCCGTCGCGCATCCGCTCCACCAGCAGCCAGCCGAGCATGGCGGCGCAGGTCGCGAACGTGGTGGTGATGAAGGTGGAACCGGCCGCACCGTTGGCACTCACCGCCGAACCCGCGTTGAACCCGAACCAGCCGAACCACAGCAGGCCCGCGCCCAACATCACGAACGGCAGATTGTGCGGCCGGAACGGCGTTTTCGGCCAACCCTTGCGCTTGCCGAGCACCAGCACCAAAGCCAGACCCGCGGCGCCCGCGTTGATATGCACCGCGGTGCCGCCCGCGAAGTCGATGGCCTCGAGATGATTGGCGATCCAGCCGCCCGCATGGACCAGGTTGCCCTCGGGATCCTTCACGTCGAAATCGAAAACCCAGTGCGCCACCGGGAAATACACGACCGTGGCCCAAATCCCGGCGAACAGCAGCCACGCGCCGAACTTCAACCGGTCGGCTACGGCGCCGGAGATGAGGGCGACGGTGATGATCGCGAACATCAATTGGAATGCCACGAAGACCGTCATCGGAATGGTGCCCGAAAGGGGGATATTCACCGCCTGCGTGGTGACATTTCCCGCCGCGTCCTTGACCGCGTCGGCGGAGTTCGGGCCGATCAATCCCTTGAGGCCGAAGAACTGCGCCGGATTGCCGATCAGGCCCAACTTGTTGTCGCCGAAGGCCATCGAGAATCCGAACAGCGACCAGAGCACGCCGATCAGCCCCATCGCGCCGATGCTCATCATGATCATATTGAGCACGTTCTTGGCGCGTACCATGCCGCCGTAGAAGAACGCCAGGCCCGGCGTCATCAGCAGGACGAGTGCCGAACTCGCCAGCATCCACGCGGTGTCACCGGTGTTCGGTGCACCGGTAAGGGGAAATGCCACCTCAAAATCCTCCTCATCTCTGGCCCCGCCGGAAAACGGCGAATGGACCTGCACAGAAGGGTCCTCAGTAGGTGTTTCATCCGCGATAGTGCGGTGTTTCGCATGCGTGAACGCATTACGTCGTTGTGTTGCTATCACGTTTCGCGACGCGCACCGAATGTTTCCCGCCGAGGTGAGGCGGCGTGTCGGACGGTAGGGGTTGCTTCACCCGGCCCAAAGGGCAATGAAACCGAGCCCGACACGGCAATGCCGAGCCCGACACGGCAATGGGACCGAACCCAACAGAGCAGTGCGACTCAGCCCAGCAGGGCAGTGCGACTCAGCCCAACAAGGCAGTGCGACTCAGCCCAGAAGCGCATCGACGAAGGCCGCGGGTTCGAAGGGAGCCAGATCGTCCGCGCCCTCGCCGAGACCCACCAGCTTCACCGGAACACCCAACTCGTGCTGCACCTGGAAAACGATGCCGCCCTTGGCCGTTCCGTCGAGCTTGGTCAGCACCACGCCGGTGATATCGACCACCTCGGCGAAGACACGGGCCTGCATCAGCCCGTTCTGACCCACCGTCGAATCGAGCACCAGCAGCACCTCGTCCACGGCGGCCTTCTTCTCCACCACCCGCTTGACCTTGCCGAGCTCATCCATCAGACCGGTCTTGGTGTGCAGGCGGCCCGCCGTATCGATGAGCACCACGTCGACACCCTGATCGATACCGGCGGCCACCGCGTCGAAGGCGACGGCGGCCGGATCCGCGCCCTCACGTCCGCGCACCGTCTCCGCGCCGACCCGCTCACCCCAGGTCTGCAATTGATCGGCGGCGGCGGCCCGGAAGGTGTCGGCCGCCCCGAGCAGCACCCGGCGGCCATCGGCCACCAGCACCCGCGCCAATTTGCCGGTGGTCGTGGTCTTTCCGGTGCCGTTCACGCCGACCACCAGCAGGATCGACGGATGATCGGCATGCGGCAGTGCCCGCACCGAACGATCCAGTTCCGGGCGCAGCGCCTCGATGAGCACCTCGCGCAGCACCGCGCGCGCCTGATCGGTCGTGCGCACACTGCGGGCGGCCATCTCCTCGCGCAGCCGCTGCACCACGGCCGCCGTGCTCGCGGTGCCGAGATCGGCCAGCACCAGCGTGTCCTCGATCTCCTCCCACGAATCCTCGTCCAGATCGCCGCCGCCCAGCAGACCGAGCAGGGATTTACCGACGGCATTCTGCGAGCGGGACAGGCGGCCGCGCAGGCGGACCAACCTGCCGGTGGTCGGCTCGATGGTGTCCAGGGGCGGCGTCGTCGCGGCGGCATCGGCGGAGATCTCCGCGGTTTCGGCGGGTGCCGATTGCTGTGGCGCAGTCGATGATTCGGCGCGGGTCGCCGCGGTATCGGGCGCGGGAGATTCAGTCGCCGACGATGCGACGGAAGTCGGAGCGGATCCGGCGTCGGCAGGCCCGGATTCACCTGCCTCGGAGGCGCGGGTCGCGGTCCGCGCGCTGTCTTCCTCGGCCGTGGTGCTCTGCGAAACCGCTTCGGAGCCTGTCGTGCTCTCAGCGACACCCGCAGCGCTGTCGACGCGGGAATCAACAACCACCGCATCGGTCGCCGGCGCGGTCTCGGATTCGAGCGCGGCGTCCGCCGGCTGCTCGACATCGGCCGCGGGCAACTGAACGTTCGTGATACCGCGCTTCGGCGCGTCGCGCGGAATGGCCGCGTCATCGCCGATATGCGGCTGCCCCTCGGTGTCGGTCCGCTCGACCGGAACCGGTTCGGCCGTGGCCGCCCCGCCTCCGCTGAAGGTGAACCCGCCCGCGGCGGTATACCCGCCCGACCGGTCGACCAGTTCGCGCGGCTCCTCGGCCGGTGTCAGCGAGACACGCCTGGTCCGGTACCGGACGAATCCGGCGACCAGGGCCACCAGCAGCACGGCGGCAATCGCGGCGATCAGGATCCACACTTGGGCACTCACGCCGACCATCCTTGCAGAACGCCGGCTGTGATCCAGGCCCTGTGTCGGAGTTCCATTCGGATGCCTCCGTGGCTCAGCTCGTCGCGTGGCAAGGCGGAGGAGTTCCCGATACCGGTGTTGTATCGGGGACGACGACAATGCGGCCAGGCGGCGAGCTGGGCCGCGGAGGCGCCGGATGGAACTCCGACACAGGGCCTGGTTCCTATACCGCGCGAACTTGGTCCGGCCTGCGCGGACGGCGACCGTCCGACACCCCCCGAAGTGAACACCACACCACCAGATTTCTTGTCCTGCGGAACTTCTCGCGGCGGGACAATAGGATCGGCGAGGTGACCGATCGAAACGTGCTTGGGGGGCCGCTGGAAGAGTGCGGCACCGATCCACTCACCGGCTTCTACCGGGACGGCTGCTGCAGCACCGGTCCGGAGGACCTGGGCAGCCATACCGTGTGCACCGTTGTCACGGCCGAATTCCTGGAACATCAGGCATCCATCGGCAACGATCTGAGTACGCCGCGCCCGGAGAACAACTTCCCCGGCCTGCAACCCGGAGACCGATGGTGTGTGGTGGCGGTGCGCTGGCTGCACGCCCATGAGGACGGTGTCGCCGCACCCGTGGTGCTGGCCGCCACCCATGAGAACGCCCTGGAAGTGATATCCGTGGATATCCTGCGCAAATACGCCGTCGACGTCCCCGACGACGTCAGCGACCTGCTGTAGCGTCGCGTCGCGCGAAGGACCGAACCTCCCATCGATGCGAGCCCGGTCACATCGCGGCCCGACTCCGGCGAGCCACTCTGCGGCGGTGGGCTTTCTGCCGGCAGGCCGCCGAGCAGTAGCGGGGTGGGCGGCCGGTATCCGCCGGCACCATGGGCGACCCGCATATTCGGCAGTGCGAGACCAAAGTTTCGTTACGGGTGCGGGTTTCGCTACGGGACACGGCGTCGAGTTTCGTAACGGGTGGGCGCAGGCCGTCCAGGGCGAGCGCGTTGGCGCGCGCGAGGCGACCGGTGTCGCGGGAACGGCGCTGTATCACAACGCATCCGGCGAACAGGTCGAGCACATCGTCGACCGCGATATCGGCACGCACCGAGCCCTGATGCCGGGCGGCGGTGAGCAGCGCCGCCAGGGCATGCCGAAAGCCGGTGCCGACAATGGTTTTCGGCCAGCCGTCATCGGATTCGACCAGCTCGCACAGTGCGCGCATCCGGGGCGCGGACACGATGATCTCCGTGAGCAACTCGAAGAAGGCCGCGCCGGGATCGGGTGCGTCGAGTCGCGCCGCGGTCGATTCGGCGAGGGTGTCCACCCGCTCCTGCAGAACCGCTTGGAGCAGTGCGGATTTGGTAGGAAAGTGCCGGTGCACGGTGCCTGCGCCGACACCGGCCACGCGGGCGATCTCGGCCAGTGTGACCGAAGCGCCACGCTCGGCGAAGGCGCGGCGCGCGGCGGCGAGGACCAGCGCGCGATTGCGTCGGGCGTCGACACGTTCGACCTGTTCGGACATTCGTTACGGTCCTCCAAATCAGTTCCGGCCTGCCGCTGTCGCCGTCACTACGGTCGGTAATCGGGTCGACCGACCCGATTCTATCGAGAGCGAGGCCGATATGTCCGATCAACCGATTCTTGTCACCGGCGCCACGGGGAAGCAGGGCGGCGCCACCGCGCGCAAGCTGCTCGCCGAGGGCATCCCGGTGCGCGCCCTTGTGCGCGACCCGAATTCGGCCGCCGCTCGCGCCTTGGCAGCGGCGGGCGCGGACCTCGCGACAGGCGATTTCGACGCCCCGGAGTCATTGCGGCAGGCACTCGCGGACACCCGCGCCGTATTTCTGATCCCCCCACCGACTTTCACGGCCGCGAAAGCGGACGACGACCTCGAGGCGCAGCGCGGCATCGCGACCGTCGAGGCCGCCGAGCGCGCGGGTGTCGAACAGATCGTGTTCTCCGGTGTCGCCCGCCTCGGCAAAAGGGCCACCTACCATCGCGACGGCAAAGTGCGGATCGAGGAGGCCGTGGCGGCGAGTGGTTTGCACTACACCCTGTTGCGGCCGGCGCGTTTCATGGAGAACTTCCTCTTCGGCTATACCCACGTCGTCGATGGCATCACCAACGGCGTGAACCGGCATCTCTACCCCGCCGACGTGCCGCTGAAGAGTGTCGCGGTCGCCGATATCGCGGCCATCGCGGCGCTCGCTTTCGCCGATCCGGTCGAATTCCACGGTCGAACACTGGATTTGGCGGGTGACGCGATCACCCCCACCGCGGCTGCCGCCGCCATCAGCGTGGCCACCGGCCGTGAAGTCCGCTACCACGAGTTGACCCTGGCCGAGGCCGAGGCCCTTGGACCGAACCTGGTCGAAATCTGGCGCGTGATCCGCGAATTCGGCAATTGGCAGGCCGATATCCCCACTGTGCGCCAGATCCATCCCGACCTCATGAACCTGGATACCTGGCTCAGCACCACCGGCGCCACCGCGCTGCGGGCGCAATTCGACGCCGAGGCGGCATCGACACCGCGCGTACCGTAGGTGCGGTGAGTCTCTTCCGGCGTCGGCGCGACAATCAGCCACGCGATCCGGTGGGGGCCGAGGTCGACGAGATCTTCGGCCCCTCCCGCAAGCATGTGCACGAACGCAAGGAATGGGTGGCCATCGCCAAACTCGACGACCGCCAATCCGGGGGTGATCCGGTGATCGACCTGAACGCGGGCACCGTCCGGATGCCGCCGAACTCCGGCTAACTCGCCGCGCCCACCAGGTTCTCCCCCCGCATCCGCTGCGAGATCACCTGGGTGATGCCGTCACCGCGCATACTCACCCCGTAGAGGGCGTCGGCGATCTCCATCGTCGGTTTCTGATGGGTGATGACGATGAGTTGGCTCTTCTCCCGCAACTGTTCGAAAAGCCCGATCAACCTGCGCAGGTTGGTGTCGTCCAGCGCCGCCTCGACCTCGTCCATCACATAGAACGGTGAGGGCCGCGCCCGGAAGATGGCCACCAGCAGCGCCACCGCCGTGAGCGATTTCTCACCGCCGGACAGCAGCGAGAGTCGCTTGACCTTCTTGCCCGGCGGGCGGGCCTCCACCTCGATACCGGTGGTGAGCATGTCGGAAGGGTCGGTGAGCAGCAACCTGCCCTCCCCGCCGGGGAAGAGTTTCGCGAACACCCCCACGAATTCGCGCTCCACATCCGCGTAGGCCTCGGTGAAGACCTGCAGGATGCGCGCGTCCACCTCGGCGACAACCTCCATCAGGTCCTTGCGGGCGTTCTTGACATCGTCGAGTTGGGTGGCCAGGAAGTTGTAGCGCTCCTCGAGCGCGGCGAACTCCTCGAGCGCGAGCGGATTGACCTTGCCGAGGGTGGTCAGATCCTTTTCCGCGCGTTTGGCACGACGCTCCTGGCCGGGTCGGTCGTAGGGCATGGGTTGGGGCGGGCTGACCTGCTCGCCGCGCTCCTTGGCCTGCTCGTATTCGCGCCACTCCAGATCCGAGGGCGGCAGCGGGACATGCGGGCCGTACTCGGCGATGAGGTCGGCCAGCGCGATACCGAACTGTTCGCCGATGGTGACCTCGAGCTGTTCGATGCGCAGGGCCGCCTGCGCCTTGGCCACCTCGTCGCGGTGCACGGCATCGGTGAGCTGGGCCAACTGGTTGGTCAGCGCCCGCGCCCGCTCCCGGATCTGGTCGAGCTGCGCGGCGCATTCGGTGCGGCGGCGGACCAGATCGTCGCGGCGGGTCGCGGCGGCGGCGACCACGGCCTCGAGTTCGGCGGCCACCTGCGCGCCCGACGCCGCCACTGCGGCGGCCACCTCGGCCGCTTTCCGGCGGGCGGCCCTGGCATGTTCGGCCCGCGCCCGCGCCTCGCGTTCGGCGCGCGCGGCGCGGCGCAGCGAATCGGCTTTGCCGCGCACCGATTCCGCGCGCTCCTCGGCGGTGCGCACCGCGAGCCTGGCCTCCACCTCCATGGTTCTGGCCTCGGCGAGGGCGGCGGCCGCCTCCTCGCGCAGCAGACCCGCCGACTCGGTGGCCGCGCCCTCATCCCCCGCGCCACCCTGCTCCGATTCCACGCGACGCAGGCGATCCTCGAGGTCGGCCAGCGCCGCCAGTGTCTGCTCACGGCCGGATTCGGTATCCAGACGCTGGGTGACGAGTCGGTCGCCCTCGGCCTGCGCGGTGCGCGCCGCCTGACCGAGCCGACCGAGCCGGTCGTAGAGGGCGAGCAGGGCCTGATCGGATTCGTGCAGGGACAGCAGCGCGTGATCCACGGCCTCCTTGCGGTCGGTCTGCTCGGCGAGCGCGCCCGCGAGTGCCGCCTCCAACTCCTCGGCGCGGCGCTGCGCGGCAGCGAGATCGGCACGGGCGGTGTCGATATCGGCCTGGATCTCCAACTGACTCGGCGCGCGATCGGAACCGCCGAGCAGCCAGCCGCTCCCGGTCAACTCGCCCGCCGTGGTCACGGCCCGCAGCTCGGGTCGGGCGGCGACGAGTTCCCGTGCGGCGGAAAGGCTTTCGACCACGGCCAGACCCGACGTCAGCGCGGCGACGGCGGGGCGAACCGACTCGGGGCACTCGACGATATCGACGACCCAGTGCGCGCCCGCGGGCAGCGGCGCGGAATTCGCGGCCGGTGTCGGCGCCCCACCGAAAACCAGTGCGGCACGGCCGCCGTCGGCCTCCTTCAGCGCGTACACGGCGGCGTGCGCGGTGTCGGCGGTGTCGGCGGCGACGGCATCGGCGAGCGGACCGAGCGCCGCGGCCACCGCCGCCTCGAATCCGCCGCGCACCCGCAGCAGTCCCGACAGCGGGCCGAGCAGACCACCGGCGCGATGCTCGACGAGCCACGCCGCGCCGTCGCGGCGGGCCAGTCCCATGCCGAGCGCTTCGATGCGCGCGCCGAGCGAGGCGACCCGCTTACTCGCCTCCCGATCCTGCGCGCGCAGTTCGTTCACTCGCTGGTCGACCAATTCCAGTGCCTGCACGGCGTGTTCGTGCTGCGCGTCCAGACCGGACTCGCCCGCGTCGAGTTCGGCGAGTTCGGCCTGGGCGGTCTCGAATTCGGCGGCGGCGGCCTCGGCCTTGGTGCGGGATTCCGCGAGGGCCGAGGTGAGCCGGGCGATCTCGCCGTCCACCGATTGCGCCCTGATGCGCAGCGTATCGACCTGACCGGCGAGTCGGGCCAAACCCTCGCGGCGATCGGCGATGGCGCGCACGGCCGCGAGATGGGCCTGTTCGGCGGCCTTCGCGGCATGTTCGCGCTCGGCCAGCGCGTCGCGCGCCGCCTCCAGTGTCTCGGCCGCGATCTCCACCGTTTCGCGCAGTTCGGCCTCCTCGGCCTGCACCCGATCCGCCTCGGCCTCCAATTGTTCCGGGTCGCGACCCGTGCCGAGGGGCGCTTCGGTATCCAGGTGGCGGGCACGGTCGCGCGCGATACGGATGGTCGCGTTCACCCGCTCGGCCAACGCGGACAACTGGAACCACAGCTGGGCAGCGGCCTCGGCGCTCGGGGTCAGCTTGCCGAGCTGAAATTCCTGCTGGGCCTGTGCGGCATTGGCGGCATCGAGTTCGGCCTGCACGGTGACCTGCTGCTCGCGCGCGTAGGCCTCCTTGCTCTGCTGCGACTCCAACTCGCGGCGGCGGGTGACCAGATCGTCGGCGGACAGACGCAACCGCGCATCCCGCAGATCCGCCTGCACGGTGGCGGCGCGACGCGCCACCTCCGCCTGTCTGCCCAAGGGTTTGAGCTGACGTCGCAATTCGGTGGTCAGGTCGGTGAGGCGGGCCAGATTGGACTGCATCGCCTCGAGTTTGCGGACCGCCTTTTCCTTGCGCTTGCGATGTTTGAGCACACCGGCGGCCTCCTCGACGAAGGCGCGCCTGTCCTCCGGGCGCGACTCCAGGATGGCCGAGAGCTGCCCCTGCCCGACGATGACGTGCATCTCGCGACCGATACCGGAATCGGAGAGCAGTTCCTGCACGTCCATGAGCCTGCAGGTATTGCCGTTGATCTCGTACTCGCCCGCGCCGTCGCGGAACATGCGCCTGGTGATGGAGACCTCGGCGTAGTCGATGGGCAGCGCGCCGTCGGAATTATCGATGGTCAGGGTGACCTCGGCGCGGCCGAGCGCGGCCCGGCCGGTGGTGCCCGCGAAGATGACGTCCTGCATCTTGCCGCCGCGCAGCGCCTTCGCGCCCTGTTCGCCCATCACCCAGGTGAGCGCGTCGACCACATTGGACTTGCCCGAGCCATTGGGACCGACCACGCAGGTGATCCCCGGTTCGAGGCGCAGTGTCGTCGCGGACGCGAAGGATTTGAACCCCTTCAGCGTCAGGCTCTTCAGGTGCAAATTCGACGACCTTTCCGTGCGCGGGCGAATCGCCATGCTATCGGCCGCTCGGTGCCCTCCGACCGCAGGTGCCCGGTCCAGGGTATCGAGTCGGTCGGCGAATACCGGGATTTCGGCTGCCCGTGGTTTGCCGGCAAGCCCGCTCCGCCCAGCGGCGGTGACTTGCCGGGCAGGCAGGCGGCCCGGCCGCATACCATCCCAGTCGAATTCATCAGCCGACCATTGTTCGGGAGTTCAGACCATGCCAGTCCCCGTGATCAGCACCGCACTGCGGCTCGGCCGTATCGCGTCGCTGGTCGCCGGGAGTCTGGTGTTCCTCTACGGCTGCGAAGTGAGCCGGTCCCCGCTGCTCACCGATGTTTGGGTGGAGGTGGTCGTCGCGATGACCTGCGGGGCGGTCGCGCTGATCTGCGCCTGGTTCGAGATCGCCCGGCGCGACCGTCGGCCGCCGCCGGACGAATGTCGTTTCGAGAGCGCGGGTTTCGCCGTGCGGGTGCGCATCGTCGCCTCCGGCGAACTGGTCTTCCGCGGCCGCGAACTCGTCGACGGCAAACCCGAGTACGAGTGGGCGTGGACCTTTCGCCCGGACACCTTCGCCGATATTCGCGCCACCCTCGAAGGCCGGGGCCACCTGCTCGAACTGCTGAATCGCACCGTCCCCCACCTGGATCGGGAGCTCCGCGACGACCCCGGCGGGTGGCTGCACGACCAGGGCATCCCCGCTACCTTCCGCGAACGCGGTGTCAGCCCCAGCCGCGTCACGGCCGACCTTCGACTACCCAACCGACCCCGGAGCAGGGCACCGATCAGGTACGAATCCGATGCGGCACGAAGGCCGATCCGTCGTCGGTGATCAACCCGGCGGTCTCCCGAATACCCATACCCGCGGCGGTATCGCCGACGATCCACGTCCCGAGGACCGGCCGCATCCCGTCGAACTCCGGCAGCGGATCCAACAGCTGGTAGATGTAGCCCTCCTCGCCGTAGACCCCGCCGGTCGCGGTTTCCATCCCCGCGCCGACGATCGTCATATTCGCGCCCTCGCGACCCAGCTTCGGCTTGCGGATGTACTCGGTGAGCTCGTGCGGATCATCGAGGTAGGCGGGCAACAGATTCGGGTGACCCGGATACATCTCCCACAGCACCGCCAGAATCGCCTTGTTGCTCAGCAGCGTCTTCCACAGCGGTTCGATCCACATGGTCTGCGGCAGGCTCTCGACCACCCGCCTGCCGAAATCGTCGTCGAGCACCCACTCCCATGGATACAGCTTGAAGATCGCCTCGATCGGCGCCTCGGCCAGATCCACGAACCGATCCAGTTCCGGATCCCAGCCGACCTCCTCGATCGGCAATGCCACCGTGTCGAATCCGGCCTCGGCCGCCGTCTCCTGCATGTACGCGGTGGTCACATTGTCCTCACCGCTGGCGTCGGCACCCGACCAACTGAAATGCGCCTGCGCCATCGGCAGCGTCTCGCGCAGCGCCGTCCAGCGCTCCACCAACTTCTCGTGCAGCGAATTCCACTGGTCCCCACCGGGATAGGAGTCGGTGAGCCAGTACCACTGCACGATCGCCGCCTCCAGCAGCGAGGTGGGGGTATCGGCGTTGTACTCGAGCAGCTTGGCCGGGCGCCGTGCGTCGAAGCGCAGATCGAAGCGCCCGTACACGTACGGGTCCGCGCGCTTCCACGATTCGGTGATCGGACCCCAACTCCATTCGGGCAGACCGAAATCCCGGAAACGCTCGGTCAGCACGATCTGCTCCACCGCGTTCAAACACATCGAATGCAGCAGTTCGACATCGGCTTCGAGGGCGAGGATCTCGTCCATCTCGAACTCGTAGTGCACCGACTCGTCCCAATACGGACGAGGCCTGCCCTGCGCATCCCTGGCGGGCGCACCGTAAACCAGGCCCTGTCCCTCGATGATCTGCTGCCATCCCGGTCTGGGCGTTGCGCGCACGCGTCGCACTTAGGATCCTCCGCCGCTCTTGCTTCCGAGTCCGCCGCGCTGCACCGTCGTCCCACTCTTGGTGGTGATCTGCGCATTGTCCGGACGGGTGAACGTGCCGCCGGACGGCGGCGAACCGACGACACCTGAGCCGCCGTAGTAGTAGTGATACTGCGGGATGCCCGGCAAGAAGATGAAACCGGGGCCGCCAGGGTGATAGCCGGTGCTGTCGTCCACGAAACCCTGACGACCGGGACCGCAGTTGTTGTCGTCGACGACGGTTTCCTTGCCGTCCAATACCTTCGAGCACTGCGCGGTGACCTGCTGATACTTCGGTTCCGTCGCCGTGCGGTAGGCCAGGTAGCCGCCACCGACCAGCGCCGCGACACCGACCACGGCCACACCGCCGATCATGGTCCGTTTGCGCTTGCGTTTGCGCGCCGTCTCGGCGGCCTCCTCGGCCAGCCGATCCTCCTCGGCCTTCTTGCGCGCCCTGTCCCTGGCCCGCGCCTCGGCCACCGTCGGCGGCCGCGGCTGCGTCACGCCCGCCTCCTGCACCCGAATACTGCCCCGGCGCGGCGCGGCGCTCTCCTCGGGCTCCGGCGGCGAAACATCTTGCGCCGCATCGTCGGTCGGCAGCCCGATCGTCGGCATACCCGGTAGGGGCGGCGGATACGCACCCGCCACACCGGGTCTGGGCGGCAGCGGAATCCGGGTGGTCCGCGTTTCGGGCACGGGCGGCGGCGGCCCGAGCAGTGGTGAACCGGATACGCTCTCGCCGCCGATCACACCCGAATCAGCGCTCGTCGCAAGGGGATTGACCTGCGTCTGTGCGGATCGCGAGTCGGACGCGGAACCCCGTGCCGCGAAGGGCCGCAGTACGGTCCGAGGCGCGGCGGTCGAATCGGATCCGGCACCGACCGCACCCGGCGGATTGCTCCCGATGACACCCGAATCATCCTGCGACGCAGCCGGATACACCGCTGTCACTGCGGAATCGGAACCGCCGACGACCGCATTTCCCGAGTTGTCGGCATCGGGCGCCGTCGAGTCCGATGCCGCATCGGAGGGCACCGCTACCTGAACCGTATCCGCCTGATTCGAGGCATCCTCCGGCGTCTTGGCAACCGGTTCGCCTGCGGCGGCTTTCGTGAGATCCACACCACTCGGACTTTCCGCCGACGGCGGCCCCGCGGATCCGGACGCGGTGTTGTCGTGCTGCGGCGAATCCGACCGATCCGATGCGCCGGGTTCCCGTGTACTCATAGCCCTCTTCCCCCACGTGCCGCCTGCTTCATTCAGCGCTCCTCGAATCCCACCATATCGCCCCGACCCGGCTCCCAGTTTTCCACGACCAATGAGACCCTGCCAGGCGCTTCCCCGGACCGCAGCAGGGCGAGCAACCGCTCGCAGCGGGCACGGGGACCTTCGGCCACCACATGCACCCTGCCGTCGCGGGCATTGGTGGCATGGCCCGTCAGGCCGAGTTCGAGGGCGCGGGCACGAGTCCACCAGCGAAAGCCCACACCTTGGACGTGACCGTGCACCCAGGCACCGAGCCGGACCGGGTCCTCCATCAGGATTCCACGGTGAAGTTCAGGCTCACTTTCGCGCCGGCCTGCAGGGTGCGTCCCACGGTGCACGCCTTGTCGACGGCCCGCTGCACGGTCACCAGCAGCCGCTCGCGGTCCTGTTCGCTCAGACCCGACAGGTCGAGTTCGAATTCCTCGTCGAGCTGCGGGTAGAGCTCGTTGTCCCGGTCCGCATCGCCGGAGACCCGGATGGTCGCGTCGAAATCGTCGCCGAGTTTGCGGCTGAGGGAGAAATCCGCGCTCAGACCGGTGCACGTGGCCAGGGCGATCTTCAACAGCTCGCCAGGGGTGAAGCGACCGGGCACGCCCTGCGACCCGACCAGCACCTGCCCGCCACGCCCATTGTGTCCGATGTATTCGCGTGTCCCGGTGCGCTCGGCCCACAACTCGGTGCTGACGGGGGCTGGGGTCCTCTGCTCGGCCATGGTGATGATCCTGCCATCTAGATGGGTGTCGTTGCATTTTCGGCAACGCCCCGGCGGGCGCGGACCATCCCGTACTGTGACGCCGAACACCTACTCCTGGAACCGGTATCCCATCCCCGCCTCGGTCAGCAGATGCCTGGGATGCGACGGGTCGTCCTCAAGTTTGCGACGCAATTGCGCGAGATAGACGCGCAGATAGTGGGTTTCGGTGGCATAGGACGGACCCCACACCTCCCGCAACAGTTCCCGCCGCCCGACCAGCTTGCCTTTGTTGCGGACCAGCATCTCGAGCATGCCCCATTCGGTCGGGGTCAGATGGACGGTCTCGCCGCCCTTGGTGACCTTCTTCGCGGCCAGGTCCACGGTGAAGGAGGCGGTCACCACCACCGGGTCCGCGCTGTCGGCATCGATCGCGCCGCGCCGCACGGCGGCACGCAACCGGGCCAGCAATTCATCCATGCCGAACGGCTTGGTCACATAGTCGTCGGCGCCCGCGTCGAGCGCCTCCACCTTGTCGGCGGAGTCGGTGCGCGCCGACAGCACGATCACCGGCGCGGTGGACCAGCCGCGCAACCCGGCCAGCACCTCGATACCGTCCATATCGGGCAGACCGAGATCGAGGATGACCACATCGGGATGTTTATCGGCGGCCGCGCGCAGCGCCGCGGCGCCGGTGGCGGCCGTGATCACCTCGTAGCCGCGCACCGAGAGATTGATCCGCAGCGCGCGCACGATCTGCGGTTCGTCATCGACGACCAGCACCTTGGTGGCGAGCGAGTCCGGCGACTTCTCGGACTTCTCGGTCTGCTTGTTATCCGTCACGGCCGCTTCCTGTGTCGGGCGGGGTGTCCGCGTCCGGTCCATTCCCAGCGTCATCATTGTTCCTGCTCGCTTTCGTCGGCGGGCAGGTCGACCAGCATGGTCAGGCCGCCGCCGGGGGTCGGTTCGGCGTGTACGGAGCCGCCCATGGCCTCGACGAAGCCGCGGACCACCGACAGCCCGAGGCCGACGCCGGTGGTGTTGTCGCGATCGCCGAGCCGCTGGAACGGTTCGAAGAGCTGTTCCTCTGATCCGGGCGGGATACCGGGGCCGGTGTCGATGACCGCGATCACCGCGCGCTCACCGTCGCGTTCGGCCGTGACCCGCACCGGGGTGTCGCGGGGGGCATGCCGCAGCGCGTTGTCGATGAGGTTCGCGACAACCCGTTCGAGCAGACCCGCGTCCGCGCGCACGGAGACCTCGCCGACCTCCACCTTCACCCGATCCATGGCGGCGCGCCGCAATCCGCGCGCGCCCATCCCGACGCTCACCAGCGCCCGATGCACCACCTCGTCCATATACACCGTGCGCAACTGCGGTTGGACGACGCCGACCGCGAGCCGCGACGAATCGAGCAGGTTACCGACCAGCGCGGTGAGCTGATCGACGGACTCCTCGACGGTCTCGAGCAGTTCGGAGGTGTCCTCGGGCGAGAATTCCACATCGTCGCTGCGCAGACTGGATACCGCGGCCTTGGCCCCCGCCAGCGGGGTGCGCAGGTCGTGGCTGACCGCCGAGAGCAGCGCGCGCCGCAGCCGGTCGGCTTCGAGCAGGGCCGCCGCCGCACTCGCCTCCTCGGCCAAACGCGCCTGATTGACCAGTCCCGCGGCCTGATTGGCGACCGCGTTGAGCACCGGCCGCTCCCCCACCTCCAGGGGCTTTCCCGCCAGCAGCAGCCAGCTCTGCGCGTCGCCCGCCTCGATGGCGATATCGGCGTCGGGCACCCGCTGCGGCGGTTCGACACCGACCGCGCCGACCACGATGTCCCCGCAGAGCAGGCTGACCGCCCGCTGCCCGTAGGTCTCGCGGATCTGTTCGAGCAGGTTCGGCAGGTCCGCACCGTGCAGGACCGCGCCCGCGAACATGGTGAGCAGTTCGGCCTGGCGGGATGCCTTGCGCGCCTGGCGGGTCTGTTTGGCGGCCACATCGACCAGCGCCGCCACCGCCACCGCCACGATCAGCAGCACCACGGCGGTGATGAAACTGTTCGGCTCGGCGATGGTCAGGCTGTAGCGCGGATCGGCGAAGAACCAGTTGAGCAGCACCCCGGACAGCACGGCCGAGAACGCGGCGGGCAGTACGCCGCCCAGCAGCGCCACCGCCACCACGCCCACCACGAAAATGGCGCTGATACCACCCAGTTCCAAGGTGTGGTCGAAGAACAGCATGCTGATCCCGGACACCAGGAACGGCACCGCCACCGAGGCCAACCAGGCCCGCACGGGTTGGCGCGGCCACAGCGAATACCGCCGCCCCTTGTGCGCCTCCTCGTGGGTGACCATGTGCACGTCGATCTTGCCCGAACGCTGCACCACCGACGAGCCGATGCCCTCGTCCAGGATGCGCGCCCAGCGCGAGCGCCGCGAGGTGCCGAGCACCAACTGGGTGGCGTTGACCTCGCGCGCGAACTCCAGCAGCGCCGTCGGCACATCGTCACCCGTGACGGTGTGCAGGGAGGCATCGAGACTGGTGGCCAGATCGCGCAGGCGGTTCATCCGCTCGGAGGACACCCCGGCCAGGCCGTCGCCCCGAACCACGTGCAGCACAACAAGATCCGCGCTCGACTTGGTGGCGATGCGACTGGCCCGACGGACGATGGTCTCCGATTCCGGGCCGCCGGTCACCGCGACCACCACCCGCTCGCGTGCCTCCCACAGATCCTTGATCTTGTGGTCCGCGCGATACTTGGCCAGGGCCGCGTCGACCTGATCGGCCAGCCACAGCAGCGCCAATTCCCGCAGGGCGGTGAGGTTTCCGGGACGGAAGTAGTTGCGCAGCGCGGCATCGACCTTATCGGCGGCGTACACATTGCCGTGGGAGAGCCTGCGCCGCAACGCCTCCGGGGTGATGTCCACCAGCTCGACCTGTTCGGCCTGACGCACCACCGCGTCCGGGACGGTTTCCTTCTGCTGGATTCCGGTGATCTGCTCGACCACGTCGTTGAGGCTCTCCAGGTGCTGCACATTCACCGTCGAGATCACGTCCATCCCCGCGGCGAGCAGTTCTTCGATGTCCTGCCAACGCTTTTCGTGTTTGCTGCCGGGGGTGTTGGTGTGGGCGAGCTCGTCGACCAGCACCACCGCCGGTTGCCGCCGCAACACGGCCTCCACATCCAACTCGGGGAACGACGTCCCCCGATAGTCGATCATCTTCGGCGCGACACGCTCGATCCCGGCGAGCAGGTCGGCCGTCTTGGGTCGACCGTGCGTCTCCACCACCGCGGCCACCACATCCCGGCCGCGCTCGAGCCGCCGATGGGCCTCGCCGAGCATGGCGAAGGTCTTGCCGACACCCGGCGCCGCACCGAGGTAGATCCGTAACCGCCCGCGCTTCACTCGTCCATCATCGCGCGTCGCGCGCGGGTTTCCTGCCGGGCGAGGGCCGGGCGTGGCGGTCGGTGCGAGATCCGCGCGCCGAGCACACGGATGATCAATGCGCAGGCCACGAAGCCGACCAGCACCGCGACGGTGACTACCGACATGGGCATCCTTCCCTGAACCGATGTGACACCGGTCGAGTCCGCCTGGCCGGTCCTCTCACTTCTACCGCGCCCATCTCGTTCGAACGCGGTCTTTACGGTGTGTTGACGGGTTGGCCGCACACTTTGACGGCATCCTTTCAGTTATCCCATGACCCGCTGTAAACGAACCGCAAATGCGGAGGTCCGGGGCGCAAAGGAGTCGTAAGGGATCTCCGCTGGGTGCATCGTGGACGTTTGACTCACCCTGATGCGTCCGCAGGTGCGGACGCTGCTGAAAGGTTGTGTGTATCCATGTCTGTCGTCGTGTTCGCGGTGGTCACCGTGGCCGTCTTCCTAGTTCTGGGCCTCATCCAGCGAGGGGTGGAACGGCTGTGACCGAGAACATCATCGGTCTGGTGCTCGGCATTCTCATCGCCGTCTACCTGGTTGCCGCACTGCTCGCCCCCGAAAGGTTCTAGGTGAACACGACTACCGCAGGGATCGTCTTCGCGGCGACCCTGATTCTCGCACTCGCGCTGGTGCACATACCCCTCGGCGACTACATGTACCGGGTGTACGCGGGCACCAAGCACAGCCGCGCCGAGCGAATCATCTACCGCGCCATCGGAGTTCAACCCGGCGTCGAACAGACCTGGCCGGTGTACGCGCGCAGCGTGCTCGCCTTCTCCGCGATCAGCGTCCTATTCCTGTACTTCCTGCAAATCCTGCAGAAGCATCTGCCACTGCACCTGCCCGAGAGCCAGGCCTCGACCGAGATGAAGGGCGACCTGGCCTGGAATACGGCCATCAGCTTCGTCACCAACACCAACTGGCAGAACTACGCCGGTGAATCCACCATGGGTCACCTGGTGCAGATGACCGGACTCTCGGTACAGAACTTCGTCTCCGCCGCCGTCGGCATGGCGGTCGCCGTCGCGCTGGTGCGCGGCTTCGCCCGCAGCCGCACCGGCGATCTGGGCAACTTCTGGGTCGACCTGGTGCGCGGCACGATTCGCATCCTGCTGCCCATCGCGTTCATCGGCGCGCTGGTGCTGGTCTGCGGTGGTGTCATCCAGAACTTCCACCTCTACGACCAGATCGCCGAGACCGTCGCCAACACCGGCAAGCAGGTCCTGCCCGGCGGTCCTGCGGCCAGCCAGGAGGTCATCAAGCTGCTCGGCACCAACGGCGGCGGCGTGTTCAATGTGAACTCGGCGCACCCATTCGAGAATCCGACGGCGTGGACCAACTGGATCGAGATCTTCCTCCTGCTGGTAATCAGCTTCTCGCTGCCGCGGACTTTCGGCAGGCTGATCAACAATCGCAAGCAGGGCTGGGCGATCGTCTCGGTCATGGCCATCCTGGCCACCATCAGCTTGACCCTGAACAACTTCTTCCAGCTGCGCCACCACGGCACCGTGCCCACGGCGGTCGGCGCCGCGCTCGAAGGTGTGGAAACCCGCTTCGGCGTATCGAATTCGTCGACCTTCGCCACCGCGACCACACTCACCTCCACCGGCGCGGTCGACTCGGCGCACGACTCCTACACCAGCCTCGGCGGCATGATGGCCATGTTCAACATGCAGTTGGGCGAGGTCGCACCCGGCGGCACCGGCTCCGGTCTGTACGGCATGCTCATCTTGGCCGTGATCACGGTGTTCGTGGCGGGCCTCATGGTTGGACGCACCCCGGAATACCTTGGCAAGAAGATCACCCCGCGCGAGATCAAATTCGCCGCGGCCTACTTCCTGACCACCCCGCTGATCGTGCTCACCGGCACCGCCGTCGCCATGGCGCTGCCCGGCGAACGCGCGGGAATGGCCAACTCCGGCCCGCACGGACTGTCCGAAGTGCTCTACGCCTTCACCTCCGCCGCCAACAACAACGGTTCGGCCTTCGCGGGCCTGTCCGCCAACACCGTCTGGTGGAATACCGCGCTCGGCCTGGCGATGGTGTTCGGTCGGTTCCTGCCGATCATCTTCGCGCTCGCCCTCGCCGGATCGCTCGCGCAACAGGGTCGCACCCCCGAATCGATCGGCACGCTTCCCACGCACCGACCGCAGTTCGTCGGCATGGTCGCCGGAGTGACGCTGATCCTGGTCGCCCTGACCTTCCTGCCCGCGCTCGCGCTCGGGCCGCTCGCCGAAGGAATCCACTGATATGACCACCCCAACCCTCGACACGACGTCGAAACCGGAGCAGGCTCCGGACAAGCACAAGGGCGGCCGGGTAGCCGGCGGGATGTTCGATCCGCAACTGCTGTACCGGTCCCTGCCGGACGCCATCAAGAAACTCGACCCGCGCACCCTGTGGCGCAACCCGGTCATGCTGATCGTGGAGATCGGGGCCGTCTGGTCCACCGTGCTCGCGATCGTCCACCCCACCTTCTTCGCCTGGGCCATCGTCGTATGGCTCTGGCTGACCGTCCTTTTCGCGAATCTGGCCGAAGCCGTCGCCGAGGGACGAGGCAAGGCGCAGGCCGACACCCTGCGCAAAGCCAAAACCGACACCGTCGCCCGCCGACTGGTCGACTGGCGTCCCGGTCAGGCCGACACCACCGAGGAGCGGGTGGCCGCACCGGAACTGCGGCGCGGCGATCACGTCGTGGTGGAGGCGGGCCAGGTCATTCCGGGCGACGGCGACGTCGTGGAAGGCATCGCCTCCGTGGACGAATCGGCCATCACCGGCGAATCCGCCCCGGTCATCCGGGAATCCGGCGGCGACCGCTCCGCCGTCACCGGCGGCACCACGGTGCTCTCGGACCGGATCGTCGTGCAGATCACCCAGGAACCCGGCGGCAGCTTCATCGACAAGATGATCGCGCTCGTCGAGGGCGCGAGCAGGCAGAAAACACCCAACGAGATCGCGCTGAACATCCTGCTCGCCGCGCTGACCATCATCTTCGTCTTCGCGGTGATGACATTGCAGCCGATGGCCATCTTCGCCAAATCCAATAATCCCGGCGTCCCCGACACTTCGGCGCTCGACGTCAACGGTGTCACCGGAATCGTCATGGTCTCGCTGCTGGTCTGCCTCATCCCGACCACCATCGGCGCGCTGCTCTCGGCCATCGGCATCGCGGGTATGGACCGGCTGGTGCAGCGCAACGTGCTGGCCATGTCCGGCCGCGCGGTCGAGGCCGCGGGCGATGTGAACACCCTGCTGCTCGACAAGACCGGCACCATCACCCTCGGCAACCGGCAAGCCTCCGACTTCGTGCCCATGCCCGGCATCACCGCCGACCAATTGGCCGACGCGGCACAGCTTTCCAGCCTCGCCGACGAAACCCCCGAGGGCCGCTCCATCGTGGTGTACGCCAAACAGGCGTTCAACAAGCGCGAACGCACACCCGGCGAACTCACCGGCGCGACCTGGGTGGAATTCACCGCCCAAACCCGGATGTCGGGTGTCGACCTGGCCGACGGCCATCAACTGCGCAAAGGCGCGGCCAGCGCCGTCACCGAATGGGTCCGGGCCAATAGCGGACAGGTGCCCGACGAGGTCGGCATCATCGTCGACGGGATCTCCGCCTCCGGCGGCACCCCGCTGGTCGTCGGCGAGATCGTCGGGGGGAAAGCGACGCTGCTCGGCGTCATCCACCTCAAAGACGTCGTCAAACAGGGCATGCGGGAACGCTTCGACGAAATGCGCCGCATGGGCATCCGCACCGTCATGATCACCGGCGACAATCCGTTGACCGCCAAGGCGATCGCCGAGGAAGCGGGCGTCGACGACTTTCTCGCAGAAGCCACCCCCGAGGACAAACTGGCGCTGATCAAGAAGGAACAGGAAGGCGGCAGGCTCGTCGCCATGACCGGCGACGGCACCAACGACGCCCCCGCACTGGCCCAAGCCGACGTGGGCGTGGCCATGAACACCGGCACCTCGGCCGCCAAAGAAGCGGGCAATATGGTCGATCTGGATTCGGATCCGACCAAACTGATCGAGATCGTGGAGATCGGCAAACAGTTGCTCATCACCCGAGGCGCGCTCACGACCTTCTCCATCGCCAATGACATCGCCAAATACTTCGCGATCATCCCGGCGATGTTCGTGGCCCTCTTCCCCGGCCTCGACGTTCTGAACATCATGCGACTGCACAGTCCGCAGTCGGCGATCCTGTCGGCGGTCATCTTCAACGCGATCATCATCGTGGTGCTGATCCCGCTGGCGCTGCGCGGAGTGAACTACACACCCTCCAGCGCGTCGAAGCTGTTGAGCCGCAACCTCTACATCTACGGCCTCGGCGGGATCATCGCGCCGTTCATCGGCATCAAAATCATCGACCTCGTTATCCAATTCCTCCCAGGGATGTCCTAATGCGAATGTCAACCTGGATCCGGCAACACCTCGCCGCGCTGCGCGCGCTACTGGTTCTGACTGCGATCACCGGAATCATCTACCCCCTCGCGGTTTTCGCGGTCGCGCAACTGCCAGGGCTCAAGGATCGAGCGGAAGGCTCGCTGATCACGCGGGACGGGAAACTCGTCGGCTCCAGCCTGATCGGTCAGGCATTCACCGACGGCAAAGGCACACCGCTGCGCCAGTATTTCCAGACCCGCCCGTCTAATGCCGTCCCCGCAGCCGACGAGGCCACCGGTGTGAGCGCCATGCCCGACGGCTACGACTCCTCGGGTTCCAACTTCGGCAATCTGGGTCCGGAAAGCATTGTCGACGCACTGGCCCTGGATCCCAAGGATCCGAAGAAGGTGACCGCCAAATCCGCGAGCCTGCTGACCACGGTCTGCCAGCGCAGCCAGGCGGTCGGGCAGTTGGAGGGCGTCGACGGCGCGCGACCGTTCTGCACCAAGGACACCGGTGTCGGCGCGGTGCTCTCCGTCATGGGTCCGCGCGACTCACACGGCAAGGTGCTCGCCCCCACCAGGGTGGTCAGCGTCAACGAGGCCTGCCAGGTCGCGCCGAAACCATTCCTGGACACCTACCTCGGTGTGCGCGTGGAATGCGCGAAAGTCGACGCCAATGGTGCGGAGGACTACTCGACCGGACTGATAGTGCCGATCCGCGGTGACGCTCCGGTGCAGACCCCCGTCCCCGCCGATGCTGTCACCGCCAGCGGCAGCGGCCTCGACCCGCACATCTCCCCCGCCTACGCCGCCATCCAGGTCGCCCGCGTAGCCAAGGCCCGCGGCATCACCGCCACCCAGGTCAACGACCTGGTCGCCGCCCACACCACCAACCGCGAACTCGGGTTCTTCGGCGAACCCCGCGTCAACGTCCTCGAACTCAACCTCGACCTGGACACCCGCCACCCCTTCCACGGCTGACCCAGCTGCTTCGAGGGCCGCCTCCCCGCCGGGGGGCGGCCCTCGTTTCTTTACACCCCGCACGCCCCGAAATCCCCTCTGCCGCAACGGATTCACTCATAGGATGAAGCATCCGAGAAGGTAAACTCCAGCTAAGGATCCGTCCATGAACGGCAAAATCCTCGATATCGCGCTCTGGGCACTGTCGGCCGTCGTCTGGCTCGCCGTCGCCACCACCCACCCCGGCATAGCCAACCTCCTCATCGCCTACTTCGGCGCCGTTGCCCTCGGCTACTACAACTCCTACGTCCGCCACAACCCCACCACCAACACCCTCCGCTCCACCTGACTCTGAATCCACACCCTCGCAACTCCTTTCACAGCACCCTCCGCCCCTTCCTCTACACTTCCCCGGTTCGATAGATCGAGATTTAACAAAATCCTTGAATCTACGAGTTGGGGGAGGTAGCGTCGATGCATGAGTGGGAGATCTTGCTTACCGACGAGGTCGAGCAGTTTCTCGACACGCTGTATGAGACCGACCGGGAAACGCACAAACTGGTGAACCAGGCCATCCTGGTTCTCGAAAAGAATGGCCCCCGTCAGGGGCGGCCCTTGGTCGACACGATCTCCGGGTCCTGTCTAGCCAATATGAAGGAGCTTCGACCGGGATCCACGGGAAGAACCGAGATTCGCATTCTGTTCGTGTTCGATCCGTGGCGGTCGGCGATCCTGCTGGTCGCCGGCGACAAATCCGGGAAATGGCAACAGTGGTATCGCACAGCGGTACCACGGGCCGAGCGCCTGTATCAGGACTATTCGAGCGAGCGACGAATGGAGCTGGAAATATGAGTACTCATCGCCGGTGGCGCGATACCGGGCAGCTCGAACGCGCCGTCGAAACTGCAGGCGGGGCGGCACAGTTCGGCGCCGAAGTCGAGCAGCTCCAGGATTGGGCACGCGGCTGGCGGCTTGGAGAACTGCGGAAACATCGCGGCCTCAGCCAGAAGCAGATCGCCGACCTGATGGGCATCTCTGTCGCGCGGGTCTCGCAGATCGAGCAGGGCGAAGTCTCGACGCGAGAGGTGCTGAGCCGCTATGTCGCCGCGCTGGGCGGCGAACTCAAACTCATCGCCGATTTCGGCGACGAACAGCTACGCGTCGGCTGAACCCGACAGATCCTTGTGTTGGCACGGCCGCCCGATATCTGGAATCGGGCGGCCGTAGGTCAGGGGTGGGCCTATGAATACGGTTGGCAGAGGGCTGGGTTGGGGAGGTCGGCGCAGGGGAGGGCGGTGGCGCTGCGGATCACGTCCTTGCCTGCCTGGTCGGTGAGGTAGCGGAGGAAGGCGGTGGCGAGGGTCTCGGCGGGGAGATCACCGTTGGTGTAGGCGTATTCGACGCCCCAGAAGGGGTAGGTCTTGTCGAGAACGGATTCGCGGGTTGCGGTGTGGCCTTCGATGGTGAGGGGGACGATGCCGGAAGTTTTCGCGGCATCGGCGGATTCGGCGTAGCCGATGGCGCCGGGGGTCTCGGCGACGGCTTTGAGCATGTCCTTGGTGAGGGCGGTGTCGCAGTGGGTCGGGCTCGGCGGGGCGGTGTAGCGGACCTCGCGGCAGGTGGCGGCGGGGTAGACGGGTTGGGGTTCGGTGAGCAGACGGTGCTCGAAGGTGTCGCGGGTGCCGGACCCGTGGGTGCGATTCACCAGGCGCACCGGCAGATCCGCGCCGCCGACCTGATTCCAGTTGGCGATACGGCCCGCGTACAGATCGCGGATTTGGGCCAGGGTCAGGTCGTGCACACCCACATCCTTGTGCGCGATCATGGTGAACAGCGAGGTGGCCAACGGCCTGGCCCGCAGCGACGGATAGCCGACACCCTTCGCGCCATCGGTAACGGCGACGAGTCCGGGATTGTTCTTCCCCTCCTCGTCGAGCCTGCCGAGTCCGGGATCGCTGCCCTCCATGGCGAAGGCGAATTCGCTACCGCTGCAAAGCTTCCGGTAGGAGTCGGCAGCCTGCCGGACAACAGGCTCGAACGCGGTGGAACCGACCACGGTGAGTTTGCCCGCCGCGCAGTCGAGCGGTTCGCGCGACGGCGCGGTGTCGAATCGCCCGACCGCGTACTGCACCGCGATCACCACGGCGAGAAATGCGATGAGCCCCACGGTGAATCGGGAAACGCCGGTGCGACTCGCGGTCTCGCTGAGCCGACCGCCCCGGATCCGGCCTCGGATTTGCGGGGCCGGATATTCGCCGACACCGACGGAACGCTGCAGGATAGCCAGAATCTTGTAGTGGTCACCGCGATTGAGCTGCACCCTGGGCAGATCGATGACACCGGTATGCCCGGCCTCCTCGCGCACCGCGATACCCGAACCGAGATCGAGGAATTCGCCGAGTCCCGAATCGCTGAGCTCGGTCACCGCCATACCGATGACCTTGCGCTGCGGGAATTGCAGGTGCAGGCCGACGCGCGAATTCTCCGGCACCGCATAGTCGCCGGGATCGATGGTGGTGACACCGCTGTTCTCTATCCGGACCAACACGACCGAAAGGTCTTTCAGCTCCGGACTTCTCCCGTCATCGGACGGGCGCAACTGCGGCAGCACGCCGGGGAACACCGACTCGATCTCACCGGTGACCGGTGTGTCCATCTGCACCCGGTATCCGAGTCGACGCCGCCCGACCAGGACGAATTCCCAGGTGAAGGCGATGATCGGCACCGCGATACCGATGAGCGCCAACAGAATTTCGATCGGAGATCCGCCCACCGGTTGTCTGCTCCCCAACGTTGTGCCGCGGCAACCGCATTCGCGTTCGCCTGTTCGGGCAACAAGGTAGCGTGCGCGCGACGGCGACGCCAGATCAGGTCGGGTCGCGGGTCCAGGTCAGCAGTTCGTCCAGCGGTTTGGTGTTGATGATCCGGACCGGCGGGACACCGTTCGCGACGGCCCGCGCACAACCGTAGCCGAGGAAATCGAGCTGCCCTGGTGCGTGCGCGTCGGTGTCGATGGCGAATTCGCAGCCCATCTCGACGGCCAGTCTCAGCAGCCGCGAAGGCGGGTCGCGGCGTTCGGGCCTGCTGTTGATCTCGACGGCGGTGCCGTAGCGGCGGCACGCCTCGAAGACCACTTCGGCGTCGAATTGCGATGGCGGCCGAGTGCCCCGCTCCCCCTCCACCAGTCGGCCGGTGCAGTGGCCGAGCACATCGACATTCGGGTCCGCGACGGCGTCGACCATGCGCCGGGTCATGGTCGCGCTGTCGGCGCGCAGGTGCGAATGGACGCTGGCGACGACGATATCGAGTTCGGCGAGCAGGTCGGCCCGCTGATCGAGCGCACCGTCATCGAGGATGTCGACCTCGATCCCCGTCAGCACCCGAAACGGGGCGAGCCGCTCGTTGAGTTCGGCCACCACGTCGAGTTGGCGACGCAGGCGATCGGCCGAAAGCCCGTTCGCCACTTTGAGCCTCGGGGAATGGTCGGTGAGCGCGCAGTATTCGTGTCCGAGCGCGGCGGCCACGCCCATCATCTCCGCGATCGGACTGCCGCCGTCGGACCAGTCGGAATGGGTGTGCAGATCGCCGCGCAGCAAGGCGCGCAACGGTTTCCCCTCCGGGCCGATCGGTCGCGCTTCGAGGCGCAACTCGCGCAGATAGTCCGGGATCACCCCGGAGCCGGCCTGCGCGATGACGGCCGCCGTCTTCGGCCCGATACCGGGCAACTCCTGCCAGTTGCCCGATTCCCGGTGCGCGGCAAGGTCTTCCGGCGACAGCTCGGCGACGATCTCGGCGGCCCTGCGGTAGGCACGCACCCGGTGGGTCTGTGCCCGGCCGCGTTCGAGCCAGAACCCGATCTCGCGCAACGCCTCGACCGGACCCGGCGCGGCCGGTTCCGATGCGGTCGAGTCCTGTTGCGCCACAGTGGTTATCGAATCCGGCTGTATTTCACGAACGCGACACCGTCCTCGAAGACCCGACTGGTGAGCACCCGGAAGCAGGCGGCTTCGGGTAGCCGCGGGCCGGCCCCGAACAGCGGCCGACCGCGACCGAGCACGATCGGATACAGCTTCAGATAGATCTGATCGATCTCGGGCAGCAGCACCTGCGCGAGTTCGCCGCCGCCGCACAGCCAGATCCCCAACCCTTTGTCGCGCTTGAGTTCCCGCACCCGCTGCAGCGGGTCGGACGCGATCAGCTCGACGGCCGGATCCGGACTCTCGGGCAGGGTGGTGGACACCACGAACTGTCGCAGATGCGCGTACGGGCTCGAGGTTCCGGTCCGCACCCCGAAGTCGTGGGTTTTGCGGCCCATCAGCACCGTGTCGAAGGTGGCATTGGTCTTGTCGATACCGAGTGCCTCGCGCACCTTCGTCGGCAGGGTCTCCGGGTACTGCGCGGTGATCGCCGGTCCGTGATCGCCACCGACCGGGAAGAAATCGACCGATCCCTGCTCGGTGGCGATGAAACCGTCGATCGTGGATGCGACGTAGTACGTGAGCTTGCGCATGTGTCCTTCCTCCACGGCCGGGTGTGACATTCCGGACCGCCTGAGGAAAACGGTAGCCGCGCTACTCAACTATGGGTAGGAGGCGGTTGGCACTTGGGGCAGGAGTATGAGGAGCGGTTCATGAACTTTTCGCGGCGGATCGGCGCGCCGCAGCGGCGACACGGCTCGTCTTCGCGGCCGTACACGGCGAGGGAGCGTTCGAAGTAACCGGATTCGCCGTTCACATTCACATACAGCGAATCGAAGGATGTTCCGCCCGCCGCCAGGGCCGAACCCATGACCGAGCCGACCTGGTCGAGTAGTTCCCGCACTGCCGGCTTGGTCAGCGCTGATGCCTGCCGATTCCCGTGAATCCGGGCGCCCCACAGCGATTCGTCGGCATAGATATTGCCGACGCCAGTTGATCAGGCATTCCCGCCGGCAGTTGACGACAATGCGCTGACATACAGGTGGACGGGGTCTGCGGACAGATCACGGTCGATCCAGCTGGGAAGATCGGAAAGTTCACGGATCCAGGGAACCAGCGCACGATGAGTAGCTGGAGCGGAGGGCCGTTGCGCCGGGTCGTTGGATAGCAGCCGTTGGATAAGTATCTCCAGCTCCGCCGGTACGCCAGGCATGGATTCGGGTGCCGCGGAGTTGCCGTATCCGGCCTCGCCGGGGCCGTAGGCGAACGGTGTGGATCCGGTGAGCAGTTCGTACAGCAGCACGCCGATCGCGAAGACATCGCTGGCCGGGCTCGCGGGTGCGGCCTCCCACAGCTCGGGCGCCATGTAGTTCAGCGAGAGCGGAGGGTCGCCGTGCTGGATGATCGTGGAGTACTCACCGACGGTCAACGATGTCGCCGCGCCGAAGTCGATGAGTTTGACTGTCCCGTTCGGGGCCAGGACGAGGTTCTCCGGTTTGATGTCGCGATGGATCAGATCCACCGAGTGAGCGGCTGTGAGGACCGCGCAGACCTGCGCGGCGATGGATGCCGCCCAGCCCACCGGAAGTCCGCGGCATTCGCCCAGGAGGGCGCCGACGGTGTGCCCCTGTGCCAACTCCATGATCAGGAACAGCTCGCCCGAGTCGTCTTCGCCGTAGTCGAAGACCGCCGGTACGCCGGGATGGTGCAGCCGGGCGGTGATCCGGGCCTCCCGGCGGAAACGGCGGCGAGCGTCGGAATCCGTCGTGAATTCCGGCGTCACCAGCTTGATCGCCACCTCTCGGTTGAGACGAGTGTCGGTGCCGCGCCACACTTCTCCCATGCCACCGTGGCCGATCGGGAAGGTGATGCGGTAGCGGCTGGCCAGGGTCCTCATGACAGGAATCTGCTCTTGCGCCCGTGCCAGCTGATGACGAGGTTGTCGCGGGTCCTGGTCGCGGCGACGAACAGCAGCGAGCGGGCCTGCTTCATTTCCAAGCGGTACCGTGCCGGATCGGTGTTCTTCAGCGCGAGCACATGAGTGCTGGGTAGCAGACCTTCGGCGACGCCGGCGAGGATCATCCGCTGGTACTCCAGGCCCTTGAATCTGTGCATCGTGCCGATATGCACCGGCGCCTCGGCGTCGCGGGGGCCGTCCGCGCCGATTACCGTAACCCTCATCCCGGTCTGGGCCAGGTGTTGCTCGACGGCGTCGATCATCCACCGCTCCGGCACCGCAACCGCGATGGATCCGCCGTGCCACTCGCTGATCTGGTCGGTGATACCGTCGAGTTCGGTCTCCCACGTGGGGTATGGCCGCGACCGAGGGGGGTTGCCGCGCAGTACGGAGCGATAGCCGGTCAGGTCGTCGCTTCCCTCGTCGAGGTCGTCCCATTCTTCCTCACCGAGCAGACCCGCTGCCACACTGAGGATTTCGTGGGTGGTCCGGTAGCTCAGGGTCAGTTTCGCCGATCGACCGCGGATGTTGATGCCGAGGAGAAATGACAGTCACGAGCACGCCGAACGACGGCGGAAATGGTCCCGATCTGCCCGGCCGTCTCCCGTGGGAGGATCTACGGCCGTTCATGTCACTGCTGGTGTTGCAGGCGGCGGGAGACGACGTCGATGCCGGATTCACCGCGCTCGAGCAGTTCCTGCTACCCGGGATGCATCGCAGGGGCGTCGACAGCCGGTTGATCGCCCGCAGCGCCTGGGTGCCGGGTGAGGAGATTTCGCCGGAGCTGGCCGAGGCGTTAACGGCAGCCGGGGTCGACCGGATGGCGGGGTTCGCGGTCGAGGAGAACCGCGCGGCCGGATGGTTGTGCAGCGACTCCGTCCTGCTGTCGGACTGTGTGGGCGCGGAATTTCCGCTAGCCGTTCTCCTGCGAGTGGGCAGATTCGCGGTGCTGCACGCGTGCCGGTCCGATATGGAACGGCTGAAGAGCTGGTTGCGACAGCCGCTGTGTCGATGGCGGCGAATTCCGGCAAACGTGCTGGAAAACGCGCTGCTTCAGGGTGAAATCAAGGGCCTGTGGCTGTATGGCGTAGATCGGCCACGCAGAAATAAAGCGGACTCGAAGATCATCAGCGGAATAAGCCTGGGCGAAGCTCTCGATCCGGTGGCCGATGCCACGTACGCGCTCGGGTCCGGGCGGGCGGCGCTGGCAGACGACCCGGACCGGATCGCCTTGAAAGGCAAGATCGGAACGACGCCGCGGAACTCGCGAGTCTGGTCGTCTCGCCGATTGGAATTCGCCGACTTCGTGCAGGCGGTCGGCGAGCTGGTACGGATGATCGAGAAGCAGATGGCGAATGGTTCGACCGGTTCCTCGGTGCTGTCGCGGCTGGCCCAGCCGGTTGCGGACACCACAGGAATCTACGGCGCCTTCGAGATGGTTCCAGCCCTCGACGAGCCCCCCGACGCCGCAGAACCGGACCGCGGAAACGCTGCTGCCGCCGCAGCGCTCGAGTATGCGGCCTTCGTGGTCATCGGGCGCCCGGATACAGTCGATTTCATTGTCGAGACGGGTGTCGATGGGACGATCGGTGGCTCGTTGACGGTGTCCCCGCGGCAGGAAGGAGACAGGTACACGCTGGCGGTCGGGTACGTGCCCGGAGTGCAGCCGATCAGGGAGGATCTCGTCATCCCGGTGAAGAATGCGCTCCACAACAGCGGGCTCGTGCGCGTGTACTACCGGTCGGGACACATGTTCTTCGACGGCAACTTCTACAAGCACGAGATTCCGGACGTGCACTTCCCGAAATGGGAGTGGGGTGACTTCGACGGCTATCTGATTGATCGTGAGAAACCCGACACCCGGAAGCGTCAGGAAATACACGACAGAATCGGACAGGGGGACAGGTCGCTGTTTACCTGGGTTTCCCGGAATTTCGCTGATGGGTGGCTGACCTGCGACGATGGATCGCGAGAGGCCGCCGACTTCATCCATATCGATAACAACGGCAGGCTTCGACTGATACACATCAAGGGCGCCGAGAATGCGAGTCCGCGCCGGGGCATCGCGGTTACCCCATACGAAGTTGTGGTCAGCCAGGCCCTCAAGAACCTGATCTATACCGACGTCGAACGGCTGCGCCGACACCTCGAACATCCCGGCGTCGAGCGCCCAGCGACGTGGAATAACGGTGTGCGTGCCGACGACCGGTCGGAGTTGCTGGACATGCTCGACAGCCGCCGCCCGACAGATGGTTTCGAGATCGTCATCGTCCAGCCGCACCTTAGCCGGGCACGGTACGACGCCCATGTGGGGTTGCCGTGCGATGCCAGCGCCGCCGACGACACCTTCCGGCTTCGCCTGCTGGAACGCCTCCTGCACCACGCGCGCCGGGATGCGATCAACGGCGTGTGTGAGGAACTTGTAGTCATCGCCAGCGCTGGGTGATCGTTCGTACGGTATCGGAACCGGCTACCGGAGCAGAGTCGAGCGCTCGCTGTCTGGGCCGACGCCGATCGGGGGCGCGGCCAGCTGCACACGACGGGGACGGACTACTGGGCCAGGCTCCGATCGAGTCAGGAATGGTCGAATGGCGAGTGCGAAGGATGTGCGTGGGCCGGTGGTGGTTGCCGGGTCGTGGGGCCAAGTCGCGCCACCGTCAGTGCTCGGCTCTGCTCCGCTTCGGCCGAAGTTCACGGCCGAGTTGGCGGGTTGCTCAGTCGGACCGCGCAAGCTATTGGGGACGAGTATTGGCACGCCCGCCTCAGGGTTGTCGATAGATATCGTGTGTCCCCACTCGGCGGATGAGTACCGCCCGGATTTCTATTGCGCCGGAGTCTGTGTACTGCCATGTTATCCGGCCGTCAGGCGCCCAGCGGGCCTCCCAGATATCGCCGGGAACCCCCTGCATCTTCTTGAAGCCCAGACCTCGTGGGAATATGCCGTTTTCCCATGCCGGAATCAGCTTGGACCGCATCGCCGCCGTGAACTGGCGTTGCTGTTGTCCGGTCAGCTTTTTCATGTCGCGCTGAGCTGGTTCCGTGAACGAGATGACGACCTTCATTCGTCGTCGGCCTCCAGGCCGAGATCACGGAACATCGCCTCGACATCAGCGGCAGAACCGAGCTCGTATCGTATGACTCGACCTGAGGCGATCGCCTCATCGGCCTCTCGTTCCTTGGCCTGCCACTCGTCGGTCCAGAACCACGCCTGCGACGTATCGATCAGCCGCTGCCCGACGACTGTCACGCTGCCATCGTCTTCGACCACCCATCGCAGCTGATCACCCTCCTCGACATGCAGTGCTCGACGTACGGCCTCTGGAACTGTGCTCTGGCTCTTGGAGCGAAGCGGAGTCGTCACTTCTATCGTCATCAGCTACCGCCTAGCGGATATTCCAACTTTCCAACTATCCATCAGCGTAGCATCGACTGCTGTTGCCACTCACCTCGACCTGGACACCGAGCGGTTTTACGCCGAGGTGAAGAAGGCTGTCGACCCGGATGCTTTCTTTCGCTGCCCCAGGTGGTCGGCTCCTGCACCCGCGAACACCTCATCGCCGTCTATACCCGCAGTGCCGCAACCGGATCGATCCGTTTGGCTACCGCCTGGGTCTTGGCTGGCAGCGCAGGCACGAATACGACAAGCGGTTCATGAACTTCTCCCGCCGGATCGGCGCACCGCAGCGGCGGCACGATTCGTCCTCGCGGCCGTAGGCGTCCAGCGAACGCTCGAAATATCCCGATTGGCCGTTGACGTACAGCGCGTCGAAGGAAGTCCCGCCCGCGCGCAGCGCCTCCGACATCACCGTCTGCACCTCGCTCAGCAGTACCCGCAGGGCCGGGCGGGTGAGCTTGGCGGCAATGCGCTCACCGTGGTTCCGCGCGCGCCACAGTGCCTCGTCGGCATAGATGTTGCCGATACCGGTCGGCATCGAATTAGTGCACCGTGGCTGACCTGGGCTAATAACTCGAGTCCGGAGCTCACACGTGTCTGAACTCAACTGCGAGGGGACGCCCTTCGGATGCGGCGGCGCACAGCTTGGGGATGTGCGAAGCGTCACTGGACACCACGCGGGCTTGATCCGGGGAGGTGGCCGCTGTCGCGACGACGAGGGCGTCCACGACCGAGCGATGTCCGTCCAGCCCTGCGGCATCAAGCAGATCCCGCGCATGCTCGGCGATCTCCTCCGACACCGGGACTCTGATCAACCTCGAGCTCCACCACAGCAAGCGTTGACCTGCTTGGCCGGCTCGGCGTTGTTCGGCTAGCGTCACCACGCTCAGGCCGACCATGAAACCCGCTTGTTCGTATGCCTTGAGCAGGCCGACAAGTTGTCTTTTGTCCGGGTGATGATCTGGCTCGCCGAGCAGCGACATAGCTTGCGCGTCGAGGACGACCGCCGGCCCGGAGAAGGAGGTCACGGCACTTCTGCGGCTCACAACCCGCCTACTCGGCGCACGATCGCCTCCATCTCGTCCGGCGTGATCACCCCGGCGGTCCGCTCATATTCTTCGATTGCCCGGCGCAGCCGAGTGCGAGCGACCCACTGCGCGAGGGCCTCGTCCGTCGCGGCCGAGAATCCGCGCCGGCCTGCGAGATCTTCGACCTCCGAAATGAGGCTCCGCCGCAGTGTTACGGACTTCTTGTCGGTGTAGTCGTCGCTCGGCAAAGGCATAGCCATGGCGTAATTGTAGTACTTGAAGTAATACTTCGGCCAGGGACCGGCGCACCAGCCCGAAGAAGCGAGAACTCCGCGCTCCAACACTCCACGCGGCTTCGGTTGGCACTTGCCACAGAAGAAGGACGAACGATTCATGAACCCCAACCGCTGAACCGACGCACCACACCGCCGACACAGCTCGTCCGCATGCCCATAGACATTCAGCGCGCGCTCGAAGTAACCGGACTCACCGTTGACGTTGACATACAGCGCGTCGAAGGACGTACCGCCCACAGTCAACGCACCGCGGTCGCTTCGGCCAGCAGGTTCCGGATGGCGGTCTTGGTCAAGGCTGAGGCAATCCGGTTCCGGTGAATCTTTGCCCGCCACAACGCTTCGTCGGCATACATCTTTCCCAACACCGATCGGCATCGAATCAATGCATGGTAGCTGACCTGGGGTAATAGCGCTACCAGATCCGCCGATTTCCGGTTCCCATATTCCTGGCGGGGTACGATGCAAAAGCCGAGTTCTATCGGTGCTGGCCATAGATTTCGGCAGTCTGCAGTGTGGGTCGTCAGCGCTGCTGCCGACGGCGGGTATTACGTACGGACTGTGGCGCCTCTTCTCCGGTAAGAAATCCGATTATGGCGGCTCGGCCTGCTTTCAAGCTGCGGGTAATCTGCCAGCGCACAAGGTCCGTGCTCACGCCGGCTGTCCCAATCATCGCAGTTTCCACCAGCCGGGTGAACATCGTGTTGTCCAGATAGCTCGGCACGTTCTTGTACCCGAATCGCCGGGTGCCTCCACGCCCATCCGCGATCCTCTTGTCCGCGAGCAGTGTCTCGAAATGCTGCCTGGAGAAGTACATTCCAGGGACCATCACGTCCGCCTGGGGAATTACGGACTCCGGTGGGCAGAGCTTGATCCAGCTTGGATCAGCACAGAGCCGATGATCATCACCTGGCCTGCGGAAGTAGGATGCATATCGATCGATGGCGCGGAGTCGGCTGAGTTCCTTCTCCAGGTTTGAGTCGCTGTCCGGGTAGTAGTAGCCGGTCTGCCGGGAATCGAGCTTCTTGTACTGCACAAGAACAAGAGACTTTCGCGTTTCGTTGTAGTAAATGATATCGGCGCCGGAGATCTGTTCCGCTGTGGTGCGATTCGCATAGCCAATATACAGCCGCTGGCCATTCTGCTGGAACTGCCGCCAGGCGACATCTCCGGTCGGGGCTCCTTGCCAGCCCGCGAGATTCTCAGTATCTCGAGTGATCAGGAGATCCTCGATGGTGGTTGTCTCTGCGTGGTCGACCAGGCCAACGGGTGCCCGCCCGGACGGCTGATGAAGCAGTTTGAGGTATGCGGGCGGAGGCGTGTCGTCGGACAGCTGCTCAGCAGGTGGGTCCCACCTCGCGAGTTCGGGAATGGACATACCGGCCATACGCGCAATCGCCAGGGTCCCATCCCGTTGCACTGCTAGTGACTGCTCGGCCTTGGATTCCGGCCGGATGTCGAAGCCGGTTGCGGCCGCGCTTATGTACCTGACGATTGACCGTGCCTGAGGCCGCACACGCATCAGAGCGTCGAGCAGGGCCTTGCCGGCCGCTTCGGTCTGCTGCCCTTCCGATTTGACCCTGTGTTGAAGCCTGTCTCCGAGCTTCTGGACGAGATCATCGAGCACGACGGGCTCGTCCAGTTTGGCGATGTGCCGGGCTCGGAACTTTCGCTGCGTATCTGTTCTCTCCCGCTCGCGCTGTGTAAAGCCGAGGCGGGTCAGCCAATACACTCCCGATCCGTCTGCGGTTGCGATGAGGGTGATATGCCGTCCCTTAGCCCACAAGTCCGGGTCGCGGTTGATTGCGCCGTCCGCCCAGTCGGCGATCTCCTGGAGTTAGGGAACGCGCACGGTATGGGATGAGCATTCTGCACACGGGTACTGCATGGCAAGGTGTAACGAGAACGGGTCCGTGTGAAACATCGACCAGGGTAACAATTGCTTCTCTACCAAAGTCATTGCCGGTTATCCGAACCCTGAGAATTGCTCCTGCCCTTCTGCCAGTCGTCGAAGGTCACCTCGCTGCCGCGAACCTTCCAATCGATCCGGCCATTGGTCGCCCTTCCCGCCACGATTGCAGCCGCAGCTGACGGCGATCGGAACTGGACGTCAAGTGTAAAAACGGCATGCTGTCCGTCACTGCTGGGCTCGAGAAAGCCGGCCTCCTCCAGCTTCTTTCGCAATGGACGGTAACTATGGTTTCCACCTACCCATGTCGACCGGGCTTGAGAACCTGCGCGGACAGTGAACTGGCCATCGACCACCTGCGCAGCAGCGATGAGATCGAGCAGCTCCATCACGAACTCTGGTGAGTCCGGCGGCTGTTCGAAGTCCGACTCTTCGTCCTCGATCTGCGGTCGTCCGGAAACCGCAAGCGGCAGACCGTGCTTGCCCCAGTGCTCTTCTTTGTAGCGCTCCATGTCGTCACCGCGCAGCAGCGTGGTGGCGTTCCCCCGGCGTACCCAGAATTCGACTTCGCCCTGGCCTCCTACTGCCTTGGTTCGTCTCACAAAAATCGGCCGCATTGCAGGCGCAACGATGACCTGACACACCTGTTTGCCGTCGACCACAGGAAAATCCACCCGAACGTTCGCCGCCGTGGTGACCGAGAGATGGTTCCTGAGCAACTCCTGCAAGCGCAACTCATACCTGTCGAGATCGGCGACATCGATCGCCGTCATATCGTTGTCTAGTCCCACCGGCTTGCCGCTGTCTTCGACACCGATGAATAGCGAACCGCCGTCGCCGTTCAGCAATGCGCACACGGTCTTGACGATGATGTGCTTGCGCTCGGGTTCCGCCTGCATTGTTTTCAAGTCCAGGAACGCGGATGCCTTGAACTCAACTGTCTGCGACTCGCCACCGGAAATCAACTCGGCGGGTGACATCGATGCCGGCGCTTCGACCGGCGCGATTCCGTGCTCGATCGCTGTCGCGATCAGTTCCAGCAGAACCCGTTCGCGCTGCACGACGAAGCCTTCGAAGTCGTCGTGCAGTAGTGAATCCGGATTGACCAGATGCGTAGCGACCAACGACCGCAGCGTCGGCTCGTCGATGGCACCGATCTTGGTCAATTTGGCTAGGTAAGCGGAAGGCGACGAGCCGCCGAGGACGTGGCGGTTCGTATACGCGGACAACGGAGTCTTGTTGACGATCGAGTCGTAGAGCGCACGATCGAGCCCCTGCTTGGCGCACCAAGCCTGCGGGAAGATGTGATGTATATCGATCGCGTCGTCGAAATAAGTTGCGGCGTTGATCTGGTTACCACTGCACCAGTCTCGGGCGCCGTCCGATATCAGCAGGGCATACACACCTTTGTATGCGGCGCTGTTCCGGGTTCGGAGGGTGCGCAGCCGCCCTGCGGCGAACTGAGCTTCGGCCACCGTACGGGGCTCGATCGACGTCCGTCCCAGTGCCCAGTCCACAACCTCTGGCAGATCCCTCGCAAAGCGGGTTTCTGTTGTGCCGCTGTACAGTTCGCCGAAGACACCACACCAATACCAGCGGGTGACCTTCTGCTGCACTTCGTAGGTGTTCCAGGCCTGACCGAGTGCGGCGCAGATAGCGGCGAGCGGAATCAGTTGGGCGCCATAGGGGACGAACTTGACATCGAAGATACTTCGACGATGCAGGAACTTCGCCGCTGCGAGAAGACCATTGACGATCTCTTCACTACATTTCTTGAAGTCGTCGAGTGGCAGCCGGAGCATCTCGACGCGTCGGCAACCGATTCGCGGGCCGCCTTTGGGGTCGGCGGGATCGGCGGCCTCACGCCGCCGATATGTCGCCAGTAGCGTTATCGCCTGCAGGAAGTCGGTTTCGGACACCTCCGACAGAACACGAAACTTGCCGTCGCTCCATTGCATTCGGCACTGGCCCCAATGCTCACGAAGGTTGAATTCCTCTGCCGCATAGGTCGCAGTGAGCAGCTCGAATACTGTGAGTGTGACGCCCCCAGTATTAACCTTCTCGAATACCTGGCAGACGGCCTCTCGGGGAGTCCCTGCAGACAGTTCGATCACCGGAACCAAGTACTGTTCGAACCGTTTGATGAACCTCTTGTTGAACGATTGCCATGACTCGATCGCAGTGGGGGCATAACCGTTCAGCTTCATGAAGCTGTGCCCCCAGTCGTCGGCGTCGAACACCTGGGTCATGGGGAAGAGGCCCGCCCGGCATTCTTCGTCCATGGTCGACAGGTCGAGCTCGACACGGCCGAAGCTGCCGCGCACCTTGCCGTCGGCCGGAACGAATCGGAAAGCCTCATCCCGATCGACTTCGTCATCAAGCGCGGCCGCCATATCAATATAGAATCGGCCTTCGATGCTTCGACGCCGGTCATCGACGGTCACCACCGGCCGGTCAAGCATCAAGGCATGGTACAACGAGGTGATCCGTTGTTGCCCGTCCAACAGCAATTGGGCAGCGGGGACCCTACCCGACAGCTCGACTCCTTCGATTGGGCGTTGCTTGAATCGCGTTGAGCCGCCTGCCTGCAACATCATCAGCGTCCCGACCGGGAAGCCCTGAGACACCGAGCTCAACAGGCTTCGAATGTTGGACTCCGGCCACACCCAACCGCGCTGGAACTCGGGCAGCTGAATTTGTCCCTCCCTGGCCTGCTCGAGCAGGTTCCGCAGGAACGGCTTCTTGATCTCGAAGGCATCCACGCTCAACGACGGTCCTCCCCTGCGCTCGTTTGCCGCGCAACCCCCGGTCGCGCGTCCGGATGCCTGACTGTAGCAGGGGCTGGCGCGAATTACGCTGCATAACTGGGCAATATGATGACTTGCATCGAGCGGCTTGTAGCGTTCAATCCGTCAGTTCTCGAAGGAATTCGGCCACTCGGATCGCGAATTCGTCGATCGGCCCGTAGATCAGGCACAGATCCTCATACAAGGTAGTTGGAGCCGACTGCGCCTCGCCGATCAGTCCGGTACTTGCGAGTATCTCGGCGAGGTCGTACCGCAAGTACAGGGCGGTCTCGCAACCGTCGCCGTTGGCGGCGGCAACCTCGTCGCGCACCGATTGTAGTGCCGAAATACCGTCTTCGATGTCGCCCAGCGCGATGCGGCAGCGGGCCGCACCCCTACCTGCCAAACTCTATTGAGACCATATGGTCTGTATCTTCTCTGTAGGTGATGTAGGGCGAGTTCAGGGATATCGAGCAAGGTGACGATGGGTGCGGCTGATCTGCCCGCCGACGATGGCGTGGCGAAGGGGTCGACGAAGAAGGGGATGGGTTCGGCGCGGCCGAAGCGGCGGTCGTTCACGCCGGAGTACAAGCCGGCGATCGTGGCCGAGTACGACCTGCTCACCGAGCCGGGCGCGCGCGGAGCGTTGCTGCGGCGGGAGGGCCTGTATCACTCGCACGTGATCGAGTGGCGTCGCGCCCGCGACGCGGGCGCGTTGGATGCGCTGGCCGCCAAGACAACTGGCCCGAAGCCGGCCAAGTCCGACGCGGCGCGGCGGGCCGAGAAGCTGGAAGCGGAGAACGCGCGCTTGCGCGCGGAGCTCGAGCGCAAGGATAAAGCGATGGCTGTCCTGGGAAAAGCTGTCGAGCTGCTGGAGATGCTCTCCGGCAGCGCGGATTCCGATATCGAGCCCTCGAAGTGATCGATGCCGCGACGACCGAGCTCGAGGCGCTGATCGGCACTCGGGCGGCATGCCGGTTGACGGGCGAGTCGCGGGCCACACTGCATCGACACCGCAACCCGAAACCGCCGGTTCGGGGTCCGCGGCGGTCAGCGGTGCATCCGGTCGCGTTGTCGCCGGTCGAGCGGGCGGCGGTGCTGGACGAATTGCGCTCGGATCGGTTCGTGGACAAGTCCCCGGCGCAGGTCTGGGCGATCCTGCTCGACGAAGGCACCTACCTGTGTTCGATCTCGACGATGTATCGGCTGCTGCGCGGCCACGGCGAAGTCCGTGAACGCCGCCGCCGGGCCACCCATCCGGCCCGGACCAAGCCCGAGCTGGTGGCGACCGGCCCGAACCAGGTATGGAGTTGGGACGCAACGAAATTGGCGGGACCGGTCAAAGGTGTCTACTACACGCTGCTGGTGATGCTGGACATCTTCTCCCGCAAGGTGATCCATTGGACGGTGATCCCACAGGAATCTCAGTGGCGGGCAAAGCAATTCCAGCTCGACTCGATCGCGGCGAACAACGGCGTGCTCCCCGGTTACATCCACGCCGACAACGGCGGCCCGATGATCAGCAAGCCGGTGGCCGAGCTGCTGATCGATCTGCAGATCACCCGCTCGCACTCGCGTCCGCACGTCAGCAACGACAACCCGTACTCGGAGGCAAATTTCAAGACCCTCAAGTACTGTCCGGCCTTTCCGGACCGGTTCGCCTCCATCGGTGAGGCCCAGCGGTTCTGTCGGGCATTCTTCACCTACTACAACGACAACCACCGGCACTCGGGCATCGGATTACACACTCCCGCAACGGTTCACGACGGCACCGCCCACCGGATCCGCGCCGAACGCGCCACGATACTGTCCGCGGCTTACGCGGCCAACCCGGGCCGGTTCCGGCGGCCTCCCACCCCACCACGGCTGCCCAGCGCGGCCTGGATCAACGAACCAACGAAGGAGAACATCAACACAGAATTCGTCGCATGACCGGTCTCATCAGGTTTGACAGATTCCGCACTCGCACACGCCTGTCCCACGCGGATTCGCTAAAACGGCCTTCGATCCGACGGTAAGCCTGCGCGAGCTCGTCGAATTCACTTTTGGCTCTGCGATGTTCACCGCTGAGCGTCCAAGCGGCGGCAACCAGGCTACGCAGTCGTAGCACGTCGGAGTTGTCCTTACCGTGGACCTCTGCCGCGCTGGCTAGTACCGAGTAAAGGGCATCCGCTGCTTGGTCGAAGCGGCCTGGTGAAGCCCAGTGGCTGCGGATCGGATTCGACGTGCTGGCGTTGCAGCTCGTACCCGAACATACTGTCGAATGGAGGTGTGCCGCTGGCCATTTCGTGGATCATGCAGCCCAGTGAGTACAGGTCGCTACTCGGATTCTGGATCCGGTTGCCCAATACCCGTTCCGGCGCCATGTAGCGGTAGGTGCCGATCACCTCGCTGGTTTTGGTGAGCCTCGGTCCACCGTCGAGGATCGCGGCGATACCGAAATCAATCACCGTGACCGCGCCGTCCCGAGTGATCAGCGCGTTGTCGGGTTTGAGATCACGATGCACCACCGGGATCGCGTGGGCGTGGGACAGGACGGTGGCGATCTGAGCCGCCACCGCCGCCACCCAGCTCAACGGGAGCGGGTTGCCCGGCTGGATGTAATCACGGAGTGGAACTCCATCGATGAGCTCCATTACCAGGTACACCGCTTCGAAAGAGCCGGCCAGCACCGCGTCGAAGACCTGCGGCACCCCGTGATGACGGATACGGGCGGTCACCCGGGCTTCCTGACTGAACCCCTGAGCAAATTCCGTGGCCTGCTCGCGTGTCTGGACCTGGTCGAGGCGAATCTTTTTGACCGCGATCTCCCGATCGAGCACGGTGTCGTAGCCCCGCCACACCGAGCCCATTCCGCCCGAGCTGATCTCCTCGATCGAAATCCGCATGAACTCATGGTCACCGGCAGCTCGACGGCATTCCGCAAGACGCACCGCTGACCACCCGCGACACCATTCCAACCGGCCGTGAAGACACTTGCGTTGTTTCTCAGTCCAGCCATCTGTGGCGCCCTGCGCACAGGGCTCGCTGGACCCGATCGCTGACCTACTGGCCCCGTCGACGTAGTTCAGATTTAGCGCCCACGTGGCAGATCCAACCGTTCAGCGCCGGGGCCGCGGCTGACAACGTGGACAGGAGAAGGAGGAACGGTTCATGAACTTCTCCCGCACCAGCGGGGCGCCACAGCGGCGGCAGGGCTCGTCCTCACGACCATAGGCGTTGAGCGAACGCTCGAAATAGCCGGACTGCCCGTTGACGTTGACATACAACGTGTCAAACGAGGTGCCGCCCGCAGCCAGGGCGTCACTCATGACCGCAGTCGCCTCGGTCAGCAGCGTACGCACCACTGACCGGCTCAAGGCGGCGGCTGCCCTGGCGCCGTGAATCTTCGCACGCCACAGCGCTTCGTCCACGTATATATTTCCCAGGCCGGAGATGACGGATTGATCGAGCAGCACCCGCTTGACCTCGGTGCGTCTGGCGCGCACGGCGCGTACGGCGGCTTCGGGATCGAAATGTGGGTCGAGGGGATCGCGCGCGATATGGGCGACCGGCTCCGGCACCGCGGTGCCGTCTATCTCTACCAACGGGGCCAACGCCCACCCGCCGAAGGTGCGCTGATCGACGAAACGCAACTCGGAACCATCGCTCAAGCGGGCTCTGATGTGGGCGTGCTTCTCCACGGGCGCGTCGGCGGGCTGGACGAGCATCTGCCCGCTCATACCCAGGTGCACGACCAGCGCGAGATCGGGTTCATCGAAGGTGAGCCACAGATATTTGCCCCGACGCTCGGCAGCCTCGACTCGCAGACCCGTCAATCGGGCGGACAGATCGGCCGCGCCCTCGAGATGCCTGCGCACCGACCTCGGATGGGTGATGCGCACCGATTCGATAGCCCGGCCGACCACATGGCCGACCAGGCCGCGACGCACCACTTCGACCTCGGGAAGTTCCGGCACGGCGCGACTTCGCTCAGCTCTCCGTTGTCAGGACCTGGTAGGCGGCCCCCGCCGCCTTCTGCTCGGCCTCCTTCTTGGAGCGGCCGACGCCCTGACCGTAGGACCGACCGGCGATCACCGTCGTCGCGGTGAACTCCTTGTCGTGATCCGGGCCGGTCGAGGTGATCTCGTAGCTGGGCACGCCGATACCGCGCTCGGCGGTGAGCTCCTGGAGGCTGGTCTTCCAGTCCAGGCCCGCACCCATGCGCGGACCGCGCTCGAGCAGGTCGGCGAATAGGCGCAGCACCACCTCGCGGGCCACATCGATCCCGTGCTCGAGATGCACCGCGCCGAGCAGCGACTCCATGCCGTCGGCGAGGATGCTCGGCTTGTCGCGACCGCCGGTCAGTTCCTCGCCCTTGCCGAGCAGCAGATGCACACCGAGGCCGCCCTTGCCGAGCTTGCGCGCGACCTCCGCGAGCGCGTGCATATTCACCACGCTGGCCCGCAGTTTGGCCAACTCGCCCTCGGACTTTTCCTCGTGCTCGGTGTACAGGCGCTCGGTGATGCTCAGACCGAGGACGGAATCACCGAGGAATTCCAGCCGCTCATTGGTGGGCAGACCACCGTTCTCATACGCATACGAGCGGTGGGTCAGCGCGAGCCTAAGCAGGTCCGGACGCAAGTCCACGCCGAGTGCGGATAGTAGCTCCGCATGGTCGTCATCGGGATCGGATGTTTTCGCGGCTGTCACGTCGTCGCCGAGGGTGAGCGTTAGACCGCTGCGGTGATCTGGCGGCCCTTGTAGGTACCGCAGGACGGGCAGGCGATGTGCGGCAGCGTCTGCTGACCGCAGGCGCGGTTCGGGCAGGTGATCAGGGTAGGCGCGACGGCCTTCCACTGGCTGCGCCGCGACCTGGTGTTGGAACGGGACATCCGGCGCTTGGGAACGGCCACGACTACTTCTCCTCTGTCCTATTGCTTGCCAATTCGGCGGAACGGTCTGCTTACTGGTCGGTGTCGGGCTCGGCGGCGTCGGAATGATCGACGCCGGGCGATCCGGTGGCGAGCTTCGCCAACCCGGCCCAGCGGGGGTCAAGTATCGCATGCCCGTGGTCCGAACCCGCAATCGCCATGCGCACGCCGCATTCGGGGCACAGTCCGGCACAGTCGGGTTCGCACAGCGGTTGCAGCGGAAGTTCGAGTCCGATCGCGTCGACGAGCACCGGCTCCAGGTCGATGGTGTCATCGACCAGGCGGTAGATCTCGTCGGCTTCGGTCGTCTGCTCGGTGGCGCTGTCCGGATAGGCGAACAGCTCCGTGAGCCGCAATTCGACCGAATCGGTGAACGGCTCCAGGCAGCGCGAGCACTCCCCCGCGGTCGGCGCGGAAAGGGTGCCGGTGACCAGCACGCCCTCGGAGACCGACTGCAAGGTGAGATCGAGTTCGACGGGAGCGCCCTCGGGGATGGCGATCAGGTCGAGGCCGATGCGGCGCTCGGCGGCGATGGTGCGGCTCAGCGGGCGCATACTGCCCGGTGCGCGGCCGAGACTGCGCACGTCCAGCACAAAACCACCGTCCGACCGGCGGCGCGATACCGTACGGGGACGCGAGGCGGAACCGGATCCGGCGGACATCGCGAACTCACTTACATTTCGGGGGGAATGGGCAACCACTCAACAATACCGAAGTGCGCGGTCCCGACCCAAACCGGGTTAGCGACGGTATTCGCCCGCATAGTCCGGGACGCCGCCACCGGTACGCAACTGGTGACGTCCGCGGCCCACGGTGCGCATGGTCGCGTTGAGGATCTCCTCGAAGTCGGCGAGCTTGGTATCGACGTAGTCATCGCATTCGGTCCGCAGCCGGTCGGCCTCGGCCTGCGCGCCGTCGACGAGGCGGGCGGATTCGGCGTGCGCGGCCCGCACCACCTCGGTCTGGGCGACGAGGCGGGCCTGTTCGGCCTTGCCGTCGGCGACCGAACGCTCATAAGACGCCTTGCCCGCCTCGATCATGCGCTCGGATTCGGTCCTGGCCCGGCCGGTGACCTCGGCATGTTCGGCCTTGCCGTCGGCGACGATCCGGTCGGCCTCGGTCTGCGCGGAGTCGACCAGGTGGTCGGCGTGCGCACTGGCCTCGGCCACCATCCGGTCCGCGTGCGCCTTGGCGTCGGCGAGGATGCGATCGGCCTCTTCCCTCGCGCCGGTCACGGTTTCGTGGGCCTGCTTGTTCGCGCCGGTGACGGTGGCCTCGGCACCGTTGCGGGCGTCGGTGACGATTTTGTCGCGATGGTCGAGGACGTCCTGGGCGTCGTCGAGTTCGCCGGGGAGGGCGTCGCGGACATCGTCGAGCAGTTCGAGGACCTCGCCGCGCGGAACGATGCAGCTGCGCGTCGGCGGGATGCCGCGCGCCTCCTCGACGATGGCCACCAGTTCGTCGAGTGCTTCGAATACGCGATACATGGTCTTACCCCGCTCTCGTTCCCGGCAAATATCGCCTTGTCGCCCAGTGTGCCTCCGATCACCGCGCGCGCCGAATCACGCTCCGGTGTGTCGCGCCAGTGTCTCGCACACCACAGCAATCAAGTGGAGGCTATCCCTCCGTTTGGTGTTAAATTTGATCGACAAGAGCGAAATTCGAATCGACGACGTATCGGAAGAGCCATGGCAGTCCTGCAAGCACCCCGCCCGACGGCACTGGCGGCCGTCAGCGTGTTCGTGCCATGGGGCGTCCCGTACTACCCGATCCCCGGACCGCGATCACGCCAAATCGGCGCGCGCGCCATGACCTACCTGCGCGGCGATCACGCCTTCCCGCAGTTGATCCGCTTCGCGCTGGTCGGCGGGTCCAGCAATGTGGCCTATGTGCTGCTGTTCTTCGCCATGCACGGCATCGGCTCGCTGTGGGCCAATGTGGCGGGCTCGATCGTGAGCACCATCATCGCCAACGAACTGCACCGCCAACTCACGTTCCACGCCAGCGATCGGGTCGGCTGGTTCACCGCCCAGATCGAGGGCGGCGGGCTGGCGCTCGTCGGCCTCGGCATCACCACCGCGGGCTTGGCCGCCCTGGATCTGTGGGCTCCCGGCATCGGCGGGACCATGCAGGCCGCCGCCATTCTCGCCATCACCGCCGCGGTCGGCGGGCTGCGCTTCGTGGCCTTGCGCGGCTGGGTCTTCTAGGGCCGGGTCTCCAACTACGCCTTGCGTTCGGCCAGACGGGCCAGCAGGCGTTTGTGCACGGAGGGCGGGAGCATATCGGTGACATCGCCGCCGAAGGACGCGACCTCCTTCACCAGCGAGCTGGACAGCATGCTGAAGGCGGGATTGGTGGCGATGAAGAAGGTGTCGACGCCGGAGAGCTTCTTGTTCATCTGCGCCATCTGCAATTCGTAACCGAAGTCGATGGCGTCGCGCAGACCCTTGACGATAGCGGTGACGCCCTGCGCCTTGGCGAAGTCGACGAGCAGGCCGTACCACGACTCGACCCGCACATTGGGCAGGTGGGCCGTGGCCTCGCGCAGCATCTCCATCCGCTCGTCGACGGTGAACATGCCCTGCTTGTTCTTATTGATCATGACGGTCACCACGACCTCGTCGAACTGGGCGGCGACCCTGGTGAAGACGTCGATATGTCCGTTGGTCACCGGGTCGAAGGATCCGGGGCACAGCGCTCCTGCCATGGCACGACGCTAGCACCGCCGCGACCGGACGGTCGGGACCGGTCGCGACGTTTCAGCACTCGGCCAGTTCGATCCTGGTCTCGCCGTATTTGCGCGCCTTCAGGGCGGAATATCCCTCGGGCCAGACGATTTCGGGTGAGCGAATGGACCGCTCGACCACCACGAGCGCGCCGGGAGCCAACCAGCCGCGCCCGCGCAGCAGCCGCAGATCGCCCTCGACCTCGGCCGTATCCAGCTCGTATGGCGGATCGCTGAACACCAGGTCGAATCCGCCTGCGACCGAACCGGATTCGAGGACGCTCGTCACCGCGCCGACCCGCAGTTCCGCACCGGGCAGGCCGAGTTCGGCGATATTGCCGCGCACGACGGCGGCGGCACGGCGATCCGACTCCACCAGCAGGGCGCCGCGCGCCCCGCGCGAGAGTGCCTCCAAACCCAGCGCGCCGGATCCGGCGTACAGATCCAGCACCCGGATATCGGTCAGATCCAGGCGCGCGTCGATGGCACTGAACAGCGCCTCGCGCACCCGATCCGAGGTGGGGCGGGTGCCCGCGGGCGGGACGCGCAACCGTCGCCCGCCCGCGGCGCCCGCAACGATGCGGGTCATTCGGCGGCGGTCTCGCGCACCGCGACCTCGATGAGCAGGTCGCCGCCCTCCACCTGCTGCACCGGCCCGATGGCCAACCGCCCGATCACGCCCGCGCGCGGCGCGGTGATGGCGGCCTCCATTTTCATGGCCTCGATGGTGGCGATGACATCGCCCGCCGCGATGGTCTCGCCCTCGGCCACCGACAGGGTGACCACACCGGCGAACGGTGCGGCGATATGGCCCGGATTGGTGCGATCCGCCTTCTCTGCGGCCGGGATCTCGCTCGCGATGGACCGGTCGCGCACCGCCACCGGGCGCAACTGACCGTTCAGGATGCACATGACCGTGCGCATGCCGCGCTCATCCGGCTCCGAGATGGCCTCCAACCCGATGAGCAGGGTGACACCCTTCTCCAACTGGACCCGGTGCTCCTCGCCGTGGCGCAGACCGTAGAAGAACTGGTTGGCCGACAGTCCGGTGGTGTTGCCGTACTTCTCCCGATGCGCCTCGAATTCGGCTGTGGGACCGGGGAACAGCAGACGGTTGAGGGTGGCGCGCCGCTGCTCGGAGTCGCCCGCGAGGCCGGCCTCGTCGGCCGGGGTGAGCGCTGTCTCCGGTTTGGCGGGGCCGCGACCGTCGAGCGCGCGGCTGCGGAACGGTTCGGGCCAACCACCCGCCGGGGTGCCCAACTCGCCGCGCAGGAATCCGATCACCGAATCCGGGATGTCGTAGCGGGCCGGGTCGGCGGCGAAATCCTCGATATCCACCCCGGTGCCGACCAGCGCGAGCGCCAGATCACCGACCACCTTGGATGAGGGCGTCACCTTGATGAGGCGACCGAGCAGCCTGTCCGCGGCGGCGTATTTGGCCTCGACCTCCTCGAAGCGATCGCCGAGGCCCAGCGCGATGGCCTGTTGACGCAGGTTCGAGAGCTGACCGCCGGGAATCTCGTGAGTGTAGACCCGACCGGTGGGCGCGGGCAGCCCGGATTCGAAGGGCGCGTACACCTTTCGCAGCGACTCCCAGTAGGGCTCGAGATCGCACACACTGCCCAGATCAAGGCCGGTGTCGTATTCGCTGTTGGCCGCGGCGGCGACGATGGCCGAGAGCGCGGGCTGGCTGGTGGTGCCCGCCATGGGCGAGCTCGCGCCGTCGACGGCGTCCGCGCCCGCCTGCCAGGCGGCGAGGTAGGTGGCCAACTGACCGCCCGGAGTGTCGTGGGTGTGCACATGGACCGGCAGATCGAAATTGGCGCGCAGGGCGGTGACGAGTTTCGCGGCGGCGGGAGCCCGCAACAACCCGGCCATATCCTTGACCGCGAGCACGTGCGCGCCCGCGTCCACCATTTGCTCGGCGAGCTTCAGGTAGTAGTCCAGGGTGTAGAGGGTCTCGTTCGGGTTGGTCAGGTCGCCGGTGTAGCTCATGGCGACTTCGGCTATGGCCGTGCCGGTTTCGCGCACCGCGTCGATGGCGGGGCGCATCTGGTCCACATTGTTGAGCGCGTCGAAGATGCGGAAGATATCGATGCCGGTGGCGGTGGCCTCGGCGACGAAGGCGCGAGTGACCTGCTCCGGGTAGGGCGTGTAGCCGACGGTGTTGCGGCCGCGCAGCAGCATCTGCAGGCAGATATTCGGAATGGCCTCGCGCAGCGCGGCCAACCGCTCCCACGGGTCCTCGTAGAGGAAGCGCAGCGCCACATCGTAGGTGGCCCCGCCCCATGCCTCGATGGACAGCAGCTCCGGAGTCAGCCGCGCGACGTGGCCTGCGACATCGAGCAGGCCGTTGGTGCGCACGCGGGTTGCCAGCAGGGACTGGTGCGCGTCACGGAAGGTGGTGTCGGTGACACCGAGCGCGCGTTGGGCACGCAGATCACGCGCGAAACCCTCCGGGCCGAGGCGCAGCAGCCGCTGCCGCGAGCCGTCCGGCGGGGGGACGCTCAGGTCGATCGCGGGCAGCTTGTCGTGCGGGTAGACCTTGGTGGGGCGCTCACCGTGCGGTTTGTTGACGGTGACATCGGCCAGGTAGGTCAGGATCTTGGTGCCGCGGTCGGCCGAACCGCGCTGCGTGAGCAACTGGGGGCGCTCCTCGATGAACGAGGTGGTGACCCGGCCCGCGCCGAAATCCGGATCGTCGAGCACGGCGAGCAGGAACGGGATGTTGGTGGTGACGCCGCGAATGCGGAACTCCGCCAGCGCGCGCCGCGCCCTGGCCACCGCCGCGTCGAAATCGCGGCCGCGGCAGGTGAGTTTGACCAGCATCGAGTCGAAGTGGGCACCGATCTCGGCGCCCAGGTTGGCTCCGCCGTCGAGTCGGATGCCCGCGCCGCCGGGGGTGCGGTAGGCGGTGATGCGGCCGGTGTCGGGGCGGAAGCCGTTGGCCGGATCCTCGGTGGTGATCCGGCACTGCAGGGCCGCGCCCCGGATGACGATCGAATCCTGGCTCAGGCCGAGGTCTTCCAGGGTTTCGCCCGCCGCGATGCGCAACTGCGCCTGGACCAGGTCCACATCGGTGATCTCCTCGGTGACCGTGTGCTCGACCTGGATGCGCGGATTCATCTCGATGAAGACGTGGTTGCCGCGCTCGTCGAGCAGGAATTCCACGGTGCCCGCGCAGCTGTAACCGATCTGTCTGGCGAAGGCCACGGCGTCGGCGCAGATCCGTGCGCGCAGGGCGGGATTCAGATTGGGCGCGGGAGCCAGCTCGAGCACCTTCTGGTGGCGACGCTGCACCGAGCAGTCGCGCTCGAACAGGTGCATGACATTGCCGTGCTGGTCGGCCAGGATCTGCACCTCGATGTGGCGCGGGTTGACCACGGCCTGTTCCAGGAAGACGGTGGGGTCGCCGAAGGCGGATTCGGCTTCGCGCGAGGCCGCCTCGATGGCTTCGCGCAACTGCTGCGGTTCGGCGACCCGGCGCATACCGCGCCCGCCGCCGCCCGCGACGGCCTTGACGAAGATCGGAAACGTCAGATCCGCTGCGGCGGCGAGCAATTCGTCCGGGTCGGCGGATGGGGCGCTGGAGCGCAGCACCGGAAGACCCGCCGCGCGTGCCGCGTCGATGGCGCGTGCCTTGTTGCCCGCCAACTCCAGGACCTCGGCCGTGGGGCCGATGAAGGTGATGCCCTCGCGGGCGCAGGCCGCCGCCAGATCCGGATTCTCCGACAGGAAGCCGTATCCCGGATAGATGGCGTCGGCGCCCGCCGTCTTGGCCGCCTCGATGATCGCCTCGATCGAGAGGTAGGCCCGGACCGGATGCCCCTTCTCGCCGATCTGGTAGGACTCGGCCGCCTTCATCCGGTGGACCGAGTTGCGGTCCTCGTAGGGGAAGACGGCCACGGTCCCGATGCCCAGCTCGTAGGCGGCGCGGAAGGCGCGGATGGCTATTTCGCCGCGGTTGGCAACCAAGACTTTGGAGAACATTCGCCTAAGGTACCCGGACCGGCGACGAGCACAATCGCGGAAGGGGCCTTCGCAGACATCTTCACAAGAAGACTTGGCCCCCTTGCGAAGATGGCTAATCTCGGCTAGTTGAACCGCAGCGTCCGGTGCCGAAACCCGCCGCGCAGTTGCCCCACCGCGAGACCGAGCAGCAAACCGCGCTCCTCGTCGACCAGTCCGCGCGCCGTCGCGATACTGCCCATCCGGACCAGTAGTTCGCGCAAGCGGATCTCGGGCAGCCCATTGTCGGGAAAGTTCGCGTTGAGTCGGGCCAATCCGATACCCCGGCTGCGGCCCTGTCGGAATCCGGGCGCGAATCCGGGGCGATAGCGGTAGGCCATCAGCGCTTCGGGCAGGAATCCGGTGCGATATCCCGCGACGTGCGCGCGCCAGCCGAATTCCACATCCTCGTTCGCCGCGTAGGTGATATCCATCCCATCGAGCTTGCGATAGATATCGGCGCGGACGGCAAGGCTCGTGGTGACGAGCACAGGCGCGAAGACGCCCTCGGGCTGGAATCGTTCCGGCGGCGGCACCTCGGCGACGGCACGTGGGTTGTCGACATTGAGGGTGCGCCCCTCCACGGCGGAGCAGACCAGGTCGTAGCCCTCGTCCAGGAATTCGACCAACCGCCGGACCCAGGACGGATACGCCCGGTCGTCGTGGTCGCAGAACAGCAGGATCTCCCCCGTAGCCGCCGCCGCGCCGACGTTGCGGGCATGGGCCGCGCCGGGATGCTGTGCGGCATATACCCATTTCAGCTTCAGACGGTCGCGCAGCCGATGCCCATTGATATATTGCCGCAGGAATTCGGGGCTCCCATTGTCGGCAATAATCACCTCGATCGGGCCGATATGATCCTGCGCCGCCAAGGCCTCCAGTTGAACATCCAGCAAATCCCGGCCGTCGACCGAAGAAATAAGCACCGGAATGACGATCGAGATCGATCGCGGAACCACCACTATCCCACCATTTCACACCAAGTCGGGGACTAACTCTGCCCGAGATGAAAGGAAATCTAACCCATAAATTGCCGAGCAGGTTTACCGGGAACGAGTGACGCTGGTCACATGAAGCACCGATTACGGTGCAATGCCTATCAATCCAGCGACGATTCGGCTACAGCACTCGAAACGCAACGCTCGCCGCGCGAGGCTCCTTCGCGCGCACCGTCGATTCGGCCCGAGTGCGGACGCCGCGCGGCGCACCGGCTACCCTGGACAACGCAGCTGGTTCACCGGCGCGCCACGAGATGGAGCCCCTACGTCGCGCCCCGGTGTCGAATCCGCCCTCCGGTCCGCCGGAAGACGGAGAGAGGGAACCCGGTGAGAATCCGGGACTGTCCCGCAGCGGTGAGCGGGAACGACCGCCGTCATCAAGCACTGGGCTCATCCCCGGGAAGCGACGGCCAGTAGGACCACCGGCCCAAGCCGGGCGGCCGAGATCGGCCGCGGCCCGCGAGTCCGAAGACCTGCCCGCTGTGCCGGATACGCCGTATCCGGCGGCCACCGCCTCGTGGATTGGGCGCGCGGACACGGGATTTCGCCGGATCGTCCCCGGTTTCTGGGCTCTGTTTCGGCATCTTCTGTCCTCCGCGGCCTGCGGCGTTGGTTGAACCTCCTACGCACATGGAGCACACAACGTGACTGTTTCGCACACACCGTTCACCGCGACGGTTCTCGGACTCCCGCGGGTGGGGCCGCGACGAGAACTCAAGCGCGCCACCGAGTCCTACTGGGCCGGACGCATCGCCGCCGACGATCTGCACGTCGTCGCGCGCGATCTGCGCCGCGCACAGTTGACCGAATTGCATTCCGCCGGAATGGATTCGGTCCCGGTCGGGACGTTCTCCTACTACGATCAAATGCTCGACACCGCCGTACTGCTCGGCGCGCTGCCGCCCAGGGTCGCGGGTATCGCCGACGATCTGGACCGGTACTTCGCCGCCGCGCGCGGCACCGATTCGGTCGAACCCTTGGAGATGACCAAGTGGTTCGACACCAACTACCACTACCTGGTGCCCGAAATCGATGCGGACACCGTCTTCGCGCTGCATCCGCAGAAGTTGCTCGCCGAACTGGACGAGGCGCGCGAACTCGGCGTCCCGGCCCGGCCGGTGGTGATCGGGCCGATCACCTTCCTGAAGCTGGCCAAGGCCGCCGCCGACCAATCCGGCGGCGAGGTGCTCGACCGGGTGGCCGAGCTGATTCCGCTCTATGTCGATCTGCTCGGTCGGCTGGCCGCCGCAGGCGCGCAGTGGGTACAGATCGATGAGCCGGTGCTCGTCACTGATCTCAGCGAGCAAGAGATCGCGCTGGTGCGGCGGACCTACATCGAACTGGCCGCCGCCGCCGACCGGCCGGCCATCCTGGTGGCCACCTACTTCGGCAGCACCGGCCCGGCTCTTGCCGCACTGGCGGACACCCCGGTCGAGGGCATAGCGCTCGACTTCGTCTCGGGCAGCACGGTTTCCGAAGTGGCGGCGGTGCCCGCGCTGGCGAGCAAACTGCTGGTCGCGGGCGTGGTCGACGGACGCAATGTGTGGCGCACCGATCTGGATCGGGCGCTGGCCACGCTCGGCGAACTGCGGGGCGCGGCCGGATCGCTGGCGGTGTCGAGTTCCTGCTCGCTGCTGCACGTGCCCTACGGCCTCGCGGCCGAGACCGCGCTCGACGAGCACCTGCGGTCCTGGCTGTCCTTCGGCGCGGAGAAGATCGTCGAGGTCCAGGTGCTGGCCGCCGGAATCGGCAAGGGCGCAGATTCGATCGAGTACCGGTTGACGGCCGCACGCAACGCGCTGGCCGTGCGAGCGCAGGATCCCCGACTGCATGATCCGAAGGTGCGCGCCAGGCTCGACGCGCTGGGTCCGGAGTCGATCCGGCGGGCCTCGGCCGCGCACCGACGCGAACTGCAGGCCGAGCGGCTGCACCTGCCAACGCTGCCCACCACCACCATCGGCTCCTACCCGCAGACCGCGGCGATCCGACTGGCCAGGGCCGCGCTGGGCAAAGGCGAGATCGACCAGGCCGAATACCGCGAGCGGATGCGTGCCGAGATCGCCGATGTGGTCGCGCTGCAGGAGGATCTGGGTCTGGACGTGCTGGTGCACGGCGAACCCGAGCGCAATGACATGGTGCAGTACTTCGCCGAGCAGCTCGACGGTTTCGCCGCCACCGAGCACGGCTGGGTGCAGTCCTACGGCACCCGCTGCGTGCGCCCGCCGATCCTGTTCGGCGATGTGGCCCGCCCGGCCGCGATGACCGTCGACTGGATCACCTACGCTCAGTCGCTGACGAAGAAGCCGGTCAAGGGCATGCTCACCGGTCCGGTCACCATTCTGGCCTGGTCGTTCGTGCGCGACGATCAGCCGCTGGGGGATTCGGCGCGGCAGGTGGCGCTGGCCATCCGCGACGAGACGGTGGACCTGCAGGCGGCGGGTATCGGCATCGTGCAGGTGGACGAGCCCGCACTGCGCGAGCTGCTGCCGCTGCGCGCCGCCGATCAGCCCGCCTATCTGGAGTGGTCGGTCAATGCCTTCCGGCTGGCCACCTCCGGCGTCGCGGACACCACCCAGATCCACACCCATCTCTGCTATTCGGAGTTCGGTGAGGTCATCGACGCCATCGCGGGTCTGGACGCGGATGTGACCTCGATCAAGGCGGCCCGCTCGCATATGGAGGTGCTCGACGACCTGAACGCGGCGGGCTTCGATCTGGGTGTGGGGCCGGGTGTCTACGATATCCACTCCCCGCGGGTGCCCAGTGTCGAGGAGATCACCGCTTCGCTCCGGGCGGCGCTGAAAGCCGTTCCGGCCGAGCGTCTTTGGGTGAACCCGGACTGCGGCCTGAAGACCAGGGGCACGGCGGAGGTGACGGCCTCGCTGCGCAATATGGTCGCGGCCGTCAAGGCGGTGCGCTGAACCGTGGCGGCGCGGACCCCGGACCGATCGCGTCCGGGGTCCGCCCCCGTAGGGTGGCGGCATGACCGCCGAAGAACCCTTGCGCTACCGACTCATCACCGGTGTGGACGACGCCGAATTCTGCTCCAGGATCAGCAGCCTGCTCGAACAGGGCTATCGCCTCTACGGCTCCCCCGCCGTGACCTTCGACGGTGCGAATGTGATTGCCGCGCAAGCGGTCATTCTCGACGCACCGTAGCGACCAACCGCCCACTTCGCACGCTACGCATCGGTAGATTTGCCGCGAAACCGCTTGCGACAGCAGTTTTGGCCGGCGAGAACCGGGGGTTGTGCAAGGTTTGCGAAGAATGGGGACTACCATCTTGGCGTGCGCAAGATGTACGCGGGCGCCCGTCTTCGACGGTTGCGCGAGGAACGCCGGATGACCCAGGCGGCGCTGGCCAAATCCCTGGATCTCTCGCCCAGCTACCTCAATCAGCTCGAGCGCGATCAGCGGCCGCTGACCATACCGGTGCTGCTCAAACTCAATTCCACCTTCGACCTCGATGTCCAGTTCTTCGCCGCCGACGCCAACGCCCGCCTGGTCTCGGATCTGCACGAGGTGCTGGTGGACGCGGCGGGCGGCGACGCGGCGCCGATGACCGAGGTCGAGGAATTGGCCACCCGGCTGCCCGAGGTGGCCAAGATGGTGGTCGCCATGCATCGCAGGCTGCGCGCGGCCACCGACCAGTTGGATCTGCTCTCCGCCAGGGTCTCCGCGCCGAGCGGCCCACCCGGCGTACCCATGCCGTACGAGGATGTGCGCGACTTCTTCTACGACCACCACAATCACATTCCGACCCTCGATCTGGCCGCCGAGCAGTTGTTCGAGGAGTCCGGCCTGACCATCGGCTCACTGGATCGCCAGTTGGCCAGGGTCGCCGAGGAGCGGGCAGGGGTGACGGTGCTGGTGCGCGGCGACGGCGCGGATCCCTCGATTCCCAAGCGGCACTACGATCCCGATACCCGCACCCTGACCCTGGCCCGCCGGCTGCGGCCCGGTCAGCGCGCCTTCCAGATCGCCACCACGCTCGGACAACTGCTGTACAGCAAGGAGATCGACGCCGTCCTGAATGAGACTCCGTCGCTCACCGGCGAATCCAGGACCCTGGCGCGCATCGGCCTGGCCAACTACTTCGCGGGCGCGCTGGTGCTGCCCTACGGTCGCTTCCTGCGTTCGGCCGAGGAACTCCGCTACGACATCGATCTGCTCGGCCTGCGCTTCGAGGTCGGATTCGAGACCATCTGCCACCGGTTGAGCACCTTGCAGCGGCAGGGTCAGCGCGGGGTGCCGTTCTTCTTCGTGCGCACCGACCGCGCTGGCAATATCTCGAAACGCCAGTCCGCCACCGCGTTCCACTTCTCCAGAGTCGGCGGTAGCTGTCCGCTGTGGGTGGTGCACGAGGCGTTCGCCCGTCCCGGCCGCATCCTCACCCAGCTCGCCGAGATGCCCGACGGCCGCCGCTACCTGTGGATCGCCCGCACCGCGCTCACCGCGCCGAGCGGATTCGGCACGGCCACCAAGAATTTCGCCATCGGCCTCGGCTGCGATATCGAATACGCCGAGCGCCTGGTGTATTCCACCGGGATGCAACTGGACAATCCGGCCGCGAGCGTTCCGATCGGGGCCGGTTGCAAGGTGTGCGAGCGTCCCTCCTGCCCGCAGCGCGCCTTCCCGCAGATCGGCGCGCCGCTCGCGGTCGCCGAGAACACCAGCACCGATTTGCCCTATCCCGGTATCGGCCGCTGAATCTAGGACTTGGCCAGGTACTCCAGTCGTTCGGCGTCCACGGCCGCGTGCATCATGCCCGCCAGGCCGGGATGGCGCAGCAGACCCGGATCCTCCGCCACCACCTCGCGCGCCAATTCCTGTGCGGCGGTGATGACCTCGAGATCGTCGAGCAGCGACAGCAGCCGCAGCGAACGCGCGGTGCCGGACTGGGCCGCGCCGAGCACATCGCCCTCGCGCCGCTGCCGCAGATCCAGCACGGCCAATTCGAAACCATCGGTGGTGGCGGCCACCGCCTCGAGCCGCGTCATGGCCGACCCGCCGGGCTTGGCATCGGTGACCAGCAGGCACAGGCCCGCGTGCTTGCCCCGGCCGATGCGACCGCGCAACTGATGCAACTGGCTGACACCGAATCGGTCGGCGTCCACGATCACCATGACGGTGGCATTGGGCACGTCCACGCCCACCTCGACGACGGTGGTGCACACCAGCACATCGATCGACCCGTCATTGAAATCCCGCATCACCCGGTCTTTTTCGTCGGCGGGCAGGCGGCCGTGCAGCAGACCGACCCGCAGCTTCGCCAAAGGTCCGGTGCGCAGCGCCTCGAAGACATCCACGACGGCGGCCGTGCTGGGCGGCTCGCCCGCATCGGATTTGGTCTTGGCTTTCCCGCCCCGCCCCTTCTCTTCGTCCTCGCCGATGCGCGAACACACGACATAGGCCTGCCGCCCCGCCTCGACCTCTTCGACGATGCGCTCCCAGGCGCGATCCACCCACTTCGGGTATTGGGTGCGCGGCACCACCCGCGAGGTGATCGGCGAACGGCCCCTCGGCAATTCGGTGAGTGTCGAGGTCTCCAGATCGCCCAGGGTGGTCATCGCGATGGTGCGCGGAATCGGGGTCGCCGTCATCACCAGCAGGTGCGGGGCGGCGCCGGCTTTGGCCTTGGCGCGCAACGCGTCACGCTGTTCGACGCCGAAGCGGTGCTGTTCGTCGACCACGACCATGCCCAGATCGAAGAATTCCACCGCGTCCTGGATGAGCGCGTGCGTCCCGATGACCAGGCCCGCCGTACCCGTCACCGCGTCCAGCAGCGCCGCCTTCTTCGTCGCCGCGGTCATCGATCCCGTCACCAGCACCACCTTGGTGGCCTGGTCGGCCGCGCCGAGCTCACCGGCGGCGCCCAGGTCGCCCAGCATGGTGCGCAGCGATCGATAGTGCTGGGCGGCAAGCACTTCCGTCGGCGCCAATAGTGCGCACTGCTGTCCGCCGTCGATCACCTGGAGCATGGCGTGCAGTGCGACGATCGTTTTGCCCGAGCCGACCTCGCCCTGTAGCAGGCGATGCATCGGGTGCGTACGCGAAAGGTCCGCCGCGATCTCGTCGATGACCTGCCGCTGACCCGCCGTGAGTTCGAAGGGCAGTCGCTTGTCGAATTCGGCCGCGATACCGTCGGGGCGGGGCGGGCAGGGCTTGGCCGCGCGGGCCTCGGATTCGTGTCGCCGCTCGGCCAGCACCAGTTGCAGCGCCAGCGCCTCGTCGAAACGCAGTCGCTCCCTGGCCTGTTCGATATCGGATTTGCGGTCCGGCAGATGGATCAGGCGCAGCGCGTCGGAGACCGCGAGCAGCCCGCGCTCGGACCGGATCTGTTCGGAGAGCGGGTCATCGATCGGATCGAGCTGATCGAGCACCTGACGCACGCACGCCAGCAGCGTCCAGCTCTGAACCTTGGCGGTGGCCGGATACACCGGGATGTACTCCCGCTCGAAGAACGAGACATCCACGCCCTGCGCGCCTTTCGCGCTTTGGGCCATCCCGCGCAGCGCACCGCTGCCGCGCACCGAGGTCAGATTCTCCACGGTGGGATCGCCCTTGTCGGGCAGGATCAGATAGTCGGGATGGGTCAGATTCCAGCGATCCGGCCGCCACCAGTGCACGGTGCCCGACAACATGGCCCTGACCCCTTCGCGGACAAGGTAACTCACCTTGTCGCCATTGAAGAAGGTAGCCTCGATCGGCTTGGCGGCGCCGGTGTCGAATTCGATCTTGAGCATCTTGCCCTTGCGGTTCTTCATCGGCCGCAGTTCGGTCTTCGTCACCCGACCCACCACGGTGAGATGTTTGCCCTCCTCGGGCAACTCCTCGGTGAGCGGTTGCCCCCTGGTGGCATAGCGCAGCGGATAGTGCCGCAGCAGATCCTCGACGGTATGCATATCGAAGGCATCGGCCAGCGGCTCGGCCGCCTTCACGCCGAGCAGATGATCGAGCCGATCAGCCAAGGTCGCCATATATCCCCGTCCTACTCCACACCGATCTGCATCAGATCCCCGCGCTGCCCACCGGAGTACACCAGCACCTCGACACCCGGAAATCCGCGCCGGACATGGGCGGCCAACTCCGCGGCCAATCCGGCGGGCGCGGGCGCGCCCAACAAAAACGTCACCAACTCGCCGCCGAGACCGAGCATGCGGTCCAGCAGCGTCTTCCCCGCGGCGGCGGGATCGCTGTCGATGACCACCACATCGTGGCCGACCAAACCGAGACCGTCACCGGCCGCGCACCGGCCGACCATGGTCAGCGCCGGACCCGCCGCCACCCGAAGCGAACCCCACCTGGTGCCCGCCGCCGCCTCCGACATGGCGAAGGCATCGTCGACCGCGATACGCCCGCGATCGTGCACGGCCACCGCCGCCAACCCCTGCACCATCGACGCGCTCGGCAGCAACAGCACATCGCGGTGCGCGTCGCGAGCCGCCGCGCCCACCGCGACCAATTCGTGCGCGGGCAGGGCGCCATTGGGCAATACCAGCACCTCCCGATGCGGTAGCGCGCGAATCGCCTCGAGCAGCGCGGCGGTGCCGACCGGCTCGTCCGCGCGCACCACCACGGCCCCCGCGGCCTCGAACAGTGCCGCCGCGCCCGTGCCCGCCGCCACCGCCAGCACCCCGCGCTCGCCGATCCGCACGTCCGCGTGCGCGTCGAGGGGCGAGGTGACGGCGAAACTCTCGATCCGGATCTCGCGCACCGCGCCCGCGACCAGACCCGCCTCCAGCGCCGCACCCGCATCGGCGCAGTGCACGTGCGCCGACCACTCCCCCGCACCCGCCGACACCACCAGCACCGAATCACCCAACTCGTTCAGCCGATCGCGCAGGGCGGCGGCCGACTCGGTGCGCACCAGATACATGACCTCGAAATGCGGTTCCTCCGAAGGTGATTGGACGGCGGAACCGTCGGGAGGCAACTGGTCGGCGGAACCGTCGGAAGACAACTGGACGGCGGAACCGTCGGAAAGCACCGGGACGGCGGAGCCGGGCGCGTCGACGACCCGCGCCGTGTACACCGGCCGTTCGGGCACTTCGCCGCGCGCGACCGCGACCAGCACATCCAACAGCACCACCAGCCCCCGCGCCCCGGCGTCGACCACCCCCGCCTCGCGCAGCGGCCGCAGTTGCGACGGCGTCTCGCCCAATGCCTTGGCCGCGCCGTCGGCCGCCGCCTGCGCCACCGCGCCGAGCCCATCGTCGGCACAGCCCAGCGCGCTCGCCGCCGCGCAGTCGAGCACCGTCAGCAGTGTCCCCTCCACGGGCGCGCTCAGCCCCGCCCGCACCAGCACCGCCGCCAGCGCCAACCCGCCGCGCAACCGCCGCCCCGTCAGCGGACCGTCCCGCACCGCCTCGGCCAAACCGCGCAAGACCTGCGAAAGAATCAGGCCGGAGTTGCCGCGCGCCCCACGCACCGCGCCCCGCGCCAGCGCCGCGGCCACGTCCTGGGTGTCGACAACCTCATCAACCTCGTACACCGCCGCCCGCATGGTGGCGAGCAGATTCGTGCCGGTGTCGGCATCGGGGACCGGGAAGACATTGAGCGCGTTGATCTCGGCACGATGCTCGGCCAGATCCGCCGCACAGAGCCGAGCCCAACGCAGCAGCGCGGCACCGTCCAGCGCTGCAGCGTCAGGAGCGTCCCGTTGGTTGGGCACCCATAACCCCTCTTCGCTCGACGTCTCCGCCAGGTTAGCGGCCGATACCGACAGTAGAATCCGCACCGATCCCGCGCCCGTCCGCAGGGGCCGGTTTGGTGGATCGAGGGGCTTCCCGCTAACCTTGCAGGGTTGCCTCGTGCGGTCGCCTCGCGATTCGCTGCCGTCAGTCGACCTCTCGGTCGAATTCGGGGTCGGCCTTCCGGTCGGCTCGGGCACATCAGACATTGTTCCCGGACATGCCGCACCGCGAAGGCGGCGGTCCCCCATGACATGAAGGAGTTCGCGACTATGGCTGCCGTCTGCGACGTCTGCGCCAAGGGCCCCGGCTTCGGTAAGTCGGTCTCGCACTCCCACCGGCGCACCAACCGTCGTTGGAACCCGAACATCCAGACCGTGCGCGCTCAGGTCGCGCCGGGCAACACCCGTCGGATGAATGTGTGCACCTCCTGCCTGAAGGCGGGCAAGGTCGTCCGCGGCTGACCCCGAGCAAATAGTTGACAATGCCCCGGCGCCTCACGGTGCCGGGGCATTGTCGTCGGCGGGCCACCATATATCCATGACCACACAGTGGCGGATCGAGTCGCTCACCCCGGAGCGGGTCCTCGGCCTCTCCGCCTGCCATATCGCCTGCTGGCGCGAGGCGTATCGAGGTCTGGTGCCCGATCATGTTCTCGACGCCATGGATATCGAGCGCGGGGCGCGCCGCTGGGAGCGAATTCGCGCCCAGTATCCGGAGAACATCCACGTGGCGATGCACGGCGACGAGGTCGTCGGCTTCATCGCCGCCGGACCCGCCACCGGTGCAGGCGCGGTCACCCCCTTCGAGCTCTATGCCCTCTACGTCCGGTCCGCCTGGTACGGCACCGGGCTGGCCCACGAACTGCTCGCGGCGGCGGTCCCACCGGATATCCCCTGTTCGCTGTGGGTCTTCGCGGACAATTCCAGGGCGCGCGCCTTTTACGGCAAATACGGATTCGTGCCGGACGGGGCGAGTCGGCCGGAGCCTTTCAGCCCGGTCATAGAGATACGCATGGTGCGTGGCACACTGGGCGGCAACCGTTTTGGCGAGAGGAGCCGGACATGACGGCCACGGGGACCGAATATGTCGAGATCGTCGACGGCGTGCTGCGGATCGTCGTGGCGACGGCCGCCGAGGGCACGGCCATGGATCCCGATGGCATCGTGGCGGGCACCGCCGCGCTGCGTGAACTCGGCCCGGAGGTGGGCGCTGTGGTCCTCACCGGCACGGGCGCGAACTTCTGCGCGGGCGGCAATGTGCGTGGTTTCGCCGCCGCGGCCGATCGCGGCGCGCATATCCACGCCCTGGCCACCGACCTGCACGATTTCATTCGCGCCATCGACGCCACCCCGGTCCCGGTGGTGGCCGGCGTACAGGGGTGGGCCGCGGGCGCGGGGATGAGCATCGTCCTGATGGCCGATATCGCCCTCGGCGGCCCGAGCACGAAATTCCGCCCCGCGTATCCCGGTATCGGCCTGAGCCCCGACGGCGGTATGAGCTGGACGCTGCCGCGCGTCGTCGGCGCGGGCGCGGCCCGCGAGATCCTGCTCACCGACGCGATCATCGATGCGCAGGAGGCGGTGCGACTCGGCATCCTCAGCCGACTCGTCGCCGACGAGCAGGTGCGCGCCGAGGCCATGGCCGTGGCCGCGACGCTGTGCGCCGGCCCACGTTCCACCTACTCGAGCATCAAATCGCTACTGTCCCAGTCACTTTCCTCCAGCCTGGACGCCCAGCTGGATCGCGAGCGGGACGCCATCGCCACGGCCGCGAATTCACCGACCGGACGCGAGGGTGTGGACGCCTTCCTCGCCAAGCGCAAGCCCAGCTACTAGCGCTCGCGCAGCACGAATTTCGCGACGGCGTCGGTGAAGGAATCGTTGTCGTCGCCCGCGGCGGTATGCGCCGCGCCGCCGATCTCCACCAGTTGCGCGTGCGGGACCAACTCCAGGAATTCCGCCGCGCCCTCGGCGCTGACCACATCCGAGCGCATACCGCGCACCAGCAGCACCGGGATGGTCAGGGCGCGCGCCGCCGCCTCCAACTCGTCGGCCCACCGGGCCGGATCCTCGATCCGATCGTCGAGTATGGCCGGATCCCAATGCCAGTACCAGCGACCGTCGCGCTGACGCAGATTCCGCAGCAGCCCATCGGTATTCGTCGGGCGGGCGCGATGCGGCAGATATTCGGCGACCGCGTCGACCACCTGATCCATGGTGTCGAACCCGTCGCGGTGTCTGCCGAGGAAATCGACGACCCGCGCGACACCTTCGGGTTCGGGGCGGGTGACGATATCGACCAGGACCAGCGATTCGATGCTCGCGCCGCCGGGCGCGGCGGTGGCCAGCAGCCCGGTGATCCCACCCATACTCGCCCCGACCAGCGCGGCAGGCGCGCCGATCTGGTCCAGCACCATCAGCAGGTCCGCGACCATGGTTTCGCGCCGATAGTCGCCCTCGGGCGACCACTGGCTCTCGCCGTGGCCCCTGGCGTCCAGCGCGACCACCCGCATACCGGAGGCGGCCAGCTTCGCGCCGGTCCGCTTCCAGGAGTGGCGATTCTGTCCGCCGCCGTGCAGGAAGACGACCAAGGGACCGTCCTCCGGTCCGAACCGATCCGCGACCAGTTCGAGCCCGCCCGAACCGCGCAGCCGCAGCGGGCGCGGTTCGAGGGGATTGTTCGCATTACTCACGATCCCGAGGATCGCACAGCGGGGGTGGCGCGGTGCGCACCAACCCCCGCGCGAAGGACGACTAGCAGTCCCACTTCCCCGCAGCGCTCAGCGTGCGCTGCATGAAGCAGGTGACCTTCGAATTCACATTGGAGGAGATGCTCGAGGAACCCGAGGTGGTCAGCAGATCGCCGACCGGGGCGGCGGAGGGGTTCTCCACCAGGGTGGTCGCGCTGTCCGTGGCAGGCTCCAAGGGGAGCGGGGCGGCGCTGGCCGCAGCCGCGCCGCTGGTGATCGCGGCGGCGAAAGCGAACGTGGCGGTCGCACCGCGCAGCGTGCCGCGAACGGACTTGTCGTGCATGGGATGTGCTCCTAACTCGATTTCTACTGGTCGAAATGCCCGCAGCGGATCAGGGCAGCCGCCAGTCCACCGGTTCGGCACCCAATTCGTCAAGCAGCTCGTTCACCCTGGAGAACGGACGCGAGCCGAAGAAGCCGCGCGAGGCGGACAGCGGCGAGGGATGGGCGGATTCGATGTAGGGCACATCGCCCTGTGTCAGGGTCGGCTTGAGCGAGGCGGCGTCGCGGCCCCAGAGCACCGCGACCAGCGGTTCGTCGCGGGCCACCAGTGCGCGAATCGCCTGCTCCGTCACCGCCTCCCAGCCCTTGCCCCGGTGCGAGGCGGGCTGCCCCGGCTGCACGGTGAGCACCCTGTTGAGCATGAGCACGCCCTGGTCCGACCAGGGGCTCAGATCGCCACTGCTGGGAGTGGGGTGGCCGAGATCCTTGGTGTATTCGGAGAAGATATTGGCCAGGCTGCGCGGCACGGGCGAAACATCAGGCGCGACAGAGAAACTCAGCCCCATGGCGTGGCCCGGCGTCGGATACGGGTCCTGGCCGACGATCAGCACGCGCACCGCCGCGAAAGGACGCTGGAACGCACGCAGCACATTCTCGCCCGCCGGTAGGTAGCCGCGGCCCTCGGTGTTCTCCGTGCGCAGGAATTCGCCCATGGCGGTGATCCGGTCTTCCACCGGGGCCAGCGCCTCCGCCCAGCCAGGATCAATAATTTCCGACAGTGGTTTCACACCCATGACCGCACAACTTAGCGGGGTGGTGCGACATCATCGGCGGCTGCCCCGCGGAACGATTCCCAACCGCCCGCACCGGATATGGGTGCGCCGTCCACCGTGACGCCCCGACCTGCCACAACGCGTCCGATCGCGCGCCAGCCCTCGGGCAGCGCGGACTCCGGCGAGAAGGCGCCTGCGAACGCGTGATCCTCTCCGCCCGTCAAGATCCATTGCGCCGCATCCGCATTCAGTTCGCGGGCGATGCGCTCCAGTGCCGGGTCGGCCAGGGCGGCAAGATCCAAATCGATGGCGACACCGGAGGATTCGGCGATATGCCCCAGATCGGCGATCAGCCCGTCGGAGATATCGGTGAGCGTATGCGGAACCGGTGCCGATCCGTGGCCGAATTGTGCCGTGGGCGTGACGGATTCGATCCCAAGACTACTCGATTCCGTTACCGCGCCAGCCGATTCCATTCCGGCGAAGGCCAATTCGACTCCGGCCACGGATGATTCGATGCCGCGATCCACCGATTCGGCTCCCGCACGGGATGATTCGGATCGCCCCCCGCCCGATTCCCCAGCGCCACCGGACAAAAGATCGAGCACCGCGGAGTACGGCGGACGCGGCGCACGATGAAATGCAAGCACATCTGTAAACACGTCGCGTTCGACCAACCCGCGCGAGAGCACCGCGTAACCCGCCGCCGACCAGCCCAGACGTCCGGCCACCGCCACCGTGTCCCCCGCGCGCGCACCGGATCTGGTCAATGCGGGACGCCCACGCAGATCCCCGAACGCCGTCACCGAGACCACCACCAACGGACTGCGCACCAGGTCGCCGCCCGCGATCGAGGCGCCGACCGACTCCGCCTCGTCCCACATGCCGTCGGCGAGCCCGTCCACGAAGGACACCGGCATCTCGGCGGGCAGCCCGAGCGCGACGACGAAGGCGGTCGGCACCGCGCCCATGGCCACCACATCGGCCGCGTTCTGTGCGATGGCCTTACGCCCGATCTGGTACGGGCTCGACCAATCCAGCCGGAAGTGCCGCTCCTGCACGAGCATGTCGGTGGTGACCGCGAAACGCCCGTCCGGCGCGGCGACGACGGCCGCGTCATCCCCCGGCCCCAACCGCACGGCAGGCGACTGGACCCGATTGCTGTTGATGCGCCGGATCAACGCGAACTCCCCGAGCCCGCCCACCGTGACCGCCCCGATTTCGCTACTGATGACCGACCCCTTCGCGGACTGGGCGAACCGGCGACGCCGGTGTGCTCGACGGTCGCGGATGGACCCCTCGCGCGCACCGCGCCGCAGGCAAGAAACGACCCGACGGTACCCTTGCCGGGGCAGATCAGCACCACCGGGCCGGTCCGGCCGCCACCCCGCGCCGCGACCGCCGCTCAGCTCGTTCGGGAAGGAGTCGGTAACCATGGCGGAGTCGGACCGCGATTCGAGCACCGAATCGGGGGACAGCACCCCACCGCCCGCCCGCGTCTACTCCCCGGCTCTAATCGCGACGGCCGTGGCGCTTCCGGTCGTCCTCGTCGTCGGCGTCCTGGTGGCCGCCGTGATGGCCCGCCATACCTCGGCCGAGCGCGAACCCCTTGTGCTCGGCCCGGTTCCGGCGCCCGCGGCCGAGGGACCCGAATGCGCGGCGCTGCTGCCCGCACTGCCCGCCGAGATCGGCGAATTCACCAAATCCACTCTGGTAGAGCCTTCCCCGCCCGCCACGCGGGCCTGGCAGCGCGCCTCGGGCGGCGACGCCATCGTGCTGCGCTGCGGTCTGGAACGTCCCTTGGAGTTCAATCGCGCCTCCGCGCTACAACTCGTGGACGGCGTGCAGTGGTTCGAGGCGCGCGATCCGGCCGCCAAGGCGAGCACCTGGTTCGCCGTCGACCGCGCCACCTATATCGCGTTCACCGTGCCGGACGGCTCGGGTCCCACACCGCTGCAAGAGGTTTCGGACACCATCGCGGCGAACCTCCAGGCGCGCCCGCTCGACCCCGGCCCGCTTCCCAACTGAGGGCGCGCTATCGCAGCCCGGTGCCGCGCGCGATGGCCGTCTCCAGCAGCGTGGAAATCAGTGTGCGGTAGTCGATCCCGGCGGCCTCCCACATGCGCGGATACATCGAGATCGAAGTGAAGCCCGGCATGGTGTTGATCTCGTTGATCACCGGACCTTCGTCGGTGACGAAGAAGTCGACGCGCGCGAGCCCCTGGCAGTCCAACGCCCGGAACGCCTGAACCGCCAATTCCCGGACCCGGTCGGAGGTCTCGTCGTCGAGTTTGGCGGGGATATCGAATTCGCAGACGTCATCGAGGTATTTGGTCTCGAAGTCGTAGAACTCCGGACCATCCGCGCTCAGATCCGGCTCCGGCATGCGGATCTCGGCCACCACGCTGGCCTCGACGCGACCGTCCGGGAACTCCAGGACACCGCATTCGACCTCGCGTCCGATGATCGCGGCCTCCACGAGCACCTTCGGATCGTGCACGCGGGCCGCGGCGATGGCGGCGTCGAGCCGATCCCACGAGACCACCTTGGTGATACCGATCGAGGAGCCCCCGCGCGCGGGTTTGACGAAGACCGGCAGCCCGAGCCGCGCCCGATCGGCCTCGCTCAGCGTGCTCTGGTCGCGGCGCAGCACCACCTGGGAGCCGACGGGCAGCCCCTCGGCGGCGAGCAGCTTCTTGGTGAACTCCTTGTCCATCCCGGCCGCACTGGCCAGCACACCGGGACCGACATACGGAATGCCCGCCAGTTCGAGCATGCCCTGCAGGGTGCCGTCCTCCCCGAACGGACCGTGCAGGATCGGGAAGACCACATCCACCGCGCCGAGCGCGGCGGCCGGATCGTCGAGCGGCACCAGCGCACCGCCGCGCCCGGTGGCCAGGGTCAGCGCGGTGCCCGACGCGTCGACAGCGGGCAGTTCGCCCCGGCCGAACGCCAATTCGCGCACGTCCTCGGCGGCGAGCACCCAGCCGCCCTCGGTGGTGATACCGATCGGCACCACCTCGTAGCGCTGCGGATCGAGGTGGCGCAGCACGCTGCCCGCCGAAACACACGACACGGCGTGCTCGGTGCTGCGCCCGCCGAACACCAGGGCCACCCGGATCCGATTCGTCATGTTCCGAACCGTACCTGCCGCGCCGGGTTCCGCCCGACGCGGGCGAGCCGTTATTCGGGCTTCATCCGGCGACCGAGCAGATTGCCCACGGCCTCGGGAACCGGTAGGCCCTCGTGACATATCCGGTGCACCGCGTCGGTGAGCGGCATCTCCACCGCGTACTTCGCGGCGAGCGCGCGAATCGAACTGCACGACTTGACGCCCTCGGCCACCTGACCGTGCGTGGCCGCCTGCGCCGCCGCCATGGATCCGCCCTCGCCCAATACCCGCCCGAAGGTGCGGTTGCGCGACAGCGGCGAGGCACAGGTGGCCACCAGGTCGCCGACGCCCGCCAGCCCGGCCAGGGTCGCGGGCTCCGCGCCCAGGGCCACCCCGAGTCGGATGATCTCGGCCAGTCCCCTGGTGATGATGCTGGCCAATGTGTTGTCCCCCAGGCCCATTCCGGAGGCGATGCCGCAGGCCAGCGCGATGACGTTCTTGCACGCGCCGCCGATCTCGCAACCGATGACATCGGTATTGGTGTACGGCCGGAAATATCCGGTGGCGCAGGCGTGCTGGACAGCGACCGAGCGCGCGGTGTCGGTGCAGGCGACCACGGTGGCCGCGGGCTGGCACAGGGCGATCTCCCTGGCCAGATTGGGTCCGGACAGCACCGCGACACGATCCGCGCCCGCCCCGGTGACCTCGGCGATGACCTCGCTCATCCGCAGCAGCGTCCCGGTCTCGATGCCCTTGGCCAGGCTCAGCAGCGTGGCGTCGGGTTCGATGAATCCCCGCCAGTCGGCGAGGTTGGCGCGCAGCGACTGCGACGGCACCGCGAGCACCACCAGATCCGCGCCCGCCAGGGCCTCGGCCGGGTCGTGGGTGGCCGCGAGGGGCGGCAGCGGAATATCCGGGAGGTAGAAGTGATTGCGGTGTTCAGACGACAGGGCGGTGGCGACTTCCGGCCTGCGCGCCCAGATCGTGACCTCGGTTCCCGCGTCCGCCAACACCTTCGCGAACGCCGTGCCCCACGATCCCGCGCCCAGTACTGCCGCCCTCGTCATCCGCCCAATATGCCATGGAAGGATTGGACGCATGCGCCCGCACGCCGTGCACGCCGTGATCGCGGTCAAGAGCCTCGATCGGGCCAAGACTCGACTGGCCGACCGGCTGCGCCCACCGGATCGGGCGCGGCTGGTGCTGGCCATGCTGGCCGATACGGTGACCGCGGCGGTGGCCGTGCCGCAACTGGTCTCGGTCACCGTGGTCACCCCCGACGCGCAGGTCGCCGCGCTGGCGCGCGAGTTGGGCGCGGTGCCCCATCCGGAACCGCCGCGCTCGCAGGACAGTCTCAATGCCGCGCTGCGCGCCGGGGCCGTCGCGGTGCGCCACCGGCACGGCCCGTCCGAACTATTGGCGCTGCAGGCGGATTTGCCCGCGCTGCGTCCGGCGGAGTTGGCCGACATGCTGGCCGCCGCGCCTGCCGCGCGCCGCGCGCTCACGGTGGATCACGCGGGCACCGGCACCGCCGCGCTGCTGGTCCGGGATCCGGCGGCGGCCCTGGATCCGCGCTTCGGCCCGGATTCGGCGCGCAGGCATCTAGCGGCGGGCGCGGTGGACCTCGGTGGCGACTGGCCCGGTCTGCGCCTGGACGTGGACACCGCCGAGGATCTGGATCTGGCGGTCGAACTCGGCGCGGGCGCGGCCACGGGCGCGGTGCTGCGCGATATCGGCTGGCCGGTGCGGGTGCCCGAGCCGGAACGCCGCGTGTGCTAGAGAGTCGCCGGCCGGAGGTGATCCGCGCGGCAATCGCCGGTGTCGGCCTGCACTACTACCGGTTGGTAGGGGATGATCGTTGACGTGAACGAGCGTCATCGAGTGAATCAGAGGCCCTGGGCTCCCCCTCGCTCGGCGGCGCCGAGCCCCAGCGAGGCACGGCCATGACCGAGACGAATACCGTCAAGCAACCGGTGCTGCCCAATCCGCCGCCCGCTGCTGCCGCACCCGCCGTCGAGACCGAGAGCGCGAGGTTGCCGGCAGATCGCTACCTCAATCGGGAGCTCAGTTGGCTCGACTTCAACACCAGGGTGCTCGCCCTCGCCGAGGACGAGTCGCTGCCGCTGTTGGAGCGCGCCAAATTCCTCGCGATCTTCGCCTCGAACCTCGACGAGTTCTATATGGTGCGCGTCGCGGGTCTCAAGCGCAGGGCCGAGACGGGGCTGATGGTCCGCTCCGCCGACGGCCGCTCCCCCAGCGAGCAGTTGGCGCTCATCACCGCGCGCGCCCAGGAGATCGCCGACCGGCACGCGCGGGTATTCCTCGATTCGGTGCTGCCCGCGCTCACCGCGGAGGGTATCGCCATCATCGACTGGTCCGATCTGGACGGCGATGAGCGTCAACGACTTTCGGGATACTTCCAGGACCAGGTGTTCCCGGTGCTCACCCCGCTGGCGGTGGATCCGGCCCACCCGTTCCCCTACATCAGCGGCCTGAGTCTCAATCTCGCGGTGACGGTGAAGGATTCGGCCACCGGCGGCGAGCATTTCGCCAGGGTCAAGGTGCCCGACAATGTGGACCGGTTCGTCCGGGTGCGCCGCACCGACTCCACATCGACCATCGCGGCCTTCCTGCCGATGGAGGCGCTGATCGCTGCCCACCTGGATCTACTGTTCCCCGGAATGGGTGTGGTGGAACAGCATTCGTTCCGGATCACCCGAAACGCCGACTTCGAGGTCGACGAGGATCGCGACGAGGATCTACTGCAGGCCCTCGAACGCGAACTGGCGCGCCGCCGCTTCGGATCGCCGGTGCGACTAGAGGTCTCCGACGATATGACCGAGCACATGCTCGATCTGCTGCTGCGCGAACTCGATGTCGATCCCGGCGATGTCATCCAGGTGCCCGGTCTGCTCGACCTGTCGTGCCTGTGGCAGGTGTACGGGGTCGATCGCCCCAATCTCAAAGACGCGCCGTATGTTCCGGCCACCCCGCCCGCCTTCGGCGAGCGCGAGACCCCGCGCAATGTGTTCGCCGCGCTGCGCGAGGGCGATGTGCTGGTGCACCACCCGTACGACTCGTTCTCCACCAGCGTGCAGCGCTTCATCGAGCAGGCCGCCGCCGATCCGCAGGTGCTGGCCATCAAGCAGACCCTCTACCGCACCTCCGGCGACTCCCCGATCGTCAACGCGCTCATCGACGCCGCCGAGGCCGGTAAGCAGGTGGTGGCGCTGGTCGAGATCAAGGCCCGCTTCGACGAGCAGGCCAATATCAAGTGGGCCAGGGCGCTGGAGCAGGCGGGTGTGCACGTGGTCTACGGGCTCATCGGGCTGAAAACCCACTGCAAGACCTGCCTGGTGGTGCGCCGCGAGGGCGCGACCATTCGCCGCTACTGCCATATCGGCACCGGCAACTACAACCCCAAGACGGCCCGCCTCTACGAGGATGTCGGATTACTCACGGCGGCACCGGAAATCGGCGCCGACCTGACCGACCTGTTCAATTCGCTGACCGGTTACTCGCGAAAGGCCAACTACCGCAATCTGCTGGTCGCGCCGCAGGGTGTGCGGGCCGGGATCATCGAGCGCATCCGGCGCGAGATCGAATTGGCCGGACAGGGCAAGCAGGCGCGAATTCGCTTGAAGGCCAACGCGATCGTCGACGAGCAGGTCATCGACGCGCTCTACCGCGCCTCGCAGGCCGGGGTTCCGGTGCAGATCGTGGTGCGCGGCATCTGCGGACTGCGCCCCGGCGTGCCGGGAATGAGTGAGAATATCGAGGTGCGATCGATCCTCGGCCGCTTCCTCGAGCATTCGCGCATCATGCATTTCCAGGCGCAGGACGAATACTGGATCGGCAGCGCGGACATGATGCACCGCAATCTGGACCGCCGCGTCGAGGTCCTGGCGCAGGTGAAGGATCCGCGCCTGAGCGAGCAGTTGGGCTCGATCCTGGATTCGGCGCTCTATCCGGCCACCCGCTGCTGGGTTCTCGGCCCGGACGGCAATTGGCGCGCCCGGCCCGAACCCGGCGAACTGCACGGCGAGCAGGTCCGCGACCACCAACAATTCCTCATGCGATTGCGGAGACCTGATCAGCAGTGAGCGCGCCGGCATACGAGATGGACGGCGGGTCCCTCTGGGACCCCAGGGTCACCGCCAATATCCACGCCGCGGGCACCGTCCTGTGGCGCACGGCCCCAAAGGGTTTCGGGGTCGAGATCGCCGTGGTGCACCGGCCGAAATATGAGGACTGGTCGCTGCCCAAGGGCAAGCTCGATCCCGGTGAGACCCCGGTGCTGGCGGCGGTGCGCGAGACCGAGGAGGAGACCGGCCTGGAATGCAGGCTGCGCCGGTACCTCGGCCATGTCACCTACCCCATTCCGGGCCACCGGAAATTGAAGCGGGTGGACTACTGGGCGGCCGAGGTGGCCGGCGGGGCGTTCACCGCCAATTCCGAGGTGGACGTGCTGAGATGGATCCCGCTGGATCGGGTGATGGATCAGTTGTCCTATCCGATGGATCGACAGGTGCTGCGCACCTTCACCAGGCTGCCCGCACAGACCGGCACCCTGCTGCTGGTCAGACACGCCAAGGCCGGACGCCGAGATCGCTTCGCGGGCACGGATTTCGAGCGTCCACTGGATGCCTCGGGCCGTGCCCAGTCGGCCGCGCTGACGCCGAACCTGTTGGCGTTCGGCGCATCCGAGATCTACTCCGCCGATCCGCTGCGCTGCGTGCAGACGGTGACGCCGCTGGCCGAGGCGCTCGACACCAACGTCATCACCGAGCCGTTGTTCTCCGAATCCGGTTATGCCGCAGCGCGAGACGCCGCGCGCGACCGCTTCGTCGCACTGGCTTCCGGCGCCGCGGTGCGCGTTGTGTGCAGTCAGGGCAAGGTGATTCCCGATCTGCTCGACTGGTGGGCCGAAAAGGACGGTGTCACACTGCCGTCCGCGCGCAACCGCAAGGGCAGCGCGTGGGTGCTGTCCTTCGTCAAGGGACGCATGGTGGCCGCCGACCACCTCGATCGCTCGCTGTCGGTGGGCGTCGTGAAGCCCTGACCCGACAATCCTTGCCGCCGCGACGAATTCGCGGCCGCCGAACCGAAACCCCGCCGCGCACAACGATAACGGCCCCCTGGACGTTCCAGGGGGCCGTCTCGTACGGCACGTCTTGGTGATTCGACTCCCTCGCCGACCACCGGGCGCCTGCGCGCCGCCGGACTACCGCGTCCGCTTGGCGGCGGCCTTGCGGGCCGGAGCCTTCTTGGCGGCGGTCTTCTTGGCGACGGCCTTGGTGGCCGTCTTCTTGGCCGCCGTCTTCTTCGCTACGACCTTGGTGGCCGTCTTCTTGGCCGGCGCCTTCTTGGCGGCAGTTGTCTTGCGAGCAGCCACCTTTGCCGGTGCCTTCTTGGCCGCCTTCTTCGCCGTGGTCTTGGCGGGCGCCTTGGTGGCGGTGGCCTTCTTGGCGGCGGCCTTCTTGGCCGCCGTCTTCTTCGCGGCGGCCTTCTTGGCCGCCACCGGTGCGTTCGCGCCGCGCTTGACCGCAGGGCCGGACGCGGTGAGCTTCTGCTTGCCCGCGATCACCGCCTTGAATTGCGCGCCCGGACGAAACGCGGGGACCGAAGTGGGCTTCACCTTGACAGTTTCACCGGTGCGCGGGTTGCGAGCCACGCGCGCCGCGCGCTTGCGCTGTTCGAACACACCGAATCCGGTGATCGTGACGCTCTGGCCTTTATGCACCGCACGCACGATGGTGTCGACAACATGCTCGACTGCCGCAGTAGCAGTGCGCCTGTCTGTACCCAACTTTTCGGTCAGAACGTCGATCAGTTCCGCCTTGTTCATTGAATCCTCCGCAGACTAATGGCCCGTCGTCGGACCGACTAGGTACCACGGTAAACCCAGTTTGGGCAAGAGTCTATGTGCCACGCCAAAATTCATGTGGTTTAGCACACGTCCAGCTACCCATCGGGGCGGGGCACAGCTAACGAAACCGGTGATTACGCCGGTGAAATAGGCTCCGAAGCCGTGGTGGGTTTCCAACTCGGCCTTACCTTTTCGAACTCCCCGATGACGTCCTCGCGCCGCAAGGTGAGCCCGATGTCGTCCAAACCCTCGAGCAGACGCCACCTGGTGTAGTCGTCAATATCGAACGGCAACACGACGGTTGCGGCCGTCACCGTCCGACTCTGCAGGTCCACAACCAATTCCAGACCGGGCTGTTCCTCGATCAACTTCCACAGCATTTCGACATCGTTCTGTGACATCTGGGCGGCCACCAGCCCGCCCTTGCCCGCATTGCCCCGGAAGATGTCGCCGAAGCGCGAGGAGATCACGACCCGAAAGCCGTAGTCGGACAGCGCCCATACGGCATGCTCGCGTGAGGATCCGGTCCCGAAATCCGGACCTGCGACCAGCACACTACCCCGGTTGTAGGGCTCGGTGTTCAGAATGAAGTCGGGATCCGTGCGCCAGGCCGCGAACAACCCGTCGTCGAATCCGGTGCGGGTCACCCGCTTCAGATACACCGCCGGGATGATCTGGTCGGTGTCGACATTGGAACGACGCAGCGGTACGCCGATCCCCTTGTGCACGATGAAGGCTTCCATTTTCGATTCTCCTGAGTCGGTGGGCGGCGGAGCGGCGCTAGTCGAGATCGGCCGGTGCGGACAGGGTTCCGCGCACCGCCGTGGCGGCGGCGACCAGCGGCGACACCAGGTGGGTGCGGGCGCCCTTGCCCTGCCTGCCCTCGAAGTTGCGGTTGGAGGTGGAAGCACAGCGCTGACCGGGCGCGAGCTGATCGGGATTCATTCCCAGACACATAGAGCAGCCCGCCTGGCGCCATTCCGCGCCCGCCGCGGTGAAAATCTCGCCGAGTCCTTCTTTTTCCGCCTGGGCGCGCACCCGCATCGAACCCGGTACAACCAGCATTCGCACACCATCAGCGACCTTGCGTCCCTTCAAAATCCCGGCGACGGCGCGCAAATCCTCGATACGTCCGTTGGTGCACGATCCGACGAATACGGCGTCGACCGACACCTGCCGAAGCGGAGTACCCGGCTCCAAATCCATGTATCGCAACGCCTTCTCGGCCGCCTCACGGGCCACCTCGTCGGCGATACCGGCCGGATCGGGCACCGATTCGCCAAGCGGCGCACCCTGTCCCGGATTGGTGCCCCAGGTGACGAACGGGGTCAGCGCGCTCGCGTCGATGTGCACCTCACGGTCGAAAACCGCGTCCCGGTCGGTCCTCAGTGCCTCCCAGGCCGCGACGGCGGCCGCCCAATCCGCGCCCTGCGGCGCGTGTGGGCGGCCTTTCAGGAATTCGTAGGTGGTTTCGTCGGGGGCGATCATGCCCGCGCGCGCACCGGCCTCGATCGACATGTTGCAGATGGTCATTCGCGCCTCCATGGACATGGCGCGAATGGCCTCGCCGCGATACTCCAGCACATAGCCCTGACCGCCGCCGGTGCCGATTTGGGCGATCACCGCGAGAATCAGGTCCTTGCTCGTGACACCGTCGCCCAGCGCGCCGTCGACGGTGATCGCCATGGTCTTGAACGGCCGCAACGACAGTGTCTGGGTCGCCAGGACATGTTCGACCTCGCTGGTCCCGATACCCATGGCCAGCGCGCCGAACGCGCCGTGGGTGGAGGTGTGGCTGTCGCCGCAGACCACCGTCATACCCGGCTGGGTCAGTCCGAGCTGCGGGCCGACCACGTGCACGATGCCCTGATCGATATCGCCCATCGGGTGCAGCCGCACGCCGAATTCCGCGCAGTTGCGCCGCAGCGTCTCCACCTGGGTGCGCGAGATCGGATCCGCGATCGGCCGATCGATATCGACGGTCGGGACATTGTGGTCCTCGGTGGCGATGGTGAGATCCGGGCGCCGCACCGCGCGACCCGCCGCCCGCAGCCCGTCGAAGGCCTGGGGGCTGGTGACCTCGTGCACGAGGTGCAGGTCGATATAGATCAGATCGGGCTCGCGCGCGGCCCCCTCGCCCGCACCGCGGGCCACCACATGCTGCTCCCAGACCTTCTCGGCCAAGGTACGCGGGCGTTCGGCCATTCTCGATCACCTTTCGAGGCTGCGACCGCCGCCGGTCGTGGGCTGTGACGCGGCGGGGTGGCATCGGATTTTCTGGAATTTCGGGTGAGATCGGCACCGAATCGGTTTCATCACGGGACTGTGATCCATACCGTATCCAGCATGTCGATATCTCAGTATGCGAGACGCTAGTATCGTTCTATGAGACAGCATAGCGGCATAGGTGTCCTCGACAAAGCAGTGGCCGTCCTGCACGCGGTCGCCGAGTCCCCCTGCGGTCTCAACGAGCTCTGCGCCCGCACCGGCCTACCCCGCGCCACCGCGCACCGGCTGGCCGTCGGCCTGGAGGTGCACCGCCTGCTGGCCCGCGACAACTCCGGTTCCTGGCGGCCCGGCCCCGCCCTGGCCGAATTGGCCGCGGGCGCGGCCGATCCCCTGCTCGAAGCGGCGGGCCTGATCCTGCCGAGGTTGCGCGAGATCACCGGCGAGAGCGTCCAGCTCTACGTCCGCGACGGCAACGCCAGGGTCTGCGTCGCCGCCATGGAACCCCCCGTCGGCCTGCGCGACACCGTCCCCGTCGGCGCGCGACTGCCGCTCACGGCCGGTTCGGCGGCCAAAGTCCTGCTCGCCTGGGCCGATCCGGAACTGCAGCGCACCATCCTGGCCGAGGCCGTCTTCGGCGAACGCCAGCTCGCCGAGGTGCGCAGGCGCGGCTGGGCACAGAGCGCCGCCGAGCGCGCCACCGGCGTCGCCAGCATCTCGGCACCGGTCCGCGACACCGCGGGCGCCGTGGTCGCCGCCGTCTCCGTCTCCGGCCCCATCGACCGCATCGGCCGTAGGCCGGGCGCACGCTGGGCCGCCGACCTGGTGGCCGCCGCCGACGCCCTGCACAAACGCCTCCTGTAACGCGTTTCACTCCCCGCTCTCTACAGTTGCCCCATGGGAGTCAACCAACGGGCACAGATCGTGATGTCCGACACCGAGATCACCGAATTCCTGACCCGAAGCCGCATCGCGACGATGGCCACCCTCGGCCCGAACGGCAGACCCCACCTCATCGCCATGTGGTACGCCCTGCTCGAAACCCCAGCCGGCACCATCCCCGAACTCTGGTTCGAAACCAAGACCAAATCCCAGAAGGCGGTCAACCTCCGCCGCGACCCCCGCATCACCTGCATGATCGAGGCGGGCGACACCTACGACCAGCTACGCGGCCTGTCCATCGAAGGCACCGCCGAGATCATCGACGACCCGAATCGCCTCTTCGCCGTCGGCGTGAGCATCTGGGAGCGCTACACCGCCCCTTACACCGAAGAAGCCCGCCCCATGGTCGAAGCCATGCTCAACAAACGCGTAGCCATCCGCGTCATCCCCGACCGCATCCGCAGCTGGGACCACCGCAAACTAGCCCTCCCCCCCCCCCCCCTAGGCGGCACCACCGCCCCCCACCTCCCCCAGCAGTAACCACCCCGCCAACAAATCCACCTGACACCACAACCCACACCGGGATAGCGTCATCAGGTTCAACAAGGCCAAGACGCACCCCCCGACCACGAGGAGCAAGCGATGACCACCCCGGAAGGCACCACCCCCAACACCGACGAGGTCAAACGCAAATTCCGCGAAGCCCTCGACCGCAAGAACCAAAACCACACCAAGGCCGCCGACCACCTCAACGGCCGCTCAAAAGCCGCAGGCGCCCACACCAACGCCAGCCACAAACGCGAATTCCGCCGCAAAAGCGGCTAAACCCAACGGAGACCCTCCCGCCAAGGCCGGAGGGTCTCCCCATCTCCCCACCCCCACCCCAAGCCCCCCAGCCCCACCTACGGCACCCCCAAGCCCAACCCCAGCTCTTCTCCAAACCCCAAAGCTCGAACGCCCGCACTCCCACAAAGCCTCGAACTCAAACGATCCACCACCCCCACACCGAACCGCCCAACACCGAACACCCCCCCCCCCCCCCCCCCGCACACAAACCCCCACAAACGAACCGCCACCACCACGCCCCTCGCTCACAACCCTCACAAACGAACCGCCACCCCCGCACACAAAAGCCCCACGAACGAACCGCGGGGGTCCAGGGGCGCAGCCCCGGCTAAGGGGGTCCGGGGGGCACCGCCCAGCCGGGTGGGGCCTGGGGGCTCCGCCCCCAGAAAAACACGCGGAATGAGAAAAGGCCCATGCTCTCCATGAGCATGGGCCTTCCATCGAATGTAGCCCCGACGGGATTCGAACCCGCGCTACCGCCTTGAGAGGGCGGCGTCCTAGGCCGCTAGACGACGGGGCCAGGACTGATCTCCCGCTTTCGCGAGTGACCGCTCTGTGTGATCTTCGGGTTCGGGATCCGGATCCCGTTCCGTGCTGATCAGTGGAAGCTCGGCTAGCTTAACCGGCCGAAGCTCGGCGACCAAATCGCCAGTTGCTGAGCTATTTTCGGCCGCGAACCGAAACCAGATCAACGAACTCCGCTGGGGTACCAGGACTCGAACCTAGAATGGCTGAACCAGAATCAGCTGTGTTGCCAATTACACCATACCCCAATGACCAGGGATTCCGACCTCGTGTCTGGCTGACTCGAGACCGTGTTCCGGGCCGAGGAGAAGATTACCCTACGGCTACCGGTGAACTACAAATCGCCTGGTCATCGCCCGGTTTGGGCTCAGTTTCGCGACGGCGTCCACCCCTGTGCGGCGCGCAGGCGCGTCAGGGTGAGGTCGCGGCCGAGCAACTCGATCGACTCGTAGAGGGGAGGGCTGATGTGCGAGCCGGTGATCGCGACGCGCACGGGTGCGAACGCCTTGCGCGGTTTGAGCCCCATTTCGTCGATGAGCGCCGTTTTGAGCGCCTCCTCGATCGTGGTCGCCGACCACTGCGTCAGCGGCTCCAGGGCGACAATGGCGGCCTGCAATACGGATTCGGCATCGGACCCGAGATTCTTTGTGCCCGCCGCGTGATCAATCTCGAACTCGTCGGCGGGCGCGAACAGGAATCGCAATAGATCCCATGCATCACCGAGCACCACGATCCTGGTCTGCACCAGTTCCGCGGCGGCGGCGAACTTCGCGTCATCGATTTCGGCCCCGATGTGGCCGTGTTCGGTGAGGTACTCGCGCAACCGGTGGGTGAAATCTCCGGACTCCAGCAACCGGATGTGCTCGGCGTTGAGAGCGTCGGCCTTCTTCTGGTCGAATCGGGCCGGGTTCGCATTCACCTTGGAAATATCGAAGGCTGCCACCATCTCCGCCATGGAGAACACATCGTGATCGTCGGACAGGCCCCATCCGAGCAGTGCGAGGTAATTCAGCAAACCTTCGGGAATGAATCCACGATCGCGATGTGCGAACAGATTCGACTCCGGATCGCGTTTGGACAGCTTCTTGTTGCCCTGGCCCATCACGAACGACAGATGACCGAACTCGGGGGTGAACTCGGCGACACCGATGCGTCGCAGCGCGGCATAGAGCGCCAATTGGCGTGGAGTCGACGAAAGTAGATCTTCCCCGCGCAATACGTGGGTGATCTTCATCATCGCGTCGTCGACCGGGTTGACCAGCGTGTACAGCGGGTCGCCCGTTCCTCGGGTGAGTGCGAAGTCGGGCACGCTGCCCGCTTTGAAAGTTGTTTCGCCGCGCACCAAGTCGTGCCAGGACAGGTCTTCGTCGGGCATCCGCAGCCGAATCACCGCGGGGCGACCGGCATCTCGGTACGCCTGGATCTGTTCCTGGGTGAGATCGCGGTCATAGTTGTCGTAGCCGAGTTTCGGATCCCGACCGGCTTCGCGGTGGCGTTGCTCGACTTCGGCTGGGGTGGAGAAGGATTCGTACGCCTCGCCCGCCTCCAGCAGTCGCCGGACCACATCGCGATGAATCTCACGCCGCTCGGACTGCCGGTATGGACCGTAGGGTCCGCCGACCTCGGGCCCCTCGTCCCAGGTCAGGCCCAGCCAGCGCAGCGAGTCCAGGATGGCCCGGTAGGACTCCTCGGAATCGCGTGCGGCGTCGGTGTCTTCGATGCGGAAGACGAAGGTGCCGCCGGTGTGGCGCGCGTGCGCCCAGTTGAACAGCGCCGTCCGGATCATGCCGACGTGCGGGGTTCCGGTCGGCGACGGGCAGAATCGGACCCGTACTTCTGTCATGGCTCTCTTTCGATCAGCGTTTGGCGGCAACGGGATTGGTGAGGGTGCCGATGCCCTGGACTGTCACCGAGACCTGTTGGCCCTCGGTGATCGGGCCGACACCCTCGGGGGTTCCGGTGAGGATCACATCGCCGGGCAGCAACGTCATCACGGTGCTCACCCATTCGATCAGCGTCGGAATATCGTGCAGCAGAAGCGATGTGCGGCTGCGCTGGCGGACCTCGCCGTCGACTTCGGTGACAATCTCGAGATCCGAAGGATCCAAGGCGGTTTCGATCCACGGGCCGAGCGGGCAGAAGGTGTCGTAACCCTTGCCCCTGGTCCACTGGCCGTCGTGACGCTGCTGGTCGCGGGCGGTGACATCGTTGGCGGCGGTGTATCCCAGCACCACGTCCATGGCGCGGGCGGCGGACACATCCTTGCAGGGGCGGCCGATCACGACCGCCAGTTCGCCCTCGTGATCGACTCGGGATGAACTGGGCGGCAGGATGATCGGGGCATTGGGGCCGATGATGGAGGTGCTGGGTTTGAGGAAGATCACCGGATCCTCCGGCGCCGGACCGCCCATCTCGGCGGCGTGCGCGGCGTAGTTCTTGCCGACGCAGACCACCTTGCTGGCCAGAATGGGCGCGAGCAGGCGGATATCGGCCAGCGGCCAGCTCCGCCCCGTGAATGTCGGAGCACCGAACGGGTGCTCCGCGATCTCCTTGGCGATGCTGTCGCCTCCGTCGCCCTCGATGCTGACGAAGGCGACCCCATCGGGACTGGCAACTCGACCTAGACGCATGGCTCGCAGTCTATCGACCTGCTCGAACGCATCCGACCACGCGGTACGGGAGTACCGCGCGTCCCGTGTCGTGGGACGGATTCGAGCATCCGCCCGGCGATCATCGCGCAGCGTGTAGCGTGAACGACGTTTTCCAATCCATGAGATTGGATTCCCATATTTTGAGACGCTAGGCGGGAACAGTGGCAATAGCGACACAGCGGCCGAATCAAGTCCGACGATGGTCGATGCTGGGCCTCGGCGTCTTCGCCCAGGCGACCAGCGCGATCTTCGTGCACGGCACCCCATTCCTGCTGCCCGCGCTGACCGGTCGCGGCATGCCACTGGCCACGGCGGGTCTGCTGGTCGCCATGCCGACGGTCGGGCTGGTCTGCACCCTCATCGCCTGGGGCTACCTGGTCGATCGGATCGGCGAGCGGCGCGTGCTGATCGGCGGCCCGCTGCTGATGTGCGCGGCGGGTTCGGTCGCGGCGGCCATGCACACCGATATCGCCCTCGGCGCAGCGCTGTTCGTGGCGGGCGTCGGCGCTGCCAGCACGAATGGGGCAGGCGGGCGGGTGATCGTCGGCTGGTTCCCGCCCCGGCAGCGCGGGCTGGCCCTGGGCATACGACAGGCGGCGCAGCCCGCCGGAGTCGGCATCGCCGCACTCACCATCCCGTACGTGGCCGCCAATCACGGTGTGCCCGCGGCCATTCTGGTGCCCGCGATGATGGCGGCGGTGGCCGCGATCGGTTGCCTGATCGGCATCGTCGATCCGCCTCGACCCGAAGGGGCGGCCGATAATGGCTTGCAGGCCAATCCCTATCGCGGCGACAACACGCTGTGGCGCATCCACGCGGTCTCGGTGCTGCTGGTGGTGCCGCAGGGCACCGTGTGGACCTTCGCCCTGCTGTGGCTGCACCGCGATCTGGACTGGTCATTGGCCACGGCCGGGCTGCTGGTCACGGGAACGCAGGTGCTCGGCGCGCTGGGGCGCATCGGCGCGGGCGCCTGGTCGGATCGGGTCGGCAGCCGCCTGGGACCGCTGCGCACCGTCGCGGTGGCGGCCGTGATCGCTATGGCCGCACTGGGTTTCGCGGCGTGGGCGCACTGGTGGTGGTTGGCGGTCCCGCTGCTGGTCGCGGCCTCGGTCATCACCGTCTCGGACAATGGTCTGGCCTTCACCGCCGTCGCCGAGATAGCCGGACCCTATTGGAGCGGACGGGGTTTGGGCATTCAGAACACCGGACAGAACCTGGCGGTGGCCGCGGTGCCGCCGGTGTTCGGCGCGCTCATCACCGCGAGCGGGTTCCCGGCGGCCTATCTGGCCGCCGCGCTCCTCGCGGTCGCCGCGGTGCCGCTGGTGCCGACCGATAGGAAGTCCGAATAATCGCGCACATCACGAACATTGAGCGCGCGTCATTCGGATCGCCTATCGAATATGGATGTCCTTCAGGGGATTTCGTGGCGCGATATCCGGGCGAATGGTGCGGATGATGGGATGTTTCACCGATCCGAAGTATCGACACTTCTGAAACGTCTCCGTACCAACGACTTCCGCCGCCGCGTCGAGGCACAATAGTCGGATGACAGCGGCGTTGCTGTCCGAAAGCCGTCGTCCCCAACCATTTCCGACCACGGACGCCGATTCGCCGTTCGCGCCGAATCTTGGCAACGCGATGTCGCCAATGCGCTAGGATGGCGACGGACCGTTGCCAAGGACGGAGGTCAATGCCGAAGATCGACGCGCCGACCATTGCCGAGCACCGCGCCAATCAGGAACGCGCCCTATTGGCCGCGGCGCGCGCGATCCTCTTGGCCGACGGTCCGCAGGCCGTGACCCCGGCCGCCGTCGGCGCGGCCGCCGGACTCGCCCGTAGCAGCGTCTACAAGTACTTCCGCTCCGGTGAGGAGCTCCTGACCAGGATCGTCACCGACTCCTTCGCCGAATGGGGCGCGCTGGTACGCGATACCGTCGAATGTGCGGAGACCCCCGCGGGCCGTATCGAGGCCTACGTCCGCACCACCCTGACGCTGGCCGCCTCCGGCACCCACCGCATCGCCGTGCGCGGCGGTATCTCCCGCGACGAGAACGGCTGCGCCACAAACGCGCACGCCCAGCACGATATGGCCGCCCCGCTGCGGGCCGCGCTCATCGACTACGGCATCTCCGATGCCGATCTCACCGCCGCCCTCATCGACGGCGCGCTCGGCCGCGCGATCGATCTACTCGACGGGGGCCACTCCCCCGCCGAGGTCATCCCCAAGGCCGTCGCCTTTATTCAACGCGCCCTCGGCCTCACCCAGCACCGTCAACGCGCCAGGCCGCCCCGCACGCACTGAGCGGAGCAGGGCGGGCGGGGCGGAGAATCAGAGCGCAGCGGCGATCCGATCGCCGATCTCCACGGTCGAAGCCGCGCCCCCGTGCGCGGCGAGATCCTTGGCGACCGCACCCTCGACGCGGGCTGCGGCCTCGGCATCGCCGAGGTGGTTGAGCAGCAACGCGACCGAGAGAATGGCGGCGGTGGGGTCGGCCTTGGACTGCCCCGCGATATCGGGGGCGCTGCCGTGCACCGGTTCGAACATGCTCGGATTGACCCCGGAGGCATCGATATTGCCACTGGCGGCCAGGCCGATACCACCGCTCACCGCGGCGGCGAGGTCGGTGATGATGTCGCCGAACAAATTGTCAGTGACGATGACATCGAACCGGCCCGGATCGTTGACCATATGGATGGTGGCGGCATCGATGTGCTGGTAAGCCGTTGTCACCTCCGGGAATTCGGCGGCGACGGCATCGACGGTGCGCTGCCACAGCGAGCCCGCGAAGGTGAGCACATTGGTCTTGTGCACCAGGGTGAGGTGCTTGCGCCGGGCCTGCGCCTTGGCGAAGGCGTAGCGCACGACGCGCTCGATACCGAAACGGGTATTGGTGCTGACCTCGGTGGCCACCTCGTGCGGGGTGTCGACCCGGATCGCGCCGCCGGTGCCGGTGTAGGGACCTTCGGTGCCCTCGCGCACCACCACGAAATCGATCTCCGGCTCGCCCGACAGCGGGCTGCGCACGCCCGTGAACAGTTTGGACGGGCGCAGATTCACATGGTGATCCAGGGCGAAGCGGGTGCGCAGCAGCAGCCCGCGCTCGAGAATGCCGCTGGGCACCGACGGATCGCCGATCGCGCCGAGCAGGATGGCGTCGTGCTGTTTGAGTTCGGGCAGCACCGAATCCGGCAGCACCTCGCCGGTCGCGTGGTAGCGGCGGGCACCCAGGTCGTATTCGGTCTTCTCGACGCCGGGCATGACCGCGTCGAGCACCTTCAGCGCCTCGGCGATGACCTCGGGTCCGATTCCGTCACCGGGGATGACAGCAAGCTTCATGACAGCGTGCTCCGTTCAGGAAAGTTCGACGAGGGCGATCTTGGCCGCGCCGACCGCTGCGGCGATGGCGGACTGCACCTCGGCGGGCACCTCGCGATTGACCCGCAGGATCACCGTGGCGCCCTGCTTGTCCACATCCTGGCTGAGCTGCGCGGCCAGGATATCGATCTCGGCCGTGCCGAGCTGGGTGGCGATCCGCCCCAGCGCACCCGGCCGGTCCTCGTAGTTGAGCACCGCCAGATTCAGGCCCTCGGCGCGCATATCGTAGTTGCGGCCATTGATATTCACGATCTTCTGCACCTGCGCGGGCTCGGTGAGCGTGCCCGCCACATTCAGGGTGCGACCGTCGCCGAAGACGGCGCGCAGATCCACCACGCTGCGGTGGCTCGGGCTCTCGGTGGCGGTGCTCACCTGCGCGGTGATGCCCCGGTCGCGAGCCAGCGCGGGCGCGTTGACGAAGGTGACCTGATCCTCGACCAGCGCCGAGAACACTCCGCGCAGCGCCGAGAGCTCCAGCACGGCCACATCCTGGGCCGCCAACTCGCCGCGCACCTGCACCTCGACGCTGACCGGCAGCTCATTGGACAGCGCGCCCAGCAGCGCACCCTGCTTGCGCACGATATCGAGCCAGGGGGCGACCTCTTCGTTGACGGCGCCGCCGGTGACGTTCACCGCGCCGGGCACGAATTCACCGGCCAGGGCCAGCAATACGGACTTGGCGACATCGGTGCCCGCCCGGTCCTGCGCCTCGGAGGTGGACGCGCCCAGGTGCGGGGTGACCACGACCTGCGGCAGCTCGAACAGCGGGCTGTCGGTGCACGGCTCGGTGTCGAAGACGTCGATACCCGCCGCGCGCACATGGCCCGAGGTGATGGCCTCGGCCAGCGCGGCCTCGTCGACCAGACCGCCGCGCGCGGCGTTGACGATGATGACGCCCGGCTTGGTGAGCGCCAGCTTCTCCTGCGAGAGCAGGCCCTTGGTCTCGGGGGTCTTGGGCAGGTGCACCGAGAGGAAGTCGGCGCGGCGCAGCACCTCGTCGAGTTCCAGCAGTTCGATGCCGAGCTGCGCGGCCTTCGCGGGGGAGACGTAGGGGTCGTAGGCCACGATCTTGGTCTCGAAGGCGGCCAGGCGGGCGGCGAAGAGCTGGCCGATGCGGCCGAGGCCGATCACGCCGACAGTCTTGCCGAAGATCTCGACACCGTTGAATTTGCCGCGCTTCCAGGTGTGCTCGCGCAGGGTGGCGTCGGCGGCCGGGATCTGGCGGGCCGCGGCGAGCAGCAGGGTGACCGCGTGCTCGGCGGCGGTGTGAATGTTCGAGGTGGGCGCGTTGACGACCATGACGCCGCGCTCGGTGGCCGCCGGAACATCGACATTGTCGAGGCCGACGCCCGCGCGGGCGACGATCTTCAGGTTCTTGCCCGCCTCGAGCACCTCGGCGTCCACGGTGGTGGCCGAGCGCACCAGCAGCGCGTCGGCCTCGGGAACCGCGGCGAGCAGCGCCGGGCGGTCGGGGCCGTCGACCCAGCGCACCTCGACACCGTCACCGAGCGCGTCGACGGTCGACTGGGCGAGCTTGTCGGCGATCAGAACAACTGGACGGCCTGCTTGGCTCACTGTGGGGTACTCCTGGGGAAAGGGGGCCGGCATTTACCGCGGCCCAGCTTAGTTCCCCGCCGATCCGCGTCGCTTGCCTGCCCTTGTCACAAGGTTTTCCCCAGACATGCGAAAAGCCGGTCCCCGTGCCGCGCAGCACGGGGACCGGCTCTTTTCGAACTCCGGGGGTCGGCCTCAGCCGAGGGTCGCGTTCGGAGTCAGCGGCCGAAGGAACCGGTCCACAGGGTGCTCACAATCCCGTGCAGGGCGGCACCGAATGTGCTCCACAGACCGTTCAGGGCGGCGCTACCGGTGTCGATGATAACGGGGATCATTGTTTTCCTCTTCGTTGAAAACGAATCCAGTTCAACTGGCTGACATGGTGAACATCGGCGGCGCATCGAATGTGGTTACAGGTTTTCGAGGTTGTGTGACGCAGACTACAGCGCCGGATCGACTGTGATCTGGTCAACTGACCAACCTCGCATCCATAGCGTCAACATCGCTGTCTACCTGCACATTTCATACAGCTACCAGGGCAATTCGATGAGCGAAACACAAATTGTGAGAATCCCCTGAGACACCCGCGCGTCCACTTGCGGAACATCCGGTCGGAACTTTCCAAAAGATCGAAAATGCCCAATGCCATCCGGTCTTCCAGCGGTTTTCGGCCGAAAATCCCCTATCACGGAAACGGCAGGCGCCCCGATCACGATCCGATATCTTCGGCGGTCGCCGCGGCCGCGGCGGCGAAGGCACGCACCCGTTCGGTCTCCCGATTGCGATGCCAGATCAGACCGAGCGTCGAATCCGCCAATCCGTCGACCGGGACGAAACTCACTCCCGGCCGAGCGCGGTGCGCGGTCGTCGGCTCACACAGCAGCAGCGCGCCGCGCCCGGTGGCCACCTGGGCCAACCCCTCCTCCAACGTGCTCACCGCGGGTCCCACCGGAATCGGCCGCCCGTCCGGGGTGGACGGCGGGGCCTGGGCATCGCGCCAATACTGCGGCGCGGGACCCCGCACACCGACCAGCCGCACCTCGGTCAACTCGGCCGCGGCGACTCGCTCCCGAGCCGCGAACGGGTGCCTACTCGAAACCGCGAGCCGCTGCGGACGTTTCGCACAGACCAGACCGAGCCGCAGATCCGGTTCCCGCACCGGGGTGAGCACCAGCGCGAGATCGACCTCATTGCGATACAGGGTGCCGAACGGGTCGGCGAGCGGGATCTCGCGCAGTTCGATCGAGCAGTCCGCGTGCCGGGTCTGAAACAGTTCGATCGCGCGCATCAAGTGCTCATCGGTGCTGCCCTGGAACCCTACGCGCAGCACGCCGTGCACACCGCGCGCCGCATTGCACGTCTTGTCCATGGTGTCGCTCAATGCCCGGTAGGCCGGGCGCAACGCGGCGACGAATTCCGCCCCCAATGGCGTCAGCACGACCCGACGACTGGTCCGATCCACCAGTCGCCCGCCGATGCGGCGCTCCAGCGAACGCAGCAACTGACTGATTCGCCCCTGTGAGACATACAACCGTTCCCCGGTCCGGCCGAAGTGCAGTTCCTCGGCGAGCACCAGAAATGCCTCCAGCTCACGCACTTCCAATCCCATCCGCGCCCTCTCCGATCGAATACCTCGGCTCCATGAGCCCGGCTAATGGAACGATGCGCGGTTCGCCATTGTTTCCACCTGCGGAAATCCGTTGGCTGGACGTATGACTGAGATACGCGAGCGACTCGCGCCGACCTCGTCCCGGCGCGGCTGGTGGGCCGTCGCCACGCTGGCCCTCGGCACCTTCACCGTGGTGACCTCGGAGATGCTGCCGGTAGGACTGCTCACCCCGATGAGCGCGGACCTGAACGTCAGCGCGGGCACGGCCGGACTGGCCATGACCGAGACCGGACTGGTCGCCGCGGTATCCGCACCGCTGCTCACCGCACTGTTCGGCACGCGCGACCGGCGCGTGGTCATGTCGGGTCTGATGGGAGTGCTGGCGCTGGGCAACCTGATCGCGGCGCTCGCACCGAATTTCGGCGTGCTGTCGGTGGGCCGGGTGCTGGTCGGGCTCGGCATGGGCGGGGTGTGGTCGATGGCGGCGGGGCTGGCCGCCCGGCTGGTACCCGAACAACGCGCGGGCACCGCGGTTTCGGTGGTGTTCAGCGGGATCGCGGTGGCCTCGGTGCTCGGCATTCCCGCCGGGGCCTACCTCGGCGCGGTGGCCGGGTGGCGGGTGAGCTTCGCCACCGCTGCGGCCGTAGCGGTCGCACTGGTGGTGGCGATGGTAGCGGCGCTGCCCGCATTGCCCGCGCGACCGGTGCCGCTGAGCGGGGTGTTCGGTCTGCTGCGGCTACCCCCGCTGCGCACCGGGTTGCTCATTGTGGCCTTCCTGGTGGCCGGACACTTCGCCGCCTTCACCTTCGTGCGGCCGGTGCTGGAACAGACGGCGGGCGCCGGTGCGCAAACCATCTCGACGCTGCTGCTGATCTACGGAATAGCCGGGGTGGCAGGCACATTCGTGGCCGGGTCCCGATCGAGGCGCAGGCCGCGTGCGACGGCGGCGCTCATCTGCGGGGTGCTGACCGTCGGGGTGCTGCTGCTCCCGCTGCTCGGCACCGGCGTGGTGTCGGCCGGGGCGCTCGTGCTGATCTGGGGTCTGGCCTACGGCGGGGTCTCGGTCAGCACCCAGACCTGGGCATTGCTGTCCGCACCGCAGGCCGCCGAAGGTGCGGGCGCACTGCTCGTCGGGGTGTTCAATTTCGCCATCGCCGTCGGCTCGCTCCTCGGCGCAGTAGCCGCCAATCGGTTCGGTGCAAGCGCCGCACTGTATTTCGGCGCGGCGCTCGCCGCCGCAGCGCTCGTGATCACGGTATTCGGCAGTGCCCCGGCAGTTTCCGGGCGACAATCCGAATAGTGGTGTCGCACCGGCCACAACGCGAACGGCCCCCGCGCCATCCAGGTGCGGGGGCCGTTCGAACGTCTGTGGGAGTTAGTTCACCACGCGGACGTCCTGGGCCTGCGGGCCCTTCTGTCCTTGGCCGATCTCGAACTCCACGCGCTGACCCTCATCGAGGGAGCGGAAGCCGTTGCCGCTCACAGCGGAGTAGTGCACGAAGACGTCGGGACCCCCGCCGTCCTGGGCGATGAAGCCGAAGCCCTTCTCGCTGTTGAACCACTTGACAATACCCTGAGCCATTTCAAACTTTCTGTAGACGAGCCAGGTTTTCACTTCAACATCTCCTGGTCTCGTAGATCAACTGTGCCATGGTCCGGCGAATTCGGCCACAAGCACCCCCTATGAATGTGAGCGATCTGACCTCGGGACCCAGTTGTGGCGGCCGCCTCGATCGTCATTTCCGCAGGTAGCGCAGCTGCCCCGGCTTCGCGGCCACATATTGGTCACGTCCAGACATATGTATGGGTACCCCCACTTCCCACCACGCGCCCGCCTCCGTCCACGCCGAGGGCTGCGTGCGCACGACAACGACCACAGGGCGGGATTCCGATATCGCGACGGCCCGCGCCTCGGCATAGGCGGTACGGAATTCCGCCGCCGCCCCGGCGGTGAATACGGCGCAGCCGAGGGCGCGGGCGTGCGCGGCGAAATCCACCCGCGGCGGATCGGATAGGGTAGTGCGGCAATCGGCGTAGAAGTTGTTGAACGGCGCGCCGCCCTGCCCCTGCTGGAGCCGCGCGATGACCGCGTAGCCGTCGTTGTCGCAGACCACGGCCACCAGCGGGTGGCCCGCGAAGGCCGCGGAGAAGAGTTCGGAGTTGAGCATCAAGTAGGAGCCGTCACCGAGCAGGGTGGTGACCAGGCCGCCGGTGTGGGCCATCGCCGCGCCCCACGCGCCCGCGAGCTCATACCCCATACAGGAGAATCCGTACTCCACATCCATGGTGGGCGCGCCGCCCGAGGCGCGCCATCCGCCGATCAGCTCACCGGGCAGGCCACCTGAGGCGGTCATCACGTAGTCGCCCGGACCGCTGAGATCGTTGACCGCGCCGACGATTTGGGCATAGCTCGGCAGGCCGGCGCCGGGGGCGCGCAGGGTATCGATGTGGGCGTCCCAGGCGCCGCGCAGTGCGGCCGCCTTGGCGGACCAGGCCGCGTCCACCCGCCAATTCGCCAGGGGCGCGGCCAATTCCGCCAGGGTCGCGGCCGCGTCGCCGACCAGCGGGAGCGCGCCGTGCTTGACCGCGTCGAAGCGGGCGGTGTTCACGGTGACCATGCCGACGTCGGGGGCGAAGACCGTCCAGGACGCGGTGGTGAAGTCCTGGAGCCGGGTTCCGACGGCGAGCACCAGATCCGCCTCGGCGGCAAGGAGATTCGCCGATTCGGAACCGGTGATGCCGAGCGGTCCGACGTGCAGCCGATGATCGTGGCGGACCAGGGTGCGGCCCGCCGTGGTCTCGGCGATGGGAATGCCGTGGCGCTCGGCGAAATCGACGGCCTGCTCCCCCGCGCCCGAATAGCGCACCCCGCCGCCCAGCACCAGCAGCGGACGATGCGACCCGCGCAGCGCCGCGGCGGCGGCGTGCAGTGCCCGCAGGTCCGGACGTGGCCGGGGAATGTGATGCACGTGTGGCGCGAAGAATTCCTCGGGGAACTCGTAGGTCTCGGCCTGGACATCCTGTGGTAGCGCCAGGGTGACCGGACCGCAGTCCGCCGGATCGGTCAGTACCCGCGCCACCTGCGGCAGTGTCGCGAGCAACTGCTCGGGCTTGGTGATGCGGTCGAAATAGCGGCTCACGGCGCGGAAGGCGTCATTGACCGTCACCGTGGCATCGCCGAAATGTTCGACCTGTTGCAGCACCGGGTCGGGGGCGCGACCGGTGAAGGTGTCACCCGGAAGCAGCAGCAGCGGAAGACGATTCGCGTGCGCGACACCTGCCGCCGTCACCATGTTCAGTGCGCCGGGACCGATGGATGACGTCGCGACGCCGACTTGGCGACGCTGCGCGGCCTTCGCCAGACCGACCGCCGCCAGGGCCATCCCCTGTTCGGTGTGGCCGCGCCAGACCGGGATCTCGGCGCGACGCTCGTGCAGTGCGGTGCCGAGACCGAGTACATTGCCGTGCCCGAAGATCGCGAACACTGCGGGGAACAGCGGCGCCTCGCGATCGTCGACGGTCCGCGAGCGCTGCGCGATCAGCCAGGCGACCAGCGCCTGCGCGGTGGTGAGCCTCATCAGAGCCCTTCTTTCGAATCGACGCGCCCCCGGTGATCGGTGACCGGACAGCGGGGGTCGACCGGCTGACCCACCCAACTGTCGCGCACCCAGCCGTGCGCCGGATCGTCGCAGAACGCCATGGACCGCTCGACCGCCGGACCCGCCAGCACATTCAGGTAGTACATGGGATAGCCCGGCGCGGCCACGCACGGGCCGTGATAGCCGCGCGGAATCAGGAAGACATCGCCGTCGCGCACCGCGACATCCGCTTCGAGCGCGCCGTCGGCGGTATAGGTCCGGTGCAGGCCGAAACCCTGCGGCGCGGGTGTCACCCCGTCGCGGCCCGCGATGCGGAAGTAGTAGATCTCCTCGTTGATCACCTCGCACGGGCCTGCCTCATCGTGCTTGTGCGGCGGATATGACGACCAGTTGCCGTCGGGGGTGATCAACTCGCAGGCATTGAGCTTGTCGGCGTGCTCCCACACACCGGGGACCCCGAAATTGGTGACCTGCCGGGTCGCGGGACCGGCGCCGCGCACCTGCACCGGAACCTGCTCGGCCGGACCGTATTTCGGTGTCAGCCTGCGGGTGCACCGCGCCATCGGCAGCGCCGCCTCCAGGCCCGCCGTGCTGGTGAGCCGGACCTGCGCATCGCGCGGCACGTAGGCGAAATCGGTGACCCTGGCGAAAACCGAATCCCGACCTGCCAATTCGAAGGTCTCGCCGTCGACCTCGACGGTGCAACCACCCGACAGCGGCAGGACGAACGCCTCGAAATCACCGGTCCGGATCGTGCGGGATTCCCCTGCGGCCAACCGCAGGACGCGCAGACCCGCGAAATTCCAGCCCGCCCCTTCGGGCGTGAGCAGGATCGGATCGTCTCCTTCGGCAAGCGTGCCCGCAGGCCGGTGCAGCGCCATCGATTCCCCCTCCTCGAGCCGGATCATCGGGCCTCGCGCAGCAACCGGGCCGCGGCGTCGACCGCGGCCGCGACATCGCCGTCGGGCGGGTAGAGCAGGGTGCGGCCGACCACGAGGCCGCGCACGACATCGTGGCGCAGTGCCCCACCCCAGGACGCCAAATCCGCCGATGGGTCGCCCGAGGGCGCGCCACCGAGCACCACGACCGGCAGCGTCGTGGCGTCCAGGACCGAGATATCCTGCGGGGCCGGGATTTTCAACCAGGTGTAGGCCGAGGTGACCCCGAGACCGGAGGCGACGGTGATGGCGCGCGAGAGCGCGGCGGCATCGCGACTCATCACCAGGCGGCCGGACGGGTCGCGCTGGTAGGGCAGCGGCTCCACCATCGCCATCAGTTCCCTGGACGCCAGATCCGCGACGGCTCGGGCGCAGGCGTGCAGGGTGGGAATGGTGCCCGCGTCCGAATCATCGAGGCGCAGCAGCATTTTGCCGCCGTCGAGCCGGAAGCGGGCCAGGGCGTCGGCGTCGTAGCCGGTGAAGCGGTCATCGATCTCCCACTCCGCGCCCGCCAGACCGCCGCGATTCATCGAGCCGATGACCACCTTGTCCTCGAGCGCGCCGAGCAGCAGTAGCTCCTCCACCACATCGGGCGAGCCGAGCACACCGTCGACCTCGGGATGGGCCAGCGCGATCAGCAGGCGTTCGAGCAGATTGCGCCGGTCGGCCATGGCGGTGCGGTCCGCGCCGACACCCAGGGCGCCGCGGGCCGGATGGTCGGCGGCGATCAGGAACAGGGTGTCCCGATGCGAGAGGAGATGGCTGCGCCGCACCCGCGCGGCGTAGGCGCGTTCGACGGCGGCCGGGTCGGTCGCGCGGGTGCGCAGCAGTTCGCGCCAACGCTCGTCGGTCAGGTACACGGGCTGGTCCTCCTGGTCGCGGCGGATCCGAGGGGACCGCACCGCAATTCCTCGATCTCGTCATGGGTCGGCATGGCATCGGCGCAGGCCAACCGCGCGGCGACCAACGCGCCCGCGGCATTGGCGTAGGCGGCCAGGCGCGGCGGATCCCAGCCTGCGAGCAGGCCGTGGATCATGGCCCCGCCGAATCCGTCGCCCGCGCCGAGTCCGCAGACCACTTCGACCGGACACGGCGGCACCGACCACCGGCCGTCCTCGGTGGCGATGAGCACCCCCTCGGCGCCGCGTTTGATCACGGCCAGCCGCACCCCGCGCGCGAGCAGCCTGTCGGCGGCGGCCTCCGGATCCTCGACACCCAGGGCCACCCGCATCTCGGCGCGATTGCCGACGACGGCGGTGACATGGTCGAGCATCCAGGAGATCTCGGTGCGGGCGGTCGCGGCATCGGGCCAGAACATCGGGCGGTAGTCCAGGTCGAGCACGGTGTGGCCGCGGCGGGCGCGGCGGGTGAGCACCGCGCGCTGGGTGCTTCGGCTGGGTTCGGCGCTCATCCCGGTGCCGGTGACCCACAGCAGCGGCACGGTATCCACCACCTCCCACGGCACATCCGCGGGCGTGAGGGCCAGGTCCGGTGCCAGTGGGGCACGGTAGAACAGCAGCGGCGGGTCGGCGGGCGGATGCAATGCGCAGAACACCACCGGCGTCTGCAAATCCGGTGCGGTGCCGACGAATTCGGGCGAGACACCGAACTCGGCCAGCGCCGCGCGCACGTACTCGCCGAAACCGTCGGGGCCGACCTTGGTGAGCACCGCGCTGCGGCGGCCGAGGCGCGCGGCGGCCACCGCCACATTCGTGGCGGTGCCGCCCAGCGATTTGGCGAAGGTCCGCACCCGCGCCAAGGGCACCCCGGACTGCTCGGGATACAGGTCGACCCCGACGCGGCCGATGGTCAACGCCTCCAGGCCGATGGTTACCGCCTCCGGGCCAATGGTTGCTGCGTCCAGGCCGGTGGTTACCTTCCCCGTGCTTTTCACGACTCGATCACCCGCGCCAATTCGTGCTGGAGCGCGTCCAATTCGGCGCCGCCCGCCATCTGCTTGGTGAGTTCGGCGACATCGATCTCCGACTTCTCGTACGCGCCGAGCACCGTTCCGCGCTTGAGCAACAGGAATCTGTCGCCGACCGGGTAGGCGTGGTGCGGGTTGTGCGTGATGAGCACGACCCCGAGGCCCCGATCCCTGGCCTGGACCACGTAGCGCAGCACCACACCCGCCTGCTTCACCCCCAGGGCCGCGGTGGGCTCGTCCAGGATCAGCACCTTCGCGCCGTAGTGCACCGCGCGCGCGATGGCCACGCACTGCCGCTGCCCACCCGACAGGGTGCCGACCGGTTGTTCCAGATCGCGGATCTCGATCCCCATATCCAGCAACCCTTTTCGAGCGATCTCGCGGGCGCCGCGCCGATCGAGCAGCCGAAAGGGGCCGTAGCCGATCGTGGGTTCGGAGCCGAGGACGAAATTGCGCCACACGCTCATCAGCGGCACCACCGCCAGATCCTGGTAGACCGTGGCGATGCCCCGGTCCAGCGCCGCGCGCGGCGAGGCGAATTCGACCTCCGCGCCGCCGACGCGCAACACGCCCCGATCGTGCCGGTGCACACCGGAGAGGATCTTGATCAGTGTGGACTTGCCCGCGCCGTTGTCGCCGAGCACGCAGGTGACCTCACCCGCGTTGACCACCGTCGACACCTCGCTCAGCGCGACGACACCGCCGTAGCTCTTGCCGATACCCTCGGCCTGCATCAGCGGCGTCATCGGCGCACCCTTTCGGCTCGCTTCTGGAATCTGTTGTTCACCAGCACCGCGGCCAGCAGCAGCACGCCGAGGAACAGCATGAACCAGTCGCTGTCCCAGCGGGCGAAGACAATGCCCTGCCGCGCCATACCGAAGATGAGCGCGCCGATCGCCGCGCCGATGGCCGAACCGAATCCGCCCGTCAGCAGGCAGCCGCCGACCACGGCCGCGATGATGAAATGCAGTTCGAGTCCGACGCCCTGATTGGCCTGCACGCTGGAGAAGCGCAGGATATTGCAGGAGCCGACCACCCAGCCCGCGAACGCCGTGCCCATGAACAGCACGATCTTGGTGCGCACTGCGGGCACCCCGACGGCGCGGGCGCTGGCCAGCGCCCCACCCACCGCGAAGATCCAGTTGCCGAATGTGGTGCGCGTCAACACGATCGCGGCGACGGCGGTCAGCAGCAGCCACCACAGCACCGAGGCTTGGAACCGGACGGCACCCAGATCGATGGTGGAGGCGAATACCGCACCCGCCGAGGCGTATCCCGGCGCGCCGCGCACACCCGACACCTGGACGGTGTTGGTCACCAGACGCGTCACGCCGAGATTCAGACCCTGCAGGGCGAGGAAGGTGCCGAGGGTGACGATGAAACTGGGCAGTCCGGTGCGCATCACCACCCAGCCGTTGAACGCGCCGACCGCCAAGGCGAGCACCAGCGAAACCAGCAGCGCCGCCCAGACATTCCAGCCCGCGTGCACCGACAGCAGCGCCGTCACCAGCGCGGTGGAGGCCGTCATGACCCCCGCCGACAGATCGAATTCGCCGCCGATCATGAGCAGCGCCACGGCCACCGCCATGATGCCGAGGGTGGAGGCGTCATCGAGCCAGGTCGCGATGCCGAGCGAGCTCAGGAAGCGATCGGTGCCGAGGGAGAAGAAGGCGAAGACCAGCAGCGCGCCCAGGGCCGCGCCGATCTCCGGCCGCACCGACAGCCGCTGCCACAGCGTCGGACTCACCGGGTGCCCTTGGCCACCAGCGCGGCGACGGCATCCACATTCGTCTTGTCCACGAAGGCCGGGCCGGTCTGCACGGGCGCGCCGCCGCCGACGGTATTGGCATTGGCCCGGTACAACTTCAGCAGGGTGATCGGCAGGTAGCCCTGCTCGTACTGCTGCTGGTCGATGGCGAAGAGCAGTTTGCCCGTCCGAATCGCCTCGACCACATCGGAATTCAGGTCGAAGGTGGCCACCGTGGCGGCGGAGGCGGACTCCTTGGCCGCATCGACCGCGCGCGCGGCGACCTGGGAGTTGAGGGTCAGGACCGCGTCGATGCTGCGGTCGGCCTCGAGCGCGCCCTTGATCCTGGACTGTGCGTCGGTGGGGTTGTTGATATCGACCTGCAGGGTGGTGGCCGACCCGAAACCCTGTGTCGCGCCCTCACACCGCTGGTTCGCGCCGATATTGCCCGCCTCGTGGATGACGCACAGCATCTTGGACTTCCTGGCCTCGGCCAGGCGCTTGCCCGCGAGCCTGCCCGCGAGGACCTCGCTCTGGCCGATATGACCGATCGCGCCGAATTTGGCGCTCTGCTCCTCACCCGAGTTGATGGTCACCACGGGAATCCCCGCGGCGACGGCCTTCTCGATCGAGGGGCGCAGCGCCTCCGGATTGGCCATCGAGACCACCAGGCCGTCGACCTTCTGCGCCACCGCGTTGTCGATGAGTTTGGCCTGCTGGCCCGGATCGCCGGTGGACTGGTAGTCCACCCGGACACCCAAATCCTTACCGGCCTGTTGGGCACCGTTCTTGACGACATTCCAGAACGCGTCGCCCGCGCTGCCGTGCGTCACCACCGCGACCGAACCCAGGGCGCCCGCGGCGGCGGGCGCCGGACCCGGCGCGGCCGGATTCTCCGCGCTCGGGCCGCTGCACGCGGTGAGCACGGCGGCGGCCGCGACGGCGGGCAGCAGTGCCCGCCACCATCCGGCGCACGATCGGATCGACCTCATTGTCATCACTTCCCAACTAGATTCGGATCGAGGCGAGGTGGCGCAGGCTGCGCTCGGCATCGAGGGTAGGGCGCTCGGCGGAATCCTCGGCGGACAGCGCGGCATCCTGTTCGATGACGTACCAGCCGCGATATCCGGCGGCCCGCAAGTCGCGCACGATGGCGGCGATATCGACATCGCCCGCGCCGAGCGGCACGTAGAGACCGTCCCGCACGGCCCGGCTGTACCCCACCTCGCCGGCACGGACGAGGGCGGCGAGTTCGGCGCGGACGTCCTTGAGGTGGACGTGGCCGATCCGTGCGGCATAGCTGCGCGCGAGGGCCACCGGGTCGACGCCGCCGATGAGCAGGTGGCCGGTGTCCAGGCACAGGTCGAGATCGGAATCGGCGAGGAAGCGCTCGACCTGCGCCTCGGATTCGATCTGGGTGCCCACGTGTGGATGCACAACGGTGCGCAGGCCGTGGTCCGCGGCGAGTTCGCGGATGGCCGAGGCGGTTTCGACCAGGGTGCGCCATTGCGCCGCCGTGAGATCCTCGCGTGCGTCATAGCCTTCGAGCCCGGTGGCGGCGGCCAGCACCAGGACCTCCGCGCCCGAGGCGGCCAGCAGCGCGGCCGCGCGCTCGGCCTCGGCGCGCGCCGCATCCGGGTCGCGGTGCAGGGCGAGGGCGAGGAAGCCGCCGACCAGGTCGAGGCCGAATTCCTTGAGGAGCGTGCGCAATTCGTGCGGATCGGCCGGGAGGTAGCCGGGCGGGCCGAGTTCGGTGGCGGTGAGGCCGAGGGTGGACATGGCCGACAGGACGGTGCGCGCGTCGAGGACGCGACCCCAGCCGGGGACCTCGCAGACACCCCAGGAGATCGGCGCGGCCGCCAGGCGCGGCGCGGTGGGAGGTTCGGTCATCGGATTCTCCGGCCTTCAGAATGAGCACTCGTTTGGAGCGCTCCAACTATGTAACGCAGACCACACCGTGTCAAGGGTCGACATTCGATCACCGAATGCGGCTCTACCTCGGGTTATCTCACCTTTCACGGCACAGGGCCGGTCTGCGGACGATGGCGAATGTCGGATTAGAGCGCTCTATTGATCGACGGCCGGGAATCTTGTAACCTCCGTCACGGACAGCGGCGATGCGGCGGAACGGAGGCGACATGGCGCGACCCACCATGGATGATGTCGCCGCCAGAGCAGGGGTGTCGCGCGCGCTGGTGTCCCTGGTCATGCGGGATTCGCCCAAGGTGAGCGAGCATCGCCGCCAAGCGGTGCTCGCCGCCGCGGCAGCGCTCGGCTACCAGCCGGATTTCCTGGCCCGCTCACTGGCCAGCCGCACCTCCCCGTTGGTCGGGGTGCTGGTGTCGGATCTACGGAATACCTACTTCGCCGATCTGGTCGAGGGCATGGATTCGGCCGCGCAGAAGGCGGGCCTCGAACTCATCCTCAATACCGGACGCCGCAAGGGCGCCAGGGAGATCGCGGCCCTGGACCGGCTGCTCTCCTTCCGCCCCGGCGGCATCATCCTGCTCTCGCCGGTGCTGCCGCAGGGACGCATCCGCGAGGCGGCCGAGCAGTGTCCGACGGTGCTGGTCTCGCGCGTGTCCACCGCCCCCGAGGTGGACACGGTCAACGACGACGGCGAGACCGGCGCCGCGCTGGCCGTGGATCACCTTGTCGCACTGGGTCATCGGCGCATCGTGCATTTGGACGGCGGCGGCGCGTTCACCTCCGCCGCGCGACGCAAGGGCTACCGCGCCGCCATGGCGCGCCACGGCCTCGAACCGATGGTCCTCGGCAGCGAACACACCGACGCCGCGGGCATGTCCGCGGTGCGCCGCCTGCTGAACCTGTTCTCCCACGGCGATTTCCCCACCGCCCTGGTCTGCGGCAACGACTTCAACGCCGTCGGCGCGATGTCCGGCCTGCAGGAGGCCGGACTCCGCGTCCCCGAGGACGTCTCGGTCGTCGGCTACGACAACACCTCGCTGGCCGCGCTGCGCCATATCGCCCTGACCACTATCGACCAGCCCCGAAACCAAATGGGGCGCTTGGCGGTCGAGGCGCTCACCGAGCGCATGCGGGAGGGCCGCACCGCGGCGGTGCGCCACCGGCTGCGGCCATCTCTCGTCGTGCGCTCGACCACCGCGCCGCCGCGCACCACGCCGCCGCACCCATTCCAGGCAACCCACGAAGAAAGGTAGGGAGCCGATGACCTCCGAACCCGCCCGCACCATCGGACTGGCAGGCACCGGCCGGATCGGGACCGCACACGCCGAAACCCTGCGCACACTGCCAGGAGTCGGTTCGGTGCTCGTCGCCGACGCCGATCCGGAGCGCGCCAGGGCCGCCGCCGCCAAACTCGGGGTCGAGTTCGTGCCCGATGTCGACGCCCTCTTCGCGGCCGACCTCGACGGGTTGGTCATCACCACCGCGACCGACTCCCATCCCGAACTCATCACCAGGGCCGTCGATCTCGGCATTCCGGTGTTCTGCGAGAAGCCGGTCGCCGCCGATATCGCGGGGACGCTGGCGGTGCTCGACCATATCGGCGCATCGCGGGTGCCGGTGCAGATCGGATTCCAGCGCCGCTTCGACGCGGGCTATCGCGCCGCCCGCGCCGCCGTCGCCGCGGGCGAACTGGGTTGGTTGCACACGGTGCGCGCCACCACCCTCGATCCCGCCCCGCCGCCCGCCGAATACATTCCGCGCTCCGGCGGCATCTTCCGCGATTGCGGCGTCCACGATTTCGACATCATCCGCTGGGTCACCGGGCGCGAGGTGGTGCGGGTCTACGCGACCGGAGCCAATCGCGGCGCGGAGATATTCGCCGCGGCGGGCGATGTCGACACCGCCGCCGCCGTACTCACCCTCGACGACGGCACCCTGGCCACGGTCTCGCTCACCCGCTACAACGGCGCGGGCTACGACGTGCGCCTCGAGGCGCTGGGTTCGCGCGCCAACGCCATTGTCGGACTTGATGAGCGCGCGCCGCTGCGTTCGGTCGAACCCGGATATCCGGCCGCGGCCGCACCCGCCTATCCGGGTTTCATGGAGCGTTTCCGCGCCGCCTACACCGAGGAGCTCGCCACCTTCCTCGCGGTCCTGCGCGGCGAGATCGACAACCCGTGCACCCCGGCCGACGCACTGGCAGCCTTCTATATCGCGGAGGCGTGCGAGCGCTCCCGCGCCGCGCACCGCCCCGTCGCGGTGGCCGAAGTCGTGCGCTGATCCGATAGGTCGCCGGTGGACTACCCAATACCCGCCGGCGACAGCGGCTTTCAGCTCCCGGCCCGCTCCGCATCGCTGCGCTCGACGCAGAATTCGTCCCGAGGCCGATATCTCAGCGCAGGTACGGCGCGAGGTGCGCGGCGATGGCCCGCGCCAGACCCACCGGCACCGCATTGCCGATCTGCTTGGCGATCTGCACCTTCGTGCCGCACCAGAGGTAGTCCTCCGGAAAGTCCTGTAGGCGCGACGCTTCCAGATGTGTGATGGGCCGGTTGACCCGATGCCGCCCCTCGGCATCCCACTGCGGATGCAGATACGCGCCCTTCTCCGGTTTGAAGAATTCGGTCCGAATCGTGTGGGAGGGCATGGTCCACCGCATCCGGCCCATGACATCGGTGGTGCCGGTGGACTTCTCGCGCCAGCAGCGCGGCAGCAGATGATTCGGGAGGTCGAATCGGCCGCCGCCGGGCGGGATGTGGTCGTAGCGTTCCAGGGACAGCGCGGTCGGTGTTCGGCCCAAATGGATTTCCAGGCCCTTGAAGATGCCGGGAAGCGTCCGGTCGAAGAATTCGACCGTGGCGTCGGGCAACACCGTCGACACCGGCCGTTCGGGCAGCGTGCCGATCCTCGCCTCGGTGCCGACCCACGGTCGGGTGCCCGCTCGCGCGCCGTCGCGCGAATGCGTCGCGGGTGGCATCTCGATGCGGCCCACGCGCGAACCGAGCACGATCGTGCGTCTACGGCGTTGGGCGACACCGTAATCCGCCGCGTTGAGCACGGCGTAGGTCAGTTCGTACTCGCGCAGCGCACCGCTGTTCGCCTCCTCGAGCAGCAGCGCGAACTCGCCCGCGCGCAGGAAGCGGTCCACATTCTCGATGACGAAGACCGCCGGCTTCGCCCGCTGGACGATCCGCACGTATTCGCGCCAGAGCCGGTTGCGCGGATCGCCGATATTCTTCGAGCCCAGGTTGGAGAACCCCTGGCACGGGGGACCGCCGATCACCACATCCACTGGCGGCACCTCGCGTTCGGACACCGCCGCGATATCGCGCCAGAGCATGTGGTGCGCGCCGAAATTCGCGGCGTAGGTGGCCGCCGCGGCGAGATCGAACTCCACCGCCAGTTCGGGCCGGAACCCCTCGGCGACGAATCCGCTGGTCATGCCGCCACAACCGGCGAAGAGATCGATCATCGTTGCCATGGCAGCCATCGTAGGCAGCCGACCGTTCAGCGCGGACGCAGGCGCACCACCGCGACCCCGCCCGCCATGGCGCGCCGCAGATCGTCCTCATTGACGCGCCCATCCGATTCGAGGCCGATACCCGCGAAACGGCCGTGGATCGGATTGCGCCGCAGGATCACCGGATACAGCTCGCGCAGCCCCGCCGCCTCCGAGACGATCTCCGCATCGGCCTCGATCTCGGTGCCGCACAGCAGGATTCGCACCGGCGCGGGCGGACGCACATTGCGCCGCCAGCGAGCGGCGGTGCCGATGAGCAGGTGGCCGTCGTGTTCGGCGTACCCGACGGGATAGCTGTATTCACGGCCGGTCTTTCGACCGACCACCGTGATGATCAGCAATTTCCCGCTGAGTATCCGATGCACGGGCGACCGCAGGACCGCGCGAACGAATCGATCCCCCGCGCGCTGTATGGGGGACTGGGGAGGTCGAACGGTGGCGGTCATGGCGACTCCTTCGCGGACCAAAATTACTGAGTTATTACTCAGAAAATACGGCTCCGTCGGGCATACTGCAAGAGGAGGAGGTGCGATGGCCGAGAAACGGGCGCGCGGTAGGCCTGCCACAGGTGTGCGGGAGGCAGTGATCGCGGCGGCGCAGCGGATTCTGGTGGAATCCGGGGTGGCCCGACTGTCCACCAAGGAGGTCGCCGCCGGTGCGGGCGTCGCCGAATCCAGCATCTTCTATCACTTCGGGGACCGGGTCGGACTGTTGCAGGCGGTGATCGCCCAGCACGTGCGACCGCTCAAGGAGGCGCTGCTCGATTCGCCGGGACACGGTGAGTTGCGCGCGGACCTGGTCGAAGTGGTCATGACGCTCGAGCAGTTCTTCCACAGCGCGATCCCGGTGATCGCCGCGATTCAATCCGATAGCGGACTGCGCGCGAAATTCTTGGAGCGCGGACGTGATTCGGATCTCGGACCGCATCGCGCCCTCGACGTGGTCGTGGCGCGCCTCGGGGCGGTGCCCGGAGCGGACCGGATCGACCTGCGGGCGTTGGCATTGCTGCTGGTGGGGGCCGCGCATCAGCGGGCATTGCAGCGGCATCTGAGCCCGCCCGCCGCGCTCGCGACGCTGCCATCGGCCGATGCCCTCGTCGACGCCCTGATTCCAGTTTTCCCAAAGCGATAGGGGTTTCGCGGCAGACTCGCATTTCCCACCGACTCAGGGATATCCCCTAGTGCGCCGGAGTGAAGTTCCCACTGACGGGCTCACAGCCATGGACGGGAGCGGTCGGGTTGGGCAAGAGTGTAAGCGTGTCGTCGGTGCTTCGTCGGAGAATCGGGTCGGGGCCTGGAAGACGACGACATGTCCGGCTCAACGCCAGGACAAGTACAGCACCGCGGGTTGGTGGGCGCAGGCCCACCATCGAGGAAAGGATTCACGTTGTTCTCCATCACCCGGTCCGGCGGTCTGCGCCGGACACTGGCCCGCGTCGCCGTCGCGGGCGCACTGGTCGCCATTCCGCTCGGCGCCCTGGCCATTCCGGCCTCCGCCGAGGCGGCCGCGCCCACCGCCACCGAGATCAGGCACCACTGGCGCGACTGCGACGATTTCGGTCCGTTCCCCAATTGGAACTGCAATGACAACGACCGCGACTGGCGCGGTTGGCAGGACGACTGGCGCGACAACGACTACAACTGGCGCCACCGCAACGACCCGTTCTGGGGCTTCTTCCACGGCGGCTTCATGCCGCGCGGATCCTTCGGCAGCAGCTAGCGATACGCAGGCAGGCCCGGTGTCGCTCGGCGCGCCGGGCCTGTGGCGTCCGAGGGGCGAGACAACCGAATACCACGTGAAATACGGAAGGATCGAAGTGTTCTCCACGAATAGACCGGCGGCCGCGCTGACCAGAATCGCCATCGCGGGCGCGATCGTTGCCGCCCCGCTGACCGCGCTGGCCGTCCCGGCCTTCGCGACGCCCCCCGCGCGGGTGAGCGTCACCGACCCACGGGACTACAACTTCGCCGACTGCGCGAAGCCGGAACGCAGGGACGACACGGACTTCCAGAATTGGTGCGCGGCCATCCGCTGGGCCAACAACCCGGCCAACCCGCTCAGCCCGACACACCCGAAGGACTCCTGGAACGACCCGTCCAACCCCAATAACCCGAACAGCCCACTGAATCCGAATAATCCGAACAACCTCAACAACCCGAACAACCCGGCCAGCCCCCTCAACCCCAACAATCCGGCGAACCCGAACAGCCCGAACAACCCGGCCAATCCGAACAGCCCGATGAATCCCAACAATCCGATGCACCCGCACTGACGCGGACCCATGTCGCCGCCTCCGACACGCCCGAGTGCCCAATACGACACCTCGCGGCGGGTCGATGCGGACTCCGATCGATAATCGACTCTGTCACACCGTCATTCGGCCGGTGGGACAACCGAGTACGACGTGCGGGCACGACGCCCGCGCGGAATTCGAAAGGATCGACGTGTTCCCGACATCGATGTTGACCAGATTCGCGATCGCGGGCGCGATCGTCGCGGCCCCACTGGCCGCGATGGCCGTCCCCGCCTCGGCCGCGCCGTCCGTGCGGGTCGCGCAGACCGACCTGCGCATGTACGACTACTCCGACTACGCCAACTGCGACAAGCCGGAGCGCCAGGGCGACAGGGACTTCCAGGAGTGGTGCGCGGCCACCCATTTCGACCAGAGCCCGTCGAACCCCGGTAGCGTGATCAACCCGCCGACCGGTGGCGGCAACCCGGTAATCGGGCCGAATTCGCTCGTCCCGAACTACCACAACCACTAGGGTCCGCGCGTGCGCCGACCCGCATCGGCCGGTCGGCGCGCACCGGTCAGCCGCGATATCCGTTGATATCGTTCACCATTCGACCGAGCAGACTCGTCAACTGCTGCCGTTCCGCAGTCGTCCAGCCTGCCAGCGCCCCCTCGAACCACACCCGGACGGCGGCGGTGTAGCGGTCGACCAGTTCCTGGCCCGCCGGGGTCAGCGCGACCCGCCTGGCTCGGCGATCGCCGTCGTCCACCACTCGCCGCACCAACCCGCGTCCCTCGAGCGCGTTGAGGTGACGGGTCGCGTGCGGCCCCTCGACCTGCATCTGCGTGGCGATCTCCCCGACCCGCAGCGCACCGTCGGCCCCATCGAGAATGATCAGGATGGTCATGGCGGGACGCTCCATGGTCAGCCCGGTGGTTCCCATGATGGTGTCGTAGAGCCGACCTCGGTTGAAGACGTTGGCCAGTTGGAAGAGTCTTGGGAACAGGCCGGTGTCGATGTCATCGGGTTCGGTCATCGACCCTCCTTGTTTAGATACCTAAGTTAGGTATACAGTCTCTGCGGTCACCGAAAGCATACCTAAGTTAGGTAATTGAATGAACCGCACCGATGTCCTCATAGTCGGAGCAGGCCCCACCGGACTCACCCTGGCCTGCGAACTCGCCCGGCGCGGCATCGACCACCGCGTGATAGACCAACTCCCCCACCACAATTCGACCTCCCGCGCCAAACTCATCCAACCCCGCTCACTCGAGATCTCCGACGACCTGGGCATAGCCGCGAACATCCGCGAGCACGGCACGATCCACGTTCCCACAAGGCATTACGACAAGGACCGCGTGATCTCCGAGGCCCTGGAAGCGGCCATCGGAGTGCCCCCATCACCCACCACGCCCCATCCAGCTCCCGTCTGGGTCGCTCAACCACATGTCGAGTCGGCACTGCGCGACAGACTCCGAGAGTGGGGCGGCGAAATCCAATTCGACTCCGAAGTCGTTGCACTGCACCAGAAGCCAGAAAATGTCACAGTGACACTCGCGGGTGGGACCGCGATCACCGCCCGCTACGTCGTCGGTTGCGACGGCGGACGCAGCGCGATTCGCCGACTCGCCGGATTCACCATGACGGGCGCCGCGTATCCGCAAAACCGCTGGTATCTCGGCGATCTCCGCATCGACGGCCTCGAACCCGGTAGACAGCATCTCTGGATGAACGACGGCATCCTGTCGCTATTTCCCCTGCCGCACTTGGGAGTCTGGCAGTTCCAGGCCGCCATCGCGGCCGACGAACCGGAGCGCACACCGTCGCTCGAGCTGTACCGCCGAATCTTCACCGAGCGAACAGGACTCGACGGTGTCACCCTCACCGACCCGACCTGGCTGTCGCTCTACCGAATCAATGTCGCCATGGTGGACCGGTACCGCGACCGCCGAGTCCTCTTGGCGGGCGATGCCGCGCACGTCCACTCCCCCGGCGGCGGCCAAGGTATGAATACCGGCATCCAGGATGCCTACAACCTCGGTTGGAAACTCGCCGCCGTCCTCGCGGGAGCTCCGGACGACCTCCTGGAAACCTATGGGACAGAACGCATTCCAGTTGCCCGAGCGGTGCTCGACGACTCCACCGCCAAGCTGCGCCACATCATGTCCGCCGCCGACGGCTCGACCGCCCAGCGCGGATTGACCGACGACTTCACCACCGGCCTCACCATCGCCTACCCGGACAGCCCGCTCACCGCGAAGACCGACCAGGCACCGGGTCCACGCCCCGGCGACCGAGCCCCGGACGCACCGATCCTCGACACAACACTCTTCGATCTCCAACGCGGAACCCACTGGACGATCCTCGATTTCGGGCACACCCCATTCCGAGCCGCATCGGCCGTCCAGGTGCACCGGATCCCCCCGAACGCCGACTTCCTTCGCGGCGCCTACCACCCGACACCCGACGAGCTGATCCTCATCCGCCCCGACGGCCACCTCGCGACCCGCACCACCGAACCTGCGGACCTGGAGCACTACCGCCCGTACTGGCACTGAAAAGCGACGACCCGCCGGGAGAAGCTCCCGACGGGTCGTCGCGCAATCAGCCGCGTATCAGGCGGTTTCGGTGATCGGGCGATCCACCCAGCTCATCAGGCCGCGCAGCTTCGCGCCGGTGACCTCGATCGGGTGCTCGGCATTCTGCTTGCGCAGCGCCTCGAGCTCCTTGTTGCCGCCCTCGACATTGGCCACCAGGCGCTTGACGAAAGTACCGTCCTGGATGTCGGTGAGGATGTCGCGCATGCGCTGCTTGGTGTCGGCGTCGATGACGCGCGGACCCGACAGGTAACCGCCGAACTCGGCGGTGTCGGACACCGAGTAGTTCATCCGGGCGATACCGCCCTCGTACATGAGGTCCACGATCAGCTTGAGCTCGTGCAGCACCTCGAAGTAGGCCATCTCCGGGGCGTAGCCCGCCTCGACCATGACGTCGAAACCGGTCTTGATCAGTTCCTCGGCGCCGCCGCAGAGCACGGCCTGCTCACCGAACAGGTCCGTCTCGGTCTCTTCCTTGAAGGTGGTCTTGATGACGCCCGCGCGGGTGCCGCCGATGCCCTTGGCGTAGGACAGCGCCAGCGCCTGACCCTCGCCCTTCGGGTCCTGATCGATCGCGATCAGCGAGGGCACGCCCTTGCCGTCGACGAACTGGCGGCGCACCAGGTGACCCGGCCCCTTCGGCGCGACCATGCCGACGGTGATGTTGGCGGGGGCCTTGATCAGGCCGAAGTGGATATTGAGGCCGTGGCCGAAGAACAGCGCGTCGCCGTCGTTCAGGTTCGGCTCGATGTCGTTGGTGAAGATCGCGGCCTGCGCGGTATCGGGCGCGAGCACCATGATCACCTCGGCCCAGGCCGACACCTCGGCGGGGGTGCCGACGGTGAGTCCGGCCTCCTCGGCCTTGGGACGCGACTTCGAACCCTCCGCGAGGCCGACTCGGACCTCGACACCGGAGTCGCGCAGGCTCAGCGAATGCGCGTGGCCCTGGCTGCCGTAGCCGATCACCGCGACCTTGCGGCCCTGGATGATCGACAGGTCGGCGTCGTCGTCGTAGAACATCTCGACTGCCACTTGGTGGGATCCCTTCTGATTCTTCTTACTTGGGTCGGGTGCGGTTCAGCGCGTGGCGGTGATGGACTTGGGTCCGCGACCGACCGCGACGACACCGGACTGCACGATTTCGCGAATGCCAAACGGTTCGAGCATGCGCAGCAATGCGTCGAGTTTGGACCGGGTTCCGGTCGCCTCCACGGTGAGCGCGTCCGGTGAGACGTCGATCACCTTCGCCCGGAAGAGCGTAACCGCCTCGATCACCTGGGTCCGCACGCCCGCGTCGGCGCGCACCTTCACCAGGATCAATTCGCGGGCCACCGACGCGTCGGCGTCCTGCTCGACGATCTTGATCACATTGACCAGCTTGTTGAGCTGCTTGGTGACCTGTTCCAGCGGCAGATCCTCGACGGTGACCACGATGGTCATCCGGGAGATCTCCGGCACCTCGGTGCCGCCGACCGCCAGGGATTCGATATTGAAGCCGCGCCGGGAGAACAGGCTCGCCACCCGCGCGAGGACGCCGGGCTTGTCCTCGACCAGCACGCTCAGGGTATGGGTGCTCGACATCAGTCCTCGGTCCCCTTGTTCTTGTGGTCGTGCGAGAGGGCCTCATGGATGACCGCGGGCTCGGCCGCCGACTCGTCCTCGTCGAACAGCGGGCGAATGCCGCGCGCGGCCATGATCTCGTCATTGCTGGTGCCCGAGGCGACCATCGGCCACACCTGGGCGTCCTTGCCGACGATGAAATCGATCACCACGGGGCGGTCGTTGATGGACTGGGCCTCGCGGATGGCGGCCTCCACGTCCTGCTCGCGTTCGACCCGGATGCCGTGGCAGCCGAGCGCCTCGGCGAGTTTCACGAAATCCGGGATGCGCAGGGTGTGGGTGCCCAGATCGGTGTTGGAGTAGCGCTGCTCGTAGAACAGGGTCTGCCACTGGCGCACCATGCCGAGATTGCCGTTGTTGATCAGGGCGACCTTGATCGGGACGCCCTCGACGGCGCAGGTGGCCAATTCCTGATTGGTCATCTGGAAGCAGCCGTCGCCGTCGACCGCCCACACCTCTTTGTCGGGGCAGCCCATCTTCGCGCCCATGGCGGCCGGGACCGAGTAGCCCATGGTGCCGAGGCCACCGGAGTTCAGCCAGGTGCGCGGCTTCTCGTACTTGATGAACTGCGCGGCCCACATCTGGTGCTGGCCGACACCCGCGCAGTAGATGGCGTCGGGTCCGGCCAGGCGGCCCAGCGCCTCGATGACGAACTCCGGGGACAGCGACCCATCCTTCGGCTGAGTCCAGCCCAAGGGGTACTGGGAGCGCACGCCGTCGAGGTACTCCCACCACTCGGCGAGCTCCAACAGCGGACGCTGCTTCGCGGACGGGTCGGCCTTCAGCGTCTCGATCAGTTCGGCGATGACCTCGCGGCAGTCGCCCACGATCGGGACATCCGCGTGACGGTTCTTGCCGATCTCGGCCGGATCGATATCGGCGTGGATCACCCTGGCCGCAGGTGCGAACGAATCGAGCTGGCCGGTGACCCGGTCATCGAAGCGCGCACCCAGCGTGATGAGCAGATCGGACTTCTGCAGGGCGGCGACGGCTCCCACGGTGCCGTGCATACCGGGCATACCCATGTTCAGGTGGTGGCTGTCCGGGAACGCGCCGCGCGCCATCAGCGTGGTGACCACCGGGATGCCGGTGAGTTCGGCCAGTTCCAGCAGCTCCGGGGCGGCGTCGGCCTTGATCACGCCGCCGCCGACGTACAGCACCGGGGCCTTGGCCTCCAGGATCATCCTGGCGGCCTCGCGCACCTGCTTGCCGTGCGGTTTGGTGACCGGCCGGTAGCCGGGCAGGCGCATTTCCGGCGGCCAGGTGAAGGTGGTCTGCGCCTGGAGCACATCCTTCGGGATGTCGACCAGGACCGCGCCGGGACGACCGGAGGCGGCCAGATAGAACGCCTCGGCCAGGATGCGCGGGATATCGACGGGCTCGGTGATGAGGAAGTTGTGCTTGGTGACCGGCATGGTGATGCCGGAGATATCGGCCTCCTGGAAGGCGTCGGTGCCGATGAGGCCGCGCCCGACCTGGCCGGTGATGGCGACGATCGGCACCGAATCCATCTGCGCGTCCGCGATCGGGGTGACCAGGTTGGTCGCGCCGGGACCGGAGGTGGCCATGCACACGCCGACCTTGCCGGTGGCCTGGGCGTAACCGGTGGCCGCGTGACCCGCGCCCTGTTCGTGCCGGACCAGTACGTGGCGCACCTTGACCGAATCGAAGAGCGGATCGTAGACCGGAAGGATCGCGCCGCCGGGAATGCCGAACACCGTATCGACGCCGAGTTCCTCGAGCGAACGGATCACCGATTGCGCGCCGGTGACCCGCTCGGGCGGGAGCTGGCGGCGGTTGGCGGTCGTCGCGGCGGGTTGTGCGGCCTGCTGAGTGGCCGTGGGCGCCGGCCTGCGGGCCGAGGGCCCTGGCCGGGCGGTTGGTGCGCTCACCGTCTCGTTTCCTAACTGCTTGTCGGTCCGACCCCGGATCGTTGCGTGACATGCGGTGTCTTGCGCCGCGCCCAGCCGAAGCGTACTCCGAACATAAAAAAGCCCCCGACCAGCGGATGCTGTTCGAGGGTGGCGCGTCGCAACGCGAGCTGACGTAATCGACTAGAAAGTCTGGCTCAACGCTGGACGCGCCGGCTAATTACGAGAAGCTCGATTCGATTCACGTCGACGACGTTATGCGCGCGCAAACCTCGGAGTCAAACGGCTGACCCGTGACGTCTCATTATGTGAGACAGCAGTGGTTGAATGTGTGCGTTCACCAGGATGCGAAGATGGTGGTGTGTCATCACCGCATCAGTCCGTGCCACCGCTGGAATCGTCCCATACCGCCGAGGCTGGGGAACAAACGGGTCAGCAGGTGCGGACCATCCGCGTCCCGCCGCTCGCCTACCTGGGGCTGCTGGTTCTGTTCTTCAGCGTCTTCTTTTTCTTCGCGGGCTGGCCGCTCGGGCTGTGGTGGCTGCTGCTGATTCCGGTCGCGGGCGTGGTCTGGGTGGCGCGCACCCGCACGGTGCTCTCCGAATCCGGACTCGAGCTGCGCCGCGTCTTCGGCTCCCGACATGTGGGATGGGCGCAGTTGAAGGGCGTCAGCATTCCCAAGCGCGGCTTCGTCCGAGCGCACCTGACCGACGGGTCGACGGTCAAACTGCCCGCGGTGACCTACGACCGACTGCGCGATCTGATCGCGGCCTCGCACGGACGGATTCCGGACCTGTTCGCGGCCGAGGAGGCGGCACGCGACGCCGCCGCGAACGCGGCGGCCGAGGACGACAAGGACGCGGCGGCCGACGACAAGTGAGCGCCTACCGGTAGGCTGATACGCGACGGTGCCGGATACGACACAACCGATGACACCGCCCGCGCCGACGACACCCTCGCGGCGACCAAGGCTTCGGCGCGACAACAGCGCCGCCACCAGCGAATCGCACCGATTCCGCCGAGAGTAACGTTGAGGATTCGCCGAACTCCGCTCCCGCGAGCGAGTCGGCGCAGTCGCACATCAGCCCCCGCGACCTCCGAGGACACCATGCCACCGCTCCGTTCCCGAACCACCACCATCGGCCGCAATGCCGCGGGCGCGCGCTCGCTCTGGCGCGCCACCGGTCTGACCGACTCCGATTTCGGCAAGCCGATTGTCGCCATCGCGAATTCCTACACCCAGTTCGTGCCCGGCCACGTGCACCTCAAGGATGTCGGCGAGATCGTCGCCGCCGCGGTGCGCGCGGCGGGCGGGGTGCCGCGCGAATTCCACACCATCGCGGTGGACGACGGTATCGCCATGGGTCACGGCGGCATGCTCTATTCGCTGCCCTCGCGCGAGATCATCGCCGACTCGGTGGAGTACATGGTCAACGCGCACACCGCCGACGCGCTGGTCTGCATCTCCAACTGCGACAAGATCACACCGGGCATGCTCAACGCGGCCATGCGCGTCAACATCCCGACGGTGTTCGTCTCCGGCGGGCCGATGGAGGCGGGCAAGGCCGTGGTCGTCGGCGGTGTGGCGCAGGCCCCCACCGATCTGATCACCGCCATCGCCGCCAGCGCCAACGACTCGGTGTCCGAGGAGGGCCTGAGCGAGGTCGAGCGCAGTGCGTGTCCCACCTGCGGCTCCTGCTCGGGCATGTTCACCGCCAATTCCATGAACTGCCTCACCGAGGCGCTGGGTCTGGCCCTGCCCGGCAATGGTTCGGTGCTGGCCACCCACGCCGCGCGGCGCGCGCTGTTCGAGCGGGCGGGTTCGATCGTCGTCGATATCGCCAATCGCTGGTACCGCGAGGACGACGCGTCGGTGCTGCCCCGGAATGTGGCCGATGCCAAGGCATTCCGCAATGCGATGACCCTCGACGTCGCCATGGGCGGATCCACCAATACGGTGCTGCACACACTGGCCGCCGCCCAGGAGGGTGAGATCGACTTCGATCTCACCACCATCGACGAGATCTCGCGCCGGGTGCCGTGCCTGTCCAAGGTCGCCCCCAACTCCGACTACCACATGGAGGATGTGCACCGGGCGGGCGGCATCCCGGCCATCCTCGGCGAGCTGCGTCGCGGCGGACTGCTCGATCCCGAGGTGCGCACCGTCCATTCGGCGAGCTTCGACGAATGGCTCGACACCTGGGATATCCGCTCGGGCAAGACCTCCGATGCGGCGCTGGAACTGTTCCACGCCGCGCCGGGCGGGGTGCGCACCACCGAACCGTTCTCCACCGAGAACCGCTGGTCGTCCCTGGACACCGACGCCGAGAAGGGCTGCATCCGCGATATCGCGCACGCCTACACCGTCGAGGGCGGACTGTGTGTGCTGCGCGGCAATATCGCCCTCGACGGGGCCATCCTCAAGACCGCGGGTATCGACGAGTCCCTGTTCAGCTTTCAGGGTCCGGCCGTGGTGGTCGAATCGCAGGAGGCCGCGGTCTCGGCCATCCTCAACAAGGAGATCAAGCCGGGCGATGTGATCGTCATCCGCTACGAGGGTCCGGCGGGCGGTCCGGGCATGCAGGAGATGCTGCACCCCACCGCATTCCTGAAGGGCGCGGGCCTGGGCAAGGTGTGCGCGCTCATCACCGACGGCCGCTTCTCCGGCGGCACCTCCGGACTGTCCATCGGGCATATCTCGCCCGAGGCGGCCAGCGGCGGCACGATCGGTCTGATCGAGAACGGCGACCAGATCCGCATCGATGTGCACACCCGCGCACTGGAACTGCTGGTCTCCGATGCGGTGCTGGCCGAGCGCCGCGCGAAGATGGAGGCGTCCGAGCGCCCCTGGCAGCCCGCGCATCGGGACCGCCCCGTCACCACGGCGCTGCGCGCCTACGCCGCACTGGCCACCTCAGCCGATCGCGGCGCGGTCCGCAAGGTGCCATAGACCCTGCCTCCGGCGCTACCCGAATTCGGGTGGCGCCGGATTTCGTTGTGCGCCAACCTCAGTGAAACGGCCCGATGCCGTGCAGCGGATTCCCGCCGTGCAGGAAATACCAGGTGGCCACCGCCGCGGCGATGGCGAGCAGCAGCACGACGAACGAACCCCACGAGGGGCGGGAGGCCCAGCCGCGATTGCGGTCCAGCGACCAGCGGCCGGGACCGGTGAGGATGAGCGCGGCGGCCGCGCCCGCGAGAATCGACTCCAACTCCACCCCGGTCGGTGTGCCCGAGTTGTACTGGAAACCCGGCTCCATCCCCTGCTTCCAGGCCCAGGCGTCCAGAATCACCGCGAGCACCGCGCCCGCGGCCAACGGGGAGGCCAGGCCGAGCGCGAGCAGCACACCGCCACCGATCTCGCCGACGATCACCATGACGGTGGCCAAGGTGGGCTGACTCCAGCCGCCCGACTCCATCATCTGACGCACACCGTCCAGGCCGGGACCGTGGAACCAACCCGTCAGTTTCTGCAAACCGTGGTAGACGAAGGTGCCGCCGACCACCAGCCGCAGCACGAACAACCCGAAATCGAGGGTGCCCCGGCGATTGTCGCCATTGCGACGGCGCAACCGCTTCGAATCGGGGGTGGTCGGCGCGGGCGGAATGCTCGCGTACGGGTAGCTCGGCTCGGTATCGGCCGCGGGGACCGCGGGCGACTCGACGGTGCGCGGCTGCGTCGGTTCCGGCTGCGAGACGACGCTGGGCACCTGCGGGTCGAGTCCCAACTCCTCGTCGGTGCGGGGCAGCTCCTTGCCGAGTTCGACGGCGGGCAGTTGCTGGGTGGGATTGTCGAACGGGCTGCTCACCGCGCGACCGGTGCTCGACACCGCCGCTTGCTCGGCGAACGCCCCGTGCGCCTCGGCTCTTGATGTGTCATTTGTCTTCTCGGTCACGGACCCAACCCTATGCCGGTGGGTGCGACGGCGGGGCGACACGCGCGACGGCGTGTCCACCACCCGACCCCGGAGTCTGCGCGCGCGAGGGTATTTCCGTAACGTCTGACCCATGAGTTTGGTTGTCGCGGGCCGCGTCGCGGCGAGCTTGACGCTGGCCGCCGCCGCACTGGCGGGCTGCGCCCGGTTCGACGATTCGGCGTCGGGGCCGTTCACCCCGGAGCCGACCATGCACGCCGCCGATCTCGATCCGACCAAGACGCCACCGCCGAGCGCCTCCCGGCAACTGGGTCCCTGCGAGGATCCGGACCAGAATGTGGTGGCCACCTGCCTGGACACACTGAGCGGTTTGGTCGGCGTGCCGGACGGGGTGCTGGTGGCCGAGCGCCGCACCGGCCGCATCCTGAAGGTCACCGATCCGAAGGCGCCGCCCGTGGAGGTGGCGCGGCTGGATGTGGACGGTTCCGGCGACGGCGGCCTGAGCGATCTGGCGCTCTCCCCCACCTACCGCGAGGATGGGCTGCTCTACGCCTACATCACCACCGCCTCGGACAATCGGGTGGTCCGGTTGGCCGAGAACGGCCCGCCCAAGGATATTCTCACCGGAATCCCCAAGGGTCCCACCGGAAATCACGGCGCGATCGAATGGGCCGATCCCAATCGACTGCTGGTGCTCACCGGTGACGCGGGCAATCCCGGCGGCGCGGCGTCCGCGGGCTCGCTGGCAGGCAAACTCCTGCGGGTCAACTCCCCCGCCCCCGGTGCGGCCGCACCCGAGGTCGCGCTCTCCGGCATCGGTATCGCGGGCGATATCTGCCGCGACCCCAAGAATGGCATCTGGATCACCGACCGCACCCCGGCGGCGGATCGGTTGCAGCACATGGATTCCGACGGCACTGTCAGCACCGCGTGGACCTGGCCGGACCGGCCCGGCGTCGGCGGTTGCGCGGCCGGACCGGACGGCGTCATGGTCGCATTGAGCAATGCCAAGGCGGTGGCGGTCGTGGTGGCCGATCCGAACACCCATGCCGTGACCACCGCGCCCAGCCTGGCCGTGCAGGACAAGTACGGCGCGCTCTACGGCGCGACCGCCGGACCGGATGGCAACGCGTGGGTCACCACCGCCAACAAATCCTCCGGTCCCGGCGGCCCGACCGACGATCGCGTGGTGCGAATCCCACCGCCGCAACCAGGTGGCGGCGGACCGGACTAAACCACCCAGCGGCCGCCGCTGCCCGATCCTTCCCACTGTGAAAGACATCGCATAATTCAAACGCTTGTCAGAATTGGTGCGACACAGGAAGGCTCGAATGAACAAGATCATCGGCGCGACGGTGACAGCCATCGGACTCGCCTTGGCGACGACCGGATGTCAAAACTCCGAACCTGCGATACCCCGCAGCGCGCCGGTCTCCAGTGCACACATCACGCCCGCGCCCGGCATCGCTCAGGCGCCCGCGTCCGACTCCCTCGACAGACCCATCGCCAGCCAGGCCCCCTCCGCCGACGCCCCGGCCACCGCGGGCCATGGTTTTTGCGTCGACGCGAATAACGAAGTGGTCCACCGCGCCATCCAATCGCTCGGTTCCACCGTCTTTGGCGATCCCTACGACTACCTCTGGGCCAGCGACGCGCATATCGGTTCCTGCCCGCAACTGCTGTGGGTGGTCGTCAAGCCTCCGAACAGCGTCGCGAGTTCGCCCGCGCATGTGCTGTTCTTCAACCACGACGGGTACATCGGCACCGCGACCGCCAAGGCGACCGGCTACACCAGGGTGCCCAGCTCCGCAGACCGCACCGTCGATGTCGAATACCACTGGCCAAGCGGCTGCTGCGACATCGGTTCCGCCACCATCACATTCACCCTCGGCGCCGATGGTAGAACCATCACCCACAGTCCCGAAATCCCCAAGGAAGTCGTCACCTACTAGGCAGTCGAGCCGAGCCGTCCGGATCATCCGCGATGATCCGGACTCGCGGGTATTCGCTCAGCTACAGGCGGCGAGGACCAATTCGCGCACCCGCGCCGCGTCGGCCTGGCCCCTGGTCGCCTTCATGACATCGCCGACGATTTTGCCCGCGGCCTGCACCTTGCCGGAGCGGATCTTCTCCGCGATATCCGGATTGGCGGCCAACGCCTTCTCGACCTCGGCTATGAGCGCACCGTCATCGGAGACCATGCCGAGTCCCCTGGCCGCGACGATCTCGGCGGGCGCGCCCTCGCCCGCCAAGACGAAATCGACGACCTGCTTGGCCACCTTGCTATTGATGGTCTTGGCCTCGACCAACCCGATCACCTCGGCCACCTGTGCCGCAGCGATGGGCAACTCCTCCAGGGCCACCTCGCGCTCCTTGGCCTTCTCCGTCAGGTAGGCGACCCACCAGGAGCGCGCGTCATCCGCGGGCGCGCCCGCCTCGGCGGTGGCGATGATCAGTTCCAGCGCACCGGCATTCACCACATCGCGCATGACCTCATCGGCCCAGCCCCAGTCGGCCTGCAGCCGCGCGCGCCGCAGCCACGGGTACTCGGGAATGGTGCCGCGCAGTTGCTCCACCCACTCCGCCGCAGGCGCGACCGGCTCCAGATCCGGCTCCGGGAAGTAGCGGTAATCCTCCGCCGTCTCCTTGCGGCGACCGGGCGAGGTGGAGCCGTCGGCCTCGTGGAAATGCCTGGTCTCCTGGATGACCGTGCCGCCGTCGGCCAGCAGCGCGCCCTGGCGGCGCATCTCGTAGCGCACCGCGACCTCGACGCTCTTGAGCGAGTTCACATTCTTGGTCTCGGTGCGGGTGCCGAATTCCGTCGCGCCCTTGGGCATCAGCGACACATTCGCATCGCAGCGCAGCGAGCCCTGCTCCATCCTGACATCGGACACCTCGAGCGATTTGAGCAGATCGCGCAGGGCGGTGACATAGGCGCGGGCCACCTCGGGGGCGCGCTCCCCCGCGCCGGTGATCGGCTTGGTGACGATCTCGATGAGCGGCACCCCGGCGCGGTTGTAGTCCAGCAGCGAATGGCTCGCGCCGTGGATCCGACCCGTCGCACCGCCGACGTGCACCGATTTGCCGGTGTCCTCCTCCATGTGGGCGCGCTCGATCTCCACCCGGAAGGTGCTGCCGTCATCGAGGACGACCTCGAGGTGACCGTTGGTGGCGATCGGCTCGTCGTACTGGCTGATCTGGTAGTTCTTCGGCTGATCCGGGTAGAAGTAGTTCTTGCGCGCGAAGCGACCCCACGGGGTGATGGAACAGTTGAGCGCCAACCCGATCCGGATGGCCGAGGCCACCGCCTGCTCGTTCACCACCGGCAGCGAACCGGGCAGGCCGAGGCAGACCGGGCACACCTGGGTATTGGGCTGCGCGCCGAATTCGGTCGGGCAACCGCAGAACATCTTGGTCGCGGTGGACAGCTCGACGTGGACCTCCATGCCGAGCACCGGCTCGAACCTAGCCATGACGTCGGCATAATCCATCAACTCGACCGTGGGTGCGCTCATAGGCATCAGTTTAAGTAAGCCGGTTCCGGCCCTGTTACTTGGTCGGGAAGCGCTGCTGGAGCCACCCGGTCACGAAGGTGAGAACCTCCGGGTCGATGGTCACGTCGATCTTCTTGTACTCGCTCGGCGCGCCCTTGTCGGCGGGCTGCATGAGGTGATTGAGATTCGGGAAGACGTGGACGGTGGCGTCCGGGTCGGCGGCGAGGTTCTCGCGCATGGGCTTTTCGTTCTGAGCGGGCGGGACCTGGAGGTCCTTGCCGCCGAAGAAGGCCAGGACCGGGATGCGCAGCGCCTTCAGCGCGGGGGCCGGATCGTAGGAGTACAGCGCCATATCGTTGATACTGATCGCCGCGGCGATCTTGTCGTCGGGCTGTCGCTTGTCCGGCGGGAGCTCGGCGTTCTGCTGTTTCACCAAGGCTCGCGCACCTTCGAGGTCACCGGCGAGCAGCAGCTTGGCCAGCTCCGCATTGGCGCGGACCTGCTCGTCGATTTGCTCGGCGGGCATACCTTCGGCGGCGCCGATGAGCCTGGCCTGCTCGGCGACGACCTCCGCGCCGAGCACGGCGGGACCCGCCATGGAGATGACGAAGGCGACGTTGGCATCCGGACGCGAAGCGACCAGCGGACCGATATATCCGCCCTGGCTGTGCCCCATCAACCCCACACGCGCCGGATCGATCTCGGAGCGGGACCGTAGGAAGCGCAAGCCCGCGACCGCATCATCGGCGAGGTCCCTATAGGTGGCGTCCGCCAGTTTGCTACCGGTGCCGCCGACACCGCGCTGATCGGTCCGCAGCACCGCGTAACCCGACCTGGTCAGCGCATCGGCGAGCACCAGCAGCGGCCGATGGCCTGCGATCTCCTCATCGCGATTGTTCGCACCGCTGCCGACGAGCAGCAGCACGGCCGGGAACGGTCCCGCCCCTTGCGGTTCGGTGAGCGTGCCCGCGATGGTCAACTCGCCGTTGCGGTAGGTCACATCGGTCGATTTGTACGGGTACGGCGGTTTGGGATCCTGCGGCCGAGTCTGCCGTGCGAGTGCGCCGCGCTCCATGTTCAGCGTGAAGTCCACACCGGCCTGGGTGAATTTGCCGGTGATCCGCTGCGCGTCGAGCTTGCCGTGGAAGACCGGATCGCCCGGCACATTCGCGATCGCGAACTCCACCCGATCCGGCTCGGTCCGAACATCTTTCAACGCCACACCCTGCATGCCCTGCGCGGGGATGTCGATCGTCGCCTTGTCTTCGGCGGTGAAGGTGATCCCCACGGGCAGCGGGTTCCCCGGCACCTCGATGGATCCGTGCCACTCGCCCTGCACCGAAGGCTTGCTCGGCTCGGATTTCGAACAGGAGGCCGCGAACAGAGTGCCGACGACGAGAAGCGTCAGCGCGAGAAATCGACCGGAGCGCATACCTTCAACGTACGGCCCATAGTCCGACGACTACGGGCTCGACAGGGCGAATCATCCCGACAGTCGACCGAATTCCGTCTCAGGGATGAGGGGTCGTCGATACCGCGGCGGACCCGACCCCTAGCCGAAGAACGCCTCCGCCTCGCGATAGCTCTCCTCCGGAACGCGCTTGAGCTGCTTGGTCGCCTCCGACAGCGGAACCAGATCGATCTCGGTGCCGTGCAGGGCCACCATCTGCCCGAAGCGCCCGGCGTGCACCGCCTCGGCCGCATGCAGTCCGAAGCGGGTGGCCAGCACCCGGTCGTAAGGTGTTGGACTACCGCCGCGCTGCACATGCCCCAGGACGGTGGTGCGCACCTCTTTGCCGATGCGCCGCTCGATCTCCGCGCCCAACTGCTGCGCGACACCGGTGAAGCGCTCATGCCCGAACTCGTCGATTCCGCCCTCGCGCAGCGCGAATCCGGAATCCGGCGCGGGATGGGACCCCTCGGCCACCACGCAGATGAAATGCTTGTCGCCGCGCTGGAAGCGGCGCTTGATCATCTGGCACACCTCGTCCACATCGAACGGGACCTCGGGCACCAGCGTGAGATGCGCCCCCGCCGCGATACCGGAGTGGATCGCGATCCAGCCCGCGTGCCGACCCATCACCTCCACCAGCATGACTCGCTGATGGGATTCGGCGGTGGTGTGCAGCCGGTCGATGGCCTCGGTGGCGATGGTGAGCGCGGTGTCGTGCCCGAAGGTGACATCGGTGCAATCGATATCGTTGTCGATGGTTTTCGGGACGCCCACCACGGGGACGCCCTCATCGGAGAGCCAACTGGCGGCGGTCAGCGTGCCTTCGCCGCCGATCGGGATCAGCGCCTCGATACCGTTGTCGTCCAGGGTCTGCTTGATCTTGCCGAGACCCGCGCGCAGCATATCCGGATTGGTCCGCGCGGTGCCGAGCATGGTGCCGCCCTTGTTGAGCAGCCGATCGGTGCGGTCGTCATTGAGGATATTGATCTTTCTGTCCTCGAGCAGCCCGCGCCAACCGTCCTGGAAGCCGATCACGGCATCGCCGTATCGTCCGTTCGCGGTCCGAACGACGGCGCGGATCACCGCGTTCAGGCCAGGACAGTCGCCGCCTCCGGTCAAGACTCCGATGCGCATGGCCGCTATCTTGCCTCCCACCGCGTCGGCAGGCAGCCGCGCCCCCGTGTACCGGGGGTAACGGGAACCGTAGTTCGGCTGGCTCGACATATCGGACCTTCCTGGCGGGCGCATCTGGTCCGGTCCATCCTCCCCGGCGGGGCGGGCGAACGCACCCGATGCGCGTCCCCACCGTGGCGGTTCGCTCAATTCCCCAGCGCCACAACGGCTTGGCGTCAGTAGAGATAGACCACCGCGTTCTCGCCGCCGCGACAGACGACGACGCGATCACCCTGGCAGGTCATCTCGTAGTCCTGATCGCGCACCGGACTGTGCGCCACCACCGTCACCTGGCCCGGACCGGATGCGGCAGCGGCGTACGCCTTGCGGACCTCCTCGGCGAATCGACAGGAGGTGACCGGGGTGCCGATGGCGGAGGCCGTGAAACGACCGGTCGCCGGGTAGACCTGGGTGCATGGCTGAGCATCGGTGGGCAGCGGAGGGGCAGAGGTAACCGGCGGCGGAGCGGGCGCAGGTGGCGGGCGCAGGAACCAAACGCCCGCAGCCGCACCGACTACGACGGCCGAGACGAGGAATACGCCGAGCAGCACCTTCCAAATGCGGCCGCGTCGTGAATCAGGCTGCGGCGCGGCATTATCCGAACGAGAAAGCATGCCACCGTCGCCATGCGGAACCGCCTCGGGCCGATCCGCCCGCACCGGCTCGATTCGCACCGCGGGCCAACTACGGGGATCGGGCTGTGGCCCAACAACCTTCGGCACACGCTCGGTGCCGCCCTCCGGAAAGCGGACAGTAGGCGGCGCCGGAGCCACAATCGGCATGCGGTTGGTCGGCGGCGCGGAACTCCGACCGACAAGGGCATCGGCGGCCGCCGCGGTGAGCTGACAGGCGCTCGCATACCGATCGCCGGGCGATTTCGCGAGCCCCCTGGCAATGACCGCATCCATGGCCGCCGGAATATCCGGCCGAACAAGACTCGGCCGCGGCGGCGCCTGACTGAGATGCGCATGGATCAGCGCACTCATACTGCCGGCCCGGAAAGCCTGTGCCCCGGTGAGACATTCATACAGAACGCAAGCCAGCGAGTAGATATCGGTGGCACCGCCGACCGGCCCGCCCTCGAAGCGCTCCGGCGCGATATAGCTGTAGGAACCGATCGCCGCACCGGTGGCGGTGACACTCGGATCACCGGTCGAACGGGCGATACCGAAATCGACGAGATACGCGAAATCCGTTGGGGTGACCAGAATATTGGCGGGCTTCACATCGCGGTGCACCAACCTGTCCGCATGCGCGGCATCCAATGCGGAGGCAATCTGATCGAGAATCCGCACCGCGCGTTCCAGCCCGAGCGGGGCCTGTTCGCGCAGCACCGATTTCAGATCCGCGCCGCGCACCAACCGCATGTCGATATAGAGGGTGCCATCGATGCTCCCCCAGTCGTGAATGGGAATGACATGCGGTTCGGCCAGTCGAGCGGCCGCCTGCGATTCCCGCCGAAAGCGTTCCTGGAATACGGGATCGGCCGCCAACTCCGGTGTCAGCAGTTTGAGCGCGACAATCCGATCCTTGGCGGTGTCGTGCGCCTCGTAGACCTCCCCCATACCGCCCCGACCCAGCAGCGCGCGCAGTTCGTAGGGACCGAATCGGGTCCCGCTCCGCGATTGCACCCGGACACCCTCAACCCTGGCATTTGCCGCCGGATAGTTCGCCGAGATGCTGGGTGATGAGCGTGGTCATTCGATCGAGCAGCGTCATCCCGTCATTGAAGACGCCCGAATCCGGTTGGGCGGCAAAGGCCACCGCGAACTGTCCCCCCGCCGCGGGCACCAGCCCGAACTGGCGGACCAGGTACGCGCCCTGCGGATCGGGACCCCATCCGCCCTTGTACTGGGCATTATTGAATGCGCCGAGCCCCCATCGCTGCTGCGGCGTGATCTGCTGCATCAAATTCACCACCGTGCCAGATTGCGCCAAACACGGCAGCCGCGAAGCGAATTCGACCTGATCGGTCAGTGCCCAGTCGGCCTGACCGAAGGCGGAGGCATCGGCGCGGGCGCGCGCGGCGGGCACGGCGGTCTTGGCGTCGCCGCCCTCGCGCAGCACCGCCTCCACCGCCTGGGCCGCCTCCTGCGAGGTGCCCAGCGACTGCCACAGCACATCGGCGGCGGCATTGTCGGACTGGGTGATCGCATTGGCGGCGGCATAGGTGGACAGGGCCGGATTGCGACGCAGCGCGGCGATGGTGAGCGGGACCTTCATGGTGGACCAGGCCGGTCCCGAGGTCCACGCTCCGAAACTGACCGCGCGGTCGCCGCCCACGGGCATGATGGCCATGCCGATGCGGCCCTTCACCGTTGATTGGAGGTCGGCGAAACCGGCGGCCAGTGTGCCCGGCACGGTCATCGCCAAGCCCGCCTGCTCGGTGCGGGCCGCCGCCTCGGTGATGGTCTCCTGGTTTCGGTCGTGGGCGCGCTGGGTACAGCCCGTAAGGGCCAGTAGCACGGCCAATCCCGCACCGCACAGCAGGTTCCGGACGCGTCGCTGTCTCGGGTATCTCTGGCGCATACTCCTCGCGTACTCCCCGGCTCCTGGAATCGATACGGCGTTCTGACACCGTACTTGGCGCTCCGGGGGTCTGCACAGTGCCGAGCGCGCGGCCCCGACCCGATATCCGGGCGTTTCAGGCGCGGCGGCCGAAATGCGCCGCGAGGGTGGACAGCACCGCCGCGCATGCGGCATCATCGCGCACGTCCACGAGCTCCCGCAGTCGTCGCCACAGGTCCGCGGCCTTGTCGGGGCCGAGTTCCGGTGCGGCGCGCGGCCACCGAGCGCGGCTGAGCTCAGTACACGTAGACGAGGGCGTTCTCGCCACCGGTGCAGGTGATCAGTCCGCCGTCGGACGCGCAGGTCATGGTGTAGCTGCGCCCGGTGACCGGACTGGTGGCGACCACCGAACGCGGACCCGAACCGATGACGCCCGAGGCGGATTCGGCGTACGCGCGGCGCACCTCCTCGGCGAACGGACAGCTCGTCACGCCGTTGCCGACCGCAGCATGCGACAGTGCCGCACCACCCGATCCGGCGCCGCACGGCGTCGCACTCGAAGGCAGGGTGACCGAGCTGGGCTTGGTGGTGGGCGGCGCGGAACGCCCCGGCGTCGGAGCGGGACGACCCGGCGTGGCGGGCGCGGAGGCAGCAGGCCCTTCGGCGGCAGGGGACGCCTTGCGATGGCTCAACGCCTGCCAGCCCACCGCGACACCCACGGCGATCACGACAATCGCCGCCACCGCGATCAGGAACGGCGCGACGATGGAGCGGCGGCGACCCGAACCCTCCTCGACCGGATCGTCCTCGTAGTAGTCCTCGGCGTACTCGTAGTTCTGCTCCGAATACGCGCGCGAGGCCGGTGCGCCGTGCGCGGGGCCGGGCGGCGGCGGGAACGGCGCACGCCGCGGCGGATATTCGGGAGCCTGCCGATCCGGCTGCTCCGGATAGCGCCGCGTCGGCTCGGACCGACGCGCGTCGGCGTACTGCTCCGAATGCGGCTGCGCCACACCGTACTGCTGATGCTCCGGATACAGATGCGCGTCCGGGAACGGCCGCACCGGCGGCAACTGCGTGGTGGGCTGCGCGGGCGCGGGCACCGCACCCGACAGGTGCTGCGTCGGCGGACCGAACGGCGCGAGCGGCGTGAACTGGGTTTCGGTGGGCCGCACCACCGTCGGCGCGGCCGGGGTGATGATGGAGGGCAACGACAGCTCACCGGTGCTCTCCGGCGGCACCAGCCCCAGATGCACCGCCGTCGGATCGGCGGCCTGCCGCTCCGGCGGGCGCACCACCAGCGTCGGCCCGCTGCGCGGCGGCGGGGCCGCGGTGAGCGCGGCCCGCGCGGCCGCCGCCAACGCGCCCGCGGTGGCATACCGGTCCGCCGGATCCTTGGCCATCCCGCGCGCGATCACCTCGTCCAGCGCGGCGGGCACCCCGGCCCGCTGCCTGCTCGCGGGCGGCGGCGGATCGGAAAGATGCGACCGGATCAGCACATTCATACTGGCCGCCGGGAACGGCGATGCCCCCGTGAGGCATTCGTGCAGCACACAGGCCAGCGAGTAGATATCGGCGCGGCCGGTCACCTGGCCCGCGTCGAAACGCTCCGGCGCCATGTAGATGTAGGACCCGACGGCCACACCGACCAGCGTCACCGCAGCGTCGCCCTCGGTGTGCGCGATACCGAAATCGGCCAGGTAGGCGAAGTCCTTGTCCGACACCAGGATATTGGCGGGTTTGACGTCGCGGTGCACCAGACCGCCGCCGTGCGCGGCATCCAGGGCCGCCGCGATCTGCTCGACGACGTGCACCGCGCGGGCCGGACTCAGCGGGCCGCCCGCGCGCAGCAGCGCGCGCAGATCCACACCGGGCACCAACCGCATATCGATGAACAGCACCCCGTCGATCACGCCCCAGTCGTGGATCGGGATGACATGCGGTTCGGCCAATCGGGCCGCCGCCTGCGATTCGCGGCGGAACCGCACCTGATACACCGGGTCCTTGGCCAACTCCTCGGAGAGGAGTTTGACCGCGACGACGCGGTCCTTCACGGTGTCGTAGGCCTCGTAGACCTCGCCCATTCCGCCCTTGCCCAGCAGGGACCGCAATTCGTACGGCCCGAAGCGGGTTCCGGACCTCGGACCAGGTGCCACCGGCGTCATTCCTCCATATCCAGGGACGTTTCCGTCAAAAACCGGATGCTCCGGGTGCCACCACCGCATGGTCGAACGCGAAGATTATGGCAGCGGCCCTATCCCGGAGCTCCAACTTACCGAAGATATGCCCGACATGACTTTTCACCGTCACCTCCGAGATGCCGAGCGCGCGGGCGATCTCGGCATTGACCCGGCCGCGCCCGATCAATTCGAGCACCTCGTATTCGCGGGCGGTCAATTCGGCCAGGCGCGCGTCGGTGCGGGCGACGGCGGGCGCGCTGCGATAGGTCGACAGGACCCGACCGGTCACCGCCGGATCGAGCCACGCACCGCCCGCGGCGACCGTGCGCACCGCGCGAATCAGATCCTCGGCCGGGGAGTCCTTCAGCAGGAAACCCGCCGCGCCCGCGCGCAGCGCACCCGAGAGCAGGTGATCGTCGTCGAAGGTGGTGAGCACCAGGACCGGTGGCGCATCGGCATGTTCGCGCAGCCTGCGGGTGGCGTCGATGCCGCCGACACGTTTCATGCGCAGATCCATCAGCACCACATCCGGATCGCTCGCGGCCACCGCCGCGGGCACCTGCTCGCCATCGGCGCATTCGGTGACCACGAAACCGTCGCGCCTGCGCAGGATGCGCCGCAGACCGCCGCGCACCAATTCCTGATCGTCGACGACGAGGACGGCGACGATGTCCTCGGGCGTCATCGCACACCCAAACGGGCAGGCACCAAGGGAAAGCGCACGCGCACCGACCAGCCGGTGCCGCGCGGACCCGCGACGATCCGGCCGCCGAGCAGCTCCGCGCGCCGACGCATCCCGGACAACCCCATTCCGCGCCCGGTCCGGGTCGGTCTCGCAGGCAGGGTGTTGTCGACGGTCAATTCGGCCAGCGCGGCATCCACACCCAACCGCACCCGCACCGTCGAATCGGGTGCGTGCTTGACCACATTGGCCAGCGACTCCTGCCCGATCCGATACAGTGCGAGCCCCACGGCGGGCGAGACGACCGCGACCTCACCGGTGGCCGCGTAATCCACCCGCAGGCCCGCGCGCACGAAATCGCCCACCAGATCGGTGAAATCTGCCAGACCCGGTTCGGGGGCGGACCCGGCCGGGCGGGCGTCGAGCAGGCCGATGGTGCGACGAATATCGGCCATGGCCTGACGCCCCAGACGTTCGGCGTCGGTGAGCGCGGCCACCGCCTCGTCCACGTCGCGATCGGTCTGCAAGCTGTGCCGGGCCGCGGTCAGGTGCAGCAGTGTCACACTGAGCGAATGCGCGATGACATCGTGCACCTCGCGCGCGATCCGCCCGCGCTCCGCATCCGCCGCCCGCACCGCGCGAATCTCCTGATACTCCCGCTCCTGATACAGATAGCGCCGCTGATGCTGCAGCATGACCCCCACCAACCAGCCCAAAACCACTCCCCCGCAATACATCGGCAGCCCCTCGTACGGCCCCGCCAGCACGAAACCGATCAACTCGGCGACCGCCACCAGCCCGAAGGCGATACTCACCCGCCTGCTCGTAATGGCCGACACCTGCCCCACCGCCACCACCAGCACGAACGGCGCGAAATCCGCGGGCACCGGCTGCAACAGGAATGCCGCCGCCGCCGCCAATCCGGCCGCCCCCAGCGAAATCGGATGCGGCAGCAGCCCGGACAGACAGAACAGTGGCAGCGAGAAGAACAGCAACACCATCGCCAGCACCGGCAGCGGGGTCGGCCAATACCCGGCCCGCTGCGCCGAGGCCACGATCCCCACCACCCCGGCCGCCGCATCCGAGAGCAGGATCAACGCGGGCGGATAGTCATAGGGCAGTTCCTCCAGTGCCGCATAGAAAGTCGCGACCGGATGCCGCACGAAGGCACGGATGCGTTCCCTGATGCGGGGCGTGGCGTGGGTCACGTCCATAGGGAAAGGCTAGTAGCAGATCAGAGCGGAACAGTCGCGAACCAGTCCTTCCAGGCGACACTGGTTTTGGTGAAGCTCAGGGGACGGCGACCGTCGTCGATGGTGACATGCGCCAGGAAGAGACAGTTCGCGCGGGACGGATCGGATTCGAAGCCCACCGCCACATAGGCTTCCGGGAGGCTCTTGTCCGCCTTCCAGCGGTGCGTGGTCATCGTCTTGCCGCCATTGGACTCCGACGCGGTGATGTTCGCGGGCAGCGACGCCAAGGCGGCCTTGGCGGCCGCCGGGGTCTTGAAGGCGACGACGGCCATATTCGGTTCGGTCAGCGGCGACCCGAAACAATCCCAGGCGGCCACCCAGTTGGAGAAGTCGGGCACCTTGGAGTCGGTGATCGGCCGGGAGTCCTTGGCGAGGTTGGTGTGCAGGAAGCACTCCTTCTCCCGGTAGCCCTCACCTATGCCGAAGCCCGACTCGGTATCGACGTCGCGCGGCAACAACTGCGGGAATGCCCTGACCAGCGACTTCCCATCCGACGGACCACCGGTTTCGCTGCCTGCCTTGGGCGAGTCGCTGCGAGAGAGGACAACCACACCGGCCACGACCGCTACGCCCAACACCGCGACTACCGCACAGATCGCCACGATCACACCGGTTTTCGACCGCTTCGGCGGTTTGGCATAACTCTGTGGCGGATACGCGGGCGGGATAGGACTCGGCGGAAATCCCCGCACCGGAATCGCTTGCGACGGCGAATACGGCTGCATCGCAGGCGGATAACCGGTCGTGACGGGAAACGCATTGCCCTGCATCGCATATCCGGTCTGCGGAACGCTCTGGGCCGGAATCCCGGCAGTCATCGTGGGAGCAGCGCTGTATCCAACAGTCAACGCCTGCTTCGCAGCAGCGGCGAACTCTCCGCACGACCCGAACCGATCACCGGGCCGCTTCGCCATCGCCTTGGCGATCACCGCATCCAACGCGGGCGAAACCCCACCCCGACGCGGCGACACCGCGGGCGGCGCCACCTGCAGATGCCCCCGAATGATGTCGGCGGGATTGGCCGCATCGAAAGGCGCGGTCCCCGTGAGCAACCAGAACAGCGAACAAGCCAACGAATACTGGTCCGACGCCCCACCCAGCGCGGCACCCGTCATCTGCTCCGGCGAAGCGTAAGCGAGCGTGGCGGTGAACATCCCGGTCTGGGTCAGATGCGTGGAATCCTCCCGCAACCGCGCGATCCCGAAGTCGGTCAGGAAAACCCGCTCCCGCCGCCCCGAATCCGCGCGGGCCAACATGATATTGGCGGGCTTCACATCCCGGTGCAGCACACCCAACCCGTGCGCGTAATCCAACGCCGCCGCAACACCTTCCACGATCTGCACGGCCCGCTCCGGCGGCAGCTCATGCGGACGCACCGACGCGGCATCGACCCCGTCGACGTACTGCATCGAGATCCACAACTGCTCGTCCTGCGCACCCCGGTCGTACACCGCGACGATATTGGGATGGTCGAGCTGGGCGACCAGATCCGCCTCCCGCTCGAAACGCGCGCGCACCTCGGCGTCGGCGAACAACTCCCGATTGAGCAGTTTGAGGGCGGTCTGTCTGGGTAGGCGCGGATGCCGGGCCAGATAGACCGAACCCATCCCGCCCTGACCGAGCATGCGCTCGATCATGAACCCCGCGAACGTATCTCCGATGGAGAGCACCGTGTCCCCCTTCAGGTGACCTACAACTCTGGCAGCCTACCGGGTCGGCCCGGACCGGTGTCTGCGATGATGTCGTCTCGACCGGTCATCGACCGTTGGGCCAAGGATGAGTGTTGCGGGGAGGACGCGGGGTGCGAGCAGTTCACAGAATTCCCGCCGTGCTCGCGGCGGCCGCCGCGGCCCTGCTCACCCTGACCTCATGCGACGCATTGCGCGGCGCACCGCAGCCCGCGGGTCCGCCCACCGTCGACACGGCCGCGCACTGGCGGCCCGGTGTCGGGGTGTCACTGCCCGATTCGCTGGCCAATGACTTCATCCAGTTGCAACCGACCCTGCCCGGACAGGTGGGACTGGCCATCATGCCCGTCGGCGGCGGCCGGGTGACGGTCTTCGGCGACTGGAGTTCCGGGATCGCCTGGTCCACCATCAAGGTGCCGCTGGCGATGGCCGCGCTGCGCCACGACTCCGGCGAGCGGGTGCGCGAACTGGCCCTGGCGGCCATCACCGTCTCGGACAATGATGCGGCACAGGCACTCTGGGAATCCCTCGGCGACGGTCTGCAAGCCGGGGCCGCGGTGCAGCAGGTGCTCGACGAGGCGGGCGACGGTATGGCGGCGGTGGCAGGCCCGCGCACCCGATTGGACTACACCGCCTTCGGCCAGACCGAGTGGACGCTGACCAACCAGGTGCGTTTCGCCTCCCGACTGCCCTGTCTGGCGCAGTCGGATCAGGTCACCGATCTGATGGCGCATATCGCACAGGACCAGAGTTGGGGTCTCGGCGTCATCGACGGCACCGAGTTCAAAGGCGGCTGGGGTCCCGACGACGACACCGGCATCTACACGGTGCGCCAATTCGGCCTGGTCCCGACACCCACCGGGCGCATCGCGGTCGCCCTTGCCGCACAGGCGGATTCGGGCGATTTCACCGATGCCGCGGACATCCTGAGCAAACTGGGCGAACTGGTCGGCAGACATATCGCCGAACTGCAAGGCGGCGGCTGTGACCACTGAGGCGGAACGGCCGTTACCACTGAGCCGGAACGGCCGTGACCATCGAGCCGGAGCGGCTGTCACCGCTAACCCGGCGTAACCAATCCCGATTCGTAGGCCAACACCACCGCCTGGGCCCGATCACGCAGGTTCAGCTTCGAGAACACCTTGGACACATGGGTTTTCACGGTCTGCTCGGCCACGAACAGTGATGCCGCGATCTCGGTATTGGACATCCCCTTGGCGATCAATTCCAGCACCTCGCGTTCGCGCGGGGTGAGCGCGCCGAGCGCGGGCGCGGGTTTGGCGCGGGAGGCGGCCCGCCTGCGGGTGACATCGGCGATGAGCCTGCGGGTGACGGTCGGGGCCAGCAGCGCCTGACCATCGGCCACCACCCGCACCGCGCGCACCAACTCCTCGGCCGGGGCGTCCTTGAGCAGGAACCCGCTCGCACCCAGACTCAACGCCTCGTAGACGTAGTCGTCGATATCGAAGGTCGTCAGCATGAGCACCCGCACCGGCGGATCGAATCCCGCCGACAGGATGGCCCGCGCCGCGTCGAGACCGTTCATCTCGGGCATGCGCACATCCATCAGCACCACATCGGGGCGCAGCCGCTTGGCCTCCGCCACCGCCACCTTGCCGTCCGGCGCGTCGCCCACCACGCTGATATCGGTCTGGGCGGCGAGCAGGGCGCCGAAGCCCTGGCGCACCATCGCCTGGTCATCGGCTATCAACACCGTAATTGCCACGCACCGAGTGTATTTGATCAGTCGCCCGCGGCTGTGGCCGCGAGCACCGCCTCCGCGCTCAAATGCAGTGGCAGCCGAGCCCGCACCTCGAAGCCGCCGTCGGGGCGCGGGGTCGCGGTGACCTCGCCGCCGACCGCGACCGCGCGCGCCCGCATACCCGCCAAACCGTGCCCACCATTGCCGATGAGTTTGGCCGGTGTCGCGCCGGGGCCGTTGATGACGGTCAGCAGCAGGTCGGGGGCGACGACGATATGCACATGAACCGCCGCGCCCGGTGCGTGCCGCGAGGCGTTGGACAGCGATTCCTGCACGATCCGGTACACCGCCAGCCCCGCCGTATCCGGGACCGCGTCGAGTGGGCCGTCCACCGCCCAGGTGATCTCGACGCCCGCGCGCTTGGCCCCGTCGAACAGTCCCAGGACATCGGTGGCCTTCGGTTGCGGCGTGTGCTCGGGCATCTGCCCGTCGCTGCGCAGCACGCCGAGCATGCCGCGGATCTCGTTGAGCGCCTCGCGCGCGGTCGCGCCGATGGATTCGAATTCGGCGCGGGCGGCCGGTGTCACCCCCTCGACCCGGTACGGCGCGGTCTGCGCCTGCACCACCACCAGCGACATGTGGTGGGCAACCACATCGTGCAGGTCGCGGGCGATACGCGCCTTCTCCTCCAGGATGGTGCGCCGCGCCCGCTCGACCTCGTTCTCCTCCTCCTGGCGCTGCAACTGCCTGCGCGAATGGATCAGCCAGCGGATCATCAGGCCGAACAGCACGACCGCCGCCAGCGCGATGGGCCAGGTCCAGGCCGCGGTGCCACTCATGGCCGCACCCATCAGCAGCGAGGTGGCGACCCAGATCAGACCGACGATGCGCGGCGCGGCGCGCACACCCACCGCGAACAGCAGCACGAACAGGGCGATGATGTGCACCACCTGGAAGGGCAGCTCATTGCCCGGTGTATTCGGGACGGCCAACTTGATGACCAGGGCGGCGCCCGCCGAGATCGCCCAGCCCAGCGCCGGGTTGACCCGCACCAGCAGCACCGGCAGCGCGGCCAGCGCACCGAAGAACGGCTGCACCGCTGCGGGCACATCGTGGGTGACGTGCAAGGTGGCCCAGGCCACGATGAACAGCACCGTCGAGGCGAAGACGGTGAAGATATCGAAATTGCGCTGCGTACCCAACCGCCGGAACAGGCCGGGCCTGGCCTTTCGGCGCTCCTCGGCGCGCAGCCGCTCCGTCTCCTTCGCGATCCGCGCCGCCTCCCGTTCGGCCTTCTTCCGCGCACGCCTCTTTGTCATGGTTATGACATTAGAAACCCGACGGTCGGCCAGTCCTCATACCCACGGGTGAATTCGCGACCGGTACCGCGGTATCGGATCGGGTAGGTCCCTCCCTCGTCGGCACGCCATCGAAACCGCACCGCAGCGGGAAGTGGAATCGGGTGCGCGATTCTTAACGTTTTGGCCCATGAGCACATCGACGGCACGGCATGCGGCACCGCGCCGCCCTCGGCGACGGGCGGCCGCACTCACCGCGGCCATGTTGACCACCATGGCGGCCACCTTCACCTTCCTCCCCCAGGCGCAGGCCGCCACCACGAGTACGCCGGAGAACGTCGGGGCGGGCGCGGCCATCGCCGCCCTCACCGCCGACGACGCCGCCATCGCCGCCCCCATTCCCGCGGATTTCGCCGCCGACTTCGGCTATACGCCCGACGTCGAAGCCGGGCTGCTGGTCAATCCCAAGGGTGACTGCTCCTCGCCGATCCCGCTGCCCGCCGAATTCGATACCGCGTGCAAAGCCCACGATCTCGGTTACGACCTGCTGCGCTACGCCGGATCGCGCGGTGAGCCGCTCGGCCCGTGGGCCAGACAGGCGGTGGATGCCGCACTGGCTCGACGCATGCACGACTCCTGCTCGGGACGCGCCGATCGCACCGACCGGGCGGGATGCGAGGCGATGGCGACCGTCGCCAATATCGCGGTCGACCTGAATTCGGCGCGTCAGGACTACGGCGTTCCGGTGGTCGAGAAGTTCTTCGGCACCGAGATCTCCGGCACCGATCCCACGACCATGGTGCCGCTGTTCGCGATCGTGGGCGGGGGAATCGTGGGATTGCTCGTGATGCTGCGCCTGATCATCACGACGCTGCGGCGGTATCGCGAGTCGGTCGCATGAGGAAGAACACACTTCCACGCGTCGGCACCACAGTCGCGATCGGGATCGGCACGCTGGTCTCGCTCGCCCCCGGACTCCTACCCCGCACCCCTGGCGCGCAAGCGGTGCTCACCGGTCTGTTGGCCATCATCGCCCTCGCGATCGCCGGGCTGGTGCGATTCGTGTTGCGCCGGGTGGATATCGATGTCGACACCCGCTTGCACCGCTGGCGGATACCCGCCCTCCTGGTGACCGCGCCGCTTGTCCTGGCCGCGATCGCCCTGGCCCAGCACTGGCAGAACACACTGCGCTCGGCCATGGGCGTGGCTCGGATCGGCCCCGAGCACTGGGTGCGGTGGGGAGTGGGTTCGGCGCTGATCATCGTCGCGGTCCTGGCACTGGCCCGCGGCATCGGTTGGGCGCTGCGGAGATTGGGGTGGTTGCGGGGTACGGCGGTGAGTGTGGTCGCGGGGTCCATGCTCTCTCTCGTCGGTATCCCGTCGGTGGCCGAGTGGCGGCGCGAGACCTACGCCGCCGCCAATGCCCAGATCGATCCCGCAGTGACCCAACCGATTTCGGAGAATCGTTCCGGTAGCGCCGACTCCATGGTCAGCTGGCCCTCACTGGGCGCGGAGGGACGCAAATTCGTCACCACCGAACGCGTTGTCGCACCCCGTGATCCGGGTCAGGTCCGCGTCTATGTCGGACTGGACTCGGCCCGTGACCTGAATTCCCGAGTCGAATTGGCCATCGGCGAATTGGAGCGGACCGGTGGCCTGACCCGATCCCACCTCGTGGTGGTGGTCCCGACCGGTTCGGGCTGGATCGATGCCAATGCCGTGGAGGGACTTCAGCGCCGCTTCGGCGATGACGCGGCACTGGTCGGTCTCCAGTACTCCTACGCGCCCAGTTGGGTGACCTTCCTGTTCGGCCGCCAGGACGCCATCCGTTCGGCGCGGGCGCTGTTCACCGCGGTGGAACGCAAGATCGCCACAATGGCGCACAAACCCGAACTCTATGTCTACGGACAGAGCTTGGGCGCGCTCGGCGGCAGCGCCATCTTCGCCGACGAAGCGGACCAGGCCAACCGCACCTGCGCGGTGCTGTGGGCGGGTGCGCCCGCGAATGCCGCGCATCGGGGGCCGCGGGCCACCGTGCTGGCCAATGCCTCGGACCCGGTGGTTCGCTGGTCGCCCGGATTACTTTGGCACGCACCGGATCTCACCGGTGTCCGCGCCGACGCTCCGATTCCGGGATGGCTGCCGATAGTCGGCTTCCTGCAGACCACGGCCGATCTGCTCGGCGCACTCGACGCGCCCTCGGGACATGGCCACCGCTACGGCGACGATCAGGGCACCGCGCTCGGCGCGTGCCGACTGGCCCCTCAGTGAAACTTGTTCTAGTTTGCTGAGATGGCCTTTGTGATCGACGCGAGCTTCGACATCGACGTGCCCGCCACCGTGCTCTGGCGGGCACTCACCGATTTCCCCCGGTACGGCGAGTGGAACACCTTCTGCCGCGAATGCCGCACCACGCTCGAGCCCGGCACACCCATCGATATGGTCGCCCAAATCGGCCCGCGCGCCCGCAGACAGCGCGAATGGATGCGCACCCACACACCCGACCGGGAATTCAGCTACTCGATGAAACCGGTCCCGCTCGGCGCGCTGCGCAGCCTGCGCCAACAAACCGTCACCGAACTCGGCCCGAACCGATCACGCTACGAATCACACTTCGAGATCAAAGGCTGGCTCCAACCCATCGTGACCGGACTGCTCGGCGGCGCGCTGCGCGCCGGATTCGCGGCCATGACCACGGGACTCGAAGAGCAAGCCAAGCGAATCCACACCGCCTGAACGGATTTCGCGGCCCCGCGCCCCCAACGCGGGGCCGACGAAATCAAGCGATCGGACCCCGCGCCGCCTCGTAGGCCGCCGCCACCCGGTAGAGCCGGTCATCGGCCAGCGCGGGCGCCATGATCTGGAACCCGACCGGCATACCGTCGTCCTTGCTGAGCCCCGACGGCACCGAGATACCCGGATGACCGGCCAGATTGCTCGGCAGCGTGCACAGATCCGACAGGTACATGGCCAGCGGGTCGTCCACCTTCTCGCCCAGCTTCCACGCCGTGAACGGACTGGTCGGCGCGACCAGCACATCCACCTGCTCGTAGGCACGGTCGTAATCGCGCTGGATCAGGGTGCGCACCTTCAGCGCCTGACCGTAGAACTCGTCGTAGTAGCCCGCCGACAAGGCGTAGGTGCCGAGCATGATGCGGCGCTTGACCTCCGGACCGAACCCGGCCTCGCGCGTCTGCGCCATGACCTGCTCGGCGCTGTGGCGACCGTCGTCACCGACCCGCAGGCCGTAGCGCATCGCATCGAACCGGGCCAGGTTCGAGGACACCTCACTGGGCATGATCAGGTAGTAGGCGGCCAACGCGTACTCGAAGTGCGGACACGACACCTCGACCACCTCCGCGCCCAACTTGGTGAGCACCGCGACCGCCTCGTCGAAGGAGGCGATCACACCCGGCTGGTAGCTGTCGGAGTGAAGTTCCTTCACCACACCGACTTTCACACCGCTCAGATCGCCGCGCGCACCCTCGCGCGCCGCCGCGACCACCGGCGGCACCGGCACATTCCGCGACGTCGAATCACGCGGATCGTGACCCGCGATCACCTCGTGCAGCAGCGCCGTATCCAACACGGTGCGCCCACACGGGCCACCCTGATCCAACGAGGAGGCACAAGCCACCAGGCCGTAGCGGGAAACCGTGCCATAGGTGGGCTTGGCGCCGACCGTGCCCGTCACCGAGGCGGGCTGACGGATCGAACCACCGGTATCGGTGCCGATCGCCAACGGAGCCTGATAGGAGGCCAGCGCCGCAGCCGAACCACCACCGGAACCACCCGGAATTCGACTGGTATCCCACGGGTTTCGGGTCGGACCGTACGCCGAGTTCTCGGTGGACGAGCCCATCGCGAACTCGTCCATATTCGTCTTGCCCAGAATCGGGATACCCGCGCGCCGCAACCGCTCGGTGAGCGTGGCGTCATACGGGGAGATCCACCCCTCCAGAATCTTCGACGCACAGGTCGTCGGCATATCCGTGGTGGTGAAAACATCCTTGAGCGCCAACGGAACTCCCGCCAGCGCCGACGCGGGCCGCTCCCCGGCGGACAGCGCGGCATCCACCTCGCCCGCCGCCGCGAGCGCCCGCTCCCCCGCCACATGCAGGAAGGCGTGGTACTCACCGTCGACAGCGGCGATCCGATCCAGATGCGCCCGCGTGACCTCCACCGCCGACACCTCGCGGCCGTGGATTTTCTCCGCCAGCTCCGCGGCGGAAAGTTTCGTCAGCTCCGGCCCACGACCGCCGCCCCCCACGGAATCACGATGCGATGCGGTACTCATTCGCCCTCTCCCAAGATCTGCGGAACCATGAACCGCTGTTCCTCGACCGCGGGCGCGCCCGAAAGCGCCTGCTCCGGCGTCAGGCCCGGCGTCACCACATCGGGGCGGGTCACATTCGTCGTCGGATTCGGCGACGCGGTGGCCGGCACATCGGCGGCCGCGACCTCGGAAATGGTCCGCACGTGATTCAAAATCGAATCCAGCTGACCGGCGAACTGATCGAGTTCGGACTCGGACAGCGCGAGCCTGGACAACCGGGCGAGGTGTGCGACCTCGTCGCGGGAGATGGCGGGCACCGCGGGACCCCTTTCGGCAGTTGAGCTTGGAGAATCGGCCATCGACCACCCTAGCCCCACCGTCCGCGCCCGGATTCGCCAGTACCACTGCGGCTTGCCGCCCGACACCACTGCGGCCTGCCGCCCGACACCACCGCGGCCTGCCGCGCGACACGGATTCACCGCCGGGTCGACACGCCGCCTACTGGGTTGATAGCACAGTGGCATTGCTCACTGGGCGGGCTTGGGGTCGATAACGGGGGCTCGGGGGTGTAAGTATTGCGTGACCGGGGTATCCGTTCACAGTCTCGGCCGCTCAAGGAAAGGGAAACGCACGTGTCATTCCTGCTCCGCGTGCAACTTCCGGATCGACCGGGAAGCCTCGGCGCACTCGCCGTCGCCCTGGGTTCGGTGGGCGCGGACATCCTATCGTTGGACGTGGTCGAGCGCGGCGCCGGATTCGCCGTCGACGACCTTGTTGTCGAGGTTCCGCCCAACGCGCTGCCCGATACGCTCATCACCGCCGCCGAATCCATCAGTGACGTCCGCGTCGACTCCATCCGCCCCTACTCCGGGGTCCTGGACACCCACCGCGAACTCGAACTCATCGACCAGGTGGCCAGCGCCCGCGACGACCGACTCCAGGTCCTCGTCGACGGTGCGCCCAGGGTGCTGCGCGTCGGCTGGAGCACCATCATCGACATGGGACCGCAGGGCGCGTACCGGGTGGTCGGCAGCCCGAGCGCGCCTGAGACACAGGCGGGTTCAGCCCCCTGGATGCCGCTGGAGAAACCCGCCGTCCTCGACCCCGAAGCCGAATGGGTGCCGCAGATCTGGCGCGATATGGACACCAAACTGGCTGTCGCGCCACTCGGCAACACCGGGAAGGTTCTCATGCTCGGGCGACCGGGCGGACCGGACTTCCGGCCGTCCGAGGTGGCGCGGCTGGGGTATCTCGCGGGGATCGTGGCGACTGTTCTGGGTTGATCGGTGGGATGCGGGCGGTTTACGTCTCGACCGCCCGCAGCGACAAAGACCACCGAAACACCGGAAGAACCTAACCTTCGACGAGCGCCAACCGGAGCACCGGCAACCGCATCCCCGAGTCGGTGAACCAATCCCGTTCCGGCACGCGAACAAACCCCAATCGGTCATAGATCCGCCGAGCGTCGGTCATCGTGGTCATAGTCGTAATAGCCACCCCCGCAAATGATTCCGACCGAGCCCGCTCGATCACACTGCGCACCAGAGCAGTCCCCGCACCAAGCCCTCGAGCAGACTCCGAAACGACAAGCATGCGAAACTCCAGCTCACCGGGCAATGCGACTTCCGCATACGGGGTACCGGGACGGGCAACGGTCAGCGACCCGACGACCCGACCTTCATACTCGGCTACCAAAATGTCTGCGAGGGTCGCCCGGCGCGAAGTATCAGCCAACTCGGCGACATACGAACTGTCGGGATGAACATGCCCTTCACCCACATAAACTCGAGCGGTCAACTCACCGATCGCCGCATAATCCTCCGGCCGCGCCGCCCGGACTACCAAACCATCCTTCGAACCCACGATGATCCATCCTGCCGGCCGAACCGATGTCCGGATCAGGCGGATCCGACGATCTGGAACGAGTTCGGATTACCGGCCGGGTAGGCCACCCTCAGCAGGTCACCGATGGCGGGCCATGGTTCATCGCCCCAGACGAAGCGACCGTAGACGACGGCGCCGGGCACATTCGGCCCGGTCAGGTTGCCGGTGAGGGTGACGAACTGTTCGCCGACCCCCTCCGGACGCGGACTCACCCCCGTGACGTAGAGCGTCCCGGTCTGCGCCGCGCGCTGCGGGAGTTTGCCGCGGCTGCGCAGGAAGGCGACGACCATGGCCGTCACCGCACCGGCGACGATCAGCAACATCACGAACTGAACCATGACCCCATCGTATGGCGCTCACACCCTGGTGAGTTCGCTCACGCCATCGCCGCGCCTGATCCGCCACACGGCGGTGGCGGTGCGCGGGGACCGACCGTTGCTCCGATCGATGACCGCGCGATCCCCGGTCGTGAAGATCAACTGCGCGCCGCGGGCATTGGTCTGCGGGTTCTGGAACAGTTGGATGAGACGGTCGGTCTCCTCCACGGGCAACTGTGTGCCGATATCGTCGACGACCAGCACTTTCCCGCCGTCCAGCGCATCGAGCACGGTGGGCAGCAGGCGCAGCAGCGACAGGGTCGCGGTGGATTCCTCGGCGATATCGAAGGCGGCGTCGACGCCCGCGTGCACGAGTGACAGACCGACGCCGCGTCGGTCCACCATGCGGGCGTACAGGGCGTCGCGGGCGGCGCGCAGATTGGTCAGCTCGCGGTCGAGCAGCACTTCGGTGACGCCGTGCTCGCGCAGCAGGCGTTCGGCGTGACCCGGCGAATTCGCGCACAGGTCGAGTTGTGCACCGGTCGCGGCGATATCGGCGTCGAGTTCGCGCAGGTGGTCTGCGTATCTCGGATCCGGCTCGGCGAGCAGCAGATCCTCGATGCCCAGGCCCGACGCGCGCAGCAGCACGAGCAGCCGCGCCGCGTTCTCCGGTGATTTGGACAGGTGCGCGCCGAGCCGGTGCGCCACCTGCTCCGCCGCGACCGGACCGTACTGCACCTCGAGCATCGACTCGAACCACCGGTACGCGGGCGCCAGCGCCTCCGCGTACAACTGACCGGCGAGGCTGAGCAGCAGCGCGTTGGGCCGCACCAGCGGCGCCACCGCCGCGACACCGTAGCGGGCCGCCTCGAACATCGGACCGACGCGCACCTGATCCCCGTTGCGCTCGAACACGATTCGCTTGCGCGCGCGAGGATGGGCGTAGAGCCATTCGGCCGCCACCTCGGCCTGCGCCAACCGGAACCCGTAGGTGTAGGGCGCCCCTTCCGCCACGAAGTCCGCGACGAATTCCGAAGGCCGATCCGGGAATCCGCGATGCGGCGTCCGCACCGGCCCCGCGTACGGATCCCATCCCGAGACCGATTCCAGCACCGCCGCCCGCATCCCGGCCAGCGCGTCGACCAAATTCGTCTTCCCGGCCGCCGCCGCCCCGTGCACCGCCGTCACCGGCACCGCGACCACCCCATTCCCCCTACCCGCCCGCAACTCCTGCGCCCCAGCCAACGACCGATGATTCGACACCTGAAAACTCCGCAGCATCCTGCAATCCTGGCGAGTCCGGGGCCGAAATGCGATATCGGACGAACTGGTCACGGTGCGGCGCTCGCGGTAGCCTTCCTGCATGACCGAGGTCCCGACCACGTATCACTGGACCCCCGATGGGTTCGTTCGGGCATGGGCAGCAGGCGCGTTCAACGGCCGGGTCGAACTCATCGAGGGGGAGGTTTGGACGGTGGTGATCGGGGGGTGGCACGGCTTCGCCGTACTGCGGGTCGCGGAATGCCTGCCGCGAAAAGGGTTCCGCAAGTCGAATGGCACGCTGCCGACCGCAGGATCACTGCCGGACCCCGACTGCTGGATCGTGCGGGCGAACGCCGAGCCCATCGGCAAAATCGGCGCCCGAATCGACGTCTGGGACTCGAAGGACGTGCCCCTGGTCATCGAGATCTCCGATGAAACGGTTGTCGCCGATTTGAATGTCAAATCGAAGCTGTACGCTCGCGGCGGCTACGCGGTGTACTGGGTCATCACCAAGGACGCCGTTTACGAGCACACCGAACCTCGCGTTTCCGGCTATGCGGTTGTTCGAAAATTCCTTCCGGGTGAGCGTATTCCAGTGCGCTACGCCGATACCGATATCGCCGTGGACGATCTGCTTTTCGACGAGTAGCGCGCTCGTTCGGGCGGACATGTTGGGGTGAGCGGGTTACCATGCTGGCGCGTCGCGGGTGTTATCGCGGCGTGATCTGAGCTACGGATAGGGATGGTTGCGATGGGAGTGGCGGTTCGGCGGGGTCTGGTTCGAGGTTGCGTAGTCGCGGCGCTCGGTCTCGGTTTCGCGGTGGTCGGGGGGCATGAGGCGGCGGCGGAGGCGTGCCCGGATGGGACGGCGCGGGTCTTCCTGTCGAACGAGACCAATACCTGCCAGGGCAGGGGCGTCGCCAGTTACAGCGCGCCCGGCCTGGTTTCGCGGGTCTGCTCGGTGGGTCCGGTGAAGGTCGTCGTGGACATCACCGGATCCCGATATGTCGCGCGGCATGTCGAATTGGAGAACGGACGCTGCGCCCAGTTCGAATACAAGGGACAGTCCGGCGCGACGGTGCAGGTCAGCGACTCCGACTAGTCCACCCGAAAAGTAGGGCGCTGTCACCGAATTCGTGCCAGAGGTAACCGTTGTCCAGGGCCGAGGAATAGGCCGCGGCGACGGTGTCGGCGCCCGCGACGGCGACCAGCAGATCCAGGTGTGACGCGCCGGGCGCGTGCCAGCCGGTGATCAGCGCGTCCACCACACGGGCGGGGCGATGTTCGCCGAGGACGAGTTCGGTCCACCCCGAAGCGGATTCGACCCGGCCCGACGGATCGGCGGCGGACTCCAGCGCCCTGGTCACCGTGGTGCCCACCGCGATGATCCGTCCTCCCGCCGCGCGCGCCTCGTTCACCAGCCGCGCCGTCGCGGCGGGCACCGCGAACCGTTCCGGGCTCGGCGGCTCGCCCGTCTCCGGGGAGGACACTCCGGTATGCAGGGTGATGGGCGCCAACCCCACACCGGATGTCATCAGATCCAGTACCAGTCGCTGTGTGAAGGGCCGGGCCGCGCTCGGCATTTCGGCACTGCCGGGGATACGACCGAAGACCGTCTCGTAGTAGTCCGCCGACCAACGCTGCGGCACATAGGAATACGTGATCGGACGGCCATGCGCCGCCAAGAGTCCGAGCACCGCGACATCGATATCGGCGATCCACAATCGCCGAGCCGGTGGCAGCCACGGTTCCCGCAGGGTCGCTCGCGCGCCGCCCGGCAGCCCGATCACGGTATCCGCGTGGAGACTTTCGCCCGGATACGGTCGCTGCTGCGGCAGTCGCACCTCGATCGCCCACCGCCCGTCCTCGAGTCGGGTCGAGAAATGCACCACGACCGGTGCACCGTCGAGCACACCGTCCACCGCCGCCGCCAGGGTGGCCGAATTGTTCACCACCACCAGGTCGCCGGGCCGCAACTGCCGGGGCAGTTCCCGAAAGACGGCGTGGGTCAGCTCATTTCTGTTGGATTCGGCGCCGCCCGTCACGAGCAGCCGCACCTCGTCACGAGCCAGACCCCGCGCCTCGGGTGGTGCGGTGGCGGAACGCTCCGGCGGCAGATGGAAGGTGCGCGCCGATACCAGGACAGTCACCGCACCGCCTCCGTCGCGAAATCGGCGACGGTGTATCGGCCGCGCTTGGGTCGATTGTCGATCAGCCGCAAGAGCGCGGGCGCCACCGTCTCCGGCGCGGGACGATCGGAGATATCCGCGCCGGGAAAGGCGGCCTGATGCATCTCCGTGCGCATATCGCCGGGATCGAAGGTGTAGCAGGGGATTTCGGGATGTTCCGCGCCGAGGATGGCGGTGAGCTGATCCAAGGCGGCCTTGGACGAACCGTACCCGCCCCAGTTCGGATAGGGCTCGATGGCGGCATCGGATCCGATATTCACCACCACCCCGCCGGAGGCCACCAGCAGCGCGAGTGTCGATTGCAGAATCGCCAGTGGCGCGACAACATTCGTCCGATACACCGCCTCCAACTCGGCGAGCGGGTACCGGTCGAGCGAAGGCATCGGGCTCGGGCCGAGCCTGCTGGCATTGTTCACCAGCAGATCGAGTCGCCCTGCCGCCGAGGCGGTTTCGGCCAGCCGTGCCCGGTCCCCCGGCTCGACGACATCACCGGTTACGGCAATGAAGCGCGCCCCCAACTCCGCACGAACCCGCTCCAGTCGATCCGCTCGACGAGCGAGGCCGATCACGTGCCATCCCCGTCGCACGAGTTCCCTTGACAGCGCCAGCCCGAGTCCAGCCGAAGCACCGGTGACAATGGCGGTCGAAGCCATGACATACCTCCTGGTAATCGCTACCAGTCGATGGTCATACCTCGACAATGGTTCAGGTCAAGGGGTCTGCGATCTGTCGTCCTATTCGGCCGCGACCGAGTCCGTATCCGCCGGCGGGGGTGTGACCGCCTCCGGTCCCTGTTCCAGCAGGAGCCGGAAACCGGCCTCGTCCAGGATCGGCACGCCCAACTCCTCGGCCTTGGCCGCTTTGGAGCCGGGAGTGTCGCCGATGACGACGAACGCTGTCTTCTTGGAGACAGAACCCGCCGCCTTGCCGCCGCGAATCAGGATCGCCTCCTTCGCGCCGTCGCGGGTGAAACCCTGCAACGAGCCGGTGACGACGATGGACAAACCCTCCAGGTTGCGCTCGATGGATTCGTCGCGTTCGTCGACCATCCGCACGCCCGCGACCCGCCACTTCTCGACGATCGCGCGGTGCCAGTCGACGGTGAACCATTCGGCCACCGCCGCGGCGATCGTTTGGCCGACGCCATCGGTGGCGGCCAACTCCTCGAGCGAGGCCGCGCGAATACGGTCCATGGCGGCGAATTCGGCGGCCAGCGCGCGGGCCGCGGTGGGGCCGACATGCCGGATGGAGAGACCGACGAGGACCCGCCACAGCGGGCGGTCGGTGGCCGCGCGCAGATTCTCCAGCAGACGCTTGCCGTTCTGGGACAGGTCGCCCTTTTTGTTGGCGAACAGCGGGACCGTGAGCAGCCGCGCCTCGTCCAGGTCGAACAGGTCGCCCTCGTCGGTGATGGCGCGCGCGTCGAGCAGGGCCGTGGCCGCCTCCCAACCGAGCGCCTCGATATCGAACGCGCCGCGCCCGGCCACATGGAAGACCCGCTCGCGCAACTGCGCGGGGCAGAACTGCTGGTTGGGGCAGCGGATATCGGCGTCGCTCTCCTTTTCCGGAGCCAACTCGGTGCCGCATTCGGGGCAGTGGGTGGGCATGATGAATTCGCGTTCCGCGCCGGTGCGCGCGTCCACCACCGGACCGAGCACCTCGGGAATCACATCGCCCGCCTTGCGAATGGTGACGGTATCGCCGATCAGGACGCCCTTGCGCTTGACCTCGGAGGCATTGTGCAGGGTGGCGCGGGCGACGGTGGATCCGGCGATGGAGACCGGGGCCATCACCGCGAACGGTGTGACCCGGCCGGTGCGGCCCACATTCACCTCGATGCCGAGGAGTTCGGTGGTGGCCTCCTCGGGCGGGTATTTGTAGGCGATGGCCCAGCGCGGCGCGCGCGAGGTGGACCCGAGCCGCCGCTGCAGCGACACCTCGTCGACCTTGATGACCTGACCGTCGATCTCGTGCTCGATATCGTGGCGGTGCTCGCCCCAGTAGGCGACCCGCTCGATGACGGCATCGATACCCCGCACCCGCCGCGTGTGCTCGGAGACGGGCAACCCCCACGCCGCGAACGCGCGGTACGCCTCGTACTGGGACGCGGGTGTGTAGCCCTCGATTCGACCGAAACCGTGGCAGATCATGCGCAACCCGCGGCGCGCGATGGCCGCCGGATCCTTCATCCGTAGCGAACCGGCCGCGGTATTGCGCGGATTGGCATACGGCGGTTTGCCTTCGGCCACGATGTGGGCATTGAGCGATTCGAAATCCTCGAGTCGGAAATACACCTCACCGCGCACCTCGAGCACCTCCGGAATGGGGAATTCCGCGCTCGGGGTGAGTTCGTCCGGAATGTCGGCGATGGTGCGGGCATTGAGGGTGACATCCTCCCCGGTGCGCCCATCACCCCTGGTGGCGCCGCGCACCAGGCGGCCCTGCTCGTAGACCAGGTTGAGCGCGACCCCGTCGATCTTCACCTCGCACAGGTAGTGCAGGTCCGAACCCGCGTCCGCCTCGACGCGGCTCGCCCATTGGCGCAGCTCGTCGTAATCGAACACATTGTCCAGCGAGAGCATGCGCTCGAGGTGGTCCACCGGGACCAAATCGGTGGCGAAACCGCCGCCGACCAGCTGGGTCGGCGAATCGGGGGTGCGCAGGTCGGGGTGGGCGTCCTCCAGGGATTGGAGCTCGCGCAGCAGTGTGTCGAACTCGCCGTCGGCGATTATCGGGGCGTCGAGCACGTAGTAGCGGAACTGATGTTCGCGCACCTCGTCGGCCAGCTCATGCCACCGCACCCGCTGCTCCGGGGTGGCCGGGCGGGTTTCGATTTCCTGCGTCGGGGCTTCGACACTGTCACTCACAAGCACGCACATTAGCGGAGCGCACCGACAGGTCTGTCGATGTTCCCGCACGTAGAACCGGGCGGGCCTTATTCGCCGCCCAGCGACTCCGGATCCTCGGCGTAGGCGCGGGCCACATCCTTGCTCAGGGCCAGTGCCTTGCGCGCCCAAGACAGTGGCGCCGCGCCCAGACCGCAGGCGGGACTGACCATGATCGACTCCGCGAGGGTGCCGCGCGGAAAGCCGAGCCGATCGACAAGCCGCACACCGGGTTCGGCGATCGTGCGCCAGGTGGGCGGGGTGGCGGGTGGTGTCGTTGGGACCAACCCGAGCACCAGCAGTTTCCCCGCGTCCAATGTCTCGCCGACGCCGTCCAGGTCGCCCGTTCCGATGGCGGCGATATCGAAACCCACTGCGGCGGCCGCACTTCCGCGCAGGAAACGCAGCGCGGGCGGTGCGGCGCAGGTATGCACGAGCACCGGATCGGATTGGGCGCGAATCACCGTGTCCAGGACGGCCAGCGCCTCCGGTTCCGGTACGGCGCGCACCGTGTTGAGTGCGCTCACCCCGCGCAGCGAACCCGCCAGCACCGCGCTGAGCGACGGTTCGTCCAACTGCACGACGACCTGCGCGCCGAGCCGCCTGCGCACCTCCGCCGCATGCCGCGCCAGCCCCTCGGCGAGCGACTCCGAAAGATCGCGCACCGCACCGGAATCGGTGAGCACCCGGTGTCCACCGGGGAGTTCGACCTCGGCGGCGAGGGTAAGCGGGCCTGCCGCTTGGATTTTCACCGGATGTCCGGCGAGACCGGCTGTCTCCCAAGCCTCTTCGAGTGCGTCGAGGTCGGTGCGAAGCAGATCGTGCGCCCGCCGCGACACCGCGCCCGGTCGCGCGGCCAGCCGGTAGCCGCGCGTGGTGGTGTCGAAGCGCAGGTCGACCAGCAGCGCCGAGGCCCGACCGAGGAGGTCGGATCCGGCGCCGCGACCGGGCAATTCCGCCAGGTGCGGCAAATCACCGAGTTCGCCGATGAGGGTGGCGGCGGCCTCCCGCGCATCGGCGCCGGGCCAGGACCCGACACCCGTCGCGATACCGCCTCGCAGCACGCGCTCGCTCACTGCGCCACCTTCCCGACCGGATCGCACCGGCGCAACAAGCTTCACGAATCAGAATTCAGGCGATCGCCACGCGTTCCCGATCGGTTCCGGTGATGGTACCGCTGCCGATGACCTCGTCGCCCAGCGCATCGGGCCGATACACGACGACGGCCTGCCCGCGCGCGACACCGGTGAGCGGTTCGCGCAGGCGCACTTCGAGCCCACCGTCCACGGCCCGCGCGGTAGCGGGCGCCAAGCCGCCGTGCGCGCGCACCTGCGCGACGCATTCGATCGGTCCGTCCGGAGCGGAGCCGGAGGTCCAGATCGCTCGCTCGGCCCGCACCGTCCACACTTCCAGATCCGCGGCCGAGCCGACCCGCACGGTGCCGGAGTCCGGATCGATTCCGGTGACATAACGCGGCTTGCCGTCGGCGGCGGGACCCGCCAGCCCGAGCCCCTTGCGCTGACCGATGGTGAATCCGTGCACTCCGTCGTGCTTGGCCAGTTCGGTGCCGTCGGCATCGACGACCGCACCGGGCCGGATGCCGATCTTCGCACCCAGGAAGGCCCTGGTGTCGCCCGAGGGGATGAAGCAGATGTCGTGACTGTCGGGCTTGTTGGCCACGGCGAGTCCGCGCTCGGCCGCCTCGGCCCTGATCTGCGGCTTCGGGGTGTCGCCGACCGGGAACATGGCCCGCGACAGTTGGTCGGCCGTGAGCACGGCCAGCACATAGGACTGGTCCTTGTCGGCGTCGACCGCGCGGCGCAGCACGCCCTGCTCCAACCGTGCGTAGTGACCGGTGACCACCGCGTCGAAGCCGAGGGCCACCGCGCGATCGGCCAGCGCGGAGAACTTGATCTTCTCGTTGCAGCGCAGGCACGGGTTGGGCGTCTCGCCCGCCGCGTAGGCGGCGACGAAATCGTCGATCACGTCCTCTTTGAAGCGGTCCGCGAAATCCCAGACGTAGAACGGGATTCCGAGCACGTCGGCGGCGCGGCGCGCGTCGCCCGCGTCCTCCTTGGAGCAGCATCCGCGCGATCCGGTGCGCAGCGTGCCCGGCGCGGTGGACAGCGCCAGGTGCACCCCGACCACCTCATGTCCCGCGTCCACGGCCCGCGCGGCCGCGACCGCCGAATCCACCCCACCGCTCATGGCGGCAAGTACCCGCATCAGATGCCTCCCTTCGCACCGGCCAGCCCGGCGGCCATGGCCCGTTCGACGACTTGGGGCAGCACCCGCAGCAGCGCGTCGACATCGGCGCGGGTCGAGGTGTGTCCCAGTGAGAATCGCAGCGACCCGCGCGCCTGCCAGGCCGGAACGCCCATGGCGATCAGCACGTGGCTCGGTGTGGCGACCCCGGCATTGCAGGCCGATCCGGTGGAGCATTCGATACCCGCCGCGTCCAGCAGCATGAGCAGCGAATCGCCTTCGCAACCCGGAAAAGTGAAGTGCGCGTTGCCCGGCAGTCGGCGCTCGTCGCGCGGGCCGCTGAGCACCGCGTCGGGGATGGCGGCCATGACTCCGTCGATCAGGGCGTCGCGCAGGCCGCGCAGCACGGCGCTGTGGGTGGGCAGGTCGGCCGCGGTCTCGCGCAGCGCGGCGGCCAACCCGACCGCGGCGGCGGTGTCCGAGGTGCCCGAGCGCAGGTCCCGCTCGTGCCCGCCGCCGTGCAGCAGCGGTACGCAGGGCACCTGTCTGCCCAGCAGCAGCGCGCCGATACCGTGCGGGCCGCCGACCTTGTGTCCGGCGATGCTGACCGCCGACAGGCCGCTGGCCGCGAAGTCGATCGGTAGCGCGGCCGCGGCCTGGACCGCGTCGCTATGCATGGGGATCTCGAATTCGGCTGCCACGGCGGCCAATTCGGCGATCGGCTGGATGGTTCCCGTCTCGTTGTTGGCCCACATGACGGTGACCAGCGCGATATCGTCGGCGTGCGCGGCCAGTGTCTCGCGCAGCACCCTCGGGGCCACGAGGCCCTCGCTGTCCACCGGAAGCCAGGTGACCTGCGCGCCCTCGTGCTGTTCGAGCCACTGCACCGCGTCGAGCACCGCGTGGTGTTCGACCGCGCTGGCGACGATCCTGATCCGGCGCGGGTCGGCGGCGCGGCGCGCCCAGAAGATCCCCTTGACCGCGAGATTGTCGCTCTCAGTGCCGCCGGAGGTGAAGATGACCTCCGAGGGTCGCGCCCCCAGGTTCGCGGCGATCGACTCGCGCGCCTCCTCCAGCAATCGACGCGCGGCCCGCCCCGATCCGTGCAGCGAGGACGCGTTCGCGGCGCTGCTCAGGACAGCCATCATCGCCTCGATCGCGGCGGGCAACATCGGAGTGGTGGCCGCATGATCGAGGTAGACCGTCTGGGGCACCGCACCAGGACCCGAAAAAGCCGCCTTCATGACCGACAAAGCCTATCCCACCGTTGACCTGCGCATCTTCGGGGTGTACCCCCGCTGCCTGCAATCTCCTACCGCCTCGCCAACGGCCGAGGGGTCGACATTATTCCCCGCGGCGGTCCGGAGATTGTCTAGGGCAACGACGGCACCGCTCGCAGCAAGGATTCGGTGTAGGGATGTTGGGGGTTGTCCAGGACGGTTCGCGCAGGTCCCTGTTCCACGGCGACGCCATCGCGCAGCACCAGGAGTTGATCGCAGAGTTGCTGGACCACGCCGAGGTCGTGGGAGACCAGGATCAGCGAGAGCCCGTTGTGCGTCAGCAGGTCGCGGACCAGGTCGATGATGTGGCCGCGGACGGCGGTATCGAGGGCGGAGAAGGGTTCGTCCACGACGAGCAGGGTCGGGCGCGGGGCCAGGGCGCGGGCGATGGCGATGCGCTGGCGTTGGCCGCCGGAGAATTGGTGCGGATAGCGGTGTGCCGCCTCGGGCTCCAGACCGACCGCGGTGAGGATCTCGGCGATCCTGGCGTCGTGCTCCTCCGGAATGCGCAGGCATTCCAAGGGTTCGGCGAGGGAGTCGCGAATCGTGCGGTGCGGGTTCAACGCGGTGGCCGGGTCCTGCAGCACGACCTGGACTTCGCGGCGGAACCAGAGGAGGTCGCGGCCCCGCACGGGACGGCCGCGGAATCGGATCGTGCCGGAGTCGGGGCGATCCAGTGCCAGCAGCAGGCGCAGCAGCGTCGATTTGCCGGAACCGGATTCGCCGACAATGCCGAGGCGTGCGCCTTCGGGGAGGCGCAGACTCACCTCGCGGACGGCTTGTCGTATGGGCGGACCTCCGAGCAGGGTGCGGCGCGGCAATCGATAGGACCGGATGAGGGTGTCGGCCTCCAGTAGCGGTGTCACTGTGCCACCGCGCTTTCGGTGCGTCGAAACGATGCCGCGCGGGCGAGATCCAACAGCGTTCGTGTGTAGGGATGGTCCGGCGCGTGCAAAAGTGTTTCGAGAGAGCCGGATTCGAGGACGCGGCCCTGTCCCATCACGATCACCCTGGACACCACCTTGGCCAGCACCGCCATATCGTGGGTGACGAAGAGCAGGGCCGTCCCCTCCTCGGCCACCAGATCGCCCAGCAGGTCCAGGATCTCGGCCTGCACGGTGACATCGAGGGCGGTGGTCGGCTCATCGGCGAGCAGGAGCGCCGGACGGGTGGCGATGGCCATGGCGATGCCCACCCGCTGGCGCTGGCCGCCCGAGAGCTGATGCGGATAGGCGCGCACCAGATGCTCCGGATCGGGCAGACCGACCCGTTCGGCGAGCGAGATCGCCGCTGCCTTCGCCTGTTTGCGGGTGAGTCCGCGATGCAGGCGCAGTGGTTCCCCGATCTGCGCGCCGACGCGCATGAGTGGATTCAATGCCGAGAGCGGCTCTTGGAATACCATGCCGATGCGGTCACCGCGCAGCGCCGACAGTTGTCGATCGCCCAAGCCGCGCAGTTCACGACCGGCGAAGCGAATACTGCCCGACGCCACGGCATTCTCGGGCAGCAGCCCCAGGATCGTCAGCAGCGTCAGGGATTTGCCGGAGCCGGAGCCGCCGATCAGGCCGAGCCGCTCCCCCGCGTCGAGGGTGAGGTCGATGCCGTCGAGCACGGTCGTCGCGCCGAAACGCACGGTGAGATCCTCGATTTCGAGCAGGGTCATCGGGCGCCTCCACGCAGTCCCGGATCGGTGGCGTCGCGCAGGGCGTCGCCGAGCAGATTGCAGGCCGAGACGGTGAGCGCGACCGCCAGACCGGGCCAGATCACGAGCAGCGGCCGGACGCGAATGTAGTCCTGCTGGGTATGCAGCAGCCCGCCCCACGAGGGCATCGACGGTGCTGCGCCGTAGCCGAGGTAGGTGAGCGCGGCGTCGGTCAGCACCGCCAATGCCATGACCAGCGAGAGTTGGACGATCAATGTCGCGGCGATACCGGGCAGCAGGTGCTTTCGCACAATGCGGGCGGTCGATGCTCCGGCCGCGCGCGCCGCCAGCACATAGTCCGCGCCGAGCACCCGCGCCAGCTCACCGCGTGCGACCCGCGCCACCCCGACCCCCGCGCTGATTCCGACGGCCGCGACCACGGTCGCCAGTGACCCGCCGTAGACGGCCGCGAGGACCATGGCCAGCACCAGTGCCGGGAAGGCGATCAGCACGTCGATGGCCTGGACCACCACCGCCCGCATCGGACGCGGCGCAAGCACCGCCGCCAGCGCGAGTGTCAATCCGACGAACGCGGCGACCACCGCCGAACCCACCGCGGCGATGAGGGTTTCCCGGCTTCCCGCCAATAATTGGCTGAGCTGATCGTGTCCGACTCGATCCGTTCCGAGCACATGCCCGCCTTGAAAGGGCAGCAACCAGGTCGCCCGCGCGTCGGTGACCTGCGGATCGAAAGGCGTCCACCACAGGGAAACCACCGCCGCGACCACCAGCGACCCCAGGACGCCCACCCCGAAAACGCCACCGGGACGGCGCAATACCGATCTCACCGCGACTCCTGCAGGCGCGGATCGATCAGGCGGTGCGCGATATCCACCGCGAAGCCGATGAGCAGCACCGCCGCGACCAGGATCAGCAGCTCACCCTGCACTTTGATCAGGTCCCGATTGCCGATATCGGTGACGAGCATGCTGCCGACTCCGGGGAGCGTGAAGACCTGTTCGATCACCACCGCGCCGACCAGCAGGGCCGCCGCCTGCAGACCGAGCACCGAGACCACCGGGACGGCCGCATTGCGAAATCCATGTCGCAACAGGGCCTTTCGCTGGGTGAGACCTTTGGCGCGGGCGGTGCGCAGGAAGTCCGAGCGCAGGACGCCCAGCACGGATGAGCGGACGAAGCGCAGCAGGACCGCGCCTTCGGTCAGCCCGAGGGCCAGACACGGCAGCACCAGGCTGCGCAGCGCTGCGCCCGGCTGCGCCCACCCGTCCACCGGGAAGCCCTGCGCCGGAAGCCAACCGAGCTGTACGGCGAAAACCAGGACCAGCAGCAGCGCCAACCACAGACTCGGGATGGCGATTCCCAACTGGGACAGCGCGTTCAGCGCACCGCCCACCGGGCTGCGGGATCGGGTGGCGGCCCACGCGCCCAGCGGAACGGCCACGACCAGCGCGATCAGCACCGATCCGGCGGCCAGCGGCGCGGTCACCGTCAGTTTGCGCGCCAGTTCCGCCCCGACCGAACCGCCATTGAGCTGCGAGTGTCCGAAGTCGCCGTGCAGGACGGCGCCGATCCAGGACAGGTACTGGGCGGGCAGTGGGCGCGCGAGACCGAGATCAGCGCGCAGCGCGGCCAAGCGCACCGGATCGGCCTGCTGTCCGCCGATGGTGGTGGCCACATCGCCGGGCAGCAGGCGCAGCAGCGCGAAGACCAGGATGCTCGCGGCGGCCACCGCGACCGCGCACAGTCCGGCCCGACGCAGAAGAAACCAGGTCACGCCGCTACTTCCCGACCGCGAGCCGACTCAGGTCGAACCGGTTGCTGGTTTCGGCGTGCGGCACCCCGTACACCCCGGCGCGCACCACGGTGTTGGTCCGCATCAGGAACAGCCAGTCGGCCGCCGCGTCCTCGGACAGTCGCCGGGCGAGCTGCTTCAGCAGCGCGTCGCGGTCGGCGTCGCTCGCGGCCCGGCGCGCCTCGGTATACCACCCTCGGACCTGCGGGGCGTCGTAGCCGAAGTAGTAGCCCGGTTTGGTGTAGGTGTCCAGGTCGCGGGCCTCGGCGTGATCGACCAGGCTGAGCTGGAAGTCCCGGTCGGTGAACACCTTCGACAGCCAGGCCGGGAATTCCAGCTGCCGCACCGTGAGTTCCACGCCGACCTGCTTGAGATCGGAGACCAGCACATCGGTGATACCGACGGGATAGATGTTCGGCACATCCAGGGTCAGCTTCAGTCCGGTGCCGAATCCGGCTGCGGCCAACAGCTTTCTGGCGGATTCCGGATCGTAGGAGTCGATACCGGTCAGATCCTCGTACCACGGGTCCTGCGGTGCGACGGCGCTGCCGATCGCCGCGGCCGATCCATAGGCCTTGATCACCGCCTGCTTGTCGATGGCCTTTCGAATGGCGTGCCGCACATCGGGATTGGTGAAGGGTGCGCGGGTTCCATTGAAGGCGAGGGTGAATTTGTCGGTGGTGGTGCCGCGCAGCACGGTGAACTTGTCGGTGCCCAGGAAGGGTTGCAACAGTGTGGCATCGGCCGAGACCTGGATATCGGTCTGCCCTGTGAGCTGGGCATTGTTGGCCGAGTTCGGCTCCTTGATGTAGTGGAAGACCACCTTGGCGACCTTCGGTTTCACACCCCAGTAGTCGGCGCGACGGGTCAGGGTGATCGATGCGCCGCGATTCCACTGGGTCAGCGCGAACGGACCGGAGCCGTTCTCCGCGCCGTCGAGTCCGGCGAAATCGGTGCCGCGCTTGTAGACGATGCCGCCGCGCTGGGTGAGCTGCCACAGCAGCAGCGTGTCGCGCTCCTTCAGGGTGATGCGGACGGTAGCCGGATCGGGTGCGGATACCTCGGCCACCGACGAGAATCCCTCGGCCTTCACGGATTTGGACGCGCCGAGCTGCTGGCGCAGCGACCAGACCGCGTCCTCGGCGGTCAGGGGCGAGCCGTCGTGGAAGCGTGCGTTCGGCGCCAGGTGGAAGGTGTAGGTCAACCCGTCCGGCGACTGCTCCCAGGCGGTGGCCAACGCGGGCACGATTCGGTCGCCCGCCTCGGTATCGAGGGTCACCAACCCCTGATACACGTTGTCCAGCAGGAGTTGATCGAGTGCGGTGCCCGCGGTGGTGAAGGTATTGAGGCTGGTCGGCTCCAGGGTCAGGCGCACGTTGACGGTGGCGTCGGTGTTCAACCTGTCCTCGGGCGGGGTGGCCTGCTGCGTCGTCTGAATGCCTTCCGACGCGGTGGGTTCCGCGCCCGTGCCGCAGGCGGCGGCGGACAGCAAGGCGAGCGCGCCGAGCGCGGCGGCGATCCGCCGTGTCGAATTCGGGAATAACACCCTGGGTCCTTCTGATCTAGATGTGCCGGGCGCAGAATTCGACGACTACGCGGTAGACGTCTTCGCGATCGAGCTCATTGAGAATGTTGTGTCTGTCGTCGGGGAAAATGGCGGCACTGGCCTGCGGCAGCAGCTCCAGCGCGCGCCGCACCCCTGCCACCGGGGCCATATCGTCCTGTTCGCCGTGCACGAAAAGCACTGGAAGCTCCAGCTTTTCCACCGCGGCGGCCTGGCGCGGCACCACGGTCACCAGCGCGGCGAGTGTTTCGCGGCGCAGCCCGCCCTGCCAGGTCAGCGGGTCATCACGCAACTGCTGGGCGTAGCCCTCGTGCCTGGTCAGCTCGCCCGGATCGCGGCGCAGCTCCCAGGGATCCACGCCACTGGCGAGCAGTTCGCCCAGGAAGTTCGGCGCGTCCGGTGCGGGGACGACGGCAGAGCCCGCCAGCACCAGAGCCGTCGCGGGAATTCCGCGTTCGGCCACCAGCAGCACGGCCAGCAGGGAGCCCAGCGAATGTCCGATCACCAGTAGCGGCGGCTCGGGATGCGCGGCCCTGGCCAGCTCCACCAATGTCGCGGCATCCTCGACCATGGCGTCGACCGAGGAGATGAGCACGCGTTCGCCTGCGCTGCGGCCGTGGCCCGCGTGGTCGTTGGCCCACACCGCGATCCCGGCCGCGTTGAGCGCCGCGACGAAAGGCGCGTAGCTGCCGATATGTTCGCCGAGTCCGTGCAGGAAGACCACCAGCGCCCGCGGATTCGGCGGCGACCAGTGCCCGTAGTGGATCGGACCCGCGACGCCGGAGAATTCAGCCATTGAGACCCGCCTCGAGATCGGCCAGCAGATCCGACACCGATTCCAGACCCACCGACAGCCGCACCAAACCCGGTGTGACACCGCTGTCGGACTGTTGGCGTTCGTCGAGTTGGGCGTGGGTGGTCGAGGCCGGGTGGATCACCAGACTGCGCACATCGCCGATATTGGCCAGGTGGCTGAACAATTCGAGCCGTTGCACCAGTTTTCGCCCGGCCTCGTAGCCGCCGTGCAGCTCGAAGGACAGCACACCGCCGACACCGCGCGGCAGGTACCGTTCGGCCGCGGCGTGCCACGGGCTTTCGGGCAGTGCCGCGTAGTGCACCCGCGCCACCTCCGGTCGCGCCGCCAACCATTCGGCGATGGTCCGCGCGTTCTCGACATGGCGTTCGACGCGCACCGACAGCGTCTCCAGCCCGTGCAGCAGCAGGAAGCTGTTGAACGGCGAGACGGCGGGGCCGAGGTCGCGCAGCAGTTTGGTGCGGAGCCGGACCGGGTAGGCGAGTTCGCCGAATTCCCTGGTGAATACGAGTCCGTGATAGCTGGGATCGGGTTCGTTGAATTGCGGCCAGCGCCGCGGGTCGGCGGCGAAATCGAAGCGCCCGCCCGCGATCACCGCGCCGCCGATGGCCGTGCCGTGGCCGGAGAGGAATTTCGTGGTGGAGTGCACCACCACGTCCGCGCCGTGCTCCAGTGGGCGCAGCAGGTAGGGTGTGGGCACCGTATTGTCCACCACCAGTGGCACTTTCGCGGTGTGCGCCACCTCGGCGATCGCCGCGATATCGAGGACGTTGCCGAGCGGATTGCCGAGGGTCTCGGCGAACAGCGCCTTGGTGTTGGGCCGGATCGCCGCGCGCCACTGCGCCACGTCGTCGGGATCGCGCACGAAATCGACGGTGATACCCAGTTCGGCGAAGGTGTAGGCGAGCAGGTTGTAGGTGCCGCCGTACAGCGTGGACGCGGCCACGATATGGTCCCCGGCGCGGGCGAGGGTGAGCAGCGCCAGGGTGGCCGCCGCCTGACCGCTGGCCACCGCGACCGCCGCCACACCGCCCTCCAGTGCGGCCAATCGCTCCTCCGCCACCGCCGTGGTCGGGTTGGAGACCCGCGTGTAGACGTGGGATTCCAGATCCCGCAGCGCGAAGGCGTTCTCGGCGTGGGCCGTGTCGTCGAAAGTGTAGGAGGTGGTCTGGTAGATCGGGACGGCGCGCGATCTGGTCGCGCTGTCCGGGCGCGCGCCGCCGTGGATCTGTGTGGTCTCGAAACCCCAGTGCTCGCTCACGACCGCGCCTCCAACACATCGGACCAGTACTTGTCGGCGACCTTCGGATGCGAACGCAACCAGCCGACGACCGCGTTCTCGCCGTATTGCGCCAGCAGCGGATTGTCGGCCTCGTGGCTGACTCCGCGCGCCTTGGCCGCCAGATCTGCGGGCAGCGTGAGGGGTTCGACCACCGCGTCGAGCCGCGGGCCGAGGAAGAACGGCACCGAGTATCGGTCCACTCCTGCGGGCGGACTCACCACCCGATGTTTGGTGGCGACCAGGTAGCCGCCGGTGGCGATCTCCAGCATCTCGCCGATATTGAAGACGAAGCTGCCCGGTATCGGTGTCACATCGATCCAGCCGTCGGGACCGTCGACCTGGAGTCCGCCGACCGTGTCCTGTTGCAGCAGTGCCAAGTAGCCGTAATCCTTGTGCGCGCCGACCCCCTGATCCGAGTCCTCGGTGTCCCGGCCCGGATAGTGGATGATCTTCACGTGGGTGGACGCCTCCTCGTCGAACCAGGCGTCGAAGTAGCCCTCTTCTTGACCGAGGGCGGCGGCCAAGGCGCGCAGCACCTCTCGACTGACCCGCAGTGCGTGCGCCTGCCAGGCCAGCGTCACCTCGCGCAGGTCGGGCAGCGCCGTCGGCCACTGATTCGGGCCGATCAACCTGCGCCACACCGGATCCCCCGGTGCGCTCGGCACGGCCGCCCGCTCGGGGCCGATATCGATCTGCTCGCGCCGGTCCGGTGCGCCCGCGGTGTATTCGTGCCCGGTGGACGTATAGCCGCGGAACTGGGGCGAATTGATGTTCTCGATCTCGAGTCTCGACGCGAGTGGCAGCGCGAAGAAGCGCCGCGCCACCTCGAAGATCCCGGCGGTCAACGGCTCGGGGACGCCGTGACCCACCACATAGAAGAATCCGATCTCGTGGGCGGCGTAACGCAATTCGTCCAGGAATTCGGCACGAACCGCGGCCGACCCACGCAATCGCGAGATATCGATTACCGGCAACTGAGCTGACACCTGGGCATCGTATGAATCAGGTGCCGGGGCGGTCTCCCGTTTGATTCAGGCAGATTTCAAGAGGTGGGGTGCGATTGGGAACCCTTCCCCTCGACAGCGAACGACCCGGCGTGCGCAACACACCGGGCCGCGAGGTAGTCGGCGGAAGTTCACTCGGCGTGCGAAACCGCCTGCGCACCGGTGCTTCGGTGGCGTCGTCCCGGCAACAACCTGCGGCGCGGCCTGCGGACGGCGGGTTCGGCGACAGCGGCGGTCTCGGGATCCTGTACACGAGTCGTGGTGGCTTCGATCCAGCCGTGGCCGTGGTGTAGTTCCGCGCCGCGCACGGCGCGTTCGCAGCGGCGGGCGAGTTCGCGGCGATCCTCGCCGGGCTCTTCGACCGGTTCGAGGGTGATCTCGACGGTCATCCCCCTGGTGGCCAGCACTCGGCGCGCCGAGCTCGCGAAGGTGTCGACACCCACGAATCCCGGTACCGTGCACTGGGTTTCCTCGCGATCGAGGTAGCGCAGCCGTACCGGCTGCACCGGGGCGCCCGCATCGATGGCGGACTGGAACAGCGCGGGGCGCATGGTCCCGTACGCACGACCGCACCAGGTGGTGCCCTCGGGGAAGACCACGACGGAATCGCCCGACCGCAGGCGCTCGGCCAGCGCGCCGACCACCTCGGGCAGTTCGCGCAACCGCTCCCGCTCGATGGGGATCACCCGCATCAATCGAGCCAAGCCGCCCAGCAGCGGCCAGTCGATCATGTCGGCGCGGGCCACGAATCCCACGGGCTGTACGGCGGCCAGCGCGACGATATCGGTCCAGCCGATATGTCCGGTCACCACCAGCGCGCCCGCACCATAGCCGTCCTGTCCGTTGTCGATGATCCGCAGTCGTATTCCGAGGCAGCGCAGCAGCATTCGCGCATAGCGCCGCTGCACGCGCGAACGCGACCGCGCCGGGGTGCACACATGGACCACCGGGTAGCTGAACAGCACACCCGCGATTCCGGTGAGGCGCAACAGCATTCGCGCCCCAGAGACCTGATCGACGGATTCGATGCAGCCGGGTCCGCAGGGACTGGTCGGCATCCAGGCGTGGACCTGCGCGGCGGGGGGCGCGTCGAAGACCATCGGGCTCACCGCCCGTCGAATCCGGCGGCGGCGCCCTGTAACCGCTGCAGGTACCGGCGGTTGATGGTGTCCAGGCCGAGCAGCACCACGAAGTCGGCGACGCCGAAGTCCGGATCGTGTGCGGGTTCACCGCAGATCTCGGCGCCGAGGCGCAGGTAGCCACGCAGTAGCGGAGGCAGTTTGGGTCGCGCGGGGGCGGGCAGTTCGTCCAGGGTTCGTCCGTCGACCACGACCGGATTCAGCGGGCGCACCCGGCGCTCGGGATCGCAGCCGTGGCGGCCGAGCAGCAGATCGCGCACACCGCGCACGTTCACGCCGGGCGCGTCCGCCGCGGTGTCGCGCATCGGGACCGACACGCAGCCCATCACCCAGTCGTATCCGGTCAACTGGATGTAGTGCAGGATGCCCGCCCACATCAGGGTCACCACCGAACCATTGCGATGATCGGGCAGCACGCAGGCGCGACCCATCTCCACGATCCGCTGACCGACCGGATCCAGTTGGCTCAGATCGAATTCCGTCGCCGTGTAGTACCCGCCCGCCGCGTCGAGCCGGTCCGGCGGCAGCATCCGGTAGCAGCCGACGAACTCCTCGGTGCGGTCGTCGCGCACCAGCAGGTGGTCGCAATGCTCGTCGAAGCGGTCGGCGTCGAGTCCGCTGCCGTCGTCCGGGATGCGGAAGCCCGGCTCGTTGGCGAAGACGTGGTAGCGCAGCCGCTGGGCCGCCGCGCGGTGCTCGGCGTCGGAGGACACGACCAGTGAGTACCGAGACCGTTCCACCCCGGTGTCCGTCGGTCGAGCCGGGGCCGTCAACACGGACGTAATAGTCATATTCGTGATGAGACCGGTTCGACACTGCGTTGGGGCGACTTCGGAGTGTCAGCCCGATGCCGCTTCGGTGAACGAGATGACGGTCACACCGGCCGTTCACCGACCGGACGCGCCTCGTTTTCGTTTCCAGCGCCCTACCAGCGCATTTCGCTTGCCGGACGGTTCCGCGCCGGTAGTGAGCCACATTCGAGGCCCCTGCGCCCGCCCGCCGCCGGCCCGGCAAACCCGGCGTCAACCGCGAGCACAGCCGACCAGACCGGACTGTGCCGCACCCGATCTTCTGACAACCCGGATAGACACCCGATCCCGGCCCGATACCGAGGCGACGGAGCCCTCACGCAATCCGCCGACCCGGTATCGCGCCCGGATCAAGCGGCGCGCCGCTCGGGCAATTCGAGCACCTTGGCCTCGCGCTCGGCCTCGGCGAATCCGGGTCGCCCGGTGCCGATGAACGCGACCAGCCACGAAAGCACCGCCGCGAACCGGTTGCGGAAGCCCACCAGGTAGAACAGGTGCACCGCGAGCCACACGAACCAGGCCAGGAAGCCTTTGAAGGTGATCCGGTCGTTGATCTTGGTGACCGCGCTGAACCGACTGATCACCGCCATCGAACCCTTGTCCCAGTAGGTGAACGGGGTGCCGGGCTGCTTCTTGCGGCGGATGATGTCGGCGGCGTGCCTGCCCTCCTGCATGGCCACCGGCGACTGGCCCGGATAGCCGTTGAGCGAGGTCATATCGCCGATGGCGTAGATATCGGCGTGCCCACCGACGGTGAGGTCCTGGTTGATGAGCAGTCGCCCGGCCCGGTCGGTCGGCGCGCCGGTGGCCTCGGCCAGCACCTCGGCGAATCCGCCCGCCTGGACGCCCGCCGACCACACCACGGTCTCGGCGGCGATGCGGCGCTGCTCGCCCGCCTTGTCCTTGACGGTGACCCAGCCGGTCTCGATATCGGTGACGAAGGTGCCGACCAGCACCTCGACGCCGCCGCGGGTCAACGACTGCTTCGCGTATTCCGAGAGTCCGCCGCCGAACGGGGGCAGCACCTCGCCTGCGCCCTCGACCAGGGTCACCGAGATCTCCTGGTGGTAGTGCCTGCGCGCGAGTTCCTTCAACTGGCCCGCGACCTCCACGCCGGTCGCGCCCGCACCGACCACCACGAAGCTCAGCAGGCTCGCCGCGGTCTGCGCATCGGCGCCCTTGGCCTCGGCGAAGACGCGCTCGATCTGCGCGCGCAGCAGTTTGGCGTCGTCGATCGTCTTGAGCGAGTACGTCTTCTCCGCGAAGTCGTCGCGGCCGAAGTACGACTGGCTCGCGCCGGTGGCCGCGATCAGCGAGCCGTAGCGGATGCGACGCTTCCCCTCGGCAGTCTCGTAGGTCAGCACCGCGCCCGCGGCGTCGATCGCGGTGACCCGCCCGAGGCGCACATCGGCCTCGCGATGCCTGCGCAGCACGGTCGCGATGGGCGGGGCGATCTCCCCCGAGGCCAGCACACCGGTCGCTACCTGGTACAACAGCGGCTGGAAGAGATGCTCGGGCGTGCTGGAGATCAGCACATGGTGGATACCCGATTTGGCCAATTGCTTGGCCGCGGCGAGTCCACCGAAGCCCGACCCGACGATTACGACCTCCGCGGTTTCGATCCCCGCGTCCTCGAACTGCATGACAGCCTCCTTCACTCATTACCAACCGTCATTTTGAACGCGGATGTTCCAGGGGATAGAGACCATAATGGAGATGACTCTTATCTGGATCTGTCATGAATGGGAGGCGATGATGGAACTTCGCCAGCTCACCTACTTCGTCGCGGTGTGCGAGGAGCTCAGCTTCAGCGGTGCCGCGGCGCGGTGTTTTATCTCACAGTCGGCGATCAGTCACCAGATCTCCCGGCTGGAACGCGATCTCGGGGCGCAACTGTTCGAGCGGTCGACCCGCTCGGTGGTGCCCACGGACGCGACCACGCGGCTACTTCCCCTCGCGAAACAGATGCTCAGCCTCGAGTCGGCCATCCGGGCGGCGGTGCGCAGTTCCGGACCGCGAGTTCGGTTGGCGGCCAACATGTCCTTCGCGACCCGCTCGCTGTCGGCCATCGCCAGCACCCGCGCCACCCACTCGGGCGCGGAGATCGAATTCGTCATCAAACCGTTCCGGCAGCGCATCGCGGCGGTCGCCGACGGCGACTGCGATCTGGCGCTGATCCGGGGCAGCGTCGATCAGCCGGGGCTCGCCGTCGAACAGCTGTGGGTGGAGGATCTGGTCATCGCCGCCTCGCCCGGACATCCGCTGGCCACTCGCGACCACGTCAGCCTCGCCGAGTTGAGCCGCTACCCGCTGCTGCTGCCGCCGGAACAGGAGCAGGTGCTGCTGCACACCATCATTCGCCAGCACTTTGCCGAGCAGGCCAGCGGACCGACCTACGGCCCGCCCATCCCGCCGGACCACACCGCCTCGCTCGAGCTCATCAACCGGCCCGATGCCTGGACGGTGCTCTATGCCGAGAGTTCCACCGAGGGGTTGGTGGTGCTGCGTCCGGCCGATGACCGTCTGCGGATCCCGGTTTCGGCGGTGTTGCGCGCCGATGCGCGCCGCTCACCCATTCTGGAGACGCTGCTGAATACCTTGCATCGCTGAAATGCCAACGGCCCCCTGGCATTTCGCCGGGGGGCCGTCTGGACGCGCGGGTGTCAGCCCTTGTGCGCCTTCACCGCTTCGGTCAGTTGCGGCGTGACATTGAACAGGTCGCCGACGATGCCGTAGTCCGCGATCTCGAAGATCGGGGCCTCCTCGTCCTTGTTGACCGCGACGATGGTCTTCGAGGTCTGCATACCCGCCCGGTGCTGGATCGCGCCGGAGATGCCCAGGGCGACGTACAGCTGGGGGGACACCGTCTTGCCGGTCTGGCCGACCTGGAACTGGCCAGGGTAGTAGCCGGAGTCGACGGCGGCGCGGGATGCGCCGACGGCCGCGCCGAGCGAATCGGCCAGCGCCTCGACCACCGCGAAGTTGTCGGCGGAGCCGACGCCGCGGCCGCCGGAGACGACGATGGCCGCCTCGGTCAGTTCGGGACGGTCGCCGCCGACGATCGGCTCGCGCGAGACGACCTTGACCACGCCGTCCTCCTGCGCGGGCACCTCGACGGTGACCCGCTCGCCCGCACCGGCCTGCGGCGCGGCCTCGATGGCGCCGGGGCGCACCGAGATGACCGGCACATCGCCGGTGGCCTTGGCCTCGACGGTGAACGCGCCACCGAAGATGGAGTGCACGACCGAGCCGTCTGCCTTCAGATCGATGACGTCGATGAGCAGACCGGAGCCGATGCGGGCGGCGAGGCGACCCGACACCTCCTTGCCCTCGGCGGTGGCGGCGACCAGCACGGCGGCCGGGGCGGTCGACTCGACCAGACCCGCGAGCACGTCGACCTTCGGGGTGACCAGGTAGCCCTCGACATCGTCGGATTCGGCGATGTAGATCTTGGCCGCGCCCGCGTTGGTCAGGGCGTCGGCCAGCTTCTCGCCGGTGCCTGCCGGACCGAGCACGACGGCCGCGGGCTCGCCCAGGGTGCGGGCCGCGGTGAGCAGTTCGGTGCTGACCTTCTTGATCGCACCGTCGGCGTGCTCGACGAGCACCAGTACTTCTGCCATGTGTGTTGTCTCCTAGGAAGTTTCAGCTAGCCGTGCCGCGATCAGATGATCTTCGAGGCGATCAGGTACTGGGCGATCCGGTTGCCGCCCTCACCCTCGTCGGCGATCTTCTCGCCCGCGGTGCGCGCCGGCTTCGGGGTGGCGGCGGTGACCGCGGTGCCCGAGTTGGCGACGCCGACGGTCGACGGGTCGACACCCAGGTCGGCCAGGGTGAAGACCTGAACTTCCTTCTTCTTCGCGGCCATGATGCCCTTGAAGGACGGGAAGCGCGGCTCGTTGATCTTCTCGGTGACCGAGACGATGGCGGGCAGCGTGGCCTCCAGCTTGAACACGCCCTCGTCGGTCTCGCGCTCGCCGGTGATCTTGCTGCCGTCGACGGTCAGCTTGCGCAGGTGGGTCAGCTGCGGCAGGCCCAGGTACTCGGCGATGATCGCCGGGACCGCGCCCGCGCGGCCGTCGGTGGCCTCATTGCCCGCGATGACCAGTTCGGTGCCCTCGATCTGGCCGAGCGCCGAGGCGAGCACCCAGGCGGTCTGCACGGCGTCGGAGCCGTGGATGGCCGGGTCGTTGATGTGGATGGCCTTGTCCGCGCCCATGGACAGGGCCTTGCGGATGGCCTCGTTGGCGCGGTCCGGGCCTGCGGCCAGCACGGTGACCTCACCGCCCTGGGCCTCCTTGATCAGCAGCGCCTCCTCGACGGCGCGCTCATTGATCTCGTCGAGGACGGCGTCGGCGGCCTCGCGGTCCAGGGTGTAGTCGCCGTCGGTCAGCTTGCGCTCGGACCAGGTGTCGGGGACCTGCTTGATGAGTACGACGATGTTCGGCATTGGTCTTCGTCGACCTCCTGTTCTGGGTGGCACGTGGTGGTGGTCGCACGATCGGAGCCGTACGCCCGTGTGAGTAGCTCAGGGCGGAACATTACCCTACGTTAAGTTACTCGTGGGTAACTTGCCGCGCGGGTCACTCCCTGGCGACAGCGCGCGCGGGCTCCACAAGTAACGTCGGACCGATGAGCGAGGCTGTGATCCCTGCCCCGGCCACCGACGCCGACGCCCTCGAACCGCTACCACTGACCGGCGAACGCACCGTACCCGGCATAGCCGAGGAGAATTACTGGTTCCGCAGGCACGAGATCGCCTACGCCCGACTGCTCGACCGCTGCGCGGGAAAAGCAGTGCTCGAGGCCGGATCGGGCGAGGGTTACGGCGCGAACATGATCGCCGAGGTGGCCACCGAGGTCACCGGCGTCGACTACGACGCGGGCGCGGTGGCGCATGTGCGGGCCAGGTATCCGAGGGTCGAGATGATCCACGGCAATCTCGCCGCGCTGCCACTGGCGGACGCCTCGGTCGATGTCGTGGTGAATTTCCAGGTCATCGAACATCTTTGGGATCAGGGGCAATTCCTGCGGGAGTGCCTGCGGGTGCTGCGCCCCGGCGGCGAACTGCTCATCAGCACGCCCAACCGGATCACCTTCTCCCCCGGCCGCGATACGCCGCTCAACCCGTTCCACACCCGCGAACTCAATGCGGCCGAACTGACCGAACTGCTGGTCGAGGCTGGTTTTCGGGTATCGAAGACGCTGGGCGTGCACCACGGCCCCGCACTGCGGGCACTGGATGTCAAACACGGCGGCTCGTTCATCGACGCGCAGATCGAGCGGGCGCTGGCGGGCACGCCATGGCCCGCCGAACTGACCGCCGACGTCGCCGCCGTCACCGTCGACGATTTCGAACTCGTCGAGGCCGATATCGATGCGAGCCTGGATCTGGTCACCATCGCGGTGAAACCCGCATGAGGTCAACCGATTCGGCGGTACCCGGCCAGTTCGCGCTGGTCCTGCACTCACACCTGCCGTGGCTGGCCCATCATGGGCGCTGGCCGGTCGGCGAGGAATGGCTCTACCAATCCTGGGCCGCCGCTTACCTTCCCGTTGTTCGGGTGCTCAGAACCCTTGCCGCCGAAGGCCGTTCGCATCTGCTCAGCCTCGGCATCACCCCGGTGCTCGCCGCCCAGCTCGACGATCCGCACTGCCTGGCGGGTATGCACCACTGGCTGGGCAACTGGCAGTTGCGCGCCGACGAGGCCTCGATGGCGGGCAATATCGCCCTCGGCAGGCACGAACATCGACTGGCCGCGGCCGCTACCGCGGACTTCGAACAAAACTGGCGACACGGCGCGGCCCCCATCTGGCGCGAGCTGATCGAGGCCGAGACCATCGAACTGCTCGGCGGACCGCTGGCGCACCCGTTCCAGCCGCTGCTCGATCCCAGGCTGCGCACCTTCCAACTGCGCGAGGGACTGGCCGACGCGCGCCACCGCTGGGGTCGCACACCCACCGGAATCTGGGCGCCGGAGTGCGGCTACACGCCCGGCATGGAAGCCGAGTACGCCGCCGTAGGTGTGACGCATTTCATGGTGGACGGACCCGCGCTGCGCGGCGAGACCACCCTCGGGCGGCCGGTACGCGACTCCGAGGTGGTCGCCTTCGGCCGCGACCTCCAGGTCAGCTATCGAGTCTGGTCCCCCAAATCCGGCTATCCGGGCCACGGCGCCTACCGCGACTTCCACCACTACGACCACACGACCGGCCTGAAACCCGCCAGGGTCACCGGCAAGACCGTGGCGGGTCCGGACAAGGCCCCCTACGATCCCGAACTCGCCGCCGCCGCCGTGACGCGCGATGTCGCGGATTTCGTGCACACCGTGCGGGAGCGCCTGATCGCCGAATCGGCGCGCATCGGCCGACCCGCGCTGGTGGTCGCCGCCTTCGACACCGAACTGTTCGGGCACTGGTGGCACGAGGGGCCGCAGTGGCTGGCGCAGGTGCTGCGGGCGCTACCCGAGGCCGGTGTCACCGTCGGCACCCTCGCCGACGCCAGGGCGCGCGGATTCGTCGGCGCACCGGTCGAATTGACCGACTCCTCCTGGGGTTCCGGCAAGGACTGGCGGGTTTGGGCGGGCGAGCAGGTCCGGGATCTGGTCGAACTGAACGCCGAGATCGTGCGGCTCGCACTCGACACCGTCGACAAGACGCGCGGCGCCGGTCCCGCCCTGCGCGACCGGGTGGCCGATCAGGTGCTGCGCGAGGCCATCCTCGCCGTCTCCAGCGACTGGGCGTTCATGGTCAGCAAGGATTCCGCGGCCGGATACGCCCGCGACCGCGCGCACCAGCACGCGCACGCCGTGCGCGAGATCGCCGCGGCCCTCGGCGCGGGCCAACTCGCGAAGGCGGGTCGGTTGGCGGCAGGATGGAGCGTGGCCGACGGACTCTTTCCCGGTCTCGACGCGCGACGGCTCGCCCCCGCGGAAGGACAGGCATGAAGATCTTGATGGTGTCGTGGGAGTACCCGCCGGTCGTGGTCGGCGGCCTCGGCAGACACGTGCACCACCTCGCGGTGGAACTGGCCGCCGCCGGTCACGAGGTCGTGGTCCTGTCGCGGCGGCCATCGGGCACCGATGCCGCCACCCATCCGACCCATTCGTTCATCGCCGAGGGCGTCCTGGTGGTCGCGGTGGCCGAGGACCCGCCGTGCTTCGACTTCGGCGCGGACATGCTCGCCTGGACCCTGGCCATGGGCCACGCCATGGTGCGCGCGGGCATCGCACTGGGCAAACCCGGTATCGGCGACGGCTGGACCCCCGATGTGGTGCACGCCCACGACTGGCTGGTCGCGCATCCGGGCATCGCGCTGGCCGAGTACTACGACGTGCCACTGGTATCGACCATCCACGCCACCGAGGCGGGCAGGCACAGCGGTTGGGTCGCGGGCCGGGTCAACCGACAGGTGCATTCGGTGGAGTGGTGGCTGGCCAACGAATCCGACGCGCTCATCACCTGCTCGACCTCCATGCAGGACGAGGTGGCGCGGCTCTACGGGGCCGAACGCATCCCCATGACCGTCATCCGCAATGGAATCGACGTGGGCGCGTGGACCTTTCGGCCGCGCGCCCCGCGCTCCGGCCCGCCCCGACTGCTCTACGTCGGCAGGCTCGAATACGAGAAGGGCGTCCAGGACGCCATCGCCGCGCTGCCGCGCATCCGTCGCGCCCATCCGGGCACCACGCTGACCGTCGCGGGCGTCGGCACCCAGTTCGAGTGGCTGCGCGAGCGGGCCAGGGTGCACCGGGTGGCCAGAGCGGTCACCTTCGCGGGTCAACTCGGCCACGAACAACTGCTGGGCTGGCTGCACGGCGCGGACGCCATCGTGCTGCCCAGCCGCTACGAACCGTTCGGCATCGTCGCGCTGGAGGCGGCGGCGGCGGGCACCCCGCTGGTCACCGCCACGGCGGGCGGGCTCGGCGAGGCCGTCATCGACGGCGTCACCGGGGCCTCTTTCGAACCGGCCGATATCGACGGGCTGGTGCAGGCCGTCCGCGCCACCCTGGACGATCCGGCGGCGGCACAGCAGCGTGCGTACGCCGCGCGCGAACGCCTCACCGCCGATTTCGCCTGGGAGGTGGTGGCGGCGGAGACCACGCAGGTCTACAGCGCGGCCAAGCGTCGGGTGCGCAATCCGCTCGGACGGCCGAATATCGTGGAACGCCCACTGCCGGAACGCGATCCGAAGTAGCGGCCCAGGGCCTAGGGCCTAGCTGTTCGGTTTGAAGACGAACACCTCGCCGATGCGGGTGGCGACCACCACCTCGCCCTGCGGGCCGATCGCCGGGCCGGTGGTGGAGCCCAGCGCGTCGGGCAGCAGTTCGGAATCCACGGTGGCGCCGGATTTGGTGTCGAAGGTGATCAGGTTCAGGCCATCGCCGATGGCCGCCACCGTGTAACCGGTATTGCCCGCGGTCTGGACCGGGGTGCCGCGCAGCGCGAGATCCTTGCGCTCCCAGAGGTTCTCGGCCCGGTCGCCCGCGTCGCGCAGGGCCAGCAGGTAGCCGTCGTCGCCCGCCGGGATGATCCGACCGTCCTCGGCGACCGAGATCCCGCCGCGCGCAACGAATTCCAACTGCCGCACCCAGCGGGTCGCGCCACTGGCGGTATCGACGGCGATGAGGCGGGCGGAATTGTCGCCCACGTAGACGGTGCGGCCGTCGGCGGAGAGTGTGGGTCCCGCGGACGCGCCCCTGGTGAGCATTTCTGCGAACCACTCGCGTTCGACCTTGCCGTCGTGGTAGCGCAGCGCGACCAGCGCCGCGGCGGGATGGCCCGGCTGCCACAGCGTCACGTAGATGCGGCCGGATCGCGGGTCGACGGCGGCATTGGTGGCCACCGGGCACTGCGGACCACCGAGCCTGCAGTCGTCCATGCCCTGCGCCGAGGCCGGGCGGATCAGGTCCGGCACGGCCAGCGGGTCCGGCTCGCCGAGCAGTTGCAGGGTGGGCGTGACGCGCGCGCCGGTCTGGCGGTTGAGCACATCGACCTGACCGGTCTGGGTGATCGACAGCAGATTTCCGTCGGCGGTGAACTGGGCGGCGATCGGCACACCCGCCACCGGCGTGCGCCAGCGCGGCTGACCCAGATAGTTGAACGAATTCATCGAGCCGTCGTCGCCCACATAGACATTCGTCGTGCCGTCGACGGCCGTCGGCGCGGAGACCGCGCTCGCCATGGGCGAATCCGGAGTGATCGGATTGCAGAAGCGTTTGCGGCCGGTGGCCATCTGCAACGAATAGATCGAGCAGGTGGCGGTGCGGGTGGTGACGAACATCTGCCCGTCCGGACCGATGGTGACGGGCTGGGCGATCGGACCACCGAGCGGGCGCGCCCAGTTCAGCGTCACCTTGCGCGAACCGACCACCGGGCTGGTGCCGCTGGCGCGGCCGTCGTGATAGGCGGCGGGCCAACCCTTTCCGGGGCCGACGGTGATGTCGTCGGTGGTGGTGGCGCCGCAGGCGGATAGGGCGAGCACGCCGACCATCGACATCGCCGCGAGCACGGGACTTGCCAGAACGCCGCCGCTACGCACCCTGCTGCACTCCCTGTCGTCGATGCGGGACACTGCTTCGCCGCGAGCCACTGTTTCGCCGCGAGCCACTGTACGGGAGGGCTCGCCGCGGGCGCGCGTGTACCCATTACCCTCGGAACCATCAGACCACGACAGGAGACAAGTCCGTGACGAGCATGTGGGGCGCACCGCTGCGCTCGCGGTGGCGCGGTTCGCGCAGGCGCGATCCGCAGCAGGCGCGATTTCTGACCGCGGCATCGCTGCGCTGGGTGCTCGCCAACCGCGCGTACACGCCGTGGTATCTGGTGCGCTACTACCGGCTGTTCAAGTTCAAGATGGCCAATCCGCATATCGTGCTGCGCGGCATGGTGTTCCTGGGCCGCGGGGTCGAGGTGCACGCCACCCCGGAGTTGGCGCGCATGGAGATCGGCCGCTGGGTGCACATCGGCGACGGCAATGCCATTCGCTGCCACGAGGGTTCGCTGCGCATCGGCGACAAGGTGGTCTTCGGCAAGGACAATGTCGTCAACACCTACCTCGATATCGAGATCGGCGAGTCGACGCTGGTCGCCGACTGGTGCTACATCTGCGATTTCGACCACCGCATGGACGACATAAATATGCCGATCAAGGATCAGGGCATCGTCAAGAGTCCGGTCCGCATCGGACCCGATACCTGGGTCGCGGCCAAGGTGACGGTGCTGCGCGACACCCGCGTCGGCCGCGGCTGCGTGCTGGGCGCGCACGCGGTGGTGAAGGGCGAGATCCCCGACTACAGCATCGCCGTCGGCGCGCCGGCCAAAGTGGTCAAGAATCGCAAGGCCGCCTGGGAGGCGGGGGCGGAGGAGCGCGCGAAATACCTTGCGGCGCTCGAGGATATCGAGCGCAAGAAAAACGGCGCGAAGACGGGCTAGGCAGTGACCAATCGCTACGCCGCGCTACTGCGCGGCATCATGCCGTCCAATCCGAATATGACCGGGGCCAAGCTGCGCGGCGTCCTGGACGGCTTGGGCTTCGAGGGCGTCGGCTCGCTATTGGCCAGCGGCAATCTGGTGTTCCGCACCGAGTCGACCGACGCCGCCGCCCTGGAGACCCGAATCCAGCGGGCGCTCAATGCCGAACTCGGCATTGCGGGCGGCACCATCGTGCGCGAGTACGCCGAACTGCGGGCGCTGGTGGACAGCGATCCGTTCCACGGGCTGACCCACTCCCGTGCGACCTATCTCGTCGCCACCTTCTTCAAGTCCGCCGAAATCCCCACCGAGATATCGGATTTCGATGATCCCCTGGTCCGCATCGTCCGCATCGACCCGGCGGCGCGCGCCATCCTGGCAGTCGTCGACGACAGCACCGGACCCACCACCGCCTACATGGCCCGACTCGACAAGCGCTACGGCAAGGACATCACCACCCGCACCTGGCTGACGGTGCAGAAGATCGTCAAGAAGTTGGAGCAGTAGCGGCGCACAGAAAGGCGGCGGGGGTGCGACCGATTCGGGTCAGCACCAGCGTATAGGGTCGCGTGCCTTCGGGTTTCAGTCGACGGCGCAGCTGGTCGGGATCGATGTCCACGCCCCTGGTCATGATCTCCAACTGCCCGCAGTCGCGGCGGCGCAATTCCGCGCGCAGGGTCTTCTCGCGCAGGTCGAGTCGGTCCAGGACGCGGAAGCCGCGCATCCCTTCGGGGACCCGGTCGCCGGTGAGGTACGCGATACGCGGATCCAGTTGCCACAGGCCGTATCTGGCGGCATAGTGGCGCACCAGCCCGGCGCGCACCACCGCCCCGTCCGGATCGACGATCCACTCGCCGGGCTCGCGCTCCGGAATGTCGGAAGGGTCGGCGTCGGTGACGGTTTCGACTCGACCTGCCCGAAGTACGGTGGCGCGCCGGGTTATTCCGAATTCGGACAGTCCGGCCGACCACAGGCACGCCTCGCGCACCGCGCCGTCGAGCGAGACCACCTCGACCTCGCCCGCCCAGTCGAGTGCGTCGAAATCCAAACCGGGAGCGCATTTCACGACCAGATCCCGACCGGGATAGGCCGCGAGCAGATCGGGCAGCGGCGGTTGGAGCTTGGCCGGGTCGTGGGTGCGCCGCCCGTCGGCGCGCCGCGCCGGATCGGCCACCACCACCGCGGCGCGGCTGACCGGAACCAGGGCATCCGCCTTGGCCAGCAAGATATTTCGAGCGTCACCGAGATTGTGCGCGGCCATATCCAGACGCACCTGATCCAGATCGCTGCCCACCACGGCGGGACAGGTCCTGCGCAGTTCGGCCAGCTCCGCGCCGATCGAGCAGGTCACATCGTGCACCGCGCGACCGGCCAGGCGGGCCGCACGATGGCGAGCCACCGCCGTCGGCGTCGCCTGCTGCAAGGCGTCATCGGTGAACAGCCACTGCTCGGTGTCGGCCAGTTTCGCGGCGGCCCGCCGCCGCAGCCGGACCGTCTCCACCAAGGCGGGCGCGTGCGCGCCGTAGGCGCGCCGCAGCCGCTCCAGATCGCGCAGCAGCGTCGCGGGCGTCAACTCCAACCGCGCCGCCTGCGCCAGCGCGGCGCTACCCGCCGCGCCGACCAAATAGGCGATATCGGCGCGGCCGAAGCCGTAGGCCATCTACTCGCCCTCTTCGCCTTTCAATACAACGCTGCCTTCCGGCTTCACGCCCGTGATCATGGCGTTGTAGAAGAACTGCCGCGGCACGAAGCGGCGCATGACATTCTCGTCCAGCCAGCTCAGCCCGAGCCAGGCCCGATACATGGCCATCCGGTAGCGCCACGTCAGCTTCTCGGCGGGCACCGCGGCCTCGAAGGTGCGCACCGGCCAACCCCACAGCGCCGCCGCGAACTCATCGGTGGTGGCCTTGACCTCGACCGCGCCCGCGGAGCGCGCCATCGTCTCCAGATCGCGCGGATCGAAGGTGTGCAGGTCCACCACGGCCTCCAGCGCCGCGGCGCGCGAGGATTCGTCCAACTCCTCCTGCGAGCGCCGCCAACCCGCCAGGAACGGCAGCTTGGTCACCTCGATGGTGGCCTTCCAGGTGATCCGCCCCAGCCAGCGGGCGTAGAAATTGCCCACGGTCGTCGGCTCACCCGCGAAGACCAGACGCCCACCGGGCTTGAGCACCCGCAGGCACTCTTTGAGCGCCAATTCCACATCCGGGATGTGATGCAGTACGGCGTGGCCGACCACCAGATCGAAGGTGTTGTCCTCGTACGGGATGGTCTCGGCGTCGGCGACGCGACCGTCCACGTCCAGGCCCAGATGCTCGGCGTTACGCAGGGCGACCTTCACCATGCCCGGCGACAGGTCGGTGACCGAACCCGACGCGGCCACCCCGGCCTGTATCAGGTTCAGCAGGAAGAAGCCGGTGCCACAACCCAATTCGAGGGCGCGCCCGTACGGCAGCGGGGCCGGGCCGACCGCGGCGTCGAAGCGGCCGCGGGCGTATTCGATACAGCGCTCGTCGTAGGAGATGGACCATTTGTCGTCGTAGGTCTCGGCCTCCCAGTCGTGGTAGAGCACCTGGGCGAGCTTCGTATCCTTGAATGCTGCCTCGACCTCGGCCTCGGTGGCGTGCGGGTGCGGCGCGGGGTCGTCGGGGTGAACCGTCATGAAGGGGAAGAGTACCGATACGCCCGACTAACGCCCGATGAAGGTCACGCAGTCGGGTCCGTCGGCGACGTATGAGCGGGCACCTGCCCGCAGATCCTCGGTGTCGAACAACTCGGCCCACTCGCTGCGCGCGCGCTCCGCGTCCGCCGGGCCTGCCGCGAAGACGGCCTTGGCCGCCGCGAGGGCACGGGTGGGGGCATCGAGGAAACCGGTCGCCCACGTCATGGCGGCGGTGAAGACATCGTCGGGCGGGACCACCGCGTCCACCAAGCCGAGGGTCAGCGCCTCATCCGGCTCGACGAAGCGGCCGGTGTAGACCAGATCCCTGGCGGCGGACTCGCCGATCAGCCGGGCCAGTCGGCCCGGGCCCTGTAGCGGGATGAGGCCCGCTTTGATCTGCGGCAGACCGAGTTTGACATTGTCGCCGATGATGCGGCGATCCGCGCCGAGCGCCAACTCCAGGCCGCCGCCGAGGCAGTAGCCGCTGATGGCCGTGACCGTCGGCCGGGGCAGCCGGGCCAGGCAGGACAGGGCGCGTTGCAGATCCCCGGCCAAGGCCCGCGCCGTCGCGACATCGAGGTCGGCCAGTTCGGCCAGATCGTCACCCGCGCAGAACACCCGTTCGTCGCCGTAGACCACGACCGCGGCCACCCGCGGCTGCGCGGCGATCGCCTCGGCCGCCGCCGCCACCTCCCGCGCCAACTGGACGTTCAGCAGGTTCAGCGGCGGGCGCGCCAGCCGCAGCACGGCGACCCCGCGCGTTCCGGTATCCGGCAGATCGACGGTGACGAATTCGGCCATGGCAGGCACGCTACGTCATTCAGTCCGGCAGGACGCTCCTGAGCTGTTCGACATCGGGCAGATCGGCGAAATAGCGCTCGCCGTTCGGGAAGCGCAGCACCGCACCGCCATTGTGTCCGACGAACTCCGGCATGATCGGCTCGATGACCCGCTCCTGCGCCAGCATTGCCGCAGTGGTGGCGAATTCGCCGAGCGCGACCAACTGCGCCCAGGTGGGCGGCAGCAGGATGTCCGCGCCCGCCCGCCAACCCGCCAGTGCGGCGGCGGGGGTGCGCCAGTTCACCTCTGCGGCCTCGGAGGTGGCGCCGTCGGCGCGTTGGCCCTCGGGCAGCACGGCGAGGAAGAACCGGGTGTCGTAGCGGCGCGGCTCCACCACGGGGGTGATCCAATTCGCCCACGGCCGAAGCAGATCCGCGCGCAGCACCAGCCGCTCCTGTGCGAGGAAGGCCGCCAGCGACACCTCACGGCGCTCCAGGCGGCCCCTGGCCTCCTGATAGCCGGAGGTGTCGGCCACGACGGATTCGGCCCTCGGCCCGGCCAACAGCACGCCGCACTCCTCGAAGGTCTCCCGCACCGCCGCGCACACCAGCGCCTTGGCCCGCGCCTCGGAGGTGGCGAAGCGTTCGGCCCACCAGGCGGGTTCCGGACCGGCCCAAGCGATCTCGGCGGAGCCGTCGGTGGGGTCGACGCCGCCGCCGGGGAAGACCGTCATCCCCGCAGCGAAGGCCATCGCGCCGACGCGACGCTGCAGGAAGACCTCGGGACCGTGCCCGCCGTCGCGCACCAGCATCACCGTCGAGGCGTCCTTGGGCGGCACCGCAGTTATCTCACTCACAACTGCACCATAACGCGCGGTCGCTATACGGCGTCAACCAGTCAATTCGTGCGATGCCTGCCCGCGCGGGCCTTGCGTCGAGCGAAGTAGCGGCCGTCCACCTGATCCAGCGTGATCGACTGACGGAACGCGCCGCTCAGATTCTCGGCCGTCAGCACATCCGACAGCAAGCCCGCAGCGACCACCTCGCCCTCGTTGAGCAGCAGCCCGTGGGTGAAACCCGGCGGGATCTCCTCGACGTGATGGGTGACCAGCACGATCGCGGGCGAATCCGGATCGGCGGCCAGATCGCCGAGCCGCTCCACCAACTCCTCGCGACCGCCCAGATCCAGTCCGGCGGCAGGCTCGTCGAGCAGCAGCAGTTCCGGATCCGTCATCAGCGCCCTGGCGATCAGCACCCGCTTGCGCTCGCCCTCCGACAGGGTGCCGTAGGTGCGGTCGTGCAGATGTTCGGCGCCGAGACTCTCCAGCATGTCGATGGCGCGCTCGGTGTCGACCTCGTCGTAGCGCTCCCGCCAGCGGCCGAGCACCGCGTACCCGGCCGAGACCACCAGATCGCCGACCTTCTCCTCCGTCGGCACCCGCGCGGCCACGGCCGCCGAGGACAATCCGATGCGCGGACGCAGTTCACTGATATCGACCCGGCCGAGCCGCTCGCCGAGCAGGTGGGCCTTGCCGGAGGTGGGATGGATATCGGCCGCGGCGATCCGCAGCAGCGAGGTCTTGCCCGCGCCGTTCGGGCCGAGGATCACCCAGCGTTCGTCGAGTTCGACCTGCCAGGTGACCGGGCCGACCAGGGTGCGGCCCGAGCGTCGGATCTTGACGTCGGTGAAGTCGATAAGAAGATCGGGATCGGGTTGCGACACGCGCTCCATCTTGGCCCACCTCGCACCCTGCGTGCCACCGCGGGCGGGGGGCGCGCCGGATCGTTCCGGGCAGACGGGGGGTCAGCGACAGGTGCCGTTGTGGTCGGGCAGCCGGCGACCGGGGGAAAGGCCCTGGCCGCCACGGATATTCGGGTGGTCGGAACCCTCCGGGTCCCGCGAGCGGAACAGGCGGGCGACGATCAGCGCGATTGGCACCGAGCACACCGCCCAGATGGCCAGGACTACCAGTAGCGTCGTCATGAGACCGCGATCCCTTCCCTCGACCCCTGCATCCCAGTCATACCCGTTTCGGTCCAACGGATACCGAGTTTGCGACTCGCATCCCGTTCAGCGCCCCGGAACCCGGATATGTGGCGGGTGCAGTCCCCCTATCCGGCTGCGCCACTGCGCGGCGGGCGCCGCGATGACCGTCATCGAGCCGGGCGCGACCTCGGTGAAACCCGCGTCGCGCACCGCGGTGGCGGCGCCGAGCCGGACCCGCTCGCACAACCCGCGCCACCGGTCGGCATCGGCTTCCCGCACGGCGCAGCGGAATTCGAGTTCCGACCAGTGCCGCACCGCATCGAGATCCAGCGCGCCCGCCAGCAGCATGCTCGCGTGCCCCACCTGGGCGGCGGCCTTGCCGAGGGTCATCCCCAGCGCCGAATTCACCCACAGCACCGGCAGATTCGGATCGGCGGGTCCGGGATCATCGTGTTCCAGATCGGTGCCGCCGATCTGGAGGCGTCGAATTCGCGGATCCACCTCCCCCACCGGACCGGGCACGAAGGCACGGGCCTGCGCGCCCGCCACCTCGGCGGTGACCCCGGCGACCTCGGTGGCCGCGACCCACTGCGCGCCGCGAGCCCGCCTGGCCACCTTGCGAATTCGCGACCGCTTCCAGGCGAGATAGCGCTGCGACCACTCCCCGTCCGGTCCGACTCGCTCGTCCATGCACAGCTCGACGGTCGCGGTGGCCGCGGCCGCGAGCAGCGCGCTGCGCGCCGGCGGGTCCGCCTTGGGCAGGTGCAGCACCAACTGCATGGCCTGCACATGCGCCGGATCGGCCGGGTCCGCTCTGTCGCCGTATCCCGCGGCCAATTCCGCGTAGCGCAGGCGGAAACCCTCGGTCTCGCAGTCGAGCTCCGACATCACAGCACCTTGATCGTGAGCGAGAACTTCTGCGCCGGTTCCATCCCCTGCTCCCACGGACGCGAGTAGTCGAGATTGAGCCGGGTGGCGCCGAGATCCTTGGCGACGAACCGCAGCACCGCGGTTCCGCCCGAGCCCGGCGCCACGGGCGTCTTCGGATCGGGACGGTAGTCCGGGTCGCCGTCCTCGCCGAGCACGTTCCGGTCGAGATCGGCTATGCGCCAGGCGTATCCGGTGCTCGGATTGGCGGGCAGGGTGACGCTCAACGCCTCACCCGGCCGCAGGGTGCGCTCCTGGCCGCTGTCGGTCTCGGTGACCGCGACAGCGGCGGGCGGGGCCTCGGCCCTGCCGTCGTTCTTGCCGCAGGCCACCAGGCTCACCCCGAGCAGCACTACAACCAGGGCCTCGCGCACCCGTCCTCCGATCGCCGAATGAGCAGTGTCCGGGCCAGCCTACCGACGCGCCCCGACCACCCACTCAGCCCAGCGGCACCCGGCGCAGCAGTCCGTCGCGCGCGTCGGCGGCCTCCACCTCGTCGCGGGTGACGCCGAGAATGAACAGCACCGCGTCCAGGAACGGATGCGACAGCGCCGCGTCGGCCACCTCGCGCAGCGCGGGTTTGGCGTTGAAGGCGATACCGAGACCCGCCGCGTTGAGCATGTCGATATCGTTCGCGCCGTCGCCGACGGCCACCGTCTGCTCCATCGGCACCCCGGCCTCGGCCGCGAACTTGCGCAGCGCCGTGGCCTTGTACGCGCGGTCGACGATCTCGCCGGTGACCCGCCCGGTGAGTCGCCCGTCGCGGATCTCGAGCGTATTGGCCTGGACGAAATCCAATTCCAGTTCGTGCGCCAGCGGCTCGATCACCTGCCGAAAACCGCCGGAGACCACACCGCACCGGAATCCGAGCCTGCGCAGCGTGCGAATGGTGGTACGCGCGCCTGGCGTCAACTCGATCCGCTCGGCGACCTCCTCGATCACCGACTCGTCCAAACCGGCCAGCGTCGCCACCCGCTGCCGCAGCGATTCGGCGAAATCCAGCTCGCCGCGCATGGCCGCCTCGGTGACCCGCCTGACCTCGTCCTCCACCCCCGCGTGCGCGGCCAGCATCTCGATGACCTCGCCCTGGATCAGGGTGGAGTCCACATCGAAAACGATGAGCCGCTTGTTGCGTCGCGCCAGTCCGGCCCGCTCCACGGCCACGTCGACCCGCTCGGCCACCGCCACGTCGGCCAGCGCGGTGCGCAGGCTCGAATCGGTGTCGGCCCCGGTGTCGGTGGCGGTGACCAACAGCTCCATCCCGGTGACGGGATAGTCGGCGATCCCGCGGATGGAATCGATATTCGCGCCGAGCGCCGCCAACCGCCGGGAGATGGCGCTGAAGGCGCGGGCGGTGACCGGATTGCCCAGGACGACCACGGCGTGGGTCGACACGGGTTGGCGCACCGACGTGGCGTCCACCTCGACATCGACGTGCATGCCGACGGTGTTCATCGCCTCCTCGAGTTCGTCCTGTAGCGACTCGGGATCATTCGGGCAGGTGATGAGCACGCCGAGGGTGAGTTTGCCCCGGATGACGACCTGTTCGACATCGAGCAGGCTCACCTGGTGTCGCGACATGGCCGCGAGCAGTACCGAGGTGACGCCGGGCCGGTCGGGTCCGGTGACGGTGACGAGAACGGTGGTGTCGGCCACATCAGCTCCAAGAATCACGATTTGCCGTCCCTGTGCTCGACCCCGTTGTCAGTTCGCTCGGGCGGAAATTCTCTCCACAAACGAGTGTGCACCCGCTGATGGCCCAGCGGGTGCACACCCCTTATTCGACTGCTACTTGGTAGCTACCGCGCCCTCGTGGACCTCGGTGGCGTGTTTGCCCGAGCCCCAGCCCACGTGCGCCTCGGCGCGCATGCGCTCGATCATGTGCGGGTAGTGCAGCTCGAAGGCGGGACGCTCCGAGCGGATGCGCGGCAGCTCGTAGAAGTTGTGCCGCGGCGGCGGGCAGGAGGTGGCCCACTCCAGGGAGTTGCCGTAGCCCCACGGATCGTCGACCGTGACGACCTCGCCGTAGCGGTAGCTCTTGAAGACGTTCCACAGGAACGGCAGCATCGACGCGCCCAGGATGAAGGCGCCGATGGTGGAAATGGTGTTCAGCGTGGTGAATCCGTCGCTGGGCAGGTAGTCGGCGTAGCGGCGCGGCATACCCTCGGCGCCCAGCCAGTGCTGCACCAGGAAGGTGGTGTGGAACCCGATGAAGGTGGTCCAGAAGTGCCACTTGGCCAAGCGCTCGTCCAGCATGCGGCCGGTCATCTTGGGGAACCAGAAGTAGATGCCCGCGTAGGTGGCGAACACGATGGTGCCGAAGAGCACGTAGTGGAAGTGGGCGACCACGAAGTAGGTGTCGGTGACGTGGAAGTCCAGCGGCGGGCTGGCCAGGATGACACCGGACAATCCGCCGAAGAGGAAGGTGACCAGGAAGCCCACCGAGAACAGCATCGGTGATTCGAAGGTCAATTGACCCCGCCACATGGTGCCGATCCAGTTGAAGAACTTCACGCCGGTGGGCACCGCGATGAGGAAGGTCATGAACGAGAAGTACGGCAGCAGCACCGCGCCGGTGGCGTACATGTGGTGCGCCCACACCGCGATCGACAGCGCGGCGATACCCAGCGTGGCGTAAACCAGCGTGGTGTAACCGAAGATCGGCTTACGGCTGAAGACGGGGAAGATCTCGGAGACGATGCCGAAGAACGGCAGCGCGATGATGTACACCTCGGGGTGGCCGAAGAACCAGAACAGGTGCTGGTAGAGCAGGATGCCGCCGGTCGCCGGATCGTAGATGTGGCCACCGAGGTGACGGTCGTAGGCCAGGCCGAACAGGGCCGCGGTCAGCAGCGGGAAGGCCAGCAGGATCAGCACGCTGGTGACGGCGATATTCCAGGTGAAGATCGGCATGCGGAACATGGTCATACCGGGCGCGCGCAGGCAGACCACGGTGGTGAGCATGTTGACACCGCCGAGGATGGTGCCCAGACCGGAGACGGCCAAGCCCAGGATCCACAGGTCGGTGCCGACACCCGGCGAATGCAGGATGTCGGTCAGCGGGACGTAGGCCGTCCAGCCGAAGTCCGCCGCGCCGCCGGGGGTGATGAAACCCGCCGTGGCCATGGTCGCGCCGAAGGCGTAGAGCCAGTAGCTGAAGGCGTTCAGGCGTGGGAAGGCGACGTCGGGGGCGCCGATCTGCAGCGGCAGAATGATATTGGCGAAGCCGAACACGATCGCCGTCGCGTAGAACAGCAGCATGATCGTGCCGTGCATGGTGAACAGCTGATTGAACTGCTCGGGCGAGAGGAACTGCAGGCCGGGACGCGCCAACTCACCGCGCATCAGCAGGGCCATCAGGCCACCGATGAGGAAGAAGGCCATCGAGGTGGTCAGGTACATGACACCGAGGACCTTCGGGTCCGTGGTGGTGACCATCTTGTAGATGAAGGAACCCTTCGGCCCGGTCCGAGCCGGAAACGGCCGAGTCGCTTCCAATTGAGGGACTGGCTTGGGCTCTACGGCAGTCACTGATCCTCCTGAACGGTGCCTTCTTAGGTCGCTACCCGGTTACCGGAACAGACGACAGTTCGCTTTCGCTCCTGCGATCGTAAACCGTACTGCCACAGCGCCCCGCACCGGTCCTACTCTGTGTCGTAGTTTGACGGCGGAACCAGATCGATGCAATAGCGGGCGGGCGCCGAGACGTGGTGGCGTGCGAATACGCCGAGGACTTTGCCTGTACCCTCTCCCGCATGCCGGTGAGCGACGTCGTACGCACCCGTATTCGCCCGACCATCCAGCCCGCGAAAGGTATTGCCGCGGCGGCGCTGTCGAGTCTGCTGCTACTCGCCGGCTGCGGTCAGCAGGACAATGCGAGTTCGATCGTGCGAACCACCACCAATATCGCGGGGGCCGCGGTGATGGGTATCGATCGCGACACCACCCACGCCTGCGCGCTGCCGTCCGCGCCCGATCCCGCGACGGGTCCCACCCGCACCATCACCCATCTCGCGGGGTCCTCCGAGGTGCCCGCCGATCCGCAGCGCATCGTGGCGCTGACCACCGCCGCCCTCGACGCCGCCTGCGCACTCGGCCTGTGGGAGCGGGTCGTCGGCGCGGTGACCGGCGACGGGCCGCTGCCACAGCCGCAGTATCTGGGCTACGGCCTGCGGAAGGTCCCCGGCGTCGGCGCCATCGCACAGCCCGACCCGGCCAAGATCGCCGAACTGCGTCCGGACCTGATCATCGGCGATATCCCCACGACCACAGCGGGTTCCGATCGGCTCGGCACCATCGCGCCCACCGTGCTGGTCGGCAAGCCGGAGAGTTGGCAGGCCGAATTCACCGCCATCGCCGCGGCGATGGGCCGCCGGGACGCCGCCACCGCGGCATTGGATGCCTACCGCACCGAAGCCGCTCAGATCGGCACGGCGATCACCTCGACGCAGACCCAGGCGTCGATCATTCGCTTCGGCGCGGATTCCCTTCAGGTCCAGGGCGATGACACCTTCGCCGCGCAGGTGTTCGCCGATTCCGGCGCGCAGCGGCCCACCGCGCAGCGCCGCCCCTCCTTCGATGTGCGATCGGGCGATTTCGACCTCATCGAGGGCGATCTCATCTACATCCTGTTCGCGGGCGAGGCGGGCAAGAAGCACGGCGAACAGGTCATGCGCACCGACGAGTGGAAGAACCTGGGCGCGGCGCTGGACCGACGCACCTTCATCATGGACGACTCGGTATGGCACGGACGCGGGCTGACCGCCGCCCGCGCGCTGCTCACCGATATCCGCAATACGCTCAACGGATTCGTGACCGATTAGTTCGGGAACAGCTGCAGGACCTGGTACATGATCTGGACGAGTGAACTCTCGTCCTTGCCGCCGAGCCAGACGGCAGGCGCCAGCGGGCCGTCCTCGCCATCGGCGTAGGCGGGACCGACCTGAACCTCCAGGTACGGCGAACCATTGCCCTCGTGGCGGTACACCGTGTGATCGGCGATCAGCACCGGTTCGCCCGCCTCCAGCGCCCGCTGCGACTGGTATTCGTAGAGCAGCGCGAATTCTGTTCCGCCGTACGGCAGCGCGCACGCGTACAACTGCTGCTTGTCGGGATCGACGGTGGCGGCCAGGCGCGGGGTGACGGCGCACGGATCGGCGCCGGTGAGCACCGTACGAACCGTCGGGATCGAATCCTCTTGACGCGGTTGCTGTTTCCAAGCGGCCACGGCCGTGCGGGACACCGCCTCGGCGGCCGGACACGGCTCGATACCGCGCGGCACCGTGACCGAGATCGAAAAGCCCGCGTGCGCCGGGAATTTCGTATTGACGGTGCAGGCGCGGTCGCCGGTGGGCGGGACCTGCTTGTCGGCGCGGGTGTCCTTGTCCGCGATGACCAGGGCCGTCGCCCCGTCGAAGTGTTTGGTGGTGCCGACCCGCGCGCCCAACTCGTCCACCGTGCCCGCCAGCACCCGCAGGTCGACCCGGACGACACCCCTGGGCTGATCCGAATCCAGTTCGGCCGCGCAGGAATCCAGACCCTTCACCGCGACGGTGCGCACCGCGCCGAGCGGCGCGAGCCCGGCCCGCGGCAGCAGCGCGCACGGGTCGATGGCGCGCGCCCGCTCATAGACCGACCAGTACTGCGCGGTGTTCTGCGGCGCGGCGGCCCAGAAGTCGGCGGGCGCGGCCGACGACTGCGCCGCCTCGCCCCTACCGCACGCGACCGCGGTGACCAGCAACGCCGCGATCATCGCCAGCCATCGAACCATCGAGTCCTCCACCACGAAACGTGAGAAGCCCACCGACAATGTCGGATCTGCGGACGCGACCACTCGCGGTCGCGCCCGCAACCCTATCCCCTGTGGGGACGCTGTCGGCGAAGCCGTCCGCAGACCCGCGCATGGCCGGAGATATGCCTCAGAACTCCCAGTCCTCGTCCTCGGTATTGACCGCCTTGCCGATGACATAGCTGGAACCCGAACCGGAGAAGAAGTCGTGGTTCTCGTCGGCATTGGGTGAGAGTGCCGACAGGATGGCCGGATTCACCTCGCACTCGTCCTTCGGGAACAGGCCCTCGTAGCCGAGATTCATCAGCGCCTTGTTCGCGTTGTAGCGCAGGAACTTCTTGACGTCCTCGGTCAGGCCGACCTCGTCGTAGAGGTCCTGGGTGTACTCGACCTCGTTGTCGTAGAGCTCGAACAGCAACTCGAAGGTGTAGCTCTTGAGCTCCTCGCGCTCGGCTTCGGAGACCAGTTCCAGGCCGCGCTGAAACTTGTAGCCGATGTAGTAGCCGTGCACCGCCTCGTCGCGAATGATGAGCCGGATCATATCGGCGGTATTGGTCAGCTTGGCCCGCGAGGACCAGTGCATCGGCAGGTAGAACCCGGAGTAGAACAGGAAGCTCTCCAGCAGGGTGGAGGCCACCTTGCGCTTGAGCGGGTCCTCGCCGCGGTAGTAGTCGAGCACGATCTCGGCCTTGCGCTGCAGGTTGCGGTTCTCCTCCGACCAGCGGAACGCCTCGTCGATCTCGCGGCTCGAGCACAGCGTGGAGAAGATCGAGCTGTAGCTCTTGGCGTGCACCGATTCCATGAAGGCGATATTGGTGAGCACCGCCTCCTCGTGCGGGGTCAGCGCATCGGGGATCAGGCTGACCGCGCCGACGGTGCCCTGGATGGTGTCGAGCAGGGTCAAACCGGTGAAGACCCGCATGGTGAGCTGCTTCTCGACGGCGGTGAGGGTGCTCCAGGACGGGATGTCATTGGATACCGGCACCTTCTCGGGCAACCAGAAGTTGCCGGTCAGCCGGTCCCACACCTCGGCGTCCTTCTCGTCGGGCACCCGATTCCAATTGATGGCCGACACCCGATCGATGAGTTTCATCCTGCCTCCACGCCCTTTCGCAGCCCGTTCCGAACACGCCGCCGTCACGAATTACCTCGCCCCAGAACACTACTCCTTGTGGGTGATAACTCCGCACAGCACAACACCTTGTGTCGCTGCGGTGAATATCACGTATGGAGAGAAGCTCAGCGGCCTTCGATTCGCGGCCCCTATTGTGCGGCATGGGTCCGGCCGGAAGCACATCGATCCCCGTTGTGTCGCTGAAAGTTAGCGGGACTATTGTGAGAGGGCGCTGCCGTGCGGTTTCCCCTGGCCATCAATCGATTTGCTGGCCAGGGTGGCGAATCCCGCTGCCCACCACGGCAATCTGTGGTGGAGAGTTCGGATATTCACCATCGCTTTCGCCCTCGTCGCCGATAGCTGTAAGTTAGCGTTGGGCATGACCAAAATACTGGCCTGCACCGCACCGGTTCACGGGCATCTGTACCCGATCGCACCGGTCCTCGCCGAGCTGGTATCGCGCGGACACGAGGTCACCGCGCTGACGCTGCCCGGCGTCGAAGAAGACTTGGCCCCCTTGGGGATCCGCACCCTGGAACTACCGCCCGAGGTGGTCGGACGCAGGCTCGACGGCTGGGGCGACCGCGCGCGCATCCTCGCGTTGCGAGCCGATGTGCACGCGCTGATCGAACGTATCCCGGCCGAGATCGAGGCGTTGCGCGCGGCCATCATCGCCGAGCGGCCGCAGGCGCTGCTGCTGGACATCACCGCCGTGGGCGCCCACATCTACGCCGCCACAAGCGGTTTGCCATGGGCCGCGTTCGCCCCCAAACTGCTGCCGCTGCCCTCGCGCGACTCCCCGCCCTACGGTCCGGGTCTCATCCCGAAACCCGGCCCGCTCGGCGGGATCCGCGACCGCGCGGTGCGCTGGGCGCTCTCGCGCCGCTGGGACAACGCCCTCCCCCGCCTCAACCACCTGCGCCAGTACTACGGATTGGATGAACTCGACCACTGCGTGGACTGTCTGCGTCAACCCCCGCTGCTGCTCAACTTCACCGCGCCGCCGTTCGAGGACGCGCACACCGACTGGCCCGCCTCGGTGCACCAGATCGGGCCGAGCCTATGGTCCCCCGACGCCGAGATCCCGGACTGGCTGGCCGAAATCGATCGACCGCTGGCCGTGGTCACCTGCTCCACCGAATTCCAGGACGACGGCAGGCTGGCCCAGCTCGCCATGGACGCGCTGGCCGACAGCGACCTGTTCACGGTCGTCACCTCGGGAGCCATTGATCCGGAATTCTTCGCCGCGCCGCGCAATGCCAAGGTGGTGCGCTTCCTCCCGCATCATCTGCTGCTGCCTCGCGCGGCCGTGGTGGTCACCCACGGCGGTATGGGCATCACCCAGAAGGCCTTGGCCGCAGGCGTTCCGGTGTGCGTGGTCCCCTTCGGGCGCGGTCAGGCCGAGGTGGCCCGGCGGGTGGTCGGCAATGGCGCGGGCAGCCGGGTGTGCAAGCAGCGCTTGCGGATCGCGACGCTGCGGGCCGGGATCGATGCCGCGCGCGCCTGCGCCGCGGGCGCGGAGCAGGTGGCGGCGGGATTTCTCGCGGCAGGAGGTCCGAGGCGGGGCGCGGATCTGCTGGAGCAACATTTCACCCCGCCCCCGCCGCGCCGCGCGCGCACCCGCCCGCAGCGTCATCTCGACCGGCGCCGCAGGCCACCCCTCATCGCGCCCGCCGAGCCGACACCGCTGGTCGGCCTCTCCGATGATGCCGGTCTGACCGAACTGGGGCAGTGAACATCAACGTGGCGGCAATGCTTGCCTTCGCACCGACAACTATGCACAGTGGGCAGCGATCCACCGGTCACCGATGAAGGAGATATCCGTGCGCTTCGGAATTTTCATCCCGCAGGGTTGGCGACTCGATCTGGTCGGCATCGACCCGCAGGCGCACTGGTCGGCGATGCGCGAGTTGGCACAGCGCGCCGATGCGAGCGAGATCTGGGATTCGCTGTGGGTCTACGACCACCTGCACACCTTCCCGGTGCCCACCGAGGAGGCCACCCATGAGGCGTGGACGCTGATGGCCGCGTTCGCCGCCAGTACCTCGCGCATCAAGCTGGGCCAGATGTGTACCGCGATGCAATATCGCAATCCGGCCTATCTGGCGAAGGTCGCCGCGACCACCGACCTGATCTCCGGCGGCCGGGTGCAGATGGGTATCGGCGCAGGCTGGTACGAACACGAGTGGCGCGCCTACGGTTACGGCTTCCCGCCCGCGCGCGAACGGCTCGGCCGCCTCGACGAGGGCGTGCGGATCTTCCGTCAGGCCTGGACGCAGGGCAAGGCCACCCTCGACGGCAAGTACTACCGGGTGGACGGCGCGATCGTGCGCCCGCTGCCCGCGCAGGCGGGCGGTCCGCCGCTCTGGATCGCGGGCGGCGGTGAGAAGGTGACGCTGCGCATCGCCGCCAAATATGCCGACTACACGAATTTCACCGGCGATCCGGAGGGTTTCGCGCGCAAGTCGGCACTGTTGCGCGAACACTGCGCCGCGGTGGGCACTGATTTCGACGCCATCACCCGCTCCAGTGATTTCGATGTGGTGATCGGCGCGACCGAGGCCGAGGTTCGGGATCGGTTGCGCGCCTGGATCGATCGCCTCGCCCCGCACATCGGCGTGGACAAGGCCACCGAATATGTCACCGGGATGACCAAGGGCGCCGCGGCAGTCGGCACTCCGGAACAGATCGTCGAGAAGCTGACCGAGGTCAAAGAACTCGGCCTCGGCTACGCCATCTTCAACTTCCCGGAATCGGCCTACGACACCTCGGGCATCGAACTGTTCGAACGCGAGGTGGTCGCGGCGCTGCGCTGAGCGCTTACCCGCCGACCGGATCGATTCCGGTCGGCGGGTATGCCGTCACAGCATGCAGCTGACGCAGCCTTCGACCTCCGTGCCCTCGAGGGCCATCTGACGCAGTCGGATGTAGTACAGCGTCTTGATGCCCTTGCGCCAGGCGTAGATCTGGGCGCGGTTCAGGTCGCGGGTGGTGGCGGTGTCCTTGAAGAAGAGGGTCAGCGACAGGCCCTGGTCCACGTGCTGGGTGGCCGCGGCGTAGGTGTCGATGATCTTCTCGTAGCCGATCTCGTAGGCATCCTCGTAGTAGTCGAGGTTGTCGTTGTCCATGTAGGGCGCGGGGTAGTAGACGCGCCCGATCTTGCCTTCCTTGCGGATCTCGATCTTCGACGCCACCGGGTGGATAGAGCTGGTGGAGTGGTTGATGTAGGAGATCGAGCCGGTCGGCGGCACGGCCTGCAGGTTCTGGTTGTAGATGCCGTGCTCCATCACCGACGCCTTCAGCTCGCGCCAATCCTGCTGGGTCGGAATGCGCACGCCCGCGTCGGCGAACAGTTGCCGCACCCGCTCGGTGGCGGGCTCCCACACGGCGTCGGTGTACTTGTCGAAGTACGCGCCGCTGGCGTACTTGGATTCCGGGAAGCCGCCGAAGGCGGTGCCGCGCTCGATGGCGATCCGGTTCGACGCCCGAATCGCGTGGTACACCACGGTGTAGAAGTAGATGTTGGTGAAGTCGACACCCTCGTCGGAGCCGTAGTGGATCCGCTCGCGCGCCAGGTAGCCGTGCAGATTCATCTGACCGAGGCCGATGGCGTGCGAGGAGTTGTTGCCCTGTTCGATGGAGGGCACCGAATAGATGTGGGTTTGATCGGAGACGGCGGTGAGCGCACGAATGGCCACCTCGATGGTCTGCGCGAAATCCGGCGAATCCATGGTCTTGGCGATGTTGAGCGAACCGAGATTGCACGAGATGTCCTTGCCCACCTTGGCATAGGACAGATCGTCGTTGTAATAGGAGGGCGTCGAGACCTGCAGGATCTCCGAGCACAGATTCGAGTGGGTGATCTTGCCCGCGATCGGATTGGCCCGATTCACCGTGTCCTCGAACATGATGTACGGGTAGCCGGATTCGAATTGCAGCTCGGCGATGGTCTGGAAGAATTCGCGCGCCTTGATCTTGGTCTTGCGAATCCGCTTGTCGTCCACCATCTCGTAGTACTTCTCGGTGACATCGATATCGGCGAACGGCTTGCCGTAGATGCGCTCGACATCGTAGGGCGAGAAGAGGTACATGTCCTCGTTCTTCTTGGCCAGCTCGAAGGTGATGTCCGGGATGACCACGCCGAGCGAGAGCGTCTTGATGCGGATCTTCTCGTCCGCGTTCTCCCGCTTGGTATCCAGGAAGCGATAGATATCCGGGTGGTGCGCGTGCAGATACACCGCGCCCGCACCCTGCCGCGCACCGAGCTGATTGGCGTAGGAGAACGAATCCTCGAGCAGCTTCATGATCGGGATGACACCCGAACTCTGATTCTCGATCTTCTTGATCGGCGCGCCGGTCTCGCGAATATTGCTGAGCAGCAATGCCACTCCGCCGCCCCGCTTGGACAGCTGCAGCGCGGAATTGATGGAGCGCCCGATGGACTCCATATTGTCCTCGATGCGCAAGAGGAAACATGAAACTGGCTCGCCGCGCTGCTTCTTGCCGGAATTCAGGAAAGTGGGGGTGGCGGGCTGGAAACGGCCGTCGATGATCTCGTCGACCAGTTCGCGCGCCAATTTCTCATCGCCAGAAGCGAGGGTGAGCGCGACCATGCAGACGCGATCCTCGAAACGCTCGAGATAGCGCTTGCCGTCGAAGGTCTTGAGCGTGTACGAGGTGTAGTACTTGAACGCGCCCAGGAAGGTCGGGAAGCGGAACTTCTTGGCGTAGGCCTGCTGGAACAGGCTCTTGATGAAATCCCGGCCGTACTGGTCGAGGACCTCGGGCTCGTAGTAGTTCTCCTCGACCAGATAGTCCAGCTTCTCGTCCAGATTGTGGAAGAAGACGGTGTTCTGGTTGACGTGCTGCAGAAAGTACTGGCGGGCGGCATCGCGATCCTTGTCGAACTGGATCCGACCGTCCGAACCGTACAGGTTCAGCATGGCGTTGAGGGCGTGGTAGTCCATCGCCTCGGCCGGGTCCGCGCCGCGGACCGGGTGCCGCTCTACGCGGGCCGTCTTGCCTGCCGGTGCTGTGGTTGCTGTTGCCAAAACAATCCCAATCCCTCTCGGACGCGCGCGACGTCCTCGGCGGTTCCCATGAGTTCGAAGCGATACAGGTACGGCACCCCGCATTTGCGCGAGATCACCTCTCCCGCATAGCAATAGGTATCGCCGAAGTTCGTATTTCCCGCCGCGATCACCCCGCGCAGCAGCGCGCGGTTGTGCGGATCGTTGAGGAACTTGGCGACCTGCCGTGGCACGAAGGCCTTATCGGAGCGTTGCCCACCCAGTACGTGCCGACCGCCCCCGTAGGTGGGGACGATCAGCACGTAGGGTCGCTCGACGCGCAGCGCGTCGGCGGTGCGCAAAGGTATTCGAGTCGCCGGGAGGCCCAGCTTCTCGACGAAGCGGTGCGTATTCTCCGAGGCGCTGGAGAAGTAGACCAGCACGGGGTCGGCCTCGCCCGAATTCCCGAAGAACATGGTCACCTCCCATGATGCGGACCTCGGATGCGGACATGCGGCGCGTCAGGCCGCGACGGCGGCGAGGGCCTTGATGCGGTCGGGGCGGAAGCCGGACCAGTGATCCTCACCGGCGACGACGACCGGGGCCTGCAGGTAACCCAGCGCCATGACGTAGTCGCGGGCGTCGCCGTTCTCGGAGATATCGATGACCTCGTAATCCACCCCGGCCTTGTCGAGGGCCTTGTAGGTGGCATTGCACTGGACGCAAGCGGGCTTGGTGTACACGGTGATGGTCATTGAGTGCCTCTCTCCTATGCCTGATCCACAGCCTGTGATCCCGGTGCGGTGCCTGATCCGACTACGCTGCGCAAACTCCTGGATCCGATCTCGAACCCGCTGATCACACCGCATCGCGCGGGTGGGGTTCGTCCCGTCTTCCAGTACGGAAGACACTACACCTAGTGGCCGACAGATTCATACAACACGACATGTTGCGAGTCACAGGGATGAAATTCGCTCGCGGTAAGTACCTGGACGCACCTGTCGCAACTCGACACGGCGGTGTCACAGATCACATTTTCGCGACACAGCTCTTTCTCAGCTAACTCAATTTCCCCAACCGCATCAGCCACCCCGGCGGCCCCTGGAGATGACAGTCTGCCCGCCCGCCTCAAACGACTCGAGGGCCACCCCCCTTTACGGGAGGCGACCCTCGATGCGGTATTCGCTCAGGCCGCGACGCCGACCCGGTCGACCTTCAACACCAGGGCGGCGATCAAACCCGCGATCAGACCGCGGCTGGTCTCGTCGGTCAGGTTGCCCTGCTCGTCGAAGCGGGTGTGGTTCTGCCCGACGTGCACCTCCGGCTTGGTGACGACCTTGGAGTCGAGCCAGTGGAAGACATCGCGCAGATGGTTCTGCGCGCGCACGGTGCCGAACCCGCTCATCGACGCGCCCATGATGGCCACCGGCTTATCGGTGAGCACCGACTCGCCGTACGGGCGCGAGGCCCAGTCGAGCAGGTTCTTCAGCACGCCGGGAATGCTGTAGTTGTATTCGGGCGTGGCGATCAGCACGCCGTCGGCGGCGGCGATGCGCTCGCGCAGGTCGACGACCGAGGCGGGCGGCTCGCCCTCCAGATCCTGATCGAAATAGGGCAGGTCACGGGCGCCCTCATAGATCTCGATCTCCACACCCTCCGGGGCCAACTGCTGGGCGGCGCGCAGCAGGGCTGTATTGGTGGAGGCGGCACGCAGCGCACCGGAAATTGCGAGGATCTTGATCGTCATGACGTCTCCTGTTGCTTTGGGGGCCTTGCTTTGGGGGCCAATCGAGTGGCCATCGCACCAATCAACCGGACCATGGTCCACTTACATTCCGAAGGGAGGACACTCGAGCTGTGACGTCCACCACACCGCCGGGTGACAATCCGGCCGTCGCGCCCGCGGGCGACCCGATCGCGATCGGCCCGGTCTTCGGCCCCACCACCCCGCTCACCACCGCCGCCCCCACCGAGCGCAGCGACGCCGCCCGCAACCGACAGCTCCTGCTCGACGCCGCCCAGCAACTGGTCAGGGCCGACGGCGTCGACGCGCTCACCATGGACGCGCTGGCCAAACACGCGGGCGTCGGCAAGGGCACCGTCTTCCGGCGCTTCGGCAACCGCGCCGGACTGCTGCACGCGCTGCTGGACCACTCGGATCGAAAATTCCAGGCCGCCTTCATGTTCGGACCGCCGCCGCTGGGGCCGGGCGCGCCGCCGGTCGAACGACTCGTCGCCTTCGGCCGAGCCAGGCTGAGCGGTATCGATATCGAAGGCGCGATGCGCCGCTCCGCCGAATCCGGCGAGGGCGGCGCGCGCTACACCGGCGCGCCCTACAACACCCTCAAGGCGCACATCATGATGCTGCTGCGCGAGACGCCCGTCCACGGCGATATCCCGCTACTGGCCGATATCCTGCTGGCCCCGCTGGACTCCGGACTGGTGATGGCGCAATTGGCCACCGGGAGCTACACCATCGAGCAGATCGGCGACGCCTGGGAGCGGGTCGTGCGCGAATTGGCGCCCGCCACCGGGCAGTAGAGTGGGCCGCCATGGGGAACCTGCGTGAACGGATCATCGCCGAACTCGGCGTGCGCTCGACGATCGAACCGAAGGTCGAGGTGCGCAGGCGCGTCGAATTCCTCGTCGAATATCTGCGATCCACGCCCGCGGCGGGTTTCGTGCTCGGTATCAGCGGCGGCCAGGATTCCGCGCTGGCCGGGCGACTGTGCCAACTCGCCGCCGAGCAGGTGCGGGCCGAGGGCGGCGCCGCCAAATTTCTCGCGGTGCGACTGCCCTACGGCGTCCAAGCCGATGCGGCCGATGCCGAGGTCGCGCTGGAGTTCATCGAGCCCGACGCCGCGGTCACCGTCAATGTGCGTCCCGGCGCGGACGCCGTCGCCGCCGAGACCGCCGCCGCGCTCGACACCGACCGGCTGCGGGATTTCGTGCGCGGCAATATCAAGGCGCGCGAACGGATGGTCATCCAGTACGCCCTGGCGGGCCAGGAGAATCTGCTCGTCGTCGGCACCGATCACGCGGCCGAGGCACTCACCGGCTTCTTCACCAAATACGGCGACGGCGGCGTGGACCTGACCCCGCTCACCGGACTCACCAAGCGTCAGGGCGCGGCGCTGCTGCAAGAACTGGGCGCACCCCCGAGCATCTGGTCCAAGGTGCCCACCGCCGACCTCGAGGACGACCGGCCCGCACTACCCGATGAAGAGGCGCTCGGGCTGCGCTACACCCAGATCGACGACTATTTGGAGGGCAAGCCGGTCGCACCCGAGGTGGCGGCGCGGATCGAAGGGATCTTCCGCAACACCCGGCACAAGCGAACCGTTCCGGTCACACCGCTCGATACCTGGTGGCGCGCATAGCGTTATCCGCCTGCGAAAGGTGGCAGGACATCCACCCGCGCACCGAGGGCGACACCCGAGTCGCGGGTGAGTTCGTCGCCGATCAGGAAGGCGCACACCCGCAGCATGGGATCGATACCGCTGCCGTAGCACCGTGACAGCGCCGAGCGCAGGTCGGCGACGGTCGCACCCGCCGGAAGGTCGAGCCGTTCGGACGATTTGCCGACCGCGTCGGCGATCGCGGCGAAATAGCGGATCTCAACCACCGATGGCTCCCATTGTTCGTTCCGGGCGGACGAAATCCGCGGCATCGATACCGTGGCCCGCCCACTTGTTCCACATGGCCCCGCGCCACAGGACGGCGATCTCGGTGTCGTCGACGCCCGAGCGCAGCGCGGTGCGCAGATCGAATTCCTGATCGCTGAACAGGCACGAGCGCAGCATGCCGTCGGCGGTCAACCGGGTGCGGTCGCAACTGTCACAGAATTTGCGAGTCACGGTCGCGATGATGCCCACACTCGCGGGGCCGCCGTCGACCAGCCACTTCTCCGCCGGTGCGGCCGGGTCGGCGCGGCCGACCGGGGTCAGCGCGAAGCGGGCCGAGAGCACCTGCAGCAGTTCGGCGGCGGTGACCATGGCCCCGCGCGCCCACTCGTGATCGGCGTCGAGGGGCATCTCCTCGATGAAGCGCAACTCGCACCCCTCGTCCAGACACCAGCGCAGCAGATCCGGTGCGCCCGCGAGGGTTTCGCGCATGAGCACCGCATTCACCTTGATCGGGGCCAGGCCCGCGTCGCGCGCGGCGCGGATACCCGAGAGCACCGAATCCAGGCGGTCGCGGCGGGTGAGGCGGGCGAAACCCGCCCGATCGACGGTGTCGAGGGAGATATTGACCCGATGCAACCCGGCCGCGACCAGGGCCGCCGCCCGATGCCGCAGCCCGACGGCATTCGTGGTCATCGACAGCGGAACCTCCGGCACCGCCGCGTGACAGCCCGCGACGATACGCTCCAGATCCCGGCGCATGAGCGGTTCGCCGCCCGTGAAGCGGACCTCGGCCACCCCGAGTTCGCGCACCGCGAGCGTCACCAGCCGGACGATCTCCTCGGTGGTCAGCAACTCGTTGGGCGGAATCTCCGGCAATCCCTGTTCGGGCATGCAATAGGTACAGCGCAGCGAACACTTCTCGGTGATCGAGACCCGCAGATCGCGGGCGATACGCCCGAATCGGTCCAGCAGGAGCGGGGTGTCGGGGCGTCCGTCGAGCGAGGGCCGCCCAGACCGCACGGCGGGAATCCCTATCTCAACCAACGTCACGCCCCCCATTATGACCGGTAGGAACAAAATGACAGTTAGGTCGTAGGCCGTGGCTCGGTGTCCCGGATGGGGACACCGAGCCAGGGCCTAGGCTTGCGGCATGAGCTTTGCGACCACCTCGGCCCGCACAGTCGACGCGCATCGCGAACGTGTCACCGAGATGTTGCGCCCGCTGGCCGCGCGCCCGGCCGAACAGGTGGCGGTGCCCGCCGCGCTGGGCCGCAGGCTGGCCGCCGAGGTGCGCTCGCCCATCGACCTCCCGGTTTTCCGCAATTCGGCGATGGACGGATACGCGGTGCGCGCGGCGGAGGTGCTCGTGGCCCCGGTGCGGTTGCCGGTGGCCGGGGTTGTCGCCGCCGGAGCGGCCGGGGGCGATCCGCTGCCGCCGGGCGCCGCGCTGAAAGTAATGACCGGAGCGCCGATCCCACCCGGTGCGGACTGTGTGGTCCCGGTGGAGGACGTCCGGGTCGACGGCGCTGCCATCATCGTCGAGAGGGGGCGCGCCGCAGGCGAATTCGTGCGCGAGGCGGGAACCGATGTCCGGGCGGGTGCTGCGCTGATCGGAGCCGGAACCCTGTTGCGGCCCAGGCATATCGCCGCGCTCGCCGCTGTCGGCCTGGCCGAGGTGGGCGTACTGCGCGAGATCAGGGCGGCCGTCATCACCACCGGCGACGAATTGGTCCCGGCCGCCTCGACTTTGGCTCCCGGTCAGATCTACGACTCCAATGGCGTGGCGCTGGCCGCGGCGCTCACCGCGAACGGGGTGCGCGTCGTCTCGGTCGCGCACAGCACCGACTCCCCCGACGAATTCCGCCGACTGCTCCGGGCCGCGACCGAGGCCGCCGATGTGGTCTTCACCTCCGGCGGGGTGTCCAAGGGCGATTTCGAGGTGGTCAGGGAGGTGCTCGCACCGCTGGGCGGGGAGTTCGGCTCGGTCGCGGTGCAACCGGGCGGGCCGCAGGGGTGGTCGGTGGTGCACGGTATTCCGGTGTTGAGCTTTCCCGGTAATCCGGTGAGCACCATGGTGTCGTTCGAGATCTTCGCGCGGCCCGCGCTGCGGGAGTTGGCCGGGCTGTCGCCGGTGGAGAGTCATGTGGTGCCGCTGGGTGACGCGATTCGCTCCCCGGCGGGGCGGCGGCAGTTCCTGCGCGGGCGGGTGCTGCGGTCCACCACGCCGGATTCCGCGCTGTCCACCCCCGCCCCCGTGGCGGTCGAGGTGATCTCCGGCGCGGGTTCGCATCTCATCGCGGGGATGGCCGCCGCCGACGCCCTGATCGATGTGCCCGCCGAGGTCACCGCGCTGCCCGAAGGCGCGCCTGTGCGAATCTGGTTGCTATGAGCGAACTGTCCCATGTCGACCGCGAGGGTCGCGCCCGCATGGTCGATGTGAGCGCCAAAGCCGACACCGCCCGCGTCGCGGTGGCCGGGGGCGAATTGCGCACCACCGCCGCGGTCATCCGGCTGGTCCGCGCCGACGGGATGCCCAAGGCCGATGTGCTCAGCACCGCCCGGCTGGCGGGTATCGCGGGGGCGAAGAAGACCTCGGAATTGATTCCGCTGTGCCATCAACTGGCACTGTCCTCGGTCAAGGTCGAATTCGACTTCACCGACACCTCGATCACCATTCGCGCCACCGCGAAGACCAAGGGGCCGACCGGAGTCGAGATGGAGGCGCTCACCGCCGTCGCCGTCGCCGGACTCACCCTGCACGACATGGTCAAGGCCGTCGATCCGGCCGCCACGCTCAACGATGTGCGGCTGCTCACCAAAGACGGTGGCAAACACGGGCATTGGGAGCGGGACGACGCGGTGTCGAATGCCGCCGCACCGCAGGATATTTCCGCGGGGACGGCGGTGGTGCTGGTGGCCTCCACCGGAGTCGCGGCGGGTACACGGGTCGACACCACCGGGCCGGTGCTCGCGCAATGGCTTACCGGACTGGGTTTCTCGGTGCGCGGTCCGCTGGTCTATCCGGACGCGCGGATCGCCGCCGGATTGGCCGACGCGCTCGGGTCCGCCCCCGCGCTGGTGATCAGCACCGGCGGCACCGGCGCTTCGCCCACGGATGCCACACCGGAGGCGACACTGGCGGTATTGGATCGGGTGCTGCCGGGGGTCGCCGAGGCCATTCGGCAAAGGGGGACGGCGAAATTCCCGCTGGCGGCGCTCAGTCGCGGCGTGGCCGGACTGGCCGGACGGTCGGTCATCGTGAATCTGCCCGGCTCGCCGGGCGGTGTGAAAGACGGTATGGCAGTGCTGGAACCGCTGCTGGATCATTTGCTCGCGCAAGTAGCCGGAGGCGGCGCCCATGACAACGAGTGAACATCGCACCACCGGATCGGTGTGCCTGGCCAGACTGAATGCGGCGGTGATCGATCCGGCCGAGGTCGAGGCGGCGGTCAGCGGCCCGCAGCACGGGGCCGTCGTGGTCTTCACCGGCAAAGTGCGCGATCACGATGGCGGCCAATCGGTTTCGGCCCTGGAGTATTCGGCCCACCCGGAGGCCGAGCGATTCCTGCGCCGCTGCTGTGCCGACGCGGCGGCCGCGACGGGCCTGCCGGTCGCCGCCCTGCACCGGGTGGGCGCGCTCGCCATCGGCGAGATCGCCATCGCCGTCGCGGTCGCGTCCCCGCATCGGGCCGAGGCGTTCCGGGCCTGCGCGGAGCTGGTGGATCGGATCAAACACGAGGTGCCGATCTGGAAGCGGCAGCATTTCGCGGACGGCGTGTCGGAGTGGGTCAACGCCTGCGGCTGAACGGGGGCCTAACGTTTGGCGCAGCGAGGAGGAGATCCGGATGGGCACCGACCAAGTTCTGCTGCACCGCTTCGTCATCGGCCAGTTGACCGCGCAGGGGCTCGACCGGGATCGTCTGATCCGGGAGACGGGTGTGCCGGAGTGGACGCTCGAGGGGGCCGATGTGCACCTGCCGAGCCGAACCTTCGCCCGCCTTTGGGAATTGGGTGCGCACGGGCTGGACGATCCGCAGGTGGCACTGCCCGTGGCCAGCCGCTTCACCCTGCATTGCCTGGGTCTCTACGACTATCTGTTCTCCACCGCGCCCACGCTCGGCGCGGGCCTGGCCACCTGCGGACCCTACGTGACGGCCGTGTCCACCAATCACCGCTTCGATCTGCGAGCCGAAAACGACACGGTCACACTGTCGCTCGACATTGTCGAGGGCGAGGGTCTGGGTGCGGACCTGACCCAGCTGTGGGGCTTGGCGGCAGTGCTCAGCCGCGCCCGCAGAGCCGTGCGCGGCGAGCTCAACACTGTGCGTGTCACACTGCGCCAGGCGCCGCCGCGCGACTCGAGACCCTTCGTGGACGTATTCGGCACCACCGCACTCGAATTCGGGGCGGAGACCGATTCCATGACCTTCCGCGCCGCCGAGATGGACCGGCCGCTGACCACCGTCGATCCGATACTGGCCGGGGTGCTGCGCCCGCTGGCCGAGGCGCTGCCGCCGCCACCGCTGCTGGCCGCCGCGTGGCCGGAGCGGGTGGCCGCCGCATTGCACGCGGCCTTCGATGCGGGCGAGGTCTCGCTGGAGCGGGTGGCCCGCAGGTTGGCCACCAGCCCGCGCACCCTGCAGCGTCGCCTCATGGAGGCGGGCACCACCTGGCGGCGGGAACTGGATCGAGCGCGCAAGATTCGGCTGGCCGAGGCGAACGGTCCGCTCAGCCGCGTCCGCCAAGCCGAACTGCTCGGCTACGCCGACGCCGGATCAATGCGCCGCGCGGCCCGACGCATCGCCGAAATCGGTACGGGCCGACGGTTTCCCGCGACCGATCACACCTTGAGGTAGGCGGCGGCGATGCGCCAGAAGGTCTCCGGCGCGATCGAGTCGAAATCCCAGCTCTGCGCCACGACTCTGGACGCGGCCACGATCGCGGCGACATCGAAGTCCTCGCGGCTCGCACTGCCTTTGCCCTCCAACGCGGCGATCACGTATTCGGTGGCGCTCTCACAGGTCTCGTACACGAACTCTCCCAACGGTCGCAGGACAGATGCGCTCGACAATCACCGGTAGCCGAACCCCAACTCACCGAATGCCATTGCGGCGTGTCGTCCGGCGAGTCGGGACAGAGTGTCAGTTTCGTCAGCAAACACGGGGCGACAACAGTGCCGAATGCGCCAAGATCGGGGCGAACGCGCCAAAAACGGGGCGGCGGGCCGGATTCAGTGCGGTGTGTAGCGCCAGACCGGCAACATCGCCCCGTCATCGAGCGGATCATCCGATGTATGCGCCGTCGCGTGCAGTCTATCGAGGGCGGCCCCCGTGTCCAGTCCGGCGCCGATCAGCACCAATTGGCTGGCCCTGCGCTCACCGCGCCGCCAACCGGCCGGTTCGAAGGCGATATGCCGACCCACCATGTGCAGCACGAACTTTCGGCGCTCGGCCGCGACACCGAAGGCCGCGAAACCCTTGGCGCGGAACAGGCCGGCGGGTGGATCCTCCAGGAAGTCGATGAGCAGGCGCGGATCCAATTCGCGCTCGCTGGTGAACGACACGCTCGTGTAGTCGTCGTGCAGGTGCCGATGGTCGTGGTGGTCGTGATCGTGGTCGTCGAGTAGTTCGTCGAAACTCAATTGCTCGGCGATCGTGGGCTTTTCCCTGGCGCGCCGATCGAAAAGCAGTCCGGGATCGAGTCGCCCGTGCGTGGTGGCGTAAACCGGGACTGCGCCCACGGATTCGGCGATCTCCCGGCGCAACTCGGCCAGCGCCCGCGGCGGAACACGATCGGCTTTGTTCACCACCACCAGATCCGCCAACCGCAGGTGTGTCACCAGTTCGGGATGGCGCGCACTGGTTTCGGGGAATTGTTCGGCATCGACGACCTCCACCAAACCGCCGTAGCGGATGCGCGGATTGTCGCTGCCGACCACCATGCGAATCAGATTGCGCGGTTCGGCCAGACCGCTGGCCTCCACCACGATCACATCGATACCGGCGCGCGGCTGGGACAGCGCGGTGAACAGATCGTCGAGCTCCCCGGCGTCCACCGCGCAGCACACGCAGCCGTTGCCGAGACTGACCATGGCATCGACCTGGCCCGCCACCAGCATCGCATCGATATTGATGGCGCCGAAGTCATTGACCACCACCCCGATCCGGGTGCCGCGATTGTCGCGGAGCAAATGGTTGAGCAGCGTCGTCTTCCCGGACCCGAGGAAGCCGCCAACGATGATCACCGGTATCCGCTGCGCCATGCGGGCCAGGATAGTGGGCGGGGATATGCCGCGAACCGCGGTGCGTGGCGGCACCGCGGTTCGCGTCGATCGGTGTGGGCCAGACGTGCCTGTGCCTTCGCTGCGGCCATGCGCAGGTCCGCGGACGGCTTCGCCGGCAGGACCCTAGGCGTGCATCGTTGGGCTGAGCAGCGTCGCCGCCAGTGTGTAGGCGACATTGAGCAGTTGTGAAGTGATCATCGTATTGTCGATGCCGAGGGAATGAGCCAGCGGCAGCAGCATATTCATGACGGTGCCGACCAAGCCGCCGAGATCCGAGGACTTCGATTGACCCGGCAGAGTCGGTGACCCGAGCAAGGAGTTGCCCGGCGTGGAACCGGAGGAACCGGGTGCGGCTTGGGTGCCCGGCATGTTCTGCGCCTGCGGTGTGGCAGGCGTGCCCGGCAGATTCTGGGCCTGTGGCGCGGCGGGCGGAATCTGGGCCTGCGGTGCCGCCTTGGTCCCCGGCATGTTCTGTGCCTGCGGTGCGGTCTGGTTGCCCAGTGCGGTCTGGGGCGCCGCGCCCGGTTGTTCGGCGACCACGGGGCGATCGGCGGCCGAGCCGCTGGGCGCGGGGGCCGCGATCGGTGCGCCGAGCAAATAGCCGGCCAACCCGGTGGTGATGGCTACGGCGTGCTTGAGCTGACCTTCCTGGCTCTCCAACTGCGCCGCGTCTTCGCGATTGGCGCCATTGCCCATCTCGATGAAGACATCGGGCACCGTGGTCAGCGCGGGTCCGGCGACGTCGGCGCGGGTCTGCAAGCCGTCGCGCACGCCCGCGTAGGGGGCCGACGGGAAGCCTGCCTGCAGGTAGGCGTCGCGCACCGAGGTGGCGGCGGCCCGGCCCGGCCCGGACTGCACCTCGTTGGCCTTGGCGTCGGGGATGGGCAACTGCGGCACGATGATGTGGAAGCCGCGGTATTCGGCGGGAGCGCTGTCGGCGTGAATGCTCACCGCGACGGCCGCGCCGGACCGGTTGGCGGCCTGCGCCCGCTCGTCGACGCAGCCGCCCCAGCCCGCGTCGTCGGCGCGGCTGAGCACCACCTTCGCGCCGAGGCTCTCCAAAGCCGCCTTGACCAGTTGGGAGACGTTCCAGTTGACGGTGTGCTCGGGCACCCCGTTGACCGTGGTCATACCCGTGGTCTGACAGGCCTTGGTGCCGCCGCGACCATCGCTGACCTGCCTGGACAGGTTCTCCGAATGGTTGGATCCCTGGTGGCCGGGATCGAGGAAGACGGTCTTGCCCGCCAACTTGGTGGCGACCTCCGGCGCGGCGGGCGCGCCGAACGCGGTGGCCGGGAGCGGCCCGGCGACTGCCAGCGCCGCCACGGCGGCGACACCCATTCCGGCCTTGCTGATGCGAGCTTTCATGTTTTGGTTCGGCGCTCGGGGATTGGAGCGCCCCTCCCTTCCCATTAGTCACATCAAACCCAGTGGACAACTCTGGTCCCATGCGCATCGACATGGCAAGGCCAGTTACTGAACCGTTACCGATTCGGCCGCCCGCTCGGCCCGGATCGAGTATCGCCACCACCCCCGCGCACGGGATCATTCGGCGGCTGAGCGGGGGACGTGCGCGACTAAGGTCGCCTCCATGACACGCGAAGATGTTCGCCCCGTGCCGCGGAGCAAGATTCTGATCACCGGGGCGAGTTCGGGCCTCGGCGCGGCTATGGCGCGCGATTTCGCCGCCAAGGGCCGCGACTTGGCGCTGTGCGCGCGCAGGTTGGACACACTCGAATCGCTGCGCGCCGAATTGCTTGCCGCGCACCCGGATCGCACCATCGCGGTGCGCCGACTCGATGTGGACGACCACGCCGCGGTGCCGCGCGTCTTCGCCGAACTGCACGCGGAACTCGGCGGCCTGGACCGGGTGATCGTCAATGCCGGACTGGGTAAGGGCGCGCGGATCGGCAGCGGTCGCGCCCCGGCCAATCTCGCCACCGCCAATACCAATTTCGTCGGCGCGCTGGCACAGATCGAGGCGGCCATGGAGATCTTCCTGGCCCAGCGGTCCGGACATTTGGTGCTGGTGTCCTCGATGAGCGCGGTGCGCGGACTGCCGGGCAAGAAGACGGCCTATTCGGCGAGCAAGGCCGGATTGGCGGCCCTCGGGCGCGGACTTTCCACCGAATTGGCACATTCGCCGATCGCGGTCACCACCCTGCTGCCGGGTTTCATCGCCACCGATATGGCCGCGAATGCGGGCGATTCGCGCATGGTCGCCCCTTTGGGCAAAGGGGTCGCGGCAATAGTGGACGCCATCGAGAGGGAGCGGGCGCGGGCCTGCGTTCCGACCTGGCCGTGGCGGCTGATCGACATCGTGCTGCCCTATTTGCCGGATTCACTGGTCAGCCGTTTGGGCTGATCGGCCATTTCGGGATCCGCGCAGGCCACCGCATTAGGCCGCCGAGTGGCCCGCGACACAATTTCCAACCGGAATGTTGACCTCGGGGCGCGGATTGACGGATCTTTAACATATTCGAGTTGTATTTGACGCGCTATTTACATACTTCGTTACATCTTCGTAATGAACTTCGACGAGCCTTCTGAAGGGCTCATGTTTATGAGCTGAGTGCCGTCGGTTCAGGGGTTCCGCAGGCACTCCCGTAGATGAGGAAGTTCCAGGTAGATGCAGATCAAGAAGTTCGCCGCGGCCTCGATGCTCGTCATCGCGGCCGTCGGAATCAGTAGCGGCACCGCTTACGCCGAGCCCGCGCCCACACCGGCCCCCGGCACCTCGCTGCAGACCGATGTCCTGCCCGGCGTGCACTGGAACGCCAGTGTCGTCGACAAGTCCGTCGTCCTGAAGACCGACGCGGGGTCGCTCACCACGCAGGGCAGCCAGTTCCAGGTGCTCGACGGCCAGGGTCGCCTGATCGCGGGCATGCCGCTGACCTACCTCAAGGACGGCCAGGAATGGCCGATCGCCGCCAAGATCGATGGCAATACCGCCACTCTCACCCCGAGCACCGATCCGGCGCAGGCCCACCCGGCCGAGATGCTGAAACCGGTCGATGCCAAGCCGGTCGGCGGCACCGACTTCAATACCGCCCTCAGCAACGCGGGCACCGAATTCGGCCTGGCCACCGGTATCGGCACCCTGGTTGGCACCATCATCGGCGGTGTGCTCGGCTGCGTGGCGGGCGCGATCATCGGCGCGCCGCTGGTGGTGCCGACCTTCTTCGCCGGTCCGATCGGTCTGTGCCTGGCGGGCGCGGCCACGGGTATCGCGCTCGGCGCGGCCGCGGGCATGATCCTGATCGGCGTACCGGTCGGCATCGCCGCCGCCATCCAGTTCTACAACGCGGTCTACGGCCAGTAGTCCCGTACTTCCCCGCTGCCCGGTACGCGCTCGCGTGCCGGGCAGCGGGCGTTCGCGGCTCGCGTACGGCAGGATCGGATCATGATCGACGAAGCGGGCACGGAACTGTTCCACAAGACGATGCCTTTCACCGAGCGACTCGGTATCGAGGTGCTCGAGCACGGTCGCGAGCGGGTGCGCAGCCGAATCGCCTGGGACCCAACACTGTGCACGCTCGGGGGCGTGCTGCACGGCGGGGTGCTCATCTCCCTGGCGGACGCCACCGGAGCGATGTGCGCGTACCTGAATCTGCCCGAGGGCAAACAGGGTACGACGACGGTCGAATCGAAGACCAACTTCCTCAGGGCGATTCGCTCCGGCTACGCCACCGCCACCGCGACCCCGCTGCACGCGGGTCGCACCTTCATCGTCGTGGAGACCGAGATCCGCGACGACGCGGGCAAACTCGCGGGCAAGGTGACCCAAACACAGGCGGTCTTGTGATGGATCACCCCGCACCGCAGCCTATTTCACGAGCGTGAACTGCATGACATCGATATGGCCGGACCGGAAGTGCTTGGCGCATCCGGTCAGGTACTTCAGGTAGCGCTCATAGACCTCGGTCGAGGTCAGCGCCACCGCCTGCTCCCGATTGGCGACCAGCGCCGCCGCCCACAGGTCCAGCGTCTTGGCGTAGTGCGGTTGCAGCGGCTGAATATATTCGGTGCCGAAACCCGCCTGCCCGGCCACCCGCGTCACCTCGGCGGGCGTCGGCAACTGGCCGCCGGGGAAGATCTCCCGCTTGATGAAGATGTGGAACAGGGCATTGTCGCGGGTCACGGGAATATTCATGCGCCGCAGGTCGTTGAGGGTATGACCGATGATGGTGTGCAGCAGCATCCGGCCGTCGGTCGGAAGCGCCGCCAGACAGGTATCGAAGAATTCGCGGTAGCGGGCGCGCCGGAAATGTTCGAACGCGCCGATGCTGACGATCCGATCCACCTCCCCGTCGAATTCCTCCCAACCTTGCAGCCGGACATCCATATTCGGCAGTCCGGACCGCTCGATCGCGGCGGCCACATGCTCGTACTGGTTGCGACTGAGCGTCAGTCCGACCACCCGCGCGCCGTAGCGCTCGGCGGCGCGGAACATCGTCGCTCCCCAGCCGCAGCCGATATCGAGTAGCAGCATTCCGGGTTTCAGGTCGAGTTTGCCCAGGGCGAGGTCGATCTTGGCGAGCTGCGCCTGCTCCAGGGTCAGCTCGGGGCGTTCGAAATAACCGCAGCTATAGGTCATGGACGGGTCGAGAAACAGGCGGTAGAACTCGTCGGAGAGATCGTAGTGCGCCTGCACATCCTGGTAGAACGGCTTCAGTTCGGCCATGGCGGAACTCCCTGTACGGATCGTCTGCTCACGGATACGGGTGCTGGCCCCGCGAAGTTCAGCCGTTGTCCAGCGGGTGCCGGGTCGGTATGGTAGGCGACATAGTTCGCCGATGGATGTAGGCGGGGCCTCCCGATACGGCGTGTCTGGTACAGGGTTTCCCCAAGGCAGATTTCCCGGTAAGAGATTTGCCTTATTTGGGCGTTTCGGCGGCCGACCCGATTGAACGACGCGTGCCGACCACCTTACGACTCGGGCGCATTTCAGTCGAGTGACTCAGACGGTTGACCATTTCTGGTCCGCCCACCCGTTCGGTCCGCGAACAATTCCCCGCAGGCTCGAGCTCGACGCCCCTTCTCGGCCCATCGGCCAATTCGCCCGGCAACTCGACTCTTTTCCCACACAATCGAAGGAAAGACTATGAAAGACAACACCTCTCAACAGAACACCGGCGGAGACCGCGAGGTCGCCGGGATTCTCGACCTCACCGACAATCGCGGCATAATCCGCGTCGGCGGATATCTGCCCGGCCCCGGCGACGTCAACGTAGCGGCCCGGTTCGTGCGCGAAAACGGTTTGCGCCGAGGCGATTACCTCGTCGGTACCGCCCGACCCGCCCTGCGCGCCGAACAACTCGACCCGCTAACCGCCCTCACCAGCGTCAACGGACTCGCACCGAAGACACCCCGTCCGCATTTCGGGGACCTGACCCCGATCTATCCGAATCAGCGGCTGCGCCTGGAGACCGAACCGCACGAACTGACCACGCGCGTCACCGATCTGGTCATGCCGATCGGCAAAGGGCAGCGGGCCTTGATCGTCGCACCGCCCAAGGCCGGGAAAACCTCGGTGCTGCAGGCCATTTCGCACGGCATCGCCAAGAACCACCCGGAATGCGAGATGCTGCTGGTCCTGGTGGGCGAGCGACCGGAGGAGGTCACCGATCTGGCGCGCGCCGTACCCGCCGATATCGCCGCCGCGACCTTCGACGCCGCGCCGCGCACCCAGATCGCGGTCGCCGAACTCGCCATCGAACGCGCCAAACGGCTCGTCGAACAGGGCCGCGACATCGTGGTCCTGCTCGACTCGCTGACCAGGCTGGCGCGCGCCTACAACCTCGCCACACCGCCGTCCGGCCGCGTGCTGGCGGGCGGTGTGGATTCCGCCGCCTTGGCTCCACCCAAGAAGTTCCTCGGGGCGGCCCGCAATATCGAGGGCGGGGGCTCTTTGACCATCATCGCCAGCACGCTGGTGGAAACCGGCTCGACCGCCGACACCTTGGTCTTCGAGGAGTACAAGGGCACCGGCAATGCCGATCTCAAACTCGATCGCACCAGTGCCAATCGGCGGGTGTTCCCCGCGGTAGATATCGCCCAGTCCAGTACCCGGCACGACGAATTGCTGCTCACCGCGCCGGAATTGGCGGCGACCCGACTGTTGCGCCACACGCTGGCCGGACTCGATGGGCAGCGCGGCCTCGATATGCTGCTCGACGGGCTGCGGCAGAGTCGGACCAACGCCGAGTTCCTCGGCAAGATGACGCAGGCGAGTTCCTCGGCAAGATGACCCTGGCGAGTTCCTCGGCGAGATGAGGCATTAAGCCGTCGTTAAGTCGCCGACTAGTCCCGAGCCGCATTCTTGGTACAGCTCGATCGGGCCTGTACCAGGAGGGGGGTACAGGGCCGGTCGGGCAATTGTCTGTCCGGGCGCGGTCAGCCGAGGGCCGCGAGTAGGCAGGCCGCGAGGAAGACCACCTGGACGACGGTCCGCGGCGGGAGGGGCATCGTCTTCATGCCGGTGCCCGCTCTGGCGGCGCGGATGTTCGCCGGGAACATCACCAGGAGCAGGACGAACAGGCCGAGACCCGCGGCGGGCGCGAACGGCGGCAGTAATAGGCCGAGCGCGCCCGCCAGTTCCAAAACACCGGTCAGGGTGACCAGTGCCGCCGGATTCGGCAGGCGCGGCGGCACCATGGCGATTAGCGCCGCGCGGCGGGGTTGGGTGAAGTGCGCGGTCGCGGTGAGCAGGAACATGGCGGCCAGGCCGAGGCGGGCGGAGTGGGGCCAGGAATCGAGCCAACCGAATTGGCCCAGCCTGCCGATGAGGCGGGCCGATCCGGTGATCACGGCGAGTACGAGCAGCGGTGCCATCGCGAACCTCCCTCACTAATCTTGACAGTGGTCAGATTAGAGGGCGGTCCGCGAACTTGTCAATGGAAAGATTATGGTCGGCGCCGTTTTCCGCCGAACAACCCGACGACGCACAGCAGGGTCGCCGCGACCGCCAGCCAGGAGAACCAATCACCGAAGCGGGCGTACACGGTTCGAGAGGTGGTGGTTGAGACGGCGGCGAAGGCCGTCGCGGTGTGGTCGATACCGGCGCGCGGCGAAGTGAGAACGTGCCCGGTGGGATCGCTGAGCACCAACTCACCCAGTTGCGCGGGGCGCGCGATCGCGATCCCGGACTCCACGCCGCGCGTGACCGCCATGCGGCTGTGCAACCAGTGGTCGACGGTGAAATCGAGGGCGGGCACGAGCAGCAGGGTGGCGCCGCGATTCTTATTGGTGCGCACCAGATTCGGTCGGTCGAGGTCGTAGCAGACGGCCAGTGCCCACTGGGTGCTCGGCACGTCCTGCCATTGGGTGCCCGCGCGGAATTCCTCCTCCAGACCGGGAACCAGGTAGTGCTTGGCGTAGACGACGCCGGACGGGTAGGCGATGGCGGCGTTGATGGCGCCGTCCGTCCTGGTCAGCGCGACTCCGGCGACGACGGTGATACCGCGCCGGGCGGCGACCTCGGTCAGCGGCTCGGACAGCAGCGGGAGGGTGGATTCGTCCGCGCGCCAGGTCTTCTCGGGCAGGACGACGGCCCGCGCGCCCTGGTCGGCGAGCCGGTCGATCTCGGTGACGGCGCGGGCGATGGTGTCGCGACCGTCCGGACCGTCCACGCGCACATAGTCATCCGGCTGGGACACCGCGACGAGTCCGACCGGCGCCGCGTCGCGGTCGGCGGGCTGCGCGAGTCGGACGAAGCCGAAGGCCAGTGCGGACACCAGCACGACGGCCGTCGCGCCGCCCACCCGGAGTCGTTGGGTCCGAGTCACATTCGGCGCGAGGAGGGCGGCGAGCGCGGCGGCGGGCAGCAGGATCAGGAAGGTGAGTCCGAACGTCCCGGTCAGCGCGGCCGTCTGGAGGACGGGCAGCACATCGGTCTGTGTGTAGGCCAGACTCCACCACGCTCCGAACGGACCCGCGACGCACATCAGGTATTCCAGCGTCACCCATCCGGCGGGCAGCGCGAGCGCGGCGAGTCCGGGCCGCCCGCGCAGCAGCAATGCGCGGGTCAGCAGGACCACCAGACCGTAGACCAGCGCGGTCCCGGCGAGCAGGATCACCGACATGGCGGGCGGCTGCTGCAGCGTCCCGGTGAAGTACGGCCAGAACTGACTCACGCCGCCGAGCCAGGACAGGAATCCGGTGAGGAAGGCTGTGCTCGCCGCGACCCGAGGCGCGAGTAGCAGCACCGGTAGCGGTGCGAGGAACGCGATGCCCGGCACGGGCCGCAGGCCCATGCCGACATACCAGAGCAGCGCCGAGACGACAGTGGCCGCGACGGCGATCAAGAATCGCTTCACCCCATCAATGCTGGTCGTCGCCCGATGCGGACACATCGCCGAACGGAATGAACCCGACCTCCCTCGCGCGAGTGGGAACAGCCCTAGTCTCCGGCCCCCGGCACGACCAATCCGGCCTCGTAGGCGAACACCACGGCCTGCACTCGATCGCGCAGGCCGAGTTTCGAAAGTACGGCGCTCACATGGGTTTTCACGGTGTGCTCGGTGACGGTCAACGCGGCGGCGATCTCGACATTGGAGCGGCCGCGAGCCAGTTGACGCAGGGTGTCGAGTTCGCGCTCGGTCAGTCCGTCGAGTCGTCGGGCCAGTTCGGGGCGCGGGCCGCCGCGCTCGCTCAGTGTCGCGATCAGACGGCGGGTGACGGAGGGTGCAAGCAGCGCCTCCCCCGCCGCGATCACCCGCACCGCCGCGATCAACTCCGCCCGCTGCATATCCTTGAGCAGGAATCCGCTCGCGCCTGCCCGCAGCGCCGCGTACACGGTGTCATCGGTGTCGAACATGGTGAGCACGAGCACCTTCGCCGCGGTTTCCGCGCAGATGCGCCGGGTGGCGGCGACACCGTCGAGGCGCGGCATCCGCACATCCATCACCACCACATCGGGGGCGAGAGCGTGAGCCTGTGCCACCGCGTCGAACCCGTCGGCGGCCGTGCCGACCACGCTGATATCGGGTTCGGAGTCGAGGATCAGCGCGAATCCGGCCCGGAACAGCTCCTGATCGTCGACGACGAGTACGCGCACGCTCACCGCGCGGCGATCGGCAGTTCGGCGAACACGGTGAACCCGTAATCGGAATGGCTCTCACGCAGCAACCCGCCGCACGCCTCGACCCGCTCTCGCATGCCGAGCAGGCCGTAGCCGGGCGTGGTCGCGCCGGTGGCGGCGGTCTCGCCGTCATCGCTGACGCGCACGGTCAACCACTGGTCCGACCAGCGCAGCACCACCCGCACGGTGGTCGCGCCCGCGTGTTTGACGGTGTTGGTCAGCGCCTCCTGAACCACCCGGTAGGCGGTGACCTCGACATCGGCGGCGACCGGTCGGCGCGTGCCGTACTCGTTGAAGGTGGCGACGAGTCCGGTGGGCCGGGTCAATTCGACCAGCTCCGCGATGGTGGCGATACCGGGTTGATGGCGCGGATCGGCGTCACCGCGCAGCGCGGCGATACTGGAGCGCAGTTCGCGGATGGCGTCGCGGCCGGTGTCGGCGATGCCGCCGAAGACGGTATCGGCGCGGTCCGGATCGGCGCGGGTCAGCAGCGGCCCCGTCTCGGCCTGCACGATCATCAGGCCCACCGCGTGGGTGACGATATCGTGCACATCGCGGGCGATGCGCACCCGCTCATTGGCGACCGCGGCGATCTGTTCCTCCTCCAACCGTTTCGCCCGCTCCTGGAGCATGGCGATCTGCGCGTGCCTGGCGCGTACGCCCGTACCGAGCGCCCAGGCGGTGACAAAGGACATGACCGCGTACCCGTAGGACTCGGGACGTTCGTTCGGCGCGATCAGCGAGACCAGGATGCCCGCCACCCCCGCGATCACCGCGAACAGCCGCCGACCCGGCGAACAGTACGCGGCGATGGTGTACGCGCACACCATGGTGCCGTACGGCAGCGGCGGCATGGCATCGACGCAGGCCAGCGCGATCATGGCCGGACCGACCACCGCCAGGGTGCCCAGCGGCGCGCGGCGTCGCCACAGCACCGGCGCCGAGGCCAGCAGCGCCGGGAGCAGCACCCACCACGGGTGCCGCTCGACCAGGAGCGATCCCAGCGTCGCCGCCGTGACCGCGAACGTGACCAGGATGTCGACGGCCCGCTCCGACACCGCGGCCAACAGCGCCGCCGCGCGCCGGGTCCGTTCGCTGATACTCACAGCCAGTCAGTCTCGCACCCTGTCAAACCCGGCCGGTTTCCCGATAGCGGGTGGTCCCGATTCAGAGCGGAGTCACATACGCGCCCGCGATACCGCCGTCCACCATGAACTGCGATGCCGTGATGAACGAGGCGTCATCGCTGGCCAGGAAGGCGACGGCCGCCGCGATCTCCTCCGGTTCGGCGAAGCGGCCCACCGGGACGTGCACCAGTCGGCGGGCCGCGCGCTCGGGATCCTTGGCGAACAGTTCCCGCAGCAGTGGGGTGTTCACGGGGCCGGGGCACAGCGCGTTGACCCGGATTCCCTTGCGGGCGAACTGCACCCCCAGTTCCCGGCTCATCGACAGCACACCGCCCTTGGAGGCGGTGTAGGAGATCTGAGAGGTGGCCGCGCCCATGACCGCGACGAAGGAGGCGGTATTGATCACCGAACCCTTGCCCCGCTCGAGCATGTGCTCGATGGCGTATTTGCTGCACAGGTAGACCGAGGTGAGGTTGACCTCCTGCACTCGACGCCACGCCTCGAGTCCGGTGGTCAGGATCGAGTCGTCCTCGGGTGGGGAGATGCCCGCGTTGTTGAAGGCGATATCCAAGCCGCCGTAGGTGTCGACGGCGGTTTGGAACAGGGCGCGCACCTGCTCCTCGTCGGTGACGTCCACCTTCACATAGAGCCCGCCCACCTCTGCGGCCACCTCGGTGGCGGCAGTGTCGATATCGGCGACCACCACCTTCGCCCCCTCGGCGGCGAAGCGGCGCACCGTGGCCAGCCCGATCCCGCTGCCGCCGCCGGTGACCACGGCGACCCGATCCTGTAAGCGCTGCACCATATCTCCTGACTGTCGGTTTCAGCTGGCGAGGAAGACGTTCTTGGTCTCGGTGAAGGCGAGCGCGGCGTCCGGGCCGAGTTCGCGGCCGAGGCCGGACTGTTTGAATCCGCCGAACGGCGTCCAATACCGCACGGAGGAATGCGAATTCACCGACAGGTTGCCCGATTCCACCGCCCGCGACACCCGCAGGGCGCGGCCGACGTCGCCCGTCCAGATCGAACCGGACAGGCCGTATTCGGTGTCGTTGGCCATGGCGATGGCCTCGGCCTCGTCCTCGAAGGGCAGCACCGCGACCACCGGGCCGAAGATCTCCTCCCGAACCAACCTGTCCTGCGGGCCGTCGGGCAGCACGACGGTGGGCGGATACCAGAAGCCGGGGCCTTCCGGGCAGGCGCCGGTGAAGGCGACCTTCGTGGCCGGCTCGATGTAGCCCGCGACTTTGGCCCGGTGGGCGGCGGAGATGAGCGGACCCATCTCCGTCTCCTCGGCCGCCGGATCGCCGACCCGCAGTCCGCGCACCGCCGGTTCCATCAGTTCGAGGAAGCGGTCGAAAACGCTGCGCTGCACCAGGATCCGCGAACGCGCGCAACAATCCTGACCCGCGTTGTCGAAGACGCCATAGGGCGCGGTGGCGGCGGCCCGCTCCAGATCGGAGTCGGCGAAGACGATATTGGCGCTCTTGCCGCCCAATTCGAGGGTGACCCGCTTGACCTGCGCGGCGCAGCCGGCCATCACCTGTTTGCCCACCTCGGTGGAACCGGTGAAGACCACCTTGCGCACCGCCGGATGGGTGACGAACCGCGCTCCGATCACCGCGCCACTGCCGGGCAGCACCTGCAAGACGTCTGCGGGCAGACCCGCCTCCAGCGCCAATTCGGCCAGCCGCAGCGCCGTGAGCGGGGTGAGTTCGGCGGGTTTGAGCACCACCGTATTGCCCGCGGCGAGGGCGGGGGCGAAACCCCAGCCCGCGATGGGCATCGGGAAATTCCACGGCACGATCACCCCGACCACGCCCAGCGGCTCGTGGAAGGTGATGTCCACTCCGCCCGCCACCGGAATCTGGTGTCCCAGCAGCCGTTCGGGCATACCCGCCGCGAAGTGCAGCAGATCGCGCACATTCCCGGCCTCCCAGCGGGCATTGCCGAGCGTATGACCGGAATTGGCCACCTCGAGCGCGGCCAGCCGCTCGAGATCGGCGTCGACCGCGTCGGCGAAGCGGCGCAGCAGGCGCGCTCGGTCGCCGGGGGCCACCTCCCGCCAGCCCGCCGCGGCCCGGTGCGCCCGCTCGATGGCCGCGTCGACCGCGGCCGCACCGGTCGGCTCGACCGTCGCGATCACCTGTTCGGTCGCCGGATTGATCACCTGGCTCGCCGTCACCGCGGCGCTCCCTTCTGCCGGAATTGTCTTCTCGGATCGGCTGTCTCAGCGCGTGTGCGCGGCGGCCGCGACCAGTGCCCGCATCAGGCGGTCGTCGCTCGCATCGGATTCCGGATGCCACTGCACGCCGACCAGGAACGGTTCGGTGGGCGATTCGGCCGCCTCGATGGTGCCGTCGGCGGCCCGACCCACCGCGACCAAACCCTCGGCCAACCGATCGATGGCCTGATGGTGGTGGCAGTTCGCCTTGACCTCGACACCGACGATGCCCGACACCCTGGAATCGGGATCGACCTGCACCGTGGTGACCGTGTAGGAGCCGGGGCCGCCCGAATGCTCCTCGTGGCCGACCACCTCCGGCAGATGCTGGAACAGGGTGCCGCCCATGGCGGCATTGACCACCTGCAGTCCCCGGCAGATGGCCAGCACCGGCAGTCCGGCGGCGCGGGCCATGGCGAACAGGTGGAATTCGGATTCGTCGCGGTCCGGACGCAATTCGCCGAGCCGGGGCGCGGGGGCGGCGCCGTAGCGGGCCGGATCCACATCCGCGCCGCCGGTCAGCACCAGGCCGTCGAGGCGGTCGATCACCTCCGGCCGGGCGGCGTCCGGCGGTAGCAGCACCGGGATGCCGCCGGAACGCACCACCGACTGCACATAGGTGCTCTGCAGCAGGGCGCTCTCGGTCGACCACGCGCCGAAGGTGGCATGTTCCAGATAGGTCGGCAGTCCGATGACCGGGCGGGGGTCAGAGTCGTTCGAAGCCACGGGTTCGCTCCCAATCGGTGACGGCGGTGTCGAAGGCGTCCAGTTCGACCTGTGCGGCATTGCGGTAGTGCGCCACCACATCATCGCCGAAGGCGGCCCTGGCCACCGCGCTGTCCCCGAATAGTCGCGCCGCCTCGCGCAGCGTGCCCGGCACCCGCGGTCGCTGTGAGGTGTAGGCATTGCCGTGGAATTCCGGTTCCAGCGGTAACCGGTGTTCGATGCCGTACAGACCCGCGGCGATGGTGGCGGCGACGGCCAGATAGGGATTGACATCGCCGCCGGGCACCCGGTTCTCCACCCGCAATCCGGCGCCCGCGCCCACCACGCGCAGCGCGCAGGTGCGATTGTCCACACCCCAGGCCACCGCCGTCGGCGCGAAGCTCCCCGGCTGGAAACGTTTGTAGGAGTTGATATTCGGTGCCATGAGATAGGTGAACTCGCGCTGACAGTCCAACTGGCCCGCCAGGAAGTGGCGCATCAACTCAGAGGTGCCGTGCGGGCCGTCGCCCGCGAAGACCGGCGCGCCGGACCCGTCGCGCAGGCTGATATGGATATGGCAGGAATTGCCCTCGCGCTCATTATATTTCGCCATGAAGGTGAGGCTGCGCCGCTCCTGCGCGGCGATCTCCTTGGCGCCGGTCTTGTAGATGCCGTGGTTGTCGCAGGTGCGCAGCGCCTCGTCGTAGCGGAACGCGATCTCGTGCTGCCCCGGATTGCACTCGCCCTTAGCGGACTCGACATACATTCCCGCACCCGCCATCTCATTGCGGATGCGGCGCAGCAGCGGTTCCACACGGGCGGTGCCGAGCAGCGAATAGTCGACGTTGTACTGATTCGCCGGGGTCAACTCGCGGTAGCCCGTACGCCACGCCTGCTCGTAGCTGTCGTCGAAGATCAGGAATTCCAGTTCGGTGCCGACGTAGGCGCGCAGTCCGTGTTCGGCGAGGCGATCGAGTTGGGCGCGCAGCACCTGACGCGGAGAAGCCGCGACACGTACGCCCTCCGGGCGTACGTGCAGCACATCGCACAGCACCAGCGCGGTGGCCGGATGCCACGGAATCATCCGCAGCGTGGACAGATCCGGCCGCAGCACCACATCGCCGTAGCCCGTCTCCCAGGAGGACAGCGCGTAGCCGCCGACCGTATTCATCTCCACGTCGACGGCGAGCAGATAGTCGCAGGCCTCGGTGGCGTGCCCGGCCACCTCCTCCAGGAAAAACCTTGCCGAACAACGCTTTCCCTGCAGTCGGCCCTGCATATCCGTCATGGCGACCAGGACCGTGTCGATCTCCCCCAACTCGACCCGCGCCCGCAACTCGGTCAGGCTCAGCATCCCCGTACTCATTCGCGACACCCCTCTCGGCACCAACCGTGCCCACGCTAGAGCAAACTGCGCGCTTATGTGCTGAGACTCACAAAGGATCCGGCGAATCGGGCGCTGCGGGGCAAGCACGGTGCGCGGAGACGACAGTGCGGCCCCGCGCCGGGCGCGGGACCGCACTGTGTGCCGGACTTACACCGGCATGAGGTGCCAAGCCTGCAACAGATAGGTGATGTTGGCGGCGAGATTGGTTACGGCATTGGCCAGGTTCAGCGCGGCCGAACCGAAATCGAGAAGCTGCACGATCTTCCTCCGGTAGATGGAATACGCAAATCACCTCCACGGTAACCACGCCGGGTCGCGAGCGGACCCGCTCGATCGGAGATCTCCCAGCCATGGGAACCGAAAACGCCGTCTACACAACCTATTCCGCGCCCGTTACAACCCGCTCCTGTGAGAGAGTTCACCGCCGTTTTGTCACGTGAACCACATATTCCTCAGGTCGCGGGTTGCGCCGCCGGGGCGGGGCTGAAGTTCGCGCCGAAGCCGTAGACGATGGGGAGCACCACCGCCGCGATCGGGCTGTAGCAGTGCAACTCCTCCGGCAGGGCGCCGAGGGAATAGGCCCAGATCACGAAGGCGCCGGTACCGAAACCTATGGGCAGCCAGCGATTTCGATAGCGCTGCGCCGGATACTGCTTCATCAGCAGCGGAACGGTGCCGATACCGAACAGGACGAACACCACCAGCAACCACAGCAGGCGAGAGGTGGTGTGCTGCTCGGTCATTCCGGTGACGGCCGCCGAGGCGGCCAGGTACGGTCCGCTCGTCTCGATCGGAAAGTACTTGGCCAACCGTTCCTGGTAGGAATCCCCCGGCGCGGCGGTTCCGTCGGTGCGAACCACGGGCGCGACAGCGCGAGCCATCCGGCCCACCTCCCTCTGCTCGCCTTCAGTCTGGCATGCGCGGGGAGGTGGGATACGGCGAATCGAAACCGCGGCTTCAGAGCAGGCCGCGCAGCCGCAGATCGCTGACGTACTTGTCGATCAGCGCGCGCGACAGATGCGGAATATCGTGGTCCGGGCCGATTTTCGCCTCCCGAACCGCCTCGTGGAAGCGCTCGGTCGGGAAGGCGGACCCGCGCACCGCCGGTTCGGGTTCGCGGTAGGCGTGCAGCAGCGGCAGCACCGAGGCCTGCCGCTGTTTGTCCGGCAGCGCGCGCAGCGAGGTCTCGAAGCGCGCGAACCACTGCCCGTAGTCGTCCAGGCGTCGGATCGGGTGGCCCGCCTCGATCAGCCAGTCCACGAACAGATCCAGGGACACACCGTCGTCGTGCGGGTTGAACACATCGTAGGTCCGGTACCCGTCGGTGACCCGCACCCCGAGTTCGGTGATCGCCGCCGCGGTGAAATCGGCTGGGAGACCGTCATAGTGGCCGCGCTCGCGCTCCCCCGCCGCATCGGTGCGGTAGAAGGAGTAGGGCGCTACTCCCGTGGTCAACAGGCTCAGGATCAACCGGGTGAACATATCCGGCAGATTGAGCTGACCGGCGTAGCGGCTGTGGGCGAGGATCATATCCGAGCGGAATACCGCCACCGGCAGCCCGCACCGGTCGTGCGCCTCGCGCAGCAGCACCTCGCCTGCCCACTTGCTGTTGCCGTAGCCGTTGGCGTACCCGTCGTCGATGCGACGCTGCGGGCTCGTCCGGCGAATATCGCCGTCCTCGTCGAACTCTCCCGGCGCCATACCGGACGCGACGCCGACCGTCGACAGATAGGTGACGGGCTTGCGCCGCGCGGTGATCGCGAGCCGGATGACCTCGGCGGTGCCGACCACATTGGGGCCGAACAACTGTCCGTAGGGCAGCACGTGGTTGACCAGTGCGGCCGGATGCACGATCAGGTCGACCGTCTCGGCGAGCCGCCGCCAATTCGCCTGGTCCAGGCCGAGATCCGGGTCACCGATATCGCCGGGCAGCACCTCCAGCGTGTCCCGCGCCAGTTCGGTGTAATGCCGGAGCAGTTCGGGATCGCCGCTGTCGAAAGCGGCGTCGAGCCGGGCGCGCGCGGCGGCCGGATCGCTACCCCGGATGACGCAGACCAGTTTGCCGCCGACCGGTGCCAACCGCTGCAGCCATTCCAGGCACAGGAACCGGCCGAGGTAGCCGTTGGCTCCGGTCAGCAACACGGTTCTCGGCGTGCCGGTGGCCGCCGGGAGGGTCGACGCGGCGGCGAGGGTGCGCTCGTCGAGGAACTTGTCCAGGGTCAGCTCAGCGGCCCTGATCTCGGTCGCGCTCGCGTGCACGGAGGCCGCGGTGGGTCGGCCCGCGCTCGAATCCCGTTCCGCCTCGATATATTTCGCGAGACTGGTCAGATCGTTGGCGGGGCTGACGATCACCCCGACCGGCACCTCGACGCCGAGGATGTCGCGCAGCAGAGTGGAGTACGACAGCGCCGAGAGCGAATCGCCGCCCAGATCGGTGAAGTGCGCGTCGGGCCGCAGATCGGCGCCCGCGCAGCCGAGCAGCGCGCCCGCGGCGCGACCGACGACCTCCAGCACGGGCAATCCGGCGGCCGTGCGGCGCAATTCGAGTAGTTCGTTCGTCTGCTCCGCCGCGAGGTCGGCATAGAGCTGTTGCAACCGGGGGCCGTAGTGATCCCGCAGCTTGGGGCGCAGGATCTTTCCGATACCCGAGAGCAGGCCGTTCTCCTCGCTGAAGGGTTCGGTCTCGATCAGGAAGTCGCGCGGGATCTCATAGGACTGCAACTGCGCGTCCTTGCCGATGCGCTGCAACGAGTCGCCGAGCGCGGATTTGATCGAGTCACCGTGCGCGGCAAGCGCGTCTGCGGTCGGGACGATCACCGCGAGCAGGTAGGAGCGTTCGCTGCTGCCGTAGAGGAAGATCTGCCGGACCAGCGGGCTGCTCGCGTATACCGACTCGAGGTGGGCGACCGCGACGAATTCGCCCTGCGACAGCTTGAGCACATTGTTGCGACGGTCCACATAGATCAGCTCGTCCGGCCCGGTCTCGGCCATGATGTCGCCGGTTTTGTAGAACCCGTCGGCGTCGAAGATCTCGGCGGTGACCTCGGGCCTGCGATAGTAGCCAGGGATCATGGTGTTGGTCTTGAGCAGCAATTCGCCGCGCGGATACGGTTTGTCGGTGGCGAAATAGCCCAGTTCCGGCACATCGATCAGCTTGTAGTCCAGCACGCTGTCGCGCTGGATCCGGTTGTCGAGCAGGACGCCGCCGCCCGCCTCGGTGGAACCGTATCCGTCATGCAGCGGGATGCCGAGCAGCGACCGGGTGAACGCGCGCATCTCCGGTGCGAGCGGGGCGCTGCCCACCAGGGCGTAGATCAGGCGGTCGCCCAGAATCTCGTGCCGCAGTTCGTCTTTCACCTCGCGGTCCAGGACGGCGGGATCGGCGCCCGCGGTGGTGCGGCGATCGACCTCGCTCTGATAGCGCTGGAACACCATGTCGCAGACGCGCGGCACGAAGAACAGTTCGGTGGGATGGATGAGCGCGAGATCCTCGAACAGCGTGGACATATCGCTCTCGGCGGCGAAATAGGCGGTGCCGCCGCGCGCCAGCGTGGCATACAGCGATATGCGCCCGGCCACGTGGCCCAGCGGCATGAAGTTGAAATTGATCACCGGCAGTTGGCGCATACCGAGCCAGATGCGCGCTACGTGGCGCTGGGTGTACATCGCGCCCTTGGGCGCCCCGGTGCTGCCCGAGGTGTAGATGAGCAGGGCCAGCGCGTCGTCGTCACCGCTGAGTTCCGGGGCGGGCGGCAGGGTGCGGCCGCGGTCGAGCACCTCGGTCAGCGGTTCGACCACGACGCGACCCGCCAGCCGTTCCCGCGCGGATTCCAGTGCGGCACGGTGCTTGTCGTCGCCGGGGTGGTAGTCGAAGACCACGAGGTGATGCGGCGTGACCGGGGCGGCGAGCACCAATTCGACAGCGGTGTCGAGCAATTCGGCGCTGCTCGCGAACAGCAGCGGTTCCGTCTCGGCCAGGATCGCGCCCTGCTGGGCGCGGGTGGCGCCCGCCTGCAGCGGGACGGCCACCGCGCCCGTCCGGAGGCAGGCCAGGTCGATCGCGGCGTAGTCACCGCTGATGAAGCCGAGTGTGGCGACGAAATCCCCCTGGCGCAGCGGGTTGTCTTCCTCACCCGCCCAGGCCGCGGCCACGGCCGCGACGCGCTCGGCCAGTTCGCCGTAGGTCACGGTGTCGAATCTCGGCAGGCGGCGCACGGTCTTTCGACCGGTGTCCTCGACCGTGATCTCGGTGGCCCGCTGCCCGATCGCGGGCCGATCGGCGTACCCCTGCAATATCGTCGTGACGATTCGCGGCAACCCTATTCCGGGCTCGCGGACGCGCGCGGCGATCGCCGCGTCGGGCGCGGCGGCGCGTACCTGTTCATCCTCGGCGTACAACTCGGCGATCCGGCGCGCGAGTCGATCTTCCCGCGTATCCGCCATGAGCCGGCCTCCTTCGCTGACTGGATTGAGAGATCCCCTCTATCAAAGAAACACGTTAGCGTGACTAACTATTTCGAGCCAGGGCATAGGGCGCCGCAGCCCCCTGTGAGTATCAACACAGAAGTGCTTGCGTCTATGCCTTTACAGAGCGGCGGGATCGCCCTATTCCGCGCGCGTGGACAAGGATGCTTCCCCGGCACGATATGGCGGTGAATCCCACACGGCCGCAGCCTATTCCGGATAAACCGGACCGGAGACGCGGGAGCCGCCGAGCTCGCGGTCAACCCGCCGGAACACCGAGACCGCTTCGATGCCGGTCGGCAATAACCGACACCCCGCAGCCACGAACCTGATCACCCGCTCAGCGGCCCAATAGATGATCTTGATTGCGCCGAAGTGGCCACCGAGCCAATCCGAAATGCTTGCCACCAATTTGCGCACAACGACCGCGGTCGACTGCCGCGCGCACCCGGAACCATTCGAGACAAAAGAAAACACCCATCGCATTTCGCGATGGGTGTTTCGAAGGTCAGAACCGGCGAAGGCTCAGAGGTAGGCGCCGCAGACCGGCCACGCGCCGACGCCCTGGGTGGCGAGCACGTTCTCGGCCACGCGGATCTGCTCCTCTCGGCTGGCCGAGCTCGGACGACCCGAGCCGCCATTGGCCTCCCAGGTGCTCTGGGTGAACTGCAGGCCGCCGGAGAAGCCGTTGCCGTTGTCGATACCCCAGTTGCCACTGCTCTCGCAGGACGCGACGGCGTCCCAGTTGTGCGCCGAGGCGGTGGCGGTGGACAGGGCGAAGGGGACGGCGGCGAACGCGCCGACCGCGACGGCGAGACCGGCGACGCGGGTGCTGAGCTTGCGGTTCTTGCGGATGAGCGACATATGATTTCCTGCCTGCGCCCACCTACTCCGGCGTGAGGTCAACCGGGTCCCTGCCCCTCAGGTATGTCGGGGACCAGCGAATCGCGGGGCGGGGTTACGGCGTTCAGCGATTCGAGTCGGACCCGGCGGTGTTCCGGGCCGCCGACGACGGTAGCGGAGAATTCGCGGCAGATCACGTTGCGATAACAGTGACCGTTGCTCAACCGTTACTCAAGACTTCTGGACAATGACCCAGCTCAAAGTGCCTTCAACTTGAATTACAGGAATGGGATTAACATGGGCGCAATGTGGCGCGGATCACCGAAACCTGGCCGTAACAATGCTCGAAATGCGATCCGGACCACTGTGAAACCCGGCCACCAGCGGGGATATTTTTACCGGAAGCGGCATACCGACGGTGCGACGCGGATCACGGAAAGATCTCGGCCGACCTGGACGGTCGACCGGATGGGAAATGTTCAGACGCCGCGCGGCTTGGAGCGGCTGACCGCCACACCGGCCAAACACAGCGCACCGCCGAGAATGGTCAGCGGGCCGGGAACCTCGCCCAGCACGGCCCAGGAGAGGAAGACGACCAGCGCGGGCACCGCGTAGGTGGTGACGCCCAACTTCCCGGCGGAGGTGCGCGAGAGCGCGTACGCCCACGCGGTGAAGGCCACGGCGGTCGGGAGGACACCGGTGTAGACGACGCCCAGCGTGGCCGACAGCGGCGCGGCGGCGACATCGTCGACCAACTGACCCGCGAAGGGCAGGCAGCAGATCGCGCCGACGGTGCAGCCGAAGGTCGTCACCTGGAGCGGCGAGGCATGGCGCAGCGCGGGCTTCTGGGCGACGACCGACACCGCCCAGGCCGCCGCGGACAGCAGACACAGCACCACCCCGAGCAGCGCCGCCCCACCGCCGTGCGAGGTGGACAGGCCGACGACCACCGCGCCGCCGAAGGACACCGCCATACCGGCGAACAGGCGCGGCGCGAACCCCTCCCCGAGGAACATGCCGCCGAGCAGCGCGATGAGGATCGGCCCGATATTGATCACCATGGCCGCGGTGCCCGCATCGATCATCTGCTCGGCCCAGTTCAGCGCGACCATATAGCAGGCGAACCACAGCACGCCCGAGATGAGGATGCCGCGCCAAGCCGCGCGCGGCGGGATCCGCTCCCCCGTGACGATCATGATGACGCCGAGCGTCACCGAACCGGCCAGCAACCGGCCCAGCGCCATGGCCCCCGGTGAGAAATGGTGCCCCGCAGTGCGAATGACGACGAAGGCCGAGGCCCACAGCACTACGGTGACAGCGGCCGCACCGAGCGCCCCACGGTCGACGGTCCGGTCCAGTTGCACCACGGTCGCAACGCTAGATCACGGATCGCATTTGTACCAGCGAGTTTTCGCCCTGGCCGTCAGATCGGCGGCAGCCGGAACGTCCCGAGATGCGCCTTGGCGTAGGCGATGTATCTGGCCAGGTCGGCGCTCGGGTTCTGGAAACTGCGCACGATCTCGGCTTCGAGCAATTGCGCCTTCGCCGAGGTGATCTCGGGGAAGGGGAGGCGCGCCGAGGAGCCCTTGGTGACCACCTCGCGCAGCGCCGTCAGCAGGGCGTAGGTCACCTTGAAATCCTCTTGGAATCGGCCGAGATCGGCGGCCTTCATATAGCCGAGCACTTCGCCCGCTCCGACGATCCCTTGGATCTTCGTCATGCGGGCCGTATCGCCCGCGACCTCGGCGTAGAAGTACTCGATTCCGTAGGACTGCCCTTCTTGATAGCTACCGCCACCGACGGCGGAGGACACCGCCGCTACGTGCCCGGTATGGGAGAACTCGTGCAGCAGCAGCACGGCCAAACGCTTGTCGTCCCAGGTCAGTACGTCCGATCGCAAGGTCGTCGAGGTGAAGCCGAGGGTGGTGTCGGTCTCGGCCAAGCGGTCCGCCCGGCGCGCTCGCGCCTCCTCGTCCGGCGACATCTTCTTGATGCTGTTGAAGAAGCCCGAATAGAACTTGAAGAAGGCGAACGCGACCTCGTAGGTCTTGGACTCGAGGGCCAATTTGATGATTCCGGAACGGATCCTCGCGACCACATCGGCACCGAGGCCGCCGTTGCTTTTCTCGAAATCCCTTGCGGCGTCGCCGAATTGCTCCGTATCGTGCAGGTCGGCGGCGGCCGGGTCCTCGTTGGTCGGCGCGCACGCGATGGCGAGTTGGGAGCCGGATACCGGCGTTGGCGCCAGGCCCGCCAGTGCTCCAACGGCCGCTCGCCGCGCTTCGTGCTCCTCGCCTGCGGTGCTGCGCCGGATCGCCTCGGTGGGCACGGCATCGCGCTGCTGGACGGCATGGCCGAGTTCGTGGGCGAGCAGCATGCGGCCACCGACCGACTCCGGTCGATAGCGACCCGCACCGAAGACTATGTGCCTGCCGATGGTGTACGCCGAGGCGTTCAACTCCTGCGCGGATCGGGCCGCCGCCGGATCCGAGTGGACGCGGATGTCGGAGAAGTCGACACCGAAACGGGATTCGAAGTCGGCGCGTGTCGCCGTGGGTAGCGGGTGGCCGGACTCTTCTTGCGCCAGACCGACTATCGGCGCTTTGCCCTGGTTTATCGGACGCGTGGTCTTGCCGGTGGGAAGCTGCTGCGCCGACTCTTTGCTGACACGTGCGAACATCACGCACCCCCGAGTGGACAGACGTTTTCTCCAGGATAGTCGAGGGCGTGCCCGGCTCGGCCTGTTCGGACCGGTGAACGAACCGCTACCCGGCCAGCCGTCGCCCTACTTCACCGAGCCCCTCGGCGATGGCCCGCGACTGCGCGGGTGTGAGCACGTCGATGAGCGCCCGTCGCACCGTCGCGACATGTCCGGGCGCGACCTCCCGCAATCTGGTCCGCCCCTGTTCGGTGAGCACCGCGACGATCCCCCGCACATCGGTCGGGCAGGTCTCGCGCCGGACCAATCCGGCCTTCTCCAACTGGGTCACCTGGTAGCTGAGGCCGCTCTTGGAGGTGTAGAGCGCGTCGGCGAGTTCGGACATGCGCAGGCGGCCCGCCACGCTGTCGGCGAGCCGGACGAGCACTTCGTACTGGGTGTGCGACAGGCCCTCCCCCTTGAGTTGCTGATCGATCTCGCGACCCACCAGCGCGCCAGCGGCCAGGAAGGCATGCCACATCCGCATTTCCTGCGTATCGAGCCATTCGGTCACCCACGCACCCTATCGCCTTGTTCAAATTTGAACAAAGAGGTACCGTTGAGTTCAAATTTGAACCAACTCGAAGCGAGGAGACCGCCGGATGACCCGCATGCCCGTCCTGTACCTGTCGCACGGCGCACCGCCGCTGGCCGACCATCCGCGCTGGCCCGCCGAACTCGCCGCCTGGGCGGGCGACCTACCCCGCCCGCGCGCCATCCTGATGATCTCCGCGCACTGGGAGGCCGCCCCCATCGCGCTCGGCGCGACCACCACCGTCCCGCTCACCTACGACTTCTGGGGTTTCCCGCAGCGGTACTACCAGGTCACCTACCCGGCGCCGGGCGCACCGGACCTGGCCGAGCAGGTCCGCAAACTGCTGAGCGGACCCGGCGCCGGCGTGGTGGACGTGCCCGAACGCGGACTCGACCACGGCGCCTACGTCCCGCTGAAGGAGATGTATCCCGAGGCCGACATCCCGGTGCTGCAACTGTCCATGCCCACCCTGAACCCGGTCGAACTCATGGCCCTGGGCCGCAAGCTGACCCCACTGCGCGATATGGGCGTGCTCATCGTGGGCAGCGGCTTCTTCACCCACAATCTCGACGCGCTCACCGGCGATGACGCACTGGTCTATCCGTTCACTGCGGAATTCGACGAATGGGGTCGAGAAGCGCTGGCCGCCAACGATATCGACGCACTGCTCGACTTCGCCCATCGCGCGCCCACCCCCGAACTGGCGCATCCGCGCACCGAGCATTTCGCGCCGCTGTTCGTCAGCCTCGGCGCGGGCGAGGACGATCTGCGCACCCAGCGCACCGTCATCGACGGCTACTGGCAGGGCATGGCCCGGCGCTCCGTCCAACTCGGCTGATCCGCCCGAGCAATCCCGCCAAAACGGACACGTCCGAGCGGTCCAGTAGACTACCCGCGCAGGTATAACAGGTCACAGCAAGTCGGCCAGGGGGCCCGACTGATTCAGAGAGGCGCGTGCATGTCCCGCCGCTATAGATCCTCTGCCGCAACAGGTTTGGTCCTGTTCGTGGCACTGGTGCTCGCCGCGTGCTCCGGCACGCCGAACGCGGCGAACAGTCCAACGCCGCCCGCGCCCAAGATCAGCATCGATCCGGCGGGTGGTTCGGATATCGATCCACTCGCGCCCATCCGGATCAGCGCGACCGACGGCATGCTCACCGCGGTGAACATGACCAACGAGGACGGCAAACCGGTCGAGGGCATCTTCACCCCCGATATGACGGCGTGGAAGCCCACCGGCCCGCTCGGCTACGGCCACACCTACACCGTCAACGCCGAGGGCGTCACCATCACCGGCAAACTTGGGCCGATGAGCGCGTCCTTCGCCACCTTGAAACCGCGCAACCAGACGAAGGTGTACCTGAACACCACGGGCGGTCAGTCGCTCAATGACGGCGGCACCTACGGGGTCGGCACGGTCGTGGTCGCGCACTTCGACGAGGACATCCCCGACCATGCCGCCGCCGAAAAGCGGCTCACCGTTACCACGCAGCCGCCGGTGCAGGGTTCCTGGTACTGGGTCGACGAGCGCAACGCGCACTGGCGGCCGCAGCAGTACTACGCGTCGGGCACGAAGGTCACCGTCACCGCCAATATCTATGGCGCACAGCTGGGTCAAGGCATCTACGGCCAGGAGGACAGCAAGACCTCCTTCACCATCGGCGCCTCGCACGTCTCGATCGCCGACGACAACACCCACCAGGTGCAGGTTTTCGAGAACGGTCAGCTCATTCGCACCCTGCCCACCTCGATGGGACGCGGCGGCAGCGAGAACGTCGGCAACAAGGTCATCACCTTCTGGACCATGCCCGGCACCTACACGGTGATGGACAAGGCCAACCCGGTGATCATGGACTCCTCCACCTACGGGCTGCCGGTCAACTCCAAGCTGGGCTACAAGGAGGCCATCGGCTGGGCCACCCGCATCAGCACCGACGGCATCTACCTGCACGCGCTCGACTCGACGATCTGGGCGCAGGGCAGCACCAATGTCTCGCACGGCTGCCTCAATCTGAGCAGTGAGAACGCGCGCTGGTTCTTCGATTTCGCGGTGCCCGGCGATGTGGTCGAGGTGCGCAATACCGGTGGGTCGCCGCTCGAGATCTGGCAGAACGGCGACTGGACGATGCCGTGGGATCAGTGGGTGCAGGGCAGCGCGCTGCATTAGGGCGCTGCCGGCGATAGACCCGCGCACGGCCGGGGCGAAGGCGGAGGTGCGCTATCCGTAGCTTTGGCTCGGTGCCTGCACCGGATGGAGTTCGGTGACGGTCAGCGTCGGGGTCATATAGTTCTCGGGGCGGGCGGAATCGTGGACCACCTTGCCGCGCACCGAGATCCAGGCCCCGTCCTCCGGTCGGCCCAGGTCGCCGTTCAAGTGGATGCGCAGGGTCTGGGCGTCGGCCACACAGCAGGTGATGACGACTCGGGCCAGATCCCAGCCCTGCTGTGAGCCATCGGTGCGGATATCGCCGCCGTCGTCGGTGCGGACCAGGAAGCCGACGACGGTGATCTCGCGGCGGTCGAGTTCGCCGCTGTTGTCGTAGGAGGCGCGGTCGATCAGGTCGTACATGCGCATGGTCGGCGCGTCACCCGGTGGCAGGGCTCCGAAGGTGATCTTGTGCGGGGTCTTGATCCCGGTGCCCGCGCCGATCGAACCGGCCTGCGGTGTGGTGCCCGATTGCACCGCGGCCGCGCCGAGCGCGGGTGGGACGATGAGCAGCAGCCCCGCCACCGGAGCGAGCAGCAGCCACTGCGGCGTGCCGCGATCGTGTTGGGGTTGCGCACGGCCCCGGCGGATATCGCGCCCGATCGCCACGGCGGCCAGTGCGAGCACCACCACCCCGCTGATCAGCAGATACGGATACAAACCGGGTTTGACGTAGCGCAGGTAGGTGCCGTCCAGGGTGATCTTCAGCGTCGCGCCGCCGATCAGGAGCAGCAGCAGATTCTGGGTCACGCGATTCATCGAGCGCCTCCGAGGAATAGATAGCCCGCGACCGCACCGCAGACGGTGGCCACCGCGAAGGTCAGCGGTGCGAAACGCAGCGCGAACCGACGGCCGAACGTGCCCGCCTGCATGGCGAACAACTTCACATCCACCGCGGGACCGACCACGAGGAAGACCAACCTCGGCAGCAGCGGCAGACTCGACATGCTGGAGGCGACGAAAGCGTCGGCCTCCGAACACAATGCGAGCACCACCGCGAGCAGGGCCAACACCACGATCGACACCAGCATCTGGCCGGCGAGGTGGCGATACCACTGCGGTGGGACCAGCACATGCAGCGCGGCCGCGGCGGCCGCGCCGATCACCAGGAAGGCCGCGGCCTGCAGGAAGTCGTGCCGGGCGGCCTCGGCGAACACCACCCGGCGTCGCCCGTCCGTCCCGCAGTGATCGTGTGCTCCGCCCTTGGGCCGCAACCACTCCGGACGACCCAGCCGCGTCCACAGCCAGCCCATGATCAGCGCCGTCGCCAGCGATCCCGCGAATCGCGCACCGACCATACCGGGCTCTCCCGGAAACGCCACCGCCGTCGCCACGAGCACCACGGGATTCACCGCGGGAGCGGATAAAAGGAAGGCGAAGGCGGCACCGCTCGGCGCGCCCTGATCGATCAGCCGCTTGGATACCGGGACCACACCGCATTCGCAGCCGGGCAGCGCCATTCCGGCCAGACCTGCCACACCGACCGCCGCGGTCTCATTGCGCGGCAGGACGCGACGCAGCACCGCCGGGGAGACGAAGGCCGCGATGGCGCCGCTCATCACGACGCCCAACACCAGGAATGGCAGCGCCTGAACGAAGACGCCCACGAATATGGTTGTGGCCGTTTGTAGTTCGGGAGTGCGGCCGACCCAGTCGACGAGCGGGGCACGAAATAGGATGCCGAGCCACGCGAGCACCACGAAGATATGCGTGGACGTCACCGGCACCCGCCGTGCCGCGACGACACCCGAATCCGACATGCGCCCTCCGACCGAGGTTGATGACAATGACAACGGTTACAAACTAGTCGATCGACGTCTTGGACCCGCGCGAATACTCCCATCCGCGCGCGGGTTTCGCGCGCGGGCCGGAGGATGACGAATATGTCAGTGACCGACCAGAGCCTCCCGTCCGGCGCGCGATTCGCCAGGATCGTCGCCGCGAGCGTGGCGGGCACCACCATCGAGTTCTACGATTTCTTCCTCTACGGACTGGCGGCCGCGCTCGTCTTCAACAAGGTCTTCTTCCCCACCGACGATCCGCTGACCGGCGTGCTGCTCTCGCTGATCACCTACGGCGTCGGCTTTCTGGCGCGTCCGCTCGGCGGGGTGCTGTTCGGCCATCTCGGCGACCGGATGGGCCGCCGCCGGACCCTGTCGTTCACGCTGATGCTGATGGGCGCGGCCACGGTCGCCATCGGCTTGATTCCCTCCTACGCGAGTATCGGTGTGGCCGCGCCGATCCTGTTGCTCGCGCTGCGCCTGATCCAGGGCCTCGCGCTGGGCGGCGAGTGGGGTGGGGCGATTCTGCTTGTCGCCGAACACGGTTCGGCCAAACACCGCGGCTTCTGGACCAGTTGGCCGCAGACGGGCGGACCGATCGGGAATTTGCTGGCCACCGGCGTACTCGCGCTGCTGGGGCTCGGCATCACCAATTCCCAATTCCAGCAGTGGGGTTGGCGGATCCCGTTCCTGCTGTCGGTCGTGCTGGTGGCCATCGGCCTGTGGTTGCGGCACGCGGTCGAGGAGTCGCCGCTGTTCCGGGCGACGCGCGTCCCCGAGGGCGCGCCGGTGTGGATCGTACTGCGCCGCTTCCCGAAACAGGTGCTGCTCGCGGCGCTGGCCGATGTCGGGGAGAAGGCTACCTACTACACCTTCAGCATCTTCCTGCTGGCCTATCTCACCCAGATCGTGCACGCGCCCAAGTCGACCGCGCTCACGGCCATCACCATCGCCTCCGGCTTCCAGGCGGTGGCCATCGTCGGCGGCGGATGGCTCGGCGATCGATACGGACGGCAGCCGACCAGCGTGCTGCTCGCCGTGCTCATCGGGGCGTGGGCGATCATCGGGCTGCCCATGGTCGACACCGGGACCACACCGCGGATCACGCTGGTGATCACCGTGGGACTGACCCTGCACGGGTTGTTGACCGGTGCGCAGGCGCCCTTCTTCGCCGAACTGTTCCCCAGCGAGGTGCGCTACACCGGCGCGTCGCTGGGTTATCAGTTGGCGACGGTCGTCGGTGGCGCGCTGATACCGATCATCGGAACCGCACTGCTGCACCGGTATCCGTCCACCGAGCCGATCACACTGCTGCTCTGCGCGACCCTCGTGTGCACCGCGGGCGCGTTCCTGTGGGCCGGGGAGACCAGGAAGCGGGATTTGCGGAACATCTCCTGAATCGGGTTGCGAGCCAGTTTGAGTACAACGCAAGCTACGTTTACCCGTCCCCGCCGGCCATCGCGGGCGCGATCGGCGCATGCTGCTCGCCCACCCGCATGCGGTACCGCTGCCGGCCACCCATCCGTCGACACCGAGGCGGCGGTGCCGTTACTGGCGGGAGTATTGGAGCAATTCGAAGCCGCCGGAATCCCGCGGGATCGGGGGCTGATGATCCTGCAATCGGTGGGCGTCTTCGTCTTGGGACACTCACTCGCGCAGGTCGGGACGCCGCCGGGGGTGGAGCAGGCGGCCCCAGACCCGGCGCCCGCCTACTACGACGAATGGTTCGAGACCGGGCTACGGGCGATGGTCACCGGATTCCAGCAGCAGCACGAATAGTTCAAACCTGTTTGGCAGCGTCGATCGTGCGACGCAGACCGTCGCCCACGAACAGCGACTGTTGCGGAACCTGTTTGCCATTGACGAAAACCGTTGGCGTGCCGGTAATCCCGCTACCGGCCACCTCGCGGCTGATCCGCTGGACGTAGCCGTCGTACTTGTCCTCGGAAATCGCCTGCGCGACAGCGGGATCGGTGTAGCCGGCCTGCGCGGCCAACTCGATCAACCGATCATCGGGAAGACCCTTGCCGCCCTCCGGAGGCTGCGCGGCATACATGGCCGTGAACCACGACTGGAACTTCGCCGGATCGGCGGCGGCCACGACGAAAGCCGCGTTGGCCGCGCGCGAGGCATACCTGGTGCCGGAGGAAGCATTGTCGAGGAACGAGACGACGTTGTATTCGACCGCGGTGGAACCATTGGCCACCTCATCGGCGAGCGTCTGCGCATTGGCGGCCTCGAAGCTCTTACAGACCGGGCATTGCAGATCGGAGACGATGCGCACCGTCACCTTGGCGTCCGGTTTGCCGAGACGGATGGCTCCGGTATCGGTGAGCGAAGCGGCCACACCATCGGCCGACACCCCGGTCACCACCGGAGTCGGACCCGCGCTGTTCGAATGCGATTTACGCACCGCCAGACTGATCCCGATCCCCGCCACCAGGGCGATCAGCACCCCCGCCACCGCGACCTGAACGATGACATTGCGCCTGCGATCGGACCTTCTGGTCGCCGCGACAACATTGCTCTTGCTCACCTCGGGACTCACCCGCCTTCCTGTCCGTCGCCATCATGGCGGCCCAACCTTAGAAAATGCCGAGCGGCGTCGCCCGCCTCCGCAGGCGCGCCCCTGGTTGCGGCAGAGTGGTCCGGGTGAGCGAACAGCGTCCGAAATACACCCCGCGTCCGATGTCGAGCAAAACCACCTACGCCCTCGGCGGCGTCGCGGTCGCCCTCATCGCGCTGATCGTGATCGTGGCCCTGCGCTGGGGCCGCGACGAACCCTCCATCCGCGACGACGGCTACGGACCCGTCCGCGAACTGAGCGTGCACTCGTCGCTGCGCGACGGGGTGATCCAACTCGGACGCGACAACGCGGGCAAAACCATCGACATCTACGAGGACCCGCTGTGCCCCGCATGCGGCACCCTCGAACGCATCCACGGCCAAGAGATCGCCCAGAAGATGGATGAGGGCAAACTCGCCGTGCGCTACCATCTGCTGAATTTCCTCGACAAACGCTCGAGCAGCAAGGACTACTCGACCAGGGCCATCGCCGCCAACGAATGCGTCGCCGAAGGCGGCTCGGGTCCGGTCTACTCCAAATTCCATCAGCAGATGTTCACCGGGAAGCAGCCCAAAGAAGGCGGCGCCGACCTGAACAATGCCCAAATCGCCGATATCGCCCGCGACGCGGGCGCACCCGAACCCGTCGTGCACTGCGTCGCCTCCGGCGCGAAAGTCGCGGCCGCCAAGACCGACGCCGACACAGCACTGACCGCCCTGCAGGGCGTCATCGGCCCCAACGCCGGCACCCCCACCATCCTGGATGCCGGAAACAAGGTCGACTGGCAGGATTCGGAGTGGGTGAACTTGCTCACCCGCTAACCACCGAGGAGCAGCCAATGCGCATCACCGTCACCTCAGTGCTCGTCGACGACCAAGCCAAAGCCCTGCGCTTCTACACCAAAGCACTCGGCTTCGTGAAGAAAACCGACGTCCCCGTCGGCCAGGACCGCTGGCTCACCGTCGTCTCCCCCGACAACCCCGACGGCGTCGAACTCCTACTCGAACCCGCAGGTCACCCCGCCGCCCGCCCCTTCAAACAGGCCCTCTTCACCGACGGCATCCCCTACACCTCCTTCACCGTCGACGACATCGAAGCCGAATACCAACGCCTGCTCGACCTCGGCGTCACCTTCACCCAACCCCCGATCGACCACGGCGCCGTCACCACCGCCATCCTCGACGACACCTGCGGCAACCTCATCCAAATCGCCCAGCCCAAACCCTGACCAAACCCACCGAATCCAGGCGATTTGGCTGCCGAGATCCCCGTGGTGTAACTTCATTCAAGCGCAAGGGAAACACCCGAAACGCAACCCACCAGGGGCTATGGCGCAGCTGGTAGCGCACCACACTGGCAGTGTGGGGGTCAGGGGTTCGAGTCCCCTTAGCTCCACCAGAGGGGTCATTGTGCGAACCGACCCCGTCGGGGCCGATGCCGCAGATTCTGCGGTATCGGCCCCGCTGTCGTTTCCGGGTTGGGGGATTCGGAAGGTGGGTTGAAGCCGGTCGGGTTCGATGATCGCGACGTGGGCGACCAGTGTTTCGATCAGCCCTTTGGTGTGGGTGGGGCTGCCGCTGGTGATCACGTGGGTGATGTGGTCTGCGATATCGGTCAGCTGGTCGGGTTCGGGTGTGGTGGGGGCGTTGTTCGGGGTGTTGGTGAGTTCGTCGCGGCGGGTGGTGAGTTGGTTCGTTTTGGTGTGCAGTTCGGTGAGGCGTGTGGCGAGGAGTTCGGGGTTCAGGGTGCCGGTCTCGAATGCGGTGAGGTAGCGGTCGATCGCTTGTTGGGTTTTGGTGAGGTCGGTGGTGATGGTGGCGAGTTCGCTGCGCTTGTCGCTGCTGGTGTCGTGGTGGCGTTGTGGGCGTTGATGGCTTGGTCGGTGAGGTCGTGGCGGGTGCGGTTGAACTCGGCGAGTGATGCCATGACGGTGGTGTCGACGGAGTCGGCGTCGAGGCGGTCGAAGTCGCAGTGGGTGGTGCCGTGGCGGGCGCGGGTGAAGCATGTGTAGTAGCGGTAGGTGCGGTTTCGGCCGGTGGCGCGGGTGCCGAGCATGGCGTGGCCGCAGCGTGGGCAGCGCAGGCGTCCGGTGAGCAGGTAGTCGGAGGAGTTCGCGGCGCGGTGGGCGTGGGATTCGCCGCGTGCTTCGAGGATTGTGGCGGCGTGGTCGAAGGTGGTGGTGTCGATGATCGGGGTGTGGGTGTCGGTGACGGTGTTGCCTCGGAAGGTCAACTCGCCGAGGTAGACCCGGTTGGTGATGACGCGCAGGACTTGGTGAGCGGACCAGGGGCGTCCGGAGCGGATGCGGTGTCCGCGTCGGTTCAGTTCGGCGGCTACGGTTTTGGAGCCGAGGCGGCGGTGGGTGTAGGTGTCGAAGATCGCGCGGACCACGACCGCTTCGGCTTCGTCGACGACGAGGGTTTGGGTGGGTTTTGTCCACGGTGTAGCCGTAGGGGCGTGAGCCGCCTTTCCAGAGTCCTTTCCGCTGCTTTGCGTTCCATTCCGGCGATGACGCGGTCGATGATGGTGTCGCGTTCGAATTGGGCGAACATCCCCAGCATCTGTACCAGCATGCGGCCCATCGGGGTGGAGGTGTCGAACGGTTCTGTCGCGGAACGGAATACGACTCCGGCCCGGTCGAGTTCGTCGAGCAGGGTGACCAGATCGCGCAGGCTGCGGGAGAACCTGTCGACTCGGTAGACGAGCAGGACATCGATGGCCCGGCGCGAGCCGCGGCCAGGGCGCGGCCGAGCCCGTCGCGTTCGGTGGTCGCGCCGGAGGCGTCGTCGGTGAAGGACATGCTGTGGCGCCAGCCGGGCTGGGAATCGATGTAGGCGCTCAAGCGTGTCTCCTGAGCGCCGATGGAATACGGCTGATGCTCGTCGTCGGTGGAACGACGAGTGTAGGTCCCCACCCGCAGCTCCGCCCCGAAACCGACAACGACTTCGGCGGGGGTTCGACCGGCAGAGGCTTTGGAACGTGTCGTATCGGATTCCCTTCGATGCTCCCGGAACGTCATTTCGCAAATCGACTACGCGCACGCGCCCGGAGTCGGTAGTGGGTCGACGGATTTATCCATTATCCATTATTTCTCGATTTGGCATCGATTGCGATTGGCGGCACACTGAAATTTTCCGTCCGATTGATTCATGCGGCATTTCGGGTGTGGTAGCCGGGACTATCGAACCGGTTCAGAACCCATGTTGTGATGAGGTCGGCGAGGATGGCGACGGCGTGCTGGTGCTGGACCTCGGAGAGTGGTTCGGTGTCGATCCGGTCGATGTGCCAGCGTCGACCGGCACGGTCAATATTCGGAGCGGGCGGGTCTTGCGGTTCGGGTGTGTTCACGGTCGGGTCTCCCGGAGCGTTCGAGGTGCGAACTTTCGAATACCTCTGTACTGCTGGAGACACTCACTGATTTCGACACTCTCGCATCATGAATCTGCTGCGGGAATGCATTTCCCGCTAGAGGTTGGGCCTCGACAGTTTGCCTCGCCGCCGTAGGGGATACATGCTGCGGAGACTTGTCTCTGTCGGACGAATTTGGGATATAGCATTTTCCATTCGCTTCGGAGTCTCTTCAGTGGAAATAATTCCGAACTGGAGTGGTCCCGCCGTGGCGTGTCGACGTACGGTCGTGGCGGTGTGGTGTTGCGTGTGTTTCTCGGTGTCGTTGTCGGTGTGTGGTTCGGTGTGGCGATCAAGCCGCCACATGCTGGGCGACTGTACTGCCTGTTCCGGGGCACTTTCTCGCGCATTTCGTTGCCCAGGGTCCTACCTTGGTAGGGGGTGATGGACATGGGGTGGCGGTGGTCGGGTGGATCCGGCCGAGTCTTCGGCGCTTTTTGGATATTCGATGTGTCGTGTGTCGGTGGTCTATGTATCTTCGTGCGGCCGGAGTCTTTGTTGTCGTGATAATTTCGAGGTGTCGCGTCCAGTCGGCTGGGTTGTTCGTGTTTGATTTGTCGAATTGTGTTGTTGACATGCGGAAATAGAGTGAAAATCATGTTAGCCGACATGGGGATGTGGTCGAATTGAGTAGAGTCGCTGCGGAACTCGGTCTCGGAGAGAAAAGGGGTCGAAAAGTCCGCCGCCGATTATCGCCGTTCGAGCTCACCTTCTTGCCCGGAACGGCAGCTCGCTCAGCTGGCCGAGGTTGTCGCGGTGCGCGTTGGGCACCGCAGATTCCGGTGCGCGAATGCTTCGGTGCCGCACCGATCCGGAGCGGCGTCAATCCCGTGTGCGTTCGATCCCTCGGCCGCCTGTGTCTCGGCTACGTCCTTGAACCCGAGGCGCGTCGTCGCCGAGCCCGCGGTCTCGTTCATGGGCTGTGACAGGGGCCTCCTGGTGTCTGATCAGTTCCACGATGTCCTTCCGAATTCCTTGCCTTTCAAGGTGTCTGGCGTACGCTTCCCGTGCTTCCCGCTCGGCTTTCTCTCGCGCCGCGCGGTCGGCCCGTTCCTTCTCCGCTGTTTCGCGTTCGAGGGCCGCGATCGAATCGGCCTGTCGCGCGGAGTCTTTCCCGCGCTTGTCGTCGCGGAGGAGCCCGCGTGCGGCCAGGAACTCTCGTGCGACGCGGTCGGCGGTCTCGATCTGGACCCTTCTCACGGGGTTCTGCATGTCCCGCGCCCGCTCCGCCTCTCGTGCTCGCTCGGCCTCGACCCTGGCTTGTCGTTCCTGTTCGATCACTCGGGGTGCTTCGGCGCGTCCGCGTTCGACACCGTCCCGGAGCTGTCCGGTCTTCCGGAAGAGCGCGGCGCGTTCTCGTGCCTTCGCGATCTCCCGGATGTGTTCGAGTCGTCTGCGGGCGCGGTCGGCGCGGTCGAGGGCGTAGCTGGAAACCAGTTCGAGTTGTCGTACGCCGGGTGCCAGTTGCTGCCCGAGTTCGATCGCGCGGTCGGCGAGTTCGCGGGAGACGACGACGTACCGGAAATTCAGATTCGGGTCGCGTTCCATCTGTCGAGCCAGCTCGCGGAACTCGGGAGGTGCTTGCGCGAGCGGAGTGGTCGTCACCCATTCGCCGGAACGGAAGATGCCCTTCTCCAGCAACTCCTTGTGTCCGCGGAGTTGATTTAGGGAGCGTTCATCGATCCGGCCGGACTTGTACTCGCGCATCGCGCGTTGGTCCTTGTTGACGTAGACGCGGGCCTGGTCGATGCGTTGTCCGTTGGAGGGCTCGACATACTCGCGTTCCCACCCGTTCTCACGGGTCTCACCCCGGATCCGCGCCATACCTCGATGAAAGTACTCGCCGCGCGCGTTGTTCTCGCGTCCTCTCTGTTTCGCGGCCTCGTCGGCGCGACGCATCCTCTCCCGTGCTTCCGCGCGCCGCCTGTCTTCCTCGGACATGACCACCCCCACAACGCCCGCCTCGCGGGCTGGAAGCTATTCGCTGTCTTCGGCGTGGCTCGATCGCCCTTCGTGCAGCATCGCGCCCGCCAGGATCAATCCCGCAGTCCCGTTGAAACCGCCGAATCCGTATCGCACCGTGTATCCCACGAGATATCCGGCTGTGTAGCTGCGGCTGCCACTGTCGGGATCGAACACGACGCCGGGCTCGATCCCCTGATACAACTCGACCGGCTCGATATCGCTGTCCTCGCTCGTCCGGCCGTACCGCGCGTGGTCGTACCATCGCGCGCCCGCGTAGCGGATGAAACACTCACCGACGAAACACACGAACTGATCAGCGACATCCGAGTTCTCCGGTGCCACAGCCGTTTCGGTGTCCGGGAACAGGTCCGCGATGACTCCACCGATCCGCGAGGCTTCCGGCGACTCGAACTCCCACACCTTCGGCGGCAGCGCCGACAGCCCGATCCGATCCAGGAATCGCCGCACCTGCGCGGCCCGCCGGGCCGGATCGACCCACTTGCCCCAAACGGTCTGCTCAACATCGATATCGAAACCGATTTGCTCGTCGCTCACCCGCTGCCTCCGTATTCGTGTCGGGGTATCGGACAGGTCAGTATCGCCCATGAGGTTCGGGCACCCGGATTGCTCCGCGCTTGAGGGGTCCGTCGCGTTCGGAAGCGGCCGGGGCGAATTCGGATCGGAACCTATCCGAGTCGACCTTGTCTCCGCCGAAGGGCGGTAGCACCGAGCCCGCCGCCGCCCGATTCAAAACCGGAATCCGGCCGCGCTCTCCCAGGGGCGCAGGAGTTCCGGGTTGACCAGCATTCGGGTTCCTCTCGGCCAAAGTTGCGGTGGTGGCGGCGGTGTGGTCGATTCTCGGAGGATCGGCCACGCGTCCGCCGATCAACGCGATATCTGTTCTATCGGCGGGTGTTGGGAATCGGTGGACGGTGGTGGTTCGACGAGGTGGAGGTGTCCCGGTCGGGGTCGGTCGCCGTGTTCGTAGTCGGTTGCCGTGCGTCGCAGTATGTCTCGGGTCGATTCTTCGTCGAGCGCGGTCTGTTCCAATGTTTCGATCGCCGTACGGAATCGGGTGACGTGTTCTGTGGTGTCGAGGACGAGGTCTCCGCAGGCGCCTCCGTGGAGGTAGGCCGCAGGCGGCTCGAACGGGATGTCGATGACTGCGAAGGGGCTGGGAGGCGGTTCGGCCGGGGTGGCGGTGAACGGGAGGATCCGCAGGGTGATGTTCGGGCGCTCGCTGTCGGTGGCCAGCTTGTGTAGCTGTTCGGCCATTGTCCTGTCGCTTCCCACGACCCGGTGGAGCATCGACTCGTCGAGAAGGACGGCGAGTCTCAGCGGGTCCGGTCGCGACGCGAGAAGCGATTGCCGCGCCAGTCGGACTTCGATACCGGGTCGGGGGCCGTGGAGTGCTTGCGCGTAGGTGGGGGTCTGCAAGAGATCGGGCACGAGGTGCTGGTAGGCGGTGACCTGTTCGGCGGCTGCTTCCATGTAGGGGTAGATGTCGAAGTCGGTGCCGTGCACGCCCCCGAACCGCACGTCGGGTTGTTCACGGATTTTGATGGCGAGGTCGACGAGTCGTTCGGTCTCGGTGGGGTCGACCCCGTAGGCGTCGCAGATCGCCCGCACTCTCTCCCACCTGGGGGTCACCTTGCCTGCTTCGATTCGTTGGATCGCGGAGGCCGATATGTGCGACTTCCGTGCCGCGCGTTGAAGAGTCCAGCGTGTGTTCTCGCGGTGATCGCGCAGGATGTCACCGAGTCGGCGAGCGAGTTGACAGTGTTCGTGCATACAACCTCCCTGGTGGATTCGGATATACCCGGGCGGGTCAGTTGTCGCGCCTCGGCCGATCACCGAAGACGATCGACCCATACCCGGAGCAGGGTTCAGGACATCGCGGCGCGTGGAAGGCGGTCGAGGATCGGGAAGTCCGCGCGACCCGCGACGCCGATGGGATCTCCGAGCGCGGCAAGGAATTCGTGCGCCTTCTCCAAGGGCATCGGACCATACGCGGCGAAGGGCTTCCACACCGGCACAGTGCTGCCACGCGGCCGAGTCAAGGTCACGACGTTCCACGCGTCGGCCTCGGCATTGCCGGGCTCGGCGGGCGCGAGCAGGCGCATTACTTCTTCCCCCAGGCTCGCGGCATCGTGCACGAATCTTTCCTCTTCTTCCGATTGGTTATCGGGCCAGTGGTTTTCAGCGTGCGGAGGATCGGTCGGCGTCGCCATGAGGCCGATCAATACCCGGCCGATGAGATCGAGGTCGCCGGCCGGTGCGATCGGTCGAAGCGCCGCCGGGACGGGAGTCGTCCCAGGCGTGTGCCGGGGCAGCGTTGGCGTGTTGGCGATGGTCACTGGTTGATCGCCTTGTCCAGCCAGTCGTTGAACCCGGCATAATCGACGCCGACCGACACCAACATCCGACGCCCACCGGGCCGCCGGTGCAGGAACGCCTCGGCGTCGAGTTCGATGTCCTCGATGCCGAACCGGACGAAGCCCTCGCCCAGTGCGGCGGACAGGGTGAGCGGGTCGTGCATCCACGTCCCGGACCTGCCCCGATCGAACCAACCATCGAAATTGGCGGCGAGCAAACGCAGCCACCGCTCGTCACGAGCGGCCAGGCGCTCGGCGAGCCCGCACCCGTGGGCGACGCGGATGTCGGGGTGCGTGGTGTGCTCGGACAGAACCAGCTTGGGGCGGTGCAGGACTCGCAGTCCGATCCCGGCGGCACGGACATCGGTGCGGAGGTTGTGGCTGGTCTTGTGCTTGCCGCCGTGATAGGAGTCAAGCCATCCGCCCTGCCAGGTCACCTCGAGCAGATCGGCCACATGCGGTCGTTCCGCGAGCACCTGGACGAGGTTGCTCCACGGCCCCTGCCCGACCCACTTCACCAGACTCGACGCGGACTCGCACGCGCGTCCGACAGCATCGACGAACTCGGTAGATTGATCAGGAACGGAACGGATCTCGTCATCGGACACGACGAAACGATCAGACGCCAGATCGATCCCCGCGAACACCGGCACCTCGGGGCGGTCGAGAGCATCGAGCAAGGCCCTGGCGTAGCGGGCGCGGCGACCGTGCACCTCGTCGGAGGTCACGACGATCAGCTCCTCCACCAGCCGCGCCGCGACCACCAGAGCGACCGCGTCATCCGGGTCATAACCGATATCGGTGTCCATGATCACGGGCGCGGCCGGATCGACAAACGGGTAATTCATGAAACCCCTTTACTCACAGTAGATTTGGGGCGGACGCGAACGGGATACGTGCTTTTGGGCTATGCCGGCGAGGTGTGTAGGGCGGCCGAGACCCGACGCGGGGCGTGGCGGATCACAGGCGCGGTGGATACGGAGAACCCTGGCAACCCGCGCCGAGAGCGGACCCACGGGAAGCGGTTCGGTGCAGTGGTCGTCAATTCAGTTCATCGGCAAACCGACGATGCGCGCCCAAGAGCAGCCAGGTAGGCGGCGCAGCCGCGGTGGCCGCTGTGCACTGTCAACACCAGGCGGGCATGGTCGAGGCCGCTGATCCGTGTGTCGCCGCACCGCTGAGCAGTCCAGGCGTGATGCTCGGCCGCGGTTGGCAATGTGTTCATCGCCGAACCTCACCGTGACGACCACCGCCGGGGCTGAGAAGCCACGGCATGACGAGACCGGTGAGACCGTCGAATCCCGCGCAGGCGAGCACGATCCACACGCAGCTCAGATCTGTGGACATCCGAGGCTCTCCAGGCCCTGGGCGGATTGACTCGGTGCCGAGCGGTGGCAAGGGTTACTCGCCTCGGCTCTTGGACCCAGCCGGGCGGGATTTGTTGCGTAGCTGGCGAATTGGGCGGCAACCTGCGGTTTGGCGGGTAGTTTCCCCATGCGAGGAACGTACGCGCTAGCCAACCCGCAAAGTGCTAAAATATTAGCACTTTGCGCGTGTACCCTGATCGCTATGACGCCCGACTCGCCCCTCGTGCAGGGCATAGGCAACAACATTGCGGCGTTCCGGAACGCCGCGAACCTCTCCCAACCCGACCTAGCCGCGCGGATCAACAAGAGCGTGCAGTGGCTGCGAGGTGTCGAGCAGGGACGGCTATACGCCGACAGGCTCACCGATCTCATCAATATCGCGAATGTTCTCGACTGCCGTCTGGACGACTTGCTCGGCCGCCCCATCGACGCGCTCGCGCCTGGAGTGAAGCCGAAAGTCGAAGCGGTCGGTGCGGTGCGCGAGGCAATCAAGCGTACTCCGGTGGTGACCGCGAGCGGAACCGCGCCCGAACTGGCCGAAGTCGGCTCACGCGTCGCCGAGGCATGGACGGTTTGGCATAGCTCGCCGACGGCCCATCGTGTTCTCGGTGGGATCCTGCCCGCACTGATCACCGATGTCATGGCAGCCTACCGAGGTGCTGATGATCGCCGCCAAGCTGCGCGAACCTTGGCAGGTGCCTGGCAGGTCACACGACAATGGCTGCACCACATTCCGGAAGGCGAATTGGCATGGGTCGCAGCCGAACGCGCCATGTCGGCCGCCCGCGAGGCAGAAGACCCGCATCTCATCGCGCTGGGAGCCTGGGCGCTGTCGGCAAGCTACCGTCGAGCCGGACAACAGGATGAAGCGACACGGTTGTGCCTGTCCGCAGCCGACGAACTCAAGGGACGCATCGACGGGGCCAACCCTGACCATGACCTGTTGGCCGACTACGGAATGCTGCATTTGGCCGCTTCGATCAGTGCGGCACAATCCGACGAAGACGGTCGAGCCTGGGCACTGCATCGTGTGGCCGAGGACACCGCCCGAGCCCTGGGTGCGCGGTATCAAGCTTGGACCGCGTTCGGTCGCGGCAATGTCGACATTCACGGTCTCGCTCTCCAGGCGGAACTCGGCCGATCCGACGCGGTCATCGAGTACTCACGGCGGCTGAACATCGACGCCGTGCCCTCGGTGGAACGGCGCACACGCGCGCTGATCGATACCGCCCGTGGGTTTGCCAGCCGCGGTGACGATGAAGCGGCGGCGCTCGTTCTGATCGACGCCGAGAAGATCAGCGCCGATGAGGTCCACCACTCCGGCCTCGTCCACGAAATGCTTCGCACGATGGTGCATCGAGACAGGGCACGGTCGCGATCACACGTCCGGGGCCTCGCCCAGCGCTGCGGGATATTCGCCTCGTGACCCGAACACTGCACGCACACTCGAGTGCCGACGTGCTCGCCGCTGTCGCCGAAGAACTCGATCGCGGCGGAAGACGAGATCGACTGCTGCGCAAAGCAGCCGGGGGACTGGCTTTCATCCTGGCCGACTACTTGGTGGACCACTGCGGCTCCGCCTACGGTCGACACGTCACCCTGCTGGTCGGCTCCGGACACAACGGCGCGGACGCCTTGCTCGCGGGGATCCAACTGCGCCGCAGAGGGATCAAGGTCGATGCCGTACTTACCGCCAGCACTGCCTATGAGCCAGGTGTTTCCCGACTCGAAGCGGCTGGCGGACAGATCATCTCGGCAGATACGGCCGAAGCCCTCGAATCATTGTCGCGTGCGGATCTCGTGGTCGACGGAATCGTCGGCGAGAACGGTCGAGGCGGCCTACGCGGTCGTACGGCGGAGCTGGTTTCGGCGATACCTCCCGAGGTTCCGGTCGTCGCGGTCGACCTGCCCAGCGGTGTCGAACCCGACAGCGGCGAGATTCGCGGGATCCACGTTCGCGCGTCCCTGACAGTGACTTTCGCCGCGCCGAAGCCCTGTCTGCTCCTGCCGCCCGGTTGTCACGCCGCCGGGGACCTGAGGTTGGTCGACGAAGGACTGCCGACAGTTTCAGGGACACCGAGAGTTCGGCGGCTCGGTGACCGGGATGTCGCCGCGCTCTGGCCGATTCCCGAGCGGACCGCCCACAAGTATCTTCGCGGAGTGCTCGGTGTGGTGGCCGGGGCCGATCGATACCCCGGTGCCGCCGTCCTGGCGATGCTGGGCGCGGTCAAATCCGGTGCCGCGGGCATCACGCGATACATCGGACCCGAAGCCGTTACCGCGCAGGTGCTTTCCGCCGTGCCCGAAGCGGTGCCGGGAATCGGGCAGGTGCAGGCCTGGCTCCTGGGGTCCGGCGTCGACAACGACGAGGACCAGGACAAGGCGATCGATACCGCTCTCCGGTCGGGATTGCCTTGTGCGGTCGACGCCGGCGCGTTGAAGGCTTGTGTACGAAGGCGCCTCGATGGAGAACGAGCCGCGGACGCAGGGAAGATCCTGTTGACCCCACACGCTGGGGAACTCGCACGGATATTGGGCTGGATGGGTCAACGGGTCGACAGGTCCGATATCGAATCACGCCCGATGTACTACGGAAGGATCGTCGCGCGAGAACTCGATGCGACGGTACTCGTCAAAGGACCGACCACCATCATCGTCGGCCCCGAGGGAGTGATCGCCAGCCAAGCCGAAGCACCTCCCTGGCTGGCCACAGCCGGTGCGGGAGACGTTCTCGCCGGAATCGCCGGGGCATTGATGGCATCCGGGCTCGAAGCCCTGGACGCGGGCGAGGTCGCGGCATTCGTCCATGGCCGAGCAGCGATGCGCGCCCACATCGACAACGACAACGGTCCGATCACCGCCAGCGAAGTAGCAGCCGCAGTTCCGGCCACCATCGGAAAGGTATTGGGGGCTGCCCGCTTTCGGCGATCCGTCAGCACATGAACCGTGCTCAGGCACTCGCACAGAGTGTGCTCTCGTCAGCCGCCATCCGGGACAGAAGGATCCGGGTGCGCGATCGGTCTCCTCGGGATCTGTTCCGGAGCCAGCGCGGGAACCTGACGGGCAGGGACGAGATATTTCACCGGGATAGGTTTCAATTCGAGTTCGTCACGTGCGGCGTCGATGAATCTCTCGGATATCCCAGCAATGGATTGATCGCGTTGCTGGCCAGGCTCGATGGTGTCCCGCTCACCGCCTGGTGCGACCTCGATGCCGATGGCATCGGCATCATCGCGAACTTGGTCGAACGCGTTGGCCGTTACGTTCATCCCGTCGGCATGAACGTCGAATTCTGGGCCGCTGGCCCGTATCGTGAGCAAACTACCGAAGCGATGGCCCTCGGCCGTGCGTTGGCGGCGAAAATGGCCGATCGTGGTCCGGTCGAGTTGCAATCGCTGGCCGCGCTGATTGCCGTGACCGGAGAGGGACGCGAGCAGGAGACCCTCCACCATGAGGTCCTACCGGGGCTCGACGGCTGCCTCCGCGCACTGGAAAACGGCTAGGACGGCATCGTGAGCCGACAATCAGGTTTAGCTGGCATAGGCATCGGAAGATCATCTAGGCGATCGAGTCGGCGGCGCTGCAGGTCACGGTCACCTACCTAGATGTCTGTCCGCCAAAGGTTTGCTGATCACAGCGCGGCACAACTGAGAAGCCCTCGGTCCCGGTAGTGACCTCGGCTGCCGTAGTTTAGATGAATCTGAATTGCGTTGTTCGGCAACATAATTAGCTCGCGTTGGTAGTCTGTGTACGTATTTTTGTGGTACCTTGCCAACAGCGTCTGTGGGAGGGAGCGTGTGTGGATCCGTTGAGCATCATCGTCACGGCGTTGATTGCTGGCGCTGCGGCTGGTGGTCGAGACGCCGCATCGGCGGCTGTTCGTGATGCGTATTCGACGTTGCGTGATCGTCTTGGTGCTGATCGTGCCAGTAACTACGATGCTGTGGCAGTCATCGAGACGAACGAGGCGGTACCGGGCAGCAACGTCGGTGAACTAGAGGCCGCCGTAGAACATCATCGTGGGGTCGATGAGGGGGAGTTACGTGCCGCTGCGAAAACGTTGTTATCTTTGTTGCCATCGGACCAAGTCGATCACGCTCGCAGCAGCATCGATCTACATCATGCTCGGCGCGTACAGGTCGCGTTCGATGGGGCTCAGCAGGTCAATATAAACGGAAACAACACCGGAACCATCAACCTTGCTTGACCGGTGGTTTGATGCCTGACTACTACGCCCATGACGGTGCCCAGCAGATAAACGTTGCTGGCGACAACACTGGCATTGTCAATGTGGTGCCTGTGTACCAAGTTTCCCCGCCGCGGCCGGTGGTGACTCACACGCTGCGTCGTGACGTGCGTACATTCCTTGGCCGCAACCAGGAATTGGAGCGGATAGTAGCGGCGGCCCAACCGGGGCAGGCAGTTTCGCTCCACACGATCGACGGTATGCCTGGAGTCGGCAAAACCGCTCTCGCGGTCCGTGCCGCCCACGCATTGAAGGACCGGTTCCCCGACGGGCAGTACTTCGTGCAACTACACGCCCACACCCCCGGCCAGGCCCCTGCGGATCCATTGCAGGTGCTGGCAGGGTTGCTGACCGGGCTCGGTGTCGATCCCCGCCACTTGCCTGATTCGCTGGCCGAGCGTCAGGACATGTGGCGCGATCGGATCGCTGACAAGCGAGTATTGCTGGTATTGGACGATGCCCGCGACCATGTCCAAATCGAACCGCTCCTTCCCGGTGGAGGCGGTTGCGTGACACTGGTGACCAGTCACCGTCGCTTGGTCGCATTGGACGACGCGCAACCGCTGACGCTGGAGGTTCTGGCCCCCAGTCCCGCCGCCGAACTGTTCGCCACCTTGGCTTACCGCACGCCCGCTAGTGATACTGACCGAGCTGCGGTCGCGCAGATTGTGCGGTTGTGCGGGTTCTTGCCGTTGGCGATCGTCCTGCTGGCCGGGCGCCTCGCGCATCATCCCACTTGGAGCTTGACTGGTTCGGTAGCCGAGTTCGCGGCCGCAGCTGACTGGCTGGCCGAGCTAGATGCCGGTGATCGTGCGGTGCAGGCTGCTTTCACTTTGTCCTATCAGGACCTGACTGCGCGCCAGCAACTCGTGTTCCGTCGACTAGGCCTTCACCCAGGTCTCGACACCGATACGTATGCCACCGCCGCGCTGGTCGGCTGGCCGATAGATGCGGTGCGGCGGGAGTTGGAGGTGCTCTACACTGCTCATCTGGTCGACGAGACAGACTCAGGTCGTTTCCGACTGCACGACCTACTACGCACTTACGCTCGCGCGCTCACCGCCAAAGACCCTGACCACGAGAACGAGCAGGCGCACGACCGGTTGCTTGACTACTACCAAAACATCGCCACCGCAGCAGATCGATGGCTGGCAACTCGAACCAACCCTACGTACTCTGACGCCGCTGCTCCGATGCCGGGCATGTCAGTCCAGAACCTCGATGACTACATGCGGGCGTTGGAGTGGATGCGCCGGGAGAGAGAGAACCTGCTGGCCTGCCTTGAATACACGGCAGCGCACCGGCTGCCACGGATGGTTACGCTGACCGGGTTGCTGACCGGGTTGCTGGAGCGGGATGGGCCGTGGCCACAGGCGCGCAAGTTGTACTGCCGCGCGGCCGAGGCTGCCGAACTCCTCGGAGACCGCCTTGGCTATGCCAACACCCTCAGCAATCTTGGCCTTGTATGCCGGCACACTGCGGAGTTCAGTGAGGCCGCCGACCTACATGAGCGGGCGCTGACCATCTACCGCGAGATCGGCAACCGTCTCGGGGAGGCCAATGCCCTCAACAACCTCGGTGTCGTACGCCAGCACACAGGTGACGGCAGCGAGGCCGCTGACCTGCATCAGCGGGGTTTGGCGATCCACCGCGAGATCGGCAACCGCCGCGGGGAAGCGAGCGCCCTCAACAATCTCGGCCTCGCCCGCCAGGAATTTGGCGAGTTCGGTGAGGCCGCTGACCTTCATCGGCAGGGTTTGGTGATCCACCGCGAGATCGGCAACCGCCGCGGGGAAGCGAGCGCCCTCTATAACCTCGGGCTTGCACGTCGGCACATCGGGGACTTCAGTGAGGCTGCTGGCCTGATTCAGCAAGCGCTTGCGATCGACCGCGAGATCGGTAATCGTCGCGGAGAAGCTCATGACCTCGACAACCTCGGTGTTGTACTACGGCATGTGGGCGAGTTCGGCAAGGCCGCTGACCTTCATCGGCAGGGTTTGGCGATCCACCGCGAGATCGGTAGTCGCCGGGGGGAAGCGAGCTCCCTCGGCAATCTTGGTGTTGTATTGCGTCACCTCGGGGAGTTCGGTGAGGCAGGCGACCTGATTCAGCAGGCGTTGGTGATGTACCGGCAGATCGGTAACCGTCGTGGGGAAGTTGAACAGCTCAACGAAATCGGAAAGTTGTCGTTGGCGATCGGTGCGCCCCATGACGCGTTGAGAACCTTCACAAGCGCACTCGAGCTTGCCAACGACATCGACAGTCAACACGAACAGGCGCATGCTCTGGAAGGTGCCGCCCACTGCCACATCGCGCTTGGCGATAGCGACGCTGCCCTTGCCCACCTGCGGGCCGCCCTCGGGATCTATCGTCGCATCGGGGTGGTCGAAACGGATTCTGCCGCAGCCTACCTCGCCATGCTCGAATCCAGCTGACGCGCGCGTCACGGCCGAAGCCGAAGGCACAATTCCCGTATCCGATGCCCCACAACCACAGGCGGTCTGATCGGATCGCTGTGCCGGACCTTGTCATCTGGTCATCGCATGATCCTTGACGGCACGATTCGTCGTCGTCGCAATAGTATCCGGACGTCGCCCGGATTGCCCGAAGGACTCAGGGACCTCGAACTTCTTGTGGCACCCCATATTTCTTGCACAATTCGAATCAGGTCGCGGATTGTGGATCTGGACAGCAACGGTGGGGAGGCAGAGATCCTCGACCGGTGCGCCATCATGAATCGCCCCGTGTTTCGTGCTCACCCCGCAGCGTGGTTGTCGGTGCCGCCACCCCCCATTTCTGCGGGTCTGCTCGCCGGACTAGGCGTGCATATCTCCACGCGGGGATTCCGAATCTTCTCGCTGCCGCCTGGTGTGCTAGTCCTGCGCTCCCGCACCGGCAACGGGCGGAAATGAGCCGTCCTTCAACTGGTTTCGCAGATCATCCCAGGGGATGCAGGTTCGCCGGTGGGTTGCCTCGATGTCGAAAGCAGCGACGCTGTCGACCCGGGGTGTTCGCTGCTGTATTGCCTCGCTCGGCGGTGGAGGAGTCCGACTCGGGCTCTCGCGGCCATGCCACGGTTACCCCGCAGCACTTGTTGTAGTGGCCGTTCCTTGGGCATCATCGCCGACCGGCTGCCGGGAACCCACCGCTCGGATCGTGATGTCCGGCCCGTCGACCAGCACTGCCCGGTTCGTATGCTTGTACATCAGGCCCACTCGATTGGACACAGGTCAGGGCCGATATCAATTCGGTTCGGGCCTTTTCCGTTTCCGGCCATCTTGCCGGCGGGCTGGAAAGCATCAATTCTCGAATCGCCTCACACGGCGTCCTGCGCCTTGCCGAACATGGCCGACGCGGCGGTCCGAAGAGCCCGGCCGCATGGCCGGTTCCTCGTTCTATGCCGGGCGGTGCCCAAGCCTCTGAGGCTGTGGCTTCTGAGGCTTTTCAAGGCGGATCCTGCAGGTATGCTGTCAGAAGGGCACTTCAACTCGCCTTCTGGAGGTGGTAGATGCTTCGCAGCTTCAGGGTTGGCAACCATCGTTCTTTCGCGGACGAACACGAGTTGCTGCTGATCCCTGTCGACGACGATCGGCCTGCTGTTCCGGTCGCCGCGGTGTATGGAGCGAACGCCTCGGGAAAGTCGAATCTGTTGGATGGGCTGCGGTTCATGCAGCGGGCGGTGACCCAGTCGTTTTCCCAGTGGGAGCCCTTCGCGGGGGTGCCGCGTGATCCTTACAGCTTTCGGACGAGTCACATGCTCACGGTCGCATCGACCTATGTGGTCGAGATCGTGGCCGACGGGATCCCGTGGACGTATGGCTTCACAGTCGACAATGAGCGGGTTCTCGAGGAGTGGCTTTTCAGCTATCCGGCGAAGCGTAAACGGGTCCTGTTCCAGCGGACCGGCGACCAGTACAGTTCCGGGTCGGCGATGGCTGAGCATCGGGCTCAGCTAAAAATGATCCAGGATCTCACCCGACCGAATGCCCTGTTCCTGAGTGCTATTGCCCAGGCGAGGCCGGACATGTTCCAGCCGGTTCATCTTTGGTTCCGTGAAACGCTGATTCTGTCCGACGGGCGACGTGCTTCGACCGGTGCGATTGCGCGGCGCCTGCGTAGATTCCTTCTTCGTGGATCGGCCGCGGCGGGCGCACGTCTGGTGGAGTTGGTGCAAGAGGCCGATTTCGGAATCGCTGCCATCGATACACCCGCAGTGCCCGACGTTCTGCTTGGTTCTATCCCGCGTGGGCAACGGCTCGACGCTACAGGTATGAGGATGCTCGAGGAGTTGGCGCTGGGAAATGAAGTGCTTGCCGATGACTCGAAGGAGCAGAGTCCCGTGATGCCAGGAGATAGAGCCGGTCATGGATTGCCGCCGCTCGTATTCGTTCATTACGGGAGTGAGGGGACCGCGCTGGCACTGGAGCAAGAGTCGGCGGGCACCATCGCATGGCTCGATATCCTGCCAGGAGTTCTCGACGCGCTCGATCACGGGCGAGTGTTGGCCATCGATGAGATCGATACGAGTCTTCATCCGCTGCTCACCGCGTCGCTTATCGAACTGTTTCAGTCAGATGAGACGAATCCTCATGGTGCGCAACTGATTCTGACTACGCATGACTCCTCCCTCCTTGGTACTGTCGTTCGTCCCGATGGGTTGCTGCACCGCGATCAGGTGTGGTTTATCGAGAAAGACGCTCACGGGGCCAGTTCACTGTATCCGTTGACCGACTACAAGCCGCGCAACGAACACAATCTCGAACGTCGTTATCTCGGAGGAAGTTTCGGCGCGATTCCCAAGGTCGACTTCCATCGACTCGCAGAGGTCTTGCGGCATGCCGACTCGACGTGAGAACTCGCGCCGTCGACGGCCACCGTTCCGTGAGCCGGTGACGCTGATTCTGATCGTATGCGGCGGCGAAGTGACCGAGCCCATGTACTTTGCGGTGCTGCGCTGACAGGTTTTCGAGACGTCGAGAAGCGGCTCAAAAACTACCTTCCCGGCTACCACAAGTCTGCCGTCCGTTTTGCCGATTACGTCGATGGCGTCGAGCAAGCCCTCCGTCGAGCGAGGTCGCGGAACGTGGACGATGGCGAGGAGCATCGCACCAACCCGTCGACGGGCGTGTGGAAGCTGGTAGAGCTCATGCTGCCCAAATCTCCTGCGCGTTAGTTGGCGCGTTTCCGAGCTTTGCCCGTGTTCCAATGCCGCCCAGACTTGCCAGTACCGCAGCCCGCCCCCGTTTGTGTGGGGTCACCCGGCCGATTCTGGCCCTTGTTCGCGTAGGGCACCTTTCCTACCGGAAACTGTTGTCTCCGGCTGCACCCCCCGCAGGACAGGGCAATAGGCGGCTCGGGAAGTGATCGCGGCAGCGCGGCGCAACGTCGGTACGGTGAACGCGTGGTGCGCGTGTTGGTGGCGGAGGACGTCCGGATGTTGCGGGCGGCGCTGGTCCGATTGCTGGAACTGGAAGCCGATATCGAGGTCGTGGCGGAGGTCGAGCGCGGCGATGCGGTGGTGGCGGCGGCCATGGCGCATCGACCCGATGTGGCCGTGCTCGATATCGAACTGCCCGGCGGGGATGGGCTGGAAGCGGCCGCGCGGCTGGCGGAATCGCTCCCGTCATGCAGGGTGCTGATCCTGACCGGTATGGGTCGGCCGGGGAATTTGCGACGCGGGATCGCGGCGGGCGTCGCGGGTTTCATGCTCAAGGACTCACGGCCGGACGAACTGGTGAGCGCGATTCGCTCGGTGGCACAGGGGGGCCGAGTGCTCGACCCTCACCTGGCCTACGCCGCACTGGACGTGGCGGATTGCCCCTTGACCACACGGGAGGTCGACGTACTGCGGTTGACCGCGACCGGCGCGACACCCCGCGAGGTCGCCGCGACGCTACACCTGACCTATGGAACGGTCCGCAACTATCTCGCATCCGCCGTGGACAGGTTGGGCGCCCGAAGCCGGATGGACGCGATTCATATCGCGCACGAAGCGGGTTGGCTCTGATCGACCGGCAGGGCGACCATCAGGGTGAAGGTGTGCGGTCCACGATCCGCGGTGAGGCGGCCGCCGACGGCGGTGAGCCGCAGGGTGAGGTTGGTCAGGCCGGTTCCCGTCCGACCGTCCTCGCACACCGGGGATGGATGGTCGTTGGTGATGTGCAGTCGAGTCCCGTCCTCGTCGGTGGTGAGCAGGATCGAGGTTCGCTCGGCACGCGAATGCCGCACGACATTGGTGACGGCCTCGCGCAACACCACCGCGAGGAGCTGATCGTGGCCTGCGGGGGTGGGCGAATGTTCCACCGCGACTTGGGATCCGGCGGCCTCGAGGACGCCGCGCGCGCTGGTGAGCTCCTCGGCGAAGGACGCTCGGGTGGCGCCGTCGGGGATGGCGCGAAGTTCGGCCAGCGCGCTGTCTGCCATCGGAGCCAGCTCGGCGATTTCGGCACGGGCGGCGGCGGTGTCGCGCTCGAGCAGTCGGGCGGCCAGCTCGGCCTTGAGCGTGATGCCTGCCAGGGCACGCCCGAGCAGATCGTGCACATCCCGCGCCACGCGCAACCGCTCGGTGACCACCGCTGTCCTGGCCGCCTGAGCCCGAGTCTGCGCGAGTTGGCGTGTCACCGGCGGTATTCGGCACAGTGAGTAGACGAGGATGGTCGAGGCATATGGCAGACAACACCAGTTCAGAATCGATGCGAGGGAAGTACCCGCGGGCAGCAAGAAGGGGAACAATGCCGTCGCCAGTGCGGGAAGTCCCCAGGCCCAGCCACGTCGCATCCGGACCACACACGCACCCAGTACCAGGACGACGGGCGGGGTGAGCACATCCGGCGAGGGGTGCACCGGCAGGAAGGCCAGCGACGCCCCGAGCGCCAGATGGATCGGCAATGTCCACCGCCAGGCCAGGGGCGTGGACCCGTCGGGCCGGGGCGCACCGTGATACAGCTGGAGGGCTCCGGACAGGCCGACCAGGATGCTCAGCAGCCAGATCGGCGAGTGTTCGGTGTTGTAGGTCGCCGTGTCGAACAGCACGATTATCGAATTGTCAACCAGCACACTGACGAAGAACCACCAGGCCAGGCGTGACGAAAGCGCGGTGCGCTCGTTCACGGGCAACGGTGGGGGATCGACGTGCCGCACATCGGCGATGGATCGGGCACGGTCGAGCGCGGCGCGACTGAGCTCCGCTATCCACTCGAGCCCGGCTCGAGTCGGGGCCTGCTGGGTTTCTCGCAGCGCGTGCAGGATCGACATCAGGTCGGCACCCAGCGTTCGACTCAGCCGCGCCGTCATGTCCTGGCGTTCGACGGCGACGGAATGTGCCGCCAGCCACTCCTTCTCCCGGTCCATCTCATCCAGTTGTCGCGCCATGTACACGGGTGCGAAATGGGTGATCGTCACGTTGATTCCGAGGAACGCCACAATGCCGAGCAGCCGGAACATCGGGGTTCCTGGCCAGTGGTACAACGCGAGTTCCGCCACCACGGCCACGGCGGCAAGGACCCAGGAAACCGGCGCGGACAGCGTCAGCAGCAAGGCGGCCCCCATGAGGCCGGACAGCGGACCCCAGACCTCCCCGATAATCGCGTACGGACCGTAGACGAGGACCGCGAGCAGAACCAACAGCACCTGTGGCCGCCACCAGCGCAGCTGGATCAGCGCCAGCACCGCGAACGCCGAGACGATGGCGCTCACCCCCAGCACCGGAACCCACGGTGGCCGACCGGGATTCGCGACGGCGTCCATCAGATTGGCGACCCGACCGAGCACACCCAGCAACAGCAGCGCGCCGACAAGCACCCACTGGGGGCGCGGCCACCGTCTCACCCGAACCTCCGCCGCACGCATCTTCTGCTGCGGATTATGCATTTTGCAGGTGTCACCACGCAATGCACATACCGACCGGTGCACACCGGTACTACCGGCCTCGCTTCCCGCCGACGATGCTCGTGATCATGAGCGAAATCAAGCCATTCACCATCACCCCTTTCGCCCTCGCCGTCACCGACGCCGAGCTCGCTGACCTGCACGACCGGCTCGCTCGCACCCGTCTGCCGCAACCGGCCCCGGAGGACGACTGGGATGCGGGCACCCCGAACTCCTACCTGCGCACGGCGCTCGAAGCGTGGCGCACCTTCGACTGGCGTGCCGCCGAGGCGCGGATCAATGCCGTACCGCACTTCACCACCGAGATCGACGGCCAGACGTTCCACTTCATCCACGTCCGCTCCGCCCACTCCGGCGCCACCCCCCTGCTGCTCGCGCACACCTACCCCGGCTCGTCGGTCGACTATCTCGATCTGATCGACCGCCTCGTCGACCCGGTCGCGCATGGCGGCCGCGCGCAGGACGCGTTCGATGTCGTCATCCCGGATGCGCCGGGCTACGGCTTCTCCCAACCGGTCGCCGAGGCAGGCTGGACGACCACCCGAGTGGCTGCGGCGTACGACCGCCTGATGCGTGGCCTGGGCTACGAGAGCTACGGAATCCACGGCTCGGACAACGGCGCGATGGTCGCCAGGGAGCTGGGACTGCTGAACCCTGACGGATTCCTCGGACTGCACGTGCTACAGCTGTTCTCGTTCCCGTCCGGTGACCCGGCCGAGTTCGAGCGTCTGGAGCCCGCGGACCACGCCGGCCTCGCACACATGCAGTGGTTCCAGTCGGTCGGCGGCTACAACACGATGAACGCGTCACGCCCGCAGACCGTGGCCGCCGGTCTCAGCGACTCGCCGATCGGGCTGCTCGCCTACAGCGAGCTGTTCAACTCCTTCGGCAATGGCACCTCCCTCGTGCCGCTGGAGACGATTCTGCTCGAGGTGACCGTGAACTGGTTCGCCAACGCGGCGTCCGGGATGAGCCGCAGCTATCTGGAGAACGCGCGGGCGGAGGCCGAACCGCAGGTGAGCACCGCCCGGACCGGCGTCGCGGTGTTCAAGGACGACTTCCAGACGATCAGGGTCTTCGCCGAACGCGACAACACGAACATCGTGCACTGGAGCCGTTTCGAAAAGGGTGGCCACTTCGCGGCCCTGGAACGCCCGGATCTCCTGGCGGGCGATCTCCGCGTCTTCTTCGCCGAACTCGAAAGCCGCTGAGCCTTCGACATGGATCACCGCGCCGGGCCGAGATCGGCCGGGAGAAACTGATCTGTCGCGGTGCGGACATGAGGAGTGCCGCGTGCAGCCGGGGCTCAGCTGCGGTCGTCGCGGATAGCTCGCACGAGCGTGATCAGGCCTGAATTGATCAGGGAGACCATTCGTTTGGCATTCGCACCGACAGCGACGGTCGGGTGGTCACCGACGATGGCGTAGCGTCCGTCGTCGGCCAGATCACGCCAGTGCAGGGTGTGGCGGGTGATGCCGCGCGGGCCGAAGCGGGAGTACGCCTGCGCCAGTTCGATCGTGCCGACGGTCTCCACGGTGGCATTGTCGAACCACGTTGCCCTGGCCGAGATTCCGTCCTCGAAGTTGTCGTACACCATGGATTGGCTGTACTCGTAGTCGAGTCCCGAGTCGCGCGGGTCATCGAGCACTACATCGGGCTGTCTGCCCGCCGCGGCCGTGGGCAGCGCCGCGACGATCGCCGCGGCCAGATCCGGCGCCGGATACTCGGTGATCGTGAATCCGGTAGCCGCCCAGATGGTTCCGCCCATATGCTGCTCGATCAGAAAGGCGCGGCTACCTTTCCTGGTGGCGAGTACACGGACGCAACCGTTCGGGTTTTCGGCGTCGCGGCCGTTCAGGCCGCGCACCGAGACCCGAATATCCGGGTGGGCGATCTCGCGCAACAGGTAGGGGAACTCTTCGGCGCCAAGACGATCGCGTAATTCCGCACGCGCCCGGAACATTTGACGTTCGTGCTCGTCGTGGTCGCCCGTGTGCGCGGAATACGTGAGCGGAGAAGGCATGTAGTCCTCCCGCAATTCGGCCCACGCGGCGGCGAATTCGAGATCGGTCAGGCGCCAGCTCAAATTCGCTTCTCCACAACGGGTTTCGCCACCAGCGGCGGGGTGCCCAGGGCCTCGTCGAGATGTTCGGGAGAATCGAGATAGTCGGCGCGCTTGTGCTCCTTACCCTGTCCCTGTCCTGCGGCGGGATGTCCGGCCATACCCGGCGAGCCTGCCATGCCGGGGGCGCCGGGAGCGGCCGTCAAACCCGAGCGGGCAATCGCGCCGGAGGCATCGGCGGCGGCCGACGCGCGAGGGAACAGTTTGGCGGCGGCCGCGACATCCTTCGACAGAGGCTTCGGCACACCGACCGCGGCGCCGCCTTTGCCCGGACCCGGTCCGGGACCCGCGCCGAGCTTCTTCGCCGAATCCGCCGCCGTCGGAACTGTTTTCGGTAGATTCGCCGCGAAATCCTTCGCCATGTCGGTGCGGCCCTGCCCCAGCGCCTGCTGCGCGGTCGAGAGCGCCTGCTGCAAGCCCTGCATGCCTTGACCCATGCCTTGACCTTGGCCCGGCGTGCCCTGCCCCGGTGTCCCCTGCCCCGGCGTACCTTGCCCCGGCGCGCCCGGCTTCTCCGGCTCGGAGGGAAACCCTCCCCGGACCGGACCGGGCCGCACACGCGAGTAATCCGGGCCGGCCGGTTGGCCCGGCGCAGGAAGCCCGCGGGCAACGGGCTGTGCGCGCAGCACCCCATTCTCCAGCGCCTGCCGGGCCGACGCGGGATCGCCCGTGGCGCCACGTCCCGGCGGACCCGGTGGCCCCGGCAGCGCGGGTGGACCCGGCTGCGCGGGTGGACCCGGCTGCGCGGGGACGACCGGAGACTGCGGATCGGGCAGCGCGGCCATCCGGGTCGAGGCATGCTGAATTCCCGGCTTGTACACCGAATCCATCGCACCGATACCCGCGTTGCGCATGCTCTCTTCGAAGCGCGCCTGGTATTGCGCGGTGGTTTCGTGCTCATTCGGAAGCGTGCCACCGCGCCCCAATGCGTCCGCGAAAGAGTAGAGCCAGCTCGAGGTGTACTCCAGCAGTTCACCGATGCGTGTCATGGCGACGCCGAGCTCGGATCCGGACGAGCTGTACGCCGAGGTCGCCGCGCGGGCGCGCGGCGCTCCCACCGGGCTGTCCCACAGGTTCTGCGACTTCACCACGGCCTGGAGCAGGTCGTCGTATTGCTTCTTGACCGTCTCGCCGAGCCACTGCCAATGCTGTCCGGCCGTCGAGGCGCTCACCCATGGCGCCGGACTCGCTTGCCGCATCGAGATCAGGATCGCGTCATAGCGTTTACCCGTGATATCGGTGGACACTTCGCCGTTGATCTGCTTGCCCTCGTAGGACGCGTCGGAGCCGCCTTGCAGGCTGGGTGGCAGTCCGCCGGTCTTCTCGTTCTCCTTCGACTTCGGGTTGATCAACGGCGGGTGCTTGTTCCCGTCCAGGTTCGACGGTTTGAGCGTCGACGTATCGAGCTTGGCTGTGCCGGAGGGAATCCCGCTGCGGATCCGGTCGAATGCCTGTTCGCTCAGCTCATCCGCGCCGCGATAATTCTCGGCCGCGCGCAGGTAGACATCGATCATGTCGTCCAGGTGGCCCACCTGATTGCCGAGCGTGGTGCGCAGTGCGGTGGTGCGCGAGGAGAACCGCCGCGCCAGTTCGGCACTGGAATCCAGCGCGGAGAACGGATTCAGGTCGGCGATCGGATCGAGCGCCCCCTGCACGCCACGCAACTGCTGCTGAACGGCGCCGATCCGATCGACGATCTCCTTGACCGACTTCGGATCGAACTTCAACTCCCCTTGACTCGCCAACCCCTTGATTGCCTTCAGATCGTCGGCCATTGGTCGCCTCCCTACGCACCCACCAATATCCTGTCACAAATCGTCACTACGACACCGGCCGAAGTGGGCCATCCACCCGCCGGATCGGATCATGTGACGACACCGTTCGAACACTCAGTCGGCACCGTTGGCTCCCCGCGCCAACCGCTGCGCGTAGTGGTCACGGATCGCGGTCAACCGGAGCCTGGAGAAGCGACCCGGCTCGCGCGCGTACAGCGCGCGACCGTCCAGGGAGGTGAATGCCTCCGCCGGCACCCGATCCCCGTCCGGTGGAATGAATTTCAGCACCTCATCGACCGCGGCGAGTGCGGTGGACAACGCGCGACCGGTCGACTCCGGGTACGGACCGGATGCATGCTCGGGCACCCGTTCGGCAGTGGTGTCCGAATACCACAGCCACACACCGGGATCGATGAGCGCCGAGGGCTCCGGTCCGCCGAAGCGCACGGAATCGGCTGGTGGAGGAACGATTTCGTCCGGTAGCCGGAATTGATGGATCCGTTCGGCCCCGCATCTCGGGCAGGCGCCGACGTAGCGGCTCGCCAGGACATCACCGACGTAGACAACCGAACCGCGGAATTCACACCGGGTCTCCCCGCACGCCGGGCACGGCTGCAGCGCGAGGAACAGGTGCGCCTCGGCGCTGGTGCGAGCCGGTGGCAGCGTGTCGGGCACGATCGCTCCTTCACAACGTCGAGTTCGGACTGGTGTCCATCTTGCGCTACGCACCGGCGCGGCGCGTGAATTCCGTTGTGGCCAAGACCGGTTGACCCGACGGGCGGATCGGCGACGCCGAGGCGGTGCGCGAGTAGTACTGTGTGCCACGACACGTGCCACAGAATCGAGGTCTCATGGTTTACGCCGCGCGGCTCGATGTGGAGGCCACCCTCGCGGTGCTTCGCCTCGCCTTGGCCTTCGATTGGACGTGGGATGCCTCGGATGTGGCCCGATTCGCGGGCGCGGCCGGGTGGCAGCCGAGGGATCTCGGTGATGAGACAACCATCTTCATGACCACCGGGGCTTCGATCGACAGTCCCAGCGCCTGGTTCGATCTGGACAATGGTGTGATCCAGGAGATCACCGTGCAGGCCACAGATCGGGTCGATCCGACACAGCAGGAGTTTCTGAGCGACGCCTTCGCCACCTCGAGCGCGCGCGTCGCCGAGGTGCTCGGCGCGGCCACCAGGGTTTCGCCCGGACGCCGACCGGGATTGCAGTGGGAACGACCCGAAATCCACGTCGAACTCATGCAACTGGACCGCAGTGTCGCCTTGACACTGCTCAACCCGGCACATGAGACCTACTGATCCTCTTCTCGCACTTCACCAATGATCGGAACCAGTTCCGAGAGATCGATGAAGCCGGGGCCATCCACCCAGCCTTCGGCGTTGAGTTCGGCGGGCGCGCCGACGGCGAACGCATGGCGCAGGATCCGCTCTGTCGCCTGTGCCAGATCCAGATAGGAGTCGGAGGCTATGGGCACGGGCAACATCCGGTGCCAGTTGCCCGAATCGTCGATCTCGTCGAGTGGTCCGGCCCAGCCCGCGGATTCGATCAACTGCTGAACCGCACTGTCCAGTGGTGGGTCGAGATATCTATTCCCGACCACTTCCGAATCGAGCTGGTCGTCGTCTCGGGCGAATTGCACGAATCTTTTCGCGCGGTCGCGAATAATCAGCTTCGCGCCGGGCACCAAGTCCGCAAGGGTTCGCGAAAGCGCCTCGGTGAAAACACGCCACTGCGTGTCGGTCGCCAATGCCTCCGGTTCGCGGAGCGTGACCTTCACCATGACGTCCAGGGCGGCCAGTTCGACAACCACCCGATCCGTACGCCACCACGACTTCGGATTGTCGCCGAAGACGCGCTCCGCGGCGACGCCCAACCTGTCCTCGAAGCGGTGGGCCGCGTCGTGGAAGACCGTGAGCAGGCGGTCCCGAGCGGAAGCTTCGGGTATCTCGGCGAGTTGGAAGTTCACCTCGACCACGACGCCGTCGATGATGCGGAAGCGGGAATATGATTCCGGGATCTGCGAATTGGACCGCATCCACACCCCCGAGGCGGTTTCCCGCGGCTCGGTCCATCCGACCATCGCACCGAATCTGCCGATGTCCCCTGGCCGCCACGTCCACGGGAAGGTTCGCGCCGCACGAACTATGGCGACGGCGGCATCGATATCGGCCAGCACCCTATCGGTCACTGATCGACCTCCTCTCCGGTCCGCAGTTGGTCGAGTTCGGCAGCGTACTCATCCAGCTCCTCGGACCGTATCTGGTCCGGCGCGGGCGGCGGCGCGCCGGATGTCGGCGCTGTCACGGCAGCGGCCTGGCCCCGATCCATTGTGAACTCGGCGACGCGGACCCGTTTGAGTTCACCTCTGACCAACAGATATCGAATATTTTCCGCTTCGATGGCCTCGCGGAACAACCGGGCCTTCTCGGGGTCCGAGGCAGCCAACTTTTCGACCGCAGCCCGCAGGTCTTTGTCTTCTATCAGCAGGTCATCACGGTAAGGGAGGGTGCCCTGCTCCACCTTGAGTCCGTTGACCGTTCTGGTCCCAATCGACGATCCAACGCCTTTCGCCTCGATGATGACCACTTGATTGCCGCTGGGAGTCCGAACCAATGCGACGATGTCGAATGTGTCCGATTTACCTCGCCCGTCACTCGCACGCCCGGTCAACAAGATCCTGCTTTCCCCCGGATACTCGTGGGCGAGGTAATCCTGAGCGGCATTCATACCGATGTACTCGGAGTATAATTTCACCGCATCGATTGCCTTGGACTTGTCCCGCGCCGCCTGCTTGAATTCCTGCACCTTTTGAAGATCGGCGTCACCGGCCGCAACTGCGGAATTCAATTCACGGATAGTACCATCGATATTATCGGATTTGCGACCGTCCTTGGAGATGCCGAGACCATCCGCTTGGCGGTTGAATTCGGCTATCGCGGCGTCGCGCACTGGTATCGCGGCGGCTCGCTTGGCAACCAGATAGTCGTGCGCGAGTTCCGCATCATCCGAGAGCTTGTATTCCTCGAAAGGCGTATGGGAAGCCTTGACGTCGATATCTTTCTTCGAATACGGATCGTCGACGTAGTCCCCATGACTGTCGATTATGCGGCCAAGACCATTCCGCCTGGTGCCCTCCGGATCGCGCAGATAGTGGTTGCGACCGTTGCGATCGCGCCATTGCTCGACTTCACGGAAATCGACACCATTGTGATTTACGCCGAGATGGTCTGCCACCACCGAATCATGCTGCTGAAGCAGCGATCTTCGTTGGCTTCCCGCCGCATCGATCTCACGCAGCCCCAAATGGTCGATTAGGTCCCTGCGCTCGGTCATCAACCGCTTCAACTCGCGGTCGCGCGCGGGATCCGCTCTGGCCTCTTCGATCTCGGCATTCAGCACTCGCAATTCCGCATAGCGTCCGGCCAGATGTGCGGTGAGTCCATCGGGCCGATCATTGCTCGGATCTCGGGAGAGCGCGGGATCGCGCGCCAGATCTATTTCGGCGAGTTCGTGGGCGAGCGCTCTGGGCACGTCCTCGGTTCTGGCGCGCGGGGAGACCTCGATCTCGTAGCCTTCGCCGCGTTCGGTGAAGCGGGCCACCGCATCGGTCAGTGTCTGTTCGGCCACGCGGATCGAGATCGGGCGTCCATCCTTGGTCCGGAAAACGTTGCGGTCCTCGTCGAAGGTCATCTCCTTCGGCATGATCAGCGACCGGTTGTTCGCAGCTTGCCGGTCCAGTTCCCGCTGCGTGAGGCCGGCCTCCCCGGTGCGCGAATTGCCTGTGAATTCCCCGACATTCGAGGCGGTGCCGCGATGCGGCTGCCCGTCATTGCCCGCCGGGGTCGACTCGCTACGCGGCGCTGCGCCAGCACGCTGCTCAGGCTGGGTTCGCTGCTCCGGGGTCGGATGGGGGCGAGGCTCCTCCGGTGCATGTGGACTCTGGTCGACAGGACGACCGGAGTCGGACACCGCGGATCGGCGGGGCACGGCAGCAGTATCCCGCTGTCCCGCAGTGAGATTCGCGTCGCGGCTCGAAGCATCCGCCGCGCGGGCGGTAGGGCGGTCGGTGACGGTAGGGCGTTCGGATGCGCCCTCTCGGCCCGCCGGTTTGGCTATCCGATCCGCAGGCTGCTTGCCTGCTTCGGAGGCTCCGCTCGCGGACCTGTCGGCCCCGACCGGTCTCGCGGAGTCCGTGGATTTCGATTCGGTTGAGGCGGACTGCGGATCCGCCACGCGCGCAGCAGGATCCGAACGGGCGGGTGCGGTGTGCGCGTCGGGTACGGAACGCGGGCCGGCCCCCGCATCGGATCCGGTGCGCGCAGCCCCGGCTTCAGACGCACTCCGCCCAGCAGCCCCAGCATCAAGCGGCCTTTGTGCGGCAGCGGTGGAATCGGGTGCGGCATGTGCGGTGTCCGATGGGGTGTGCGCGGCAGCCCCACCATCGGGTGCCGTGCGCGCAGCCGCCCCACCCTCCGATGTGGTGTGCGCGGCGGCCGCGGAATCGGATGCGGCATGGGAGGAACCCTCGGCGTCAGGTGCGGCGTGTACGGCAGCCCTGGCGTCGGGTTCACCGTGCGCGGCCGGGGCCGGACCCGCGCCGTCATGTGTGGCCGGACCCGCTCCGGCGGTTGTCTCCGGCGCGCGTCCTGCGCCTTTCGCCTCGGGTCCGGCCGAAATCTCCGGCGGCGGACCGGAATGCGATCCGGGAGCGCGGGTCGAATCGGTCGGCGCGCTCGGATCGCCTGCGGGTGCGACCGCGTCTGGTTTGGGCGCTATGGATTTCGGGACGGTATCTACGGATCCGTCCGTGGACAGACCGGATTCGCGCAGCCGAGACAGCGCCATTCTCTCGAGGCCGCTCCCAAGCCCATGTAGAGCCCCGAATCCCCCACCGGCCAGGACCACTTGCGGGTCGAAGGTGGTGTCGATCTTGCTCGGGTCGAAATGGCCGTGCAACAACTGATTTCCGGCCTGCCAGGCCAGTCCCGAACCGTACATGCCGAGCCCGCCACCCACGCCGCCGAGCGTGCCGGCCAGCGTGCCGTTGAGTCGGGGACCGAGCCGCAGCCTGTTCCCCAGCGCACCCGCACCCATACTGATCGGCGCGCCGACGGCCGCGCCCGCAGCCCATTGGAACCCGGACTGGAGGCTTTGTGTCGGATCGAACCCGTCGCGGTGGCCGACCGTGATCTGATACGTCTGGATCGCCGCATCGATTCCGGCGCCTTTCACCCCTTCTCTGAAGCTCAGTACGGCGATCTTCTTCAGGTATGGGAGGAGCAGATTCTTCAGGCCCTGCCTGGCCGCCTGTTCACTCAGCGCCTTGAGGCCCTGTCCGGCCGCCACCTGTATGGTCTTGCGGCCCGCCGCGAGCGCGAACGGAATTCCCGCCTCACCGAAGGGCCACGCCGCGGCGAGATCGATGACCGTCCACGCCGTCCAGGCGGCGAAACCGGCAAGCAGAATCTTGCTGTGCTCGATCTGGGTCGCGCCGCCCCTGGTGTAGTCGCCGAGGTCGTGCAGCGCCTTGGCGCATTCCTCGATGGACGACTTGCCTGCGAAAAGGTTGCCGAATTCTTTGTGCGCCGTGGTGGCGCCCTCGCCGGTATAGAACTTCAGTGTGCGGTCGGTGATTTCGCGCAGCTCCGGTTCCAGCGCCAGCAACTCCTTGGCGGCCCGGTGCCAGGCATCGCCGAGGGTGAACATCGCGTCCTCGTCGCCTTCGGGATATTCCGCGCCGAAGTTGAGCGCGGAAAGGATCCAACCCGGAATCCACTCCCACGACGAAGTGATCGACATCAGCGAACCGCCCCCGCGAACTCACCAGCCCGAGTTCGCGACATCGGATCCCCCCGAATCCCGGTCCAGCTGTTCGACATCGGTGAACTCCATCCCGGCAGCCCCATCGTCCACGACGACCGCGCGCGCACGGGCCGCAGGCGGGTCGAGCGATGGTTGCGGCGGGTCGGGAATCAGCTCGCGCAGGTCGGGCAAGCCGGGCACGAAATCCGAAAGCCCCGGCAGCCGTGCGTTTTTCTGGCGCACCTGAGCGACCATCGCCTTGGTTCGCGCGCGGACCGCGGCGGCGGCCTGCTGCTGCGCCTCGGTGAACGCCTGTGCGAGCTGGGCATGGGTGAGCTCGTCCGCATTGCGGCCCAGCACGGTTTGGATCACATCACCATTGGCATTGACCACCACCGTGACTCGTTTGCCCGCCACCGTGGCCGAGGCGGTGAGCTTCGCGTGCTCGCGCTGCATCCGAGCGATCTCGGCGATCCCGGTCTGGACCGAGGTCAGCAGCTCGGCCAGCTCCGCCTTCGCGGCCTCATTCGCCACCGCTCCCCCTCGCGATCAGGACTTGAACCGGCGCCTGTTGTCGTCTTCGGCGCCTTCCAGCTCGTCGGCGCCACCGCGCAGCCCACCCGCATAGTCGTGCAGCAGTTGAACTTTCGACCCGACCGCCGAGTCGAGGTTCTCGGCCCCCTTCTTGTACCCATTGCCCCCGGAGAACTGTTTTCCGAAATCGTCGCCACCCCACTTCCCCTCGTGGGCATGCCGCGCTCCCGCCAGCCGGTCGAGTACGGCCTTCACGTTGCGAGCCGAACCATCCAGATCATCGGCGACCTTGCGCAGCTCATGCGGGGTCACCTCCACCTTGTCCGCCATGTCCCACCTCGTTTTTCGACCCCACCGAAGCGCGCGACACAGCGGCTTCCTGTTGCTGGGAAGGTGGATCCAGCTTAGCCCCAAGGGATTACAAATATCACGGTATGGGCTCGTCCGCCGCGAACCCCACTGCCACAGTGGGATTTCGAACGTCGAGCCGCGATATCCGGGGCAGTTCTCGCCGACCGCAACCCACAGGGCGCCGGCTGTCGACGAGCGCCCTCGCGGAGCGAACCGGAAATAGCAACCGCACGGCTATCATGACAGGTGGGTCGCGGACAATTGAACGTTTCCGCAGGTCAAGCGTGTCGGTCTGGGCTGCGGATCGGCGAGAGGATGCGTCATGGTTGGTGTGGCGAGGATCTTCGGGCGGCCCGTGGCGCAGCAGTACGCGCCCGCTGCCGATGAAGGATTCTTCGGTCCCGGCTCGGCGACCTGGAAGGTTTGGTCGTATCCCACCTCGATGGCGGTCGGATTCGTGCGGGCGGTGACCATCGAGCAGTTGAACCCGCACCTGAACGCCGCCGTGGAGGCGACCGGTGATGTCCGGGAGCGGACCAGGACCCGCTACGAACGCACCATGCGGTACTTCGCCCTGATCGCGTTCGGTGATACCGCGAGCGCGGCCAAAGTGGCCGATGTGCTGGTGAAGGTGCATTCCAAGGTCATCGGCACCGATCCGGTCACCGGCGGGCGCTACGACGCGAACGATCCGGCCGCCCAGCTGTGGATCCACATGACCGCCTGGCATTCCATCCTGTACTGCTATGAGGTTTACGGCCCCGGCGGACTCTCCGACGCGGAGGAGCGCCGGTATTGGGCCGAGTGTGCGCGGGCCGCCGAATGCCAGACCATCGATCCGGTCGATGTGCCGCGTTCGCGGGCCGAGGTCGTCGACTACTTCGCGGCGTGGCGGCCGCGCCTGGCGGCGTCCGAGGCCGCCCAATCGATGACCGCCTATATTCTGCGGAGCGACTTCATCTTTCCGGCCGCACTGCCCTGGTGGACGAAACCTGTTCGCACGGTTGTCGGTCGATTGGTCGGTCGGGCGGTGATCGCCACCTATCCCCGTTATCAGCGCAAGATGTTCGGCCTGCGGCAGTCCGCCGCCGAACAGGTGCTGCTCCGTTTCGCGCTGCGCCGATTGTTCGCGTTTCTCGCGCGCGACCCGGTCCGTCATATCCGCGTCGCGAGATTCTTCATTCCCGACACCGTATCTGTCCTCGCCCCGGCCATACTCGGCATCGAGGCGCGCACTCCGGTCATGATGACCCCTCGCGAGGCGCAGGCGCGCTACGGCTTCGACCGCCCGGCGCTGGCCCATCCGGATCTGCGTCGAGAGCAGGAGCAACGGGTCTTCGAGCGCGGTCTCGCACCGAGCGAGGAAGGTCTGGTCGAGTCGGAGCGGTATATCGGTGGTCGCGAGTGACCGGGCGGGCGTCTAAATATGTTGCGCCACTTGGGTTTCAACACGAACCTTTGACAGGGTGGGGCGGACGGTGGATTATCGTGCGGTGGCGGAAGCGATCGGGGAAGCGTCGGACAGGGCGGTGATCGTCGGCGCGGTGTTCACGGCCGCGCCTGGCAAAGCGGAGATGATCGCCGAGGCCCTGCGGGGGGCGCGGGATCAGGTGCGCGAGCACGAGGTGGGCAATACTCACTACCATCTGGCCCGGTCGGGTGATCGGTTCATCGCCTATGAGCGGTATGTGAGCAGGTCCGCATTCGACGAGCATCGCCGATCTCCGGCGGTGGCATCTCTTTTCGCGTTCTTCGAACGGGAAGAGGTTCTTGCCGGGCCGCCGGAGATCGAGTTCTACACCGAGTTGTGAAGGCGATCAGGTGAGATAGCGGGCGATGCTCTCGGCGACGCAGGCCGGTTTGCTCGCGCCGTCGATCTCGATGGTGACGGTGCGCCGAGCCTGCGCGCCGCCGGGGATATCGGTGACCGAGTCGAGGCGCACGCGCGCGCGAATGCGACTGCCGACCGGCACCGGGTTGATGAACCGAACCTTGTCGAGGCCGTAGTTGATGGCCATGCGGGCCGCGCTGACCGTCATGACCTCGGCGACAAGTGGCACTGTCAGCGACAGGGTCAGCAAGCCGTGCGCGATGGTCCGGCCGTAGGGTCCGGCGGCCGCGCGTTCGCCGTCGACGTGGATCCACTGGTGATCCCCGGTGGCGGCGGCGAAGGTGTCGATGCGCGACTGATCGATGGTGAGCCATTGGCTCACACCGATTTCCGTGCCGACCGCGGCCCGCAGCTTGCCGAGATCGTCGAAGTCGACCACTGTGTCACCTTTCTGGTTCGGGCACACCACTATTCGACCAGTTCGAAGATCGTCGCGTTCGCCTGGCCACCACCCTCGCACATGGTCTGCAAGCCGTAGCGGATACCGCGATCGGTCATGTGATGCACGAGTGTCGTGGCGATGCGGGCGCCGGATCCGCCCAGTGGATGACCCAGCGCGATCGCACCGCCGAGCGGATTCAACGCCGATTCGGGGGCGTGGAATTCGGCCTGCCAGGCCAGCGGCACCGCGGCGAACGCCTCGTTCACCTCGAACGCGCCGATATCGTCGATGCGCAGATTGGCTTTCGCGAGTGCCTTGGCGGTGGCCGGGATCGGTCCGGTGAGCATGATGCCGGGTTCGCTGCCCGCGACAACGGCCGTGTGGATCCGCACGAGCGGCCGCCAGCCGTGCGCTTTCGCGATATCCGATGAGGTGATCAGCAGGGCCGCGGCGCCGTCGCTGATCTGCGAACTATTGCCCGCGCTGACGACGCCGCCTTCGAGGAACGGGGTGCGCAGTTTCGCCAGTGCCGCGAGCGTGCAGTCCGGACGCACGCCCTCGTCGGCGAGCACCACGCCATCCGGTGTCCGCACCTCGATGAGCTGCGCGTCGAACGCGCCCTCGGCCGCGGCCCGCGCGGCCCGCAGGTGCGAACGCTGCGCGTAGGCGTCGAGTTCGGCGCGGCTGAGCGACCATTGCTCGGCGATCTGTTCGGCGCCGATCCCCTGATTCGGCATACCCGCGCCGTATCGCTCGGTGTACAGCTCGCCGAGCGGGGATTGGGTTCCCGCCGCCGACCCCATCGGGATGCGCGACATCGATTCGACACCGCCCGCGACGACCACATCGTAGTGTCCGGCGATGACCCCGGCGGCGGCGAAATGTATTGCCTGCTGGGAGGAACCGCATTGCCGGTCGACGGTGGTGCCGGGCACGGACTCCGGCCAGCCCGCCGACAGCACCGAGGTGCGCGCGATATCGAAGGTCTGTTCCCCGACCTGGCTGACACAACCCCAGACCACATCGTCGACCACGATCGGATCCAGGTGGGCGGTCTCGGCCAGTGCCGAGAGCACCCGCGCCGACAGGTCCGCCGGATGGATGCCCGACAACGCGCCCGCCCGTCGGCCGACGGGGGATCGAACGGCCGCGACGACTACGGCATCTCGCATGTGAATCTCCTTGAATCCTATGGTTTTTCGAACTCACTCTTGCCGATACGGAAAGGCCCATGGCCGCAGCGGCGATCCGGTCGCGCCGCGCAGCCGCAAACAGGCCGCGAAGAAACCGAATTCGTACACTCGCGACTCGGCGAGCTCCTCCAGATCGAGCACCTCGATCAAGGGCGCGCCCGCCTCGGCGAGCAGGTAGGTGTGCACCGGTGTGTAGTTGTCCGGGTCGGCCGAGGGGCCCTGCTCGACGCACATGGTGTCGGAGCCGACGATCATCGCCCCGCTCTCCACCAGATGCACGGCGGCGGCACGCGTCAGGCCGGGCGGGTTCTCACCCCACTGCTCGGCATCCGGCCAGGCCCGCATCCGACCCGTGCGCACCAGCACGACATCGCCGAGCCGAATCTCGACGCCTTGGGCGGCAAGACATTCCTCGACATCCTCGGGGGTGATCCCGTATCGGTCCGGGAGCATGTCGACGCCGCGCAGCGCCGCGAAGTCGAGCAGGATCCCGCGCGCCACGATCGGCGGCATCTTGTCCGCGCCGGAGACGCGCCAGTGCCGCGAACCCAGATGCTCCTTCTCGGTGAAGTTGTTGTAGATGCTGCCGTGGTAGCCGTAGTGATTGAGCGTGTCGATGTGGGTGCCGGTGTGGGTGTACATCGTCATGGCGTCCCCGGAGTAGCTGATGTACTCCGTCATTTCCCGTGCGATACCCGGAAGCCCTTCCAGCACATTGCCGGACGGGGTGTGGGTCATCCAGATCTGATAGGGCGGATCACCGATCAGCTGCCACGACGGCATGCCGATGAAGTAGTCGACCGACAGATCGAACATTCGGCTCGCGTCGATATTGGCGATGACCTCCGCGCGGGATCGCGCGGTCATCAGGTTGAGCCTGCCGATCTGGTCATCGGGTCCGTAGGGGCTCGTGGCGACCTGGCGGCCCGCGCCGGAGGACGGGTTGTTGTCAGCCATGTGTGTACTCCTTTGTTCAACACTTGCTGCTCTGGTGTCGCTTTTGGGCGACGGTGTGACCATTGGCCACGGTGTGACGACTAGTCGTCGGGGACCATCAGATGGAACTCGGTCCCGCGCTGGTAGGCGTCGGCGACTCGCAACACGGTCGCCTCGTCGAATGGCCGTCCGACGAGTTGCATCGAGACGGGCATCCCCGCGTGGTCGAAGCCGACCGGAATGGCGCACGCGGGCAGTCCGGCCAGATTCCACTGCGAGTTGAACGAGGCGCTCGAATAGCGATCCATCATGGTGGGGTCGGTCTCGTCGAGCAGGCGCGCGCCGGTCGGCATCATCGGCATGGCCAGCACATCGCATTCGCGCATCACGGCGGCCACCTCCGCGCGGAACGCGGCGGCGATCCGCTGGGCCTGGATGTAGTCGGCGGCGGTGAAAAGTGCCGCGCGAGCGAGTAATCCGCGCAGATTGACCCCGTATTCGTCCCAGCGCGCGACCACAGTGTCGCGGTGATAGGCGAACGCCTCGCTCATGACGACGAGGGTGGCCGCGATCCGCGCCATATCGGCGTTGGGCAGTGCCACTTCCTTGACAACCGCACCCGCCGAGCGCAATTCGTCGACCGCGGCACGCACCGCGCGGGCGACCGGCTCGGCGACATTGCCGAGGTCGTAGAAGTAGCGCTCCGGCAGACCGATCCGCAGACCACGCACCGAACCATCGAGCGCGGCAAGATAATTCGGGACCGGCTGCACGCTCGACGCGGGATCGCTCGGATCGACGCCCGCCATGACCTGAAGCAGGAGCGCGCAATCGCGCGCGGATCGCGCGATCGGTCCCACCGTGTCGAGGGAGGCGGCCAGCGGCACCGCCCCCGTGATCGGCACCCGGCCGTAGCTCACTTTGAGCCCGGTGACGCCGTTCAGGGCCGCCGGATGCCGGATCGAACCCGTCGTATCGGTCGCGATGGCGCCCAAGGACATCCCGGAGGCCACCGCGATGGCCGCGCCGGAACTCGACCCGCCCGCGTAGTGCCGATCCGACCACGCATTGCGCGGCATCGGGAAACCCGAGGCCGGATCGTTCGGGCCGAGAGCGAATTCATTGGTCGTCGTCTTGCCGAGGACGATCGCGCCCGCCGCGCGCAACCGGGTCACCACCGTCGCGTCGCGGTCGCCGCGCCAATGCGGCGGTGGGACACGACTGTTGGCGCGGGTCGGTCCTTCGACGGTCGCGATGACATCCTTGATATTGAGCGGAATCCCGTGCAGCGGACCGCGATCCACGCCGCGGGCGAGTTCCCGATCGGCCTGATCTGCCGCCGCGATGGCGCTCTGCCGGAAGGTGCTCACATAGGCCCCGAACCGGTCGTTCAACTGATCGATGCGCGCGAAGGCGGCCGTCACCAACTCGCGCGCCGAACTGGTGCCCGCGCGCAGGGCCGCGGCGGCGGCCTCGATCGTCACACCGGTGACCGAGGCTGCGGGATCGGCCGACCCGACCGCCCGGAACACCTTCGGCTTCGAGGTGTCGCGAGCGAGGCCGTCGGTCGCGGTGCGGTGGATCTCGTCGGCCTGGTAGCGCAGCACCGGATAGTCGGCCACGATGGCGGCCAGTTCGGCCGGATCCATGCGTAGACCGAACACCTCCAGCAGCGCCCGCACCCGCTGTTCGTCGGAATTCATCGCGCATCCGTCATCGGTCGAGCAGGCCCTTGTAGCGGCCGCGCAGCATATCGCGGCTGACGATCATCTTCTGGGTTTCGGTGGTGCCCTCACCGATCCGGCGGATCCGCAGTTCGCGGTACCAGCGTTCCAGCGGCAGGTCCTTGGTCACGCCGTAGCCGCCGTGGATCTGGATGGCGCGGTCGACCACGCGGCCCGCCGCCTCGGTCGCGACGATCTTGGCGAGGGCCACCTCGCTGCGGAACGGTTGACCGCTGTCGGCGCGCTCGGCCGCGTCCAGGACGAAGAACGCCGCCGAGCGCAGATCGATCTCATTGTCGACGAGCATCCACTGAATGCCCTCGTGGTCGGCGAGTTTGGCGCCGAATACCGAACGGGTGCCCGCGTACTCGACGGCCATCCGATGGGCCGCCATCGCCACGCCGACACAGCCTGCGGCGTAGGGGATCCGATTCTTGGTCAATCGCTCGCTCGCCAGCGCGAATCCGCCGCCGACCTCGCCGAGCACATTCTCGGCGGGCACGCGCACATCCTCGAAACTCAACTCGGTCGGGTAGTGGCCGGACCGCAGTGTGTGGATTACGCGACGCACCGAGAATCCGGGGGTGTCCGCGTCGACGATGAAGCAGGTGATGCCGTCGCGACCGGAACCGGGTTCACCGGTGCGGGCGAATACCAACCCGAAATCGGCCGTATCGGCGCCGCTGATGAAGACCTTGCTGCCGTTGATGACCCAGTCGGTGCCGTGCTGCTTGGCCCTGGTCTGGATGGACCGCGCCGGATCGCTCCCGCCCGCGGGTTCGGTCAACCCGAAGAACGAACTCTTCTCCCCACGCAGGATCGGAAAGAGGTACTTCTCCTTCTGCGCGTCGGTCGCCTCGTACAACTGGGCCATATCCTGCTGACCGAACGCGGCGTAGCACGGGGAGTAGAGCCCGGCGCGGTGCTGGGCCATCTCCATCGCCAGCAGGGTGCGGGTCACCGTATCGGCGCCGACACCGCCCAATTCCTCCGGGACGTCCAGGTTGTAGAGCCCCATCTGCTTGGTTTTGGCGCGGAGTCGGGCCAGCACGGGCTCGCTCAACTCGCTCTCGTCGGGATCGAGTTCCAATTCCAACGGGAGGATCTCGGTGCGGACGAACCGCCGAACATTATCGATCAGATCTTTTTGCAGATCGGTCGGGACGAAACCCATTTGTGGCTACTCCAATTTCTAATTCGGTCGAATGTGTCCGGTCGGCGCCGCCGTGCCCGCCAGGTTCTGCGGCGGTCTGCCGAACTCATTCGTGAATACCTGCACCAGTTCGCGGAAGCGCGAGAGGTAGGCATTGGTCCGCTCGTATCGGAAGGTGAGTCCCGGTTGGGTGTCGATCCATTCCTCGAGCCTGCCGCGCATCCCGAACAGGCTGCCGCCGCCCGCGAAATCGATGACGATGATGCCGTGCTCGTCGGAGATCTGATAGACGCCGACCGACGCGGGCACCCGCGCGACGGCCTCGATCGTGAGCGGTGTCCACTCCTTGGTCATGAAGATACTCATTTTGTCGCGACCTCCTCGGGTGCGTTCGGGATGGCGGGGCCATTCACCAGCAGTGCTCGCGGCATTTCCACGAAGCGTGAGCGCAAGTATTCGGCCAAACCCTTGGCCTGCGGATCCGGTCGGGTCGTCGCGGCGACGCCCTCGCCGAGCAGACCGCGCACCACGAAATTGACGGCCCGCAGGTTCGGCAGTTCGTACCGGTCGATCCGCGACTCGGCCGCCTCGGTGAGCAAGGCGCGCAGTCGCGATTCATCCAGGTAGGACCGCAACCATTCATAGGCTTCGTCCGAGCGCGCCCAGAATCCGATATTGGCGTCGCCGCCTTTGTCGCCCGAGCGCGCGCCGATGAGTCGACCCAGTGGCACGGAAACCGTTTCTCCTTCATCGGGCCTGCGCGCGGTGGTCGACACCGGACCGTCATCCGGCCGATACGGCTCGGTCGGTGGGCGCGGCACGGGCAGTCGCCGACCGTCCTGGAATACCACCGCGGGATCCAGCACATCGGCGGGCACCAGCGCGGGCCAATAGACACCGTAGGAGGTGGCCGCGCGGTCGGCCCGCTCGACATACAGGCCGGGGAAGGTCCCAAGGCCGAATTCCGCGACGGCGTTGAAGAAGCGCCTGCCCGCCTTGTGCTCGCTGGGATCCTTCACGGTGACCCGCAGTCGGGCCTCGGCCGAGAAATTGTCCGGCGCGTTCGGGGTGTCGGTGCGTAGCAGTCGGATATCGGTTTCGGCGAAATCGTCGAGACCGCCGAACGCGTCATCGAGACACTGGAGGGCGAAATCGGCCTTGGCCTCGATATCCAGCCCGGTGAGCACGAATACCGCGCTATTGCGATACCCGCCGTGGTAGTTCAGGCAGACCTTGGCGACATCCGGGGCCGGGCGACCGCGCACACCGGCAACCTTGACCCGGTCCGGCCCGTCGTCGGTCAGTTCGATCGTGTCGAATCGGGTGACGACATCGGGATTCAGGTAATCCGGTGCACCGATTTCGTAGAGGATCTGCGCGGTGACCGTTTCGACCGTCACCGCGCCGCCGGTGTCGGGGTGTTTCGTGATGACGCAGCTACCGTCCGGCGCGATCTCCGCGAGCGGATAGCCGAGTCGGCGGAACTTCGGCAATTCGGTGAAGAACGAGTAATTGCCACCGGTGGCCTGCGGCCCGCATTCGAGGATGTGGCCCGCGACCACGGCGCCTGCCAGCCGGTCGAAGTCGTCGAGCTGCCAATCGAAGGCCCACGCCGCCGGGCCGACCACCAGCGAGGCGTCGGTCACTCGCGGGCATACGACGATATCCGCGCCTCCGCGCAGCGCCTCGGTGATCCCCCACGCACCGAGGTAGGCATTCGCCGTCACCGGCTGCACACCTGCTTCGGCGAGGCTTTGTCCGGTGCTCATATTGGCGAGCGGCTGCCCCTGGCTCTGCAAATCGCCGAGACGATCCAAGAGGTCGTCGCCCTCGACATGGGCGATACTCGGCCGCAGGCCGAGCTTCTCGGCGAGCAGTCCGAGCTGCCGCGCGAGACCGTTCGGATTGAGCCCACCCGCGTTGGTGACCACCTTGATATTGCGATCGAGGCAGGTTCCGAGAATCTGCTCCATTTGCTTCAGAAAGGTCGTCGCATAGCCCGCTTCGGGATCGCGCTGTCGGCTCTTCCAGAGAATCAGCATGGTGAGCTCGGCGAGGTAGTCACCGGTCAGCACATCCAGCGGACCGCCCTCGACCATTTCACGGGCGGCGGAGAATCGGTCACCGTAGTATCCGGAACAATTTCCGATTCGGAGGATGTCGCGGGTAGCCGGCATGAGCACCTTCTTCATTGAATCGTTTCGCGATCGCCGAGGCGGCGATCACACTGGCAGTGCGACGGACGCGGTCCCGACGGCGCAGACCGTCGCATCGGATTCCCGGATCTCCTCGAGGCCGAGATGGACCAATCCGCTGTGGTCGTCGACCTTTTCGACCCCGGTGACCGTGCCCGCACAGATCAGCACGTCACCGGGGACGGCGAAACGCTTGACCGTGACGGCGAGCCTGGTCAGGCGGCCGCGCGCACCCATCCAGTCCGTGCACAGCCGGGTCAGGAAGGCGCCGTGCAGATGCGACTGCACCAGCACATCCGGATAACCCTCGACCGCCGCGTAATCGCTGTCGAAATGAATGCGGTGGGTATTCCAGGTCACCGCACTGTATCGGAACAACTGCACGCGGGTCGGCGTATTTCGCAATTCCGGCAATCGGTCACCGATCCCGACCGCACCGAAACGAAGATCGCTGCCCGCGGCGGCGACAGAACTGTTCATCGGAGCAGAACCTTCCGTATCGATGTCAGCAGAGTCTTTCCGACTTCGTCGACGAATTCGTGTCGATAGCTGACGACAATGAATTTCCCCCTGCTCCCTTCGCGCAATTCGGCGTCGACCATCATCGATCGCTCGACGAGCGAGGTGCCCGCCGCGATGGGAGCGTGGAATTCCATATCCTCTCCCCCGCCCATGACCCGGACGCCCTCGGTGGGCAGTCCGGTCAATTGGATGGCCTTCGGAACACCGTCCGTGCGCATATCCGTCTCCGCGGGCCCCTCATCCCAACTGCTGACCGCGGTGACGAAATTCGGCGGGGCGATGATGTCGACATATCCGCAACTGCGCGCGAATTCGGTGTCGTAGTACAGCGGATTGGTTTCGCCGATCGCGCGCGCGTACCTGCGGATCATCAGACCGGTGATCCGGCCGATCGAATGGCTGGTCTCGACACCGATACTGGTGCGGATCGACTCCAACAATGCCTCGTCGACGGGCATGAACTCTCCTAAACGACTTTGCGGTCGCGCAATCGCGCGAGGTCGGCGGTGTCCAGGCCGAGTCGATCCCGCAGGACCTCCTCGGTGTGCGCGCCGAGCGCGGGCGCGGGCGCGGCAGGCACCGGCGGGGACGCGGCGAGCCGCAGCGGGGTGCCGAGCACATAGGACTCGCGTCCCGCTTCGTCGCGCACCGGCTGGATCATGGCGCCGGAGCCGACGAGCGGTCCGTGCATCAGATCGGACAGGCCGAGCACCGGCGCGCACGGCACGCGCAACTGCTGCAACCGCTCGACGACATCGTCTCTGGTGGTGGTCGCGGTCCAGGCGCCGACGATCTCGTCGAGTTCGTCCATCCGCGCCACCCTGGCGGGCGGTGAGCCGAAGGCCGGATCGTCGGCGAGGTCCGCACGGGCCATGAGTCCGCACAGCGATTTCCAGTGCGCGTCGTTCATGCAGAGGATGGCGACCCAGCCGTCCGAGGTCGGGTACACGTTGTACGGGCACACCGCCAATCCGCTGTGCCGGTTGCCCGTTCGTTCCGGAAGCGTCGCCTTGCTGTCGAGATAGCCCGCGATGCTCGAGGTCAGTGAGGGGACGACCGCGTCCTGCATCGCCACTTCGACGTGCTGGCCCCGTCCGGTCACCGTGCGCTGGTAGAGCGCGGCGGTGATCGCGGCCATGAGGTGGGTGCCGCCGAAGAAGTCCGCGATGGCAGGCCCCGCCTTGGTGGGCGGCTGGTCGGGCTGCCCCGTGGTGGCCATGACGCCGGTCATCGCTTGGATCGTGAGGTCCATGGCGCGGTGCGCGGCCTGTGGCGTCCGGGCGCCGTAGCCCCGCCCGGAGGCGAGGATGATCCGCTCGTTCACCTCGGCGAGCACGTCGTAGTCGAGGGACAGCCGCGCCAGGGTGCCGGGGCTGAAATTCTCGACCACGATGTCGGCGCGTTCGACCAGGCGCAGGAACAGTGCGCGGCCCTCGGCGTCCTTGAGATTGAGGCGCAGACTCTTCTTTCCGCCGTTGAGCAGGTCGAAGGCCGCGGTCTGCTGCTCGTCGACGACCCGCCACCGGACCGGCTCGCCGCCGAACGGTTCGATCTTGATGATCTCGGCGCCGAGCTGCGCGAGCAGTGTGGTGCAGTAGGGACCGTTGTAGACCTGGCTCAGGTCAAGCACGACGATGCCGTCGAGTGCCCGCTGGGTTGTCACCGAGGATCCTCTCCCTTGAGGACGGTGCGATGTGCGTAGAGGCCATCGCGATTTCTTGCGTTTCATCCGAGGAATTCGCCGACAGGTGGTGTGCGGCGAGTCTCGGATCAGCTTGCCGGAAATTCACTGCCGGAGGGCGTGACCAAAAACATACTACTGCGTAGGTGGTTTCGTCAATGCCGAGCGGAACGGCTTTCCCGAGGTCACAGCGACCTGGCGATCAGCTCTTTCTGAATCTCATTGGTTCCGCCATAGATGCGCTGCGCCCTGGCATCGGCGTAGAGCCGAGCGATCGGGTATTCGGTCATGTATCCGTAACCACCGTGCAATTGCAGACACCGGTCGATCACCTGACACTGCACATCGGTGAGCCACCACTTGCACATCGAGGAGGTCGTCAGATCCAACCCGGTCGACAGGTGCGTTTCCATGCAGTCGTTGAGGAACACCCGCGCGACCTTCGCCAGCGTCGCGCATTCGGCCAACTCGAAGCGAATGTGCTGCTTGTCGAGCAGGGGGCCACCGAACGCGTGCCGCTGCTTCACATACTCCGTGGTCACGGCCACCGCCAACTCCATGGCGTTCACGGCCGTGATGCCGATCATCAGGCGCTCCTGCGGAAGCTTGCCCATCATGATCGCGAAGCCCTTGCCCTCCTCGCCGAGCAGATTGTCGTGCGGCACAACGACATCGTCGAAGAACAGTTCGGTCGTATCCGCGCCGTGCTGGCCGATCTTGTCCAGGACCTTGCCCCGAGCGAAGCCCACCGCGTCTTTCGTCTCCACCACGATCAAGGAGATGCCCTTGGCGCCTTTCGACGGATCGGTGGAGCAGGCGACGAGCACCAGATCCGCGCTGCCGCCATTGGTGATGAAGATCTTGGTCCCATTGATCCGCCACCCGGCATCGGTCCGCACGGCGCTGGTGCGGATCGCCTTGAGATCCGAACCGGTCGACGGCTCGGTCATAGCCAGCGCGCCGATCAGTTCGCCGGTCGCCATCCGCGGCAGCCAGCGCAGACGCTGCTCCTCGGTGCCGTACGCGGCGAGATAGTCGGCGACGACGCCACTGTGGATCGTATTTCCCCAGGACCGATCGCCCAGGCGCGCGTACGCCTCTTGAATCGTCGCCTGATGCAGGAAGTTTCCGTCACCGCCGCCGTACGCGGCCGGAACGCTCGCGCACAGCAAACCGAGTTCGCCGCATTTGCGCCAGAACGAACGGTCGACGTGCCGTTGGGTCTCCCACTTCGCCCGATTGGCCGGTACTTCGCGATCGAAGAAGCCGCAGGCCATCGCGAACAGGTCGGCCGCCTCCTCGGTCATCCACGGCTGTGCCAGGGTGTCACTCACTTGATTTCTCCTACGCGAGACGTTCGATGACCGTCGCCGTGCCGAGCCCGCCCCCGCAGCACATGGTGATCAGTCCGTAGCGGCCACCCGATCGCTCGAGCTCGTACAGTGCCTTGGTGACCAGGATGGTTCCGGTCGCGCCGACCGGATGACCCAGCGCGATCGCGCCGCCGTTGATATTCACCCGAGACATATCGGCGTCGAATTCCGCCGCCCACGCGCCCACCACCGCGGCGAATGCCTCATTGATCTCCACGACGTCGATATCCGCCAGTGTCAGGCCGGTGCGGGCCAGTATTTTCGCGGTCGCCGGAATCGGACCGGTCAGCATCAGCACCGGGTCGGAACCGACCAGGACCGAGTCGACAATGCGCGCCCGCGCCGGTCGCCGCAGCCGATCCGCTCGCTCGCGACTCATCAGCAGGACCGCACTCGCCCCGTCGGAGACCTGCGAGGAGTTACCGGCGGTGTGCCGACTCGGCGGAACACGCGCGGGCTGCACGGTCCGCAGTCCCGCGAGCGTCTCGAGCGCGGTGGCGCGGATGCCCTCGTCGCGGGTCACCGTGCGGGTGCCCGCGATCGCGCCGTTCTCGTCGAGGAACGGGGCCTCGACGGGGATGATCTGGGTGCCGAAGCGGTCCTGCTCCCAGGCCAGGGCGGCGCGGTCCTGGGAGGTCTTCGCGAACCGATCCAACGCCTCGCGGCTCAGATTCCAGCGTTCGGCGATCCGGTCGGCCCCCTCGAACTGGATCGTCGGCTCATAGACCTCGGCGTAGCGGCCGCCGCGCGGGTTGCCGTAGGGGCCGTCGGGAGGCATGTTGCTACCCAACGGAATTCGGCTCATCACCTCGACGCCGCAGGCGATCGCGATATCGGCGAGTCCGCCCGCGATCTGCGCGTGCGCCATGAGCATGGCCTCCTGCGCGGAACCGCATTGCGCGTTCACGGTCGCGGCGGGCACCTCCGAGGGCAGACCCGCGGCGAGCCAGGCGTTGCGCGTGACATTGGCGGCCTGCATCCCCAGTTGTAGGACGCATCCGCCGATGACGTGGTCGACCTCGGCGCCGGTGAGGTTGTTGCGATCGAGCAGGCCGGCGAGGATGTCACCGAGCAGTTCGTTCGAGTGTGTCTGCGCCAACCCGCCGTTGCGCTTGCCGATGGGCGATCGAACCGCGTCGACGATGACGACTTCTCGCATGGGCATCCATTTCTCCGAAGCGTGGTCCAGCACACACAGTGTTACATACTACTGAGTAGGTTGTCACCCGGAGACGGTCGGCTTCGACATACGCCCGAGTAGTATGTAGCCGTGACGAACGGCTTTGGCAATGGGCGGATCAGTGAACTCGATCCGAAGAAGCGGGCGAACGCCGGCGAGATCCTCGACGCCGCGGCGAAGGCATTCTCCGAGCGCGGCTACGCGGCGACCTCGATCGATGACGTCGCCGACGTGCTCGGATGCACGAAGGGCCGGATCTACCACTACTTCCGCACCAAGGGCGATCTGTTCATCGGCATCCACCACCAGGCCCTGGAATGGGCACTGGAGGCCATCGAACCCGCCGCCGATCGCACCGATCTCGGCCCGGCCGAGCAGCTGCGCGAGATGGTGCACCAGCACGCCATGCACCTGATGAATCGGGCCACCTACATGGGGCCGGCCCAGCATCACATCGAGATGGGCCTGGCCAGCGAAGGCCGCCACAAGGGCGACGCGATCGCGCGGATCTTCGAGATGCGGCGGCGATTCGAGGCACGCTACGTCGAGGTGATGGCGGCGGGTATCGCGGCGGGGGTGTTCCGCGACGCGGATGTGAACCTGCTCGTCAAGGCCATCCTCGGCACGGTGAACTGGATGCACGTGTGGTTCCAGCCCGACACGCCGCAGGATTCACCCGCCGAGCGGCAGCGCATCGCGGCGGAGATCGCCGAGTACGCGGTGCGCGGCGTACTCGCCTGAGCTGTTCGATCGGCATCCCGCGCGGGTTGCCACATCATCGAGCGGTCCATTACATTCTACCCAGTAGGTTGTTTCGGGTCCCGAGAAGCTCGCCGTCGTGTCGAGCGGACCACAACCTCGCCGGCGTCTCGGCGGAACATCGCGGTAGGAGCAATAGATGGCGGACCTGGAATACACGGTCGAGGACGGGATCGGCACGATCCTGCTGAATCGTCCACACATGAAGAACGCGTTCACCTTCGAGATGATCGATCAGTGGGCCGAGGCACTGCACTCGGCCCGCACCGACCCCGACGTGCGCGTAGTCGTTGTCACCGGCGCGGGCGACGCCTTCTGTTCCGGCGTCGACCTCGACGAGTTCAACGCGAAGATCACCCAGCCCTACGACCTCAAATCGCTGCTGCACGAACGCATTCACCGCGTCGCCTACGCGCTGGAGGACCTGGACAAACCGATGATCGCGGCCGTCAACGGCACGGCGGTCGGCGCGGGCATGGATATGGCGCTGATGTGCGATATCCGGTTGGTGGCCGCCTCGGCGACCTGGTCGGAGGGATACATCCGAGTCGGACTCGTCCCCGGCGACGGCGGTTGCTACTACCTGCCGCGGCTGGTCGGCATGGCCAAGGCGCTCGAACTGCTGTGGACCGGTGATTTCCTCGACGCCGAGGAGGCGGCGCGGATCGGCATCGCCGACCATATCTACCCGGATGCGGAATTCCGCGCCGCGTCAACGGAATTCGCGCGGCGCATCGCCGCACAACCACCCATCAATGTGCGGATGATCAAACGGGCGGCCTATCAATCCGCCCGCGCCGATGTGCGCACCGCGCTCGACCTGATCTCCTCGCATATGGGTGTCGTCTTCAGCACCCGCGACTCCGCCGAGGCGATGACCGCATTCCGCGAGCGCCGCCCACCGGTCTTCCAGGGCCGCTGATCCGGAGGAAGTGATATGACAACAGCATCAATAGCGGCCGACCGAACCGAAATCCCGATACTCGTTTCGCGCGACGGCCCGATCGCGACACTCACCCTCAACCGACCCGATCGCAAGAACGCGCTCGATCCCGATGGTTGGACAGCACTGTATCAAGCCTTGGAAGACCTCGCAGGCGACGATGCCGTCCGGATCGTCACGGTGACCGGCGCCGGCGGCAACTTCTGCGCCGGAGCCGATCTGGGGAACCGGTCGCGCGAGGAACACCCCCTCGCGCGGATGCGCCGGATCGGCAAGGTCGCCCTCGCCGTGCACGAATTCCCGAAACCGGTCATCGCCCTCGTCGAGGGCGCGGCGGTCGGCGCGGGCATGAATCTGGCGCTGTCCTGCGATTTCGTCGTCGCGGCGGAATCCGCGCGCTTCAGCGAGATCTTCGCGCTGCGCGGTCTGTCGATGGACTTCGGCGGATCCTGGCTGCTGCCACGCCTGGTCGGCCTGCAGCAGGCCAAGCGCCTGACCATGCTCGCCGAAATGCTCAGCGCCGAGCAGGCGGCGGAATACGGGCTGGTTACCTGGGTCCGGCCCGATACCGAAGTCGTGGACTTCACCGCGGAATTGGCTCGGCGGCTGGCCGCACTCCCGCCCGTCGCCCTCGCGCAGACGAAATCGCTGCTGCATCGCGGCGCCGATCAGACCCTGCACGAGGCACTGGAGAACGAGGCACGCGCGCAGGTGGTCAATCTGGCGACCGAGGATGTTCCCGCCGCCTACCGCGCCTTCCTCGACAAATCCGCACCGCCGGTCTACACCGGCCGGTGGGCGATAGGACGCGGGTGAGGCCAATGGAACTGCTACTCGAACCCGTGACACTGCCGCGGGAACACGACGCGCTGCGGCGGCGGGTGCGCGAATTCCTGGCCGAGGAGATCTCGGCCGGTCGGATCACCCCGCACTGCGACCAATGGCTCGGCGGCTGGGACGCCGAATTCAGCCGCAGGCTCGGCGAACGAGGCTGGATCGGCATGGCCTTCCCCGCGCAGTACGGCGGTTCGGCCGCCGGTGCGCTGGCCCGCTTCGTGGTCACCGAGGAACTGCTGGCCGCGGGCGCGCCGGTGGCGGCGCACTGGATCGCCGACCGACAGTCCGGACCGGGACTGCTCAGATTCGGCACGGCCGAACAGAAAGCCGCCTTCCTCCCCCGAATCGCGCGCGGGGAATGCTTCTTCGCCGTCGGGATGAGCGAACCCGACACCGGCTCGGACCTGGCCTCGGTGCGCAGCCGCGCCGATCGGGTCGAGGGTGGTTGGCGGCTGCGCGGCACCAAGGTCTGGACCAGCGGCGCGCACCTGGCGCACGTACTGATCGTCCTGGCCCGCACCAAATCCGGGACCGAGGATCGACACGCCGGACTGACCCAGTTCATCATCGAACTGCCGCATCCGGACGTGCACATCAGGCCGATTCGACTGCTCACCGGCGAACACCACTTCAACGAGGTGGTGCTGGACGACGTCTTCGTCCCCGACGCCATGGTCCTGGGCGCGCCCGGCTCCGGCTGGCAGCAGGTCACCAGCGAACTGGCTATGGAACGCAGCGGTCCGGAACGGATTCTGTCGACCTTTCCACTGTTGGCGGCCGCGGTGGACCAGCTCACCGCCCGCACCGACGCGACCCGGTTCGGTGCGGTGGTCGCGCGCATCTGGGCCTTGCGTCAGATGTCGCTGGCGGTGGCCGGACAGCTCGAATCCGGTGCCGCGCCCGCCGTGGCGGCGGCCACGGTCAAGGATCTCGGCACCCGATTCGAGACCGTCGTCATCGACACGGTCCGGCTGCTCACCCAATTGGAGCCCGATCCGGGCTCGGATCAGGAGATACCCCGCATGCTGGCCGAATCGATACTGCACAGCCCCGGCTTCACGCTGCGCGGCGGCACCAACGAGATCCTGCGCGGCGTCGTCGCCCGAGGGTTGGGGGTGCGATGAACGACATTGTCGCCGAACTTGTTTCGGCGGTCGCCGACGCGTGCGCCAAGCACGGCGACCCCGAGGCCGACGGGTGGGATGAGCGCCTCTGGGCGACACTGGCGCGGATCGGCGTCACCACGATCGGCGTCGCCGACGAATACGGCGGCGCCGGTGGCGATCTCGGCACCGCCGTGGCGGTGCTGCGGGCACTTGGTCGACACTCGGCGAAGGTCCCGCTCGCCGAAACCGCGCTGCTGGCGGGATGGCTGCTCGCCGAATGCGGTGTCGCGCTGCCGCCGGGTTCGATGACGGCCTGCCTCGCGGGTCCCGAATTGCGGTGCAGGCCAGGGGCCGACGGCCTGTCGGTCAGCGGAACGATGACCAGGGTGCCCTGGGCACGCTACGTCGACCACCTCGTGGTGCTGACCCAGGAGCGCGTGATCGTGCTGCGGCGCACGGACTTCTCGACGCACCCTGGCGCCAATGTCGCGGGCGAACCCCGCGACACCGTCACCGTCGGCACGATCATCCCCGCCGACCGGGTGCATTTCGCGGGTTCGCGGCTGTCGGCGTCGGCATTGCGCCAACGCGCCGCACTGGCCCGCGCCGCGCTCATCTCCGGCGCGGGTCGCCGCGCCCTGGATCTGAGCATCGGCTATGCGGGCGAGCGCGAGCAGTTCGGCAGACCGATCGCGAAATTCCAAGCCGTTCAACAGTATTTGGCCACCATGGCGGGCGAGGTACTGCTGTGCGAGGTGGCGGTCGACGCCGCGGCACAGGCACTGGACAGCGGGGCCGACGCGGCGGTCGCCGTGGCGGGCGCCAAGACGGTCGCGGGTCAGATGGCAGGCGTGGTGAGCGCGCTGGCGCATCAGATCCACGGCGCGATCGGCTACACCGAGGAACATTCGCTGCGGCACAGCACCACTCGGCTGTGGGCCTGGCGCGACGAGGCGGGCAACGAGGACCTGTGGTCGGCCGACCTCGGTCGGCGCGCGCTGGCGGCGGGCAGCGCGGGCCTGTGGCCGCTGATCACCGGAAACCGATGAACGGCAACGGCTTTCGATGACCATCCCCAGCTATCACCAGGTAGTCGCGCTGCCGCGCGAACAAGGTCCCCTCGTCGTGCCGGAGTCGTTCGAGGACGAGAACGGCCACATGAATGTCCGCCACTATTTCGATCTCTGCACCGCGGCCATCGGGGTGCTCTTCGAGCGGATCGGCGTCGACGACGAGTATCGAACCACCCGCAGGCAGGGGTTCTTCATCGCCGAGCACCATATTCGGTACTTCGCCGAAACCGCGGTGCGCGACCGGGTTTCGGTGCACTCGCTGGTCATCGAGCGGTCGACGAAGGTCGTGCACGCGATGGCGCTGCTGGTCAATGACACGACCGAACAGTTGGCCTGCACGCTGGAAATGGTCGCGATCAATGTCGATTTCGGCAACCGCCGCAGCACCGGGTTCGATGCCGATATCGCGGCGGCCATCGACGCCGAGCTCGACAGCGCCGCACGGGTTGCCTGCCCGGTGCCGTTATGTCACGGGATGGGAATCCGCGCCTGAGTTCGACACCGATGGCCCCGAAGGCTTTGCGCCGTCGAGGCCATCGCGGTGGCGCTCACCTCATCCGCGCGGGCCGCCCGCGACGTAGAGCACCTGACCGGAGACGAATGCGGCGTCCTCGCTCGCGAAGAACGACACCGTGTTGGCGATATCCTCCGGCCGCCCCGGCCTGCCGAGCGGAATCCGGGTCAGCGCCCGCTGGACCTGCTCGTCGAACGAGATGCCGATGCGCTCGGCCGAGGCCCTGGTCATCTCGGTGACGACGAAGCCGGGCGCGACCGCGTTGGCGGTAATGCCGAACTTGCCCAATTCGATCGCGAGCGCCTTGGTGAAGCCTTGCAAGCCCGCCTTGACGGCGGAGTAGTTCACCTGTCCCCGCGCGCCGAGCGCGGAGGTGCTGGAGATATTGATGATTCGGCCCCAGCCCGCGTCGACCATGTGGCGCTGCGCGGCGCGGGTCATCAGGAATGAGCCGCGCAGATGCACCTCGATGACGCTGTCCCAGTCGTCGTCGGACATCTTGAACAGCAGATTGTCGCGGGTGATCCCGGCATTGTTGACCAGCACGCCCACGCCGCCCAGTTGCGCGGCGATCGTTTCGACCGCGGCGGCGGCCTGGTCGGGCTTGCTGATATCGGCGCCCACCGCCACGGCGCGGCCACCCATTTCCGAGATCGCCGCCACCGTGTCGGCGCATTTGTCGGCATGCAGATCCACGACCCCGACGGCGTAGCCGTCTTTCGCCAGGCGCAACGCGATCGCCGCGCCGATACCGCGGGCCGCGCCCGTCACAATGGCCGTTCGCTGAGTGGAACTCATACATTTCCTTTCGGTCGCGCCTGGGCGCGGTGCGGTCGAACTCCCCGACAAAAACATACTACCGCGTAGGTTGCGTGGTCAAGGGCGACCGGCCGCCTTGACGGGTCTATAACCTACGCAGTAGTTTGTCTCTGTTCCCGATCACCTTCGCCGCTCGCGCGCCGCAATTTCCATCAATACGCGAAATCCGCCGATGCGCAGAATGGAAATTCCCCGATGACCAGTGTTTCGATCGAATGCGCCGACGGAATCGCCGTCGTCACCATCAACCGCCCGAAAGAGCGCAATGCCGTGAACCTCGAGGTGGCCGAGGGCATCGCCGCGGCCATGGACGAATTCGAGGCACGCGCCGATCTCGCCGTCGCCATCCTCACCGGAGCCGGCGGCACCTTCTGCTCCGGCCTGGACCTCAAAGCATTCACCCGCGGTGAGATCCCGATCATTCCCGACCGCGGCTTCGGCGGCCTGACCGAGAAACCACCCGCCAAACCACTGATCGCCGCCGTCGAGGGTTGGGCACTGGCAGGCGGATGCGAGATCGCCTTGACCGCCGACCTCATCGTCGCCGCGCGCGATGCGAGATTCGGCCTGCCCGAGGTCAAGCGCGGCTTGGTCGCGGGCGCGGGCGGCCTATTGCGTCTGCCCAAGACACTCCCGTATCAACTGGCCATGCAAATGGCGCTGACCGGAGATCCCATCGCCGCGGAGACGGCGCACGCGCACGGCATGGTCAACGTCCTCACCGAACCCGGACAGGCCCTCGCCGCGGCACGTGAACTGGCCGCGAAAGTGGCCGCCAACGGGCCGCTCGCCGTCCGCACCAGCAAGCGGATCGTCGCGATGTCGGTCGACTACGGCGACGCCGCGGCCTTCGCCGCGCAGCAGGCACTGGTCGAGCCGGTACTGCGCTCCGCCGACGCGCTGGAAGGCGCGCGAGCGTTCGCCGAGAAGCGCCCACCGATCTGGACCGGCGCCTGACGGTCCTCGCCCGCGCGGCTACTCCTCGGTCCAGCGATTCCACCTGGTGATCGTCTCGACCGGGGGTCGGCGCGCGGGTTTGAACTGCGTGCCGACCGTGTAAGCGACCGGCAGCAGCGCGATCGGCGTCATGCTGTCGGGCAGCCCCAGGATCGCGGTGTATTCCCGCTCGAATTCGGCCTCGAACGGCGTGGTCAGCACCGAACCCAACCCGCGCGACCGCAGCGCCAATTGCAGACTCCAGATCGCGGGAAAGATCGACCCGTAGAACGCGGCCGGATCCGGCGCGTGGGGGCCGTCCAACCGCCCCTCGACGCACGGCACGACGAGGACCGGAACTCGCGCCAGCACCTGCGCGAGATAGCGGGCGCCCTCGTAGACCCGTTTCGTCTGCGGATCCCGCAGGCGCGGATAGCGCCGCTCGACCAGCGGCAACGTATAGCGCGCGTACAGCTTCGCGATATCGGCGCGCACGTGCGGGTCGTCCACCACCAGCCAGCGCCACGATTGCTGATTGCCGCCCGTCGGCGCCTGCACCGCAAGGCGCAGGCACTCGAGGATCACCGCGCGTTCGACCGGCCGCTCCAGATCGAGACGACGACGCACCGCGCGCGTCGTGGCGAGCAGGTGATCTGTAGCGGCGGTATCCATCGGGCTCCCTGGGGTTATACGGATTTTTCGGCTTTACCTGCGGACTTGGCGAGGAATTCGGCGACGCGACCCTTGATGTCCTCGGTGCCGAAGGATTCGAATTCCGCGGCGAGGGCGAAATTCAACACCGAATTGGCGGAGTCGAGCAGATGCATATTCAGCGCGCGTTTGGTGTCGCGGACCGCCTGCGCAGGCAGCTCCGCGAACCGATGCGCGAACTCTTTCGCGGTGGCGAGCACCTGCGCGGCGGGCACGACGCGGTTGCACAACCCCAGGCGCAGGGCATCGGTCGCGGGAATGCGGTCGCCGAGCAGGATGAACTCCTTGGCGGTGAGCATGCTGGTGAGCCATGGCCAGGTGACCGCCCCGCCGTCGCCCGCGGCCAGACCGATGGCCACGTGCGGGTCGCTCATAAAAGTGTTGTCGGCCATCACCACGAAGTCCGACATGGTCGCCAGGCTGCACCCCAGCCCCACCGCCGGACCGTTCACCGCCGCCACCACCGGCAGTTCGCACGACAGCATCGCCCGCGCCAACCGCTCGCCCTCGCGGATATCGCGGCGGCGCGCGGCGGTGTCATTGTGGTTGCGGATGAAGTTCGGCACGTAGCCGCCCGCGCTGAAGGCCCGACCCGCACCGGTCAGCACCACCGCTCGCGCGTCCGCATCGTCCACCAGCAGATCCCACACCCTGCGCATCCCCACGTGCAAGCCGTCATCGAAGGAATTGAGATCGTCGGGTCGATTCATCGTCACGATCCGCAGCGGACCGTCCACCTCGACCAGCAAACCGGGCGCGACACTCGAGTAGTCCATGTCAACTCTCCTTGGGACTCGAAGACAATCGGCGGCACCGTGCGCCGCCACCCCGGTCATAGTGACAACCTACTCAGTAGTATGTCAATCGTTTCCGTCCTCATTTGCGGCATCGGCGGGTGATCGCAGTGCGGCAGGCGGTAAATATTCGCCGATGCGGCGACGCGTCCACCAAGCGCCGGTGCGACGGTGCTCGGCGCGGGTGGTGAAGCAATAGCGGTAGAGAACGGCCCGCACATACCTCGGTGGCTGCCGCGGGAACGGGTTGGTGGCGAGCAGGCGCAACGTGGCCGCGTCGCCGCGCAGCAGTCGCGCGATCAGCGGCGGGAACCAGGCTTGCGTTTGCAGCGGTGAGAGCGCGGCGAACCACATCATCCAGTCCAGTCGCAGGTGATAGGGAGCGATCTGGCGGGGACGGCGGGAGAGCGTGCCGGGTTTGGCCTTGAATTCGTACGCTTTCCAGCTCGCGGCGGGACCGGGCTGGTCATCGGTGCCCTCGATGAGCAGTTCGAGCCGCTGTCGGGTGATACGTCCGAACAGGCCGTAGGTGTTGCCCAGATACAACGGGTTGAAGGCGCGGTTCATCACCTGCCGCCGTGCGGCCATATTGCGGACCGGCGCCCAACTGAGCACGATCATCGACACGGTCAGGATCGTCACCATGATCGCGAACCACAAGGGTCCGTCGGTCGCGGGCTCGGCCGGGACTACGGCCGCCAGGAGCCGGCCATCGAGCGCCATGGTGGCCAACGCGATGGTCAGCAGGTTCAGCCAGGCGAAGTTCCCGCTGAGCATCAACCACAACTGGGTCGCGACGATGATCCCGGCCGCTACCGAAGCGATCGGCTGCGGACACAGCAGCCCGAACGGCACGATCAACTGCGCGACATGGTTTCCCAGCGCCTCCAGCCGATGGATCGGTTTGGGCAGCCGATGGAAGTGCCGGCTGAACCGGTTCGGCAACGGCTGGGTCTCGTGGTGATAGCAGAGCGCGGTGAGATCACGCCACGCCCGATCGTTGCGCACCTTGATCAGGCCCGCCCCCACCTCGAGCCGCACCAGCAGCCAGCGCAGCAGCAGCACCACCGCGATCGGCGGGGCCGTGGCCGTATTTCCCAGAAAGATCGCCAGGAAACCGGCCTCCAACAGCAGCATCTCCCAGACGAAGCCGTAGAACACCGAACCGGCATTGACGAACGACAGGTACAGCACCCACAGCACAGCCCGGATCACCATCGCGATCGGCAGGGCCACGAGATCGAGCACACCGAGCACGACCCCGACCGACAGCGCCAGCCCCAGCGTCGCCACGGCAGCGGCGAGCCGGTCGGAGTAGTGCAGGTGAAACAGGCTGGGGGTCCGGCGGAATCCCGCCGCACGCAGATGTCGCGGCGCCGGTAGCAGACCTCGCGCACCGCACAGCGCCCGGAATTGGGCGAGGGTCGACAGAAATGCGACAACATACGCCAGGCCCAGCAGCCGATCGAAGATCAGCCGGGCAGGCACATATCCGGAATCGTAGAATCCCGACATCGCCTATCGCCAACGCTCGATACGAATCTCCTTCAACGAGAAAAACGCTGGAAGCGACCGAATTCTTTCCGAACCACCACTTTCGAATGAGGCCGGACGAATCGCGCCGACCTCTTCGAGAGACTACCGCCAGGAGTCGACAGCCTTCGCCGCCTCTTCCAGGATCTGCCGACTGGCGGGCACCCGACCGAACATGTGGAAAGACAGGTGGGACAGCCCTGCCATCCTGACGTGCCTGGTGGAAACACCGGCTTGATCGAGTTTGCGCGCGTAGGCTTCGCCGTCGTCGCGGACCGGGTCGAGCTCATTGGTGAGGATCAGCGCGGGCGGCAGACCGGCGGCATCGGCCAGTGCCGGATTGGCGTACGGGGTCACCGCGTCCCGATTGGGCAGATACCGCTCCCAGCACACCCGCATCGCGGCACGGGTCAGCAGCGGGCCGTCGGCGTAGCGCCGGTAGGACTCGGTGTCCTGTTCGGGGCTGATCGGCGGGTACAGCAGCAACTGGAAGCCGATGCGGGGCGCACCGATATCGCGGGCCAGTACGCTCACCCCGGCGGCGATGGTGGCGCCCGCCGAATCCCCCGCGACGCCGATCAGATCCGGCGTCGAATTGTAGGTCTCGGCGGCGTCCGCCGCCCATATCACCGCCAGGTAGGCGTCCTGGATCGCGGCGGGGTAGGGATGCTCGGGAGCGAGCCGGTAGTCGACCGAGACGATGACCGCGCCGGTGGCCGCGGCCAGCGCACGAACCGGGTTGTCCCACACGTCGACGTTTCCCTGGAACCAGCCGCCGCCGTGGAAGAACACCAGCATGGGTTGCGGGGTTCGCCGAGCCGACGGTACATAGACGCGCGCCGGAATCGACCCCCACGGCGCCGGGATCGCCACGTCATCGACCTTGTCCATTTCCCTCTCGGGACCGTGCCAGGCCATTAGGCCTGCCACCCCCGCGCGACCCTCCTCCGGAGTCGACTTGTCCAGCGGCTTCCCGCCTGCGGCGGCCACCTGCCCCACCAGAACGCTCAGATCTCTGTCCACGGGTTTCTCCTCGAATTTGTTTGCGATAGAGGTGATTTCGGATTCGACGAATCGGTCACCGGGTGGTGTAGCCGCCGTCGATGGTGAGTGACGCGCCGGTCATGTAGCCCGCCGCGGCACTGGCGAGGAAGAGCATCCCCTCGGCGATCTCGGCCGGTTCTCCCGCGCGGGCCATCGGTGTCGCGTCGATGATCGACTGCTGCGCCTGCGGGGTGAGTTCGGCCGTCAACCGGGTTCGGATCGTTCCTGGATGAATAGCGTTGATGCGCACACCCATTGGCGCGTACTGCACCGCTGCGGCCTTTGTCATCAGAGTGATGGCGCCTTTGCTGGCCTGATAGGCGAATGCCCCGTCGGTGCCGACGAGCCCCCAGGTCGAGGAGGTATTGATGATCGCCCCGGCTCGCCGACCGATCATGCCGGGCAGGACGGTCTTCATCCCGAGAAACACCCCGGTCTGATTGACAGCGATCACTCGATCCCACTCGGCCACTGTGGTTTCCACGGCGCCGGATTGGGAACCGACGATACCCGCGTTGTTGACCAGCACGTCGATGCGTCCGTGCGCGCCGATGATCTGTTCAATCGTCTTGCGCCACTGATCTTCTCGTGTGACATCGAGGCGCACGCCCGCAACGCCGTCGACTCCCGCCGAATCGTCTCCGGCGAAGTCGACATCCGCGCTGAAGACGGTGGCGCCCTGCCTCGCGAACAGTTCGACCGTCGCCCGCCCGATACCGCGCGCCCCTCCCGTCACCAGCGCGACTTTTCCTTCTAGGCGATAGCTCATTTCGTATGCACGCTCCTCAGCCGGGTCGCCCGCCCAGAAGCGAGCGAACTAGTTAGTTCGCAATGTAGGAGGATCGCCCTCATATGTCAAACGAACTAGTTCGTTGGGTGTCATACAGGTGCGTACGGCCCAATGGAGCACGATCTGGCCGGGGCGGTGATCCGGCGCCGCAATCGGTACACCAGCATGATCTGCGCGAGCGACGCGCCGGCCATGGCCGGCGCCGGTGTGTGCACCATGCTGCGAGTGCCAATCCCGTTGTGCACCCCGACCACATCCACGATCTCGGGAGGGCGACGCGCCGGGAAGTGAGAAGTTTGTTTCAGAACACCCGCGTAGGGGTTGGCCGCGACCGTGTCATAGGGGGTTGACGGTACTTTCACAGTGGTTGGATACTGGTTCTGCAACACGAAAGTTGTAGCAGCTCTTCAGATTTGGCGATACCAGGGAATAATCCGGGTTCGGATTCGTCCGATGCGGACCGGCTTTCGTGGTCGGGGGCGCCTCAGTCGCTCAATTTCCCATAGCGCAGTCGCGGCGATTCAGCGCATTTGTCGTGCGATGGCGCTTTCGACGGCAGACCGGAGGTGGAGGGCAGTCGCGGCGCGGCCGATGGCGCCGGCTTCGGGATCCACCGACATCGAATACTTCATCTCATGAACACCATCACCTATATGCCTGTGACACGCGGGAGGTTGGATCATGCCCAGTCAACACGAGGTTGGCCCAACATATAAGCCCTCCAGATTCGTACGACACCCGCTGACGAAGCGGAACCAGGAGGAACTCGAAATAGCGGGCAAGGCCGGGGATATCCTGGCATGGAACAAGAGGACATGGCGCGGCGGGAATAAAGTACTGACATTCGTCAACGCACCCGCACAGAAGAAGAATGCCGACGGAACCGATCGACTCATCACACCCACCGGATTCTCGATAAACAAGCGCCGATACGGCGACTATCCCATATCGGAACAGTCGGCACACGACCGCGGCTGGTACGCCTACCTCAACATGGGCGTCCCACTCATCGACGAGCGACACGATATCGTACAACCTCCGCCGGACGTGATTTCCGAACACGCGTACATCGATCGCACCGATCCTGTTCTCAAAGAGATCGTCGACACCATCGAATTCTCGATTTCCAACACGGTCAGATGGTCGATCGCCGGGCAAACGCAGCTGACTTTCGGCGCCAAGGGCACCGCATCTCTGCAAGCGCAATTACAACAGAGCTTGGCGAACAGCATGGCGAGCAGCTTGGCAACGAGCCAAGAGCTGAGCAATGAGGCGAAGAGTTCGCGCACCCATATCGACCACAATCACAAAGACAACATCGGCACCGAAGATCAGCAGCTGAATGAGCAGACCACGACGAACAAGACCACGGCGACGAGCACTTCCACGGGAACCACCACGGCGACCACCACGGCCACCGGCACGGCTACCGGCACCGGAGAACTCTCGGCGCAATTGATGCAGGGGATAACCGCCACCGCCAGTGGCGAGTTGACTGCCTCGTGGAAAGCTACGCATCAGGTTGTTGTCACCCCCAACGGATGCCGGGTGGTCGTCAGGGCGACCCAGCGACGTCAGGTCCGCAGGTTCGACTACCAAATACCGATTGTGTTCAACGGCTTCGTCGCACTGTATTATCCCGAGCCGGTCGACTATACGAGAATACCGGATATCGGCGGCTACGGGGTATTCCCGGCATGGACCCTCGGCCCGCGAATTCAGACACAGAACCGAAATCCAGGGGCAGTTTATACCGGGCCGAGCTACGCTCAGGTGGTTGTATTTCCCATCGATGTCCTGGGGCTGGTCGCCGACGGCGACAACTTCGCCCAGAAGGGGGTGGCCGAAGTGGTTTCGGTTCTCGCCGGAGAGCATGAAGTATTCGAAGTCGAAGCGCTCACCTTGGCCAATCGCAAGTCCGCCGGACCCGCGCCTTTCTACACGCTTTGATTCTTCCGTGTTCCGAATCATCCAGGAGGGAAGTCAGTGTCGTTTTTCAATATCTTCACCAGCGCCAAAACAGAAGCCAAGTCCGCTCAGGATTCCGCTCAGACGCTCAATCGACTGATTCCCGGTTATCGGCCGGAATCGGAAGGGGTCGACGAGGAACTCTACGACGGCCTGGTCAAGGATCCGGTACGTGACCCGAAGATTGTCAAAGAGCGGTCTCCGGAGGCGCTGACCATCGTGGGGAGCTTCCTCGACTCGCTGTTCGGGCAGAATCAGACGGTAGCCGAGAGCCAGCGTGCCACTTCCGAGAACCCGGCCTCGACATCCGGTATGGCGTCGTCGGTCCTAGGAGAGGTGTCGCATGGCACATCCTCACAGGGGATAACGGTGCCGTCGCAAATCAAGGATACCGATAAGCCTGCGATGCCTCCGCTGCCGAATGTCGCGCGACCGGCCAAACCGGATATCCCCGAAGCGGCCAGGCCCGCTATGCCCGATCAGCCGAAACCTTCTGCACCGGCAGGCGGAAAGCAGCCCAACCCGTAGGCTGTCCGGCTCGCCCGAACCGTTGTCATACAGGAGGTTTGATCGTGCCCAGTCAACACGAGGTTGGCCCAACATATAAGCCCTCCAGATTCGTACGACACCCGCTGACGAAGCGGAACCAGGAGGAACTCGAAATAGCAGGCAGGGTCGGAGAGATCTTGGCCTGGGACAAGAGGACATGGCGCGGCGGGAATAAAGTACTGACATTCGTCAACGCGCCGGCACAGAAGAAGAATGCCGATGGAACCGATCGACTCATCGCACCGACCGGATTCTCGATAAACAAGCGCCGATACGGCGACTACCCCGCATCCGAGCAGTCGGCACACGACCGCGGCTGGTACGCCTACCTCAATATGGGCGTCCCACTCATCGATGAACGGCACGATATCGTACAACCTCCGCCGGACGTGATCTCCGAACACGCATACATCGATCGCACCGACCCCGTTCTGAAGGAAATCAGAGACACTATTGAGTTCTCGATTTCCAACACGATAAGTTGGTCGCCGGAGGGGCAGGTACAGCTGACATTCGGTGCCAGGGGCGCTGCGGAACTGCAGGCTCAATTGCAGCAGAGTTTGGCGAACAGCATGGAAAATAGTCTGGCAACGAGTCAAGAGCAGAGCCAGGCGGCGAAGAGTTCGCGCACCCACAAGGATCACAATCACAAAGACGATGTCGGCACCGAAGATCAGCAGGTGAACGAGCAAACTACGACGAATACGACGAAGGCATCGAGTACTTCCACGGGAACGACTACGGCGACCACCACCGCCACCGGCACGGCTACCGGCACCGGAGAACTCTCGGCACAATTGATGCAGGGAATTACTGCCTCCGCAGGCGGTTCATTGACCGCCGGGTGGACGGCATCGCATCAGGTTGTCGTCACACCCAACGGATGCCGGGTTGTCGTCAGGGCAACCCAGCGACGTCAGATCCGCAGGTTCGACTACCAGATACCCATCGTATTCAATGGTTTCGTCGCCCTGTACTATCCCGAGCCCGTAGAATATACGAGAATACCCGAAATCGGTGGCTACGGAATTTTTCCGGCATGGACTCTCGGTGCGCGGATTCAGACGCAGAACCGCAATCCGAAAGAAGTCTATACCGGACCGAAATACGCCCAGGTGGTTGTCTTTCCCATAGACATTCTGGGGCTGGTCGCGGACGGTGATAATTTCACCCAAAAAGGGGTTGCCGAAGTCGTTTCGGTGCTTGCCGGAGAGCATGAAATATTCGAGGTCGAAGCACTCACACTGGCCAACCGAAAATCCACCGGCGCCGCGCCCTTCTACACGCTCTAGAGCGTCATCGAGCAATATGACCTGGTAGTCCGGGTGCCTGACTCGGAGCCGACGCCTCGATCGCCCGAAACGGCACCTTGGACGGCAGCCGCTACCGGCCATGAGCTGCCCGGCACCGTCCGAGGACGACTCGCCGCCAGCCGCGATCAATATTCCGGTCTCGCCCACGGCGCGCAAGACACAGCAGGCAGGCAGCGGGACGGTGCTGTCGAAGAGACTGGCGGTTCCCCCAGCGAGATTCGAACTCGCAACCACCGCATCGTGAGTACGGTGCCTCTGCCAATTGGGCTGCGGGGAGAAAGCAGGGGCCACCGCCGAATTTCTTCCGGGAGTGGCCCTTTCGGATTCGTGTGGTGACGAGACCTCAGGACCCGACGCGCGGGCGGCGGTCTGGAACCGGCAGTGCGGATGCGCAGCGGTAACAAGAGCCGAATGAGGTTCCCCGCCGGGCGGTTTCGGATATGGGCTCACGAAACCGCCTGCGGCACGTTCCTCGATCCGAGCTATCCGAGGAACCGCATCAGGAGGCCGGGATCCTGGACGAGGAACAGGTGACCGGCGTCGGGGATCACTTCTAGAGTCGCGTTCGGGATCCTGCCATGCGCCCGCCGTGCGACATCGATCGGGACGTTCCCGTCGGCGCTTCCGTGCAAGAACACGGTCGGCACCGTTATCGACTCGAGCGGCTCCGGAAGTTCACGGTAGTAGCGACGCAGGTCGGCGAGGGTGGCCGCCGTGCCCTGCGCCTTGGCCTCGCGGCCGTCGATTGCGGAATTCGCCTGCGTGACAGGACTGTTCATGATCGCCCGGTCCGCTGCGGGCCAGGCCGAGAGGGCGTTCTTTCGGGTGCGGGCGACACCGGTGCCCGCCAGCAGCGCGCTCGCGATCCCCGGAGTCCACCGCGCCGCCGCGTAGAGCAACGAGATCAGACGGATCCGGTGACGCAAGGTGTCTCGGGGTGTCCCCGGAACCATCGCGCAGGCCAGGATCAGCCGTTCGACGCGCGCGGGGAACCGTGCGGCCAGGGCCAGCGCGTAGCCGCCCCCGCCGGAGAAGCCGACGAGCGCGACCCTGTCGGCGCCCAGGTGGTCGAGGATGGCCAGTGCGTCGTCGTCCCAGTCGTGAAATCCCCTGTCCGGCTGCCCTTTTCCACCAAGAGGCGATGTCTGCCCATATCCGGGCCGATCGGGGAAGACCAACCGCACACCCGCGGCGACGGCGGACTCGTGCAGGGGTAGGCCCTGGTAGCGGCTGCCGGGCGTGCCGTGCGCGGCGAGGGCGATCCGGCCGTTCGGGTCGCCGTACTCGCACCAGGCGATGCGGCGGCCGGTGGCATCGGTGAGCACCCGGGTCTCGGGCAGCGTCGTCACGAGCGGACTCCCCCACCCTCGAACCTACGCGCCGCGCTCGCGGCCTTCGGTCGTTCCGGCATTGCGCTGTAACCCGATTCGACTACCATTTCCGGACTATAACGATACGCGTAACGTAATGACAAGACGCGCGCCGCTGACCCACCTTCCCTTCGGCGGCGGCACCGAACACGACGGTCATCGCATGCCATGTGAGCCACCGCGAAATCCGTTGACGACCGCGGCGGCCACTGCTACCTTTCCGGAAGCCGTGAAAGAAAACGAGGAGGTGGTACCCGTGAACGCAGTTTCGACGTGGGTGCTCCCCTCCGGGGTCACGGTCGGGCGATAGGTCGTCCGGGAGCGCCATCAAAGCACTCCCGAAAGGCACGACCGTGCAATTCACTTCCGAACAGCGCCTCGACGGCGATATCCGCGAGCGCGAATTCACCGTCGGCGAGATCCCCGGCATCCTTTGGACACCCGGATCCGCCACCACACCTGTCCCACTGATCCTGCTCGGCCAACCCGGCGGAATGGGACTGAGGAAGATGTACCCCCGACTTGCGGCGCGGGCGCGGCATACTGTGGCGGCGGGCTTCGCCGCGGCCACCATCGAACTTCCCGGCAGCGGTGACCGGCCGCGTTCCGCCGAAGCCGAACAGGCCCGCGCCGACCTGCACCGGGCGCTGCAGGCAGGCGAGCCGGTCGACGAGATCGTCGACCGGCTCGTCCTCCCGCTGGTCGAAAAGGCGGTCCCGGAATGGCGGACCACCCTGGACGCCCTGCTTACGCTGCCCGAGATCGGCGGCCAAGTCGGGTTCGCGGGCGGGATCATCGCCATCGGCATCCGACTGGCGGTGATCGAGCCCCGCATCTCAGCCGCCCTGCTATTCGCCGGAAGTTTCGTACCCGGCTCCATGTTCGACGAGGCCCGACAAATCACCATTCCGCTCCACGTTCTCCTGCAATGGGACGACGAAGGAAACGACCGACAAATGGCCCTGAACCTGTTCGACGCCTTCGGCTCCACGGAAAAGACGCTGCACGCCAATATGGGCGGACACACGGGTATCCCGGAGTTCGAGGGGGACGCCGGGAACCGGTTCTTCGCCCGACACTTGACGTAGGGCAGCGCCGCCTAGCGAGCGGTTAGAAGCTATCGGCCGGGACTCGTTCACCGACGAGTCCCGGCCCGCCGAAGTCGCCTTGCACGAACAGACTCCTTCACACGGCTTCGATGCGGGCTATCACCACGCGGCCGAGAAATCAGGTTGTGGCTATCCCCAGGCTGACCAACAGCCGCCACACGTCTGTTGACGGGTCGCGACTGAGTACCGGGCAATGTTCGGCATGGCCGGAACGCGCGGCCCAGTGCTGCCACGAGACCCGAACTGTCGATGTCGACCGTGGCACGGGCTCCCAATCGGCCTTGGCGGCATGGCAATCGCCGTGTTCGCAGCGGTTCACAAGGGCGCGCGCATGCTCGACGGCTCGTTGGTGGTTGTCGCGCAGTGCGATTCGACGATCCGGTGACCTGACATTCTTGTTGTTGCGCTTGTCGTAGTCGCGAAAGGCATCCGTTGCCTTCGAATTCCGCAGTCGCTCAACGATCGTGGCGCTGCTGCCGCGCTGTGCGCCCGTGAAATGCTGGAAATGCAGGAGTTCAGGTAATCCGGCTCGGTTTGCTCGCCCTCGCATGCGATAAAGATGACCCGCCCGCGGCGATCTCGACCCGGCCTGCGCTCCAGCGGGCGGGCATCATGTTGCGTGCCACGCCGCCGTGACGGAGAACCCTTGTGTCGCTTGCCACTTCGGGTGCTCACTGCGACCTCCTGGCGGCCAGTTGCCGGGATCGTTCGCGAGGGAGTTTGCCGGTCGCGAGGCGAGGGATTCCGCCGTAGCGTCCGCGTAGATAGCCGCGCTCCAGGTTTTCGTCAGGTCGGGGTTTGGCATCGATCAAGGGGTACAGTTCGGTTTCGCCCGATGGCTGCTTTGTGGTTATCCAGATCTGATCCCGGTCGAGGGGACGATCCAGGACCGGACTGCCCAGCAGCGTTGCGTCATGGGTTGTGAAGATCAACTGTGCGCCTTTGGGATTGGCGTCCCGGTCCTGGAAGATCCGCACGACCTCGGCTGCCAGTGTCGGGTGCAGACTGGAGTCGAGTTCGTCCACGAGCAGCACTGCCCCGGCGTCGAGCGCTTTCAGCAATGGCCCCAGGAATGCGAACCACGCGTGCGTTCCGAGCGACTCCTCACACAGGAAGTCGAGCGCCACGTCACTGTCGGCTGTCGCGCGGTGTCGCAGTCGAATGGTCTTTGTTTCACGGTCTATGTCGGCTCCGGTCACTCCGAGGTCCGCGATCGACAGCATACGGATGATGTCCTCGGCGAACTTCGGCGATTCCTTGGCATCGGTGAGAAGATGCTGGGTCGATCGCGCGCGAGAGGCAATGTCAGCGCCCGGAGTGACCAAACGGAGGTTATCGCTGAACCAACGGTGAATCGCGGAGAGTTGCGGGTCATTGAGTGTCGCGCCGACCGACAGGAACAGCGCGTTGGACCGGGTGAAGGCCACCAAATCCGCACTGCGCCCCCGAAATCCTGTTCCTCGGAAGACGAACTCATCCCCGCCTTCGTCGGCCCGCGCAGCGTCTCGATCGAACCAAACTTGCCGTTTCCCTTGGGGATACGCGTGCAGCCACTCCGCTTCGACGCGATCGTCCGACAGCTCGAAACCGTAGGTGTATCTGACGGATTCGGCACCGAGCAGTAGATCGGTCTCGAAGAGGGAGGTGTCTTCTCGACGTCGAGGGTCGAGTTTGAAAGGTTCCCGGGGAACAACACCTGGATCCTTCGCCCATTCGGTCACCGAATCCCGGACGGCGCTGCGCATGAAGCGCAACCCGCTGAGCAGGTTCGACTTGCCGGAGGCGTTCGCCCCGAACACACCCGCGACCGGCAACGCGGTCACGGGCCGCCCCTTGCTGCTCAACCCGGTCTTGCGGGCGGTGCCCTCGTTGAACTCCGTGCCGATCAATGACAGCTCGTGTTCCTCCCGGATCGACCGATGGTTGGCCAGTCGAAAGCGCAGTAGCACAACCATCCTCCTCCATGACTACGGGCACTTGCTCGTCAAAGCCCATCTCATGCGGAAAGTCTACATAAATAGGCCCTTGACATAGCAGACGACCACGGCATCGGTCGGCAGGCGTCCCAGGCGGCGTTCGATATCCGCGCGCCGACGACGATCCCGACGGCCTCGCGCGGACAACCCGAAACGCCGCACGGTGTGGACCACCAACGGACGCGCGAGCACCGGACAGCGAGCACTTGCGCCTAGGCTTGTCCGACCGGCCCGAAACCGCCGAACGGGCTTGACGGCGAATACGACATACCCTGTAGTGCTGGAGCCATTTTCGGGTCGAACCAATGAGGAGGAGCGGATATGCTCGCAGCATTTTCGATTACCCCGATAGGTGTCGGGGAGGATGTCGGGGAGCAGGTCGCGGCGGCGATTCGGGTGATTCGCGAGAGCGGGTTGCCCAATCGGACGGCGGCCAGTTTCACCGAGATCGAGGGTGAGTGGGATGAGGTGATGGGGGTGATCAAGGCGGCGACGGATGCGGTGCTCGCGGTTTCGGGGCGGTGCAGCATTGTCGTCAAGGCCGATATTCGGCCCGGTCATACCGACACCTTGAATTCCAAGGTCGCGACGGTCGAGCGGTACCTCGCGCGGTAGCGTCGACGGCACGGCAGATGTGCTGGGCCGCAGCGGATCCGCACACGGCGCAAGTCGGGTGCAAGGGTGGTGCAACCGGCGGGCGACAACCTGAGCGGCATGACATCTTCGGTGACCCGAGTCCGCGAATCCAGAGGTCCGCCGACGCGACCAGATCGGTTGTGGGCACCGTGACCTACATCGGCATCCCGTAGATGCCGCGGAACAGCTCCGGCGGCACGGCGTCGGGGCCGGGTGTGGGGACGGGGCTGATATCGAAGGCGTTGTAGATCTCGGTCATGGAGCAGCTTCGAGCCTGACGCGAGGTGAGGGTCAAGTGCGCCGAAATCACGTGATGCCGGGCGAGACCTGTCCGGCGGGCGCTCCCGTCCGCCTGTCCAAGCATCCGAACGTCACTGTCTGGGCCGCGAGTGAATCAGGCGCTGTCAAGTTCCGCCAGGCGGTGCGCGATGCCCGCGCGACCTTTCAGCCCGAGCTTGCGCAGGATTCGACCGAGGTGGTCCTCGACGGTGCGCGGGCTCAGATACAGCCGGCCTGCGATGTCCTTGTTGCTGAGTCCACCGGCGGCCAGTTCGGCGACCTCGCGTTCGCGTTCGCTCAAAGTGGTCGCGCCGCTGACGCTTCGATGTCCGGCCAGGCGGCGTTGCAGAGCGGTGGCGGCATTGATCAACTGATGCGCGCCCACCGCGGCGAATTCGGTGCGCGCGGCGGCGATCAGTGCCGTCGCGGTGGCGAAATCGCCGCGCTGCCCGGCTATCCGGGCGGCGGGCAACATTGCTCTGGCGCGGAAGACCGGCATCTCGGCCTGCGCGTAGGCCGAGATCGCCACTTCGATCGCGCGCTGCGCCCCTTCGAGATCACCTCGCGCACAGAGGTATTCGGCTCGCGCCCTGGCGGCTTCGGCCTGCGGCCACGGCAGGTTCAACTGGTCGGCGGCCTCGGTTGCCCATGTCACCATGGCGGCGGCCGCATCCAGGTCGCCCAACGTCACGGTGCGGAAAGCGATGACGGCGAATCCTACGACCTGCATGGGGTGCGCCGCATGGGGCATCGGGTCGAATTCCGGTGCCTGACCTGGAAATACGTTGCCGAAGCGGCTGGCGACTTCGGCCAATGCGGCATCGACCACGGCGCGCCACCACCCCATCGCCGGTCGCGGTAGGGCGTCGAGAGTGCGCCACCAGCCCATGACCTCCTCGGGCGGAGCGGTCTCCTCCAGAATGCGGAGTTTCATCGCGCCTGCGAGCGGGGCGACACCCGGATATCCGTACAGCACGGCCGTTTCCGCCGCGTCTTCGGCGGCGGCCATGGCCTGCTCGTAGTGGCCCAGCTTGGACAGGCAGTACGCGTGGACCGCGTGCAGTTCGGGCAGGATGAAGCTGTGGCCGCGACGGCGGCCGACGTCGATGGCTCGTTCGATATGGGCGCGGCCGGTGCGCTGATCGTCGAGGAAGTAGGACATCCAGCCCAGGGCCGCTATCGCGTGGATGCCGTCGAGCAGTTGAGTATCGGTGAGGCGCGCGAATTCTCGTTTCGCCGCGCGGTAGTCCGCTATCGCCGAGGCCAGTTCGAGCCGGTTCAGGTGGCCCATGCTGCGCAGGGTCAATGCGGCCGCACGGATCGCAGGGTCGCGGACCGCGCCGGATTCGAATAGTGATCCGATTCTCGCGCCTGCGGCGTCGTCATTGTTGTCTTGGAGTTCGAGGATGGCCAATTCCAGTTGCGCGGGACCGCTTTCGCCCGCGCCGAGGCGAGCGATATCCCCGGCCAGGAGATCTCGGGCACAGTCGATCCGTCCGAGGATTCGCTCGCATCGCGCGTAGAGCAGCACCGCCGCGCTGCGGGCGGCCGCGCCGTCGGTCGCTCGGACGCGATCGGCGACTTGGATCCGGTCCGCCACGGGGGCGCGTTCGGCCGCGCCGAGGCGATCGGCGACCTTGCGACCGTCTAGCGGATCAGCCACGTCGACGGGTTCAGCGACCTCATCGCGACCAGCAGGCTCGAGACGTTCAGCCGCATCAATGCGGTCGGCGGCATCGGATGATTCCGCACCTTCGGTCGGTGCCCGCGAACTCGAATCATCATTCGGCAGTAGCGGTTCCAGCACCTCGCGTGCCTTGTCCGCCGATCCGGACAGTAGTAGCGCCTGCCCGTGCAGTATCTGGGCGGTCTCGTCCCGATATGGCGTGGCACGCAGCGCGGCGTCGATCCAACGCGCGCTCGTCGCGGGCGCGGTGGCAAGCGCGTATTCGGCGGCCCGCAGCAGTTCGGCCGACGCGAGTAGGTCGCGACCGCCCAAAGCGTGCTCGAGATGGCGGGCGCGGGTGAGCAGCGGGGCGTCCGAGGCGCGCAGCATCCGTGCGGCGCGACCGTGGGCGGCGGCCCGCCAAGCCGGTCCGGCGAGGCGATAGGCGGCGGTGCGGATGAGGGGATGCCGGAAGGCCACCGTCCCGCCGGTGACGGTCATCCAGCCCCGTCGCGCCAGCTCGTCCACGGCCGGACTCAACTCCGTTGCCTCAACTTCTGCTGTGGCGCAAAGCAATTCGATATTGTCGGTAGCGCCGCACACCGCCGCCGCTTGCGCCACCAGCCGTTCGCGCGGCGGCAGATTCGCCAATTCGGCCCGGATCGTGCGATCCAGCGCGGCGTGGTCGGCCCGTCCCAAAGCCGGATCGTCGGCTCGAACCGCGGCATCCAGATCCTCGGGCGCGAGTTCGGCCAACAATTGCAGATACAGCGGATTCCCGTGGGCCGCCTCGATCAATCGCGCTCGCCGCGCGGGCGGGACGTCCGGCAGCAATGCGCTCGCCTCGGCGGCCGTCAATGGCGGCACCGCTATATAGGACACCTCGCGCAGCGCGGACCCGAATGCGGGCAGTTGCTCCTGTCGATACGCCAATACCGCACAGGCGGATTCGGGTAGTCGCGGCAGCAGCGCGGCCAGCACTCGCAGCGATTGCGCGTCCGCCCAGTGCACATCGTCGACGACCAGCGCGGTCGGCGTCGACCCGAGCGCGATCCGCAACCGCCGCACCGAGTCCCGAGTGTCGACACCCGGTTCGACTTCGAGCGCGCAGGCGATTTCGAGCAGCAGGTGACGCGGAGTGGACTGCTCGTATTCGGTGGCCGCGACCGAGATCGTCCGCAGACCGCGCGCCCGGCGCACGAATTCGGTGAGCAGCCGGGACTTTCCGATCCCGGCGGGACCCTCCACCAGGAAAACCCGCGACCCCGGCTCGCGGTATGCCGCGTCCAGGGTGGTGAGCTCGTGGGCTCGGCCGACGAACGGGTCGATGCGCACGCTCCTTCCCGTGAACGGCCCTCGGCCCAAGCCTAATGGGCGCTGTTGGCGATGCCGTTCGTAGGAGCGAGGGCGGAGTTGAGCCGAGCGAATCCCGTGGTTCCACGGATGCTCCCCGGCCTTCGACCAGGTTGGGTTGTCGGAGTCCAAGTGGTATGCGAGGTGGAGAGGTACGTGAATCCGAAGCGGATGACATCGATGCGAAAGGGTGCGACGCGGCTGCGACGCGCCCTCCCGATGGTGCTTGTGGCCCTGTCGATGGCCCTGACCGGCTGCTCGGCGGCGCAGGAGGCGGTGAACAATATCGGCAAGTCCGACACCGGACGCTCCAAGGTCGGCGACTGCATCAATGTCATCGAGGGGTCGATCGTGGATTCGAAGACCGAACCGGTGGACTGCGCCTCCCCCAAGGCCGTCTACAAGGTGGCGAAGGTCTATGGGGCCAAGACCGAATGCGCCGCCGACTACACCTCCTACGAGGAGACGATGAAGGGCATGACGCGCGCCTTCCTGTGTCTCGCGCCGAATTTCCAGCAGGGGTCCTGCTACAAGGACAATATGCTGACCGGCTACACGTTCGCCGAATGCACCCCGTCGAAGGCCAGTTTCCGGGTGGTCAGCCGGATCGATGGTCAATCGGATGAGAATCTGTGCGGTTCGGATGCGGACAGCGCGATCACCGTGCCCGATCCGAAGGTCACTTTCTGCACGCAAAAGCTCTAGAACCGATCCGCGGGGCGGCGGCAGCGCGTGGGGTGCGGCCGCCGGACCTCGCGCGGCCCGGTTTGGTGTCGCCGTGCGGCGGATATCCACTAGACGTGCGCGGATTCGGGGCGCTTCGCAAGCCGCACCTGTCAGCCGACAGGTAGCCCGAGGAAATCAGGTGCACCATGAGCGACGACCAGGCGATCGTGCGGGCACTGCTCGATCGGGCCGGCGCCGGCTATGCGGCCGAGGCCGGAATCACCCTGTCCGATAAACCTGCTCCGCTATTCCAGCTGTTGGTGCTCACACAACTGCTGAGCCACCGGATCGCGGCCGGGATCGCGGTGGCGGCCGCGCGCGAACTGTTTCGCTCCGGGTATCGCACGCCGGCGCGGGTGCGCGCCGCCGCCTGGCAGGATCTTGTCGACGCACTGGGACGCGGCCACTTTCGGCGCTATGACGAGTCCACGGCCACCGCCCTCGGGGCGAATGCCGCATACATACTCGACGCCTACCGTGGCGACCTGCGCAGGCTCGCGGGCAAGACCGGTCGGAACCCGAGCCGGCTGGCCGCCGAAGTGCAGCAGTTCCACGGCATCGGCCCGGTCGGTGCGGATATCTTTCTGCGCGAAGTCCAGGATGTCTGGACCTGGGTGCGCCCCCACTTCGACGAACGCGCCCTACGCGGCGCCGGCCGACTGCACCTCCCGACCGATCCGACCCGCCTGGCAGCCCTCAGCCCACCCGGTCACTGCGCGGACTTGGCCGCCGCTCTCGTCCGCGCCGACTTGAATCCCACCCTCTCCGACCAGGTCGTTTCATTGAGCACACCCTGATCTACGCGGGGACTTCCCCGCCAATCAGCCCCTAGGTAAACATCGGTACAATCTTACTAAGATTGTTTCTATGTAAGATCAAGCCGATGTTTACAGAAGGAGGGTCGATGGAGTTCAAAGGGCGCGCGACGGACCTCGACCTGCTGCGATCTCAGTTGGAGTTGATATCCACGAGAACCGGCGCGACACGGGGACGGGCCGTGATCATGACCGGGCGGCGGCGGGTGGGAAAGTCGCGCCTGGTCCAGGAGTTCTGTGATCGCGCCGAGGTTCCCTACGCGGTCTTCCAGGCGACTCGTGGACGCAATCCCACCGCTGAACGCGCAGATTTCCTTGCGACATTGGCACATTCACCGCTGCGGGAGGCGGAGCTCGTCGCAGGGATCTCGGTGACCGACTGGAATCAGGCATTGCGCACCGCCGCGGTGGCAGCCGCCGATGACACTCCCGGTGTCCTGGTCATCGATGAGGTGCCCTGGCTGGTCGAGCAGGATCCCGAGTTCGAAGGGGCGCTCCAGACGGTGTGGGATCGACACCTGTCGAACAAACCGGTGTTGTTGATCCTCGTCGGCAGTGATATCTCGACCATGGAGGCACTACAAACACATGGCCGCCCCTTCTTCGGGCGGGCGACGAAGATGACAGTCCGGCCGCTGCATTTGGCCGATGTCCAGGCTATGACGGATCTTCCGGCAGCCGAGGCGGTAGACGCGCTGCTGATCACCGGTGGATTCCCCGAGATAGTGCAGTCCTGGCAACCGGGCATGAGCCGCAAGGATTTTCTGCGGGCCGCCACCTCGAATCCGCTCTCGCCACTGCTGGTGGCGGGCGAATTGTCACTGCTCGGCGAGTTTCCCGAGAACTCGCGTTCGCGCGCCGTGCTGGAGGCGATCGGCAACGGTGAACGCACCTACAGCGCCATCGCCGCCGATGCGGGCGGTTCCGGCGCATTGGCGGCGGGAACCCTCGTCCCCTTGCTGAACACCTTGCAGGACAAGCGAATTGTGGCCGCGGATCTGCCGCTGTCGACCAAGTCCGACAGCAAGAACAAGCGCTACCGAATCGCCGATTCCTATCTCCGATTCTGGCTCGCCTTCCTGGAGCGCGGAATTCCGCTCATCGAACGCGGACGCGGCGATCTGGCCCTTAAGCGCATCGAACGCTCGTGGACGACGTGGCGCGGACGCGCGGTGGAACCGGTGATCCGGGAATCGCTGCTGCGTCTGCTGCCCGACGAACGCTGGCCCGACACCGAAGTCGTTGGCGGCTGGTGGAATCGACAGAACAACCCGGAACTGGACCTGATCGGCGCGGACCGCGAACCTGTCGCGGGGGCAGTGCATTTCGTGGGATCGATCAAATGGTTGGAGAATCGCTCCTTCGATCGACACGACTATGACGAACTGGCGCGGGGTGTACTCGCGGTTCCCGGAACGGGATTGGAGACAGGTTTGGTCGCGGTATCCCGTGCCGGGGTCGATCGAGAATTGCCGTTGGCGGCGCACTGGGGGCCTGAGGAGCTGGTGCGGGCCTGGCAGTGACCAATTTCGCTTCGAGCGGGTGGCATGATGCTGGGGGTGGATGAAGTCGCACGGTATCGGGACCGGGTTCGCGGGAGTTTGGTCGGGGGCGCGATCGGGGACGCGCTGGGGTACCCGATCGAATTCCTGGCTTTGGCGCAGATTCGGGAAGCGTATGGGACGGCGGGGATTTCCGGATATGTAGGGCGGGTGGCCGGGCAGATCACCGATGACACGCAGATGACCTTGTTCACGGCGGAGGGGTTGCTGCGCTGCCCGGTCGACGGGGATCCGATCCAGACGCTGCGGGCCGCCTATCTGCGGTGGCTCACTACCCAGCAGATGGAGTGGCCGAATCCGCGGCCGGACGGGTGGTTGGCGAGTCAGCCGTTCCTATATGCCAGTCGCGCACCGGGCAATGCGTGCATGTCCGGGTTGACTCGGCAGCAGCACGGATATGTGGCGCCGCGTTGGTTCGGGATGGAGGGGTCGGTCAATCCGACCTCGAAGGGGTGCGGGACGGTCATGCGGTCGGCCGCGTTCGGGCTGGTGCGGTCCGGACCGGCGTGGGCGTTCGAAACCGCCGGGCGGGCCGCGCAATTGACGCACGGCCATCCGACCGGCTACATCGCGGCGGGGGCGTTCGCGGCGATCATCGACCTGGTGGTCGCGGGGGCCGAAGTGTCCGAGGCGGTGGCGGTGACGATCGGGCAGCTCGCCGCGATGCCCAATGGCGGGGAGACCCTCGCGGCGTTGGAGCGGGCGGTGCGGGCGGCCGAGCACGAGCCGAGTCCGGAGCGGGTTGAATCGGTGGGGCTCGGGTGGGTGGCCGAGGAGTGTTTGGCGGTCGCGGTGTATTGCGGGCTGGTGGCCGCGCGGACCGCGGATGTGCGGCTCGCACTGCTGCTTTCGGTCAATCATTCGGGTGATTCGGATTCCACCGGCGCGGTGGCGGGCAATCTGCTCGGTGCACGGTACGGGGAGGCGGCGCTGCCCCCTGAACTGGCGGGGGTGATCGAAGGACGTGAGGTCATCGCGCAGGTCGCCGAGGATCTGGTGACAGTCGCGACAAGACCGGGACGGTCGGAGGACCTGCTGCGGCGGTATCCGGTCGGCTGAGTGCGGCGCGGGTTCCCGCGCCGCACTCACCGCTAGTTCGACACGAGATCGCGCTGTCGGGTCGCGCGGGCGACGCCGACTGTCGTGGTGAGTCCGATCAGAATCAGTCCGATCCACACGGCGCGATCCCATCCGGCCGTGCGCGCCACGTCGAAAACGGCTCCGGTGGCCAGGTTTCCGATCAGAATGCCGACACCTACCACTGTGTTGTAGAAGCCGTAGTGGGTGGCCACCAACCTGTTGCCCGAGAGAGAGACAACGGTGTCCATCTCGAAGGGGAATACCGCGGCCGTCCCGATCGCCAGTATCGCGGCCGAAATCAGCAGCACCGCAAGGGCAACCGGTAGTGGTCGACCATCGGGCAGCAGCGCGAGCGGCCCGAACGCCGCCGCCAGCACCCCGGTGCCGACCACGAGTCCGCGCTCTACGCCCCAGCGCGATCGGAACCAGGCGGTGATGCGCAATTGCCCGGCGATGGCGACGATTCCGGACACCACGAAGATCGCCGAGGTCGAGGCCCGCGCGTCGGTCACCCATTCGGCTTGCAGTGGCAAGGCCAGATACACCTGGAAGGACAGCACATACGACCCGATCATCGCCAACGCGAAGGCCATGAACCGACGATTGCCCGCCACGGTGCGCCAATCACGCAGCACCGAGGACCTTTCCGAAGTGCCGCCGCGCGCCGGCAGCGCGAACAGTTGGGCGATGGTCAGCGCGGCGAAGACAGTCGCGGCGACGGCGGCAGTGATGCGGAAATCCAATGTCATCAGGGCCAGTCCCGCCAGCGGACCTGCGAGTATGCCCGCTTGATAGAAGACATTGAAGATCGCGAATGCCTGGATCCGCTGCTCCCCCGATTCGGCGGCCAAGTACGCACGGACCGCCGGATTGAACAGCGCGCCCGCGAAACCCGTTGCCGCCGAGGCGATGAGCAGTGCAGGCAGCGAGGTCGCGAAGGCCAGCAGCGCGAATCCCGCCGTGCGCAACAGGCATCCGGCGACGATCAGCGGCTTGTAGCCGAGCCGGTCGGCGAGGGTTCCGCCGACCAGGAACATGCCCTGCTGGGAGAAGTTCCGCACGCCGAGCACCAGTCCCACCGCCCAACTCGCCAATCCCAGTGGTCCTGCCAGATATCCGGCCAAGTAGGGCATCAGCAGATAGAAGCCGAGGTTGATGCCGAACTGATTGATCATCAGCAGGCGGGCGGGTCGATCGAAACTGCGGAAGCCGCGCAGCGCGTTCACCGGCCGACCGCCGCGAATCCGCGCGGGTCGAGCACAGTGGTGCAGCGGGTCCACGAGTCCACGACCCGCTCGGTCGGGTGCGCGATGCGATCCGGTTCGGTCGGCGGGGTGGTATCGAGCAGACCATTGGCGGCGCAGTAGATGTCGTTGTAGACGGTGTCGAAGTAGCGGTGCGGGCCGTCCGGGAAGACCGCCGCGATCCTGGTGTCCCTGTCGTGGGTGCGGGCCGCCCAACCCGCGACCAGCGCCACGGCGCCGACGCTCCACCCACCGGTGGCGTACCGGGTCGCGGCCAGGGCGCGGCAGGCCCAGACCGCCTCCGCCGGTGCCACCCAGTGGATCTCGGCGAACATCTCGTAGTCCACATTTCGTGGATGAATGCTCGACCCGAGACCCCGCATCAGCCGCGGTCCTGCGGGCTGACCGAAGATGGTGGACGAAATCGTGTCCACGCCTATCACTTTCAGATCCGGATTGGCCTCGCGCAGGACCCGAGCGACCCCGGCGGAATGTCCACCGGTGCCGACCGCGCAGACCAGGACATCGACGCGACCCAACTGGGCGAGCAGTTCCATGGCCAGTGGGGCGTAACCTTCGGAGTTGTCCGGGTTGCCGTATTGATCCGGGCACCAGGCCGTATCCTCGCGGGCGAGCAATTCGGCGACGCGCTCGCGGCGGGCCTGTTGCCAACCGCCGGTGGGGTGGGGTTCGGTCACCGTCTCCACTTGCGCACCAAAGGCGGTGAGCATACGGGCGACAATGGGTTCGAGTCCGGGATCGGTAACCACGCTCACCGGGTGGCGATAGGTCATCCCCGCCAGCGCCAAGCCCAAACCAAGTGTGCCGCTGGTCGATTCGACTATCCGTGCGCCCGGCGCCAACTCTCCGCGCCGCCGCGCGCTCGCCACCATATGCAGGGCCGGTCGGTCCTTCATCCCGCCGGGGTTGAAACCTTCCAGCTTCGCCCAGAATCCGCGGCCCGCCGGGGCGAACGGGGCGCCGATCCGCAGCACCGGGGTATTGCCGACGAGCGCATGCGGGTGGTGCGCCGCGTTCGGGACATCGATGAGATTGCCGAACCTGTTCATGAGTATTCACTTCCTGTATCGGATTTCGCGCAGGTGAGCAGGGCAGCGGACACCGACCGACCGCGGGTGTCGGCCTGTCGCTTACCTGTCAGCGTCGGGCGATACAGAAGTGAGTGAGTATTTCGCGGCCTGCTACGACTCTGCGCATGGGCGGGCCGCGCATGCCGCGTGCCAGGACCGCGATCGCCTGAAGCACGGCGAGAAGGGTTGTTGCCCAGATCATTTGCTGGAGTGGCAGCGGCTCGGTCGCGGTCGGTGGCAGCGACTTCACCAGGCAGTGCGCGGCCCAACCGCAGGATTCGCCATCGTGATCGATGACCGGTGAGGTGATCTCACCGACCGAGGACGCGGTGAACTGGACGGCGGGATGTTCGTGCCCGCGATGGCCGTGTGCGGCACAGTTCAGCATCAGTGCACCGAGCAGCAGCACCGCCAGCAACGCGATAGCGGTGCGTGAGATGCCGATTACCCCTTGGGCAGGCTTGCGGTCCGAGAGCCGCACAGCGCGAATGTGCACGACGGCGACAATACCGGGTAGGGGTACTTGGTTCGGTTCCCCGCGCCGGGAAGTGCGGTTACATCCGCGCCGCCTCGCTACATTCGCACGACGTTGACAGGTCTACTCCCCCGTCACAGCTATGCCATGGACCCGGCCAGTGCCGCGCAACCCCTGCTGCCTCTGTTCCTGCGACCATCCAGCGGCTATCCGAATCTCGGCAGCCAGCTCCCTGGGCGTTCGGGTTCCGACATTCAGCACCAATTCTTCGAATCCCGCCCCCGCAAGGATATCGGCCGGCTCGCGGTGCCTGCGCGAATGCCACTCCAGCCCCTCCGGATCCCCCACATGCCTTGCCTGCAAACGCCTCTCAGCCAGCCGGGGATCAATCACCAACCGGCACAGCAGCATTCCACGCGCCTGGTTCGCCTCCCGGTACCGCTCGACTACCCCCAACTCCTCCACCACAATCTGCTCCGCCCCCGCGTCCCCATAGTTCCCCACCGTCGCCGCCAAATTCCGCAACTCCACCCCTAGCTGAAACGGATCATTCTCCGGCGCGGGCCAACACCGCCTGATCTGATCCAGATCGATCACCGCATGCGGCACCCCCTCCTCAACCTCCGACTCCCCCAACGCATCCACCACGGTCGGCTTCTCCACCCCGACAGAGCCGTTGACGAATACCACATCGATCCCACTGCCACGCACCTCCACCTCACCACTGGCCCTCGGTAGGAGTTCCCTGCGTAAACTCCATCTCGATCGGCCATGCTACGGAGGCAATCACATCGCCGGACCTTCCCCTTGCTGATGCTCGGCCGCCCGCATATGGTCCAACTCCTCCGCGATGGAGCTGATCTTCTGTTCGATATCCAAGTATTCCTGTTCGTTCGGCCGAGCACTGTTGAGAATATCCACCGCTTTTTGGACTTCAGCCCGTTCGATCAGCAGTTTCGACCACGATTTTGCCTGCTCCAGCAGATCCTTCAATTGCTTGATCATCGCCTTCGGTACTGCTTGCTTGCGGTTCTCCGGATCGATGAGCAACTTCAGATAATCCATCGTTGCCCTGATCTTCACGCAACGGACGTCGGCGGGCCGCTGGGCTCGCAGCGCGCTCTCCAGATCGGCGATCACCTCACTCACCGTTCTGCATTCGCGATCCAGCAGGGGCCGAGTGGAACGCCGAGAAACGCGGAGCAACCTCGCGGCTGCCAGCTTTCTGGCAACCACATCATCCAGCCCTACTAGCTCATAATCGATCGTCTCTAGTTTCCTGTGCGGGTCAACGTTCCAAATGCGCATGACAGTCGCCGCAGCCCCCGCAAGATGCCGGTCGCGAGCCGCCAACCAGCCGGGTATCAAATCGTAGAGTTCGACAAGCAGTTCAGCCCGCCTCGCGGGAACAATCGTATCGGGCTGTGCGACGAGCGCTCTCAGCTCGAGCAGATTGTAGTCGGCGCGTCTCAGGAGATTTCGGTAGGCAGATTCTTCCGACAAAACAGTCCGGAGGGCGCGCATCAACTCATCGAAACAGAGATCTATCGCCCTTCCGGAGATTCGGTCTTTCGGGATGAAATCACGAAAGCGACCGGACTCGGAGTCTTGTGCGGGGGATCCTTGTCCGGCTTGCTCGGAGGTCACTACCGGATGCGGCGGATCACCCGCCACCGGCGCCGAATTAGAACCGCCGCCCTGCGATTTATCGGACCATGGGGTGCGTGGTCCGACACCATCTGCTCGATCAATCGGTTCGCCGAGATTCGAATCATGACCTCTCGACTCGGTAGCACCATTATCCGCCACCACGACGGTGATATTGTCATCGCCGCCCTCATCTAATGCGAAATTCACAAATTCAAGAACTACATTGCGTAGATCGCCCAACTGCCCCTGCAATGCGCGATCCACATACCAACGTAGATCATCTGCACCGGGGGCATAATTCCACAACCCATCGGTGCAGGCGAGCAAAAACCCATCACCTTCTACAGTGTGGGTTTTGACATGAGAGGCCCTCACCTCGGGCGAATAATCGAAATCCGGCCCGAGGCACGCCGTAATCCAATGGGCCATTCCGTTCTTCAGAGCTTCGGCTTCATCCGGCACCTCTTGGTGTTTCATGATCTCCGACAAAAAGGAATCATCCTCGGTCAACCGCTTCGAGGCCCCACCGTCCCGCCGAATCCAGTACACCCGACTGTCGCCGACCCAGGCCACCGTCACGGTGTTCCCATCCATGAACGCGAGGGCTATCGTGCAAGCAGGCGCGTTTTCCGACTTCCCATCGTATTGAATCTGCTCGGCCAAACGCACTACCGCTTCTTGAGCCGCACCGACAGCGCCGACCAATAGCGCCTCGGTGTCGAGCTCCTGCCCCGGCACCAGCCGACGCATTTCCGAGTCGACGAACTCTTTGGCAGCCGCAGCTGCCATGCGTGCCGCCCAATCGCCGCGGACTGCGGTCGATACCCCGTCGAACACCCCTATAAACTTAACCCGGCGGCCGTTCCACCAATACTCCGCAGCAAGAAGCGCATCGTCGTTCTTTTTATGGCGGTAACCGACATGACTGATTGCAGCTGTTCCGCCGGAAACATATTTGATTTGATCATATTCACCGTGCCGTATAGAACCTACAGGCACGTCCGAGCCGATCGACAGGTCCGCAAGTCGTGGTCCAGGGCCAATAGTCGCCACGTAGGGATCGCCTGGCCCGACCGACGGGGCCACGATCTGCACCGTATCCGGTGACTGCTGTCCCGTGCCGGATCGCACTGTCGAACCGGAGACCGGCTCATGACCGATCGGATTCGACTCATCGACCTGCGTTCCCGCACCGCCGTTTGCCTTCGGCCCCGAACCCAGTCCAACAGCCCAGGGACTCTCCGCAACCTCGGCTTGCGTGAGGACGCGCTCACCGCCTTCGGGAACGACAACCGGTGCAGGCCCGATTTGTGGTTCGCCTTCGCGCGCCTCATCGACCGGGCCACGCGTTTGGTCTGCGCTGCGGGTCGATTCATCGTCCTGTGGTCGCGCATCATGCCGTGCGATCGGCCCCGCACCCAACCCAGCGGCCCAGGAACCTTCCGGAACCTTTGCGTCTGTCGGCACTCGCCCGCGGCCCCCCGCGACGTCCGTCGAGGCAGACCCGCCTTCCGGCGCCGCTCGGCGTTCCAACGCGCCGAGCAAACCGGCGACCCGTTTGTCAGCAGCCTCGAAAAGGGCGATCGCTGCCCTGGCTTCCGACACAGCCTTTGCCGCGTCGTCGCGCGCGGCGTGCGCTTCCCTGTTGCCACGATAGGCAGCCAACCATTCCTCTGTAGCCCTGTGAATATTCGATAGGACTGGATGCATTGGAAAGCCAGGATTTGGTTCATATTGAGCCAGCAGATAGTACGAGTATGTGAGCGGTTGCACCCATTTGTCATTTGCGGCCCCAGCCAAAAGAACGCTTGCGAGTGGTACCAACAACGACGCCAACGGCAGCCTGGCCGCCATCTCCGGATCAACCGAGAAATACGGGTCGTACGTGGTTGCAGGCGCGCCGGCAAGAGCGTTCGAAATCGCTCGGGTCGCCTTCTTTAATCGGCGCTTCGCGTCCTTGATAAGTTCCCAATAGGGATTCAACTCCTTCGTCGGCTTGCCATTGACGTATTTGTGGTGCACAGCGGGCCGCGCGATTTCGACCACATGGGCGGCAGGCCGTGTCTTCAGCCACTCCCGCGTTGCGGCGAAAAGTTCGGCCAACAGGCCAATCTCCTGCGAATCGGCCTGCACAGTCCTCCGCAATATCGCATCGAGCTTCTCGAGATGAGGTTGCACGGCCTGCAAGCGAGATACAATGTGCCACCATTCCTGATATGCCGCTTTCCCGATCTGTTCATAGATCCCCTCGCGAACATCCGACATGTCGGATTCGGTAATCTCGGGGAGCGGGGACTTCGCACTGAACGCACTCGGACCGGTCACCATTTCAATCCAGGACGGATTCGGGTCGGTATCGGACGGCGCACCCTTGGCCATGGTGAATACAACGATATCCGTGTTCTCGGTCACGGAACCTCCCCAGCCCACCACCGCGTCGAAAGCGGCGAACTCGTCGGCTAAATGTTGGAAAGGGAAGGAGATGCTGTTGGTTGTGAGTTCGAAACGCACCTGCCCAGCACTGTCGTCGAAAGTGGCGCGCAACACCTTCAGGTAGTCGTCATCGTCGAATTCTGATGCGAAGTGCGGCGCGTGCGTTTCCACCGTGTCGGCGACCGCCCACACCACGGTGACCACCTCGCGAATTCGGTTCGTGGACCAGCCGTCCTCGGTCAGCTTCCGCACCAGCGGTTCGAGCGCAGCCTCAATTGCCGTATGGTCGGCGGTGAGCGGGAGCGGCAGCGCGACTGTAGGTTCGGATTTGCCGGGTGGCTCTTCCGTTGGATCTCCGATGGTGAATGTCACGGTGCGCCCCGCGGCATTCAGACTGAAGTCCCACGTACCCAGTGCATCGAGCGATGACCACACACTCCCATCCGAGCGGATCGGATCCTGGTCGCTTTCATTGGCGACGCTCACGCGGATCGGATGCTGGTCGCTTTCATTGGCGACGCTCACTACGATTCGACCATCGTTGTGGGAGAGCGTGATACGCGGCCGGTCCGTCGAATCCGCGACCGCCAGGGTTGCCAGAAGCCACACAGCTTCGGCGGCGGATTCGACCACGGACGCTCTTTCGGTCGGGCGCCTTGCAACCCAGGGGGCCAGGGCACTCGGAAGCTCAGCGGCTATCCGTTCCGCACCGTCGAGCCGCAGAAACACGGTCACCGCATCGACAAGTCGGCCCAGACTCGCAGGCGCACCGGGCATTCCACTCAGGCGACGGAGTTCCCGAACCGGGTCCGCGCTCCTCACGGGAGTCCAGTTCCTCTCTGCCCTTTCGGCACTCAAACTCTCCACAGCGCTGATCGCACGAGCACGTTCGGCGCCGTGCTCGGCTCGTTGCGCCGGTGTCGGGTTACCGATTTGACTGGCGTAGTCGGTTCGTACGAGCTCCGCGATCATCTCGGTGACGTGGTCGAGCCGCCCCTCCTCGATCAGCCGCCGCAGGCCGGCTTCGTCGTTGGTTCGCAGTGCCGCCTCGACCATCGAAAGCGCCTGATCAATCCCTTTGGTCACCGCGCTCGGATCGGTCCTACCCAGCAGCGGGGCAAGGATCCGCACCAAGTCCGGAGGGGCGGGCGAGTCCGCACCGGCATCGGCCGCTTCCGCGGACACGATCGAATTCGATGCACGCCGGGACCCACCCGGGCCGTCATCAGCGCGGCCTCCTTTGGGTTGACGCGGCATCCGCGGTTGCGAAGCGGGCCTTTGTCCGGCGTGCTCGCCCGCTCCAGTCTCCGCTGCGGAAGCACCGGCAGCGGATTCGTTCGCGGCTGATCTCGCCGCCTCGGCTTCGGCCATCTCACGATCGAAGCGCTGCTGCCACTGCGAAGATTCTCGACGCTGCGGCGGCTTCGTACCCCACTCGTTGCCATCCTCATCGTTGTGGAACCCCACAACTTGGTGTGGGATCCCCTTCGGCACACCTGAGAATCGCGGTCGGCGACGTCGCGGTCGGGAACGATCGAGTGCTTCGGCTGGGTCGAAGTCGTGGAGCGAGACAACCGGACCACTCGCGCTCCCGCCCTTTGGGCTGGGCGATGGGCTGCCCGGCGGCGTCTTCGGGGCGGCTGTGGCAGACGTTGAGCCCGGTTCCGGATCCACCGACACCACAGTGAAGTCGACACGGTCGGTCTCACCTGTCACCGCACCGCCCCAAGCGGCCAGACCAGGCATCGTGTCGAACAGCGTACCGAGATTCTCGAATGGAAAATCTCTACACGCGGTGTCGATTTCGAGACGCAGCTCGCTCCCGGTTGCGTAGACAGCAGTTCGAAAATCGGATGGATTCGCTTCTTCGAACTCGGAATAGTTCATGGGGGCATACGCTCGGATCGCATTGACTAGCCGAGACAGAAATTTCTGGAACGCACCGATTCGCTCGTCCGGCCAACCCGTCTGCTCCAGCAGTTGTCCAATTGGTTCGAATGCCGGCGCACTGGCCGCGGCACCCGACCCTGGCTTCAAAGTCAGGACAAGGTCCGGTTCCGTGCGACCTGGTGCGGGCGCCGCAACCGATGGATGTTCCATGCTGAACTCGATCGTCGTCCCCGAGTGCACGACGAAACTCCACGCGCCGATCGCATCGAGGAGCGCCGTCGCGAACCATGCCGCACTGCCAGATCTGATCGGCGTATGCCTACCCTCGTTCGAGATTCGGACTGTTATTCGCCCATCCGTCCGCGTGCTCTCGATTCGCGGAGATTCGCCGAAATCCTGGACGGCCTGGTCGGTAAGAGCTTGAACAGCGGCGGCGACGAGATCGATATCCGTCGGATCCCAACCCTGCATCTGTGTTGATAGGTCGAATAGCTGGCGAGTGCCGGAATCCTGCTCGACCATCGCTTCCAGTTCGGCCGAATGGTTCTGCGCCGCAACCGAAGACCGATCTCCCCCGAGATTCAATTCATCAATCTTGTCGAGATCTATCAATAATTCTTCGGTGACGTCAATAGTCTTTCCGACAACCAACCTGCCGGCCCTCTTGCGCAATTCTGAAAACGCATCGTTGACTTCGACCACAGCATCGTATGCGGCAATCCATTCTACAATTGATTCAACAAGCTTCTCGGCCATCCGGTTGTCAGGTATTTCAATGTGCACTCGGCTGAGATATTCAAGAGCCTGCGACAGACTCCGCACAATACCGGGATTCACCTTGCGCAATAGGCTACCGGGCTGAATCAAATTGACGAGTCTTCCCTCGATCGCCGCTAGTTCTACCTCCGACACTGTATCCGACGAAATATCTACTGCACTATTCTCGACCCCATCCGCGCCTTCTCGCATTGCCGTGATGGCACCATCGAGACGCTCACCGGCCGCATTGAACTCCGCAACCGCACCTGCGCCGACTCGGTATACTACCGCCATTTCGCGAGTGGTTACCCAGTACTCGGCGGTCTCAATGAAATCGGCAATAGCAGCCTGATAATCGATCCGTGAATCGTGCTGTCTCAGGAATTCCGCTATGTCCGACAGTCCGGCCTCGATTCGGCTCAGAAGATCTACTTCATATTCACTGGACTCGATGCCGAACTCCTGCAACATTTTCGCCCGAACCGATTCGACTTGCGACCGAATAGACTGGATCCGCTCCTCGATATCGTCGGCAAGTCGAGGCTTTTCCTGCGCATCCGCCAATATAGGTATCGTTGTTTCAGGTGAGTTTTCAATCAGTCCGATTATTTCCGCATCGTCTTGATCTACTTCCGAGTGTTCCTCCGGTTTCCATACAGCATAGGCATGCTTCTCCACCATAGCCGCATTGTATAGAAGACCGATTTTGCTTGCCATTTCGGTACCCGGAGGATATTTCACCCGCAAGGCGGCAAGCGTTCCCCACCAATTCGAGGATGGCGTCGCCTTCGACTCGGGAATATCGAGGCTTCGAGCGAGAGTTTCAATTCTGTGACGAAGCTGATCCATTGCCACGTCGACGTTGGGTTGAACATTGCGATCTCGGTCGACGATGCGGCTATCCAGCAGTCGCATATTGTCCCACAATACCTGCGTCCACTCGGGACTCAGCTCTCGCAGCTCCTCTTCTATTTCGAGAAGGCTCCATTCGGCCTGCTCCATGAGTTCGCGAGAGTAGCGCCGACCGTACCACATGCCATCGGCAGTTTCGAAATAGCCGCTTTGGATATCCTCCGGATTCCATTCGTCCCGGAACGCATATCGGTAGTCCAGGCTGCCGACATCGATTCCATTTATCGAGTACCACCCTTCGCCACGCCGGTGATCTTGGATGCCGAGCACGAAGTCGATCATTGCCTGCCGCTCACCATTGCGCATCCGCACGGCTTCGGCCCAGACGCGCGGACTTCCTGCCCTCGACTCCCTATCGAACAGCCCTGGCATATCACCCATGACAATAGTGGACCCGAAGACAACATGGTCGGCAACATCGCTACCGAATGCCCTTGCCACCTTGAGTCCAAATAGGAAGGCCTTGCGTTCGACCTCATTGTCTATGGTTATCTGAACAGTGCGAATCGGATCGGGTCCCGCATAGGAAACGGATAGGACTCGATCCGCGATATTATCCACCGGAGTCATTCGCTCCGGATCGACGTTGTCGAGAAGATGTCGCGATAGAATCGGGAGCTCGACGGCCAGTTTCAATCTCTCTTCGGGACTTCCCGACCCCCGAAGGGATTCAACCCAAGCCCGCTCGATCGGAATCAGATAGGGATCCTGCGAACGCTCATTGTCCGAGCCGATTCCCGAAACCGGCGTATATTCTATCTCCCCATTGTTGTCCACCCAGCGACGATAGTAGCGGATCGACCTCTCACGACGGGCCAGGGGAACCAGAATACCGAGAAGCGCTCGCTGCCCATTGATGTGAGAAAGTACGATTCGCCTCCCATCGGCCATCTTTCCCGAGATAATTGAGTCCACATCTGCGCCCAGTTCCTGGAGAGCCATTTCGTTCTCCAAGATCGAGAATGCCCCCCGCACTCGATCCATATACTTATTGGCAGAATCGATCATGACTTGCGCATCGGAAATTGATTTCTGCCTATGCTCGAGATAATGCTCGTAGGACAGCAATCGAATGACATCTTCGTTGAAACTCCGGCCCCGCATGGCTTCGTCAACATCTGCCGCCAATCTTGCCCGCAACTCGAATACCTCGCGGATGATCGAGAAGTAGTCCTTGCCGATCAGTTCCTCGACTTCTTGTTCCATACCGACCGCAGCCAGAGGTTCGAGCACCTCTCGAATAGTCTGCTTTGCGCGAGAAATCTCTCGAGTAAATCTTTCGAGGGCCGGGCCGACAAGATTCTTGGGAAGATTTTCCAGCCTATTTTCACCGTATTCGACCGAACCCAATCTATCTACAACAAACCAGACCGATTCACCGTGGTCGCGATCCACATAGCCACCGAAGGATTCGATCGAATTCATCATGTGGTCATCGGTCAGCGACGAGAACAGAATCTTGCCCGCCTGCCCGATCGGTAGCCCGGCCGTACCGCTGATAATCTCGACCCGTAGCCGAGACCCTTCACCGGTCACGGAGACCCCGCTCTCACCGGGGAGGCCATCCGCGACCGAGGACCAATCCGAGATTATCCCCATAATATCGGCGACCTGTTCGACTGGCAAACTCGATTCCAACGCCGCATTTACTACATCGATTCCGAAGGTTATGTTGCCACTTTCTGGCACCGCGCGCGGTATTTCGTTCAGGTATCGACCGCTTTTTCCATCCCAATATTCTGCGGTTTCTCCCGACACCTGCCAGAACGCGTCGATCGACAGCGTAGGCGTCGTTTCGGACGCATGGTCAACCCGATACTGCCAAGCGGCAGCCCGATCGAGTAATCCGACTGCGGACCAACCTGCGGCCGGGGCTCCTTCGGAGGAATCGATCAACCCCAATTCCACCTCGAAGGCACGCGATTCTTCGGAAGTCCGACGAACGGGCGGTTTCGTACCTGCGCTCGAAACAGTGAGCCTGATCCAGCCACCGACGTGCTTGATACTGACCTCGGGCTCCTCGACACTGTCCGCCAAAGCCTGGACGGCAAGTTCCCAGAGGACCGCGCGGGCTGTTTTGTGATCTTCTGCCGACATCAGCGAACTGTGTTCGAGAAGTTCTTTCTCCGCTCTTACAGCAGAGCTGAGCTGAAGGTAGCCGTACGCGACATCGATGAACTCGGCGAGTGTAAGGTCGATCTCCCGTTCGTAGCTGATTCTCCGGAGTTCGATGAGCGGATCCAGGGTCTCGGGATCACGTAGGCCAATGGCATCTGGATCTGCGCCGACGGCGGCGGCTAGTGCTCGGTCGGTTTCCTTGCGCTGGGGATCTATAACCGACGGCTTCGCGTCCGGTTGCTGGGCGGCGACCTCATCCGATATGAGTCGTCCAACCAATTTGGGAACATGTTCGAGATTTTGGGGTCTCGCGGTGTCTTTGTCGAGCGTCAGTAGTCGATCGTTCAGTTGGCCGATGGCCCGGACGAACCTGGCACGGGTGAGCAGGTTCGGGTCGAGGTCGAGTATCTCCGCCAATCTTCCGGCGGGGGTTGTTGCCTTCGGTTTGGGGTTGGCCGCGGGCTGTAGGGCGGGTGGCGACACCTTCGGGGGTTCGGTAGCCGGTGGAGTGGGTGTCGGGGCAGGCTGCGGCGACGGGGCGGGAGACGTCGGTTTCGCCCCTCCTCTATGCCGTTCGCGCTTCTTGCCCTCGCCCATGGTGGCTTGGGTCCAAGGGATCGGGCGGGGTTCGATGGCGGGGGCTGGTTGGGGGGCTAGTTGGCGGGCGGGGACGTGGCCTGCGTCTGGGAGGGCGGAGGGGTTGGGGGCGTAGCCGAGGTCGTCGGGGTGGGGTCTGGGGCGTTGGGATGGATCTTGGGGTGCGCCAGGGGTATTGGGGTCGGGTGGGGTTGCGTATTTGGGTGTTGGGGTGGATTCGAGAGGGGTTTGGGCTGGGGTTGCGGGGAGGTGAGTGGACGGGTTCGACTGGTGGCGGGATGGGGGGAGGTATTCGGGGAGCGGTGGTGGAGTTTGGGGGGTCGTCGGTTGGTCGGGTTGGGGCATGTCTACCGGGGGGCGGTAGCGCGGGGCCTCGGCGGGGAGGTGGGTTTGGGTGTCGGCCGGGAGATGGGGGGTGACGGGGATGGTGTCGTGCGGGGCTTCGGGGTCGGGGGCGCCCGAGACCCCGGGGAGGACGACGTAATCGCCTTGGGGAGTTGTGAATTCCGTGGGGGTTGGGAAGGGGAACTGGGTGGGGCGGTCGATGGTGGGGTCGGCGAAGTAGCCGGGGAAGGTGGTACGGATGTAATCGGGTTCGGGTTGGGTGAATTCTGGTGGTGGGGTCGGGGTTTGGTCGTGGGTGGTTGCGCCGTTCGTCGGGGTCAGCCAGGTGGATGTTGAGTTCGATGTGGTGAACGTGGGGGTCGGGTGTTGTTGGGTGGGGGCTGTTTCCGGGGCGGGAGCGGGCGGGGTTTGGAAGGTGAGGGCGGCGTGGGTTTGGGGGTTGGGGGGATTCGGGGTGTGTGCGGGTGGCTGGTTCGCTGCCTGGTGGGTGGTGGTGTCGGTGGCTGGGGGTGTCGTCGTGGCGGATTTCGGGGTGCTGGTTGATCCGGGCTGTTCCAGAGGCGAACCGGTGTGGGTCGGCTGCGTGGTGTGTGTATTTGTCGCGGACTCGGTCGGGGTCGGGGTGTACGTACCCGACGGAGTCGGAGTGTTGGTATTGGTCCCCGGCTCGGGAGGGGTTGACGCGCGGGTGCCTGTGGGAGTTGAAGCATGGGTATTTGTGGCGGGTTCGGTCGGGGCCGATGTGTGGGTGCCGGTGGGAGTCGCGGTGTGGCCAGGGGTTTGGGTTGTGCCGCGCTGGGTAAGTGGGGTCGGTGATTCGGTTTTGGAGCCGGTCCACGGGGTGGTTGCCGCAGGGTTCGTGGGCTCCCTGGTGGTCGGGGGTGCCGGGGTGAGCGGCTCTTTCGGCGTGGGTGCAGTTGTGGGTGGGGCCTCGGTGGGGGTGTGCGGTGGCGTGTGCTCGGGGGTCAGGTCCAGACCTTCGGTGATCTGTTTGAATACGTCATTGACGTCGCCCAAAGCGGTGGCGACGACGCCGCGGTTGCCCTGTAGCCCTGTGTCGGGTGTGGCAGGTCGGTCACCGCCGGGCAGCAGAGATCCTTCGGTGATGGGACCGCCGCCGGCCGTGGGATCGGTAGTGCCTTGGCGGTTTTGCGGGCCGCTCGCCTGGCCGGGCGCAGCGCCTCCCGGCTGGGTTCCACCGGATGGTCCGCCACCGCTTTGCGGTGCGATGCCTCCCGGCTGTCCGGCCGAACCACTCGGTTGGCCTGCTGATCCACCGCCAAGTTGCCCACCGGCGTGGGCGGTTGCTCCTCCCCCGCCGGATCCGGGACTGCCTGACGACCCGACTCGGACCGCACTTCCATCCGGACTCGGCGTGAAAGTGGGCGACGTCGCGCCCCCTTGAGGCTGACCGACCGACCCGCCGCCTCGAGGTTGCCCGCCGCCGGGTGGCGGCCCGAGCGGCGATGTGCCGCCACCCGGCGGTCCAAGAAATTGTCCGTGGTCGAGGCCGCCGTCACCGTAGTTTTCCTGGATGATGCGCAGGAAGTCCGAATCGACCGGCACCCTTGGATCCGCCACATCAGGTTTGAGGACAGGCCCTGGGTCGGGCGCGCCTTGTCCGTGGTCGGGCTTTCCGAATTCCTCCGCCAGCATGAGAAACGGATCGTTTCCCTCGAAGATCTCGTGGACGTTTAGACCCATATCGGCCGCCGCCGCCATCGCTTCCGGCGTGAGTTCGGGCTTCGGCGCCCGCCCATCCGAAAACTCTTGGCCGCCACCAATCATCTCGTGCTCGACGGGGGCGGACTCCGAATTATGCGATCGCACAGGCGATTTCACTGCTTCACCCACGGGCGGCACCGGCTCTCGCGCAGCCCGAGCGGCAACTTCGATCGGCGGCTCGCCATGCGAACCGGATGCCGGGGGTTCGATGACCGGCAACGGCACTCGCGCACCGGTTTTCGCTGCGGCAATCCCCGCCTTCGATGCCGCTCCGGCCGCGCCCGCGGCCCCTGGCGCGAGACCGGCCAGCGCCGCCTCCGCCAGGTTGCGCAGATTGATCCGACGCCCTTCCATTTCGGCCAGCACAATGGCCCCGACCACACCGCCTGCGGCGCCTGCGCCTGCGCCGACCGCCAGGACGCCCGCCACATGGGCAGCGACTCTGGTGGGCTGTGTGTGGAATCGATTGACCCAGTCGCGCAGCCTCGGCGCCAACCGAAGTGCCAGCATCGCGCCCGCCGCACCACCCGAGGCGCCCACCACGGTCGCTTCGCCGACGGCCTTCACGTCGACCGAACCGCGATGTCCCTGTGCGACCTGGATCAATTCGGCGCCCAAGTGGATGCCGCCGCCGACCAGCGCGCCCCATTTGGCGCCCTGCCAGACCACTTTGACCGGAGGATGTTCGAGCACGAATTTCGCGCCGCCCTGGCGCAACCATTTGACCAGGGCGCGCCAGGTGAGTTTGGTCGCGATCTCGCCTTCGACACGGACGAGGGCCGCGCCCGGTGCGTTCCTCGTGGCGACGGTGACGAAGTACTGCACGACCATGAAGGCCAATGTTCCGACCGCCACGAAGATCTGAAGTTCCAGCTTGTTCGCCACTCCGTAGAGGTACTTGGCCATGCTGTCGAAAGGTTCGGCCAGCGAACGGCAATCGTCGCGCAGTTCGTTGATCGCGTGTCCGAACGCTTCGCCCGCCTGACCCTCGATCGCGGCGGCGACGTGGCCGACCTCTGCCGCACCCATCTGAACCGACAACGCCCGCACCGCGATAGCAGCCTGTGCCCACGCATCGGCACAGTCGCGCAGTAGTCGCGGATCGCCATTGGGAATATGACCGACCAGCAGTTCGATTGCCCAGGACGGCCACCCCGGCGGTATCTCGATCCTCATTGCCGTGCCACCACGCTGTCGACGAGGTGTCGGTGCAGTACGCGCGCGGGCACCGACGCCGCCCGACCGCACAGTTCGGTCTCGGCGAAGGCCGTGACCAGGGCTTGGCGGGGATCGAAGGGGCCGTCGGAGGCACTGTCCCACAGCGGATTCAGCCAGCGTCGATAGGCGGCGATCACCCGCGCGAGCGTTCGACGCCCCTTCCCATCACCGGGTGCGCCTGCGATGAGACGGCGGCGCGCCTTCCGGACGGCATCGGGACCGGCCGTGTGCACCATGATCCGTCCGAAGTCCGTGAGGATTGTCGAATACATCGGCCGCTGGGATATTTCGGCGATTTGTCGACCCGGCCGGTGTGTGTGGGCAACGCGATGCTCCAGTTGCCCGCGATCCACCAAGCAAGCCCGGTCCAGCATGATCCAAGCCTGGCGCGGGCCGGTTTCCTCGGTTCTGCGCACCACCACTCGCGAAACAGTGGCGGGGATATCGGTGATCTCCAAGCCGCCGAGTGCGAGACAGGGGTACTTCCCGAGCATGGAATCCACAGCCGAGACCAACTCCGCCAATGTCGTGCTGTCGAACGCGGGATCATCGAATCCGATGAGGCGCAGGCCATGACGTTCGGCGAGTTCCCGAAGCCCGGCGACTGCGGGACTTTCCGCGCCGTGGGCCGAAACAGGTTGGTATCGGCGAGGTTTGGCACGTCGCGGCGGGAGCGCCATCGGGTGTTCGCCGAGGTTCGGTGGTGTCGCCCCGGTGGGGAATTGGCCTCTCGGCATGGATCGCGGTGCGCCCGTGTCGGTTCCGGCGGTGACATTCGGCCGCGACCAGGGGTTGTCCGCTTTGCCTGCCTCCGGTTGCCAGGGCGCGGCGGATGATCCGACCTTGTCGGGTTGGAGCGGCGAACTGCCCCTTGGGCCGGGATCGGTCGGGACACCTGCAGCGGTGGCACCCGGACCGGTCGCGATACTCGGCGATACGACTCGCGGCATATCCGCCGGGCTGTTCGGCCGGGACGGGTTGTTCGCTCCCCGCTGCGAATCCGGGACCGACACCGACGGAGGCCATGCCGTGGGACGGGCGGTGCTCGACACCGGCTGTGGCGTGGTCACCGACGGACTTTCGGCCTGCGGCCGATGCGTCGCGGGATTCCCTCCGGACCGCACCGGCTTCGGATCGCCCTGCGCACCGACACCGGGTTCGACACCGCCGGATACTTGCGGCGATACCGCGCCGCCGACCGGTGTCACATACTGTGGCGTGCCGTCATATAACGGACCGATATGCGGCCCCGTGCCGGCATCCACCGATGGCCCATTTTGGGCGTGCTGGAGATACCATGCCGATTGCTGATCCTGCTGTTGCACCTGGCGGCTGAATCCGGCAATACCATTGCCCAGCGCCCGGATATTGTCCGCGACGACACGCATTCCGGTCAGTGCCTTCGTCGCTTCGGGCAGGTAGGTGTCGCCAATGGTGCGGCCCGGTTCGTCGGTGCCCCAGCACGCGCCCGCGAGATCGAGGGCGGCCCGCAACTGGGACAGATCCCGGTGGGCGTTGTCCGCGATGGCCGACAGTCGACCGACGACATCGCGCACCCGAGCGGGATCCATCCGGAACTGATTCACCGATCGACCCTCCGCTCCGACGTTGCGAGCACCCAATTGTCCGATACGGCTCGGTACGCACCGGTTCCCATTCCGGAGAATCCGGTGACTACCGGTCCACGTGCGGCCGCATACTCGGCGCGTCGGGGATCAGATCGGAGAAGTCCGGCATGGATTCGGCGGATTCGAGGACCGGCGCGAGCAATTCCTGAACCTGCCCGCGAGCCGCCGCGGCCGCCTGGCGGGCGGTCTCGGCGACCGATCGACCCAACTCATCGGCATTGCCGCGCAAGGCTTCCTGGTCGAAACGCACCTCGGTGACCACGCCCGCCGCGTCCACGGTTACCGTCACGAGACGGTCGGTCGAGGTGGCGGTGGCGCGGAGAGTGGTCATCTTTTCCTGCACGTTTTTGAGATAGGCCTGCTGCTCCTTGAGGATGTCGAGCATGTGGTCCACCTGATTGAGTGTGCCCGTGTTGGCCGCGCGCAGGCCCTCGCGTTCCCAACGGTCCATGACTTCACCCTTCGATGCGGTGGCGGCGGCGGAACTGCCGCTCGAGTTCGGCGATGGCGGTCGCCGGGGTCACGGTCGGCGCGGTGCGTTCCAGGCGGCCGTCGTCGACGATGTAGTAGATCGCCGGTTCGACCTCGGCGGGGACGCGGACGATCCAGCCGATGCCGAAGCGTTCGGCGATCATTTGGGCCACTGGGGTTTCGGGGAGACCGTGGCCCGCGAGGTAGTCGCGGACCATGGCCAGCGCCCGATTCTCCGGCATTGGTTGCGGTACAGCGGAAACCAGTCCGGCGAGTGTGAATTGATATAGCGCGCCGTCGATATCGTGGTCGGCGTCGAAGATGTGCTCGAGACCGGCGCGCGTCACGCGCGCCGATTCCGCCGCGGTCAATAGCGCGACCGCGTGTTCGCGAGGCAGATCGGGCGCGACGGTGGCGATGATGTCGAGTGTGGTGGTGGCGGTCCACACGCCGGGGACCGCCTCGGCGCAATCCGACCCGATTTCCGCGCGATACCAGTGCCCCGAATCCCACCAGTAGCAGAACGAGAGCAGACCCGAGGCGGCACGCGGATCCAGCACCGGATCGGCCACCCAATCCGGCGCTCCCGCATAGAGGTTCGGCAGCGGCGCGGATTCGAGATAGGCGGCGGCCAGAGCCGGGTCATTCCAGACACCGCCCGAGAGCACGGCGCGTCCGCCGGGTAGCACGTACAGTGTCGAGCCGCCATGCGTCGCACCTTCGAAAACCCCGGACCACGGCAATATTCGCGGACCCCACTCGGATCCGGCGGCGACGAAGACCGCGGCGAGGGTCACCCAGCGTGCCCACAGTTTCGGAAAGGGCGGTAATTCGTTCTCCACCAATGTCGCCCACACTCCGGCGGCCAGATCGGTGCGGGCTTGGCCGGCCGCCGCCCGTGGTGGACGGCGCTGCCGATCGCCGTGTCCGACGTAGGCGGCCAACCATACCGGGACGCGTTCGCGCGGATAGGTTCTCAGGTCGGCGCGATATACCTCCGGCGGAAACAGTTGTCCCGGCGGCATGGGCAGTTCGCCGTAGTCGTAGTCGATTTCGATGGCACCGGCATTGTCGGCGGTGACGAGTAGGCGCAACCACGGCCCCTCGGGCGAGCGGGCGGCTGCGGCGCGGAGGGTGCGCACGAGGGTGCGCACCGATTCCGGTGGTTCGAGAGCGACGGTGTGGTCGCCGATCGAGTACACCAGTTTGCCGACCTCGGTGGCGACGGTCATGGCGAAAACAGCGTCCACCTGTCGCCAGCCCGCCGGACCGTGCCGGGCGAGGAGGTCGGCGAGTCGGCGGACGGGATCCGCGCCCGAGTCGCCCGTATCCGCTGGACTTGCCACGGATGCCATCCTGGCGCAGTTGAGCCGATGGACCGACCGATCGGCTCCCCGGGTGTGACAAGCGCTGAACGCGGTGATCCGCGCGTGGTCGTACGAAAGTCGCTGTTGGGCTGCGACGGATGATGGGGAGGACGGCCGAAACTTCGGATGAGCCGACCGCTGTCGGCATCTGTCCGGATTCAGCCCAATGGTGCGTCAGTGCCGTTTCAACGCGCCGATCCGACCTCCACCGGCACTTTCGTGCCTGCGATGTTCGCGACCAGCTCGACCGAGACCTCATCGGCGGAAGAGTCGTAGCGCGCTACCGTCCGCAGCCCGGACAGCGCCGGATCTGCTGTCGGGAAGTCCGCGCGATAGAAGTAGCCGCGACTCTCCCGTCGCGAAAGTGCGCTCAGCGCATACGATTCCGCGAGGATCAGCACCCCCGCCGACCCATTGAACTCGGCGGGCAGGCTCCGACGGGTCGTTCGGCACCACTGCACGAATGCCTGGACCGCACCTTCGGAGAATCGATGGTCCTCGAAGGCATGCAATCGTTCTCGGACTTCCCGCCGCAATTCGGCGGATACCTCGACCGATCGGGCGGGCACCGAAAACGTCTCGGGCATCTGCTGGTCCGGCAGTTCTCGCAGTGTGTCGGCGAGCAGGCCCGCGCTGGATAGGTAGGTCGCCCACGGCCGTCCGAGGATACTGTTGGCGGCGATGTCGTGGCGCGCTTCACCCAACGCGTACACCCCGGCTAGGTTGGTCGCGCCGCCGGTGTGTGCCGCGCCGCCCATGGAGAGTCCGTAGACGGGGCCGATCTCGTGCCGGGTTTCGCCGCGCCGCAATTCGTGCGGGATGTGCCCGTTGTGTCGCCAATACTGTTGGAAGATATCGAGATCGCGACGTTCCTCGGGGAGGGTGTGGTAGGCGCGTTCGAGCCAGACGGCGCGCTGTCCATCGCGGTAGAACTGCGCACCCGCCAGGTCCGGCGGGTAGAGCACGCGGCCTGCGGAGCGGTCACCGAGCGCATGTCGTTGGGAGAACTCGAGATTGGTGAGCGCGCCGCCCGCCGCGGCGAAGATTCCGAGCATGCTGCCGCTGTTCGGGGTCGGCGCGTGCCGCATGAGTCCGGAGTAGCCGCCGCTGGCCAGTACGGTCGCACCGGCTTGGACTATGCCGGGCTGCCCGTCGGCCGAATAGGCCACGCCCCGGCAGATCCCGTCTTCGACGAGCAGATCGGTGACGCGCCCGCACATGATGGTCCCGCCGTAGGCGCGAATCTGGTCGTGCAGCACCGAGATCACCACACCGCCCGCGCCGAGTCTGGGGAATGGCACGGGGTGGCGCGGAATCACCATGGTCTCGAGGGTTTGGAACGGGACCAGCTCCGACAGTTCGGCGAATTCGCTCGCCAGGTGGTCGGTGAGCAGCGGACGCAGTTCCGGATGCTGGGTCGCCGTCTCGTCCGCGAATGCCGCGGCGATATCCTCCGGACTCGGATCATCCACTAGTCGACGATGGAAAACCGTTGCCGCACCGAGAGATACGTTCGGCGTGTCCTCGTGCGGTGCGGTCAGCAGCACCACCGGAACGCCCCACTGCGCGAGACGGTAGGCCAGCCAGGACCCGGCGATGCCCGCCCCGATGACGACCGTGCGGGTCAGTGTCTGCTTCATGCGGCACGCTCCACGATCCGGTCGAGCACCGATGCCGCGACCCGCACATCCCCGTCCAGCGGACGATCCGGGTCGACCGCCGCAATCGCATGCACGAGTTCCTCGATGACGGCGGCGCAGGCGGGCGCGGTGGGTCGGCGACCACCGACGTGCACCGCCTGCCGTAGGGCCAGTGCCAGTGATCCGTGCAGCCAGCGCAGCGCGGCGGCGGCGTCGAGCGCGTTGAGCGCGGCCTGGGTGCCGAACGGGATGACGTCCTGGTTGTGGCCGTTGGTCGGCAGGCTCTGCACGGAGGCGGGCACGGTGGAGCGCCGCAGGTTGGCCAGGATGGCGGTGGCCGCCAACTGCACGCCCTGCACGCCGTGTTGTTTGCCGGGTTCGGTGGCCAGCATGGGTGGTAGTCCGCCGTTGCGGTGCGGGTCGATCAGCAGATCCAGTTGGCGTTCGGCGAGATTGCCCATCTGCGTTGTCACGGTGGTCAATTGGTCGGCGGCGAAGGCGACGGGCTGCCCGAAGAAGTTGCCGCCGTGCACGACCGTGTCGTGTTCGGGGAAGAACAGCGGGTTGTCGCTGATGCCGTTGAGGTCGTCGGCAATGACCGAACCGATGTGCTCGAGCGAGCCGCCGACCGCGCCGAGCAGGTGCGGCGTGCAGCGAATGCTGTAGGGCTCCTGGAGGGATCGGGTGCCGGTGGGTCGGGTGCCGTCGAGGAGTTCGCGCAGCCGCGCTGCCGCGGCGCCCGCGTGCGGATGACCGAAGGCCGCCAGCAGGTGGGCCGAGAGGAAGCCGGGATCGCTGCCGAGGATATCGGTGAGCACCGCGCTCAGGGTGAGGGCGACGGCGTGTGAGCGCCGCACCGAGGCGAGCGCGAGTCCGGCGGCGGCCGCGGTGACGGCGGTGCCGTTGACCAGTCCGAGCCCGTCGCGTCCGTCGAGGGCCAGTGGGGTCAGTCCGGCGGTGACCAGGGCTTCTCCGGCGGGCATGCGGTGTCCGGCGAAGTAGGCCGAACCCTCCCCGCGCAACGCGCCCGCCACATAGGCCAGCGGAATGAGATCGCCACTGGCGCCGAGGGATCCGAGTCGAGGCACGGCCGGGGCGAAATCGGTGCCCAGCATGGCCGCCAACGCCTCGAGCACCGGTGCGGACACCCCGGAGTGGCCCTGGGCCAGTGACCACAGCCGGGCCAGCGCGGCCGCGCGCACCACCCGCGGCGGCAGGTCCGGACCTTGGCCCGCCGTCAGGTGGTAGAGGATGTTGTCGCACTGGTCGACGGCGGTGTCGCGGCCGGAGAATTCCACCAGCGGCCCGAATCCGGTGGTGGAACCGTAGATTCGGTCCCCGGCGGCCAGTCGCCGCGAGACGAATTCCCGACAGGCCGCCACCTTGTCCAACACCTCGGGCGCGAGATCCACCCGGATCGGCGCGGCGGCCGCCTCCAGCAGTGCCGGGGTCAGCCGCCCCGGAATGGTGACGGTGGCGGGCACGGCATCGATTGTTGTGCGCACTATTTCGACTCTCCCGGAGCGAAGCGAAGGGTGTGTTTCTGGATTTTTCCGGCGGCATTCCTGGCCAGCCGGTCGACGAAGCGAATATGTCTGGGGATCTTGTAGGCGGCCAGCGTCCCGCGCAGCGCCGCGCGCAACTCCGCCTCGGTGACGGCGTCGGGCGCGGCCCGGACCACATAGGCCACCCCGACTTCGCCCCACCGTTCATCGGGCACCCCGACAACGGCACATTCGACCACGCCCGCGACGGCATTGACGCGGGCCTCGACCTCGGCGGGATAGATGTTCTCGCCGCCGGAGATGATGATGTCCTTGATGCGGTCGACCACGTGGATCCAACCGTCCTCGGCGACGCGCACCACATCACCCGAGCGAAACCAACCGTCGGCGAAGGAGTACTCGGCGGGGCGACGCCAGTAGCCGCGCGCCACATTCGGACCGCGCACCAACAGCTCGCCCGAGCCGTCGGCAGCGGGTTGGTCGACCGCGATATCGGTGAAGAAGTGCGGCACGCCCGCCGAGACCGGCCGCGCGCCCGCTCCTTCGGCCGTGGCCAGGCATACCCCCGGTGCGGCCTCGGTCATCCCGTAGCCGTGCAGGATATCGACCCCGCGCCGCTGCCAGGCCGCGGCCACCCGCTCGGCGACCGAGGAGCCGCCGTAGATCACATAGCGCAGCGATCCCAGGTCGGTGCGCGCGAAGTCCGGGTGATCACACAGCATTTGGAGCATCGTCGGCACCCCGGAGAAGGCGCTGACCCGCGCCTCGGCGATGGTGGCCAGCACGGTGGCCGGGTCGAATCGCGGGAGCACGACCACGGTGCCGCCCTTGAACAGCGTCGGCAGGCTGACCAGGCCGAGGCCGGTCGCGTGAAACAGCGGCGCGAGGCACAGTGCGACATCGTCGGCGAGCACATCGATGTGGGCGAGTTGGTTGACGGTATTGAAGGTCAGATTGCCGTGGGTGAGCACGGCGGCCTTCGGCGTCCCGGTGGTGCCGCTGGTGTAGAGCAGTACGGCGGGATCGTCCAGGCCGACGTCGGGGCCGATATCCGCAATGAGGTGCGCGGCGCCGGATGCGATGCGCGGCGGATCCCATTGCTCGATCGGTATCACGAACTCGACATCGCTCCCGGATACCAACGGGGCGTGCTCCGGGCCGTGCAATAGCAGGCGCGGCGCGGAATCCGCCAGCAGTCGCGAAATTTCGGGCGCGGTCAGTCTGGTGTTGAGCGGGACGAACAGGGCACCCAATCTGCCTGCGGCGAAAAAGATCTCGAAGGCAGCGATGTCATTGTGACCGAGGTAGGCGATACGATCGCCGCGCCCTATCCCGAGGGCGGCCATCGCGTGGGCCGAATTATCCACGCGCGCCGCCAATTCGGTGTAGGTGAGCGAGCGGTCGCCCTGACGAAGCGCGACGGACGTCGGCCGAATGCGCGCCGCACGCCGAGGCCAACTGCCGAGGCCACTATCGGGCATTTCGCCCCCGGTCGGCCGAAGGACCTGCGGTAGGGCCCAATTCGATCCGCCGCCGCACGACAACCCCTTCCGATTCGGACCTCTCAGTCATGGGCGGCGACTCGTGGGCGCGATGGATAGCGGCCCGGACGCCGACGCTGCGAGAGGTGATCATGGGTCGAACTTTCTGCAAGGACTCCGCACCGCACACGCATGCCCGGCAACCGGATCGGCATTCGCTGGAAGCTCGCTGTGCGGTGATTGCTGGGTACTTTGGCACGCCAAGTATCGCCGTGTCCAGCCGAGCCGAGAGTGTCCAAACTTCCCAATCCCGGGAGGTTCTGGCACGACAGTACCGAGATTCATCCGGCGTTTCGATTTCGGCCGCCGACGATTCATCAACCTTTGTTAGCCGCGATCGACATTCTCCCGAGCCATAAGCATGCGGAATCGCTATCGCGGACGATGACTTGTCAATCAACGCATTTACGGTGTTATGCTGACGCGCCGGTTTCGCCGCCGCCGTGGTCGGCAAGGCGTACCGCTCAGCCCACCAAGATTCACAGGAGCGAGCCAAGTGACCGCCGCCACCACAATCGATCCGATCCTGATTTCCATTGCCGCCGAACTCCCCCGCCCCGAATTCAGCACCGAGGAATTGCTCACCGCCGGGCGCGGACACCTCTCCGATGCCCTCATCGGCATGCTCAACGGCATCGGCGTGCACAAGCGGCATTCGGTGCTGGCCAATTATCCCGATGTTCTGTTCGCGGACGCGGAGCCGGAACTCGATATCGCCACCGCCGACCTCGCGGTGCTCGCGGCGCGGAAGTGCCTGGCCAAGTCCGATATCGACCCGGAATCGATCGGACTGGTGCTCGGTATTTCCAGCGCGCCGGGCCGACTGCTGCCCAGCCTGGTCTGCGATGTCATCGCCCGCATGCCGGAAATTCCGCGCACCGTGGCCAATCTCAGTATCGAATATATGGGCTGCTCGGCCATGGCCAAGGTGGTGGAGACGGCGCGCTGGTATCTGAGCTGCAATCCGGGAAAGCGGGTGCTGGCCTGCTTCACCGAGGCCATCACCCCGCTCTCGCCGGTACTGCCCGATTTCTACTCGCATTTCACCGAGATAGACCGGGCCGATCGCCAGAAAACCGTCGACGCGCTGCACGGATTTCTCTTCGCCGACGCCGCCGTCGCCATGGTTTTCGGCGCAGAGGGCGATGGACCATCCTTCGGGCCGGTCGCGAATCTGACCAATGAGCGCCCCGAGGACACCGAACTCGGCACCGTTCCCGACGGCGGCTCCGACATCCCGGTCGTGCACGGCCGCCGCCTCTACACCCTGAGCGCCGACGTCACCCCGCGCGGCGCCTTCTACGCGCGGGAAACCGTGCGAATGCTGTTGGCCGACAAGGCCACCGGACTCACCGCACCCGTCGACGCCGCCACCCTGCTCATGCACACCGGCAGCACCCGTATCCTCGACGCGCTGTGCGAACAGTTCGGCGTCGATCCGCAGGCGCAGACGGTCGCGTCCTCGTATCGGGTGCTGCGCGAATACGGCAATACCCTCGGCTGTTCGGTGCCGCTGATGGTGGCCGAACCCACCGATCGGCGCGCGGGCGAGGGTATCGTCGTCGCCTTCGGACTCAGCTTCAGTTGCGGCGCGTTCACCATGAAGGTGCCCGAAGGCGGCTGGAATCCCGGTGTCTGACAACCGGATTCAGGACGGAACGGTCAAACCAGGCTGAGTGGTCGCTATCGTGCGCATCATGGCGATCACGGCGCGCACCCGCGCCAACCGCCGCAGATCGCGCGGCACGATCAGCCAGTACTTGCGCGCGACGGTGACCTCATCGGGCAGCACACGCACCAGCCGCGGGTCCGGATCACCGATATACAGCGGTAGCACCGCCACACCGGATCCGGCCGCCGCCGCGGTCCACTGACCGGTGACATTGTTGGTCTGGATCTGCGCGCGATGCCCCGGCACGATGTCGTCGAGGATGCGCAGCGCCGCGATGTCGAGCAGCGAATCGATATAGCCGATCAGCCGATGCTCTTGCAGATCGGTCGCGCGTGCGATCCTCGGATGCGTCGCCAGGTATTCGCACGTCGCGTAAAGGCCGAGTTCGTAGTCGGCGAGTTCGGCGCATTCCACCGACCGCTGTGCGGGCGGCTCCAAGGTCACCGCCAGATCGAACTCGCGGGTGGAGAGCACATCATTCCTTGTCGCGGTGACGATTTGGATATCCAGGTCCGGATGGGTCGCGCACAGTTCGGCCAGATTCGGTGCGAGCACGAAGGTGCCGAATCCGTCCGGGGTCGCCACCCGCACCGTGCCCGACAGGCGACCCCCGCCCGAGGCGGTGCTCTCCATCGCGGCCAACAGGGTGGACTCGATCGCCTCCGCGTGGACCAGCAGGCGATGGCCCGCATCGGTGAGCACCCAGCCCGCCGGGGCACGATCGAAGAGCCGATTGCCGATCGACCGCTCCAAGGCGGCAATGCGCCGCCCGACGGTGGTGTGGTTGACACCGAGCCGCCGGCCGGCGGTAAGCAGCCTGCGGGTGCGCGCCACCTCGAGAAAGTATCGGAGATCATCCGCAACGATCATCGACCCCACCGTAGGGGGTTGTGCAAATCCGCACAACGCTGTGCCTGATTCACCGTTGTGATCTGCACTCGATCGCATGAGACTCACCTCATGGCTGCACATATCGCACTGCCGCGGATCATGCGCATCGGTGGCGGATCCGTACGCGAGATCGGCGAGGTCGTCTCCGGACTCGGACTCGCCCGACCGCTCATCGTCACCGATTCGTTCCTCGTCGGCACCGGCGCGGCCGACCGGATGATGAATGATCTCGCGGCGGCGGGACTCACACCGCGACTGTTCGCCGAGACCGTCCCGGACCCCACCACCGATTCGCTCACGGCCGGACTCGCCGCGCTCGAAGCGCACAGGGCCGACTCGGTCATCGGCTTCGGCGGCGGCAGTCCGATGGACACCGCCAAAGCGCTCGGCCTGCTCGGTCGCCAGGGCGGACAGATGCGCGACTACAAGGCCCCACGCCAGAACACCGGACCGGCGCTGCCGATCATCGCCGTGCCCACCACCGCCGGAAGCGGTTCGGAGGCAACGCAGTTCACCATCATCAGCGATAGCGGCAGCGATGAGAAGATGCTGTGCACCGGGCCTGCGTTCCTGCCCGTCGCCGCTGTTGTCGACTACGAGCTGACCGTCTCCATGCCGCCGCGACTCACCGCCGACACCGGCGTGGACGCCCTCACCCACGCCATCGAGGCGTATGTCAGCAAGAAGGCGAATCCGTTCTCCGACAGCCTCGCTCTGACGGCCATCCAGACCATCGGGCAAGTGCTGCGCCGGGTATACGCCGACGGCGGCGATAGAGGGGCCAGGGAGCGGATGATGCTCGCCGCCACCCAGGCGGGTATCGCCTTCTCCAATTCCAGTGTCGCGCTGGTGCACGGGATGAGCAGGCCCATTGGCGCGCATTTCCATGTGGCGCACGGACTTTCCAATGCCATGCTGTTCCCGGCCGTGACCGCCTTCTCGGTGCGGGCCGCCGAGTCCCGCTACGCCGACTGCGCCAGGGCGCTCGGGGTGGCGACAGCGACCGACAGCGCGGCCGCGGCGGCCGACGGACTCGTCACCGCCCTCGCGGACCTGTGCCGGGATGTACACGTGCCGACGCCCAAAACCTATGGCATCGACCGGGATCGCTGGCACGAGCTGATTCCGCTGATGGCCGAGCAGGCTCTCGCCTCCGGCTCGCCGGGCAATAACCCCCGCGTACCCACCGACGCCGAAATCCGCGACCTGTACGCGCGGATCTACGGCTGAACACTGCGGATTCGAGGAACCCTTTCATGACACGCCTGCTGCACCTGAGTGCCTCGCCGCGCGGCGAGCAATCCGAATCCCTAGCGTTGGGAAAGTCTTTCCTGACCGGATACCGACAGACCCACCTCGACGCAGTCATCGACGAATGGGATCTGTGGGACACTCCCCTGCCCTACCTAGGCGCCACCGCCGCGCGCGCGAAGATGAACGCACTCGCCGGCTTCGAACTCTCCGATGAGGAGCAGGCGACCCGGCTCGACGTGCGGGCGACCTTCGACCGCTTCAACAGCTACGACCACTACCTGTTCACCGTGCCCATGTGGAATCACGGATTCCCTTACGTCCTCAAGCATTTCATCGATGTGGTGTCGCAGAACGACATGCTGTTCAGCATCACCCCCGAGGACGGCTACCGCGGCCTGCTGACCGACAAGAAGGCGGCCGTCGTCTACACCGCCGCCGTCTACCACCCCGACAGCCCCGACAAGTTCGGCGTCGACCACCAGGCCGCCTATTTCGACTACTGGCTCAACTTCGCCGGCATCACCGACACCGCGCGAATCACCTTCCTGGCCAACCTCTTCGACCCCAATGCCGCCGAAACCCGCACCCGCGCCCACGAAAGCGCCACCGCTCTCGGCAAGGGCTTCTGAAGCGCGAGGTATCGCGCCGCATCAAGCGAGAGCGAAGCCGTCCTCCAAATAGAGCGCCACGCCCTCGGCCCTGGCTCGACGCGCCGCGGCGGCGCGTCGAGCCGGCAGGCCGGGCAGTCGCCGGACCACCTCGGCGCAATCACACCAGGCCCAACCCCGAAGTTCTTCGGCCTGGAGGGTTATCGCGTCGGGCCGCTCCGCGCCGAGCACGCCACCGTATGCGCCAACCCGTCAGCGGACGGTGTAGGTCACCGAGCAGTCGCCGTTGGTGTAGTTCTGGGCCGAGCCGTGGTTGTGTGCGCCCAATACGAAGGCGACTTTGCCCGGCTTGGTGGCGACACCGGGGACGACGAGGGTGGTGCTGGAGCCGCGGACCTGGGCGGTGACATCGGCTTGGCCGTTCCTGCTGGTGTCGATATTGGCCCAGGTGACGGTGAAGTGCTGTTCGTAGCCGACATCGGAGTGGGAGTCGGTCACCAGGATCAGATCCAGGGTGCCGTCGCCGTGCGGGACGGCATAGGCGTCGCTGGACGCCTCGACATTGAAGTCGTCGGGCGTCGGATAGGTGATGGTGCAGACCTTTTCCGAACCCGGAACCGGGCCTGCCATGGCGACCGGGCCGCCGCCGATGACCGCGGCGGAGGCGAGGGCGATGGTGGCGAGCGCCGAAAAGCTATAGTACGCGAAGGTTTTCGTCACAACTGTCCTATCGATCATGAGATGTACCGGACAAACGTGGCCGCCCCCTGACGCGCGGGGCGAGATGAATCACCTCATGGTATCGACCGAACTCGACCGGGCCATGCCCCCGAAATACCTGTCGTTGACAGTCCGCCGTCATTGATCGTACCGTCAGACAACGGTACATTGATTGGCGTTACATACTCGGCGGGTCGCCGGGGAGCGCGCCACGCACTACCGGCCCCATACCCGGCACAGCAAGGACGTGGCTCATCGTGGCCGTCTTGACATTTGGACTCATCTTCCTATTCATCCTGGCGGCGGGCGGCCTGCGCTCGGTCGAGGTGGGCTGCCAGAACACCCAGCAGATCCACATTCGCAACCCGTGGCTCTGCGCGGTGATCTCCTACGCCGTCGCCCTCACGGGATTCGCGATATTCCTCGCGGTATCCCGCATTTTCTCCGACGCGCCACTGCCCACGCTCGCCGACTTCCGACATATGCCGTGGTGGGCGCCCTTCGGCGGCCTGATTGGCGGGGTGGCGGTGGTCGGCATGATCACCGTGGCCAAATATGTCGGCGTAGCCACCTTCAACGCGGTGGTCATCGTCAGCGAAATGCTGGTCGCCTTGGTGATGGACGATTTCGGCCTGATGGGGTTCGTCGCCAGGGCCGCGACACCGCCGCGACTCGTCGCCGCCGCGCTCATCTGCGTGGCCGTCTGCCTGCTGGCCTCCGACTCGGCGCCCACCGCGGATGAGTCCGCCGAAGCCCCCTTGGAAGGTGTCGCCCGATGACTCTCACCGACGAACGCCCGGCCCGCACCGAACGCCGCACCGCACTCCCCCGATCCGCACTCGCACTCGTCTTCGCCTTCCTGCTCCTGGGCGGCGCACTGCGCTCCGTCGAGGCGGGCTGCCAGAACACCTTGAAGCTCTCGCTGCACAACGTGTGGGTGTGCGGGGTCATCTCCTATGCGGTGGCATTGACCGGTGTCGGGAGCATTCTCCTTGTCGCACTGATTGTTTCGCGCAGGCGCATCATGCCAACCCGGATGGATCTGCGGGCGATGCCGAAGTGGGCGCCCTTCGGTGGCCTCATCGGCGGCGCGGCGATCTTCGCGATGATCACCGTCGCCTCCAGCGTCGGGGTGAGCACCTTCAACGGTCTGATCATCGCGGGCCAGATGCTGCTGGCCACCGCCATGGACCACTACGGCGTCATGGGGTTCACCCGCCGTCGTCTCAATGCCCGACGGGTCGCCGCCTGCGTCATGATCGTCGCCGGGGCGTATCTGATGGCCAAGTACTGATCGCTGCTCGATCCGTGGGCGGACCCGCCTCAGGGTTCGCCCACGACCTGTTGCGCCTGATTTACTCAATCGAGTAACTTCTTACTTGTGCAAGTAACTGCCCGCCCCTCCCCGGCAGCGGTAGCGCGCCGCGCGCAGATCCTCGCCGCCGCCATCGAGGTGCTGGCCGAATCGGGTTATACGCAAACCTCATTCGCGCGGATCGCGCACCGGGCCGGAATCAGCAGCACCCGCCTGATCTCCTACCACTTCTCCGGCAAAGAAGATCTGATGCGGGCCGTGGCGGAGCGGGTCCGCGACAGCGCGATCGAGTACATGATGCCGCGCCTGGACGCCGCACCGACCCATCGAATGCGGCTCGCCGCCTACCTCGCGGCGAATCTGGAATTCCTGCGCGACCGCACCACCGAGCTGCGCGCCCTGATCGAACTCGCCTTCAACGCACAGGCCGCGCTCGGCAAGCCGTTTCTTCCCGAAGATCAACCGGACGCGCCCCTCGCGGCCCTGACAAGGCTGCTCGAGGCGGGTCAAAACGCGGGCGAATTCCGCGATTTCGATCCGAAGATCATGGCCATGACCATTCGCGCCGCCATCGACACCCTGGCCGTGCACTACGCGGCGGATACCAGCCTCGATCTGAATCATTATGCGGCGCAACTGGTCACACTCTTCGAACTGGCCACCGGCAACTGATGTCCCTGAAACGAACAACACCGCAACCAAGACGGGAGCGTCAACCAATGAAGCTCGAAGCAGGACAGGTGGCCGTAGTCACCGGAGCCGCGCACGGCATCGGACTCGCCATCGCCTCCGCACTGCACGCGCGCGGCGTCCGCGTGGTCCTCGCCGATATCGAGGCCGACGCGCTGGCGCAGGCCGCGGCGCAACTCGGCGAGGAAACCCTCGCGGTGCCAACCGATGTCGCCGACCCGGACCAGGTGAACGCACTGGCCGCCGCCACCCTGGCGCGCTTCGGCCGGGTCGATCTGGTGTTCAACAACGCGGGCACGGGAACCGGCGGCCCCATGTGGGATCTCGATCCGGAGCAGTGGCAGCGAGTGTGGTCGATCAATGTCGGCGGGGTGGTGAACGGTATTCGCGCCTTCGTCCCGCACCTCATCTCCGCCGGACGCGGACATATCGTCAATACGGCCTCGATCGCGGGCGTCACCACCGGACCGTTCAACGCCCCGTACACCGCGAGCAAGCACGCGGTGGTCGCGTTGTCGGAGGCGCTGCATGGCGAATTGTCGGTCATGGCACCGGGTATCGGCGTGACGGTGGTGTGCCCCGGCCCGGTCGATACCCGAATGCTGCGCGGTATCACCGATATCAGCAGCGATATTGTCGACGATGCCGCGTTGCGCAAGGGCCAAGGCTGGCTCGGCGACATGACCGACGAGCAGTGGGGCAGGTTCTCCCCCGGACTCGAGGTCATCGTGAAGATGGCGGCGGCGATGATCTCGCCCGAACGGGCCGCGACCATCGTCCTCGACGCCGTCGAGAACGACCGGATGTTCGTCACCACCCATCCGGAGTGGGCGCAGGCCGCGCGGCAGCGCATGGAGGACATCGCGGCGGAGCTGGGAAAGCCCAACCCGCAGTGACGATTCCGGTGCGGCGAGGGCCGGTCGCGCCGCCGCCGCACCGGTTCGGGTCGAGAACCGCTCAGTTCCAGCGCGATTGGATGCGGCTGCGGTCCAGCGATGGCGTATTCGCAGCGATCTCCAGGTCTTCCAGGAAACGCTCGATACTGTCGGACTGCGCCTGCGGCATGGCGAGGTGTCCGCGCACCCGCTCCTCGGTGCGCGCAAGTACGGTGGCGGTCAGATCGGCCTGCAAATCGCGAATCACCTGCTTGCGGAACAGCACGATCTGATCGCGGCCCTGCTTGCGCACCCGCGCCACCTCCGCCGCGGCGGCCTCGCGCATCTGCTCCACGATGCGTACCGCGTCGGCCTGCGCGTCGGCGCGCAGACGCTCCAGCTCCAACTGGGCCTCGGCCAAGGCACTGTCGTATGCCTGCTTGGCCTCGGCGAGCCGGGAGGAGGCAAGATCGCTCTCCGCCAACTGTTTTCGCACCGTCTCCTGCGCCTTGCCCATCATCCGCTTGATCGGCGGCACCACCCAGCGCCGGAACGCCGCGACGATGCACACGAAGGCGAACAACTGACTCGCGAAGACCGGCCAGTCGAAGGTGATGTGGTAAATCCCCTCGGCCAGTGGACTATTGGTGCTGGTTGGGATCATGACGACCGTCCCGTCTGATGACCGTGGCTGCTACCGGCATGCCGATCGTCGACGCCGACCACCCGGTCGGCCAGCGACTGCGCGAGCGGTTCCACCGTCTCGCGCAGTCCCGCGGCGATCTGATCCGCCTCGGCGCGCAGTGTCGCGGTCTGCTCGGCCACGATCGCATCGGACTGCGCCTGCGCGTCGGCGCGCAGCCCGTCGAGGATGGCCTGTCCCTCGGCTCTGGCGGCATTGCGAATCGCGGCCGCCTCGGTCCGTGCCTGTTCGAGCCCCGTCTGGTAGCGTGCCGTGGCCTCGGCGAACAGGCGCCGGGCCTGTTTGTTCTCCGCCGCGGTCCCGGTGACCCGCGCCTCGCGGTCCGCCAATACCTTGCGGATCGGCGGGACCACGAAGAACCAGATGACGCCGAGCACGATCAGGAAGATCGCCAACTCCGCGAAGAAGGTGCCGTTGGGGATAAGGAAGTTCCCCTGGGCCGCCACATCCGTTCTCGCCCGCATGGTCGCGCTACTTGCCGGGTGTGGCGAAGACGAACAGCGCCATGAACGCCAGATTGATGAAGTAGGCGGCCTCGACCAGACCCACGGTCAGGAAGAAGATCGCGCGCAGGCGACCCTCCGCCTCGGGCTGCCGGGTGACGCCATTGATGAGCGCGGCGCCTGCCAGACCGTCGCCGATGCCCGCGCCGATCGCGCCGCCCGCCATGATGATGCCGCCGCCGATGAGCGCGCCCTGGACGATACTCGCGGTGGTTGGGTCTGCCATTTGTCTACTGCCTCTCTGTAAAACGATGCACCGACCGGTGGTGTCGATCGATGGTCTTGCGGCGACGCACGGTCAGTGGTGTTCGGATTCAAGCGTCATGGACTGACTGAAATAGAGGATGGTCAGCAGCGAGAAGATGAATGCCTGAATCAGCCCGACGAACAGGTCGAACATTTTCCAGATGGCATTGGGACCCCAGCTGATCCAGAAGGGGAACAGCGCGATCACCGATACCATGACGCCGCCCGCGAACATATTCCCGAACAATCGCAGCGACAGCGAGACCGGCTTGGCTATCTCCTCGATGATATTGATGAATACCATCGGACCCCAGCCGGTGTGCCCCTTCACCACCTGTTTGAAGTGGGTCAGCGGACCGCGCCGGTACATTCCGGCCGCGTGATAGGCCAGGAAGACGAACAGCGCGAGCGCGTAGACGAAGTTCACGTCGGAGGCGGGCGGGGAGAAGAATTCGCCGGAACCGTACTGCACCGGCAGCACCGACAGCCAGTTGGACAGCAGGATGTAGGTGAACAGGGTGACCGCGAGCGGCAGCGCGAAGGGGGCCACCTTCATGCCGATGGCGCTTTCCACCTGGTCACGCATCTGCACGGTGACGGTCTCGAAGAAAAGCTGCACGCCATTGGGCACGCCCGAGGTGAGCTTGACGCGCACCACGAAGGCCAGGGTGAGCACGATGAGCGCGGCCAGTGCCGTGGCGATGATCGTGTCGACATTGAATTCCAGGCCGAACAGTTGCGTGACGGCGTGTTCGCCGACCTTGATCTTCGAATCGGAATTGCCTTCGTCGGCCAGCGGGAGCGAGGCAATCGAAGCAGCGACGATGGTCATAGCGATTGACGCAGCCCTTTCAATTCGGGAAGCACCGTATTGATCACCAGGATCACCTGGAACAGGGCCAGGCCGAAGAAGATTCCGACACCGTTCGGCCGGGCCAGGAAGGCCAATGCCAGCGCGCCGACGGTAATGCCGAGCAACCGTATCGCGGAGGATCTGAGCAGGCGCATCTTCTTCGGTGTCTCGGCGTCGGCGATTTTGGTGACCGCCCGCAGCGTGAGTTTGGCATTCAGCCAGCCGATCGCGAGTCCGCCGCAGATGAATATGCCGAGCAGCAGTCGATCCAGCGAGCCCGCCGCCATCAATATCAGGGCGGCGAGTACGGCTGCGATGATGGCCGCTCGGCGTACTTGGAGACTATTGACATCCATTCCGACACCGCCCTCGCCGATCACCTCACCACGTAGTGAGGTCGTGATTGATCCATAGCATACACATACGAACGACGTTGTGTAGCAACGTTTTTGATCTTCCTCCCATTGATCTTCGACGGAAGATGCGGCGATTGTTCGGCTATCAATTCCGGATTCACCTTTTCCGCCAACCGGCACGTCGGCACTATTTTTCCCGATAAAACATCATTCGGCGTATACGTCATTTGAGTAGCTTATTCTTTTTGTCTGATTTGCCGTGATTATCGGGAACTCGAGCGCTACAGAGCCGCGAATCATTTCCGGACACGCGGAAGGCCGGGTCCGCGCGATCGCGAACCCGGCCTTCGAGATCCGAGCGGAGCTCGGACGGCTACGGCACCACTTCGAACACATCACCCGGCGAGACGTAGTCGTAGAGCGCCCTGGCCCCATCCGGGGTCATCCGGATGCAGCCGTGCGACTTCTCCTCGATCGGACCGATATGGGTGGCGATATCGCCGTTGAAGAACACCGCGTAGCGCATCTCCGCGTGATGCATTGTGCTCCAGTGGTATTCCTTCTTGAACGCGGCGCGGAAGGTGCCGGGCGGCGTCTCGAAACCGGGCCTGCCGTGCGAGATAGGGGTCGGCCCGTAGACAACCTTGCCGTTGTCCATCAGCCACGCCTGGTTCGAGGACAGTTGCATACAGACCCGCGCCGCCTTGGAACACGGCGCCACCACCGGTCCCGGAATGATGGCGGGCACCCCCGGAATATCCGGGCCTCCCGGCCACAGGGGTTCGGCCTGCGCGGGCGAGGCCGCCAGCAGTCCGGCCGAAGCGACACCGACGAGTACCGCGCATCGGGCCGTCCAGCTACGTAAACGGTTGTTGCTCATCGAGTTCGACCTCTCTACCTTTCGCCCGCCACTCTGTCGTGTCGCCCGCCAGGGTGATGGGGCCTTGTTGAACACGCGCATGGGATGTCACACAAGAACAAGGACCCACCCGGAGGTGGTGCTGATCATTGTGGACCGCGCAACCTTCCGGAACCGGGATTCGGGCGTGTTCGACGGTATGCGTCGCGCCGTGATCGATATCTCGCTACTTCTCGGCAACTCTGAGAGAACTCATAGACGCCGCTCAGGATGCGGCCAGGTGTCGCACGCACGCTGGAGGCGATAGCCGAGCAGCGAGGTGCGCGATGGTTGAACTGGAACTGACGGGAACGACCGTGACGGTGCGCGTGCTCGGGGTGCACCGTCTGCTGGCGCTGCGCGATCAGATCAGCTTCGACCTGTCCCACATCACCCATCTACAGCGGGCCGAGGTGGATCTGCGTCCACCGTGGGTGCGCGCGCCCGGCACCTTCTTTCCGGGTGTGATCGCGGCCGGGACCTTCCGGGGGAAAGGTCGTAAAGAGTTCTGGGACACCATGTTCGATGGCGCAGCGGTGCGAATCGAACTGGCCGGAACGGATTTCACCAGGTTGGTGCTGGATGTCGCCGACACCGACGCGGTTTTGGGCAGATTGCGCTCGGCGCGCGCCGCCTGATCCGGCTACTCCGGAACATACGGCTCGCCGTCGGCGCGCGGCGGACGCACCTGACCGACCGCGCCCGCTACCGCGATGACCGTCAATAGATAGGGGGTCATCTGCAAGACCTCGGTGGGGATCGGCGTCGCCAGCACCTGCAACTGCCCCTGCAATGCCTTGGTGAAACCGAAGAACAGCGCCGCGCAGGCCGCACCGAGCGGATGCCAGCGGCCCATGATCACCGCGGCCAGCGCGATGAACCCATTGCCCGCCGTCATCTCCTTCACGAAGCCGCCCGTGGACCCGATGGTGAAATACGCGCCGCCGAGACCCGCCACCGCCCCGGCCAGCAACACCGCCTGATACCGGGTGCGCAACACCCCGATTCCCACCGTGGCGGCGGCGCGGGGATGCTCGCCGACCGCCCGCACCCGCAGACCCCACCTGGTCCGGTAGAGCGCGAACGCGATGAGCGCGACCGCCGCCACCATGGCATAGACCAGCGGGGTCTGCCGAAAGATCGTCGGCCCCAGCACCGGAATCGAGGAAAGTCCCGGTATCGCGAGGGGTTGCATGGTGCCTGGACTATTGAAACGCGCCGAACCATTCGGCAACGCGATGACCTGATCGAACAGATATCCGGTGACCCCGGTGGCGAAAACCACCAGCACCACGCCGAGCACGATCTGATTGACCAGGTAGCGAATCGAGAACACCGCAAGCAGCCAGGCCATGAACACCCCGGCCACCACGGCGGCCAGCACCCCGACCACGAAGCTGCCGCTCACCGTGGCGACGAGCGCCGCCGCGCAGGCCCCGGCCAGCAGATGTCCCTCGATCGCGATATTGATGACCCCGGCCCGCTCGCACAGCACCCCGGCCAGCGCGCCCAGGATAAGCGGCGTCGAAAGGGCCAGGGTGCCCTGGATCTGATTGGTCAGCGGGAACAGCTTTCCCGCCGCCGCCCAGCAGATGAAGGTCACCACGAACGCGATGCCGAACAGCGTGAACAGTGCCGCTGCCCAACGGCTCGCCAGTCCACGCCACAGATGCGCCGCCGCGATCGCGACCGTCACCAGCGCGAGCACGAGTCCGGCGGGTCGCGCGGGCACGTGCACATCGCCGGGACCGCCGCCATCGGGTCCGGACAACCGGAACGCGACATCGCCCGACTTCGTGGTGCATGCCAGGACGACCGCGACCAGTGCCAGCACCACCAGCAGCACACCGAGCCGCACCCGCCGCCGCCGATGCTCCGGGGATTCCAGTTTCTCGCGCATATATACAGCCATGGGTCAGTTCCATCCCTTGGCGAGGACTGCCTCGGTGCGTTCGGCTCGCACCCGGAAGATGCCTCGGACCAGTGCGGGCGCCGCCACCAGCAGCACCGTGACCGCTTGCAGCACCGTGACCAGGGTGAGCGGAATCCCGGTGGCGGCCTGCATTTCGTGACCGCCCGCGTTCAACGCGCCGAAAAGCAGTGCGGCGCAGACGGTGCCGACCGGATTGCCGCGCCCCAGCAGTGCGACGGTGATGCCGTCGAAGCCGAAGGAGCCCGCGATGCCATTGGTGAGCGGCAGATCGGTGCCGAGCACCATCTGGGTGCCCGCGAGTCCGGCGAGACCGCCCGCCAGCAGCATGGCCATGGCGTACGCGCCGCCGACATTCATGCCCGCGGTGCGGGCCGCCTCGTGATTCGCGCCGACCGCGCGCAGCCGGAATCCGAGGGTGGTCCGATTCAGCAGCCACCACACCAGCACCGCCGCCAGGAGCGCGATCACCAACCCGAGATGCAGTCGGGTGTCGCCGAATCGCGGCAGTTGGGCGCTGTCGTGCACCACGGGGCTGATGGGTTCGCGCCTGCCGGGCCGCTGCAGGGGTGTGGTGGTCAGCAGCCAGGTGAGCGCGTACAACGCGACGTAGTTGCCCATGATCGTGCTGATGACCTCGTGAGCGCCGGTGCGCGCCTTCAGTATTCCGGCGATGCCACCCCAGAGTGCCCCGGCCGCGACGCCTGCCGCCATCGCGACCACCACGTGCAGCACCGGTGGCAGCCGCACCGCGAATCCGACCCAGCCTGCCGCCAGCGCACCCGCGATCAGTTGTCCCTGCGCGCCGATATTGAACAGGCCGGTCCGAAACGCCAAGGTCACCGACAACCCGGTGCAGATCAAAGGCGTTGCCGCCACCAATGTCTCGGCGATCTGGCTCGGCCCGCCGAACGCCCCTTCGAACAGCGCCCGATACGCCCCCGACACCGCCCGCCAAGACGCCGTCACCGTATCCATCGGTCGCGCGAAGAAGTATCCGAGCGCCGCCGTCACCTCGGCATTGCCGACGATGATGAGCACCGCCCCGACGGCCAGCGCCAATACCGCCGCGAGCACACTGATCAGCAGATCCCGCGCCCCTCGTCCACGCAGGATCGCGGCCGGATCGAATCGCCTAGGCATCGTCGTCACCCCCGGAGCCACCGGCCATCATGAGCCCCAACCGATCCCGAGGCGTCTGCGGTCCGACGATCCCGACGATCCGCCCCCGATACATCACGATGATTCGATCGGCCAGCGCGTAGATCTCGTCCAACTCCGAGGACACGATCAGCACCGCCGTCCCCTGGTCGCGTTCCCGGACAATGCGCCCGTGCACGAATTCGATCGAGCCGACATCGAGCCCCCTGGTGGGCTGGCCCGCGATCAAAACCGCCAGGGGACGCGACATTTCGCGAGCCAAGACGATCTTCTGCTGATTGCCTCCCGACAGCGACCGCACCGGTTCCTCGACCGATTGGGTGCGAATATCGAATTCGGCGACGCGCCGGGAGGCGTTGCGGCGCACGGCCGTTGGCGACAGGATCCCGCGGCGGGAGAATTCGGGCCGATCGACGAGATCGAGAACGAGATTCTCGGCGACGCTGAACGAGCCGATATACCCGTCGTGGGAGCGGTCTTCGGGCACGTAGCCGATACCGGCGGCCAGGTGTTGGCGCGGACCGAGCCCGGTCAGCTCCCGACCGCGCACCGCGATGGATCCGCGCACGGGCGCCCGCAGACCCAGCAGTGCGTGCACCAACTCCGACTGTCCGTTGCCGACAACCCCGGCGATGCCGACGATCTCGCCGCCGTCGATATCGAAGGTGAGGTCGTCGACCACCACCGCGCCCGCCGCGTCCACCACGGTGAGTTCGCGCACCCGCAGGGCGGGTCCCCTCGGCGCGGCGGGCGTCTTGGCGACGACGAGTTCCACACTGCGACCGACCATCAGCTCCGCCAACTCCGACTCCGGGGTATCGGGGGCGACGGTGGCCACCACCGCGCCGCGCCGAATCACCGTGATGCGGTCGGCGATCGCGGTGACCTCCCTGAGTTTGTGGGTGATGAAGATGATCGAGGCGCCGCCCGAGGCGATGGTGCGCAGCACGCCCATCAGTTCGTCGATCTCCTGCGGGGTGAGCACCGCCGTCGGCTCGTCCAGGATGAGCACCGAAACCTCGTGCGAGAGCGCCTTGAGGATCTCCACCCGCTGCTGCTCGCCGACCGAGAGCCGGGAGACGAGGGCATCGGGATCCACGGGAAGTCCGTAGCGCTCGGACAATTCGCGCACCCGCCGCCGGGCCGCGGCCCGATCGAGGACGAAGCCCTTGGTGGGTTCCCGGCCGAGCATGAGGTTCTCGGCCACCGTGAAGACCGGGACCAGCATGAAATGCTGGTGCACCATGCCGATTCCGGCGGCGATCGCGTCGCCGGGCGACAGCACGCGCAGCGCGCGCCCGTCGAGCAGGATCTCGCCCGCGTCCGGCTGCAGCAGGCCGTAGAGCATATTCATCAATGTGCTCTTGCCCGCGCCGTTCTCGCCGAGCAGGCAGTGGATCTCGCCGGGCGCGACCGCGAGGTCGATTCGGTCATTGGCCAGCAGGGAGCCGAATCGCTTTGTCAGGCCGCGCAATTCGAGCCGCATTCCGGACTCACCCGGCCGTCGGCTGTGCCTTGGATACCAGAGCCACCTTGCCCGAGGCGATATCGGCCGCCAAAGCGGTGATCTCGTTCTTCAATTCGGCGGGGATGGTGGCGTCGAATTCGTGATAGGGGGCCAGGCCGACGCCCTTGTTTGCCAGCGTGCCCACATAGGTGGCGGTGCTGAACTGTTTGGCATAGGCGTCGCTGACCGCCTTCTGCACCGCGACATCCATACTCTTCTGCACGCTGGTCAGCAGCGAGGCGCAGTATTCGGCGGCGCTCACGCAGCCGTCGGTATCCACCCAGATGGCGGTGACCTTGCCGCCGGCGGAGCGCGCGGCCTCCAGCGCGCCGAGTCCGGCCGGACCCGCGACCGGGAGCAGAATATCCGCGCCCTGGCTGATCAGGTCGTTGGCCTTGGTCTTGGCGGTGTTCTTGTCCTGGAAGTCATTGGTGATCACGCCCTGCTGGGTGGCCTCGTCCCAGCCGAGCAACTGCACCTGCTTGTTTTTGTGCTGGTTGTAGTACTGGATGCCCTCGGCGAATCCGTCCATGAAGATGGCCACGGTGGGGATATTGATGCCGCCGAAGGTGCCGACCTTGCCGGATTTGGTCGTCGCGGCGGCCAGATAGCCTGCCAGGAACGAGGGCTGCGCCGAATTGAACACCAGCCCTTGCAGATTCGGTAGCGGCGGATTCTTCACCGGATCGTAGCTGTAGTCGACGATGGCGAACTTCGTCTCCGGGTTGGCCTTGGCGGCGGCGTAGGTGACATCGCCGTATTTGAAACCGATGGTGACGATGATGTCGCACTTCTGGCGGACCATCGTATTGATATTCGTCGGATAGTCGTTGTCGGACTTCGACTCCAACTGGGCCTTGGCGATCCCGAGCGCGGCCACCGCGTCGGTGAGGCCCTTGTAGGAGGTCTGATTGAAGGATTTGTCGTCGAAGCCGCCCGAATCCGACACCATGCACGCCTTGAAACCCTTTGCGCCGGACTCGGATTTACCCTGATCGGCAGGTGGGGCGCCGCAGGCGGACGCGGTCAGTGCGAGCGCGCCCGCGACGGTGAGGATGCGCAGCAGCCTGCTCATATGTGCCTCCCTGAAATGCGGTACGCCGCAACCGATCCCACCGGACCGACCGCATGTCGCGATCCGGTGGGAGTAGTTGCAGGAGTTTAAGCCGACAAATCGAGCGGCGTACCGGAATTCGCGAACCGACCGGTTACGAAGCGGTCCGCGACGTCGGATCGACAGCGGCGACACCGGTCGAACACGCCCGCCGACCGGCGCTGCCGTATCCGAAATCACCCATATGCGAAATTTGGAATGATTCACCTGCCATTAGCCGTCCTGTGAGATCGCCTGTGTAAGCCATGGGGCATGAGTGAGCCGATGGCCAGTGAGGTGCAGGGTGAGTGAGCACGAAGAAACCACCGGTGGCGGTTCGAACGAGACGCCGCGCGCGGGTGTGAGCAGGCGCTGGCTGTTCGGCGCTTCGGCGGGAGCGGCGGTCGCCGGACTCGCCGTCGGCGCCGGGACGACCGCGGCGCTGAAGTCGAATCCGGAGGCGGCCCCGCTGTGGCCCCGCTCGGCCGACCTGCTCACCACCCCCGGTGCGTCCGCCGCGCCGCGGGTGGCGGGTCTGCACCTGCAATTCGGGGCCGACGCCGCCCGCGAGATCGTGGTCTCCTGGCACACCACCACCTCGGTGTCCAAGCCGGTGGTGCGGTACGGCACGGCCGCGGGGGGATTCGGCACCGAGGTCCAGGCGCAGACGCGCACCTATCGGGATGCCAAGTCCGGCACCGAGGTTCAGGCACACCACGCCCGCATCACCGGACTCACCCCCGACACCGAGTACGTCTACGCGGCCGGACACGAGGGTGCGCCGCCGGAACTGGGCACCATCCGCACCGCGCCCTCGGGTCGGGCGGCTTTCCGGTTCACCAGCTTCGGCGATCAGGGCACACCGACTCTCGGCAAGCTCGACGGCGGCAAGTACGTCAACGACAATCTCGGCTCCCCTTTCGCCGGGGATGTCACCTCCGGAATCGAGCGCGTCGCACCGCTTTTCAACCTGGTGAACGGTGACCTGTGCTACGCCAATATCGCCACCGACCGGGTGCGCACCTGGGATGACTGGTGGGCCAACAACTCCCGTTCCGCGCGCTATCGTCCATGGATGCCCGCGCCCGGCAACCACGAGAACGAACTGGGCAACGGCGATATCGGCTACGCGGCGTTCCAAACCTATTTCGAGGTGCCGGAATCCGGTGCGGAAGGCCACGCCAAGGGGCTGTGGTACGCCTTCACGGTGGGCGGTATGCGGGTAATCGCCGTCGCCAATGACGACATCTGCTATCAGGACGCGGGCAACAGCTACGTCAAAGGCTATTCCGGCGGCGCCCAGAAGCGGTGGCTCGAGGCCGAGTTGGCCAAGGCGCGCGATGACCGCGGCATCGACTGGGTGGTGGTGTTCATGCATCAGACCGCCATCTCCTCGGCCGACAAGTTCAATGGCGCGGACCGGGGCATCCGCGAGGACTGGCTGCCGCTGTTCGACAAGTACCAGGTCGATCTGGTGCTGTGCGGACACGAACATCACTACGAGCGTTCGCATCCGGTGCGCGGCGCGCTCGGCACCGACACCCTGACACCGAAGCCCGCCGACACCCGCACCGATGTCGTCGACACCACCAAGGGCACGGTGCACCTGGTGATCGGCGGCGGCGGCACCTCCGCGCCGTCGAATCAACTGTTCTTCCCCGGCACGCAGTGCCGGGTCATCACGGCGGTCGGCGCGCCCGACGCCACCGGCAAGCGCACGCCGGTGTACGTGCTCGAGGACGCGCCGTGGTCGGCGTTCAAGGATGCCGAGCACCCGTACGGATTCTGCGCCTTCGATGTCGATCCGGGTCGGCCCGGCGGGCAGACCACGATCACCGGCACCTACTACGCGCTGACCGGTCCGACCAGCGAATTGAAGGTCATCGACCGCTTCACGCTGACCCGCCCGCGCTCCGACCGCTGACCTGCCGCGCACCCGGTGCGAAACGCGTTCACACGCCCTACAGTTGACGCGAGCGCACCGGGTGTGGGGATTCGGGCACGGAGGGCGACCGCCGCGACTTCCCCTCCGGATCGTTCTTCGGTTTCGCCGACCGCGACTCGGCGACCAAGGTTTTCCAGAAGGATCGAACCCAGTTCGAAAGTCGGATCTGCGCGAACAACCCCGATGATGTCTGGCGCAGTGCGGGCGCGCCCGTCGGTCGGCTGTTCTGCTACCGCGACGAAGACCCGAACCTAGGCGTCCGCACCTGCCTGCTCGCGCTGCGCGACCAACCGGACTATCTGGCCCAGTTCTGCACTGCGGGCCCCGACAACCCGGATCTGACCCCGCGCGACGAGGCCGGACTGCTGACCTGGTTCCAACAGCACTATGCCTGACCTGTTGACCCGCGCCCACCCAACGTGCAGGGTGGGCGGATGACCGGCAAAGAGGTTCGACTCGGAGTCGAGCTGACCAACCTCGACGGCCCGCTGTTCGACGGCGCGAACACCACCAAGCGCGCCCTCATCGACTATCTGGAGGCCGTCGCCGACCGGTTGATCGCCCAATTGCGCGACCGGCCCCTGTCCGTGCTGCGCATCCGTCCCGGACAGGAACCCTTCATGCAGAAGAACCTGCCCAAATACACACCCGAATGGGTGCATCGCACCACTGTCTGGGCCGAAACCTCCAAGCGCGAGATCTCCTACGCCCTCTGCGACGATCCGCGCACCCTGCTGTGGTTCGGCAATCAGCGCGCCATCGAATACCACCCGACCCTCTACACCACCGACACCGCACGCGGACAGACCCATCTCATTCTCGATCTGGATCCGGCGCCGGATCAGCCGTTCCGCCAAGCGGTGCGCGCCGCCGAACTGGTCCGGCAGGCGCTCGCCGACGACAGACTGTCCGGCGCGGTGAAAACCAGCGGCGCGAAAGGGGTGCACATCTTCGTCCCGTTGGTCGCGGGGCTGCCGCCCGAGGATGTCGCCGCCGCCACCCGCGCGGTCGCCGCCCGCGCCGAACGCCTCGACCCGGCGCTGGCCACCACCGCCTTCATTCGGGACGACCGGGCGGGCAAGGTTTTCCTCGACGCCACCCGTTCCCATGGCGCCACCATCGTCGCCGCCTACAGTCCGCGCATCCGTCCCGGCGCGACCGTCTCGTTTCCTGTCGACTGGAATGATCTCGACTCGGTCCAGCCCGCGGATTTCACGCTCGCCACCGCGGTCGCCGCCCTCGACGGGCGCGACCCGTGGGCCGAGCGGATGCCCGCGCCGCAGACCCTGCCCGCCGACCTGGTCGCCGAGGGGCACACCATCCCCGTTGCGAGGGTCGCGGCCATGCACGAGGGCAAGCGGCGCGCCCGCGCCCGGCGCGCGGAATGAAGACGTGTGCCAAATCTCGCAGTTTGCTGGGGTTTGCCTGGCGAGGGCGGGACGGCACGCCACGGCGGGGCGAACAGTTCGATGCCGAAGCGACCCGCCGCGCTGATGAGGAACGCGCCCTGGCCGCCCGCAGGCCGGCCTTATCTACGGTCAGACTCCGTTCGACTGAGACGGAACCCTGCCGGCCGCACCGGTCGGGGCCTAGTGTTGGCCCATGACAGCGGCACGCGTGTGGTCAGTTACGTCAACAACTCCGACCGAAGAGGATGCTCAGAAGATCGCTCGAACCGTGGTGGCCGAACGGCTCGCCGCCGGCGCGGAGGTCACAGGCCCGGCAATGTCGGTTTTCTGGCACAACGACGAGTTGGGTGAAGGCCAAGAGTGGCGGGTGACCCTGAAAACTTCGGCCGCTGTCCGGGATCGGCTCGCCAACCGAATTCTGGAGTTGCACCCGTGGTCGGGCAGCCCCGAGATCATTGCCGCTCCGGTCGAGTGGGCGATCAACCGTTACGCCGAGTGGGTCGAAAAGTTCACAGCTGCACAGGAATAGGTGCCCGTGCGGCAGTGGCCCGGCGTGCGAGGTCTTCCGCACCCGCCACCCTCGCAGCAAGGGCGCGTTGAGCCGTCTCGCGGACACGGACGAGCGGCCGGACGGATGCGACATTCCCGGCGAGGGCGAAAGCCTGCTCGGCAGTGTCAAGCGCCTGAGCGCGGTCTCCTGCGTCGAGGTAGGCGTCCGCCAACCAGGTCAGGTACAGGGCTTTGTCTCTGGCCCAGGCGTCCGGGTACCCCTCGAGCGCACGCTGTAGTGGCGGAATGGCACGCTCGGGCCTGCGAAGGACCGACCAGACACGCCCCGCCATGATGTCGAGTTCTGCGTGGTTCATCCATGAGCACCAACTCGGCGAATCGTCGCCGCCATCCAGGCCCGAACGGGCGACATCGAGTGCCCGAGCGGCTCCACTCTCATCGCCGGCCGTGGCCAGTGACCACGCACGACGCGATTGCAGCATCGCCACAGCGGTGCCCGGCGCGCCCTGCCTGAGCGCGGCACAAGCGGCGTCAGCCGCCTCGATCGACTCGGATTGCCCTGTCGCATAGGCGATGTGAACCAGCGAGTTCGCCTCCAGCTCACGGTTGCCGGACTCCCTCGCCGCGCGGCGACCGTAGTTGAACAGGCCGAGCGCGATGTCATCGAATCCGGCGTCGAAGGCGGCCCAGCCGGCCTGTTGCGCTTGCTGTGCGGCCAGCTCGATAAGTTGGTCGGTGACCTCGAGCCGCCTGGAGGTGGCGCGGAGGATCTGTTCGGTTCGGGCCAGCTCGGTGAAGTATAGGTGGAAGGTGTCGCCGCCACCGTTCTCGCTGTCCAGGGCTTCCAGCGTTCTGAATTTCCGACGCATCCGTTCGACGTCGATTGCGCCGACGCGTACAAGCATCCGGCCGCCAAGCAATGGGGCAGCCAGTCCAGCAAGGGCGAGAAATTGTCTGCGCTTCGTGGCTTCGTCCTTGTCCGCATCACGTTTGGTCCGTCTCGGGTACAGCCCGAGGGATGCCTCCGAGTCACTACTCAACAGTGCCACGAGGGCTTGACGTGTTGCACGTCTGGGCCAGGCGATCTCACCGCATTCGATCCGGCTGATGGCCTGCTCGTCGGTAGCTGGTCGGTGACCCGTCGCGCGCTCGACATGGTCGCACACCAACTCGGCCAACTGGGCTTGCGTCAAGCCTGTTGCCAGCCGAAATGTCTTGAATTGCTCGTTCATCAGCTCCCCCCGCACGAGTCCGATGCGCCAATTTGCCTACAGTTTTGCGCTGTTCGCCAGCCTGGACAGCCGGAATGCTGAGATTCAGCCCCGCCGCCGGGAAGAACCCCGTGCCAAACGATTCCCCGGCGGCGGGTGCTCACCAAGCGATCCGCCTAGGGGGTGCGGTGAACACTGACGACTGCCCGATTCCCTGTACGTGCGGGCCGAAAGCGATTGATACCCAACCGAACCGATTAACCCAAATGAATGAGGAGGAACAATGAATTCGACGCCAACCACCGTCACCGCACCAGTGCGACCCCGACAGGAAGTCACCGGCATCAACCCGGTGCGGGCGCGGGCTCGGGTGCGGGCGCTGCACCACCGTGAGCTGTTGACCGCCGCGAATCTTATTGTGCCGATCCTGGTGCAACCGGATGCGCGACCGCGGGAGGAGTACTCGTATCTGCCTACCGCCGTGCCGATTTCGCAACTCGGACGGTACGTGAGCGGTTTGCGCGAACATGGTATTCGCGCGTGCAAAGTGTTCGTCTTCTGTGAATCCAAAGCCCCGGACGCCGCCGATGCGTTGCGACCCGACAACCTCATGGTGGCCGCTATCCAGACCATTCGCGCAGCCACCGGGGACATGGTGATCTCCACCGAGGTATGTGGATGCGCTTGGACCGATAGCGGCGAATGTGTGATCACCGACGCGCGTGGCCGCACCGATGTGAAGGCCACGTACCTGCTCATGGGGCAGATGGCCGTGCTGCACGCTGAGGCAGGCGCGGACATCATCGGCCCTGCCGCGATGTTGGACGGATCCGTTCAGGTGATTCGCCACGCACTGCATGAGCACGGGCACCCCGATGTAGGAGTCACCCCGAGCGTGATTTTCGATTCGGGACTATTCGCCGCCTACAAGACTGCCATGCGCACCGATCCGGGGCGGGGAAACCGCCGAGGATTCCAGATCGACGCCGAGCACCAGCGTCAGGCCCTCACCCAGGCTCAGCGTTGGATGTCCGAAGGGGCCGACGGGCTACTGATACAACCCGCCATGATGACCGTCGATGTGCTCACCCGGCTGCGAATGGACACCGATACGCCGCTCACCGCATTCTCGGTGTCGCAGGAGCAGCAGATGCACACCGCTGTCGATAACCCTGTTGTCCTCGAGTACGCGCGAATGCTGTGTCGCGCAGGCGCCGATTTCGTGATGACCTACGACGGACCCCGCATCGCGCGAGCATTGGCGGAGGGTCTGTGATGCCACGTATCGACAAGCCGTCGCGGCCGGTGCCGCCGAGGGTGGCCCAGGCCCAGAAGGCCGCGCGGGCATCGGAATTCGCGATGAGCTGCACCGACCGCACCGGGCTCGTGTTGCGAACCTTGGCCGCGAGCAAGCCCGGCGGTCGGGTGCTCGAGCTGGGCACTGGCACCGGCGTGGGCACGGCATGGCTGCTCGCGGGCATGGACCACAACGCGCGACTGATCACCATCGAGTCCGACCCTGTAAGATGCGCGGTCGCGCGCGGGGTGATCATGACCGACTCACGTGCCCACCTGCATTGTGCAGATGCTGCCGAATGGCTGACCACCGTCGTTGGCGAACCGTTCGATCTGGCATTCGTGGATTGTCGTCCGGGGAAGTTCACCCATCGCGCCGAGCTGTTCGCGCGGCTCGCGCCGGGTGCGTTGTACGTGGTCGATGACCTTCTCCCGCAACCGACTTGGCCCGACGACCACCAAGACCGCGTCGACCAGTTCCTTGCCGAGATCCAGGATGAATCCGAGCTGTTGTGCACCACGATGCATTGGAACTCGGGCATGCTGCTCGGAGTGAAGGCGTCCGAGTAGAGTGCCCGCCATGCCTTCGCGCGTTCTCCGGATCGCCACGCGATCCAGCCCTATGGCCCTGCACCAGGCCGAACAGGTTGCCGCCGCACTCGCATCCTTCGGCGCGGGAACCGAACTGGTGAAGGTGACCACGGCCGGGGATCGGTGGATGGGGGATCTGTCGAAGCTAGGAGGAAAGGGCGCGTTCGTCAAGGAGGTGGACGCCGCGCTGTTGGACAACCGAGCCGACATTGCGGTGCACTGCCTCAAAGATCTTCCCGGCGACGTGCCCATTCCCGCCGGACTCGAATTCGCAGCATTTCTCTCGCGCGAAGACATCCACGACGCTGCGATCAGCCGCACCGGCGCGATGCTGGCCGAGCTGCCCGCTGGAACCACCGTCGGAACCAGCTCGGTTCGGCGCGTCGCCCAGCTACGCCTACACCATCCGCACCTGACGCCAGTTCCGCTGCGCGGGAATGTGAATACTCGGCTGGCGCGGCTGGGAGAAGGGCACGTCGACGTGCTGATAGCGGCCGTTTCCGGGCTGCATCGCGTGGACGAGGCGCACCGCATCACCGAGACCATGGATCTGGAAACGATGTGCCCGCCCATCGGAGCCGGAATCATCGCCGTGCAGTGCCGCGACGACGACCACGATGTTCGTGACCTCACGGCCCGGATGGACGACGCGGACACCCGCCGCCAGGCCGAAGCCGAGCGGGCCATGCTTCATGCCCTGCAAGGACATTGCAATTCGCCCATCGCGGGCTACGCAGGCACCGACGCCACGGGACGGCTAACTCTACACGGCAAGGTGTTCACCGCCGACGGCGCACAATGGCTCGACTCGCACCACTGGGGTGTACCCGAGGAGCCGCAAGCCCTAGGGTTTTTCGTCGGTGCCGATCTGCTGCGGCAAGGCGCTCGCCGCATGATCGACGCCATTCCCCATTGACTGAACAACATGAAGGCCCGCCCCGCTTCGAAATCTGTGGCGGGGCGCTGTTGTTCATGTCTACCCGTACCCCCTGGTTTTATGTCGGCCTACACCACCGACACCGCGCGCGGACAGACCCACCTCATCCTCGATCTGGATCCGACGTCGGGGCAGCCGTTTCGCCGAGCAGTCGCCACCGCCGGACTGGTCCGGCAGGCCCTCGTCGCCGAGTGGCACACGATCCCCGTGGCCAGGGTCGCGGCCATGCACGAGGGCAAGCGGCGCGCCCGCGCCCGGAATTAAGACGTGTGCCAAATCTCGTAGTTTGCTGGGATTTTCCTGGCGAGGGTGCGCCAAGGAGCCCGAGCGGGCAGAACGGTCCGGCACCCGCCCCTGTCACGGCCCCTTACCGGATCGTGGCGAGATGGCCGAAGGTCCCGAATTGGCCAGATAGCCACTGGTGTGTCGGGCGCGGCACGCCGGATTTTCCGGACGCCACGGCTAATGAACAGTTTCGCTCATCGGGGACATCGACTATAAATCGCATGTGCCGTTCCCACGTGTGATCACTTGTCTGACTTCCGATCTCCCCCACCGGGAGGCGATGTGACGATCGAGCACCCCCTCGAGGACGAGGTCACCCACCTGGCGAAACGGGTCGAGAAGGCGCGCGGCAGGCTCGCCTACCAGTTCGACCCGGCGCTGACCGAGGCACTGTCCGAGGACGAGCTACAGGCCGAACGCGAACTCGCCGAACGCATTCGCGATCAGGACCGTGATCAGCGCTGGAAGTCGACGCAGGCCCACGCGGCCACCGCGGATCGGGCCAGGCAGACCACAGAAGCGATCGAGAAAGCCGACATGCGCGACCTATTGCTCGCCCGCCGGGCCATCGCGGCACAGCGCCGCGAGTCCAGCCCGCATGCCAAACTGGCCTCGCTGTACCGTCATCGGTCCTGGTCGCTGCGGGCACTGGCGGGTGTGGTCGGCGCGGGCATGCTGTGGTCGGCCGTGAATGTGCAGCACAATATCGCCCCCGGCGGGCCGTCGGATCCGCTCTACTGGTTCAGCTATCTGCTCGAGGCGATGATCAGCGTCTGTCTGATCGTCATCATGATCGGCACCAACAAGGTCGCCGAATGGGGTGTGCTCGACAATCGCAAACAGGTCGCCGCCGCCGAGTTCGCCCTGCTGGCGCTGACGGTGACCCTCAACACCTATCCGTATGTGCGCGACAGTCAATGGTTCGACGCCGCCGTACACGCCGTCGCACCGGTCATGATCGGCGTCGCGCTGCTCATCCACGACGCGGCCAGTTCCCGCTACGGTTTCGCCATCACCCGCGCCAGCGACCACGTGCGCGAACTACCCGACCCGGCCGAACAGATCCGGCGCAACCTGTCCACCGTCGCCTTCCGGGTCGACCGGCCCGCCGCCCTCACCGCGGCCCAACCCGATCCCAATGCGCCGCAGCCGCAGCCGACTCTCCAGTTGGCCGCCGGTCCCGCGGGAACCGACGACAACACCCCTCAGACCGTCGAGATCGAATTGGACGCGCTCCAGGCGGCTTTGGCCGCGGAAGAGAAGTCCGCGAAGGCTGCGGCCACCACAGCGGCCCTTGCGCCCCGCACGGAGGAGCGCCCCGCCCCCGTGAACGGCTCGGTGGTCAATGGGTCGGCTCTCAGCGCGGCCATCAATAGTTCGGGCGTGCACGGCCCCGCCAAGAAGCCCGCCGCGCCGCGCGCCAAAGCCGCCGAGAAGAACGGCGCCACGACGAAGGCCGTCGCCGCGCTCGGCCCGGCCAAGCCCAAGCAGGTCGCCAAGCACGATCCGGAACCCATTACCGCCCCCCAACCCGCCGTGAGCGCCGCCCCGAAGCGCTCCGCCGCCACCGAGAAGAACAGCCCCGCCGGCCGCAACGGCAAGGAAGCCCCCGCCAAAGAAACCACCAAGAATGGCGACGCCGACGCCGAATCCGGCCTGCGCAACATCTACGACACCGGCCAGTTCCGGGTCGCCGACATCCTCGAACAGGAACTCGCCGAACTCCAAGCCGAACGCCGCCGCGCCCGCGCCAACCGCCAACGCTGACCCGAATCCCGCCGCACCGCAGGGTGATCGCCGTCCTCCCGGCACAGGGGGACACCGATCACCTTGCGGTTGCTGACGATTCGCTTGACGCGCAGCGGCTGCCGGCGCCCCCACATTCGCCCCCGCATAGTGACGCGCCTCGGTCATCTTCGGGGGCCGGCTCATCCATCACACTGCGACGGTGCGAGCGTTCCGCTGCCGCAACCACATCCACCACACGCCTGCGACGACCACCGCGTAGCACAGCACGGGAACCCCGCAGGTGAACACCTTCATCCATCGGGGCATCGGGTCGGTCGCCGCGTCGGTGGCGTCGTAGAGCGATAGTCCGGTCGCGCCTATTCGGACGACCTCGATGTAGGCCCACGAGAACATCCACATCGAGGCGACGACGAGCGTGGAACCCAGTGCGGCCCACCACCATTCACCGATCCGCCAGGCCCGATCCACAAGGACGACCAAGAGGGGAACGAACCATACCCAGTGGTGGAACCAGGCCATCGGGGAGATGACGCAGCCTGCCATGCCAACCAGGGCCAGCGCCAGGATTTCGTTGCCGCCGTCCCGAACCCACCGCGCCGCAAGCAATCCGGCGGCCAGCAAGAGCATTGCCGCCAGGAACCACACGGATCCGGGCAGGCGCCCGTGGGTCCAGTTGGTGAGCACACCCATGAGGGATTGGTTTCCGGGATGACCCACCGGCCCGATGCGCCGCACCTCGCGCACGGCGTGCAACCAGTACTCGCGACTGTCCCCCGGCAGTACCGCGGCGCCGAGCAGAAAGGTGACCGTACCACTGCCGCAGGCGATTCCGGCCGCCTTCCATTGGCGGGTGACAAGCAGATAGGGCACGAAAACGATGGCGGTCAGTTTGATGCCCGCGACGACACCGACGGCCCACCCCCGCCACCGCGCCGATTCGGGCCGCGCCAGATCCGCGACCACCAGCCCCATCAGGATGAGGTTGATCTGCCCCTGCCACAGGGTCGCGCGCACGGCCTCCAAATCGACGGCCACCGCCGCCAATCCAACACACCACCAGCCGAGCCGGCTGCCGGGCGCGTAGCCGAGGGCGAGCGCGGACTGGCGAATGGTCACCCAAACGGCGAGCAGTGACAGTGCCGCCCAAACCAATTGGGCCGATCCGAGCGGTATCAGAGCCAGTGGGGTCAGCAGCAACGCGGCGAATGGTGTGTAGGTGAACCAGCCGTCACCGACCGACGCGGTGTAGAGCTCGCGCCCGTTCAACACCACCTCGGCGGCCTGCCGGTAGATCGCGAGATCGGCTTGGTTGACCAGCAATCCGAAGGATGGCGCCGCCGTGTACGGCACCACCAGACCCTGCACGATGAGCGCGAGCACGCCCGCGCCCAGCGCGACCGCGACGGCCCGCCACGACAGTTCGCGCAGCCGCGACTCGGCGGCGGTGCCGACCCCGGAAACCGTCATACGTTGTCCTCCAACGACTCCGGCCGCATCACCACCGAATAGGGCGGCCCGACACCGTCACACGTGACGCGGCACACCGAACACGGTTACCACAAGTCACGGTTTGCGCGCGAGCGCCCCGAGCATGGAGACGGCTTCCTGTCGGGGATGGGCGTGCCACTCCTCGGGCCGCCACGACGTGACCGAGGCGATGCCGGGCGCCACCAGTTCCAAACCGGTGAAGAACTCCCCGAATTCGGTGCCGGAGCGCAGTTGGAACGGCACCCCGCTGCGTTGATTGGCCGCGACGTTCTCGGCCAGATCCTCGGCGGTGAGGAAGTCGCTGGTGGCATGGGTCATGACCAGGAAGCTGCCGGAGGGCAGCGCGTCGCGCAGGGTGCGCACCAACCGGTAGGGCCGGTGCTCGTCGGTGATGAAGTGCATGACGGCCACCAGCATGAGCGCGACCGGCTGGGACAGATCCAGCACTCGTGCCAGGTCGGGATGGCCCAGGATGTAGTCCGGGTCGCGCAGGTCGGCGTCGAGGTAGGCGGTCGCGCCCTCGGGGGAGCTGTCGAGCAGGGTGCGGGCGTGCGCGAGCACGATCGGGTCGTTGTCGACGTAGACGATGCGCGATTCGGGGGCGATGTCCTGGGCGATCTCGTGCACATTGCCCACCGTGGGCAGGCCCGCGCCGATATCGAGGAACTGCCGGATCCCCGCCTCGGCGAGGTAGGCGACGGCGCGGCGCAGGAATTTGCGGTTCTCCAGTGCGGCGAAGCGGATGGTGGGGAAGGCCTCGGCGACCATATCGGCGGATGCGCGGTCGGCGGGGAAGTTGTCCTTGCCGCCCAGCCAGTAGTCGTAGCGGCGTGCCGGATGCGGTTTGGTGCTGTCCAGCGGATCCGGGTCCGAGTTCACTACGCCCTCAATTCATTTCGACTAGTGTCATGGTGTCAGCACGAGTTGCGAACCGGTAGCGAGTCACCATGGAACCGCAGTACAGCCCATACGATTTCGACGTTCACGCCGATCCGTACCCCTACTATGCCAGGCTGCGCGAGCAGGCTCCCGTCTACCGCAACGAGGTCGACGACTTCTGGGCGCTGTCGCGATATGCCGACATCCAGGCGGTGCTGCGCGATTCCGAACGGTTCTCGAGCGTCAATGGGCTGCGGTTGGAACCGGCCTTCTGGGGGCCGCAGGCCGAGCAGTTCTTCTCATTCTTCGCCATGGACGCGCCCAAGCACACCAGGATGCGCGGCCTGGTTGCCAGTGCTTTCACCCATCGCCGGGTGCGCGAGTTGGAGCCACGGCTGCGCGAGATGGCGCGCGAGCTGATTCGCCCGCTGGTCGAGCGCGGCAGCTTCGACATGATGACGGAGTTCGCGGCCGTCTACCCCACCGATGTCATCTCCGAATTGGTCGGGGTGCCGGAGTCGGATCGGGAGATGGTGCGCAAGCTCGGCATGGAGATCATGTACTCCGATTCGGAGTCCACCGAGTTGCGGCCGGAGGCGGTGCAGGCCATCGGCACGCTCATCGGCTACTACTCCGGGCTCATCGCCGAGCGCGGTCGGGACCGCCGCGAGGATCTGCTCTCCGGCCTGCTCGATGCGACGATCGATGGCGCACGGCTCACGCCGGAGGAGATCGTCGGGGTGCTGATCCTGCTCGTCGGGGCGGGTGTGGAGACCACGATGCTGAATCTCGGGCAGGCATGGCAGCTCGGCTGGCGGTATCCGCAGCAGCGCCGCGCGGCCCTCGACGGACGAATCGCGGAGTGGGTCAACGAGACGCTGCGCTTCGAACCTGCCGGGCAGACCCAACTGCGCACCGCCACCGAGCCGGTCGAGCTGCACGGTGTGACGATTCCGAAGGGTGCGCGCGTCATGCTGCTGCTGGCCTCCGGTGATCGCGATCCCGACGTGTTCACCAATCCTGATATCTTCGACCTGGATCGGGACACCGGTGCCTCATTGGCCTTCGGCTCCGGCAGGCATCACTGCCTCGGAAAGAACCTCGGCCTGTTGGAAATGCGGATCGCGCTGACCGAATTCGCCGCCACCATCAGCGATTACGATATCGATCCGAATGGGATCGAGCGCATTCACGCGCACAACAATCGCGGATTCGCCCACCTGCCGACCACGGTGACGGCGCGCTGAACAAGCCGACCCCTCATTCACCCGGCACGAGGCGGTGAAGTGTGCAATCTTGTTATTTCACAGCAGCATTGCAGGGGCGAGCCGACCCGGCTAGACACCCGGTAGAGGGGGTGTGGCGACATGTCGTCGAATATGTCCAGGGTGGAACCGCGCCGCGGCGACTCCCGGCGGCGCGGCGGCGCCATTAGGCGCGGACGCGCCAGGGCAGCCGAAACCGTCTGGCCCGGAATGATTCCGCCGCAGCGACTACCGCGCCGCAAGAAGGCGCGGCGCGGAGTGCACCGGGTCTGGCTGGTTTTCGGGCTGGCGGCGGCCGTTTCGGCGGCGGCCGTCACGGTGGTCCTGGTGTATACGGCGGCGGCGACCAATCCGCGCCAGTCGGCGGTCGTCGTCGATCCGGTGCTCGGCGGCGGCCCCGGCTGTGAGCCGGTGCGCAGTCCACAGTTCGTGCGCGGCAATGGCGTCGGCTCCACCGATTCCGGCCCCGACGTCATCCTCGCCTTCCAGCACGCCTACTACGTGGCCCGGTCCGGAGTGGCGGCGCGGCAGGTCACCACGCCGGACGCTTCGGTCTCGCCCGCGGAGGTGATCGACACCGGAATCACCTCGGTCCCAGGCGATACCAGGCACTGCGTCCTGATCACCCCCATGCTCGACGGGCGATTCGATGTGGTGGTGTCGGAGATCAGGCCGGACGCGGCGGTGCACACCTACCGGCAGTTCGTCACGGTGACGGCCATGGGGACCTCGATCGCCATTTCCAAGATCGAGCGGCCTGCGTAATTCACCCTTGCACCGCGAGCCGCACCGATCCGTCGGCCTCGGCCAGCAACCGATGCGCCTGCGCCTGCGTGACACCGGCCAACCGCATGACGATCGCCGTCTTGGCATGCCCATCCGCCGCCGCCAAAAGCACTGCGGCCGTATCCGAATCGACTCCGGTAGCCTCGGCGACTATCCGCTGCGCGCGATCGACGAGCTTCACATTCGACGGGTTCACATCGACCATCAGGTTGCCGTACACCTTCCCGGACCGGACCATCGCCGCGGTCGAGAGCATATTGCACACCATCTTCTGCGCCGTCCCCGCCTTCAACCGGGTAGACCCGGTCAAAACCTCTGGGCCGGTTTCGATTTCGATCCCCACATCGGCGTATGCGGTCAGTTCGGCATCCCGATTGCACGACACCGACACCGCCGCAGCCCCGACCGAGCGCGCGTACTGCAACGCACCGATGGCATAGGGTGTGCGCCCACTGGCGGCCAACGCCACCACCACATCGTCCGCACCGAGTTCCGGTGTGAGCGCGGACAATTCGCGGGTAGCGGCCCTCGGATCGTCCTCCACGCCCTCGACCGCGCGCCACAGCGCGCCCGGTCCGCCCGCGATCAGTCCGATGACCTCGCCCGGATCGGTGCCGAACGTCGGCGGGCATTCCACCGCGTCGAGCACACCCAACCGGCCGCTGGTCCCCGCACCCACATAGATGAGCCGACCACCGCGACCGCGCGCCGCCACGATCGTCTCCACCGCGCGCGCGATATCGGGCACCGCGCGCGCCACCGCCGCCGCCACGCCCGCGTCCTCGGCGTTCATCGCGCGCAATAATTCGGTCACCGACATCGAATCCAGCGCGGTCGTGCGCGGATTGACCGACTCCGTGGTCAGTTCGCCGATCTCGCTCACCGCTGGCACTCCTGCTCTGGTCTCACCGAAACGCTCCAAACCTGTTCCATAGCGCCGCTGTGGCGCGATCGCCTCATAGGTGCGCCGCAGCGCCTGCGCCGACGCCGGAGTGCGTTGCAGCACACCGACATACAGCGCGTCGACCACCAGTAGCTGACTCATCCTGCTGGCCATGGCCGCCGACCGGAATCCGTCCTCGCGGCCCGCCACCAGCAGCGTGTGCGCCGCCGACCTGGCGAGTCGCGACTGCGGTGCGCCCGTCACCGCGACCGTCGTCGCCCCCGCCTCGATGGCCCGCCGCGTGGCATCCACGATCGAACTGGTCTCCCCCGAATGCGAGAACGCCACCAGCACATCGCCCTCGCGCAGCAGACTGGTCTGCACCAGCGCGCCGTCCTCGGAAGTGTAGGAGTGCGACCACATGCCGATCCTGGTCAGCTTCTGATCCATATCCATGGCGACCAGACCGGATGCGCCGATCCCGATGATCACCACCCGTCGCGCCGCGACCAGCGCCCCGACCACGGCCTCCATTGTCGTCGGATCGGCCAGGTCGGCGGTGGCGAGCATGCCCTCGGTCTCGAAGGCCGTCAGCTTCTGCAACACCTGCCCCAGTGCGTCGTCGGCGACGATATCGGTCGCGAAGACCGGCGCACCCGGTTCGGTGCTGGCCGCCGCCAGCGCCAAACGCAACTGCGGGTAGCCCTCGTAGCCGAGGATCTTCGCCAGCCGCACCACCGCGGAGGTGCTGGCATCGGACCGCTCGGCCAGCTGATTCACCGTCAACTGGGCCGCGCCCGCCGGGTCGTCGCGGATCACCCCGGCCACCCGCAGCGCCGTCGGGGTCAGGTGCGGCAGGGCCGCGAGCAATCGGGTACGCACATCGTCACCTTCGGCCATGGGTCAGCCCACCAGAGTCAGTAGTTGCGGGGGTGCGCTCGGCGGCGTCGGCAGGGCGAAACCGCGTGCGCCGGGCGTGAGCGAACCGAGCACCGACGCGTGCCGCGCCCCCGTGCAGGCCGGGAGCGCACCGGGCAGACCGTGCGCGGTCAGGAACCCGAGCACCGCGAAGGCCAGCGCCTCCTTGTCCTCGGAGGGCAGACCGAGCTCGTCGGAGGTGCGCAGCTCGGCCCGCGAATCGCGCAACCGCGTCGCCAGCGCGGCCATGAGCGTGGGATTGCGGGTGCCGCCGCCGGAGGCGATCACCTCCGTCGGCGCGTAGGGGGCCAGGGCGGCGGCAATGGTGCGGGCGGTCAAAGCGGTCACAGTGGCGACGATATCCTCGGCCGGTAACGGGTCAGCGGGCAACACGCGCTCGAGGTAGGCGCGGTTGAACAGTTCCTTACCCGTCGATTTCGGCGGACGCAGGCCGTAGTAGGGCTCGGCGAGCAGCCGGGCCAGCAGTGTCGGATCGACGCGACCCCGCGCGGCCATCGCGCCGTCGCGGTCGAAATGGGCCGCGCCGCCGGTGGCCGCCTCGACCGCCGCGTCGATGAGCGCGTTGCCGGGACCGGTGTCGAAGGCGACGGGCGGATCGCCGAGCACGGTCGCGTTGGCGATGCCGCCGATATTCAGCGCGGCGGCGCGGCCCGGCCGACCGCGCAGCCACAGCGCGTCGAACAGCGCGACCAGCGGCGCGCCCTGCCCGCCCGCCGCGATATCGCGGGAACGGAAGTCGCTGACCACGCTCGCACCGGTGCGTTGCGCGATCCACGCGGGCTGACCGAGTTGCAGGGTGCCGCGCACCGCGCCTTCCTCGACCCAGTGGTAGACGGTCTGCCCGTGCGATGCGACGAGATCGACAGTGCCACCGAAGAATTCGTCCATGGCCGCCCCAGCGGCCGCGGCGAACGCCTGCCCGATCGCGGTGTCGAGGCGGCACACGGTGGCCATGTCCAGCGCGGCGGGCGGTAGCGCGGCAATCAGTTCCGCGCGCAGCTCATCGGCGTAGGGCAGACTCGTCCGACCCGCGGTGCGGACCTCGATCGCGTTGTCCCGCAACGAGATCTCCGCGCCGACCGCATCGATCGCATCGTGCGAGGTGCCCGACATCAACCCGATGACGCGCACTAGGCCACCACCCGTGCCGGTTCGGACGCCGGTCGCGGCGCGGGATGCAGCAGGCTGGATATCCCGCCGACCAGTAGCGTCACCAGGACGCCGATCGGCACCAACCACTGTGCGGCGATACCCTTTTGGACCATCTTCCCGGCCACCTCCACATCGACCTTTACCACCCGCACCACGAAGGTCATCACGAGCACCGTGACGATGAAAGCCACCACCGCGTCGAACTGGTTGGCGCGCTTGATCAGTCGACCCAGCAGGAACGCGCCCAGCAGCGCGCCGTAGGTGTAGCCCGCGATGGTCAGCGCCGTCAGGTAGACATTGCCCGCGGTGGAACTGAAGCCCATGGCGAACAGTGCCATCAGCACCGCCCACACCAGCGTCATCACCCTGGCCAGGCGCAGCATCGCGTCATCGTCCAAGCCGCGGCGGGAGAAGCTGCGAATGATGTCGGCCACCGTGGAATTGGCCATCGAGTTCAGTGCCGAGGACAGCGAACCCATTGCCGCGCCGAGGATTCCGGCGACCAGCAGACCCGAGATCACCACCGGCAGACCGTGCAGGATGAAGTTGGGGTAGAGGCTGTCGGCGCTGGTCAGTCCGAGTTCCTTGGCCGACTTGCCGCCGTTGTAGGACCACAGCAGCGCGCCGACCAGCGAGAAGGCCGCGAACTGGATGGCGATGAAGATTCCGGAGCCGATCATGGCCTTCTGGCTCTCGCGCAGCGTGCGGGTGGCCAGGATGCGCTGCACGATCAACTGGTCCGAGCCGTGGGAGGCCATGGCGAAGATCGCACCGCCGATCACGGCGGTCGGCAGGGCGAAAGTGCTGGTGAGCACGTGGCCGAGGCCGAAATCGGTGTCGAGGAGCTTGAACTTGCCCGCGTCGAACGCCTGCGACCAGCCGGACGCGCCGACATGTCCGGTGAGCACCGAGATGGCGATGATCGCGCCCACCAGGTAGAGGCCCATTTGCAGCGCGTCGGTCCAGATGACGGCCTTGATGCCGCCGAGGTAGGTGTAGACGACGGTGATCACCGTGAGCACCACGATGATGACGTTGTAGCCGACATTGAGTCCGAACTCGCTGAGCAGCAGCTTGATCGGGATCGCCGAGGCGAACAGCCGCACGCCCTCGGCGAGCAGACGGGTGCCGACGAAGGTCACCGAGGCCACGCCCTGCAGGTAGCGACCGAATCGCACCTCGAGGTACTGGTAGGCGCTGACGAATCCGCCGCGCTTGTACAGCGGGATCAGCACGATGGCGACCACGGTGCGGCCGATGATGTAGCCGAAGGCCAGTTCGACATTGCCGAAGCCCTGGTCGGTGTAGGCGCCACCCGGAACCGAAATCACGGTCAGCACGCTGGTTTCGGTGGCCACCACCGAGAAACACACCGTCCACCAGGGCATTCGGCCCTCGCCGACGAAGTAGTCGCTACTCGATTTCTGTTTTCCGGACAGGCGTAGCCCGATCCACGCCACCACGACGAGGTAGACGACTATGACGGCGAGATTGAGTGCGTTCATCGCGACTCCCGGTGATACAGCGAACCAATGCGCAAGTAAGTGTCAGCGTCATCACATGTTCTGTCAATAATTGTTAGGAAATCGGTCGACCAAGGTTTCCAAAGCGGTCGACCGGTCGACGGCCAATAGTGCCGCCCCCTCCAGCGGGCCGCCGAGGGCCGAGCGCCGCTCGATCAGCGACGCGATCCCATCGTCCAGCGGATCCAGCAGCGGCGCACCGAGATTCACCAAACCGCCGGTGATCGCGTACGGAACCGGAGGCAGCAGACCCGAGCGCACCACCGCCGCGCGCACCGTACGGGCCAGCGAACGGCCCGCCGCCGCCATGATGTCGGCGGCGACCTCGTCGCGGTCGGCCTCCGCCGCGACCAGCGGCGCGAACCTGGCCGCAATCAATGTCGGATTCTCTTGCTGCCCAAGGAATTTCGGTAGATCATCGGGCTGGGCCGCGTACAGCTCCGCCATCTTCTCCGACAGCGTCGTCGCCGGACCGCGACCGTCGTGCGCGCGCAACACCGCCCGCAGACCCTCCGCACCGATCCAGCCGCCACCGCCTTCATCGCCCAGCAGCGGACCCCAACCGTCAACCCTGGTAAACCGCCCCGCCGCGTCCACCGCCGTCGCCACCGCCCCCGTCCCCGCCGCGAGCACCACACCCGCCGACCCACCCAGCGCCCCCGCATGGGCGGTCACCGCATCCGAGGTCACCGCGACCTGCGCCACCCCAGGCAGATCCGCCAACCGCCGCGCGAGCTCCCGCGCACCCTCCGGTGCGGCGACCGCACCCGCCGCCCCCACCCCCAACGCGAATCCGCCCTCCCGAACACCTATTTCGGCGACAACGGACCGTATCGCCCCCTCCGCCGCCGCCACGCCACCCGCATACGCCAACCCCGGCGTACCCGCCGCCTCGGCATACCCCCGCTGAACCCCCGCCTCCCGAAACGACCCCCGACACCCGGTTTTCCCGAGGTCGACGGCAACCACCAGCCTGATCATGGGCAGATCCTTACACCACGACCCACACCACCGTTGCAGTCCGCGCACCGAATCGCGGCCCCCTCGACCCTATCGGCGACCACTGATCACCAGGTCAGCGCGGTAGGATCGCACCATCATGTGACCTGACCCACAGTTCTTCCCCTCGGCCTCGACTCGCCCCTTCGAGGCCGGGTTTACCCGCACCCGCCGACGACAGATCGGCCCGGCTCTCGATAGCGAGAACCGGGCCGCGCGCCGGAGGGCCGGGCGGTCAGTGTGCCGGCAATGGATCCTGGCCGAGGAAGCGTTGCCCGCTATCCGCTCCGGTGCGCACGGCGGAGAAGCCGTAGTCGATCATGTCGCGTTCGTAGTCGTGCAGAGCGGTGCGGAGTTCGCGGCCGCCTGCCGCGGCGGTGAGGGCGTCGGCCAGGTTGGCGGCATCGCGCAGGGCGGTGCAGGCCCCGGATCCGGATGCGGGGCTCATGGCGTGGATGGCGTCACCGAGCAGCGTGACCGGTGTGGTCGGCCAAGCCGGAACCGGCACACTGCTGCGCAGCGGTAGCGCGAACATGCTTTGCGGGTCACAGGCAGCGACCATCCCGCGCACGCGGGGATGCCAGGTCCGCACCGCGTCGGTGACGATTTCGTGCAGCCGCTCACCGTCGAAGTCCCGCAACAGGTCTCGGGTGGGGCCGAACCATTCACCGCGCGCTCCGAACGAACACGTCATGTAGTCCGATGCCGGCGGCAGCGCAGCCGGTCCGGGCAGCAGCCGAGCGGCCGCGGCGGCCGGGTGGTCCGGGAACTCCACCGGCGCGACACCCACGAACGAACCGTCCAGGCCGGTGATCATGGTGAACACGCCGAACATGGTGTGGTCGAACAACTCTCGCGTGCGATCGGTGAGCGGGATCGCACCGTAGAGCTGCCACACCCCGGTGTCGACGACCCTGGCGTGGGGCAGGTACTGCCGACGAACAACGGAGTTGATCCCGTCCGCTCCGACGAGGACATCGGCGGGTGCGATGTCACCGTCGGCAAGATGCACCGCGATCCGGCCACATCCTTCGAACTCGTAGCCGGAGACCGACTTTCCGAATACGACCATGTCCTCGATACCGGTGAGCAGGATCGCGCGCAGGGTCAGTCGGTCGACAGCGAGCGCGGGCTCGGCTGAATCCCGAACGAGCAGTTCGTTCAAATTCCGGTCGAGCAGCGTGAATCGCGACTTCGGAGTGCCAGCGGTGGCATGGAACAACTCCGTCAAACGCGGCGGCAGCAGCCGGTGCAGTGCATCTCGCGCGGAAGCGTCCAGATGCAATCGGTAGCCCTGCCGACGCGAATCCAGTGCGGTGTCCCGTTCGTACACGGTCGCGTTGATCCCTCGCTCGCGCAATCCCTGCGCCAAGGCCAGCCCACCCAACCCGGCGCCCGCGATAGCGACAGTAAACGTTGACATGACAAGTCCCTTCACATGCAGCATCAATGGAAGAGACGCACAGGTCGCACCCGATCCGGATACGGTGTTCAACGCTTGGATGTCGCCGGGACTAACCCATACCCGGCCCAGTCTTCGCACGTCCGAACGCCAGCATAGCCGGCAGGCGAACACATCCGCCACGCTCAGTACTACCCAGCCTTGGCACCCCTCAATGAACCGCCACACGCTCGGATCGCCACCCGCCGCTACGACGAGATCGCGAAAGACAATCCGTCACAGTCGAATTCGATCCGCCGCGCTACGACGAGGAGAACAAGTGTCGGCGAGGCACGTGGCGCATCGCCGGACTCGGGCGCAGCACCGGTCCCATCAATGGCTTCGGTCCCGACATCGACCAGCCGGACCCTATGTCCGCACCGCGCGGTCGGGGGCGAGCAGTTGGGCGAAGTCGACGTAGTACCGCCCGGAGGCGCACTGCTGTCCGAGCAGGATGCGGCGGGTGGTGTCGGTGATGAGCGCGCCGCCGAGGGCGACGTCGGCGGCGAGTTGGGGCCAACTGGTGAGGGTGTGGCCGAGTTGGTCGAAGGAGGCGGCAAGGGCGGGGCTCAGACTGTCTTTGCCGCCGACGATTCGCAGGACCACCTGTAGTCGGTCGGCCGGGTTCATGGCGGCCACCCGCTCGGAGGACAGTTGGTCCAGGAGGCCGTGCAGTAGGGGGCGATCGGGTTCGAGGTCGAAGCGTTCGATATCGAGCAGGCCGCGGTCGCTGGTGTCCATCAGTACCGGAATTCGGTGTGCGCGAGCGTGTTCGCGAACGGCGAGTTTGATCGGCAGACTGTCGCACTCCTCGATCAGTACATCGAGGCGGCCGGTCGGTCCGGCCAGGAAGGTATCCATATTCGTGTCATCGATCCCCGCGGGGAAGATCTCGATATCCAAATAGGGGTCGATCTCGAACATCTGGCGCGCGCACGCCACCGCTTTGGGCACACCCAACTCGTGCACTCCGCACCGTAAACGGTTGAGGTTGGTGAGGGCGAGTTCGTCGTGGTCGGCGAGCCGGAACGCGCCGCCGACACCTTCGAGCGCCAGGGTCAGTGCCGCGCTGCTGCCCACCGACAGTCCCACGATACCGATTCGGCCGCAGAGTAATTCGCGCTGTCGCGAGCGCTCGATCTTGTCGCGATTGCGGTCGGTGCGCACCAGACGGAATTCGGTGCGGGGCAGTACGTGGACCAATCGGCCCGACCACGGATACCAGACCCAGGTGCCGTAGCGCCACAGCGGTGTGCCCGCTGTGTGGTCGGCGATCCGAGCTTCGAGTTCCGCACCGCCGCAGCGATGTTCGGGATCGCGGCAGCCGATGAGGTCGGCGAGTTGAGCGGTGATCGTATCGTGCGCCTCGCGCACCCGGCCCGAATCGAGCAGGTCGAGCAGCGCCGCCACGTCGTCGGATCGCCGCATATCCAATAGAACCGGCTGCCAGGTCTCGCGATCAGGGGCTGCCGAGCTCCGCAAACCAGGCGGGATCTGGTGCGGCAGTGTCGATTCCGGGCGTTGCGCGGCCAGTTCGGGGAAGCGGTCACGCATCTCGGCGATCAGTCCGGAGTATTCGCTGGACTCGCCGGGGCGATGCACCAGGAGCACTACCTCACCGGTGTAGCGGGGAATGTAGCGGCGCGTCCCGTGCACCTCCCGGAACCCGAAGCGAGCGTGGAACTTGTCCTGGTCGTCCTCGGTGCCGGAGGTGCCGACCATGAGGCGCGCACCGAGATGGTAGGCGGCCCCGATCGCCGCCGCGCTCAGCACCGTACCCAGTCCGAGGTTGCGTGCGCTGTGCTCCACCAGAACCCGGCTGTGCTCGAAAACCACCGTCCCGTCGACTCCTTGGCTGTCGAGGAATCGCTCATAGGCGGTGTCGCCGAGGTGTTCGCGGGAGTGGAAGGCCGAGGGCGTCAGCGGTGTCGCCAGCCGAACGTAGCCGAGCACGGGACCGTCCGCATCGGCGCGGGCCAGGAAATGCCAAGCGCCGTAATCCAATTCCTCGTCGTCGAGATGCCTGCCGTCCGCGGTGCGGAACTCGGGCCGCCTGCCGTGATCGAAGATGACGCGCGCGCGCCACTGTCGGATCTCGGCGAGGATCTCCGTGTCGGCTCCGGGCTCCGGCGGCACCCGCAGAGCCGAAAGATGCCAGCGGCCGATCCGGTCCGACGCCGTGTTCGCCGCCGACGGCCGTCGCGGCCCGAATGTTCTCATCGCTTGGTTGCCTCTCCGAACATGGCTGAACCACAAGGGTTTCGACAGCAGCAGCGAGATGCACCCGACTGCTGCGCAATGGTTCGAAGGCCGGCGCGGACAGCCCTACGGCGCAGAGATTACCGGTCGCCGGACCTGAAGTCAGCCGATCGCGATCGGACCGAAGCCCTAGCGGTCCACCACCTCATCGCTTGCCGCCCGCCGACGCAGCGGTTCGGGCGCCGCGATCCACACCAGCGCGGCGAGGGCCAGCAAACCGCCGGTCAGGCCCAAAGCCAGTCCGTACGAGGACTTCTGCGCGACGAATCCGATCAGGACGGGTCCGAGGACGGTCCCGAAGTCGGCCGACATCTGAAAACCCGCGAGCAGCGGTCCACCTCGGGCGCGCGGCCCGATGATGTCGGCGACCGCGGCCTGCTGGGTGGGGGTGAACATGCCCGCGCCGACACCCGAGACGAAGGAGGTGGCCAGCAGCAGCCACAGTTCGGTTGCGAACCCCATACCGGCGGTGCCCGCCGCGCAGATCAGCGATCCGATGATGAGGAATGGTTTGCGCCCGTAGCGATCCGAGAGGCGCCCCGCCGTGAACAACACCGCCACATTCCCGGCCGCGAAGACGGTCAGGGCGATCCCCGCCATACCGGGCGACTGCCCGAGCACCTCCACCACGAGTAGCGGCACCAGCGCCATGCGCACCCCGAAGATGGCGACCCCGTTGGCGAAGTTGGACAGCAGCACGGCCCGGTACTCGGGGAGCGCCAAGCCATCGGTGAAGCTGATCAGTCGCATCTCGGCGCCCGATTCGGGTGCGGCGAGCGTCGAATTCCGCAGGCTCACATAGACAACGGCGGCCGCGATGAGCAGCGCCACCGCGTAGATGGCGAACGGCGCGCGCAACCCGAGCCCGGCCAGCGCCCCACCGACGAGCGGCCCGCTGATCGACCCGATCAGGAAGCTCGACGACCACAGCCCGGAGACCCGCCCCCTTTGCTGCTGCGGTGAGAGCCGAATCACCAGTGCCAGTGAGGATACGGTGAACATGGTCGACCCGATGCCGCCCGCCGACCGTAAAACCAGTAGCTGCCAATAACTTTGCGCCAATGCGCTGGCCCCGGTGGACAGTGCCACGATGAGCAGCCCACCGAGGTAGACCCACCGCTCCCCCAACCGCTGCACCAGCCGCCCGCTCACGGGAGCGAACACCAACCGCATCAGCGCGAACGCCGAGACGATGGCCGATGCGGCGGCGACCCCCACCCCGAAACTGCGCGCGTATTGCGGCAGCACCGGTGAGACGAGCCCGAATCCGATGGCGACGATGAAGGCGGCCCCGACCAGCACCCAGATCTCGCCGGGCAGGGCCGAGGTTCTACTGGCGCGCACCGGTCAGCGCCTGCCCCACCATTTCCGCCGCGGCCGCCTGCACCTTGGCCAGATGGTCGGCGCCGTGGAACGATTCGGCATAGATCTTGTATTTGTCCTCGGTGCCGGAGGGCCGGGCCGCGAACCACGCGTTCTCGGTGGTGACCTTCAGTCCGCCCAGCGGCGCACCGTTGCCGCGCGCCCGAGTGAGCACGGCCGTCACCGGTTCACCGGCGATTTCGGGGGTACCGATCATGTCCGGTGTCAACCGCGCCAGCAGGTCTTTCTGTTCCGCCGTCGCCGGGGCGTCGATGCGCGCGTAGGCGGGACTGCCGTAGCGGCGTTCGAGTTCCACATAGCGCGCCGAGGGACTCTGCCCGGTGACGGCCGCGATCTCGGCGGCGAGCAGCGCCAGCAGGATGCCGTCCTTGTCGGTGGTCCACACGGTGCCGTCCATGCGCAGGAAGGAGGCGCCCGCGCTCTCCTCGCCACCGAATGCCAGACTGCCGCTGAACAATCCGGGCACGAACCACTTGAAACCGACCGGCACCTCGTGCACATCGCGTCCGAGGACCCCGACCACCCGGTCGATCATGGCGGAGGTGACCACCGTCTTGCCGATCTTGGTCAGCGCGTCCCAGCCCATCCGGTTGGCCACCAGGTATTCGATGGCGACAGCCAGGAAATGGTTCGGATTCATCAGCCCGCCATCCGGGGTGACGATGCCGTGCCGGTCCGCGTCCGCGTCGTTGCCGGTGGAGATGTCGTAGTCGTCCTTGATGGCCACCAGCGAGGCCATGGCGTAGCGCGAGGACGGGTCCATCCGGATCTTGCCGTCGCCGTCGAGGGTCATGAACCGCCAGGTGGGGTCCACGAACGGGTTGACCACCTCGAGTTCGAGGTCGTGGCGCTGGCCGATCTCCTCCCAGTAGTCGACGCTCGCGCCGCCCATCGGGTCCGCGCCGAGCCGGATGCCCGCACCGCGAATCGCGTCCAGGTTCAAGACATTCGGCAGGTCGGCGATGTAGTGGTCGAGGTAGTCGTAGCGCTGCACGTGATGGGTCATCGCCTCGTGCAGTGTGGTGCGTTTGACGCCATCGAGACCGTTGCGCAGCAGTTCGTTGGCGCGGGCGGCGATCACATCGGTGGCCACGGTGTCGGCCGGGCCGCCGTGCGGCGGATTGTATTTGAAGCCGCCGTCGCGCGGCGGATTGTGCGACGGGGTGACGACGATTCCGTCGGCCTGATGGCGGGTGCCGCCCCGATTGTGGCGCAGCACGGCGTGACTCAGCGCGGGCGTGGGCGTGTAGCGGCCGCGCGCGTCGATGACGGCGGTGATGTCGTTGGCGGCCAACACCTCCAGGGCCGTGGTCCACGCGGGCTCCGAGAGCGCGTGCGTATCGCGCGCCAGGTAGACCGGGCCGTCGATGCCTCTGGTGGCGCGGTATTCCACGATGGCCTGGGTGATGGCCAGGATGTGCGCCTCGTTGAACGCGCAGTCCAGGCTGGATCCGCGATGACCCGAGGTGCCGAAGGCCACGGCCTGCGCCGGATCGGTCGGGTCGGGCACCCGGCTGTAGTATGCCGTCACCAGGTGCGCGACATCCTCGAGGTCGGTGGGTCGCGCGGGACGCCCGGCTCGATCGTGGGCCATGCTCGCGTCTCCCTGCCTTATCGGTTGCGCCCTGCTCGTCATCAGGATCATGTCCCCAACCATTCGGTCACGGACGCGGCGGCGTACACCGCGGCCAGGCTGGCGGCAACGCTGACAACCACATTGCCGACGGCGTATCGGTACGCCTGCTCGGCGATCAGCCGAACGGTCTCGTAGCCGAAGGTGCTGAACGTGGTCAGCGCACCGCAGAAGCCGGTGCCCAGGAGTGCGAGCAGTCTGCTGTCCGCGTGTGCGCCGATCAATCCGCCGAGCAACGCCGAACCGACAATGTTAACGGTCAACGTCCCCAGCGGCAGCATCGATCGGGTGCGCGCGAGCACGGCACGATCGAGCAGGTATCGGATCGGCGCGCCGAGCATGCCGCCGACGAGCACCAGCGCCACCGTCATCTGACCGCCCCGAGCCATACCTCGACCGGGGAGAGTGCGACATTCACCGCCGCGAACAGGTCGGCATTGTCGGTGACGAAGGCGCGCAGCCTGGCGGTCTCGTCGACGACCATCACCATGACCGGGAGATGGTCGGCCAGGTCGAGGATGCGGCTGGTGTGGATGCGCGAGGAGGAACCGTAGCCCTCCACGCCGCGCCACACACTGGCCCCGGCCAGGCCGTAATCCCTGGCCCTGGTCACGATTTCGTGGTAGAGCGGCCTGTGCTGCCACTTGTCGTCCTCGTCCAGCAGTACGGTCAGTCGGGCCGCCGACTGCCATTCGCCGACCGGTGTCGCACCCATCGCCTGACCCCCTTCCGTCGCGCCGTCATTTCCGCCGTGCCGTACCGGTCGCCCACCGCGCCATGCTCATTCCGAGCACGACGGCCGCCAACCCCGTCACCACCGAACCCCCGAGATAGCCGAGCGCCTCGAGCGCGGCACCCGATTCGAAGAGTCTACGAACCTCCAGGGCGTAGGTGGAAAACGTCGTAAAGCCGCCGAGCACCCCGACACCGAGGAAGGGGCGGAGGAACCGGTGGGCTACCCATACCTCCGTGATCAGAACCATCAGTATTCCGATCGCGAAGCATCCCAACACATTTATCACGAGGGTGGACCACGGGATGCTGCGAGGTTGCGCGGGCCACCACACACCGATGGCGTAGCGCAGCAGGGCGCCGAGTCCACCGCCGAGCGAAATCACCAACAGGACCGCTGGTTCGGCAGGTGTCGCGGACTTGCGGACCATATCCCCCAACCTCCTGCCCGCCGCCGGATCTGCCGCGCCGACGATCGTTGCCAATCGTATGCCCGCACCGTGCGCATCCGGAGTCGGCGCGACGCGGGCCATCGGTCATCGTATCGGCACACCGCTCGGTCCGTTCCGGCCGGGACGGCACGCGAGGGGATCATCGACCGTCGACTCGCCCGGATCGCGGTGCGCCGGTGTGCCGGTGCCCGCGACCGTCGCGAACAGCACTGCGCCCGAGACGGAAAATCCGTCTCGGGCGCAGCCTTGTTCACCCGTGCGTCAGTGCGCGAGCACCGGCTCGCCCTCGGAAGGCACCGGCACCGAATTCGGCATCAGCACCGCCATGATCACCGCGCCCACCACGAAAATCCCGGTGGCCCACCAGAAGCTGGTGGTGTAGCTCTCGATCATGGACTGGGCCACGGTCATCCGATCCGGCACGCGACCGGACAGGTAGTTGGCCGCCGCCGAGGAGGCGATGGTGCTCAGCAGCGCCGTGCCGATCGAACCACCCACCTGCTGGCTGGTGTTGATCGTCGCCGAGGCGACACCCGCGTCCTCGTGCTGCACGCCCGAGGTCGCACCCTGGAAGGCGGTGGACATCGCACCACCGAGTCCGAGGCCGAGCAGGATCAGGGCGGGCAGGATGTGGGTGGCGTATCCGGTGGTCAGGCCGATGCGGGTCAGCCAGGCCATACCGGCCGCCGCGATCAGGAAGCCGCCGCTGACCACGATCTTCGGCCCAAGCTTCGGCAGCAGCAGCGAGGGGACGGTGGTCGAGGACAGCACCATCGCCGCCACCATGGGCAGGAAGGCCACGCCGGTGCGGATCGGCGAGTACCCCATGGTCAACTGCATGTAGTAGGTGAGGAACAGGAAGATCGCGAACATCCCGATGCCCATGACGAACACGGTCAGGTAGGACGCGCCGCGCATCCGGTCGAGCACGATCCGCAGCGGCAGCAGCGGATGGGCGACCTTCGCCTCGATCGCCACGAACGCCGCGAGCAGGACCGCGCCGCCGATCAGGAAGGTCAGGGTGAGCGCATCGGTCCAGCCGTGCGAGTCGGCACGGGAGAAGCCGTAGACGATGCCGAACAGCGCGGCGGTGACCACCACGGTGCCGGGCAGGTCCAGCTTGGGCCGCTGGTCGGCGGTGTGCTTGGCCAGCAGCAGGATCGCGCCGACCAGCGCGACGGCCGCGAAGACCAGGTTGACGAACATCACCCAGCGCCAGTTGGCCCATTCGGTGAGCGCGCCGCCGAGCAGCAGACCGATCGCGCCGCCCGCGCCTGCGACCGCACCGAAGATGCCGAAGGCTTTGGCGCGTTCACCGGGTTCGGTGAAGGTGACGGTGAGCAGCGACAGTGCGGCGGGGGCCAGCAGCGCGCCGAAGATGCCCTGGCCGACACGGGCCGCGACCAGCATCTCGAAGCTGGTGGCCGCGCCGCCGATGGCGGAGGTGGCGGCGAAGCCGATCAGACCCACGATGAAGGTGGTGCGGCGGCCGAACAGGTCGCTGAGGCGGCCGCCGAGCAGCAGCAGGCTGCCGAAGGCGAGGGCGTATCCGGTGACCACCCACTGCCGGGAGGCATCGCTGAACCCGAGATCCCGCTGCGCTGCGGGGAGTGCGATATTCACGACGGTCGCGTCCAGGACGACCATGAGTTGTGCCACGCCGAGAACGGCGAGCACCCACCAGCGCATTGCGTGCGATCCGCGGCGGCCCGCGGAGAGCTCGGGGGCTTTTGCCCCACGGTCTATCGTGGTAGTCATATGTCCCCTATGTCTCGAGCTTTGATCCGGAGTTACCTTCTCCGCTTACCGGAAGAAGCTATCACGATAACGGAGGTTCTGCCTCCACTTAATCCCGATAGTTGTTAACATGGCCGTGTGAATCCCGCCACGACCGTTCCCCCACCCCGCCGCCTGCGCGCCGACGCCGCACGAAACCAGCAGCGCATCATCGCCGCGGCGCGCCAACTCTTCGCCGAACGCGGACTCGAGATCACCCTCGATGACGTGGCCGAGAAGGCCGGTGTCGGCGTGGGAACGGTCTACCGCCGCTTCGCCAATAAGAAGGCGCTGGTGGCCGAGGTCTTCGAGCAGAATCTGCTCGATTTCGCCGAGGCGTCGGAGGCGGCCCTGCACAATCCCGACCCCTGGTTGGGCGTGGTGGAGTTCTTCGAGTACGCCTGCCGCCATCTGGCCCCCAATCGCGGCTTCGGCTCGGTCATGCTCGAACTCAAGCAGGAGATGGACCGGTTCAAGCAGGTCCTCGACAACAGGATCAAGCCGACCACCCTGGCCATCGTCGCTCGCGCCAGGGAGGCGGGCGTGCTGGCCCCCGGCATCGAGGGCGGGGATTTCTTCTCGCTGATCCACATGATCGCGAGCTTCGCCGATTTCGCCTCCGGCGTGCGGCCCGATGCGTGGGAGCGCTATGTGGCCATCGCCCTCAATGGCGTGCGCAGCGACAGCACGCCGCGCAGGCCGCTCACGGTCGCCCCGCTCACCCCCGCCGAGGTGGACCAGGCCAAGACTTCGACCTGCGAGGCGCGCAGGCGCTGGCCGATTCAGGACGGGCAGCCACAACCCGCGACCCAGTAGGCCCACAACCAAGCAAAACTTCCCAATTTCAGATTCTTGCGCGCGATTGGTAGCGCAGGTCACAGCGTCGCCCTAGAGTTGGACACATGACCAACTGGGTGAACTGGGCAGGCGATCAACACTGCGCGCCCGCGACCGTGGCCGCTCCGCGCACCGCCGAGGAGATCGCCGAGATCCTCGACCAGGCCGCGAGCGCCGACCAAACGGTCCGGGTGGCCGGGGCCGGACATTCGTTCACCGACGCCGTCCTCACCGACGGCGTCCTGCTCGACCTGTCGGCCATGAACCGCGTGCTCGATATCGACCGCGCCACCGGTTTGGTCCGGGTGCAGGCGGGCAGCACCCTCAATGCCCTCAGCAATGCCATGCACCCGCACGGACTCGCCTTCCCCAACCTCGGCGACATCGATGTGCAGACCATCGCCGGAGCCACCGCGACCGGCACCCACGGCACCGGCGCGGGCCTGCAAAACCTCTCCGCCGCACTGCATTCCATCGAACTGATGCGCGCCGACGGCAAGAAGGTGGAATTGAATGCCCGCACCGACCCCGACGGGTGGCGCGCGGCCAGGGTCGGCATCGGCGCACTGGGCATCATCACCGAGGTGACGTTGCAACTGACACCGTCGTTCGTACTCGAAGGTATCGAACGTCCGATCCCGGTGGCGGAGATTCTCGCCGACCTGGACTCCTATGTCGACGGCAATGAACACTTCGAGTTCTACATGTTCGCGCACAGCCCGCTGGCCATGACCAAGCGCAACAACCGCGTCGAGCTTCCCGAGCAGCCGAGGGCCAAGGCGGTGGACTGGTTCGCCGATATCCTCATGTCCAACTACGCTTTCGACGCCATGTGTCGACTCGGCCGTCGCGCGCCGAGCCTGGTGCCGCTCATCCATCGCGGCGCGGCCTACGCGGGCAGCTATCGCAGACAGGTGGACCGCTCGTATCGAGTCTTCGCCTCGCCCAGACTGATTCGCTTCACCGAGATGGAATACGCCATCCCCCGAGCGCATTCCGCGCAGGCGATCCGCGAAATCAAGGACCTGGCCGCACGATTCGCGACCCCGATGCCCATCGAGGTGCGGTGGGTGGCCCCCGACGACGCGTTCCTTTCCCCGGCGGGCGAACGCGACACCTGCTACATCGCGGTGCACCAGTACCAGGGCATGAACTACGAACCGTACTTCCGCGCCTGCGAAGCGATTTTCGACAAGCACCAGGGCCGACCGCACTGGGGGAAGCGCCACTTCCAGACCGCCGAGACACTGCGGGAGCGCTACCCGCACTGGGATCGGTTCACCGAGGTGCGCCGCCGCCTGGATCCCAAGGGCCGCTTCAGCAACGCCTACGTCGATCGGGTCCTGGGCGCGCTGTAAACAGTCCGCCCGCGCAGATCGGTCCTCCGGTCCCATCGCTCACGCCGCGGTGTTTGATTCGCGGCGCTCGCGGGTCCCTCCGTGGTCACGCTGCGCTACCTCCTCCGGTCCCGTCGCTCACGCCGCCGTGTCCAATTCGCGGCGCTCGCGGGTCCCTCCGTGGTCACGCTGCGCTACCTCCTCCGGTCCCGTCGCTCACGCCGCCCGAATCCGTATCCCTTACGCTACGACAGCGTTTGGGCGCGACCGGGATACGGCCCGGCAGGTTCTTCGGCGAAAGGCGTTGCATGGCCCACACACCGAGCGTGCTGTTCGTCTGCGTGCACGACGCGAGCCGATCCCCCATGGCCGCCGGACTATTGACCGCGCTGGCGGGCACCCGCATCGAGGTTCGTACAGCGGGTAGCGCGCCCGCGGCGACCATCAACCCGAGCGCCGTGGCGGCCATGGCCGAACTCGGGATCGATATCTGCGCGCATCGGCCCAAAGCGCTCACCGATGAGGCGGTGGGCGTCTCGGATGTGGTGGTCACCATGGGACCCGGCGATGGGTGCCCGTACTTTCCCGGCATCAGCTATCGGCATTGGGATCTGCCCGATCCGGCCGGATACGGGCTCGAAGGGATACGGCCGATTCGGGATCGGCTGCGCATCCTGGTGGAGAACCTCATCGCCGAACTGGTGCCGACGCCCACACGCTGATTCGGTCCGATTCGTTCAAGACCGGGCGCTCGCGCACCGCTTACCGTGGGGATATGACCCCAGAACTCGATGTCGTCGAACTAGTTGTCTCCGATATGGCCGCCAGCCTCGCCTTCTACCGTCGGCTCGGACTGAGTTTCCCGGCGGGCGCCGAGAGCGAGCCGCATGTGGAGGCCGAGTTGCGCGGCGGTCTGCGGCTCGCGTTCGACAGCGAGGAGACGATTCGCGCCTTCCACCCGGGTTGGCAGCGGCCCACCTCGGCCGGGCGCATCGGCTTGGCATTTCGCTGCGGCGACCCCGCCGAGGTGGACAAGGTGTACGCCGAACTCACCGAAGCGGGCTATGCGGGGGAACTCGCGCCGTGGGATGCGTTCTGGGGGCAGCGCTATGCGACGGTGCGCGACCCGGACGGCAATGGGATCGATCTGTTCGCGGCGCTGAATCCCTAGGCCCGGTCGCGAAGTCTCATCCGGCACCTCCACGGGACTTCGAGACAGGGTCACGGGAAACCGCGCATCCGGCGGCTATCCGCGTATCAGTAGCTCCCTCAACGGCATTCCCGTCAGCTCGCGCACCTCGCGAGACATGTGGGCCTGGTCCGCGTAGCCGGTCCGCGCGGCCGTGTCGGCAAGGGGGACACCGGATCGGGCGGCGGCGACCGCGCGTTGCAGCCGCAGCACGCGCGCCAGCGTCTTGGGGCCGTAGCCGAACGCTGCGAGGGAACGGCGGTGCAGCAGACGCGGATTCAGCTCGACCGACGCGGCCGTCGCGGCGATGGTCCACCCGGCGGCCAGGGCGGTGACGATGTGGGCCAGGCGCGGATCGGGCGGTGCGAGATCCACGGCGCGGGACAGGACGAGATCCTCCAGTGCCGCAGCGTGATCGGCCGCGTCGTCGACCTGCCCGGTGAGCCGACGGGCGAGGACAGCAGGCCAGATATCGGCCAATTCCACTCTGCGGTCCCGTAATTCGTGGGCCGGGAGGCCGAGCAGAGCGGGTGCGGTGCCCGGATAGAAGCGGATCCCCGCGAGCTCGGTGCCCGGTGCGATCATGGGCCGGTGCGCGGTGGTGTCCGGCCCCGCGACGAACAGGCGACCCGAGCACCAGATCAGATCCAGACAACCGTCCGGCAGCACCGGCCGCGATTGGCCGCGACCGACCGCGCGGGTCCACACCACCGCGCGGTCGTATCGCGACGGCCGCTCGCGATATCCGCCCGGCCCTGTCATATCCCGCAGGCTACCCACCGGCACCGACACTGTCGGTCACGGCTGGAACAATTTCGTGCCATGAGCACGACCGGCGACGATGTTCGCGAAGTAGCCATGTCCCTGCCGGAGACCACCGAGGAATTCGCCTGGGGCATGCCTATCTTCCGCGTCGCCCGCAAACTCTTCCTCACCCTGCCCGAGGAGGAGACCTCCATAGCCGTGCGCTGCCCCGTGCTCGAACGCGACGAACTGGTCCGCGCCGAACCCGAGAAGTTCTGGGTCGCACCCCACGAGGCGACCCAGGCTTGGGTGCGGGTTCGCCTGGCGGCCCTGGAGGACCGCGGCGAGTTGACCGATATTGTCCGGGACTCCTGGCGGCAGGCCGCACCGAAGCACCTGATCGACGGCGATTGATCACCTGCGTGCGGCCCGCCGAGTCGTCCGATTGTCTCGGCGAGCCGCCACAGTTCACAGAGTCAGAACGAGCCGACCCGAAAGACCGCCTGCGGCGAGTCGGGTATGTGCTTCGGCGGCGGCTTCCAGCGGCAATGTCTCGGCGACGCGGAAGGTGAGCTTCTGCTCCGCGAGGCGGGCCAGGGCCCTCCCGTCGGCGTGGATCCACTCTTGGTGCACGGTGATACCGCGCAGCGGGACCGGGACCGCACCGCCGACCACGGTGACGAAGCGACCTCGGTTCCGGATCGCAGCGAGTGCGCGGTTGCTCAGACCCGCTGTATCCAGTGCGGCATCCACGCCACCGGGAACCCGTCGACGCGCCTCCGCCGAAAGATCCGCGTCGCGCTCGAGCACCCATTCCGCGCCGACGGAACGCAGGAACTCCGCGTCGGACCCCTGGGCGAGCACTCGAATGCCGCGCTGCGCCGCGATTTCGACGGCGAAGCCGCCGACCGCGCCGGTCGCGCCGGTCACCAGGAGGGTGTCGCCCTCGGACAGCTCGAGCAGGTCGAGTGCCTGGGCGGCGGTGAGACCGTTCAGCGGCAGGGTGGCCGCCTCGACAGCCGATACGCCGGTCGGGGCCGCGGCCACGGAGGTGGCGTCGAGCACCACGTACTCGGCGTAGGTTCCCAGCGCGGAATCCAACAGGTCGCGCAGGCCGATCACCTGCTGCCCCACGGTGAATCCGTCGACTCCGGGGCCGAGCTTCTCGATCGCACCCGCGACATCCCATCCGATACCGGTGCTCTCACGCGGGGCCATCAACCCGGCCTCGACCAAGACACCGGAACGGGTCACCAGATCGACCGGGTTGACGGTCGCCGCCGCCACCTGGATCCGGACCTGTCCCCAACCCGGCTCCGGGATCTCCACCTCGACGACCCGCAGCACCTCCGGTTCGCCATAGCCTCGCACCACTACTGCTCGCATTGTCTCTCGCTTGCTCATGCGAATAACTTTCGGGGCGCTACTCTCTTTAAGGAAGTAGGCACTTCAGAGTGCCCACCAGACCCGGAGGTAACAATGGCCACCCGAACCGCCGCGCAACTGCGAGCCGAACGCGCGATGGTCTACGACGCCTATATCGCCGAATGCCCGACGCGCAAACTGCTGGACCGGATCTCCGATAAGTGGGTGAGCCTGACGGTCAACGCGCTCGCCGATGGACCGCAGCGCTATCGCGACCTGCAACATCGACTGGCAGGCGTCAGCCAGAAGATGCTCACCCAGACGCTGCGCAATCTGGAACGCGACGGATTGATCACCCGGACGGTGTGGCCCACGGTGCCGCAGCGCGTCGACTACGAACTCACGCCGCTCGGGCAGTCACTGCTGCCGGTCATGCAGGCCATCAAGGGCTGGGCCGAGGAGCATATGGACGAGGTCGAGGCGGCCCGCACCGCGTACGCGGAGTAAGCGTCTCAAAAAAGACGTCTCATAATCTTTTCTCTTTGAGATAGCGATACAGGGTGGCGCGGGACACCCCGAGTTCGCGCGCGATCTCCGCGACGCCGCTCCCATCCCGTTCGCTCATGCGCCGTGCCGCCGCCACCAACTCCGGCGACATGGCGGGCGGTCGACCGCGCCGCACGGTTCGCTCGGATGACGCTGCGCCACAGAGCGATTCGATACCCGAGAGCACCTGTTCGCGCAGCTCCGCCGTGGGCGCGTCCGGGTACAGGACGATCGGATCGCCCATGGCCCCGATGATCTGCGCCGCGCGCACCTGCTCGGCGAAGGTCGGGTCCGGTCCGGCGACAAGGTGGTTGGCCGCGAGCATGGCATCGCGGAAACGCTCGAAAATCGCGCCGGGACCCGCCATGGACAGGTCGTTCAGCACGAGACGCAGCAGGTAGCGGTGGGTCAGGTAGGTGTCGAGGAGACCTTCGATCACGGTGCGGCGCGCCACGGCGGGCGGTGCGGCGGCGGCCGCGGCGACGGTGGCCTCCATGGCGACCAGCAGCGGTTCGGCGAGTCCGGCGAGGATGTCGTATTTGCTCGGATAGTGGTACAGCACACCGGCTTTGGTAATGCCGAGTTGTTCGGCGATGGCCCGCACCGAGGTGCGGTGGTAGCCGTGGGCGCCGAACAGGTGCAGTGCCACGGTCAGTATTCGCTCGCGGGTGCCCGCCTCCGTCACGTCCCGAATTCTAGTCGTTGACTGACCGACGGTAAGCAACCTACCGTGGATACTGACCATCGGTCAGGAACCGGCCGGCTGATTACCAGGAGCCTGATGTGCCCAACTCCCGCAACGTTCTCATCTCCGGCGCCAGTATCGCCGGACCCGCCCTCGCCTACTGGCTGCAACGCAATGGTCTGCGGCCCACCGTGGTCGAGCGCGCCCCCGCACCCCGCCCCGGCGGCAATGGCGTAGATCTGCGCGGCGCATCGATCGGCATCGCCGAACGAATGGGGATTCTGCCCACCCTGCGCGCCCGAGCCACCGATATTCGTGACCTGGTTTTCGTCGACGCGGCGGGCGACATCGCGGCCACCATACCGACCAGTTCCTTTAATGCTCCCGGCGATCTGGAGATCCGGCGCGGCGACCTGTCCGAGGCCCTGCACGCCGCCACCGGCGATGTCGAATACCGCTACGACGACACCGTCAATTCACTCACCCAGCAGCCCGACGGCGTGGCGGTCACCTTCGGCAGCGGCCGCGAAGAGATGTACGACCTGGTGGTCGGCGCGGACGGATTGCATTCGCGGGTCAGGAATCTCGCGGTCATCCCGGAGGCCGAGGCCACCCACCACCTCGGCTACTACTTCGCCGTCGGCGAGGTCGAGCCGGATTTCACCGCACCGGGCGCGGTCACCCTCTACAACGAGCCGGGCCGGGCGGCGGGCGTGTATCGATCGGCGGCACATCAGGACGCGACCGCCATATTCTTCTTCCGCGAACCCCTGGCACTCGACTTCGACCATCACGATCGGGAGGCCCAGATAGCGCTGCTGCGCCGCTATCTCGACAGCGATGGCTGGCACGTTCGCGAACTGGTCGACGCGGCCGCGGCGAGCGCGGGATTCTATCTCGACGCGGTCAGCCAGATCCGTATCCCGCACTGGACCAGCGGGCGAGTGGCGCTGGTCGGCGATGCGGGCTACTGCGCGACCCTGCTCTCGGGCGCGGGCGCGACCCTCGCTCTGGAAGGCGCGCACCGACTGGCCATCGAACTCGCGGCCACCGCCGACCATCGCGTCGCCTTCGCGCGCTACGAGGCGGCCATGCGGCCGATTGTCACCAAACGCCAACGCGCCACCCGAGTTTCGGGCGCGCTGCTGGTTCCGGCGGCACGCTCGCATATTCGGTTGCGCAATCGTCTCGCCAAACTGCTCACCACCGAGCCGATCGCGGCGGCGCTGTTTCGCCAATCATCCTCTCGGGCCGCCTGATTCGGCCCATTGCCTTGGCTCAGCGCGGTGCGGTTCCCCTGGGCAGGACGCGGATCGCGGCGTCGGCGGGTGCGTGTGCGGTCGGATCCTTGCATCCGACGGTGAGTTCGGTATTCGGGGCGGCGGAGAAGGTCCACAGTGTGACCCACTCCTCGCCGCGAATCGTCTCCGAGCGCTTCGCGGAGCGCAGATCCTGATTCCGACCCGCCGCGTCCACCACGGTGCAGCGCAGGCCCGCGCCCGCCAGTGCGGCGGGCGCTTTGATATCCATGACGGCGTCGGCGGGAATCACCACCCTGCCGGTATCGCCCAGCGGTATCCGGGTGCCGAGTTCGGGATCGGTGGATGTAGTCGAATTGCTGGTCGCGGCAGGCGAATTCGCGGCCGGATGGGCGGCGTTCGCGGCGCAGCCCGCGACGGCGGGGGATAGGACGATCGGTAGGGTGAGGGTCGCACGCAATGTATGGGCACGGAAGGTATGCAATAGCCGCCCGGATCGGTGCGCCGTCGCGGCCGCACTCTCCGTCCATCTGAGTCTCACGGATCGCCTTTCCCGTTGGGCACGGCGGCAATGCCCACGATGGGCACGGCCTCGCTGCCGCGACAATGCCCGCAATTGGCAATCGCGGGGCAAATACGGAATACCACCGAATGCGATCCGGTGGGTCGCGACCCGCCGATCAATCGGTCGAATTCGCCGACCACCGGGCAGGTTCGGCCGTCGCGGCAATGGTCGCCGGATCATGCGGCCCATAGACGCGCGCCCAGGTCCCCGACAGCACCGTACCCACCGCGACCGCTTCCGAATACCGCCCACCTCGGCATACAGCCGGGCCGACGCCAACCGGCCCGTGATGGTGGCCGGCTGCTCCGCGCCGGAGACCTCCGTACGCAGTTCGAGCAGCGCGGCGATACGGCTCGGTGACCGTCGCGGCAGCGCCGCAGCGCGCGGTCCCATCCGCAGAATCGGCCAAGGCCCACATGGTCGTATTGTGCTCGCGCCCGAGAATCGCACGGCACTGCGGTGCGAGAGGCTTCAGCAATCGGCGGGCGAGTTCCGGATCCCCTGCCCGGCCGTCGTATTGGTCGCGAATATTGAGCACCTCCGGATGGCGATGCCCGAAGACCCGACGCAGGTGCGGGCAAGAAAGCCGCGTACTGGTCGCGCGCGCCGACCCGGCTCCGAAATCGCCTCGCGCACAGAGCAACCTGTCGACAATGGCGCGAAACTGCACAGTGCCGCACACTATTCAGCGCAGCGCGTCACCGGTGGCATCGTGGCCGCCGCGCTCGCCTGACTACTGCGGCAGGTGCTCGCGGGCCTGCGCGTAGCCACCCGAGGGCGGAGTCGCGTCGGGTCCGTAAACCAGGTGCACCACACCGGATTCGAAGGCGGTCGCCGAGAGCAACCGCAGCGGGATCCGCTCCCCGGCGCCGAACAACCGATCGCCCTTGTTGAGTACGACCGGATGCACCAGCAGGTGCAGTTCGTCGATGAGTCCGGCCGCGAGCAATTGCCGCACCACCGAGACCGATCCGCTGACGGCGATATCGCCGCCGGTCCGACTCTTCAGCTCCGCGACCGCCTCGATCAGCTCACCGCGCAGCAGTTCGGAATTGCGCCAGGTGAATTCGAGGTTCTGATGCGAGACCACGTATTTGCGTGCGTCGCCGATCTTCTTCGCCATGGCGGCGTCGGCCTCGCCCGCGAGCTCGCGCTCTGGCCACGCGCCCGCGAGGCTGTCCTAGGTGGTGTGGCCGAGCAGCAGGGTGTCGGCGGCGCCCAGCTGGGCGTCCACGGCCGCGCCCATCTCGTCGCTGAAGTACGGGAAGTGCCAGTCCTGCGGGTTCTCGGTAACGCCGTCGAGCGAGATGAACAGACCCGAGGTTAGCTTGCGCATGGGGTGACTCCTTGGTGGTGCCCTTGATGTATCACCTGTTGTGACGGCGCGCCGCCGGAGAATTCATCGCGGTAGGTACCGTTGGCCGGCGGCGCACCAGCACCGAGCGCACCGCCGACCGTGTCATCGCATTACTTGCGAACGGCCCACAGCGTCCAGACCGGCAGCCGCATCAATCCGTCCAAACCTTCCTGCAGCACCATGCCCCGGTCGCCGAAGGCCCCGGCCGCCTCCAGCGGCAGCGGGCGCGCCGAGACCAGACCCGGCCGCAGCACCTCGATCGACCAGTCCGCGTCGAAGACCTCCCGCAATTCGGCCTCCTCGATGGCGAACGGCGCGTAGATATCGCTGTGCTCGTTCTTCTGGAAGCAGGTCTGGAACAGTCTGCCGCCGGATTTGGTGGCCCGGCCGATCGCGGCCGCGTACCCGCGCCTGGCTTCGGCATTCAAGCAGTGGTAGAGCGCACTGCTGACCACGGTGTCGAATCGGCCGGTGTACTCGGCGAGATCGGTGGCATCGGCGACCACGAACTCCACATTCACCCCCTGCCGCGCCGCCCGCTCCCGCGCCTGCTCGATGGCCGTTGGCGCGGCGTCCAGCCCCACCACCCGGTAGCCGAGCCCGGCCAGGTAGATCGCGGTATCACCAGGGCCGCAACCGATATCGAGCACCGCACCCGAGACGCCGCCCTGCTCGACGAACTGCACCAACTCCGGCTGCGGTTTGCCGATATCCCACGGCACGGTGGGCAGCGCCACGCCATTGACCTCGGCTTTGCCCTGATATGCCGACTCGAAATCCATATCCGTCGGATCGAACTGCGTTACCGAGCTGTCTTCACTCATCGAATCCGCCTCGCGTCGAAATGTTGGGTACCCCCCTGGCCTGTCGACATCAGCGAGCCTACCCCCGATCCGGAGTACACCTCTCCGGTTTCGATATTTGTCCAACACCCTCACGGCACGGCGGGCTCCGAGGTCGCACCGTCGAGCAAATCCTCCAGAATGGACAGGTAGTTCAGGCATTGCGGGCCGACCAGGTTGTGCGTCTCCGCGTGGATTTGTCCGTCCGCGCCGACGACCACCGTGATGCGCGCGGGCTCATCCATGGCGCACCTCGAGCACCATCGTCACCGACGCGTCGGTATTGGTGGTCTCGGACACGAGTGTCATCCCGGCGGCGGGGACGCGACCGCGCAGGCGGCGCAACACCTCCTGCTGGACCCGCAGTCCGTAGGCCCGGTCGATGGCCAGAACCGTGTCCACACAGCACTTTTCGTCGGTAATACCGGCGAAGTCGGCCGACCAGACGCCGTCCGCGTCGCGACGCAGGTGGGCGGTTCGATCCGACCAGGCGACATCGATCTGCTCCGCTCCCAGCACGATCCGGTCCGCCCCCGCGTCGGCCAGCGCGCCCGCGAGCAGCCGGGGATCGCCCAGGCGGGTGGATACCGCGCACACCGTCGACCCCGCCGAAACCCGCGCGGTGAGCGCCCCCTCGTTCGCGGTGAACGCACCGGCGGGCGGCGACATGATGATGGAGATAGTCATACCAACGAATTATCACCGCGCCGAAGGGAATCCGGCCCGCTATTTTTTCGAAAGAATTGCGTGTCGAGCCGGAACCGACCGGTCCCCAATGAATTCGGCCTGTTTCGTCCCAAAAGCCCGTGTTGCCTACCAATCCAGAAATCCGCGCACCCGCAACCAATCCAGAGAACGATCGAACCAATTGGGGCACGGCAGTGTTTCATTCTTCTGCGGGGCGCCATTCTGCTGCGCGAATTCATGCCACCCTGCCGCGCACGGTATCCGATGGCCCGAGCGGTCAACAGCGAAGCGGCGATGACGGCGGCGAGCGGCAACTCCCGCAGCACACCGACCACGGCCCGGTAGACGTACGCCGCTACCGCGGCCGGCCGACAGGCCGAGCCGGCCGCGAACCCCCCGCTAAATATGTCCGTATTGTGAATATCGACGACTGTTCCCAAACTTGGAGATGGCCACCTTGCGCAAGAACCGCTTTCGCCCCATACTGCGCCGAACCGCCGCGCTGGCTGTGGTATTCGGCTTCGTCGCCGCTTGTGGCACGAAACCCGAGACACCCGAACCCGCGGCCGAAAAGGACCGCAGCGCCCTGCGCGCGGCGATGGAGGCCGCAGTGCGCGGAGGTATGCCCGGCGTCCAGGTGGTGATCACCGAGGGCGGACACGACTGGACCGCCACCGGGGGCGCGGGCGATGTCGGCACCGGCGCGCCCTTCCCCGATGACGCGAGAGTGCGCATCGGCAGCAACACCAAAACCTATGTGACATCGGTCCTCCTGCAACTGGTCGGCGAGGGCAAGGTCGAACTCGACGCGCCGGTGGCGCGCTATCTGCCCGGCGTGGTCGAAGGCAACGGCAATGACGGCAACAGGATCATGGTGCGGAGCCTGCTCGGACACACCAGCGGTCTGGCCGACTATCTCGAATTCCCCGAGTACGACCTGGACGCCAACGCCCTGGCGCGCCGCCCGCAGCAGGCCGAGGAGATGGTGCGCCGCACCATGATGACCAAACCCCCGCACTTCGCGCCGAATACCGGCGCCGAGTACTCCAATACCAACTTCCTGCTCGCGGGCATGGTGATCGAGCGCGTCACCGGCGATTCGGTGGCGACCGAGATCGACCGGCGCATCCTCGCGCCGCTGGGTCTGTCGGCCACGTACTTCCCGCTCGCGGGTGAGATCGAGATCCGCGGCCCGCATCCACGCGGCTACCAGACCATCGACGGCAAGCTCGTGGACGTGACCGACCTGGACCCGTCCGTCGGTGGCGCGGCGGGCGCCATGGTCGCCTCGGGCGCCGACCTCAACCGATTCTTCACCGCCCTGTTGGCCGGGAAGGTGGTCGCTCCCGCCCAACTCGACGAGATGCGACGCGATCCGCGATCGCTGAACAAAATGTCGGATATCACTTACGGTCTCGGTATCGGCCGCTTCTCCTTCCCGTGCGGGAAGACCGCGTGGGGCCACGGCGGCGGAATCCCCGGCTTCTGGACCCAGAGCGCCATCACGACCGACGGTCGCGCCGTCACCGTCACCTTCAATAAACTCGAGGATTCGGCGGAGCAGGCCGAACTCGGCCACAAGGTCTTCGACGCCGCGATGTGCTCCTGACCTACCCGAGCGCGATCAGTCCGGCATCGGTGGCACGGAATCCGCAGGACTCCAGATAGAAGCCCCGCAGGTGCGGCTCGAAATCAACATGCAGCCAGGTGCATCCGGCCGCGCGCGCCCCATCGGCCGCACGGCGCACCAGTTCGGTGCCCAGACCGTGCCGCTGCTGATCGGGCCGCACCTTGGGATCGAGGAGGAAGGCGTGGTCGCCGCCGTCCCAGGCCACATTCGCGAACCCGATCAGCGCGCCGTCCGGCGGGCGCGCGGTGACCCAGCCGAGGCTGTGCCCGCGGATCCGATCCCACCGGCCCGGTTCCGACGCGCCCCCGTGCGCGCGAGTCAGCTCGACCAGTTCGGTATCGGCGAGTTCGCCCCGCCACGCGTACACCATGTCCACGTGCCGATACTCGACGGCACGTGGCATCGGGCGCAATCGAATTACTCGACAACCACTGTTCGGAAGCCGAAAATGCTGGGCTCGAACAACTTTCGAGCCCAGCATCGGTATCAACCCTGTTTGATCAGGTCCGGGTTCGGATCCAGATCATCGGTGACATCGGGCTGGTCCGGGGTCACCGACTCCTCCAGCACCGCCTCGCCGCGAGCGACCATCCCGGCCTGGTCGGAGAGCGTCAACTGCGGAATGAACAGCGCCAGCAGGAATATCACCACCGCACCGGGCAGCAGGTACCAGAATCCCGGCACCAGCGCGTTCACATACGCACCGACAATGGCATCGTGCAGATCGGTGGGCAGATGTTTGACGACCGAGGGGACCAGCCCATCCGGTCGCAACCCGGCCTGCATGACCTCGCCGATATGGGTGCGGAACGCATCGGTGAGACCTTCGGTGAGCCGGTTGGTGAAGATGGATCCGAAGATCGCCACACCGATCACCCCGCCCATCTCGCGGAAGTAGTTGTTGGCGCTGGTCGCGGTGCCGATCTGATCGGGTGTGACCGCGTTCTGCACCACGAGCACGATGATCTGCATGATCAGACCGATTCCGGCGCCCATGACGAACAGCATCGCCGAGACCTCCCACATGGTGGTGTGGGTGTCGATGCGGGTCAGCCACAGCATGCCCAGGGTGATGATCACCGCGCCGATCGGTGGATAGATCCGATATTTGCCGGATTTCGTGATGGCCGTCATCGAGCCCATGAGGGTGGCCATCATGCCGACCATCATCGGGATCAGCAGCAGACCCGAGACCGAGGCCGATGCACCGGTCGCCATCTGCAGGTAGGTCGGGATGAAGGCGAGCGAGGCGAACATCACCAGGCCGACCACCATGCCGATGGCCGAGGTCAGCACGAAGGTCTGGTTGCGGAACAGCCACAGCGGCAGCATCGGCTCCTCGGCCCTCGCCTCCACCGCGATGAACGCGCCGACCGCCACGACCAGTGCCGCGATCATCGAAAGTATTGTCGGCGAACCCCATTCGTAGCGCTTGCCGCCCCAGTCGGTGATCAGGATGATCAGCGAGGTCGCCGCCGACATCAGGACGACACCGAGATAGTCGGGCCTGGTCTTGGGCCGATGGCTGGGAATGCTCAACTGCCGGAAGGCGATCAGCAATGCGGCCAGACCGATGGGGACATTGATCCAGAAGCACCAGCGCCACGAGAGATGGTCGGCGAAGAAACCGCCGAGCAGCGGGCCGGCCACCGAGGTGATACCGAAGATCGCGCCCATCGGGCCCATGTACTTGCCGCGATCCTTGGCGGGCACGACATCGGCGATGATGGCCTGCGCCATGATCATCAGGCCGCCGCCGCCCACACCCTGCAGGCCGCGGAACACCACGAATTCCCAGAAGCTCGACGAGGCCGCCGCACCCACGGAGGCCAGGGTGAAAATGCCGATGGCGAAAAGGAATAGCCACCTGCGGCCGAACAGGTCGCCGAATTTGCCGTAGATCGGCATGACGATGGTGGTGGCCAGCAGGTAGGCGGTGGTGGTCCAAGCCATATTCTCCACGCCGCCGAGTTCGCCGACGATGGTCGGCATGGCGGTGCCGACGATCATCTGGTCGAGGCTGGCCAGGAACATGCCCGCGATGAGCGCGGTGAAGATCAGCCGAATGCGTTTCTGGGTAAGGACTATCGGGGTCGGCGGCGAGGTGGCCGTCGGGGTCATGGGGTCTCTCCTTTTCTTACGGCGGACCGTCCGAACAGCTGCGCGGCCGTCCGGCAGTGATCGCGAACGGTGGCGGTGAGCGAGGCGTCGGGATCGGCGGCGAGCGCATAGGACGCGCGCGTGGTGAGCGCGGTCATGATGCCCGAGGCGACCCCGATCAGTTGCGGCGTAGCCGCGGCGCCCATGCGGGCGGTGAGCAGTTCGCCGAGCGAGGCCTCGCGGCGCATGCCCTCGGCGAAGAATGCGGCCAGCACCCTCGGTTCGGATTGGATCAGGCGAGCCACGAGCAGGACGGACTCGCGCACTTCGGCATCGGGCTCGAGGCCGAAGGTATAGAGCTGGATCAGATCCTCGACCAGATCGCCGGTCGGGCCGCCCGCGACGAATTCCGCACGGATCGAGGGGGTTCCGATGTCGCCGGTGGCACCGACCACCGCGTCCAGCTTGGTGTCGTAGTAGTTGAAGAAGGTGCGCGGGGAGACCCCCACCGCCTTCGCGATGTCGTCGGTGTGCGTCGCGTCGAGTCCGCGTTCGGCGGCGAGCCGTCGGGCGGCCATCGACAGCGCGATTCGGGTCTGCATCTTCTTCTGCTCGCGCAGTCCCTGCTTCACCTCAGCCATGCCCGAAATTTAACACAAACTGCAATTTTTCAGAAAGTGCAACTTCCAGGGGCAGATCGACCTGGGGAAACACTACCGGACCGCAGTCAGTGACCTATTGATTGAGCCGTTGTTTGACGGTACATTGCATGGCGTCACATGAACCGGGCCGCAGCGCCCGCGGATCGCGCCGGAGTCGTCGATGGATCTGCTCTATCGCTTTGCCCTGTGGTTGGCCGAGATCGGTGCGCTACCACCGATGCCCGGTATCGCGCACCACGAGGGCTGGTGAATACCCGAATCGCGTAGCGCGTTCCCCCGCCAACGATCATGTCGCACCCTAGGATTCAGCACACAATGAAACTCGAGCGACGTGCGTTTTTGCGCACAGCAGGTGTGGTGGGTGCGTCGCTGCTCGCTCCCGCGCTCGGCGGGTGCGGCGCCGACGACGACGCGCTGACCTTTTTCTTCCAGGCCAATCCGGAGGAGGCCGAGGGGAGAATGCGGGTCATCGCGGAATTCGCGCGGCGACATCCGGAGATCAAGGTGCGCACCGTACTTTCCGGTCCGGACCCCATGCAGCAGATGTTCACCTTCTGCGCGGGCGGCAAATGTCCCGACGTGCTGATGGCCTGGGAGTTGACCTACGCCGCACTGGCCGAGCGCGGCGTACTGCTCGACCTGAACGGAATGCTCGACCGCGACCCGGAATTCGCGAAGCGGTTGCACGCGGACAGCATTCCGGCGCTGTACGACACCTTCGCCTTCAAGGGCGGTCAGTACGCGCTGCCCGAGCAGTGGTCGGGAAATTTCCTGTTCTACAACCGGAAGATCCTCGCGGCGGCCGGTCGCACACCACCCGCCAACTGGAAATCCGGTTGGGGCTTCGCCGAATTCCTCGATACCGCCCGCGCCCTGACCACCCGCGACCGTTCCGGCCGGGTGCGCCAGTGGGGTTTCGTCGACACCTGGGTGCCGCACTACTCGGCGGGCTTGTTCGGCCTCAACAACGGGGTCGAATGGGCGGTGCCGCACAATAATCCGACCCGCGCCAATTTCGCCGACGACGCCTTCATCGAGGGCGTGCAGTTCTACGCGGACCTGTCCAACAGGCACGGGGTCGCCCCCACCCCGGCCGAACTGCAATCCTTCTCCACCATGGACCTGTTCGCGCAGGGCAAGGCGGCCCTCGCCATGGGTGGGCACTGGCGCTGGAGTTCCTTCTCCGGCGCCGAGGATCTCGACTTCGATGTCACCGCGCTGCCCGGCGGACCGAAAGGCCAAGGCGGACGCTCGAATATCGGCACCACCGGTCTGGCCATCGCCGCCGACAGCCCGCGCCGCGATCAGGCTTGGGAATTCCTGAAGTTCGCGGCGGGCCCCGAGGGGCAGGCGGTCATCGCCGAATCCGGCTTGTTCGTCCCGGTGCTCCATTCGGCCGTGCGCTCGGCGGGATTCACCGAGGCACACACCAGGGTGCGCAACCTCGACATCCTCACCTCGGGTGCCGCGCATGCCAATCCGCTGCCGGTCACCGGCGCGTGGGCGCGCGTCGACGCGCTCATGGGTCGCAGTTTCGGTCCGGTGCTGCGCGGTAGCGCCGCCGCCACGACGCTGCGCGATAGGCTCGCCCCCGATGCCGATGAGGTGCTGCGCAACCAATGATGCTGCTCACCAGGAAAACTGCGCCGCAGGCGGATCACCCCGCAGCGCGAAACCGCTCCGGGCTGGCAATCCGACAGGCCCGCGCGGGCCGCTGGTTCATCGCGCCGAATCTGCTGGCGGTCGTGGTGTTCATGGTGTTCCCGCTGGGTTTCTCGCTCTATCTGAGCTTCCAGCGCTGGGATATGTTCGGACCCGCCCAATACATCGGATTGGCGAACTTCCGCAGACTGTTCACCGCCGATCCGCTGTTCACCATCGCGCTGCGCAATACCGTCGTCTTCGCCCTCGGCACGGTGATTCCGACGGTGCTGCTCAGTCTCGCTGCCGCCGCCGCGCTGAGTCGAAAATTGAAGGGCATCGGCATTTTCCGCACCATTATGTTCCTGCCGCTCGCCGTCTCCGGCGTGGTGATGGCCGTGGTGTGGCATCTGGTCTTCGATACCAACAACGGTTTGTTGAACATCATGCTCGGCCGGCTCGGACTCGGACCGGTGCCGTGGCTGGTCGACCCGAACTGGGCGATGGTATCGCTGTGCCTGGTGAGCACTTGGAAGAGCGTGCCGTTCGCCACGGTCGTCCTGCTGGCCGCCATGCAGGGCGTCCCGGAGAATCTGTACGAGGCGGCGAAGATCGACGGCGCCGGTGAATTCCAGCGATTCCGCTCGATCACCTTGCCGCTGATCCGCGGCGCGCTGTCCTTCGTGGCGGTCGTCTCGGTCATCAACGCGGCCCAGGCATTCGATCAGGTCTTCGTGCTCACCGGCTATGGCGGGCCGGAGACGGGAACCTACGTCTTCGGCATCATGATCTTCCAGAATGCCTTCGCCTACGGCGATGCCGGATACGCCTCGGCCATCGCCTGGGTCGTCTTCTTGATTCTCCTGGCGCTCACCATGATTCAGCTCTGGTTCGCCCGTCGGAACGCGGTGGAGGACTGATGTCGGCTCGCGGCCAACGACTCGGCAGGCGCGCCGTCGTGCGCGGCGTGGCACTGTATGCCGTGCTCATCGCCATGGCCTGGTGCACACTGTTCCCGATCCTGTGGGCGCTTTCGGGTTCGCTCAAACGCGATACCGAGATGAGCACGCCGACGCTGCTGCCCGCGCGGCCGCGCTGGGCCAACTACGGAAATGTCTTCCACCTCATGCCCTTCGGGCGGATGTTCCTCAATACCGTGGTGTACGCCGGATGTGTGACCATCGGGCAGGTCTTCTTCTGCTCGCTGGCGGGCTATGCCTTCGCCCGGCTGCGCTTCGCCGGGCGCGAGGCGCTGTTCGTGGCCTACCTGGCCACGCTCATGGTGCCGCTGACCGTCACCGTCATACCGCAGTTCATCCTGATGCGCACCTTCGGCTGGACCGACACCCCGTGGGCCATGATCGTGCCCGGACTGTTCGGCAGCGCCTTCGGCACCTACCTCATGCGGCAGTTCTTCCGCACCCTCCCGGTGGAATTGGAGGAGGCCGCCATCCTCGACGGCTGCTCGCCGTGGCAGATCTATTGGCGCGTCCTGTTGCCGCACGTGCGCCCGGCCGCCATGGTGCTCGCGGTGCTCACCTGGGTGAATGTCTGGAACGATTTCCTGTGGCCGCTCATCATGATTCAGCGCAGGGACATCTCCACCGTCACCCTCGGGCTGGTCTGGATGCAGGGCCAGTACGTCGGTCGCTGGCCGGTTCTCATGGCGGCATCGATCCTCATCCTGCTGCCGCTCATCCTCACCTATGCCCTGGCGCAGAAGGCATTCCTGCGCGGGATCGCGATGTCGGGCCTCGGCGGGCGTTGACCGCCGCTACAACCGGTCTGTCGCAGACCCGCGCAGGCCGACTGCTATACCCGAACCTCGGTGTCCTCCGGCTCGGCCTGCGGCGCGGTAGTTCGGGTGCGCAGCAACACCGATCCGACCAGCGCGGCCAGCAGTGTCATACCGGCTCCGATCCACGCCCCGGCGGAGAGCGCCGAGGAGAAGGCCGTCTTCGCCTGCTCGACGAGACCGAATTGGAAGGCCGCGCCGATGGATTCGCGCGCGGCGGCGGGTGCGTCGTCGGGCATGTTCGTGGTGAACACTCCGGCGAGCACGCTGCCGAGGACCGCGATGCTCAGTGCCGTGCCCACCTGCTGGATGGTGTCGTTCATGGCCGAGCCGACGCCCGCGTGTTCGAGCGGGATGGCGCTCATGATCGAGGCATAGGCCGCAGGCCCTGCCAATCCGCCGCCGATACCCATGACGACCATGGTCGCGAGCACCGCGCCGTATCCGCTGCCCAAGGCCAGGATCGCGAAGGCGCCCGCGGTGATGAGCAGTCCGGAGACGATGAGCGCCTTGTTGCTGACCCGCTTGCCCAGCGCCGCGCCGAGGCCGTTGCACAGGGTGGCGGCCAGCGCCCAAGGCAGCAGTGCCAGACCGGCTTTCATCGGTCCGTAGCCCAGCACGAATTGCAGGTACTGGGTGAGCATGAGCATGACCGCGCCCATGCCGAACACCATGATCAGCAGCGTGACACAGGTGCCGGTGAAATCCCGCTTGCCGAAGATGGCCAGCGGGAGCATCGGATGCTGGGTGCGCAGTTCCCACACCACGAAGGCCACGGCCGCGGCTACCGCGAGCGCGATCATGATCGGATTCCACTCCCGCTCGATGATCACGTACACCGTCGAGGCCAGTGTGAGGATGGACAGCGTCACACCGATCGGGTCGAGCGGCCGCTGTTCGCCGACGCTCTCGCCCATGAGCAGCACTGCGGCGGCGATGGCCAGCGCGGCCACCGGGATATTCATCAGGAATACCGATCCCCACCAAAAGTTCTGCAGCAGAAAGCCGCCCAGCGTCGGTCCGAGGACGACGCCGACCATCATCGAACTCGACCAGGCCGCCATCGCCTTGCGCCGTTCGTCCTCGGCGAAGGTGGTCATCAGGATGGACAGCGTCGAGGGCATGATCAGCGAGCCGCCGATGCCCATGGCCGCGCGCGCCCCGATCACCTGCCACGACTCGGTGGCCAGGACCGCGCCGAGGGAGGCGACGCCGAAGACCGCCAATCCGATGACGAGGGTGCGTCTGCGTCCGAAGCGGTCCGACAGGCTGCCCGCCGTGAGCACCAAACCGGCGAAGACCAGCACATACGCATCGAGGATCCATTGAATATCCGAGGGCGTGGCACCCAATTCCCGAATGAGCGACGGTATGGCGAGGTTGAGCACGGTGCCGTCGATCATCAGCACCAGTAGCGCCAGGCAGAGCACCACGAGAATCCACCAGCGGCGCGGATCTCGTACAGCGTTCGACTGTTCTCGTACAGTGTTCGATTTCATTCGCACAGCGTACGATAGACTCGGTGAACGTGCGAGAGAATAATTCGCGGACCGAGGTGTTCACCTCGGTCTGGAGCCGCGAGCCCCGCCGCCCGAGAGCAACCGGACTCGACCGCGACCAGATCGTCGCCGCCGCCGTCACCCTGCTGGACCGCGACGGACTAGAGGCGCTCAGCATGCGCAAACTCGGCGCGGCCCTCGGTGCGGGCGCGACCAGCATCTACTGGTACGTACCCAACAAGGACGAACTGCTCGAGTTGGCCCTCGACGAATTCTGGTCCGAACTCGACCTTCCCGAATCGGACGCGGCAGGTTGGCAGCAGATCGCCACCGCCTTCGCCTACAGCCTGCGCCAAACCCTGCACGCACATCCGTGGGCCGCCGCGCTCATCGGCACGCTCCCCAGCGTCGGACCCAATGCCTGGCGGCTCACCAGTCGGTTGCGCGACACCTTCGCGGGCGCCGGATTCACCGGGCAGGATATGTACTTCGCCAGTTCGACCATCCTCGGTTTCGTACTCGGGCAGGTCATTCCGGAGATCGCCTTCCGAAAGGCGCTCGACGGCAAGGAGTACGACCAGCAGAGCGCGACCGCGACGATCACCCGGCTCGCCGCCGACTACCCCGACCTCATCGCCGACCACCAGGCCGCGGTCGAGATGGATCCGCACGCGGCACGCGCGATGGCTTTCGACTTCGGGTTGAGCTGCATTCTGGATGGGCTGGCGGCCAAACTCGATCCGGAGCGCGCGGGGCGCACTTCCCTAGCCAACCCCGCTGAAGGGGTTGCCCGACAGTAGGTTTCAGGCCCTATCGGCCAGCCGCGACACCAGGCGGGCTCTGATCGCGGGGTCGGGGTCGCGGGCGAGGGCCTGGATCAGGTGGGCCACGGCCGCCCACATGCCGTCGACCTCGTCGCCGCACAGCGGGCAGTGGGCGAGATGCGCCTCGAATTCGGCGCATTCGTCCTCGGGTAGAGCGTTCAGGACGAACGCCGCTGCCAGACTGTGGACATCGCGTATTCTCACCATCTCGCCTCCCGACGCGTCTCGTAGGAACGGGTCCGCCGAACCGGTCCCCGGAATCTCCGGGGACCGGCCGTGATTCAGTGGTCGGAGTCGTTGCGGCGCTGCTGGGCCGCCACCGCCTCGACAAGTGACGCGGGCCGCATATCGGTCCACGACCGTTCGACATAGTCCAGGCACTGCTGTTGATCGCCCGCATGGACGATCTGCCAGCCGTCGGGCACCTCGGCGAAGTCCGGCCACAGCGAATGCTGCCCTTCGGAATTGATGAGCACCTTGAACCGGCCGTCGGGCTTGTCGAACGGGTTGTTCATGCGAATTGCCTCCTATTTCAACTTTGTCGGGGATCGGCCGGGGTGTTCGCCTATGCCAGAGCTTGTTTCGCGGCGCCGGACGCGCACGCCACCGGGCCTGCGGCGTCGAGGTGCCTGCGCAGGATCGGGCCGAGCTGCTCGTAGGCGGCGGGCAGGCCCATATCGGCGTGGGTGCAGTCGATCGGATACTCGTGGATCTCGCCACCGATGTGGGGTCGCCATGCCGCGGCGCCGCCGGGCGGGAGCGGACGTTGCGCGGCGCGCGGGTCATCGGCCGCCGCCGTGAAATACAGCAGCTCACCTGAATAGCGGCGCGGTCGAAAGCGTGCACCCATCCGGGTGCCCGCCAGATATCCGAAGTACAGCCGCTCCACCTGTTCGGCCGTGAGCACCCCGAACGGACCGGGGCGCTCGGCGAGCAACTGCGCGGCGCGCGCCGCGTCGATATCCGCATCCGCCAGGTTCGGATCGTCGAGCAGAGCCGAAAGCAGTTCACCCGGACCGGGTTCCGCCGAATCGGGCTCATCGGCCAGGATGCGGGTGTCCAGCAGCGCCAACAGGGCCACCCGCTCACCCGCTTCGGTCAGCCGCACCGCCATCTCCTGCGCGATCGAGCCGCCCAGCGACCAGCCGAGCAGGTGATACGGCCCCGTCGGCTGGATCTGCCGCATCTCGGCGATATAGCGCTCCGCCAACTCGGCCACCGAATCCAGTCCCGCGCCCGCGCCGCTGAGGTGCGGCAATTGCAGACCGTAAACCGGGCGGTCCGAGCCGAGGTGCGGCAGCAGACCCGCGTAACTCCAGGACACACCGCTGGCCGAGTGCACGCAGAACAGCGGCGCGTCCGCACCGCCCGCACGCAACGGCAGCACCGGCTCGAGGGCGGCCGCGACATCCACACGCGGTGTCGCGCCCTCGGATCCGACCCGCTCGGCGATACCCGCCGGGGTCGGATCGAGGAAGATCGCCTGCATCGGCACCTCGATGCCACACCGCGCCCTGATGGCCGCGACCACCCTGGTCGCCAGCAGCGAATTGCCGCCGAGCTCGAAGAAGTTGTCGTCGGCGCCGACGGTCTCGCACGTCAGCACCTCGGCGAAGACCGCGCACAGCATCTCCTCGATCGGCGACCCCGGCGCGCGATACACCGCCGCCGAGGTCAACTCCGGTTCGGGCAGTGCGGCCCGGTCGAGCTTGCCCGACGGCAGCAACGGCAACATCGTCAGCGGCACGATCGACTGCGGCACGAGATACGCGGGCAGCCGGTGCCCCAACTGCCTGCGCAGGTCGGCCGCATCGGGTCGCACACCGGGCGCCGCGGTCACATAGGACGCCAATACCGTGCTGCCATTGGGCATCTCATAGCCGATGGTGGCGGACTGGGCGATGCCGGGCAGCCCGGTCAACACCGCGTCCACCTCCCCGACCTCGATCCGGAAGCCGCGGATCTTCACCTGGTCGTCGGTGCGGCCGAGGTAGTCGAGTTCCCCCGCCGCCGTCCACCGCACCAGGTCGCCGGTGCGGTACATGCGTTCACCCGGTGCGCCGAACGGATTCGCGACGAACCGCTCGGCGGTCAGCCCCGGCTTGCCATGATAGCCGCGCGCCAACCCGGCCCCGGCCAGATGCAACTCGCCCGCGACACCGCGCGGCACCGCCCGCAATCGGGTGTCGAGCACCACGGCGGCGAACCCGGCCAGCGGCGCGCCGATGGTGATCGGCACGTCGGCCCGCAGCGTGCCGATGGTCGCCGCTACGGTGGCCTCCGACGGCCCGTAGGCATTGAACATGGTGCGCGCCGAGGCATTCGACTCACCGACCCAGCGCCGCACCAATTCCGGCCCGCACCGATCACCGCCGACCATGACCATCCGCAGATCCGGCAGACCGACCGGATCCACCGTCGCCAGCGCGGCAGGCGTGACGAACGCGTGGGTGATCCGCTCGCCGCGCAGCAGCGCCGCCAACTCCGCGCCGCCGTACACCGACGGCGCCGCGATCACCGCCGTCGCCGCCCCGCCCAGCGCGAGCAGCAGATCCAGAATCGACGCATCGAAACTCGGTGACGCGAACTGCAGAACCCGCGCCCCCGGCGTGACCCCGCCCCGCGAAGCGAGCTCGTCGGCGAGGTTGGCAAGGCCCGCGTGCGTCACGCACACACCCTTGGGGACACCGGTCGAGCCCGAGGTGTAGACCAGGTAGGCCGGGTGCCGCGCCGAGAGCGCGCTTCGCCGCTCCGCATCGGAAATCGGTGCGTCCGACTGGGATTCGAGTTCCGAGCGCAGCTCCGCCGAATCAAGGACCAGCCGCGCGATGCCGGACTCCGCCCCGAAGCCACGCTCCCGCCCAGCACTGGACTCCACGCGCGAATCGAGTTCGGGCCGCGACCGCGAATCGGCCTGCGTCCCGGACTCCGACTCGGCTGCGCGGCCGAGCCCGGCCATGCTTTCGGGGCTGTCCGCCTCGAGCACGCTCAGCACGGTCAAGACCAGATCGGCGCCGGAGTCAGCCAGCATGTGTGCCTTGCGATGGGTCGGGTAGGCCGGGTCGATGGGGACGAAGGCGGCACCGGTTTTCAGAACGGCCAGGACCGCTTGGATCGACTCGATGGAGCGTGGAATCGTCAGGGCGACACGGCTTTCCGGGCCGAGGCCGCGCGCGATGAGTGCCCGCGCGAGCCGGTTGGTGCTGCGGTCGAGTTCGCGGTAGGTGAGTCCGCGAGACGCGCGCGTTCCATTCGATCCGGCGGCGGTCCCGACACACAGCGCGGGCCGATCCGGTGCGAGTTCGACCGCTGTGCCGAACAATTCGGGGAAGGTCAGCGTCCGGCCCGGATCGGTCGCGCGGGCCGGGGCGAGTGCCGCCCGCTCCTCGGGGGCGAGGAGTTCGGCGGCTCCGATGGCCGCCGCCGGGTCGGCGAGCAGTGCGGCGAGCAGCCGAATGTACCTGTGGCACAGTCGATCGGCGGATTCGGCGTCGAACAGGTCCGTCGCGTAGGTGAGCGACAGGGCGATGCCGTCGGGTGCGCCGTGGGCGGTGTGCGCCGAGGTGAGGGTGAATTGCAGGTCGAATTTCGCGACCTCGAACGGGATCTCGGCTGCCGTCACCTCCAGGTCGCCGAGGCGGGGCAGCGTCGGCATCGCGTCGTGCACCGAGAGCATCACCTGGAACAGCGGGTGGTGTGCGGTCGAGCGGGTCGGGTTGAGCGTTTCCACCAGTTGTTCGAAGGGGATGTCGGCGTGCGCGAAGGCATTGAGGTCCTGCTCGCGCACCGCATCGAGCAGGTCGGTGAAAGAGGTGTCGCCGGTGAGTCGGGTGCGCAGCACCAGCGTGCCGACGAACATGCCGATCAGCGCCTCGAGTCGGGCATCGGGGCGGCCGTCGACGGGTGTGCCGATGGCCACGTCCTCGGTATTGCCCAGTCGAGCCAGCAGCGCCGCGAGCGCGGCGTGCAGCACCATGAACACGCTCGCCCCGTGCCTGCGCGCGAACTCGCCCACCTGTGCCTGCAGGTCGGCGTCGATCGGTGCGGTCACTGTCGCGCCGCGCAACGTCGGCACATTCGGACGCGGCCGATCGGTGGGGAGCTCGAGGCAGTCGGGCAGCCCGTCGAGTTGGCGCGTCCAGTAGGCCAGTTGGCGCGCGATCGGGCTGTCCGCCGCCTCGGCCGCGCCGAGCACACGCGACTGCCACAGGGCGAAGTCGGCGTACTGCACGGGCAGCGCGGCGAGTCCGGGCGCGGCGCCGCTGCGGCGGATCGCGTAGGCCGCGGCGAGATCGGCGGCCAGCGGCGCGATGGAACCGCCGTCGGCGGCGATATGGTGCGCGACCACGGCGAGGATGTGCTCCTCGGCGTCGAGCCGAAGCACCATGGCACGCAGCGGAGTCTCGGTGCGCACATCGAATCCGGCCGTGCCGAAGGCCGACAGCCGCTCCTGGACCTCCGCTGCCGCGCAGTCGACGAACGATACCCGGGGCACTGCCTCGGCGGCGGACAGCACCACCTGGTGCGGCCCCTGCACGCCCTCCGGGAAAACGGTCCGCAGAATCTCGTGTCGCGCCGCGACATCCGCGACGGCGCCGGTCAGCGCCGCCACGTCGAGCGGCCCGCGCAACCGCAATGCCATCGGAATGTTGTAGGCCCCCGACCCCGTGTCGAATCGGTTCAGCAGCCACAACCGCCGCTGCGCCGGTGCCAGCGGGATCGGATCCGGCCGCGTCCCCACCTCCAATGCGGGAACCTCCGAAATATCGAGCACCGCGGCCTGGTCCAATATCACGGCCAGTTCCTCGGGCGTAGGCGCCTCGAAAACCGTTCGCACACTGAGCCGCTGCCCGGAAGCCGCGGCGATCCGCGCCACCAACCGGGTCGCCGAGAGCGAGGTGCCCCCGAGATCGAAGAAGCTGTGATCGGCGCACACCCGCTCGCGCCCGACCACCTCGGCCATGACCGCCGCCACCATGGTCTCGGTGGCGGTGCGCGGCGCCCGACCCGCCGCCATCGCCTGCCAGTCGGGTTCGGGCAGTACGCGGCGATCCAGTTTCCCGTTGGGTGTCAGCGGTATGGAATCCAACGGCACGAAGACCGACGGCACCATGTAGCCGGGCAACCGATCCGTCGCGATCTGGTGCAGCAACCGGGGATCCACCGGCGCGTCCTCGGCGAGGACGTAGCACACCAACCGGGGACCGCCCGTGTCATCGGGCCGAATCTCGGTGTGCGCGAACCTGATTCCCGGACAGCCCGCGACAACGGCGGTGATCTCGCCGAGTTCGATGCGGAAGCCGCGCAGTTTGACCTGATCGTCGGCACGTCCGACGAAGGCCAACTCCCCGGCGCGCCGCCAGCGCACCAGGTCGCCGGTGCGATACATGCGCTCACCGGGCGCACCGAACGGATTGGCCAGGAAACGCTGTGTCGTCAGCGCCGCGCGCCGATGGTAGCCGCGCGCCAAACCTATTCCGCCGACGTACAGTTCGCCGACCACGCCGACCGGCACCGGCCGGAGCCGATCGTCGAGCACCACGGCGGTGACGCCCGCGATCGGCGCACCGAGGGCGATCGGCCGATCCGCGCTCAGCGGTGCGGAGAAGGTCGTGGTGATGGTCGCCTCGGCGGGGCCGTACCCGTTGATGACCGCGCGGCCCCGCGCCCACGGCTCGACCAGGTCGCGGTCGTAGGCCTCGCCGCCGATGACGAGGTTGCCGAGCGCGGGCAGCGGCCACCGCTCGGTATCGATCGTCGCCAGGGCCGCCGGAGTGATGATCGCGTGGGTAATCCGCCGGCGCGTCAGGAATTCCGCCAGCTCGTCCCCGCCGTACAGGTCGGTGGGGGCGATGACGATGGTCGCGCCGATGGGCCAGGCGAGCAGCAGTTCCAGCACCGCGACATCGAAGCTCGGCGAGGCGAGAAGCAAGGTGCGCGAATCGGTGTCGAGGCCGAATCGATCGCGCTGCACGACGGCGCAGTTGCGCAGACCCCGGTGCGTGACGGCAACGCCCTTGGGCACACCGGTCGATCCCGAGGTGTAGATGACGTAGGCGATGTCATCGATGCGGATCGGCCGGGTTCGCTCGTCCTCGGCGATGGGGGCGCCACTGGCCGCGATCGGCTCGTCCACGGCGAGCCATTCGACGCCGAGATCTCCTGGGAGAGCTGACGAATCGCCGGTCGTGGTCAGGCCGATGCGCGCACCGGAATCCACCAGCATCTGCCGAATCCGCTCGCTCGGATGGCGCACATCCACCGGAACGAAGGCCGCTCCGGTCTTGGCGACGGCAATGGTGGCCAGCACCGATTCCACCGATCGGGTCAGTGCCAGCGCGACCACGGCGCCGGGACCGACCGCGCGGGCCAGCAGCGCCCGCGCCAGCCGATTGGATTCCGCGTCCAACTCGCCGTAGCGCAGGTAGCGCGAACTCGATTGCAACGCCACCTGATCCGGGTCTTGCGCCGCCCAAGCGAACAGTTCGGACAGGGTCGCCGGTGTCGCCGCCGGACCGCCGGTGGCGGGGACCACCGCGGCATGCTCCGCGGCGGAGAGGATTTCGGCATCGCCGACCGGTGCGGCCGGATCGGCGAGCAACCCGCGCAGCAGCCGCTCGAAGCGTCCGGCCAACTCCTCGGCCGTCGCGGCGTCGAACAGGTCGGTCGCGTAGGTCACCGACATCTCGATGCCCTCGGGATCACCTTGCGGGCCAACGGCTTCGGTGAAGGTGAAGTGCAGGTCGCACTTGGCCAGACCCGGATCGACCTGTTCGACGCGCACCTCGAGATCCGGCATTCGCACCACCGGCGCGGTCACATTGTTCAGCGCCAGACTTACCTGGTACAGCGGGTGATGCGCGGTGGACCGGGTCGGATTGAGCACCTCGACCAGCCGCTCGAAAGGTATGTCGGTGTGTGCGAACGCATCCAGGTCCGTCTCGCGCACGGCCGCAAGCGTCCGCGCGAACGAAGCGCGCGGGTCGATCCGCGTGCGCAGCACCAGTGTGGCCACGAACATGCCGATCAGCTCGTCCAGCGCCGCCGCGCCGCGACCCGCCACGGCCGTGCCGATGGCGATATCGCTGCCGCCGCTCAACCTGGCCAGCAGCACCGCCAGCGCCGCGTGCAGCACCATGAACACGCTGACATCGGCGGATTTCGCCAAAGCCACCAGTTGCGCGTGCAAGGCGGGATCGAGCCGGGTGGCGACCGTCGCGCCCCGCATACCCGCCACCGCGGGGCGGGGTCGGTCGGCGGGCAGGTCCAGACAATCCGGCAGATCCGCCAATTGTGCCGTCCAGTAAGCCAATTGGCGGGCCGACAGACTCTCCGGATCGCGCTCGTCGCCGAGGACATCGCGCTGCCAAAGGCTGAAGTCCGCGTATTGGACCGCCAGCGGCGTCCAGTCGGGGGCGCGCCCGTCGCGGCGAGCCGTGTAGGCGGTGACCATATTCGCCGCCAAAGGCGCCAGCGACCAGCCGTCGGCCACGATGTGGTGCAGCACCAATACCAGGACGTGCTCCGCGTCGGTGAGCCGGACCAGCGCGGCCCGCAGCGGCGGTTCGGTCGCCAGATCGAAACCGGCGCGGACGAAGTCGCGAATTGCGCCGTCGGCCCGGTTCGGATCGGAGTCGATGCGGGCCAGCGGCGCCGACACGTCGGCGGCGGGCAGCACCACCTGATGTGGACCCTCGCCGCTGTCCGGGAACAGCGTGCGCAGCACCTCGTGCCTGGCCACCACATCGAGCAGCGCGGCGCGCAGCGCATTCGGATCCAGATCGCCGCGCAGTCGCAGCGCCACCGGAATGTTGTACGCACCCGAGGCGGTGTCGAACCGGTTGAGGAACCACACTCGCCGCTGCGCCACCGACAGCGGCACCCGCTCGGGGCGCGGCATCGCGATCAGCGCCGGTCCGCTCGATTCGCCCGCACCGAGATCGTCGAGCACAACGGCCAGTCGTGCGGGGGTGGGATGTTCGAAGATCGCTCGCACACCCAACCGGTGTTTGCCTGCCTCGGCGAGGCGGGCGACGAGCCGGGTTGCCGAGAGCGAATTGCCGCCGAGGTCGAAGAAGCTCTGCTCGGCCCCGATCACCTCGGTGCCGATCACCTCCGCCATGGCCTCGGCAATGAGCCGTTCGGTGGCGGTGCGTGCTTCGCGGCCCACCGCGGGCGCGCCGAATTCCGGATCGGGCAGCGCCCTGCGGTCCAGTTTGCCGGTGGGTGAGAGCGGGATCGCGGCCAACGGCACGAAGACCGACGGCACCATGTGCGCGGGCAGACGCTGCCCCGCGTGGTCGCGCAATGCGGCCTCGGTCGGCGGATCGTCGGTCAGTGCGACGAAGCAGACGATCCGATCCTGTCCGCCGGGATCGCGGCGAACTTCGGTGTGCGCGAAGCGAACTCCGGCCCGTCCCGCGATCACCGCCGTGATCTCGCCGAGTTCGATCCGGAAACCGCGCACCTTGACCTGGTCATCGGAGCGACCCACGTACACCAGGTCGCCCGCCGCATTCCAGCGCACCAGGTCACCGGTGCGATACATGCGCTCACCGGATCCGGAAGCCAGTGGGTCGGCCACGAAACGCACCGCCGTGAGACCGGGGCGGCGATGGTAGCCGCGCGCCAGTCCCGGACCGCCGATGTACAGGTCGCCGACCACGCCGACCGGCACCGGCCGCAGCCGCGCGTCGAGCACCTGCGCCGTCACCCCGCGAATGGGCCTGCCGAGCACGATCGGGCCGCGCGCGGGAATCGGGTCGGAGATCAGGCAGATGATCGTCGTCTCGGTGGGTCCGTAGACATTGTGCAACTCGCGACCCGGCGCCCACTCCCGCACCAACTCCATACCGTAGGCCTCACCGCCCACCGCAAACCGTTTCAGCGCGGGCAGCGGCCAGCGCGTCGGATCAACGGTGGACAGCGCGGCGGGGGTGATGAACGCATGGGTCACCCGCCGCTGCTGGAGCAGGCGGCCCAGTTCGTCGCCGCCGTAGATCTCCGGCGGCGCGATCACCATCGTCGCGCCCGCGCACCACGCGATGAGCAGCTCGTGGATCGAGGCGTCGAAGCTCGGTGAGGCGATATGCAGTGTGCGCGAACGGGATCCGATCTCATAGCGAATCCGCTGCTCGGTCGCGTAACCCGCCAGGCCCCGGTGGGTCACGGCCACACCCTTCGGCACGCCCGTGGATCCGGAGGTGTAGATCAGGTAGGCCAGATCGTCGAGCAGCAGCGGCCGAATGCGGTGCGCGTCGGAGACCAGGGCGTCGGAGCCGGACGCCTCCAGATCCGAGAGCACCAGCCACTCGGCGCTCTCCGGCAGCCGACGCGCGTCGGCGGCGGTGCTCAGCCCGATCCTGGCTCCGGAGTCGGCCACCATGTGGGCGATGCGGTCGGCCGGATAGCGCGCGTCCACCGGGACGAAGGCCGCACCGGTTTTGGCCACCGCCACCGTCGCGACGATCGATTCCACCGAGCGGGCCAATCCGAGCGCCACCATATCGCCGGGACCCAGGCCGCGGGCGATCAGCGCCCGCGCCACCCGGTTCGACCTGGCCTCCAGTTCACCGTAAGTGACTGTGCGGTCCTCGAATTCGATCGCAATGCGAGCCGGGTCGGCCGCCGCGTCCGAGTACAACTCGGGCAGTGTCGCCATGACCGAGGAGTCGATACCGCGCGCGGGTGCCAGCACGGAACGCTCCCAGCCGCTGAGCAATTCGGCATCGCCCGCGGCGGTGTCGGGATTGGTGAGCATGGCGATGAGCAACCGATTGAAACGCTGGCACAGCTGTTCGGCGGTCTCGGCGTCGTACAGATCGGCGGCATAGGAGACGCACAGCTCGATGCCGTCGGGATCACCTGTGGCCGTGTGGGATTCGGTGAAGGTGAATTGCAGGTCGAATTTGGCGATATCGACCGCGATATCGCGCGCCCCGACCGCGACGCCCGCGAAGTCCGGCAGCGCGGGCCGGGTGCTGTGCACCGAGAGCATCACCTGGAACAGCGGATGATGGGCGGTGGAGCGGGCCGGATTGAGCACCTCCACCAGCCGCTCGAAGGGAATGTCGGCGTGCGCGAACGCCTCCAGATCGGTCTCGCGCACGGTGTTGAGCACCTCGGCGAAGGAGTCGGCGTGCGTGACCCCGGTGCGCAGCACCAGGGTGCCGACGAACATGCCGATCAGCTCGTCGAGTTGCGGATCGAGACGGCCGTCGATGGGCGTGCCGACCACCACGTCCTCGGTGCCGCCCAGCCGGGCCAGCAGCACCGCGAGCACGGCGTGCAGCACCATGAACACGCTCGTGCCGTGGCTGCGGGCCAGTGCCACCACGCCCGCATGCATACGGCGGTCGAAGTGGGTATACACCGCGCCACCCCGGTAGGAGGGCGTGGTCGGGCGCTGCCGATCCGTCGGCAGGGTGACGCAATCCGGAAGATCGGCCAAAGCGGTTGTCCAGTAGTTCAATTGGCGTGCCAGCACACTGTCGGCGTCGTCGTCGGCGCCGAGCAGTGCGCGCTGCCAGAGGCTGTAGTCGGCGTACTGGACCGGCAGCGGCGCCCAATCGGGTTCCCCATCCGCGCGGCGGGCGTCGTAGGCGCGGGCCAGGTCGCCCGCCAGCGGCGCGAGCGAGCCGCCGTCGGCGGCAATGTGGTGCAGCACGACCGCGAGCGTGTATTCCGCCGGAGCGGTCTGGAAAAGGGCGAAGCGGATGGGGAATTCGGTGGTGAGATCGAATTCCGTCACGGCGAAGGCGCGCAGTTCGGCCTGCAATCGCTCCTCGGTGCGCACGAGGGTGGCACACGCGACGGGCTCGGCGGGGCGCACCTGCTGGCACGGCCCGTCCGGCCCCTCCGGGAATACGGTGCGCAGGATCTCGTGGCGCGCGAGGACATCCGCGATGGCCTCCCGCAGCGCGCGCACATCCAGATCGCCCGACAGTCGCAGGGCCAGCGGAACGTTGTAAGTGCCTGCCGCTCCGCCGAATCGATTGAGGAACCACAGCCGCTGCTGGGCCAGCGAGAGCGGCACGCGCGGCGGGCGGGCGGCGGCCACCAATCGGGGACGCCCGCTGGCCCGGACCGAACGTTCGATCCGCGCGGCCAACTGCTCGACGGTCGGGGCCTCGAACAGCGTGCGCACCCCGAGGGTGGTGTCCAGCGCGACATTCACCCGCGCCACCACCTTGGTCGCCGAGAGCGAATTCCCGCCCAGTGCGAAGAAGTCGTCGTCGAGACCGACCCGCGTGGCGCCGACCACCTCGGCGTAGATCTCGGCCACCGCCCGCTGGGTGCGGGTGACCGGCGCCCGGTACCCCGCCGCCGCGAACACCGGATCGGGCAGTGCGCGCCGATCCAGCTTTCCGCTGGGCGCGAGCGGGACGCGCTCCAGCGGCACGAAGGCCGACGGAACCATATAGCCGGGCAGCCGGTCGGCCGCGAATTCGCGCAACGCCCCCGGATCGGCGGGCGTCGGTTCGGCGACCACGTAGCAGACGATCCGATCGCCGCCCACGGGATCGGGGCGGACCTCGGTGTGCGCGAAGCGGACTCCGGGATATCCGGCGAGGACCGCGTTGATCTCACCGAGTTCGATCCGGAAGCCGCGAATCTTGATCTGGTCGTCGGATCGGCCGACGAAGACCAACTCGCCCAGGGCGTTCCAGCGCACCACATCACCGGTGCGATACATCAGCGCCCCCGGCGCACCGAAGGGATTGGCCACGAAGCGCTCCGCGGTCAGCCCGGCCCTGCGCAGGTATCCGCGCGCCAGACCCGCACCGCAGACATACAATTCGCCCGCGACACCGGTCGGGACCGGCCGCAGCCGCTCGTCGAGCACCACGAGTCCGGCCCCGCGAATCGCCCGCCCGAGCACCACGGGGCGCTGCGGGTCCAGCGGTTCGGACAGGGCGGGCGCGATGGTCGCCTCGGACGGACCGTAGGCATTGAACATCACCCGGCCGCGCGCCCACGGCCGCACCAATTCCGGACCGACCGCGTCGCCGCCGACCACCAGGCAGCGCAGCGCGGGCAGCGGCCAGCGCGCCCGGTCCAGGCTGGCCAGCGCCGCCGGGGTGAGGAAGGCATGGGTCACCCGCTGCTCGTCGAGCACCCGCGCGAGTTCGTCGCCGCCGAAGATATCGGCCGACGCGATCACCATGGTCGCCCCCGCACACCACGCCAGCAACAGTTCCAGTATCGAGGCGTCGAAGCTCGGTGAGGCGAAATGCAGAGTGCGCGAGTCGGATTCGACAGCAAACCGATCCCGCTGCTCGAGCGCGAAGCCCGCGAGCCCACGATGACCGACCCCGACGCCCTTGGGCACACCCGTCGATCCGGAGGTGTAGATGACATAGGCCAGGTCGTCGACCAGCAGCGGCCGCACCCGATCCGCGTCGGCGATCGGCGCCGCCGACATCGCGTCCTGATCACTGATCGGCAGCCAGTCGACTCCCAGATCGCCGGGCAGACAGGCGAAGTCGACACCGGTGGTCACCCCGACCCGCACGCCCGAGTCGCGCACCATATGCCGAATCCGCTCGTGCGGATGGCGCACATCGATCGGGAGGAAGGCGGCGCCCGATTTCGCGATGGCCAGGGTGCCGACGACCGATTCGATAGAGCGGGTCATCGCCAGCGCCACCAGATCGCCCGGTCCGAGTCCGCGCGAGATCAATGCGCGTGCCACCTGATTGGACCATTCGTCCACCGCGCCGTAGCCGATCCGCTCGCCGTCGCAGACCAGGGCGAGCCGGCCCGGATCGGCGGCGGCCGCGGCGAACAGATCGGGCAGCGAGCGCACCGGACCGGGGCGCGCACCCCACGCCGGGGCCATCGTCAGCGCCTCGAGCTCGGTGCGGAGGTCGAATTCGCCGATCGCGGTGTCCGGTTCGTCGAAGGCACAGCGCAGGACCTGCGCGAAACGCTCGGCGAGCCGTTCGGCGGTGATCCGGTCGAACAGGTCGGCGGCATAGGTGAGGCACAGCTCGATACCGTCGGGCTCACCTGCGGCCGTGTGTGATTCGGTAGCAACGAATTGCAGGTCGAATTGCGCGGCGCGCGGTGCGATGCGGACCGGGTCGATCGCCAGCTCGGGCAACTGCGCCGCCGCGGCGGCGAAATTATTGAGCGACAGGCTGACCTGGATCAGCGGGTGATACGCGGTGGAGCGCACCGGATTCAGGGCCTCGACCAACCGCTCGAAGGGAATATCGGCGTGGGCGAAGGCGTCCAGATCGATATCGCGCACCGAACGCAGCAGATCGGCGAAGCCGCGATCGGCCGCGACCTCGGTGCGCAGCACGACCGTGGCGACGAAATCACCGATCAACCGGTCGAGCCGGTGGTCGGTCCGGCCCGCGAGCACGGTGCCGATGGCGATATCCGAGCCGCCGCCCATGCGCGCCAGCAGGATCGCCAACGCGGCGTGCAGCACCATGAAGACCGTCACATCATGCGTGCGCGCGACCTCCACCAGCCGGACGTGCAGTTCGGCGTCGATCGTGGCGAAGACGGAATCGCCGCGCTGGGTGGCCACGGCGGGGCGGGGTCGGTCGGTGGGCAGGGCCAGGCATTGCGGCAGGCCGCGCAACCGCTCGGTCCAGTAGCCGAGCTGCTGGGCCGCGAGGCTGGCCGGATCGGATTCCGCGCCGAGCGAATCCCGCTGCCAGAGACTGTAATCCGCGTACTGAACCGGCAGCGGCGTCGGGTTGGGCGCGCGACCGCAGCGACGCGCGTCGTAGGCCGCGACCAGATCCGCCGCCAGCGGGGCCAGCGACCAGCCGTCGATGGCGATGTGGTGCACCACGAGCACCAGGATGTGCTCGGCCTCGCCGACGCGGAGAAGTTCGGCGCGCCACGGCAATTCGGTGGTCAGATCGAAGCCGCGCGCCGCCGTCGCCGCGATCCTGGCCTCGATCCCGGCGCGGTCGACCGCGCTTCTCGGCAGTGGCACATCGATCTCGGCGGCGGGCAGCACGATCTGCCGCGGCCCCGCCGCATCCTCCGGGTACACGGTGCGCAGAATCTCGTGGCGCGCCACGAGATCCGCGATGGCGGCGCTCATCGCGGCGTGGTCGAGCTGCCCGATCGCGCGCAGCGCCAGCGGCACATTATAGGCGGACGAGGCCGGATCGAAGCGGTTCAGGAACCACAATCGCTGCTGAGCCATGGACAGCGGCAGCCGCACGGGGCGCGGGCGCAGGACCAGCGGCGTCCGCGCGGGGACGACGGCCGCGGGCTCGGCTCGATCCAGCAGCGCGGCAAGACCTTCCGCCGTCGGATGATCGAAGACGGCGCGCACACTCAACTGCTGCCCGCTCACCGCGGCCAAACGCGCCACCAGCTGGGTGGCGGCCAGCGAATTGCCGCCGATATCGAAGAAGTTGTGGTCGGCGCACACTCGATCCCGACCGAGGACCTCGGCGATCTGCGCGGCCACCAGCGCCTCGGTGGCCGTCTGCGGGTCGCGACCCGCGTCGAGCAGATCCCAGCGGGGATGCGGCAGTGCGCGCCGATCCAGTTTGCCCGCCGGGGTCAGCGGAATCGTGTCCAGCACGACGAACGCCGAAGGCACCATATGTGCGGGCAGCCGCTCGCCGGCCAGCGCACGCAGTTCGCGCGCATCCGGCGCGGCGGCCTCGGCTGCCACGACATAGGACACGATCCTGGCCCGATCGACCCGATCGCGCCGAATCTCGGTATGCGCGAAACGGATACCGGGGCAATCCGCGACAACCGCCGTGATCTCGCCCAATTCGATGCGGAACCCGCGCACCTTGACCTGATCGTCGCCGCGGCCGACGAAACTCAGTTCGCCCGAACGATTCCAGCGGACCAGGTCGCCGGTGCGGTACATGCGCGCACCCGACACACCGTGCGGACCGGCCACGAAACGCTGCGCGGTCAGGCCGGGTCGCCGCAGGTAGCCGCGCGCCAAACCCGTACCGCAGACATACAGTTCACCCGTGACCCCGACCGGAACCGGACGCAGTCGCGCGTCTAGCACCACCAGCTCCGTACCCGCGACCGGACGCCCGAGCACCACCGGACCCGAAGGATCCAATGCCGAGGAAACCGTTGCCGCGATGGTGGTCTCGGACGGACCGTAGGCATTGAACATGGCCCGACCACGCGCCCATTGGCGCACCAGCTCCGGTCCCACCGCGTCACCGCCGACGACCAGTGCCCGCAGCGCGGGCAGCGGCCAACGCGCCCCGTCGACGCTGGCCAGCGCCGCCGGGGTGATGAACGCGTGCGTCACCCGGCGCTCGTCGAGCAGCCGGGCCAGCTCGTCACCGCCGAAGACATCCGGACCGGCGATCACCATGGTCGCGCCCGCACACCACGCCAACAGCAGTTCCAGTACCGAGGCATCGAAGCTCGGCGAGGCGAAATGCAGTGTCCTCGAGCCAGATTCGATGCCGAACCGGGCGCGCTGGGTCAGTGCGAAACCCGCGAGACCGCGATGGGTGGTGGCCACGCCCTTGGGCACACCCGTCGAACCCGAGGTGTAGATCAGGTAGGCGAGGTCGTCGAGTCGCAAAGCGCGTCGCCGCTCGCCCGCGCGAATCGGTCCGTCCGGCAGCGTATCCATGGCCGCGACCAGCGTGGGATCGTCGAGCACCAGCCAACGCACACCCTCGGGCAGTGCGGCGCGCGAACCTGCCGCGGTCAGCCCGATGCGGGCGCCGGAGTCCGCGAGCATGTGCTGCTTGCGCTGATCCGGGTAGGCCGGGTCGACCGGCAGGAAGGCGGCGCCGGATTTGGTCACCGCCAGCAATGCCTCGATCGCGACCGCCGAGCGCGGAATCGACAGGGCCACGATGTCATCCGGCCCGACGCCGGCCTCGATGAGCAGCCGGGCCAGGCGGTTGGTGCGCCGATCCAGTTCGCCGTAGGTCACCTCGGTCGCGTCCGCCAGGATCGCCGTCGCGCCCGGATCGGCCGCCGCCACCGCGGCGAACAGTTCGGGCAGGGTGCGCGGACGCGGTGCGGCGGGACCGGAAACCGGTGCCAGCGCGCGCGATTCGGCCGTGGCCAGCAGCGGCAGATCACCGACGGCCAAGTCGGTCTCGACGGTGATGGCTTTGAGCAGTCGCAGATAGCGATCGACCAGCCCGGCGGCGGTATCCGCGTCGAACAGATCGGTGGCATAGCCGAGGGTCACGTCGATCCCGTCCGGATCGCCCTGCGCCGTGGCGGATTCGAGCAGGGTGAACTGGAGATCCCAACGCGCGATGCCGGATTCGATGGCACTCGCGGCCACGGTCAGTCCCGGCAGTTCCAGCGTGCGCCCGCCCGCGTGATGCACCGACAGCATGACCTGGAACAGCGGATGGTGCGCGGTGGAGCGGACCGGGTTGAGCACCTCGACCAGCCGCTCGAACGGCAGGTCGGCGTTGTCGAAGGCCGCGAGGTCGGTATCGCGCACCGCCGCGAGCAGTTCGGCGATGGAGTCGGATCCGACGACCCTGGTGCGCAGCGCGAGCGTGCCGACGAACATGCCGATCAACTCGTCGAGCGCCGCATCGCCGCGCCCGGAGACCGGCGTGCCGATGACCACGTCCTCGGCGCCGCCCAGCCGCCCGACCAGGACGGCGAGCGCCGCATGCAACACCATGAACAGGCTGACCCCGTGTCGCTGCGCCACCTGGACGAGATCGGCGTGCAGCCCGGCGTCGATCCCCGCGATGGCCACCCCGCCCCGATGCGAGGCCACGGCCGGACGGGGCCGGTCCGCGGGCAGTTCGACACATTCCGGTACGCCATCGAGCCGGTCGCGCCAGTACGCCAACTGACGGGCCGCCGGACTCGCCGGATCCGCCTCGGAACCGAGCGTTTCGCGCTGCCACAGCCCGAAATCGGCGTATTGCACCGTCAGCGGCGGCAGGTCGGGGGCGCGACCATCGCGACGCGCCGTGTAGGCGGCGGCGAGGCCGGCGGCGAGCGGGGCCAGTGACCAACCGTCCGCCGCGATGTGATGCAGCACCACCGCCAGGACGTACTCCTCGGCGCGCACCCGCATGAGCGCCACCCGAATCGGCAGCTGCGTCGCCAAATCGAAACCCGCCGCGGCGAATTCGGCGATATCGGATTCGATCGAACTCGGACTCGACACCAGCCTGGTGTACGGGACGACGGCCTCGGGGGCATCGATGATCCGCTGGTGCGGGCCTGCGGCGTCCTCCGGGTAGACGGTGCGCAGCACCTCGTGCCGCGCCACCACATCCGCGACCGCCGAGCGCATCGCCTCGATATCCAGCGTGCCATTGAGCCGCAGCGCGATGGGGATGTTGTACGCGCCGCTGTCGGTGTCGAAACGGTTGAGGAACCACAGCCGCTGCTGCGCCGCCGAGAGCGGCAGCCGGTGCGGGCGCGGGCCTGCCGTCACCGGGGCACGACCACCCGACCCGATCAATTCGGCGACCCGTTCGGCCAATCCGGCCACGGTCGGCGCCTCGAACAGCGCCCGCACCCCCACCTCGGTGCGCAGCGCCGCCCCGAGCCGGGCCGACACCCTGGTGGCGACCAGTGAATTCCCGCCGAGAGCGAAGAAATCGTCGTCCAGACCGACCCGCTCCACACCGAGCACCTCGGCGTAGATCCGCGCGACCGCGCGCTGCGCCCTGGTCACCGGCGGACGGAATTCGACGGCGGCGAATACCGGCTCGGGCAGCGCCGCCCGGTTCAGCTTGCCATTGACCGTCAGCGGCAAGCGATCGAGCACGACCAGCGCCGCCGGGATCATGTACGCGGGCAGTGCCTGACTCAGCCGCGCGCGCACCGACTCGTCATCGATCGTGCCGCCGGATACCGGCACGATATAGCCGACCAGTTGCTCCCCGCGCCGGGCATCCCCGCGCGCCAGCACGGCCGCTGCGGCGATCTCGGGCAGGGCCAGCAGCGCCGCCTCGATCTCGCCGAGCTCGATCCGGAAACCGCGGATCTTGACCTGGAAGTCGCAGCGGCCGTGATAGGCCAACTCCCCCAGCTCATTCCACGCCACCAGATCGCCGGTGCGATACATCCGCTCGCCCGCCGCCCGCGCGTACGGGTCGGCGACGAAGCGTTCGGCCGTACCGCCCGCCCGCCCGAAGTAGCCGTCGGCCAATTGGATGCCTGCGAGGTAGAGCTCGCCGACCACACCGGGCGGCACCGGCCGCAACCTGGCGTCGAGCACATAGGTTCTGGTGTTCCACTCCGGTTTGCCGATCGACACCGCTTCGGTGTCGCCCGCGCCGACCCGGTGCGCCGTCACCGAGACGGCCGCCTCGGTGGGTCCGTACAGATTCCACAGTGCCGCACGCGGATTGCGACGCCGGAAGCGCTGGGCCACCGCACCGGGCAGTGCCTCGCCGATGGCCAGCACCAACCGCAGCGCGGGCAGCGCGCCCTCACCGACGCCGACCAGGGCGCTGAGCATGGACGGCACCACATGCAGCACCGAGATCCGATACTCCTCGATCAGGCCGACGAGATAGGCCGGATCGCGATGTCCGCCGGGTGCGGCGATGACCAGTCGCGCGCCCGCGGTGAGCGGCGACCAGAACTCCCACACCGACAGGTCGAAGCCTGCCGCAGTCTTGAGCAGCACCGCGTCGTCCGGCCCGAGCGCGAAAGTTGATCGCTTCCAAGCCAATTGGTTCACCACGGCGCGATGCGGCACCGCGACGCCCTTGGGGCGTCCGGTGGAACCCGAAGTGAAGATGACATACGCGATGTGCTGCGGGTGCAGCGGCCGCAGCCGCTCGCCGTCCTCGATGGGCGCACCGCAGACGCGGGACAGATCCAGCGCGTCGAGCGCGACGACCGGAGCGCACTCGGTGGTGAAGCCCTCGTCCGCCGTCAGCACACAGGCCGGATCGGCCTCGGTGAGAATGTATTTCAAGCGCTCGGCGGGCTGATCCGGATCCAGCGGGACATATGCGCCACCGGCCGCCGCCACCGCGTACATGGCGACCAGCAGATCCACCGAGCGGCGCATGGCCAGCGCCACCCGCGTCTGCGGACCGACGCCGCGCGAGATCAGGTGTCGGGCCAGCCTATTGACCCGATCGGCGAATTCCGCGTAGGTCAGTTCGGCGACGCCCGGATCGACCACCGCGAGGGCCGAGGGCAGCGCGGCCGCCTGCTCGGCGAACAGCGAGGCCAGGGTGGCCGGGACGACCGGATGCCGAGTCGCGTTCCAGCCATCGAGGATTCGACCGCGCTCGTCCGGGTCGATGAGCGCGATATCGCCGACCGGCAGCGTCGGATCCGCGATCACCGCGGCCACCACCCGCTCGAAGCGGTCCGCGAAATCGGCGGCGGTCGACTCGTCGAACAGGTCCGTGGCGTAGTTGAGATGTCCCGTGATGCCGGTGGGCACGCCCGCGTCGTAGTGGTCGGTGAGCACCAGTTGCAGATCGAATTGCGCCACGTCGGTGTCGATCTCGGCGACCCGCACGGTGAGGCCGGGCAGTTCCACCCGCAGCCTGCCCAGGTTCTGGAAGGACAGGCCCACCTGAACCAGCGGGTGCCGCGCCGTGGAGCGGGTCGGATTGAGCTCCTCCACCAGCCGCTCGAAGGGCACATCCGCGTGCGCGAAGGCGGCCAGATCGGATTCCCGCTGCCGCGCGAGCAATTCGGTGAAGCTCTCACCCCACACCACCCGCGAGCGGAAGACGACCGTACTCACGAACATGCCGACGAGATCGTCGAGTTCGCGCGCGCCGCGCCCGGCCACGGGGGTGCCCACCGCCAAATCGTCGACGCCCGCCAGCCGGGCCAGCAGCACCGCGAAGGCCGCGTGCACCGTCATGAACAGTGTGGCGTGGCCCGAATCCGCCAGCGCCAGCAGCGCGCGATGCACCTCGGCATCGATGCTGACCGGTACCCGGCCGCCGCGATGGGTCTGGGTCGCCGGGCGCGGACGATCGCCGGGCAGCGTCAACTCCTCGGGCAGCCCGGACAGCTCCGTGCGCCAGAAGTCCACGTCCATCGGCGTATCCTGCTGCCACAGACTGTAGTCGGCGTATTGGACGGTCAGTTCCGGCCAGCCGGGGGCGGTGTCGGCGCGGCGAGCGCGATAGGCGCGCGTGAGATCGGTGAACAGCGGCCCCAACGACCAACCGTCGGCGGCGATGTGGTGGATCACCACCGCGAGGACGTATTCGTGCGGGCCGGTGTGCAGCAGTTCCGCGCGCAGCGCCGTCTCGGTGGTGAGATCGAAACCGCCACCGGCCAATTCGCGCAGCCGTCTGCGCACCCGCGTGGCGGGCAGTTCGCGCACCCGCAGCTCCGCCCCGCCCGCGGGCAGGATGACCTGGTGCGGACCGTCCGGACCGTCCGGGTAGATGGTGCGCAGCGGCTCGTGCCGTTCGACCAGATCCGACCACGCGCCGCGCAGCGCGTCGATATCGAGATCGCCGCCGATCCACAGCGCGAACGGAATGTTGTAGGTGCACGCGCTGTTGTCGAACCGGTTGATGAACCACAGTCGCTGCTGGGCCAGCGAGAGCGGAATGAGTTCCGGCCGTTCCCGTTTGGTGGGTCCGGCGGTTCCGGTCCCGCACACCAACTCGGCGACCTCCTCGGCGAGGACCTCGACGGTCGACCGCTCGAGCAGCAGACGCACCGGCACTTTGGTGTCCAGCGCGGCGCCCAGGCGTGACGCGGCCTGGGTCGCGGTGAGCGAATTGCCGCCCAGCGCGAAGAATCCATCGTCCAAACCGATTCGATCGACCTGAAGCACCTCGGCCAGCACCTCGGCCACCCGCCGCTGCACCTGCGTGACCGGCGCGCGATAGGCCCTGGTCGCCACCACCGGGACCGGCAGGGCGCGGCGATCCAGTTTTCCGTTGGCGGTCAAGGGAATCGCGTCGAGGACCATCAGCGCCGAGGGCACCATGTAGTCGGGCAGCAGCAGCGTCAGGTCGGCGCGCAGCACCTCGGTGTCGAGTTCCACGCCGGGTTCGGCCACCAAATAACCGACCAGCCGTTGGTTGCCGGGATCGTCCTCGCGGACCACGGCCACCGCCTGGCCGACGCCCTCCTGCGCCAGCAGCGCGGACTCCACCTCGCCGAGTTCGATGCGGAAGCCGCGCAGCTTCACCTGATCGTCGGCGCGGCCCTGATATTCGAGCGCACCCTCGGGGGTCCACCGGGCCAGATCGCCTGCGCGGTAGAGCCGGGATCCGGCCGGGCCGAAGGGATCGGCCACGAAGCGCGCCGCCGACAGTCCGGGGCGACCGAGATAGCCGCGGGCCAATTGCTCGCCCGCGACATAGATTTCGCCGGGCACGCCGATCGGCACGGGCCGCAGGCGCCTATCCAGCAGATAGGTGCGCAGACCGGGCAGCGCGCGACCGAGGGCGCCCGGTTCGGCGCGCGTGACATCGGTGCGGCCGAGCGCCCGATAGCTGACGTGCACCGTAGTCTCGGTGATGCCGTACATATTCACCAGGCGCGGCGCGTCCTCGGCGTGCCTGGCGTACCAGTCGCCGAGGCGGTGCAGGTCCAGCGCCTCACCGCCGAAGGTGATGTAGCGCAGCGATGTTCGCGGACCCGCGCCCGCCGGTGCGCCGAGCCGCTCCGCCTCCGCCAGTTGATAGAACGCCGAAGGCGTCTGATTGAGCACCGTAACTCGCTCCCGCCGCAGCAGATCCAGGAACTGCGCGGGCGAGCGGGTGGTCTCGTAGTCGACGACGATGAGCTTGCCGCCGTACAGCAGCGGACCCCACAGCTCCCACACCGAGAAATCGAAAGCGTAGGAGTGGAAAAGCGTCCAGATATCGGATTCGTCGAATTCGTAGTCGCCCTGTGCGTTCGCGAACAGCGCGAGCACATTGCGGTGCGGGATCTGCACACCCTTCGGTTGGCCGGTGGAACCCGAGGTGTAGATGACATACGCGATGGTGTCGGGTGTCGAGTGCCCCAGCAGTTCGGCCGGGGCGATGGGCGCGGTCTCCTCCGCGAACGACTCCGATTCGAGTTTGTCCACGACCACGGCGGGCAGCCCATCCGGCATGGCGATCGGCCGGGCCGAGGAACTCACCGCGCAGACCGGATGTCCGTCGGCCAGCAGGTATTCGATGCGATCGGCCGGATAGGTCGGATCCACCGGCAGGTAGGCCGCGCCCGTTTTCAATACCGCCAACAGCGCCACCACCAGATCCAGACCGCGCGGCAGGGCGACCGCCACCACCGCCTCCGGTCCGGCGCCCAGGCCGATCAGCCTGCGCGCCAGGCGATTCGCGCGCGCGTCCAGTTCCCGGTAGGTCAGCTCGTCCCCGAGGCAGCGCACCGCGATCCGCTGCGGAAATCGGGCCACCACCGCTTCGAAACGCGCCGAGAGCGTGGAATTCGGCACGGGCGCCGCAGGGCGCGAGCTGGTGCTCCACGCGCCGAGCACCAACTCGCGCTCCTCGGCGTGCAGCAGCGGCAAAGCCCCCATGGCGGTATCCGGCCGCGCGGCAAGGAATCCGGCGAGATATTCCAGGAAGCGGTGGTGATGCGCGCGCAGTTCGTCGGCGCCGTAGCGATCCGGATTGGCCAGGAAGTCCACGTGCACCGCACCGTCGCCGGTGCCGTTGTGGATATTGATCGACAGATCCTCGATCGGCCCGGTGGACAGCAGGTGTATGGTCCCCCGCAACTGGCCGAGCCGAATCTCGTTGTGGAACAGCATGATATTGACCACCGGCCCGAAGAAGCCGCGCACGCCGCCCTCCACGCCCCGGTCGCGCTGCATATCCTCGTGCCGATAGCGCTGATGGGCCAGGGCCTGCTTCAACTCCGTGCCCACCGCGGCGACCACCTCGGCAAGGGTCTGCTCCGGGGTGATGCGAATATGCAGCGGAACCACATTCGAGACATATCCGGCGGCCGACCGGGATTCCTCCGTCGTGCGCGCCGTCACGGGCAGGCTGAGCACCACCTCGTCGCGGCCGGTCACCGCGGCCAGGTAGCCCGCGAGACCCGCGATGAACAGCGCGGGCCGCGACGCGCCCAGATTCGTACGGGCGGAATCGAGTTCGGCCGCCGCGTCCGCGGCGAGCACCCCGTACTCGATGCGCCGATCCGCACCCGCGGGCGCACCCCGCTCGCTCAGTCCGAACGCGCCGTCGATGGCGGACAGGCGCGGACGCCAGAATTCGCGATCGGCCGCGTAGTCGGGCGAGGACCGATACTCCGCGTCGGCGGCGCAGAGGCGGCGCAGATCCGTTGCGGCACAGGGTTCTGGCGCACGGCCGGCTACCAGTGCGCTGTAGTGCTCGGCGGCCCTGGCCATCAGCACCATCGCGCCGTAGCCGTCGATGGCGATGTGATGCATCTTGGAGTACCAGAAGTATTCGGCGTCGGCCACGCGCAGCAGCACCGTCTCGAACAGCGGCGCGCCGAGCAGCGGCATCGGTGCGAGGACATCGCGCTGCATCCAGCGCTGCGCCGCGGCGTGCGGATCCGCCTCGCCGCGCAGATCGAGCTCCACCATCGACACCGGCCGATCGGCGGCCACCGACTGCTGCGGCGTTCCGCCCGACTCCACCAGCAGCAATTGCAGGCTCTGCAAATCTGCAGCACACAATCGGATCGCGGTGCCGAGCGCCGCGGCGTCCAACGGCCCGTCGATTGCCACGTAGTGGGCCACCGTCAGCGGCACATCGGGCGTGATGTGCTGTGCGTTCCAGATACCCGTCTGCGCGGCCGACAGCGGGAAGGCGGACAGCGACGCGGCGAGACGATCGGCGGGCGACGAGGGCAACGCGGGCATTTCACTTGCTCCAATCACGGGCGCAGAGAGGGGGAACACCTTCTGGGCAGGGCGACGATCCGGGGCAATCAGCAACACACGTGCAAAGATCCGATACACAGACGGTTCGCTGCGGTCGGACGACGGGATTGGTTCAGGATGGAAATTGGCTTCCAACCTGCCGCACGGTAGGCATACCCAACCCCCAGGCTCCGCGTCAACGGACTCGGTTACGGGGGGCGGGTTTTCCAAACTCGAACTTGACGTTAGATTCGACTTCGGAGCACACGAGCCCCCGCCGATTGGAGCACCAGATGGATCTGTTCACGACGTCCGACCGCGCCAGGAAATACCAGGACGAGTTGCGGGCGTTCATGGACGAGCACATCTACCCGGCCGAATCCGTCTACGCCGAGCAGATGCGCGCCGCGGGCGACCCGCACCACCATCCGCAGATTCTCGAGGATCTCAAGACCGAGGCCCGCGCCCGCGGCCTGTGGAATCTGTTCCACCCACACCGGCAGTGGGGTCCCGGACTCACCAACCTCGAATACGCGCCGCTGGCCGAGATCATGGGCCGCAGCCCGCTGCTCGCACCCGAGGCGTGCAACTGCAACGCGCCCGACACCGGCAATATGGAGGTGCTCACCCTCTACGGCACCCCCGAACATCAGCAGCGCTGGCTCGAACCGCTGCTCGCGGGCACCATCCGCTCGGCCTTCGCGATGACCGAACCCGCCGTCGCCAGCTCCGATGCCACCAATATCGAGATGAGCATGGTGCGCGATGGCGAGGAGTATGTTCTCAACGGCCGGAAATGGTTCGCCTCCAACGCATTGCACCGCAACTGCAAGGTGCTCATCGTCATGGGCAAGACCGATCCCACCGCGCCGCGCCACCGCCAGCAGTCCATGATGGTGGTCCCGATCGACGCGCCCGGTGTCACCGTGGTGCGCAACCTGCCCGTATTCGGCTACGCCGACCGGGAGGGCCACGCCGAGATCACCTTCGACAATGTCCGCGTGCCGTCGAACGATGTACTCGCGGGCGAGGGCGAGGGTTTCGCCATCAGCCAGGCACGCCTGGGACCGGGCCGCATCCACCACTGCATGCGTGCCATCGGCATGGCCGAGCGCGCGCTGGAACTCATGTGCCGCCGCGCCGAATCCCGAACCACCTTCGGGGCCAAGCTCAGTGAGCGCGCCAATATCCAGGACTGGATCGCCGAGGCTCGCATCGAGATCGAGCAGACCCGACTGCTGACCCTCAAAGCGGCATGGCTGATGGACACCGTCGGCAACAAGGCCGCCAGGGTGGAGATCGCCGCCATCAAGGTCGCCGCGCCGAATATGGCGCTGAAGATCGTGGACCGGGCCATTCAGGTACACGGCGGGGCAGGCGTCACCGATGACTTCCCACTGGCCAGTTCCTGGGCGCATCTGCGCACCCTGCGCCTGGCCGACGGACCGGACGAGGTGCACAAGCGCAGCATCGCGCACGCCGAATTGGGCCGTTATCGACAGGCGCGTTCCTGAACGTCACGCTATCGGGTGCGGCAACCCCGGCTCACCACCGAGGCTGCCGCACCGAGTAAAAGGGGAGTCACTCGGGCAGTTGCAGGGCGTTCGCCCACAGCTGGGTCAGCGTGTGCACCAACTTCTCGAATGGAATGCGCTGCTGCTGTACGAACACCACATACGCCATGCGGCTGACCATCGAGGACAGCGCGTGCGCGGTGATCATCGGATCCAACTCGGCATTGGCCCGACCCGAATCCTGAAGCGCACGAATCATCTTGGCATTGCGCCTGGTGAAAGCATTGCCGCGCTCGACGCGCAGTTCGCGGAACTTCTCGTCGATCTGGGCCACCTGCTCGAACAGCGCCATCAGCCGGGCATTGCGCTTGTAGGACAGCAGATATTCGCGATTGGCCGCCTCGATCAGCGCCCGCGGATCGGTGACACCGGTGCGCGCCCGAACATGCGGATGCAGCATCTCCTCCTGCACCTGCGCCACGAGCGCCGCGAAGATCTCCTCTTTGCTATCGAAATAGGTGTAGAACGAGCCCGAGGCCATGCCCGCGGTCTTCGCGATATCGGCGATCTTCGCCCCGAGGTAGCCGTCCCGCTCGAACACCTCGCGCGCCGCCGCCACCAGCGCGTCGCGAGTGCGCACCCCGCGCCGGGTGCGCGGGGCGAGGCGGCGCAATTCGCCCTCACTCGCCTCGATTTCGGACGTCACTGCAGGTGGCTCGCTGTCGATCGGCGGAATACGTATTGGGGGCAACGGTATCACCGCGCCGGTCGACGCCCCTCGCACGTTGCGCTCAGGGCGCGGCACCATAACTACCGTGCCGCTGATCTACGGCACATACCCGACGCGGACGACCACCGGGACTTGTCACCGCCGCGTCGGGCCGCCGGCGATCGGCACATTCAATCGCTTCGCCTGGGCCAGCGACGCGGGCGAATCCGCACTGCGCGCGGCGGTCCCCGGTATCACCGGAGCAGTCGGTTGCCGAGTTCCGGACGGGTGGTAATTCTCGAGCGTCGCCGTACCCCAGACATAGGGGTCGGCCTGCGCGCTCCCGTACGGCGACCAGGCCAGCCGGGTCTGACCGGTCTTGTCGTCGGTATCGGAGTTGTAGACCATGATGTTCATCGCGAAGCGCGCCGGATCGACCGGCGCGGGCAGGTCACCGAGCGGGATCCTGGCCTCGACCGTGTACCCGCGATACGGCTCGGTCACCACCGAGGCCACCTGGATTCCGTTCGCGGCGCCCTGCCGATTGTCGGCATCGCGTTCGGCGGCGGGACCGCCCGCGGCGGTATAGGGCAGGATGCCGGTTTTCAGCGTGGTGGAGGTGTTGTCGGAATCGCCGCGCGGATCGATGGCGATCTCCACCGAGTCGGTGCGCCAGTGCCGTTTGACGTCATCGGCGGCCAGCACCGCGCCCTTGCGTTTATCGTTCACCTTGACCAGCACATATAGGTCGTCGCCATGGCGGGAGACCTTCGCGGTCGCGGTGCACCTGTCATCGCCCTGCCAGACCGCCAGCGGCAGTTCGGGTCCCGGATACTCGCCCGGCCGCTCCGTGCCGTCCAGCACCGGCGCGCGGCCGACCACCGGGATGACGGTGCGCGGATTGGCCGGGTAGTCCGGCTGCGCCCCATTGGCCAACCACGGCAGTCCGAGCCGATCGGCCCAGCCCGCGAACTCCGCGTACAGCGGTTTGAGTCCCGGCTGCCGCCGCACCGGCGCTTCCAGATAGCGCCCGTCCTCGGCCAACACCGTGAACCACTCCGAGCCGATCTGGCCCGAATCGGTCGGCACCCGAGCGGGTTTCGCCGCGAACCCCTGGGTGACATAGAGCCGGGTGGCATCGCGGGCGACCTGCGCCCAGGTCGCGCCGTGTTCGCGGGAGCGCACCCCGGACCACACGCCGATCACCGGCAGACCGCTGCCGGGATCGATCCGCCGCGCCTCGGCGGCGGCGGGTCCGAGCACGGCGTCGAATCCGTAGTTCTGCGCGAGCAGCCTGCGCGGCCGCCACGGCTGCAACCCCTCCAGGACGAGTTGGTCCGGAAATGCCAGCGGATCGCCCGCCAGACGGAACGCCTCGATACCCAACCGCGCCGAGAACTGGTGGCCGCCATGCTGATTGAACGGCCGAGGATCCATCACCACGATGGTGTCCGGGGTGACGCTGCGCACCAGTCGAACCACCCTGGCCAGCGTGTCCTGCGCATCCCAGATGCGGGCGGTCAGCGGCGCGGACAGCGTGTACCAGAAATCCGGTTTGTCGAGGTAGTAGATGTTCTCGATCCCCATGACCGCATTGGCCTCGCGCTCCTCGGCCTCCCGGATCAGCCCGAGTTGCGGCCCCTCCTCCGGGCCGACCGCATTCCCACCGCCCTCGCCGCGGGTGATGGTGATGATGCTGGTGCTCAGCCCCAACTCCTCGCGCCACTGCCCGAAAGTGGCCAGATTCATCGTCTCGTCATCCGGGTGCGCACCGATGAAGAGCACATCCGTATGCGCGGCATTGCGCGGCGCACCCGCCGCGAGGCGGGACGGATCCGGGCGCGGGCCGTCGGTGCTCGTATCCCCGACCAGGAATGCCGCGGCAAGGCCCGAAGCGAGCACGGTTCTGCGACGCACACCGCGGGCTGCGGGCTGCTCCACCTGAATGCCTCCAGTCGTCATCGCGGATCTCGACGCGGCGAGTCCGGGCACCGCGTCGAATTCAGCAGTGCCATCGGGAAATTACGTGGTCATCGGGGGATCACGGATCCGGCGCGGGCGGCGTCGAATTCCGTGGCATCACAGCACACCGGGCGGTCTCTCCCCAGAGGTGAAGACAGCGCACCGGATCGGGCGACGAACCCGACGCCGCCACCCCAGTCCTATCCGACTGGCGCACTGAAGAATTCAGAGCTACGGCTTGGGCGCGACCACCGTGCGCATCCAATCCAGCACCGCCATCTGGTACTCGCGGGTATTCCGCGCGAGATTCACCGAATGTCCACTCTCGGGCAGGACGAAGGTCCGCAACCGCGCGGCAGGAGCGAAATAGGGCGCTTCCTCCGCGTAAAGGGTTGCGGTGTCGGTACATACCGCGTACGTCTCGCCGCAGGACAACCTGTCGCGGCCGCCGTCGACCACCAGCACCGGAGCGGTGATCAGGCTCGACATGCCCGGCAGCGTGGATGTCAGCCCGTCCGGATATTCCGTGAGCGAGAAGACTTCCTTGTTCGCCTCGTCCTGCGCGAGCACCTCGGGTTCGACATTCTCCGGGGTGAAGAAATCGTGCAGCCGGGTGCCGGGGCGGCTCACCAAATAGCCCGGATCGTAGCCTCGGTCGGCGAATCGCGCCTCCTCCACCGCCGGGTGATAGGTGGCGATCACGCCGAGCACCTCCGGGATATTCAGCGCGTGCGAATATCCGGTCAGCAGCACACCGTCCACATCGTGGTGCGCGGTGGCCTCCATGACCGAGGTGCCCGAGGTCAGCGAATGGCCGACGGTGACGACCTTGGCGAAGGGCGCGGCCCCGGCCAATCCGTGCCGCAGTCCCTGCACGATCTCGTGCAGGGCCGCCGCGGTGGCCGTGGCGGTGAGGGTGGCGCTCGGCGGGTGGGTGCTGCGACCGGTGCCGAGCCGGTCCACGATCAGCGTCGCATAGCCCGCATCGTTCATGGCGCGGCGGAAATTGTATGTCTGCGGGGCGTATTGGAAATCCCAATAGGTGCCGTTGTAGTTGGAACCCGACATCAGCACCATAACGGTGTCGGTGGATCCGGACGGCTGACACAGGGTGGCGGCCAATTGGCCTTGCGGCACCGGGAGGAAGAAGTCGTGACATTGGGCCGGGGCCGGATCGGCGGTGGCCACCCACGGTGTGAGGCAGAGCAGTGCGGCGGCCGCGAGCGCGGCCAGATTCCGTACCGAAGTTCGCACGCGGATGCTCCCTAGCGCCTGTCCTTTTCGATCATTCAGAGGGGCAGGCTATAGCGCGCGACGGGGCGCGCGCAAGGGTTTGCCGCATCGTATTGTGGTGAATGGTAGTTCCGCACACGGTGATTCGCAGCTTGCGCACGGTCGGGGCGGCGAGAATCGGTTCGATGAGGAGTGCGGGCAGTTGGGGTCGACACAGCAGGGGACGACGAAGCGCGATCGTCTCGTGCACCTTGTGGGAAGTTTTCCGGCGGAGTCCACGGCCGAGGCGATGGAAACTCTGATCGATCGTGCGGGCGGGCGGTTGCGCACCTTGCCGACCGGTGAGGTGCGCCGCTACGAGCTGTATATCCAGCCGATCATCGAAGACCTGGTGGCCCAGGGCGTGCTGGAGGTCCGCCGACCGGGCGTCTGGCGCACCTCGCGGAGCCGCCCGCTGCACCGGGTTCGGCGCGGGGTCGAGTTGAACGGCACCGCAATGGATCTCGGCTACCTGCACGAGGCGGAACAGGCCGCGCCCCTGTTCGAGCGGTTGCGTGCCGAACGGGAACTATCGGGTGTCACACTGCAACTCGGTATGCCGACACCGTTCACCATGGCTTTCATCGCGCTCGGTCCGGCGGGTGTGCCGCGCTATCGAAGCGCCTTCGCGGCGGCGACGGTGCGTGAGATCGCCGGAATTCGAGCCCTGCTCGGCGACGGCGTGGTCATCCAACTGGAGGCCACGGCCGAACTCGTCCTGTCCGCATTGACACAGCCACTGCATCGGGCCGCCGAAGCCGCGCTGGAATTGGGCCGGGGCATAGCCGATCTGGCCGCCGCGTCCCCGCCCGGCACCCGATTCGGCGTCCACCTCTGCCTCGGCAGTATGGGCAATAAGGCTCGCACGGCGATGCGGACCGCCCAACCACTGGTGGACCTGGCCAATTCCGTTGCCCGGCATTGGCCCTCGGATCGCCCCCTGGAGTATGTGCACGGCCCGCTCGCGGCGGGCGATATCCCACCACCGCGGCGGGCCGGGTTCTACGCACCGCTGGGCGAACTCTCGCTCGGACCGGAGACGGCGTTCTACGCCGGTTTCGTGCACGACGAGCCGTCCTCGGCCCAGCAGGTGCAGACGCTGCGCATGATCGAATGCGCGCTCGGCGCTCGGGTCGGCGGGGTGGCGAGTGCGTGCGGACTCGGACGCAGACCACGCGCCGTGGCGGAGGCGATGGTGACGCGCGCCGCCGAACTGGCCGCGGACTAGGGACAACTCACGGCTTGCGGCAGACGCCGCCCAGGATGACCAGCCGGGTGGCGGGCAGATCGTCGCCCAGCCACTGCTGCACGGTGACCAGGCCGGGCTCGAGCATCTCGAAACCCTTGAAGTACGAGGCGACCTCATCGCGCGGCCGCAGAATGAACTGGGCCGGACTGCCCGCGGTGTCGGAATTGGCCATATCGACGAAATCGCGGTGGGTGTTGTCGCAGCCGTGGGTGAAGGCGAGATAGCTGCCGGGGGCCATGGCCTCGCGGAAGTGGGCCACGATCTCGGCGGGATGCTCGTGGTCCATGACGAAATGCAGGACGCCGACACAGAGGATGGCCACCGGCTGGGTGAAATCGATCAGTTCCTCGTGCTCGAGGCGTTCGAGCAGTTCTTCGGGGCGGCGCACATCGGCCAGCATCGGCGTCACACCCGGCACGCCCGCCAGCATGGCATTGGCGTGTGCGAAGACGACCGGATCGTAATCCACCGAGACGACGCGCGCCGCGGGGTCGACCTCCTTGGCCACCTCGTGCACCGAAGGCGTGGTGGGGATGCCCGCCCCGAGATCGATGAATTGCCGGACACCCGCCACTGCTGCCGTAGTGACGGCCTGTGCCAGGAACTTTCGACTGAACCATGCCATGGTTCGACTATCGGGCGCGGCGAGCAGCATGCGGTGTGCCACGGCCTGGTCCACCGCGTAGTTGTCCTTGCCGCCCAGCAGGTAGTTGTACACGCGAGCCGTATTCGGCTTGGTCGGATCGACTCCCTCCGGGACCCGTTCGATCTCGGGCAAGGCACCTCCTGGCTGTCCGCGACCATGGTATCGCAGCCAACTCGACTACGGGGCAACGCAATTCGCATCGTGCACCATCGAATTCGCGGCGCGCTAGCGATCCGCCTCGGCCGCATCGATGACATCGCGCGCCCAGTCCGCCCAGCGGCACAGCGCGTCGTACTGATGGACGCCGTATTCGATGGCCAAGCGACCGAAGCGAAGTCGCCCGCGCGGGTGAGTATCGGCGTCGGCGCGGGCGGCGAGGATACGCAGTTCGTCGAGTTCCGCGCGCGCCTGTTCCCGAAAGCGCCGCACCAAGGCACGCGCCTGCTCCGGTTCCAACGCCGACAGCAGTGACATGCGCAGCACCTGTTCGTCGCGCACGGCGCGTGGCTTCATCGGCCCGGTCAGCCACTCCCGCAGCTCCGCGCGGCCCGCCTCGGTCAGCGCATAGGTGCGCCGACCGCGCGCGCCCTGCGCGATCACCTCGATCAGCCCGGCGTCGGCCAGTCGGTTCAACTCGGGATAGATATGGCTCTGCCTGGCGGTCCACGCGTACTTCTGCAAGGAGTTCTCGAAGCGGGCGGTCAGTTCGTACCCGCTGGCGGGTCCGTCCTCCAAGAGCCCGAGCAGGGCGTATCGCAGCGACATACGTACATAATGACAGGTACGGATTGACCTATACATTTGTAGGTGTCATAGTCGGCGGCATGACAGCGATCGATGTCCTGATAGCGGGCGCCGGACCGACCGGACTGATACTGGCGTGCGACCTCGCCCGCCGAGGAATACGATGCCGGGTGATCGACCGCGCGGCCGGCCCGCAGGCCGGTGGGCGTGGTTTCGGACTCAAACCGCGCACGCTGGAGATCATGGACGACCTCGGCGTCGCCGACCGGATCGCGGCAATCGCCTTGGACCACACACCGATTCGCTTCCATCTCGGCCACACCGAACTCTTCGAACTGCGCGTGCCCCCGGCCGCGCCGACACCGCGGCGGCCCTACCCGAATCTGCTCTCGCTGCCGCAGTGGCGCACCGAATCGGTCCTGCGCGACCGATTGACCGAACTCGGCGGGCAGGTCGAATTCGACTGCGAACTGGTCGATTTCGACCAGGACGCGAACGGTGTGAGCGCCACCCTGCGCCGCGGCGGCGCGGTGGAGACGATGCGGGCGGCCTGGCTGGTCGGCGCGGACGGCGGCCGCAGCACCGTGCGCCGCCGCCTGGGGATCGCCTTCCGCGGCCGCACCGAGGACGACGCCCGCGCGCTGCTCGCCGACGTCACGGTGCACGGCCTGGCCGATCCCGCCGCCGTACACCTGTGGATGGGAGCCGAAGGGCTGCTGGTCATTCGGCCCGGCAGCGACGGTCGCTGCCAGGTCGTCGCCGCGCTCGCGCCGCAGGACGACGACGCCCCCGAACTGGACACGCTGCGGCACCTGGTCACCGCGCGATCCGGGCGGGCCGATATCGAACTCACCGATCCGACCTGGATCTCGGTGTGGCGCTACAACTTGCGCATGGCCGAACGCTACCGCGTGGGCCGCGTCCTGCTCGCCGGCGACGCCGCCCACGTACACAGCCCCTTCGGCGCCTACGGCATGAACACCGGCATCGGCGATGCCTACAACCTGGGTTGGAAGCTCGCCCACACGGTACGCGGCGCGGACCCCGAACTTCTCGACACCTACTGGGCCGAACGCGCCCCGATCGCGCGAAAGATCCTGGCCGACAGCGATCGACGCTTCGCCGCCGCGACTCCCCCGCCATTCATTCGGCCACTCGTCGCCTTGGCTCTCAAACCGCTGCTGCGCCGCGCCCAAATCCGCGACCGCGCGGACTATCCCGCCTACCGCACCGGCCCACTCGGCGTCGAGGACACCGCGCGCGGGCGCGGACCGGCGGTGGGTGACTCCGCGCCCGACTGCCCGCTTCCCGATGGCACCACACTTTTCGCACACCTGCGCGGCACGCACTTCACCGCCCTCGTCTGCGACGCCGCGGCGCCCGCCGCCGAGGGCCTCGAGGTCATCGAAATCCCGCCGTCCACAGCCCTCTCCGCGCATCGAACGTTCCGACCTCGCTCCGGATCCATCATCCTCATCCGACCGGATGGCCACATCGGGTTGATCACCACCGACCCGGATGCTGTGCGCACCTACCTCGGCCGATGCGGCCTATCCGTTGCAGGTGACAATGATTCGCAATAGGGCGAGGGTGCCTGCGGCGAGGTCGCCTGCTTGGCGTTCGGTCAGGTTCCAGGCGGGGTCCGGAGCGGGCGGGGTGATACGGGAGACCGAAAGCGCGCAGTCGTCGGGCCAGGTGGCGCCCGCGACGGTTGAGGAGTGGTCCTCGGCAGTGATGATCGGCGGCACAACGGGTTTCACCGCGATATCGGCGGTGACCAAGGGTGGGAGGTCCGCGACGAACGGGCCGAGGAAGATCGCGCCCGCATTGGGGCCGTAGTCCCCGGAGCCCCGCGCCACCGGGGCATCCGCGATGCGACCGAACCCCTGCACTCGGATATCGGCGAGATGCCGCTGCGCGACATCGGGGCGGGTGCACCACCAGACGAGGACGGCCGACGCGGCCACAATTGCCGCGACGGCCACCAATACCCACCGGGTTCGAGACGCAGGACTCAATTGCACGCATACGCTCCAGTGCCGCGCATCCAACGATCGGCCTGATCATAGTGCCCATCCGCGCGCTGGACATACGGGGTGACATGCGGGCCGAGCTTGCCCGCCTGGATGTAGTCGCGGGCGTGATCGTCGCCCGCGTTGTACACGGCGGTCACAAATTCGTTGCGGGTCACATTGGCGCGCATCTCGGGTGGCACCTGACCGTCGAATTTGTCCTGGATGCGGCGCAGGTTGTAGGCGGTCGCCTTGACCGCGAGATCCTCGTTGCCGTCGAGATCGGACCAGCCCTTGTCGCGGAATTCGTTGGGGTAGGCCTGTTTCACCGTTTTGAACGTATCCTCCTTCATATTCGTCAGGCCGAGGGAGTTGTCCCGGAAGACGCTGGTAATCCAGCGGAAGTCGTCATACGGTTCGCCGAGGCCCTGCAAGGTGCGGGTCGCGCCCTCATTCAGGATGATCGACATGATCAGCCGCGGGTCAACGCCCGCCGCATTGCCGTACTTCACCGCCGCCGCGGCCCACTTTTTGAGCCGGGGGTCGACATTGCCGAGCTTGCCGAGATCCCATTCGGTGAACTCGGGCGACCTGGCCTCCCAGGCGGCGAGTTTGTCGAGTTCGCCGTGCAGGGACTTGTTGTCCTCCGGATTGCCCGTCTCGGCGATGATCGGCAACTCCGCCAGCGCCTTCAGTTTGGCCACACTGTCCAGTGTGTATTTGCCGACGAAATCGGTCTTTCCGAGTACACCGGCCAGCGCGCTACCCGAATAGGCGGAATCGAAAGCGAGCCCGGCCATGAAGGAATCGAACCATTGGTCCGAACCCGTCACCGCGACGGTGACGGTGGCATCGCCCACCGTCGCCGTGATCTGCTTCGCCTTGGGAAACGCACGGGGCGCGGCATCGACGATCCCCTTGCGCATCGGGCCGAGATTGTCGTGGTAGGCGCGGACCGCGGCGCCGAGCGCGTCCGCGGCGGAGAAGATATCGCCGATTCCGTTTTGCAGCGCCCCGAGACCCTCGACGATATCCGGCACCTCCGGCGCCCGCACCGCGTCGAAGGCCGATCCCAATCCCTGTAGCGTAACCGGGGCCATTCGGACCGCCTCGGACTTCACGAAGGAATCCCACGCTTTGGCGGCCGTATCGAGCAGTCCGGACCGACCGTTCGGCACGATGGTGGCCACCGAACCGGGCGAAACCGTCACTCCCGGACCGTTATCGAACGAGGCATTGGGCACATCCGGGAAATCGCCGTTGCTCAGCGCCGCCACGGCGGCGGGCGCGGGCCGAACCGGCGGCAGACCGGTCCGACGCTCCGGACTGGTGCCGTTGTATTCGGCGGCGTCCCAGTTGTATCCGGCGGCATCGACGACATCCGCGAAGTGCTGCAACGCCGCCGCATAGGCGATGGTGGCGGCGCGGACATCGGCGCCGAACCTGTTGTATTCGGCGGCCCAGCCCTCGACCGTCGAACCCGAGCCCGCCATTCCGCCGGTCGCGCTCAGTCCCGGCGCCAGGACACCGGTGACCGCGCCCCTGATCTGATCCGCCAACTCCCGCAACTTCTTCGCCGTGATGTAGTACACATTCGGGTCGACGGCCAACTTCTCCTGCGGGCTCATCTCACGAACCGCGCAGCATCCGGCCATTGGCGCGCATTGCCACCGTGTAGCGACGATGAGCCGCCTCGGCCGCCGCGCTCATCTCCCGCACGCCGTCGGCGAATTCCCTTGCACCATCGGCCCATTCGCGATGGGCATCGGCATAGCCCTGCGCACCGAGACTCTTCCAGATCTCGGGCAGCTTGGTGACCCCTTTGTCGAGGTCGTCCAGATGATCGTGCACGAATCCGGCCAGCGCCTCGAGCTTGGCCACAATATGATCCAAATGATCCAGATCGACACTGAATTCGCTCATGTTCGCAGACTCGCTATATCGGTGGCACTGGTGTCTTCACGATCTCGATACTCATCGGCGCCGACACCCAACTTCCCCGCCAATGTCCGCAAGGCATGGACAATTCGCTCGCCACCATCGTGCGTCTCGCGCCACCCATCGGCGAATTCCTGCGCTGTCGCTCCGCTCCAGCCGCGCGACAGCAGATCATCGACCTCCTTGGCGGCCGAATCCAATGCTTTCTGTAGGGTTTTGGCGATCCCACCGACATTTCGACCGTACGTCCGAACCGCATCCGGAGCGATATACGTGTCGCGTCGTGGATCGGGGAACCCCCCGGCTCCATCCATTCCAGAATTCTATCGCCGATCGCGACGACCCGGAACCCGAAGCAGCGCTATCGGATTCCGGGCGCGCAGGTCAGAACAGATCGGACCAGGCCAGGAACTGTTCGGCGGTGAATATCGGCTTCTCCCATTTCACGGCCTGCCTGGCTTTGCCCGACTGGGATCCGGCCTCGGCCACGATCAGCGCATCGCATTTGGACTTGGTGACCGTCTCCACCGGCACCAGCCCCTTCGTCCTGGCCAACTCCTCGAGCTCCTCGCGGGGACGCTCGACGCCCTGATCGTCCAGGAACGAGCCGCTGAAACAGACCCTGGCGCCTGCTCCGAGGGTGGCGTAGATGTTCTGCCGCTTGATCTCGGCCTCGGGATCGATAATGGCGTAGCCCAATCGCTCCTCGAGGCCACGCAACAAGTCCATGGACTCGTCGTCGAGACGCGTCTCGCGCACTTTGACGCGCAGCCGCTCCGCCAGCACCCGCTCCGGACTCGAGATCATCGGAATTTCGCCGCCCGCCGCGAAACACTCCGGCAGACCGCCGCGTTCGAGCAGGTACCCGGTTTCATTCCCCGGCGGACCGAATGGTTCGGCCGCCGCCGCGGACATGCGGCGGAAGATCACCCGCGCGGCACGGGCTCTGATGAGCGCCTGCGGGGCGGCCAGCAATCGACGCTCCTCCGGCGACAACTCCTCGCCCAGATCGATACCGACCGGCATGGGTATCACCCGGCCATTGCGCTTGAGTTCGTGATCGACATATCCCAATTGCCGGTCGATTTCGTGCCCCACCGGAATCCGACCCGCCAAATGCGGGGCGAGCGCCGCCCACGCCTCATCCAGCAGCGGCGCGAATTGCACATCACCCGCGCTGATTCCGTAGATCAAGCGCGAATGCGCCATATCCCTGGTGGGATTCACGAGCGTGGTCAGCTCGAGTCCGTCATCGGTGACCATCGCGATCTCCACCGGACGCGGCCGCCAAGCCCGGCCCTCCTCGCCGATCGTACAAATCCCCAGATAGACGTTGCCACGCGTCTGTTGCGCCGCACTCGACCGAAGAAAGCGCCGAATCCGCTGATCCACCTTGAGATCTCGCGGCTGCACCGCCCGGCGCAACACCAATCCGGAGGTGGTTGTGCACCGACTCAGCGCCACGTACAGCTGCCCGTCGGCGAACGCTCCGCCGCTGAGATCCACCACCACCCTGTCGAGGGTCTGGCCCTGGCTCTTGTGAATCGTGATGGCCCACGCCAGCCGGAACGGCAACTGGGTGTAGGTCCCGATCACCTGATGCACCAGCGCGCCGCCGTCGAAGATGGGGCGGGTGACCTCCCAGGTGTGCAGGCCGACCTCCACCTTGCCGTCCGAAACTTCCACCACGACAATGGGTTCGCCACGTTCGGAACGAATATCCGCGATCCGCCCGATAGTCCCGTTGACCCATCTGTCGTCGGGATGATTGGTCAGCAGCATGATCTGCGCCCCGACCTTGTAGACCAACTCCGGGTCGGTCGGCGGATCGAAACCATCCAGATCACCTGTCGCCCGCGCCGAATGCCGCGTCTCCAAACCGGGAATCTGCGCCAGCATCTCCCGATTACGCACGCGCGCAATCCGATTGGTGGTGGTCAGGGTCAGCCAGAACTCATCCAACGGCGGACGGAAATCCGGGTCGGTACGCGAATTCAGTTCCGCGCGCGCCGCATCCAACAGTGCGCCGTCGCGCACCGCATTCAGGATCTCGACCAACCGCGAATCACCGATCTGCCGAAACACCGTGGTCAACTCCACCGTCGGAAAGTGTTCCGGATCGTAGGCGTCGGCGGCGAAGAAATACGGCGAGGAATAGCGCGTCGTGAAGTAATCCCGCTCCGACTCGGCAACCACCGGCGGCAGCTGGAAAAGATCCCCAACCAATACCAATTGCACACCGCCGAAAAGGGTTCCGGGACGCGGCCCGAACCGCTGCAACGCGACCGCGAGACAGTCGAACAGATCCGCCCGCACCATCGACGCCTCATCGATGATCAAGGTGTCCAGCGTGCGCAGCGTCGCCATGAATCGGCCCGGCAGGTACCGACCGGTGCGCACCTGCTCGACCGTGATCCTCGGACCGAAGGAGAACAGCCGGTGAATGGTGTAGCCCTCGACATTGAGCGCCGCGATCCCCGTCGGCGCGACGACCACCACCCTGCGATTCGTCGACGCCAGGAAACGCCGAATCAGCGTCGATTTACCGGTGCCCGCCCGCCCCGTCAGGAATAGATTCTCCCCGCGCTCCAAACGGGCCAGCGCCCCGGCGAACTCCTCGGTGATCGTGAGCCCGGAACCGTCGTCCTCGGGTGCGGGCTCCCCCTCGGCCGCAGCGGATTTCACCACCCCGGCCACCCGCCCCATCGCCCCCCGTAGAAGCTTGGCTGCCCGCACCGGCAAAAGTCCCCTCTCTCAGGATTATTCGCGCGAACCTAGTCGACGACCGGAAACGGCCGAGCAACCCGCAGCGTCTCGGACTCGAACCACGTGGCAGCCAAGTCTTTCCAACCGTACGCGAGCAACTTCGACGTCATGCCCGTGACGCTACCGCCGCCCCGCCCACCCCACACGCCCGGTGTCCGAATCCGCCTGCCACCGACCGTGACACAGCCTCGCCACCGCGGAGTTGGCGCACAGCGACGAAATCACGACCGCGCGAGCGAACTGCGACCAGCGGGAAACACTCCGATGAGTTCAGCAAGTTGAACGCGTCTACATATATATCTGACCCGACCAGGAGGACTCATGACCGCACTACCACCCGTTGTCGACGCCGAGCAGTGGCGACGCGACCTCGACGCGCTGCGCGCCAGGGAGAAGGCCGCCACCCGCGAACTCGACGCCATCGCCGCCCAGCGCCGCCGCCTGCCGATGGTGCGGATGCCGGACTACACCCTCGAAGGTGCGGAAGGTCCCGTCCGACTCGTCGACATCTTCGACGGGAAATCCCAGCTGATCGTCTACAACCACATGTGGTTCCCGGACAAGGAATGGCAGTGCCCCGGCTGCACCGGCTTCACGGCGCAATTCACCCGCCTGGAATTCCTGGCGCCCTATGACGCCCGCTTCGTCATCGTCACCCAGGGACCGATCGACCAGGCCCTCGCCTACAAACAGCGCGTCGGCAACCAGTTCCCGTGGTACTCGACCGCCAACAGCCCCTTCGGTGCCGACGTCGACGCACCCCCCGGCGGCAGCTTCGCCCTGAATGTCTTCCTCCGCGACGGCGACACCGTCTACCGCACCTGGTTCACAACCAGCCGAGGTATCGAGCAGCTGACCCACACCTTCGCCCTCATCGACACCCTCCCCTATGGCCGCCAAGAAGACTGGCAGGACTCCCCCACCGGCTGGCCCCAATCCCCCGCCTACTCCCGCTGGCCCTCATCCAAAGAGGTCGCCGCGACCTACGGTCCCTGAAATAGGGCGTCCCGGCAGCGGGAGACACGCTCCTGCTGCCGGGACTATCCGAAACCTGCTGTGCCTCAGAAGAACCAGTGCTCCGGTTCGCTGTCGTGCGGCACGATACTGCTGAATTGACCGCGGAAGAATCCCAGCGGATCCCCCTCGCGCGAACACACATCCCGGACCGCGCCGAAAACCACCGTGTGGTCACCCGCGTCGAGCACCCGTTCGACATCGCAGTCGAGGTGGGCGAGGGCGCGCGGAACCACGGGGACCCGGTGACCGTCGTATTCGAGTCCGAGTCCGGCGAAGTGGTCTTCCCCGCGCTTGGCGAAGCGCATGGCGATCGCCTCTTGGCGGCTGGACAGGACATTGACCGCGAACCGCCCCGCCGCGATCACCGCATCGGAGCTGCGCGCGCCGTGGGTGAAGCAGACCAGCAGCAGCGGCGGGTCCAGCGAGACGGAGGTCAGCGAGTTGACGGTCATACCGTGCGGCTCACCCTCGAACTCGGTGGTGATCACGGCGACGCCGGTGGCAAAACGGCCCATGGTGCGGCGCATGACCGAAGGGTCGACGGACGCCGGTGCCATGGTCATCGCTTCTCCCCGCCCGCGGGATAACGCACCTCGAAGGTCAGCACACCCTCTTCGGAACGCCACGGCCCGTGCGGCATGCCCGGTGGGCGGCAAGCGTATTCACCGGCGCCGAACTTCTGGCCCAGGGTCAGATCCTCGAAGGAGCCCTCGAGGATGTAGACCTCCTCCCAGAAGTCGTGGCGCTGCACGCCGATCGGTGTGGAGTCCGCGCCCGGCGCGTAGCGCAGGATCCGGGTGGCGACGCCGGTGACCGGGTCCTTGCTCAGGATCCGCTCGGTGATCAGCGGATCGCCGCCCGCGCACACCGTGAACTCGACGTCGGTGACCGGGAAGAATTCGAATTCGGGCTTGCTCATGCTGTACTCCTTATGGCCTGACCGGGGACGCTACGTCCGCACGCTGTGCCGACACCTCATCGAGGCCGTAGGACGCCAGGAAGCGGTCGACCCCACCGGTCGCGCTGCCATAGTCGAAATTGCGGAACGCGTAGCCCTTCACCACAAAAGGCGCTCCGGCGTAGAACAATTCGTATTGTTGGTGCCGTCCGGCGAATTCGCTGCCGATGGCGTCCCAGGCGAGTTTGAACAGTTTCACCCGCTCGACCGCCGAGACGCCGGGACTGCTGACGTAGCGTTCCATATCCTCGCGGGTCTGCGCGCCTTCGAGTTCGTGCACGCTCGACGGAACCTGGAGCACACCGCCGCCCGCCAGGTCGCGCACGATCTCGATGACGCGCGGATGGATCTCCGACTGCAACCCCATCGCCCCGTAGAGCGAGGGGGCGCCGGGCCGGAACAGGCCCTGCTCATCGGCGGCGCCGGTGTGCTCGGCGGCGAGGACACCCGACTCCACCACCGAGACCAGACTGGCCAACTCGCCGAGCTTCTCGACGACGCCGGGGAACTTGTCCACACCATTGACCGCGGTGATCTTGCGGGCGATACCGGCGAGGAAATTCAACTTGGTGGCGAAGCGAATCTGCGCCTGCCAGTTGCCGAGTACATGCGCGCCGGTGTCGAAGAACTGCTTGCGCAGGCCTGCCACATCCTTGTAGACGAAGACGTCCTTCCACGGGATGAACACATCGTCGAAGACGAGCAGCGCATCGGTCTCGTCGTAACGCGAACTGAGCGGATAGTCGAATTCGCTGGTCGCGCTCGGCGCGTACGGACGACGGCAGTAGAGGGTCAGACCGGCGGCGCTCACCGGGACGGTGAAGCTGATCGCGAAGTCCGTATCCTCGGCCTGCAACGGCTTGATACACGACACCAGGATCTCGTCGGCGACGGCGCCACCGGTGGCGAGCATCTGCGCGCCGCGCACCACGATGCCGTCCTCGCGCTCGTGCTTCACCCCGACCTGAATGAACTCGCCCTCCCAAGCGTGCGCGGTGCTCGCGCGGGAGACCTGCGGCGGGATGATCGCGTAGGACACGTAGAGGTCGTTCTCGACGACGCGGCGGTGGAAGGCCGCGACATTGTCGCGCAGGTTCTCGGCGAATGCCTCCGGATGCGCGGAGAAGGCGGCAAGGAACGCGCCGACATGGTCGGGAGAGCGACCCACCCAGCCGTGGGTATGGTCGGCCCAGACCTGCGCGGCGGTGCGGTAGGCGGTGAGTTCGGCGGCCGCGCGCGGCGCCAGGAACAGCCGGTTGACGGCGCGACCCAACGTCTCATCGTGCACCTGCATGCCATTGGCGGGATCGGCGGCGAGGTCGAACAGTGCACCGATCGTGCGGGCAATGGGCGCGAAGGCCGGATCACCCGCCGGATTGTCGACGGGTTTGCCGTCGACAATGACGCGTCTGCCGTCGTCGAGCGAGGCCAAATAGTCGGTTCCGGTGCGCATCAGCAACTCCTGACGGTGACTTGATAGGTGAATTCGATGGGCTCGTGGCCGGGAGCCTCGAGGCTCATCCGCCAGTGGGTGCCGTAGCGGAAGCCGCCGTCGAGCAGCGGCAGGGTTCCGCCGAACAGAACCAGGGACGATTCGTCGGCATGGGTCCCCCACTTTGCCAGAACCTGGCTGATCGGGAGCAATTTCGCGAGAGTGCCCTGCTGATACCGGTCGCCGTCCACCCAGCTGGCCACCCGGATCTCGTCCCAGTCGACGATGCTCGGGTCGGTCCCGAGGTCGATCGCCGTCGCCGCGATCGGTTTCGGGCAGGCGGCCTTCGACCGGTGGATACTCTTGGTCTCCAACTCGCGGTCGGTGTGGTCGGAGCCGACGGTCAAGTAGTACCGGTGGTCGGTGTAGAGCAGGACCGGTTCCACTTCGCCGGAGGTCGCCGCGCCGGTGACTTCGATCGCGGCGGCGGTCGTCACCGAGTCGACCGCGACATCGTAGAAGGCCGGAATAGTATCCGGTCGCGGGACGCCGATGGCGGCGAGCTCCGTCACGTGATGCTCTACGGCGTCCCGGTCGCGTCCGGTATATCCGCCGACGACGACCGTATCCGGCACGAAGTTCAGCGGCTGCCCGGAAGCGGTCCGGAGCTTCAGTTGGGTGATGCCCGTGGTCATCTATGACTCCACTCGGATCGGCACGGCGGGCCAGCGACGGTCCGCCAGTGCGGGAAATTCGGCGCGGACACGACGCGGCAGGGTGGGATCGAGTTCGGCGACGGTGAATCCCTCATCCGTCCCGGCCTCGACGATCACTTCGCCCCATGGATCGACGATCCGGCTGTGGCCCGCCAGCGCGACACCCTGCTGGGTGCCGACCGCATTGCAGGCCACCAGCCAGGACTGCTGCTCGACGGCGCGCACACTGGTGAACAACCGCCAGTGTGCGAGGCGCGCGGCAGGCCAGCCCGAACAGATGGCCAGCATTTCGGCCCCGGCATCGGCCATGCTGCGGAACAGTTCGGGGAAGCGCAGGTCATAGCAGGTGGTGATGCCGGTGGGCAGTCCGGCGACCGGGGTGACGGTGACCGCGTCGCCCGGTGTGAGCAATTCCTGCTCGCGCGACCCGTATCCGAAGACGTGCACCTTGCGGTAGGTGGCGCGGATCGCGCCGTCGGGATCGACCACCATCGCGGTGTTGTAGAGACGGCCCTGCTCGTCCACCTCGACGACGCTGCCGAGGTGGACGAAAAGACCGAGCGCCTTTGCCCAGTCCTTGGCCGCCGTAACCGTTGGCCCGGTGAGTGTTTCGGCTGCCGACGCGTAGTGGTCGAAGGCGAAATAGCCGACATGCCACAGTTCGGGCAGCACCAGCAGATCGGCCTGCCGCAACTGCGATTCGCCGGTGATCGCGGCGCCTACCCGCTGGATGCGGTCAACCACCGACTCATCATCGGGACTTGCGACTTGAAAAAGCGCTACGCGCAAGGCGATTCGGTCCTTTCTCGGCGACCGGTGCGGCACGCACGGTGATCGCGTGCCGCAGTGGGACTTCAGGCCGTGCGTGCGGCCTCGGCACTGCGCAGGTGGTCGAGCAGTTCGTCATTGAACCGACGACCGATGCGCTGCACCGCATGGGGACTGCCCTCGAACAGCACCCGCTTGGCGGACATACCCTCCGCCAAAGCGTCTGCGACATCCTCGAATCCGGGGGTGCCGCCGCCGGTGACCACCAATTTGGGAAAGGTGGTCGCCGCCAACTTCTCGAGCGGAACGCCCGTCTCCCACGGCCTTTCGGTCGTGAGATTGCGGACGGCCTCGGCCAGCGGCTCCGGAAGCGGTGACGGCAGTCGCATATCCATGCTGAGCGCCGCGAGGAATCCGGCCGCGAAGGTCTCGAGATCGGTGAGATCGGACTGCGCCCAGTGCGCGCGCAACGCCGCCGCGAGCTTGTCCGCGGCGGGACGGCCCGCACCATTGGGCAGCGCGGGCGGCTCGATCACCGTGAGCGACCAGACCCGCTCGGGCGCCAGCGCGGCGGCCCGCATGGCGATCACGCCGCCCATCGACGTACCGACGAGATGTGCGCCGTCCCCGAGGAGTTCGACGATCTCGGCGGCATCCCGATCCGGATCGATGCGCGCGGTGTCCGGGCTGGGGCGGTAGCCGCGGCGATATGGCGCGACGATCCGGTACCGATCGGCCAGCACCTGCTGCTCACCGAACGCGGTGGCGGCCGAACTCAGGCTGCCGTGCACCATGACAATTCGGGGACCGGAAGCGCCCCACCGTTCCGCGACGAGGTCTGTCATCTCGCTCATCCCCGATGCTGCGCGGCCGCGGCTTCGATTTCGGCCCTGGCGAAGACGCCGCGCTCGATATCCAGGCGGCGCGACCGGAACTTCCAACCCTGCTCGGTGCGGACCAGGACATCGGTGTAGACGCCGGTCGCGATGATGAACGGGGGCGCGTCGACCTGGAGCTTGGTGACCCGGCACGTCGACGTCGCGGTATCGCCGTCCCCGCTGATGACGTAGTTCGTCATCAGGTGGCGGGCGCCGTCTTCCTTACCGGCGGCGATATGGCCGTTGATGAACGCGGTGATGGCCTCGTGCCCGGAGAACGTCCCATAGGTGGCAATGAAGTCCCCGTCGGGGAGCCAGGCCGAGACCCAGGCGGCGACATCGTGATTGTCGAGCGCCTGCATCTGCGTATTCGACAGCTCCGTGATCGCGAACTTGTCCGCAGGGGAGAGAGTCATCCGTGTGCTCCTTTGCCACTGGATGGATGTATGACGCGGCCCACACTACGACAACTAGTATCTTGTATACAAGTACGTAGTGCACAGAATCTTGGATACCGAGCTGCTATCCTCACCCCATGGCAAGACTGAGCGGCATCGCGGCGGTTGTGCGGCCACCAACCCTGGGCCGTCGCGCCTACCTGCAGATCCAACAGGCGATCCGGGACGGCACCCTCACCCACGGCGAGCAATATTCGGAGAACGAACTGGCCGAATCCCTCGGCATGTCCCGAACCCCGGTGCGCGAAGCCCTACTGACCCTGAGCCGAGAAGGGATCATCGTCGTCGAATCCCAACGCGGATTCCGACTTCGCGAACTCTCCGCCGCGCAACGGGCCGAAATCTTCGATCTGCGTGCACTATTGGAGAGTTTCGTCGCGGGCCGCCTCGCCGACAACGCCACCGCCGACGACATCACCCGCCTACGCGCCCTGGTCGACGCGCAGGAAAAACTCAGCGGCGGAAGCGAATCGGAATTCCTCGCCCTCGACGAGCAATTCCACCTGCTCCAATCCGAGATCCTCGGACTGGAACGCACCCACGACACCATGGTCGGCCTGCGCGGAGCCATGTGGCTCTTCGGATTCGAAGCGCTGAAGCTCCCGCACCGCTTGGAGCGGGTCGTCGCCGAACACCGCGCCATCATCGACGCCATCGAACGAGGCGACGCCGAAGGCGCGGCTACCGCCGCGCGGGAACACATTACGAAAACGGCGGCGGTCACGCAGTAGGTGCGGATCCGCCGCACCTACAACGCCGCCCGGTATCAGTCGAGGCCGATGAACTGGTGGTTCAGCTTGATCCGGCCGTCGCCGTCGAATGTCACGATGTCGAAGCCGCCGCCGACGATGGCGCCGTCCGAAACCGTCACCATCACCCAGGTGAGTTGGGCTCGGCCGCCGGGCAGTGCGGTCGCGCCCCTGGTCTCGAACCGGAACTCGCCAGGCTCGACGAACATCTCATAGGCGCGGGTTACCCGTGCTGCCAATGCGTCGTGACCAAGCACCGCCAATGTTGGCGCGGGGAAGGCCAGGTTCGTGGCGGCATCCTGAATCTCCTGCGGCGGGTCGATGAGCACCTGTGCCCCATCGGGTGCCCAGATATCCTCGATCTCCTTGCGCCGCAGCGCCGGATCGGGCTCGTTCCACTGAGCGGCGTATCGCTGCGCGAACCGGGCCAGTGCGTGCTCATTCGGTCGATTGCTCATGCCGTCGAGTCTGTGTGGAACCGAACAGGTTTGCGATTCCCTGCAGGGAATGATGCCGCACAGGCGGGCGGGCGGCATGTTCCCCCAGCGGGAAATGGCAAGAATGCGACCGGTCGGATATCACTGGAGACATGACGACGGCTCAGGCGCCCACGGGTTTCGCCAAGCAACTGCGATATTGGCGAACGCTGCGCAGGGTCAGCCAGCTGGATCTCGCGAGCAGCGCCGACACCAGCCAGCGCTATCTGAGCTTCCTGGAACAGGGCCGCTCGCACCCCGGCCGAACCATGGTCGTGCGGTTGGCCGAATCACTGGAACTGTCGCTACGCGAACGCAATGGCCTGCTTCTTGCCGCAGGCTACGCACCGGTCTTCCCGGAAACAGACTTCAGCACACCGGAGTTGGCACCGGTGCGGGAGGCGTTGGAACGAATCCTCCACGGACACATGCCCTATCCCGCGATCTGCACCCGCGCGAATGGCGAGTTGCTTGCCGCCAACAGTGCCTTCGACCTGTTGACCGAAGGGGCCGTTCCCGGCCTGCTCGGACCGGCGATGAATGTCTATCGTCTCGCCCTGCATCCCGATGGACTCGCGCCACGAGTCATCAACCTGCCCGAATGGGGGCGCCATATCACCGAGGCGCTGCGCGGCAAGGCGCTGCGCAGTCCCGACCCGACCTTGGATGCCCTGATCGCCGAACTGGAAAGCTATCTCCCGCAGGCGAATCCCGGCCCCGATCACCTCGGATTCGCTGTTCCACTGCGATTGCGGAGCGCGGCGGGAGAACTGCGGCTGATGAGTACCATCAGCTCATTCGCCACCGCCACCGACGTCACCCTCTCCGAAATCCACCTGGAGGCTTTCTTGCCTGCCGATCGGGCAACGGCCGAAATCCTCCGTCACCTTGCGGAACGTCGCTAGCTCCTGCGCACTCGGTCAGCTCCCGCGGCCTTCAGCGCGAAGATGACCTCGAACACTGCGGCGATCAGCAGACCCCGACCCAAAAAGCATGCATGTACAAGTAAGATTGTGTCGAGCCGGAAATTCGGCCACCCCGCCGACCCAGGAGTTCCCCATGTCAGTACAGGCCGCGACGGCGGAAACCGGCGCCGACTCACAGCTGTGGGATCGGCTGCTCACCCTGCACACCCACGTGGAGAGCCGGCTCGCGACGACAATGCAGCGCCGCCACGGCCTCGGCCTGTCCGAATACCGCGCGCTGAGCTTCCTCGCCGAAGCCGCCAAGGGCGAGCTGCGCATGCAGGAACTGGCCGACAAACTCGGCCTCAACCAGAGCTCGGTCACCCGCCTGGTGGGCCGACTCGACACCGCCGAACTCGCCTGCCGTGACCTGTGCCCTGACGACAGACGCGGCGTCTACACGGTGCTCACCGAGGCAGGCCGCACCCGCTACCGCCAGGCCCGCACCACCTACGACGACACCGTTACCGCCGCCCTCGACGACCTCGCCGCCACCGACCCGTCGATCGCCACCCTCCTCACCGCGATCCGGACCCCACATTCGGGACCCCGGTGACGAATGCGGCGATCTCGCCCAGCGGCTACTGTGCAAAACAGCGGCCAACCATGCAGCATGTCCGGGTATTCGTGCCGACTCAGCCCGAAGTTCGCGGCAGCGGCCTCGGCCCGGCCCGTAGGCGGTGGGCGTCGGCGTTGCGGATCTCGCGGGCGGCGATGAACAGCGCGGTGAGCGGGGCGCGCCTAGTCATCGACCGAATGATCTCGACCGGCACCGATAGCCGAGACCAGCCGGGTTGATCACCGGGTTACGAACAAGGGCGTCGGTGTGAGCGGCAGGGTCACCGCACCATCGGCCACTTCGACGGGCACCGCCGCACCGTGGGCGTCGACCGCGTGGGCGGCGGCACCGAGCCAAGGGTGACGGTATGTCGCGGCCTCTTCGGCCGAACGCGCCCACGCGACCAGCAGCGACCCGTCTTCGCGCCGCACATCGAAGACATACAGCTCCGGCCGGTCCGCCACGAGTATGCGCTCGATCGCCTCGGCCCCCTGCAACATTCGCGCGGTGAGCGCCAGCGCATCGGCGGCGGGATAGCGGTGGGTCAGCTCGCCGTCCGCATAGTCCAGCAGCGCGAACTTGTCGAACATCAATCCCAGCACGGTGTAGGGCGCCTGGTGGCCGGGGAATTCGGGCGCGAGGTTCCAGCACAGGGTGCGGCGCACCCCCGAGGCGAGGGCGAGCAGATTGCGCACGACGATTTCGCGGCTGTTCTCGCGATGACGGAGTTCCTCGTATTCGGGTGGGCAGCCCCGCATGTACATCTGGACCCGCGGCGGCAATTCCGGCATCCGCTCGTAGAAGGCGAGCATCGCGTCGTGTTCTGGTGCCTGTGTGCCCATATCGGTTGTGAGGACAGACCATTCGGGATCACTGCCCGTCATCATCTCGCCGAACGGCTGCAATGCGTTGCCCAGCAACGCCATATCCTCCGGCGCGATCAGTGGACCGTTGTATTCGCCGGCGACAATGGGCATCTCGTAGCCGTGCTGGGCCATCATGGCGCGGGCCGCCGCGATCCGGTCGGGAATGGTGTACGGATCGCCGTAGAGGTGTATGTCGTAGACGTCGAAATCATCGCGCGCCACGTCGACAAGGTATTCGAAGGTGCCCGGCCGCGCCTGCTGGTCCGGCGGATCACCGCCGAGGACCACCAGCGCCGCCGGATCGGACTCGCGCACCGCCGCCGCGAAAACCTTTAGCTGGGCGGCGTATTCGGCGACGGTACCGGCCCAGAGGATCGGGACGCACGGCTCGTTGTCGAACTGCCAGTAGGTGATTCGGCCGCGGCAACGGTCGACCAGCGCGCGAACGAAGGCGGCGAAAACATCGAGATCCTTTGCCGGAGAAGGCGGCAGCATATCCGTGGCCCGCACCGTGCCCCACAGCGACGCGGAGGACACGGTGATCCACACCTCTTCGTCGCCGTCGAGCTGGTCGAGCAGCGCGTCGACCGCATCCCAGACGAAACGACCGGGTTCGGGTTCGATCTGCGACCAGTAGAGGAAGCAGCGCAGCACCCCCGCACCGAGCCCGCGCACGGCGGGCATGATCCGCTCCGGCGGCGCGGCCAGACCGTAGGTGATACCGCGCACGACGCCGAGTCGAATGCCCGGCGGAACATCCCTCTGATGATCGAAGACAAGGTCAGACATGGTTTCCCTTCCTACTAGACAGTGTTCACTGAACACTGTCTAGTAATCTAGCTGAACACTGTCTAGTAGAAAAGGCTAGGATTCTGCGCCATGGCTCTCGACCGCGATCTGATCGTGCGCACCGCATTCGTCCAACTCGACGAACTCGGACTGGAGGCGCTCTCGCTGCGCAAGCTCGCCAAGGATCTCGCGGTGCATCCGTCGGCGCTGTACTACCACTTCCGCAACAAGCAGGATCTGCTCGACGAGATGGCCCGCGCCCTGATCCGGCCCGCCGTGCGGCAACAGGACCCGCCCGCGTCGGACGCCTGGGACGCCTGGTTGACCCATCTCGCCCACGCGCAGCGGGCGGCCATGCGCTCCCGGCGCGACGGTGCACTGCTGATGATCAAGGCCCGCCCCAATGCGGACTATCAGGTCGAGTATTTGAATCGACTCATCGAACGGCTTGTCGCACAGGGCTTTTCACACAAGGACGCGGCAGCCGCTTTCATCGCGGTGAGCACCTACACCATCGGCGCCGCAGTTGCCGAACAGCAGCAGGACGCGCTCGCCGCGAACAGTACAGCCGGCTTCGAAAGCATTGCAGGCGCAAGCGCGGACGAGACCTTCGATGTGGGCTTGCGCTGGTTGCTCAGCGGCATGCGCCCGTAAGATGGGAGAACGCCGCGTCACTGATCTCCCTCTTTCGTCCGGCTTCGTTCCTTCAGCGCCGCAACGGAATCCACGTAACGCACCAGCAGGCGAGCCAATTCCAGGCGGTCATGTTCCGACCAATCGGCGGTGATGTAGTCGTAGGCGTCGCGCTGATGTTTACGGAAGCGGGTCATCAGGTCGCGACCGCTGTCGCTGAGTTGGAGGATCGTGCGGCGGCCGTCCTGCTGTGAGGCGGCACGGGTGAGATACCCGGCTTTGATGGTGTCGCTGACCATGCGGCTGGCCACGGACGGGTCGCTGCCGAGCAGTTCGGCGATCATGCCCACGGTGACCTCGCTGTGCGAGCTGTGCTCCAGCACGAGATTCAGCACCAGGGTGCGGCTCAGGTCCTTGGCGGAGATGGGGTTGTCCACCTCCAGCAGCGCGGTGCGCCGCAGTTTGCCGAATGCCGGACCCACCGCATCGAGCAGGTCGGCGGCCGTCCGCTGATCATCCGCAGTCATGTGCACATGGTAACTCCATGTCGAGATGAAGTTATATGTTGACGAACAATTGAATGCATGTCAGCATACATTTGCAATCTGCACAGATCATCTCTCGAATCGGAGCAACGATGACCACCCTCGTAACCGGTGCCCGCGGTCGGATCGGCCAGGCGATCGTCACGGCCCTGCATGCCGCCGAACTGCCGGTCCGCGCCGCCAGCGCGAGCCCGGCCGCCGCCAACCTCCCCGTCGGAATCGAAATCGCCGAACTGCGCCTCGACACCCCCGCCACCTTCGGCCCCGCACTGGAGAACACCACGCAGGTCTTCCTCTACCCCGAACCCGCAGGCATTCATGCCTTCATCGCCGCCGCCCGCGGCGCCGGTGTCGAACACGTCGTGCTGCTGTCCTCCGCGGCCGTGCTGTCACCGAACGCCGAGGCCGACCCCCTCGCCGCACACCATCTCGCCGTCGAAAAGGCCCTGGCCGCTTCGGATCTCACCGTCACCGTGCTGCGCCCCGACTGTTTCGCCACCAACACCCTCGGCTGGATCCACCCCATCACCAATGGCCTGCCCATCGAACATGCTTTTCCGGACGCCGCAATGGCCGTAGTCCACCCCGCCGATATCGCCGATGTCGCCGTTGCCGCATGCACCGGAGGTTCGGTGCGCGGCCGGACCATCACCCTCACCGGACCGGAACTGCTCACCTTCCGCGACCAGCTCGCGATCGTCAGCGAGGCGCTCGGCCGCGATATCCCCATGCGCGTCATCACCCGCGCCGCGGCCGAAGAGCAGATGGCACAGCACATGCCGCCGACCTTCATCACCTCCCTGCTCAACTACTGGGAAACCGCCGCGGAGAACCCGGCCCCCGTCGCCGACACCACCGAAACCCTGCTCGGCGCACCTGCCCGCAGCTTTGCCCGGTGGGTCCGCGAGAACGCCGGAGCTTTCACCCCCGAGTAAGTCCGCCTCGCTCCCGCGAAGCTGCTATCCCACAAGGATTCTCATGTCCACTGACCTGGCCCCAGACCAGCGCGCCCCGGCGCGCGCCCGGTGGGCCGTGCTCGCCGTCGTCCTGTTCTGCTCGCCGGATTTCTCATCGACGCGGACCTTTTCGGGCTCGGCTGGCGCTCGATGTTCCTGATCAATATCGTGCTCGGGGGAATTGCCGTCGCGCTGGCCGTGCGACTGCTGCCCGACGATGATGGCGATCGGACAGTTACCTGTGGACGGTCTCGGTTCCGGTCTGCTCGCGGCCGCCATGCTGGGTGTGCCCTACGGCTTGATCGAGGGCTCCGCCCGCGCCTGGTCTGCCGAATCGATCCTGTCGCTACTCGCCGGTCTACTCTGCTTCGCGCTGTTCGTGGCGCGTCAGCGCCGCGCCACCAGCCCGTTGATCAAGCGGTATTCCTCAACAGTTGGCCAACAGCCTCGGCGCGGCCGTCGTCACCACCGTGTACTTCCACACCTGCCTGCGCGGCGATGGCCGCACTGACAACCGTTGCCTGCCTCACCGCGGTGTGCTGCGCGGTGGTCCCGCTACTGCCACGCCGTGCACCACTGGAATCCCACTGAACGGACGCGCGCCCGTGCACGCGGAACGGACGCGCACCGGTCCTCCATTCGGTCGACGACGCGATCACCGCGCGCGGCAGGCCATCAAGCCCAAATGCCAACAGCTCGAACATCTCGAACCATCGGTATCCATACGGCAAATATCAGCAACCTTTCAGCATCCAAGAACTATGCTTTATCGGCCACATTCATCGCCGAGATTCCCCGGCCACGGGAACCAATTCGGCCCAATTCGACATTCCTCTCGAACACGAAGGGGAAATCATGAACCGCAGCACAATCTCTCGCCTTTTCGCCGCCCTGGCGGCCTGCTCGATAATCGCGGTTCCGGTGGCATACTCCACCGTCGCAGCCGCGATCCCGATGCATCAACAACCCCCCGGTTCCAGCGACCCCGGCGATGACCACGACTGGCGCGACGGCGGCCCATCCGACCGAGACCGACACTGCGACAGCAACGGCTACTGGCACGACAACGACGATGACCAGCTCGGCCACCGCGATGATCGCTGCGGCCCCTGGTAAACCCCTGCCCCCGCGACCGGCCCAACTTCGGTGTTGACATCGGACGGCAGGCGGTGACATTATCTGCATGCACATACATTACTTGCATGTGCATGCAGATAATGGAAGGGAATTGCCATGACCACCCAGCACATCGAGAAGGTCGCCACCACCCCCGACTGGTACCAGCCCTACCGGATCTCGCAGGCCATCAAGGCCAACGGCCTCATCCTGGTCTCCGGACAAGCAGGCATCGACGAGCAGGGACGCACCGTCTCCGACGACTTCCTGACACAGGGACGCCAGGCCTTCGCCAACATCAAGCGCGTCCTGGCCGAGGCCGGAGCCGACCTCACGGATGTGGTGAAGGTCGGCATCTTCGTCACCGATATGGCCGCGAACCTCGACAAGGTCATCCAGCTGCGCGGCGAATTCCTCAGCGAGCCCTACCCCGCTGACACCCTGCTACAGGTGTCTTCCCTGGCCCAGCCCGACTGGCAGATCGAAGTGGAGGTGACCGCACTCGCCCGCTGAACTCCGATCCACACCAGCGGGGGCTCGGCCCCACAACGATCGAAAACACCGAAGGCGTGCCCGCCGAGCAGGGCACGCCTTCGATCGAGTGGGCCTGATGTGCAGCGTACGAACCGCACAGCGCCCGTCAACGGGTCGGACTCGTGCTCCGACCCTTCGCCCCCGGCAACCGGCCACTGTCGGCGCCTCAGTGTGACCAAACCTACTGTGGATACTCGCCTAGTCGGTTTCCTTTGGACGCGAGGCACTCGCCAATGTCAGCCATACGATTCGGCGTTCCGAGTCCGGGCAATACCAGATTCGGCCGCCGGCAGTGACTTCGTACCGCCATTGGTCGAGGTTCTTCCCGCCGATCGCCCTGGTGCCGTACACGTCGCGGAGCTGGTGTTGACGGGATGGATTCTCCGGTGTTGTCGGGCGTTCAGTGAGCACTACCCAGGCTTCCCAGGTGTTCGCTTGGGCGACGCGGCAGAGATCTTCCCATCCCTTGGCAGCATCGGTTGTAGCGAATCGGGCTTGCCAACGCCCCGGCTGGGCCGGCGGAGCAACCCGGTCACCACGTTTCGCAGGCACGGTCAGAATTCCGTCGGCGCAGGCACAGGGCCGAAATCGTCATCGATCGGACCCGTTAGTTTGTGACCCAACATCGGATCGGCACGGATCGCGGCAGTGCTGCGCCACTCGGCGATCGTCTGAGTCAGAACCGACCACTGGTCCAGTTCAGCGGACACCTGGAAGCCACGAACGAAGTCCGACACGAACTGCCGCTGGGCGGACTCGGGCAGACAGTCAACCCACGGGAACTCGTCGATCAGCCCGGTCATCGCGACTTCCGGCGAGAGATGGGTAGCGATATTGCGCAGCGCGCGTGCGGCGATGATCGCCCCCTCGGATTGCGCCTTCACTCTGTCTTCACGAGTCAACAGGAGCGGGGCGCCATCACGCCGACGGACGCGAACATCGCCCTGATCCGCCAAGGCGGCCACACTCTTGGGATCACGCTGTAGCTCACTCCACTGCACCTCGGTCGCCATACCTCAATTCTGAACGTATTCAGAATTTGATCATTCGTCGACCGGATCGGCAGCACAACCGCATGCCGATCGCCAAATGGCCACTCGAGTAGCGCCTCCGATGCCCAGAAATCTTCGGGCGGAGGCCGTTTCGGTCAGGCTGTCACGGGGAGTTGTCTCAGGATGGTCGGATCGGTGATTTTCGAGTCGTTCGCCAGCAGCAGAGCCTTGCTGAGGATGACCGCCAGTGTCCTATCGCCGTCGTACGGCAGGAACGCGTTCGGAGCGGGTGTCTGTGCCGACGGAACGATGCACAGATAGCGGTTGTCGGGGTCTATCAGGACATTTCCCGAGCCCAAGTGGATCCGATACGCATGTCTGCTACCTCGCACATGCAGGAATCTGCCTTCCACGCTGCACTGCGGGCCGATGGCCAATCGAGGCAGCAACCTGGTCAGCAGGTCGCGTCTGGTTTGCCCGGTCTGGTGCAGCTCGCCGAAACCGTAGTCGGTCCAGTAGCCGGCGAACCTACCGTCGGGGCCACCGTCCGACCACGTCGGATCATTGCCGACGCTCGCCACACCGACGAACAGATCCACGTCGCGCAGTACTTCACTCAGGGCCAGTTCTGGCACGTCGGCCAACGGCAGCGGCTCGGCCTGCCCGCGGAAGCCGCCGCGAAACGTGCTGTTAGCAAGGTTCTGTGGTGCATCGATCGGGTAGAACCGCACCTGGTCGGTGCGCAGACGCAGGTAGCTGCCGGATTCCGCGACGTCGGCGTGCCCGCCGTCGTCCCGATCGCCCTCGACCCAGAATTCAGCGCGTATACCCCACTGCGGCAGTTCACGGACCGGCGGTGGCACCATAGCATCGGCGTCGATCAAGAGTTTGTTGCGCCAGCCCCGGACTGCCGCCAACGCGTGGAATTGGTGCTGGCGCAGGATATGGGCCGCGAAGCGATTCGAGTAGGTGCCGGTTCGGCGTTCCGCGTCGGTAAGTAGATAGATCTCGCGATGAGCTTGTTTGAACGGTTGGGTAATGGTGTGGTGTTCCAGCCGGTCGCGCCAGGCCAGGATCTCTTCCGCCGAATGACCCAAGGGGTGCCACAGCTCGACGACGTCCCCATCCACCGGGTTGTCGGTCAGGTCGCGCAGTGCGCCGCCGGAGTAGCCGCAGACGACACCGTCGACTTTCCACAGCAGGCGGCGGGCGATCGTGCCCACCAGCGGATGGTCGAGATAGTACTTCCGCCAGGAACGGAAGTCCCAGGTGCGTCGCGCCAGGAATTGCCGGTCCAACCGCTCGACCTGGGCAGTCAGCATCTTCTCGATGTCCTTGACCGCTGCCTTGAGTTCTTTCCACTCGTCGGCGTGGTCGCGTTTGACCACGGCGGGCACACTCTTCACCGGTTTGTCCGTAAACCAGCGCAGTACGGTCTTGGTGCCGTCCACAGTGAGCGTCGCAGACGCGGTTCCGAAGGTGAACCGCGCTTCGCCCACCGACGTCAAGCCGCAGGCGGGGACGGCCATCTCCTCGATCTCCGCGCGGGTCACCCCGAGCGCCGCTGCCTTTGCCGCCAAGGCGGCGTTGATCTGATTCAAAGTGCCGCGGTATGTCACTGTGGCGGCCAGGCGGGCAAGCTCACCCAGTGCCATTTCGCCAGGGAGTTGGCTGAGCGCGTAGACACCGGCGTTGGCCACCTTCGGATTGCGTGGTCCCACACCCTTGATCTTGCGCAGCGACGTCTCCACCAGGCCGCCCACGATGCGCGCGGTCGTCGGTTGCGGGGGACGGTAGGTCAGCAACCACAGCAGACCGCGCACCGCGTCGGCGTTGAACGGGTCGTACTCGTCGTTGAGGCCGAGATCGCCGACAAAACGCTGTCGCAACAGCAGGGTCCTCGGCCGGCCCACCAGTTCCAACAGCGACAGGACCGTCTGTTCGAAGGCAGCCACCTCGGCCAGCAGTGCCCGACCGGTCCTTTCCCACCTTTCATTCGGTTTACCCATGGTGGCGGTGCGGGCAAAGGCCAGCAGGTCGTGCCACTCCGGTGCCGTGGAGGCCAATTCCAGTGCTCGGTCCGCCCATTGCTCACCCACATTCACCACTGGTTCGGGGCATTGCCGGGCGATTTCCGCGACACCTCCGCACGAATACCTGTCGCAGGCTTCACGACGGTATACCGCGACGACCTCGGGGGTCAGTGTGCGTCCGGCCGTCAGTTCCGCTTGCGCCAGCGCCAAGTCGACCACGGAGAGGCTCCGCGTGCCGTGGTGGTTCGACAGGGAATCCAGCCGTGCCCGCCGTTCCTCGACCAGGATCGGCAAGGTGGGCGCGACGGTCGAGACAAGAATCAGCAGGCAATGCTGGTCGAGATCCGAAGCAGCGGGGAACGCGGCCGCACAGCTGCGAGCCAACCGTTCGGACTGCTCGGCGGATAGTTCCCGAACTTTGCCGAGCAAGTAGTGCCACTCGTCAAAGCCTCGTCGCGCATCAGCCGTTCGGCGTGTCCGCATCATCGCGGCACACACCACGTCCATATCGTCCGCCGCGATGGCAGTGCGCACCGCCGTCTTGTCTTCGGACAGGACAATCTTCAACTCCAGGATCCCGATGAGATGTCGCATCTCCTCCGAAGCGGCTGCGGAGGCCGCCGCACAGACGCGAGCCAATCGCTGCGATGCCTCATCCGACAGGTCTCGGGCCAGGTCCAACACCTCACCCCAGACCTCTGACCCATCCGGATCGCGCACATGCTGGACTATCCGCGTGTACACGTCGAACAGGACGTCCATATCGTCCACGGCAATGGCGGCGCGCGCCGCTGTTGCCAACTCCGAAAACGACATTCAGCCACCCACCAGCGCAACGAGCTTCAGGAACGTGATTTCCACACCCGATGTCAGTGCCACCACCTCATCGAGTTCCTCGATCTGCCGATCACCGATCAGGACCACGAAACCGTTGCGCCCGAACGCCTCCCACGCCGCCTCGCATTGACTTTCGGGGTCGACAAGAGCGGTCGTGCGGAACCCGCCACGCACCGGCACGGCATCCGTCGGCCGCACCAGGCCACGAAAGACGGTATCCACCGCGGCGGCGTTGTGCGCGGCGACTTCCTGAAATACCCGCTGCCGGATGATCTCCCGCAGCGGTAGTCGCTCCTCGTCCACCTCGAACAACCATCCGGTGTCGCGATCACCGCACACCGCCTCGTCGACGACCTTCACACTCACCATGATCGACAGGGTAGGTACGGTCACCGACAAGACTCGAGAACCGTTCCCAGCGCCGGCCCGGCGGATCAGACGTGGATGTTCCAGCGGGCCGGCCACTCTCACTCCTGTGCCTATCGGAGTGAAAGGGGCTGAATGATCTGCGGTGGGACGGGGCCTGCGTAATCTCCCGTTCCGCCGGTTCGACGCCGACCGGATCCGGCTAGCGATTGTGACTCGCGCCCCGGACTCGTCCGCCCCGCAGCGCACACGGTCCTGGGCTGAGAACATCAGGGGAAGGCGAGAGTTCGCGCGAACACTGTCACCAGGACGAGCACCAGCGGGAAGCAGACCAGGAACATGGCGAAGGTGTAGCCCATGATGTGGCGTGCCTTCAAGCCGAGCACCGCGAGCGTCGGCAGCATCCAGAAAGGTTGCAGCAGATTGGCGCTCGCCTCGCCGAGGTCGTACACCACCACCATCCAGCCCTGGTTCACCTTCAGCTGATTGGCGGCCTCGAGCACATACGGAGCCTCGATCACCCATTTGCTGCCACCGCTCGGCACGAAAACGCCGAGCACACAGGAATATACGCCGATGATCGCCGGGTAGAAGGTGTCATTGGTCAGGTGCACCAGCCAACCGGCGATCGTCTTCGACAGACCGGTATAGGCGATCATGCCGAAAATGCCACCGTAGAGCGGGAATTGCAGCAGCACACCGGAAGCGGCGGGCGCGGCCTCGCGCACCGCACGCACCAACTGCGCCGGGCGCCAATGCAGCAGCAGGGCCAGCAGGATGAGAATGAGGTTGACCGTATTCAGGTCGAGGGCGTTGAGGGCGCCGCCGCGCGCGTGCTGGAAGTAGCGCACCAGATACCACAGGCCGAACAGGCACAGCAGGATCGTGAAGACCGGGCTGTGCTCGAGCCAGTCGCCGGGGCGGCGCTGCTCACCGGATTCCTCGGCGCGCACCGGATGCAGATCGACACCGAGATCGGCGGCCGATTTCGCCGCGGCGCCGGTCGGCGCGATCAACCAGGCCACCAGCACCGCCACCACGAACACGATCGCGGTCACCACCAGACCCTGCCAGCGGAATATGGTGTCGGTCAACGGAATCAGTCCGCTGCCGCGCCCGGCGGCGATCACGTCCTGCACCGCCTTCGGACTCGATCCGGCACTGGCGACCTGCAGCGCCGCCGAACCCGAAAGCCCTTGCGCCCACACCGTTCCCAGTCCGAGGAAGGCCATCGCACCGAGCGCGCGATAGTCGACGCCGCGCAGCACCCTGGCGATCTCCCTGGCCAGGATGGCGGTGAACACCAGGCTGAAAGCCCAGTTCAGATAGGAGCTGACCATAGAGACAGCAGCGGTGAAGGCGATGGCCGCGCGCGGTGTGCGCACAATGGTCGCCAGCCGGGCAATCAGCCGCGCCACCGGAGGCGATACCGCGACCGCGTAACCACCGATGATGATCATGGCCATCTGCATGGTGAAGGTGATCAGGCTCCAGAATCCCTTGCCCCACGCATCGACCAGCCCGAGACCCGAAGTGGCTGCCGGATCGGCATTTCCGATGATCGGCACCCCGGTGCCGAGCCCGATCGCCACGATCAGAAAGGTGCCGACGAGCACGAACCCGAAGGCGTCGGGCAGCCACCGTTCGGTGATCGCGGTGAACCGCAGGGCAATACGCGCGAGCAGTCGCTCCCGATCGGCTTGCTGATGCACGGTCGCCATCGGCGCAACTCCACTCTGTCGAACTCCGATTGCAGAGGCTACGGGCAATTGACTTGCCTGCGAACCGGATCGGCGGATTTGTCCATAGTGATCGCAGTGGCGCAATTCGCCCACCCACTGGGCCGCCGAGCAGTACGGGCGCAGCCCCAGGCGGGGCACCGGTCAACGACACATCACCAACAAAAGCGACGAATACGAACGGGGGTCCGGGGGCGCCGGCCCGCCGGGTGGGTCGTGGGGGCTTCGCCCCCACGAAAACACGCGGAACGAGAAACGGCCCATGCTCTCCATGAGCATGGGCCGCCATCGAGTGGACCTGACGGACCGGCATACGAACCGGGCGGTGCTGGTCGGCGGGTCGAAATTCGCGATCCACCCCCTTCGTTCTCGGCAACCGACCACCGGTAGTACCTGATCAACGGTGACATTGACGGCTGCGTCGGCCGGGCTGGGTAGTTCACCGGGTGATACTCATACGACGACCGGTGGGCCTGATCATCGGCAATGTTGACGGCGAGCTGTGGGGCTCCCGCTCATGGCCGCAGCCCACTGGGTGCCAGGCCCATATCCGTTCGTGATCGGCGACCAGCCGCCCGCCGGAGTGCACCCGAACTCGGTCTAGGTCACGGCAGTCGGATGTCGATGAAACTACGGACCACGGCGGCCTCACCGCTTCCGGTGGTCGGCAGGCGCAGCAGCGGAAAGTCGTAGCGTCGGCAGATCTCGTCCTTCAGCTCGTCGCGGGCGAGCTGCTCCGGACTCGCCTCATGGGAGCTGAAACCGTCCACTTCGATGGCGCCCAGGCTCGCAGCGGTGATCCGGTTGTAGATGACAAAGTCGAACGACGACAATCTGTTCCGGGCGAACGCGCGGTGCCGATCGTCGAGCCGATCCAGGCTGCGCGGGAACATGTTCCACAGAGCCACCTGCCGGTATATGCCCAGGTGGCCGTAACCTTCTTCGCCGAGCACCCCTTCCAGCATGGTGAGGGCGATGTCCTCGGAGTCCCAATCGGTACGTCCCCACCCGATCCACGGGCGCTTGCGGCGCCGCTGCTCGGCGTCGAAGTAGAGCAGGTCGAAGATCGACACCACATCGCTCTGGACGACCGCGTTGGCCGGGTCCCGGTACCAGATGTAGCCGTTCAGATCGCGCAGGTACCGACTCTTGGGCAGCCCGGAGGAATGCGTGACCAGAACGAATAATCGCTTCGCACGGGAGACGGCCACGTTGACCATTTTCGGATCGTCGGCGAACCGCAATCCGCTGCGACCACTCGGGCTGTCGTCCAGCACCGTGGTCATGATGATTGCGTCCCTTTCCCTCCCTTGGAATTTATGCACGGTCTTGGAGACGATGTCCTCGTCCCGGACGGCCTTGGCTACCTTGTTGGCCTGACGGCGATACGGAGTGGTGATCCCGATCTCCTCCGGCGGGAATTCGGTGAACACCCAGGGGAGAGTCTCGTGCAGGATGACGTCGATCTCGCGCTGATTGCTGCGTCCGGTCGACATCGGGTCGTCGTCGTCATAGGACCGGCGCATGTGATTACCGGGCTGAGTCTGCACCACCATCATCGGGGCGGACCCTGATGAACTCCGGGTATACGGGATCAACCGGCCGTCGTAGAATGTCCGGTTGCAGAACTCGATGATGTCGGGATCACACCGATAATGTTCGTGCAGCATCTGCCGGGGCAGATGTTCACCGTAACGATCGATGACCGAAGACAGAATGCTGTGCCGGAAGTCGACAACCGGATCAGGCGACGACGGAGGATCGGCGAGGACCTCATCGTCGAAGACCGGCGGTAGCTGTTCCAGATCGCCGACCACAATGAGGTTGCGCGCATAGGCCAGGGCCGGGGCCACGGTGACCAGATCCGCCTGTGATGCCTCATCGATGATCAGATAATCCAGCAGAGCCGAGTAGCCGATGCTGTTTCGCAGCGAATGGCAGGTGCTCAGGATCAGCGGATAGTCGTCGGTGAACCGCTCGAAATTTCGCCGATACCGGCCGGCGTCGTGGATCGTGCGGGGCTGCCGGCTGTACCGAGTAACCAGCGCGTCCCGAAGTAGCTGCTGGGACAGCCGCGCCTGCTCGGCGGCCAGCTCCTCGAAATCCTTGCGCTCCAGCATTTTATCCAGTTTTTCGGCCTGCCGCTCGAGTTCGGCGATCTTCTTCGCGTAGTACAGTTGCTGAATTCGCAGTATCACATTGCTGTCGCCGGCGTCGACCTTGCGCAGCGCCCGATACTTGAAATATCGGTTCATAGTGTCGACCATCCGACCCGGGCCGTGATCGCGCATCCAGCGCGGATCGGTGTCGGCGATGAAGTCGAGTAGTTTGTCCGCGCTGTAACGGCGCAGCAGCGGCAGGTCGTCGGCGTCCACCACCTCACCGTGCTCGAAAAACGCTTGGAAGTGCTTTTGTTCAAGCCGATATCCGTGCAGCTGGTTGTGTACCTGGGCGCGTTGACGATCCTGTTTCTGTAGTTCGTCCAGGCGCCGGTTCACCGAGGCGAGATTGCGTGCGGTGTCTGCACCAGGCGGGGTGGCAACGCTCAGCATGGCATCGACCGCCACATTGCGTGGTCCCTGATCGTCGAAGAATTCCTGTCGTTTATCCTTGCTCCCCAGATTGGCCGCCACCATCCCGAAGCCTTCGCCGGTCAGCTTTTCGACTATATTGTCGACCGCAGAGTTGGTGAACGACACCACCGCTACCGTCGCGCCGGGACGGCAGATCACCGAGGCAATAATGTTGAGAATCGTCTGCGTTTTCCCGGTTCCGGGCGGGCCGTCGATCACCGAGACCGGATTCCGCAATGCGTTGAGCACCGCCTGGCTCTGGCTGATATTGGTGCGGAACGGATACACCGGAAGCGGTATCTCCTCATCCGGCCGGGACCCGGGCGGCGTCTGTCCGAGAAATCGGGCCAATGCGCTCTCGGGGTGAATGAACTCCAGTTTCTTGTGATTTGTAAGCAGCACGCCGTAAGGGTCGTTCAGTTGCTCGGCCATTGTGCGCCAGTAGTTCAGAACATTCTGGCAATCGGGCGCGGCAGCGGCATTCGACAGCACGGTCACCCGATCCGCACCGCAAACTTCCCATTTCCCCTTGGCGCCGCGCAGATGCCACCACGATCCGGCCCGCGGCGGCCCGGGAAACAGGTATGCCTCGGCCACGCCCTGTGGGGATCCGTCGACGAGAACCCGATGCTGCGCCCCCAGCGGCACCCGCTGGGGGCGGTCGAGAACGATCACTCTCTCCCGGCTGTACGGATAGTCCCTGCCATTGTGGAACCACACCCGCACCCGATCACCCTGCCATTCGTATCGGGCGATGTCGCTGGTCCGATCCTCCGGAACCCCGTCGTCCTTCCCGCGTATGACAATCGCGATTGCCTGCAAATCCAGCATCGCCCCTCCTGCTATAGAAGTATCACCAGTGCGAGCCCCACGACAGCGGCCACCAGCAGTATCAGAAAGAACGCATCGCGACGCCGATTCTGGCGCGGCGAAGCCGACGGGCGAGCCGGGAGTGGCGAGTACGCCGGGGAAGTCCGGTAGATCGGCTGGGACGGGGGCGGCTGGTACGCCGGCTGCGGCGGGACATACACCGGCGGCACGGGTGGAGGTGGTGCCTGGTGGGAGGAGGGCGGAGGCAGCGCCGGATCGATCCGGATGGTCCGGTACTGCGGCGGGACCGGCGGCGGGCGATTGTTCGCGGGCGGTGCGACGGGTCCCGGAGAAGGCGGCGGGCTCACCTGCGGGCGCTGTGCTGCAGCCGGTTTCGGTGCGGGCGCAGCCGGCAGCCGCGGATCGGGTGGCGGAACCTGAGAAGTTCCCGGCTTCCTGTTGCGATATCGCTTGTCCAGCTGAGCATTACGATTCGCCTCCCGCTCGGTCTCGAGTGGTGCCCGCGAGGCGGTCCGGGCAGTTCCGGCCGCCGAGCGTGCGGACGGCGCAGCGCTCCGATGGTGGGTCTCGATACGTGTATCACAGGCTTTCGGCTGCTGTGGCGGTGCGGGACTCGGATCGAACCTCCGCCGCGCATCACGTTCGTACTCGTCGAGCCGGGCGTCATCGAGAATCTGCAAGAACCGGGCATCGTCTAGGATGATCTGCGGAGTCGCCTGCCGCGCATGCTTACTCTGAAACAGCGTTACCAGACCCGTGACAGCGACTCGTTCCCCCTCCAAGCGCGGCAGCCACTTTCCATACCTTCCGTCTCGCCCGTGACTCTTGTGCAACGCGCCGGCGACCTCGTCAAAGCCGACGATCGTAAAATCTCCGCTCTGCCAGATTCCCAGATTGATCAGTGCGACACCGTCCATCGGCATCTTCGTCGAAACCACCGTGCCGAAAACGGTCACCACCTCCCCGGCCAGCGCCCGGAGTTCATCGGCCTGGTCACCGGGAACCACACGACCGAAAGCCACAGTCCGCGGACCGTGCAACGTCGTGGGCGGACGGCCACACAATGCCGTCTCGATATCGGAGTATCCGGCCCTGCACGCATCCCGGAATCGCTGTACTCGGTCAGCCAGATCGCCGATCGACTTCAGCTCGTCGAAGACACGGGATTGCTCCGGATCGGCGAAATCCGTTGCCGTGAACAGGAGATTCTCGCCGGTGCCACCGTAGTCTTCCCAGAGCCGGGGCCGGCGGGCCAGCGCGGACAGCGATAGATCGATGGATTCGGCCGCGAATCGGTCCAGGGTGTCGTCGTAATGCGTTCCCCGGTCGGGATGCTGATAGTTGCGGTGACCTTCTTCGATCGCTCCGTAGTCCGCGATTGCGGGCAGGTACATCCCGTCGTAGTCGATCAGCCAGATGCTCGAGTCCGGCCGGACGAGGATATTCCCGTGCTGCAGATCGCCGTGTGCAACTCCGTTGCGCCGCAACGCCGCCACCGCCGCGCCGATGGCGGCTCGCACGGTCTCGACCGCCTGCGGGACCGGTGCGGGGCCGCTCGCCCAGCGTGCCAGCCACACTCCCAGCGATACACCGTTGACCCACCGCATCCGCACAGTCGGGAAGTCGTTGTCTCCAACCTTGATTCCGTTGCTCAGGTACGTCACGGGAACAAGGAAATCGAGTGCGGGATGTGCTGTGATGAAATTCCCGATCTGCTGGTAACGCTCCAGCAGGTGCCGATCGCCGCCACCGGTGCGGTGGAAACACCGTACCGCCCAGTGCCGGTCGCCGTTGTGGATCCGGAAAGTCGCGGCGAAGCCGCCCGATGCGACCTTCGGCATGCCCCGGCGATCGCGCTGACATTCACCGTCGATCAGTTCCGGGTCGCGAGCGAATGCGATGTCCGGGTTCTGCACAGCCAATTGATACTGCAACAGAGACGGGGGCCTCATAGCGTTACCACACAGGCTGTCGTGTCGTCGTTGTCGAGTTCGCCCGTGCTGCGGGCGCCGGCAACCCAGTCGGCGAAATGATCCGAGCCGACATCACACTCATCGATATCGACCTCGCCGGTGCGTTCATACCGGCGCAGCAGGTATTTCGACAAGGCATCGGTGGCCAGGACGAGAAGATCACCCTGCTGATAGGTCCCGTGATACCGCCAGAGGGCGGCGCGGTGAGATTCCTCGCCTCGCGTCGCTTTCACCAGATCCGGGCGCGAGGTGAACTTTCGCCAATCGTCTATCGGTCCCACATTCACGAGTTCCCGGTGCCGGATGTGAAAGACGCAGCAATCTCCCACCGCGACAACGTCATACGATCGCGACGGCGGGTCTAGCTCGACCCCGGCGAAGGCCGCGGCGCCAGGGTCGCGGTCGAGCTTCCATATCGCATGCCACGGCAGCGTGTCGCGATACACCGTGCGCCGCCAGCGCATGCGCAGCCTGTCGAGTATCCGGGTGTCGAAAATGCGCACCGGCACCGGCCAGTTCAGCACGAATGCCGCGGCGAGAATCTCCGCCCAGACTCCCGCGCGACTCGAGTCGGTGGCACCATCGGCCACCGCGTACCGAAGCTGCCCCGCGGCTGCTCGATCATCGTTCTCTGCCTCTGTACGACCGTTTTTGGGCACTGATCCCAGAATCGCCGAAGGCGTCGTCACCCAGCGGTCCCGTCCTCCGAATCTCCGGCCGTCAGCTCTCGTAACCCGGTCGGCGTGACCGAACGCGTACCGATATCCAGGAAGTCGATGACGGTTGCGGCATCGGCGTTGTAGAGGAAACCGCGGGCATGCGGTTCGACGGGATAGTGTAGCGCCGCAGCGGCTTCCAGGATCGCCGGCGGCAACTCACTCGAAAGGTCGTAGAGCATGGCCGCATTCGGATCGGTGAGACCAGCCGCGGACGCTGGAAACCGAACCGGCTGACTCGGGATACCGGAAAGGTGCAGATTGAACACCAGCGCCTTCCCGTCATCGGTGCCCAGCTGCCGGATACGGTTCACCACCTCCCGTGGCTGGCCGTCGGTACTCATGCCGTCGGTCACGTTGATGACGATCGGCGGGAAGCTCGACGTATGGGCGGCGCACCACGACTGCACCACCGGCTCGATCGCTGTGAAGGCGGCCGTCATCGGCGTCGCGCCGTTGGCGGCGGCATCCAGCCAGATCGGCATCAACTGCTGCCGCGCGACCACCCCACCGGCGCCGTCGGGGACCCGCCGCGTCACCGTGTCCAACCGCAGCGGATTATCGGCCACATGCTGGATCGATGCGACGACCTGCTCGGTGTCGGTGCCATTCAGCACGGGTCCCACCGTCTGCCCGTATCCCAGCACGCCGATGTCGAAGTATCCGTTTACCTCCTCTTCTCCGCGACTGCACAGGGCCACGGCATTGCCCAGCAGATTGTTGACCGCCGCGGCCAGGGCAGCCGCCTTCGACTGCTCGGTCTCCGCCCAAGACTCCAGCATCGAAAAGGACTGATCAATGAGCAGTACGAGTAGCGCCGGCTGCTTATTGTTGATCTCGGCCGAATACATCCAAGTACCTCCCCGCAGAATAAAGTGTTGACCACCCGTGATCGTCGGCGGATGGCCGACCCCGTCACGTCCCCGTGCGGTACGCGACGAGTTCCTGCGCGTAGGTTACGCCCCACGGACCGAAAATGTGCGGCTGGACCAACTCAGCCACCCGTGGCCTGCCGGACCAACTGAACACGGACCGAAATCGCCTGGACTCAAGTTCTGGGTGGTCTCGTCATCGGGGACCGCTCAGATGCACGACCCACTCACCTTGTCCGCCGCACTGGGTGAGGGCTTCGTGAAGTTCGGCGTCGAGGACATCGATGTCGATGCCGAGGCGTTTCTGCACCGCCGCCCCGGTGGGCGTCGGATCCTCCTACGCCCAAGCGCTGATCGGTCCCGGTCCGGAATCGAGACTCGACTCGCACGCCGATCCGTTCTCGTATCACGGTCCGCGCCACTGAAGTTCACAGTCGTCCTCGACGAGTCGATGCTCTACCGAGTAGTCGGCAGTGCCCGAACAATGGCGGAGCAAATACACAAGTTGATCCTCGACAGCGAGCGACCGAACATCACCATCCGTCTCCTGCCCTTCACCGCCGAACTCGGCGGTCACCCACCCAGCTCGTTCGCTGTCCTGGACATCCCCACCGAACCGGCGACCGCCTACCTCGATGGCGGTGGCTGCGGTGACATGGTCGTCGACGAAGAGGGAATTCGGGCAGGTGTCGAGGCCGAACGCCGACGCGGCGTTCAGGACTGCTTGACAATGAAAATGATTGTTGACCGGGGCGCGGCATCGGGGAGGCGAGCCGAGAAAAGGGGTCCGGGGGCAGGCAACAGGACCAGCGCGCACGGATGAGACCCAACAACTGGACATCACCAGAAAAGGTGACCAACACAAAGGGGGTCCGGGGGCGCAGCCCGCCGGGTGGGGCGTGGGGGCTTCGCCCCACAAAAACACGCGGAACGAGAAACGGCCCATGCTCTCCATGAGCATGGGCCGCCTATCAAGTGGAGCTGCCGGGAATCGAACCCGGGTCCTCCGCCGTGTCTTCAGGGCTTCTCCGTGTGCAGTTCGCTATGTCTCTACTTGGATCTCCGGGTCACGCGAACGAGCTCGGATGACGATCCCAGTCGCTGTTCGATGTTCCGGCTCGCCCCGCGACCGGGTGAGACGGTGAGCCCTCTAGCTGATGCCGGCACCGGAATCGAGGGCATATCCCGGGCCGACAGAGACGCTATCGCTTAGGCAGCGAGAGCGTACTCGCGCTGATGAGAATCGGCGCTTAATTGGTTGCAGCGACGCTTACGGTGGTCTCTTGCCTGCACCGACACGCTTCCCCTGATTCAACGTACGCAGTCGAAACCGTTCAGCCCCGTACGCCCGGCACCGTGCCGGGATAGTTATGTTAACACCGGGCGCGGCCAAGATCATCCCGATATCCGGCTGCGCCGAATGCGCTGCCCCGCACCGGCCTTCATCCGACGGCGATGAGTGCGACGGCCCCGAGGGCGAGCAGCAGCCCGAACTGCTGTGATCGTCGGACCTGCTCCCCGAGCAGCACCATGGCCAGCAGGACCGTCGCCGCCGGGTACAGCGAGCCGAGCACGCTGACCAGCGAGAGCAGCGAGCCGTGGAAGGCGTACAGCAGCGCCGCGTTGCTGATCACGTCCAGCACGCTGATGTAGGCGGCGAGGCGGAGCGGCTTGCCGCGCACCGCCCGGAATTCGCCCGCGCTGAGCGCCATCACCCAGACGACGGCGGTGGCCGCGAGCCGCTGGGCCAGCAGCGGCCAGAGTCCGGATCCGCCGGAGGTCTCGTGCAGGAAGACGAAGGCGAACCCGTAGGCCAGACCACTACCGACGGTCAGCAGTGCCACCCGCCGGTTGAAGCGCGGTCCACTGCTGTCGGTGGCCTCGCCGGGCGATTCCCGGCTGACCAGCAGCACCCCGATCAGGGCGAGTGCGATCCCGCCGATGGCGGGCGCACCGGGCCGCTCTCCGAGCCCCAGCCCGACGAGGACGGGGATCCCGGCGACCAGGACCGCCGTGATCGGCGACACCACCGCCATCGGCCCGTCGGCCAACGCGGCGTAGAACCACCACACCGCCAGACCGCCCGCGACTCCGGCCGCCAGACCCCACAGGATGGATCCGAGGTCGGGACGGCCGCCGACCAGTGGCAGCACCAGCGAGACCAGCAGGATCGACAGCGGGTAGGCGTACCTCCGCCTCCGCTCCGGCCGTGCGCGGGTCTGCGGGCGGCTGCGCCGACAGCGCCCGTTAGGAGACGATGACCACGCGCAGCGCCGTGACCCGCCGGGACGCGACACCACCGAAGAAATCGCTCACGCCGTAACCGACCGCGGCCGACAACGCGAGCAGGACGGTGATCAATGCATACCTTTGACCCGTCGCCCGATCTCGCGGGTGACCTCGCGCTCGGCGGTGCGCCGGGCCAGGTCCTGCCGCTTGTCGTAGTCCTGTTTACCTCTTGCCAGCGCCAACTCGACCTTCACCTTGCCGTCGGCGAAGTACATCGACAGCGGGACCAGTGTGTTGTTGCCCTCTTTGGCTTTGCCGGTGAGTTTGTCGATCTCGCGGCGGTGCAGCAGGAGTTTGCGGGTCCGGCGCGGGGAGTGGTTGGTCCAGGTGCCGTGGCTGAACTCCGGGATGTGCAGTCCGCGCAGCCATACTTCGCCGTCGTCGACGGTGGCGAACGCGTCGACCAGCGACGCCTTGCTCTCGCGCAGGCTCTTGACCTCGGTGCCGACCAGTGCGATCCCGGCCTCGTAGATGTCCAGGATCGTGTAGTTGTGCCGCGCCCGGCGATTGGTCGCGATGACCTTGCGCCCCTTCTCCTTCATGAACACCTTTCCTCACCGTCCGGCCCGGTCAACGGCCTGTTGCCGTCCGATATTCCGGCTCTGCACCCCGGCGTGGCCGTGCGGCAGCCGCGGGATCGTCAACCCTTTGTAGCCGATGCACCCACCCGCGCGGCAAGCGGTTTCACTTCGCTCGGCGCAGCCAACGCTCCGATCGCTCAGCGGAAGTGCCGCAGGGCGGCGGCGATCTTGTCTATCTCTTCCATCTCCCCGGTTGCTATGGAAATCACGAGGCGTTCCTGAGCGTCGGTTTCCACATTCAGCCGAATCCCGTTGATATCCAGGAACGTAACGGTGGACAGCCACGCCGTCCGCTTGTTCCCGTCGATGAATGGGTGATTGCGTGCCAGCGATTGCAGCAACGCTGCCGCCTTGTCGAACAGGTCCGGGTAGGCATCTTCACCGAACGCGCTCGCCCCTGGGCGGAAGATCGCCGATTGCAATAGCCCTAGGTCCCGAATCCGCGCGCTTCCCTCCATCACGAGTTCGTTGGCAATCCACACCACATCCTCGAGATCGAGGTACTCGATCACTTCAACCGCTCCATGAGTTCAGCGAACCGAGCAGCCTGGGTGGTGGCAGATTTGCGCACCCGGTCGCGGTGGGCATGGCGCTCCACGTACTCGGCGATTGCCTTGTTCGCGATCTGGTTCATGCTCACCCCCTCCACTTCGGCCTGCTTGCTCAGTCTGATCTCGTTGTCCTCGCTCAATCGAATCGGCACAACCACCAAGGTACCATTGTGGTACCTCATCGGCTACGTGGCGGGGGCGTAGAGGAGATAGACGGTCAGGACGGCGAGGAAGCAGGCCAGTAGAAGCAGGGTGGACAGGCGGGGTGGTGACGGGGCGGGGTCGTGGTGGTGGACCAGCCAGGTCTGATCCACGGCGGGGTCGGTGCGGCGGGGGCGGCGCGCCGGGATGGGGTCCGGTGGGTCGGGGGCGTCCGGGGCCGACGCGCCGGGGTCGGCCCCGGCGGGGCCGTCGTTCTGCATGCCGCCACGGTAGTCGGGCGAACCCTGGGTGTTGCGTAATTATGCGGCACCGCAACGGTATTGGAACTCAGGCGAGACGGCGGGCGAAGGCTTCGACGGCGGGGCCGCCCGTCGGGTCGACGGTGTGGACGGCGAGGTCGATGCGGTCCGGGGTGAGATCCATGACCATGAAGCCGAGCTGGTGGTAGTTCTCGAACAGGGCCGGATTGGTGCCGGTGGGGTTGATCTTCGGTTCGGCGGCAACGGTTTTGGCGGCGGCGCCGGAAACGATCTGGCGGGTGCCCCTAGTCGCCGGGGTGGGCTCGAGCACCTGCAGGGAGTGGTCGTGACCGGAGAGCAGCAGGTGGGTCCGCCCGAGCACGTGGTCCTCGAAGAAGCGTTGCGCGTGCACACCATTGAGCGGGGCGATATCGATACCCTCGTAGCGTCCGGCATTGCCGTGCGGACCGTTGTTCAGGTACGGGTGGTGGGTGCAGGCGATTTTCCAGGTGGCCGCGGAGGCGTCCAGTGCGGCGTCGAGCCAGGCGCGCTGCTCGTTCATGAACTGCCCGTCCGGCGACCAGTAGGGCGAGAATATCGGCGGGAGATAGGCGGCCAGCGGGTTCACGTCCAGGACGAAGAATTCGACGACGGGCTGCCGGGCCGGAATCGCCACCGAGTAGTAGCGGCTCGGCATCCACCAGCGCGCCGAGCGGGCGTGATATTCGACCTCGTCATTGCCGCGCAGCAGCCAGCCGCCGTCACCGGGGACAACCGAACTGTTGTCGTGATTGCCGAGCGCCATGAGCCACGGGAAATCCAGTCCGGCATTGGGGTTTTCGAACTTCTCGCGGAATTGGGGATCGTCCGCGCCGTTCGGGCCGCGCTCGTAGATATTGTCGCCGAGTCCGAGTGCGAGCGCGAAGGGTGCGCGGCGGTGCTGTTCGCGCATGGCCTCGGCGACGGCCCACTGGTTGCGATTGCCGGTGCCCGCATCGCCGGTGATCAGGATGCGCAGCGAGCGCTCGGTAGGAAAGGGAAGTTTGGCGATATCCGCCGCGACCGGGACCGCGTTCGCGGGAGTGCGTCCCACGAACGGCAGCCCGGCCGCGACGGCGCCCGCCCCGGCGAGGAAGCCGCGGCGACCGAATCCGTGCTCAGCGTTCACATCCCGTGACACTACTGAGCGCGCCCCGCACGGGGACCGGGGGCCGCGCTCACTTGCCCGGAGCGGCCTTCTTGGCGCGATCGAGTCCGAGCGCGTCACTGATGGTGAAGAACATATCGGTCTGGTCGGTGAGTCCGACGACATTGGCCGCGCGCGGACCGTAGGCGGCCACCCGCAACTGGGTGCCGGTGTGCTCCTGCGAACCGCCCTCCTCGGCATTGCCGTAGGAGATGCCGATCTCGGCGCCGTCCTTGGTGACGACCTTGCTGGTCAGCGCGGGCGACTTGGTTTCGAGCGGCACAATCTGGCTGGAGTGCGCGTGGTCGGCGGTGACGACGACCAGGGTGTTGCCGTCCTGCTTGGCGAATTCCAGGGCGGCCTGCACGGCGGCGTCCAGGTCGACGGTCTCGCCGACCTGACCGCACGGGTTGGCCTCGTGATCCTGCTTATCGATCGACGCGCCCTCGACCTGGAGGAAGAAGCCGTCCTTGCGATCCTTGAGCAGGTCGATCGCCTTGCGGGTCATGGCGGCGAGTTCGGGCTGGCCCGCCTTGCGCTCCGGATTGTCCTTGCAGGTCTGGGCCGGGTTGTTCAGGCCGTTGTGCACGGCCTTCTCCCCCGTCCAGCGGACCGGCATATTGCCGGAGGCGAACAGCCCGAGCACGGGCTTGTCCTGGTCGGCCTTGGTGACGGCCTCGAGGCCCGCCTTGTCGTTGACGATCGTGTAGCCGCGGGCCTGGGCCTGCTCCTTGAGCGTCTTGTCCTTGTATTGCCCCGCGGTGGCCTTCTGGTCGAAGGATTTCGCGCCGCCGCCGAGGGTGACATCGGCGCGGGTGTCGAGCAACTGCTCGGAGATGGAACCGAGGCCGCCCTGCTCCTTGGCGTTGGTCGGGCACTTGGCGGCGGTCTCCTCCGGCCCGTAGCACTTGCGGTCGGTGACGTGGGCGGCGAGAACCGCCGGGGTGGCGTCCTGGATCTCGGCGGTGGTGATATTGCCGGTGGCTTTGCCATTGGCCTTGGCGATCTCGATCAGGTTCGCCTGCGGCTTGCCTGCGATGTCGACGCCGATCGCGCCGTTGTAGGTCTTGGTGCCGGTGGCCCAGGCGCTGCCGCTGGCCGCGGAATCGGTGACGTAGTTCGGCTTACCGGACTTGTCGAGCGCGTAGTGGGTGTAGGAACCGGTGAGCGGCAGCGCGTCGATGCCCTTGAAGAAGCCGCCCGCGCCCTCGGCGACATTGCGGGCCACCGTGATCTCCGAATCGCCCATGCCATCGCCGATGAGCAGGATGACATTCTTGGCCTGCGCGGAGTTGATGGAGGCGCGCAGCGCCTCGCTGCGGTCGCCGGTGAGCCTGCGGGCGCCACCGTTCTCGCTGACCTTGCCCGGTGCGGCCTGGCTGAACAGCTCGCCGTTGGACTGTTTGGGCGTATCGGAGCCGCAGCCCGCGACCACGCCGGTCAGCAGCGCGGCGGCTCCAACCATGGCGCAGGCCCGGAAGATCCGGGACCCGGTGACATCGAACATCGCTATAACCTCATCTGTTCCAGATAGAAATACGGACAGAGCGTGCCCGGATTGTCTTAATCAACAGCAAAGGCGCGGTGGCCGTTGGATGAAGTGCCAGCGCTGGATGAAGGACCGGGACGCACTATTCCTCGGCCAGCACCTCCAAGACGCCCGCGCCGTATTTGGCCAGCTTGTTCTCACCGATTCCGCTGATGGCGCCCAGTTCGGCCAGGCTCGCGGGTTTGCGGGCCGCGATCTCGCGCAGCGTCGCGTCGTGGAAGACGACGTAGGCGGGGACGCCCTGCTCCTTGGCCGTGGCGGCACGCCACTTGCGCAGCCGATCGAACAGGGAGGCGTCGGCCGGGGCGAGTTCGACCGCGACCTTGGGGGATTTGGCCGCGCGGGCCGGTTTGGCGGCGCGTTCGGGCTCGCGGCGCAGCGGCACCTTGCGCCCGTCGAAGAGGACCTCATTGCTGGCTTCGGTGAGGGTGAGCACGCCGTAGTCGCCGTGGACCGCGAGCAGACCCGCCGCCAGCAATTGCCGCACCACCCCGCGCCATTCGGTATCGCGCAGATCGGTGCCGATACCGAAGACCTTGAGCTCGTGATGGTCGTATTGCAGCACCTTCGGGTTCTGCTTGCCGAGCAGGATCTCGATAATGTGGCCCGCGCCGAAGCTCTGGCCCCGCTCGCGCTTGAGGCGCAGCACCGTGGACAGCAACTTCTGCGCGGCGACGGTGCCGTCCCACGATTCGGGTGGGGTGAGGCAGGTATCGCAGTTGCCGCAGGGGGTTTGGTCCGGCTGGCCGAAGTAGGCCAGCAGGCGGGTGCGGCGACAGCCGACCGTCTCGCACAGGGCGAGCATGGCGTCCAGATGCAACTGAAGTTGGCGGCGGTGCGCCGCGTCGCCCTCGGAGTTGTCGATGAGCTTGCGCTGCTGCACCACATCGGCCAGCCCGTAGACCATCCACGCGGTGGACGGTTGACCGTCGCGGCCCGCGCGGCCCGTCTCCTGGTAGTAGCCCTCGACGGATTTCGGCAGATCCAAATGGGCGACGAAGCGCACATCGGGTTTATCGATACCCATGCCGAAGGCGATGGTGGCCACCACCACCAACCCCTCCTCGCGCAGGAAGCGCGACTGATTCGCGGCGCGGACCCGATTGTCGAGACCGGCGTGATAGGGGACGGCGCTGATGCCGTTCTCGTTCAGGAAGGCGGCGGTTTTCTCCACCGAATTGCGGGACAGGCAGTAGACGATGCCCGCATCGCCCGCGTGCTCGGTGCGGATGAAATCCAGCAGTTGCCGCTCGGGACGATTCTTGGGCTCGATGCGGTACTGGATATTGGGGCGGTCGAAGCTGGCCACGAACTGCCGGGAGGAACCGAGGTCGAGCCGGTGCACGATCTCGTCGCGGGTGCGTTCGGTGGCGGTGGCGGTGAGGGCGACCCGTGGCACCTTGGGCCAGCGTTGATGCAGGACCGACAGTTCCAGATAGTCGGGCCGGAAGTCGTGGCCCCACTGGGAGACGCAGTGTGCCTCATCGATGGCGAACAGCGCGATCTCGCCCCGCGCCAGCAGTTGGGTGGTGGATTCCAGGCGCAGCCGCTCGGGGGCGAGGTAGAGCAGGTCGAGTTCGCCCGCCACGAATTGCGCCTCGACAGTGCGGCGCTCGTCCGGGTATTGGGTGGAGTTGAGGAAGCCTGCGCGGACGCCCAGGGCACTGAGCGCGTCGACCTGGTCCTGCATCAGGGCGATGAGCGGGGAGACGACCACCCCGACGCCTGGACGCACCAGGGCGGGCACCTGGTAGCACAGCGATTTGCCGCCGCCGGTGGGCATGAGCACCAGCGCATCCCCGCCGTCGATCACATGGGCCACGATCTCGGCCTGATCGCCGCGGAAGCGGTCGTAGCCGAAGACGCGGCGCAGAACCTCCTGCGCCGCACCGGATTCCGCGGCGGCGGTGGATGCGGTGGTGGGGGTGCCAACCTGGTCGGGGAGAGTCACGCGGCCCATCCTACGAGCGTCCACCGACCGCCCCCGCGTCCCGGACCGCAGATCCCAGGTCGCACGAAAGGTTGTGCACAGGTGGATAACTCACGGTGCACCGGCGACTTCCGACCTCATTCCCGCACGTAGAACCGCAGCGTCGCATACGCCGTGAGCGCCGCGAACACGATCCCGATCGGCGCGATGGTCAGCGCGACATTGGCGATATCGGACCCGGTGATGCGCGGAAAGACATTCTCGTCGAACAACTGCCCCAGCACCTTGTCGATCACCATGGGTCGAGCCAACAGCAGCGCCCCCACCGCGAGAATCGACCCGAAGATCGCCGCGACCACGGCCTCCAACAGGAATGGCAACTGCGTGTACCAGCGCGTCGCGCCGACCAGCCGCATGATCCCCACCTCGGTCCGCCGGGTGAAGGCCGCGATCTGCACCATATTCGCGATCAGCAGCAGCGCCGCCAACGCCATCACGATGGCCAGGCCGAACGCGGCATTGCGCAGACCGTCGAACACGCTGATCATGCGGTCGACGATCTCCTTGTCATTGGTGCCGAACTTGATGCCCTTGCGCTTGCCGAATTCGTCCAGCACCCGCGGATAGTCGCGCGCGTCGGTCATCTTGACGCGCAGCGAGGCGGGCAGCGGAGTCTGGGTGACGTACTCGGCCATCGTCGGTTGCCCCTTGAACAGGTCCTGTGCCTCCTTCAGCGCCGCGTCGCGATTGAGGAACTGGACGCTGACCACGCCATTGGACTTCTTCAGGTCCGACACCAGCGATTTACAGGGCTCCTGGGAGCAGTCCTGATCGTTCTTGGAGACATCGTCGTCGAGGTAGAACCGCAATTCGATACGGCTGGCGAAGAATTCGCCGGTCTTGTCGGCCATCCGCACCGAGAGCAGTCCGCCGCCGAGCATGGTCAGCGAGACCATGGTGGTGAGGATCATCGCGACGGTGATGGTGACATTGCGGCGCAGCCCGCGCAGGACCTCGCCGACTAGGAAGCTGACGCGCATTATCGATCCACCCCGTACACACCCGTCGCCTCGTCGCGCACCAGTTTGCCCCGGTCCAGTTCGACCACCCGCCTGCGCATGGCGTCCACGATGTGGTTGTCGTGGGTGGCCATGAGCACCGTCGTCCCGGTGCGGTTGATCCGCTCGAGCAGCATCATGATGTCGCCGCTGGTATCGGGATCGAGATTGCCGGTGGGTTCGTCGGCGAGCAGGACCAGCGGCCGATTGACGAAGGCGCGGGCGATGGCGACCCGCTGCTGTTCGCCGCCGGACAATTCGCTGGGCAACCGGTCGGCCTTGCCGCCGAGACCGACCATATCCAATACCTCCGGCACCGTGCGCTCGATGAACTGGCGGCGTTTGCCGATGACCTCGAGCGCGAAGGCCACATTCTGCTGCACCGTCTTCTGTTGCAGCAGCCGGAAGTCCTGGAACACCACTCCCATGCGCTGCCGCAGTCCCGGCACCCGGCGGCCGGGCATCCGGTCCACCCGGAAGTCGGCGACCCGGATCTCCCCGGCGCTCGGGGCCTCCTCGCGCAGCAGCAGGCGCATGAACGTCGACTTGCCCGAACCGGACGGTCCGATGATGAAGACGAATTCGCCCTTGTCCACCTCGACCGAGACATTGTCCAGCGCGGGTCGCGTCGACGTCTTGTACGACTTGGTGACGTTCCGCATGGTGATCACGGGGAGCCAGTGTAGCCAGCAACCGCGCGACAACCATGCGGTGGAAGGCGGCGTCGGGGCGGCCCACGCGGTTACGGAGCCGTATTGCCTGCCGTGGGCACGGTATTCACCACCAGTTCCGGCCCGGAGAACATGGTGTGATCCGGCTTGACGAACAGGTAAAGCACGAATGTGGCGACCCAGGTGGCCATCAGGATCGCTGTCGATCTACGTGTTCTCACTCAAACCCTCCCGGCGCAACGCCGCGGCGACCCGCACCCGCAGCTCGCGTCCGACCTCGAACTGCTTGCCCGGCAATGTTCGGGCAACCATTCGGATATTCATTTGATCCATCGCCAGGTCCTCCACGCCCATCACGCTCGGCTCGTCGAGGAGCAGCGGTTGCAGCTTCGTATCCGCGTACGCCTCGGTGCCGACCCGATGCAGGATCTCGTTGACCCTGGTGATGTCCGCGCTGGCGGGCACCGGGACGTCGATGGCGGCGCGGGCCCAGTCCTTGGACAGGTTCGTGACTTTCACGATCTGGCCGTTGGGGACGGTGATGACCTCGCCATCGGAATTGCGCACGGTGGTGATGCGCAGCGTGACGTCCTCCACCGTACCTTCGGCCGGTTCGGGCTGGCCGGTGACCGCGATGCGCACCACATCGCCGAATCCGTATTGCCGCTCGGTGATCAGGAAGAAGCCCGCCAGGATGTCCTGGACTATGCGCTGCGCGCCGAAACCCAGCGCGGCGCCGAGCACCGCCGCGGGCGCGACGAGCCCGCTGACCTGGAAGCCGAGTCGGCGCAGCACCTCCATGCCGACCAGCACGTACACGATGGTCAGCACCACCCAGGTGACGACCTGGGCCAGCGCGTGCCGATGTTTGGCGGCCTCCGAGCGCACCAGCGCGTCGCTGCTGCGGAAGCCCGCGTCGATCCGACGGGTGACGCGGTCGCGCACGAAGGTGGCGAAGCGGCTGAACAGCATCGCGCCCAGGATGAGCAGCACGATTTCCAGGCCGCTGGAGCGCAGCCAGTTCACGGTGTCGGAGGAGGAGGCGAGGGTGATGTTCATCCCGCCCGTCCAGGGGACCCGAGCCGACAGGCTCCCCGATGTGGCCGCCGACAGGCTTCCTGTAGCCGCCGACCGGCTTCTCGAACACGCACGGGCAAAAGGTTACCCCGCCGCGCGAGTGGCCGAATCATGCCCGCAGCGCCCCGATGATCATCTCGACCAGTCGGTCCAGATAGCCGGGCTCGGTGATGTCGCCGCCGGTGAGTGAGCGCCAAAAGGTCGGTGCGGCAAGGAAATCCAATGCCAGTTCGATATCCAGGTCGGCGGGCAGTTCACCCCGATCGATGGCGCGGCGCAGCAGTTCGACGACCTTGGCGCGGCGGGTGCGGCCGATATCGGTCTGCAGGGCCTCGCGCAGTACGGGGTTGCGGCCCGCCTCGGCCAGCAGGTCGGGGATGATGCGCGCGGCCTGCGGGTGCGACAGGCCGCGAATGTTGGTGTCCAGGAAGGCGATGAGGTCGCCGCGCAGGTCGCCGGTGTCGGGCACCTCGGCGGCCGCGACCGCGACCTGCGTGATCAGGGCCATGACCAGTCGCTCCTTGGTGGGCCAGCGTCGATACAGCGTCGGCTTGCTCACCGCGGCCCGACGCGCGATGGCCTCCATCGACAGTTTTCCGTAGCCGACCTCCGCCAACTCGGCCAGTGCCGCCTCGGTGATGGCGGCGGTGACCTGCGGCTGCATGACGGCGGCCCCGGCCGGGGCGCGGCGACGGGTGACTGATTCGGGCATGCGAACAGCCTAAACGACGAAACGCTTGCGTTTACACGTAAATGTCCGCTACCGTCTTCCCATACGACGAAACGCAGTCGTATCGACGCAAACAGCGAGGTAGAACCGTGAAATTCCTCTTCGACGACGAATCATTCTCCTTCGAGACACTGCGCGCGGCCGGCTTCGCCTGCTACGGCGGCGCCGAGCTCGGCGAGGTGCTGGCAACCGCCGCGCGCATCCCCAACGGCGATACCGAGGCATGGTTGCGCGAATGGCGAGCCACCGCCGAGCACGTGCACCAGATCGGCCTCGACAGCCTCGCCAAAGGACACCGGGTCAGCGCCCGCGAAGCGCTGCTGCGCGCCTCGAACTACTACCGGACCGCCGAGTTCTACCGGCGCGAGGACCCGGCCAACGACGCGGAGGCCAAAGAACTCTCCGGCCGCTACCGCGAAACCTTCGCCGCCGCCGCCCAACTCATGGACACCCCCGTGCGACCGGTGTCGATCCCCTACGAGGGCACCACCCTTCCGGGATACCTGTTCCTGGTGGACGATTCGGGCGAACCCCGGCCGACGATCATCCTCAACAACGGCTACGACTCCCCCGCCGAGGAGGCCTACTTCGCCTTGGCCGCAGGCGCTTTGGCGCGCGGCTACCAGGTGCTGGCCTTCGACGGACCCGGACAGGGCGCGGTCATCCGGGAGCAGGGGCTACCGTTCCGGCACGACTGGGAGGCCGTCATCACCCCGGTCGTCGACTACGCGCTCACCATCGCGGCGATCGATCCGCGCCGCATCGCCCTGTTCGGCTACAGCCTCGGCGGCCACCTGGTGGCCAGGGCGGCGGCCTTCGAGCACCGCATCGCCGCGCTCATCCTCAACGACGGCCTCTACGACTATCACGCCGCCAATGTCCGCCAAATGCCCCCGTTCCTGCAGCAGTGGGTGATGACGGGTCGCGACGCCGAGGCGGTGCCCGTCGCGGGCATGATGATGCATTTCGACACCACGGTGCGATGGGCGCTGCAGAACGGGGTGTGGACCTTCGGCGCGAGCAACCCGGCCGACTACATCCGCAAGACCGCGCCCTACACCCTGGCCGGGCTGACGGATCTGATCTCCTGCCCCACACTGGTTTTCGATGCCGAGAACGATCTGTTCTTCAAGGGTGAGGCGCGCCGGGTCTACGATGCGCTGACCTGTGAGAAGCACTACATCCTCGGCACCGAGGACGAGGGTTCGGGCGAGCACTGCCACATGGGCGCGATGCTGCGCACCCATCAGCACCTGTTCGACTGGCTGAGCACCGTCCTCGCCTGACGGGCGCTGCCTGCCATAGACCTGCGTATGGCCGCAGCGAAGGCGGAGGCCCTAGCCCGCGACTTCCTCGCGCATCCGCCAGCGGATACCCGATTCGATGAAACCGTCCAGATCGCCCTTGAGCACGGCGTCGGGATTGTTGACCTCGAAGTTGGTGCGCAGATCCTTGACCATCTGGTACGGATGCAGCACGTACGACCGCATCTGATTGCCCCAGGAGGCGCCCTCGTTGGTCTTGAGGGCGTCCATCTGGGCGCGCTCCTCCTGGCGCTTGCGCTCGAGCAGTTTGGCCTGCAACACCCGCATGGCCGAGATCTTGTTCTGCAGCTGGGACTTCTCGTTCTGACAGGTCACCACGATGCCGGTGGGCAGGTGGGTGATGCGCACGGCGGAGTCGGTGGTGTTGACGCTCTGACCGCCCGGACCCGACGAGCGATACACATCGACGCGGATCTCCGTCTCCGGCACCTCGATATGGTCGGTGGTCTCCACCACGGGCAGCACCTCGACCTCGGCGAAGGAGGTTTGGCGGCGGCCCTGGTTGTCGAATGGGCTGATGCGCACCAGGCGGTGGGTGCCCATCTCGACCGAGAGGGTGCCGTAGGCGTAGGGGGCCTTCACCGCGAAGGTGGCGCTCTTGATGCCCGCGCCTTCGGCATAGGAGGTGTCGTAGACCTCCACCGAGTACTTGTGCCGTTCCGCCCAGCGGATGTACATATCCATCAGCATCAGTGCCCAGTCGGCGGCGTCGACACCGCCCGCGCCGGAACGAATATTGACCAGCGCCTCGCGCTTGTCGTATTCACCGGACAGCAGGGTGCGCACCTCCAAGGCCTCCACATCGCCGTGCAGCGCGGCGCGCTCGGCATCGGCGTCGGCCATGGCGGCGGTACGCGACTCGCCCTCCTCCGCCTCGGCCAATTCGTAGAGGACCGGCATATCTTCCAGGCGCTGCCGCAGATCGACGACGCGGCGCAACTCGCTCTGGGCGTGCGAGAGTTCGCTGGTGACCTGCTGGGCGTGCTCCTGATCGTTCCACAGGTCCGGATCGGCGGCCTGGTGCTCGAGTTCATCGATGCGGCGGCGCAACTCCTCGATATCGAGGACGGACTCGACCGTCTTCAGGGTGGTGTCGAGTTCGGCGAGATCGGCGGAGACATCGGGGTGCACAGTAATCCAGGCTACCGGCCCGGCCCGACAGCGGCGAAACCCCACGCCCACACTATGGTCTAGACCCAATGCCGCGCAGTTAAGTCTTGGCCGGTGTCGTCAAGCCTTGGTTGAGGACTTCGATGTGGATCGTGATGCGGTAGCTGTTGCGGTCGATGCCGACTTTGGCGCGGTGCTTGGAGATGGCGCGTTTGACGACGCGGGGGCAGGCGCGGACCCGGCGGGCAGGTAGGGGCACGGCCAGGACAGCCCGGCCGATCTGTCCGGCGAGGTCGACGACGGTCCCGGCGATGATGCC
>NZ_QZFU01000017.1 GCF_003598715.1 Nocardia panacis
GACCGGATGCTGCGCGCCATCGGCGCCGTGCACGGCCGAATGCCGGAGCAGCTCAGGATGTTCCCGCTCAATGCCTACCTGTACGACATGCGCAGACGACTGCGGTCGGGACGACCGCTCGTCTAGATTCAGCCCATGTGCGGGTAGCGGTAATCCGTTGGGGGGATGAAGGTTTCCTTGATGGTGCGCGGGGCCACCCAGCGCAGCAGATTCAACGGTGAGCCCGCCTTGTCATCGGTGCCGGAGGCCCGCGCGCCACCGAAGGGCTGCTGCCCGACAACCGCGCCGGTAGGCTTGTCATTGACATAGAAGTTGCCCGCCGCGAAACGCAGTGCGGCCCCGGCCTGTTCGACGGCATCGCGGTCGGTGGCGAAGATCGCGCCGGTCAGCGCGTAGGGAGCAGCGGATTCCGCCTCGGCCAAAATTGCCGCGTACGAACCGGGTTCGGCGTCGTCATAGACGTGCACCGACAGGACGGGACCGAAATACTCGGTGGCGAAGGATTCGTCGCGCGGATCCTCGACCAGCAGTACGGTGGGACGCACGAACCACCCCTCGGCATCGTCATAGGTTCCACCCACGGGGATGGTGATCCCGGCAGTGCGCGCCCGCTCGATGGCGTCCACATTCTTGCGGTAGGCGCGCGCATCGATCAGCGCGCCACCGAAATTCGCCAGGTCGGTGATATCGCCGTAGCTCAATTCGGCTGCCTGGCCGAGGAATTCCTCGCCCATCTCGCGCCACACCGAACGCGGGATATAGGCGCGCGAGGCGGCCGAACACTTCTGGCCCTGATATTCGAAGGCGCCCCGAATCAGCGCCGTACTCAGGGCGGCGGGATCGGCCGAGGCGTGGGCCACGATGAAATCCTTGCCGCCCGTCTCCCCGATCAGGCGCGGATAGCCGTGGTAGCGGCCGAGATTCGCGCCGACCTGCTGCCACAGGTAGCGGAATGTCGCGGTGGATCCGGTGAAATGGATACCCGCCAGCCGGGGATCGGTGAGCGCCACCTCCGACAGTTCGATCCCGTCACCGGTCACCAAGTTGATCACGCCGGGCGGCAGACCGGCCGCCATGAGCAGGCGCATGGTGTGGTGCGCGGCCAGGGTCTGGGTGGGCGATGGCTTCCACACCACGGTATTGCCCATCAGCGCGGGCGCGGTCGGCAGATTCCCGGCGATGGCGGTGAAATTGAACGGGGTGATGGCGTAGACGAAACCCTCCAGCGGACGGTAGTCCATCCGATTCCAGACACCCGGACTCGACTGCGGCTGCTGCCCCAGGATCTCGGCGGCGAAGGCCACATTGAAGCGCCAGAAGTCGACCAGTTCGCACGGTGCGTCGATTTCGGCCTGAATCGCCGATTTGGATTGACCGAGCATGGTGGCGGCGGCGATGGTCTCGCGCCACGGGCCGGCCAGCAGATCCGCCGCGCGCAACAGGACGGCCGCGCGGTCCGCGAACGGCATTCCACGCCAACCCGGCGCGGCGGCGGTGGCGGCCTCGATCGCGGCACCGGCCTCGGAATGCGTTGTGTCGGTATAGGTTCCGAGCACCTGACGGCGGCGATGCGGTGCGGTGATCTCGCGGCGGGCGCCGATGCCGCGGCGGGATTCGCCGCCGATCACCAGCGGCACGTCCACCGGTTCGGCCGACAGTTCGGCGAGCCTGGCGAGCAGGCGCTCGCGCTCCGGACTGCCCGGCGCGTATCCGTGCACCGGCTCGTTCGCGGGCATGGGGACTACCGTGGCCGTGTCCATAACCCAAGGTTAGTGGGTTGTGAGGCACCGGCTGGTGCGTGGAATCCGGCGCGCCGTCGGCATTTCCGCCCGGATGTCGGGCAAACCCGCACCCAGTTCGCAACGCGGCTCCCGCCACCGCGGGCCGGTATCCGCTCCGGTCGCCCATTTGTTAGAACTACGGCGCGTCGCGACCCCGCGTGTTCCCCGGTTCGGCCGGCCGTTCGACTGCGCCCGCCGCATTATTGCTGTATGCGCGTGCTCATTCAGCTTCGTCCGACCTCCGATCTGATTGCCGCTGTTGCCGATCCTGCGGTGCGGGTCGATTCCTCCGACGTCCTTCCCGATCGACTGGAACTCCGATTCGACCCGCACTGGGAACCGGTCGCGGTGCCCGAACCGGGCCACGACGGTGTGCGGGCCACCTTCTCCATGGCACCCGACCGGGCCTCGGTCGTGGTCCGCGCCGAGGTGGCCGACGCACCGGAAGCCCGGCGGATCGGCGAACATCCCGCGATAGTCGGGGTTTTCGCCGACCCCGATATCGAGGGCTTCCTGACTTGCGGCGGCACCCCGGCCGTGGGGACCTGGACCGATGTCGCCGCACTGCTGCGCGCCGAGGACCTGGCCGCCGCCGGACTCACCGGCGCGGGCGTCGCGGTCGCGGTGGTGGACACCGGAATCAATGCCGACCTGGTGGGTCGGGTGCGGGGCTCCGCGCCGACCATCGATGCGGAGCGCAGTTGGAATCCGGTGGGCGTCACCGGAACTGCGGGACAGTTCCCGGTCGACCACGGCAGTATGTGCGCCTTCGACACGCTCATCGCCGCACCGCAGGCCACCCTGCTGGACTATCCGGTGCTGCGCAGCAGACGTCAGGGCGGCAGCCGCATGGCGGGGCTACTGTCCGATGCCCTGGCCGGATACGCGCGACTGCGCACGGTGCTCACCGATCAGCCCGAGGCCACCCGAGCGCTGGTGGTCACCAATAGCTGGGGCGCGTTCTCGCCCGACTGGGATTTCCCGGTCGGCGATCCCGGCAACTACTCCGACAATCCGTCGCATCCGTTCAATGTGATAGTCGGCTCCTTGGAAGCCGCGGGCGCGGATATCCTCTTCGCCGCCGGAAACTGCGGCCGGGATTGCCCGGACGGCCGCTGCGAATACCTCGACAAACCGATCGGCGGAGCCAATTCGCATCCGAGCGTGCTCACCCTCGGCGGTGTGGACACCTCCAATACCAGGGTCGGTTACTCCTCGCAGGGGCCGGGCAGGCTCGCCGATCGCAAACCCGACGTGTGCGCCTACACCCATTTCCTGGGGTCGACGGCCTTCGGCGACGACGCACCGGATACCGGGACCTCGGCGGCCACCCCGGTCGCGGCCGGTCTGGTCGCCGCCATCCGCACCCACTGGTCGGCCACCGCACTGCCCCCGGCGCAACTGCGGGATCTGTTGCGGCGCACCGCGATCCACCACGGCGGCCGCGATTTCGACTACGACTATGGCTACGGTGTCGCCGATGCGGCGGCCGCGCTGCGGGAACTGCGACGCCTCGGGACGGCAGTGTAGTGGGCAAAGAGTAGCGTGGAACCATGCCGCTGCTCACCGTGAGGCTGCCCTCGGACGCGACCCTGGCCGACGCCATGCGCGCCCTGCGGCTCGGGGATGGCGATGTGGATATCGCGTACGGACTGATCCCCGTCGACCCGCTACAGGGCCTCTACGCCCTGCGGATCACCGATGACGCCGCCGAGCGCATCGATCCGCAGGGTGACGGTTCCCAACTCTTCTCCGATCCCCCGATCGGCCCGGCCTCGTAATCTGCCGAACCCGCTGCCCGCACCGGCAAATCCGGCTCAGTCCAGGGCCGCTCGGCGAGGTTCGTTGGGTCGCGGCGGCAAGCAATGCCGATGCCCCTGCCAGGGTATTGGACAGCTCAATCGGGTTGGCAGTCGAAGCACAGATGGTTGGTGCTGCACCCGTGGGCATCGTGATCGCCCCGACCGCAATAAGCAGAAGCACGGACGCAAGTAGCAGTTCGAGTCGAGCTAGAGGGAACCAACCATGAATTCCACCGAATACCAGACGCTGCACTTCGCCCGGGCGAACCCTGCCGGCCCGGACCAAGCCAACGTGCCTGCCCTGCTGCGCACCATCGCATCCACGATCGAGGGCCTCGGACCAGTTACCGTCGGGGACCTGATCCTGCACAACGAGGTCACCGCAGACGGGAACTGGCCATCGATCACCGTCTACTACAGCAAGGACGCCAGCGAGTAACGCCGTTTTGTCCCGAGAGGCTGGTCCGATTCATCGGGTTGGCCCCTCGATGACCGTTGCGATAGCCGATGGGGCAGCGCGCGACTGCCTCAGCCGTGTAGCCGCTCTGCGGCCGCGGCGATGCGCTCGTCGGTCGCGGTGAGGGCCAGCCGTACGTGCTCGCCGCTGTTCGGTCCGTAGAAATCGCCGGGTGCGACCAGAATGCCGCGCTCGGCGAACCAGTCGAGGGTGTCGCGGCACGGCTCACCCCTGGTGACCCACAGGTACAGGCCGGCCTCGGAGTGGTCGATGCGCAAACCCGCGCCCGCCAACGCCTTTCGCAGGATTTCCCGGCGGGCGCGGTAGCGCTCCCGCTGCCGGGACTCGTGCTCGTCGGCGCTCAGCGCCGCCGTCATGGCGGCCTGGATCGGGAAGGGCACCATCATGCCGGAATGTTTGCGGACCTCCAGCAGTTCGGCGACCAGCGCCTGATCTCCGGTGACGAATCCGGCCCGGTAACTGGCGAGATTCGAGGTCTTCGACAGCGAATGGATGGCCAGCAGGCCGGTGTGGTCGCCGTCGCAGACCTCCGGATGCAGCAGCGAAACCGCCGAACCCTCCCAGGTCAGGCCCAGGTAGCACTCGTCGGAGGCGACGATCGCGCCGCGCTCGCGGGCGAAGGCCACCACCTTGCGCAGATGGTCGACACCGAGCACCCGGCCGGTGGGATTCGACGGCGAGTTGAGGTAGATCAGCGCGGGCGACTCCGGACCCGAGCGGGTCACACCGTCGGCACGCAGGATGCGGGCGCCCGCCAGCAGCGCGCCCACCTCGTAGGTGGGGTAGGCCACCTCGGGGATGACGACCAGATCCGACGGCCCGAGCCCCAGCAGCCGGGGCAACCCGGCAATCAGTTCTTTGGTCCCGATGACCGGCAGCACCGCCGCCGGATCGATGCCGGCGACGCCGTAGCGGCGGGCCAGCGCCGCCACCGCGGCGGCGCGCAGTTCGGGCGTGCCGTGCGTGGTGGGATAACCCGGCACGGCCGAAACCGAATCGAGCGCGACGCGGATCAGCGGATCCACCGGGTCCACCGGGGTGCCGACCGAGAGATCGACCAGACCACCCGGATGCGCGGCGGCCCGCTCCCGCGCGGAAACGATGGTGTCCCAAGGGAAATCGGGTAGCCGACCGCTCACCCGCACGCGCTCGGATCTCATTCGTTCGCCATCGGCGGGAGTTCTCTGATCAGCGGCGGGTCGAAATCCACCACACCGACCTTGGTCGCGCCGCCGGGCGAACCGAGATCGTTGAAGAAATCGACATTGGCGTTGATGTAGCCGGCCCACTGGTCCGGGGTGTCGTCCTCGTAGAAAATGGCCTCCACGGGGCAGACGGGTTCACACGCACCACAGTCCACGCATTCGTCGGGATGGATGTACAGCATGCGACCACCCTCGTAGATGCAATCCACGGGGCACTCCTCGATGCACGCCTTGTCCTTCACGTCGACGCACGGTTCAGCGATGATGTACGGCACTGCCGCTCTCCTAGTCTGTCCTCACCTCGGGATTACTCCGCCCGCGCACAGTATCCCGGCACCCGACACGTTACTACCGGCCAGCCTTGCCTAACTTCGCCGGTCTCAGCCCACTGTCAGCGGCAGTCCCGTCTTGGGCGCGCCACCGTTGGGCATACCGTAGAGTGTCGTGCGCTCGCGGGTGGGCCTGCCGATGCCGGCGGCGATATCCTCCAGTTCCGCAACGGTTTTCGCGGAGCCGTGCTGGGAGCCCGCCATCCGGGAGATGGTCTCCTCCATCAGCGTGCCACCCAGATCGTTGGCACCGCCGTTGAGCATGATCCTGGTGCCCGCTGTCCCCAACTTGACCCAGCTGGTCTGGATATTGCGGATACGGCCGTGCAGCATGATGCGCGCCAGCGCGTGCGCGGCCCGGTTGTCCCGGATGGTCGGGCCGGGGCGCGCCGCGCCCGCGAGGTAGAGCGGTGCGCTCTGATGGACGAACGGCAACAGCACGAATTCGGTGAATCCGCCGGTCTCGTCCTGGATTCCGCGAATCACCCGCAGGTGACCCACCCAGTGCTTCGGGTTGTCGACGTGGCCGTACATCATGGTGGAACTCGACGGCAGACCGACCCGGTGCGCCGTGCGGATGACATCCACCCAGGCCGAGGTGGGCAGCTTGCCCTTGGTGAGCACCCAGCGCACCTCGTCGTCCAGGATTTCGGCCGCCGTGCCCGGAATCGTGTCCAGTCCGGCCTCTTTCAGCGCGACGAGCCAATCCTCGACGCTTTGACCGCCGCGCGAGGCCCCGTTGACGATCTCCATGGGGCTGAACGCGTGCACATGCATCTGCGGCACTCGCCGCTTGATCGCGCGCACCAGGTCCGCGTAGCCGGTGACCGGCAGTTCGGGATCGATACCGCCCTGCATGCAGATCTCGGTGGCGCCGTCGACATGCGCCTCCCAGGCCCGGTCGGCGACCTCGTCGGTGCTCAGGGTGAAGGCGTCGGCATCGCCCTTGCGCTGGGCGAAAGCGCAGAAGCGGCAGCCCGTGTAGCAGATATTGGTGAAGTTGATATTGCGATTGACGACGTAGGTGACCTCGTCGCCCACCGTGTCGCGGCGCAACCGGTCGGCCAATGCGGCCACGGCGTCGAGGTCGGGACCGTCGGCGGTGGCCAGGGCCAGGTATTCGGCATCGGTGAGGCCCGCCGGATCGCGCTCGGCGGAGCGCAGCGCGGCCAGCACATCGGCGTCCAGGCGTTCGGGTGCGGCGGCGCTCAGGTCGCGGACCTGTTCGCGAATGGTGTCCCAGTCGCCGAACGCGCCGACCACCTCGGTGTCGAGCGCGGAATCGCTGCGGCTCACCGTATTGCGGCCCTCGGAGTCGATGGCGGTGTTGAGGTTCACCCGGCCCGCCGACTCCCACGACTCGTCCGGTTCCTGCCACGGCAGGCCGACCGGAATCGCGTCGGGGCGCGCCAGACCCGTCGCCGGATCGGTCAGCGCGGCCACATGCGCGCCGATCCGCGGATCCACCCACGGATTGCCCGCGCGCACATATTTCGGATGCGCGGAGGTGCGCTCCACGAGTTCGTAGCCCGCGGCCGCGGTGATCTCGTGCAGCGTGTCCAGATTCGGCCACGGCCGTTCGGGGTTGACGTGATCGGGCGTGACCGGGGAGACGCCGCCCCAGTCGTCGATGCCCGCATCGATCAGCGCGCGGCACTCCTCGTGCGAGACCAGATTCGGCGGGGCCTGCACCGGCACATCGGGACCGAGCACCAGGCGGGTGACGGCGATGGCGGCCAGGAACTCCTCGAGCTCGGCGTCGGGCGCGGCGCGCATGGCGGTGTCGTCCTTGGCGCGGAAGTTCTGGACGATCACCTCCTGGATATGCCCGAAAGCCTTGTGCTGCTTGCGAATCGCCATGATCGAATCGGCGCGCTCGGCCAACGTCTCGCCGATGCCGACCAGGATGCCGGTGGTGTAGGGCACCGACAGGCGGCCCGCGTCTGTGATGGCGCGCAACCGCACCTGCGGGTCCTTGTCGGGGCTTCCGTAGTGGCAGTTGCCCTTCTCGGTGAACAGGCGGGTGGCCGTGGTCTCCAGCATCATGCCCATGGACTGGGCAACCGGCTTGAGCCGCGAGATCTCCTCCCAGCTCATCACGCCCGGATTGAGATGCGGCAGCAGACCCGTCTCCTCCAGCACCATGATGGAGACGGCGCGCAGATAGTCCAGGGTGGAGTCGTAGCCGCGCTCGTCGAGCCACTGGGCGGCCTCGGGCCAGCGCGCCTCCGGCCTGTCACCCAGGGTGAACAGCGCCTCCTTGCAGCCCAGGGCCGCGCCGCGCCGGGCGATCTCCAGCACCTCGTCCGGCTCCAGGAACATGCCCTTGCCTTCGGCGCGCAGTTTGCCCGGCACCGTGACGAAGGTGCAGTAGTGACATTTGTCGCGACACAGCCGGGTCAGTGGGATGAAGACATTGCGGCTGTAGCTGAGCTGTTTGGGGCGACCCGCCGACTCCAAGCCCGCATCGCGCACCCGCGCGGCGCTGCTCATGAGATCGCGCAGGTCCGCGTCGCGGGCGTGCAGCAGCACTGCGGCCTCGTCGACGTTGAGCGTCACCCCATCACGCGCCCGGCGCAACGCGCGGCGCATGGCCGAAGCATTGGGCCGAGCGGATTCGACCGTGGCGTTGGGCCGATCGCGATCGGCGGCGGGGTCTGGCAGTTCGGTCACGTCCTCGATCATGCGCCTACCATCCGGACCTGTCTCCTTCCAGTACCTATGAGCCTGCTCAACCGCGTGGCGCGTCACACTATTCCGCGCGGCGGGTAGGCCGCCCGTGGAACCATGGCGGATATGTCGCAGACACCGACCGTCATGGCCGGCCCCGCGTGGCGTCCCAGTTCCAAGGCCAAACTGCTGTGGACCGCTCAGGCGGTGCTCGGCTGGGTGATTCCCTTCGTGGCCCAAGCGATTTGGGCGCTGGTCGACGGCGGGCACCGAGGCGCGCAACTGCTGGTGCTCGGCATCAGCCTGGTGCTTGCCGTCGTCAGTATCGGAGTGATCCCGTGGTGGCGCTACGCGGTGCACCGCTGGGAGATCACCGACGAGGCCGTCTACACCCGTGTCGGCTGGATCACCCAGGAGAGCCGCGTCGCCCCGATCTCCAGGGTGCAGACCGTGGACACCGAGCGCGGCCCACTGGAGCGACTGCTCGACCTGGCCACCGTCACCGTGACCACCGCCTCCTCGGCGGGCGCGGTCACCATCTCGGCGCTGGACCGCCCGGTGGCCGAGCGCACCGTGCGGCAACTGACCGAGATCGCGGCCAGACATCGGGGCGACGCCACGTGACCGAGTTCCCCGCCCCCGAAATCCCGTGGCAGCGGCTGGATCCGCGCATGCTGCTGGTGCATCCGGTCTACGAGGTGGCGCGCTACATTCCTGTCGTCATCGGCACCGTGGTGGTGGGCACCCGCGCCGACAACCCGCTGTGGGGTCTGATCCCGCTGCTCGTGATCGTCGGGTTGGCGGTGAGCCGCTGGTTCACCACCACCTACCGGGTCGGGCCGACACATGTCGAATTGCGCACCGGACTGCTGGCGCGCAAACGACTCGCGGTGCCGCGCTCGCGGATTCGCTCGGTCGATATCCAGGCCGATGTGCTGCACCGGGTCCTCGGCCTCGCGGTGCTGGCCATCGGCACCGGCCAGGCGGAGGCGAAGGACAAGTTCAAACTCGACGCGCTGGACGCCCGGCTGGTCCCCGCACTGCGTCAAGACCTGCTGGCACACACGGAGGCTCCGCATCAGGACGAATCGGGCCGCGAATTGGCTCCGACCGCCCCCGGTGATCAGCGCGAGATCGGACACTGGCGGGCGAGTTGGGTGCGCTACGCGCCGCTGTCGCTGACCGGATTCGCCCTGTTCGCGCCGCTGGTCGGTCTGGCCTTCCAATACGGCATCGGCCAAGCGCTTTTCCGCTCCGACGCGGTGCGACGCCTGCGCGAGGAGACGACGCTGCTGCTGGCCGCCATCATCGCCGCGCTCGTCCTCGCGCTGATCGCGGTGGTCTGTCTGGCCGCGTGCGCGCGATATCTGGCCACCTACTACGGACTCACCGTGCTCGACGACGGCAAGACGCTCAATATCCGACACGGACTGTTCACCACCCGCCAGATCACCATGGACCTGGCGCGTTTCCGGGGCGCGACGGTGAACGAGCCGCTGCTGCTGCGGTTGGCGGGCGGCGCGGAGCTCGAGGCCATCATGACCGGGGAGAAGCCGAGGGTGAAGATCCTGCCGCAGTCCCCGAGGGGCGCGGTGGACCACACACTGGCGCACCTGTTGTCGCGCAACGGATCTCAGCAGCTCGACCTGGCCGCACCCGGATCCATGCCCGCGCTGGCGCCGCTCGCGGCGCACGGTCCCCTCGCGCGGCGCCGCCGCTACACCCGCGCGCTGGGGCCGGTCGTCCTGGTCGCGGTGGTCATGCTGATGGCGCGGCTGACGTGGGTGGAATTCGGGCCGTGGTGGTGGCTGCTGCCCGCGGTGGCGGCCCTGGTCGCGGTCGCGCTCGCGGGCGACCGCTATCGCGGTCTGGGCCACGCGGTGCTGCCCGCCGCCGACGGCGCGCCGACCTGGCTGGTCACCCGATCCGGATCGCTGGATCGCGACCGCGACTGTCTGGAGGCCCCCGGCATCATCGGCTGGACCGTGCGCCAGAGCTTCTTCCAGCGTCGATCCGGGGTGGCCACCGTCATCGCCGCCACCGCCGCGGGCAAGAAACGCTATGCGGTGATCGACATTCCGCTCGAACAGGCGTGGGCGCTCATCGAGCGGGTGACACCGGGACGACTCGGCGCGCGCTGAATCGCTGTTGTGTCGCTGATCGATCGGCACGCGGGCACCCCGTTCAATGGAGCACGTGGTTGACACGCTGGAGCGCACCCCGGAACCGAGGATCGCCGACCGCAGGGTCCGCCGCCTGCAGCGCGGGGACAAATACCGGCTGACCGCGCTCGGCGGGCTGGCGGCGCTGTCGCTGGACGCGCTGTCCAGCGTCGCCTACGGGCCGGAGGCCATCGTCCTGGTCCTGATCGCGGCGGGCGAGGCGGCCGTGTCGTGGACGCTGCCGATCTCGATTGCCATCGCATTGCTGCTGCTGGTGCTGGTGCTGTCCTATCGGCAGGTCATCGCGGTGCATCCCGATGGCGGCGGCGCGTACGCGGTGGCCAAACGGCATCTGGGCCGCTGGGCCAGTCTGCTCGCGGCGGCGAGTCTGGTGGTCGACTACGTGCTCACCGTCGCGGTCAGTCTCGCGGCGGGCGCGGCCAGCCTGGCCAGCGCCTTTCCGGCGCTGTCCGACCATCTGCTGCTGGTGACGCTGATCGGGCTCGCGGTGCTCACCCTGCTCAACCTGATCGGGGTGGCCGAATCGGCGAAAGTGCTGATGGGACCGACCATCCTGTTCGTGGTGCTGATCTTCGCGATCATCGCGGTCGGCCTCTTCCGCTGGGAGCCGGTGACCATCGGCACCGATCGGACACCCTTCGTCGCGGTCGAGGGACTGGGCGTCGTGCTGCTGCTCAAAGCGTTCTCCGCGGGCTGCTCGGCGCTGACCGGGGTGGAGGCCATCGCCAACGCGGTGCCCGCCTTCCGCACCCCCGCCGTGCGGCGCGCCCAGCACACCGAGGTCGCGCTCGGCGTCCTGCTCGGCGCCATGCTGCTCGGGCTGGCCTGGCTGATCCGGCAGCACCATGTGGTGCCGCGCGGCGAGGTGACCATCCTGGCCCAACTCTCGGCCGGCGCCTTCGGCACCGGCTGGCTGTTCTATCTGACCAACCTGTCGGTGACCCTGGTGCTGGTGCTGGCCGCGAACACCAGCTTCGGCGGCCTCCCGGTCCTGCTGTCGCTGCTGGCCAAAGACCGCCGCGTGCCCTCGCTGTTCGGATTGCGTTCGGAGCGGCCGGTTTTCCGCTACGGCGTGGCCGCGCTGGCCGGACTCGCCGCCGTGGTGCTGCTCATCGTCGACGCCGACACCCACCGGCTGCTGCCGGTGTTCGCCATCGGGGTGTTCATCGGATTCACCATCAGCCAAACCGGTTTGGTGCGGCATTGGTATCGCGAGCGCGGTCGCGGTTGGGTCTGGCGGGCGGTGCTCAATGGCTTCGGCGCGATCCTCACCGCCGTCGCGCTGGTGGTGCTCTTCGCCGAGAAGTTCGCCGAGGGTGCGTGGCTGCTGCTGATCATCGTGCCCGCGCTGGTCATCAATTTCGCGCGCACCGAGGACTACTACGGCCAAGTCGCCCAGCAACTGCACCTGGGAAGGATTCCGCCGCGACCCAATCCGGATGCGGCGAACAAGGCCCTGGTGGTGGTTCCGGTCGTCACCATGAGCGAGGTGACCGCGCGCGCGATCGAGGCGGCGCTGCGGATGCGCGGCGAGATCATCGCCGTCGCCGCCGAAATCGATCCCGCCTCCACCAAAAAGCTGAGCGCGCAATGGAAACGGTGGGATCCGGGCGTGCCACTGAAGGTGCTGCCCTGTCCGCATCGCAGCCTCGTCAACACCCTCGTCGGCTATGTGCGCGCGCAGACGCAGAAAGGCCGGGCCGTCACGGTGCTGCTGGCCCATATGGAGGCCGACCGGTGGTGGCATCGTCCGCTGCACAATCCGCGCGGGCCGGTGCTCACCGCCGCCCTGCGCGCCCGCACCGACGCCGTCGTCGCGACCTTGGCGGTGCGTCTGGACTGAGCACTTGGCCTGCGGGGCGCGGCCACGTAGCGTGTGCTGCGCGGTATCCAGCGGAATCAGCCCAGCGGCAAGGAGATTCATCATGAGTTTTGTCCGGACCACGGTATTCGTGGGTTTGGCCGCGGCGGCGCTGTCCGCGCTCGGCGCGACGACGGCTTCGGCCGAGCCGATCGACTACGGCCAGGCCGGACACGAGGCGTGCGCGGCGGCCGGTCTGGAGTACACCGAGGCCATCTACCTGCCCGGCACCCGGCCCGCGACGGTCACCTGCCACCGCGCGGGCGATGACACGGTCATCTGGCTGCCGATGGCGGCGGGGGTCCCCTGCGAACTCGGCCCGCTCGCGCGCAAGCCAGGCGTGTCCGACGGCCAGGGCAACTGCGTCAAGGGTTAGTTCGACTGATGGGGGCGGCGGCCCGCCCCCAATCGTCGACCGCGGCAGTGCGGATCCTGCCTACTGCGGCAGTACGCCTTCGATCGCGGCCACCAGCGCCGTATCGTGCGGATCGGTGCGCGGACCGAAGCGGCCCACGATCTTCCCGTCCGAGGCGAGGACGAATTTCTCGAAATTCCAGGTGATATCCCCCGCCTTGCCCTCGGCGTCGGCCACCTCGGTGAGCGCCGCGTACAGCGGATGCCGCCCCGCGCCGTTCACCTCGGACTTCTCGGTGAGCGGGAAGCTGACACCGTAGGTGGTCGAACAGAATTCGGCGATCTCCTCGGCAGTGCCCGGCTCCTGTCCCCCGAACTGATTGCAGGGCACGCCCACGACGGTGAACCCGCGCGGCCCGTACTCCGCCTGCAACTGCTCGAGCCCGGTGTACTGCGGTGTGAGCCCGCATTTGGAGGCCACGTTCACCACCAGTGCCGCCTTGCCGTCGGTGATCGCACCGAGCGTCGTCGGCTCGCCCGCCAGGGTATTGACGGATATGTCGAGAATATTGGTCACGGCTGTCCTCTCCTCGGGTGTCGCTGCGACAGTAATCCAGCGCTGCCCGTTTGCAGCGCCCCGACGTCGCCGGTAATTCCGCTGCCATGGAAACCGCTCATGTGACGCAACGGAATTCGCCCGGCATGATGGTCCCTGGCGCCCGAGGGCGGTGCCGGTGCGGGAGGGATTTCGATGACAATTCTGGTGACCGGTGCGACCGGCAATATCGGCCGCAAGGTCGTGGACCGGTTGCTCGCGCGCGGCGCGGACAAGGTGCGCGCGCTCACCAAGAACCCGGCGGCCGCCCGGCTTCCGGCAGGTGTCGAGGCGGTCGAGGGCTATCTGCGGGACGTGTCGACACTGCCCGCGGCCTTCGCCGGGGTCGAATCGGTCTACCTCGCACCGACTCCGGAAACGGCTGTCGACGTGCTCGCGCTGGCCGCGAAGGCGGGTGTGCGCCATGTGGTGGATCTGAGCGGCGAGCCGGAGAGCTGGTGGGGTGGGGTGAGCGCCGCGGTGGAGAACAGCGGCCTGGCCTGGACTCACCTGTGGCCCGCCGACTTCATGGAGAACACCCGCCTGTGGGTGGCGCAGATCCGGGCGACGGGCACGGTGCGCGAACCGAATCCGGCGGCGGCCACCGCGCCGATCGCCATGGACGATATCGCCTCGGTCGCCGCCGCGGCGCTGCTCGAACCGGGCCACGAGGGCAAGGCGCACCTGCTGATGGGGCCGCAGATCCTGACCAGGGCCGAGATGGTGCGGCAGCTCGGCGCGGCGCTGGGTCGGCAGATCGGATTCGTCACCGCGTCACGGGAGGAGTCCATCCTCGCCTACACCTCCGCGCTGGGGGCCAAGGCGCAGTGGTATGTCGACAATGTGCTCGGCTACCTCGGCGAGGATCCGCAGCTACCCACCGAATCCGTCGCCGCGATCACGGGCACGCCGGGGACGACCTTCGCGCAGTGGGCCGCCCGCTACGCGGTCGAACTCTTCGCCGACGCGCCCGCCCGCGCATTGACTCGGAAATAGAGCAGCGCCAGCGGCGGGATCAACCCGAGCAGCACCAGTGCGAGCGTGCGCCAATCGCTGAGCAGCAGCACCGAACCGCCGGGACCGGAACTCGCGCAGACCAGGAAGCCGAGCATCCAGGCCCCGAGCGGAAGGAACGCGACCGACAGGCGCGCAGTCACCGTGCGCACGCCAAGCACGATCAGCACATTCGCCACGCCCGCGACCAGCGCGGTGATCGGGAACGGCACGGCGCCCAGGTAGCTGGGCAGGAAAAGCACCTCCAGCACCAAGGTGATGAAGGCGTCGAGGGTCAGCAGCCCGAGGATCACGGGCGCGAGCGGGCGCGCGATCACGGCACCGGAGGAAAGCCGAGCAGCGTCAACAAGTGGCTCTGCAGATCGACGAAGCCGTACAGCGCCGACAGATACATCTCGTGCTGGGCGGGCCAATTCGGGCGCATGCTCTCCACGAAGGCCACGATCGCGTTCTGCAGATCCCAGTTGTACACCGAACGAGTGTATTCCGACCGGCCTACTTCTCCCCGTCCATCGGGATATTGGCGACCACCGGGAATTCGCCGGTGTAGCCCATGCGCTGTTCGGCGATGGCCAGGACCCGCCGCCGCGCCGCGAACCAGCCGAGGATCAAGGCCGGGATGATCACCACCAGCGAGGCCACCGTCCAGGTGCCGACCGGGTAGTCGAAGGCGGTGAGCACCACCACGAACACCAGGAACACCAGTGTCAGCAGTCCGGTGTAGGGCGCGCCGAACATGCGGAACGACGGACGCTGCACCCGCCCCGCTTTCCACCAGCGCCACAACTGCAACTGGCACAGCACGATGGTGGCCCAGGAGGCGACGATGCCCAGCGAGGCCATATTCAGCACGATCTCGAACGCCTGATGCGGCACGATGCCATTGAGCGCGATACCGCAGAGCGCGATCAGGCTGGTGAGCAGGATGCCGCCGTAGGGCACACCGTTGCGGCCCATCACCCCGGTGAACTTCGGGGCGCTGCCGTTCATCGCCATCGAGCGCAGGATGCGGCCCGTCGAGTACAGACCCGCGTTCAGGCTGGAGAAGGCGGCGGTGAGCACCACCAGATTCATCACGCTGCCGATACCGGGCACGCCGAGGGTGGTGAAGAAGGTGACGAACGGGCTCTCGCTGGCCTTGTAGCTGGTGTAGGGCAGCACCAGCCCCAGCACCACCAGCGAGCCGACATAGAAGACGGCGATGCGCGCGATCACCGAATTGATGGCGCGCGGCATGATCTTGGCCGGATTCTCCGTCTCCCCCGCCGCGGTGCCCACCAATTCGACCGCCGCGTAGGCGAATACGACGCCGGAGGTGACCACCACCAGCGGCAGCACGCCGGTGGGGAACAGGCCGCCGTGGTCCAGCACCACCTGCGGGCCGGTGGGATGTCCGTCCACCTTGAACCGGCCGATGAGGAAGACGGCGCCGACGATCAGGAACGCGCACAGCGCGGTGACCTTGACCAGCGCGGCCCAGAACTCCATCTCGCCGAACCACTTCACCGAGATGAGGTTGACCCCCAGCACGATCACCAGCGCGATCAGCGCCAGCAGCCACTGCGGTACGGCGGTGAATCCGGCCCAGTAGTGGAAGTACTGCGCGATGGCGGTGGTGTCGGCGATACCGGTCATGGACCAGTTGAGGAAGTACATCCAGCCCGCGACGAATGCGGCCTTCTCGCCGAAGAATTCTCGGGCGTAGGAGACGAACGATCCGGAGGACGCCCGGTGCAGCACCAGTTCGCCGAGGGCGCGCAGGATGAGGAAGACGAACAGTCCGCACACCGCGTAGACGAGGAACAGACCCGGCCCTGCGGTATTGAGTCGTCCGCCCGCGCCGAGGAATAGGCCGGTGCCGATCGCGCCGCCGATGGCGATCATCTGTAGCTGACGAGGTTTGAGGCTCTTGTGGTAGCCGTGGTCCTCGGCTCCGAGATGTGCCGCGTCACCGACCGCTGTCATGGATCGCCGAACCCTCCGGGATTGATATCAGGGACGCATGCACGGTACCCGCCCCGCCGAATCGGGCGGACAGCAACCCGGCGGCTACAAATCTGGAATACGGGAGGTTCAGAGTCCGGCGAAGAGATCGTGCTCGCGGCCGTCCGACCCGACCGGCCCCCGCGGTCCGCGCACCAGGATGAAATGTTCCTCCGGAAGCACCGGCTGAGCGACATAGTTGGACAGCGCGAAATCCCGACCCGAGGGCGCTACCAGGACTTGAGTGGCATGCGCACGCAAGGCGGCGCGTTTGGCGGCCAGCACTTCGGAGACCTCGATGGTGGTGGTCACCGTCTCGCTGGGCACACTGGCCAGCTCCCCTTCGGCGGGAAGTCGCCACCCCGGCGGCAACGCGCCCGGCAATTTGTCCGCGGTGCGCCCGGCCAGCGCCGCGGTATGCGCGCCGAGCATCGCACCGTCCGTCACGGTCCAATAGAACTTAGGTGTGTCCCAACCCTTTTCGGCTGCCAGACGCACCGCGTCGGTGGCGACCTCATGGGCGCGAATATGGTCGGGATGGCCGTAGCCGCCGCGCGGGTCGTAGCCGACCACCACCCGTGGCCGCAATTCGAGCAGAATTTGAACCAGCTCGTTCACTGCTTCTGAACCAGAATGGATGAACGCACGCGGATTAGCCGCCGAGGCGGTGCCCGCCATCCCGGAATCGCGCCAGCGACCGGCGCCGCCCAGGAAGCGCGGCGGGGCGGCGTCCAATTCGGCCAGCGCCCTGGTGAGTTCGAGAATTCGGTAGCCGCCCAACTGATCCGCCCGGTCCGCGGTCAGACCCGCCCACCGCTCCCCGATGACCTCGCCCTCCTCGCCGAGGGTGCAGGTCACCACCGTGACCGGGACGCCGCGACGGCGGTAGAGCGCGATGACGCCGCCGGTGGTGATGGACTCGTCATCGGGGTGCGCGTGCACCAGGACCAGGCCGCCCTCGGTCACGGCAGCACCCGCCACTGCGCGGCATCACCGAAGATGCCGACCTGACTGCTGCCCGTCATAGCCACACCATCCACCCTGGGACTCGCGGCGGCGACGACCGTGTCCTGCACGATCGGCAACACCGTGGACAGCGCCCAGAGCCGGGGCTCGGCCTCGGCCAGCGCGCGACCCACCTCGATCCCGTGCAGCGCCTCGTCGATCGTCGGCTGCAGACCCGGATCGCACACACCGGACAGATTACTCGGCGCGAGTTTGAGCTGCTCCGAATCGGGTTGCGAATTTCCGTTCGGGACAGGGGGATTCGGCGGCGGACAACTGTAGCGGGAGGCCAGTGCGGTACCGGGATCGGTACCCGCGACCTCCCAACCGACCAGCGCGTCCACCCCGCCGTCGGCCAGTTCCTTGCCGTAGAGGGCGTCGGCGGCCACGCTGCGCACCGTGGCATCTATTCCGGCACTGCGCAATTGGTCGGCGACGGTATTGGCCACCGCGAGCGCGGTATTGTCACCCGCCACCGCGCCGATCCGAATGGCAAGGGTCCTACCGTTTTTCGCCACCGAGCGGGGCAGCGGGGCCGGTGAGGTCGGCGAGGCGGGCGGCGGCGGTTCCGGCGCTCGGCCGAAACCCGCCTCGGCCAGCAGCGCGAACGCCTCGTCCGCCGAAGGGCGCGGCGGCGCGGTGGGCGCGTAACCGGGATCGGCGGGCGCGAGCACCTGCGCGCGCACCGGCTCCACCCAACCGCCGGTATGCGCGCCGACGGTGGCGAGCAGACCGGGATCCAGCAGTGCCAACACCCCGCGCCGCACCCTGGGATCGCTCATATCGCCGGTGCGCCCGTTCAAGACCAACTGCAACTCGCGCGACTGCGGCAACACCGAGGTCCGCACCGACGGAATGGCAGCCAACTGCGCCTGGGTAGCCGCACCACCGTGTACGAGCGCCATCTGAGCATCATTGGTGCGCAGCGATTCGGCCAACTGCGCGGTGGTGCCACCCCGGCGCAACCGGATCTGATCCGGCGCGGCCGGCGTGCCCCAGTAGCGGTCATTGCGCTCGAGCAGGATCTCGTCGCGCTCCTGATCCACCGACTTCACGCCGAACTGCCCGCCGGACACCTTGATCTGCTTGAGCCATCCGGTCTGGAACCCGCCCGGCGAATCCTTCACCAGATGCGAGGGCAGCAGATTGCCGAACAGTTCACGCCAGGCCGGATACGGCCGGGACATGGTGACCGTCACCGTTTTTCCGCCCCCGGAGGAGGCCACATCGGTGATCAGGCGATAACCCGCCGCATCGACCACACCCGGCTGACTGATCATCTGCTGCCACAGGAAACGGAAATCCTCGGCCGCGATCGGCGCGCCATCGGACCAGTTGGCCTGATTGCGCAGCGTGTAGGTGACGGTGAACGGCTCCTGCGCGGTGACCTCCGCCGAGACCAGCAGACCCAGATCCGGCTGCCAATCGGTCGCCGCAGGCACCGCGTGATTCGGCATCGGGCGGAACGGACTCGGCAGCACCATCGAAGCCACCGCCGAGGTCGCGGTCGACTGGTCCGCGCGCAGATGCGGATTGAAGCCGATCCCGATGTCGTCGATGGCCACCACCACCGTGTTCTTGGTGGGTTTGGGGAGGGTCGTCTTCGGCGCGCCCGTGACCTCCACCGGGGGCGGCGGATTCGCGGTGCAGCCCGCGAGCACCGACACCGATGCCGCCACCGCCAACATGGCGCACAGCGCCGTGCGCCCGGCCCCCGATCTCACCTTCGGCACTCTACCTCGCACTTTCTTCCGGACCGTGCGACGCGCGGCCCGCCGACGTCACCCCCGAGGCGGGCCTTGCGGCCTTGCCCCGGGGTTCACCTTAATTGTGCGAGAAGCGGTTACAGCGCCGCGCGGTCGCGGGCCTTGCGACGGGAGAGCTCCCTGGCCCGGTCGTTGGCGCTCAGGATCACCTTGCGCACCCGGACCACCTCGGGGGCCACCTCGACGCATTCGTCGCCCGAGCAGAACTCCATCGCGCCCTCCAGGTCCAGCACCAGGGGCCGGGCCAGCGTCTCCAGCACATCGCCGGTGGAGCTGCGCATATTGGTGAGCTTCTTCTCACGGGTGACGTTGATGTCGAGATCCTCCGCGCGCGGATTGATCCCGACGACCATGCCCTCATAGGTGTCGGCGCCGGGCTCGACGAAGAAGGTGCCGCGGTCGGCCAACTGCGCCATGGCGTATCCGGTGACGCTGCCCGCCCTGTCGGAGACCAGCGAACCGGTGTGGCGGGAGCGGATCTCGCCCGCCCAGGCCGCGTAGCCGTGCGAAACCGCGTTGGCGATACCGGTGCCTCTGGTCTCGGTGAGGAAGTCGGTGCGGAAGCCGATCAGGCCGCGCGAGGGCACGATGAACTCCATCCGAACCCAGCCGTGACCGTGATTGGTCATCTGGACCATCTTGCCCTTGCGGGCGGCCAGCAACTGGGTGACCGAACCGAGATGCTCCTCGGGCACGTCGACGGTCAACTCCTCGAACGGCTCGTGCACCTTGCCGTCGACCTGGCGGGTGACCACCTGCGGCTTGCCGACGGTGAGTTCGAAACCCTCGCGGCGCATGGTCTCCACCAGGATGGCCAGCGCCAACTCGCCGCGGCCCTGCACCTCCCAGGTGTCGGGGCGCTCGGTGGGCACCACGCGGATCGACACATTGCCGACCAGTTCCTGATCGAGGCGGGCCTTGACCAGTCGGGCGGTGAGTTTGGTGCCGCCGTTGCGTCCGGCCAGCGGCGAGTTGTTGATGCCGACGGTGACCGAGATGGCGGGCTCGTCCACGCTGATGCGCGGCAGGGCCACCGGCTGCTCCGGATCGGCCAGGGTATCGCCGATCATGATGTCCGGGATGCCCGCGACCGCGACGATATCGCCCGCCACCGCCTCCTCGGCCGGATTGCGTTCCACGCCGACGGTGGTCAGCAGTTCGGTGATCTTGATCGACTTGGTGCCCTCGGCACTCATCCAGGCCACGTTCTGACCCTTGCGCAGGGTGCCGTTGTGAATGCGGACCAGTGCGAGACGCCCCAGGAACGGCGAGGCGTCCAAGTTGGTGACATGGGCCTGCAGCGGGGCGGTGGGATCGCCCTTCGGCGCCGGGACGTAGCTCATCAGCACGTCGAACAGGGCATCCAGATTCTCCGCGTTCGGCGCGTGGCCGTTCTCGGGGGCCTCGGTGGACGCCTTGCCCTCGCGACCGGAGGCGTAGAGCACCGGCAGATCCAGCGCCAACTCCGCCGCCTCGGCGGCCTCGTCGTCCAGATCCGACGCCAGGTCGAGCAGCAGATCGTGGCTCTCCTCGACGACCTCGGCGATGCGGGCGTCGGGACGGTCGGTCTTGTTGACCACCAGGATGACCGGCAGCGAGGCGGCCAGCGCCTTGCGCAGCACGAACCTGGTCTGCGGCAGCGGCCCCTCCGAGGCGTCGACCAGCAGCACCACGCCGTCGACCATGGACAGGCCGCGCTCGACCTCACCGCCGAAATCGGCGTGGCCGGGGGTATCGATCACATTGATGATCGTCACCGAGCCGTCGCCGTGATGCCGGTGCACCGCGGTGTTCTTGGCGAGAATGGTGATGCCCTTCTCGCGCTCGAGATCGCCGGAGTCCATGACCCGGTCGACCGGCTCGGCTCGCTCGGCGAAGGCGCCGGACTGGCGCAGCATGGCGTCGACGAGCGTCGTCTTGCCGTGGTCAACGTGGGCCACGATGGCGACGTTGCGAAAATCGCGTGCAGACGACACGCCTGAATCCTCCTGCTGTCGGTGGTGATGACCTGCGCCGGCTCGGTGGAATGGGTGTTCCGACACCAGACGCTCGGCCAGCTACACACTACCGGTAGCGCCGCCGGTCATCGCGGCGCGGCGGACTTAGGCTACGCTAAGCAACTGTGGGCAAGGTCAAGGCGAAGCATGTTTCCGGCCTGAAGCCGAAGAAGAAGTGTTGTCGAAAAAAGCAGCGCTGCCTCAAATGCCCTGTGGTCATCATGCGGATGAAACGCCTGGAAGCCGCAGGTGTTTGCGGCAAAGCACTCAAAAAAGGACTCGAGCAGGCGCGCGCGTCCTGAATTCCGGCACGGCGAAATTCCGGTGTGCGGGCATCGGGTGGAGTACAACCGGACCATGAGTCCAGCACTGCTGACAGAGACCGATCTCACGCAAGCCTTGACCGGATTGCCGGGTTGGACCGGTTCGGTCGCAGGCATATCCCGCACGATTACCGCGCCGAGTTTTATCGACGGCATCGACCTGGTGCGCCGGGTGGCCGCCGCCGCGGAATCGGCCGATCATCACCCGGATATAGATATTCGCTGGCGCAAGGTCACCTTCACGCTGTCCACCCACGTTTCCGGCGGGGTGACGGCGCTGGATATCGCCCTGGCCGAACAGATCGACCGGTTGGCCGAATAATTCAGACGCTTCGCGAGCGCTGCCGCCCGCGCGGCAGCGCTCGCAGGCGTGCCAAATCCGCGCGCAAGGACCCCTGCCCCTGCCGGATAATCCAGCACAGCAGCACCAGCACCCCGAGGACATCGACCGCGCCGAGCCAGGACAGCATGCCCGGCCGGGAGATATCCCAGATCGACGGCTGCGCGAACGACAGCACCCAGGGCACACCGATCAGCGTGGTCACCAACCAGAAACCCGCGATGACCCGCGCGCCCGCCGCCGCGCGAAACGGCCCGTGCACCAACCACAGCACCGTCGGCACCAGCCAGACGAAATGGTGCGACCACGAGATCGGCGACACCATCAACCCGAACAACTGCACCACGATCAGCGTGCCGAGCCGATCGTCTCGTTCGAGCGCGCGCCAAGCCAGCAGGGCCAGCACCGCGCATACCGCCACCGCGGCCAGCCACACCGGACCGGATTCCACATCGTGGCCCAGGATGCGGCTGATGGTGCCGCGCAGCGACTGATTCCACACCGAGCCGACCGGACCGATCCGATGCGCGTCACCGAGCAGGGTGCCGAAGTATTTGCGCGCCTCGGCCTCGGCGATGAGGAAGCTGACACCGACCGTCGCGCCGAAGACCAGCGCCGACCAGAACACCGTCGCCCAGCGCCGGCGCGCGAGGAAGTACAGGCCGGTGATAGCCGGGGTCAGCTTGATACCCGCGACCACACCGACCAGCGTGCCCGAGATCCACCAGCGCGCGCTGCGCACCGCGAGCATCGCACCGAGCACCAGGAATACATTGACCTGGCCGTAGTCGATGGTGGTCCGCACCGGTTCCATCCACAGGCCGACCGCCGTCCAGGCCACCGCCGCCGAGCGCCAGATCGGTTCGCGCGCACGCTCTTTCCCGATCAGCATTTCCAACGCGATGCGGACCACGCCGTAGAGCGCGGCGACCGTGGCCAGCAGCCAGCCGACAGCCACCACCGTGAATGGCAGAAAGTGCAGCGGATAGAAAACCAGTGCGGCGAAGGGCGGATAGGTGAACGGAAGCGGGAAATCCGGGGTCTTTTCCGAATAGGTGAATTCGTAGAGGTGATCGGTGAGCAGATCGGCCGAACCGTCGACATAGACGTGCAGGTCGACCAGGTTCATCCCGTTGGGGGCGAACAGCATCCAGATCAATCGGATCAGCACGGATAGACCGAGGACCGGCAGCGCCCAGCGTAGGCGGGCAGCGGCGGGACGTGCGTCCACCCGAGCGCTCTCTCGGTTCAAATCGCAGGCTTTCGAGTCGGGTCGTCGGCCTGGTGCCCGAGCGGATCGGGGTTGGGCGACGGGGCGGGGAGTGCTGTGGACTAGATTAACCGCAGCGCGGATTCCGCCCGCCACTCGCTCGAATCACTGATAACATTTGCATCAACTTTCACACGGGTAACAGCATTCGGCGCTACGTTCTGTTAACGCCCGCCGCACCGCTAGCTGTACAACGGGGCGGCGCTATCCCTAGAGTGACCCCGGAACCGTAGGCTTTTGACGTAAGGACGGCTGGACCAGTGCTTCGCAACCGAGGATCCCGGATCGCGCTGTCCGCGCTCACCTGCGCCGCGAGCGTCGCGCTGATCGCGCCGACGGCCACCGCCGCACCGAAGCCCACCGCACCACTGCCTTCCGCCGCCACCGTCGCGGTTCCCATGATCCCCGAAGGCATTCCGGTCGACACCATCGCCGCACTGGCCCCCGCCATCGTCGGCGCGATCGCCGGTCCCGGCGATGTCTCCGGCCCGCAGACCGCCATCCTCGACACGGCCAGGCAACTGTTGGCCGCGCTGGCCCTGCCCCCGCAGATCCGCGCCACCCTCGAGAAGATCATCGCCTTCCTCGACGGCAGCGGCGGCGGCGGTCCGGAACTGCCGCCCAAGGACGGCCCGACCATCGCCCAGTTCCTCTACCCCACCATCGGCAAGGGCTGCATCGCCGATTCGGCCGATTCGGTGGGCACCGCGCTGGCCGTCCCCGGCCCTGCCACCCTGCCCCCGCCCGGCCCCAAGGCCGCGCAGACGGGTTTCGTCTTCACCGCGCTGGGCACCAAATCCCCCACGCCCGACCAGAATCCGCCCATGACGGTGCAGTGGCTCAACCTGGACACCCGCCAGTCGGGCATCCTGCCGCTCACCGATGAGGCCAAGATCAATCCGGGCGGACCCGCCACCCTGTCGGCCATCGCCGAGACGGGCTCGGGTCGCATCGTCGCCGTGGTCGCGGGTTCGCTGACCACCCAGACCGACGACGCCGCGCCGCGCACCTGCGGATTCCTGCCGACGCTCGGATTCTTCACCGTCGCCTGATTCGACGGCCCTGTGCCGCGACTTGCGGGTCCAACTGTGGTAGACCGGGCTCTATGGCGAGTATCGAGAGCTCGATAGGGTCCAACAACGCTGTGTCCAAAAGCGCGGCGGCCAATCACTCCCGACGCGGTAAGCGTTCGATCCTGTCGTTCCGTTCGGAGGGTTCCATCCTGTCCATCGGTTCGGCCTATTCGATCCTGTCCATCGGCAGCGTGGGTTCGGTGCTGTCGATCGGGTCGGTCGGGTCGTTCGGATCGGTGCTGTCCTCCGCCTCGTTCGGCAGCCTCGGCTCGGCCTTCTCCGGCCTGTCGCGCTGGTCGCTGGCCGCCTGGCACGGCGATCACGAGGCCCCCGAAACCCGTCCGACGCTGCGGGTGGTGCCCGACGACGAACCCGACCTGCGGGTCGCGCCGGTCTGCCACTGCCAGACGTAGGCCCGGCCGCTACCAGGCCCCGTATTCGGCCCTGAGCACGTTGTTCACATCGACGCCGACACCGTCGACGGCGCGCTTATCGATCTCGAACTGGTGCAGGTGCGCGGCCGGATGCAGGAAACCCTTTGGCGTGCCCCAGTTGTGCTGCCAGTACCAGGAGGCGAGTCCGGCGCGGGTGGCCAGTTCGATTGTGGGGGAACTCGCGTAGATGCCGGTGTTGTCCCGACCCAGCACCGACTGCCAGCCGAGCAGGTAGGGCGCGATCATGGTGGCGAAATCCACGGCGCTCGGGTTGTCGTCGATGGCGGCGTAGATCGGAGCGTCGTCCGGGCCGCCCGCGGCGCGATGCAAGGCCAGGCCTCGGTCGGCGTGCCGCTTGCCCGCCTCCACACCGCCACGCCAGTCGGCGGTGCTGCCCTTGCCGAACTGGTAGCAGGACACGATTCGCAGACCCGCTTCGCGTAGATCGTCGACCTCGTTGGCGCGCAGCGGTTTACCCGCCATCCATTCCGCGCCGGGCCGCCGATCCGAGACGTATCGGATGACGCCGAGATGGCCCGCCGCTTTGATCGCGCTCGCGGACGGGACGCCGCCGGCGTAGTCGATGAGGGTGCCGAGCGGCGCGGCCGCGGCACGCGGCGCGACGACCGCCATACCGGCAACCGCGGCGCTAACAGCAAAAAAGTGACGGCGGGACACTGACCTCATCGCGGGACTCCTTCGCGCAACCCGATCGAGCTGTGGGGACTCCGGCGCGAGCGCACGCCAGGCGCGGCCTCGACCGCGGAGGACTCGACAGCGAACCCGGCGCACCTTCCCCAGAAGTCACACGCGCGCCGGGAGCCTCGAACGTCTACTCATTTCACCACACTCACATGCGAACCGCCAGACCCACAAAACAACTCAATTCACATTCGCCACAGTCGAAGACGGCCAGTATTCAGCTTCGGGGCAGATCGGCGCAGGTCAGGCGACGCTGTCGATGCGGGCGGCCACATCGATGGTGCGCATGGCCGGGTCGGCGAGCTCGCGCCGAATGACGGCGGCGACCTGACCCGCCACCTGCCGCCTGATCCCCGCGAGCGCGCCGAGGGTGGCCGCCCGCATCCCCTCGGCGCGGAACGACACCCGGATATCGGCCGCGACCGGCGGCGATACATCGATCACCACGCTCAGTGGCGCGGCCGCCCGCGCGGTCAGCACCAGCGGGACCTCCACATCGGCCCGATACCTGTTGGCCTTCAACACCTCGACGGTGATGTCGAGCCCGACGGGCAGGATCAGGTCGAATTGATGCAGTCCCAGCTCCGGATCCCACGGACGGCCGCTGACCTGCGGCACCCGCACCGCCCCCAGCACGGTCACCGTCGCCGAGCGACGCGGTCCGGCCCGCAGCGGACCCACCTCGATCGGCCTGCCCGCCAGCCGCTCGACCACCTCGCGCACCCGATTCTCGGTGACCACGCGCTCGAAGAAGCGGCGGCCGAAATCGCGGTAGCCGATCCAGTCGAACCGCGTGGCATCGCGCCGGGTCGAACGCTCGCCCCCCACGATCGCCTCGATATCGAACACCCTGGCCCGCCGCGCCTGCGGATCGACCAGCATGGCATTGATCCGGGTCGCCACCTCCCGCTGCACCAGTCCGGCGATCGGATCCAGAATCCACTCCCAGGCGGCATCGATGGCCTGCGCGCACAGCACGAAACTCACATCGCGGCCAGTCAGCGGCGGAATATCGATCACGACCAGCACCGGGTCGGCGGTGCGGGCATGCAGGGTCATATCGATCTCGACCACCGCGGCGAAACGCAATTTGCGACCGCCCAGCAGCACCTGCAGCGACAGCGAGACCGGGACCGTCACCTCGAAGGTGACGTGCGGGCCGCGTCGCAGCACCCTCGGCTGCCCCACCTTGCCCTCGGCGACGAATCCGGCCAGGCCCGCGGGTCCGATATTGAACGGCCCGATCTTGATGCCGCGCCCGCCGATCATGGCCACCGCGGCCTCGATCCGTCGTTCGGTCACCGCGTACTCGACGAAACGTTCCCCGAATTCGGCATAGTCCAACCACGCCTGCGCATTGCGCTGCATCTCGGCCTGCTCCATCAACGGAATTCCGAACCCCTCACCCTCGCGCGGACATCGGACACGGTACGCGACGAAGATGTCGGATCGAGGTTTTCGCGCCGGTCCGAGTCTCGGACGGGGTCGGCGGCGCTACGGAAAATCCCCGTCCTGCCGATGAGGGGGAGGCAGGACGGGGATCCGATGACGGTGCTGCCGGGCACCGTCCCCCCAATCGTAAAGGGCGATGCCCGACTCGCCGACAGTGCGCATTCCCAGCACACGTCGACTGTGCGCCAATAGCTTTCACCAACGGTGCCGGCAACCCTCTGGCTCATCACCCCAACAAGGGGTAGAGTATCTACCAATCCGCTCTAGAAATGGTAGAAGTCGAGGACGGGTCCTCGAGGGTTCCTCTAGAGAACGAACCCTCGAGGATGAACCCCGCAAACGGACGCGGCAAGAACAGGCGCGGCGAAACGTGTTCGGCGGGGTAGGAGCGAAGGGGTCGGCGTGAGCCTGAATATCAAGAACGAGCGGGTACACGCTCTGGTCCGCGAGGCGGCCGAGCGCACGGGATTGTCGCAAACCAGCGTGGTGGAGGAGGCGCTCAAACTCATGTTGCAACAACTCGATACGCGCGCGCACACGGCCGGGGCATCCCGGCGCGAGCGCATGGCCGAGATCATCGCCGATATCCAACCCCGGCTCACCCCGGCGGTCAGGGCGGCGCTCACCACCGAGGATCTCTACGACGAGGCGGGGATGCCGGTGTGATCGTCGACGCCTCGGCACTGCTCGCCATCATCCAGGACGAGCCGGAGCGCTCGGCCTTCCTGGATCTGATCGCGGCGGCGCCCGCACCGGTCATCTCGGTGGTCAATCATTTCGAGGTGGCCATCAAGATCGATCGCGCCGCGGATCCGGTGCTGGCGCGCCATTTCGCCGAATTCATGCGAGTCAGCGGGATCGAGGTGGTCCCGGTCTCGGTCGAGCAGGCGGCGGTCGCCCGCGAGGCGTATCGCGATTTCGGTAAGGGCGGTGGGCATCCGGCGCAGCTCAACCTGGGCGATTGCTTCGCCTACGCGCTCGCATCGACCAAGCGCCGCCCATTGCTGTTCAAGGGCAACGATTTCGGCCATACCGATATCAAATCGGCCGCATGACAGGGGGTTCGCCGCGAAGAAAGGGGCCGACCGGCAACGTTGACGGTCGGCTCCGATAGTCGGGCGGTTAACCCGAAGTCCTATTCGGCGGCGTCGGCGGATTTGCGCATGGGGATGCACAGGGCGAACAGGACGCCTACCACGGCGGCGGCCACCGAGATCAGGAAGGTGGTGTGGAAGGCGTCCTTGGCGGGAAAGGTGAAATGCCCGAGCTTCATGGTCATATGGGCCAGCACCACACCCATGACGGCGGAGGAGCTGGAGGTGCCGACGGAGCGCATGAGCGAGTTGAGACCGTTGGCGGCGGCCGTCTCGGTGATCGGCACCGCGCCCATGATGAGTGCGGGCATCGCCGCGTAGGCCAGGCCGATGCCGCCCGCGACGATCATGGCGGCGATCATGATCTGCCAGACGCTGTTCATCAGCATCAGCGCGCACACATAGCCTGCGGCGATGACGATGGAGCCGAGGATGAGCGTCACCTTCGGTCCGCGCGCGGCCGACAGTTTGGCCGAGACCGGCGAGAGCAGCATCATCACGAATCCGGTAGGCGCGAGCGCCAATCCGGCCTGCACCATGGTCAGGCCGAAACCGTACCCGGTCTGTTCGGGCGCCATGAGCAGTTGGGGGAAGGTCAGCGACATGCCGTAGAACGCGAAGCCGACGGCGATCGAGGCGATATTGGTGAACAGCACCCTTGGCCGGGCCGTCACTCGCAGATCCACCAGCGGAGTGCGCTGCCGCACCTCGTACCAGCCCCAACCGAGGAAGACCACGACCGAGACAGCGAACAGGGACAGTGTGCCGGGGCCGGCCCAACCCCAGTCCGCGCCCTTGGTGATCGGGATGAGCAAGGCGAGCAGCGCGACGGAAAGCCCCAGCGCCCCGAGGAAGTCGAAGCGCGCGGGGGTGCGCACCGGCGACTCCGGCACCAGGAAGTAGCACAGTGCGGCGCAGAGCGCGCCGAGAACGACGGCCACCCAGTACAGCATGTGCCAGTCGGAGTATTGCGCGATGGCCGCCGCCAGCGGCATACCGAGCGCGCCGCCGACGCCGAGCGTGGCGCTCATGATGGCGATGGCCGAACCCACCCGTTCGGCGGGCAGTTCATCACGCATGATGCTGATGCCGAGGGGGATCGCGCCGAAAGCGGCGCCCTGCAGGACGCGGCCGACGATGGCGGGGGCGAGCGAGGAGGAGACCGCGCACACCACCGAACCCAGCACCAGCAACACCAGATTGGTCAACAGCACCCGGCGTTTGCCGAACATATCCCCGAGCCTGCCGCTGATCGGGGTGGTCACCGCGCCCGCGAGCAGTGTCGCGGTGATCACCCAGGAGGCGTTGGATGCCGAAGTGTTCAGCAGGGTGGGCAGTTTCGGGATGATCGGGACAACGAGCGTCTGCATGAGCGAGACGACGACACCGACCGAACTGAGGACGGCGATGAGTAGGGCGGGCACCAGAGTGCGCCGATTCCCTTCGGATACACGCGAAGACGCGTCGGCGGCTGCTAGGTTCACATATGCACGGTACACATGACATGCATCATGCACAATTTGCTTTTCGGGTGATCCACCCGACATAGTGTTGGGCCATGTCCGCCCACGGCGCTCCCGAGAGCAAGGACCTCACCCGACTCGTCTTCGAGCTCACCCTGTTGTCCAGGCATTACCTGAACGCGGTAGTCCGACACCCCGAGTTCCACCTGGACCGATCGGCCTACCTGATCCTGACCCGCCTCGAACTCGACGCACCGCTGAGCCTGCGCGAACTGTCCGAAGCCTTCCAACTGGATATCTCCACCATCAACCGCCAGGTCGCGGCCATGCTCAAACTCGAACTGGTCGAGCGGGTGCCCGACCCGGAAGGCGGTATCGCACGCAAGATCAAGGCCAGCGCCAACGGATTGACAGCGCTCGCGGCAGACCGCGCACGCAAACAAATCGGTATCGGCGCGGTGGTCGCCGGCTGGTCCGAGCCCGATATTGCGCGCCTCGGCGCGCTCATCGCCCAATTCAACGCCTCGGTAGAGCAGATGGAACACAATCCTTGGCCCCGACCGTCGCAACCGTGAGCCGAGCCCGCCCACGACATCCTGCGGCATGCGATCACATTGTCGGACAGGGGAATCGGGCAAACGCCCGCTCAGCGGGATCCGCTCGCTTTGACGGTCAGCAGCACCGGGGCCGATTCCAGCGAGCGGATGGCCGGTAGCGCGCCGACCCTGGCGATCCCACCGCCGTGGCCGCCGCGATGCGCGATATCGACCGGGTATTCCTGCTGACCGCCGGACCACGACTGGCCGAATACGACATGTGTGTGGCGCGGGCGGCGGCCGGGGCGCGGGTGCGTCACGTGGTGAAACTGTCCTCGGGCCGGGCGGGCGATGACACCGCGACCGATCCGATCCCCACCTGGCATCGCGCGGGCGAGGCGGCGGTGCGCGCGACGGGGGTGCCGTGGACCATGCTGCGGCCGCTCGGCTTCATGTCCAACGCCCTGCATTGGGCCGGCACCATCATCGCCGCGGATACCGTCTACGCGCCGTACCCGCAGGGACGCGTCGCCGCCATCGACCCGGCGGACATCGCCGCCGTCGCCGCCGCCGTGCTCACCGGCGATGGGCACACCGGACAGGTCTACACCCTCGCAGGCCCGCAGGCCCTCTCCCCGGCCGAGCAGACGAGCATCCTCGGCGAGATCCTCGATCGCCCGCTGCGCTTGGTCGAGATCTCGCCCGAACGCGCCCTTGCGGACCTCATCGAATACGGTGTCCCGCCCGAAATGGCCGAGGCCATCCTCGCGCTGCGGGCGAGCGCGCTCAAGCAGTTCACCTCGATCATCCATCCGACTGTGCAGGAGATCACAGGTTGCGCCCCAAGGACTTTCGCGCAGTGGGCGACGGCACACGCCACCCAATTCCGGCCCGGCGCGGCCTGAGATCCCGCCGTAGGATCGAGGGGTGCGGTTGAGTCTCGGATTGCTCGCGGTCTCGGTGCTCGCGGCCGGATGCGAGGCGAACGGCAGCGAGAACGAATGGTCGGATTGGACCGTCAGCGTGTATTACACAGCGGTGCAGTCCCTTTACCACGGCCCACCGCAAAAGGTGCGTGGCTGCGCCGATTTCGGCTGCACCGTCCCCGATATCGAAATCGGCCGATTCCCGGACGATTTCATCGACGCCGTCCGCGACCAAGGGACCGGTCGCATCACCGAAGGCCCCTACACCGGTCAGTACCTGCTCTGGTCCTACGACGGCGGATTCCGCCTCGACCCGCAACCCCGCGATCCGGACGGCACCATCCTGGAACCCTTCCACAGCGCCGCCGCCGACGGTCTCGTCGCGGGCACCCGCCTGCGCCTGACCGACTGCGGCATCATCGACGCCGAAGACGACGAAACCTGCGACCGCTTCAAGCACACCGAATGGGTCGTCGGCGACGAATTCACCCCCGGACTCGGCGGCGACCGCCACATCGACCTCTACATCGGCGAAGAGACCGAACAGGACTACTCCGACGAGATCGGCGTCCTCACCTTCGCGGGCGCGATACTGGAACCGGTTACGTCATAGCGCATTTGGATCAGAGGTGGGAGCCGGGACGGACGATCATCAGAACGGTGACCACAAGCCAGAGCACGTTGTAGATGCCCGCGAACATGGCGAGCGAACGCAGGCGTTCACCCGCATCCGGCGTGGCGAGAGCGTCGCGCTGCATGGGATGAATGAACAGGGCGATCAGACCACCCGCGATCGTCGTGAGGCCGATCGCCACGATGATCCAGATCTCGCCGATTCGGTCCTGCACGGCGGCGAGAATGATTCCGACCACGGGCACGGCGAGCCCGAGCAGCGCATAGGCGCCGGTAATCCGGTGCAGCACAGCCGCTACCGCAGGATCGCGCTCCGAAGAATTTGCGGCCGAATCGGATACCGGCGCATATCGCGGAAAAGACTGGTCGCCACCGCCGAACCACCGATAAACATAATAGCGGCCACCACATGCACCGACAGCAGCAACTTCGCCACAATTCCTCACCTTCAGTCCACCTGAAGCTCACAGCCTTCAGCCTCTCTGAAGGCTGTGTCGCCCCTCACCCCGGCACATCACCCGATACGCCGCGCGCAGCGCCGCCCCCATCCGCCGCATCACCGGATCCGCCTCCACCCCGAACAGTCGCCGATCCACCTTCGCCACCACTTCCCGCGCCTCCCCCAACAACCGAATCCCCTTGTCCGTCAACTCGATCGCCGAAGCCGCCCCCCCCCCCCCCCTCCGATCCCGCACCAACCCGGCCGCAACCAACCCCTTAACCCCAGCATGCGCACTCTGCACACTGACCCCCGACCGCCGCGCCAACTCACTGAACGAAATCCCTTCGCCCCCACCGATATGCCCAAGCAACCCAAGCCGCCCCACCGTCAACCCCAACTCCCCCAACCCTTCCCCCAACTCCCCCTCAACCCGCCGAGCCAACGCCAAAACCCCAATAGCCACACTCTCCCCCCACCCCTCCCCGCTCACTCCACCCCGCCGCAGCGAATTCCGTTCAACGCCACATCACTCCAGTCCATGTCGCCACCAGCCGCCGACCAAGCATATTCCATCGAACAACCGGCACCCCACCGAAGATTCATTCCACCGGAATCAATGAATCCTTCCAAGCCATCCCCGAACCACCCAATCCATCCTCATTCCACCAAATAGCGCGTATACCAAGCGATTCCAGAAATGCCTCATATGCTGCGCCGATAGGCTCGGAGAACACCGCGACCCGATCCATCTCAATACCGACGCCAGAGAAATACGACTCGTATTCGAGCGCCCCGACAACCCATTGAACGGCAGCCGTCGCGTTACCGTTCTGAATATTCTTCACGACCGCCAGCCACCGCCGCCCGTCCCGATTCAACTGAAGATTGCCGAGGCCGATGGTTCTTACCGCACAGCCAAGAATCTCGGCCGCAACGGCGTAAATTCCCACCAGGTGTCGGCTGTTGTCCCGCGTCAAGACACACGCGAAGTCGAACAGCCCGCGATCCGCCTCGGCGTACCCGAAGACCTCCGACCGGGACAACTCCCGCGCCGTTTCGATGAAGACATCCGTCACGAAGTTGTGCTCATCCGACCTAGCCACCCTCCATACCTACGGTGACCGGCGGATCAGCACAAGGGGACGCGCTAAACGTTGAAGCGGAATTCGACTACGTCGCCGTCGGTCATGATGTAGTCCTTTCCTTCCATGCGGACTTTGCCCGCGGATTTGGCGGCGGACATGGAGCCTGCGGTGACCAGGTCGGTGAAGGCTACGATTTCGGCTTTGATGAAGCCGCGTTCGAAGTCGGTGTGGATGACGCCTGCGGCTTTGGGGGCGGTATCGCCCTGGTGGATCGTCCAGGCGCGGGCCTCTTTCGGGCCTGCGGTGAGGTAGGTCTGCAGGCCGAGGGTGTGGAAGCCCGCGCGGGCCAGGGCGTGCAGGCCGGGTTCGGTTTGGCCGATGGATTCGAGGAGTTCGGCGGCGGATTCGGCGTCGAGTTCGAGCAGTTCGGCCTCCACCTTGGCGTCGAGGAAGACCGAATCGGCCGGGGCGACGGAAGCTTTCAGGGCGGCGACGCGCTCGGTATCGGTGAGCACGGATTCGTCGGCGTTGAAGACGTAGAGGAAGGGTTTGATGGTGAGCAGCGAAAGCTCTTTGAGCAGTTCGGTATCCACCTGATCGCGGACCGCGAACAGTGTCTTGCCGCTGTTGAGGATCTCCTGCGCGGCCTTGGCGGCGTCGGCGACCGGTTTGCGGTCCTTCTTGACCTTCGCCTCTTTCTCCAACCGCACGACCGCCTTCTCCAGGGTCTGCAGGTCGGCGAGGATGAGTTCGGTCTCGATCACCTCGATATCGGCGGCCGGATCGACACGGCCGTCGACGTGCACCACATCGTCGTCGGCGAAGACCCGCACCACCTGGCAGATGGCGTCGGCCTCGCGAATGTTGGCGAGGAATTTATTGCCGAGCCCGGCGCCCTCGGACGCGCCCTTGACGATGCCCGCGATATCGACGAACGACACCACCGCGGGCACGATCCGCTCGGAGCCGAAGATCTCGGCCAGTTGATCGAGCCGCGGATCGGGCAGCGGAACCACCCCGACATTCGGCTCGATGGTCGCGAACGGGTAGTTCGCGGCCAGCACGTCGTTCTTGGTCAGCGCGTTGAACAGCGTCGACTTTCCGACATTGGGCAGGCCGACGATTCCGAGGGTGAGACTCACGCCGCGACCTCGCTTCGCTCGCCCGCGGCGTAAGTCTCAAAGGACGCTGTATTGAATGGTTCCCTCGCAAGCTCGCTCACGAATTAGAGAGTCTACCCACCACCCGATCAGGGAATGAGCACGACCTTGCCCAGGTTGGCCCGCGCCTCGATGATGGTGTGCGCGGCAGCCGCGTCGGCGAGCGGGATCTCGGCGTGCACCCTGGGTTTGACCAACCGGGCCGCGTAGTACTGCCACAGTTCCTGCCGCCACTGCTCGTACCGATCGGGTTGTTCGCGTGCGATCCGCGCCATCTGGAATCCGATCACGGATTTCGCACCGACCAGCAGGTCGTACGCCTGGATGACCCCGCCGCCGGAGCTGTAGGCGACGAGCCGTCCATCGGGTGCGACGGCGGCGAGCGCCGGTCCGAGCAGTTCGCCGCCGACGGCGTCGAGCACGTAGTCGACGGGTTCACCCCAGGGCTGCCCGTATTCGACGACCTCGTCGGCCCCGAGTCGCCGCAGGAATTCCCCCTTGGACGGATCGGAGACGGCCGCGACGACCCGACCGGCGCCCCGCACCCGTGCCAGTTGGAGCGCGAGATGTCCGACCCCGCCGGCGGCGGCCGTGACCAGTACCGATTCACCTTCGCGCGGCGCGGCGGCTTCCAGCGCACCGCGAGCGACCAGTCCGCTACGCACCAGCGCGATGGCGTCGACCGAGGACGCACCGTCCGGAATGGGGGAGGCCATCTCGGCGGACAGCACCGCGTATTCGGCGTAGGCGTGTCCGAAGACCAGTCCGGTCACCCGATAGCCCGGCGCGTATCCGGTGACGCCGTCGCCGACGGCGACCACCTCGCCCGCGACCTCTCCGCCGAGCGCGATCGGTGCGCGCGATTCGCGGACCTTGCGCACCACGGGCAGGGTCACCCCGATGGCCTCGACCCGGATCAGCAGTTCGCCGGGTCCCGGCGCCGGTGTCTCGACGGACACCACTTCCAGCACCTCGGGACCGCCACTGTGCCGGTATTGAACCCGCCGCATCACACCTCCAAAGATCTTGTGCGGCCGTAACGGTAGCGTGACCTTCGGTGCGTTCGGCCATCCCGAACGGCCCGAGTGGGATTACTCACCTGCGGGTTTGGTGCGGACAGCGGGCGCGCGGCGGCGTAGGTTGACCGTTATGGAGCCGGTCGCGCAACGCGTGAGCGCCCCGCCCGCACCGAATCTGGCGGATTTCATCGATGGCTATATCGGCTATCGCCAGTACGGGTTCGCGCCGGGTCTGCATCGCGGTCTGCCCTCGCGTCATCTGACCTTCATCGTTTCCATCGGTGCACCCATAGATGTTGTCGCGCAGACGAATCCGCGCCAGCCCCCGGAGGGCTACCGCTGTGTGGTCAGCGGGTTGCAGGCCACACATGCCACCATCGCGCATCCGGGCCATCAGGAAGGTGTGGTCGTCGCGCTCAGTCCGCTCGGCTGTCGGACACTTTTCGGCCTGCCTGCCGGCGAACTGTGGGACACCTCGGTGGAGTGCGCCGAGTTGACGGGTGCGATCGGACGACAACTCTGGGAGGAACTCCAGGGGACCATTGACTGGCCCACCCGGTTCGGCGTCTGCGATCGCATTTTGAGCACTCTGGCGGGTCCCGGCCGAGTCGCACTCGAACTGACCCATGCGTGGCGCAGCATTGTCGACTCCGACGGCGCAATGCCGATCGGTCCGCTCGCCGACGAAATAGGTTGGAGCCGACAGCATCTCACCCGCCGCTTCACCGCGGAATTCGGTTTGTCCCCCAAGTTGGCCGCGCGCGTCGCCCGCTTCGAGCGTGCCAAGCGGATGATCGAACGCATCCCGTCCTACATCACCCTCGCGGAGGTGGCCGCCGTTTGCGGCTACTACGACCAGGCCCACCTGAATCGTGATTTCGTCGAGTTGGCGGGCTGTGCACCGACGACGTGGCTGGCCGGGGAGGTTCCATCCGTCCAAGACGAACACCGGTTGCCCGGATGATGCTTGGATCCATGACGAATTCCACTGCTCCCACCGCGGTCTGGCCCTGTTTGGCTTTCGCGGATGCCCGCGCCATGGCCGGGTATCTGGTCGACACCTTCGGATTCGAATTGCGCGGCCTCTACCCGCGCGAGGACGATCCGACCGTCATCGAACACGGCGAACTGCGCTGGCCGCTCGGTGGCGGCCTGATGTTCGCCTCTCTCGGCAAGGCGAATACACCGTTCTGCCGGACCGAACCCGGCACCGACAATATCTATCTGGTCTGCGCGGATCCGGACGCGCTCTACGCGCGAGCGACCGCGGCGGGCGCGCAGATCGTGCGGGAACTGCGCGATGAGGACTACGGGTCGCGCGGGTTCAGCGTCCGCGACCCGGAGGGCAATCTCTGGAGTTTCGGCACCTACGCCGGGCAATAAAAGGAGGTACCGCCGGTACCGGCCAGTACCGGGCGTGGCAGCATACGTGCGACGGCAGCGAGATCACGCCGCACCCGGCACTCGCCACCGGCGTCCGATATCGGGCGCCGGGGCTTTCGCATGCGGGCCACCCGTACCCGCCCTGCCGCGTTCCGAATCGGAAAACGCAAGCGTACGGCCACAATCCGGATTCCAAATGTTCAGACTTCACTAAGTCGGGCGTATGGACGCTTCGGTTCGGATACGTTGTCAACGTTTAAAGCAGGACCAGCTCGATTCGCGGGAGATAGTTCGCATGGCGACCGTCGAATACCTCCGGACTGATCCCGACCTACCTCCAGTTGGTGTCGTGGACCGTTCGCCCATCACCCCTGCCAAGAAAGGGCTCTTCCTCGCGATCGCCGTAGTCGGCGCGATTGCCTGGGCGGTGCTCGCCATCGCCCGAGGTGAGAATGTCAATGCCGTCTGGATCGTGGTGGCGGCGGTCTGTACGTATGTGATCGCCTACCAGTTCTACGCCAGGCTGATCGAATACCGGATCACCAAGCCGCGCGACGATGTCGCGACTCCGGCGGAAGAATTGGAGAACGGCAAGGACTACATGCCGATGGATCGGCGTGTCCTCTTCGGTCACCACTTCGCGGCCATCGCGGGCGCGGGTCCGCTGGTGGGGCCGGTGTTGGCGGCGCAGATGGGATATCTGCCGGGCACCATCTGGATCATCGTCGGTGTCTGTCTGGCGGGTGCGGTGCAGGACTATCTGGTGCTGTGGGCGTCGAGCAAGCGGCGCGGGCGCAGCCTGGGACAGATGGCCCGCGAGGAACTCGGCGTGGTCGGCGGCGTGGCCGCGATCATCGCGGTGCTGGTGATCATGATGATCCTGCTGGCCGTGCTCGGGATCGTGGTGGTGAACGCGCTGGCGGCCACCAAGGGCGCGGACGGGCAGTTGCACGGCGGGAGCCCGTGGGGTGTGTACTCCATCTCGATGACGGTGCCGATCGCCCTGTTCATGGGTCTGTATCTGCGGTTCCTGCGGCCCGGCAAGGTCGGCGAGGTGTCGATCATCGGGTTCGTGCTGTTGCTGCTGGCCATCATCTCCGGCAACTGGGTGGCCGGATCCGGTTGGGGTCGCGACCTTTTCACGCTGTCGGGCACCACCATCGCCTGGATTCTGATCATCTACGGTTTCATCGCCTCGGTGCTGCCGGTGTGGCTGCTGCTCGCCCCGCGCGACTACCTGTCGACGTTCATGAAGATCGGCACCATCACGCTGCTCGCGGTCGGGGTCTTGGTCACCATGCCGGTGCTGAAGGCGCCTGCCGTCTCGCAGTTCGCGGGCAACAGCAATGGCCCGTCCTTCGCGGGCAGCATGTTCCCGTTCCTGTTCATCACCATCGCGTGCGGCGCGCTGTCGGGATTCCATTCGCTGGTGTCCTCGGGCACCACGCCGAAGCTGCTCGAGAAGCAATCGCAGGCCAGGATGATCGGCTACGGCGGCATGCTGATGGAATCGTTCGTGGCCGTGATGGCGATGATCGCGGCGAGCGTCATCGACCAGCACCTGTACTTCGCCATGAATACGCCCGGTCTGGCCACCGGCACTGTCGACGCGGCGGCCGCCAAGATCAATGCGATGGGTCTGGGCGGTAGTCCCATCTCCGGTGCGGAGCTGGCCGACCAGGCGAAGGCCGTGGATGAGGGTTCGCTGCTGTCCAAGACCGGCGGCGCGCCGACGCTGGCCGTCGGTATGGCGCAGGTGTTGCAGTCGTTCGTGGGCGGATCGGCCATGAAGGCGTTTTGGTACCACTTCGCCATCATGTTCGAGGCGCTGTTCATCCTCACCACCATCGATGCGGGCACCAGGGTGGCACGGTTCATGCTCTCCGATTCGCTGGGCAATCTGGGTGGTCCGGCCCGCCGGTTCAAGGATCCGTCGTGGCGACCCGGCGCGTGGCTGTGCTCGGCCGTCGTGGTGGCGGCGTGGGGTTCGGTGCTGCTGATGGGCGTCACCGATCCGCTGGGCGGCATCTACACGCTGTATCCGCTGTTCGGCATCGCCAACCAGTTGTTGGCGGCGGTCGCGCTCACCGTGGTGCTGGTGATCATCGTCAAGAAGGGCCTGACGAAATGGGCTTGGATTCCGGCGATTCCGCTCGTCTGGGATCTGCTGGTGACCATGAGCGCGTCCTGGCAGAAGATCTTCTCCGGCGATCCGAAGCTGGGCTACTGGACGCTGCACTTGCAGACCATCGATAAGCGCGACAAGTTCTTGGCCGCCCGCGAGGCGGGTCAGGTGCTGGCGCCCGCGAAGAATCCGGCCGGGATGGATCAGCAGATCTCGGATATGGGCAAGATCATTCGCAATACCTATATCCAGGGCACGCTGTCGATCGTCTTCGCGGTGCTGGTGCTGGTGGTAGCCGTTGTCGGCGTGCTGGTGGCGCTGCGTGCCTGGCGCTGCGGCGGCGGCGCGACCACCGAGGCGCCGGAGGTGCCGTCGAAGATCTTCGGTCCGCGCGGCTTCTTCGCGACGGCGGCGGAAAAGAAGGTGCAGCAGGAGTGGGACGGGTTGATCGCCTCCGGCAAGGTGCGCGCGCCGGGGGCCGCGCACGTGCACGCGGAATGACCGAATCCCTTGTGCCGCAGGGCGGCCGGTCCGGTGGATCGGCCGTCCTGCGTGGCGTGCGCTGGTTGCTGTGGTGGTGCAACGGGATTCTCGGTGGCCAGGATTATCAGCGCTATGTGGCGCATTTGCGCCGTGTGCATCCGGATGCCCCGATCCCGACGGAGCGCCAATATTGGCGTGATCGACATGCCGCGGCCGACGACAATCCGACCAACCGCTGCTGCTGAGAGCGAATAACGGGGGAACCTGTCTGATTTCCGCTAGCGCGCCGGTCCGAAGGCTGCCATTGTGGTGAGCGTGGCAATCACGGCTTTGGATTTCGACCGCTGCTATCGCGCGGTGTCGAGCAGGGACGCCCGCTTCGACGGACAGTTCTTCACCGCGGTGCGCACCACCGGAATCTATTGCCGCCCTTCCTGCCCCGCCATCACACCCAAGCGGGCCAATGTCACCTTCCTGCCCACGGCGGCCGCCGCGCAACAGGCGGGCTTCCGCGCCTGCCGCCGCTGCCTGCCCGACGCCGCGCCCGGCTCACCGCTGTGGAATACCAGGGCCGACTTGGCCGCCCGCGCCATGCGCCTGATCGGCGACGGCGTCATCGAGCGCGGCGGCGTGCCCGCACTGGCCGCGCAACTGGGCTATTCGCAGCGTCAACTCACCAGGGTGCTCACCACCGAACTCGGGGCGGGTCCACTGGCCTTGGCCCGCGCGCATCGCGCGCACACCGCGCGACTGCTCATCCAGACCACGGCGATGCCCATGTCGGATATCGCGTTCGCCGCCGGATTCGCCAGCATCCGCCAGTTCAATGACACGGTGCGCGAGGTCTTCGCGGTCAGCCCCACCACCATGCGCGCGGAGGCGCAGCGGGCCAACGGGCGCGCGCCGAGTCCCGCGCCGATCAATGGCCTGCTGTCGGGTCCGACGAATAGCGCACTGTCGCTTCGTCTTCCGTATCGGGAGCCGATGGATCGCGCCTGGCTGGAGTGGTTCATGTCCGCGCACGCCGCACCCGGCGTCGAACTGTGGGACGACCGCGCCTACACCAGGAATCTGCGCACACCGCACGGCTATGCCACCGCCAGGCTGAGTTTCCAGCGCGATCATGTGCGGGCCGAATTGTCGCTGCACGATATGCGTGATCTCGCGCCCACCGTCACCCGGTTGCGGCATCTACTCGACCTCGATGCCGATCCGGTCGGCATCGATGAGGCGCTGGGTGTGGCGCGCCACGCCAACGGTTTCACCCCCGGAATCCGGGTGCCGGGCTGCCTGGACGGCCCGGAACTGTTGCTGCGCACCATGATCGGGCAGCAGATCTCCCTCGCCGCCGCGAATACGCACACCGCGCGACTGGTCGAGGCCCTCGGCGAACGGGTGGAAGGCCCGGTGCCGCTGCTGTTCCCGACACCGGAGGTGATCGCCGAACGCGGCGCGGAGGTGCTGACCGGTCCGGCGCGGCGCACCCAGGCCATTGTCGGCGCGGCGGCGGCGCTGGCCGCGGGCGACCTGGTGCTGCATTCGGGCCGCACCGCCGCCGACCTGCGGCGCGACCTGCTGGCGCTGGACGGGGTCGGCCCGTGGACCGCCGACTATGTCGTCATGCGGCTGCTGGCCGATCCGGATGTGCTGTTGACCACGGATCTCGTTGTGCGGCAAGGGGCCGCGCTGCTCGGGATCGATCTGACCGAGACCGGGCGGTGGACGCCGTGGCGGTCCTATTTATCCATGCAGCTGTGGAAGGCTGCGCTCAACGGGCGGGACAACAGCTCGAACGGGCGGGATACCGGTGCGAATGGGAGGCAGGGATGAGTCCGAACACCCGATCCGTCGTGGGCACGGCCGATTTCGCGACGGTCGACACACCGATCGGTCCGTTCACCGCGATCGTGGACGCGGACGGGGTGGTGCTCGGTGCGGGCTGGACCGCCGATGCCGAGGAACTGCTCATCCCCATCCATCCCACGCTGCTTCCGAGCGAACTGCGCCAACGGGATTCGCTGGGGCAGGTGAGCACCGCGATTGTCGAATACCATCGCGGCGATCTCACCGCCATCGACGCTGTCACGGTCCGGCAGCGGTCCGGTCCCTTCATCGAGCACGCCTGGGAAGTCCTGCGCAAGATCCCTTCGGGCGATCCGGTCACCTACACCGAATTCGCCGCCCTCGCGGGCAAACCCGACGCACCGCGCGCCGCCGCCAGTGCCTGCGCCCGCAATGCCGTCGCCCTTTTCGTACCGTGTCATCGCGTTTTCCGGATCGGCGGGGCGCTCGGCGGATTCCGGTGGGGTCTGCCGGTCAAGCGCTGGCTGCTCGAGCACGAAACGCGGTAGTCACGCCGCGGCAGGGCGCAGCGCAGATCGACAAATGCCGCCTGTCAGGCGAAGGTTGCCTCGAGATGGGATCCAGACCTGGTGCGCCGCACGTACAGCCTGCTCGGAATTCGCTGGCGCATCTCGTCCACATGGCTGACCACGCCGACTACCCGACCGCCCGCGCGCAGCTCGTCCAATACACCCATCACCGCATCCAAGGTCGCGGCATCGAGGCTGCCGAAACCTTCATCGATGAACAGCGTGTCGAGCACCAGGCCGCCGGATTCGGCGGCCACCGTATCGGCCAGTCCGAGCGCCAATGCCAGTGCGGCCATGAAGGTCTCACCGCCGGAAAGGGTGTTGGACGGGCGGATCGCCCCGGTGTAGTCGTCGCGGATATCGATCCCGAGACCGCCGCGCCTGCCGCGCTGACCGGCCCGATCGGTGTGCACGAATTCGTAACGGCCACCGGACATTCGGCGCAACCGCACCGACCCGGCCAGGGCCACCTCCTCGAGCCGCGCGGCAAGTACGTACGAGCGCAGCGACATCCGCCGATTGTTGACCCCGCGCCCGGCCACCACATCGGCCAGCCCCGCCAGTTCCTCGTGCGCCGTGCGCACCGGCGCGATCCGATCCAGCGCCGCCCACAGTTGCCCGCCCAACTCCTCGAGCTGCCCCACCCGCTCGATCGCCCGCGCCTGCGCCGCCACCGCCGCGTCCAAGCGCGTCCGCGCCGCCGCCACCTCGGCCGCCACCGGCCCCTGATCCCCCGGCGGACTCTCCCCCGCCGCCACTATCTCCGGCTCCGCCAACACCGCTTCCGCATGCGCCCGCTCCCGGTCGGCCGCCAACAACTCCGCCTCGATTTCCCGCTGCCGCTCCCCCGATCGCAGCGCGGCATTGACGACCTTGGCGAAGGCGGTCAATACCGCGACGTCATCGCGCGGCGGACCGCTCTGATCCAACGCGGACGTCTCAGCAGGCTCGACACCGGAACCACCTGTCGTACACCGCGATTCGAGCAGGTCGCCGTGTCCCGCACTTCCGCCTGCATCGACAGTCGTTTCGAGTGCGAAACCGAGTTGCGTAGGCCCAGCGGCGGTCGGCGGTGCCAGACCCGCGGCACCGCTGCTCGATTGGGGCACCGCACCTGACAACTGGGCGTCCGAAGCATCGGACTCCGCCGGGTTCATTGCCGCTACTGTCGCGATATCGTCCGATTTCGCCGTCGCGGGCGGGACCGGATCGGGCAGCGCCCAACCCTCTGGAACGAATCCTGCTGCCAGGGACAGAGATTCGATACGATCGGCGAGGATTGTCACCTGAGCGCGTGCGGTGGATTCGGCGCGGCGAACCGCACGCAGAGCGGTCGCGGAGTCGATGAGGGTGGTGAGACGGGTGCGGCGGCGGGCGATGGCGCCGTCGCGGCCCGCGGCGGCGCGCAGGCGGGCGGTGAGTTCGGTGAGGCGGGATTCCGCGGCGGCAATACGGGAGGTGACCGCGCCTTGCCGGGACTCGGTGGCACGCAGGGTTTCGTGCAGGCCGGCCTCCTCCTCGCGCAGGCCGGTCAGCTCGGCGGTGAGTCGGCCGGCGATATCCGCGAGTTCGGCCGCGTCCGAATAGGTGTCGGTGGCTTTGCGCAGTGCGGCGGCCAGCACGGCGCGGTCGGCAGCGCCACCGCGTGCGATGAGGCCCTCGATCTCGCGTTCCAGATCGGTGCTGCGGGCCAGCGCACGATCACGGGCGCTCTCCGCCCGGCGTTCGGCCGCTACCGCCTGTTCCTCGGCCTCCTTGGACACCGCGCTCTCGGTCGCGCGCGCGGGTGCCGGGTGTTGCGCGGAGCCGCATACCGCGCACGGCGCGCCTTCGACCAACTGAGCGGCGAGTTCGGCCGCCATCCCCGCCAAACGCCGCTCCCGCAGTTCGATCACCTGCTCCCTGGCGTCGAGATGCGCGACCCGCGCCCGCTCCTCCTCGATCCGCACACGGTCGAGATCGGTTCTGCGCGAATCCAATTCGATCGCCGCAGCGGCCGCCGCCCGCAACCGCTCGCACTCCCCGGCAAATCCGGGCAAGGCGGCGGCCGCCGCATCGGCCTCGCGGACCCGCGACTGCGCGGCGGCCAGCGCCTCGGGCAATTGCTCGCGGCGCAGCAGCAATCCGGCCACTCGCTCCCCCAGCGCCGCGGCCTCGCGCCGAAGTTCGACGACTTCCTCGCTCAGCCGATCGGCGGCCCGCGCATCGCCCGCGACCTCGTCCAAGGCTCCGATTCCCGCTCCCCACCGCAAGATCGCGCCATCAAGATCCGCATCTGCTCGCACGAGAGGCACCCGCCCCTCGGGGACATCGCCGCTCCCATCCACAGTGGCTCGATGCGCCGGGTCGGTTCGCGGGGCAATGCTCGAATCCTCGGGCTCGTACTCGATCAGGTCCGGCTCACCGATGTCCGCGCCCTCGGGCTCCAGCATCAGCGATGCCAAAGATCGTGCGGCAGTGGTGGATTCGGCGGAGCAGCGACGCGACGCCATGACCGCGCTTCTGGCGTCGTTGATCTCGGATTCGATGGGAGCGGCGCGCTTGGCGCTGTCCAGTTCGGCGCCGAGGGCAGCGCGATGCGGGCCTGCGACGGTGTAGGCGTCGAGTCGGGTGCGGGCGGCGATGCGGCGGCGGTGCAATTCCTGCGCGCGGCGCTGCGCCTCCGCGGCGGCGCTCGCGGCCTGGAATTCGGTGTGGCACAGCTCATTCGCCTCGGTGGCGACCGTGGCCGCCACACGGGCGGCGGCGAGCAGATCCTGCGACCAGGCGACGGCATCGGGCAACTCGACGGTCTCGGTGACCGAAAGATCCGCCGCCATGGCGACATTGGAGATCAGCCGGGCAATGGCCTCCGTGCGGGATTTGAGCTCCGCCTCCGAGGTGCGGCGCTTGTCGGTGAGCCAGGTCTCGGCGCTGCCGAAACGCGCAGTGTCGAAGAGTTTTTCGAGCAGCTTCTCCCGCTCCTCGTTGTCCGCGCGCAGGAAACGCGCGAAATCGCCCTGCGGCAGCAGCACCACCTGGAAGAACTGGTCGGCACTCATCCCGAGCAGCCGCAGCACCTCATCGCCGATATCCGGTATGCGGGACAGATTCTCACCATGACCGTCGAGCCAGGTCAGGGTGGCCGCGGCCTTGTCGGTGTACATACCCGCGCCGCGCTTCTTGGGACGCTCGTATTCGGGCGAGCGGGTCAACCGCAGCCGACGCCCACCGAGCGTGGCCTCCAGCACCACCAGGGGCGGCGTGTCCACGGGCGCGTGATCGGAGTGCAGCCGCTTGGTGTCGCCGCGCGCGCCGGGCACCCGACCGTAGAGCGCGAACGCGATGGCGTCGAGCACCGTCGTCTTACCCGCGCCGGTCTGCCCGTGCAGCAGGAACAGTCCGTCCGCGCCGAGCGCGTCGAAATCGATGACCGAGGTCGCGGCGAACGGCCCGAAGGCCGTCATCTCCAGGCGATGCAGCTTCACTATGCCGAAATCTCCTGCACAACAGGGTGTTCCGGATGTTCGCGACTTTCCGGACGTTCGCGCACCGCTGCCGTCAATGCCTGCTCCAGCCAGCGCACTTCGCCGGGGGTGGGCGCGCCGCGCACATCGGTGAGGAAGCTGTGCGCCACCTCGCCGTCGCCGCGACCGTGCACCCGCTCCCGATACCGCAACTCCGGATTCCCCTCCGGTCGCTGCCATTCCATATGCACGATGTGCGGGAAACGCGCGCGCAGTTTGCGCAGACCGTCGACCGGGCGCGCGAAATCGGTGAGCACCGCGGAGACATAGTGCTGCTCGGCCGCCGAATGCGCCGCGTCGGTGAGCAATTCGTCCAGGGTGCCGGTCAGGCGGCTGAGTTCGCGCACGATCGGCAGATCGCGCCGATGCACCGAACGCAGACCCGCGGCGTCCAGGTCGATCAACCACACCGCCTTGCGGTGGGAGCTCTCCCCGAACGAGTACGGCAGCGGCGAGCCGGAGTATCGCACCGAATCCGACAGTGTCTGCGGTGAATGCAGATGACCGAGCGCGACATAGTCGATACCGTCGAATGCCGACAGCGGCACCGTCTCCACCCCGCCCACGGCGATGGTGCGCTCCGATCCGGTGGCCTCCCCGCCGACCACGAACGCGTGCGCCAGCACCACGGCGCGCGGTGTGCCGCGCGCGGCGATATCGGCACGGATCCGCCCCATGGCCGCGGCCAGGATCTCGGCGTGCGAACGGGCCTGCGGCACACCGAGTTCGACGCGGGTGATCTCCGGCTCCAGGTAGGGGATCCCGTAGCAGGCGACCTCGCCGTACTCGTCGGCCAGCAGCACCGGCCGATCGACGGCCGCGACCGTGGTCAGCAGATGCAGTCCGCCCGCCGCCGCGAAACTCGCCCCCGCCCCGAGCCTGGCGGCAGAATCGTGATTACCGGAAGTGGCTACGATTCGCGCACCCGCCGCGCGAATGGCCTCGAAACCCCTGTTGCACACCGCGATGGCGTCGGCGTTGGGGATGGAACGGTCGTAAACATCGCCGGGGACGAGCACCACATCGACCGATTCGGCGGCGACCAGGTCCGCGATGGCGGCCAGCGAATGGGCCTGGTCGGCAAGCAGATCGACGCCGTGGAAGGTGCGCCCGATATGCCAGTCCGAGGTGTGCAGCATCCGCATGCCGCGCAACGCTAGGGCACAACACCGACACGTTTCAATCGCGGTTCGGCCGGTGTCGTGCTCGGCCCGGCGTGTCAGGACACCGGCGCGCGCCGCCGATATGCCACAGCGCGCGGCGCACCAAGATGTCACAGCGCGCGTCGCGCCAAGATGTCGCAGCCGCGTGCCCCGTTGATGTGCCACAGTCGCGCGTCGCGCCGTTTTGTCACACCCGTGCGGCACCATCTCTACCTATGTCCGCACCGATGCTGTTCGCGCTGCTGTTGGTGTTCGCCGCGGGCTGCGGCCTGGGCTGGCTCGGGCGCGCAGCCCACGTCGAGCGCGGCGCGGCCGCGGCGGCCACCCGCCTGGCAGGCGCCGAGGCGCGACTCACGGCGGCGGCCGATCAGGAATATCTGCTGCGACAATCGCTCAGCGCGGCCAGCGAGGATTCGGCGCGCAGACATTCGCAGGCCATCGGCGCGATGGTGGAACCGCTGCGCACGGCGCTGGGCGAACTGCACCGCCATATCGAGCAGGTCGAGCATCACCGCATCAATGCCTACGCGGGCCTGCGCGAGCAGGTGGCGGGTATGCATCGCACCTCGCAGCATCTGGCGGGGCAGACGGGTCAACTGGTGGCCGCGCTGCGCGCGCCGCAGGTGCGCGGCCGCTGGGGCGAGATCCAGTTGGAGCGGGTGGTCGAACTGGCGGGCATGTCGCGGCACTGCGATTTCGACACCCAGGTCACCCGTGGCGACCACACGGCGCGGGTGCGACCCGATCTGGTGGTCCGGTTGGCAGGGGGTCGCCATATCGTGGTCGACGCCAAGGTCCCGTTCGAGGCGTATCTCGACGCGTCGACCACCGACGATCCCGACGCCCGCGCCGCGCACCTGACCCGCCACGCCAAACATCTGCGCTCCCATATCGATCAGCTGGCCGACAAGGCGTACTGGGCCGCCTTCGATCCGGCCCCAGAATTCGTGGTCCTGTTCGTCCCCGGCGACCCGTTCCTGGATGCCGCGCTGACCACCGACGCCGACCTGCTCGAGCACGCGTTCGGCCGCAATGTCGTGCTGGCCACCCCCACCACCCTAATAGCGCTGTTGCGCACCATCGCCTTCGGTTGGCGCCAGGAGGCGCTCTCGCACGATATGGCGACCATTCAGCGGCTCGGCCGCGACCTCTATGCCCGACTCGGCACCACCGGCAAACATCTGGACCGGCTCGGCGCCCAACTGGGCAAAGCCGTCGACGCCTTCAACGACACCGTGGCCTCGGTGGAGTCCAGGGTCATGGTGACCGCGCGCAAACTGCGGGAAATGGAGGTCACCGGACCCGAGGTCCCGGTGGTGCACCGGGTCGATGTGCGGCCGCGAGCGGTGCGCAGGGTCGACGTCGAGGAATAGCCCGCGAACCGACCACCGTGCCATGGCACCACGGCGCGGCGCGGCCGGTTAGTGTTCATGTCGTGGCTGCTTCCCAACGTGTGCGAACCAGGGTGCCCGCGCCGCAACGCTCGATCCTTCCGACGGTGCCCGGGGTTCCGGTCATCGCGGCGGTGCTGATCGCGGTCGCGTGCACGGTGGTGGGATTCGTGATCGATGCCCGCGGTGAGGGCGACGAGCTGACCAATTGGTTCGCGGGGGCCTATGTCACGGGTTGTGTGATCGCGGTGCTGGTGGTGCGCTACCGGGCGCTGTTCACCACCCTGGTGCTGCCGCCGCTGCTGCTGTTCCTGGCGGTGCCGCTGGCGTATCAGAAGCTCAGCGGCCACGCGTCGACCGGGATGAAGGATGTGCTGCTTAATCTGGCCATCCCGCTGGTCAATCGGTTTCCGGTCATGGTTTTGGCCACCGCGCTCGCGGTCGCTGTCGGCATCCTGCGCGTGGTGCTGCATCGGCGGGCCGACGGGGCCGGGCAGCCCGCGCCGCGGCGGCGCGGCGAGCGCCCCGGCGGCGACCGGAGCACGCGCGGTCGCGGCACTCGACGCGCGCAACCCGCCGAATCAAGCCGTCGCACTCGCAGACCGCAGCCCGAGATCGACGATCCCGATACCGTCCAGCACCTGCCCAGGGTGAATCCCCGCCGCCCACCGGCCGAGGCACCGCCGCGCGGTCGCGGCTATTCCCGCGAGACGCGCTCCCGCTCCGCCGCGCCCCGTCGCGAGTCGTTCGCTCCCCGCAGCGAGGAGCTACCGCGCACCGCGGCGCGCGGACGCGGCGCGGAGGTGCCGCCGCATCCGCGACCCAATGTCCGCTACCGCGACCGCGAGGGTCAGCCGGAGTTGCGCGAGGTCAACCGCCATCATCGCCGCGATCCCGACGACTACTGAGCGAGCGGCCGCGCCGCGAATTCACTGCCGGGCGGCCCGCAATTCCCTCGGCAGTGCGAAGACGAGCGTCTCGTTCGCCGTGGTCACCGACTGCACCTCGCCGAATCCGTATTCGGCCAGCTTGTCGAGTACGCCGCGCACCAGAATCTCGGGCACCGATGCGCCCGAGGTGATGCCGACGGTCCGCACACCCTCCAGCCAAGCGGGTTCGACCTCGCGCGCGAAGTCGACCAGGTGCGCGGCCCGCGCCCCCGCGTTGAGCGCGACCTCGACCAGCCGCACCGAATTGGAGGAGTTGCGCGACCCGACGACGATGACCAGATCGCATTCGGGGGCCATGGCCTTCACCGCGACCTGACGGTTCTGGGTGGCGTAGCAGATATCGTCGCTGGGCGGATCCTGCAGTTTCGGGAATTTCTCGCGCAGCCGACGCACGGTCTCCATGGTCTCGTCGACGCTCAGGGTGGTTTGTGAGAGCCAGATGACCTTGGATTCGTCGCGCACGGTGACACCCGCCACCGCGTCGGGACCGTCCACCAACTGGACGTGGTCGGGGGCCTCGCCCGCGGTGCCCTCGACCTCCTCGTGGCCTTCGTGGCCGATGAGCAGGATGTCGTAATCGTCGCGGGCGAAGCGCTTGGCCTCCTGGTGCACCTTGGTGACCAGCGGGCAGGTGGCGTCGATGGTGTGCAGGCCGCGCGCGGCCGCCGACTCGTGCACGGTGGGGGCCACGCCGTGCGCCGAGAACACCACGACCGCGCCGTGCGGGACCTCGTCGGTCTCGTTGACGAAGATCACCCCGCGCTCGCGTAGGGTTTCCACCACGTGCCGGTTGTGCACGATCTCCTTGCGCACGTAGATCGGCGCGCCGTGCTTCTCCAGCGCCTTCTCCACGGTTTCGACGGCGCGATCGACGCCGGCGCAGTAGCCGCGTGGTTCGGCGAGCAGCACTCGCTTACCGCCGCCCGAGGCTTCGGATCCGGTCGAGCGAGCGATTCCGAGATTCAGGGGAATGGCCGAGGACATAACCCATATGCTACGTCGCCGTCGGCGGGCGCTTCGCGCGGATGTGCGCGCGAGAATCTTCCGACGCGCGCGGGCCGCACCCGTGGGGCAGTCTTTGCATAGCAGACCATTTCGGGCAGGCTATGACCATGTTCCGACCTCCGTTCCTGGCACGGGTCGCGGCGGGCGCCGCCGTGTACGCCCTGGAAGAAACCCGCCGGTTACCAACGGCCGCAATGAATTTCCCGGTCACGGCGATCAGTCAACTGCTGCAGACCTCCATGCACGTACAGCAGTTCGTGACGAGTCTGGCGCTCAAGGGCGATGCCGTCTTCGAGCGGCTGGGCGGCGCGCCCGCCGAGCAGCCGGAATGGGCCACCTTCGACGAGGACCTGCCCGAGGAGGATCCGACCCCGGCGGCCCGGATCAGCCGGTTCGACCGCTATACCGTCGCCGAGCCGCCCGCCGCCAATGGCAACGGCCACGGCGCGCCCACCGACACCGCGGCGCCTATCGAGGAAACCCCAAGCGCCGCAGCGGAAGTCGTCGAACCCGAGGTCGCGACCAGGTACGACTACCCGAAGATGACCCTGGCCCAGCTGCGCGCCCGCCTGCGCATGCTGACCGTCGAGGAACTCGACGCCCTGCTCGACTACGAGCAGCGGACCAGCGCCCGCGCGCCGTTCATCACCATGCTCACCAACCGGATCGCCACCGTGCGGGCGCAGTGAGCGGCGCGGAGCCCGATCGCGCCAACTCCCCCGAGCAGCCGTGGCCGGTGCGTTCGGTGGCCATCAAGGTCATGCAGTGGATCGATCGGCTCGGCAGTATCTGGGTCGAGGGTCAGATCACCCAGATCAATATTCGTCCCGGCACCCGCACCGCCTTCCTGGTGCTGCGCGATCCCTCGGCGGATATGTCGCTGTCGGTGACCTGCGATCCGGAGCTGCTGCGCCGGGCGACGGTGCCGCTGCAAGAGGGCAGCCGGGTCGTCGTGTACGGCAAGCTCACCTATTTCACCGGTCGGGGCACGCTATCGCTGCGGGTCACCGAGATCCGCCCGGTCGGCGTCGGCGAGCTGCTGGTTCGCATCGAACGTTTGAAGGCGCTGCTGGGCGCGGAGGGTCTGTTCGATCCTCGGCTGAAGCGGCCAATTCCCTTTCTGCCCAAGACCGTCGGGTTGATCACCGGACGCGCGTCGGCGGCCGAGCGCGATGTGTTGACCGTGGCGAAGACCCGTTGGCCCGCGGTCCATTTCGAGATCCGGAATGTGGCCGTGCAGGGCGCGTCCGCCGTACCGCAAATCCTCTCGGCGCTGGCCGAGCTGAACCGCGACCCGACCGTCGAGGTCATCGTGCTGGCGCGCGGCGGCGGCAGCGTCGAGGATCTGCTGCCATTCTCCGATGAGGCGCTGTGCCGCGCCATCGTCGCGGCCACCACCCCCATTGTCAGCGCCATCGGCCACGAACCCGATGCCCCGCTGTGCGATCTGGTCGCCGACGTGCGCGCGGCCACCCCCACCGACGCCGCCAAGCGCATCGTCCCGGATGCCGCCGCCGAAGCCGCCGCCGTGCGCGAACTGCGCGCCCGCGCCGCCGCGGCGTTGCGCGGCTGGGTGGATCGGGAGGCGCGCACCCTGACCCAACTGCGTTCACGTCCGGTGCTGGCGCACCCGCTGCGCGAGATCGACCGGCGCGCCGAGGAGGTCGAGCGGTTGCGCACCGCGGCGCGACGCAGTGCGCAACATCTCATTCGCACCGAGTCCACCGCCGCCCAGCACCTGCGCGAGAAGTTGACCGCCGTCGGTCCGGCCGCGACCATGGCGCGCGGTTACGCTGTCGTCCAGCTTGTGATGGGGAAAGAGCGGCACGTCGTGCGCTCGATCGAAGAGGCCCCCGCAGGCAGTCAGCTCCGTATTCGAGTGGCCGACGGTGCGATCACCGCAGCCGCCCTGGGTGCGAAAGCCCTTGGACCGCAGACAGAAAGGAATTGACGTGGCCGAACCCGGCACCCCAGCCGAGGACGAACTGGCCGAGATCGCCGCCTTCGGCTACGAACGCGCGCGCGACGAACTGGTCAATGTCGTGAAGATGCTGGAGCAGGGCGGCCTGGACCTGGACGATTCGCTGACGCTGTGGGAGCGGGGCGAGGCGCTGGCCAACCGCTGCGAGGAGCATCTGGCCGGTGCGCGTAGACGCGTGGAGGATGCCATCTCGCGTGGACACGGCAGCGCCGAGCCGTCGGAGTAAACCCCTACCGGGCGATCAGGGCCGCACCGGTTGGGCCGAGGTCACGGCCTGCGCCAAAGTGCGGAAGTCGGCGTCGCTGCCCGCGCCCTTGATCAACACCCTGGCCTGCCCGAAATCGGCGATCCACGCCGTCTCCTCACCCTTTTCCGCGTAGACGACCCACTTCTGCTCGCCGATCTGCTGACTCCCGCCCCCGTAGCGGCCGTCGAGCAGGTGCCGGGCCAGCGCCGGTTCGGCGCCGCTTGTCTGGGTCACCTGCATGTAGTTGCCCTGCGGGGTGATGTAGCCGACCGTGGTGAGCGGGCCGCCGCCCGGACCGGTGATGGTGTCGCGCCTGCCGGAATTGGGCTGCCAGTCCTGCGGTACGGCCGGATTGCGGATCGGGAAGTGCAGGGTGCGCGCGTCCTCGCGCAGCGCGGCGGTGACGTCGAAGTGCGGGATCCTGCCCTGGGTGGGGCCATTGGCGGCGAAGCTGCACTGGCTGGCCAGCCCGGCGAAGACCACCGCGAGCAGCACCAACGGGATCAGCGACCAGAACAGGTCCTTGTAGTCGTTGAGGATGCGCGGCTTCTGTGACACGCCCCCAAGTATCCACCGGGTGCTGCCCGCCCCGGCTCAGGGGTGCTACCCATCACCCGTCCGGAGTGCGGGGAATCATACGGCTGAATGAGACAATCGTGCCGGTACATCGACGCACAGGAGGCACCCCGCAATGACGGCAACTTCCCCGACACCCAGCCGCCGCGAGGCGCCGGACCGCAACCTCGCCCTCGAACTCGTCCGGGTCACCGAGGCGGGCGCCATGGCCGCCGGGCGCTGGGTCGGCCGCGGCGACAAGGAGGGCGGCGACGGCGCGGCCGTCGACGCCATGCGCCAGCTCGTCAGCTCGGTCTCCATGCGCGGCATCGTGGTGATCGGCGAGGGCGAGAAGGACGAGGCCCCGATGCTCTACAACGGGGAGCTGGTGGGTGACGGCACCGGTCCCGAGGTGGATTTCGCGGTCGACCCGATCGACGGCACCACCCTGATGTCGAAGGGTTCGCCCGGCGCGATCGCGGTCTTGGCGGTAGCCGAGCGCGGCGCGATGTTCGACCCGTCGGCCGTCTTCTATATGGAGAAGATCGCCGTGGGTCCCGACGCCGCCGAGGTGATCGACCTGTCGGTCCCGATCGGGGAGAACATTCGCCGGGTGGCCAAGGTCAAGAACTCCTCGGTGTCCGATCTCACCGTCTGCATTCTCGACCGTCCCCGCCACGCCGAGCTGATCCAGCAGGTGCGCGACGCGGGCGCCCGTATCCGGCTCATTTCCGATGGCGATGTGGCGGGCGCGATCGCGGCCGCCCGCCCCGATTCCGGCACCGACCTGCTGGTCGGTATCGGCGGCACCCCGGAGGGCATTATCGCGGCCGCCGCGATGCGCTGTATGGGTGGCGCGCTGCAGGCCCGACTGGCTCCGAAGGACGATGCCGAGCGGCAGAAGGCCATCGACGCGGGCCACGATCTGGATCGCATCCTCACCACCGAGGATCTGGTGGCGGGCGACAATGTCTTCTTCTGCGCCACTGGTGTCACCGACGGCGACCTGCTGCGCGGCGTGCGCTACTACGGTGGCGGCGCGTCCACCCAGTCCATCGTCATGCGTTCCAAATCCGGCACCGTGCGCATGATCGACGCCTACCATCGCCTGACCAAGCTGCGCGAATACTCCTCGGTGGATTTCCACGGCGATGAGCACGCGGTGCCTCCGATGCCATGATGCCAAGCGGCGCTTGATCTTTCGCGCCAATCGACATCGCTCCGGGCCGGGGTGCGCATGCCGCGCCCCGGCCCGGAGCGCGCTGTGGGCATTACCTCAGAGGTGTCTGCCCCGCACTGATTCCCGCGGGCATAGGGTCGAATTATGACCACTGAGGACAAGCAGTACCGCATCGAGCACGACACCATGGGTGAGGTCCGAGTCCCGGTCGACGCGCTCTGGCGGGCGCAGACCCAGCGCGCCGTGGAGAATTTCCCGATCTCCGGCCGGGGTCTGGAGCGGGCGCAGATCCGCGCGCTCGGCCTGTTGAAGGCCGCGTGCGCTCGGGTGAATCGCGACCTGGGCCTGCTGGATCCGATGAAGGCGGAGGCGATCATCGCCGCGGCGGGCGAGATCGCCGAGGGTCGCCACGACGATCAATTCCCGATCGATGTCTTCCAGACCGGGTCGGGCACCAGTTCGAATATGAACGCCAACGAGGTGATCGCCTCGATCGCCAAGGCCAACGGCGTGGCGGTGCACCCCAATGACGACGTCAATATGTCGCAGTCGTCCAATGACACCTTCCCGACCGCCACCCATCTGGCCGCGACCGAGGCGGCGGTGCGCGACCTGATTCCCGCGCTGGATCATCTGCGGCTGGCGCTGCTGGACAAGTCCACCGAGTGGCGCACGGTGGTCAAGTCGGGTCGCACCCATTTGATGGACGCGGTTCCGGTGACGCTGGGTCAGGAGTTCGGCGGCTATACCCGCCAGATCGCGGCGGGTATCGAGCGGATCATGGCGGCGCTGCCCCGGCTCGGTGAGCTGCCGATCGGCGGCACGGCGGTCGGCACCGGCCTCAACGCCCCGGCCGGATTCGGCACGCGGGTGGTGGCGGAGCTGGTGGCGGCGACCGGACTGGACGCGCTGTCGGAGGCCAAGGATCATTTCGAGGCGCAGGCCGCGCGCGACGGTCTGGTGGAGGCGTCGGGCGCGCTGCGCACCGTCGCGGTCAGCCTGACCAAGATCGCCAATGACATTCGCTGGATGGGTTCGGGTCCGCTGACCGGCCTGGGCGAGATCCAACTGCCGGATCTGCAGCCGGGCAGTTCGATCATGCCGGGCAAGGTGAATCCGGTGCTGCCGGAGGCGGTTACCCAGGTGGCGGCGCAGGTGATCGGCAATGACGCGGTCGTCGCCTTCTCCGGTGCGAGCGGCGCGTTCGAATTGAATGTCTACATCCCGGTGATGGCGCGCAATCTGCTCGAGTCGATTCGCCTGCTGGCCAATGTGTCCCGACTGTTCGCCGATCGGTGCGTGGCCGGATTGGTGGCCGATGCGGCGCATCTGCGCACCCTCGCCGAATCCTCGCCTTCCATTGTGACGCCGTTGAATTCGGCCATCGGCTATGAGGAGGCCGCCGCGGTGGCCAAGGAGGCATTGAAGGAGAAGAAGACGATTCGTCAGACGGTGATCGATCGCGGTCTGATCGACGAGAAACTCACGCTGGAGGAACTGGATCGCCGTCTGGACGTCTTGTCCATGACCAATCTCGAGAAATAGGACTCCGAAATACCGAACGCCACCTCTGAGGACCGGATGGTTGTCGTCGGTGGCGTTCTCTTCTCGTGGAGTGTGCGGGGGTGGGGTCCCCGGCACCTGGATGCGCGGACCCCGTCCTCGGAATCCGCGCACTTCGCGATGATCAGATCAGAATGGCCAGACCGATCAAGACTGCTGCCACGACTATGGTCGCCACTACAGCGCCCGCGGCCAGTGCAAGAAGCAACATGGATTCTTCCTTTCATCAGGTTCCGCGTATGACGGATGTCCCGCAGAACACGGACATCTGCTAATCGCAGGTCGCGGGTGACCCGTTTCACGAAATGACGCGAAACCGATAAGAGGTAAGAAATTATCACTACGATTACGAGAACCCGACGCCGCCAACGACATCGGGTTTTCGTTCAGCCGCGCAGATGCGCCAATTCGGCGCGCGCCTGCTCGCCCTGCGCACCGCAATCGGTGCGGGTAAAGAATTCCCACCGGCGCAGCAGCGGGCCGAATACCAACTCGTCCTCGCGCGACCGGTCGTAGATGCCCGCCTCGGCCAGCACCTCGTCACTGCTGCGGCCATCGGGCAGTGCCACGGTGGGAACCTTGAACCCGGCGATCCGGTCGGCGATGGCGCGCATCCCCTGATCCGGGGCCTGTTCGAGTCCGACGGCGACGATATTGGCGAAGAACTCCGCCTGGAGTTCGTCATCGGCGGCGATCCGCTCGGACAGGGCGGTGACCATCGGGTTCTCCCCCAGCGCCGCGGTATTGCGGTGCCGGATCGCCGAGGCCGTCTCCTCCAGCGTCAACTCGACGAGCACGTCGAGCAGAGGCATGGCCGGACGACGGAAGCCCTCGGTCATATGGGCCATCCGCAACCGCTCGAGTTCCACCGGGTCCACCGACCTGGTGACCATGAGGTAGTTGCGGATCATGATCTCGTGCCGGTTCTCCTCGGCCGTCCAGCGTCCGACCCAGCGCCACCACGCGCCGGTGCGCAGATGCTTGCCGATCTCGCGGTGATAGGAGGGCAGGTTGTCGGCGATGAGCACGCTCACCGTCAGCGCCAGCTTGGCCGTGGCGCTCAGCTCGGACTGGGCGGGCTCCCAGTCGGTGCCGCCGAGGAACGCGAAATTGCGCCCGTCGTCCCAGGGCACGTACTCGTGCGGCTGCCAACCGTCGGCGATCCCGACATGCCTGCGCAGGTTCTGGTCCACCTCGTCCGCGAGCGCTTCGAGCAACTCACGATCGGTCAAGAGATTTTGCACTCACACAACCTAGCTGCTGGGCCCGCCGCGCGGGCAATTGCGGATGGGAAGTGGGGCGGCGTCCGGAATCGGTTGTGTGCCAACCCCGGACGCCGATCCCGTCAGGAATTGGGGTGCAGCGCGGTCTGACCGTCGATCCAGGTGATCGAGCCGCCGGTGAAATCACTCTGCTTACCGCCGGAGACATCCTTCTCGTCGGTGGTCGGATAGCCGAATTTACCTGCGGGACCGCCGTTGTCCTCCCACGCCTTGCGGATCTCGCCCCAGACGATATGCGCGCCGGTGTCCTTGCTCCACACGATGGCCCCGCCCACGAAGTCCTGCCACTTGCCTTCGTTCGGCCCGGCCTCGGCGGCCTTGACGGGCAGACCGAGGGTGCCGTTCGGACCGCCTGCCGTCACGTACTTCTCGTAAATGGCGCCGGAGACGGCGATCTCGCCGCCCTGGGTGGCGATCTTGGTCTCCTCGACCGGGCCGGAGGTCCCCTCGGCAGGCCCGGCCGAGGAGGTGGCGATCGTGGAGGTCACCGACGCCGCGGAATTGTTGTCCTTGTTGTCGTTCTTGCTGCAACCGGAGATCAGCAGCAGCGCCGCCGCGGCCAGCGCGGTGATGGTTCCAGCCGATCGAAGAGCGTGGTGCATTTCCATCCTCTCGAAAGTGGCTACCCGTGCCCCCGCCGCAGGTAGCCTAGCCGGCACTCGGCAACGACCCGGCGAATCGAACAATCGACTCGCCGGGTCGCCGCCAACTGGTATCTCGGCGGATCCTACCCGCTGTCATGTGAGAGGAAACACACCCTGACCGTTAGCCGGGCCGGGCGAATTCGGATCAGGCGTTGGGGCCGTACTCCTCCAGCATCTCGGTCACCAGCGCCGCGATCGGCGAGCGCTCGCTGCGGGTGAGCGTGATATGCGCGAAAAGCGGGTGCCCCTTGAGCTTTTCGATCACCGCGGCCACGCCGTCGTGCCTGCCGACGCGCAGGTTGTCGCGCTGGGCCACATCGTGGGTGAGCACCACCCGCGAACCCGCCCCGAGCCTGCTCAACACAGTGAGCAGCACATTGCGCTCCAGCGACTGCGCCTCGTCCACGATCACGAAGGAGTCGTGTAGCGAACGCCCGCGAATATGGGTGAGCGGCAACACCTCCAGCATGTCACGGCTGAGCACCTCCTCCAGCACCTCGCGACTGGCCAGCCCGTCGAGGGTGTCGAAGACGGCCTGCGCCCACGGCCCCATCTTCTCGCTCTCGGAACCGGGCAGATAGCCCAGATCCTGGCCGCCGACCGCGTACAGCGGCCGGAACACCACCACTTTGCGCTGGGTGCGCCGCTCGAGCACGGCCTCGAGTCCGGCCGTCAGCGCCAGCGCCGATTTACCGGTGCCCGCCCGACCGCCGAGGGAGACGATGCCGACGCTCTCGTCCAACAGCAGATCCAACGCGATCCGCTGCTCGGCCGAGCGCCCGTGCAACCCGAACGCCTCGCGCTCGCCGCGCACCAACTGCACCCGCTTGTCGGGAGTGACCCGGCCCAGGGCGCTGGCGCCATTGCCGAGCAACCGAAGTCCGGTGTGGCACGGCAGTTCTCGCGCGATATCCAGTTCGATCGCGCCCTCGGAATAGAGCTGATCGATCTGTCCGGAGCTCACATCGAGCTCGACCATGCCCGACCAGCCGGAGGTGACGACATCCTGGGCGTGGTATTCCTCGGCCCGCAGGCCCACCGCGCCCGCCTTGACGCGCAGCGGAATGTCCTTGGACACGAGCGCCACCTCGCGGCCCTCGGCCGCCAGATTCAGCGCGCAGGCCAGGATGCGGGAATCATTGGTGTCGGTGCGAAACCCGACCGGAAGCACCTCCGGATCAGTGTGATTGAGTTCCACCTGCAGCGTTCCGCCCTCGGTGCCGATCGGCACCTCACGATCCAAACGGCCGAACTGCAGGCGCAGATCGTCGAGCAGGCGCAATGCCTCCCTGGCGAACCAACCCAGTTCGTGGTGATGCCGTTTGCCTTCGAGTTCACCGATGACCACCAGTGGCAAAACCACATGGTGCTCGCCGAACCTGGTCACCGCCCAGGGATCCGACAGCAGCACCGAGGTGTCGATGACGAAGGTCACGAGATGATCGAGCGAGGGGCGGGCCCCCTTGTTGTCCAATGGGACAGCGGCGTTCCCCTTCTTGCCGGTGCGGGATTTCGCCGAGGGAGCGGAAACGGAGCGTGCAGCAGTCACGGTGGGCTCCTTTTGTCCACACGGCACCCGTGCGAACCATCTCGCTGGACCGGTCCGTCCTGATGGGATCCGACGACGCGTCGTCAGATGCCACGAGGGCCGGGTGCCGGCCCCCTCGCACTGAATCGCTCAGTCAACGGTCAGGACCTCCCGTGCGAGCCACAACGACGCGACCCGCACTCCCGACGCTACCGGTGAATTCCGGTCCGCGCAGACGCCGCTGGAGGCGTGTCCGTGAATATCTCGTTAACCAGCGACAGTGCGACCGGATAGAGTCGCGAGCATGGCCGAGAAGGAACAATTGGAGCAGCTGTCATCGAAGGAACTGCACGACCGCGCGGTCAAGCTGGCCGTGCGCCGGGGCGACGTGAAGTTCCTGTGGCAGTTGCTGACCCGCATCCCCGCCGCCGAGGTCGCGGCCGGGAACCTCGGCGAGAGCGAGATGGATATCAAATACGTGCTGCCGCTGCTCGACGACTACATCCACGCGGGCGACGGCGCACTGGCCGAGCAGCTGCGGCCCTTCTATCTCGAATACCTCGCCGAGCACTCCTGAACGACGCTGCGGCGACGCGTCTTTCGATTCAGTCCGCGACGGTGATCGCCGCGGCCGGGCAGGTGATCTCGGCCTCGCGGACCGGGCCGTGCCGATCCGGCGCCGGATTCGGGTCGAGCACCAGCGCCTTGCCCTCGACCTCGTCCTGATCGAAGACCTCCGGCACGGTGAGCGCGCACATGCCCGAGCCGATGCAGCGGGTTCGATCGACTGTGATTCTCATCGCCTTCTCCTTCTCGGGGCGTTCACCACGTCACCGGTAGCCGGTGCACCCCGTAGATATCCATATCGTGCCGCAGCGGCACGTCCTGCGGGGCGATCGCCAGGCGCAGACTCGGAAAGCGAGTCAGCAAGGCGGGCAGGGCAACCCGCAGTTCCACCCTGGCCAACTGCTGGCCGAGGCACTGGTGGATACCGTGTCCGAACCCGATGTGGCCGACGGCACTGCGCCGGATATCGAGGGTGTCGGGATCCTCGAAGCGGGCCGGATCGCGATTGGCGGCCTGAATCGACAGCGCCACCGTCTGACCGGCGCGCACCACCCGGCCGCCGATCTGCACATCCTCCAGCGCGGTGCGTGATCCGGTGGGAGTGATGGTGAGATAGCGCAGCAATTCCTCCACGGCCCGATCGATGATGTCGGGATCGGCGCGCAGCGCGGCCAATTGGTCCGGATGGGTCAGCAGGGCGAAGGTGCCCAGTGCCAGCATGTTCGCGGTGGTCTCCAGGCCCGCGCCCAGCAGCAGCGCGGCGACGCCCGCGAGTTCGTCATCGGTGAGATCGCTGATGGCCAACTCGCCGAGCAGGTCGTCCGTCGGCGCGGCACGTGTGGCCCGGACCAGTTCGCGCAGATAGTTCTGGCCCTCCGCGAACGCCGCCATGCGCTCGTCCATGGGGAGATCCATCTCGTTCGCGACGGCCATCCGGGTGCGAAAGGCGTCGCGGTCCGCGTCGGGCACCCCGAGCAGTTCACAGATCACCAGTGCCGGAATGGGGTTGGCGAATGCCTCGACCAGATCGACCGGGCCGCCCGCGCTTTCCATGGCGTCGAGATGGTGGGCGGTGTGCTGTTCGATGCGCTCGGTGAGCTGCCGCATCCGGCGCACAGTGAAGCTGCCCGCCAACAGTTTTCGATAGCGAGTATGGGCGGGGGCGTCGATGCCGAGCATATCGCCGGGGAGGGCGGGCGGTATCGGGCCGGTGTCGGCCAGTGCGTAGTGGCTGATCTCGTAGCGCGTGCTGAAGCGCGAATCGGCGAGGATCGCACGGACTTCCGCGTGGCCGGTGGCCAACCAGCCGAGGTGGCCGTCCGGAAAGCGCATGGGGGTCAATGGCGTTCGGGCGCGCAGGGCGGCCAGCTCGGCGGGTGGGTCGAAGGGACGACCCTCGGGGCGCGCGGTGGGCAGGGTGACTGGGATTTCGGTGGGACCCGATTCGATCATGACCAATCCTCGGCATCAGCATTTGGGGTATCAAAAACGCTACGTTGCATTCACGGTGCCCATCAATGCCGAATTTGAATCAATGCAGTATTGCTACAGCTAGATAGCGAATTCAAATTGCAATGAAATGACGTCGAACGCAAGTTCTCGCGCGAGCGTATTGCAATGAGCTGAGGCTGAACGCATACTTCCACCAAACGAGGTCAGGAGATATCGATGCCGGGTGGCAGGCTGAGGCTGGAGGATCGCCGGTTGATCGCCGATGGCCTGTCCCGTGGCCTCGGCTATGCCGAACTCGCGCGCCGACTCGGCAGACCGACCTCGACGGTCAGTCGCGAGGTGACCCGCAATGGCGGTCCGAATCGCTACCACCCCGAGCGCGCGCAACGGGCCACGCGCCAACGCGCGCGGCGCGGCAACCCGGCCGCCACCGCCACCTCGGACACCTCGGACACCTCGGACACCTCGGACACCGAGAACAACAGTGAGATAGCGGAATTCGCGCAGCGCTTCACCACGCTGCTCATCGCCTCCGGCACGCCGCCGACCGCCGCGCGGGTGCTCGCGGCGCTCTACACCAGCGAGACCGGCAGCGAGACCGCAGCCGGGTTGGCACACCGACTCGCCGTGAGTCCGGCGACCATCTCGGCGGCCGTCACCCTGCTGGAGTCCTTGGAGTTGATCGGCCGCGAACGCGAGCCGGGACGCCGCCGCGAACGCTACTTCATCGACAACAACGCTTGGATCCGAAGCACTTTGGAGAGCGCGCGGCAACTCATCGCGCTGGCCGACTGCGCCCGCGACGGCGCTCGGCTGATGCGCGCGCCCATCGCGCGCGAGCGGCTGCGGCAGACGAGCGGATTCCTCGATCACATCGGCCGCGACGCCATCGCCGCCACGCGCCGCTGGCTCGCCGAGTCAGCGGCGGCGGGCCATTAGCACGCCCAAGCCGTCGAGGATGCGTTCGATGCCGAAGCGGAGGGCATCGCCTTCGCCGGAGGCCGCCGCGGCCTCCTCGGCCAGCGCGGCGGCGAGCGCCGGATAGCTCTCGCCCGCAGCGGAGGTGAGCCGAGCCAAATGGCCGTCGGCGCGCTCGGACATCTGATCCCGACCCGCCGCGCCGACCTGCTGCACCAAGCCCCTGACGTGCCCGCTGAGCAGAGCGACGGTGTCCAACTTCTCCGGACCGGTCAGGCCGGTGTCCGCGAGCGCGCGCACCGCGACCTCGGCCCATGCCGTCTCGTTGGGGCCGATCGGGCGGATGCCGAGCGTGGCCTCGAGTGCCCACGGATGCGCGACGAAGGTGTCGAAGACTGCCTCGGCCCAGCGGTGCAGCACCCCGCGCCAGGGTTCGGCCGTCGAATCCGCGTGCGCGGCCGCGAGATCCGGCGGCTCACCCATCCCCATATCCACCATCAGCGCGATCAACTCGGCCTTGCCCGGCACGTAGCGGTACAGCGACATCTTCGTGAAGCCGAGTCGTTCGGCCAGGCGCTGCATGGACAGGTTGGCCAGACCGTCCGCGTCGGCGAGGGTGATCGCCTCGGCGACGATCCCCGCCACGGTGAGGGCGGGCTTGGGTCCGCGCTTGGGGCGCTCGGGCTGGCCCCACAGCAGTTCGGCGGCGGTCGGTGACGGCATGGTCCGATCCTTTCAAATCCCGCTTGACGTTTAACTGTGTCCGCCATACTCTAATTCGTGTCCGACGGAAACAGATTCCCATGGACACAGAATAGAGGAGTGACCGTGCGCAATCAGACCGTTCTCATCTCCGGCGCGAGCATCGCCGGACCCGCCCTGGCCTACTGGCTCGACCACTACGGCTTCCGGGTGACCGTCGTGGAACGCGCACCCGAACTACGGCGCGGTGGCCAGGCCGTCGACTTCACGGGCGCGACCCACCACGAGGTGCTGCGACGGATGGGCATCCTGGAGCAGGTCTACGCGCACCGCACCGGCACCACCGATATCGAATTCGTCGACGACGACAATCGACGACTCGCCCTGATGTCCGGCGATTTCACCGGCGGCGACGTCGAGATCCTGCGCGGCGACCTGGCCCGCATCATGTACGAGAAGACCGGCGGCGACTGCGAATACCGCTTCGGCGACACCATCACCGCGCTCACCGAGGACGCCGACGGCGTGCTGGTGGAATTCGAGCACGCCGCGCCGCGGCGCTTCGACCTGGTCTTCGGCGCGGACGGAATCCACTCGCGGACAAGGCGGCTGGCCTTCGGACCGGAGCGAGAGTTCGTCAGGCACCTGGGGCACTACTACTGCGTCGCGGGAGCGAGCCCGTGGCTGGACCGCCCCGAGGGCGAACCGCAGCGAGTCCTCGCACAGAGCTACAACGCACCGGGCCGCGCGGCCATCAGCGGCGGACCCAAAGCGCAGCAGACCTACATCTTCGCCGCGCCCGAACTCGACTACGACCGTGACGATCTCGACGCCCAGCGCCGCATCGTCGCGCGGACCTTCGCCGGGATGGGCGGACCGGTGCCGGGCATGCTCGCCGAACTCGACGGCTTCGACGACTTCTACCTGGATTCCATCGCCAAGGTGCGTCGGATGGGCAGCTACACCAGGGGCCGAATCGCCCTGGTCGGCGACGCGGGCTACGGAAATACCCTGGGCGGCTTCGGCACCGGACTCGCGATCGTCGGCGCGTACATCCTGGCGGGCGAATTAGCCGTGGCCGGTGGCGAATACACCACCGCCTTCGCCCGCTACGACGAGATCATGCTCGGCTACACCAAACTCGCCGATTCCAGCAATGCCGGACGCTTCTTCGCGCCGAAAACCGCGCTGGGCATCCGATTCCGCAACTGGTTCCTCGGCTCCAAAGGTATGGATCTGATGGTGCGCATGGCGGCGAAGTCCAAGAATATCGAGTTGGTCGACTATCCGGCCCTTGCCTTGAAGTGACGCCTGGTTCCCTCGCACCGACTGTGTTTCGATGGAACCCGAACGCAGCGGTGCGCGTCAAAGGGGTCAGGGCGGTACTGACGGAAGGGCGCAGGATGGGCCACAGCATGGGGAGAGCCATCGGAACCTGTGCACAAGACAGCTCGGGAACCCGCGCATGAGACAGACCGACGGTCGCGCGATCACCGATCCCGAGAATGTGCACAGCTTTTCGCACCGGGCGATTCACGATGGGGCCCAAACCATGAATCCGGAGTCGCTCGACAGCGCGCTCGACGCCTGGTCCGCCATGGCTCGCACCGTCACCGATGCGGGCGAGCAGTTCCAAACCTCGGTCAAGGGGGCGGTGGAGCAGCACTGGGAGGGTGCCTCGGCCGATGCGGCGGTGCGCCGTATCCGCGAATTCGTCGCGAGAATCGCCGAATTCGGCGAGGCGCTGGAGCAGCAGAAGGGTCCACTCACGGCGGTGGCCGCGGCGGCGTCGCGATTCAAGGCGGCCGTGCCCGCTCCGGTCGTCGGTGGCGGCGCGGAGGCGCGCAATGAGCTGGAGCAGCAGGCTCGCGACGATATGAGCACCTACTACGTACAGCCCTACAGCGCGGCCGCGCCCACCCTGCCCACACTGCCGCCGCCCGTGGATATCGTTGCCGCACCGCCTATTACAGTGCCGGGCACGGATTCGAGGAGTTCGCCGAACACAACGGGCGGTGGCGGTGAGCGCACCACCGATGGTCCCAACACGACCGGCAAGCACGACAGGACCGGGGATCACGATAAAGCTGCGGATTCCGACAAGGCAGGCGATCACGACGGGGAGGGGAAGTCCACCGGCGAGCAGTCGGGCTCCGACGGCAAACTCCAGCAGGGCGAGAATTCCGACGGCACCCCGGAGCATCAGGGCAAACCCGAGGCGAAGCCGACGAGTCAGAATTCCGTTGCACCGCAGTCGATCTGGAGCGAACGGACCGCACCCGCCGGACATTCCGCCACTGTCCCACTCGCGGCGACGACACTGTCCACCCCGCCGACGCAGACCGCACCCGCGTCCTTCGCCGCGGCCCCGCACAGCGTCTTCACCCCGGCTTCGCACGCCGGTCCGCACGCCGCGGAAGGTTCCGGCGCGCCCACCTCCGCGGTGCCGCGACCGGGTCCGGCCGTACCACTGTCCGCCGCGCCTGCCGCAGGCAATGCCCAATCGACAGGTCCCGCACGCGTGGGAACATCCGCTCCCGCAGGCTATTCCGGCCTCGCGCCGCACGGCGCGGGTCGGCGCGGCGCAGGGGACGGCGAGCACAAATCGCCCGAATACCTGCGCAGCGAGGAATATATCGAGGAGTTGCTCGGCGAGTCCGCCAAAACCGTGCCGCCTGTACTCGGCCAGTAGGGCACGCCGAGGTGACGATCAAAGCGCAATGGACGCTGTCGGCCGAGCAGTTCGCCGCGGCCTGGTTCGGCACCGGCGCGGACCGGATGCCCTTCCCCTTCCGGTTCACCAGCCGCCATCACGGTTTGCGCGAATATCAAGCCTTCCAGCGACAATTCCAATTGGAGTTGGCCCGTGTGGAACGCGAACCGCTGCGGCGCGTCATCCAGGTGCTGGCCAAACCCGATTGGCGCATCGAACTTTTCGGCACCGATCAGACCCGCGACGGTGCGGAGATCCGCGCCGTCGGCTGCGCCGTCCGCGGCGGCGCGGCGGTCCTGGCCGACCAGTCGCCCGCACCGGACGGCGGCCCGGTGCGCCTGCGCCGCTGCCGAATAGAGCAGTTGACCGCCGAACTGGTGGCACTGCTCCCCGATCCGCCCGCGGGCGCCGGCAGCGAGAAGAGCTACCTGCTCGACGATCTCACCGACGACCGCCCCGACCCGACGGGCAATGCCCCCGCCACCGAGATCAAATCGCGCTACCGCCGCTTCTGGCGGCAACCCTGCCAGACGAAGGGCATGGTCACGGTCTTGGTCGGCCCGCGCAACGCGTCGCCCACCCGCACCGGCAGGCTGCGTTGGATCGACACGCCCAACGGCCGCTACTGCGAGGTCCCGGCCAACCGCGCCTTGATGATCCGCCCCGGCTCGAGCGCGGATCTCCGCCGCTACCTGGACGAGTCGATCATCCGCGCTCGCGCCCGCCTGGATCGCTAGGTTCTCTCATCCATGGGCGCGGATGGTCGCCTCCAGGATCAGTGCCTCGTTCGCATACCCAACGGCGTTGGCGTGCAACGGTTGTGCGGGCGCCTGCGGGATCACGCCCTCGGCCCAGCGCACATTCGCGGGCGCGCAGGCGTCCAGACCAACGGAGGGCGTATACGTGTCGACATAGATCGCGCCGTGCGCGGCCGCCTGAGCCGCGCTCGTAGCGTTCACGTCCAGCACCCCCTGATAGATCCGATCGGCGTCGTCCGGGGGCAGCGGCACCGAAGGGAAGCAGCCGCCCGCGCGGATTCGTTCGATCTTGCCCATCACATAGATGGTCGCGTGGGGCGCGCGGGCACGGATATCATCGAGCAGCGCGGCGTATTTCGGCTCCAACTCCGATCGGGTCCAGCCATCGGAGACGTAGTCGTTGATCCCGATATCGACGGTGACCACCGAGACGTCCTCGGAAAGCGTGTCCAATTGCGGGGTATCGGGTCCGTCGAACGGAATCTGCTGCGGCGCGTACATATTGGCGATCCGCGCCCCGGAGCAGGTGGCGTCGCGCAGGGTCAGGCCGAGCGCGGCCGCGGTGAGGTGGGCGTAATTGTGGTCGGAGCGGAAGCAGCCCAGCGGCGCCAACTGGTTCGGGATGAACGGGCCTGCCGCACCCGATTCGCCGAGCGCCACATAGATTCCGCCCGCTGCCTCGGCGGTCGCGGGCGCACTCGACAGCGCCTGTCCCGAGGCGAAGATCGCCGATAAACCCGTCACCGCGGCCCAGACCGATCGTCGGATCAACTTTCGCGCCTTTCTGCGTCGCACATCGATGGCGAGAGGCGGCGGATGCCGACCCCCGAGGTCGAGCGAAGGTGCGCAGCGAGCGGATCCGGTCCCGCACACCGAGTTGATTGTTTGCACACCTAACGGTGGACACGCCACCGGTGTTGCGCAACCAACCCGACGTGCGGGCTGATCAGGATATTCAGCCGAGCAGGTGCCAATCCTCGAGGCCCTGGTACAGCGGCACGCTCTGGGCGAGCTTGGCGACCCGGCCGCGCAGTGCCTCGACATCGACGGCGCCGGTGAGCGCGCTCGCAATGATCTCGGCGACCTCGGTGAACTCGGTATCGCCGAAGCCGCGGGTGGCCAGGGCCGCGGTGCCGATGCGCAGGCCGGAGGTGACCATCGGCGGGCGCGGGTCGAACGGAACGGCATTGCGGTTGACCGTGATGCCGATCTCGTGCAGCAGATCCTCGCCCTGCTGGCCATCGAGGGCCGAGTTGCGCAGGTCGACCAGGACCAGGTGCACATCGGTGCCGCCGGTGAGCACGCTGATGCCCTTGTCCTTGACATCGGCGGCGGTGAGCCGCTCGGCCAGGATCCGGGCGCCGGAGAGGGTGCGCTCCTGCCGGTCGCGGAATTCCGCGCCCGCGGCGATCTTGAACGCGACGGCCTTGGCGGCGATGGCGTGCATCAGCGGGCCACCCTGCTGGCCGGGGAAGACCGCACTGTTGAGCTTCTTGGCGAACTCCTGCTTGGCCAGGATGAGGCCGGAGCGGGGGCCGCCGAGGGTCTTGTGCACGGTGGAGGAGACCACGTCGGCGTAGGGAACCGGCGAGGGGTGCAGTCCGGCCGCGACCAGTCCGGCGAAGTGCGCCATATCCACCCACAGGTACGCGCCGACCTCGTCGGCGATCTCGCGGAAGGCCGCGAAATCCTGGTGGCGCGGGTAGGCCGACCAGCCCGCCACGATGACCTTCGGCTTGGCGGCGATGGCGGTCTTGCGCACCTCTTCCATGTCGATGCGGTGGTCCTCCTTGCTCACGCCGTAGGAGTGCACCTCGTAGAGCTTGCCGGAGAAGTTGAGCCGCATGCCGTGGGTCAGGTGGCCGCCGTGGGCCAAGTCCAGGCCGAGCAGCCGCTCGCCCGGATCCATGAGCGCCATCAGGACGGCGGCGTTGGCCTGCGCGCCCGAATGCGGCTGCACATTGGCGAATTCGGCGCCGAACAGCGACTTGGCACGGTCGCGCGCGAGGGTCTCGACCACATCGACGTGCTCGCAGCCGCCGTAGTAGCGGCGGCCCGGATAGCCCTCCGCGTACTTGTTGGTGAGCACGCTGCCCTGCGCCTGGAGCACCGCGCGCGGCACGAAATTCTCCGAGGCGATCATCTCGAGGGTGTCGCGTTCGCGGGCGAGCTCGCCCGCCATGGCGGCCGCGAGTTCGGGGTCGAGCTCGCCGAGGGACTGGGTATTGACAGAGGCGGTCGTCACCCGGCCAGTCTATTGGCCGCCCCGCTGCCGGTCGGCTCGGGGTTGTCGGTTGGGTTCACCGTGTCTCGAGCGGAGCCACCCCATCCAGGTGGTGGGCGAGCACGATCGCGAGTTGGACCGCGACATCGTCTAGGGGGGTGGTGGATTTCAGCGCCCGTGCCTGGATGATGGCGCCCTCGAACGAGCTGATGACGAAACTCGCGCAGGATCGGGCGGATTCGGGTGCGACGCCCGCGTCGGTGAGCGCTCGCGCGAGTTGGTCGGTCCAGTTCCGCAGCGCCGCGGCCGCCGCGGCCTGGACGGCGGGTTCGGATTCGGCCAGCGCCGCACCCGCGATCGGGCAGCCCGCGCCGAATTCGCCGCGGATCAGGTTCTTGCGCCACCAGTCGACCAGCGCGCTCGGGAACTCGCGCGGACCCGCGGCGAGGAATCGGTCCAGCAGTGCGGTCATTCGGGCGCCCGCGGTGTCGGTGGCGGCCGCGACCAGTTCGCCCTTGCCCGCGGGGAAATGCTGGTAGAGCGAGTTGCGCGAGGTGCCGGTGCGGGTGAGCAGTGCGGTGAGTCCCGCGCCGGTGACGCCCTGTTCGCGCACCAGCTCGATCGCGCCATCGATGAGGCGTTCGCGCGGGCCGGTCATGGTGGTCCTCCCCTCGGTTGCGTGAACCGATCGGTCCATGTTGCAATCATGACAGATGTGGACCGATCGGTTCACCGGAAAGGGAATGACCATGGGCGCGCCCGCCGTCGACTACCGCACGATGTCCGGTCTGGAATTGCTCCGCGCCGTCATGGCCATGCCCGAAAAGCCGCGATCCATCGGCTCGCTGATGGGGATCGATGCCGAGGAGATCGAATTCGGCCGGGTCGTCTTCGCCCTGGAGACCCGCCCCGATTTCGCCAACCCGCTCGGCACCACCCACGGCGGCATCTGCGCGACCCTGCTGGATTCGGCCATGGGTTGCGCGGTGCACACCGCACTCGAGGCGGGACTCGGCTACACCACCCTGGAACTCAAGGTCAACTACATCCGCGCGGTCCCCACCGACGGACGGCGGCTCGTCGCCACCGGGACCACCATCCACGTCGGCCGCACCACCGCCACCGCCGAGGGGCGGGTGCTGGACGCCGAGGGACGGCTCGTCGCCCACGGCACCACCACCTGCGTCATCCTGCGCGGCAACTGACCCCCGTCCGCGCCCGAATTCACCTGGCGCGCAGCGCGCCCGGAGTCAGCGGCTCGTCGAGCAACCTGCCGAAGCGCGCGATCCGGTCGTTGTCGTCGCGCGCGCGATCGAGCCAGCCGCCGAGCAGCCGGTAGCCCTCGACGTAGGTGCTGATGTAGGCCCGCCACAGCGGCGAGGACAGAAAACGCAGCGACTGCCGCGCCCGCTCCTCGGTGGTCAGACCCCAGCGCCGCAGGAAGGCCACCACCTCGTCGGCGTCGCGATGCCGATCGTGCAGCAGCAGCGCGGCGTCCTGCCGCACGCTCAGCAGGGCGGCCGAGGCTTCGGAAAACCGTTCCGCGCGTTCGCCATCGAAGCGCAGACCGAGGTCGGCGTAGATCTCCTGCGCCCATTTGCCCCAGCCGGGACCGACGATCGCGCCCAGCGCCAGATCGGCCAGACCTTCGGCCATCAGGCACTGCGGGGTGTTCACCAGGAACAGCGTCTGCTCGGCCTGACCGGCCGCGACCAGTCCGGCCTCCTTGCGGCAGTGCTCGGTGTGATGACCCGGATACGACTCGTGGGCGATGAGCAGCGGCAGATGCACCATGTGCTGCTTGAGGTCGGAGTTGATGGCGACCGTGGAGCGGTAATTGCCCAGGTAGTAGTTGAAACCGGACCACGGCTTGTCGCCGACGATCTCGTAGCTCACCTGCTCGTGATCGGGCAGCGGATACCGCTCGCGCACCAGTTCGCGCAGCGCCCCCGAGAACGCCTCCACACACGCGGCCAGTCGCTCGGGCGGAATCTCGTCGGCCCTGCGGTGCGCGATCACCCGCTCGACCAGCGGACCCGACCCGCCGAGCACCTCGTCCATCCGCCGGTGCGCGTCGCGGTAGTCCTCGGTATCGCCCGGCGCGATATCCACATCGAAGTAGGCGCGCACCTCCGCGACGAACGCGATGTCCTCGCCCGCGAACTTGCGCGCCGAGCACTCCATGGCACCCAGGTGGACATCGAGGAATTCGACGCGCTGCGCGGGGAGTCCGCTGTGCGGCAGCGCCGCTCGCAGTTCGACGGCGCGACGGGCCAGTTCGCCGGGCTGCGGGGGCGGCGCGTTGTCCACCGCGCGACGCAATGCGGGATCGCCGGTGTAGGCGTCGACGAAACCCTCCTCCAGCCGGTCGAAGGCCAATCCGAGCCGCAGGTACTCCGTCACGAGTTGGTGCGCGTCCATTTCGCCGACCTTAGCCGGTCGCTGCCGCCCGCGAGCCGACCACACGGCAGCATCCGATCGGTTACCAAGCGGAAGTGGCACCCGCCGTGTCACACGGGCAAGGGGCAGAGCAGAATTCAGCTATGCGGCCCCAGTTAGACCGAATCGCGCATTGTCGTCCGGATTCGCGAATGCGGAGCGTCGGGTAAATGGCGCGAATGAGCGAGCCGAGCCCCTATGTGGAATTCGACCGGAAGCAGTGGCGCACGCTGCGCAAATCCACACCGCTCGTGCTCACCGAGGAAGAACTGATCGGCCTGCGCGGCCTCGGCGAACAGATCGATCTGGAGGAGGTGGCCGAGGTCTATCTGCCCCTGGCCCGGCTGATCCACCTGCAGGTCGCCGCGCGCCAGCGGCTGTTCGCCGCCACCGCCACCTTCCTCGGCGATACCCATCCCGATCGTCAGGTGCCTTTCGTGATCGGCGTCGCGGGCAGTGTCGCGGTGGGCAAGTCCACCACCGCCCGCGTGCTGCAGGCGCTGCTGGCGCGCTGGGATCACCACCCGCGTGTGGATTTGGTCACAACGGATGGATTCCTCTATCCCACCGCGGAACTCACCCGCCGGGGCATCATGCACCGCAAGGGTTTTCCGGACAGTTACGACCGGCGCAAACTGCTGCGCTTCGTCACCGAAGTCAAATCCGGGGCGGCCGAGGTGTGCGCGCCGGTGTATTCGCACATCTCCTACGACATCGTGCCCGACAAAATGCACTGCGTGCACCAGCCCGACATTCTCATCGTGGAGGGTCTCAATGTGCTCCAGACCGGGCCGCGGCTGATGGTCTCGGATCTGTTCGACTTCTCCATCTATGTCGACGCGCGCATCGAGGATATCGAGAACTGGTACGTGCGGCGATTTCTCGCGCTGCGAGCGACCGGATTCGCCGAACCGAACGCGCACTTCCACCACTACGCCCAGTTCACCGACGAGCAGGCCACCACGGCGGCCAAGGAGATCTGGAACAACACCAACCGCCCCAACCTGGTGGAGAACATCCTGCCGACCCGTCCCCGCGCCACCCTGGTGTTGCGCAAGGACGCCGATCACAGCATCAATCGAATTCGGTTGCGGAAACTCTGAATTGAGAGTTCAGATTCCGTAGCGGCGATGCCTTGCCGCATAGTCGCGCAAGGCACGCAGGAAATCCACTCGACGGAATTCCGGCCAGTACGCCTCGGTGAACCAGATTTCGGAGTACGCGCTCTGCCACAGCAGGAAACCCGAAAGTCGCTGCTCTCCCGAAGTTCTGATGACCAGATCCGGATCGGGCTGGCCCGAGGTGTACAAATGCTGGCCGATCGCATTGACGGTGATGGACTGGACCAGGTCCTCACCCGTCTCCCCCGCAGCGATCTCCTGGCGAACCAGCGAACGCACGGCGTCGGCGATCTCCTGCCTGCCGCCGTAACCGACCGCGATATTGACGTGGATGCCGGTGCGCCCCTCGGTGCGTTCGGCGGCGGTGCGCAGCCGCTTGGCGATCAGCTCGGGAAAACCCTCCAGCGAGCCGACGATGCGCACACTCCAGTTCTGCTCCGGGGCCGAGATCTCCTCGACCACATCGGTGATCACCTCGAAGACCGTTTCCAGCTCGTCGGGATCGCGCTGCAGGTTCTCGGTGGACAACAAGTAGACCGTCACCATCTCGATGCCCGCCGCCGCACACCACCCGACGAGTTCGGCGATGCGCAGCGCACCGACCCGGTGGCCGTGGGTGACATCGGCGAAACCGTTCTCGCGCGCCCAGCGGCGATTGCCGTCGCAGATCACCGCGACATGGCGCGGATGACGTTTGCCCTCGAGCTGCTTGGTGAGCCGGGCCTCGTAGATGCGATACGGCAGCAGACGCACCAGACTGGGAAGCTCCACGGCGACCAACCCTACGCCTCACCGGGCCGATCCCGGCAGCGGCCGGGGATGGACGCTACAGTGGACCAGACACAAACCTACGGTGCCGTAGGTTACCGTTGGGTTATCTGGGAGGTTCTTCGTGTCCGAATCACTGGACGCGGCCGCATACGGTCCACCGGAAACCGGACTGCGCCACGCCGTCGGCGCGCTCAAACCGCGCCTGCGCGGCTGGATCCACACCTGGGCCGTCGGCATCGGCGCCGTCGCCGCCATCGTGCTCATCACCTCGGCCAGCACCATCACCGAGACCGCGGGGTGGTCCACGCTGGTCTACGGGCTCACCGTCTGCGCACTGTTCGGCGTCAGCGCGGTCTATCACCGGGTCACCTGGCAGACCGTGCGCGCCCGAACACTGATGAAACGGGCGGATCATTCGATGATCTTCCTTTTCATCGCGGGCAGCTACACACCTTTCGCACTGCTCGGACTACCCGGCGGCACCGGACGCACCCTGCTGATCGTGGTGTGGGCGGGCGCGCTCGCCGGTGTCACGCTGAAACTGCTGTGGCCCACCGCGCCCCGCTGGGTCGGCGTACCGCTGTACCTGCTCCTCGGCTGGGCCATCGTTCCCGTCGTGGGCCGCCTGCACGCCAACATCGGCGTCGCGCCGCTGGTGCTGCTGGTCGTCGGCGGCGTGCTCTACAGCGTCGGCGCCGTCCTCTACGCGACCAAATGGCCCAACCCGTGGCCCGCCGTCTTCGGCCATCACGAGTTCTTCCACGCCGCGACGGTTCTCGCGGCGACGTGCCACTACGTAGCGGTCTGGTTGGTCGTGTTCCGCTGAGCGGCGGCACGATTCGGACGAATAGTCTGGCCCCACCCGCGCTCCAGCGACGCTCGCAGTTCCTCGACAGTGGTGACCGGAAGGTCACATACCGAACCCCGACATACGTATGCCGCCGGAACACCGTCGCGCAGCGGGCGCGCCTCGAGCAAAGGCACCGAATCAGGTTGCGCCGCGACGATGACCGCGCCACCGGGTGCGAGCATTCTGGCGGCGGTCAGCAACGGTCCCGCCGCGGGCCACATTCCGGCTTCGAACTCGATGGGCGAGTCGAACGAGTGCGCACATCTCGTGGTCGCATCGGGCACGGCGGCTGAAGCGGGAAGCGTTGGCGCGTTGGATGATTCGGCACGCGCGGCGAGAGGTAGCGGGTCGTCCGGAGTGGCTATGGCTATCTGGAGGGGGCCGTGGAGCGCGGCTTCGGCGGCGGCGAGCCAGTGACCCGCGGCGCGCGGGATACGGGACAGGATGACCGCACCTCTGGCGAGCGTCTGATCCGCGATTTGGCGATAGCGAGTGTCTGACGCACTGGCGGCGGCGGTCAGGAGGGCTTCGAGAACAGCCGAGGCGCCGGAAGGGGTCGCGCCGTCCACCGGGTCACGGGGGCGGGTGACGAGGGTTTCGGCGTCGTCGGCGGTATCGAACCAACTGCCAGGAGCAGCCGGGTCGGTGAAGTGCTGAATTGTCTTGTCCAGCAGGCTCTGTGCCTCGACGAGCCAGTCCGGCCGCCCGGTGGCCTGATACAGGGCGAGCAGACCGGTGGCGAGCCAGGCGTAATCCTCCAGAATGCCCGCCGCATTGCCCGCGACGCCCTCCAGGGAGGCGCGCAGGACCCGACCGTCGACCACATGGACACTCAGCACGTGACGGGCGCAGCGAGCGGCGGCGGCAAGCCAATCCGGTTGCCCCAGCGCGGCTCCCGCCTCGGCCAAGGCGGTGATCGCCATACCGTTCCACGCCGTGATCACCTTGTCGTCGCGGGCCGGTTGCGGACGCCCGGCGCGGGCGGCCCGCAGTGCGGTGCGCACCCGCGCGAAACGTCCGGCATCATCGGGATCGCGGTAGCGGGTGAGCACCGAGGCGCCCTGTTCGAAGTTGCCCGCCGTCCTCACGCCGAGAAGTTCCGCCGCCCAAGCCCCATCGGCCGGCCCGAGCACACCGATCAGCTCGGCGGGCGTCCACACGTAGGTCGCGCCTTCGACACCCGGCTGCCCCGCCGCCACCTGCGTATCGGCATCCAGTCCGGAGGCGAAACCGCCTGCCGCCGTACCGAGATCATCGAGCAGGAACTCCGCCGTCTCCCGCACGATCCGATGCGCCAACTCCGATCCGTCGCGTCGCGCGAGATGCGCGTAGACCCGCAGCAACAGCGCATTGTCGTAGAGCATCTTCTCGAAATGCGGCACCACCCACCCGGCATCGACGGAATACCGGGCGAACCCGCCGCGCAACTGGTCATAGATCCCGCCCCGCGCCATCGCCACCGCCGTTCGCGAAACCGCCTGGAGCACTTCACTTTTCCCGGTCCGCTCATAGCCGCGCAGCAACCCCTCCAACTGCGCCGACGGCGGAAACTTCGGCGCCCCACCGAATCCCCCGCGCTCGACATCCTCCTCCCCCAACACCGCCGCCACCGCACCATCCAAAAGCTCGGCATTCACCGCGATCCGCGCCTCGGGCAACCCGGAAGCCTGCTCCCGCAGCGCCACCGCCACCTGCTCGGCCGCCTTGTGCACCTCATCGCGCCGCGCCTGCCAAGCCTGCGCCACCGCCGCCAAAACCTGCGTGAACGACGGCATCCCACCCCGAGGCGCCTTCGGGTAATACGTCCCGCAATAGAACGGCTCCCCCGCCGGCGTCAGAAAACACGTCATCGGCCACCCGCCCTGCCCCGTCATCGCGACCGTGGCATTCATATAGATCGCATCCAGATCGGGCCGCTCCTCCCGATCCACCTTCACACAGACAAACCCCTCGTTCATCACCCGGGCCGTCCCCGCATCCTCGAACGACTCATGCGCCATCACATGACACCAGTGGCAACTCGCGTACCCCACCGAAAGCAGAATCGGCACATCCCGCGCCGCGGCCTCGGCCAATGCCTCGGCGTCCCACTGCCGCCAATCAACTGGATTATCGGCGTGCTGACGCAGGTAAGGCGATGTCGCAGTAGCCAATTGGTTCACACCCATCAACCTCCTATGTCAAGCCGACACACAACACATTCCGGCTGCTCCTCAGAGTCGGACTTGCCGAAATGGCAAAAGCCTGTCTTGCCACCGCACCGCAGATTCGTGCGCCATCACATGAAGGGTAGTGCGCCATCACCCGCCACATCCGGGTTGAACCGTCCCTGCGGCAGGCGCGCTGGACCGTCGGCCCGTCCGCGCCCACTTCCGGTAGTCGGCAGCTCTGGCAGATCTTGGATCAAAGATCTGGCAAATCTGGGATTTTAATGTCGCGAATGTGGGATTATCTCGCCGGCAGATCTCAGATTAGAGAGGATCCACAGTGCCGGAGCCCAAGCTGATCGAACGTCACCTACAGGCAGTGCTGGCCGAGCTCGTCCACGACGAACCCGTGGTCGTGCTGACCGGCGCCCGCACCGTCGGCAAGAGCACCCTACTCTCCGCATGTGCCAGGACAGCGGGCCTGCAGGTCCTCGATCTCGATGATCTGGAGACCCGACGAGCCGTCTCAGCCGATCCAGCGCTGTTCGTCGCCTCGGACCGACCCACACCTGTGTGTATCGACGAATTCCAGCATGTTCCGTTGCTCCTGGATGCCATCAAGGCCGAACTCAACAAGGATCTACGGGCTGGACGCTACATACTGACGGGCTCGACTCGCTATGGGTCACTCCCGGCAGCCGGGCAGTCGTTGACCGGCCGAGCCCATGTCGTGACGATGTGGCCGCTCTCGCAGGGAGAACTGGCAGGGACACGCGAAACGGCCCTGGACGCGCTGATCAGCGATCCCGCATCACTGGTGACCGCCAGTGCGTCGACAAGCACCCGTGCCGACTATGAGCGGGCCGTGCTCGCCGGCGGGTTCCCACTCGCTCTGGCCAGGGAACCAGGCCGCTCCCGCGATCGGTGGTTCCGGGACTTCGTCAACCTGGTCGTCGAGCGCGATGTCATGGAGATCCGCAAAGTCCGCCAGCGGCAAGTACTGCCACAGGTACTTCAAAAGCTCGCGGGCCAGACCGGCCAAGTAGTCACCATCGCGAACGTCGCCGACGCGGTCGGACTCGACTCGACGACGGTCAAGGACTATCTCGGCCTTTTGGAAGCGGTCTTCCTCATCCATCGCATCGAACCGTTCACCCGATCGGCTACCCAACGGACCATCCGCAGCGCGAAAGTTCATGTTGTCGACACCGGCCTCGCCGCGTACCTCACCGGACTAACAGAACAGAAACTGGCCGGCCGAATCCCCGCGACACTCAGCCAGTTCGGCCACCTCGTCGAAACCTTCACCGTGAACGAGCTGATCAAGCAGGCAGGCTGGGCAAGTCAGGAGGTTGGGTTCTCCCACTTTCGAACCCGCGACCAGCAAGAGGTCGACCTCGTCATCGAAACGGTCACGGGGGCCGTCACCGCGATCGAGGTCAAAGCAGCAGGCACAGTAGCCGACCGCGACTTCGAAGGACTCCGGATGCTCCGGGACAAACTGGGCAGCGCCTTCGTAGGTGGCACGGTCATCAACCTCGGCAGGAAGTCCTACACCTACGAAGACAAGTTGCACGTGCTACCTCTCGATCGACTGTGGACGGCCCTCGACTGAGCCCAACCCACCCGGGTCGGATAGTTCGGGGAATCCCTTGTGTCAGTGGCGCATCGCGGAGGTGAGGTGTTCTCGGGTGAGGTGCCAGAGTTTGTCGGCGGCGGCGGGGTCGAGGGCCCAGGGGGCGTAGCCGGTGCGCTCACCCGCCACGTTTGGTCCCGCTTCTCGGCAGTCTTCGAAGTAGCGCCCCCCTACTCCCTCGAGTAGCGGTGAGGTGGCGACGAGGACGGTGGTGGCGGCGCCTTGCTGGGGTGTCTTGATCGCCGCAGGTGTGACCTGTGCGGAGTTCTGGATTTTCGCAGTGTCCCCGGGGATTGCCGCTACGTGTCGCTGTAGCCCGGTGTCCGGGATGACCCCGGGGTGCACGGCGTTCGCGGTGATGCCTTCGGCGGACCAGCGCTGCGTCGCCGCGACCGCGAACAGCGTATTCGCGGTCTTGGACTGTGCGTAGGCGAGGAGGGGGTTGTAGGGAATGCGCTCGAAATGAATGTCGTCCCACTGGATGTCGGAGAGCAGGTGCGCGCTCGAGGACACCGAGACGATGCGGGCCGCCCCCGACTCGGCCAGTGCGTCGTGCAGCGCGAACGTCAGGGCGGCATGGCCGAGATGATTGGTGACGAACTGCGAGTCCCAGCCTCGGCTGGTTCGGGGGTCCGGTGGCATCATGACTCCGGCGTTGTTGATCAGGACGTCCAGCCGCCCGGTCCACTGCTCGGCGAATGCCTCGATGCTCGTCAGGTCGGTGAGATCGACGGCGGCGGCCCGCACGTGGTTGCCGGTGGCGGCGGTGATCTCGTGGGCGACGGCCGCGGCGGCAGTGAGCGTGCGGGCGGTCAGCGTGACCCTCGCCCCGGCGTCGGCCAGGGCGCGAGCGGTCTGCGCGCCGATTCCCGACGCGCCGCCGGTGACGACGATGTGTTTGCCGGACAGGTCTGTTCCGGCGGCCACCTCCGCGGCGGTGGATTCGGCGGAGAATTCGGTGGTGATCAGGTGGGACACCAGGTGTTCCTGTTCTCTCATGGGATCAGAGGACTTCGTTGTCGACGGCTACGGTTTCGGTAGCAGGAGCAGGACCCAGTCGCCTCGGGTCGGCAGCGATTTGCCGAAGCCGCCGGGAAGGATTGCCTGACCGTGCCGGTCGGGTCGAAGGACGAAGGGTGGGAGTCGCGCTCCGGTGCGAGGGTCGATGAACTGCCCCTGCCAAGAGTTTTCGCCGAGGTCGTTGACCCACAGCGCCCGCAGTCGCAGTCCGTATTCGCGGACGGCGTGTTGAGCGACCGACACCCGGTTCATTGCCGTCTCGGATCGGCAGCGGAAAGCTACCTGTCACCCAAAAGACCTGTGTTGCAAGGGATCTGCGTGTCACCCCCGTCGGCGTAGCGTTCGGCGACGGCAGCGAAGGCCGCTTTGGGCTCCCATGTCATGTCCGGGTAGGTGACGCCGCGGCGGTCTTCGAAAACCTTGACGATGCCGAGACCGGCGCGGTCGAGGTCGTCGCGGGGATCGCCGTCGGGGCGGTGGGGGTGGCTGTGCAGAGCGAACAGGAACACGAATGCGCTGTCGACGCCTTCGCTGTCGAAGATCTCCAGCAGTTCGCTCAGGTAGGTGGCCTGCTCGGCCTCGTCTCGCTCGTAATCCCCGTTCAGTCGGATCGGCGCGCCGGTGGCGGCGTCGTATTCGACGATCTCGTTGCTGCGTGGCGCGATGTCGGCTGCTCCGCGCCAGGTGGCCGTGCCGAATCCGGTGACCGCCAAGGGTTTTCCCTGCGCGACGAGATCACGTACGCCGCCGCGGAACCGGTCGGCCACCTCGGCGGAGCGGATGAGTTCGATCGACATGATGTCGAACGGTGTCCAGTCGATCCGTTCGAAAGGTATCGCGCAGTAGGTGAGCTTGCCGCCGAAGTGCGCGCGGACCGCGGTGACGGCCTCGGCGAGGAAGTTGTTGAGGCGGGCGATCAGCTCGTCGACCCGCTCACTGCGGGCATACGGGTCTGCGAGCAGGGATTCGAGCCGCTCCCAGACGGTATCGCCGGGCAGGAATTCCGGATTCATCAGGCTCAGTTCGACTCCGGTGACGAACACGACCTCGGCCCCGGTCCGTCGCAGTCGCTCGGCCCGCTGCGCGCAGTCGGCGAACAGGGACAGGATCTGCGCATTCGTCAACTCCAGGGGGTAGGGCGAGAACCAGACCTCGAGCCCCAGTTCGGCGGCGCAGCGGGCTGCCAGTTCCAGCCTGTCGGCGTCGCCGCCGACGATCTGGACGGCATTGCAGTGCAGATCATCTCGGATGATGGCGAGCTCCCGCCGAACGACCTCGGGGTCGAATTCCGGGCGTGATGACTGGCCCTCCGAGAGGAAGCCGGTGTCGTAGGTCATCCCTTTGCTTCGCATGTGCGTGGTCCTTCTGTCGATCGGGGTTCGGTCGACGCCACGTTAGCGTCAAAAATGCGTGCACGCAATATTTCGCACACGCATTTTTCGTGGCAGGATGGGATCGCGGCGGCCGGGCCTTACCCCGCCGGGGACCGCTCGTTGGCGTAGCCGTCGAGCAACGCGGAAACGATGTCGACGATGCGGGGTTCGACATCGACTACCGCGTGGGCGAGGTCGGGATCGGATTCGTAGAAATCGCGCAGGTGCGTGCCGGGCGCCGCCATCTGCCACAGCGCTCCAGCCATGACGGTGGCCGTCACCACGACATTGAGTGCCTGATCCTGCCGTAGCGGCGCGATCACGCTGATCGCCGCCGCGACAGCGGCGGTGTCGGCGATCGCGCGAATCTTGAACGCCCGCACCGCATCCAACGAGACGTTTCGCTCGAGGTTGAGCGGGATGTGGGCGAGCAGATCACAGAACAGGGGGCGCTCGATCAGGGTTCGCGCCAGCACGGTGGCGATGGCGCGCGACGGATCCGCGTCGACGGGCCGGGCCGAGAACGCCGCCAACCGGTTCCGCGCGTCGGTCGACCACTCCTCGTAGCCGGTCGCGGCCAGTTGGAGATAGATCTGCTCGCGCGTCTCGAAGTAGCGCAGCAGCGCCGACTTGTGCATGCCGATCTCGTCGGCGATCGCGGTCAACGTGACCTCGCGAACTCCGTCTCGAGTGGCCAACCGGGCCGCGGCGGCGAGAATGGCGTTCTCGCGCGACCGTTTCGCTTCGGGTGTGCGGGCACGTTCGAATTTGGAACCAACCACGACCCACCGTAACACAACGATGTTGCGATACATAACACAACCCGGTTGCCTTAATAGCGCAACGGTGTTTCACTAATTTCATGACCGCACATACCTGGTTCATCACCGGTTCCTCCCGCGGCTTCGGCCGTTCCCTCGCCGCGGCGGCACTGGCCGCGGGCGATCAGGTCCTCGCCACCGCCCGCAAACCCGAACAACTCGATGACCTGGTCTCGCAGTACGGCGACCGGGTGCACCCGGTCGCATTGGATGTCACCGACACCGACGCGACCGACGCCGCGTTCGCCGCGGCCGAGCAGCGGTTCGGGCGGGTCGATGTCGTCGTCAACAACGCCGGTTACGCGAATCTCGCGCCGGTCGAGACCGCTGACGCGGCGGACTTCCGGCGCCAATTCGAAACCAATTTCTGGGGCGTCTACAACGTTTCCAAGGCGGCGATCCCGCTGCTGCGCCGACACGGCGGGGGCATCGTGATCCAGTTCTCCTCCACCGGCGGGCGCATCGGCGGCGCCGCCGGGCTGGGGTCGTATCAAGCGGCGAAGTTCGCCGTCGACGGCCTGACCCGCGTATTGGCCACCGAAACCGCATCGATGGGGATCCGCTATCTGGTGGTCGAGCCGAGTGGTTTCGCGACCGACTGGGCCGGGTCATCGATGACCATCGAAGACGTCCCCGAGAACTACCGGGCAACCGTCGGAGCGCTGGGCGACCTGCTGCGCTCAGGCACCACCCAGATCGGCGACCCCGATCGCGCCGCGCAGATCCTCGTGCGGATCGTCCACTCCGACACATTGCCCACCCACCTGCTGCTCGGCGGGTTCGCAGTACAAGGGGCACTGCTCTACTCGCGCCACCAGATCGAAGAGGCAACTACCTGGCAGGCCGTATCAGCCTCCGCCGACCAGGGCGCGCAATACCCGGTCGACCTGCCCACCACATAGCCCGTTCACCCCTTCGAACCTCCGGACTCCCATCGCCGAACTCCGGCAGCCCAGGTTCGGCCTGCTGATCTGCCTTCGAGGAGTGGGTCCGCAAACGCGACAACCAGTTCGAGCACCTCGGAGAACAGATCGGGATAGCCTGCAGCGACCTCGCCCTGCCGTCGACGCCGCGCCGCGTACGAGACTTGCCGCAGGTCGGGGAGCCGGGTTATCGAACCACCGAGTGGTCGCAACACAATTCCCCAATGGGTAGCTGTGGCCTCCAGTGCGTTCGTCAGGTCGGTGCCATCGAGATGGACACGGCCATCGTCAGGCGCAGCCCGTGGCACTCGTCGTCCTCTCGGATCGGAACCGACTGCAGCGTAACGGGATCGAACTCAACGCCAACCTCGACCGCGCAGCAAGACAGCAGGCGCGCCATCGCGTCCAGCAGCGCCGGCTGCGGCCAGTGCGGTGGATGTCAGGGTCCCTGCAACTCGGGCGTGGACTTCACCTCTCGGAACAGCGCGGTCGAGTTCGTTTGCCGCCGCTTCGACTGCGGCTTGGACACGCTCACTGGACAATCCGGCGAGGTAGACGTACACGTCGGCGATCGCAGTCTCCCGCCGGATCAGCGGCCGATCTCTGACCGACAGAACATGTGACCAGTGGTCACATGACCACTGGTCACACCAGGAGTTCAAGTCGGTTCCGTCAACCGTCGGCATGCGCGCGACCGGTCCGCAAGGCCCGATGCAGAGGATCAGACGAAGTTCAGGGCAATGGCGATGGTCCCGAAAAGCGCGAGGAGTCCATCACCACCCACATGCATCCCGATCGACAACCTGATGTCCTTCTCGCGCCAGACCAACCAGATACCGGGAAACATGAAGATCACCCGCGAGACGAACACCCAAGGCGACCAGAAGTGGTAGAGGGAGAACAGGACCGCGCTCAATACCGGTGCCCAGCCGTTCAGGTGGGCGATGCGGGGCATCAGGAAACCGCGGAAGTAGAACTCCTCGATGAGTGGGAGCGAGATCCCGGTCAGCGGCAGGCAGATCAGCATCGCGGTGAGCGTGGTCGAGTGCGGGTAGCCGTCGATGGATGCGGTGATGCTGCTGCCGATATTCGCGTAGGGGAGCCAGGTGAATGCTTTCCGGAAGAAGTGATTCACCGGTGCCAACGCGAACCCCACCCCTATCGACCACACGAGGAGGCCGATGACCAGCACCACGAGTCGCCCACGCGGGACCGGCTTTTCGGTGTAGGACAGCACGCCGCGCAACGTGAAGCGACCGTTGCGGACGCGGCCCAGCCACAGCAGCCCCAACAGGATCGGCGCCAGCACCAGAAACAGTGCGATCGCCCAACCCAAGAGCGTCGGATAACCGATGGCTCGGACGAATGGTTCGCCGATGAACAGGTACATCGCGACGATCAGGACACCGGGGACCAGATGCAACGCGATGGACAGTGGTAGGGAATGGCGCTCACTCAGCAGCAGCGCCGCGATCCGGTTCGGCCGAGTGCCCATGACATGAGTCGCGATCAACCTACTGCCCGCCGCAGAATGCCTCGCGCGGCAGCCGCTGCCACGCCTGCTGCTCCGCTTGCACCGGGGCATGGGCGACATCGGCGTCCACGAAGGTGAGCGAGGCGGCCATGATCTTGCCGCCGTCGAGCGTGCCACGCAACAATGTGCCGTAGCCCTGGACACCGCCATCGGCGGCGACGACGGTGCCGACACAACCCGAATCCCGCACCTCGAGTCCGAGGCCGTAACCCATTGCCGGATCAGGTGTCGAATGCGGTTTGATCATTTCGGCCAGCAGCGGGGCGGGCAGGAGCTTCCCGCCCAGCAGTGCGGCGAAGAAATTGCTCAGATCCTCGGTGGTCGAGATCATGTCACCGCCCTGCGAGACCCAGGACGGATTCTGCCGAGAGACATCTATCGTCTGCCACTGCCCGGCGTCCTCGTATTTGTAGTAGGCATGCGCGTGCGGCTCCGCGATCTCCGGCGAGGCTTCCGGCGCCACGGTGTCCCGCAGCCCGAGCGGCCCCAGGATCCGCCGCTGGAGTTCATCGACATACGAACTGCCGGTGACCTTTTCGATCAGCAGCCTGGCCAGCACATAGTTGGTATTGGAATAGTTCCAGTCCGTGCCCGGTGCGAACCTCGGCGGTTTGGACAAAGCCATCCGCGCCAGCTCCTCGGGCGCGTAGGTGTGGAAACGGTTGTCCACCCATGCCTTTCCCTCCCAAGGGATTCCGGGCTCGTATCGCCCACCGGGGAAGTACTCGCCGGTGGTGTTGAATATCCCGCTGGTGTGCTGCAACAGCATTCGCACCGTGATCCGCCGATCCATCCCGAGATCGGGCAGGTAGTCGGCCGCGGCGGCATCCAGCCCGACCTTGCCTTCGGCCACCAGCCGCAGCACCATGACGGCGACGAAGGCCTTGGTGGCGCTGCCCGCCCGGAACTTCCCGTCCTTCGGCGGCTGCTCGGCCTTTCCCAGCTCGCGTGCGCCCGCGGCGCCGACCCATTCGCCTTGCTGATCGCGCACGCGCATCTGTATCCCGGTGAAGCCGGAATCGATGGTCTCCTGGAGGGCCTTTCGCAGGTCGGCGCGATCCGGTCCGGCATCGGCGTGCGATTCTGCCACCCCGGTCAGCAGCGTCGTCGCCAAAGCCGCGACCGCGACCTGCCGCACGACCCGTCGCATTCTCGTTGTTCCCATGGTCCCCCTCCTCGTTGCACTGATCACCGAAACCACGGTGGCCCAACGCCCTTACACGGGACCGCCACCGCGCTGACACGCTGCTACTGTCGGCGGTAGCTGCACTGGGGTCAGGGAATCAAGGAGTGTCGGTATGAGGACCATCATCGTGTGCAAATCGGTATCCCACGGCAACACCAGGAAGGTCGCCGACGTTATCGGCGAGGTGCTGGGATCGCGCATTGTCGACCCCTCGGAGATCGATGCGGCCGAGCTTTCTTCCTACGAATTGGTCGGATTCGGCTCCGGGGTACGCAATATGGACTACTACCAGGAGCTGCGTGCGTTCGTTCGAGCACTGCCGGGGGAACAGCGGCGCAAAGCATTCGTGTTCCACACCGGCGGCTTTCCGGAACCTCCGTTCCGGCGCTACCAGCACAATTTCACGGGATTGCTCGAGCAAAAAGGCTTCGAGGTCCTCGACACCTTCTCCTGCTTCGGGTACGACACGCTGTGGCCGTTTCTGATCGTCGGCGGGGTGCGCAAGGGACGGCCGAATGCCGCGGATCTCGCGGCGGCACGCACGTTCGCCGAGAATCTGCGCACCACCGCTGCTTGATCCGCGTCCTCGAGGCACGCGATTCATCGCGCGAGTGTCGCCGCGACCAACTCCCGCCAGTTCGCCTGCGCCCCTTCCGCGCTCGCGGCGGCGAACCGCACCGCACCGAGGTGGTCGCGCGCGGCCTGTTCAATTCTGGCCGCATCCGGTTGGGAACGATCCGGCAGTCCGCGCACGCGGGCGCTCGCCGCCAGCAGTCGCGCCGTCTGCTCGTACTGCCGCGCACGCAGCGACAGATCCGCGATGCCGACGAGCACCTGGGCGATCCGAAGCGGGTGCCCGGAGTCGGAGGCCGCTTGGATGGCGGCGCCGAGGTGCGCACGGGCTCGGTCGTGCTCCTCGGCGAGGTAGCCGAGCAGATTCTGTATCACCGCGCGGATGTTCGCCCGCTCGGCGTCGGCTCCCAGTTGCGCGGTCGCGATGTCGAGCTGCCGGTATGCCTGCTGCGAGTCACCGTTCCAGCGTGCGAGTTCTGCCTTGGACAAGGCCAATTCGGCCAGGGCGTTGGGCCAGGCGACGCGTTGCGCGAACCGCTGCGCCTCGGCCATGGCACCCGCGCAGGCATCCTGATCGCCCGATAGCCAGTACAACTGGGCCTGCCGCGACCGTATCCCCACGACATCCTCGATCGCGCCCACCTCGGTCACGACCGTGATCGCCTCTTCCAAATGCCCGCACGCACCGGCGAATTCGCCGTGCATGGCGATTCGATCCGCCAACTCGATCAGAGCGAAGGATATCCCCCACCTTTCACCGAGCACGCGAAACTCGTTGAGCGCCAGTTCGAGATACGCATCTGCACCCTCGAGACCCAGTTGGCTCCGTATCTTGCCCAGGTGCAACCGAGCCAACGCTCGCACCCAGGGATCCGCGTCGACAAGCAGCGCTTCCCACGCGGGCAGGCACCCCGCGGGCGACCGCAACATAGCTTCCAACGGGACGACCAGCCGCAGCGCGGGCGGCGGATCGCCGACACGCAGGCTGATTTCGTAGGCCTGGTGGATCCACTTCGCCACCTGGTCCTCATCACCCTGCTGCCCGAAGGTGACGAACTGCACGACGAACGCGTACACCACGCCTCGGATCTCGTCCGGCACCGCACCGGGAACGGCGGTGGCCGCCATGATCAGCTCGATACCCTCCGCCTTGTGTCCCCCGAGCCACCAGTACCAGGCGGCGGCCGCGGCGAGTCGCATCGCCGCGGCCGCATCGCCCGCCGCCAGCGCACCGCGCATCGCGGCGGCGATATCGTCGTGTTCGATCTCCAGTGCGGCAAGACATTCCAATTGTTCGGCCCGCCGCAGCCGCGGCGTCGCGATTTCGACGAGTTCGGTGAAGTACGCCAGATGCGCCCGGCGGGTCCGATCCGCTTCGCCCGCCTCCCCTAGACGCTGCTCGGCGTACTCCTTGATCGTGCCGAGCATCCGATACCTTTCGCCCGCACTGACCAGCAGCGACTTCTCGGTCAACGCGGTCAGCAACTCGAACACCGCACCCGACTCGATCACGGTGTCGCCGTCGGCACCGGCGCAGACCTGTTCGGCCGCGGCGGCACTCGCGCCACCGCAGAACACCGCGAGTCTGCGCAGCACCACCCGTTCGGCCGCGCTCAACAGCTCCCAACTCCAGTCGATCAGCGCGCGCAGGGTCCGATGCCGGGGCAGTGCGGTGCGGCTGCCGCCGGTCAGCAGGCGGAACCGGTCGTCGAGCCGGTCGGCCAGTTGTTCGACAGATATGGTGCGCAACTTGGCCGCCGCGAGTTCGAGCGCCAAGGGCATCCCGTCCAAGGCTCGGCAGACGCGCGCCATGGTCGACAACGTGTGGGCATCGGCGGCGATATCCTTGCGCACCGCGCAGGCCCGGTCGCGCAATAACCGCACAGCCGCGGCGGATTCGATTTCGCTCGAATCCGCGTCCGGCGCCGGGAGTTCCAGCGGCTCGACCTGCCACAGCGCCTCACCGGTGATGCCGAGGGACTCCCTGCTCGTCGCGAGGATCCGCAGCCGAGGGCAGTGCGCGAGCACCCGATCGGCGAAGCTCGCCGCGGCTTCGATGACGTGCTCGCAGTTGTCCAGAATCAGCAGCATCTCCTGCGCGCGCAGCGCGGCGATGACGCGGTCCGTGGGATCCGGGTCCGGCGCCTCGCCGAGCAGCCCGTCCCGCAGTCCGAGCGCGACGAGAGCCGCCCGCGCGACGTTGTTCCCGGCTTCCACGCGGTCGATGGTCGCGAGTTCGACCAGATAGACACCACCGGCCAGATCGCCGAGCAAGGTGCGCGCGGTTTCTGTAGCCAGCCTCGTTTTCCCCAAACCACCCGGCCCGACAACAGTGCTCAACCGATGCTCGGCGATTAGCGCGCGCACCGCGACGACATCGGCGTCCCGGCCGACGAAACTGGTCAACTCGGCCCGCAAATTGGATTTCCGATCCTCCCCGCGCAATTCCCCCCGCAACAGCGCGATATGCAGTGCGGACAGCTCCGGCGCCGGATCAACCCCCAACTCCTCGGCCAGCGCCTCCCTCGTGCGCTGATACACCCGCAACGCCTCGGTATCCCGACCCGCTGCGGCGAGCGCCCGCATCAACGCGGCCACGAACCGCTCCCGAACCGGATGCGCCGCAACCAATTCGGTCAGTTCCCGCACCAACTCCGCACCGTGACCGAGCCCGACCTCCGCGTCGAACCGATCTTCCAGCGCCGTCAAACGCAACCCCTCCAGCCGAGAAACCGCCGCATCGAACGCCGGACTCTCCCGCAATCCGATATCCGACATCGCCGCACCCCGCCACAACCCCAGCCCCTCCCGCAACCTGTTGGGACCCCCGCCATCACGAGCCAGATCAATCAGCCGTTCGAACCGCACGGCATCGACCTCATCGGCCGTCACCAGCAACCGATACCCATCCCCCCGCCCTTCGAGCAGTCCCTCCGGCAACACCTTCCGCAACCGGAAGACCAAACGTTGCAACGCATTCGACGCATCCGCTGGCGGCCTCGCACCCCAAACCCAGTCAACCAGCATCGCCTTCGAACAAACCTGCCCCGGCCGAAGCGCCAACGCCCCCAACAGCCCCCGCAATCGCGCCCCCGACACCTCGACCAAAACCCCATCGGCCGTCCGAACCTCGAACGGCCCGAGCACTCCGATCCACACCCCCGACCCTCCCATCCGCGAACCAAACCTCCGCTGCACCTACCCCACCCCGGCCGTCGTCGCCTGCACGCGGCCGCTAGACCGCGACGACCGTCAACAGCGGATCGATATCCTTGAAGTCGTCGGCATTTCGAGTGAACAGCGGCAGATCGTGCACTGAAGCCACGGCGGCGATCATGAGGTCCATCTTCCGCGGTTTGGGATTCCGTTTCGACGCCACAACCAATTTCGCCATCGACGTGAAGCGCCTGGCCGCGTCGGAGCCGAATGGCAGGGCTTCGAAACCGTGCTCCACAACCAAGAGTCGCTCGGTGCGCAGAGCGAGTTCCGCAGGCGCCGCAGCCATCGCGATACCTAAACCCAACTCGGCCAAGGTAACCGTGCTGATTTTCCCCAAGATGGGCAGTTCGCTCTCGGGGATCTTCGCGATGTCGATGAGCACACAGGTGTCGAGAAGTCCGACCGGATGACGATGCTTCGGCACTTCAGTCACCGAGCCGATCGGGACCGAAGAACGCCTCGATCTCGGCACGCTCCTGCGCACTGTCGCCCGCACCGGTGAAGCCTGCGAACCGAACCTTGAGCTCCGCGATGGACATGTCACGGTGCGGCTGGATCGGCCGCAACTCGCCGACGGGACGACCATTCCGGGTGATGATGAAGTCTTCGCCCGCCTCCAGCGCATCCATCACACCTGCACTACCGTTGCGCAGCTCAGCCTGGGTAATCGTTCTCGTCATCTCCTCAAGATAGCATTCGATGCTATCCGATGCTATCTACTGGTCGACATCATCCAACCGATCCGCGTGGACGGAATCGCAGTAGGTGCAGCGCCCGGATTGCGGCCTGCCGGGCGCGTCGCGCTTGACTCTCCAGCTGTGGGAGAGCGCACCCTGACCGGATGAAGATCGATCTGTTGAAAGCGGACCGGGACTACTACGACGCGCCCACGGAGCCGACGCTGCGGACCTTCGGCCCCTACCCCTACGCGACGGTCGTGGGGGTAGGCGAGCCGGAAGGGGAACGGTATGTCGAGGCGGTAGGGGAGTTGTATCGGGCGGTTTACGGGGCGAAGAAACAGGCCAAGGCACAGGGGCGGGACTTCACCGTGGCCAAGCTGGAGGGGTTGTGGTGGGTGGAGGGGGATCGGGAACCGTTGAAAGTGCCGCGCGCCGAATGGCATTGGAAGATGATGATTCGGGTGCCGGAATTCGTTGCGGCGCAACAGCTACAGGGGGTAGCGCACGAGTGGGTCGAGGAGGGGGAATGCGTGCAGGTCATGCATATCGGCCCGTACGCGACCGAACCCGAGACGCTCGCTCGGCTGGAGGCGTTCATCGCGGAGTCGGGACTGACCTACCGCGACCGGCACCACGAGATCTATCTGTCCGATCCGCGCAGAACCGCCCCGGAACGGATGAAAACGATTCTGCGGCAGCCGGTTCAGCGGATTTCGCGGCCCAGGTAGGCGAGCAGTCGACGGTGCGCGGGCGCGTCGGCGGCCACCAGCACCTCGGGTCCGAACGCGCCCTCCTTGCGGAAGGCATCGATACCGCCGAGCGCGCGCAGGGTGGTGAGCACCTCCTCGCACAACTGCTCGTCGAGCAGGTCCGCCCGGTCGATGGCGACGGCGACATCCGCGCCGTGGGCAAGGATTTCCATGAGGTGGATCTGCGCGGCCGCGGCGGCGGGCACCTCGGCGAACGGCAGCACGACGGTGGCCTCCAGCGCGTCGGGCCGATGCCAGGCGGCGCGGCCGACCTCGGCGGCCGCGGCGTAGGCGGCCTGCGGATCGCTGGCGAGCCAATCGGGTTCGTGATCGATATCGGTCTTGCTCACCGCTGCGGCGAAGCTGTACATCGAGCCGACTATGTGGTTGAGCACCGCCCGCACATCCCATTCCGCGCAGAGGGTGGGCGCGGTGAGATGTGTGGCCTCGACGGCATCGATGATGGCGGCGGTCGAGTCTATGGCGCGGTCGATCTGTCCGATCACATGGTCCATGGTCATCCTTCGGTCGATCGGGGCTTGCGCTGCATTGGAACACATCGGACCGACACATTGGGCGAGTTGATGATTGCCTGTCCGACGACCCAAAACTTCTGTCCAGGCACCGTTTTGGTGCGACTACTCGACGCAACTGCGAACCCCGCCATCGAGCATAGGCCCCCGCGCCGCGCCGCGCGACGATTGATATCAAAATTCAATGAAATCCGCTGCGGCACAGCGCGAGTCGCACGTCAGCCCGCGCGGGGCGGCGACCCGTTCCGCTCGGTCTCGCGCTCGCTTACCCCGTGCTCGGTACCCTCGTCGGCCTCCTGGTCCGGTTCGGGATGCTCGGGTTCGAAGGTCGCGGGCAACTTCTTGATGTGGCGGTTCATCGAGCGAATGAGCAGGGCGGTGCCCGCGAGCAGGATGAGCACGATCACCAACCCCAGCGGGGACGCCTTGCCGAATTCGGGTCCGGTGGGATTGGCGGGGGTCTGCGCCAGCAGCACCATGATCACTGGATCTCGTCCTCGATGCCGGCGAACAGGTCCGTCTCGGGCAGCGTGGTCGGCACCCGCGACTGCGCCAGCTCGAACTCCTCGGTGGGCCACAGCCGCTGCTGCATCTCCATCGGAATCGCGAAGAAGACGCCATTGGGGTCGATCTGGGTGGCATGGGCGCGCAGGGCGTCATCGCGCTGCGGGAAGTACTTGGCGCACTCCACTCTGGTGGTGACTCTGCTCAACCCGTCGGGGCGGCCGGAGCGGTATTCGCGCATCCGGTCGTACCACTCCTGCAGCGGGAACGGCTCGCCGAGCTTCGCGTATTCGGCGGCGAACGCCTCGAGTCGGCCCAGGGTGAACCCGTGGTCGTAGTAGATCTTCAGCGGCGTCCACGGCTCGCCCGCGTCGGGGAAGCGCTCCGGATCGCCCGCGGCCGCAAAGGCCGCCATGGACACCTCGTGGCAGCGGATGTGATCCGGATGCGGGTAGCCACCGTTCTCGTCGTAGGTGGTCATGACGTGGGGGCGGAATTCGCGGATGACCCGCACCAGCGCCTCGGTGGACTCCTCCAGCGGCACCAGCGCGAAACTGCCCTCGGGCAGCGGCGGCAGCGGATCGCCCTCGGGCAGGCCGGAATCCACGTAGCCGAGCCAGTGCTGCCGCACGCCGAGCGCGCGGGCGGCCTCGGCCATCTCCTCGCGCCGGATCTCGTCGATGCGCTCCAGCACGCCGGGCGTATCCATGGCCGGATTCAGAATGCTGCCGCGCTCGCCCCCGGTCAGCGTGACGACGAGGACTTCGTGTCCCTCGTCGGCGTAGCGGGCCATGGTCGCCGCGCCCTTGCTGGATTCGTCGTCGGGGTGGGCGTGCACCGCCATGAGGCGAAAGCCACTCACGTCTCGTTCACCGTCGCTCTCGCTCGCGGGTGTCTGGTCTTCGTTTTCTATAGTTCCATTCGACCCGATTTTGTTCCGACGTACCCCCCAGGGAGCGGCCCGTAATGAGTGAATCCGCCGACCTGCGCGCCGACCGGTACGGCGCGCGGCCCCCGCGTCGCCGCCGCTGGATTCCACTGGCGCTGGGCGCGGTGGTGATCCTCGCGGGCCTCGGCGTGGCCTTCGTCGGCTTCCGCAGCTACGGACCGTCCGATATCGACTCCGAATCGTTGGGTTACACCGTTGACGACGATTCGACCACGAGCATCCGAATGAAGGTGACCCGCAAGGACCCGCACCGACCGGTGGTGTGCATCGTGCGGGCCATGACGCGCGACGGTTCGGAGGTGGGGCGGCGCGAGGTGCTGATCGAGCCGTCCGACAGCGGCACGGTGGAGGTGAACACGATCATCAAATCCTCGGCGCGACCGGCCGCGGGCCACGTGTACGGGTGCTCGGACCAGGTCCCCGACTACCTGCGCGCGGGCTGAATCGACCCATTTCGGATCGTGACGCCCGGTAAAATCAACTCCGACCTGCGTGTTTAGTACTCATGCTAAAATGGCGTGACACACGGTTCCGGGGTTCGGAGCCGTGTTTGCTGCATTGACGGCCAGCGCCGAGCGTACGGGCGGTTTTCGATCGCGTCCGGGATCGGGGTCCTGTCGGAGTTGTACACGACTCCTAGGGAACGCTGTGGCCGTCGGCTGGTGCGTGCCTGCGCTCCGGGTGGGTACTGCAGCTGCTACACCGAATCCCGTTCCGCCGGGAACAACTACTAGGGAGTGATCGAGATGACTGAGACGCAAGTGACCTGGCTGACCCCGGAGTCGCACGACAGGCTCAAGAGCGAACTCGACGCGCTCATCGCCAACCGTCCGGTCATCGCCGCCGAGATCAACGAACGCCGCGAAGAGGGCGACCTCAAGGAGAACGGCGGCTACCACGCGGCGCGCGAGGAACAGGGCCAGCAGGAGGCGCGCATCCGCCAACTGCAGGAACTGCTGAACAACGCAAAGGTCGGCGTCGCGCCCACCAAGTCGGGTGTCGCCCTGCCGGGTTCGGTCGTCAAGGTCTACTACGACGGTGACGAATCCGATACCGAGACCTTCCTGATCGCGACCCGCGAGGAGGGTCTGAGCGATTCGAAGCTCGAGACCTACTCGCCGAGTTCGCCGCTGGGCCGCGCGCTCATCAACGCCAAGGTCGGCGAGACGCGCGAGTACACCCTGCCCAATGGCAACACCATGAAGGTCACCCTGATCAGCGCCGAGCCCTACCACAGCTGAGGTGCGCGGCCTCGGCCGCGAACACACCGAAACGCACGAGCGGCCGCGCCAAGTACCCTGGCGCGGCCGCTTCGTCATTGTCCGGACCCTAGCTCAGGGCCTGCTCGATATCGGCCAGCAGGTCGGGGGCGTCCTCGATACCCGCCGAGAGCCGGACCAGATCCTCGGGCACCTCCAATTGCGAACCCGCCGTGGAGGCGTGGGTCATGGCGGCCGGATGCTCGATCAGCGACTCGACACCGCCGAGCGATTCGGCGAGGGTGAACACCTTGGTGCGCGAGCAGAACTCCTGCGCCGCGGCGCGCCCGCCGTGCAACCGCACCGAGAGCATGCCGCCGAAGCGGCGCATCTGCTTGTCGGCGACCAGGTGGCCGGGATGCTCGGCCAGGCCCGGATAGATGACCTGCGCGATCTTCGGGTGGTTGACCAGCAGTTCGGCCAAACGCTCGGCATTGTCGCAGTGCCGCTCCATGCGCAGGGCGAGGGTCTTGATGCCGCGCATGGTGAGGTAGGCGTCGAAGGGGCCGGGCACCGCGCCCGCGCCGTTCTGCAGGAAGGCGAACGCGGCGTCGAGTTCGGGATCGTCGGTGATCAGCGCGCCGCCGACCACATCGGAATGACCGCCGAGGTATTTGGTGGTGGAGTGCAGCACGATATCCGCGCCGAGCCGCAACGGCTGCTGCAGGTAGGGGGTGGCGAAAGTGTTGTCCACCACCAGCTTCGCCCCTGCGGTGTGCGCGATCTGCGACAGGGCCGGGATATCGCCGATGCTGAGCAGCGGGTTGGTGGGCGTCTCGACCCAGATCAGCTTGGTGTTGGGGCGCACGGCCGCGCGCACCGCGTCGAGGTCGGCGATGTGCGCGGGCGAATGCTCGATCCCCCAGTGCCGGAAGACCTTGTCGATGAGGCGGAAGGTGCCGCCGTAGGCATCGTCGGGGATGACGAGGTGATCGCCGGGGCGCAGGGTGGCGCGCAGGGCGCAGTCGGTGGCGGCCATACCGGAGGCGAAGGCCCGTCCGTGCCGACCGGATTCGAGGGCGGCGAGGTTCGCCTCCAGCGCCGACCTGGTCGGATTACCGGTTCTGGCGTATTCGAATCCGCCGCGCAGGCCGCCGACGCCGTCCTGGGCGAAGGTCGAACTCGCGTAGATGGGCACATTCACCGCGCCGGTCCGCGGATCGGGATCGTATCCGGCGTGCACGGCCCTCGTGGAGAATCCCAGCTCGCTCATGGGCTAAGCGTATGATCCCGCGTTCGCCGGGTGTGCGGCGGGGGCGTGCGTGAGCCCCGTCTCACCGCGACGACGTCCGAATTAGGCTTGGCACATGGTGACTGTGGAAGAACTGTTCGCGATCGATACCCTGCTCTCGGACGAGGAGCGCGAGATTCGCGCCGCCGTGGCGAGTTTCGCCGCCCAGCGACTGCGACCGCATATCGCCGAATGGTTCGAGGCGGGCACCGTCCCGGTGCGCGAGCTCGCGCCGGAGCTGGGGCGGCTGGGTCTGCTCGGCATGCATCTCGAGGGTTACGGCTGTGCGGGCCTGTCGGCCACCATGTACGGGTTGGCCTGCCAGGAGTTGGAGGCCGTGGATTCGGGTGTGCGCAGTCTGGTCTCGGTGCAGGGCTCGCTGGCGATGACCGCCATCCACAAGTTCGGATCCGAGGAGCACAAGCAGCGGTGGCTGCCGGAGCTGGCGGCGGGCACGGCGATCGGCTGCTTCGGGTTGACCGAACCGGATTTCGGATCCAATCCGGGCGGTATGCGGACCAGGGCCAAGCGCGACGGCGCGGACTGGGTGCTCAATGGGTCCAAGATGTGGATCACCAACGGGTCGGTGGCCGATATCGCGGTGATCTGGGCGCAGACCGAGCACGAGGGCAGGCAGGTGGTGCGCGGCTTCCTGGTGCCCGCCGGGACGCCGGGCTTCACGGCGCGCGAGATGCACCACAAACTGTCGCTGCGGGCCTCGCTGACCGCCGAACTGGATCTCGACGATGTGCGCCTGCCCGCCGATGCGGTGCTGCCCGAATCGCGGGGTCTCGGCGCGCCGCTGGCCTGTTTGAGCGAGGCCCGCTTCGGCATCGTCTTCGGCGCGCTCGGCGCCGCTCGCGACTGCCTGGCCGCCACCATCGATTACGCCCGCACCCGCGAGGTGTTCGACAAGCCGCTGGCCGCCTACCAGCTCACCCAGGCCAAATTGGCCGATATGGCACTCGAATTCGGGAAGGGGCAGTTGCTCGCCCTGCACCTGGGCAGGCTCAAGGATCAGGGCCGTGTCACCTCGGAGCAGGTCAGCGCGGGCAAACTGAATTCCACCAGGGAGGCCATCGCCATCGCGCGCCAGTGTCGCACCATCCTCGGCGCGAACGGCATCACCCTGGACTACCCGGTCCTGCGCCACGCCAACAACCTGGAGTCGGTCCTCACCTACGAGGGCACCGCCGAGGTGCACCAGCTGGTGCTCGGCAAGGCACTCACCGACGCCAACGCGTTCCGCTGAGCGGATCCCGCCGAACTCTGGAAAACGCCTGGACCTAGACTGATCGGATGTTTGTGCTCGGCCCCGCGTTGCTCGAAGTGTCGGCGCGTCGCATCCTGAATCGCCTGCACCGCACGCACGGGGTGCCCGCGCTGGCGGCGGCGGCCGAGACGCCCGCGCTGCTGGCCGTATTGGATCAGCATGCGGCGGCGGTGCGCGACATTCTCGCGGTCGGGGTCGCGGATGCGGGGCGGGTGCCCGCGAGCGTGCTGATCGCCGGGTATGTGCGCGGGCTGGTGGCCGAGGCCGGGGAAAGGGCTGCCGCGCCGAGCGATTGGGCCGCGGCCGGGTGGTTGCCGCTGCGTCTGGCCGGGGCCTGCCTGCACGCGAGTCGACAGGCCTGAGTCCCTAGCACGAAATGTCGCGCGCCCCACCGGATCTCCGATGGGGCGTGCGCTGTCCACTGGTTCAACGAGGCTGCTGCGGGTATCCGCCCTGTTCCATGGGCTGCTGACCGCGCGCGGCCTGCTGATCCATCCACATCCCTTCGCGCTCGGCGTCCTCGCGACCGCGCTGATACGCCTCGGCATGCCCGCGCACCGCGGGCATCTCCTGCTCCAGCCCGCTGAGCCAACCCTCCCAGCGCTGCTGCATCGGGCGCACCATACCGCCGCCCACGCCGACGATCAGGATGCCGCCGACGGTGGCCAGCACCGTGATCAGGATGGGCATGGTGACCGAGGTGGCCACCCCGATCTGATTGAGCGCGGCGACTATGCCGATGCCCCAGACGAACACGGCGGCGAGACGACCCAGCATCGGACCGTAGGACAGACCGCCGAGCATATTGCCGACCATCTCGCGCACGCCGTGCGCGATGGCCGCCGCGATGATGACGATGACAATGGCCACGGCCAGGCGCGGCAGCCAGGCGACGATGCCATTGAGCATGGTGCTGATCGGATTCGGCCCGAACACACCGAAGCCGAGTTGCAGCGCGATCAGCAGGATCGCGTAGTAGGCGAGCTTCGCCAATAACTCCGAGGCGTCGTAGTTGCCGCGCGCGAGCGCCTGTTTGACACCGCCCCGCTCGACGAGCCGGTCGAAGCCGACCTTGGCCAGCACCCGGCGCACGATGGCGGCCACCACCCGCGCGATGATCCAGCCGATGACCATGATGACCAGGAATCCGACCAGCTTGGGAACGAAGGTGGCGACGGAACTCCACGCGTCGGAGAATCCCTGCTGGAAATCGATAGCCAAACTGGAGGTATACACGGACCTTCCCTTCGCTGATCGATTTGCGCCAAGGCAATTGCCGAGGCCGGTCTACCGGCGGTTATACCCCCTTGACATGGTGCGTATCGCGAATTTGCGAATAAATTGCCCGAGCCGATGCGGGGATCGACTCAGGTGGTGAGGAGTTCGCGCGGTTCGGTGCGCCCGGCATACCGGAAGACGCGCACCAGCAGGGGCAGCGCGAGCACCATGAGCAGCAGCCGCAAACTCTGCACGCTGGTGATGAGCGGCAGATTGGCATGCATGGATTCCGCGGTGGCCAGGACGGCATTGATTCCGCCGGGTGTGGTGGCCAGGTAGATATCCGACAATTCCAAATCGACGAAAAGGGCGACCAAATAGGCGAGTGCGCCGATGACGCCCGACAGCGCCACAATGGTCAGCGTCATACCGGGAATCATCCTGGCCATCTCCACCACGACGGCGCGGGTGAAGCGGGTGCCGACCTCGAATCCGATAATGACGAACAGCGATTCCTTCAGCAGGTTGGTCGGCGCGTAGCCATGGGTCGCGCCGAGGGCGGTGAGCAGCGCGGTCAGCAGCATCGGGCCGATCAGCGCCGGACTCGGCACCCCGAAGCGGCGACCGAGCCGAACACCGACCAGGCACAGCACCACCGCGATCGAGAGTCCGGCCACCTGATCGCCGCGACCGAAGATCATCCAGTGCGGCAGATCCGGATCGGTGACCGCGCGGGTCACCGGCGCGCCTGCCGCGAGACCGTCGCCGTCGGCCAGTACGGCGGCCAGGGTCGGCGCGCTGAGCGCCACCAGCGCGACCCGCAGGTACTGCATGAACGCGACCCGGCGCGGATCGGCGTCCATCTCGTCGGCGCAGGCCACCACGGCCGCCGAACCCCCTGCGAGCAGACCCAGTGTGGCCGTGGGCAATTCGACCTTGGCCACCTTGGCGAACACCCATGCGGCGGCAACGCTGACCACCAGCGTGGCCACCGTGACCGCGAGCACCGGGATCAGGGCGAATCCGATCGAGGACAGCAGCGAGATCTCCAGGTAGCTGCCCATCAGGACGCCGAGCATCGCCTGCGCGCCGAGCGACACCTCGCGCGGTAGGGGCGCGGGCAGTCGTCCGGCCAGCGCCAGCGCCGCGCCGACCACCATGGCCAGGATCATCTGCGGCGCCGGGAAATGGATCCGGTCGAGCAGATCGGCGCAGACGAGCACGCCGCCGAATAACGCCACCCAGCCGATCGCCTGCCACCGGTTCATGTCGGGCAATCCTGGCAGCGCACCGTGAACGGCCCGTTACGCCACCGTTATCGGGGCAGACCGGCCGTGTGACACCCGCCATGCCCGCGTGGGCGAATCACCGGCACAATTTGCGACAACCTGTGTCGCACAGCGGGATTCGCTCAGCCGAGCGAACCGGTGCTCAGGAATCCGAGCAGGTCGTGTCGGGTGATGACGCCCACCGGCTTGCCCTCCTCGACGACCATCAGCGCATCCGATTCCGAGAGCGCTTTGGTGGCCGCCGAGATCGGCTCGCCGGATCCGATGAGCGGGAAGGCCGGACTCATGTGGGTGGCAACCGAATCGGTGAGGTGGGCGCGGCCCTCGAAGACGGCCGAGAGCAGGTCGCGTTCGGTGACGCTGCCCGCCACCTCGCCCGCCATGACCGGCGGTTCGGCCCCGACGACCGGCATCTGCGAGACCCCGTACTCGCGCAGGATCTCGATGGCGTCGCGCAACGTCTCCTGCGGGTGGGTGTGCACCAGGTCGGGCAGCGCACCGGACTTGCCGCGCAGCACATCGCCGACCAGGGGTTCGGCGGTGCTGCCGTCGAGGCGGGTGCGCAGGAAGCCGTAGGAGCTCATCCACTGGTCGTTGAAGATCTTGGACAGGTAGCCGCGGCCGCCGTCGGGCAGCAGCACCACGATGACCGCCTCCGGGTCGCGGCGGGCGATCTCGAGGGCGGCGACCACGGCCATACCGCAGGATCCGCCGACGAGCAGACCCTCCTCGCGGGCCAGTCGCCTGGTCATATCGAAGGAGTCGGAGTCGGAGACGGCGATGATCTCATCCGGGATGGTCGGGTCGTAGGCGCTTGGCCAGAAGTCCTCGCCGACACCTTCGACCAGATAGGGCCGACCGGTGCCGCCGGAGTAGACCGAACCCTCCGGATCGGCGCCGATGATCTTGACCCGACCGCCGGAGACCTCCTTGAGGTAGCGCCCGGTGCCGGTGATGGTGCCGCCGGTGCCCACACCCGCCACGAAGTGGGTGATCCGGCCCTCGGTATCGCGCCAGATCTCCGGGCCGGTGGTCTCGTAGTGCGAATCCGGACCGCCCGGATTGGAATACTGATCGGGTTTCCACGCGCCATCGATATCGCGCACCAAGCGGTCGGAGACGCTGTAGTAGCTGTCCGGATGATCCGGCGGCACCGCGGTCGGGCACACGACCACCTCGGCGCCGTAGGCGCGCAGCACATTGCGCTTGTCCTCGGAGACCTTGTCCGGGCAGACGAAGACGCACTTGTAACCATGTTGCTGGGCGACCAGGGCCAGGCCGACGCCGGTATTGCCGGAGGTGGGTTCGACGATGGTGCCGCCGGGCCGCAATTGCCCGGACTTCTCGGCGGCCTCGATCATCTTCACCGCGATCCGGTCCTTGGCGGAGCCACCCGGATTGAGGTACTCGATTTTCGCCGCGACCAAACCGGCGTCGGATCCCACCACCGAGTTCAACCGAACCAGCGGCGTATTGCCGATGAGGTCCACGACATGATCCGCGATGCGCATGCCCCCATCGTTGCAGAAGCGGTATCCGAGGGTTGATCCACACCATGAACAATCGCGGGCGAGGTCCCGGCAAACCCGTAGGATTTCGGGTCATGAGGCTGCCGAATTCCGCCCGCGCCGCCACTTTCGCCGTAGCGTCGGCCGTTACCGTCGTCGTCGCGTCAGCGCACGCGAACGCCGCCACCGTCGAATTGCCCGGTGTCCCAACACTCGCCCATGGCGGCCTGTGCGGGACCACCATTCGGACCTGGGCCGATACCGGTCCGCAGTGGCCGGGTCGGATGATTGTCAATGTCAGGGCCGATCCGGTGATCGGGGTCGGCCCCGGCGCGTATCCGCTGGCCCCGCTGTGCGAGGTGTGGACCTCCGTCGCCTGGCGCAATACCCGCACCGGCGCGACGGGCGTCTACGACAACAACGTGGTCACCGGCATGTACGGGAGCATCCAGTACGCGCTGTTCCAGGACACCGGGCCGGGCCGGGTCGAATTGACCGTCACCACGAATGCGGCGAGTCTGCCCGCGCACGGTTCGGTCGAGGTTCCCTGACCTGGCCTTCCTCGACCTGCCCGCCCGGCTCGAACACGGTAGATTTTCCGACCGTGGCTGGTCGCATCGGGTGGAAGACGGCCGCGGCGACCACCGCCGCGACCGTGCTCGCCGGTTCGGGGGCGGGTACGGCGTCCTGGGCGGCCTATCGGCTGCTCATGACCCAGGCGGGGATCGCGCGCGGCGTCATCGGCCGCGACACCTCGAAACCGCCGGAGGCCGACGGCCTCTACACGGCGGGTTGCGGTGCGCCGCAGCCGTGGCGCGCGGGTCTGCGGGCGCAGACCCACCTGATGATCTTCGGCGATTCCACGGCGGCAGGTGTCGGCTGCCTGACCGCCGACGAGGTGCTCGGCGTGCGTTTGGCGCGCGGGCTGGCCGATGCCACCGGACAGCGAATCCGGTTGAGCACCAAGGCGATTTCCGGAGCGACCTCGAAGGGCCTGGCCGGACAGGTGGACGCGATGTTCGTCGCGGGCCCGCCGCCCGACGCCGCGGTCATCCTGATCGGGGCCAATGACATCACCAAGAAGCACTCGATAGGGGCCTCGGCGCGGCGACTGTCGGCGGCGGTGGCGCGATTGCGTCGGGCCGAGAGTGTCGTGGTGGTCGGCACCTGCCCGAATCTCGGTACGGTCGGGGCGATTCCGCAGCCGCTGCGCACGGTGGTGCAGTCCTGGAGCGTGCGGCTGGCGAAGGCGCAGACCGCGGCCACGCTGGCGGCGGGCGGTCGTCCGGTGGCGATGGGGCATCTGTTGGCTCCCGATTTCCTTGCCGCGCCCGAACTCCTTTTCGCCGCAGACGGATTCCATCCGTCCGCCGCGGGTTACGAACTCGCCGCGACGCAGTTGCTGCCGCCGCTGCTGGCGGCGCTGCACGAGTCCACCCCGGCTTCCGGTCCGCGCACCCGCGACGTAGATTCGATACGAACCCGCGAGTAACAAGCCGGTTCGCACGTACCTTCCGACAAAGGAGTCCTCATGCCAGAGGCCGTCATCGTTTCGACCGCCCGCTCCCCGATCGGCCGTGCCGCGAAAGGTTCCCTGGTGAGCATGCGGCCCGATGATCTCACCGTGCAGATGGTGCGCGCCGCGCTGGACAAGGTACCCGCCCTCGATCCCGCCGCGATCGACGACCTGATCCTGGGCTGCGGCTCCCCCGCGGGCGAATCGGGCTTCAATATTGCCCGTTCGGTGGCCGTGCAGCTGGGCTACGACTTCCTGCCCGGCACCACCGTGCACCGCTACTGCGCCTCCTCGTTGCAGAGCACCCGCATGGCCTTCCACGCGATCAAAGCGGGCGAGGGCGATGTGTTCATCTCCGCGGGTGTGGAGACGGTCTCGCGCTACCAGTTCGGCAGCGCCGACAGCTGGCCCAACACCAAGAACCCGCTGTTCGCCGATGCCGAGGCGCGCACCGCGACGACGGCGCAGGGCGGCGGTCCGCGGTGGCAGGATCCGCGCACCTCCGGCCTGATCCCCGATATCTACATCGCGATGGGCCAGACCGCGGAGAATGTCGCCCAGTTCATGGGCATCACCCGCCAGGAACAGGACGAGTGGGGTGTGCGCTCGCAGAACCGCGCCGAGGAGGCCATCAAGGCCGGCTTCTTCGAGCGGGAGATCGTCCCGGTCACGCTGCCCGACGGCACCGTCGTCTCGACCGACGACGGCCCGCGTCCCGGCACCACCTACGAGAAGATCTCCCAGCTCAAGCCGGTCTTCCGCCCGGATGGCACGGTCACCGCGGGCAATGCCTGTCCGCTGAACGACGGCGCGGCCGCGCTGGTCGTCATGAGCGACACCAAGGCCAAGGATCTGGGTCTGACCCCGCTGGCCCGCATCGTGTCCACCGGCGTGTCCGGTCTGTCCCCGGAGATCATGGGCCTCGGCCCGATCGAGGCCACCCGGCGCGCGTTGGCGCTGGCGGGCAAGTCCATCGGCGATATCGACCTCTACGAGATCAATGAGGCGTTCGCGGTCCAGGTGCTCGGTTCGGCCCGCGAGCTGAACATGGATCTGGACCGGTTGAACGTCTCCGGTGGCGCGATCGCGCTGGGTCACCCGTTCGGTATGACAGGCGCGCGGATCGCCACCACCCTCATCAACAACCTGCAAACCCACGACAAGCAGTTCGGTCTGGAGACCATGTGCGTCGGCGGCGGCCAGGGCATGGCGATGATCATCGAGCGGCTGAGCTGAGTCGACCCGAACAGAACAGCGGCCCCCTTCCCGGATCGGGAGGAGGCCGCTGTTCCTCTCATGATCAGTCGTTCTGGAAGTAGCTCAACAGCCGCAGGATCTCGGTGTAGAGCCAGACCAGGGTGACGGTCAGCCCCAGGGCGACGCCCCAGGCGGCCTTCTCCGGCGCCTGGGCGCGGATCAGCTGGTCGGCGGCGTCGAAGTCGAGCAGGAAGCTGAACGCGGCGACACCGATGCAGATCAGGCTGAAGATGATGGCGATGGCGCCACCCGAGCGCAGGCCGAGGCCGCCGGGGATGAAGAAGCTCGCGACCAGGTTGCCCAGTACCAGCACCATGATGCCGAACAGGGCGCCGACGACCATCCTGGTCAGTCGGGGCGTGACCCGAATGGCGCCGGTCTTGTAGACGACGAGCATGCCGCCGAAGACGCCGAAGGTGCCGAGTATGGCCTGCACGATCAGCGTGCTGCCCGACACACCCATGGGTCGGAAGTTGGCGAAGACATAGGAGAACGCGCCGAGAGCCAGACCCTCCAGGGCCGCGTAGCTCAGCACGATCGCCGGATTGTCCTGTTTGTTCATGAAGTTGGCGATCATGACCAGCACGAATGCGCCGAGACCGCCGACGATGAGGAACAGCGGGGCCAGCGCGGTATTGCCGTGCGTGATCGCGTAGGACAGGACCGCCATGACCACGACCACACCGAGGGTGATGCCGGTCTTGATCACCACATCGTCGATGGTCATCGACCGGGTGGCGGGGGCCTGCTGCTGATAGGGCTGGTACTGCTGGGTGTACGGGTCCTGGTGCTGCTGGGCCTGCGGATTGCCGTACTGATTGAATTGGCCTGCACCGAAGTTGGCGTAGCCACCGCCCTGCTGCCTCGGCAAGTTACGGAAGACCGGGTTCGATGTGGTACGCACCTGCGTCCCTTTCTGGTGTGGTTTTGCGGCCGGTTTCGAGCGCGAACTCGAGGTCCAACTGCCTGTCCAACGTCCATCCGCGCCATCCGGTTCCCCGCAAGCCGATAAGACAGACAATTCGGACTCTACCGCCGCGAATCCCGCAGGCCCCGCACCGATCGCGTAATGGTGAATTTTCGATTGCGCCCGATCACCTCGGTCTGCCCAACCATGCGCTGGATCACACCGCGATAGTTCAGATGTGAGTTGTACACCGTCCACAGCTCGCCGCCTGGTCGCAACACCCGACCGGTCTCGGCGAACATCTTGATCGCCGACCCGGTGTGCACTGCGGCGCCGACATGGAACGGCGGATTGCACAGCACCAAGTCGGCGCTGTTGGCGGCGGCCGAGGACATGGCGTCGTCGCGGACGACGCGCACCCTGTCGGCCACCGCGTTGGCCGCAGCGGTGGCACGGGCCGAGGCCACCGCGGCCGCCGACTGATCGGTGCCGAGCACCCGGATACCCGGTCGGGCCTTGGCCAGCGAGACCGCGAGAATGCCGGTGCCGCACCCGAGATCGACCGCGTCGCGGGCGTCGGGCTTCATCTTGTCGAGGAACTCCAACAGGAACCGGGTGCCGATATCGAGGCGCGGACCGGAGAAGGCCGCGCCGTGCGCCACCACCTCCAGATCGAGTTCGCCGATCCGCTCGGACACCGGAAAGGGCGGCTCCCCAACCGGTTTGGGTCCCTCGACCAGCAGTGTGCGCGACTTCTGCCTGCCCCGGCTGGCATGCACCTCCGAAAAGGACTGCGCCAATACGTCATTCATCGAATGGGTGAGGTACTTGTCCCGACCGCCCGCGAATACCGTGACATCCGGTTCGGCATAGCGGGCGATGGCGTCGGCCGCCTCGGCCAACCCGGCCAGCACCCTGGGCAATCTGAGCAGCACCACCCGCGCACCGGCCAGCAACTGCTCGCCGAGCGCGTGCACCGCGTAGCGATCCGACAGACCGAGGGTGCGCGCGTTATTGGCGAGGGCTTGTTCGCCGGTCAACAGGTCCTGATGCACCCGGATATCCCGCAGACCGTGGCCGGCGACCGCGCCGAGGGTCAGGGCGCCGTATCCGTCATCGATAACGGCAACCTCCCCGCTACCGACAGCGTCGAGTGCGTCGGCAGCCACGTCGAGAATCAACCGATCGGCGGCATCCACTGCATAGAGGTTCAGCGCCTCCACGTCCGGATAGCGCCGCAACCGGCCGAGAACCTCCTCGATATCACCCACCTGACAAGTGTGCTAGATCGTTGCCGATGCGTTGCGCCCACCCCCTCCTCCCGCGACACGCACAAACGTCCAGCGAGCCAATCGGATTCGTCCGGCGCGCATCGGCGTTCCCTGCGGACTCGGACATCGCTCAGTACCATCTGCCCCCATGCGCAACAGGATGGTGTTGATCCCCGCCGCGACAGCGACACTGCTCGCGGCACTGCTCGCGGGCTGCGGCAGCGGATCGAACACACAGGCCACGACCACCACGGCCACGGCGGCGGGAGCACCCGCCGCACCCATCGGCGACCTGCGGGACGCGCAGGCCAAGGACGCCAAAGCGGGCAGCGGGGCGGCGCTCACCGTCACCGATATCGGCATCGAACACCATCAGGGCTTCGACCGGATCGTCTTCCAACTCGGCGGCGCCGGCACCCCCGGCTGGCATGTCGGCTACACCGACAAGGCGGTCCAGGACGGCAGCGGGAAAACCTTCGACATCACCGGGAAATCACTGCTCGAGGTGAAGATCCTCGGCGCGGCCTACCCGTTCGACACCAAGGTCGCGGCCTACTCCGGACCCAATCCGACCTCCAGCGCGGAGGCGCCCGCCATCGCCGGGGTGTATCAGGCCGCCGTCTACGAAGGGGCGAGTCAGGGCTTCATCGCCCTCACCGGCGACCGGCCCAAATTCGCGGTCGGCCCGCAGACCGATCCCGACCGCGTGGTCATCGATATCGCGAACTGACCGCCATACGGGTGCGGGGTATTTCCCCTCGGCGGATAGAATCGCCGCCGTGCCCGCATCGCCTCGCTCCACCCGCGCATTCGGCTTGGTCCGACTGCTCGCGATGTTGGCGCTGCTGATCGGTGTGATCGGTATGCACGCGGGGGTTTACGCGATCACGTCGCATGGCCACCATGTGACGCAGCGGTCCAATGGGCACCCGATGGCGGGTGAAACCGACGCACCAATGGGCGCGCATCATGGGCCTGCCGGCGAACCCACCTCGGCCGGTGCCGCCGCAAGACAGCCTGCGGCATTCGATACCGCGCCGGCGAGCGCGGCCGTGCGCGATCACGATTCGACGCAGCCGACAGCGGTGCGGCAACTCGATTGCGAGGCGGGCGGCTGCGATATCGCGCACGGCGCGCACCATGCCTGTGTATTCGTGCTGTCGGCGCTGGAGCTGGTTATCGGGCTCGTCCTGCTCGGCTGGCTCGCGGTCGATCGGCCGGAAACGACTTCCCCGCTCCCCCGGTACTGGCGGATCCGGCGCGGCAGGCCGCCGCCGTGGACCGTGCTCTCCCTGTCGCAATTGTCGATCCTGCGGATCTGATGGGCCTGCGCGCCCGCACTGTCGTTGTGCGCGTGCGCGTTTCCCCGACTCATTCCGCACTGCTCGATGATTACCCAAGGAGTCCGAACATGTTCGTCGCTCGCACACGTATCGCCATTGTCTCGGCCGCCGTCGCCACCGTCGCGCTCACAGCGGGTTGCGGTGACAAAACCGAGAGCAAACCCATGTCCGGGATGGACCACGGCACGACCTCGACCGCCGCCGCCCGCACCGATTTCAATGACGCCGATGTGACCTTTCTACAAATGATGTACCCGCATCACGCCCAGGCCGTCGAGATGGCGCAACTGGTGCCGAACCACAGCCAGAATCCGCAGTTGCGGACCCTGGCCGCCAATGTCGAGGCGGCCCAGGCGCCCGAGATGAAGCAGATCACCACCCTGCTGCAGAGCTTCGGCAAGCCCGCACCGTCCGCCGGGGGGCATTCGGGCCACACCATGTCGGGCATGATGACGCCCGATCAGATGACCGCGTTGGGCGCGGCCACCGGCCCGGATTTCGACCGGCAGTGGCTGACCATGATGATCGACCACCACACCGGCGCGCTGACCATGGCGCGCGATGAACTGGCGGGCGGGGTCAATCCCGAGGCCAGGACGTTGGCCACCAATATCGTGGCCGACCAGCAGAAGGAGATCGACACCATGCGGGGCATGCTCCGCTGAACCCGCCCGTCGACCGGGATCGGCTCTCGCCGGTCCCGGTCGACGGCCTGCCCATGGATAATGAGACAGGCGCGCACCGCGTCCACGTGACCAAGTAACGTCGAACGGTCCTGGATTTACGGGTGGCCACGGCCGGACCGCCCGCGGGGAGATAGGGATCAGCATGCGAGGACTGGAACGGGCCGGACTGCTCGCCGCGGCGGCGGCGACCGCGGCCGGGATCATGATCATCGGAGCCTGCTCGAAGCAGGTCCCCGGAAATGCCCAGGTCAACCGGGCCGATTTGGCCTCATACGCCGCGGATGTCACCTCGTCCTCCGTCGCCGCCTCCTCCTCGAAAGCGGCAAGCATCGAGCGGGCCGCGGTCACGGCGTGCAACGCCTTCCGCGACGCGCACGAGGCCACGGTGAATGTCTTCAACGACTACATCGATGCCAGCAACACCAATGCCCCCGACCAGAACAGCAAGGCCGATGCCGCCGTCGCCGCGCTGCGCGATACGGCGGGCAAGGTCGGCAAGCAGCTCACCAAGGATGTGCCGCCCGACGTCTCCGGCGCGCTGCAGACCTACCGCGACGACATCTCCGCACTCGCCGACACCCTGGCGCACCGGGCCGACACCGATACCCTCAACGGCGCCATCGACAAGTTCAACGGCACCAAGGACCGAACCCTCGCCGCCTGCCGCCCGCACGGGCGTTGACGCGCGAATCTCCCCGGCGTCCTTGAACTCTCGCTTACTTCCGTCCGCGCAGCACCAGGACGGCGATCCCGGCCGCGCCTGCGACGATCAGACCGATCACGACGCCGATTCCGGACAAGATGAAATCCATGAATCGATGGTAGGCCGCATTCGCGGCGCAGGTGCGACGCTTTCGCTCGATGACGGTCGGGCCTCGGCGGGTTGCCCGCCGTCGGGCGCGTCGGATTCCTTCCGCGCGTGCGGATTTCGCCAACCGGCTCAGTACACGGCGTAGCAGCGGCGGCACGGAAGACCCGCACCGCCGCCGACGATTTCGCGCGGACTGCCCGCGAACCGCCTTGGGATGAACTGTCTTCGATTCAGCCCATGATGGACTGCACCACCTTGACCCCGACCAGTATCACCGCGATGACGAGATACCCGCGCAGGGCGATCATGCCCGCCATGCGCACCGGGGAGAAGGCCGGACGCTCGAGGGTGTCCAAAGCCGGTGTGCGCCAAGCGTCGCGGTCGGCCTCCAGAATGGCCTTGCGCTCGGCGCGGCTCAGCTCGATGTCATCGATCGCCTCGACCTCGTCCGGATCCAGATTGCCGAGTTCCTTGGCGGTCTGCTCGGTGGCCCTGCGCTCGGCCCGCCGCCGGGCGAACCAGATGCCGATACCGCCCAGCAGACCGACCAGCGCGCCGACACCGAAGCCGATCTCCAGGGTGGAGGTGGCCAGGTTCGGGAAGAAGGTGGCCGCGGTGAGCGCCAGCGACAGCAGTACCAGCGACCACACGATGACACCGGCGATGATGTTCTGCCGCATCGTATTCACCCACGGCCCGAGCACCGCCTTGTCATTGCAGAGCAGTACCAGGAATACCGTCGCCGAGGGCAGCAGCACACCGGCCAGCGCCTGCACGCCCTGGGTCAGCAGGCCGAGCACGTGGTCCGGGCTGAAGGAGACGGCAGCCGCCACACCGAGCAGCGCCGCGTAGCCGACGTAGAACATCGGGGCCTCGGTGATCTTCCAGTGCAGCGAATGCCGCTTGCCCAGAGTATCGCCGAGGGTGTAGGTGGTGGCGAGGCCGACGGCGTTCGCACCGATCAGCGAGGCGTCGAGCAGCAGGATGGCGAACAGCGCGCCCACGGTGTGACCCATATTGTCGCGCAGGGCCGTGGCGACCGCGCCCGCGTCGGTGAAATTGCCGATGGCATCGGTGCCCGCCAAACCGAAGGCGGCGGCGGCCATGATCGCGACCGCGCCGAGCATCACCACGACGATGCCGACCCACAGGTCGATCCGCTCGTAACGGATCCAGCGCGGGGTGATGCGCTTGTCGACGACATTGGACTGCTGGAAGAACAACTGCCACGGCGCGACTGTGGTGCCGACGATGGCGACGATCAGCAGCAGCAGGGTGGAGTTCAAACCGCCGGGGAACGAGGGGATCACACCCTTGGCGGTCTCGGACACGCTGGGGTGCACCATGAATGCCAGCGGGAACATGACGATATTGATCGCGATCAGCGCGAACAGGAAACGCTCCCAGCGCCGGAACGAACCGCCCGCCACCACGGCGAACAGCAGCACCGCGGCCAACGGCACCGAGATGCCCTTGGGCAGACCGAAGTACCCCAATGCCATTGACACACCGATGAATTCGGTGACGATGGTCAACGCGTTGACGACGAACAGGTCCCCGACGCTGAACGCGCCCCAGAACTTGCCGAATCGGGCGAAGATCAGCCGGGCATGACCGACGCCCGCGACGGCGCCGAGCCGGACGACCATCTCCTGGTTGACGTAGAGCACCGGAATCAACAGCAGCAGTGTCCAAACCAGCGCCATGCCGTAGTTCTGACCGGCCTGGGCGTAGGTGGCCACACCGCCCGCGTCATTGTCGCCGACCATGACGATGAGGCCGGGACCGATGATGGCCAGCAGCATCCGAAAGCGCTGCAGGCGGGTGCGTCCCTCCAGGGTGTCGTGCTGCTTGATGGTGCCGAGCGCGCCGACGATATCGCCGACATGCGCCGAGTCCAGTGCGGCGGGTGCGCCATCGGTCGGCGCCACGGTGGCCGTGGCGGAGTTGGTGCGGCGGTTCCCGCCGTTCGAGAAGAAGGCCATGGCCATTCCCTCGCTTCCTGAATTTTATTGCCGCACAACGGCAATGGTGGAACTTCGGCTGCTCGTTCGACGCCGGTGTCGACAGATCAGTAGGTGGTGTGGCCGCCGAGGGAGGCGGTGAATACGGCCTGGCGGCCGCAGCTGGCACGCAGATTGACCCGCTCCTGCGCGGTGAGGGTGTGCCGGGCGCGGTAGCGCCGGGCCGACTCGCCGAGTACGGCGAACAGGGAAACCTGACCGGGAAATGCGATCATTGCCATAACGGAACTCCTGACGGAATCTGAGCGAAAAACCTCAGCCGCCACAACCGTTTTCGGGCACCGCGAAATAACCGAGAACCACGAAAGGTCGAATCCGCACCGGGGCAGCAGAAAATGCGGCCTCGTGGATCGACAAAGGGTGATTTCGGTATGTCAGGCGGTGATCAGGCCGCAGCAAGCTGGGAACGACGTGGATATTCGAACCGGACTCGGATACGGACTATCGCCGGACTTCATGTCGTCTCCCACCTCCTTGCTGCCGAGACGCACGCGCGCGTCGCTGTTCCCTCTGGGTCAGACCAGGAATGACAGGGAGGCCGCGCCGAAAGTGCGAGGCAGGCACCCCTCTCGTCAGAGCTTCGGCACTGCACGACGTATCCCCTTGCGGGGGAAGCCACTTCGGATCGCCCCTTAATCCGGAACGATCTGTCCTGACCCTGGGCGTCTCTCGACGTCGTGGGATCAGTGGCCTGTGTTCGTACAGGAGCCTCGCCTAGCGAGGTGCTGACTCAAAAATGTTGCACCCACATTGAATATTTGTCAAATCAATGCCGGTCGGTTCTCAATACATACGTAATAGGAATACGTATGCCCTGGCGATACCACCGGATTCGTTCCGGCCGCGCCGGATGCGCGCGCGGCCGGAACGAAATTTTTCCGCTCGGATCAGGCTTCGGCGGGCGCGGCCGGAGCCGGGGCCTCCGCCGCGGCGGCGGGCGGAGTATTGATCCGCTGGAAGAACTGGATGGCCGAGGCGATACCGACCGGCAGACCGAGGCCGATCATGCCCGCCGCCGCGCCGAGGGCGATACCCGCGGCGGCGCCCGCCACGCAGCCACCCGCCGCGCCGGGCAGGAAGATCGGCGGCATCAGCGCGGCGCCGACCACCGCACCCGCGACACAGCCGAGGGCCGCGCCGATAATGGTGCCGGTCAGCGTGCCGATTCCGGTGGCGAGACCGAACTGGTTGGCCGCCGCGCTCAACGCGTTGTCGAAGTCGGCCTGCGCGTCGACGGGCTGCAGCGCGGGGGTCTGAGCCGGGGTCGCGGTAGCCGGATCGACGCTCGGGGTCAGCACGGCGGTATTGCCGTCGATCTTGGCGGCGATCGGCCAGATCTTGTCGTCGAGACGGTAGCTCAGCGGCAGGGCGGCGGCGAGGCGGCCTTGACCATCGAGCACCTGGAACTGACCGTCGGCGGCGGCGAGCGAGCCGATATCGGTGGTCAACACGATGGTTTTGTCGACCACCTTGGCATCGTAGTGGATGCCAGGGGGCGCGGCCTGCTCGGGCGCGGCATTGGACTCGGGGACAACGGCATTGAGCACGCCGAGCGCGACGGCGACACCCGCGGCCACGACAGTGAATTTCCTCATCAGATGAAAACCTTTGGTAATTGAACTGCGATTGGACTGGGTCCGTGCGGCATGACCGGTCCACACCGGACGGCGTTCGGAGAATAACGTCCGACTATCCGAGTCGCGGCATGCGTATTTTTGTATGCGTATTTCGCGCAGCACAAATCGGCGATACATCGATATATATGCGTCGCCTGATACGGCGGTCGACTCAGTACTGCGATACGAAAAGGTATGCGCACCGCGACATGGAACGACCACGACTCGGATGAGGTCTATCTCCGGGGGGCATCGGGCCTTCCTCACCTCCTCGGTGCCATGGCGCGCGGGGACGCCGGAACAGTGCGCATGAGGAGTCAACGGCGGGAAACCCGCTGGTGAGCACCCCTCTCGTCAGAGCTTCGGCACTGTAGGACGTATCGCCGAATACGGCGAAGCCACTTGGGATCGCCCCTTAATCCGGGACGATCTGTCCTGATCTTGGGCGTCTCTCGACGTCGTCAGATCAGTGGCCTGTGTTCGTACAGGAGCCTCGCCTAGCGAGGTGCTTATTACTTGTCGAATCCTTACACCCCGGAATTGGGAAGTCAATTCGGGGGCGAGATCCGATGTCGGGGGATTCGATCCGATCGATGGTCGGACGGATTTACCGCGACTTCACTCGGCGCCGATAAAGTGATGCGCTCCACAATCTATGGGGTATTGCGCCGAGCCACCCGCAAGTGGATCATGGCGGCCACCGCAGCGCCGTAGGCGAGGCTGGCCTCCTGTGGGCGCGCGGCCGGATAGTTCGAACGATGGGTGATGATCACGCCGTTGGGCAGCATGACGGTGCGATCCGGGACGACGCCCGCGCAATTTCCGCCCGACTTCGCGACCAGGTCCACGATCACCGTGCCCGAAGGGAGGGCGGCGAGGACGGTTTCGTCCAGCAGGACCGGGCCGCGTTCACCGCGCCGAACGGCTGCGCAAATGATGAGATCCGGTGTGGCGGTGAGTATTCGACACCGGGAACCGCTGAGAATGAAGTGGTCGGCGCCTGCCGCCGCGGCGAGTCGCGCCTGTTGCGGGCGGTTGCCCATGGCGATGATCTCGTCGCCGCCTTTCGCCCCCTCGGCGACGGCCGCCAAACCCGCCTGGCCGCATCCGATTATCAGCGCGCGCACAGGGTTACGGTGATCGGCACCCGAGATCAGTTGCCGCCCCTCACTATACGCCACCGAGCCTGCGATACGACTCATGGCGGACAGCGCGTCGATCTCGGCCATATGATGCGGGACCGTCTCGAACCCAACGGATTCGATGGCGCGCTCGCTCAGTTCGGCAATGGCGGCGGCGCGGTGCATCGGATCCTGGAAGCCCAGGGTGACCGCACCGGGTCGCAGCGAATCCAATTGGTAGACAGGTGGTTTCACCCATGCGACGAGTTCGGCGCGCGCCAGGAGTTCGGATCGATCGACGATCTCGGCTCCGGCGTCCCGATATCGCGCATCAGGGAATCCCGCCCGCGCACCCGCGGACCGCTCGACCAGGACCTCGCACCCGAGTTCGCGCACTTGGTCGGGTGTGAGCGCCACCCGCCGCTCGGCAGGTGCCGTCTCACGCAGAACCCCGACAATCATTGGCAACCCAGGGGTTCGAGCTCGGGCAGGCCGCGCTCGGCGAGCGCCTCCCGATAGGTGAGTCCGGCGCGCAGTCGCGCGAGCAGTTCCCCGATCCGGATGAACAGCTCGTCGAGCAGATCCACCGACCCCTGCCCCGGCCCGCGACGCGGGGCGATCACATTCAGCCGGACACCCAGCCGGGCCGAACCGGTGCGATCCAACGCCACACTGTCGACACCCGACGCCACCAACAGCAGATCCTCCAGCTCCGAACTGGTTTCGACGCCCGCCGCGTCGAGCAGATCCGGATCGAAGGCCAGACTGAGGAACATGCCCTCGGCGGCGCCGAGCGGACGCAGCAGCGGCGCGCCCCCGGCCGCGTTGATGGCGGCGATCCCGGCCAGCGCGCGATCCTGGCGGGCGAGCATGAGGGTGCGATTGTGGGCGAAATAGGTATCGGGCGTGTGCTCGAGGATGGCGCGGGCCAGGTGGGTGGACTCGCGCTGGAAGGAGATGGTCAGCCGCTCCCGGATCCGAGCCAGCCAGGCGGCGTCGCCGGTGCAGGCCGCGCCCATCTTGCAGGGGCCGAACGCGTTGTAACCCTTGGAATTACCGGTGATGGTGAGCACCCGGTCGTACATTCGTCCGACGGAGAGCTCCAGCGAAGCGATCGGAATGTGCTGGGCTACCAGGCAATCGAAGGCCATATCGCAGATGACCGGAACGCCGCTGCGGTGCAGCACCTCGGCGATATCGCGCAACTCCCGCTCGGAGTAGTCCGCGTATACCGGATTCCCCGGCAAGGTGAGCAGCACACCGCACAGCGCACCCGAGGCGGCGACCTCCGCCAGGCAGCGGGCCAACCGCTCCGGATCGATCTTGAACGCCGCATCCGGCGCGACCGGGCACGGCACCATGCGCAGCCCGAACTTCGCCACGTGAATGCTGGAACTCTTGTAGAACCCCTCCGGACACACCAGCACCCCACCGGGCCGCGCGATCGTCGCCACCGCCTCTTCGAGCAATATGGTGCTCGAATACGGCGCGACCACAACCTCTTCCGGGCGCACCGCGATACCCGCGACCTCGGCGACGGGATGGTCGAGGCGACCGAAAAGCCTGCGGGCGGCCAACTCCCGCAGAATCAGGGGCTGCCGCTTGTCGTAGCTCGCGGCATCACGGTATTGGGCACGCAACTCCGACCAGGCGCGGTCCAGCGCCGCCGCGGCACTCGGATGCACCGGCAGGCCCGTCTCCCCGTGATAGGCGTCGACAATCCCGTGGCGGCCACCGAAATCCGCGTCCGCCAGTGCGCGGCGCAACACCCGCTTGCGGGCCTCGGAGCGCGCCGTCACCGCCAACGGATCGGCCGAAGGCCGGGTGCACACCGGGCTCACTGCGCTTCTCCCCCGAGACCCGCCTCCCCCGGCGCGGGCATCTCGTGCCACCCGCGTTCGAGCGACGCCTGGAAAAGCGCGCGACAGTCACCGTCGGCCAAGCGCTCGAATTCGGTCAGATCCGGTTGCGCCACAACGTCATTGACGGCGATGGCGCAGCCCGCGATCTTGAGGTCGTAGAGCCGCTCGAAGCGGCGCACCGCGAAGGCGACATCGTGTTTGAGCGCCGAGAATCTGGTCGCCACCCGCGCCTGGCGGGAATAGTCGTACTCGCCGACCGCGACGTAGCGATCGTCGACCACCAGCATGCTCTGCGCGTTGCGGGCGTGCTCACGCTTGACCAGGACGCTCTCCACGCCGGAACGTGTTTGCTTCCATAGCTTTTCGGCATACGGCCAGACGTCCTCGATGGCGTCGAGAACATACATGCGGCGCACATCGATGCGGGGCGGATGGGCTTTGTCGGCCAAACGCAGGATGGCGCCGTGATAGTCGTCGCCGACATCGCCGCCGATGGTGCCCAGATCGGCGGTGTGAATGGCGCGCACCGATGCGGTCGCCTGCTCCAGGATGGTCAGCCAGTCGCTGACCGTATTCCACTCCCACACCGTGGCGCTGCGGGACGGGATCTGCGCCAGGATCTCCTCCGCCCGCTCCAATTGGCGGTCGGCGATCATGCGCAGCGGGGCGATCTCCTCCCGCGCGCCCGAGGCATCAATGAGGCTCTGCGCCAAGCCGAGTGCGCGCTGCACCAGTTCCGGATCCTTGCCGAGCAGCACATTGAAACGCATGCGCAGCTCGTAGTGGCTGTCGATGGGCGCGGCATCGTCGGGGGCGGGCAGTTCGGCCGCGAGGGCCAGACTCAACCGTTCGCGCAGCGGGAGCGGCGGCACTCGGGTGCCGTTCTCGATTTGCTGAATCAGACTGCGCGAACAGCTCGCCTTCGCGGCGAGCGCCGCCTGGGTGATGCCACGTTCCGTGCGGAGTTTGCGGATCAGCTCGCCGACCCGCTCGTCCGCCGCGCCCGAACCCGCCATTGCGCGCCTCCCATTTCCACGCCAGGAGTCTGATGCTCAACCTGTGTCATTCGTCGTCATCATAGCCATCTCGTGGCAGCAACGGCTCGGCGAAGCCGTTTCGGCTCGCCACCGCCGGTGCGGGTTCGCACCCTGCGGGCCGGGTTATCGGGCCTTCCTTCAGCATCTTTCGCAATCACCCGAGGCAATACCGCCCATTTTTGGCAGCTTCCGCGCACATTTCACGCAATCCTGCTTATTTTCAAGCTGATTAAGGGTTGTCAATATCCTGAGATATCACTGAGGCTTAATTGACAGCATCGATCGGCCATCAATAGCATTGGTATCAGCGCCATCTGGATCGACCACCCGGCCTCCTGGCCGGACCGGACAAATCAGGTGGCCCGATCCAAGGAGGTGTCCATGGCACTCGAGCTGACCGACTGGTTGATCACCAGTGACATCACCCCCGAATTCGCCCGATTCACGCCCAGCGCCGCAGGCGGCCACTGGGTGCTCAGCTGGCTTCCCGATCGAGCGCTCACCCGCGCCCAAGCCGTCAGCGGCATGGTGCTCGACGAAACCCTGAGCGATCCCGAGCCCGCCGACGCACTGCTGGCCATGGAGATCGCGGCCATCCGCGCCGCCGATCTCGGCCTGGACCTCGAGGCCGCGCTGCTGCGCCTGTACGCGCGCATCCTCGAGCGCGACGGCGAGCCGCACCCGCCCACCCGACTGCCCGCCGCCGCGTGAGCTCGGGTGGTGCCGTGTGGGGTCGGCACCACCCGGTTTTATCACCGGACGCTGCGAAAATACCTAGCGCAGGTGGTTTTTCAGGAAGTCCATGGCATCGGGCAGCGAGGCCAGAAACGCACCGCTGTGATCCTTTCCGTCATAGCGCTTCACCGTCACCCGCACACCGGAGTTGTTCTGTTGCAACTGCTTTCCGTAGTTCTCGGTATTGGTCGGCGGCACGTCGATATCCGAGGTGCCGTACCCGATCAGCAGATCGCTGGTGAAGCGGTCGTCACGCAAACCCGCCAACGCGGCGATATCGGCCTCGAAGGTGGGTGTCGGCGCGTCGGGATCGGCCACCAGCGCGGCCGGGCGACGCCCCCCGGCACGCTTCACCAGCTCCGAAAGGCATTCCGTGCGCGCGTTTTCCAGGTAGTCCCGGCCGAAATCGGACAGGTAGGGGTCGACCCGATCCGGATTCAGCTCGCGCAGCGCGGACAGGAAGTAGGCGGCGTAGCCCACCTGATTACCGGAACCGGTCGAGCTGCGGCGGAACATCTCGCGCAGGCTCGGACCGGGATTGGTGCGTAGACCCGTGGCGATGACGCCGCTGAGTCCGGCCGCCCGACCGTTCGGATCCTCCGCGTAGAGACTCGCGGCGCTCATCGCCGCGTGCGCACCCTCCGACTGGCCGATGACCACCCACCTGTCGGCGACCGGAACGGGCGCGGTGCGCACGGCGGCGACCGCGTCGAGTATCGAGCGGCCTTCGACACCGGTGTTGTAGTAGCTGAAGTTGCCGCCGGTGCCCAAGCCCTGATAGTCCGGTGCCAGTACCGCGTACCCGGCATTCAGGATCTCGTTGAAGTAGGCGGTATTTCGGTCGCTCTGCGGATGCCGCGACGGTGCGCAGTCATCGCCGATGCCGGTGGTGCCGTGCGCCCACACGATCAGCGGCCAGCCGCCCTGCGGCGGCAAGCCCGGTGGCACATAGAGCGCGCCCGACGCCTGCGCCGGGGCATGGTGCTGGTCGGTGGTGGTGTAGGTGAGTTGGAATGCCGCCCCCGCCTTCGCGAAGGAGGCCGCCGGATCGAGCAGACCGACACCGCTCAGCCGGCCGGCATCCTGAACATTTGCCGTGGCCGAGGGGATCGCGAACGCGACGGAGGCGCAGACGCCGAGGGATACGGCGGCCAGCGCGACGCGCCGCAGCGGCGTCGTGCGCCGATGGAGCTTTTGGAACATGCGGCCACACGGTACCGGCTGGGCCGCCACCGCGCTTGCTGATCGTTGACTGCGGTCTGCCGGACCCGGTTTGCCGTGCATTTCCACACCTTTCGCGGGGGAGCGTGCCGCGGCTCACATTACTCGCCGTTGTTGAATGAGCCGCTGAACAGCGGTACGTTAGATAGCGTCTCGTATGACGTAGATTACACCCGCGCCGTAGCGAATCCCGCTGGGTGCGAACGGAATCCGGAGGTGACCCAATGGTGGGGCGGCAGGCGGTGCAACCGATCGAACCCGTACGGAGTTCGATCCCAGCCAGGATGGACCGATTACCATGGACCCGATTCCACTGGCTCGTCGTCGTCGGATTAGGCGTCTGCTGGATCCTGGACGGGGTGGAGGCGCAGATCGTGGCCGCCATGGGCGGCCCGCTGGAAAGCGTGCACACCCTGCACCTTTCGGCGGGCGAGGTGGGGGCGACCGCCTCGGTCTACCTCGCCGGGCAGGTGCTCGGCGCGCTGGTCTTCGGTCGAATCACCGACCGGCTCGGCCGCAAGAAGCTGTTCATCCTCACCCTGCTCATCTACCTGATCGGCAGCGGACTGGCCGGGCTGTCCTGGAACCTGTGGTCGCTGTTGCTGTTCCGCTTCATCGCGGGCACCGGCATCGGCGGCGAGTACACCGCCATCAACTCCGCGATCGATGAGCTCATGCCCGCCCGCTACCGCGGCCGGGTCGATATCGCCGTGAACGGAACCTATTGGGCCGGTGCGGCACTCGGTGCGGCGGCGAGCCTGGTGCTGTTCAACGAGAACGCGGTGCCGATCCATTGGGGTTGGCGGCTCGGCTTCCTGCTCGGGCCGATCCTCGGACTGGTCATCATCTTCGTGCGACGCGCCATCCCCGAAAGCCCACGCTGGTTGCTGACCCACGGCCGCGCCGCCGAAGCCGAACGCGTCGTCGACGATATCGAGCGGGGGGCGCGCGCCCGCGGCATCGAACTCGAACCTGTCGGCCCGGAGCGCGCCATCACCGTCGCCGAACCACCGCGGTTATCGCTGCGTGCGCTCGCGGCGATCTTCTTCTTCAAGTATCCGCGCCGCTCCTTCCTGGGTTTCAGCATGATGGCCACCCAGGCATTCCTCTACAACGCCATCTTCTTCACCTCGAGCATGGTGCTCATGCACTTCTACGACGTGCCGATGGATCAGACCGGCTACTACTTCTTCCCGTTCTGTATCGGCAACCTGCTCGGACCGCTCGTACTCGGCCCGCTCTTCGACACCATCGGCCGCCGCAAGATGATCTGCTCCACCTACGTCCTGTCCGGCAGCCTGCTCCTGTTGTCGGCCTGGGCATTCCACGCGGGCATCCTCTCGGCGACAACACAAACCGTGCTGTGGTGCGTCATCTTCTTCTTCGCCTCGGCGGGCGCGTCCTCGGCCTACCTCACCGTCAGCGAGATCTTCCCGATCGAACTGCGCGGCCAAGCGATCGCCTTCTTCTTCGCCATCGCCCAAGGGATCGGCGGCGTCATCGCCCCCTACCTGTTCGGCCACCTCGTCGGCGGCGCCGACAACCCACACCCCGACCGCGGCCCCCTCACCCTCGGCTACCTCCTCGGCGCGACCATCATGATCGCGGGCGGCCTAATCGCCTGGCGCTTCGGCATAGACGCCGAAGGCAAATCGCTGGAGGAACTCGCCGAACCATTGTCGAGCACCAAGGACGATGCGACTCCGACGCCAACTAACACCCTATCCACAAAAACAGAACAAGCGGTCTAAATTTCACAATTCGGTCGAGTCGGCGGGCAAAAACTCGCCGACCCCGTCGGCGCACCTAACTAATCAATTGACCAATTGAATAGCTAGAAAATAGCATAATATCCGAACATGCCGCACCTACTCCCAGACATGGCTGCATGGACACTTGCATACCTTGCTACGGTCATGGATTTCACCAGCGTGCACAAGGAGGGAGAAACACCATGCCGGCAGAAAGTGGCAACGAAAACAATCGACAAATGGTGCGGTTCGATCCCGGATCCGTCCCGAAATTCGCCGAAGGCTTACGAATCACCCACGACAATGTCACATACGTGGTCGAAGCGAATCCCATCGTCAACAGCTATCCCGAAGGGTCGCTCGCCTGGATCGAAAAAGATATCGCCAGGGTGAACACCCAGCTGGTCGGCAAGGTGAACGACCTTCGGGGAAACCTCAAAGACACGCTGCAGAAGTTCCAGGATCTACAAAAAGAATACCATGTCGCCGACGACCAGGGCGGGAAGGGTATCCAATTAGTTTACATGAAGATCGGAGGTATCGAGGTCGTCGTCGGCGGATCGCAAGAAGGCACTTCGAACTTCGGACAGCCGGAGAAACCCTCGACTCCGGATATCGCGCCTGTATTCCCGCCGCTCGATGAACCCGCACAATCAGTCTCGCCTCCTGTATCGGAACAGCGCGACCCAGAATCGTCCGCCCCCTCCGAGGAATGACTCGAAATGCCATCCGGTTTGATGCCCATACTCGGGTACTTCACTGAAATGATCAAAGACAAAGGATATATCGCGCCGGACGACGTACGGTTCATCGCGATCCTGGGCAGTCGTCTCCCCAACCCCGGCGGCGCAGCCGATGCCCTCGGCCAGAAAGCAGAACTCTACGACGAGGCCGTCATGTGCGCCAAAACCGCTTGGACGCACTTGACAACCTTGTCCAAAAATGACATACCCGAGAGCTGGACAGGTCATGGAGCCGATGCTGCGATCGACACTCTGTCTGCGCACGCCAAGAATTGCATCGAGATCGAAAATGGCTTCACCGAGGCGCGTGACACGCTAAGAAGCCTGGCAGCCTCCCTCGTCGAGGTTCGGCGTACCTTCGATGAAGGCCATGTCAAATTCGTCGAGGCGAAGAATCAGTCGATAGGCCTGTCCTACAGCAATGAGACCGAAGCCGCCGCGACGAATTTCCCTCAGGTCAAAAGTCTCATGCAACAGGGTCTCGAAGTCTATTACAAGGCCGTGACGCTGGCCGATGAGAAAATCGACAACGCGCATGACAAGTTGAATTCCGTCCTGCCCCACACGGAGCATCAGGAGCCGACCGCAGCGGCCAAGGCCGTCGAGAGTTTAGAAGAAGCCATGACCGGACTGGCTCAGAGACGACGACTCGATGACCTGTCACAGGAGGCATACATAGAACGGGATGCGACGAAGTATGCCGAGAAGGAGAGCAAGGCCGTTCGGATGGATCTAGATCCCATCCCCGGCAAGTCGGACGGAAGGCCTTCCGAAGGTTCGGCACCGAATAGCGGACCTGGCGACAAGAATGGGGATGATGTTCCCATACAACCGACGCCGAGTCCATGGCAGAAGCATCGGCGTTCAAGCGACGGCGAAGGCGAGTGGAGCCAACGCGCACCCGGACCGAAGCCCGAAGGCGATTCCACAACGGTGGAGAAGTCCGACAGAGCCGAGAGCTCACAGGCGCGCACGAAGTCCCCAAGTGTCGACGTGGTTCCGCCATTCGGCGCACCCCCTGCCACAGACCCGACGCTAACGCCCGAACAGCGTCGCGCCGAGGAAAAAGACCGCCAGTCCGCGACCGGTAGCCGGTAGCCGGTAGCCGGTAGCCGGTAGCCGGAAGCCGGAAGCCGGAAGCCGGAAGCCGGAAGCCGAACGATCTCCTTGCGACCGGATGCCGCCGGTCAGGGCCACCGCATACAAGTGACCGTCTCCGAGTGCTATTCACGGTCCTCCGGCGCTGGCTCCCAACAGCGGCAATAGCGGATCCCAGCCCGATGTTAACTTCGGCGAAAGCTGAAGCGCTGCTTCGCCGATGGAAGGAATGCCGATGCCACCCAAACCGGAACCAATGGAAGGTGGGGGCAGCGACCAGCCGGCCGGCAAGGAGATCTGGGTCGATCTCAACGGCCTGACCGGCGCCTCGGCCATCGTCGCGCGCGCATACGACCGCATGATCGAAGTCGTGAAGGCGAATCCGATTCCGACGGTCTCGAATGTCGATATGAAACCACTCGGCTATCTCGAGCAAAGCGTCCGAGGTTTCGACGACAACTGGGCTACGGAGAACTGGAGCATCAAAAAGGCGCTGCTCGAGCTAACAGCGGATTTCAAAGTCGCGCACAGTGCGTATAAATCCGCCGACGAGGGCGGTTGGCAGCAAATCGAAGGTTCCATGGGGGAGTTCATTTCGTCCGCCGATGGCCCGCAGATACCGAGCCCGCCCCCGGCCACCGACCCCGCGAAACCCGAAGCGCCACTGGCTGATCCGCCTCCGAGCCCGTCCGGCGAAACGCCCGAGACCCCACCCTCAGACAACCCCCAGAAGCCGGCACCGGAGAACGGGTCCACGGACGGGGGCGGCGCGACCGCGATACCAGGAGCAGTTGTTCCGGGACCTGGTCGCAAGAAGCCCAAGAACACCGGGAGCGCGCGCCCCAGTGGGAAGACCGCTGGGGGCGCAAAGGCCAACGGTGCGCACGGGAAGGGCAAAGGTTCGACGACTACCGGATCCGCAGGCAAGGGGAAGCATCAGGGATCATCCTCCGCCAACGGAATATCCAAGAAGCCGCCGCGGGCCACCGCGCCGAAGCAGCACGGCCCGAGGACCAAGCCGGCCCCGACACCCTGGCATCGCCCGACTCGACCACAGCCGAAGAATAAAGAATGCGACGGTGATTCCGATTCCTGACAGCCCGCCGATAGACAAGACAAAACTAAACAATTTGAATGAGTTGACCAGACCGCTCTACAATATATACGTCACTTTGCTACCGAGACCCGATTTTCAGAAGCTCATCGAACAGGGCTTGGCGAGTCCGGAGCCACCTGGGGATATCGCGAGCATCGCAACGAAGGCTCGCATGTACTGGTCGACCATGCAGACCCTCCACAAGAACGCGCAGGATCTCATCGGGGTGGGCCAGAACGAGCTGAGCGGCTGGCGCGGAATGGGCGCGGAATCGGCCAACCAAGCCATAGATGCGGTGTACAAGGAGATCTCCGTCGCGCAGTATGGATATGAGGTCGGATACAAGACATTGGAGACCTATTTAATCCAACTCAAACTTGCGAAAAATATGCACAAGGAAGCTCGGCCCGATCTCGAGAAAGCCGCCCAATTGGTCAGTGGCCTCAAAAGCTATTCGAGCCTCCGGGAGGCGATAGACCAGAAGGACTACATGCCCGCAGTGAACGCGACCAAGAAAGGCTATGAAGCCCTGATACAGGCCGAAAAAACCGCTGTGGAGGCAGCCGAAGCGGCGCGGGATACATTCAATTCTTCCACACATAATTCCCGCGCCCACTGGGCTAAAGGCTCGCGAATGGATGCACTCACCGTTGCGACCATGGCCTACACCGACCCCAACCTTCTCTCCGACGCCGAATTGGAGAAGGCATCCATCAACTATGACAAACTCACCGACGAGCGGCGGAAACAGTTCGAAGAGTCCGTGGCGAACGCTAAGTCACCGAAAGACGCGGCCAAGCTGTGGAAGAAATTGAGCAATGATGAAGTCGAGGGCGACGGCAAGGTTGCGGTCAACGACTGGCTGGTGATCGGATAGTCCGATCACCAGGAGGGAAGAAACATGGCATCCGGATCGGGTACACGACCCGGCAGTGATAAACGCAGCGGGGAGCTCTGGTTCGATCCCGCACGCTTCTCCAGTACATTCAGCCACTTGGTCGCCTGCTATGACCGAATGGTGACAGTCGCCAGAGCCAATCCGCCAGAAGACAGCGATAAGATCAAATCACTCGGCGCGTTCGGGTCCGGCGTGGTCACATTCGACTTCAACTACGGTCACGAGACCTCGGAATTCAAGCAGGCGCTACTCGAATTCGTCCAAGAGATCGGAAAGGCGAAGAAAGGCTACGAAGAAGCGGATAGTGAGGGTAAAACTATAGTCGGCTCATACGAGCAATACCACAAAGCCGCCTCTGCCGCCAAACAGTCGAAGTTGGAACCCGGTATCAGGGCGCTGCACAGATCACCCGAGAACAAGGACAGTTCCGCACTCGACCCGAAGACTCCATGGAGTACACCTGCACCGAATTCCGAAACATTGGGCAAAAATCCAAAGACGGCCGAGGTTCCGAAACCGACATAGTATGATCACAACAAAGGCGATTCATTGCCCACCGATATTCCCCTACAGGATGACACCGCCCAGGTAGTCGAAGGACTGGCCAACGAGATCGATCAGGCTCCGGGCGGATATGTCAATGCCGCGACATTGCGAAACATTATCGACACGGTGCTGGCGATCCACGCACCCGAAGGTGATATCGCGGCGATCAAGAAGGTGCGGGCACGATACCTGGCATCCTGGCGGAGCATGCAGGACACCCACAATGAGCTGGGCCAGGTTCTGGCCTCCGATCTAGACGATTCGTGGCGCGGCCACGCTGCCGGATCGGCCGCGCAGGCGCTCGGCGGCCTGACCAAGATGAGCTCGAACTTGGAGGTCGCGTTCAAATCCGCGTACGAGGCAATGGATGCGTTCACAACGGCACTCATGGCTGCCCGCAAGGTCGACAACGAAGGCCGAGTCGCTCTTCGGAAGGCAAAGTCCGTTGCCGATCGGATGCACTATACCAAGCCGGAAGAGGTCGACCAGGAAAAGCTCCGAAAAGTGTTGGCAGACGCGAGCCATGGATGCCGGGCGGTCGCCAAAGCGGCAAGCACAATGCAACAGGTCGCAGAGCACAACTACCTCAAACTTGTGTATGCCTCGAGATGGGGAGCGCTCTCGGCCCATATTCAGGGCGACAAAATGGACCCCCTGACCTATTCCGCACTGGCGTACATCGACCCAAACCTCATGTCGACCACGGACATCCGAGATGCCTCGTCCAAATACAGCAAGATGACCAACGAGGAACGTAAAAAGTTCGATGAAATGGTGAAGACCGCACCATCCCCGGAAGCCTCCCGCAAGCTGTGGCAGGATCTGGCGGAGGACAAGCTACCCCGTTGAGCCGCCCGCCGAAAAGAGTTCCGCCAGTTGGGTTCCGTCGCCGCGGAAGGCGCTGACGTCGAGGGTCAGGCCTGCTACCTGGCCGCGGTCGCTGAATTGGAGGATGGCTACGGTGTTGCCGCCGTAGCCGGTCCAGCGGTAGTCGTCGTCGCCGGGGTAGAGAACCGAGGCGTAGCCGGTGCCGTTGACGTAGTTGGAGGCGGCGAGCGGGGGGAGGCCGGTGAGGTCCGGGGAGCCGATGTGGTCGCGCCAGTACCACTGGGGAAGGTAGACGAGATTGACGCGGTAGGCGCGGGATTGGAATTCCGCGCAGACCGCGCGCAAGGTGGAGATATCGCCGGAGCCTGCTTCGTGATCGAGCATGACCGGGTAGGAACGATTCGGTTCGACCCGTTCGTGGTTGTCGACCTGAATTCCCGCATCCTCCTGGGATACATAGTGATACGTTCCGAAGAACATACCGGTCGCCAGGGTCGCGTCGCGCTGGGTCGAGTACTGCGGGCTCACATAGTCCGAGCCCTGGGTGGCTTTGACCAGCACGTAGGAGAACCCTTCCCGCGCAACCTCATCGAGGTCGATCTCGGCCTGCCATCCGGAGATGTCGATACCGTAGTAAGTCATGACCCGCCCTCCTCCTCGTTTCCCGATTGAGTACCCGGCTCAGTTGGGCCATCCGGCCACGGAGCGGTCTCGATCGGGACACCCCTGGACCACGACACGGCCTCGACAAACAAACCGATTGTCCCGCAGGTGGTTTCGCCGGGCAGCAGAATGATCGGGGCGGATCGAATCGGATGCGGCGGCGTCCTCGGCCGATCGGCAGTAGGTCAAGAGCATGGCACCGCGGCCCGAAAGGGCAGGTCGAGCAGTTCGGGAATCTCCTGATCCACCACGATGAGCCCGACCGAACCCTCGTCGGCCGGCGCGCGGCAAATGGTGGGCAGCCTCGACCTTGCACTCGGCCGTGAACGACCGGCGCTTGCGAGGAGGCAGACGGACATCCTTCCAACAGGACCAACGGTCCTGCCAAATCGTGTCCACTACTCGAGGAACCTCAAATTCAGACGATAGCGACGCCTGGCTTCCACCAGTCACAGCAGCGGCGCTAGCAAACGAACTCACCTGAGCACGACCTAACCGCAAGTTCGACTCGTTGCGGACCCGCCGATCGGCCCATCCCGGCGCAGGCCAACCTGCACACCTCAACCACGGGCCTGCATTCGGACGGGACCGGCGTGTACTGCTCGATGAGCACCATGCTTGCCGGCCTGGCCGCAGCCGGTGCTTCGTCACGGTGATGCTCTTGGCGCGCCACATTCCATTCAGGGTGCGCCGTTCCATCGATGGGTAGACAGTCCGGTTTGTCGCCCCTGGTGCCGTAAGCAGGCCGCCTCGGAGCCAATACCACTTGACAACGAAATGTCGTCTCCGACTGATATTTCTGCGACGCCCTCGCAGCACTATTCCCAATATTGGAGGCTTTGTCAGATTGCACTACCGACAGGGATCGGCTTTTGTATCTCTCTGGCGGGCCGTGCATTTCGACCCGAGGAACGATTGGAGTCAATAAGTGAACTCGTTGCTTCTGATCGAGGGATTCGAGGCGGGTCCCACTATTTTCCACCGCGAGCACTGCGCAGGCCGACCATCCCAAATCATCGAGCTCCATCCCAAATTGGTTCAAAATCCCGCGATGCGTATTCCACACGCACGCGAAGGGAACGGACGGCGCGACATAATCCCGCGACGACCAGTACAGACGCATCCTGCATAGCCTAGCTGCACGCCCGCAAAGCCCCGACCTACTGACATCCGCCGAGAAGAACCGTGGCAGATCCTTTAAAGCTAGCACTGATGGATGTGATCACAAGACTCAAAGGCACAACCGAGCATCCTGGATTTTTGCAAGCGACCGAAGCGATTGCAAAGCAACTCGATTATTTAGGCGGATCGGCGGCGCATGCGGCAAATTCCTTAGTAGAGGCCGAGCGTCTGTCCGCGAGAAATATTTCGGAGCACGGCGCAGAGATCGCCGCAGCAGAAAATGCAAAGCTTGCACCATCGGTTACCTCTGGTCCAACGCTATCCGACAAACTGAATACGGACGGCACAAATAACACCGGGAACACGTCGCCGCACACGGCTAGAATATTGGGAATATGGCGTCGAGAAAACATATTAACCTGGTCCGAGCGCCGAGCGCTGAGAAGTTACACCGGCACCGGATGCTACGAACTGAACCCCGCACTTCGAAATGGCCATGTGACGCCTCGACAGCAGGTACGAATCGATAGAATTAACAGCGCACTCGCCAAGCTCCACAATTATGAAGGAGTAGTTTATCGCGGCGCGATAATACCGGTCAGACTGCTAGAAAGATATCAGCCCGGGACTGTAGTCACCGAGAAGGCATTTACCAGCACCTCATCCAGTCCGTCTCATGCATTCTTCGGCAACGTGAGGTACAATATCTATTCAAGATATGGTAGTTCTGTGCGGAGATATTCGAATAGCCCCTGGGAGCGCGAGGTATTATTTGGCTCAGAATCGAAATTTCTAGTGGTCCGCAGAACAGAAGATCCGCGTACAGAAAAAATCGAGATTGATATGATTCAACTCTAGCAGAACGGATATCAAGTGAGTGAGCATCTATCAGGGAAAACGTTCTCCACGCCAGAGGAGGCCGGCGTTACCCTCCCAAATTCAGATGCAATTGCTGAAATCCTGCGCGCAATCGACGAGAGCAAACAGCTTCGCGACTCAATTCCACCGGATCAACGGATACTAATGTCCCCGAAGTTCTCAGATGATCTTTCCGACACGGAGTTCGCCGGACCGCAGGAACGGCACGAGGATTGATATCGACCACTGAAGTACGAACTCCGCGATCGGTCCGAAATTCGGCGGGATGACGCAAGAACCCTGCTACGCAGAACGCATCTTTCATGCGCACACTGCCAAGAATTTCTCGCCGGCCGCACCGCCGGAATCGACTTCCATGGAAGGGCGAAAGCTGCGGATTCGAACCGCTCTGTCTCGAGGGATTCGAACCGGCACCATCCGATCAGGACGTTCGCCACAAGACTCAACTCCGTTGATACGGCAGCAGACTCTTGACCTGCACGAACCTTGTTGCCAGTTTGTGCCCCCGGTCGGATTCGAACCGACAACCTACGGATTTTAAGTCCGCTGCCTCTGCCAGTTGGGCTACGGGGGCCGCGTCGGTCAGCGTACCGAATCGTACGGATGTACCGGAATGGGGAACGTTGTCATGGGTGAGGACGGTGGTGGTCGAGAGACGATGGTAGGCGGTCCGGCCGCGGACGCGAGCGTGCTCGGCGCCGGAGGGGCGCCGAGCACGCCGGCCAAGGGGACTACTGGACAGATTTGCTCAGTAGGGAGTGGCGGCGTCCGTAGGCGAAGTAGACGACGAAGCCGAGGACCATCCAGATGAGGAAGCGCAGCCAGGTTTCGACCGAGAGGTTGAGCATGAGCCAACCGCAGGCCAGGACCGCGAGGATCGGGATGAGGGGGACCAGCGGGACGCGGAAGCCGCGCGGGAGGTCGGGGCGGGTGCGGCGCAGGATCACCACGCCGACCGAGACCAGCACGAAGGCGAACAGGGTGCCGATATTGACCATCTCTTCGAGGGTGCCGAAGTCGACGAAGCCCGCGAGCAGGGCGCAGACGACACCGACGATGGCGGTGATCCGCACCGGGGTGCCCTTGCCGCCGGTATGCGCCAGTTGCCGCGGCAGCAGCCCGTCGCGCGCCATGGCGAACAGGACGCGGGTCTGGCCGAGGTACATGACCATGACGACGGTGGTGAGTCCGGCGAGCGCGCCGATGGAGATGATGTTCTTGGCCCAGTCGGCCCCGTGCAGCGCGAATGCCGTTGCCAGGGTTGCCTTGTCGCCGGAGAGTGCGGTGTAGGGCACCATGCCGGTGAGCACGAGCGAGACCGCGACGTAGAGGATGGTCACGATCACCAGCGAGCCGAGGATGCCGCGCGGCACCGCCTTCTGCGGATTCTTGGTCTCCTCGGCCGCGGTGGCCACCACGTCGAAGCCGATGAAGGCGAAGAACACCAGCGAGGCCGCGGCGAGCAGGCCGTACCAGCCGAAGCTGCTGTGGCCGCCGCCGGTGAAGAAGGAGAACAGCGACTGGTGCAGTCCCTCGCTCGACTCGCCCGGTTTGGACGGCGGAATGTAGGGCGTGAGGTTGGACTTGTCGAAGTAGCTGAGGCCGACGACGAGCACCAGCGCGATCACCGCGAGTTTGATGCCGACCGCCACCGCGGACACCCGCGAGGACAGTTTGGTTCCGGTGGCCAGCAGTATGCCGAGGACGACGATGAGCAGTGCCGCGCCCCAGTCGAAGCTGATCGAGCCGATGTGCGCGATGGGCGAGTGCGAGCCCATCACCTCGCCGAGGTACTGCGACCAGCCCTTGGCGACCACGGAGACGGCGAGCGCGAATTCCAGCACCAGGTCCCAGCCGATGATCCAGGCGACCAATTCGCCGAAGGTGGCGTAGGAGAAGGTGTAGGCGCTGCCCGCGACCGGCACGGTGGAGGCGAATTCGGCGTAGCAGAGGGCGGTGAGCCCGCAGGCGACGGCGGCGAAGACGAACGCCAGCGAGACCGAGGGTCCGGCGACATTGCCCGCGGTGCGCGCGGTGAGGGTGAAGATTCCGGCGCCGATCACGACCGCGACACCGAAGATGGTGAGATCCCAGGCGGTTAGATCCTTGCGGAGCTTCGAGTCCGGTTCATCGGTGTCGCGTATGGACTGCTCGATGGATTTGGTGCGGAACAAGCCGCGCCAACCGGTTGCCTCTGGGCTGGTCGAGCCTCGAATGGCCACGGGGATCTCCTTCTTATTTGTCGCTGGGCGCTAGTGCACGCCCACCATTTGCCTGCTGATCCGTGGTGCGATGGCCAGCACGACCAAACCTGCCAATATTGCCACGGCGCCGGTGACGCCGAAGTAGACGAATTCGCGCTCGGGGGAATAGAAGCGCGCCACCGTCCCCGAGGTGGAGGTGCCGATCCCGATGGAGAAGAAGTACAGCGCCATCATCTGCGCGCGGAACGCCTCGGGGGCCAGCTGGGTGGTGACGGCCAGTCCGGTCGGTGAGAGGGTGAGTTCGGAGACCGCGAAGGCGGCCATGATGACCATGACCATCAGTGCCGGGCTGGATTTGCCCTCGCCGCCCGCCATGGTGAGGAACAGCCAGAACGCCAGGCCCATGCCGATGACGCCGAGGCCGAATTTGCGCGGGGTGGTCGGGGCGCGGTTGCCGAGTTTGGTCCACATGATCGCGAACAGGGGGGACAGCACGAGGATCCAGACGGGTTCGATGGAACCGATCCAGTTCGATGGGGCGGTCCAGCCGAGGATGTTCCAGTCCATGCGTTCGTCGGCGTAGACGGCCAGCACGGTGAAGGTCTGCTGGAACAGCGACCAGAACACCGCGTTGGCGATGAACAGCGGGATGAAGGCGCGCACCCGGCTGCGTTCGGTGGCATTCACTTTCGGGCTGGTCAGCATGCGCGCGAAGTAGGCGATGGCGGCTACCACGATGACGCAGGTGGTGGCGATGGAGAGGTTGTCGAGGGTGATCAGTCCGGTGGCGAAGGCGGCGGCGATGAGGATCAGCCCGACGATGACGGCGAGGACCAGCGGACGGGCCTCTTTGGCGGTGATCGGGTTGGGCGCCTGCCGCCCGGCGGTGCCGAGGTTGCGCCGGAAGATGACGTACTGGGTCAGGCCCAATGCCATACCGATGGAGGCCGCGCCGAAGCCGTAGTGGAAGCCCCATTCCCGTTGCAGCAGGCCGGTCAGCAGTGGGCCGAGGAAGCCGCCGAGGTTGATGCCGAAGTAGAACAGGGTGAAGCCGCCGTCGACGCGGCCGTCACCCTTCGGGTAGAGGGTGCCGAGCAGCGAGGAGGCATTGGCCTTCAACCCGCCGCTGCCGAAGGCGACCAGCACCAGTCCGACACCGACGCCCGTGAGTCCGGGCAGCAGGGCCAGTGCGATATGACCCGCCATGACGACGAAGCCGCCGTAGAAGACGGTGCGTTCCATGCCGAGGACGCGGTCGGCGATCCAGCCGCCGAGCACGGTGGACAGGTAGACCAGGCCGCCGTACGCGCCGACGATGCCGACGCCGGTGGCCTTGTCCAGGCCGAGGCCGCCTTCGGTGGTCGAGTAGTAGAGGTAGTAGCCGAGGATTGTCAGCATCCCGTAGAAGGAGAAGCGCTCCCAGAGCTCTACACCGAACAGGTTCACCAGGCCGATCGGATGCCCGAATACGGTTCGCTGTGGGACAGACTGTTCTGCTGCTGTTGGCTCTTCGGACATGCGCACGACCATTGCACGGACGATAGCAATTGACCGGCACACACACCGAATGTCAGGGCAGACAAGCCGGACCGTCCCACTTTGGCCAACTGGCCATAGCTATGCAGGGATTATTTCTGATCGCCGCGATCCGAACCGACCGAGCGGTGCGGTGGCCAAGATTTGGGCTATGACCGGGCAACAGTGGCTGCCGTACCAATTCGGACAGCCATCGGCCGTGGTCGCCACGGCTGAACGGGTGTGCGACGGGTGAGTTCCCGCACGCCGCGCGCACCCCGGGGCTACCGGCGGTTCGGTAAGGAGAATTTCCGCATTGGACCAATAACCGACCGGTCGGTCCGAATGTTGGGCAACGGCGGGCTCGACCCGAGACTCACGCGATGGACAGCGCGATCCCGTCCAGAATGTCGTGTTCGCTGACGACCAATTCGGTGATGCCCGCGCGCCGCGCCAACTCCTCGGCGAGCACCTCGGTGATCACCGCGCCGCCGCCGATGACATCGACCCGACCGGGATGCATCGGACCGAGCGCGGCCCGCTGGTCGTGATTCATGCCGATGAGCCGATCACACACCGCGTGCACCTGCTCCAGGCTCAACCGCGTCAGATGCACCCGCTCGGAATCGTATTCGGGCAGGTCCAGCGCGAGGGCCGCCAGCGTGGTCATGGTGCCCGCGACACCGACCCAGGTGCGCGCGCCATCGACCGGCACCCGCGCGAACGCCTCGCCCAACCGCTCGCTCGCGAATTCCCGCGCGGCCGAGACCTGTTCGGCGGTGGGGGGATTGCCGGGCAGGCAGCGCTCGGTGATCCGGACGCAGCCGATATCGGTCGAATACGCGGCCCGCACGCCATCGGCATCGCCGCAGACCAGTTCGGTGGACCCGCCGCCCAGATCGACCACCACGAAAGGCCCCTGGCTGCTGGGCAATTCGCCGATCGCGCCGGTGAACGACAGCCGCGCCTCCTCGTCCCCGCTGATCACCTCGGCCTCGGCGCCGGGGACCACCCGGCCCAGTTCGGCACGGGCCATGGCGAAGAAGTCCGCGCGATTGGCCGCATCACGGGTGGCGGAGGTGGCCACCATGCGAACCCGACCGACCTCGGCCTCGCGCATCAGATCGACATAGTCGGACAGCGCGATCCTGGTGCGCTCGATGGCCTCCGGCGCCAGCGCGCCCGTGGCGTCGACACCTTGGCCGAGCCGCACGATCCGCATCTCTCGACGCACATCGGCCAGGCCGCCTTCCGGCAGCGCATCGGCGATCAGCAGGCGGATGGAATTGGTGCCGCAATCCACGGCCCCCACGCGCACTGTCACCGCTCGCCTCCTCTGAGCTCGGCGTAGCGCGGCCATTCGGCGGGAATCGCGCTGCCGCGCAATCCATTATCCGCCGCCAACGCCACTGCCTCGTCGCCCAGCGGATTCACTCCCGGCCCTTTGGCCAGCGCATGCGCGATCAGCACGTGCAAACATTTGACCCGGTCCGGCATGCCGCCGCCGGTGAAATCGGTGCCGAGGGATTCGATCTCGTCCCGCTCGGCCAGGTAGCTGCGATGCGCCGCCCCGTAGGCGGCGGCCAGCTCGGGATCGGCGGCGAGGCGGTCGGTCATCTCGCGCATCACACCCGCGGACTCCTGCCTGCTCGCCTCGGCGGTGAGCCGGGGATCGGTCAGGTAGTAGAGCGTCGGGAAAGGGGTGCCGTCGGGCAGGCGCGGCGCGGTCTTGACCACCGCGGGCACACCGTCGGGCGTGCGGTAGGCGATGGCGAGCACGCCGCGCGGTTCCCGGCCGAGCTGGGCGGCGACGGTCTCGAGATCGCGGGCGGTGGGTGCGCTCACCTGGGTCCTTCCGTTCCTTGCTGGGGTGTGTTCGAGGTTGGCGGTTGGGCGATGCTGTGCCACAACTGCGTGTACCAGGGGTCCGGAGCCTTGGGCCTGCCGGTGGCGGGTGCGGCGGGCGGCGCTTCGATTCCGGGGACCTGCACGATATAGGGGGTCTCCCCCGGCAGCACCAGGCGCAGTCGATCGCGCGCCTCGGATTTGATGTAGGCCGGATCCTGCTGCTGCGCCCGTCGATCGCGCAACTTGTCGACCGCCGCCGCCAATTCGGTGCGCTGCCTGGCGAGCTGCTCGGCCTCGGTCCGCTGGGAGAAGTAGGTGCGCATCGGCACCGCGAGGGTGAGCGCCAGCCCGCACACCACGATGGCCAGCACAATGGCCTTACCGGTCGACAAGCCCAGGAAGGTGCGTTCGGCGCGATCCGAATCCCCGTGCGCCGCACCCGAATCCGAACGATGCCCGGATTTCGCGGCCTCGCGGGACCGGCCGCGCTTGGCGGCGGTCTTGTCGGCGGCGCGGGGGCGCGCCGCCCGCGACGTGCGGCGGTCACCGCGTCCGGCCGGACTGGTGCCGCGCGCACGTCGCTCTGTCATGGCAGCAACCCCGTCATCTCGACGCGCGAGGCGCGTCAGCTCTCGAAGACGAAACGCGGGAATGCGACATCCCCGGCGTAGCGGGCCGAATCGCCCAGCGCGTCCTCGATGCGCAGCAACTGGTTGTACTTGGCCACGCGCTCGCTGCGGGCGGGCGCGCCGGTCTTGATCTGACCGCTGCCGACCGCGACCGCGAGATCCGCGATGGTGGTGTCCTCGGTCTCGCCGGAGCGGTGGCTCATCATGGTCTTGTAGCCATTGCGGTGGGCCAGTTCGACCGCGTCCAGGGTCTCGGTGAGCGTGCCGATCTGGTTGACCTTCACCAGCAGCGCGTTGGCCGCGCCCTTGGCGATACCCTCCTCGAGCCGCTCCGGATTGGTGACGAACAGGTCGTCGCCGACGAGCTGCACCTTGTCGCCGATCTGGTCGGTGAGCGCGACCCAGCCGTCCCAGTCGTCCTCGGAGAGCGGATCCTCGATGGAGACCAGCGGGTAGGCCCCCAGCAGTTCGGCGTAGAAGGCCGTCATCTCGGCGGCGGTGCGCACACTGCCCTCGAACTTGTAACCCGTTGCGGGCGTGTAGAACTCGGTGGCGGCCACATCCAGCGCCAGCGCGATATCGCGACCGACCCGGTAACCCGCCTTCTCGATCGCGCCGACGATGAGGTCCAGCGCCTCGCGGGTGCCGCCCGCCAGATCGGGGGCGAAACCGCCCTCGTCGCCGAGGCCGGTGGCCAGGCCCTTGCCCTTCAGCTCCGCCTTGAGCGCGTGGTAGACCTCCGCGCCCCAGCGCAGCGACTCCTTGAACGTCGGCGCGCCGATCGGGGCGATCATGAATTCCTGCACATCGACACTGGTGTCGGCGTGCGCGCCGCCATTGAGGATGTTCATCATCGGGACCGGCAGCACGTGCGCGTTCGGGCCGCCGAGGTAGCGGAACAGCTCCAGGCCCGAGGATTCCGCGGCGGCGCGGGCCACCGCGAGCGAAACACCCAGCAGCGCATTGGCGCCCAGGCGCGACTTGTCGGGGGTGCCGTCCAGATCCAGCAGGACCTGGTCCACGGTGCGCTGCTCGACGGCGTCGAGGCCGATGACGGCGGGCGCGATTTCGTCGAGGACGCCCTCGACGGCCTTCTGCACACCCTTGCCGCCGTAACGCTCACCGCCGTCGCGCAATTCGACGGCCTCGTGCTCGCCGGTGGACGCGCCGGACGGCACGGCCGCCCTGGTCAAGGTGCCGTCGTCGAGGGCGATCTCGACCTCGACGGTGGGGTTGCCACGAGAATCCAGGATCTCGCGGGCGCCGACCTGTTCGATGATGGCCACGAAAACGACACTCCTTCGGATGTGGGGCACGGTGGGTCTCCACGGATGGCCGTGCGGTGCCGAGCCTATCGTCCCCGGGCGCGCCGCGGGTGACCGGCACTCCGGCCGCCGAGCGGCGGCTCAGGTGGGGACGGTCACGTTGTCCGTCGGTCCGGCGCGACCTTGACTTCAGGCGCGCCGACCAACGCTGTAGGCGGCGGCGTGGGTGCGAACGTTCTGCATATAGATATCGGACTTGTTGTAGGCCCAGAGCGCCTGCTGCCAGCCTTCGGCGGTGGTGAGGTTGCCGCCGCGAGCGCACAGGTAGCGGGCGGCGGTGAGGGCGGCGTCGTCGATATTGTCCGGGTCCGCCACGCCGTCGCCATTGGCGTCCACGCCCCAGCGCTGCCAGGTCTCGGGGATGAATTGGAACGGCCCCATCGCCCTGGCGTAGACCGCGTGGCCCTCCTTCGCACTGGCCTCCGTGTCGAGCACCTGCTCCATACCTGGCGATCCGTCCAGCACCGGCCCCCGGATGGGCGGGGAGACCTTGCCGTCCGGGCCAACCCGCGCACCGCCGTGGGTGCCGTGTTTGGTTTCCACCCTGGCGATGCCGGCCAGTGTGGTCCAGGCGATACCGCAGTCGGGGCGGGAACGGGCCATGACGGCGGCGGCGTAGCCGTACGCCTCGAGCGCGGTGACCGAGATGCCGAGCGCCTTGGACTGGCCCTCGGCCCAGTCGCGCAACTGTTCGGCGGTGCGGCCGGGCGCATCGATGTCGAAAGGCGGCAGCGGGGTGCCAGGTCCGGGCGGGATACCTTCCGGGATCGGTGGCAGCGGCGGACCGCCGTAGCCGCCGCCACCGCCGCAGGCGGCCACCGCCAGCGTCGTCACCAGAACCGCGATCAGACCCGCGACGCGGCCCGAGTTCATCCTTCGCACCCCATCCATCATGCCGATAGGACCGATCGGGACCTTGGATCGTGGCCCGACCCGCGATCCGGTCAACCCAGCAGCGCGCGAGTCGCGTCGTGTTCGGCCGATACCAGCACCGCAGTGGTATCGCCCGACTCGACAACGCGACCGCCTTCGAGGACCAGCACCTGCCCGCAGTGCCGGGCGACCAGCGCCATATCGTGGCTGATGACCACCAGCCCGGTGCCGCGCTCGCGCCGAATCCGATGCAGCAGGCCCATGATCGCCGCGGCGGTCGGGTGATCCAGCGCCGAGGTGATCTCATCGCAGATCAGGACGGCCGGTTCGGCGGCGAGCGCGCGGGCCAGCGCCACCCGCTGCCGCTGGCCGCCGGAGAGTTCGGCCGGGTAGCGGCCTGCCAACTCGGGGGCGAGTTCGACCGAGGTGAGCAGTTCCGCGATACGTTGCGCCACTTGTCGTCTCGGCACGCCGCCGATGCGCCGCAGTGGACGGGACAGGGTCTGCGCCACGGTGCGCCTCGGATTCAGCGCCGAGCGCGGATTCTGCGTCACCAGTTGAATACCGTTGCCGCCGTAATGTCTTCGTCGTTTGCCGAGCGGCACCGGCACGTCGTGCACTATCAGCGATCCCGTCGCGGTGGGATGCAGTCCGGCCAATACCCGTGCCAGCGTCGTCTTCCCGGCGCCCGAGGCTCCCACCACGGCGACCGCGCCGCCTGCCGCCAACTCGAACGTGACGCCGGTCAGGATTTCCCGCGCGCCGATCGTGGCACCGATTTCCTTGGCGACCAGCAGGACTCGCGCACAGTCCGGGTTCGCCTGAATATCCGCCGTCGCTCGAACGAGCAAAGAATCAGCCCGATGACCGTTCTGATCGCCGACGGCACCGGCAGGCTCGGACATCGCACCGCCGAGGCCCACCATGCGATCCGCGGCGGCAGCACGCTGCTCGCGTGCCTCTCGCGCCGCGTTGGCGGCATCAGCCGCGCGTTCAGCGGCAGGCACGGTCGTCGTGCCGATGTCGACGATGGTATGGGCGATAGCGTGCGCGGCCGCGGTGTCGTGGCCGGATAGGAGGATGGCGGTCCCCCGCGTCTCGGCGAGTTCGGCCAGTAGACCCGCGATCTCGGTACGCAGCGCGCCATGCAAGCCTGCGAGCGGTTCGTCCAGCACGAGAATCGGCGTGCTGCGGATCAGGGCGCGGGCCAGGGCGACGCGGCGCTGCTGACCGCCGGAGAGTTCGGCGGGGCGGCGGCGCAGGTGGTCGGCGGACAGGCCGACCGATTCCAGTGTCTCGACGCAGGTTTGGCGGGAGGCTTTGGGGGCGACCTCGGTGAGCAGGCGATGCACCCGCATGAGCGGATTCAGCGCCGAGGCCGGGTCCTGGCCCACGTAGGCGAGATGGTCGCGGCGGAAGGTGCGCAGTTCGGCCGGTTTCATGCCGAAGATATCGCGGCCGAGGACGGCGACCGCGCCCGCCGTGCGTGTCGCGCCGGGCGGTAGGTACCCCAGCAGCGCCCGCATGAGCGTGGTCTTGCCCGATCCGGAGGGACCCGCCAGCGCGGTCACCGTCCCCGCGGTCATCCGGAAGGTGGTGGGACCGAACAGTTCCCGTCCGTGCGTCCCGCACACCGTGAACCCGTCCACGAGCACCGAATCCTCGGTGTGGGTCGCGACGCGATCGGTTTGTACCGCGATCTCGCTCACAGGCCCCCCTTTCGAACCCATTCGAACCCATTCATCATGCGCGCCGTCGGCTGCCGAATGCGGAGACCGCCAGGTTGACGCTGACCGCGACGGTGGCGATGGCCAGGCTCGGCGCGAGCACCGACCAGGGATTGAGCAGCATGCCGGAGGCGTTGTCGCGCACCATGACCGCCCAGTTGCCCGACCCGAGCGTGGTGGGCAGTTGCAGGAAGGAGGCGGTGCTCACCAGGTACACGGCCTCGACGAAGCGGAGCCCGAGTTGGGCGGCCAGCACCTCGCGCAGGTTGGGGATGACCTCACGAAAGACGAGATGCGCCAACCCTTCCCCACTCGCCCGCGCGGACTCCACATAGCCGCTCGCCGCGATCCCGGTGGCGGCGGCCGCGAAAACCCGCGCGCAATACGGAGTTCCGAACAGCAAGGCGACCATGATCAGCCCGTAGACGCCCGCATCCGGCCACGAGGTGAGCACCAGCAGCATGCCGAGCACCACCGGCAGCAGGATCGCGAAATCGGTGGCCCGCTCGATGACGGCGCCGATCCGCGGCCGCAGCGCGGCCACCGCGCCGAGCACACAGGACAGCGCGGTCACCAGCACCGCGATTACCCCCGCGAGCAGCAGCAATCCCCAACCGCCGTCCAGCAATTGGCTCAGCACATCGCGCCCGAGCCGATCGGTGCCCAGCCCGTCGCCGCGATCGAATGGCATACCGACCGGAGTCTGTGTCGAATGGCCTGCGAGCGCGGGTCCGAACGCCGCCACCGCGATCACGACCAGCGCGGGCGCGACCGCGAGCGCCCGACCCCAGCCGCGGCGCGCGAGCGATTTCGGCACTGCGAGAACCCGATTCATCGACTCCCCCGCAATGACCAGGCCCGAATCCCATCGGCGAGCGCAAGCATCACCATGATCACGGTCCCGCTCACCGCCACCACCGCGGCCACGACCGAGGTGTCGCGATCGGCGACCGATCCGGCGAGCACCGCGCCGAGTCCCGGATAGTTGAAGAGGGTCTCCACCACCAGCGATCCGCCGAGCAGCACCCCGACGGTGGTGGCGTAGCTGGCCACGATGGTGGGCAGCGCGAAGGGCAGCACATGCCGCAGCAGCACCACCCTGGTCGAGAGTCCGTCCAGCGCCGCGCTTTCCACATGCGGAGCGCGGGCGGCGTCGGCGAGGGCGGCGCGCACCACCCTGGTGTTCCAGCCGATCTGCGGCAGCGCCAGCGCCAGCACCGGCAGCACGACCATCTCCGGGTGGACCGGAAAGCCGGAACGTCCGGTGATGGTGACGGCGGGCAGCCAACCCAACCCGAGCGCGAACACCAGGATCAGCAGTGTCGCCAGCACGAATTCCGGGATGGCCACCGCGACGGTGGTGGCCGGTTGCAGGATCCGCCCGAGCGCGGAGCCGCCGCGCGCCGCCCACCACGCGCCGAGTCCGAGGGAGGCCAGCACCGTCACCGCGAGGGCGAGCCCGCCGAGCAGCAGCGTCGGCGGGAATTTGGCGGCCAGCAGCTCATTGATCGACCGTCCGCGCGCGGTGTGCCCGAAATCGCCGGTGGCCACGCCGGATATCCAGTGCCAGAAGCGTGCCGCCACCGGACGGTCGAGTCCGAGTTCGCGCTCCTTGGCCGCGATCTGCTCCGGGGTGGCGTCGCGGCCGAGGATCGCGCGCGCGGTATTGCCCGGCAGTAGGTCGACCACCAGGAAAACCGTTGCCAGCAGCGCGATCAGCAGGCCGATGCGCCGAATCAGCAGGCGCGCGAGTGCACTCACCGATCCAGCCAGGTCCGTTCCAGTTGCAGCCTGGCGAACCCGCCCAGGGTCGGCAGGTCGCGCACGCCGGAGTGGGCGATATCGATCCCATCGGCCATACCCCACACCAGATAGCCGCCGCGCTCGTATTGGATGCGCTGCACTTCGTGCGAGGCGCGGGTCAGTTCCGCCTCGTCGCGGGCGGCGAAGGCTTTCGCGGTCGCGGCGTCGAATTCCGGATCCTTGAAGGCGGTTTCATTGCGATTCGAGGCGCCCGCCATGAGTTTGTCGGCGTAGAACAGGGTGGAATCGTTGGTGCCCCAGGAGACCGTGTAGAGCGGGGCCTTCAACCAGGTTTGGTCGTAGAAGAGGTTCGACTCCTGCGTCACCACGTCCAGGCGCAGGCCGATCTCGGCCAGCTGTGTTGCCAGCACCTTGGCCGATTCCACCTCGCCGGGCGCTTCGGCCTTGGTGAGCAACTGATACGAGCGCCCGGTATCGAAACCCGCCTCGCGCAGTAGGGCTTTCGCGCGGTCAATATCGCGGGCGCGTTGCGGGATGGTCTTGTCGTAGAGCGGGTCGGCGGTGCCGAGGATATCGTTGGCGATCTTGCCGTAGCCCGAATGCACCTGGGTGACAAGCGCGGCGCGGTCCACGCCGAGCCGTACCGCGGCGCGCGTGCGCGCATCGGCGAAGGGGCCGTCGGCGCAGCGCATGGCCAGTCCGAGCATGGTGTCATCGGTGCGGCGCACGACCTGGAGATCGCCCCGTCCGACGGCGGTGCGTCCGGCGATGGCGCCGACATTGGACGCCAAGTCGATCTGACCGGCCAGCACCGCGTTGCCGAGCGCGGTGACGCTCTCGAACATGGTCACCTCGATGGCGTCCAGCAGCGGGGCCGGACCGTGCCAGCGATCGTTGCGCACCAGTCGCGCATTGCCGCCCGTGTACGACTCGAGCCGGAACGGGCCGGTGCCCACGGCCTTGGTGAAATCGGCGGTGTCCTTCTTGACGGTGAAGGTCATCAACCGAAGCAGCAGCGGCAGTAGGTTGTTCGGCTCCGCGACGGTGAACACGACCCGATCGGGGCCGTCGGCGGTGATGGCCTCGGCCGCGACCGGCATCTTCGACGGGCCGCCGACGGCGCGCAGCCTGCGCATCGACCACACCACATCCTCGGCGGTGACCGGTGTGCCGTCGTGGAAGGTCGCGCCGGAAGCAAGGGTGAAGCTCCAGCGGCGGCGGTCCGGATCGGCCTCCCACCGGGTGGCCAGGCGCGGGGCGACATTCGGGTTGGCGCCGGGCACGGTGAGCGGGTCGTAGATCAGCGAGGTGATGAGGAAGTCGCTGTCATTGACCATATTCGCGTGCGGATCGCGTTCGATCTTGGCCGAGGCGCCGAGCGCGCCGACCCGCAGTGTGCCGCCGCGGCGGGCGGATCCGCCCGATTCGGGGCCGTTCGAGCAGGCGGCGAGCAGCGCGACCGCCCCGATCCCCAGGCCCGATCGGAACAGTTGCCGTCTATTGACTCCCATGTGTACTGCCCACTTCCCTTGCGGTCGCCGGCGGGAGCGACCGCGATCCCGCCTTCAGGTTCAGGAAAGGCTAGCCTAATGAGGATCATTTTCTCCACGGCCCCGCGCCGGCACTGCGCCGCCACTCGCGTGCAACCCATATGGTTCGGCTATTTTTCCGCGACTCGTTTAGGTAAGCCTTGCTTAACGACGCGGGACGCGCTAGCTTCGCACATCGAATCGCTCCCTCGCTTTCGACCTCCGCCAAGAAGGGATCCCCCTCGGTGAAAAGCGTTCTCCCCGAACGTAAGACGCTTCACCCCTCGAATATCGAACAGCGCGGGCTGCCCGCCGACGCGGCCGCCGAGGTGCGCGCCGCCGCGCGCGAGATCCGCGCCCGCCTCGGCCGCAGCGCTACGGTGGCGGCACGCACGCTGGACGATCCCGCGATCATCGACGAAATAGATTCGCGCGCAAAAGAATTGCCCGAATCCGTGCGAGAAACCCTGCGCCCGCCCGAAACCGCCGCGGGCGCGACCGTCGTGCGCGGCCTGCCGCTCACCGATGCCGAACTCGGCCCCACCCCGCCGGATTGGCGCACCGCCGCCGCCTGGAGCGCGGATCCCGACCGAGCCGCCGCGTCGCTGGAACTGGACCTGTGCCTGCTGCTGCTGGCCAGGTCGACGGGCGAACCCTTCGGCTGGCACGGCCAGCAGGACGGACGCCTGGTCAACAACATCGTGCCCGCGTCCGGCCACGAGCACGAACAGTCCGGCGCGAGCAGCGAAACCCTGCTCAGCCCGCACACCGAGGATGCCTTCCACCCCGGCCGCGCACACCTGCTCATGCTCTGCTGCCTGCGCAATCCGGATCGGGTCGGCACCACCGTGTCCTCGGTGCGCCGGGTGCGGCTCACGCAGGCGCAGACCGCGCTGCTGAGCGCGCCGACGCTGCCCATCCTGCCCGATGTCTCCTACGGCTCCGGCCACGAAACCTATTCCGCACCAATGGTTCCCACCATCTGGTTCAATCCGGACGGCGAGCCCACCCTGCGCTACGACCCGGCCTACACCCCGCTCGACGCCGCCGATCCCGAATTCCGCTCCGCCTACGCGCGGCTGACCGGGGAACTCGAACGCGTCTGCGCGCGAGCCGCATTGGCTCCCGGCGAGCTGCTGCTGGTGGACAACGACGTGGCCGTGCACGGTCGGGTGCCCTTCACCGCGCGCTACGACGGCACCGATCGCTGGCTCAAACGGGTGAATATTCGTCTACCACAACGGTATCGGCGTGCGGAAGAGGCCGAGGAGAATGGTTTCGGTCAGACGATCGTATTACCGTTCCGGACAGGCGCGCCCACCGGACACAGCAGTGAGCGAGATGCAGCACATGATCGAGGACCCGTTGAACATCCGTGACCGCAGCCTGCCGCTGCGGGTGCTGAGCCGCAGCGATCTGGCGGCCGTCCCCATCTCGCCCGGCGAGGTGGTGCACGCCGTCGAACAGGCGTACCTGGCCCTGGCCGCCGGGGATTCGGATAATCCGCGCAAGCTCAGCGTCGCCAATCCGGATGGCTGGTCGGTGGCCTACGCCATGCTCGGCCGCGACGGACGCCGCCGGGTAGTGGCCATGAAGACCTCGTACAAATTCGATCCGGGCCACGATCGCAGCACCAAGCGCTACTACACCACCATCACCCTCTACGACGACACCACCGGCGCGCCGATCGCCATGATGGACTGCGCCAGGGTCGGCGCGCTGCGCACGCCCGCGGTCTCGGCGCTGCTGGTGCGCGAGACGGTGCGGCGGGGCGCGCAGAGCGTGCTGCTCATCGGCACCGGGACACAGGGACGCAACGCGCTGCCGCATCTGCTCGCCGCGAATCCGCAGTTGCGCAAGCTGATGCTGTACGGGACGCATCCGGAGGGGTTGGCCGCCGTGCGCGCGCACCTCGCCGAGGCAAGTCCGCACGCCGTGTTGGAGACCGTCGAGGACCCGTACGCCGCGGCGGCCTGCGCCGACGTGGTGCTGGCCACCGCCGGTCCCGGCACCGAGGTAGCGCTCGAATCCACCCATCTGGCACCGGGTTCGGTGGCCGTGCTGGTCGGCTACGGCCTCGCGCCGTCGACGCTGACCGACGCGGACCGGGTCATCGCCACCAGCGCCGAGCAGATGACGCTGACCGGAACAGATATGGCCGGTCCCGACGGTCGCCTGCGCCGGGTCGACGCGGAACTGCCGCAGATCCTGAGCAGACGCGCCCCCGCCCGCCAATCCGACGAGGAGAAGATCTTCGTCTACAACAGCGGACTGGTGCTCACCGATATCGCCGTCGCGCACGCCTTGGCCGAGCGGGCCATTGCCGAGGGGCGCGGCACGGAGGTGCCTTTATGGGACTGAGCACGGAGACGCCCTTATGGGACTGAGCACGGAGACGCCGCTGTGGGACTGAGCACGGAGACGCCCCTATGGGACTGAGCACGGAGGTTCCCCTGTGGGACTAGAGAACAGTGCCGCCGGACGCAATGGCGCGCGTCATCCCGGCGGCGGAGACGGCATCGCCGAACTCGATCCGATCGCGGCCGCGCCCATGCCCGCACACCTGGATGATTGGGAGGCACAGGCTTTCGCCGATCCCGACCTGTTCGAGGCGCTCGCCGAATCCGTCGGCGGCCCGTTCCACCTGCTCTATCCCCCGCGGATGGCACGCAATATCCGGGAATTCCAGGCGGTTTTCGAGCGGGCGGGCGTGGAGGGCGTCGTCTACTACGGCAAAAAGGCCAACAAATCCGCCGCATTCGCCCGAACCTGCGCGGAAAACGGTGCGGGCATTGATGTCGCCAGCGTCGGCGAACTGACGGCCGCGCTGGCCAACGGTATTCGCGGCGATGAACTCATGGTCACCGGTCCGGCCAAATCCGATGACCTGCTGTGGCTGGCCACCAGACACGGTGCACTGCTGGCCGTCGACGATCACCACGAGTTGCAACGGCTTGCCGCACTGGGTAGTTCGGCCGTGCCCGCCAGGGTGCTGCTGCGGGTGCGGCCGCCTGCGTCGTCCAGCCGTTTCGGTATGTCCGACGACGAGATCGCCCATGCGTTGACGCTGCTCACCGACTCCCGGACACTGCGCATGGAGGGCTTCAGCTTCCATCTGTCCGGTTACGACGCGGCGGCGCGCGCGAGGCTGGCAGCCGACCTGCTGGACCGCTGCCTGCTGGCCCAGTCCATGGAGTTGCCCGCCGCCACGATCTCCATCGGCGGGGGGTTCGGCGTCGACTATGTGCCCGAATCGGCGTGGCGACGTTTCACCGAAGGCGCGGATCGAAGCCGGTTCCACGCGGGCAAGAGCTTCGATTCCTACTATCCCTACCACTTTCCCGAACCCGGTCCGGCCATGCTCGCCGCCATCCTCGACACCCACGACGTGGCCGAACGCCTGCGCGACAACACCATTCGCCTGGCCATCGAACCCGGCCGCGCACTGCTCGCCCACGCGGGCTGCACCGTTTTCCGGGTGCAGGGCAGCAAGATCCGCCACGCGCACGGTCATCCGTATCGACTGCTCACCGTCGACGGCACCAGCCTGAGCCTGTCCGAACAGTGGTTCGGCAGCGAATACCTGCCCGATCCGCTGCTGTGGCCGCAGCGGCCCGGCACCCCGACACCGACCAGTGTCGGGGCGGCCACCTGCCTCGACTCCGACATGCTCAGTTGGCGGCGCATCCCGCTCCCCCGCGCGGCCCTGGTCGGCGATCTGCTGATCTACCCCAATACCGCTGGCTACCAAATGGATTCCAACGAGTCCGCCTTCCACGACCTGCCGATCCCGCCGAAGGTGCTGCTGCGCCGCGCGGGCGACCGGTTCCGCTGGACGCTCGACAAATAGTCCCGAGCAATACCCCAAGCCGCGTATCCCGAAAGAGGAGGACATTTCCATGCCGCTCGTCACGCGCGTGACGGATCTGATCGGCCGCACACCACTGTTCGAACTGGCGACCACCACCGGTGGCACCCGCCTGCTGTTGAAACTCGAACAGTTCAATCCGACGGGCGCGGCTAAGATCCGCATGGCCCGCGCCATGGTGGACGAGGCCGAGCGGAATGGTTTGCTGGGCGATGGCGGGCATATTATCGAGTCCACGTCCGGCAATACCGGACTCGGACTGGCGGTGGTCGCGGCCGAACGCGGATACCGCTTCACCGCCGTGGTCGACCACCACGCGAGTAAGGACAAACTGCGCGCGATGCGAGCGATGGGTGCGGAACTGGTGTATGTCGCCGACGACGGCGACGACACCTTGGCCACCTCCGCCCGCGAGGATCTGGCCGCAGCCATGGCCGCCGAACTGCCCGGCGCGCATTTCACCGAACAGCACAACAACCCGGCCAACGCGCTGGGCTACTACGCTGTCGCCGAGGAATTGCTCGCCGACGTGGCGCGGGTGGACATCCTGCTCTCGGCAGTCGGCACCGGCGGATCGCTGTTCGGCACCGCGACCCGGCTGCGCGAACTCGGTGGCACGCCACGGGTGGTCGGGGTGGAACCGGTCGGCTCGATCGCTTTCGGCGGTCCCGGCGGCCCGTACTGGCAGTCCGGCACCGGCACCCCGCCCGGCGCGACCATCGGCACCGCCGTCGACTACGCGCTGCTGGACGAGGGTCTGAAGGTGTCCGATCGGGCCGCCTTCGCCACCGCCCGCGCGGTAGCCGCCGAGATCGGGCTGCTGATCGGCGGCTCCGCGGGCGGGTCGGTGTTTGCCGCGCTGACCAGGATGGAACAGTTCCCGCCCGGCTCGACCGTGGTCACCCTGGTGTGCGACGGCGGGGAGAAGTACATGGACACCGTCTTCGACGACGACTGGATGCGGGAACGCGACCTACTCGACGCCGAGACCGAACGAGAGGTGCGCGAGTTGCTCGACCGCCACGCCCCCGCAGGACGCAGGCCACTGGTGCGGGCGCGGTGATCGGGTCGGTCCTGCGCGGTGACGGGCGACGGCTGACCGGATTGGCCGCGCCGATCGCGCTCACCCAGCTGGCCCAGATCGCGGTGTCCACCACCAATATCGCGCTCATGGGCACGCTCGGGGTGCGTCAGGTCGCCGCGGGCGGCCTGGCCATTGTGCTGTTCAACCAGATTCGCACCATGTGCGTCGGACTGATCACCGCCACCGGCAATCAGGTGGCGACAGCGGTGAGTTCGGCGGACAAGCGCGGGGATTCGGCCGATCCGGAGATCCGCGCGATCGTGCGATCGAGTTTCTTCATCGCCACCGTCGCCGGATTGCTCGGCGGCGCGATACTCATCGGACTCGGCTGGGGTCTGCGCTGGTTCGGCCAGGACGCCGGGGTGCTCGCCGACGCCCGCCCGCTCATGGTGGCGCTGGCGCCCGGTCTGCTGCCGTGCCTGTGGTTCCAGGTGCTGCGGCAGTACACCGTCGGTATGCAGCGCCCGCAGGCGCTGCTCATGGTGACCCTCGGCTCCATCGGCCTGAATGTGGTGCTGGCCCTTGCCTTCATGCGCGGCTGGGCCTTCCTGCCCGAACTCGGGCTCACCGGGATCGGCGTAGCCACCTCGCTGGTCTTCCTCGTCACTTTCCTCGCACTGCTGGCCATGGTGCTGCGCGATCCGAAAGTGGGTGCGACGCTGCCGCTTCGGCCCTGGCCGGTCCCGATGGGCACGGTGCGCGCCGAACTGCGCCTCGGCACCCCGATCGCGCTGACCTACGGGTCCGAGGCGGGGATGTTCTCGGTGCTGGCGCTGGCCATGGGTCATCTCGGCCCGGCGGCGCTGGCCGCGCACAATGTGGTCTACCAGGTCATCTACATCGTCTTCCAGGTCGCCATCGGACTCTCGCACGGGGCGTCGATCCTGGTCAGCCATGCCGCCGCCCGCGACGAATACGGGCGCGCCCGCACCCTGGCCTGGTTGGCGCTGCGGCACGCCGCCCTGATCGCCGCCGCGATGGGCCTGGTCTACGTCCTGGGACCGAACTGGGTGCTGCGCCCATTCCTGCACGCCACCGACGACGCCGCCGTGCAGGTCGCCCACACCCTGCTCCTCATCGGCATCGTCCTCCAATTCTTCGACGCCGCCCAAAATATCGGCGCCGGCCTCCTACGCGGCCTACGCGAAACCTCAGCGGGCCTACGCCTGTCCCTGATCGGCTACTGGTGCGTCGGCCTCCCCACCGCCCTACTCCTCGCCTTCCCCCTCGACCTCGGCGCGGCAGGCGTCTGGTGGGGCCTGACCGCAGGCCTGGCCACCACCGCCCTCCTCATGCTCCGCCGCTACTTCACCCTCCTCACCTCCCGCGAACGCGCGATCCCCATGGTTGTCCCCGAAACCCAGCCCGCAGGCTAGATTCCACCTTCCCGCAAGGTGATCGTCATCGGGCGTCGATGGGAGCGTCTACTCGGGTTGGATATTCTGGCCGGAAGTGATGGCGATGGCGGGTTGGCCGCTGGGAGGGGCATTCGGTCCGGTGCAGGTCTCCAGAGTCGCGGAGTATCCGCGACCGGATCATGTTCTATTCCATTTCAGTGATACGCATCTGATCGCGGGGGCCGGTGAACTTTACGGTGCGGTGGATGCTGATCGGCGGTTGCGGCAGTTGCTCGAGCAGGCTCGGGCGAGTGGGATTCGGCCCGCGGCGATAGTGATCACCGGGGATCTCGCCGATCGGGGTGAGGGCGCGGCCTACACCAAGTTGCGCGGGTTGATCGAGCCGGTGGCGGCGGATCTCGACGCGCCGGTCGTATGGGTGATGGGCAATCACGACGACCGGGCCGCGGTGCGGGATCTGATGTTGCGGGAGGCGCCGTCGACCGAGCCGGTGGACTACGTCCGGATGATCGATGGGTTGCGAATCGTCGCGCTCGACACCTCGGTGCCCGGCTACCACCACGGCGAACTCACCGACGCGCAACTGAACTGGCTGGGCGAGGTGCTGGCCGAACCGGCGCCGTTCGGCACCGTGCTGGCCATGCACCATCCGCCGGTGCCGTGCGTGCTCGATCCCGCGGTGGTGGTCGAACTGCGCGAGCAGCGGCGCTTGGCCGAGGTGCTGGCGGGCAGCGATGTGCGGGTGATTCTGGCCGGGCACCTGCATTTCTCCACGTTCGCGACCTTCGCGGGCATACCGGTCTCGGTCGCCTCCGCCGCCTGCTACACCCAGGATCTGGCGGTGGCGCAGGGCGGCATGCGCGGACGCGATGGCGCGCAGGCATTCAACTACGTGCACATGTACGCCGACACCGTGGTGCATTCGGTGGTCCCGATCGACAAGGGACCCACCGTCGGCAACCCGTCCACCCCCGAACAGGCTGCGCAACGCCTGGCGCGGGAAGGCATCATCATCGCGCCCGCGCCGAGGATCCCCGTGGTCATGCAGCCCCGGTAGCCGATTCCGGGATCGGCGCGACCAGTTCCCACGGCGCCGGATTCGGGAAGTAGTCGGCGAGGAAATCCGAAACCACCTGTGTCCGTTCGGCCTCCGATACCTCCGGGAAACTGCCGTCGTTGAGGCAGAAGAAATCCACCTCGCGCCGCTGGGCCAGACCGGTCAGCATCGCGAGCCCCGCCCGGCTGGTGGTGTCGACGTACCGCATGCGCGCCGACTCCTGCGGTATCGCCCGCCCGGTGAGCAGCGCGTAGTAGTGGTACAGCGAATTGGTGACGGAGATATCGGTGGCGGCCCGGAATCGGCTCGCGCTGGTGCGCGCGAAATCCACCGGGAATTCGCGTTCCATCTCGCACAGCACACTGCGCCGCAGCGGGGCGGGGGCATGTTCCAGATGCCGGGTGATCACCGAACCGAACCGCCCGGCCAGCAGTTCCCGATTCACCCGCGCGGCATTCTCGAATCCGCTGCGGCGCTCGTTGTTTCGGCCGAGACCGATCCGGGTGCCCGCCTCCATGAATCGACTGATTCCGGCCGGGCTGAAGAACATCGACGGCCGCACCGGACGGGCGAAGAACATATCGTCGTTCGAGTAGAGGAAATGCTCGCTGAGGCCGTCGATGTGGTGCAGTTGGCTCTCCACCGCGTGCGAGTTGAACACCGGCAGCCCGGAGGGGTCGGCGAAGTGTTCGGCCGCGCGCACCACGGTGACCCGTGGATGTTCCGAAAGCCACTGCGGCACTGCTGAATCCGTGGCGATGAAGATGCGTCGCAGCCACGGTGCGTTGCGGTCGACCGAGCGCAGCGCGTAGCGCAGCTCATCGATCTGCCGGATGCGCGCGTCGGCGTCGTCGCCCTCGCCGAGGACGACCTGTGCGAGCAGACCGGCGCGGCGGGCGCGGAACTCCGGGTCCGAACCGTCCACCCAGGAGAACACGATATCGATGTCGAAGCCGATATCGGTGGGGTGCGGGGCGAACATCTCGGCCAGCGTCGGCCAGCGCCGATCGAACAGCAGCACCTCGGCGGGCGTCACATCGGCGAAGTCGAAGACGGTGCGGGTCAACGCGTTCGGGCGCGGGCAGGTGACGGTGTCGCCGCGGTACTCCCACAGTTCCAGGTCGATCCGATGGGCCGGATCGCGGTCGCGACCGAGTCGAATCACATTGTGCTGCAAATTGGTTCGCGAAAAGCCATCGGCCTCCGCAGTTTTCAGCACGCGGCCGATCATGGCGGACTGCGCCGCGTCGGCGGCGAGCACCAGCCGGTGCCCGCTGTCGCGCACCAGCAGGTAGGACACCTCGGCCGTCGCCAACTCCCGGCGCAGATACCCCAGATCGGCCAGGACGGCGGCCGAGACCAGCAGGTTGCCCGCGACGGGCCGCGAGACCCTTTCCGCCGCAGCCGAATTCACACCCATATCCATCATCGGAATCGTCTTCCCCATCGCTGTCGCAGCATTGCCGTCATCCGGAATCGGCCCGAGACGGGTCCGCATTCCGCTCGCACCTCGGCCGCACCGAGGTGCACGGGGCACCGCGCCTGCGCTCGAACGCCCGACATCGCGTGGATGTCGTGGCGGCGCGCCGACGCGGTCGCAGTCAGGAGTGGGGGACCGAGCCGTGATCAGGATACGAACTCATCCGACGAACCGCGTACGACCGGATAACCATTCGTTTCACCTCACTCACGGCGGGACGCCTTGGCGTCGATACTGATGGGTGGCGCAGAGAAGTATTGGCTATGCCCCTAGAAGCGGGGCGCTCCCTGGAATGATGCAACGGTCCCGGCTCCGCGTCAATCCGGACACCCTGCCCGAAAGCTGCCCGAGCGCTGCCGTCGCGAGTCAGCAACTCTGTCGCTAACTTCCCCGACCGCCGCACCCTCTTGAAAAGCAGGACGTCGAAGTTAGGATAGCCTCAGTAAACTCGACACACGAGGGAGTCGTATGCGCGTCGTCATCCTGTTCGGCACCGAGCTGGGCACCGCGGAATCCGTGGCCGAAACCCTGGCCGCCACACTGACCGACCACGACGTCCACGTCCGCGACATGTCCGAGTTCGCCGCAGCCGAACTCGACTCGCGCGATATCCACCTCATCGTGTGCTCCACCTACGGATCCGGCGACCTGCCCACCGGAGCCGAACCCTTCTTCGCCGAACTCGACACGCTCGCACCCGATCTGACCGGTTTGCGTTTCGCCGTCTTCGGTCTGGGCGACACCGTCTACGGCGACACCTTCAATCGCGGCGGCGAGATCGCGGCCGCGAAACTGTCCGCCCGCGGCGCCGAACAGTTCGGCGAGCACGCCCGCCACGACGCCTCCAGCACCATCCGCGCGCGCGACGCGGCCCGAGAATGGGTGGCGCACCTGCCGATTCCGCGTCTGGCCTCCGCCTGAGACCGAATGGGCCCCGGCGGTATCGCGCCGCCGCACGCCGGTATCGAACCGCGCAGCGCGCCCTAGACTGCTAGGTGCGCGGCACAGCCCGTCGCGCGCGACCATCCACGAGGTGACGAAGATGGCAGGCGGAGCAACTCCCGCGCAGCACCAGAACCAGTCGACCGACCATCCCGAACTGGACGCGTTACCCCAGTGGCCGCAGGACACCATCGCGGTCTTGGTCACCACCGACCCCGCGCCGCACGCGATTCCGGTGTCCTGGCCGGTGCGCGCCGACGATCGCACCATCCTGCTCAGCCTGAAATTCGACCGCGGCTCGCTGGCGAGGCTGCGGGCCAGGCCGGAGGTGGCACTGCTCATCCTCGGCGGCGGCAATGTGGCGCTGTGCGCCAGGGGCAAGGCGCGGGTCATCGCCGAGCAGATGCCCGATGCCGCGGAGTACGCTGCGGTGCGCCTGGATATCGAGGTGATCGATGATCATCGCCAGTCGGCTTTCGAAGTGGCGCACGGCATTCAGCGCACCGTCCTGGACGAGACCGAACTCGGCGCGCTGCGCGGCCGGGTCGCCACGCTGCGCTCCTGGGCTACCGAACTGGACTAGGGCCAATGCCGCTCAGTTAGCGATCCTGCCGGGTTGTCAACCCGGCAGGATGTGGATGCTGATCTGCGTTTTGTAGCTGTTGCGGTCGATGTCGCCTTTGGCGCGGTGTTTGGAGATGGCGCGTTTGAC